>OZ244941.1:0-2478961 GCA_965222275.1 Nitrospirales bacterium
TGGTCCGCGATCGCCCGCGTGATCGCCTGCCGGATCCACCACGTCGCATACGTGCTGAATTTGTACCCCCGCTGGTATTCAAATTTGTCCACCGCTTTCATCAACCCGATGTTCCCTTCCTGGATCAGGTCCAGAAACTGGAGCCCCCGGTTCGTGTATTTCTTCGCGATACTCACCACTAACCGTAAATTGGCTTCGATGAGTTCGGCTTTCCCCCGTTTCATCTTTTCTTCGGCCCATTCCAACCCCACCAGGACGCTTTTGAACTCCGCCGTCGGCAGCCACGTCACACCCCGCTCCAATTGCTTCAACGTCGTCTGCGCTTGTTGACTCCGGGGCACCACTTGCCGCACCAGGGCCTCGCTGACTCCCGCCGGCCGCTGCTCCGGTCCCGCCCCGGCCCGCCCCAGCCGCCGTAACAGTTTCAGCCCGTCCCGCGGGTCTTGCCCCAGCCGCTGGCAGCAGTCCCGCAGCACCCGCTCCGCGCTCCGCACCGCCCGGCCCGCGTCTTTGATCTGGGTGACCAATTGCTCCCGTACCGCCGATTGCAGATGCAGGCCGTCCACCCGCGCCCCCAACGTCTCCTGCACCGCCAGCACCCGCTTGCTCCACCGCGCCTGCTGCGCCGCCGGGGCCGCCCGCCGCCGCCCATAGAGCCGCAGCAGCGTCTTCCCCAACCGCCGCACTTGCTCCAATTCCGCCAGCACCTGCTGCCGCAGTTCTTCTTCTTGCGCCTCGGCCAGTTCCGCTTCGTCCAGATCCTCGTCCCCGGGGTCATGCACCAGCACCACGTCGCTCACGCTCACTTCCCGCTTCTTCAGGCGGCCCCGCCACGTGTCCAGGGTCTCCAGGGTCATCGGCATCCCCGCAATCGCCCGCGTCATCTCCTCCTTGCCTTCTTCGATCTTCTTCGCCAGTTCAATCTCCCCTTCACGGCTGAGCAACGATACATTTCCCATCTCTCGCAAATACAAACGAACAGGATCATCCGTTCGACTCAAATCGCCGGGGGTGAGATCAATTTCCGGGGCGTTCTTTTCCAGCAAATCTTCCTGCTCCTCGATTTTTCCGGAAACTGAATCCGGCTCAATCGGCGTTTCGGAACGAGATTGAGCCTGTGGCGCCCCACCTTTTATGCGTTTCTGAACGGGGCTCCCGACGGGTTTGAACGGGGGATTCGGGACGGCACGGAGGCCGTCCCCTACAGGGGGACGAACCTTTGCGGATGATGAACGCACCTTCTTTGCCCGTCCGCTCTTTTTTTCAAATACCAACTCTTCTTTCTTTAGCTTGGAGGCGATCGTCTTTGCCATAAAGAGCCCCTATCATGGTGCTAAAGTGGAGGAGGCTAACCCGGCTTTTCTTCCACGCAACGCTTCGATTTGGGAATTCAGACAATCCACTTCATCCGTTCGTTGCTCTCGTTCAGCGATTCGAAGCTGAGCGATCAGTTCATCCAGACGGATTCTCAAGTTTCTCTGTACCAACGCTCTCAAACAACCCTGAATATACTCATCCCGATCCTCAAAATGGGTAACGGATACCGCCAACTCCGCAACCGAATCACGACACGTCTCATCCAAACCGGTTTCGGCGAAAAATCCCGACAAGTCGATACCGCCTTCCGTATCGAGATGTCGCAATCCTATCTCTACAAGCCGGCGATAGAGGGGTGATCGAAAATCCTCGGGCCGCAGACCCTTGAGATGTTCCGGATGCAAGCCCCCCTGCACCATGAACGAGACAAGTTCGCGTTCCTCTCGAAATTCCCTTTTTTCGTTGCGTCGATTGTCGGAGGTTGGCGATTTTTCCCCACGTCGGGGACCGCCTTGCTGACGGTCGCGCACGGCAGGATATCGATCGAGAAGAAGCTGTGGTCTGACGCCCAGTCGCTCGGCGACGCGTTGGACCTGTTCATTCTTTTCAATAGGATTCGAGACTTTGGCCAAGATGCCGAGTATGTCGTCGACTCGCCGGGTCCGCTCTTCAATCGTCGCGTGGGTTGCCCCTTCCAGACGTTGGCCCACGGCGAACTCCAACAACGTCAGGGCCCGGTCCTGCAACGCGAGAAAACGCTCCGCCCCATGAGCCCGAACGTATGAATCAGGATCATGCCCCGGAGGCATGACGACGACCTTGACGGTGACCCCACTATCACGAAACACGTCCAGCGCGCGTAAGACCGCACCCGTCCCCGCCGCGTCGCCGTCAAAGATCAGCACAACGGTGTTGACGAACCGACGAAGCAAGACGGCATGCTCGGACGTGAGTGCGGTTCCCAAGGGCGCGGCAACCTGACGAATACCAGCCTGATGCAGCGCCAACACGTCAAAGTAGCCTTCGACGAGCATCAGAAAGTCAAGCTGATGGCCCGTCTCACGTGCCTTGTGCAATCCATACAACACACGACCCTTCTGAAAGAGCGCAGTGTCCGGAGAATTGAGGTACTTGGGGGTTCCTTCTTCGAACACACGACCGCCGAATGCAATCACGTTTGCGCGAAGGTCGAAGATCGGGAGCATGACCCGACCGCGAAACCGGTCATAAAATCTCGCAGACTTCGAGGCGCCCTGAGCATCTTTTAACGCCACCAGGCCCGAGGCCTCCAGATCGGGAGGGGTCGCCCCTTGTCTGGTCAAATAGTTGGTGAGCCCGTCCCACGAAGGCAGGGCGTATCCCATGCCGAACTCTTTCAGGGTCTTTACTTCAAGACCTCGACCGGCAAGGTACGCCAAGGCCGACCGGCCTTTGGAAGGATCATGCAGGTTCTGCTGAAACCACGTATTGGCCAATGCATGGAGGCCTTCCAACCTTTTTCGCTGACCCGTTTGGGATTGCGCAAAGCCCTGTGACGCATTCCGGGGAAGAGGGATTCCCGCCCGTTCGGCAAGGTCGCTCACCGTCTCCAGGAATTCCAACCCTTCCTTCCGCATCAGGAACGTGAAGATATCGCCCCCCACTCCACACCCAAAACAATAAAACATCTGTCGCGTGGGGGTCACGGTAAAAGAAGGCGTCTTTTCCTGGTGGAAAGGACAAAGCCCTCGAAGGTTTTGACCCGTTTTCGACAACGTGACATAGCGGGACACCACGTCCACAATGTCAACGGAGTCACGGATTTGTTGAAGGGTAGAAGGAGGGATTCCAGCTCGTGCCGTTGTCAAGGCTCTTCTCCGAAGCCTTTATCTGTACCCTCTTTTGGAAGAGCTAGATAGTCACAACTTATTGGAAAATAATGTTTTTTGCACTATACCAGGGATAGGCCGACAAGTCAACCGGCAGGGCCTGCCGTGTCTTAACGGGACGGCTCCGGTCCCGTATGCCTGATACCCGATTGGCCGAATCGTTTGCCAAGTTCCTGCTGAATCGCCGTCATGGGAATTTCACTATGTCCCAAGGCCACGATGGAATGAAAGAGCAAATCCGCCACCTCGTGGATGATTTCTTCCCGGTGCTCCTTCTTTACGGCCAACACGACTTCCCCGGCTTCCTCCACGACTTTTTTCAGAATGCGATCGGGCCCGTCTTTCATCAAGGAGGAAACATACGAATGCTCTTGTGGATGAGCCTTCCGTTCCAGGACCATTTCATACAGTCGCTCGAAAATTCCTCCGTTCGCTTCTTCACCAACCTGAGTCGTCGTCACACCTTGAGACGTCACTTCCGCGAAAAAACACGTGCGGGCTTCCGTATGACACGTGGGCCCCGTGGGTTCGGCTTTGACCAACAAGACGTCCCCGTCACAATCAAGAAACACTCGTTTACAGAGCAGATAATGGCCGGAAGTCTCCCCTTTTTTCCAAAGCTTCCGTCTCGAACGGCTCCAGAAATGCACGTGCCCGGTTTGGAACGTCTGATCGAGTGATTCCCGGTTCATATATCCCAACATCAGGACGGCGCCGTCACGCCAATCCTGGACAATGGCAGGCACCAGCCCGTGTTCATCGAACTGAACCTTGAGGTCGTTGGGGGCCGTGCTCCGGTCAGATTCCATGGCCATTCACAATACGCACGGGAAGCCCGTGTTCCTTGAGATAGGTTTTCGCCTCACTGATGGTGTAGGTTTGATAATGAAAAATCGAGGCCGCGAGCACGGCATCGGCCTTCCCCTCTCCCAGGGCCTCATACAGATGAGCCACGGTTCCAGCCCCACCGGACGCGATGACCGGAATGGAGACGGCTTCCGAAACGGCCCTGGTCAAAGGCAGGTCATAGCCGTCTTTGGTGCCGTCCTGATCCATCGAGGTCAGCAGAATTTCACCGGCCCCTTTCTGCTCCATGTGTCGGGCCCATGCCACGGCATCCAACCCCGTGGGGGTGCGACCGCCATGGGTGAAAATTTCCCATCGCGCGCGACCCGCTTCCTTGGAGGGAACCTGTTTCGCGTCGATCGCCACCACAATACATTGGGAGCCGAATCGATGGGCGGCGGCCGTCACAAACTCCGGATTTTCGACGGCGGCCGTATTGATGCTGACTTTATCCGCCCCCGCATTCAGCAGTTGCCGAATATTCTCGAGGGTACGGACTCCGCCGCCGACCGTGAGCGGCATAAAAACCTGCTCCGCCGTCCGGGACACGATATCCAAAAGGGTTTCCCTGTTTTCATGAGAAGCGGTGATATCCAAAAAGCACAGTTCATCCGCACCGGCTTGATCGTAGATCTTTGCGACCTCGACCGGATCACCGGCGTCGCGAAGATTCACAAAGCTGACGCCCTTGACCACCCGGCCATCCTTCACGTCCAAACAGGGAATGATGCGTTTGGTCAACATCCTCTCATCCGTTTCACGCACGAGCCTCGGCCAACGCCGCGGCAAGATCCAACGTGCCTTCGTATAAGGCCTTGCCGACGATGACGCCTATGATCTTTTGCCCCAACCGTTTAATCGCACGGATATCCTCCACACGCGTGACACCTCCCGAGGCGATCAAAGGAACCGGAGAAGCCTGTACCGCGTCCCGCAGAGCCGACACGTTCGGCCCCTCCAACATGCCGTCACGACTGATCTCCGTAAAGATGACCCCGGCAAGCGGATACTCTTTCAAGGAAGCCAACACGTGCTCAGCCGTTGACTCGGAAAGATTCGTCCAGCCATGCAACGCGACTTTTCCCTGCTTGACGTCGATCCCGACAAAAATTTTATCGGGAAAGCATGCACAGGCGTCGGCGAGAAACGCCCTATTTTCCAACGCGGCCGTTCCCAACACCACCCGACTGACGCCATGGGAAAAATAGTCTTTCATGACGGCCAACGACCGTATCCCTCCGCCCACGTGAATCGGGATGGAAACGGCGGCGGCAATCGCACGCACGTGCTCCATATTGTGCGGTTTCCCGTTCACCGCGCCATTGAGATCGACGACGTGCAACCGTTGGGCGCCCAAGGCCTCCCATTGCCGGGCCATGGCCGTGGGATCGTGAGAATAGGTCGTCTCCTGCGCCATGTCGCCTTGCCGCAGGCGTACGCACCGCCCGTCTTTTAAATCAATTGCCGGGATAACCACCATGAGTTGAACACCATCCCCAGGTCATGGCCCGGGACATGCCTGTATTGAGTGTGTGCCTCGAAGGAGGCATCCCCTTTGAAGTGAGGAGAGACGGAAACGCTCTCTAATCCGTACCCAAGGGTAAGCTTTGCAGCACGCGAGCGACCCCCGCTCGCGCCAACTCTTCGGCCGTCACAAACGTTCCCCCTCGTTCAAAGAATCCCTTGAAATCATGAGTCAGCGGTTTTTGCTCTTCGAAATAATCGCCCACCCACAACACCTCGCCGTTCCGGGTCCCGACCAGTCGGATTTCGAACCCAACGGCAGCGGGATGAGCGGCGAACTTCGTGCCTTCCCGTTCACGATAGACTCGAATCACACCCTCAAGGACCGCATCCACGGCCAGCCGTTGGCCTAAGAGCCGAACGGTCTCCTGACGATCCCGGGCACGGGCAGATCCCTCCTGACTGTCAAGGATCTGTCCGACGGTTTCAGGCGGGATGACCTGAATCCGGGGCTTGAGCCTTAACTGGGAATACGCCATATGCCGGATCATGTCGGGAACGGAGTCCGGCACGGAAACCTGTACCGGGCGAGACCGGCCGGGAACCGATGAACCGCTGACGCTCCCCAACGATTGAGGAATCTGGGGATGTTCAAGGTCTGCCGGAGGTGACGTTCTGAACGCGAGCGAGATTCCCCGCTCACTCTTGAAGATGCGAAACGGCGCAATCGCCACCTTGCTGATGGCTCGAGGAGCAAAATGAGGATGCGATTTAATGGTGACCGTTTCAGGGGCACATGCCCCACACCCCCAAAGCAGGAGAAGCGTCGCCGACAGCCAACGCATTTGTCGCCGGCGCGCGCCGGTGGTGATGAAGACGTTCAATTCCATGCCCCGAAATTCTTGAGCAATTGAAGCCCGACCTCTTGACTTTTTTCCGGATGAAATTGACAGGCAAAAACCTTTCCCCTGGTCACACTCGACACAAAAGGCACGCCATACCGTGTTTCGGTACAGATCACGTCCGCCTCTTCAGGTTCCACGTAATACGAATGGACAAAATACACGTGGGCCTCAGAACCGATTCCTTCCAATAACGGCATCGGCTGTTTGACCTGAATCGTGTTCCACCCCATATGCGGAATCTTCAAGGGCGACGTCTGGGCCGATCCCGCAGGAAACCGTTTGACTTTTCCTTTAAAAATATTCAACCCCCGGTGCACACCAAACTCCTCGCTTTCCGAAAAGAGGACCTGTAACCCCACGCAAATACCTAAAAACGGCTTGTCTTGAGCAATCGTCCGGCGCAACGGCTCAATCAGACCAAATTGTTGAAGATTGTTCACGCAATCGCCAAAGGCCCCCACTCCGGGAAGGACCACGTGGGTCGCTCGATCAATGACCGCAGGATCTCTCGTGAGGACCGCGTGATGCCCGACGGTTTCAAATCCCTTCTGGACGCTTCGCAAGTTCCCCCTTTCATAATCGATGATGGCGATCATGGCTTGATTCATCCCCTGCGCTCCTGATCCGTCTCCCGTGCGAATCGCTAGGCGAGGACTCCTTTCGTGGAAGGGACCCCGACCACCCGGTCGTCCTGGCGAGTCGCCTGATCCATGGCCTTCGCAAATGCCTTGAATACGGCTTCAATCATATGGTGGGGATTGCGGCCGTACCGAACGTTGACGTGAAGGTTCAACCCGCCTTGATTCGCCAAGGCCTGAAAAAAATCTTCAAACAGGCCGAGATCAAACCCTTTCACTTCCCGATGGGCCAGCGTTACGTTATAGACCAGAAACGGCCGTCCGCTCAGATCGACCACGACTTCCGCCAACGTTTCATCAAGAGGGACGGCGGCCCACCCAAACCGGCGGATCCCGGCTTTGTCTCCGAGCGCTTCCTTCAAGGCGCTCCCCAACACCATGCCAATATCCTCAACCGTATGGTGATCATCAATATGCGTATCGCCCTTGGCTTCAAGCACGAGATCAAACAACCCGTGTCGCGCGAAGGCATCCAACATGTGGTCCACGAACGGAACGGGCGTGGCGATCTGGCGTTGCCCCGTCCCATCCAGTCCCAATTCCACACGAATGGCGGTCTCGGAGGTGGACCGATCTACCGCCGCCCATCGCAGTTTCTTTGAAATATTCATGCCCCCCGACTTTCTATGGAACGCGCATGGGCTTGCAACCCTTCCATGGCGGCCAACCGCGTGACGTAGGGGGTGACGACTTTCAGTTGTGCCTTGTTATACGCCACAATATTCGTTCGTTTCACGTAATCATCGAGCGACAAGGCTGAAAAAAACCTTGCGGAGCCCCCGGTCGGCAGCACGTGATTAGGACCGGCAACGTAATCCGCCACGGCCGGCGGGGTATAGCTCCCCATGAACACCGCACCGGCATGCCGAATTTTTTTCACGTAGTCGAAGGGCCGGGGCAACAGGACCTCCAAATGTTCAGGAGCAATGGCATTGGCCACGTCAAAGGCTTCGTCCAGATTCGAGACGACGAAAATTTTACCATAACGGCCGACGGAATACGTTGCAATATGTCGACGCGTCAGTTTGGGTAATTGAAGGCGAATTTCCCGCGCAACCTTCTTGGCAAACGACGTCGAGGTCGTCACCAGATAGACGCGTGCTTCTTCATCGTGTTCGGCTTCACACAACAGGTCGGCTGCGCAATGGGCGGGATTGGAGGGTTCCTCCGCAATCACCAGCAGTTCACTCGGTCCGGCAATCATATCAATATCGACGGTCCCGTACACCGCTCGTTTGGCCGCGGCCACGTACATGTTGCCCGGCCCCACTATTTTATCCGCCCGGGGAATCTGCTTGGTGCCATAGGCCAACGCCCCGATCGCCTGCACGCCTCCGACCCGATACACTTCATCGACGCCGGCGAGATCCGCCGCTACCAACAAATAGGGATCTATGGCCCCGGACGTGGTGGGACTACACATGATGACCCGCGGCACCCCGGCAACTTTGGCGGGGATCGCGTTCATCAACACCGTGGAGGGATACAACGCTTTCCCGCCGGGCACGTACAAGCCCACGACGTCCAACGGAGTGATGAGCTGCCCGAGCTTCACGCCCTTCTCCTCACTCAACCACGTCGACACCCGTTGTTTGCGATGAAACGCACGAATGCGTCGCGCGGCAAATTGCAAGGCTTGCAGATCCGCTCGTTGAACGCCGGCATACGCCTGCTGAATTTCTTTCGAGGACACCCGAAACTTTTTCGGTGACAAGGCAAGGCCATCAAATTTTTTGACGTATCGCGAGACCGCGGCATCGCCGTTTCGTTCGACGTTTTTCAGAATACGTTTCACGCGACTTTCGATCTTGGCGTGCTGGCAGGCGGCACGATTGCAGACCTCGGCCAACGCCTCGGGATAGGTTTTATCTTTTGAAGAAATAACGTTCATCACGCCGTCAGGCGCAGGCCGTCTTGGGACGACTCTTGCGCAGCCTGTTTATCATGGTGGTAATCGCCTGATGCTTCATTTTCAAGCTGGCACGATTCACGATCAAGCGGGCCGTTGATTCAGCGATCGTTTCCATTTCCTGCAGGTTGTTGGCTTTCAGCGTCTCCCCGCTCGAGACCAGATCCACGATGCGATCCGCCAAGCCCACCACCGGAGCCAACTCGATCGACCCATACAACTTGATGATCTCGACCGGAGTCCCCTGCCGGTTAAAATGCAATTCCGTGATGTTGGGATATTTGGTGGCGACCCGGAGTTTTGACGATAAGCGCGTCCGACCATCAAGATCCGCCAAAGCCGCGACGGAGATCCGGCACCACCCGATCCGCAGATCCAAGGGTTCATAGACGTCCAATTGTTGCTCCAATAACAAATCTTTCCCGGCCACGCCCACGTCGGCCGCTCCATATTCAACGTACGTGGGAACGTCCGTGGGGCGGACGACCAAAAAAGACAGCCCCGACTGCGGCACCTCGAAAACCAGTTTGCGATCGCCGGACGACAATTCCGGGCCAAGATAGCCCGCTTTCTGAAACAAGGCCAGCGTCGGATCCAGGAGTTTCCCCTTCGATAGCGCGACGGTCACCATGTCACTCATAACCCGAACCCTCTCGACGAACCGAAGCACCCAAGCCTTGCAGTTTATCTTCGATGCGCTCGTATCCCCGTTCCAAGTGATAAATCCTGGAAATCCGCGTTTCACCCTCGGCAGCCAACCCGGCCAACAGGAGCGCTGCACTGGCACGCAGATCCGATGCCATGACCGGCGCGCCCGTCAACCGGCCTAATCCTTTCACAACGGCACGGTGTCCATCAACCGTAATCGCCGCACCCATCCGTCGCAATTCCGGAACGTGCAGAAACCTCCCTGCAAACACCGATTCGGTAATCACGCCGGTTCCTTCCGCCAGACACGTCAAGGCCATCATTTGCGCCTGCAAATCCGTGGGAAAGCCCGGGTAAGGAAACGTTTGCACGTCTTGGGCCTGCAACCGGGTTCTGGCCTCGATGGTGATCGACCGTGCCCCCTCCGACAATTCCGCGCCGCATTGCCTGAGTTTGGAAATCACGACTTCCAGATGTTCGGGCACACACCGATCCACTTGGACCCGCCCTCCCGTCATCGCACCTGCGATCAGATACGTTCCGGCTTCAATCCGATCGGGAATCACCTCGTGCTCTGCGCCATGCAACGCCGGGACCCCTTCGATGACGAGACGCCCGGATCCGGCCCCTGAAATCCTGGCCCCGCGTTTGATCAGGAAATCGACCAGATCGGTAATTTCCGGCTCCATGGCGGCATTGTTGAGCACCGTCGTGCCTTTCGCGAGACAGGCGGCCATCAACAAATTTTCGGTTCCGGTGACGGTTGGAATCTCGAAATCGATGCGTTGGCCTTCCAACTTCGCGGCACGTGCCCGGATATAGCCGGAATCGACGGAGACCGTGGCCCCCAGCTTTCGCAGTCCATCCAAATGCAGGTCCACCGGCCTGGGGCCGATGGCGCATCCCCCCGGGAGGGAAACGACGGCTTCCCCGAACCGGGCCAACAACGGGCCCAACACCAAGATGGAGGCCCTCATGGTCTTGACCAGGTCATACGGAGCCTCGAGAGATAGGACATGGGTCGCGTCGACCACCACCCGGCCCTCCTCCTGCTTGACGGAAACGCCGAGTAAGCTGAGCAGCGTCATCATGGTGGCAACGTCTCTCACCTGCGGCAGGTTGGAAATCGTGCATTCTCCTCCCCCTAACAAGGTCGCTGCCAAAATGGGGAGCGCCGCATTCTTGGCACCGCCCGCCCTGACGCGCCCCTCGAGGCGTTGTCCTCCCGTCATGACCAAACTGTCCATACCTACGACGTTCGCTCCAGACAGATCACGCGATCGATACCCGCCTGATCGCGCCGGATCGTTTTGACGACGAACTCTTTCTTGTCGCTTACTTTTCGACAAATGTCTTCGGACTGGTTCATTCCCATTTCCATGACCAGGATCCCGCCCGGGTGCAACAGTGACGGGCTCTCCGCAAGAAGGCGATCATAAAACTCCAAGCCGTTCAGGCCGCCATCGAGTGCAGGAAGCGGCTCAAACGCCCGGACTTCCGGTGGAAGGAGATCGCATTGATCCGCCGGAATATAGGGTGGATTCGAGACAATGACCGAAATCTTTCCTGCGAACGCGCGACCGGACAGCGGTTCGAGACACTCGCCCCGGAAAAACCGTATCCTCCGAAGCACGCCATGACGTTGTGCGTTTTCCCTGGCCATACGAAGAGCCGGGGCACTGTAATCCGTGGCAGAGACGGTCGCTCCCGGACAGTCCAAGGCCAAAGAGACGGCCAGGCATCCCGAACCCGTTCCCATGTCCACCATGTGACAGCGACCAGTCGAGAAGCGTGAAGCCAGGACTTCCTCGATGAGCAACTCGGTTTCAGGCCTTGGGATCAACACGTTCGGGTTCACGAGAAAGTCCCGGCCTCGAAAGGCCTGGGTGCCTACAATATATTGCAGGGGTTCCCGTAACGCCCGGCGGCGAAACAGCGACTCGGTTCGTGTCCAATCTTCCGGCCCGATCCTGCCGTGAGGGTCGGAATACACCCTGAGACGCGAAACCCCCAAGCCGGCTTCCAGCAGCCAGAACGCTTCATTTTTTGAATTGGCCACCTCGGCGGCCTGCAGGATTGCCATGCCTCGTTGATAGGCGGACAGAAGAGTGGCCGGGTGTCGAAAGGAACCGTGCAGAGCCGTCGTATCAGTCTTCATGGTCAGTTGTTGGACGAGATGTCAGCCCCACTGCTCTCCGGCTCACGGGCCTCGTTCAACGCTTTCACCAATTCCTCAAGGTTCCCGTCAAGGATCGACTCCAACTTATACAAACTCAGCCCTATCCGGTGATCCGTGACACGATTCTGTGGGTAATTGTAGGTGCGGATCTTTTCACTTCGCTCGCCTGTTCCGACTTGAGAACGACGATGCTCGGCAATCGAGGCTTCCTGTTTTTCACGTTCGGCGTCCCCGATACGGGTTCGCAGGGTCCGCATGGCTTTTTCCCGATTCTTGAGTTGCGACCGTTCATCCTGACACGTGACGACCATGCCGGTGGGAATATGGGTAATACGCACGGCCGAGTAGGTGGTATTCACGCTCTGTCCTCCCGCGCCAGAAGAACAAAACGTGTCGATGCGAAGGTCTCTCGGATCGAGATGCACCTCGACGTCTTCGACTTCAGGCATCACCGCCACGGTCGCCGTGGACGTGTGAATGCGCCCGCTCGCCTCCGTGCTCGGGACTCTCTGGACACGGTGCACCCCGCTCTCATACCGAAAACCGCCGTACGCCCCTTTGCCCTCAACCAGAAAAATGGCTTCCTTGATCCCGCCGATGCCCGTCGCGTTGGAATCAATCATCTGCACCCGCAAGCCATGGTGTTCCGCGTATCGCATATACATGCGCAACAATTCACCGGCGAACAACCCGGCCTCTTCGCCGCCGGTCCCGGCTCGTATTTCGACGAATGAATTTTTATCGTCTTCGGCGTTTCGGGGGTGCAAGAGTTGCAGCGCACGTTCTTCAACCCGCGCACGGTTCTCTTGTAACGTCCCCAATTCATCGGCGGCCAATGCCCTGAGTTCCGTATCCAATTGCGGGTCATCGAGCATCCGCGAGGTATTGTCGATTTCCCGGAGCAGGCGCCGATACTCTGAAAACATCTGGCTGACTTCTTCAATGTCAGCCCGCTCTTTGTTGTAGGCAATCACCACCGGCGGCTGGCTGAGGACCGACGGATCAGCCAGGCGATGGGTCAACTCGTCGTAGCGGTGCGCCACGGCCTCCCATTGGGCAAGCCATCCTTCAAACTGGTTCTCCATCTTGTCAGACATAGGACACCGTTCTTGTATGTATTCAGTAGTTCATTGGCAGAATGCCAGAAAGGAGAAGCAGCCCTGCGCGGTTCCCTCTTCCAGGCAATCTCTCTACCTCCCCTTCACCCCTCCTTACAAAGGAGGGGAAAGAAGAGCCTGTCCCCGCCGATTGTATTCGGGGAACGAGAATTGTCAACGAATGAACACATCCAATTCTCTTGGAAAAACGTATGCGAGAAAATCGAGGAGCGCGAGATCGCGTCGAGCGGGTAGGCTAGACTTTGGACTTTTTGGCGTACTTTTTCTTAAATCGTTCCACACGTCCTTCGGTGTCAACGATTTTCTGCGTGCCGGTAAAGAAGGGATGACAGGCGGAACAAATGTCCACCTTCATATCGCCCACGGTAGAACAGGTTTGGAACTTCATGCCGCACGCGCAACTGACCGTCGCCTCGGAATATTCAGGATGAATGCCTGCTTTCATGATGCCGATTCCCCCTAACGACTGTTTCAAACCCTATATGTACCATGAAAGACCGGGCGTTGGCAAAGGGCGGGAAGATTATCGATTCATGGACTGGAGAAAGTCCTGATTATCCTTGGTCCCGGCGATCTTATCTATGAGAAACTCCATGGCCTCCATCGTCCCCAGGGGACTCAATACCTTGCGTAACACCCACATTTTGTTCAACCGGTCACGATCGACCAGCAATTCTTCTTTCCGGGTCCCCGATTGACTGATATCAATGGCCGGGAAGATGCGCTTGTCCGCCAATCGACGATCCAAATGGACTTCCATGTTCCCCGTGCCTTTAAATTCTTCAAAAATCACGTCGTCCATGCGGCTTCCCGTATCCACCAGCGCCGTGGCCAGAATCGTGAGGCTCCCGCCGTCCTCAATGTTTCGAGCCGACCCAAAAAACCGTTTGGGCCGTTGCAGCGCGTTGGAATCCAGCCCGCCGGACAACACCTTTCCGCTCGGAGGCGCAATCGTATTGTAGGCTCGAGCCAACCGGGTCACACTGTCCAGCAGGATCACCACGTCGCGTTTATGCTCAACCAATCGTTTCGCCTTTTCCATCACGATCTCGGCCACTTGCGCATGGCGTTGGGCCGGTTCGTCGAACGTGGAGCTGATGACCTCGGCGCTCTTGACCTGGCGCTGCCAATCCGTGACTTCTTCCGGGCGTTCGTCAATGAGTAAGACGATGAGCAGGATATCCGGGTGATTGTGCAAGATAGAACGGGCAATGGCCTGAAGCAGCATGGTTTTTCCCGTTCGCGGAGCAGCCACGATAAGCCCGCGTTGTCCCTTCCCGATGGGCGTGGTCAGTTCCATCACCCGCGTGCAGTATTCCTCCTGATCAAACTCCAGGGAAATGCGTTCTTCGGGGTAGAGTGGAGTCAGGTTGTCGAACAGAATTTTGTCCCGCTGCATTTCCGGTTCGTCATAATTGATTTTTTCAACCTTCAATAAGGCAAAATACCGCTCACCGCCTTTGGGGGGACGAACCTGACCGGAGATGATGTCGCCCGTTCGCAGGCCAAAGCGACGGATTTGAGAAGGCGAAATATAAATATCATCGGGACCCGGAAAATAATTCGAATCCGGCGCACGCAAAAACCCGAAGCCATCGGAAAGAGTTTCCAGGACCCCTTCTCCGAAAATGACTCCGTTCTTCTCCGCCTGCCCTTGCAAGATGGCAAAGATCAGTTCTTGTTTTCTCAGGTTCGCGCACCCTTCGATTTTTAATGAACGGGCCAGATCCGCAAGGTCGCCGATGGATTGTTGTTTTAATTCCGCAAGATGCATAACCTTCTCCTAAAGGTGGGTGAGCATGGAGCCGAAAGGACTTGAACCCAATACCAGCCTTTCAGCAAATGTAGCCTGACGCAACATACAAGCACCTCCCATTGTCTTCACTTTTTGCTCCTTCATCGCGTCGGACCGACGGCTGACAACTCCCAAGCCGGGGTACGGATGAGGCAGGAATGGAAGTGGGTGGTTAAAACATTTCCCCTCGCCGGCATCGAGCCCTTACGACAAGCCGAAACGTGTCTTGCAGGATATCGACGGGTTCGCAAACTATTCACAAATGGTGAACGGCCTGTCCTGCGTTTGTGCTGGAACAGTTATTGAGACAATTCCACAAATGCATCTGATGAAGAAAACCTATTCATCATGTTTTTGGACAGAAGAGTGTTGGCGTTTTGGATTACGTGAAAACCGGATTTACAATTTTGGAACTTGAAAACTCATGTAGGAAGAAGTAACTGCCTCTTCAATTTGGAAGGTATATTCGTTTTGTATAACATGAATCTCCTGCTTGTCAATAGTTTCTTTCAACTATTGTTTGTTTGCGATGCCACGGTCGTTGTGATAAATGAAACGGAAGCAGGGAAGACTTCTCAACGTAAAACTCTAACCCACCCGCGCAAAAATGGCCAAGCCCGAAGAGCCTTTCTCCCATGGACGGATTTTCTCCTTTTCCGAGGCGACGGAACTGATCCCCAAACTGGCGACGCACCTGACCAGAGCCAAAGCCGGCAAAACGATCCTGCAGCAAACAAAAGAAGAAATCAAAAAAGCGAGCGCCAACGCTCAGTACGGAGGCGGAAGTTGTGAGGGCCCTCGCTACATCAAAGCACTCGAAGCGATTTATGAAAACCTCAACAGCATCCATGAAATGGGAGTGGTTGTCAAAGATCTGGAAATGGGCTTATGCGACTTCCCGTATCTCCTGGAAGGACGAGTGGTGTATCTCTGCTGGAGGCTCGGTGAAGAAACCATCGAATGGTGGCATGAAATCGATGACGGATACAAAGGGCGGCAAGCCCTGCCCAAAGGGATCACGTGAACGACGGCGCGGAGCCTAGTGAGAAATCCGGGCTAGCCGGTTGTCCCTTTTCGCAATCCATACCGGGAAGGCCGAGTCCATGACGTACGTGATCATTGGATGGGATGGACCCGAAGGGCAGAGCAAACGCCCGCACCATAGACCCGCCCACCTGGAATATCTTGAACGCTTACAGAAGCAGGGCCGATTGGTCTGTGCCGGACCCTTTACGGATAAAGCCGGGAGTCTGGTCCTCATCGAGGCGGACACCATGGAGAAGGCCGAAAGCATTGCCAACGGTGATCCCTACGTCACCCATGGAGTATTTGAACGAGTCGAAATCCATCCGTTTAAACAGGTCTTGCCCCGGCAATAAGGAGAAGAATGACGCCTCCCCGACGAGGCTTTCGCTGCCCCATCTGCTCACAGCATTTCTTTAGTCTCTACCTCCCCTACCCCTCCTTACAAAGGGAACTATATACTTAACAGCGTGTAAGTGGTTTCGTCCTTTTAAGCCTATTTTCCTTGGTAGTGACGGCTCTCAACCGCCGTCTCTCTTGTCTTGGTATCGCTCGATCCTCCAGCAGAGGCGAGCACAAACACCAACAAACCAAAGGACATGGCGAACAGGAGTACTTGCGCACTATGCAGCTTTAAGCACCATCGTCTGTTCGTTTCTATCTCTGTTTCGGCCTTATCCACCGGAATATTACCGTCTTGGGCTAACTGGTGAAAGACAGGTTCTTTCACCATCATATACAGTATCCACACCCCACAAAAAAGTGACAACAGTTGTCCAATCAAAACAAAAGTTAAGGCCCACGAGCTATCTGTTGCCAAACCCTTGGAAGCCGTCACAATCGTCAGAAACGCTGTTGAGAGAGCCGCGAGGAACTTCGCAAATTCCCAATGACGACGGTGGTGTTCAACGGTGTGGGATTGGGTGTCTGTGTTCACAATGTTTCTATTATCGCGGTTTATTCTAATGGGGTACTATTATGTCTGACAAGCTAACGAAAAAAGATGTTTGGTACAACAAAAAAGTATTGACAACCTCCTCAAAAGAGCGTATATTTCATTACGTAAATTGACATAGACAATAAACGAAAGGAGGAAGACATTATGGCAAAACGGACCGCAAATACACTGAGCATCATGGAAGTCTTGTCCCTGTTCGCCACGGAAGCGGATGCTGTGACATGGTTTGAGGATGTGCGCTGGAATGGCAATCCAGTCTGTACGCATTGTGGCAATACGGAAAATCTGTCACGACCGAAGACCAGACCTGATGCGTATTGGTGTTCCGCTTGTCATCAACGGTTTACTGTTCGTATGGGAACCGTGATGGAATCCTCCCGAATCCCACTCCAAAAGTGGGCCGTGGCGATGTACTACACCCTGACAGCCAGAAAAGGAATTAGCAGTCTTCAACTCAGTAAAGAACTCAAAGTGACACAGAAAACGGCTTGGTTCCTGTTACAGCGTATCCGTGAAGCCTGCGAACGTGAGGAATTCAAGGTGAGTCTGATTGCCGAAATTGATGAAGTCTATATTGGTGGCCGGAACAAGAACCGTCACCTGAAAGACCGTCCTAAGATCGGACAAGGTATGGAAGGGAAACAGGCTGTACTGGGTATCCATCAACGACGGGGACCGACGAAGGCCCTACCAGTTGATCAGACAGATATGGCGACGCTCTATCCCGTGATTCAAAAGCATGTGGAACCGGGAACATTTGTATGCACTGATGATCACGGAGCCTACCGCAACCTGGACAAATTAGGCTATCAGCATCGCCCTGTAGCGCATTCTGCTGGTGAATATGTAAAGCAGGGTGCTCATACTAATGGAATCGAAAGTGTGTGGGCCGTTTTAAGACGATCCCTGCTTGGGGTCTACCATCACGTCACGACCAAGCACCTGCATCGCTACCTGAACGAAGCGACGTTCCGGTTGCATGAAGGAAACTGTCAGATTGACACGATTGATCGTTTGCGAACCTTGGGTCAAGGGTTGTCAGGCAAGCGGTTGACGTATCAAGCTCTGACTAGATGACGGCAAGGAATAAACATAGAAGTAGTGTGGAGATCAAAAATGAGACCATTTGAAGTAATAGTAGTAACGCTTTTATTCTTTCTGACCATAGCCAGCGGCGTTCTTGTGTTGATTGAGTTTCTTCGTCTTCAGCATATAAAGAGTCTCCCGCTACCCAAACGGCGTACTCACCTTCCTGAACCACAAAACGGCGTAAATCAAGCGCAAGATAAATATACAGAAACATCCCATTCACCGCAGATGCCAGATACCCAATCAGTGATAGAACAAAAAGAGAAGATGCCGATTGATTCGGGCGACCACACCACAAACCCGCTACTAGAGCGGTTGATGAAACAAAAAACAACCATGAAACCTTCTTGATTGATTCATCTTGTCCCTCTGTTAAACGAGAAAGAAAGCTAAGTAAACTTGTCATGACAGTTTCCATCATAGGGCGAAATCAGTCATATTTCCACACAAACATTTGGTATGATTTGGTGAGGTATTGATATGAATAACCCCCGTTCCATCACGCACGAACAGTTTAAGGATGCTGTCAAATGTTTGTTATTGAAGAAATCGGATAAGAGTGTGGTTCCTGATGATTATGAACCAACACCAGAAGAACTTAAGGAGATATTTCAGGTTCCATCAGAACAGGATGAAACAAAAAGATAATGTGCCCCCGACAGGACTCGAACCTGTAACCGTCTCTTAGCAAAAAAGGTGCTCTATCCATTTGAGCTACGGGGGCAGCTATCCTCTTTAGTTTACTCTGTTCAATAAGATAGGTTATACTCTTATTGTTCGCTCCACTGGGGGCTACCCTTGATCGGGTCGCCGCCTAATACAAGAACCTTGCACTGTCTGATGAGGGTCGCTCCTTCATTGGGTTGTGTTGTTTAACCACAGGTAAATAAGCGGGCCTCCAAGTAACCCTTGGTGGAGCGAACACGGCCCGGTCTGTGTCGTTTCATCCGTTTTCATGTGGTTTTCTAAAGGGAAAGGAGGTGTGTGATGTTTACTCGTTTAATTTGTCTAATGAGTGTGTTGCTTCTTGTTGGTTGTGGTGGTGGAAGTGGAGGGGGTGGAATGGGAACTCGACTGCCCGTCGCACCGGAAATGACTGCGGCAGACTTGCGAACCACAATTGCTGAAATCGGTCAATCGGCGGATACGCTCATCATGTCCGATTTGCAAGCGACACCCCGAAGCCGTGTGGCTCCCAATGAGCGCGTTGCGGCTAATTGCGGAGGCACCTATTGCGAGCCGGAGCCGTCGTGGAGTGAGCCGGGCTACAGCGTCCAGGAATTAGGCGTCATTGCCCCGGACGCCACCATTCGGATCGGGGAGCCCCAATACGGCATCAACAATGGCGAAGTGAGTGGGCGGGCCTCCTATCGTGCACTCGATGAAGACGAAGATTGGTCGGTGGATTACCGGGTCTATGGTGGATGGTTGAGCAAGACCTTTTTTGGCGTCGAACACGGACGATGGAAGGGTAGGGCTCAATACGGCAGCATCGAGGGCCTGGAAGCCCTCATTGCGTATTCAGTTGGAGACGCCACCGGATCGAACCCGACGGGATCAGCTGAATGGACGGGCTTAGTCGTAGCGTTGGATCGTACGGCACCGGATCAAGCGGTCCAGGGAAACGCCACACTTACTTATGACTTTGACAGGAGCATCCTGGATGTCCTGTTCAGTAATTTTCGGGGTTCTCGTACGTATGAGGATCTGTCCTGGGATGATCTGGCGGTGAACAATGGCCGATTCAGCCAGGGGAGTGGCGCAAACTCAATTGATGGGACATTCTATGGAGACGCACACGAAGAAGCTGGTGGGGTGTTTGAACGGAACAACTTGGTCGGGGCGTTTGGGGCAAAACAGTAAATAAAATTTACTCACGCCGTTAAATATATAAATCCCTTTGTAAGGAGGGGCGAAGGGGAGGTAGAGGGATTGCCTGGAAGGGGGAACCGCGTAGGGTACTCCTTCCAGGGCCGCCGCGCCAAGCCGACTCTACCCCACCCAGCCTCCCCTTACAAAGGGGAGGGAATGAGAGAAGAAGCCTGAGCAGAACAGGTCTTCTTTTCTGGCATTCTGTCAACGAATTAGTGAACATTTACAATCCCTGCCTGTCCTAGCAACACTTTCCTTCCGGGATGCGAATGCCTTCGCCGTCGATAATTTCCGTGGTGATATAGGGTTGTTTCAGGACCAGGTATTGGTACCATTTCATCGCGCTTTCGGTCAGGACGATGAGTGCCAGGACGGCGACCAGCCCGACCAGCGTCGCATTCAGCGCCATCGTGATGCGCGCCACGGGGTCCGCGGCGGTTCGCGCCCGATCCAGAAACATCCACCACAGGTCATGGCAGCCCGTCAAGGTGATGACGCCCACGAACACCATCGGCACGGCCGTCACCCACAGGTAGCGGGCCTTGCCCATTTTGATGAACAGGGTCGTGCCGATACATAACGCCAGGGTCCCCAATAACTGGTTGGCGGCTCCGAACATGGGCCAGACCGTGGAGATCGTTCCCGTGGCGATTAACCATCCCCACGCCCCGACCACGAGCGCGCTCGAAAAGACGACGCCGGGCCACCAATTGATTCGGCGAAGCGGAGCATAGACGTGCCCGCCCATTTCCTGAACGAGGTAGCGCGCCACACGAGTGCCCGCGTCGATGGTCGTCAGGATAAACAGGGCTTCGAACAGGAGCGCGAATTGATACCAATAGGCCATGAGCCCGGCCATCCCGGGCAGGGCGGAAAAAATCCAGGCCATCCCGACGGCCAACGATACCGCGCCTCCCGGCCGGCCCGAGACGTCCACTTCGACCAGTTCCGAGAGGGTGTGAATGTTTTCAACGGGGAACCCCATGGCCGCAAGCGTATCGGCCGAGAGATGCGTGTTGATCGCAAAATAATCGCCCGGGACAAGCAGGGCCGCCGAGATCAACGCGACCACCCCGACAAAGCTTTCCAACAACATGGCTCCATAGCCCACCATGGCCTGAGATTCGCGGGCAATCATTTTCGGCGTGGTGCCAGACGACACGAGGGAATGGAATCCCGAAATGGCGCCGCACGCGATGGTGATGAATAAGAATGGGAAGAGGGGGCCGTGGATAATCGGGCCTCCCCCGGCAATGAATCCGGTGACCGCGGGCATGTGCAGGTCAGGGGCCAAAATGATCACGCCGATCGCCAGCAACCCGATGACCCCGAGTTTCATGAACGTCGAGAGATAGTCTCTCGGAACCAACAGCATCCACATCGGCAGCACCGAGGCCAGAAATCCGTATCCGGCCAAGAGCCAGACCAGCGTGGTCCGGTCGTGCGTAAACCATATCGCCAGGTCCGACTGCGCCACCATTTTGCCCAGGACAACGGACAGGAAAAGAAGCATGATGCCCATGAGGGACATTTCTCCAACGCGCCCGGGTCGAACGTGGTGATGATACCATCCCATGAGCAAGGCGATGGGGATGGTCATGGCAATCGTAAACGTGCCCCAAGGGTTTGCCACGAGCGCGTTGACCACGGCCAGCCCCAGACCGGCCATGGCCACGATCACGATAAACAACACGGCCACGGCCGTGGCCGTGCCGGTGATCCATCCGATCTCCGCGCGTGCGATTTCCGGGAGGGAGTGGCCATTGCGACGCAGGGACCCGACCAGGATGACGAAATCCTGGACCGCGCCGGCCATCACGGCCCCGATCACAATCCAGAGAAACCCCGGCAAAAACCCGAACTGTGCCGCCAGGACCGGACCTAATAACGGCCCGGCGCCGGCAATGGCGGCGAAATGGTGTCCGAAGAGCACGTATTTGTTCGCGGGATAATAATTGGTGCCGTCTTCCAGTCGAAAGGCCGGGGTCCGGCGCTCATCATCGAGTTGCATGACGCGCCGGCCTAAAAATCCTCCATAAAACCGATAGGCCAGCACGTAAAAACAGCCGGCTGCCGTCACCAGCCAGAGCCCGTTGACTTTTTCCTCAGGGTTCAACAGTCCGGTGACAAAGCCGAAGGACACGGCGCACAGGAGGGAGACGAGAATCCACGCGGTCGTCTTCACGGTCTTCATGGTTCTTCAGAAAATCGTGCGGGCGGTTCGTGTGCCGGGTGTCGCGATCTTCGCCCTTTTTGTCTCATCGGGACGGCCGTGAGCCCGCCGGTCATGCCGACTGCGAGAACGGGGGCTTGCCGAACTTTCGTCGAATGGCGTTCATGGCCTGGAATACCATGGGTTTCGTGAGCAGTCGATGCTCGATTGTTCGTTTGCCGGGAAAATCGAGTAAGGATACTCCAATGACCATGGTGAGTAAACCTTGGCCCGGGAGGACGAGCATGGCAATCCCTGCCAGGAGAAAAATGAGGCCGACCGTGTTTTTAATGACCAGGCCGATGTAGCGCAGGACCGGAGGGTATCCCGCCATCCACACGTGTTCTTCATCGTGCAAAAAGTAATCCACGGGCAGGCGGATGATGATAACGGGAATGAGCAGGATGGTCCCGAAGAACATCACGACCGAGACAATGGTGATGGCAATCAGGGCCTCTTGTGGGACCAGGCCGGTGAGTTCTTCGTAGAAAGTCTGAATGGCGTTCATCGCGTGCGCTCTCTGCGTCGCAAGGGGACATAGCACGTTCGAAGCAATTCGACAAGCGTGGAACAACGCTCGGAAGTCGACCCGTCGACACGCGATTCATTCTCGGGAACCCGTTGAATGGTCGTGGTCGAACGGGATAGGATTGTATGTGTTCAGTCTCATTCGTTGACGATTTCTGCCTTTTCTTTCCCCTCCTTTGTAAGGAGGGGTGAGGGGAGGTAGAGGCATTCGGAGGCCCAGGCGATGCCCGATTACTGGTTGCTCAAATCAGAACCTTCGACGTTTTCCATTGAGGATTTGGCGCGTTCCCCCAAACGGACGACGTGCTGGGAAGGCGTGAGGAATTATCAGGCGCGTAACTTTCTGCGAGCCATGGCCGTCGGAGATTTGGCCTTTTTTTATCATAGCAATGCCGATCCTCCGGCGATCGTGGGCATTGTCGAGGTCGTCAAGGCCGCGTATCCCGATTATTTTGCCTGGCGGCCCGGCAGCCACTATTTCGACGAAAAAAGTTCAAAACAGAATCCGCGATGGGTGATGGTCGACGTTCGGTTGAACGAGGTGTTGCGAACGCCGCTTTCTTTGGAAAGCCTCAGAAGGGTGAGCGGTCTCGAAAAGATGGAACTGCTTCGACGGGGCTCTCGTCTCTCGGTTCAACCGGTCCGCGAACGCGAATGGAAGATTATTCTGCAGTTGTCGCAGGCAAAACCCGGTTCGTAAGGAGGGTGGGGGGAGGTAGAGCACGTGTATCGAGTGGCGACTGCAGTAAGACAGCGCACGCAGTTTGCGGACGTGGGGTTCTACCCCACCTGACCTCCCCTTACAAAGGGGAGGAAAAGGCGGACATTCTGCCTTCTGTTCCCCTCCTTTGTAAGGGGATTTATATATTTAACGGCGTGAGTAAATTTTATTTACTGTTTTGCCCCAAACGCCCCGACCAAGTTGTTCCGTTCAAACACCCCACCAGCTTCTTCGTGTGCGTCTCCATAGAATGTCCCATCAATTGAGTTTGCGCCACTCCCCTGGCTGAATCGGCCATTGTTCACCGCCAGATCATCCCAGGACAGATCCTCATACGTACGAGAACCCCGAAAATTACTGAACAGGACATCCAGGATGCTCCTGTCAAAGTCATAAGTAAGTGTGGCGTTTCCCTGGACCGCTTGATCCGGTGCCGTACGATCCAACGCTACGACTAAGCCCGTCCATTCAGCTGATCCCGTCGGGTTCGATCCGGTGGCGTCTCCAACTGAATACGCAATGAGGGCTTCCAGGCCCTCGATGCTGCCGTATTGAGCCCTACCCTTCCATCGTCCGTGTTCGACGCCAAAAAAGGTCTTGCTCAACCATCCACCATAGACCCGGTAATCCACCGACCAATCTTCGTCTTCATCGAGTGCACGATAGGAGGCCCGCCCACTCACTTCGCCATTGTTGATGCCGTATTGGGGCTCCCCGATCCGAATGGTGGCGTCCGGGGCAATGACGCCTAATTCCTGGACGCTGTAGCCCGGCTCACTCCACGACGGCTCCGGCTCGCAATAGGTGCCTCCGCAATTAGCCGCAACGCGCTCATTGGGAGCCACACGGCTTCGGGGTGTCGCTTGCAAATCGGACATGATGAGCGTATCCGCCGATTGACCGATTTCAGCAATTGTGGTTCGCAAGTCTGCCGCAGTCATTTCCGGTGCGACGGGCAGTCGAGTTCCCATTCCACCCCCTCCACTTCCACCACCACAACCAACAAGAAGCAACACACTCATTAGACAAATTAAACGAGTAAACATCACACACCTCCTTTCCCTTTAGAAAACCACATGAAAACGGATGAAACGACACAGACCGGGCCGTGTTCGCTCCACCAAGGGTTACTTGGAGGCCCGCTTATTTACCTGTGGTTAAACAACACAACCCAATGAAGGAGCGACCCTCATCAGACAGTGCAAGGTTCTTGTATTAGGCGGCGACCCGATCAAGGGTAGCCCCCAGTGGAGCGAACAATAAGAGTATAACCTATCTTATTGAACAGAGTAAACTAAAGAGGATAGCTGCCCCCGTAGCTCAAATGGATAGAGCACCTTTTTTGCTAAGAGACGGTTACAGGTTCGAGTCCTGTCGGGGGCACATTATCTTTTTGTTTCATCCTGTTCTGATGGAACCTGAAATATCTCCTTAAGTTCTTCTGGTGTTGGTTCATAATCATCAGGAACCACACTCTTATCCGATTTCTTCAATAACAAACATTTGACAGCATCCTTAAACTGTTCGTGCGTGATGGAACGGGGGTTATTCATATCAATACCTCACCAAATCATACCAAATGTTTGTGTGGAAATATGACTGATTTCGCCCTATGATGGAAACTGTCATGACAAGTTTACTTAGCTTTCTTTCTCGTTTAACAGAGGGACAAGATGAATCAATCAAGAAGGTTTCATGGTTGTTTTTTGTTTCATCAACCGCTCTAGTAGCGGGTTTGTGGTGTGGTCGCCCGAATCAATCGGCATCTTCTCTTTTTGTTCTATCACTGATTGGGTATCTGGCATCTGCGGTGAATGGGATGTTTCTGTATATTTATCTTGCGCTTGATTTACGCCGTTTTGTGGTTCAGGAAGGTGAGTACGCCGTTTGGGTAGCGGGAGACTCTTTATATGCTGAAGACGAAGAAACTCAATCAACACAAGAACGCCGCTGGCTATGGTCAGAAAGAATAAAAGCGTTACTACTATTACTTCAAATGGTCTCATTTTTGATCTCCACACTACTTCTATGTTTATTCCTTGCCGTCATCTAGTCAGAGCTTGATACGTCAACCGCTTGCCTGACAACCCTTGACCCAAGGTTCGCAAACGATCAATCGTGTCAATCTGACAGTTTCCTTCATGCAACCGGAACGTCGCTTCGTTCAGGTAGCGATGCAGGTGCTTGGTCGTGACGTGATGGTAGACCCCAAGCAGGGATCGTCTTAAAACGGCCCACACACTTTCGATTCCATTAGTATGAGCACCCTGCTTTACATATTCACCAGCAGAATGCGCTACAGGGCGATGCTGATAGCCTAATTTGTCCAGGTTGCGGTAGGCTCCGTGATCATCAGTGCATACAAATGTTCCCGGTTCCACATGCTTTTGAATCACGGGATAGAGCGTCGCCATATCTGTCTGATCAACTGGTAGGGCCTTCGTCGGTCCCCGTCGTTGATGGATACCCAGTACAGCCTGTTTCCCTTCCATACCTTGTCCGATCTTAGGACGGTCTTTCAGGTGACGGTTCTTGTTCCGGCCACCAATATAGACTTCATCAATTTCGGCAATCAGACTCACCTTGAATTCCTCACGTTCGCAGGCTTCACGGATACGCTGTAACAGGAACCAAGCCGTTTTCTGTGTCACTTTGAGTTCTTTACTGAGTTGAAGACTGCTAATTCCTTTTCTGGCTGTCAGGGTGTAGTACATCGCCACGGCCCACTTTTGGAGTGGGATTCGGGAGGATTCCATCACGGTTCCCATACGAACAGTAAACCGTTGATGACAAGCGGAACACCAATACGCATCAGGTCTGGTCTTCGGTCGTGACAGATTTTCCGTATTGCCACAATGCGTACAGACTGGATTGCCATTCCAGCGCACATCCTCAAACCATGTCACAGCATCCGCTTCCGTGGCGAACAGGGACAAGACTTCCATGATGCTCAGTGTATTTGCGGTCCGTTTTGCCATAATGTCTTCCTCCTTTCGTTTATTGTCTATGTCAATTTACGTAATGAAATATACGCTCTTTTGAGGAGGTTGTCAATACTTTTTTGTTGTACCAAACATCTTTTTTCGTTAGCTTGTCAGACATAATAGTACCCCATTAGAATAAACCGCGATAATAGAAACATTGTGAACACAGACACCCAATCCCACACCGTTGAACACCACCGTCGTCATTGGGAATTTGCGAAGTTCCTCGCGGCTCTCTCAACAGCGTTTCTGACGATTGTGACGGCTTCCAAGGGTTTGGCAACAGATAGCTCGTGGGCCTTAACTTTTGTTTTGATTGGACAACTGTTGTCACTTTTTTGTGGGGTGTGGATACTGTATATGATGGTGAAAGAACCTGTCTTTCACCAGTTAGCCCAAGACGGTAATATTCCGGTGGATAAGGCCGAAACAGAGATAGAAACGAACAGACGATGGTGCTTAAAGCTGCATAGTGCGCAAGTACTCCTGTTCGCCATGTCCTTTGGTTTGTTGGTGTTTGTGCTCGCCTCTGCTGGAGGATCGAGCGATACCAAGACAAGAGAGACGGCGGTTGAGAGCCGTCACTACCAAGGAAAATAGGCTTAAAAGGACGAAACCACTTACACGCTGTTAAGTATATAGTTCCCCTTACAAAGGAGGGGAAAAGAAAGGAGACGGCTTCATGGCGGATACGTTCTCGTTTGACGTGACATCCACGGTTGAAATGCAGGAAGTCAAAAACGCGGTTGATCAAACCATGAAAGAAATCGGTCAACGATTCGATTTCAAAGGATCACAGTCCGGGGTCACGCTCAAGGAAAAAGACCACGTCCTGGAGATCGTGGCGGACGACGACTATAAACTCAAGGCGGTCATCGACATCCTCAAGGGAAAATGCGTGAAACGAAGCGTGTCGTTGAAAGCCCTCAACTACGGCAAGGTGGAACAAGCCCTGGGGGGGACCGTCCGGCAACACGTCACGGTCCAAAGCGGGATCGTCGAAGACAAAGCCAAGGCCATTGTAAAGAGTCTGAAGGAGAAAAAGTTCAAGGCGCAGGCGCAGATTCAAGGAGACCAGGTGCGCGTGCAGAGCAAAAACAAAGACGAACTGCAGGCCGTCATCGGCTTTCTGAAACAAGAAGACTTCGGCATCGACCTTCAGTTCGTCAATTATCGCTAGACGCCGAGACAGTTCAGGATCGGCCCCAGGCTTCTTTCAAATGCATCACCGCTTGATTCACGGCATCATTGCCGGCGACCGCTCGCATGACGTCGTGAGCATCTTCCTCCTTTTCAGGGTAAATAGGCGGATCCTCCAGGTTCCGTCGAACCACCGGGTAGACGTTGGACTCGAGGGGCACGTCAAGCCGTTCCAGGGAAGCCCAGGCATTCCCCTCGACCCTGGCCAATACCTGCCCGGAGCGCACATCGACCAACGCCAATTCGGCAAGCGCCAGGTTTTCCGCGCGATACCCTAACAGCAATCCGCGCCCGATGGCCCCCAAGGTCGATCCTCGCCAGGGAAGTCGTTCCGGCACTTCGATTTCGGAACTCGAGAGAATGGCCATGACGAGGTAATCGACATGCTGGTCTTTTCCCCATTGAAGCACCGCAGCGAAATTCGGGAACGAGGTTGCCGGATTCGACGAATGAACGACGCGCACCACCTCGAGGGGAACGGCATGCATCAATTGCTGCCGCACGTGCTCGGTCAGTGCAGCGAAAGAAGCTTCCGAGAGTTTGGGAGCGGAATCCGGAGCGGTCGTATCGTTGAAAACCACAAGCCCGGCTTGTACAGCGCCCGGCAAATCCGCAAACCCCGAGAGATCGAGTGTCGGCTGCTGGCCGAGGTACGAATCGAGACGGGCCTGCGGCCAGCCGCCGCAGCCTCCGAAAAGGCCGCTCAGCAGACTGATCCCCAAAATCATGGAGAGAAGCGGTCTCCGGTCGGCGGGCTCGTCAGGAAGAATTGTTCGACGCAGGGTCAATGGATTCTCCAGTCCAAAACAGATCAAACCTTCTCTTTTATTATATGCCAGCGTAAAAAAAGACGCGAGTGTAGCGCAACGAGGAGGTTGCAAACCATTGAAGGCATCGGGTAGGTTACAGGCCATGTATCTGAGAACGTGTACCCTGCCGAGGCTCCTCGTTTTCGTTTCGATCCTCCTGTTTTCAGGCTGCCAATACATCCCGGAAGTGAGTATGCCGGACATCAGTCTTCCGGACTTGGGCTTCCCGGACATCAGCCTGCCCAGCTTTGGATTTGGAGAAGAAGAAAAACCGAAGGAGCCGGCCATTCCCATCTCGGTGGCATATGCCTTTGATCCGAGCGTCACGGAAGCCACGATCGAAATTCAGGCATGCGACCTTCCGTATACACTGCAAACGGGAGAGAGCATTGTCCAAAACTTTCTCACCCTGGGACAGGAAACCTTTCAGTCCGTCACGGCCTATGCAGGAACCGGAGAAGCCGTCCAAGCCACCCGGCCAAGCGATTTGATCATCCAGATCAGCATGGTCAACCAAGCGTTCCAGGAAGTCGACCGTATGGCGGAGGAGGACAATTATCTGGCCTACCTCAACTTCAAGCTGCAAGCGGTGTTCATCGATAGAAACGGTGCCGAATTGGGGCAAATCCCTTTGAATTACGGCGGCCAGGTCAGGGTTTGGGCTCCGGCCCTCACCGGCCAATCCGTATCCTGCACCACCGGACAATACGATGCCAAAATCAACGGTGCGGCGGCGGAACTGGCTCAACAACTCGTGGGGGTGGTACCGCAACTGCTCAAGGACGGCGGCACGAAACCCCTGGTGGCGCAACAGGGTCGCCAACCGGCATTTACCTCGCCCACGCCTCGATTCGCACCCCAGGCCACACCCCGATTCGCGGCTCCGTCTCCCGCCGCACCGGGAAGCCAGACATTCTTTACCTTTCGCACGATGCTGAAGGACGGCAACGATAATCTGATTCTCGAAGGCGGTGAAGCCATTGTGTTGATAATCGAAGCCACCAATTTGGGGAGCACCGTCATAACCACGGCCAATGCCAACGTGGTAGGGAACGCGACCCTGGTAGAAGCCTTTGCACAAATGACACCGCTGCCCATCTCCATGGGCACGTTCCAGCCAGGAGAAACCAGGACCACGGAGATTCGAGGCCGTATGCCGATCGACGTGCCAGGACAAAAGGCGGAACTGGTGGTCTCGTTGCAACTCGAAGATGGAACCCACATCGGGTCTCACCGCATTGTGGCGCCGCTCCAGCCCGGGACCGCGGCACTGGGCTCCCAAGCTCGCCCGTCCAGGCCACAGACCACCATCCGAAAGCCGAAGCCGCCGGCCACGAAGACGAAGAAAATGCCTGACGTCGTGGCTTCCAAAAAGAGGTCATCTGCCACGGATGCGCACGTGGCCATGCTCATCGGGATGGATACGTATCAGGAGCCCTGGCCACAGGCCTATCGCATACCCGAAGATCACCTCATGACGATACGGGACACCCTGCAAACAACCGGTCTCTTCACCAACCAGAACATCCGCGTACTCCAGGGAAGCCGGGCCGCAAAATCAGACATTGCAAAAACGCTGCTCACGTGGGTTCGGCAACGAATCGGCAAGGAATCCGTGCTGGTCGTGTATTTTTCCGGTCAGGCCGTCAAGGACCAAACGAACGGCGAGGTCTATCTGGTCCCTTATGAAGGATCGCCGGAGGCAACGGCCAAACAGTTGATCTCCCTTCGAACGCTTCAGCGCCTCTTGGGGAAACTTCAAAACCGGTTGACCCTGCTGATCCTCGATACTCCCATTGCGAAGCAAGGCGCGCAAAACGCATCGACTGATGAAGCCTCCCCGGTTCGCTGGACCAGCGGTCTGTCGCAGCAGGATAAAACCCCGGTCATCCAACTTCGCAAACGTCCCGGTCGAGGAAACGGGGAACCTGCCGGTATCCTGGCCGGGCTGTTGGGCAGTGCGGATGCGAACAAGAACGGGACCGTCACCGTCCGCGAATTTCTCGAAAACGCATCCGAATCGAGCGAGGTCTCCCTTCTGCTGCCCGACTCCTCGCCGCTCCTGGCCCTTCCGCTCGCACGCTAATTTTCTCAACGGCAAAAGATTAGGAGCACCACATCCTGAGCGGGGGGCAGAGACATGCCTTATGGCACACTCTCATCGGTCATTCCCGACGTTTGTAATCGGGAATCCAGCGTCTTTGCCTTTGGTAGTTGTAGTAGAGCCGTAGGTCGGGTTAGCCGAAGGCGTAACCCGACACCGCGGCCCCTGCGGCAAACCTGCTCGCAGACCGCGATGACGCGGCTACAAAAGACGTGCACCAAGCGGCTCAGGGGCATTAGGCTTGCCCCGGGCTTGACCCGGGGTTATCGTTCCCACAGCGGCTGGCGGGCAAACCGTTCTTTCAAGCGATCGTTCGGTTGGATCGGTGCATCGAGCGCGGCGACAAAGGCGTCGTAAGCCTCGTCATCGAGCGCAATAACGGGGCGCTCATTCAACGTCTCGATCGCCGCCGCTTCACTCGACCGGAGCACGAACTCGGTGCGCGTGACGCCTCGAATCGCAGCCGCCCGATCAATGAGTGCCAGACGCTCGTCTGTCATTCGGAAGTTCACTTGACCCATGTCACCTCCTCCTTCTTACACTCAGACGCACGGATTGGGCCAATTCTTAGCGTATACCGTTTGTATAGACATCCTTGTGTATCATCCCATTTAGAGAATGTCAGAGAGATAATGATACGTAATGTTACAAATTGTAAAAAAGATGAGAAAGTTTACATATTGTAAACATTTTAATGAATGTTACAAAGTGTACAAACTTTAAACATTGTAAAAAACTTTACAAACTTTACAAAATCTCAACGCCTTCTTCTCCCCTTGTGTAGCCGTGCCATCCCTGCTCAGGGTCAGGGACATGCCTGATGGCGCTTTCCGTTGCCGTAACCCGGCATCAACCTCAACCTAACGGAAGAAAGGTGCGTGCTCTCCTTGGAAAGTTGTGTTAGAGAAGCTTGACGATTGTAGCGACCACCTGCAAGAGACTGGTGACAGCTTTCATATACGGCTTAATGTTGTTGAGTTCTTTCGCGGCCGTGTTGAGTTTGGTGATGCCTTGTTGGAATTCCTTCTCGTTGACAACAAGCTGCTGCCTGATCTCCGCGAGTTGAGCATTCTCCAACTTGCGGATAGCCAGGGAGACGTTCAGCTTGGCCTTCGCCGCGGCTGTCTGCTCGGCTTCGGAAAGTTGTTCCACCTTCGTCAGCCACTCAATGGACGTCATGTCGTTCCGAGCCTTCCGTAGCTCTGACAGCGTATCTTTACGAAGTTTTCCGGGAGGCATGGGCTAGTTCTCCTTCTTGTCCTCGGTGAATCGCGATACGAGTTCGACAAACCGTTGCACCGTGGTGACCAAGTCGGCAACGTGCGAATACTCGATGTGGTTTTCGGCTGCGGCAATGTACGCCATTCGCAATGAACGGATGGCCGCTTCCGCCGCCTGCGCCATGTCCACGTCGGTTGTGGAACGGAGGCAGCGCAGCCGCCGCTTCGGCCAGCCTTGACGCAGCTTGCCCGTACCCACGTACGGTTCAACCACGTTATCGCGACAATACCGTAACGACTGATTGGCTTGGTCAACACGAATCTGTTCTGCGATCGCCTGCACCAGGGCCTCCTGCAACGCCAACTCCCGTTCGATCATCCCACCACGGGCTTCAAACTCGTCACGTAACGCCGACGATTTGAATGATCCGACCACAAGGTTCACAGACGGCGCGATCAGGCCCTTCACCGACGCCGATCCGATCGTGAGGGCCTTGAGTCCCGAAGAAATTTTGCCAAGCTCACTCGTCATATTCTTCGCGGCAGTACGAATGCCGGGCACCGCATCCAGTTTGGACAGGCTCTTGAACGCGAGGAAATATGACTTCAGAAGATGGGTGTGACGTTTGAGGTCGGCGTATGTGTCCAAGCGCGCCTTCATCGCCTGGTCAAACTCGTCAAGCGAAGACCGACGTTCCGCTTCCGACAGATCGTTCCGTGCTTCGATCAGCGTCTCGGAATCGACAGTAACCGCAACGTCGAACGACTTGTCGATCAGCACGGGCATCCGGTCGGCATACGCGACCCCCATCTCCGTCAACGTCTCGAACGGGCTGGCGCCGGGTGTCGCCGTGCAGCCCGCGACGGCCAGCGCGACAAGAAGCAGGACGAAGAATCGATGAATTCCAGGTCGCGTGGTCCGCATGATTAGTCCCTCCCGCGGCAGAGCATTCCGGGTATGGGTCTTTGTGAGGACACCAGACGATTGATGAATTTCCATAGAGGAGCCCTTTGTCCAAACCATCACTATACTCTCTATCGTGAACGTCAGTAAACGCGATCCCTGCCTTCCAGGGCCTGCCTTCGCCTTTGAGGTATTTGCGGAAGCGGTCCTTGAGTTCTTCGCCGAGCAGGGGATGTCGGATTACGCCTGTCCTGAGCGAAGTCGAAGGGCTACGCTAATCCGACCTACTCCGCCTTAGTGTATTTGTCATTGCCTCCGTTTTGCTCTACACTTTGATGCCTGATAGAACGTTGACATGCGAATTTACCTTGACTGTTGTTGTCTTCAACGGCCCCTTGATGATCAGACTCAACCGCGTATCAAGGTTGAAGCGGAGGCCGTGTTGGCCATTCTGTCATCAGTGCAGGCCGGTGATGTTTCGTTGCTGGGTTCGGAAGCGCTTGATTACGAGGCCAGTCGAATTCCGAATGATGAACGGCGCAGCCAAGTGACGGCCATATTAGCCCTTGCGAATGAGTACGTGGAAATGACACGGGGCGTGGAACTCTTGGCGGAGTCGCTTGAGAAGAGCGGCATCTTTCCGATGGATGCCGTCCATTTAGCTCTGGCATCAACCGCCGGTGCAGATTTTTTCTGTACCTGCGACGGCAAACTTTTACGGAAAAGGCCTGTGCTGTCCGAGCTTGCATGTCCCGTGGTGTCGCTTCTTGACTTGGCGGCGGAGGTTCTCCCATGAGCACACACATTCCATCTCTTTCTGCACTGAATCAGCATGTGACTGAGACGCTGATTCGGGAAGTCGGCGTGGTTGATACCATTCGCTTCCTGAACCAATTCAGAACCGGGCACGGTGATTACACGGCGGAGCGCGAGGGGCTGTTCCAGGGTATGGCGGCAAAAGATATTATCAACGGGATCAAGGCTCGTCGTACAAGAGAAGCCGCCCCCGACAATTGAACGACATCGTCGATGTCGTCAAGCCTTTCTCTCTCAGTTCCGTGGGCATATCACGCCCAGGGGCTGATAGCAAACAGCCGGGTCGCTCGGGTTAGCGTCGCGTCAAGCCTCGCGGTGCGACAAGGCCAGCCCCCGTGTCGGATTACGTTGTTGTGCTAATCCGGGCTACGGGGCGGCCGTCAAGAGAAGAAGCGCCATAAGGCATGTCCCTGCCTCCGAGCAGGTATGGCGCGGCTACGAAAACAAAAGACACAACAACAACCCTGGATCCTCGATTAATAATGTCAAGGATGACAGAAGAAAAGTAGCAGATTCCTCGCTTCGCTCGGAATGACAGATTGGGTGGGAGAAGAGGGAAAGAGCAGCATAAGGCCTGTCCCGGGCCATGACCCGGGATGCCGTACTATACGTTGTCAGGTTGCTTCGATTTGGATATGGGCTGAATAGCCTAATCGCCCTAGCAGGTGTTCGCAGTCTTCCCAGGTCAGACCAAACGCTCGGATGTCAGCAACCCCCACCCGGGCCACAACGTCTCGAATGTCTCTGAAATGAGTGCGGTCAAATTCACCATCCATGAGGGCGGTTTCCGCCCACGTCACGAGACCGGAAAGTGAAAGCTCATGGTGCAAATAGGCGGCGAGCTTATCGACGACTGTTTGGCGAGTAATCACGTCCTTCATTCTTCGACCTTTTGATGGCCATAGTCAACCAGTCTTTATATAACATGTCTGTGACCATTTATTCATTCTTTCTTGAAGGACCGTGCATTCTTCTACATCTTTGTAGCTGCGCCATCTCATGGCGCTTTCTTCTCTAGGCCGCATAGGATGTGGCCTTACAGGGAAAAACTGGGCGCGCTCCGCGACCTTGAAAACCTCTCCGAGTTAACCACTTTCCCGCAGCCACACGGAGAGAATCCTACAAAATGCCTCACGTTTGCCCCCTAGACTTCTAAATGGAGGAAAGTCTATTTTGGGCTGCCTGCGTGAATCCTCAGGTTAATCCTCCGGAGGAGGTGGTGGTGGCTCAGGAGGTGGTGGTGTCTCCGTTGGAGGACTCGCAGGATCCCTCGATACGGGAGGAGACTCGGGAGTCGGTTTTGGGGGAGGTTTCTCCGCTTTCTTTGAGAGAGCAGCAAGGGGCTGTGCTAAAACCGATGGACTGATAGAGACCACTAAAACCAGACTTAGGACGGTGAAGGCAACGACAACCGGCATACAATTTTTCATCTTCATAACTCCTTTCATTCCAACGGCCAACAAGAAGGGGATTGCCAGCCAGGATTATTTAACATACGAATCAGATGCTGATCAATATCAACTTTGCATGACTTCTTCTCCAGTATCTTATTATCCAAGGATTCGGCTATGATTGTCACCTCAATATTTTGCCCAACTTTCAATTTCTTGAGGAAATCCTTCCACGTAATATAGTTATGCCACTCATCACAGCCTGTTTCGCCAGCCGCGCAACGCTTCCGAAAGGGCGTAAAATAGATATCACGGCTGAGCGCATTTTGGGCACTAATTTGCAAAGGTACGGCAGATGCTACAGGATCTTTTTTCTTCAGTTGATTATTATTTTCATTTTTCCTAAAAGTAACGAACTCATACCATTCCTGTTCATACTCCGCTCCGTCTAGAAATTTTAGAGCAATTACGATTTTTTTTATGACCGCATCGTAGCCAATTTCACCACTATTGCTGAAAGCAACAGTCGTCCCAAGCCGAAGGCACTTAACCCCATCACCCCGACCACAATCTTCTTTGGTGATAAGCACTTGATCATCCAGATAGATGTTGACTTTTGCACCCTTGAGGAACCCATAAATTGACCACGCTACAGCCAAAATAGACAACATAAGAGCGACAAAAGATATCAAATCCGTTCGCTTTTCAAGTTCAATCCCGATGAGTTTTTTGACAATGACGGCCATACAATTAAAAATCATATCTTGCCTCACTGCTGCCCCAACATTTCTCTGTAATTCGTTGAAGACATGTTTAAAACAAGACCAGAGATTACAATTATGGATAAGTCATGTTCAGAAATCAAAACGTTTTCCACTGTCACAACCAGAAGGAGCGGCGCAATCTCATCGCGCCTGTTTTAGACCGCATGAGATGCGACGGCTACAAATGCAAGAACAAAGACGCTGGATTCCCGATTAGATCTCGATTGCGAACGTCGGGGACATGCGTCGGGAAGGACCCACAGGGGAAGAGGCGGCGGCCGCATGAGATGCGGCAGCTACAAATACAAAGCAAAAATCCTGGATCCTCGTAGATTGCCTGGATCCCCGATCAGGTCGGGGATGACTGAAGGACAGAAGGGGAAAAGGTGGCATAAAAAAATCCCCGCTGAGGGTTGAGCCTCAGCGGGGATTGAGATAACGGGGTTTCTTCTTGTTAGAAGTTTACCCAGAGTTGGGTATAGCCCCAGGTTTGTTCACTAGCATTAGAAACTGCGTTATCGACGAACGCACCCGGCAGGAAAACACCGCCGCCGATTTGCCAGGCCACGTGGTTTCCGGGAGTGAAGAAATGGGTATAGACCACGTCGATTTCCTCACCCAGGTCTGTCGAAGTATTGCTAGCCGCATCCGGTACTGGCATGGCACCTTGGGCTGCATGATACCACCGGTCGCTTGACTCCTGTTTGGAAAACAAGTGGCCGGTCACTTCGAAGTGGCTGTCCTTGTTGGGCCGCAGTTGGAGGCCGAATGCCAAATGGTTCATGTTCTTCCAGGACATGCGGTCCATGTACCCGAAGTGGATGTGATTGGTGGGGTACAATTGATCAAAGCCTCTCTCTTTGCCGTCGCCTTTGTTACCGGAGGCCGTGTTGAACTCGGCGCTCAGGCGGGGCGCCATGGGAACCGGAAGAGTCACGCCACCGTCGATATGGAAGGCATAAGCTTCGATATCCATGTTCTTGGCGTTTGTTGCGCCACCCGTACCGATTTCCCCGAACTGATAGTAGCCTTCAAGCGTGAGGTCCACGCGGGCGCTTCCCGCGGCGAATTTCTTGACGGCCCGGCCGCCCATGGTATGCCGGCTTTGGTTTCGAGGACGAATAGTGTCGGTCCCACTGGCGTTCACTCCTCCGCCACCCGTTCCACCGTCATGCCAGATATAGGTGGGTTCCAGCACCACACCCGCAACCTTCATGGGCGCCCGCAAATAGACAAGGTTGCCATCGTCCGTTGCCTCTACGCCAGCAACCCGGGTGCCACCAATACAGTTACCCGTTGTCGGACCCACACAGTTTCTCTCAGCCGTGCGCAACCAGCCCACTTGCAGGGTGGTGGTCTTGCTGAGCTTGTAGTTCGCGGTCAACCCATCGTGGGTCCAACCTACGTTGTTCCAGTCGAAATGCCCGAACATACGATGGTTGCCCCAGACCACCAGTTGCCTCCCGGCTTTGATGGTCAGGTTCGGCACCAGGAAGTTCCGCACCAGCATGAAGGCCTGCCGGGCAAAGAGCGTCCCATTGGTACCATTCGCGTCGGCCCCCGCCTGTGGCCCACCTATATTGGTCCCCCAGTTCTTGGAATGTTGGGCCTGGAGGAAGAAGGTCACGTCCGGCGAGATGGAGTAGTTGAAGCCCAACCGCGCCCATTGCTGCACCATAAACTGATTCTCCTGAGTTCTCCCAAAGGTGCCGCCGGTACGAAATTCCGGACGAACCCGCAGGTCGCCGGAAATGGTCAGCTTGCTGATGTCGAACAGCTTGCTCTTGGGCGGATCGAATTTGTGATATGGAAGCAGATCCGGAATCGCGCGCGGCACGGCCGGCACCGCCGAGTTTTTCCCCGTGGCCGGTGTGGTTTTCTCGGCCATAACCGGAGCCGCCGTGACCCCTGCGAGCAGGACCGCGGCCAGCGTCCATTTGATACCGTGGTTAAATCGTTTCATTGTGACTCCTCCTGTAAGTTGATTCCCCCTGCGGGCAGCGCGTTTTTCCTGCCAGCCCATTATTATGACTGCTTCTCGTTATTTACTTCTTTCCTGGCCACATGAGATACGGCCTTACATATTTCTTCAAAAATTTCTTGTAGAACGGCATTTCCCTTTTCTTTGTGATTTCCCTCCTTTGTTCAATTGAGTGACGTTATCGGGTTGCCTGTTTCGTGTTTCTCGGATTTGGGGTCATATTAAAAATATTGAACAATGTATTCCAAAATAGATTTTATTGCAAGAGGTTGAATGTATTTTGTTTGGTTTTTTTCGGGGTCGGGTAGCGGCGGTTACAAATGCTCTCTACCTCCCCTCACCCCTCCTTACAAAGGAGGGGAATCGTTCCTCACGCGGGTTTGTTTCCTTCGTTGATGCCGGCGGATGCCGCGTCGCCTGCGCCTTTGATTGAGTCTTCCGCTTCTTTCATGGATGATTGCAGGTCCTGCTCCACCATTTTCACTTCCTGCTGAATCATATTGATTTCCGGCTCGACCGACTGCCGTAAATCATCCGCGGTTTCTTTAAACCCCTTGACGGCTTTCCCTACCTGCTTGCCGATTTCCGGTAATTCCTTGGGCCCGAACAACAGAAAGGCAATGACCAGAATCATCAGAATTTCCATTCCACCCAGGCCGAACATTCTTTTTCTCCATCGATAACCGTTCTTTGTAAGGGCGGGGTTCTCCCCCCTCATCCTACCCTCTCCCACCAGGGAGAGGGTTTTTTTATCTACCCTCTCCCACGGGGAGAGGGTGTAGCTTGTGCTATGCCTGCCTGGTTTCCTGGACTTGCGCTTCGGGCTGCGGCGCCGGTGCGGCCTGTTGTACCGGTTCCGCTGCCGGAGGGACGGCGATGGTTTGCGCCATGGCCGGCTCCGTGATCTGGCCAGGCTGCGGCGGCGCCGTTGCGTCCATGCTTTCTTCCTGCGGCGTCACGTCCATGGCGTCGGATTCATTAATGGACTTTTTGAACCCTTTGATGGCTTTGCCCAATCCTTCTCCCAATTGCGGGATTTTTCCCGCCCCGAAGATAATGAGAACGATGAACAGGATGAGTAATAATTCCATCCACCCAAATGAACCAATCATTTTACAACCTCTTAACGGTACTATAATCCGGCGCGCACCCGGCATTTATGCTAGGAAGTACGCGCAGTATACTCGCAGTCAATGAAAACAGTCAATGAAGAAATATACACCGAACAGATTCCTTCCTTCGACAAGACCCTTCGCAGAACTCAGGGCAGGCTCAGGACAGGCGCTTCGCTTGGAATGACCATTCCGGTATTTTGTTATGATATGGGTCAGAGACGGCTCTTTAGAAGAAGCGCCATGAGATGGCGCCGCTACAAATGCGCTCTACCTCCCCTCACCCCTCCTTACAAAGTGTACTGTCCCGTGTGATTCTGGAGCAGTTGCAAGGGCGTCTGATAGTTGAGGCACTTTAACCGAGTCCGATTATAATTGTCCACGAACCGCGTGATAAACGCGTTCCGCTCGGCGTGGGTCCGAAAGCGGTTGCTGCAATGAGGCCGGAGCGGCGGCTGGCTCTGTAACGCGTCGTTCAACCGCCGGTTAAACCGCTCGACCATCCCATTCGTCTGGGGATGATAGGGCCGGATCAGTCGATGTTTGATCCCATGCGCCTGGCACACCCGGTCCAGGCGATGCGTCCCGCTCGGCTGCCCGGCGGGTTTCCCTTTTTTGTGCACGGCAAACCGATCGGTAAACGCGCCATCATTATCGGTCAGGAACGTATGGACCTTGTGCGGAAACGCGGCCAAAAACTCTTCGACGGCTTGCGTCACCGTGGCAGCGGTGCGCCGGGGCAGCACTTTGACCCACACATAGCGCGTGGCGCGATCAATGGCCACCAACACATAACTGGGCTGCTTCTGTAATTTGCTTAACACTTTCAGATCCAGATGAATGTACCCGCAGGGCGTTGCCGCGAACCGCTCCACCGGCGGCGCGTCGGGGGAGACGGGAGGCAACCGCGCCACGCCCAGCCGCACCAAGCAGCGATGGATCGCGCTCCGACTCAAGGGCGGCGCACTGCACCGATTCATGACCTCCGTGACATCGTCGAGGGATAAGCGCAACTGGGTGCGCAATTCGGCGATGAGGGCTTCCTGCTCGGGAGAGGTACTGGCATGGAGCTGGTGGCGGACGTGGGAGCCATCGTGGACCCGGCCGGCGTGCTTCCATTTATAGATGGTCGTCAAGGCGACGCCGAGTTCCCGGGCGAGCGTCGCGGCGCTTTTAGGGGCGGTCTGGATGTACCGGCGGGTCGCCGGGGTGGTGCGGGCTAACTTATGCAATTTGATGTCCATGGGGCCTCCGTTGTTGGATATACTCAATCCCACGCATGATAGCATCTGAGTCTAGCCAATCAAACGGGACACTACAACAAAGGAGGGGAACAAGCCCCATCACTATTTATCCGGGTCCAGCCGGAAATGGAAATAATCCACGGGTTGCGGCGGGGCCATGAACGCGGCCTGGAGGGTGCCCCGGTCGTAGCCCAGTTCCTCCAGTCGACCGGCCGCACGCATGACCTCTTCTTCCGTGAGGTAGGCCACGGTATCCGCGACGCCGTGCTTTGCCTGTCGTGCCAGCAGTTGCTCCAATTCCCGGCGCGTCTCCTCCGGGGTCGCGGGATCAAGGGGCAATTGGATGGTCCGTTCATAGGGACTCGTATAGCCGGTATTCACCGCCTCGATGGTTTTCAGGATCAAGCGATCGATTTCCCATGGTCCGCCCTGCGGCAAGGCGGGATGGGAAGCCAGCACGTCCATGAGGCTCATGACGTTGACCCCGAGGCTTCTTCCGACAAATTCTTTTTGCGGCTCGACCGTCACCCGTCCCTCGCCGACCTGTTTGGCCACGTCTTCCAACAGCGCAACGTTGACCATAAAACTGAATTGCCCACCCACCAGGTTGTAGCAGGGTTTTTCCGGATCATTGAGGACGGCCTCGTCCGCGGTGCCGGCATCGAAGCTGCTGAACCCGATCGCGTCCGGGGCCAGCAACCGATGCGCTTCCTTGAGGGAGGCGGCCGCGCCGACGTTCACGGGCATCAGGAGTTCTTCATCGAAGAGTTTTAAAAAATCCGTCACCAGGCGACGGAACGGCACGTCTTTGGCCTCGATCTTGTGATACTCCCGTTCCCACAGGATGTCCTCCAGGAAGGCCGGCAGGGGTTTGAGCCCGGCGATATCGGTTTGATCGAACGCCTGCACCAATCCCAGCCAATCGGGAAAGTCCACGAGCCGGGTTTCCTTCAAATTGGGCCGGATGTGTTCTTCCATGACGTCCCCGGCCTTGCGCAGCAGGAGTTTGGTCGGCAATTCGCTCCACAGTTCGTTGCAAAAAATTCGATCGATCGACCCGTCGCGATACGATTGCAGTTCCTGCACCGTGGCATGCACGAATTGCACTCGGTCCCCGTGCCCGGCCAACTCCGCATTCGCCCTGGCGCTTGCCAGCACGGTCTCCGAAGCATCGATGAGCACGTACTGCAGACGTGGATAGAGCGTCGCGTCCCGATCCAGGGCCTTGACGTGATCGAGAAAGCAGGCAGCCAAATTGCCGTTTCCGCAGCCCCACTCCATAATGGTAAGCGGAGCGGCTCCGGTCCCGGGACCGGCTTTTTGGCGTTGGATGGCCCGTTCCACGTAATCCGCGGCCAAGGCGTACCCCAGGCGGTAATCCGCCGCGGCAAAGGTCTGGTAGAGTTCCCGCAGGCGTTCGCCTCGCAGGCCGTAGAACACGGTATTCATATGCTGTTGCCAGACGTCGATCGGCGCGAAATCCCCTAATAATTGGGGTAACGCTTCTTCGTTCTCAGCGACTTGCTCGGCCATTTGATCAACCACGCTTCAGCCTCTACCTCCCCTCACCCCTCCTTACAAAGGAGGGGAAGATCCCCGATTGGTTGTCATCGAGGAGCAAAAATTGTCAACGAATGACTGAACACATACAGGACGTTCCGAAAGGCACGCGATTCTAGCAAAGGCGCTTTTCGCCTCGCAAGGGAACGCTTCTGGCTGCTATAGTGACGGCATACAAGCGGGGTGATTGTCTCTTTTTCCTTGACCACTACATATTCTGGTGGAGGTGCCATGAAGACGAAAGACTTAATTACAGAGGTGATTGACCTTCCAATAGAAGAACGGGCGATGGTTGTCGATTCGATTCTGAAAAGCCTCAACCCGACACAATCGGATATTGATAAGAAATGGGCTGCGGTTGCAAAACAGCGACTGAAGGAATTGCGGTCCGGCGAGGTCGAGGGCATTCCAGGAGACGACGTCTTTCAAAAGACGTGGGAAAAATTTCCCTCGTGAGATACGTCTTTCATCCGGAGGCCGAGACCGAATTCGTCAAGGCCGTTGAATACTATGAAGAACGTGAGGAAGGGGTACGACTTTGCGGTAGAAATCTATTCGACGATTGAAAGAATACTTGCTCACCCAAGGGCGTGGCCAGTCATAGAAGAGGATATAAGAAGATCGTTGGTCCGAAGGTTTCCCTATGGAATCCTGTATGCAGAAGATGGAGAGGAGCTTTTCGTTGTTGCTGTGATGCATCTGCAACGGGAACCAGACTACTGGCAACATAGAATGTAAGACGAGAGAGATTCCTCGCTAGGTCCTTCACTCTGCTCAGGACAAGCTCGGAATGGCCATTTGGAAGATAGCGCCATATGATGGCGCGGCTACAGCATGCACATTTGTAACCTTGTCTTCCTCCTATTTTTCCTGTGTCTTTCGGGTCCGGTCCGGGCTCAGGACGCGCCACCGGCTCCCTTCAGTCCCGATGAAATCCAGCACGGCTTTTCCCAGTTCGATACCATTCCCGAAAGTCCGGAGGACATGGCTCCCGACCCATTGGACTATTACAAGAACCCGGCACTTGATTTGTCCGGTCTCCCGGACGAGACGCCCGGCGGGCTGTTTTTTCATATCACCCTGGCGGAAAGCTTTGAAGAAGATCTGGATCTTCGGCGCGGGCACCGCTATTACCCCATCCGTCCGACCGAGGAATTCCCTTCCGATGCGTTGGCGGTCCACGTCGTGTTTCGCGTGTTTCAGCACTATAGCGCGTATCAGATCATCGGGCGCTTGTTTCCGGAGAAGGTGCAGGGGTTTTCCGGGGACGCTTTCACCGATGAAGAAATCGCCTACTTGGCGGTGGAAGACGAAAGCGGTTATCTCAAGTTCTTCGCGCCGTCGCAGGAAGGCTGGATTCCGGGACTCTACCGGGTCGACATCTTCGTGGGGTTCGAAGCCAACGACGTCACGCGCATGGGTACCCTGCGCTTTACGGTGACGCCGAAAGCCTGAGGGTGGGAATATTTGCTGGGTTTCGGCCCCGCACGCCGAGGGGGGAATGCTCGCGGGGTTTCGGCCCCGCACGCCGAGGGGGGAATGCTCGCGGGGTTTCGGCCCCGCACGCCGAGGTCCTTTTGTTTCGGCAAAAGGACCCAAAACCATGGGCGCCCGGGCGTGGCCCGTTGGGTGCCTTTGCCTCGGTCCCGAAAGATTTGGGCTGCGGAACTCGCTGCGCTCAAACAGTCCTCGCCCCCATATCGAATTCGGGACCGGGGCGCAGCCACGCCCGCAGGCGCCTTGGGGTGGCGCCATGGGATGGCGCGCTACAACTGCAAAAGGCAAGGAGAGCGGGCCGCATTAGATGTGGGCCCTACAACTGAAGGGGAAAAGGACAGGGGAAGTGCCTGGAAGAAGGCGGCATGAGATGCCGCCACTACGACTGAAAAGAAAAGGATGGGGCGGGGTTGGGGGTCTGTTTTATATGTACTGAGGGGGTACAGTGGTTTGACCAGTTTGGGGGGGGATGCGTAGAATGGGTGCCCGATTTCGTGAACGACGTTCCTTCCACTTTGCGACGTGCCTGCGCGTTGAGACCTGCACGTGAAACCGAACGGACCACCCCGACGCCGCGTATGACTCATTCCCCACCACCCTGGCTCTCCATGGTGATCCCCATCAAGGATGAGCGGGACAACTTGCAGCCGTTGACCAATCAACTGACGAAAGTCTTGGGAAGCCTGGAGCCGTCGCACGGTTCCCCGTTTGAAATTTTGTACGTGGATGACGGCAGCACGGACGGCAGTTCCGCGTTGCTGGATGAGATCCGCCGGCACACCCCCGAGGTCAGGGTGATCCATTTTGATCGTAATCACGGGCAAACCGCGGCCTTTGCCGCGGGCTTTCGCCATGCCCGCGGCGAATTGATTGCCACGTTGGACGGTGATCTTCAATACGATCCCGCGGACATTTCCCTGCTGCTGCCGTTGACCAAGGACTACGATCTTGTGTGCGGACGCCGCCGGCAGCGGCTCGACACGGTCATCCGGCGCATCTCGTCACGTCTTGCGTACATGGCCAGAAACGTCGTCCTCCGCGACGGCATTCACGACTCCGGCTGTTCACTGAAAATCTTCCGGCGTCCGGTTATCGAACGCATTCCCCTGTTCCACAACATGCACCGGTTTTTCCCCGCACTCGCCAGGATGCACGGGTTTTCCGTGACCGAAGTGCCCGTTCAACATTTCCCGCGAGCCCATGGGCGTTCCAAATACGGAGTCGGGAATCGCCTCTTTGCCGGCCTGTACGATCTCCTGGCCGTCCGATGGATGCAAGCACGATGTTTTCACTACACAATCGTCAATGAACCGAGCGACCCTTCAGACGCACCTCCGCGGTCTCCGAAATTGTAAATGTTCACTCATTCGTTGACGGCATAAAGGGCTGCCTGCCAGAGGGTAACCAGGAAAGAAAAAGACCCCCTCTCCCCTATTTCCCGCTTAATGCGGGAAATAGGGAGAGGGCTGGGGTGAGGGGGGAATGGTCAACGAATGACTGAACACGTACAGATCCGCTGTCGGGTTACGCTACGCTAACCCGACCTACGGGCCCCGCAGGTTTTAGCGGGGATCTATCGGGGAGTGGTGGACTTCTCCATCCTGACGATCTATCATTATACGGTTATTGGAGACATGCGATGCGTACAACCTTGAACATTGATGCCGAACTGCTTGTCGCAGCCAAAAAGTTGGCGGAACGGGAAAACAAGACAGCCGGGCAGGTCATCTCGGAATTACTACGCCAAGCCCTGAGCACACGCGGCAGCGCGCAACCGACAGAGTCCTTGGACAGGGATCTTTATGGTTTCCAGCCTGTTCCTTCCCGTGGTGGCGTCGTGACCAATGAGCATATTAATAGTCTCCGGGAAGAATTGGGCGTTTAACCCATGAGGGCGTTACTGGATATCAACGTCCTTATCGCTCTCTTCGATGAAGATCATACACACCACGTCGAGACCACGGGATGGTTGGAAGAAAACATCGACCATGGCTGGGCTTCCTGTCCTCTTACTCAAAATGGCTGTATCCGGATTATGTCACAACCTCGCTATCCCAACGCCGTCCACGTTACTGAAATCGTCGCGAGACTGCAAAAAGCAGTTTCCACAAAACATCATCGTTTTGTCACGGATAACGTCAGTCTTCTGAACCCTGACACCATTGACCATGCGTGTTTGCTGAGTCCGCGTCAGCTAACGGACATTTATCTTCTGGCACTGGCCGTTGAAAACGGGTGCCGGTTCATCACATTTGACCGCTCCATTCCAATCAGTGCTGCAAAGCATGCAAATGCCGCCTCATTGACCGTCATCTGATGCGGCCTGGTAGCACACGCCATGGGATGGCGCCATTACACCAACTCGTTCACCTCTTGTCTTAATCCATGAGCGAACTCTTTGCCGGTATCAGCGCCTACTTCGCCAACCTGACGACGGCGGAAAGCATCTGGCTGGGGATCGGATTTTTCGGACAGGGCCTGTTCTTCTCCCGTTGGTTGGTTCAGTGGATCGCATCCGAACGGAAAGCGGAGAGTCAAATTCCCGTGGCATTTTGGCACATGAGTCTGGCCGGCAGCCTGATCGTGCTGGCATATGCCGTCCATCGCCACGACCCGGTGTTCATTGTCGGACAGGGAACGGGCACCCTCGTCTACCTGCGGAATCTGATGCTGATCCACCGAAAGCAACCGGCTCGTGACTGATTCCTCCGCGATTGACACCCACGCCTCGCCGTTTTCCACGCGCACCCTGCACCTGGTGTTTCTGCTCGTCTGCGGGTGTCTGCTGCTCATGCTCGGGCTTGGCGACGTGGGGCTGACCGACCGCGACGAAGGCAGCAATGCCGGCGCCGCGCGTGAAATGCTCGAAACCGGGGACTGGATTTCTCCCACGCTGAATTATGAGCCGCGGTACGCCAAACCGGCGTTGACGTACTGGATCATCGCCGGGACCTATGCCCTGTTCGGCGTGAATGACTTCACGGCCCGGCTGCCATCGGCTGTGTTCGGTCTCGCGCTGCTCGTGCTCCACTACCTTTTTCTGCATCACCTGCTGGGACCGGCTCTGGCGTTTTGCGGCTCGCTCATTCTCCTGCTGAACGTGGAATTCGTGGGCATTCACCGCCTGGTCCTGACCGACCCGGAATTGGTGTTTTTCACCACGCTGGCCACTTACGGCTTCTGGCTGGGCTTTTGCGATCAGAGTCGAAACCGGCGTTTCCTGTGGCTGTTTTATATCGGCATGGCGCTGGGCACGTTGGCCAAAGGACCGTTGGGCATTCTCGTTCCTTTATTGGCCATCGTTCCTTACCTGACCCTCACCCGGCAGTGGAAGACCTATTTCGCGGAGGGCCGGCCGCTGCTCGGCTGGACCGTGTGTTTTCTCATCGCCGCGCCCTGGTACCTCGCCATGCTCGCCATCCACGGCGCGGATTATGCCGCCGCGGCCCAAGCCAATACCGCCGGACGATTTGCGAATCCCATGGAGGGGCACGGCGGGACTCTTCTGTTTTATTTCCCCATTCTCCTGCTCGGCTTTTTCCCGTGGAGCGGATTGCTCCCGGCCGCTTTATGGCAAACGCTGAAGGAATGGAAGTCGTTTCGGATGGGCACGACGGACCCGCGAGGCGAGCAGGGATTGTTGCTCTTCTGCGCCCTGTGGGTTTCCGGCACCTTTCTCTTTTTCACCATCTCCGCCACCCGGCTTCCCCACTACGTCCTGCCCCTGTATCCACCGGCCGCCCTGTTGGTGGCCGTGCTCTGGTCCCGGTTCTTGAAGAACGTCTGGCCCGCCGGCCTGACCGTCTCAAAGCGCATCATCCTCGTCACCGGGTACGTGTTCAGCCTCGTGCTGGTTTCCGCGCCGGTCATCTATGAAAGCGTGAGGCACCAAATCGCCGTCCACTTTCCGGCCGCGGAAAAGATCGGCGTGGGGACGACGCCGATCGTGTTGGGAGTCGTCGTCTTTCTGGGCGTGGCGATCTTTCGTCACCTTGTCCGGGAGGAGGCCCGCCGGCAACAGGCTTTTTGGGTGCTGTCGGGGATGATGGGGCTGTTTCTTCTCATCGTGATCCTGTTTGCCTTGCCGCGCTTTGGGAAATATTTCATCAACCCGCCCCAGGAACTGGCGACCATCGCGGGATTCAATCTTGGCCCCCAGGACACGCTCATTCACTATGGACGAAAACTGCCGTCGTTAACGTTTTATGCCAAACGGAAAGTTCATTTTATCAATCCGGACGAACATAAAAAGTTTTTACCGCATCTCGAAAAGGACGGCCGCCTCATGGTCATCCTGCCGGCCAACCTGCGTGAGCGCCTGCCCCACCCCGTCGATTCTTTCCCGCCGATTCTCCAGCGGTACGGCTTTCTGCTCCTGTCTCGTGATCCGATGGTTGGGGGCGTTCCGGAGAGGCAGAGGTAATAAGCCCGCTAGGGGACCAGGCCGTGGAGGGCTTGCAAGGTTACGAGCGTGAGGACCAGGGCGCTCGTGAGCCATGCTTCGTGCAGCAACCTCGGGGGCTCCATCGGTTTCGGTTGATCTTTCAGCCACCAGGCGACGGAGGCCAGGAAGGTCACCATGACGATCCACCACGCTTGAGTGCCGGTCGCCAGGCCCAGCGCGATCATGATATTGACTAACAACGTTCGATGCCCGTTCCCGCTCCCCTGCCAGGCCATGATCCACCGGGCACCGATCCCCGACACGAACAACAGCATCCCGGTCCAGAACAGGCCGCTCGCCACGGCACCTGGGACCGGTTGACTGAAGATGCTCCAGAACAACGCGCACCCGCCGATCATCAACGGGAGGGTTTGCGGCAACGCTTGTACAATATTCACCCGCCACTCCTTGAGCGCGCGCGCCCACACGTAGGCGATGAGGAACCCCAGCACCGCCCCGCCCAGCACGTCGGTGGGAAAGTGGGAACCCTTCGCCACGCGAGCCACGGCGACGAAGATGGCGCCGCCGTACCAGAGCCCCCTCCATTCTGGGAAATACCGTGCCAGCACCGTTGCCACGGCAAACGACGCCGCGGCATGCCCTGAAGGAAACGCATCAAGCCCCCCTTGCCATGACGGGCCATATTCAAAGGCATCCTGATGCGTGAACCGCGGACGGGGCCGTCCGATGAGGTGCTTGAGGATGTGGGTCGCGAGTCCCGCCAGGCCATGCGCAATGATCCCATCGATCCCGGCCTGTTGCCACACCTTTTTCTTCCGGAGATAGCCGATGCCCCACAGCCCGACGCACAGGAGCACCAACGTGAGTCCATCCCCCAGCCGATTGCCGATATACCCCAAGCGTGCCACGAACGGGTCGTGCAGGGACCGGATCAATAAAACGGTCTGAAAATCCAAGTGGGAAAGCTGGTACAGACAGAAGAGAACAATGCCGCCGGAGAGGGAGACCACACTGAGGGTTTTGAATCGGGACACGAGATTTCTCGCTGCTTGTTGAAGACTCCGTTGGGCCTCATGGTAACACAAAATGGGGGGTGTTCGCGGGATTTCGGCCCCGCACGACGAAGGGGGAGGGTCTCGCGGGGTTTCGGCCCCGCACGCCGAGGGGGAGGGTCTCGCGGGGTTTCGGCCCCGCACGCCGAGGTCCTTTTGTTTCGGCAAAAGGACCCAAAACCATGGGCGCCCGGGCGTGGCCCCAGGGGGGTGCCTTTGCCCCGGTCCCGACTGTTAGGGCTGCGGAACTCGCTTCGCTCAGACAGTCCTCGCCCCCAAACAGGGGTCGGGACCGGGGCGCAGCCACGCCCGCAGGCGCCTTGAGGTGGCGCCATGAGATGGCGCGGCTACAACTACGGAGAGGCCACCAAAAGTCAGGGGGCCCAGTCGGCTAGGAATACGTTGTATTCGTCCGGGCCTTTGGCGTTGCGGTCGGAGACCCATACGAGCAGTTTGCCGGCGGGGGAGAACATGGGGAAACTGTTGAAGTGGCCTTCAACGGTGATTTGTTCCAATCCCGTGCCGTCGTCGTTCACAAGATAGAGGTGAAACGATGGCCGGCCTTTTGCTTGTGCCGCCTTGATCCCACTCGATGTAAAGATGATCCGGCGGCCGTCGGGATGGAAATAGGGCGCGAAGTTGGAGGCGCCGTTTTTTGTCACCTGTTGTTTGCCCGACCCGTCGGCGTTCATGACGAACAGTTCCAGGTTCCCCGGTTCCACCAGTTTCCGGCCCAGTAGTTCCCGGTAGGCCTCACGTTCCTCCGGCGTTTTTGGATGCTGCGCCCGGTACACGATCCGCTTGCTGTCCGGAGAGTAGAACGCCCCACCGTCGTAGCCGACGTCGTCGGTGAGCCGCTTGACGCCGGTTCCGTCGATATTCATCGCATACAGGTCAATATCCCCGTCCCGCACCGACGTAAACACGACTTTTTTCCCATTGGGCGATATGGTGGCTTCCGCATCGTATCCTGGCGAAAACGTGAGACGCTGGAGTTCGCGGCCGTCCAGGCGCGCGGAAAAAATTTCATGGTCATCCAACGCCCAACGATATTTGGGGCCGCGCTCGGGCTTGGGCGGGCATTGCAACCCGGCCAAATGGGTCGAGGAATACAGGACCCGCCGCCCACCGGGGAAAAAGTATCCGCAGGTCGTGGCGCCGTACCCCGTACTCACCCGGTGGATATTTTCACCCTCCAAATCCATCACGTACATCTGATAGCACGAGCCGAGCGTTTGGCTGGCCGGATCTTTGGTGGATTGAAAAATCAAGCGCGACCCGTCAAAGGAAAAATAGGCTTCGGCATTTTTGCCGCCCGCGGTCAGTTGCCGGATGTTGCGTACATGCCGTTCGACCTTGCCGGAACCGGGCGGTTCGCCGGCCTGGACCGGAGTTCCTGAGGCCAGGATAAGACCAGACAGCGCCGCCATGCCCATGCTCAGTAACGTTCCTGGTTTTTTCATTGGTGGATTCGGCATAGCCCCCTCACCCCGGCCCTCTCCCTATTTCCCGCTTAATGCGGGAAATAGGAGAGGGTGAAGAATTAGTGTTCGTGGAACGCGACCGTCAGGTCAGCCACCGCCGGATCGAACGAGCCGCGCGCCGTGACCTTTCTATTTTCAAACACAAGATAACTGTCCCATCCATAGAAAAACAATAACCGGGAAAGCCCTTGAACGGCTTTCGGGGAAAATCCGAAGAAGACCGTACCCACGTGTCCGGGATGGTCGGGATTGGCACAATTGACCAGCACGGCCACGTGATCCCCCGAGTACGTGGTCCCCTGAATCGTGATGCTCCGTTCTCGCAGCCTGACCTGCGGGCCACACCATTCAAGGATTCTGCCGACCCATGGATTGGTTTGGGGATGGCCCATGGCCAACACCGATTGCGCTCCGATCGACGTAGTCCGTTCATCCAACCAGGCCGTGTCGTCATGTTGCGATCGGATCCGGTCAATCGCCGGCTTCAAGCCCTGTCGCTCGGGTTCGGGCGTGGTCGAAGCCAACAGTACCGCTCGACGCCGGTCCGTGACCCAGGCATTGAGCATCGGACTCATGGCTTGGCGGTCGAGCCGTCGAAAGGTCTGGTACGCCGGATCGAGTTGCACCCGCAGGGGCTTGGCCGGAACCCAAAGGGCCATGGTTTGTTCGTTGCCCCGAATATCGACCCGGGTGCGATACTCCCGTCCCTGTTCCAACTGCACCACCACGGGGACGCCCAGGCGATAGGCCGTCCCCTTTTGCTTCATTTTCAGGGATACCCAATAGCCCGTTCGGGCATCGCGTTCGACACGTGCTTGAGCAATCCGGAGGTGCGGCGTTCCACTCCCGTGCACCCATTGGTTGAAGAACCATGACAACTCCTTTCCCGACGTCTCTTCAAAGACCCGCTGTAACTGGGGCCAATCGGCATACCCACCCGAATAGCCGGCTATCACCGCACGAATCGCCCGGAAAAAGTCCCGGTCGCCGAGTTCGCGCCGCAACATGTGAAAAATCATGGCGGTCTTCTGGTATCCGATCGCGTTATCCACGCGGTTCTCTTTATGATGAAAGTTCACCACGGGATAGTCGTCTGGCGGCTGCACGTACAAGTTGTATTCCGCGATCATCCGTTTGCGATGCGCGCGCGCCGTGTCCTTTCCTTCCGCCCGTTCGTCGTAATAATAGTTTGCGAGATAGGTCGTCAGCCCCTCCACCCAATTGCCCGTTTCGAAATGATTATGCACCGAGTTCCCCAACCACGAATGCACGACCTCATGCCCCAGGGAATAGGGTTGGGTATAGCCTCGCTTCATCACCCGGCTGCCCAACAACGTGAAGGACGGCAGGCCGATGCCACTGGGGAAGAAATTTTCCACGACCGCGAACTTGGGAAAGGGATACGGGCCGAGCAGTTTCGTGTACCACTCGAGATAGCGCGTCGTGGCTTCCACGTACTGATCGGCAACGTGCGCGTCCTCGGGAAAGACATACGTCGCGATTTCAATGCCATTCCACTGAGATACCCGTTTCACGAATCGATTCGCCGCCAACGTCAGGGCTTCGGTTCGGGCGCGCACGTTCCACTCGGACGTCGCCGTGGTTTCCCCTTCCGTGAACGAGACTTCCCGACCATGCGTGACCGCTCTCCACCCCGCCGGTACGGTGGCCGTGACGTGAAACGTGGCGAACGACCCGTGGATTTCAGGGTACCAGGAGGTTTCCGAGGTTAGATAGACGCCCTCTTCACCGATATATCCCAAGGTTCTGTCGGGGCGAACAAACCGCAGGCCCGGCGACGCCGTGGGCGCATCCTGAATACGACCTCGATAGGCTATTTGCACGCGCGTTTCGTCGGGTGGGGAGGACGCCTCCGGCAGCCGGATTTCGATGGTGCGCGTCCATCCGGGGACTTCCCGTTTGTTTTCGACGGACGGCAAGTCTTCTTCCCAAAAGAGTAACGGGCCATTCGCTAACAGAATTTCGTCGATTTCCAAATCCGGATTCAATTGCACGTGCAGCACCTGCCCGGCATCCGGACGACCGGTCAGTTGGATCGTGTCGCGAGCCATGATCGTGTGACTTCCGGGCTGGAGTTCGACGTGCAAATCGTGATGCCGAACGGTGACGTCCGCAGCCTGCACGGTCAGGCTCATGAACAGGCTGATGCCCCACACGCCTGCGATCGTCACCCCTGCCCTCATGAGGGCTCCAAGAGCGCCTCGGCAAAGGCTTGCGCGTGAAAGTCCTGCAAGTCTTCTTCTTTTTCGCCGATTCCGATCAAGCGAACCGGGATGGCCAATTCCTCGGCAATGGCCAGCACGACCCCGCCTTTTGCCGTCCCATCCAGCTTCGTGAGGGCCAAGCCCGTGACGCCGATGGCTTCGTGAAATTGTCTGGCCTGGGCCACTGCATTTTGCCCAATGGTACCGTCAAGCGTGAGCAACACTTCATGCGGGGCCCCGGGATATTCACGATGGAGCACCCGTTTCATTTTTTTCAGCTCATCCATTAAATTGACTTTCGTATGCAGCCGGCCGGCCGTGTCGATCAACATGACGTCCACGCCCCTGGCTTTCGCCGCCACAAGCCCGTCAAACACCACGGCCGAGGGGTCCGCCCCTTGCCGGTGCTTGATCACGTCGGCCCCGATTCGCTTGCCCCACACTTCCAACTGTTCGATGGCCGCGGCCCGGAAGGTATCCGCCGCCACGAGGAGCGGCGTCAACCCTTGCTTGCGGAGCCGGCCGGCCAATTTCGCCATACTCGTGGTTTTCCCCACACCATTGACGCCCACCGCCAAAATCACGAAGGGTTTGGGACCCGTTCGGATGAGTTCGTCCATCGGCTTCGATTCCACGGACGCCAAAATGTCCACCATTGCCTGTTTCAACTCCTGGATGGATTCCCGGGGATCTCCCCCTGCCGTCGCCCGAAGCCGTTCGATCAAACGATCCACCGTGCGAACGCCGACGTCCGCTCCCAACAACGACGCTTCGACTTCCTCCAACACCTCGGGATCGAGGCCGCGTCCCATCAATTGCATCAACGAACGCTGGACGCCCTTTCGCGTTTTCCCCAACCCTTCTTTCAGTCGATCAATCCAGCTCATGGGTTCGTGATCCCCGTCCGTGTTCGTTTATTGGTTGACACTTCCCCCCTCACCCCAGCCCTCTCCCTCCAGGGGCGAGGGTGAAGAGTCATGCATCAGGCCTCAACCACCAGCGACGGCAGGGGGGTGAATGTTTCAAAAAGCTCCGTTTCCTTTCGGCGCATACGCCGGGCCTGCCACCTGCTCCGCTCATGGTCATAGCCGACCAAATGCAGGACTCCGTGAATCAGCAAGCGCAGGACCTCTTCATCCAGGGAATGGCTGAGCGCTTTTGCCTGGCGCCTGGCCGTGGGAACCGAAATCACGACGTCCCCGAGCAAGGGAGACACGCCGGTCCTGGCTTCCCGATACGCAAACGCCAGGACGTCCGTGGTTCGATCCTGGTTCCGATACGTCCGGTTCAACCGTCGCATCCTCGTCTCGCCGACCAACCCGATACAGACTTCGGCTTCGGCCTCGTCAAGGAGCCGCAAGAGTTTCCTGGTGACGCGACGCAACGTCCCCTGACGAACCGACACACTTTTCACGCGACATTGAATGCTGACGGACACGAATCACTAAGGGGTCCGGGGAACAGCCCGTTCACCCGGCTTGATGGAGGGAACTGCCCGGTCACGTTCATTCATCGGTTGCCGCCGAAGCCGCACCTTTGCCCGTTCCGTTTCCATGTTGGTTGTAGGCCTTGATAATCTCTTGCACCAATCGATGCCGGACCACGTCACTGTCCTGAAAATACACGAATTTGATCCCGTCCACGTTTCGCAGGATTTCAGAAATCTGAATCAAGCCCGAAGGACGGTCGGGCGGCAAATCGACTTGCGTAATATCCCCCGTCACCACGGCTTTGGAATTAAAGCCCAACCGCGTGAGAAACATCTTCATCTGTTCCGCCGTGGCATTTTGGGCCTCATCCAGAATGACGAACGCATCGTTCAGGGTCCGGCCCCGCATAAACGCCAAGGGCGCCATTTCGATGTCCCCGCGTTCGATCAGGCGATTCGCCCGTTCCATATCCATCATGGCATACAAGGCATCATACAAAGGACGCAGGTACGGATGCACCTTGGCGAACATGTCACCCGGAAGAAAGCCCAATCGCTCACCGGCCTCCACGGCCGGGCGGGCCAAGACGATCCGTTGCACTTCCTTTTTCGTCAACGCCGCCAGGGCCATGGCCATGGCCATATACGTCTTCCCCGTTCCCGCCGGACCAATGCCGATCACCAAATCATGTTGCCGGATGGCTTCGAGATAGATCTGCTGCGAGGGGGTTTTCGGAACCACCCACCCTTTGGGCGTGAGAATTTGAGCCGTATCCAGGAAGGCAGCCGTTTCGGGTTGGTCGGCTTCCGCCGCCTTGAGGGCGCGGGTGACGTCTTCCGATCGTATCTGACGCCGGCCGATCGTGCGTTCGGCCAATTCATACAGCAGCCCTTCGGCCCGCCCCACCGCTTCGGGCTGCCCTTCCAGGGTCACTTCATTGCCGCGGGCCGACACGCGCACGTGCAGGCCGTCTTCGATCAACCGGAGATGTAAGTCTCTCGGGCCAAACAGGTTGGAAAGATCGACCCCTTCACGAAGTGTGACTTTTTTCACGTGAGCGTTCTGGTCCAAGGGAGACACACGATACGTTCGTGCATTCTAACAAAGGGGCTCACGGGCCCACAAGAAAAAGATGTGTCACAACAGCATGACGCGCCACAATCGCGCGGAGCATGACTCTTTCGCTTACCGCTTCTGGCAGGCCGGGCACACAAACGACGCGCGTTCGCCCCTGAGACCATGGATCCTGGTCCCACACCCGTTCGGACAGAGCGCCCCGCTCTTTTGATACACCAGGTGCCGGCCCTGGAATTGTCCCCGTGTCCCATCCGGCGCCACAAAATCACGAATCGACGATCCTCCCATGCGGATCGCCTCCTCCAGCACGCGTTGCATCGTTTCAAACAACACGTGGATTCGTCTCCTCGATAACCGACACCCGCGTGCGTGCGGATGGATGCCGGATCGAAACAGCAGTTCATTGGCGTAGATGTTCCCGATACCGGCGATCCGGTGTTGATTCAACAACACGGCCTTCACCCGGCCACGGCAGGATTTGATCTCGTCCACAAACTCCTCATCGGTCATCGTGAACGGATCACGGCCAAAGCGGCGTTGGCGATAGGCCGTCCACGCCTTCTGATCCAGGAGAGACAACCTGCCGAATCGACGGGCGTTCCAATACCACAACTCCGGTTGCGGCCCATTTGCCAGCCGCATGATCATATGCACGTGCTTCGCACTCGGAACCGATTCACGCGTGAGGAGCAACAGGCCCGTCATGCCAAGTTCCGCGACCACCACCCGTTTCTCGGCCTCTCGCTCGCAGACCAGGGCCACGCTCTTCCCATGCCGCTGCACCTCCACGACGCGAGCGCCGGCATACCAGGAGCGGGACTCGATGCCTTGCCGGATGATATCTTCCCGTCCAATCCAGATATGATCAATCGTGGACCCGACCACGGCTGCGTGTAATTGTCGTCGAACCACTTCGGCTTCGGGAAGTTCCGGCATCGCGATCCTCCACGCACCAGGGTCAGCGTCCCGGCCAACGCCGGAACCCGACAACCGGCAGAACGCCGTCGCCGACAGGCCGGTTGCGCGAACCCTTTGCGGCTTCTATACTGGTGAGACAGCCTTTAACTGCCCTTCATCGGAAAGCAGGTTATGTCCCAACTCGACGTCCAATTCGTTCAAGACCGACTCAGCCATGCCACCTGCGCCATCTGCAAAAAGAGCCGGTTCGGCATCGACAGCCGATCCATGAAGGAAGACGGGGAATGGAAGGGTATCTGCCTGGACTGCCATTATACCTTTCCGGTCTACACGGATATGGAGTTTTATCTCCGAACCCAGCCCGACGTAAAATATTGGCTCAAGGAAATTACCTGTCCCCTGTGCAGCCATCGGGGCGTCACGCTCGACTTTCGCATTATCATGTCCGTGCGGGAGTCTCGCTATTTCGTGGTCTGCGAGGATTGCCACCATTCATTTACCGAACAGTCTTTTTTGGAAGTCTTTGAATAACTCTTATGAACGATTCCGAACCCTCCACCCCACCCCAGGACCCGGTTCCCGATAAAGACGACGCTTCGCCGGATTCGCCCAAAGCCAAGAAGGAAATTCACGTGGTCTCGATTCCTCATGATGACGACATGATTGCCGAGGAAATGGCTGAACTCTTTGGCGAAGATGAAGTGACCCACAAACACGGCAGTACCGAGCCTGAGGGCGACTAGCCACCCCCTGTGCCGGACGGCCGCATGAGGCCTGTCCCGGGCCGCGACCCTGGATGCGGCTCTCCATTCATCATTCCGCACACGGCATTCCGCAGATTCGAATTCCTCCGTCGGGTCAGTGCCTGGGGAACCATGGGATGAACGCATTGGTGGTCCGTTGATATTCCCGGTAGTTCTCGCCCCGGCTGGCTACTGCCTGTGCTTCGGCCAAGGGGATGCCGCTCACTTTGAGCAAGGCTCCGATCATGACGACCGGCCCCACGAGCGTCAGCCACCAGCCGGGCAATCCGATACTCATCACCACGTAGGCACACCAGTGCACGCCTTCACAAAAGTAATTGGGGTGCCGGGAATATCTCCACAGTCCCCGTCGACAGGTTTTGCCTCTATTGCCGGGATCTTGCCGAAATCGATTCAACTGCGCATCCGCCACGGCTTCTCCTCCTACCCCCAAGGCCCAGATGACCACCCCCAGGACTTCCCACGTCTGCCACGTGGGGTCGGGATTAGACATCAAAACTAACAAGGGAACCGAGAAGACGGCGATGGCAACGGCCTGTCCGACGAAATACGCAAAGAAATAGAACTCGGCTCGACCGCCCCATTGTTTGCGAAGCGACCGGTATCGTTGATCCTCGACGACACCACGGATTCGGTTGGCTGCAATATACGCCGCGAGGCGAACCGCGTATGCCGTTGCCATGGCGGCCACCACCAGACGATGACTCACGTCACCCGTGGTCATCAGACCGAAGCCGATGGCCACCAGGCCGAATCCCACACAAAACCCCATATCCGCCAACGATGCATTCCGAGGCACCCATCGGTAGCACAGCCACAGCCCCACCATCATGGGTGTGGTCAGGAGCAAGGCCCATACGGGGAGTTCCCAGTTCATGGTCTTGGCGTTGTCTCCTGCGACCGTGCGAACCGTCTCGTCCGTCTAAACCTTTGTCCTACGAATATTGACCCCGGGAGGAGCCTTGTGTATGGTGAGCCGCTACGTTTGGGAGGTGCGCTCATGAATGATCCGTTAATGCAGGCCTACTTGGAAGTTGAACGTTCCATGCAACGCTATAATGAGGTCCTTGATCACTATCTGATTTCTCTCCAATCCGCGGAGGGAGCGGATGCCACAAAACTCGAACGCATGACGGCCGGAACAAAGGCCATGAGAGACAGTAGCAGTATTTTTCTGTCCTATGCGAAATTTGTCGCCTATGGCATGCCGGAGAGCGAAGATCTCATCGAAGAGGAGGATGATCTTCAAGCCTGATCCCCACTCGTCGTAAGGCCCGAGGGCGTGGCCTGTTCCTTGTGACTGTCTGAAACGTCTCTCCACGGCAATGTGCCGGATCTCTGAGCCTACCGTTGTCATTCTGAGCGTAGCGCTTGTCCTGAGCGGAGCGAAGGAACTATCTCTCGCTCAACAACCGAACACCTGAACTACGAGATCCTTCGCCTACGGCTCAGGATGACCACTCTGGTATTTTGTTCAGGATGACAACAAGACAAGGGCTACCCTCTGTCCTTCAGTGGTCATTCTGAATTCAGCAATTGTGATGAGAGAGATAGGTAATGGTCATGGTCGGGGCGAGCCGATTTGAACGGCCGACCTCTCGCACCCCAAGCGAGTGCGCTACCGGGCTGCGCCACGCCCCGACAATGATCCCATTTCCGGGAGAACGGCTGAACCTCTTTTCGGGTTCATGAGGGGAGTTTCTGACGACTCGAGTCATTCAACCTGTCCACGATATCCTGGAGTTCTTCTTTGATTTGCTGCACCTGCCCGCCCGGAATCGCGGGGCTCTCCCCACCACGCCCTCGCCGGCGACGCCAGTGCCGTTTGAGGCCCATGATGGTATAGCCTTCCTCATAGAGCATCCGTTTGATTTCCAGAACGGTTTCGATCGTCTGTTTATCATACACCCGATGCCGCCCCTGACTCTTTCTGGGGCGAAGGAAACTGAACTCGGATTCCCAAAAACGCAGCACGGAAGCCGGTAATTTCGTAATCGTACTGACTTCACCAATTTTATAAAATGCCTTTTCCGGGAATTTACTCGCCATGGGTATTCCCAACGACGGCCTCCCTGCCGGCCGATGCACGCGGTTGGTGTACGGCCCTACGAATTCACGTCTCTTTTGAAGATTTGACTCGCTCGAAAGGTGACCACTTTTCGAGGGGTAATGGCAATTTCTTCACCGGTTCGAGGATTCCGCCCCTTCCGCTCTCCTTTGCTTCGCACCATAAAATTTCCGAATCCCGCAATTTTCACCGCCTCGCCCTTGCGCAGCACGTCTTTCATGCACTGCAGGGCGTACTCCACCAACTCCATGGCCTCGGTTTTGGAAACGGCTACCTGTTCGCAGATGTGATTGGCAATGTCGGCTTTACGCATGGTCCCCTCAGAGGTCACTCGTCTTTTTTCGCGAGAGATTTTGGCCCTGCACGGTATCGAGCGGGCACAGGATTGTCAAGAACCAGGATTCAGCCCGTCCTCGATTCCACCGGCTTATCGGGTTCGCTCTTCAGCAACTTATACTCGATGCTATCGGCCAAGGCTTGCCAACTAGCCTCGATAATATTCTCCGACACGCCCACCGTGCCCCAGGTACTTTTATGGTCGCCGGATTCAATCAGCACCCTGACCTTTGACCCGGTTCCGTGACTGCCCGCCAACACGCGTACTTTGTAGTCCAACAACCGGACTTCGCGGAGTTCGGGGTAGAATTTTTCGAGAGCTTTCCGTAAGGCATTATCCAGCGCATTGACGGGCCCGGCGCCCTCCGCCGCGGTCTGTTCCACGATCTGATCGACCTTCACTTTGACTGTGGCTTCCGTGATCGGCACCTCATCGGCGTGTCGTTTCTCGACAATGACCCGCAAGCCCAACAGTTCAAACGAGGGGCGATGCGTTTCCATCGCTTCCCGGACCAGCAACTCGAATGATCCTTCAGCCCCTTCGTACTGGTACCCGTCCCGTTCCAGGCTCTTGAGACGTGTCAACAGTTCCTGGAGATGCGGATGGTCTTTGGAGAGGCTGAAGCCCAACCCTTCCACCTTCCCGACCACCCCACTGCGTCCGGTATTATCGGAAATCAACACCCGTTGCCGATTGCCCACTGATTCCGGAGCAATATGCTCATACGTTCGGGCATTTTTCTGAACGGCATGGATGTGGACTCCCCCCTTATGGGCAAACGCCGCATCCCCGACGTAGGGTTGCCGCTTATTCGGCAGGAGGTTCGCAATTTCAGACACGAAATTGGAGACGTTCCGGAGTTGCCGTATCCGATCGTCTCCCAACACTTCCGTGTTCATCTTTAACTCAAGGTTGGCCAGCACGGAACAGAGATTGACGTTCCCGCATCGCTCTCCGATCCCATTGATGGTCCCTTGCACTTGCCGGGCGCCCTGCTGAACGGCCACCAGGGTATTCGCCACCGCCATTTCCGCGTCATTATGCGCATGAATGCCCAAGGGAACCCGACATGCCGGCTTCACCTGCGCCCAAATAGCCTGGATTTCCCACGGCATGGTGCCGCCGTTGGTGTCACAGAGAATAATCCGTTCGGCACCACCATCGGCTGCCGCTTGTATCGTCTGCATCGCATAGGCGGGATCGGCCTTAAACCCGTCAAAGAAGTGTTCGGCATCATAAAAGACCTGTTTCCCATTCGCACACAAGTACGCGATGGAATCCCTGATCAGCTCAAGATTGGTTTCCAACGCGGTGCCCAACGCCTCCGTGACGTGCAAGGTCCAGCTTTTCCCGAACAGGGTGATGATGTTGGTTTCCGCCGCCAGGAGCGCTTGGAGATTGGCATCGGTGCCGGCTGATTGATTGGCCTTTCGAGTCGAGCCGAATGCCACAATTTTCGCGTGTTGCAGCGGAATCGCCCGGATGGCCTGAAAAAACTCGATGTCCCGGGGATTGGCCCCGGGCCATCCACCCTCGATGAAATGGATGCCCAACTCATCGAGTTTCTGCGCAATGCGGACTTTGTCGTCAACCGAAAAACTTACATCTTCGGCCTGGGCGCCATCACGAAGCGTGGTATCGTAGATTTCCAAATGATCCATCGTCATGCTCTCAGTCCCTCTCGGCTTGGCCTCGCCTGCAACAGGCGGTTCCGAAAGGCCCTCTCTCCGTACATACTCGAATCATGTTTTCTTTTTCAAGGCCTCTTCACGGAGTTTCGGTGTTTTCAGGTGCCTTGTCCAGCCCGAATTCCTGATGAAGCGCCCGGACGGCTTTGTCCACGTCACGTTCATCCAAGATACAGGATATCTTAATTTCTGACGTGCTGATCATCATGATGTTGATTTTTTCTCGTGCGAGCGTGTGGAACATTCGTGACGCCACTCCCGAATGGGACCGCATGCCGACTCCCACCAACGACACCTTGGCAATCTCCTCCTTGACTTCGACGGCCCCTGCGTCGATTTCGGCGGCCGTTTGTGTGACCAGCGCCATCGCACGCGCCAGATCGCTCCGTGGAACCGTAAAGGAAATATCCGTCAACGCATCCTGGTGGCTCACGTTTTGAATAATCATATCCACCACAACGGAGTGTTCCGCCACGACGCCGAAGAGGTTCGCCGCAATTCCCGGTCGATCCGGAACGCCCACCACGGTGATCTTGGCCTGGTTCCGGTCGCCCGTGACTCCGGACACCACGGCCTGTTCCATATCAACGTCTTCATGCGTCACGAGTGTGCCTTCTCCTTCTTGAAAACTCGATTTTACTTGTACCGGAACCCGGTATTTCGCTGCAAATTCAACGGAACGTGCCTGGAGCACTTTCGCCCCCAAACTCGCCAGCTCCAGCATTTCTTCATAGGACAGTTTCGGAATCCGCCTGGCCTCGGGCACCACGTTGGGATCAGTGGTGTACACGCCATCCACGTCGGTAAAGATGATGCATCGATCCGCCTGCAACGTCGCAGCCAACGCCACGGCCGTCAGATCCGATCCCCCTCTTCCGAGCGTGGTGACTTCCGAGCGTTCGTTGACGCCTTGAAACCCCGCCACAATGGGCAGGACCCCTTGAGCAAGGGCCTGCTTCACGGGCTCGGCCATCACCTTCGCAATGCGAGCCCGCGTATGCGAACTGTTGGTCACGATCCCGCCCTGGCGCCCGGTAAATGAACGCGCATTGATTCCACGGCTCCGCAGTTTCATCGCCAGAAGGGCAATAGTCACACGCTCTCCGGACGATAGCAACATGTCCAGTTCCCGGTCATCCGGCTGCGGGGTGATTTCATGGGCAAGCCGCAACAGTCGATCCGTCTCCCCGCTCATGGCGGACACGACCACCACGACCTGGTTGCCCGCTCTATAGGTGTTTTCTATCAGTTCGGCAATCCGATGGATTCGCTCAATGTTCCCAACGGACGTCCCACCGAACTTTTCGACTAACAGTGCCATCAGTGACGCCTTTTTCTGCTTCTTTTGTCGCTGCGGGATCCCTGCTCGGAGGCAGGGACATGCCTCATCCCGCCTTCTTCATGGCGGCATACGATGCCACCCGACTTCGCTACGCCCTTTTCAGTTCATCCTCTTTACAATACACGAGTCGCCGGGAAGGCAGGAAACGCGAGCCTTCCGCTCAGGGTCGGAGCAACGCAAGCACGTCTTCCCGTGTGGCTTTGACCGTCAGGGTTTTTGGTGAGATTTCAACGGCAATATCAGGGTCCTTCAGACCATGGCCGGTTAACGTGCAGACGACCGTGGCCCCTTCGGGCAACAATCCGGCCTGGCTGCACTTGGTCAATCCGGCTACCGAGGCGGCAGAAGCGGGCTCACAGAAGACGCCTTCTTCTTTGGCGAGCGCCTGGTACGCCTCAAGGATTTCTTCATCCGTCACCATCTGGATCGCTCCGGACGATTCCTCCACGGCCTGCACCGCCAGCTTCCAACTCGCAGGATTGCCGATCCGAATGGCCGTCGCCACGGTTTGGGGGTGTTCAATCACGTGGCCTCGAACGATCGGCGCCGCCCCCTGGGCCTGAAACCCCATCATTTTCGGGCATTGCGCGATCTGGCCCGCCGTCCGGTATTCCTTATACCCTTTCCAATACGCCGAAATATTCCCGGCGTTGCCCACCGGCAGACAATGGTACGAGGGAGCGCGGCCCAACTGATCACAGACTTCCAGGGCTGCGGTCTTTTGTCCTTCCAGGCGAAAGGGGTTTAACGAATTGACGAGTTCAAATTCCTCGTTCGCACACAAATCCTTGACGATTGACAGCGCCTGATCGAAATTGCCTTCAATTTGAATCACGATGGCTCCATGCGCCATCGCCTGGGCCAGTTTTCCCAACGCCACCTTCCCCGCCGGCACCAGCACGTACACCGGCAAACCCGCTCGCCCGCCATAGGCTGCGGCCGACGCCGACGTATTGCCGGTGGAGGCACACATGACCGCACGAGCGCGTTTTTCCAACGCCTTGGATACCGCCAGGGTCATCCCGCGATCTTTAAACGACCCGGTGGGGTTGGCTCCTTCGACTTTCAGATACAGGTCGACGTGCGGACAGATTCGTTTGGCCAACCGGCTGGCTTGAATCAGGGGCGTGTTGCCTTCACACAGGGTGACCACCGGTGTCTGTTCCGTGACCGGAAGAAACTTTCTGAACTCTTCTATGACTCCACGCCAGGGCATCATCGTGTTCTCTCACCGAACGATTGTGGGTCGCCACATAGGGCGGCCCCTACGCGTCACGCTTCCTGATCCTCCACCCGGATGACCGTCACCGGCTCCGACACAAGCGATGACAGGTGATTGATTTCCCGGATCGCGGTTTGCACCGAGCGTTCCGACGCGCGATGCGTCATGATCACGACCGGAACCGTTTGGCCTTCCTGCCGGCCCTGCTGCAACACGGAGGCAATACTAATGGCATGATTGCCGAGTACGCCGGCAATCCTGGAAAGGACCCCGGGCTGATCCGGCACCATACAGCGCAGGTAATAGCGGGTGGTCAATTCTTCCATCGGGCGAATCCGGATCGGCACCCTGCCGTCCATTTGAAACGAGGTCGGCGGCACGCGCCCACACGCCTGCTTGCGAATGTTGCGCGCAATGTCGATCACGTCACTCACGACCGCGCTTCCCGTCGGCAACGACCCCGCCCCCTGCCCGTAAAACATGACGTCACCCACGGCATCGCCCACGACGTGAATGGCGTTATAGACTCCATGCACCTGGGCCAGCGGCGCCGTATTGTCAATCATGGTGGGATGCACGCGGGCTTCGATGCCATCCTCGTACCATTTCGCCACCCCCAGCAGTTTCACCGTCATCCCCAACTCCGACGCGTAGCGAATATCCAAGGCCGTCAGGCGTTGAATGCCTTCGGTATAAATCTCCTTGACGTTGACGGGCGTTCCATAGGCCAGGCTCACCATGATGGCCAACTTGTGCGCGGAATCGATTCCTTCGATATCGAACGTCGGGTCCGCCTCCGCGTAGCCGGCGGCTTGTGCCTGCGCCAGGGCATCCTGAAATTCCCGTCCCTCGCGTTTCATCTGGGTCAAGATATAATTGGAGGTGCCGTTCATGATGCCGGCCAGGGACACACAATGATTGGCCGCCAGTCCTTCGGTCAATGATCGAAGAATCGGAATCCCTCCACCCACACTGGCCTCGAAGCCCACGTCCACGCCCGCGCGATGGGCGGCGGTAAATACGTCCTCGCCATGAACCGCCAACAAGGCCTTATTGGCGGTGACGACGTGTTTGCCTTTGCCGATGGCTTCAAGAATGACGCGTTTCGCAAAATCATAGCCCCCGACTGCTTCAATCACGATCTCGATGGACGCATCATTCAAAAGTCCGGGGAGATCCGTACTGAGGATACCTTGGGGAAGCACCATGCCACGATCCGACGTCACGTCAAGATCCACGATTCGTTTCACGCGCAGGGGCACCCCCACCCGTCGCGCAATCAACTCGGCCTGGTTGCACAGGATTTTCGCGGCCCCGGACCCGACGGTGCCGAATCCGACCAGGCCTATTCCGATTTCACCGTTCATGATTGATCGTCCAGTTTTAACGCGGTCTTGATGCCTCGAATGGCTTGATGGGTTCGATGTTCATTTTCCACCAACGCGAATCGGACGTATTCATCGCCGCCTTCCCCGAATCCGATCCCCGGGGACACCGCCACTTTCCCTTCGCGGAGAAGGAACTTTGAAAACTCGAGCGAACCCATTCCCGCGTAGGCTGCGGGAATTCGCGCCCAGACAAACATCGTGGCTCGCGGATAATCGACCCGCCAGCCGATACGATTCAGGCCGGAGACCAACGCGTTCCGCCGGCTTTCATATTGTTTCACGATAGTCTGCACACAATCCTGCGGTCCCGTGAGCGCGATAATACTGGCAATTTGGACAGGCTGAAACATCCCGTAATCCAAATAGCTTTTGATCTTGGTCAAGGCCCCAATGATCTCCTTGTTGCCGACGCAGAATCCGACCCGCCACCCCGGCATGTTGTAGCTCTTGGATAACGAGTAAAATTCCACGCCGATGTCTTTCGCTTCCGGCACTTGTAACAGGCTCGGCGCTCGATAGCCGTCGAAGACAATGTCCGCATAGGCCAGGTCATGAATGACGTAGAGATCGTGTTCACGCGCAAACGCCACCACTTTTTTGAAAAACTCCAAATCCACCACGCTCGTGGTCGGGTTGTGGGGAAAACTTATGATCAGGGCTTTCGGTCTGGGTTGGCTTTGGCGATAGGCTCGCGTGAGGTTTTCAAAGAAATCGTCAGTGGGACGAAGCTCGACGCCGCGCACTTCTCCTCCCGCAATAATCACGCTGTACATATGAATGGGATACGTCGGCGTGGGCGTCAGCACCACGTCGCCCGGCCCCAACATCGCGAGCACCAGATGCGACAATCCCTCTTTGACGCCCAACGTCACGATGGCTTCGGTCTCGGGGTCAATATCCACGTTATAGTGTTGGCCGTACCACGCACTGATGGCATGGCGTAATCTCGTAATACCACGAGACGCCGAATACTTGTGATTTTTCCCTTTCCGGGCCGCTTCGATTAATTTCTCAACGATATGGGGAGGGGTCGCTTGATCGGGGTTCCCCATCCCAAAGTCGATAATATCCTCACCACGCTGCCGCGCCTGAATTTTGAGTTCCTGGACCTGGCTGAAGACGTAGGGTGGGAGACGTTGAATTCGAAAGAAATTTTGCATGGTTCAGCAGAACAACACTGGTTTACAGAAAAACGGCCCGTGATGGCGCGTCATGGTGATAACCTATTATTGTAGTAGAGGCCAGACAACCAGTCAATGAAAGGCTTTGTTTTTTCAGCTTTTTTCTTAGACGTTCAGGAACGCGCCTCCTCCGGGGTGATTGAGCATGGTTCATTGCGACCCCTTGCCTGTTTTGCCATAATGCACGGGAGCAGGTTCTCACTCCCCTCGACACGGATCAGAAAGGTTGCCATGGCTCGGCTCGGCGTCAACATCGACCACGTCGCCACTCTCCGGCAGGCCCGAGGCGGGCATGAGCCGGATCCCATTGCCGCGGCGGTGCTGGCGGATCTGGGAGGCGCGGACGGCTTGGTCGTCCATCTTCGTGAAGACCGGCGACACATCCAGGAACGAGACCTGACTCTGCTCCGGGATATTGTCCCTTCCGTTTTGAATCTGGAAATGGCTGCGGACGACGCGACCGCGAAGATTGCGTTGCGCGTCCGGCCCGATAAAGTCACGCTGGTCCCTGAACGGCGACAGGAACTCACCACCGAAGGCGGGCTTGCGGTGACGGAACATCGGAAGCGACTCACCACCTTGATTCGCCTCTTCCACGACGCGCAGATTCCGGTCAGTTTGTTCGTCGACCCGGACCGGGGTCAAATCCGCGCCGCGCACAAAGTGGGCGCCGATGCCGTCGAACTGCACACCGGAAAGTATGCCAACAGCCACCATCCCCCAGAGAGCCGGAAAGAAGTCGAAGCCCTTCTGCAGGGAGCACGCCTCGCCCAGCAATTAGGGCTGGAGGTGAATGCCGGCCATGGGCTGACGTATCACAATATCGACCGCCTGACGGGAATCACCGAAATCGTGGAATTCAACATCGGGCACAGTATTATTTCCCGCGCGGTTCTCGTCGGCCTCGAACGAGCCGTCAGAGAAATGAGAGCCTTGATCCCTTCATCGCTTCGCCACTAGGTGCCTGGCGCGTTCGTGCTTGGTTCGTCATGAAAATCGTCACCGCCCACCAGATGCGAGAACTCGATCGTCGCACGATCCACGAGGCCGGCGTGCCCGGAAAGACGTTAATGGAACGCGCAGGATCCGGCGTGGTGTCGGCCATGGAAGAGACCTTCGACACCTTGAAGGGGAAAACGGTGACGGTCTTCTGCGGAAAAGGCAACAATGGAGGGGATGGGTTCGTCGTCGCAAGACTCCTGCGTCAACAACGCAGTGTTGTTCAGGTCTGCCTTCTTGCGCAGACCCGCGATCTCAAGGGTGACGCCAAACTGATGTATCAACGGTTTATCAAAGGAGCCGGTCGATCGAGCGTCTTGAGTGCCCCCTCCGCGGATCACATGCACCAGTTGATCCGGCACAGCCACGTTCTTGTCGACGCGCTCCTGGGAACCGGAACGTCTTCACCGATCACCGGCCTGTACCATGAAGCCATTCACGCCATGAATGCCTCGGACGCTCCCACCGTTGCGGTGGATATTCCTTCCGGCATCGATGCGGATACCGGAGCGACGTTAGGGACGGCGGTTCAAGCCCACCTGACCGTCACGTTGGGGAATCCCAAGCTCGGGCTCTTTCTGGGGGCGGGTATTGATCACGTCGGCCGCCTTCATTGCGCCGATATCGGCATTCCCGCTCAGTACGTCGAAGATCTGCATCTTCCCATTGAGCTGTTGACTCCTTCCACTATTCGACCTTGGCTGCCCAAGCGCCCGGCCTCGGCACATAAGGGGACGTTTGGCCACGCCGGGATCATTGCCGGCTCATCCGGGAAAAGCGGAGCCGCCGCCTTGGCGGCCAAAGCAGCCCTCAGAGCAGGCGCAGGGCTTGTCACCGTGGCGACGCCGGCCGGTGTGCAGGCTAGTGTCGCCTCAGGCATTCCGGAAGTCATGACCTTACCGCTTCCTGAAACCGCAGAGTCCACGCTGTCGCGACAAGCCCTGCCCCAGTTACAAACCTTTCTGCAATCCCGCAATGCGATCGGCATGGGCCCGGGGCTTTCGACGCATGCTGAAACCGCTGAAGTGATTCGAACGCTGATCGCCCAGTGCGACCGCCCGATCGTCATCGATGCCGACGCGCTGAATGCCTTGGCGGGCCATACGAGTCTCCTCCGTTCACGCCCGCTCTCCCCGATCGTGACTCCCCACCCCGGAGAAATGGCACGGCTGCTTGGTGAATCGACGGCGGCCGCCGTAAACCTCAATCGTTTGGGGATTGCTCAAGACTTTGCCCGCACCCATTCGAGCATCGTGGTATTGAAGGGAGCACGAACGATTATTGCCCATCCTCATGGAGCGACTGCCATTACACCGACCGGAAACCCCGGTATGGCCACTGCCGGAACGGGAGACGTTCTCACCGGGATCCTTGCCGGTTTGCTCGCGCAAGGGGTCTCACCATGGGAGGCGGCTCAAAGCGGCGTCTACCTTCACGGATTGGCAGGCGACCTCGCGGCTCAGGCGTATGGGTATCCGAGTTTGATGGCCGGTGATCTTCTTGTCTACCTGCCTCAGGCCATCACCCACGTGCTGGATGCCGGCGCCTACCGACCGTGAAGCCGTTCCCGGACCATATGGCCGTTGAACAAGCAGATCCCTGGACCCTTGCCCTGTCGTCACCTTCGCAAACCGAGACATTCGGCTCAACCATCGGTCGCCGTCTTGAGCGGGGCGCGGTCATCACGCTCGTTGGTGAGTTGGGCTCCGGGAAAACGACGTTTGTCCGCGGCGTCGCCCTGGGTGCAGGACTCGATCCCCACGTCGTCAGCAGTCCCACCTTTACCTTTATTCAAGAATACGTCGGCCCCCTGACGCTTGCCCACGTTGACTTGTATCGACTGGAACAGTCGACGGAGTTGGCCGACACGGGATTGGCCGAGTATTTTAACGGAGATTTCGTTGTCCTCATTGAATGGGCTGACCGGCTGCCTGCCGCGTGGTTGCCCGATGACTATCTTTCGATTCATTTTCTCCATACGGGAAAAAACAGTCGTCGCGTGAAGGTTCAAGCTTTCGGGCCACGGAGCCGCGGTCTGCTTCACGCGATCATGCCGAGCTCAAGGTAGCGTCCTCATGGGTCAATCCGAACTGAAGCCACTGCTGAAACAATATTGGGACATCAAACAACACTACCCGGATACGATTGTTTTTTTTCGCGTGGGTGATTTCTATGAAATGTTTTACGAGGACGCGAAAGAGGCCGCTGCTCTGCTCAATATCGCCCTGACGACCAGGGACAAGAACAGCCTCAACCCCGTTCCCCTCTGTGGGGTGCCGTATCACGCGGCCACGAACTATCTGGCCAAGTTACTGAAAGCCGGGAAAACCGTTGCGCTCTGCGAGCAGGTGGAAGACCCCAAATCAGCCAAAGGACTGGTCAGACGAGAGGTCGTACGACTCTACACCCCCGGCACGATTTTCGACGATGAGTTACTGGACGCCAAAGCGGCCAACTTCCTGGCGGCCTTATCCGTTCAACCCGACCCGGCCCATTCACGTTGCGGCTTTGGGCTCGCCTCGATTGATCTCTCGACCGGACAATTTCTCATTGCGGAATTTTCCGGGCAGGACTCGATGCTGGACGAACTCATCCGCCTGGGCCCTCAAGAAGTGATTATTCCTGACAAAACGGAAGGGATCGCGCTTGACAGGCTCCTGGAACCACTGCGGTTACCTCGCGTGACGGAACAGCCTTCCACCTATTTTGAATTGAACGCTTCGCAGGACCTGCTCCGGGCTCATTTCGAGGTCGACCGCGTGGACATGCTGGGACTTTCTCCCACAGGGCCCGGTGTCCTAGCCGGTGGATGCATTCTGCGTTATCTGAAGCATACCCAACCGACGCTGGAGCACCGCCATATCCAAAAACCGGAGATCCTTGAACCCACTCGGGAGATGCACCTGGACGCCATGACCATGCGTAACCTTGAACTGGTCGAGGCGTTACATCCCGATCAAAAACACTCCACCTTGCTGTCGGTTCTCGATCACACGGTCACGGCGATGGGAAGCCGGCTTTTACGGCAATGGATCGTTCGTCCTCTGATTGACAACGAATCCATTCAACGCCGGCTCAACGCCGTGTCCACGTTCATGGAAAACCTGAAGCTTCGCCTGCACGTTCGTTCGTGCTTACAAGACCTGCATGACCTCGAGCGATTAAGCAGCCGCGTGGTGATGGGAACGGCCACTCCGCGGGACGTTCTTCGTTTAAAAGAATCTCTGCACATTCTCCCGCAGCTTTTTCTGCTTTTCGACGACATTGCCGATCCTCTTGTCAACTCCGTCTTGCAGCGGTGGGATGCCCTTTCGGATGTCACCGCGCTTATTGAGGACTCCATCGACCCCAATACGCCGGCTTCCATCAAAGACGGACCGATCTTTCGAGACGGGGTTGATCCCATCATCGATGAGCTGCGAAACGTGACCCGCAATGGCGTGCAATGGTTGACCGATCTGGAACAACGCGAACGAGAGCAGAGCGGTATCGACTCGCTCAGGATCAAATACAACCAGGTATTCGGATACTATTTCGAAGTCACGAAAGCCAACCTGTCTCGCGTGCCGGAATATTTTCGACGGAAACAAACACTGGTGAATGCCGAACGGTATTCGACTGAAGACCTGGAACGGATTGAAGCCCAACTGTCCGGGACCAATGAGACGTTACGACGCGCCGAGCAAGAACGTTTTCAGGCGATGCTGCAACAGATGGCCCGCCACGTTTTCCGAATTCAAAAAATAGCCAGGCACGTGGCCCTGCTCGACGTTCTCTCGAATTTTGCAGAGGTGGCTTCCAGGAATCGCTACGTCAAACCCGACATGCACGACGGAGGCATCATCCTCATAAAAAATGGACGCCATCCGGTGGTTGAACAATTCGACTTGCCCGAAGGATTTATCCCCAACGACTCCTACCTGGACTTCGATGCCCATCGATTATTGTTGCTGACCGGCCCTAACATGGCTGGGAAAAGCACGTTTTTGCGGCAAACCGGGCTGATTGTGCTCATGGCCCATCTCGGCTGTTTTGTTCCGGCCTCCGAAGCGAAAATCGGGGTCATCGATCGGATGTTTACACGGGTGGGAGCCTCGGATAATTTAGCTTTTGGATTGAGCACCTTTATGGTGGAAATGTTGGAAACCGCCACAATTTTGCGCGGCGCCACGTCTCGCAGTCTTATCCTTCTCGATGAAATAGGGCGGGGAACCAGTACCTACGATGGATTAAGCCTAGCCTGGGCGATCGCCGAACATATTCAAGACAGGCGGATACTCGGAGCGAGAACCCTCTTTGCCACCCACTATCATGAAATGACGGATTTGGAAAATTTTCGGGAAGGCGTTCAAAACCTCACCGTCGCGGTGAAAGAGGAAAAAGATCAGGTCATGTTTTTAAGAAAAATCAAACCGGGGAAAGCCACTCGCAGTTATGGAATCCACGTGGGAAAACTCGCCGGATTACCCTCTTCCCTCATTACGAGAGCCGAAGAAGTGCTGGCGCAACTTGAACAAGAGGCATCTTCCGAGACCATGAGAAACCGGATTCAGCAACAAGACCCTGAGCACCAGGTTTCCTCATCCCCCCAACCCCATCCCTTGATTGAAGAAATCAAACAGTTGGAACTGTTCTCCATGACTCCGCTTGAAGCGTTAAACCGATTAGCGGATATTCAAAAACGTCTTGATGCCGAATAAAAAAAAGGGCAGGACCTGAGGTCCTGCCCTTTTGCTTCACGAAAGCCTTTTTAATCCAACAACCCCCCGAACTTTCCTTCCTTTGTCCCCTTGGAGCTATGGGGTTTTTGGTTGGAGTAGGGAATAAAACCGGAAATCGGTCCCACACCCGGGATCATCACGTCATATTGCATCTTTTTGTTTTGTGCCCAATGATTGGTGTCAATGGAATCCACGACGCTGATGGCTCTCAGGCTATGAATACTTCTTGGTTTGCCCGGCGTGCCGGCCACTTCAGGAATATCTTTAACCGACGACACGACCCGATGATTCTGCTCGGTCTCCTGCATCACGAGTTCGACCAAGGCGTATTTGGAAGGCTCGGTCCCACTCATCACCGCCTGGCTGTGTGAGCCTTTTCCCGCCGCGACGAGTTTTTTCCACACGCCATCATCAGCCGCGTAGACTTTCAAATTCTTTCCGGGGAAATATTTCTGCCAATAGTACCCGCTTTCGGCATTGCCCCCAAACACCGCGATATTCACCCAGGCGGCTTTTTCGTACGGATCAACAACCGCCACTCGGCCATGCAGGGTGGTCGCTTTGCTGAGATCTCCCCACTCAAACCGTTCTTGGAATGCTTCAATGGCAAGCGCACTGGAGGCCATGCAACCCACCACGATCAAGGCAGTTAAAACGGCTAACCCTGATTTCCCAATTTTCATGATTCCTTCCTCCTCAATTAAGCGCTAAAAATAAAAACTCTTAAAATTGAATAAGTACTCTTATTATTTACGCACCAAATTCGTCAGTTACTCGGCAGCGAGGACTTTGAAGCCCGTGACCGTGTTGCCGTCGAGGCTCACTTCCATGGCCACCAAATTTTGTGACGCGTCGGTCAACTGCTTCATCAACGCGGAATCTTTCACGCGTAACCGCACGGTCGTTTGCGGGTTGTACCATCCTGCATACGGATTGTTGCGATCCTCACCACCTTGATACCCCCACGCACAGCAGGCGAACAGCGGATCAGGAATGGCCACGTTCCGGTCATCGGACGCACGGCCAAGAGGGTCACCGGTTTCGCCGGGGTCGCTGGTGTTCCAATATTGAATGCCAAAGAGAATCTCGCCGGCCGGATTGTCGGCCCAATGGGCATACACGCGACCCTTTAAACTTGCGGGTGCGGTCCCAACGAGTTTCATGTCTCCGATAGTGGCGACTTGATTTGGATCACCCGAACATTTCTTGTTGCTAGAACAGGGGCCCTTTTGGGCATCTGCCAGACCGATGAATCCAACAAGCATCAGACCCGCAGCCAACATTCCCACAACGCCCCCACGGAAAAATGACTTCTTCATTTCCCCCTCCTTTACTTAGGATGACATAATAAAAATAACGACTCGTACTTTTTAACCAAAAACCTTTTCAATTGCAACAAAAAAGCACAACTCCTTTTCTCAACCCTTGCACGGGACCACTTTCGGCCTTCACCACCTTCCACTTTTAATCAGAGTCGCCCATGCTACTCATCCTGCTGCAAGTTGTCAAGAGGCTTTCCAAGGAAAATTTGCCGGTTTTTCAGGGTTGCGCAAAAATTTTGTCCTGAAAGGTTTCCGGAGTCACGGGCCCCAACGCCGTCACGGACATGTCGCCAAAATCCAAGATCTCCCGGCCTATTTCTTGAACATCCCGCACGGACACGCGATCAATTGCAGACACGAGTTCCTGGAGGGACACGTACCGCCCCTGTGCGAGTTCATCCTTGGCCAACTTGTTCATTCGCCCATAGGTCCCTTCCAACCCCAGCATCACGGTCCCTTTTAATTGGTTCTTGGTTCGCTCCACTTCTTGAGGAACGGGCCCGCGTTTCTGCAATTTTTTGATTTCCCGACACACCACGTCCACCACCGAGGGCGCCTCTTTGGCACCGCTCGCCGCATAAATGGTCAACACTCCTCCATCTGAAAAGCTCGACAATTGGGAACAGATCGTATACGCCAGACCGCGTTTCTCCCGAATTTCCTGAAAGAGTCGGGAACTCATCCCGCCCCCAAGCAGGGCGTTCAACGTATGGGCCGCGTATCGGGCCGGATGTGCCACGGGAAGTCCCTTAAATCCCATACAGAGATGGACCTGCTCCAACCGCTTATGATGCACCATGACCCCGCCACGAACGTGGGGCGGCTTCTGCCGTTGCATTCCATTCCCTTGACTCCCCACGGGGGTCCACTTTCCAAATGCGGCATTGATTAAGGCCTCGACTTTCTTCACCTCAAAATTCCCAGCCACCGCAATCACGGTTTTCTCCGGACGATAGTGTTGCTCCAGATAGTGGAGAACATCGCGTCGTTGAATGCGTTTCATGGTGGCCTGATCACCCAGGATCGACCGCCCCAGGGGATGCCCCCGTAACACCTGCTTGGCATGCAGTTCCTGCACGAAGTCTTCAGGATCGTCTCGAACCATTCGGATCTCTTCCAACACGACCTGCTTTTCCCGTTCGATTTCCTTGCGATCAAACCGGGAGTGATAGAAGACGTCGGCTAACAAGTCGATCGCCTGCCCGATCTGTTGATCCAACACTTTGATATACAGGGTGGTGGTTTCATGCGTGGTAAAGGCATTCATCTCTCCACCCAGGCTATCGATTTCGTGAGAAATTTGTGCCGCGGATCGACGGCGAGTGCCTTTGAACATCATATGTTCAAGGAAGTGGGCAAGACCCTTTTGCCGCGGCCCTTCATCCCTGGTGCCGACGTTTTCCCAGACACTCATGGCGACGGACTTGAGCGACGGCATCCGTTCCATCACGACGCGAACGCCGTTATCGAGGACTATCTTACGCGTCCAGGTCATTGTCTCGATACCCGACACCGGAGTAGGAAAAGACCTTCCGCCGGGGAAACGGAAAGGCATCCGTGCTCCTCACGGCGCACGCATTCATCCATTTCGAAGTTTGGGATGGAAATGTTGACGGTCAACGGCTCCCTAGGAAGCGGCAGGAGGCTGTTCCGATTCCATTAACGCCTCTTTGCGGCTTAAACGAATTTTACCCTGTCTGTCGATTTCCAGGACTTTGACCATGACTTGTTCCCCTTCCGCAAGTTCATCCGCCACGGATTGGACCCGATGCTCGGCTAATTGTGAAATATGAACCAAGCCATCAACATTGGGTAAAATCTCGACGAAGGCGCCAAAATCGACGATCTTCCGGACGGTCCCCATGTAGGTTTTCCCCACGATCGCTTCCTCCGTCAACCGGTTGACCATTTCAATCGCCTGCTGGGCCGACGCTTCGTCCACCGACGCAATCGTCACCAGACCCGAATCGTCGACGTTGACCTTGACCCCGCATTCCGCAATGATGCTGCGAATCACCTTCCCACCCGGCCCGATGACGTCGCGAATTTTGTCGGGTTTGATCTGCAGCGTATAAATTCGAGGGGCATGGGGCGCCAGAGAATCCCGTGGAGATGAGAGCGATTCCTGCATTTTTTCTAATATGTGCAGGCGTCCGGCCCGGGCTTGTTCGAGTGCTTGCCGCATCAAATCAATGGTGATCCCCTCGATCTTGATATCCATTTGAAGCGCGGTGATCCCCTCTCGTGTCCCCGTCACTTTAAAATCCATGTCTCCCAAATGATCTTCGAGTCCGAGAATATCCGACAAAATCAGGACCCGGTCGCCGTCTTTGATGAGCCCCATGGCAATGCCCGCCACCGGTTTTTTAATGGGCACGCCGGCATCCATCATGGCTAAGGTGCCTCCGCACACCGTGGCCATGGAAGAGGAGCCATTGGATTCCAAAATGTCCGACACAATGCGAATGGTATAGGGAAAACTCTCCTTGTCCGGCAGAACCGACTTCAAGGCACGCTCCGCAAGTTTCCCATGCCCGACTTCGCGTCGCCCGGGCGAACGCAATGGCCGGGCTTCCCCCACGCTAAACGGCGGGAAATTATAGTGGAGCATAAAGTTGCGGAAATACTCCCCCTCCAGCGCATCGATGCGTTGTTCATCGTCCGAGGTTCCCAGCGTGACCACGGCCAGACTTTGGGTTTCCCCTCTCGTGAACAGGGCAGAGCCATGCGTGCGAGGCAAAATACTCGTTTCGCATGTGATGGGCCGAATGTCGGAAGCCCCCCGACCATCGGCTCGGACTTTCTTTTCCAAAATCATCTCGCGGACTTCATGATATTCCACATCATGATAGACCTCTTTGACTTGCCGGCATCGCACCGGGTCCTCTTCGCCCAGCTTGTCGACCGCGTCGGCCATGATCTGGTCCAACCGCTCTTGCCGGTCGCTTTTGTTGGCGATGAGCACGGCTTCTCGAATCGGGCCGGCCACCGATTCGCGCACCTGTCGTTCCAACTCCTCACCGACCGGCTCAACCGGCACAACCCGCTTGGTCCGCCCCACCATCGCCTGCAATTCGACGATTTTCGCCACTATCTTCTTGATTTCCGAATGGGCCAACGCCAACGCATCCAGGAACACGGACTCGGACAGCCCATTCGCCCCGGATTCCACCATCAGGATCGCGTCCTCGGTGCCGGCGACAACCAAATCGAGTTCACTGTTCTGGAGCTCCTGCATATTGGGGTTGACCACGAATTGGCCGTTCACGCGTCCGATTTTGACGCCGGCTAACGGGCCGCCAAAGGGAATATCCGAGATCGAGAGCGCGGCTGAGGCCGCGGTGAGCCCCACCACTTCCGAAGTCATCGATTGATCGACCGAGAGTACCGACGCGATCACTTGTGTCTCATAAGAAAACCCTCTCGGGATCAAGGGGCGAATAGGCCGGTCGATGAGCCGGCTTGTTAAGGTTTCTTTTTCCGATGGAGCCCCTTCCCGTTTGAAATACCCCCCTGGAATTTTTCCGGCCGAATAGGCTTTTTCCTGATAATTGACCGTGAGCGGCAAAAAATCTATATCCGGCTTCAATATCTTGGAAGACACTGCCGTGGCCAAGACCATCGTGTCACCATAGGAGGCCAACACGGCCCCATCGGCCAGCTTGGCCATCCGACCCGTCTCCAACCGCATCTTGCGTCCCGCTATATCCAATTCAACTGCTTGCACCATGTATCTCTCTCCTTCTTGCCTTCGTGATCACCCTCGTTGAGAAGCGTTGTTATTTCCGCAGCCCTAATTTTCCAAGCAGGGCGCGGTAGCGCCCGACGTCTTTTCGATGCATATAATCCAACAAGCGTCGGCGAAGGCTCACCATTTTCAGCAACCCGTGTCGCGAATGATGATCTTTTTTATGCGTACGAAAATGGTCTGTTAAATAGTTGATACGATTCGTCAACAAGGCAATTTGCACCTCTGACGAACCCGTATCCCGTTCATGCTCCTGATGTCGCTGTACGATATCCGACTTTGCTTCCTTGACCGCTGCCATGCCAGCCTCCTTCTTCTTTATTTCATGCCTGTTGTATCATGCGTGTTTCATGGAAAGGCGTGAGCGCGTTGCGCTCAAGACGTCTCTCCAAACACTTTGACCATTTGTAATTGATGTCTCGGCACATCCAACGTCGACGAGGCCCATTTACCAAGGGCCAACAATCGCCCCATGTCATCTTTCACCCGAATCAACGTTTCCGTGGAACTCTCCCGACCATCCTCCGACCAAATGGCGGTGCCCGAAACAGGCGAACCGTTCAAGACCTTCCCCACCATAGCGGGATCAACAATCACCGCCGGAAGATGGGCCAAGGCCTCATCGAGATCCAGAAAAGCCCCTGTGTTTTTGACGAGGTCATCGCCACGTCCGATTTCACCAAGCGGCCACGCCCGGTCGAGGGGAAGCGGCCCTACTCGAACTCGGGTCAATTGGCTCAGATGCCCTCCCACGCCCAATACCTGGCCGATATCCGCACATAAGGTGCGAATGTACGTGCCTTTGGAACAGTGAACCCAAAGCGTGACGTAGGGCAAGGCCATCGCCCTGACCTCAATGTGGTAAATGGTAATGGGGCGCGCCTGGCGGTCAAGGGTTTTGCCTGCACGAGCCGCTTTGTACAGCGGTTGTCCTCCCATTTTAACCGCTGAATACATGGGAGGCACTTGCTGCTGTTCACCTTGAAATTGCGCAACCGCCGCGTGAATGGTCTCGGGACGAAGCCCTTGGATGGAACAGTCCCGCATGATTTCGCCCGTAGCATCTTGGGTTGTTGTCTCTTGCCCGAGACGCAAGACGGCCTCGTACTCTTTGTCCCAATGAACCAGAAAAGCCGAGAGTCTTGTTCCTTGGCCCAGCAAGACGGGAAGCACGCCGGTTGCCTCGGGATCCAAGGTGCCGGCATGCCCCACTTTACGGACCTGAAGAAGACGGCGAATCTTGGCCACGACGTCGTGAGACGTCCACCCGGCGGGTTTCGAGACGTTCAGCACGCCGTGCGGCGTCGCCGGTGTCACGCGATGGACAGGAGGAATCTCATCAAGAATTCCGGCCATCATGCCTTTCCCTCGTCCCCGGATTCGCCCCAACCATCCCCCTCGCGCCCCGACTCATCAAGGGGGAGCACGTCATCAAGAATCCGATCGATCTTTTCCGCTCGTGAGCCGCTCGCGTCGAACAAGAATGCCACCTCCGGGGTATATCGCAACTCCAGGCGCCGCCCCAATTCCAACCGAACGAACCCGGACGCATTTTTGAGAATCTTTCCGACGTCTTCCTCCTCGACCTGGTTCCCCAACAAGGACACGTAGATGTGGGCTTTCCGCAGATCGTCATTCATCTCCACGGAGGTGACCGTCACGAACCGGAGCCGGGGGTCCTTGCATTTTCTGGCAAGAATGTCCGCGACCTCCATTCTGATTTGATCAGCCACCCTGACCGATCGTTTATACGCCAGCTTCGACACGACACTCGCGCTTCTTCCCGCCCTACAACAGTTCTATTCGAAAATTGAGCAGTTCCAACGTGGGCGTGGCCCGAATCATATTGATCGATTGATCGAGAACCCGATTCACGTGACTCGATTCATTTGCAATACAGGCAATGCCCAACACGGATCGTTGCCAGAGATCATGATACTCAAGCTCGGCCACCGACACCCTGAACGTCCTGCTAAGACGCATTTTGAGGCTGGACAGAATTTGACGCTTCGATTTCAGCGAATGCCCTTCGGGAAAATGCAATTCTATCCGACAGACCCCAACCACCATCGGTTTTCAGCACGGCACGCCACACCCACGACTCAGTGCGGCCACACCGTCGATAGGGAGTTACAATTTGGCCGCCTCTTTATCAAAGACATACGCTTCAATCACGTCGCCGGCTTTAATATCATTGAAGTTTTCAATGGCGATCCCACATTCATATCCCTGCTGCACTTCCCGGACGTCATCTTTAAAGCGCCGCAACGAACCCAGTTTCCCTTCATAGACGATGACGCTGTCCCGCAGCAAGCGAATGCCCTCACTCGCACGGGCAATATGCCCGTTCGTGACGTAACAGCCTCCAATCGCGCCGATTTTGGGGATCGTAAAGACCTGTCGAACCTCCGCGCGTCCCAACACGCGCTCCGTGAGGATAGGCTCCAGCAACCCCTCGGCGGCCGCTTTGACGTCTGCAATCGCATTATAAATAACGGTATGAAGTCGGAGCTCAACCCCCTCACGTTCGGCGAGCGCCGTCGACTTGGGGTCAGGACGAATGTGAAATCCGATCACCAGCGCCTTCGACGCAGACGCCAGCAACACGTCCGATTCGGTGATGCCCCCCACGCCCCGATGAATAATCTGCACCGTGACGGTATCAGAGGAAATTTTCGTGATGGATTCGCACAAGGCCCCGACCGACCCTTGGGCATCCGCTTTGATCAACACCGCCAATTCTTTCTTCTCCAACTCCTGGCCTTGAGCAAACAGCGCGTCCAACGTGAGCCGGCTCGGGCCGGTACCAAGCTCCGCCGTACGCAATTTTTGTTGTCGGGACTCGGCGATCTCCCGGGCCACCCGCTCATCTTTGACGACCACTAATTGATCACCTGCAGCCGGCAACCCCAACAAGCCGATCACCTCGACGGGGGTGGAGGGTCCCGCTTCACGGATTTTCGTCCCATCGTGCGACACCAGCGCTCGTACGCGACCACTGGTCGCGCCTACCACGTACGCGGCTCCGACTTTCAACGTCCCGCTTTGGACCAAGACGGTGGCCACGGGACCACGACCACGATCCAACTTGGCCTCCAACACGACACCCTTCGTGGGTTGGGTCACGTCCGTGCGCAACTCCATAACCTCGGATTGAAGCAGCACCATCTCCAATAACGTTTCCAACCCCTGCTTTTCTTTCGCCGATACTTCCACGTAAATGGTCTGGCCGCCCCAGGCTTCAGGAGCGAGGCCCTGTTCCGACAGGCTCTGCTTGACTCGATCCGGATTGGCTCCGGGTTTATCGATCTTGTTGACGGCCACCACAATGGGGACCTGGGCAGCCTGCGCATGATTGGCAGCTTCGAGGGTCTGCGGCATGACACCGTCATCCGCAGCAACCACCAAGACCACGATATCGGTGACTTGTGCCCCGCGTGCCCTCATGGCCGTGAACGCTTCGTGACCGGGGGTATCCAGAAACGTCACACTTTTCTCCCCAACCTGAACGGAGTAGGCTCCGATATGTTGCGTGATTCCCCCCGCTTCCTGTTGCGTCACCTTGGTCTGACGAATCGCATCGAGCAAAGACGTTTTCCCATGATCCACGTGCCCCATAATGGTGACCACCGGAGCCCGCGGCACGAATTGTGACTCGGTCGTCGGCTCAAGTATTTCTTCTAACAGCGCGTCACCCTCTTTCTCCGTCTGGATCTCAACCTGAATCCCGAGCCCTTCGGCAATCAGCATACCGGCATCCAGATTCATGGGTTGATTCAGCGTGAGGCCGACTCCCACTTCCATTAACTTACGAATCACGTCCGTCGCCCGGAGCCCCAGGTGTTCCGCAAAGTCCTTCACCGTCATGCCCGATGACAACTTGACGGTCTTTCTTCTGGGCTTCGTGACTTCGGTAGACGTGGAAGAAGGGACATGTCGAGACCGTTCGTCCCGTCTCAAGGTGGGAAGGGGACGAAGATCCTGCCATCGAGCCGCATCTTCATAGATTGCGGCAAAGAGGTCTGCATCACGAGGTTTTCCGGCTTTCCGATTTTTTTTCGATTTCTCCTCTTCCTTGCCTTTTTCGGGCCCATCAACCGTTTTTTCTTTTTCAGCCTGAGTCGTGACCGGCTCCCCGGCCGCAACGGGCAAGGCCTTTTCTTCTATTGACGGTACGGCGTCAGGACTCGTCGCTTCGGAAGCCAAGGCCTGAGTCATGGCCGCGACTTCGGGTGGCTCGTCGTCCACGCCCCCCGGTTCCGGGGGTTCGCTCTTGGGAACCACGGGGCTGATGCCGTCTCCCGGAGGCTCTTCTTTCGTCAAGGTCTCGATTTCAGAAGGAGAGGCAACGTCTTCTTTTCGTCGTTTGATTAAAATGTGTTTTTTCTCAGGTTTAGGAACCTCCTCTTCCGCAGCCTTTTCCTTCGCGAGAGCCTGGCCGCGTCCCTTTGCAGGCGAGGCAGAGACTTTCTTCGCGGTTTTGCCGGGTTTGAACGAACCGGTTGCCTTCTTCGGCGTCGTCGTCTGCAGATCCGCCTTTCCCAAAAGGGCTTTCAAGGCTTTCTGCACGTCCTCCTCGCTCAAGGCATTGCTATGGGAGGAAACCGCAATACCAAGTCCGCCCAATTCGGCAATAAGGATTCGACTTTCCTTGCCCAGCTTCTTGGCTAATTCATACACTCTCATCGTCATTCACAAGATTTACGAGGAAGCCTCCCGTGATTCAACCGTCTCTTCGGATGTGACCTCGAGATCTTCACCTGTCTCCCCTTTACTCGTCTCCCCTTCACTCGCAGGTTCCGACGGCTGTCTCTCCGTTCCGGCCTCCTGTTCAAGTTGCGCGGCGGTTTCCTCAGCCAAGGCGGCTTTTATTTCCCGTTCCCGATCGAGTTTTTCTTTTTCATACTCGCTCACGCTGATGATATCAATTTTCCACCCGGTCAATTTGGCGGCGAGTCGCACGTTTTGCCCGTTTTTCCCAATAGCCAACGACAATTGCGAGTCTGCCACCACCACCAGGGCCGCCTTTTTCTCCTCGTCGATGCCCACTTTCTCAATGGAAGCCGGATTCAATGCTTCGCCGATAAACACGCGCGGGTCCGTGGTCCACGGAATGATGTCGATCTTTTCCCCCTTGAGTTCCCGTACAATGGCCTGCACACGGGATCCCTTAATCCCCACGCAGGCTCCAACCGGATCAACGGCTTTATCCTTGGAGGACACCGCGATCTTGGTCCGATCCCCCGGTTCGCGCACCACCCCTTTAATCTCCAGAATTTTTTCCGCGACCTCCGGCACCTCTAATTGAAAGAGTTTAACCACGAACTGCGGATGCGCTCGAGACAGGATCACCTGAACGTCTTTTGGGGTCCGGCGCACTTCCAACAACAACGCCCGAACCCGATCGCCTCGCCGGTGAACCTCACGGGGAATTTGCTCATGGATGGGCAATACGGCTTCGGTCTTTCCAATTTCCACCAGGTAGTTCCGGCGCTCTTGCCCAAGGATGATCCCGTGCACCAAGTCGCCCTCTCGCTTCGAATATTCCCGCTCGACCGCTTCCCACGTGGCTTCCCGGACCTTTTGACAAATCACCTGTTTCGCGGCCTGCGCCGCGATCCTCCCGAATTCCTCGACGTCGATGAGCGAGCCGATTTCATCGCCCAATTCGGCCTCTCCATCAATCGCCCGCGCCTCATCCAAGGAAATCTCAGCATTGGCATCGGTAATTTGCTCAGCAATGGTCTTCAAGGACACGATTGAAATGTCGCCCGTGTCAGGGTCGATCTGGACTTGAATATTTTCGTTGTTTCCATACCGTTTCTTCGCCGCGGTCAGCAGCGCAGACTCCACGGCCGCAAGCACCCGATATTTATCAATGCCTTTTTCACGTCCCACTTGCTCAATGACTGCCATCAGTTCACGCTTCATAGCCGCCCCTCTTCTTGCAGACCCGCAATCGGCTTGTACCCGACCACGTCACCCTCCTTCGATCCCTCCGTTACCATTCAATTTCGCGTTTGGCTTGGGCGATGGTATCCCACTCAAGGGCCACCCGTCGATGCGTTCGTGATTTTCGAACCGGCACCTGCAGGGTAATACCCCGGTCATCGACTTCAGCCAACTGACCGACAAACGTTCCCTTCCCCTGAATGGGGTCATGGACTTTGACTCGAATGTTCCGTCCAACCGCCTGGTCATAGTCCTTTCGCTGTTTCAAAGGACGATCGAGCCCCGGAGAAGACACCTCAAGACGATACGCGTGGGGGATAGGGTCAGCCACGTCAAGCGCTCGAGCGAGCGAATGGTGAAACTGTTCACAATCCTGAATCCCGACGCCGCCCTCTTTCTCCACGATCACCCGAACGATTGTTTTGGCCCCCTTCCCGTGACACTCGACTTCGACAATTTCAAGGTGGAGGGCCTTGGCAATCGACTCGGCGATGCGATGGACTTGGCTCTCCAGCCCGTTCATATCCGCAATTCCACGCCCCTGGAATGATCTCTCGGGAAACGGCAACGCAAAAAAAAGTGGGCGGAAGCCCACTTTACTGTCAAGACTCTATCATTTCTCCATTTCCAAAGGCAAGCCACGGCCTTTTCCGCCACGGACAAGTGCTTTCCTTGGGCCTACGCTTGTCCGACTCCTGAAGGGCATGAAAATATTTTTGGTCCCACGGCGTGTCCGCTGATCTCCCAGGACACGAGGAGGAGGCTCGTCACTTCTTGATAAGTGGTGAGCCGCCTCGGGCTCGAACCGAGGGCCCTCGCCTTAAAAGGGCGATGCTCTGCCAACTGAGCTAGCGGCTCACCGGAACCGGATGCTAGCAACCACTCTAATGGTTGTCAAACGGTGGGTTCTCTACCGGATCAACCGTGGTTCAATACTGGTCAGGCACTGACTTTGGAGAGTTTGACTCGAGGGCGCGTCTGCGTCATGGGGTTTTTCAGCATGATCGTATGTTCTCGATGAGAACCCGTCGAGACGATATCGATCGGGCACGAAGTCAGGTCTTCAATGCGCCGCAAATATCGCTTGGCTTCGGCCGGCAAGGCTTTATAGGACGTCGCCCCGGTGGTGGTCCCCGCCCACCCGGGGAGCACTTCATACACGGGGTCACACTGCGTGAGGACACGCGGGTCGGCGGGCATCTCGCGATACAGTTTTCCCTGATGCCGATACCCGACCGCAATCTTGAGTTCCGGCGCCCCATCCAGGACGTCCAGTTTCGTCACCGCCAAGGAAGTGCACCCGTTCACCCGGACCGCGTAGCGTAAAATCATCGCATCCAACCATCCACATCGACGTGCCCTGCCCGTGGTTGCGCCGAATTCCTGCCCGCGCTCCTGCAACCCATTGCCGACGTCATCGGATAATTCCGTGGGAAACGGCCCGCTTCCCACGCGCGTGGTATAGGCTTTGGTGACGCCCAAGACCGCGTCGATTTTCGTCGGTCCCACGCCACCACCGGTACAGGCGCCACCCGCACACGCATTGGACGACGTCACAAAAGGATACGTCCCCAGATCCACGTCAAGGTGCGTCCCCTGGGCCCCTTCAAAGAGCACGCGACGCCCGCTTTCCACTGCCTTGTGGATGAGCAAGGAATCATCGATCACGTAAGAAGACAGGCGTTGGGCATAGGCAAGGTATTCCTCACAAATGCGATCGGCATGAAACCCTCGCACGCCGTAGACGTGCCGAAGAAAACTGTTGATTTCGACCAGATTACTTTCCACTTTTTCCCGAAATCCTTCAGGGTCAAGCAGGTCTCCCATCCGAATCCCGATACGCGCCATTTTGTCCACGTAAGCCGGTCCGATCCCCTTGCCGGTTGTCCCGATCCGACGAGCGCCCTTCGCTTTTTCCGCGGCTTTGTCGATGGCTTTATGATACGGCATGATCAGATGCGCGCGCTGACTGATGGCAAAATTCCGCCCCACTTTAATACCTTGGGCAGCCAATTGATCCAGTTCTCCGATCAAAGCCTCCGGGTCGATGACCACCCCGTTTCCCAGGACACACTGTTTCCCCCGGGACAGGATCCCGGACGGAATCAAGTGAAAAACGAACGTGCCCTTTTTTGTGACGACCGTATGCCCGGCATTGGAGCCACCTTGGAATCGTACGATGATATCCGCTTCTCGGGCCAGAATATCAACGATCTTCCCCTTGCCTTCATCTCCCCATTGGGACCCGATGACTACCAGATTTCCCATGTACCCAGCCTTTTCCGGAAAATAGTCACAAAAAAAGGGCCCGGCCAACCTGATGCCGAAGCCCAATGCCAGAGCCCACTCAATGATCCTAGGCCCCCCCTCATTATTTGTCAATAGCACGTAGGGAGAACGTCGCGAAAAGCCGCCAGCGGCGTTCTCGGTCCCTTGCCGCCTTTGGGCTCACAACCTCTTCCCGCCGTTCGCACTCACGTACTTCCTCCGGCGAGGTTCCCGACAGGACGCGTGCGTCCGCCCCAAGTCTGTTTAATGATAGCTTTCGTGATCGGTGGGAAACTTCCGGCATTCCACTTCTTCCTTGAAACGCCGCAAGGCTTGGAGGGCATCGGCCTTGAGGTGGGCATAGGGCTTGACGAATTTCGGAACAAACTCGTCGAACAAGCCGAGCAGGTCATACAGGACCAAGACTTGGCCATCGCAGTGGGGGCCTGCCCCGATCCCAATGGTGGGGATTGAGACCGCTTGGGTCATGGATTGCGCCAGGGTCGCGGGCATCGCCTCCAGGACCAAGGCAAACGCCCCGGCCGTTTCCAACGCCTTGGCATCAGTGACCAACGTGTCGGCTTGAGTTTCGTCTCTTCCTTGCACTTTGTAGCCGCCAAAGCGGTTCACGGACTGCGGCGTCATGCCGAGATGACCCATCACCGGGATGCCCACGGCGGTCAAGGCCCGGACCCGATCCACCATGGCGCCGCCCCCTTCCAATTTCACGGCCGTGGCTCCGGCCTGGATGAGGCGACCTGCATTCTGAATGGCTTGTTCCTCGCTGACCTGATAACTCATAAACGGCATATCGGCGATGACCAAGGCCTGCCGCCTGCTTTGAGCCACCAGCCGGGTGTGATACACCATCTCTTCCATGGTGACCGACAACGTGTCCGTTTTCCCTTGGACCACGACGCCCAGCGAATCGCCGACCAGAATGACGTCGATTCCGGCTTGTTCGATGATGCGAGTGAACAACGCGTCGTAGGCCGTCACGACCACCAGTTTTTTCTTCCCCTTTTGGCTTTGAAACTCCGGAACCGTCATCAGCTCAACCCCGCCTTTCGGATAATCTCGGGAAGTCGGTGCGACAATCTGCCGGCCATGACGTGCACACCATCACAAAATGGATGAATGGCTCGAATGGTTCGCACCGCAATCTCAATCCCGGTGTCGGATGCATGGGCTTCCCCGGCGTCCCGCAGTTCTTGCAGGATCTCTTCGGGAACGTCGATACCCGACACGTGTGCATTGACGTATTCTGCCATTTTTACAGACCGGAGCACCAGGACCCCGGCTAAGACTTTACGGGAATAGGGACGCACCTCTTCCATGAAAGACTGGACTACCTTCGCCGAAAAAATGGGTTGCGTCTGAAAAAATTGTGCGCCGGCTTTGACCTTGGCCTCGAATTTTTTATGCAAGAGTTCGACCGATTCGGCGCCGGGTGCCACCGCTCCACCGATAAAGAACGCGGTCTGTCCCTCCAACGGGTTCCCGGATAAATCCCGTCCTTGATTGAGTTCTCTCACCGCGTGCATGAGTTGAACGGTATCCAGGTCGAACACCGGCTTTGCATCCTTGTGATCGCCGGCGCTCGGGCTGTCGCCGGTCAGACACAGCACGTTACGGATCCCGAGCACATGCGCTCCCAGGAGATCCGACTGAATGCCGATTCGGTTTCGATCCCGGCACGTGAGTTGGAGCACGGGGTCATGCCCCTGTTCATACAGAAGGCGGGCGACGGCCATCGAACTCGCTCGCATCACCGCGGCGGTGTTATCGGGCACGTTGATCCCATGCACTCGCCCGATCAACGACTTGGCGGTTTCGAGTAATTCCGACACGTCAGTCCCCTTCGGGGGGTTCAACTCGACGGTCACGGCAAACTGGCCTTGGACCAACGTCTGGTGGAGAGTGGGGGCGTTCATGGCATGGTTCAGGCAGATCTCCTTACGTGGCCGCTCGCCTGGCCCCTTCCAACGTGTTCGCCAATAACATGGCAATGGTCATGGGACCGACGCCTCCCGGGACAGGGGAAATCCATCCGGCACGTTCACGCACCTGCTCGAAATCCACGTCGCCGACCAAACGACCGTCATCGAGTCGATTGATGCCCACGTCGATCACGATGGCCTTGTCTTTCACCATATCTCCCTTGATGAACTGGGGTTTGCCGATCGCGGCGACCAGAATATCGGCTTCCCGGCAGACGGCAGGGAGGTCCTTTGTCCGGGAATGACACACCGTCACGGTGGCGTGTTGATGCAGCAGGAGCATGGCAACGGGCTTTCCCACGATGTTGCTGCGCCCGACCACGACGGCCTGCTTCCCGGCAAGGGGTTCGCCGGTGGATTCGATCATGCGGATCACCCCTTTGGGCGTACATGGAACAAATACCGGATCCCCCGCCACCAACCGGCCGATATTGTACGGATGAAAGCCATCGACATCCTTGTCGGGAACCAGGGCATTGAGAACAGCCTGACCGTCAATATGAGCCGGCAAGGGAAGCTGCACCAAAATCCCATGAACCTTGGGGTCCGCATTCAATCGATCAACGAGGGTTAACAACTCGGCCTGGCTTGTCTCCGCGGACAAATGATGGTCGGCCACGTACAGGCCGGCGGTATCGCAGGCCTTCTTTTTATTTCGAACGTAGACCGCCGAGGCCGGATCGTCGCCGACCAACACCACGGCCAAACCGGGGCGAACGCCGGTTTGGGCCTCAAGAGCTTTCACGTCCAGGCCAATGCCATCCCGAATGTCCTTTGCCAAGCTTTTCCCATCAATGAGCTGAGCCGTCACATCGTCCTCCTTAACGTGGAAGGGAACCGTTTTACGTGTGACGCTACGATAACAGGGGCGAAAAATCATAGTCAATCGAGGGGGAAAGGAGTCGGACGCGCTGCCTTGACACCCCCCAAAGGGTGCCGTAGCATGCCGCTGTGAGACACCCTTCCGCCCTGCAGTCCGTTCTTTTGCGTTTCCCTTGTTCCCGTCAACCGTGCTTGTTCCGGACGCCGCTCCGCACCATCGCCGTGGTTCTGCTGCTGAGTGCCTGGCCGCTACCGGCTTTTGCCAATCCCATCAGCCAGCTCCAGAGCCCCCAATCCTTTATCGCCCATCCTTCGGGCGAAGGCTATTTCATCGCCAATGCCAATGGGGAACCCGGCGCGTCCGACAATAACGGGTTTATCTCGAAACTCGATCGAGACGGCAACCTGCTGGATCTGCACTTCATTCAGGGTGGCCGAGGCGACACGATTTTGCATTCACCCCATGGCATGGCCGTCGCCGGCGACACCCTCTACGTGACCGATATCGACGTCATCCGGGGATTTCATGCTCAATCCGGCAAACCCACGATCACCGTTTCCCTGCATCCGTTTCACGCCAAGGCGTTGACGGATCTGATTGCCGACGGCATCGGGCAACTCTTTGTCCTGGACACGGCCGGGAACGCCGTGTACCGGATTGACCCCCCACGCGGTCACGAAGTGTCCCTCTATCTCCAACACGAAGACCTGGCGTCACCACGAGGACTGGCCGTTCACCCGAGATCTGGCCGGCTCTGGATCGCCAGCCTCGATAACGGGACCGTGATGGAAATTGCGGAAGACCGCACCATGACCGAGGTGATTTCCAATTCGTTTTTTACCGGCAAGTTTCGGAATTTAAGCGGGATCGACTTTGATCGATTCGGCAGCCTGTACCTTTCCGACCTGACGTCGGGAAAGATCTGGCGGGTCCAGCCTGACCATTCCATGCAGGTCATTGCCGAATTCCTGATCTCGCCGTCTTCCGTAAAAATCGACCGCCGGAACCACATGATCCTGGTTCCCTATTTGTACGCCAATGGGGCTGAGATCAATGGCTTGGAACGCCCGACCAATACCGGCAATCAACGGAAACGCAAGCGGACGCTTTCAGATTACGGGATGGGCTGGTTGGAAGGAGACGAGAAGCCATGAGCAAATGCATCTACTGCCACGAACGAAAAGGCAAGCGTCCCTGCCCGGCGTTACGCGGTGCCATTTGCAGCCAATGCTGTGGGACGCACCGCGTCGTCAGTATTGCGTGCCATTCCGATTGCGTCTACCTGGACATGAACGTGGAATATCAACAAAAACGCGTCGGGGATCAGTTTGAACAGGAACGGCGCGTCTTCTACAAAGAACTGCTCGAACAATCGGGGGACAAGGCCGCGGAGATGTTTTACTTTCTCGAAGCCGTGACGTTTAAACATTTCCAATCACGGAGCGATGCGCAGGATGGAGAGGTCATCGCGGCCATCCAGACGTTGCGTCGATCGTTCAGCCCGATCCACGTGCCTGAAGGGATGGCCCCTCCCTTTACCGAAGTCCTCAAGAAAGAATATGAAGTCTTTATGAAGGGAGAAAAACCCGACACCCAACTCGTAAGTGAGGTGCTGGATCGCGGCCTGACGTTTATTACCGGGTTTTCGGGAAGCGGGCTTCGGTCCAATCGTTTTCTCAATGGGCTGATCGGGTTCCTCAAGAGTCGTCACCCCGACGTCGCCGAACAGCTCACCAAACTCGGCACGACAGGTGGACGCATCATCCTACCCGGAAGCGCCGGAAGTGAAGAACAGGCGGTCCGAAGTTCTCACGGCTAGGGACCGGCCCGCTGTTTGCCTTATTTCACTTCGACGGTTATTTCGATGCGTTGAAGGGGATTATCTCTGCGATCTCGGGGTTGATTCACGATTTTATCAGCCACCTCCATGCCCTTCACCACTTCTCCAAACACCGTATACTGATTGTCTAAACTGGGAGCTTTGCCTACCATGATGAAAAACTGGGAGCCTGCGCTGTCGGGATCAGCACTTCGGGCCGCGGACACAATGCCCCGTTCATGAGGAATCCGATTAAACTCGGCCGGCAAGGTATAGCCGGGGCCTCCCATTCCATAGCCATCTCGCTTGCTCGGATCCTTGGTGTTGGGGTCGCCACCTTGAATCATAAATCCGGGAATCACCCGGTGAAAGATCGTCCCGTTATAAAACCCCTTTTTGGCTAACTTCAAAAAGCTTTCCACGTGTTTGGGCGCCAACTGCGGGAAAAAGACCAGTTCCATTTCACCAAATTTGGTTGTGACGATCGCACGAGGCGCCTTGCCCTCCGCCGTCAGAAGTCCTTGAGGATTTCCGGCCCGGACACTTTCTCCATTGACTCCCACCAGGAGAGCCGCGACTCCCATGACCCACAGGATTTTTCTTACAGCACGCAATCCAAGCATTCCTTCATCCTCCTTATTTGTTTTTCTTCAGTACGATCCGTTGGTATTAGACCACGTCGGTTGCGGGCCTGAGCTGTTCGAGCGCCTGTTTGGCCGCCTGCTGTTCCGCAATTTTCTTACTCCGCCCCTTCCCGCTTCCATGACATTGTTGTTCAATTTCGACCGTGACTTCAAATATTTTTTGATGATCAGGGCCTGCTTCTTCAATCACGTTATACACCGGAAGGACATGAACGTGCTGTTGACACCATTCCTGCAATTGACTTTTATAGTCCTGCCTGAAGGCCACGAGATCATCCTGGTGCAATTCTTTGAGTTGGGTCTCCAACACCTGTAGCGTAAACGTTCGTGCCGCCGCCATCCCCCCATCCATATAGATGGCTCCAATCACGGCTTCCAATGCGTTCGCCAGGAGGGACGCTTTGTCTCTGCCCTTGGTGCGTTCTTCGCCCCGGCCCAATCGGAGCATTTGGCCAAGACCCAATTGCCGCGCGGCGTCCGCCAGCGTGCCCCGTCCCACGAGGCGGGCTCGTATCTGTGACAAATCCCCTTCGGCCAACGCAGGAAAGGTTTCCGCCAAATATTCACTCACGATCAGACCCAATACCGCATCGCCTAAAAACTCGAGGCGTTCGTTCTGTTTGTCCGCCGGAGAGGATTTCTCTTGGACGTGGGAACGATGCGTCAAGGCCTCTTCCAATAAAGCCGGCTTGCGAAACTGATACGGCAGTCGTTGATGCGCCTTTTCAATCACATTCATGTTCTTTCTCTGATGGTCGGGTACGCCCGGCGTAGGGAGAACCTAAACTTCCCGGCTCTCTTGTGCAGACTTGATGACCAGACAGGCATTCACGCCACCAAATCCAAAGGCATTCGAAAGCGCAACCTTGATGGGAACCTGACGGGCTTCCCCGGGAATATAATCAAGGTCACAGTCGGGATCGGGATTCTCCAGATTCATCGTCGGCGGTAAAACGCCATGATACAGCGCCAGGGTGGTCACCACCACCTCAACTCCACCGGCCGCTCCCAACAGATGGCCGGTCATGGATTTCGTGGAACTCACCGGCAGTTGTGCGGCATGGGTCCCAAACACGGTTTTGATGGCGTGCGTTTCAACTCGATCCGCGAAGGTCGAGGTCGCATGCGCGTTAATATACCCGATTGTCGCTTTCGGGATCCCCGCGTCGCGAATGGCCTTTTCCATACACGCCACGGCCCCGGCGCCATCATCCGGAGGAGCGGTAATGTGAAAGGCGTCACTGGTCATCGCATAGCCAGCAAGTTCTCCGTATATTCTGACGCCGCGACGTTGCGCGTGGTCCAACGCTTCCAATACCACCACGCCGGCTCCTTCTCCAATCACGAACCCGTCCCGGTCACGGTCAAACGGACGACTCGCCCGTTCCGGATCATCATTGCGACGTGATAACGCTTTGGCCGCACTGAATCCTGCAATGGCCAAGGGGCAAATCGTGGATTCGGTTCCGCCGGCCAACATCACGTCCGCCTCCCCACGTTGAATAATCCGGCAGGCGTCTCCGATGCAGTGATTCCCCGTGGCACAGGCCGTCACGGCACACGAATTAGGGCCCTTGGCCCCAAACCGGATCGCGACTTGGCCCGAGGCCAAATTCACGATGACCATCGGGATGAAGAACGGACTGACGCGCCCCGGCCCTTTGTCCTGGAGCACCTTGTGATACTGCTCAATGGCCGGAAGACCGCCCATGCCCGCCCCGATATAGACCCCGACCCGGTCAGCCGTTTCGGGTGTGACTTGTAATCCCGCGTCATCCACCGCCTCCTGGCTCGCCGCCACGGCATATTGGATGAACGCGTCCATCTTTTTGATTTCTTTTTTTTCGAGGTGATCGGCCGGGTCGAAGTCCTTGACTTCAGCCGCAATTCGGCAGGCATAGTCGGACGCATCAAAGCGCGTGATAGGACCGATTCCCGACTTCCCGGCAAGCAGCGCTTGCCAGGTTTTGTCGACACCGACGCCCAAGGGAGTCACGACTCCCAAGCCGGTGATCACCACGCGCCGACGGGGGGGGTACTCGGTCATGAGGGCCGTTCAGAACGGATCAGGTTTTTTCTTTGATATATTCAATGGCTTGAGAAACTTTTTGAATCTTTTCCGCGTCTTCATCGGGGATTTCCACGTCAAATTCTTCTTCAAGCGCCATCACCAGTTCCACCGTATCCAAGGAGTCTGCCCCTAAATCCTCGACAAAAGACGCGTCGGGCACGACGTCCTCTTCTTCCACCCCTAATTGTTCTGCAATGATCTTTTTAATACGTTCTTCAGCGACCATCGACATTCTCGCCTCCTGTTAAGCAATGTCTGTAGAATAAGTCATTCATCATGTTACGCCATGTGCATCCCGCCATTGACGTGGAAAACCTGGCCGGTGATATACCCCGCCGCGTCCGATGCCAAAAAACGGACGGCTTCCGCCACCTCGGCGGGTTCGCCTAATCGACCAAGAGGAATCTGTTGCAACAACGCGTCTTTGACCTCTTGGTTCAAGGCACGGGTCATCGCCGTGTCGATAAAACCCGGAGCGACCGCGTTCACCGTGATGTTCCGACTCGCATATTCACGAGCGACTGATTTGGTGAACCCGATAACCGCCGCTTTCGACGCGGCGTAGTTCGCCTGTCCCGCGTTCCCGATCGCCCCCACGATCGAAGCCATGTTAATAATCCGGCCATACCGCTGTTTGGTCATGGGACCCAGAATCGCCTTGGTGCAATAAAACGTCCCGGTGAGATTGACCTGGAGGACGGCGTTCCAATCCTCTTCTTTCATACGCACAATCAATCCGTCACGGGTAATGCCCGCATTATTGACCAACACGTCCACGCGCCCCCATTCCTTCATGACGTGATCGACCATCCCCTTGACGGCTTCCCACTGCGCCACATTGGCTGACAACGCCAGCCCTCGCCCCTGCTGGTGTTCCACCAATTGCAGCGTGTCGGCACAGCGGGCGGCTTCCAGATCCACCACGGCCACGTCAGCTCCGGCTCTCGCGAAGCATTCCGCAATGGCTTGCCCGATGCCTTGCGCCGCCCCCGTCACAATGGCTTTTTTCCCTTCCAACACGCTTCCCTCGCTTTTTGTCATTTTGGGAACTGCGTCTTACCTTCAATGACGTATTGTCGTCAAGGTTTTTTCCAAAGACTCCGGACCTTGAATATTGAGTAATTCCGCCTCCGGCACAATGCGTTTGGCGAGTCCGGTCAACACCGTCCCCGGTCCGATCTCAATAAACGTCCGAATGCCCTTTTGCCACATCGCGTGAATGGTTTGCTCCCATAACACGGAGGAGGGTAACTGGCGAATCAGAGAACGGCGAACCTCATCGGCGCGGACCAACGGGCGCGCCTCGACGTTATTAAAGAGTGGCACGGTCAAATCGGAAAGCGGCACCGCGTGAACGTGAGGAGCAAGCCGGTCCGCAGCCGGTTGCATCAAGGGCGAATGAACCGGCACGCTGACGGGTAAGGGAACGGCTCGCCGACACCCTTGGGCTTTGGCTAACTCAATGGCCCGTTCCACGGCGGCTTTTTCACCCGCGATCACCACCTGGCCCGGGGAGTTGAAATTGGCTGCCGCCACCACGCCCACGGCTTGCGCCACTCGACAAATTTCCTGGACCACCTCCCCAGCCAACCCGAGTATCGCCACGACCAGCCCGCTCCCCGAAGGGACCGCCTCTGCCATGTATCGTGCCCGTTTGCGCACCAAGTCCACGGCATCCGGAAACGACAGGCCCCCGGCGGCCACGATGGCCGAATATTCGCCCAAACTGTGCCCCGCCACTGCGGAGGGGTGGATGCGTACATCCAATGCCCGCCACGCGATGAGGCTCGTCACCAGCAACGCGGGTTGGGTATATTCCGTTCGATTGAGTTGTTCCGCCGGCCCTTCAAAACACAAGGCCTGAAGGTCATACCCCAGGATCGAGTTGGCCTCGTCAAACAAGGCCATGAGTTGCGGATACGCCTCACGCCACGCTTGCCCCATCCCTACGGCTTGCGAGCCTTGACCGGGAAATAGGAATGCGATTGGGTCAGACATAGAAAGTCAAGGTATGAGTGAAACCGTCAAGAAAGTCAACGGATAAAAACGCCCATGGGCATACGCCGCTGCCGGGTCGTCAGTCAACGATAAACTCGCCTCCATCCACACAAATCACGTTTCCGGTCAACCAATGCGACTTGGGATGGCTCAGCAAGCCGATGGCGTCTGCCACGTCCTGCGGCGTGGTTAAGCGGCCCGATGGATTCTTCCGTTGGGCTAAGGCGATCATTTCATCGGACCCCGGAATTTTCCGTAGGGCCGGGGTATCGGTGACGCCCGCCATGATCGCGTTCGCCGTAATCCCCAGTGGAGCCAATTCAAGCGAGAGCTGGCGAACGTGGGATTCCAAGGCCGCTTTCGCAGCAGACACCGCTCCATAGGTGGCCCACACCCGCGAACCTCCCGCACTGGTCATCGCAAAAATTCTTCCGCCGCTGCCCATAAGCCCCCGTGCGAGTAACTCTTGCACCCAATACACCAAACTGTTCGCCATGACGTCCAGGGTCATATCGACCTGGGCTTTACTCACGGCATCGGCATGCGTCTCGGTGACGAACCGTTTCAGCGTTCCAAAGGCCAGGGAATGAAGCAGGACGCGAATCGTCGGCGAGTCACCTTGCGCCTGGAATTTCACTTGAAGCGCGTCCACGACTTCCCGGCGCTTCTCCGCATCCGCCGCATTGACGTTAAAAAAAAGTGCCTCCCGGTCACGGGCCCGGATGTCCGCAACGAGACGGTCCACGTTGGGGAGCGTGGATTTTCGGTCCAAATGCACCCCGACGATATTCATACCAAGGGCCGCCAGCTCCAAGGCGACGGCTCTGCCGAATCCGCTCGATGCGCCTAAGATTAACGCCCATTCTCCTGGTCTTTCATCCGTAGCCATGCTTCATCCTTTCCGAGGTGGAGCGAGCCTGCGCCCTGAAGCCAAGCGATCAAGAACCCTGCTTCGCACTTGTGGACGACGTTCTACCACCGCATCACCCCTGAGGCCCAAGTGAGACCTGCCCCAAACGCCGCCATCACCACCACCTTCCCTTCTCGGATCGTTCCGTTTTTGACGGCTTCATCCAAGGCCAATGGGATTGACGCCGCAGAGGTATTGCCAAACCGGTCGACGTTGATCACGATCCGGTCGAGGGGCAACCCGACGCGTTGCCCCACCGCCCGTAAAATTCGGACGTTGGCTTGATGGGGCACCAAACAATCAATATCGTCAACACCCAATCCATGCGCCGCGATGGCCTCTCGTATGGCCTCTTCCATGGTTTTGACGGCAAGCTTGAAGGTTTCATTGCCGCGCATTTTGACAAAATGCAGGCGTCGGGCCACCACGCTTTCCGAAGGAGGGAGGCTCGACCCACCGCCAGGCACGCAAATCAAATCAGAGAACCGCCCATCCGCGTGCAAATGGAGGGAAAGGATTCCCCGGTCTTCTTCCGTCGGGCCCAGCACAACGGCGCCCGCTCCATCTCCAAAGAGGACACAGGTATTACGGTCCGTCCAATCCGTGATGGAAGACATGACTTCCGACCCGATGACCAGGACGTAGCGATGCCCCGTCCGAACAAAGGCGTCCGCCACTGACAGGCCATACACAAACCCACAGCACGCCGCCGAAATATCGCAGGCAGCGGCCTTCACGGCACCAAGACGATGTTGAATCAAGGATGCGGTAGAAGGGAGAGGCGAATCCCCGGTGCAGGTGGCCACCAAAATCAGATCGAGTTGGGCAGCCTGAACGTTGGCGGCCGCCAACGCCTGCTGCGCCGCAAGAACGCCGAGGTCCGAACAGGCTTCGCCGGCCGCAGCCAGACGACGCTCTCGAATGCCCGTGCGTTCCACGATCCAGGAATCCGACGTCTCCACGATGTTTTCGAGGTCGGCATTGGTCAACACCCGTTTGGGAGCAAAAGAGCCCGTCCCCAGTATCCGACTTCTCATTCACAGGCCATTTGAGGGCTGGAAGTCATCGGTGGGGTCAGACTTTCAGCAATATCACGCTGGATCAGATCGTTCAGCCGGCCTTGGGCTAACGCGTCCGCCCGCCTGATGGCGTTTTTAATGGCCTTGGCCGAAGATCGGCCATGACAAATCATACAGACGCCATTCACTCCCAAGAGCGGCGCTCCACCAAATTCGGCGTAATCCGTTCGTCTTTTCAATCGCATGAGCGGACCGGTCACAAAAATCAACGACAAACGCCCCAGGGTCGAATTCATCACTTCATTCATCAGTATCTTTTTCATGGCCTCAGCCAGCCCTTCAGAGATTTTCAACGACACGTTGCCCAGAAACCCATCACACACGATCACGTCGGCCGTCCCGCTGTAGACGTCCCGGCCTTCGAGGTTCCCGACAAAGTTCAAGGAACTTTCCTTGAGCAGACGGAAGGCTTCTTTCGTGACTTCATTGCCTTTGGTCGCTTCCTCTCCGATACTGAGGAGCCCCACTCGAGGATGCGTGATGCCCATGAGGTGTTTGGCATACTCATGGCCCATAATGGCGAACTGATGCAACTGTTGGGCGGAACAATCGACCGTGGCCCCGACGTCCAGCATGACGGCCGTCCCCCGTATGGTCGGCAAGGTTGCCGCAATGGCCGGTCGCTCAACTCCCTTTATGGTTCCAAGCAGAAAGAAGGCCGACACCATGGCGGCGCCCGTGTTACCGGCGCTCACCACCGCCTGGGCCTCCCCGGTCTTGACCAAATTGGTCGCTACCCAAATCGACGAGTCACGTTTTTTCCTGGCAACTTGCGCGGGGGATTCATGCATGTCAACCGTTTGGGAGGCATGGTGGACCGTCAAACGGTGATCCGTGCACTGTACGCGATCCAACTCTGCTCGGAGTTGGTCTTCGTGACCCACGAGGATTAATTCGACGTCAAACTCTTTGAGGGCTTGTAGCGCACCTTCGACGACGGGGGTCAGGCCGTGGTCCCCGCCCATGGCATCAAGAGCAATTTTCATGGATCGTGCGCGAGCCTCCAATCGGGAGGGTAAAAACGAGAACGTCTTAGGGAACCCCTGATTTATTGCACTATCGGGCGCATGGCGGCGTTGTGTCCTCGCTCATCCCTCGACTATCGACTTGATATGTCTCGGGTTTCGCTCCGGGACGCCTTGCCCTGCATCCCGCTATCACCATAAAGCAGAGGTTCCTTAGCTTTCTTGAATTGCGATGATCGCTACACGTTTGTAGTAACCGCACGACAGGCAGGTCCGATGAGGTAACATTCGTTCGTGACATTGGGGACAAATGGAAAAACTCGGAAGGTCGAGCTTCTTGTGCGTGCGCCGTTTATCCCGCCTGGCCTTGGAATGTCGATGTTTGGGGTTTGCCATTGTTTTCTCCTCACGTCACGGAAACGACCTGCGCTCGTATGCCATACACGTGACTTACGTCAACGGTTTTTGTGAAAGTTTGAACGCTTTTTGCAAGCTCGCAAAAGGAGACTCCGTTTTGACCCCCTCGCACCCACACCTCTGCACGTTCAGATTTTGCCCGCACACCTGACATAATCCTTGACACCCCTCTGAACAGAGGGGTTGCATCGGGATGGATAAAATGAGTCGTTCACGAAGCATCTCTTGTAATGCAATCCGCTGTTCAACCACGAGATGGCAGTCCGTCTCTTCAGGATCCGAATCCCCGGGAACGGCGTCCGGCTCTTGTCTTTTCGAGTGCCGCTGGCTCAGGTCTTTGTACAATGCCCGAAACGAAAGGGCCGCGGGCGTTGCAAACTCTTCCAAACACCGGACACATTCATGGAGCAGCAGGCCGTTCAGCTCGCCCTCCACCCGGACGTTTGCCTCTTCGGCATGAAGAGTCGCCGTCAAGGCGAGCACGTCTTGTATGCCGGGATCGTTCTCTTCTAACTGCAATTCCTCCCTCCCGACGACGCAGGCGATACGCGTGCCTTCCGGAGGAATGTCTTTCACGCTGAAGCTTAGCGAAGCCACGTTTCATCGACTCCCCTTGACCCGGGGATACAGACTGGAACCGTACCGTGACGGAGCCCCGCCCTTATCGCTCTTCGGCAAAGGCTAACAGGGCAATGCTGCGGGCACGTTTGATCGCAATCGTGAGCTTCCGTTGGTGCCGCATACAGTTTCCCGATATCCGTCTCGGAATAATGCGTCCTCGTTCCGTTAAAAAATTACGCAACAAGTTCAGATCCTTATAATCCAAGGGCGTGGTCTCGTGACAAAACCGGCAAACGCGGCGTCGCTGAAAAAGCCTCCCTCGTTCCACGTGTGTCTTCTCCTCGTGTGCGAAAATTATGCGTGCTCTTCCGAATCGTATGAATGGTCCTGCGGGTATTCTTCTTCTCCCCCTCCAGGCTCACCCGCGTGACTTCGTTTTTTCGGGCCAAACGTGACCGATTGCGCTACCACTTCATGTTTGCTTCGGCGTTGTCCATCTTCCGTTTCCCACCGTCGCTGTTGGAGTCGTCCGTCGACAATGGCCCCGTCACCTTTACTCAGGTACTGGCCGCAATGCTCGGCTTGCTTGCCAAAGACCACGATGTCAACGAAACAGACTTCCTCTTTTTGATCATCGCCCTGTCGAAACCGTCGGTTCACCGCCAACCCGAAATTGGCGACGGGAGTACCGCTGGGGGTGTACCGAAGTTCAGGATTTCGCGTCAGGTTCCCGATGAGAATGACTTTATTGAGCTCCACCACCTTCGGATTCTCCCTGTTCAGCCACAGCCCCTTGGAACTCTTCTTCGTCCACTCGCACGGTCAAGAACTTAATGACCGAGTCTTCCAAGCGGTAGAGCCGTTCAAGTTCGCGCACCACGTTCTCTTGCGCCGATTCAAACTGAAGCAGGATATAGGTGCCGCGCCGGTCATGTTTAATTTCATAGGCGAGCTTCTTTTTTCCCCAATTATCGGCTTTGACAATTGTCGCCCCGTGTTTCGTTACCACGCTTTTCATCTTTTCGATCACCGCCTCGGCTTCTTCATCAGCTAACGATGACCGAAGAATAAAAATTGATTCATAACATGCCATACCGCACCTTATCCTCTTTCCGAAAGATCCCGACTCGTCCCCGTTCACCAGCTTCGTTACAAGGGAAGCGACGGTACCACAGGGTAAAATGTACTGTCAAACCACGTCTCCGGCGTTCCCCCTTGCCATCTCGTGGCTTACGCCGGCATGCGGCGATTAAAGCGATTCATCGCTTCTTGCACACCATGCAGCACAAAACAGGCCAGCCCTTCAACCGCCCGGGTCATCACGGGTTGAAGGTCTTCCAACTCCGCCGGCGTCAACGGAGCCAACACAAAATCGGCGGGGTCCACATCCGGTGCAGGACGGCCTATCCCTATTTTCAGACGAGCGAAGGTTTCGGTCCCCAAGGCCGTCACGATGGACCGTAAGCCCTTATGCCCCCCCGTTCCTCCTCCGGGCCTGATGCGAAGGCACCCGATGGGCAGGTCCAAATCATCATGGACCACGATCACGTCCCGCGCTTGTACGTCATGCGCCGTCATGCATTCCGCCACGGCCGCACCGGACACGTTCATAAACGTCAAAGGAAGCGCGAGGGCAACGGGGTGACCGTGGACTCGACCGGTTCCCTGTTGCGTGAAGCCGTTGGGGTGTAACGGAATAGACCACTCGGACGCCGCTTGAGCCACGACCCGCTGTCCGACGTTATGACGAGTCGCCGCATACTCAAAGCCCGGATTCCCGAGTCCAACAATCACACGCAAGAGTTATTTTTTGGGTTCACTGGGGTTGGCAGGAGTAGGCGCCGCGGGTTCTTCGGCAGTGCGCGCGGCTTCCGGAACTGCAGCGACCTGCGCAGCTTCTGACGTCAGCATCGCGGACAATTTTTCATCTGAAATAGGCACGGCCACGTTGACGACCATCCCATCGGGATCGTCAAGAATCTTGATGCCCTCGCCAGCCTGAAGATCCTTGACGTGAATGCCCTGATTGATTGCCAATGCCGACGCATCCACGTCGATTTGGTCAGGGATGACATTGGGCAGGCATTCGATATGCAGTTCTCTCATCGGTTGATGCACCACCCCTTGATCGCGCTTGACACCAATAGGCACGGCCCCCGTGATATGGACCGGCACTTTCACGCGAACCAGCTTATCCATCGACACTTCCAATAAATCGACGTGCAAAATCGATCCCTCGATAGGGTCCTGTTGCACGTCTTGAATCACGGCAGTACGTTGTTGCGCATGCTCGTCACCTTCAATCGTCAGAGAGATGAGCCCCGTACTCCCGGCTTGGGCCACCAGGATGGTCTGAATCGCCTTGGGGTCGAGTTGGATCGACAGGGCATTCCCTTGGCCATACAGCACAGCGGGGATCTGCCCTCTCCGCCGGATTTCACGGGCCGCCCCTTTTCCTGATTTCGTTCTGATTTTTGCTTCAGTAACAAACTGCATAATGCTCCCTCATGTGTTTCGCCCACTATTCAGAGCCGACGTTCCTCGCACCGCCAATAATGGAAATCCGGTGCCGTCCGGCTCCTCGACAACTTCAGGCTGCTATTTTACAGGTCTTCTCATCAAATAAAAAGGGATCAGTCGAACAACGAGGTGACTGATTGCTCCTCGTGGATTCGCTTGATGGCTTCTCCGAGGAGGGGGGCCACCGACAGGATGCGAATTTTTGAACATAACTGGTCTTTGCCCTGAAGGGCGATCGAATTCGTGGCCACCACTTGAGCCAGCGGGGATTGTTCAATCCGCTCGATCGCGGGGCCGGAAAGCACGGGATGGGTACACACGGCCCAGACCATGGAGGCCCCATTCTCCACACAGGCTTTGGCGGTTTCCACAATCGTTCCGGCCGTATCAATCATGTCATCCAGCAATAAGACGTGGCGACCACTCACGTCTCCAATAATATTCATCACTTGGGCCTGGTTGGGCCCCTCCCGACGTTTATCGACGATTGCCAGATTCGCTTCAAACCGTTTGGCAAAAGCCCGGGCGCGTTCGACCCCGCCGGCATCGGGCGAGACCACGACCACGTCTTTCAATTGACTTTTTTTGACGTAATCCAACAACACCGGCCGGGCATAGAGATGATCGACCGGGATATTGAAAAATCCCTGAATAGGGCCGGCATGCAAATCCATGGTCAGCACCCGATGCGCCCCGGCCGTGGTAATCAGATCAGCCATCAGCTTGGCGCTGATCGGAACGCGCGGTTGGTCTTTTCGATCCTGGCGTGCATAGCCGAAATACGGAATCACGGCCGTGATCCGATAGGCGGATGAGCGTTTGAGCGCGTCCAACATAATCAACAGTTCCATGATGGAGGTGTTGACCGGATGGCAACAGGACTGAATAACAAACAAGTCCCCTCCCCGTACGTTTTCTTCGACTTTGACGCGGATTTCGCCGTCGCTGAAGGTCGAGACCACCGCCCGAGACAACGGTATTCCTAAATAGGCACTAATCTCGCTGACAAGGACAGGATTGGAGTTTCCGGCAAACAGCTTCAGTTCATCGGCCATGAGCACTATTCCAGCGTGCAAAGTGAAAAAAAGAAGACGGGAAAAAACCCTCAATCACTATTTAGGCCATCCACGTATGGTTGTCAACAACTCTGGAACCCGTCTTGCCGGCCATGTCCGGAGACGACGAACCGGCCCCCGGGACCTACGGTTGCTCCAACACGCCACGGTGAAGAGAGGGCCCGACGGCAACCTGATACTTCGGGGTCCCGGCGAATACCTCTTTGGCACGGATGGCCTCGGCCTGCTCTCGAAACACACCGAACAGGGTTGATCCACTGCCGGACAAGAGCGCTCCCTCGGCTCCCATTGCCAATAACGTGTTCTTGATGTCGGCCAATACGGGATAGTCGCCGAAGAGGACCGGCTCGAAATCATTCTCCATCCGGGCCAGGATCCGGCTCCAGGAAACGGATGGCGCGTGCTCAAACGATTTCAGGGCTTCGGACAGGGGCGGAACCGTCCGCCTCATCTCATCCAGGCGCCTATACGCCTGACCCGTGTTGATCGGGAACCCCGGATTCACCAGCACGATCCACCGGACGCCTTCAAGGGTCTTTGGAATAACCCGTTGGCCCCATCCATGAATAACGGCGGTCGGCGCTTCAATGAAAAAGGGCACGTCGCTTCCCAGGGTTTGTCCCAAGGTTGCCATGTCGCCATTAGTCCAGCCGAGGTCTAACAGATGATTGAGGCCCATGATCGTCGCCGCGGCGTCACTGCTCCCACCGCCAAGACCCGCCTCAACCGGAATACCCTTGACCAATTTCAAGTCGACCCCCACGGAGACACCCGCCCGGCGTAACACCAATTCGGCGGCTCGATACGCCAGGTTGCCGGTCGGCGCCGAAAGGGCTTTCTCCGAACAGTCAAGGCGAATCCCTTCAAACGCGTCCGTGACCCGAACCGTCAATTCATCAGCCACCCCGATCGTTTGCATGAACGACCACAGCGCATGATACCCATTGGGCAGTCGATCGAAAATTTTGAGAATGAGGTTGACCTTGGCCGGCGGATGCAACAGCAAGGATCGATCCACGTTACCCATGAGGCACTCTTACCAACCCGCTCGACTCGTTCGCAACAACGCGGCAGGGCCTTCATTTTCGAGCGGTCAGTCAAACACGGAGGGCATCGAGAAAATCGGAAGATACATGGCCACGACAATAAACCCGATGCCTATGCCTAACACGACGATGATCAGAGGCTCCAAGACGGCGGTGAACGCGGCGACGTCGCGGTCCACTTCACGCTCGTAGAGGTCCGCGATTTTTCCCAAGGCCGTATCGAGACTTCCCGTGGCCTCGCCGACCCCGACCATGTTGGAGACCAGGCGGGGGAACATCCCGGACCGCTCCAGCGGGTCGGCCAGGGTATGGCCCTCGCGAATACTCGATCTCGCTTCCTCCAACGCCCGTTCCATGCGCCGCAACCCGGACACCTTTTGGGCGATTTCCAGGCTGCGTAAAATCGGCACGCCGCTCCCCAGCAGCACACTCACCGTACGCGCGACGTGCACAACGGCCACGTTCCGCCACAGCTTCCCCACCAACGGCACGCGAAGCATGACATCCTCGATCATCCGTTGCCCGGACCGGGTTTTCGCCCACAGGCGTCCACCCATGCCCAGACCGACGACTCCCAGGAGCACCGACACCCAATGATCCTGGAGCCGGCGACTCACCGCCAACACCACGGCCGTGGGCCAAGGCAGCGCGTCACCCCAATCGGCGAACATGGGGATCACCCATATGAGCAACACCCAGAGCACGAGCGTGGCCACGGTCACCACAAGCAGGGGATAGGCCAACGCCAGTTTCACCTGTTGCCTGAGCCGCCCCACTTTGTCCAAATGCTCGGCCAGCCGGCCGAACGTCTCATCCAGGATTCCGCCTTCCTCTCCGGCTTCTACCATACTGACGTACCAGGGCGTGAAAACCGTGGGGTGTCCCTGAAGCGCACCGGCCAGGGACGATCCCGACTCCACTCCCTGCTTCACGGCACGGATCACCGCTTGAAAGGCCGAAGATGCCGCTTGCGTCGCCAGCACCTCGAGACTCTGCGAAAGGGGCACTCCGGCTTTGATCAAGGCTTCGAGTTGATAGGTAAAAACCGTCAAGTCTTTTTGGGAGACGCGGGCCGTTCCCGGGAAAGGCCACCATTCGACAGAGGAGGTGGGTTTTTCCCGGATGCGAGTCACAAACAGATCACGTTGGCGTAGAGCCCGCAGTGCGGCGCTTTGGTCGACGGCCTCCATCTCTCCCCGCCGGACGACTCCCTGCCGGGTTTTGACACGATAGACAAACGTCGGCATGATCAGGCGCTGCTCAAGGAACGGGGCTTCTCCTTCCGCAAACGATGTCAATCCTCAGTAGACACACTCACCACCTCTTCAACCGTGGTGAGCCCCTGCTTGATTTTGTCCAATCCGCTTCGTCGAATGGTTTTCAAGCCATCGGCTAAGGCTTGCTGCTTGAGTTGATCGGCTGTTTGCCGTTCAAGGATACGGGATCGAAAACTCTCGGAGACCGGCAAAACCTCAAAAAGACCGATGCGCCCTTTATAGCCCGTCCCATGACACGCGGCACAGCCTTGCCCCTGCACCGGGGCTACGGTCAACGTCTCCGCGTCGGTGAAGCCCAACTCGCGAAGCCGTTCCATCGAAAAACGGTCGGACGGCCGTTGACAATCAGGGCAGATGCGACGCACGAGCCGTTGCGCCACGATGACACTCACCGACGACGCCACCATAAAGGGATCGACGCCCATATCGAGCAACCGCGTCACCGCCCGAACCGCATCATGCGTGTGCAAGGTGGACAGCACCCGATGCCCGGTCAGGGCAGCCCGGATCGCAATTTGCGCGGTTTCCAAATCCCGGATTTCCCCCACCATCATAATATCCGGATCCTGCCGCAGAAAGGCCCGCAAGATCTGGGCAAAGCCAAGCCCGATTTCTTCCTTAATCTGGACTTGCGTGATGCCGGTAAAATGGTACTCCACCGGATCTTCGACCGTGACGATATTCACGTCAGGCGTATTCAACACTTGCAGCGCGGAATACAGCGTCGTGGTCTTTCCACTCCCCGTCGGACCGGTCACCAGGATCATCCCATGCGGACATTCCAACGCCGTGAGCAAGGCCTCGGTGTCGATCGCATCCAATCCCAAGGCCGACAGGTCGACCAGTTGCCCAGCCCGGTTCAGCAATCGAAGCACGGCTTTTTCCCCATGAAGGGAAGGCAAAATCGAAAGACGAATATCGACGGTCCGCTTCGATCCCAACTCCAACGTCATGCGCCCATCCTGCGGAAGGCGGCGTTCGGCAATATCCAAATGTGAAAGGATCTTGAGTCGAGAGATCACGGCATTCCGCAACCCCAGGGAATAGGTCATCGCCGTATGCAACACGCCATCCAGCCGAAACCGCACGCGCACCGCACTCTCATAGGGTTCCAAATGCACGTCGCTCACACCCGTGCCGGCGGCGCGCTCGAGGATCGTTTGGACCAACCGGGCGACGGGAGACTCCTCTTCAACCAACGCCTCGGCGCCTGCTTCCGGCTGTGCGTACCGCAGGCTCGACGACGCCTTGTCCAACAACGAGATCATCTCTTCAGACTGCAAGATCGAATCGACTCCATGGACATTGCGCAACGAATCGTCTGAAGAGAAGGACCCGTGGGCACCGGCATAGGCATTCGCGTCATGCGTGCTCGCAGGGGATGAACCGCCGTGTCGACCTTGATCCTGCCGCTGGTATAACGCCTGAATGCATTGGCGAATATCAGACTCCAGGGCGATCACCGGAATCACTTGCAACCCGGTACGAAACCGAACCTCATCCAACACGTGGAGATTGGCCGGATCAGCCAAGGCGACCGTCAACCGCCGACCGACTTTGCTCAGCGGCACGGCCACGTGTTGCCGGGCCCAGGCCTGAGGAATGCAGTTCGCCAGCTCCGGGGCCACGTTGGCAGGGAAAGGAGACGCCGTGGCCAATCCATACTGCTGGCCCAGAAACTTCAGTAACGTTTCTTCGGAAATGACCTGCCGTTCAAAGAGGATTTGGCCGAGAGGTTGGCGGGTCTCCTGCTGTCGAGCCAGCGCCTCATGCAATTGAGCAGAGGTCACACATCCAGCATCAAGCAGTAATTGACCCAGCCGGGTGTGCAGCATAAAACCCCACCACGAAACGTGGAGATCCTTATGAATCCTCGGCGTTGTTCAACCGATTCACTCCGCGGAGAATATAATGCAGGCCGGACAGGACCGTCAGCAGACTCATCGTCAACAATAGGGGGAACAGGAAAACCGGGTCCAGCCCTTGGGCGGTCAAGGCGAGCACCGAGATAATATAGATCGCCTGAAACAGCGTCGTGGCCTTGCCCAACAACGTAGGCGAGGCATCGATGGCCGTCTCGGTGAGATGGGCCAACAACGTGCCGGTGAGTAAAATCGCGTCGCGACTCACAACCAGGATGACACTCCACACCGGCACCATCTCCAACAGGGAAAACGTCACAAACGTCGTCATGAGCAACAGCTTATCCGCCAACGGATCGAGGTAGGCCCCAAATTGCGTTTTCTGATTCGCGATACGAGCGATCGTGCCATCCAGCGCATCGGTCAGTGCCGCAATGATCAACGTCACCAGGGCATACTCCACGTGCTCATAGACCAACAACCCGACAATGAGCGGGATCAACAAAATCCGGAGAATCGTGAGGCTGTTGGGGATGTTCAGCGGGACCAAGCCCCCAATGGAGAAGCGTGCATCCATCACATCAGTGCCTGGTCCTTGTTTGGGAATCACGAATATCCTCCTTAACAAAACAAGACTAAGGACGGGAAGCGCGTAAGTCAACCGGAGAAAACCATTTTTCTCGGGCCAACAGCCTTGAGCACACACCCGACCGAACAGCATGGTTGAAGGTTGCAGCTCTCCCCCCTATAATCATCAGACAATAACACGAAAAGGAAGGATCAATCTGCATGAGTACCTTGCCGTTGTCATTTCGGTTACGCAACGCGGTGGTCGAGAAGCACCAGTTGGAGGGCACCGATCCCAGCGATCGTTCTTTCAACCGCGTTGTGCCGGTCAAGCACGTGAACCGTGGCTATACGGCCAGTATGATGTATGAAGCGTTAGTGACGGAAAGCGAGGTTCACCAGACCATGGGTGGAGCCATCAAGGAAATCGTGGACAAACTTCGTCACTTAGGCTTTACGCACATGCGGACACGGTTGAATTTCAAGGGTCAAAAATATCTCGCCGAAAAAGAAACGTGGGTTGATTATCCCGACTGACCCGTTTCCTTCTCGAACGTGTTGCGCCCACCGTTCTCCGACCCGTCACCGCCCACCCCATTCCTGATAGATCGCATCATGAATCCGCGGACGGAACGTCTTAATGGCCGTATTCGCCCGGGTAGGATGCACCCGATTGGACACAATCACCACCTCAAGTTCACAGGACGGATCGATCCAGAGAGACGTACCCGTAAACCCCACGTGCCCAAACGCCCGTGAAGAAAACCGCGTGCCTGACGACGAGGGGACAGACGGGGTATCCCATCCCAACCCCCAAGGAGAGGTATCGGATTGACGATGGGTGAACCGTTTCGCAAGAGCGGCATTCAACAATCCGTCCCGGCCTTGTACCGCCTGAAGCCACACGGCTGAAAGCTGGCCGACGGCATGCGCCGTTCCGAACAGCCCGGCGTGCCCGGCACTGCCTCCCAACGCGTAGGCATTTTCATCATGCACTTCTCCGCGCAACAAACGATTTCTCCAACGATCCCATTCCGTGGGGACGATTTCCGCCGGATCCTTAAACGCCGTTTCCGCTTCGTCACGACTGATAAACGCCAAGGACGAAACGTCCAAGGGCTCATAGATTCTTCGTCGGCAATAGGCAGCCAGGGGCATCCCCGCACACCGTTCGACAATCACGCCCAACAGCATAAAGCCCACGTCGCTGTACAGGCCTTGACTGCCCGGCTGGTATTCGACCGGTTCGCACGCGATGGCTCTCAGCAACGCGTGCACGCGTTGCCGTCGTTCTTCTTCATTGCGGGGCGGGAACCCCGAGGGCGCCAACCGTTCATAATAGGGCCGCCAGGCCGGCAACCCCGCACTATGCGAGAGCAATTGCCGAAGCACGACGTCGGCAAACGGGCTACCCTCCAGTTCTTCCACCCATTGGGACACGGACTGGTCCAAGTGCAGGCGACCGTCCTGGACCAAACACAACGTCGCCGTGCTCGTGGCCAAGGGTTTGGTTAAGGACGCCAAGTCATAGATCGACTCCCGGCAGACGGGTTGGTCGTCGGGTGGAGCCCCGCGGGTTCCGACGGCTTCATGAAACACGACGGTTCCGCGAGATCGCACCAGGGCCACCGCACCCGGGAAGACCTTTTCGTGGACGGCCTGTTGAAAGGCGTGGAGGATGGAACTCATGAGAGCACGAGTCAACGGGAGTCTAGCCGTGGTCTTCGTGAAGCATAGCCCCATGGAAGCGTGATGCGACGATCGTCGTCATGAGGGCCCATGATGACCGTCCCCGGTCGTCAATGCAACCGGAGCCCAATGTCCCGAATGGTTTGCACCACGGCATATTGCAAAAACATGATCAGCAAAATCGCCAGGATGGGCGAGACGTCGATACCTCCGAGCACGCCCACCCTGCGTCGGATGACGAACAGAACGGGGTCGGTCGCCTTTGCGAGAAACTGAACGATCGGATTCCACGGATCAGGATTCACCCACGAAATCAGGACCCGGATAATAATCAGCCACATATACAAAAACAGGACCGTATCCAGGACATAGGCCAGACCCTGCAAAATATTACCGGCGACAAACATGATCCCCTCTCCTCATGACGTAGGTCGTCGTTTCGTGGTCCCGTCATCCCTGCACCACTTCTCCAGTCTCTACCTCCCCTTCACCCCTCCTTTCGTTAGGGAATTATGTAGCAAAATCTGCAACCCTGAAATTCATCGTCGCTTGAGTTTGAACTTCTGATTCAATTCTTCTTCGGTCGGTTCTCGATTCTCGCTGCGTTGAGTTTCCGGTCGATCAGTTGATAAGACCTGCTTCACGGCATCCTGCAATTCCGCAAGTGGGATCGGGTCACAATCAAGCGGTTCAGGTGGCTGTCGTTTGGGCCGTGGCATCGTCTACAAATCTTGTGACACTAAATATTCACAGAATGCGGTAACGACTTGATATATCTCTCCATAAAAGCCCAGTCTGGATTGCCTTGGGAATTTACCGGCAACTTAAGCGTCGAGGCTTTCATCCGATTGAGATGCCATTTCCTTCCATAATTGAAGCGGTATATATTTGCTTTAATGACAGTTGCGAGAAATAGCGCGATATACCGATTCATCCCAAATCGAGGATATAAGACATTTACATCATCAGAGGCCCAAAAGGGGCTTCCTTGATAAAACGCCTCTCCCACCGAACCATTGTAATTCACAGTAATGGTTCCGCCTTTATGTATGGGCTTCTGCCCAATACGCTCTCTCTGTCCATTATTTGAACTGATCGCGCCTATGAAAGGGACTTGTCCTCTAGTCATATTCGCCTTGGTAAGTCTTTTGCCCTTTTTGAGATTGAACAATTCATCAACCTGAAACCCTTTCCAGGCCCGACTTCCCAATGAAATTTGTTCATGCAAGACGGATTCCTTAGACGGTTCATTTGGGATGGATAGAGATTCGCTTAACTTCCGCACCGAATCTGGTTGCGGGATTTCTGTTCCCTTGAGCCTCGCCGGAGTTATCTTCCGACTGTAATTATATTTACCAGAATTTCTCTCGATATAGGTTGCATATATGAGCATTTGCTTATGACTCAATTTCTGTTTTGGAATGACCACCATACAATCATCCGTGATATAACATGGGTAATCATGAAAAAAACTTGCCCCAACACTTCCTGTACGAGCTACTGAAATAACGTCTGAATAATTGGGAGAGATGTCAAAAAACCCAATAACTCCGTTGCCAGTACCCTGAGACTTCACAACAGGTGTTGACCCTTTAGGGTAATCCTGCACCTTCGTGAACGCATCTCCGTATTGCACGTCGAAAACTCTTGCCAATGTTACGTGTCGCAACTTCTATCTCCATTCAAAAATTTGTATGCGACATATTCCTTGATCGTCCTTTCAAAGTCTTTTTCGGAGAGTGTCGAATAATCCGTCTCCATGTAGGCCTCAGCGCACCACTCATCTTTTCCTTTGACTTTCTGCATTACACTTAACCCAGGAAGGCTCTTACGGTTTGTGTAAGCATCCAGCCATGTTTGTTTTATACCGTTCCATGCGTTTTGGGAGTCTATTCTTCCTTTGTGCTTGGCCTTCACGAATCCATCGTTCTTAAAATAGCCAAAGAACGTTTCCTTGTTTTTCGGATGTGGGGCATGGGCTTTGAAAACGAGAATGCAGGTCACAACACCGATGGGATGAAATAAATCATCCGGCATGCTCAACACGGCCTCCAACGAGTGTTTGTTGAGGAGCCTATCCCTAACCTCGATGGTCGCTTTCTTGGAAGATACCACAGTGGACATTTGACAAATGGCGACGCAATAGCCGTTTGGTTCCACACATTCCATAGCGTTTTTTATGAACCCAAGTTGCTCAACCTCACTTTTGTCATATGGAGGATTGAGAAAGGCCCGAGTCGGCTTAGCCTTCCGTACCGACGCTTTCATGGTTCCGTCAAAACAATCACCGTAATGGATGTGACTTTTCCCATCACCGCGCATCATCATATTTGAACAGGCGTGCGAAAACATGTCTGCTCGAATATCAATGCCAATAATCTGTTCGCTCATGATCCGACGATGACTTCTTCCGTCATTGCCTGATTTCTTCAACATGTGTCCCATCGCAGAGACAAGAAATCCGCCTGTGCCGCAGCATGGATCAAATACTTTGTCATGCTCGGTGAGATAGGCTAAGTCACAAAATAAATCTGTAATATGGGTCGGGGTTAAAACGAGTCCGGTTTTCTGGTCACTGCCAGCGTAACGAATAAATTGGGTATAGAACTTTCCTAAAACATCAAACCAATTATTGTGAACATAGGGAAGCACACTCGCGTGTATGTCATTGATGAGATCCCTGAGAATCGTATTGTTCTTAGAAGTGAATCTATGATTTTGTCTGATCTTATGATATTCGCTCAGGATGATTTTCTGTTTCTTGGACGGGAGATTATTTCTGCGAAGGACGTTCTCACAAGACCCGAGGAGAGCGTTTACTAAAGAATCATTCGGATTATATTCTTCGCTTTCTTCCTCTGTATGGTGACTTCTATAACTATTCACAAATACATCATCCTGCAAAGCAACCAAGATTGAACTAATCAACGTGCACCGCTCGACTTCTGGGATAGAATAGTCTTGCAGGGTCTCATTATATTCGATGGCCTTCTTAATGAGTTCTTCTTCACGAATAGGCTTTGAGTGTTCGTTTATGACGTTGAAAAGGGACTGATAATTGAGAAGGTGTTTATCGGTAACGTCTTTATAGGTACGTTTCCCCTTGAGCCACAGCAAGTGAGAGATTCTAAGTTCTCTCTCCGTTTCTCCACTGACGGCGATTGCCATGACATTGAAGTGATCTTTGAGATATGAGGCGTATAGAATGGCTCCATCCACTGCGAAATTCTTGTACTGCTTACGGTCACTACTTTCGTGCTTGGCAACACTCGCCTTACATTCTATGATGACGAGATTTTCAGGCGCATGCAGGAATGAGATAATGAATTCAGGATGCCCCTTTCCAGCGCCTGATTTAGAAGCCGATTTGAGCAACTTATCAATTTTAGGATTGTCAGATGATTGTTCCTCGATAACGATATGTTCATCATCCACATAGCCGTTTTGCTGTAACAGCTTGCGAACAATCGCTTCCGTCTTTCTTTCGTTCGTCATCTTGGTGCCTGTCCAATAACCGAACTTACGAAGCGATCAATTCACGATACGGAATTCGTTTGCCTTTCATTCCATTCGCCAACGACCGCATTCGTTCAACTGTATCCACTTCACAATTCCCTTCATTTAGCCGGAATGAGGCTTCGTTGATGTACCGTTGCAGGTGTTTCACGGACACATGATGCCAGGTGCCATGAATGCTCCGCTTGAGTACAGACCAGACGCTTTCAATCCCGTTCGTATGGGCTAGACCATCCACGTATTGCTTGGCTGAATGATTGACGACCTTGTGCTCATAATCCGACAATCCCAACCCACGATAGGCACCGTGATCGTCCGTGTAGAGGGTGCTGCCTTTCTCAATGTTTCGGTCAATCTCATTCCACAACGTTCCTCGATCTGTACCAGCAACCGGCTTCGCTTTCGTTTTGCCACCACGCTGTCTCATCCCCAGTACCGCTTGTTTGCCAGCCGTCCCCCTAAGTTTCTTCGGTTTCTGGCTTTGGTGCTTGTTCTTTTCTTTGCCGCCGATATACGTTTCATCGACCTCGACTACGTTCTCCAACTTGAACTCTCCGCTGGCAAAGGCTTCCCGAATGCGATGGAGCAGATACCACGCGGTCCGGTATTGCACTCCCAATTCCTTACTGAGTTGCATGGCACTGACACCTTTGCGACCCGTCAAAACAGCGTAAATGGCAATGATCCAATTCTGAGTCGAAGTCTTGGAACTGTGCATCACGGAGCCAGTTTTCACGGTAAACTCTTTCCGACAGTTCTTGTGCCAATAGGTAAAGCGTTTGCTTGGGTAAGGCGTAATGTTTTCTGTCCCTCCACAATGAACACAAACGGGTTGTCCATTCCATCGGGCCTGTTCGAGCCATTCAATACACCGATCCTCAGTTGAGAAATGGGTAAGAAGCTGTTTAAGATTAACTGTTCGTGCAACGCGTTTCCGTGACATTCCCTTCTCCTTTCGTCATGTCTTGCAGATTATTATATGACTTTCGGGAGAGAGCGTCAAGAACTATTTGCAGATTTTGCTACATAATTCCCCTTACAAAGGAGGGGAACAACTGGATTCCAGTCTGCGTTCACGATTCAGTCATCGCAGGCTGCGGTCGAGTTCCAAACAGCGCGGTGCCGACGCGAACCAACGTCGCGCCTTCCTCCACCGCGACTTCAAAATCATTGGACATGCCCATGGAGAGTTCGTGCATGTGGACGCCCTGCAGCGGCATCCCTTTGATCCTGTCAGCCAGGTGTTTGAGACGTTGAAAATACGGTCGCATCATTTCGGGGTCCGGATTCCACGGGGGAAGCGTCATTAACCCTTGCACGGACACCGCCGGGAAGGAATCGATTTCCGAGACGGCCGCCGGCAACGCGTCGGGGGAAAACCCGCCTTTGGATTCTTCTCCTCCGACGTTCACTTCGAGCAGGATGGCTTGGGACGTGTGTTGTTCCCGGGCCCGGCGTTGAATCTCCTCGGCCTGCTCCACGGATTCAACGGAATGAATGAGGCCGAATCGTCCCACCAACCACTTGAGCTTTCGTCGCTGGAGCCGGCCGATAAAGTGCCACTCCACGCCCACACGTTGACCCACCTCCTGCATCTTGGCTTGTGCTTCCTGCCACCGGTTTTCTCCACAGATAGTCAAACCCGCCCTGACGGCTTCGAGGACCCGGGACGCTTCGACGTATTTGGTCGCCGCGACCAATCGCACGCTCTGCGGATCCCGCCCCACGCGTTCGGCAGCGCGACGGATTCGATCACGTGTCGTCCGGATCTTCGTCGATAGATCATTCAACGGTACGTCCCTGCAAGCAGGATCCCCGGTTACTTCAACATAATCCCGCTGACCATGTTCCCATGCACTTTTCCCTCCCGGCGATAGGAGAAAAACAAATCCGGGCGACAGATGGTGCAGAGGTCCACGGTATGGATATGCTCCTCGGCGATACCGAGGGACACGGCTTGCCACCGAATGAGCTTTTTCAAATCCAACCGGCCGGTCCCGGGACCCGTTCGTTTGAGGATGGTCGAGTCGTCGGGCAAATCCGACGCCAACTGGTTCATGACCGGCGTATCGACTTCATAACAACATGGCCCGGCTGACGGCCCGATCGCCACGTGAAGCGAGGGGAGGCCGGCACCGAACCGTTCCACCATGTTCCGCACGCTCTTCACCACAATGCCATGCACCACCCCGCGCCAGCCTGCATGCACGGCCCCAATCACTCCGCGTGAGGAATCCATAAGCAACACGGGAACACAATCGGCGGTTTGGACGGTCAACAACGTGTCGGCTTGATTGGTGAGCACGGCGTCCTGACCGCCGAAAAACTTCTGGCCCGCTTTCAGAGGACGATCGATGCTCAACACGTCCGTCCCGTGCACCTGGCGGATGGAGACCACCAACGGGTAGTCGGAGTCTCCGGCCTTCACCGTCCCCTGTTCCCCGTTCATTCGTCCATACTGTGGCCCATGCCGCGTCCCGAAGAAATGCAACATGCGTTGACTCATCCTCCCGAATGACCAACTCGTGAGGGGAAGCATCGCTTTTGTTGAAGGTGTCGGACCTTCCGCAACACGAACCATTCTTCCTGCCTTCCTTTGTGTCAACCCGTTAATTGCCTCGCCTGCGTAAAAAAGTGGGGACTTCCCAATCCGCATCCACCAACAAATTACCCTGTTCGACTCGATCATCCGATTCCCCTCGTCGCATAAATGCCGGGCGGTCCAGGTCGTCGGACGAGCCATCTCCGGAAGCCGTCCGGGCCATGGTCAAGACCGGCTGAGGGGCCGGAGGCACGGAGAGACGAGGACGTTCCTGTCCTCCCAGACTCACGGCTGACTGTGGCTTTGCCCTGTGGGAGTCTTGTTGTTGTTCAAATCCGGTCGCGATCACCGTGATAATCACCTCGTCTTCCAAGCCCGGATCGATTACGTGTCCGACGATAATATTGGCTTGGGGGTCCGCGGCTTCTTTCGCAATGGTTGACGCTTCGTCGACTTCATGCAGGGACAGATCCGTTGCGCCGGTGATGTTGAACAACAACCCTTTGGCGCCCTCGATCCCACTTTCTTCCAACAGCGGGCTGGTAATTGCCTGCTGGGCTGCTTCCATGGCGCGATTCGTTCCTCTGGCCACGCCCATCCCCATCACCGCTCTCCCCCTGTAGGACATGACCGTTTTCACGTCGGCAAAATCCACGTTGACCAGGCCGGGAGTGGTGATGACGTCGGTAATGCCTTTAATGGCTTGACGCAGGACGTCATCGGCCACTTTGAACGCCTCCAATACCGGCGTGCTCTTATCCACCAAGGTCAGCAGTTTCTGATTGGGGATCACGAGCAACGAATCCACGTATCGCCGGAGTTCCCGCAACCCCTCTTCAGCGTAGCCCATCCGACGCTGGCCTTCATGTTGAAAGGGCTTCGTCACCACGCCCACGGTCAGGATACCCAGGTCTCTGGCAACTCTGGCCGCGACGGGCGCTCCGCCTGTTCCAGTCCCACCGCCCATGCCCGCCGTGACGAATACCATATCCGCATCTTCCAGGGCCGTACGGATTTCGCTTTCACTTTCAAGAGCGGCATCCTTGCCCACTTCGGGATTCGCGCCGGCCCCGAGTCCTTTTGTTCGCTCCGGGCCCACCTGGATCCTGTACTGGGTAGAAGATTTGCTCAATGATTGAAGATCGGTATTCGCCACCACGAATTCCACTTTCGTCAGGCCGGCGGCAATCATGGTATTGACCGCATTGCACCCTGCTCCACCAATCCCGATCACCTTAATCCGAATTGGGGTAATCTCTTCCTCTTGAAATGCAAACATGGAACGCCTCCTTTTTATGAAACCCCAACTCCACGCCCATAGGGCTCAACGATCATTGATCCCCCCGTACACGTGGCGTCTGAAAATTTTATACGCCAGCCCCTTAGAAAAGGTTGAGGACCCAACTCTTCATACGACCAAAGACCCCCCCCAACCCATTCCCGCCTTTCCTGCCTCCGCCAACGAACTCGAATTCATGGTCCGTCCGATGCGCGTGCAAAATAAGGCCGACCCCCGTGGAAAACATGGGGTTGCTGACAATATCCCGCAAGCCGCCCACGCCGGACGGGACGCCGCGTCTCCCCGGCAGATCCAGCACGAGTTCAGCCGCATCCGGCATACCTTCCAACATCGACGTGCCTCCGGTGATCACCACTCCCGCGGCCAGTTTGCCCTCGTAGCCTGATCGATAAATTTCTCGCAGGACCAATTCAAATATTTCCTCCACCCGCGGTTGGATAATTTCGGCAATTTCCCGCCTGCTCATGGGGTGCGGGGGACGACCGCCGACACTCGGGATCTCCACGACTTCCGTATCTTTCACCATGTTGACGAGAGCCGCGCCGTACCGCACCTTGATTTTTTCCGCATCGGCGAGCGAGGTACGCAACCCGATTTGCAGGTCGGTCGTAATGTGTTGACCGCCTACCGGCAAGACCGCCGAGTGACAAATCGTCCCATCGGAGAAAATGGCCAAATCGGACGTCCCTCCCCCGAGATCGACCATGGCAATCCCCAATTCTTTTTCTTCGTCCGTGAGAACGGCTTCACTCGAGGCCAGCGGCTGCAAGACGATGTCGACCACGTCGAGCCCGGCGCGATTGACGCATTTCATGAGATTCTTGGCCGACGTCGTCGCCCCGGTGACGATATGCACGTCGACCTCCAACCTCGTGCCGGAAATGCCGACCGGCTCTTGAATGCCTTCCTGGTCATCCACGATAAACTCTCGAGGCAACACGTGCAGCACCCGTCGATCCGACGGCACCACGGCCGCGGCCTTGGCCGTCTCAATGGCTCGATACACGTCGGCTCGAAAGACTTCATTCCGCTTGAGCGCCACCACGCCCTTTGCCATCTCACTGGAAATATGGCTGCCGGCGATGCCAATGTAGACCGAGTTGATTTGGACGGCCGCCATCAACTCGGCTTCTTCCACCGCCTTTTTAATCGACTCCACGGTGCTGTCAATATTCACGACGACGCCTTTTCGAAGCCCCCGGGATGGACTCGAGCCCACACCAATGATGTTGACCCCCTCATCAGGCGTCACCTGCGCCACGATGGCGCAAATTTTGGTGGTTCCAATATCAAGTCCGACAACGATGCGCTCTTTTTTGGCCATGAGACTTTCTCACCCTTTCTCTCGAACGATCACCTTGCCGGCAAACCGTAAATCAATCTCATGCGGTCCTTGACGAAAACGTTCTCGAAGAGACGGCTCCAGATCGAGATACGGCTGCCACATGTCTTGGAATTCGTTCTTCACCCGAAAAACCAGCCCGTCGGTTTTCCCGACCATGAACCGTGCATCACTCAAATCGACGCTCACGGCGAGGCCAACGTGACGCTGCAGATGCTTGGCGAAACGGAGCCCTCTCCGAGCCTGAGCTTGCGTCTCGGGGTTTCCTCCCAAAATTTTCACCGCTGAAAGTCCCATAAGTTCAGGCAACGTTCCCGCCGGCATGTCCGGCGCAAGGGACAACACCACGCCTTCTTTGTCTAAAAACAACGTTCCCCCCGCATGTTGAAACAACGCGGCCGGCTTTCGCTCGACTACGATCACCGTCAGGGTGTGGGGAAGGACTCGCCCCACCGACGCGGAAGCCACCCAAGGATGAACCTCCACTTTCCGTTTCAGGCTTGAGAGATCCACCGAAAGCAACGAACGATCCTCGGGTAAATCCAACAGTGACAGCACGACTCGACGATCGAGTCGATCCGTCCCGGCAATGGAGACACGCTGAATGGCCAGCAACCCGGCCACGGCTGATGGAATCCACTGATAGCCCATCATGCAGAGGGTCACCAGGATGCCGAGCAACCCTCCTTGAACCATCCGGATCCACCACCTTCGCGACGATGGTCTCTGCCGAAGCGATCGGTTTCCGCGGCTCATCCCGGCCCTTTCCTCGCCCTCGTTGTCTTCCAACTCGATTGCCGCGCCAGCCCGGACTGTAAAATACGTTCCGTCAGAGAATCGTACTCTATGCCGGCCTGGGCCGCGGACATGGGCAACAAGCTTCTCCGGGTCATCCCGGGAATCGTATTGATTTCCAAAAAAACGGGCCTGCCGTACCGGTTGAGCCGGAAATCAATTCTGGCTGCGCCGGCACATCCCATCACCCGGTAGGCCTCAACCGCCAACGCTTTCACCCGTTGCTCCTGGCCCTTGGTGACGGGGGCCGGGCAGATGTAACGCGTTTCGGATTTCTCATATTTGGCGGCATAATCATAAAACGCACCGGGCGCGACAATCTCAACCGGCGGCAAGGCTTCGCCGTCCAACACGGACACGGCAATTTCACGGCCGTCGATAAACGATTCCACGAGCACCTCATGATCGTGTGCAAATGCCCGCTTCAGGGCGCCCTTCCACTGCGAGGGCTTTCGCACGACCGACACGCCCACCGTGGATCCCTCGTTGGCGGGTTTGACGACCAAGGGCCATGACAGTTGCGTCGGGATTGCCCTATTGCCGGTCCGCTGCATGACCACACCGGGTGCGACGGAAACACCCTGCATCCGCACGAATGCCTTGGTCACCGATTTATTCATGCCCATTGCGCTGGCTTGGACTCCTGAGCCGGTATACGGAATGCCCATGACCTCCAAGAGGCCCTGCACCGTTCCATCCTCTCCGCCCCGACCATGCAGGGCGAGAAAGGCCAGCTGAACGTTGCGCGCCCGTAGCTTGAGCGGCAATGAGACGTCCACGTCGATGCGGGTGGCGGCATACCCTTTTCGAATCAACGCGGCATATACCGCCTGTCCGGTTTTCAAGGAAATCTCACGTTCCGCTGATTGCCCTCCCATGAGAACTCCTATGTGGGCTGAGGTTAATGGCATAGTCCCTTCAGTGCGTCCGCACCCTAACGCTCGCCCACCACTTTCCATTCCAATTCCAACCTGATGCCCGTTCGGCGCAAGACTGCTTGTTGAATCGTTTCGATGAGCCGCAGCGCGTCCGTGGAGCGCGCGCGTCCGAGATTGACGATAAAATTAGCATGTTTGGTCGACACTTGCGCATCCCCCACCCGGTACCCCTTCAGACCGGCTTCTTCAATGAGCCGGCCGGCCGTGGTTCCCGGGGGATTTTTAAAAACCGACCCGGCATTGGGTTGAGAGAGGGGTTGCGATCGCTTTCGATACTGCAGATAGGACTTGGTGCGCGATTCAATTTCTTCTCTGGGAGCCGGGGTCAGACGAAGCCATGCCCCCACCACAATGCCTTCAGGCAGGCTGACGGAACGATACGCGAACGAGACGTCCGCCGCAGGACAGGTCATTAACCGGCCATCGGGATTGACCATTTGAATGGCATCCAAACAGTTTTGCATTTCTCCCAGCATGGTCCCGGCATTCATCACGACCGCGCCGCCGACGGTCCCGGGGATACCGGCTGCCCATTCCAGCCCCGACAACGCATGATGCACGGCAAACCCCAGCAGCGTCGGCATCCGCGCGCCAGCTTCGGCGAACACGAGCCGGTCGCCTTCTTTCTCAATGGCTGCCATTTTGGACAAACTCAAGACCATGCCTCGAATGCCGCCGTCCTGCACCAACAGGTTCGTCCCCCCCAACACCATGATGGGAACCCGAGCCGCATGCGCTTGACGAACGATCCGACAGACGTCATGGACGTCTTCCGGACTGACAAACGCGTCGGCCGGCCCCCCGATGCGGAGCGAGGTCAACTCCGCCAACGGCGCGTCGAACACGACCTCTCCGCGGATCCCCGACAGGGCCGTTTTCAAATCATGATGGTTCGACACGGTCAGCACGTCTCCCGCCCATGGCAATCTGATCCCCAGGCTCACAACAACTCCAACAACTCGACACCCACCTTCCAGATGTCTCCGGCCCCCAGCGTGAGCACCGTATCACCGGATCGAAGTTCCGAGACCAGTCGACTGATCAACACGTCCTGTTTCTCCACCCAATGAACCGCCGGGTGTCCCGTTGCCCGGATTCGTTCGGCCAGGATTTCCCCGGACACGCCTTCGATCGACTCTTCGCCTGCCGCATAAATCGGCGTCACGTACAGGACGTCCGCTTGCTCGAAGGCGTTCGCGAATTCATCCAACAGATCCTGCGTGCGGCTGTACCGATGAGGCTGAAAAATCACCGCCAATCGCCCCGACCATGCGGCCTTGGCCGCGGCCAGGGTCGCCCGGATTTCCGTAGGATGATGGCCGTAATCGTCCACGATCACCATCCCTCCTTTTTCTCCACGGATATGAAATCGCCGTTCGACACCGGAGAATGAGGCGACGCCGGCACGAATCAAATCCGGCGGGACGTCCAGTTCCAAACCGACCCCGATCGCGGCCAACGCATTGGACACGTTGTGGACGCCTGGAATGTTGAGCCGAAAAGGGCCTAATGTCCGTTCGCGAAATTGAACGCGAAAATTCGTGGTCCGTCCCTTGATTTCTATATCCGTGGCACGCAAGTCCGGCATGGAGGCATCGGAGCCCTCCTGGCCATAGGTCACATACCGCTTCTGTATCTGAGGCAGCATCGCTCGAAGATGCACGTCATCCGCGCACAGGATGGCCACACCATAAAAAGGCACTTTATTGATGAATTCCAAAAAAGCCGCTTTCAGCCGATCCATGGATCGATAGTGGTCGATATGCTCTCGATCGATATTCGTCACCACCGCAATTGCAGGGGACAGTCGAAGAAACGACCCGTCACTCTCATCAGCCTCGGTAATGAGCAAGTCACTTCGCCCCAACCTGGCATGGGTGCCCATGGCATTCACCTTTCCCCCAACCACGAACGTCGGATCGAGGCCGGCATGCGCCAACACCGACGCGACAATGGAAGTCGTCGTGGTTTTCCCATGAGCACCGGCAATCGCCACGCCGAACTTGAGTCGCATGAGTTCCGCCAGCATTTCGGCACGCGGGATCACCGGCACGACTTTCTTTTTCGCAGCCACCACTTCCGGGTTCGATGCCGGAACGGCTGAAGAAATCACCACCACTTGCGCTCCTTCCACGTGAGAGGCGTCATGCCCGATGGAAATTCTTCCCCCCAAGGTTTCCAACCGGCGCGTATTGTCCGACGGGGCCACGTCGGATCCCGTGACGTGATAGCCCAGCGTCAACAACACCTCGGCGATGCCGCTCATCCCACTCCCGCCGATCCCCACGAGATGAATATGCCGAATCTTTCTAAACACCGTTCGTCATCATGACCGTGAACGTTCAGGGGGACTTTTCCCCAACAACCGATAACACTCGTGTACCATTGCCTCAGCCGAATCGGTGTTTCGCAAACGCATGCTCTGTTCCGCCATACGTCGAACACGGTCCGGGTGGTGAAGCAACCCCTCAATCTCTTCAGCCAACCTGGCTCCGGTCAGCGCAGGCTGAAGCAGCACAATGCCCGCCCCCGCTCCCTCCACGACGCGGGCATTGGATTCCTGGTGATTGTGCGTCGCCTGAGGAAAAGGAATGAGGATGGAGGGTTTTGCACAGGCGGCGATTTCCGACAACGTCAAGGCCCCACATCGACAGATCACGAGATCCGCCCGGCGAAGCGTCCCGGGCATATCCTCCACAAAAGGAACCACTTCCGCCTTCACGTTCATCTTGCGATACGCTTGGGAAACACGATCGAAGTCGTTCAGTCCCGACTGATGAATCACCGTGACCCGGCTCCGAATCAGGGAAGAGGCCTGAACGGCTTCGAGCACAATGGAATTCATGGCATGGGCCCCTTGACTGCCGCCACAGACCAACAGGGTATCGATCCGGCCCGATCCAACGCACGGTGGCGTAGCGACAAACGCTCTTCGCAACGGGGTTCCCACCACGGCGACCTTGTCGGCGCGAAAATACGGCGTTGCGCGTTCGAACGAGACGAAAATCCGATCGGCCAAGGGCCCCAGAACGCGGTTGGCTATTCCCGGGACCGCGTTCAGTTCCACGACGGCTCGCGGGATTCCCAACAGCAAAGCCGCGAAGATCACCGGCGGGCTCGTATAGCCGCCGGTGCCGACGACGAGATCCGCTTTGGATGCGCGCAACAAGCGGAGGCATCGCCACACCGCCCCGGGGATCAACAGAAGCGCCTTGATCGAAGACCACGTCCCTCGACCCACCACTCCCTCCACTCGGAGGGTTTCCATCTGCCATTGCGTGCCGGCCATCATCGTCTGCTCGAGAGCGCGCCCCGTCCCCACCAACGTCACGGACGTATCGGCCGCTTGACGACAAAACTCTTCGGCCAATGCGAGAGCCGGGTAAAAATGTCCTCCCGTACTACCTGCTGCAATCACCACGTTCATCCCATCCCGAACGAAGAAATGGGCCGGTCCGTTGGGCCTGCCCGGGAAATACTCAGCAGAATGCCCATAGCCACCAGACTCATGATTAACGAAGATCCCCCATAGCTCACGAAAGGCAGCGTCAATCCTTTCGTCGGCAGCAGACCGGACACCACGCTCATATTGATGAGCACCTGTATCCCTACCAACAAGCTCACCCCACCAGCCAAATGGCGCCCGAAGGCATCGGGGGCCTGTCCTGCAATTTTGAATCCCTTGACGATCAGAACCGCGAATAATCCGATCAATAACCCCGTTCCGGCAAACCCGAGTTCTTCCCCCACCAGAGCCAGAACAAAATCCGCGTGCGCTTCAGGCAGAAAAAACAATTTTTGCCGCCCTTCGCCCAACCCCACGCCGAACAACCCGCCATTCCCCAACGCGACAAACGATTGCGTGAGTTGGAAACCGGCATCGGTCGGATCCTGCCAGGGGTCTAAAAAATTCAACAGCCGTCGACGGCGATAATCGGACTGCATGATCAACGTATACGCCACGGCGAGCAGGACCATGCCCATCCCGAGAAGATGCGGAAGCCTGGTTCCGCCTAAAAACAGCAGGCCGAACAAGAGCAGTGTCAGAACCACGGCCGTTCCCATATCGGGTTCGAGCAAGAGCAACCCCGCAAACGTCCCGACGACCGCCATGGGAGCCAGCACCCCACGACTGAAGGTGACGAGGTCCTGCTCTTTCCTGACGAGAAACGAAGCCAGGTACAACACGATGGACAGTTTGGCGATCTCTCCCGGTTGCATGGAAAACCCCGCAACGCGAAGCCACCGACGCGCCCCATTCACTTGAGTGCCCAGGAAGGGGATCAGGACCAGGACCAACAGCACGAACGTCAGGACCAGGCCATAGGGTGTGAGAGTTTTCCACATGTTGTAATCCCGTTGAGCCACCCAATGCAGGGCCACGAGCCCCAACAGCAGCCAGAGACTTTGCCGCTTCAAAAAAAACGTCGAATCTCCGTAACGTGTTTCCGCCATCACACCGCTTGCGCTGAACATGATAATCAGCCCAATGAAGGCCAACATGTACGTGACAACCAGGACGGTCCGATCCATGGGACGCGAAGCAGGCCTGTCCTTGCCGGTATTCCATACCAAGGGGAGCTCTATCTTGTTGCTGCGAGCGCGCCGCATTGTGGGTTCCCCTCATGCGTCAATCGGCCAAGGCATTCACAAGATCGCGAAATTGTTGACCTCGATCGCGATAATCCCGGAACATGTCAAAACTGGCACAGGCCGGAGAAAACAACACGGCATCACCCGGCGTTGCGAGGTCCGCAGCCAGGGTGACCCCCTCGGCCAAGGAGGACACGCGGCTGATCGCCCCCACGCCTGCAATGGCTCGGGCAATGGTGTCCGCCGACTCCCCCAACACGATACAGTGTTTGACACCCGGCTCGAGTGCGTCTTTCAAGCGACCGAACTCGCTCTTTCCCTTCTCTTTTCCACCCAAAATGATGACGAACGGCTGCCGGAGACTGTCGATGGCTTTCAGTGTGGCATCGACGTTCGTCCCCTTGGAATCATTGATAAACGTCACGCCTCGTCGCTCACGCACGACCTCGCAGACGTGGGGCAGCCCTTGAAACGACCGGACGGCCCGTCTCATGCCGTCCCGGGAACAGCCCCTGACCATGCCGACGGCGAGGGCGGCGAGGACATTGGAGACGTTGTGATTCCCCGGAAGGGGAATGTCGCACACCGGCATCAGTTCGTCCTGTTGCCCATTCCATCGAGTCACGATCGTCTCACCGGCCACCCATACTCCATTGGGCACTTCCTCGAACACGCTGAATTCGATGAGTTGCCCTTGCAGCGAATCTCGAACGTTCCGGACTTGCGCCTCGTCGGCATTCAGAACGGCAAAGTCCCCTGCGGTTTGATTTCGAAAAATATTGGCTTTGGCCCTTGCGTATTCTGCAAAACTCGGATGGCGATCCAGGTGATCCGGGGTGATATTGAGCATCACCGCGACGTGAGGATGAAACCGGTCGATCGTTTCCAATTGAAAGCTCGACAATTCCGCGACAATTTCATGAAAAGGAGCCGGCTCCTCCGGACCCACGCAGGCGCGTTGGTGCACGGCCAAGGCGGCTTCCGTTAACGGCGTCCCCAGGTTGCCGCCGACGAAAGAAGTGGACCCGCATTCCTGAAGGAGCTGTCCAATCAGTGACACGACGGTGCTCTTTCCATTCGTTCCGGTGACGCCAATGACGGGGACGGAAAAGAACCACGAGGCCAATTCGACCTCGCCGACAATGGGTACGCCTCGCCGGCGCACGGCGTCGAACGCCTCCAGGGCCGGAGGAACGCCGGGGCTCAGGATCACCAGGTCAACGGCTTCCAGCCCCTTCTCGAATCGTTCTCCGCCAAACGGGTGAACCCCCCACGTGTGTACATCGGATAGCCCCATTGCCCATTCCGTTTCAGGCTTGTGATCGACCAGCGCCACCTTGGCTCCGAGCGCGACAAGCAACCGCGCCGCGGCCACGCCGCTCTTGCCCGCCCCGACCACGGCCACGGATTGCCCGGGGAGACTGCGTATCCGGGGATGTGGATTCGTGCGATGCGTCCGTCGAGACATCTTCTCCAACGTCAGAAGCATAAGGTTAACGCAGCTTTAAGGTGCTGAGGCTCAAGAGACTCAGGAGAATAGCCACGATCCATAATCGAACCACGACCTTGGGTTCCTCCCATCCCTTCATTTCAAAATGATGATGAATGGGCGCCATCAGAAAAATCCGTTTCCTGCGCGATTTATAGAACAGCACCTGAAAGATGACGGATACCGCCTCCATGACGAACACGCCACCAACCAGGATCAGCAACAACTCGTGCTTACTGACCACGGCGACCGTGCCCAGGGCCGCGCCGAGTGGCAAGGAACCGACGTCCCCCATGAACACCGACGCCGGATACGTGTTGAACCAAAGAAACCCGAGACTGGATCCGAAAACGGCCGCCATCAGGACGGCCAATTCCCCGGCACCCTCGATATACGGAATCAGCAAATACTCCGACACCACTTTATTCCCGGCGGCATAGGCCACCACGGCATACGCCATCGACGCCACCATGACCGGGCCGATCGCCAACCCATCCAACCCGTCCGTCAGATTCACGGCGTTGGAGCAACCCACGATCACCAGGATAGCGAACGGAATGTAGAGCGTCCCCAAGTCGGGCATAAACGTTTTGAAAAACGGAACGCTGAGTTCCGTGGAATACCCGGGAGAGCTATAGAAAAACAGGCCGATTCCCAAGGCAATGCCTATTTGCGCCACGAACTTTTGGATAACGGTCAACCCTTCCGAACGCCCCCGCGAAATTTTGAGGTAGTCATCGATAAACCCGACAAACCCAAACCCCACGATGGACAAGATGACGAGCCACACGTAGAGATTGCTCACGTCCGCCCACAGCAGCGTGGACAGCAACACGGCAAAAATAATGAGAATACCCCCCATGGTGGGAGTTCCTTTTTTGGCCAGGTGGTGGCGCGGCCCCTCTTCCCGGATACGTTGCCCCAATCGGAGTTCCTGCAATTTCTTAATCATGGGCGGAGCCAGGAAAAACGCGATGACAAAAGCGGTCAGGGCCGCGTAAATGATACGAAAGCTCAAATACCGGAACACGTTGAAAATTGCGATGTCCGTGTGCAGAGGGTAAAGCCACAAATACAACATATGTCTTGTCCTATCGCTATTCGTGCATCGGCTGAGATCGGAGTGCATCCACCAGACACTCGAACCGCATGGCCCTGGAGGCTTTGAGCAACACGACGTCTCCGAGTTCAACCAGCTTCTTGAGGACCGACGCCGCGTCGCCGACGCGCCGGGCTTCGAAAATCCGCGACGAGGGCATGCCTTCCGCAGAAGCCCCGCGAGCCAACTCCCCGCCGAATTCCCCACAAGCAATCAAAAATGAAATGCGGCTGCCGGCAACAAAGGCACCGACTTCCCTGTGAAGGTTCCGCGTCTCCGTTCCCAACTCCAGCATGTCCCCAAGCACGGCAATGGTCCGGTGGCCGGCACCGAATTCCTGTAACAGCGTCACGGCCGCCTTCATGGAATCAGGGTTCGCGTTATAGTAATCCTGAATCACGCGGATACCCTGCCAGGAGGAGACCTGGGACCTCATGGCCACGGGACGAAATCGACTCAAGCCGGTTGCCATGTTTGCGACCGACAGCCCCAGGACGTGACCCACCGCAATCGCGGCCAGGGCATTCAACACGTTATGGGTTCCATGCACGTGGAGAGACAGTCGATGCGATCGTTGACGTCCGCTCACATGGAGACGAAATTCGGTTCGTGTTCCTTGCCGCTGAATATGACTCCCCCGAACGTCCGCTTGCCCCTGTAGGCCGAAAGAGACCACCGAACAGCGGGCACGACGTCGAAAAAAATCGTAATACGGGTCATCCGCATTCAAAATGACGGCGCCGTCACGAGGAAGATGAGCCAACAATTCGGCTTTCGCGCGGGCCGATCCGTCCACGCTTCCAAAGAATTCCAAATGGTCGTTCCCGACGTTCGTAATGAGGCCGACGGTCGGCCTGGCAATTTCCGCCAACCGTGTGGTTTGACCTTCGGCATCCACCCCTAATTCCAGAACCGCCGCCTGGTGGGCCGCGGTCAACCCGAGAACCGTTTGCGGCAGCCCGATTCGATTGTTCAAATTGCCGGCTGTTTTCCTGAGGCGCCAGCGCTGCGAAAGCGTTTTCGCGACCATCTCCTTCGTGGTGGTTTTGCCGTTGCTCCCCGTCACCGCGATGACCGGAATGTCAAACCGGTTTCGGTGAAAAGTCGCAAGATCCTGATACGCTCTCAAGGAATCCTTGACCTTGACGACGAACGGGTCAGACGGGGCGGACGAGACGGACTTTCCGACCTTCGCATTGCGCGGGAAGGCTTCAAGCACAATCCCCTTTGCCCCACGGGTGAAGACCTCATCGATAAACTGATGCCCGTCAAACTCCGTGCCTTTCAATGCGACAAACAAATCGCCTGTGCGCACCTTCCGGGAATCGGTACAAATCCGTTGAATCCGACAACCCGTCGTGCCTCTCAGTAACGTTCCTCCGGTTGCAGCAAGCACTTCATCTCCCGTAAACATCGCCATCGTCGGAGAGCCTATCTCTTCCGACTGTCCGGCAAGTCCGCCAGCAGTTCACGAACCACTTCCCGATCATCGAAACGATGCCGCGTCTTGCCGATGACTTGATAATCTTCATGCCCCTTGCCGGCGATCAGCACCACGTCGCCCGGCCGGGCTTCAAGGAGCGCCGCCCGAATGGCCGCTCGACGATCAGGGATCACGTACGACGCTCCCCGTTCCGACGCCGAAAGACCGAGCACCCCTTGTTCGATATCGCGCAGAATCGCCTCGGGATCTTCGGTACGAGGGTTGTCCGAGGTCAGAAACACCACGTCACTGCGTTGGGCAGCCACCCGTCCCATTTTCGGCCGTTTCCCAGGATCACGATCCCCGCCACAACCAAAAACCGTAATAATCCGTTCCCGTCGCAGTTGCCGGGCGGCGGCCAAAAGCTGGGCCAATGCATCTTCCGTATGGGCGTAATCCACAATCACCGAAAAATCCTGCCCGGCCTCCACATGCTCGAACCGGCCCGGTACCGTTCGGAATCCCCGAATACCCTGCCGAACGTCATCCAGAGACATTCCCCGTGCGAGGCCGACGCCTATGCCCGCCAAGAGATTCGACACGTTGTGTTCACCCACCAAGGCACTTTGGATATCCAAGGAACCACGTGGAGTATGGACGGTAAACCGGGTTCCATCCATCGAGAGGGTCACGTTCGTCGCGTAAATATCCGCACGCCGGCGAAGGGAATACGTCCAGACCGGCACCGGGGTTTCGGCTTGCAAGCGGACACCCCATGCATCGTCAATATTGATGATCGCTCGTTTGGGTCCCGTTTTGGAGGCGGGGACGACGAACTCCTGAAAGAGGCGCAATTTCGCGTGATAGTAGGACTCCATCGTCTCGTGGAAATCCAAATGGTCTTGAGTCAAATTCGTAAAAACCACGGTATCGAATCCACAGCCTTCGACCCGGTCCAGTGCGAGGGCATGCGAGGAGACTTCCAGAACCGCCGTATCCATCCCTGCTTCCACCATACGATGTAAGAACGCCTGCAGAGGAATCGCACCCGGTGTCGTGTGACTGGCAGCCTGATACTCCGGACCAGCGTGATACCCCACCGTGCCCATGAGGCCCGTCCGGTAGCCGCCACGTTCCAGGATCGCCTGACTCACGTGCACCACCGTGGTTTTCCCGTTCGTCCCCGTGACTCCCACCATGAGTAAGGATTGAGAGGGATCCTGAAAAAACCGCGAGGCTAACTGACCGAGCGCTTTCCTGGAATCTTTGACTTCGATCCAGGCAGGGCCGCCTTCTTTCTTGACGTGGGATGGAGCTTGGAACGGAGCTTGAACCACAACGCCCCCTATCTGTTGCCGACACACCTGAACGACAAAAGAATGACCATCGACCTGCCGACCTTTGACGGCGACAAACAAACTGCCTTGTGCGACTTCCCGTGAATCATCCGTGATGCCGGACAGTTCCACCTCGAGGTTGCCCGTCGCGCTGACAACGTCGAGGGGCAGCAGTAATGTCGCTAACGTCATTCCCTGTATGTGTTCACTAATTCGTTGACAATTTCCCCCTCACCCCAGCCCTCTCCCTCGTTGGGGAGAGGGGGCACTCCTTCATTCCCCTCCTTTGTAAGGAGGGGTAAGGGGAGGTAGAGGCTATGAAGAACGGGACGCCACCATCCGGGCTTCTTCGCCGGGAGCCACGCTTAAATATCGGAGCGCCTGTTCCGCCACCTTCCGAAACACCGGAGCCGCCACCACTCCTCCCCAAGCCGGGCCTTGCGGTTCATCAATCATCACCAATATGGCTAATTGAGGATCCTCTGCGGGGACGAATCCCACGAACGATCCCACGAATTTGGTGGACGAATACGTGCCTGTTTCAGGATCAACTTTCTGCGCCGTTCCGGTTTTGCCCGCGACCCGATATCCCGGAATGGCCGCGCGCTTTCCCGTCCCTCGGTCCACCACGTTGACCAAGAGGTCCGTGACGGTCTTTGCGGTCTCGGCGCTAATGGGACGTCGGCGAATATGGGGGACGTGCTCCCAGACGCTTCTTCCCTGGTGATCGGAAATCTCCCGTACCAGAAACGGCCTCATGAGCCATCCCTCGTTGGCAACGGCCGACACGGCCGTCAGGAGCTGCAACGGCGTGACGGCAATTTCCTGCCCTATGGCCAAAGAAGGGAGGGTGCGCTGACTCCATTGATCCGGACGTCTCAAGATTCCGATGGATTCCCCGGGAAGATCGATTCCCGTTTTTTCACCAAAGCCGAACGTGCGCAAGAATTGATAGACCTGTTCGCGCCCCAACTCCCACGACATTTTGACGAAGGCCACGTTGCTGGATCGTTGAATGGCTTCACGAAACGTCACCCATCCGGCTTTTTCATGGTCATGAATCACGGTGCCACTGATCGGAATCTCTCCATCACCCGCATACAGCAAGGTGTCGGGGGTCACGCGATTCAATTCCAGGGCGGCGGCGGCCAGCACCACTTTGAGCGTCGAGCCCGGTTCGTAGGGATCGGTCACACCCCGATTCCTCCAACGCTCGGGTGACGCCTGATGAATATGATTCGGGTCAAACGTGGGACGAAGGGCCCAAGCCAACATCTGGCCGGTTTTGGGGGCCATGACAAGAACCGCCCCGCCTCGCGCCTTGGTATTCCGGACGGTCTGTTCCAAAGCTTGCTCCGCGATATACTGAATGACTTCATCGATGGTCAGGGAGATGGCATGTCCCGAAAGAGGCTGAGATTTGCGCTGGCTTTCGGGAATGATGACTCGTCCCAGCGCATCCCGCTGTAACACCACCCGACGCACTTGACCCCGAAGGTGCTCATCATATCCATTTTCGAGCCCTTCAAGACCCTGACTGTCGATTCCCGCAAATCCCAACACGTGCGCCAATAACGTCCCCTTGGGATAAAATCGACGCGCTTCCACCATGACGCCGACCCCGGGGAGAGCCAGATCGTTCAACCGTTCGACCTGAGAGTCGTCAATTTTCCGTTGAATCCAAACAAAGTCCCGTTCGGTCCGTAGTCGCTTTTCCAGGGGTTCTCGAGGAACGCCCAACACCTGCGCGAGTTGGCGAGCGACTCGGGTGGGATTGTCGAGGGAAGACGGCGTGGCATACACCGACGGTACGTCCAGGTTCAACGCCAGCGGTTTCCCTTGCCGATCAAAAATGGCACCGCGGTTGGAATCAAGGGTGATGGTCTTTTCATGCTGACGGCGAGCTTTCTGCATCATCGTTTCTGCTTGCAGCACCTGCAGATCGAAAAAACGAAAGAGCAGAATGGCGAATCCAACCAAAAAACACAGGCCGACGAAGGCCCGTCGTCCGGCTCCTTCCCCGGCTAACTTGAATTCCTGCTTCATGAATGACCGGTTCATTGTCAGTTTCCCGTTTGCCGGGCCAAACGAAGCGGAGGCTCAGGACCGTCGCTTGGCTTTCCGTTCTCCGGACGACTCGGAACCAGGACCACTTGCTGCGGGCGTGGAGGTCTCATCCCCAGTTTCTTGCTGACCTCTGACGCAATACGCTCGGGTGCCGCCAATTGAGAGAGTCTGGCCTGCAAGCGGTCGTGCTCCTGCGCGATTGCGGCTTTTTTCTTCAACAAGACGTCCAGTTCATATCCCAGTCGCACAACGTCGACCTTTCCCCACACGTAAAAAAGGAGCACTCCGCTCAGGCTCACCGTCAGCAACGTCCAGAGAATCAATTTCATGCGTGGCCCCTTCCGGCTTGTGCGTCTCCCCACCCGGGCTTTCGTTCAATGACTCGCAACTTCGCACTGCGTGCACGGGGATTGGCCCGACGTTCCTCTACGGAAGGGGAAACGGGTTTCTTCGTCAGGATAGCCCATTCGTCAGGAGCATCGTGAGCCAGACGCCGAAACGCCTGTTTCACCAGACGATCTTCCAGGGAGTGAAAAGAAATCACACACAGGCGGCCTCCCGGCGCCAGGACGTCGATGACCTCGTCGAGCCCGGTTTGCAGCGAGCCCAATTCGTCATTGACCGCCAGCCGAAACGCCTGAAAGGTCCGCGTCGCGGGATGCAGGCGCCCGGACCGATACGACTGTGGCACGGATTGCCGGATCACCCGCGATAAATCCATCGTGGTCCGAAGGGGGGCTTGGCGGCGAACACGAACGATAGCCCGTGCAATTCGTCGGGAATAGCGTTCTTCCCCCAACGTATGAATGATATGGGCAAGTTGCGTTTCAGGCAGCGTGTTCACGAGGTCTTCAGCCGATTGACCGTGCGTGGGATTCATCCGCATATCCAAGGGGCCGTCCTGTTGAAAGCTCAACCCTCGTTCGGGTTGATCCAATTGAGCCGAATTCACGCCCAAATCGAACAGAATGCCGTCTGCGTGTTCCCTGTTGGCCAAGCTCATCACCGATTTCACCCGTTGAAAATTTTCACAAAAAAAGTGGATCCTGGACCGGTAGGCTTGAAGCCTTGTTTGTGCATGGGCAATCGCGTGAGGGTCCCGGTCGATCCCGATGAGCACACCATCGGGCGCGCTGGCCTCCAGAATACGCTCGGCCGTCCCTCCCAAGCCTATGGTGCAATCCAAGTAACACCCTTGCGCGCGCGGTCGCAACCAAGTCACAACCTCCTCCAATAACACCGGAACATGAATCGGATTATCCAACTATCCTTATATGACTCCTATTTACTCCCACTTTCTTCCACTTTTTTCCACTTAACAGGCAAAATATACTCGTATTCACAATTTTGTCAAGCAAAATCAAACACTTATTGCTATTGGCAAGCCAAGACGCAGTCAGGCCTTCTACCCAAAAATTTTACACGGATGTAATTGAGGAAGGGGCCTGGAAAATGTAGAGCCACATCCCGGGTCACGGCCCGGAACAGTACTTATAAGGGCTAGGGATACAGGCGATACAGCATACGCGGGAAGGGGATGGTTTCGCGCACGTGCGCGATGCCACAAATCCAGGCTACGGCGCGCTCGATGCCCATGCCGAACCCGGCATGGGGCACGGACCCGTAGCGGCGCAGGTCCAAGTACCACTGGAAGGCTTCCGCGGCCAGTTGGTGGTCCTGCAGGCGTGCGGCTAACGTCCGGTAATCGTGGATGCGTTGCCCGCCTCCGATGATTTCGCCGTATCCTTCCGGAGCCAACATGTCCATGCACAGCGCCCGGTCGGGATTGTCGGGGTCGGGTTGCATATAAAAGGCCTTGATCTTCGCGGGATACCGGTGCACCAGGACGGGTTTCTCAAACTGATTGGACAAGAGGGTTTCATCGTCCGCGCCGAAATCATCGCCTTCTTGGATCGACGACCCGAGGCCCTGCAAGCGCAGAATCGCTTCATCATAGGTGAGTCGCGGAAAAGGGGGAACGACCGCTTCCAATTTGGACACGTCTCGTTCCAATACCTGTAACTCGCTCCGGCAGTTCTCCAGGACCCGTCCCACCACCATTGCCACAAACGCCTCCGCCAGGTCCATCGCGTCGGGCAATTCCGCAAACGCCATTTCAGGCTCCACCATCCAAAACTCCATCAAATGCCGGCGAGTCTTGGATTGCTCGGCTCGAAACGTCGGACCGAAGCAATACACTTTTCCGAAGGACGCGGCAGCCGCTTCTCCGTACAATTGCCCGCTTTGCGTCAAGTAGGCCGTTTCCTCAAAATATTGCGTTTGGAAAAGGGTGGTCGTTCCTTCGCACGCGTTTGGCGTAAAAATGGGCGCGTCAATCAAGACGAACTCCCGTTCGTCGAAAAAGTCCCGACAGGCCTTAATGATCGCATGCCGGATTTTCAGGATGGCCTGTTGCCGCGTTGAACGAAGCCAGAGATGGCGGTGATCCATCAGAAACCCGACGCCATGCTCTTTGGGTTGAACGGGAAACGGCTCGGCGAGGTGAATAATCTCGAAGGCGGTCACCTCTATTTCATACCCACCCGGAGCCCGCGCCTCCGCACGAGGCACTCCGGTGACCGCCAAGGAGGATTCTTGCGTCAATTGATTCGCAAGGCCGAATTGTTCCTCCCCCAGTGTCCCTTTGCTCAAAATGGCCTGTATATCCCCGGACCCGTCCCGAAGCGTGAGAAACTGCAGTTTGCCGCTTGATCGATGATGCCGGACCCATCCCTGGAGACGAACCTCCTGCCCCACCATTTCAGCAATATGAGAGATCGACACGATTGGGATACCCATACCAGCGTCTACGCCTTCATCAAGCTATGAAACAACACGTTCAGCCTTGCGAGAACGCCGACCTCGACACGGGAGCGGCTTGCGCGGATGCTCCTGCAATTGTGTGCCGCAAATGCGAATTGACACCGACTCACTGCCAAGACTATCATATTTTTCTAAAGGAGGTCCGCAGATGAGTTACACCATTACCGTACGAGAACTAAAGGATCGCTTGGATAAAGGGGACCAGGTGTTTTTATTGGACGTTCGGGAACCGCATGAATTTTCCATGGCCAAGATTGAAGGGTCCACCCTCATTCCCTTGGGCACGTTACCCCAATCGCTCAATCAACTCGACCCGACCGATGAAATCGTGGCCTTGTGTCATAAAGGCATGCGCAGTGCCGATGCCGTGGGATTTCTCCTCCAGCAAGGATTTTCCGACGTGAAAAACCTGATCGGGGGCATTGACGCCTGGTCCGTTGAAATCGACCATTCGGTTCCGCGCTATTGATCATCAGTGAAGCGCCGGCTTAAAACGCCGGCGCTTCTGCTGCTGAAAAAACTTCACCGTTTCATCCAAGCCTTCCGAGAGGGACACGGACTGTGTCCACGCCGTCTCTTTCTCGAGTTTGCCCGCATCCAGCACACTGCGCATTTGCTCGCCTTTTTTCGCGGGACCATGGATTTCCCGACACTGCGCGTTCGTCAATTCTTTCAGCCGGGTGAAGAGCTCATTCACCGTCGTCTCGATCCCGGTTCCGACGTTGAAAATTCCCTCTACCGATGGGACGAATGCCGCCCTCACGGCTTCCACCACGTCTCCCACGTAGACGTAATCCCGCGTCTGGAACCCGGTCCCGTTAATCCGGGGTTGTTCACCCGCCAGCATGTGTTGCGTGAAAATCGCGACCACGCCGGCTTCGCCGTCGGCATTTTGTCTCGGGCCGTAAATATTGGCTAACCGGAGGGCCACGTATTTCAGACCGGCAACGTGGCGATAGTACTCGAGATAGTATTCGCAGGTGAGTTTACCGATCCCGTAGGGGGACAGCGGTCGCGTGGGATGAGATTCCGAAGCCGGAAACGCCTCCTGCTCGCCATACACCGTGCCGCCGGAAGAGGCGAACAGAATTTTTCTGGCGCCGTACCGGACGGCCAACTCCAGGAGCCGAAGGGTTCCCATAATGTTCACTTCCGCATCGAATAGGGGATCCTCCGTGGATTTCCGGACGTTCATTTGAGCGGCCATGTGCACGACCACTACGGGACGCTCTTTTTTAAACACCTGTTCCACTTGTGTACTGCACACGTTCAATTTGTAGAATACGGCTTCGCGGTGAACGTGCTTTCGTTTCCCGGTGGAGAGATCATCGATCACGGAGACGCGATGACCCTCTTGGACAAACTGGTCCACGATATGAGACCCGATAAATCCCGCACCGCCCGTGACTAAAATATTCATGCAACGTCCTCAGGTCGCGGAAACGAGTTCCCCGAAGCCGAACCCGCCCATCGCAGACTCAAAAAAATTTCGCGATTCCCTTTTTTCCCCTGCACGGGGGAATCGAAAAGCCCGAGGCAATCAAATCCCAATTGTTGCGCCGTGCCTTGGATACGTTGCGCCACTTCCCGCCGGATCCCGTCATCCCGAACCACGCCTCCTCGCCCCACCTGTTTCATACCGGCTTCGAATTGTGGCTTGACAAGAGCAACGACCGTGGCCTCGGGCGCCAGAAATTTCACCACGCAAGGCAACACCAAGCGTAGCGAAATGAAGGAGACGTCAATGACGGCCAGTTGGATGGGTTCGGGAACGGCCGCGAGGTCGAGATGCCGAATATTACATCGCTCGAGGACGACGACTCGCTGATCGTTTCTGAGGCTCCAATCCAATTGCCCATACCCCACGTCCACGGCATAGACCCGACGGGCTCCGTGCTGGAGGAGACAATCCGTAAACCCACCCGTCGAAGCCCCGACGTCCAGGACGATACGATCCGAAACGTGGAGGGAAAAGGCGTCCAACGCTGCCGAAAGTTTTTCTCCTCCCCGGCTCACAAACGGGCTTGCCGGCCCTTCCACTTGAACGGCCGCTTGCCCTGCAACGAGTGCCGCCCGCTTTTCCACGCGCGTCCCATCGACTGTGACCAATCCCGCCAGGATCAGCCGTTGCGCCTGCTCCCGGCTGCCGGCCAACTGACGCCTGACCAGCACTTCGTCGAGTCGCTGTTTGGGGATTTTGGTGGACATCAATGTGGGAATGACGTCTCTGGCAGGTATCCGGAAGGGCCGTTGGCGTTCAGCAGGCAACGGCGTTGGCGTTCAGCTTTTTTCTTCTTCCTCGACGGAATACGCTTCCACGCGCTTTTTCCCATCTTTGTCCTGCACCATAATTTCCACTTTCCGTTCGGCGTCATCCAGCATCTTGAGACAGGTTTTAGAGAGCTTGATCCCTTCTTCAAACATCTTCAAGGAATCATTCAGGGGGAGGTCGCCTCTTTCCAGCTCGGTGACGATTGTCTCAAGCCTGGCCAAGGCATCTTCAAATTTTACGGCTGCCATACCTACCTGCGGACATCGGTGTCAGGTGAATCGCGTTCCATTCTCTCTACGCGTCTTGTGTGGTGTCGACCATGGTTCGCTTTTGCATAAGCGCGAAGTCCTGCTAAGAATACAATGACGCGGAGAATCGCATTATACGCGGTGTTTCCGAGACGTCAAGATTGCCGCTCCGTTTGTTCAACCAGACAAGACAGCTTCCCTTCGGCCAGTCGCGCTCGAATCCGGTCGCCGACTTGGACTGATTGCGCATCCTTCACAATTTTTCCTCCGGGACTGGTCTCAAGAATGCTGTACCCGCGAGACAAAACCGCAAGGGGGCTCAGCGTGTCGAGGGTGCTGGCCACGGTTCGCAATTGATGTTTTTTCCCCGTAATCACCCACGGCATGGCCTTGGAAAGTCGTCGAAGAAGCTGGGGCAGCATAAGGCTTCCCCGTTGCCACGAGTACCCCGGACCGACTCTTCCCAGACCGGCGGCTAACGCGGCCAGTCTGGGCCGCACCGCGGCAAGCATGGCCCGTATGCCGCTCCCAAGACGGAAACTGAGTTCATCAACCCGTTGCACCTGACGTTGGAGGATTTGCGAAGGAACGGGAAGGGTGTGCAGGGCCAACACAACCTGATTCCTGTGGAACCTGAAGGTGCCGCGCATGGCTTGAGCCAATCTCGCGTTCTTTTCCCATATGCCTTCCATCAAGTCGGCAAGAACGGGAGAAACCGATTCCGCCGCGGCCGAAGGAGTGGGGGCTCGATAGTCAGCGGCAAAATCCGACAAGGTGAAATCGATTTCATGGCCCACCGCTGAAATCACCGGAATGCGAGAGCCGGCAATGGCCCGAACCACGACCTCTTCGTTAAAGCTCCATAAATCTTCCCAGGACCCTCCGCCTCTCCCAACAATGAGCACGTCAAGATCAGCCTGTTGATTGGCCAGTCGAACGGCCTCCGCAATCTGCTGCGCGGCACCGGGTCCCTGCACGGCCACGGGGAACAGGCGGATGCGGATCACCGGGCATCGCCGGTGGACAACCGTCACAATATCGTGCAGCGCGGCTCCCGTGCCGGAGGTGATCACCCCGACGTGGCGAGGAAAAAACGGAAGGGGGCGCTTACGTGCCGGATCAAACAGCCCTTCTCGATCGAACTGTTGCTTGAGTTGTTCAAAGGCGATCTGCAGAGCGCCGATGCCCTTGGGTTCGAGATACTCCAGAAGAAGCTGATACTCACCTCTCGGTTCATAGACGCTGACGCGTCCTTTTCCCAGCACCGTGAGGCCGTTTTCGACGTTAAACGGGAGCGCCGCGGCCATGCGACGAAAGAGGACCGCTCGTATTTGGCTTTCCTGATCGTTCAGGGAAAAATAGACGTGCCCGGAGGAGGGAATGCGAAGGTTCGAAACCTCCCCTTCGACCCATACTTCCGGAAAAGCGTTTTCCAGGGTCGCGCGAATGCGCGTCGTCAGTTGGGTAACCGTATAAACGGTCGGGGGGGCGGCAGACACGAGTCAGGAACGCAAAGTTACGCGATTTCTCGCACGCGTTGGATTCCGGTGGCTTTGCCGGTTGCGGAATCAAATTCAATCACGGTTGCACCCAGAACCGCCGGGCCGGAGGCGACTTCAAACCGTCTGGGCATCTGCGTCAGAAATTTGTCGATCACCAGTTCTTTTTTCATTCCAATCACGGAATTGACGGGGCCGGTCATCCCAATATCCGTCAAATAGGCCGTCCCCTTGGGAAGGATCTGTTCATCCGCGGTTTGCACGTGCGTATGCGTGCCCACGACGGCCGTCACCTGGCCGTCTAAAAAATATCCCATGGCCATCTTCTCCGCCGTCGTTTCCGCGTGCATATCCACAATAATGCAGGGGGTCTCGGATTGCAGTTTTTCGACTTCGCGTTTGACCACCTGAAAGGGACAATCAAGCGCCGGCATAAACGCCCGACCCATGACCTGGATCAGCCCGATTTTCTTGCCACTTGGCCTCTCAATGACGAACGACCCTTGCCCGGGCGTGCCGTCGGGATAATTGGCCGGGCGCAGGATTCTGGGCTCTTTGCGAATATAATCCACCATTTCCTTTTTATCCCAGACGTGATTGCCCGTCGTGAGTGCCGAAAACCCCAGGTCAAATAAATCATTGGCCAAGTCAGACGTAATGCCAAATCCGCCGGCCACGTTCTCGGCGTTCCCGACCACAATATCGACGTGATACTGTTCGCTCACCCTATGGATATTCTGGGTGATGCTACGCCGTCCCGGTTCACCAACAATGTCACCGATAAACAACACAACCACAAATTCAATCGCTTCCTGTTGCCCGTCTTATCTATTTGGCAAATCTATTTGGCAAATTCGACGAATCGACTTTCCCGAATCACCGTCACTTTAATCTGGCCGGGGTACGTCATTTCCTGTTCGATTTTCTTGGACAGGTCACGAGACAGGACAAGGGCTTCATTGTCGGACAGTTTTTCCTGTCGAACAATCACGCGCACTTCCCGCCCGGCCTGAATGGCATAGGCTTTATCCACTCCCTCATAGCCCACGGCCAAGCCTTCCAATTTTTCCAATCGTTTCACGTAGGCTTCCAGCGTTTCACGTCGCGCACCGGGCCTGGCAGCGGACAAGGCTTCCGCCGCCGCGACCAACACGGATTCCGGGCAAATCGGGTCAACCTGTTCATGGTGTGCGGCAATGGCATTCACGACCTTTTCGGACTCGCCGTACTTCTTCGCGATTTCGGCGCCTAACATCGCATGCGTGCCCTCTTCTTCGTGGCTCACCACTTTCCCGATGTCGTGCAACAGCGCCCCACGTTTGGCCAGCTTGATATCCAAGCCTAATTCCGCGGCCATGATGCCGCAGATATACGACGCCTCCCGGGCATGATACAAATTGTTTTGTCCGTAGCTGGTGCGGTAGCGTAACCGGCCCAGGAGTTTCACGATCTCGGGATGAAACTCCGAAAGGCCGACCTCGAAGATCACCTTTTCGGCTTCTTCCCGCATCACCTTCTCAAGATCGCCTTTGACTTTTTCCACGACCTCTTCAATTCGCGTCGGATGAATGCGACCATCCTGCATCAGCCGCTCAAGCGCGATTTTGGCAATCTCGCGTCGCAAGGGATCGAACCCGGAGACGATCACGGCTTCCGGTGTTTCATCGACGATTAAATCCACGCCCGTTACCGCTTCCAGGGCTCGAATGTTTCGGCCTTCTCGTCCAATGATTCGACCCTTCATCCCGTCATTGGCCAGGGACACCACCGAGATGGTGGCTTCATTGACGTAATCACGAGTGATCCGTTGAATCGAGTTGGTCACGATATGCTGGGCTTCCCGGTCCGCATTTTCCCGAGCTTCCTCAAGGATCCGTTTCGTCAGGCCCATGGCTTCCAAACGAACTTCACTTTCAATCTCGGCCAACAGTTGCCGTTTGCCTTCTTCCGTGGTCAACCCGGCCACCCGCTCCAAGGCCTCACGATGTTCTCGTATCGTTTGCTCGCATAACCGTTCTTGTTTCCCCAACGAGACTTCCCGATCCGATACGGTACGTTCTTTCTTGTGAAATTCCTCCTCGCGACGCTCAAAATTCGCGATTTTTCTTTCCAATCCTTCTTCCCGTTGCCCCATTCGTTTTTCCAGCCACTGCAATTCGCTTCGTTTTTCTTTTTCCGTCTTTTCTATTTGCGCCTTGGATTGGAACACCAGATCCTTCGCTTCAATCTTCGCTTCCTTGACAAGATGATCGGCTTCGCGTTCCGCTGATTGCGTTAATTGGCGCAGTTCGTCTTCGGCTTTACGACGTTGCGTGGTGAAGCGCATCCGCTGAATCACTCCATTCAACACAAACCCCACACCAAGGCCGATGCCGCCAACGACTGCCATGATGATGATATCCGTAAAAATGGTCGTCACCCCCTTCTCTCACCACTCATACAAAGGCGCTCACGTCAGCCTTTGGAATCATTGACAATTTTCATGTAGGATCAACGATCGTTGATCCCTTATCTCACGGTGGACTCAGGAAACGTGGAGAACGAAGAAAAGGCAGGGAATGACGAGAACGGGAAAACGACTCTACGCGATGTCAGGGTGTGTGAAAAACATCGCAAAAGGTAGATATCGGCTGACGCCCAGGTTTCTACATCTGTTTACAATTCTATCCGCCATTGGCTTGGATCCATTAAGCTCAGGCCTCTCTTCCGAACTATCTACCTGGATGATGCTTTCTGCCTCATGGATACTCTTCAGCCCGGCAGGGTGAGCCATCCCTCAATTCAAACCTCATCAGTTATTCACACCCTCAGTCTTATACAACTCGATTCATTCCATGCCATACGCCACTCGTTTTTCCTGATCGACGAATGTATCCCTCTCTCAAAGGTTGAAATTTTCAGTCACGTCATTCGCACGTTAGCAGAGAGTCGTACTTCATGCAAGAACATAGACTGATCAAGGGACTTGTCAGGGGGGGTCCGTCTCCAAATGGGATTCGATACACTCCAATAACCCCTCGGCTCGACGCTCAATCTCGGCCTCGCCCGCCTGCCGACGGCGTTCTTGTCGAAACAATTGATCCGCAATATTCATCGCGGCCAAAATGGCAACTTTGGTGGGCGTGGATCTGGTCGCCCTTTGTGCGATGGTCTGCATTTGCCCTTCAACGTATCGGGCGAGTTCGTGCGCATAGCCTTCATCTTCAATGGGCCGCAAGGTCAATTTCTGCCCGTAGACCTCAACCTCGATGTTCTTAGTCATGGACCGCCTCTTGCAGGCCGGCCTCCGACGTTTCCAGGCTATCCAGTTGCCCCAATACCTTTTCAATGCGCAACTTGATATCCACGCGCTCTTCTTCCCACTCGCGCGCAAAGGCCTCCTGCCTCGACAATTCCTCTTGAACCAGGTTCAACTGTTCCTGAAGGGACTCATTGGCCTGCTTTAATTCTTGGACCAACTCCACTAATCCCCGTACTCGAACCTCCAATGTTTCCATTTTTTCAAGACTCATAGTGATAACTCCTTGGTGAAAATCCGAGATAATAAAATATGACTAAAATAAAATCTTTAGCAGGCCCTGTCAAGAGGAAGAGCACCACATGTTGTGGAATGAAGGGCGTGATATATACGATAACTTGTAATAACCCGTTTCACGTACCGACGGGTTTCCCTATAGGAAATCAGTTCGACAAATTCGTCCGGGTCCCGATCGCCAAACCTGGCAATCCAACGGTTCACCGCATCGGGACCGGCATTATACGCCGCGACGGCTCGAATGAGATTTCCCTTGTAGTCACGTAACAGTTCACCAACGTAGGCAACCCCTAACCGGACGTTCACATCGCCTTTCAACAAATCCTCCCGGTTCACGGATCCAAGGCCTAAACGGTGGGCGACGCGGGTTGCCGTCTCCGGCATCAATTGCATCAGCCCCATGGCGCCGACGGATGACAAGGCCTTGGGATTATACAAACTTTCCTCCCGGATAATCCCCGCAACCAAAAAAGGATCCACGTGCGGATCGGCGTATCGCCGTATCTTCGTGACATAACCCGTTGGATACGCCATGCGCCATAACGGGGAATCAAGGGAAATCCGGCGACGTTCCAAGGGCTCCCGAAAGTACCGTTTGGCTATCACGATCGGTGATGCGTAATCTCCAACTTCCAGCATGTGCAGCGCCAGGGCATATAAGGTTTGCGGCTGATCGCCATAGTGCTCCTTGACCAACAACAATTCTTCCGCCGCTTCCCGGCGGAAATCCAGCGTCAACAGTTCCATGGCTTTTTGGAAATGCGTATGGGTTTGGAATGCAGACGACGCGGGAACGTCCATCGCCCGGTTCGCCTCGTTTTCCCGTTGATCGCGTCCCACGTGGAGTGGACGCCGCAGGCGAAACTCGGATAATTGCCCATAATAGGTCATGGGCCACTCGGCAGACACCTGCCGGTACAACGTTTGCGCTTCATCGGCTCGTCCCAGCCGGTCAAGCGCCCGCGCTTTCCAATAGTAAGCCCGATTTTGCCAGGACCGACCGGGAGCGGTGGCCGCAAGAGAGCGAAAGACTTCAACCGCGTCTTCCCACGCGCCCTGTTGATAATGCAGCCATCCCAAACGCCACAAGGCGTCTCTTTTGATTGCAGGAAGATCAGCCACGCGATAGGCGTCCTCATAAGCCGCGACCGCTTGCTGAATCGTGTTTTCCCCTTCAGCCCACACGCCACTCAGCCACCGGATCCGGCCCCGTTCGTCCACGCTTAATCCGGGAGGGACCGAATCGCGAAACTTCAGAAGAAGCCGCCCCTGATCCTGTCGCAAGTACACTTTGGCCAGCCATACTGCGGCTTTGCCGGTATACGCGGAAGGGGTCGCCGACAATCGGCGGAAAATTTGCGCGGCTTGGGGATACTGCTTCAACCGCACGTGGGCCATCCCCAACTGAAAGAGCCCCCGCTCATAACGTGGGCCCTGCGGGCGACCGGCCAAAAACTTCTGCAGATCCTGAATGGCGGCTTCAAAGCGTGCCAAGTCATAGAACGTTTCGGCTCGTTGATAATAATCTTCCAACGAAGGGTTCCAAGGCAGCGCATCCGGCTGACCGGACTGCACGACTTGCTCCACCGTTCGGGCTTCGGGAGATTCGGGATACTTCCGCCAAAGTTCGCCCAGCGCGTGTTTCGCCCGGGTCACGTGTTGTAATCGGGCGGCGCAATCGGCAAGAACGGAGAAGGCTCGGGGGGCAGACGGAGAATCCGGATCACCGGAAGTGGCCCTTTCCAAATGCGCGACGGCACGCCGGCATTGCCCGTTCTCGAACCGGGCGAACCCCGCTTCATACGACGTTTCGGTTCTCAAGGCGGAAGGAGCGGACAGCTCCAATGCCGCTTCAAACGTCAGTGCCGATTCATGAGAGGAGCCCATACGACCCAATGCCTGACCGAGCTTCAACAACACATAATCTTCGAGGAGCGGAAAATCCTTGCGGGCCGCACGGAGATATTCAAGGGACCGGTCCGGTTCACGTTCGAAAAGGGACCATCCTATCCGCAATCCCGCGCGCCGGGCCCATACGGTTCCCGGATACGCCTCCCGGACGCGGCGAAAACGTTCTGCCTGCAGAAGCACGTGATTGGGGTGCTCGTCGGAAAAAGACGCGGCGCGTTGAAAACAGGCTTCCGCCGATTCACAGGCCACGTGCCGAGCCTCGGACTGGGACACTGAATAGACACTCGTCAAGAGAAAAACGACGAGGAGGCTCCCACGACGGACCCATGAACGAGACGGCCTCACCGCTGACCAATGTTTCTGTTCACGCCACACCATTTAACTGACCGTGAAGCACCATTGGGTTGAAGAAGTTAAGCAGACCAGGAAGGCTGGACTTTGCGAGGTAAAAAAATGGGGTGAGTGACGGGAATTGAACCCGCGACCTCCGGATCCACAATCCGGCGCTCTAACCAACTGAGCTACACCCACCACCCAACGAATCGTGACAAAAACCGTTTCACGAACGTAGCGAGATCTTACTGAAAAGGCCCGACACGACGCAAGACAGACGCCTTGGTTTTGATCTTTGGGGCAACGATCGTTGCCCCCCTACAGGTCGGACCACGATGGTCAATAGCCGTAGGTCGGGTTAGCGTAGCGTAACCCGACATCCCCTACCCCTCACCGGTTCACCTGCGGGCTGCGCCCTTGGCTCCCCGACTCTCCCTCAAGGGGAGAGTGATTGCTGATCAAAGGCCGCTTGCATTTCGTCCACGATCGCCTGAGCCGCGACACGCGGATCCGGCGCATCCCGAATCGGCCGGCCCACCACCAGATAATCCGATCCCGCGTGAATGGCTTGGCGAGGCGTCGTGGGACGAGCATGCTCATCCACTCCCTTACCGGCTGGCCGGACTCCGGGCGTCACAATCAACAACGGCGAGTCGATGGCCGATCGAATGGCCGTTGGTTCCTTCCCCGAGGCAATCACTCCGTCACACCCCATCTCGGCAGCCACTCTTGCACGAGCCACCACCGCTTGCTCGATGGTCCCGTCATATCCCCATTCCCGAAGATCCGCTTCCTCGACGTTCGTCAACACCGTCACCGCCAGAATTTTCATCTCCGGGTGGCCTGCCCGTCCCTTCATGGAGGCAGCCAGGGCCTTTCGCTCGGCATGTACGGTCAGAAAGGAGACGCCCATGTCCGCGATCCGCGCGGTTGTCCGTTGCACCGTCTCCGCAATATCCAACACCTTCAAGTCGAGAAACACGGGTTTCCCATATTTCCGCACCATCAGGACGATCGCAGGGCCTTCGCTCGCAAAGAGCTCCAACCCGATTTTTATCACTCCAACGGACTCCTGGACATGATCCAGCATTGCCTCCGCGGCCTTTGCCGTAGACACGTCCAAGGCAAACACGAGTCGCTCCTTAGCTTGAATCTCCGCTCCTCTCATGTTCCGACCCATTCTTGTCTCTTTCCCATTGACCATCGAGAAGGGGCTATGTTAATAATCAACGTTCAACCCTCTCAATGGAGAAAAAAAGATGCCGGTTGTTCATAAATCAGCCATTAAACGTGCCCGTCAGTCCGAGAAGCGTCACGCCCGGAACCACGCGATCCTGCATCGCACCAACACGGTTGTGAAAAAATTTAAAACCGCTCTCCAACAACACGGTGCCGAAGCGGCACACCCCCTTCTCCGGGAAGCCACCTCAGCCCTGCACAGGGCCGTGACCAAAGGCGCGCTTCATCGGAATACCGCTTCCCGGCGCATTTCTCAACTTTCGACGCAGTTCAACGCCCTCAAAACCCAATAAATACCCCCTCACCCTACCCTCTCCCTCCAGGGCGAGGGTTCTGTATGGCATCTCCTGGGCCATGACCCGGCTTTACCCCACACGTTCACGTCGCAATTGGGGCCGAGACGCAGAGTTTGCCGATCGGTACAAGTCCATGATCAATGCATGCATGATCCGGTGAGGGGAAGCAGCGGCGGCACCTTTCAGCGCACGGTCCGTTACCGAAAAGGCTTGAAACGCCTCGGGAAAATGCGCCAAGGGAACGCGTCTGACCATGGCGAAAAACTCGCCCTGCCGGAAAGGCGTGATTCCCAAAGATTTCGCAACCGCGGCTTCACCGACCCGACGGCTCAGGCCGTCTTTGGCTTTCCACAGACGCCGGTACTGCCACAGCAACGCGCCGAGAATCCGAAGCGGGGCCTCACCCGACTCCAAGGTTTTCTCCAAAATGAGGAGGGCTTGCGACACCTTGCCGTGGATGATGGCTCCCGACAGGTCAAACACCGACGCACCGGGTTCCGCCCCTTGGACGGCGACGACGTCATGAGCATTGACCGTTTCTTTCGTTGACACATAGAGCGACAACTTCTCCAATTCCCGCCGGACCACGGACAACCCTTCGCCCGCCAGTTCTTTCAGTAACCCCGCGGCTTCGGCATCCAGCCGAATCCCCACACGCGCGGCCTCCTGGCGAACCCAGCCCAATCGTTGATTGTCATACAAAGACGCACAATTCACCACCACCGCCTGCTTCTTCAAGGCTTGGACCCATTTCAGCCGGCCATCCAGTTTCCCCGCGGAGACGATCATGGTTGTCGAATCGGACGGTGCGGAAAAATATGGAATGAGGGCTTCCCCTTCCTTGGCGGGAAGCTTGTCCGCCCATTTCAGAAGAACCACCTGGTGGGTTGAAAAGAAGGGAACTTCCTGGGCACGGGCCAAAATTTCCTGGGCATTCGTTTCATCGCCGTACAGGACGTCACAAGAAAAATCGTCACCGTTGCTCCGTACGTCGCCCGCACTCGCGCCCTTGGAACGCAAGGCGCCATGGGCTCGAATCGTCTCGATGGCCTGATCGCGCAGGCAGTCCTCTTCTCCAAGGACCAGAAACAGCCTCTGCTTTTGTAAAGACGGACCGAGTTCAGCAGGTCTGATCACCGGACCTTCACCCCGGCCCTCTCCCCCTCACCCTCGCCCTCTCCCAGAGGGAGAGGGAATCCTCGGAAGAAGGGGACGGGGTTTGAGCCTGAGAGAAGACCCCCTGGTCCCTCGCGGCCCAGAAGGCTGCGGCCAACATTTCCGCAACGTCCTGGCCGGCCTGCTCCAAGGCCCGGTCTTGCAGGACCCGGTTAAACTGAATTTGATCCTGGCGGGCTTCGACGTCGGGCGCACGATTCACAAAAAATTCTCCGGCACCCCTGGCCGTTTCCGTCCAGAGACTCTTGCCCGTCTGTCGATGGGCCACCGTGATTCGCACGACCACGTTCACGCGACGTTCTCGCGTCTGACCGGCCGAAAACGTGAGTGACGGGATCGTCACCGAGACGATCTCTCCCGTCATGACGTAATCGGCTTGCGCGTCTTCCGCCACGACTCGCGCCCCGCTGCTGACGGCAAATTGCTCCCGTATGTATCTGGTATACGCAAATTCCAGATTGCTCTGGAACGTGCGGTTGAGCAGGTCTCGAATGACTAATCGTACCAGCGGTCCCTCCTGTTGAAGGTCAGGACCTCCCCCGATCCGCGGGCCCGGCCCTTCCACGGAAAATTGGTAGCCGCATCCCGGGAGAACGACAAGCAACATCAAGACGAAAACCAGAGCCGATCTGTTCATCGAGCGGGTTCCCCCCTTCAGACCACAAAATTGACTAACTTCTTTTCGACGTAGATCACTTTTCGAGGCGTGGTCCCCTGCAACCATTCCCCCAATTTTTTATCCTTCTGCGCGAGTTCGAGAATCTCGTCTTTCTTCGCGTCGGCCGGCACCTGAATCTTGCTCCGCAGCTTGCCGTTGACCTGAAGAGGTATCGTCAATTCCTCGCGCACCACCAGGGCGGGATCAAATGCCGGCCACGCCCGGTGCGCGAGACTCGGCGCGTGGCCCAACCCTTCCCATAACTCTTCCGCCAAGTGTGGGGCAAACGGCGACAGCAATAAAACAAAGGCTTCGGCCGACGCACGCGGCAAGGGTCCGTCTTTGGTCATATCCCGCACAAAGACCATCAGTTTCGAAATGGCCGTATTGAAACTCATCTCCTCGATGTCCTGCGTCACGCCTTGGATCGTCCGGGCCGTGAGTCGCGCCTGGTTGGGCGTTCCATTTCCCTCGACGACCGGCACGCGTTCTTCTTCACCCAACACGAGACGAGACGCGCGCTGCAGGAACCGCACCACGCCCGGGATGGATTCGGGTGACCAGGGAGCACCTTTGTCCAATGGCCCCATGAACATTTCATACAGCCGTAGCGCATCGGTTCCGTATTCGGCAATGATCTCGTCCGGATTCACCACGTTGCCGCGACTCTTGGACATTTTCTCCGTGACTTCTTCCAACACCAACCCGTCGAGCGTCGGATGCCATGGCGTCCCTTCCCCTGACCACCGCACGTCTTGTGAAACCACCCATCGGGCTTTGACTTCCTCCCCCGTCTTTGTGTGAACCGGGGTGTCATGGTCAAAACGCACCTCCGAGGCGGGATACGCTTGCGCCGCGAAGGAGGGATCATCGGAGAGATTGTTGTCAAAGTAGCGATAGCTGTGTCCCAGGATCATGCCCGGGTTCAGCAATTTCCGAAACGGTTCGGGCGTATGCACCAGCCCGAGGTCATACAGCACCTTATGCCAAAACCGCGAATAGAGCAGATGCAAAACGGCGTGCTCGGCTCCGCCCACGTACAAATCGACCGGCATCCAATACTGTTCGGCTTCTTTGGACCACGGCTCCCGGGTATTGCGGGGATCACAAAAACGAAGGTAATACCAACAACTTCCGGCCCACTGGGGCATGGTATTGGTGTCACGCAGGGCCTTTTGCCGGGTCTCGGGATCCGTCACTTCCACCCAATCGCGGACGCGAGCCAGGGGCGTTTCGAACTCCCCACTCGGGCGAAAATCCTCCAACTCCGGAAGCACCACCGGCAACTCCGATTCCGGAACGAGTTTCGTCGTGCCGTCTTCAAGGTGCAGCACGGGAAACGGCTCCCCCCAATACCGCTGCCGGCTGAAGAGCCAATCGCGCAGTTTATAATTCACGGTCCTCTCGCCCTTGCCGTGTTGCGCCAGCCAGTCGCACATGCGGGTCTGGGCCTTGGGGGTGGCCAATCCGTCCAAGAAGTCGGAATTCACGTTCGTGCCATCACCCGTATACGCCTCGGTGGAAATATCGCCGCCGGAGACGACTTCGACAATCGGCAAGCGCATTCGGGTCGCAAAGGCATAATCCCGCGTATCATGCGCCGGAACCGCCATGATCGCACCGGTTCCATAGGTCGCCAACACGTAATCCGCAATCCAGATCGGAACGGGCTTGCCCGTAACCGGGTGCATGGCACACGCTCCGGTGAAGATCCCGGTCTTCTCACCCAGTTCGGCCAGGCGCGCCCGTTCGCTCCGGCGGGACACTTCTTCAACGTAGGCCTCCACCGCCGGACGTTGTTCGGGGGTCGTGATGGCCGCCACCAACGAATGCTCCGGGGCCAGGACCATATACGTGGCCCCGAACAGGGTGTCGGGACGGGTGGTAAACACCTCAATCGACCGTTGCGCATGCCCCGAGACCTCGAAAAAAATTCTGGCGCCTTCCGAACGGCCGACCCAATCCCGCTGCATCCGCTTGATGGATTCCGGCCAATCCACCAACGCCAAATCGTCGATCAACCGCTCGGCATAGGCCGTGATACGAAGCATCCATTGCCGCATGGGTACCCGCACGACCGGATGTCCGCCTCGTTCGCTCTTGCCATCGATCACTTCCTCGTTGGCCAGTACGGTTCCCAGGGCCGGGCACCAATTCACCGGGACTTCCGCCAGATACGCCAGATCCTTTTCATAAAGTTTCCGAAAGATCCATTGCGTCCATCGCACGTACTGGGGGTCCGTGGTATCGATTTCCCGTGACCAGTCGTAATCCATGCCCAAGGCCTGGAATTGCCGTTTGAAATTTCCAATGTTCCGTTTGGTGGTCTCTCGCGGATGGGTCCCGGTTTCAATCGCGTATTGTTCCGCCGGCAGGCCGAAGGCGTCCCATCCCATGGGATGCAGCACGTTCCAGCCCCGCATCCGTTTGTAGCGAGCGATGATATCGGTCGCAATATAGCCCTTGGGATGGCCCACGTGGAGTCCGGCACCCGACGGGTACGGGAACATATCGAGGACGTAAAACTTGGGTTTGGCGGAGTCGATGTCAGAACGAAAAGGCTGATGCTCGCGCCAGTAGGCTTGCCATTTCTTTTCGATGGCTTGGTGATCGTAGAGTTTGGACATGGGCCGGATGAACGCGGTCGGGCAATACTCGCCCCGCGCCTAAATGGAGAGAAAAATGTACCACAGCGACAGACAGGCGACAAGATAAGAGCTACCCGCCACCGCAGCCGTCGTTTACTCTTGGCAGATTGCAGATTTTGTATTATGTTCACCCCTTGAGTCCAACGGCCACAACGGCCGACGCCGGACAAGCTACTCCATGCTTGATTCTTTCGCCTTACTCATATAAGATTTTTGTAAGGAGAATCACCATGATCGTCAAGATTACATCAAAGCGACAGGTCACGTTCCCGGCTCGGGTGCTGGATGCGCTGGGCGTCGGTCCCGGCGACCAACTCGAACTGCAAGAAAGTCCTGACGGCTTCCTTTTGCGACCAAGACGGATCGACTATTCGAAATTGGGGACGCTCAGAGACAAAATTCCACCAGGACATCCGCCGTTCGACATCCGCAAGTTCCGGGATCAACGGGAGCAAGGGTATGGCCCTTCAATACGGAGTTGACACCTCAGTCCTGGTCAGGCTGGTTGCGCGGGAGCCGCAAGGCGACTTCGAACACTGTGTGCGCCGTCTTGTCGCTTTGATGGAGGAACGGGGGTGCGAGATATTCGCGTCCAACCAAGCCATAGGTGAAGCCTACGCCGCCTTGATGCACCACTACGGCATCCTCAGCGCCAACGCCCGTGCCGGTCTCCTCGATGCGTTGACCAGCGGCTTGGTTGCCCCTCTGAATGGGCCGGCCGTCATTGAAGCCCTTTCAGCCTCAGGCGGTCCCGGACTCTTCGACAGACTCATCGCCGATGACTACTCACGGGCCGGGTTGGAGACCCTGACGCTGGACCGCAAGATGGCCACATTGTCCAACGTGCAGCGTCTGTAAACAGCATCCCGAAGACCTACGATCTCGCACGTGCGCTTCGAAGCACGGGCGTAACGCTCATCGGTGGGTTTCAGTCCGCGGAACGCCAGACAGGCGTGCAGATGAGCCGTGCTCAAGCGATGGGTATCGTCTTCAGATGGGCTTCAACGGCCTGAACAACCCCGGCAGCCAGTGGAAGGTTCGCCTTTTCGGCGTGCCAGTGCTGGTGAAACAGCGCGACGGTTTCACGGGCGGTATCGAGAACGAGCCTTTCCGGCAGTCGAGCCTTGGCGGCAAAATGGGATAGCTCGTCCTCTGAATATTCGGTGAAGTTTTTGGTCCGGCTGAACTTCAGGGCGGACTTGCCATCCGGGATGTAAGCGATCGTGGAAACAAAGTCATAGGCCGGCGCCAAGGCGGCATGCCGCCGGTCGGGGTAGATCAGCGACCAGTTTTTCAAATACATGTCGGCATTGCCGATCAGCGTGTTGAAGGTCAGTCGCCGGATAAATTCGGCAACGTCGGCTTCGCCACCCTCGGCGCCAATGACCCTGCCAATACTGCGCGCGCTGGCGTTCTCGTATTTTTCCTCGGGATAGACACCAAATATCTGCGCGAAATCCTCCATGTGAACGGCACCACCCGGTAACCGGTCAAAGCGCTCAATCGCAAGCGCCTGCCCTTTAAGAGTGCCGATCCCGTCCGGTAGATTCCGAATGGCGTCGATATTGACAAGCCGTATCGCGGGCACGTCCATACCAATCAGCCGAGCCAGTGTCATCATCGAGAATTCGTTTTCTGGGACGCCGGCAAATTCGCGCGAGGGCAGCTTGACGATCCACGAGCCGCCGATGCCCTTGGCCGGGATGGTCAGCCCGCCGACGGCCTCGTCAATGGCCGAGAATTTGAGCTGCACCCCAGCCAAAGAAAAACGCAGGGCGTTATTGTGGTGATCATCACGATCACCATCGTCGGCAGTGCCATGATCATCAAGTGGCCACGCTTCACCATCTGCCGGCCTGATCGTAATCGCACCCGGCAGGTCCATGCCGAGCACCCAGAGCAGGAAAAACTCACGTACGGGTTTCACGCCCGCACGCTCGGCAAGGTAGGTGCGCATATGCCCTTCGGGCAGCAGATTCGAGAAGAACGGCATGACTCGTATCCGGGTGGGCTTGAAAGCGGTGATCAGTGCACCAAGTTGGTCCTTGAAACCCAATCCGAGCACTGGCCGATTCTCATCCGCGACATAGGCATCCTTGAAGGCAAAGAGAATCCGGTCGCCGTCAACGCGGGTGAGCGTGCCGATTGGCTCATCGTGAAGCAGGACGTCGAGGACGTTGACATCAGCCATGATCGTCCTCATCAAGGCTGTAGGCGGGGCGCACGGACTCGGGCTCATCGCCCGCGATCCGGCCATGAGCCAGCGCGTTTCGCAGATCTCGAAGCCTGAGCAAGGATTGGCGGATAGCGTTTGGATCATGGGTACTATGACCAAACGCCTTGATCGCCTGATTGGCATCCCGGATGGTCCGGACTTCAAGCAGGGTTGGTCGAAAGTACGAAAGCCCGCGCACGTGGCGTTGAAACCACTCCAGTTCGCTTTTGGGAAAAAGGTCGGTTGGCAGATTGTTAATCGCGTTTTGCAGACGTGCCAATTCCCTCAGGACCCGCCGGGCGGCTTTGCCATCCTGCGGGGCACTGGCTGGGACACTGCTTGCAATCGACTGAACCGCTGGAACGGACTTGCTGGGCACGAGCATCGGTTCCAGATCAAGGGTGCGGGCGAGCACAACCAGGCTCGAAACCCTGAGATCGACGGCACCGTTCTCGATCTTCGAGATATGGCCCTGCGGCACCCCTGATTTGGCGCTCAACTCACGCTGGCTGAGGCCTCTGGCTTCGCGGGCAATCCGTAGCGTACTGGCTATATATTCGGTCTTATAATTCATTTTAATAAGTTATTATATATCAAAATAAACTTTAGATATTTATTTATGTATCATATTTTATAGCTGAATACAATGATGTAATACAAATCAGACGCTGGTCGCTGGGGAGTATTGAAGTATTCGTTCTTGGCTACGAACGGGGCGGGGTGATGACCTCGCACATGGGGCCGGTGGCACTGCTGAGCTTCCGGTCCGCGTCACGGGCGGGCAGGATACGGGACGGTGGGACCCGCGTTTTCGTTCCTGCCTTGCGGTTGCGAACGCCTTGCAGCCACGAACCAACGGAGGGCCGCGACGCGATACGCTCCAGTTCGCAACGGAGGAATTCCTGCATGGACTGGCGTTGAAATGCCGCGCGCATTGCGAGTTCATCGCGGACTTCCTCAGGCACGCCTCTGATGGTGATCTGTACTGCCATGAACGCATTATTCCATCATTGACGGCATTCAGCAATCAGCCGGCTCGGAATCCTTGGGAATCATTTTCCCGGCACCTCGTAGGGATCTGCTGTGACGCTTTCGGTGCGGAGAAGGATAACGGAGGCGGAAGGCTGTAAACGTGTCGATTTGGGTGAGAACGGGAAGGACGATGCCCACGAACTCTACGCGTTGGCAGAAAGCGAATGATTTACGCCACCCGTCTTGCCGCGACAGCCTTGGCCAGGTCATAAGTCGCCTGCACGTTCAGCCAAAGCTTCGGCGAGGTCCCCAGGGTTTCGGCAAGATCCAGCGCCGCCTCTGCGGTGATGCCTCGTTTGCCTCGTATCAGCTCATTCAAGCGCGCTCGGCTCCAGCCGATCTTCTGTGCGAAAGCCGCCTGGCTCATTCCCATGGGCTCAAGAAATTCCTCAAGCAGTATTTCGCCCGGATGAAAAGGATTTTTCGGTTGTTTATCCACGGCTTTTTACATCCTTTAGTGAAGGTGCCCAGCACCTTCCTTTTATTTGCGGGTTTTGGCCGATTTCGACAGGGGCACCACGAAGGCTTGACCGCGGAGTTTGCGATGGTAGGCAATGGCAAAGCGATGGGCTTCGTCCCGGATGCGCTGGACCAAGCGGGAGACGTGGGACGTCGGAGACAGGATGAGTGGGTCACGATGCCCGGGTGCGTATATTCGCTCTTCTTTCTCGCCTTTGGCCTTGGCTAACCCGACGATGGGCAGATGACCGAGACCGACACCGCGTAAGGCTTCCACCGCCGCCCCCAATTGCCCGATTCCCCCGTCGATCAGGATGAGATCGGGAAGGGGCAACGTCTTATCAGCCCGGGTGGCGAGGGTGCCGCCGTACCGGCGCTTGACGACTTCCTCCATGCTCGCAAAATCGTTCGCCCCCTCGACGGTCCTGATACGAAACCGCCGGTAATCCGACTTCTTCATTTTTCCATCTTCCCACACCACCATCGAGGCCACGGAATGGGTGCCCATGGTATTGGAAATATCAAACCCTTCCACGCGACTCGGTGTCTTCGGCAACCCCAGGACGCGCTGCAAGTCTTCGGCTTCCTTGTGTTCCACCGCGGTTTTACGCAAATGCTCCCCAAGGGCCGCGGCGGCATTTTCTTCGGCTAATTGGAGCAGTTGGCGTTTCACCCCTCGTTCGGGAATCAGGATCCGCACCCGCCGGCCTTTCTTGTGACTGAGCCAGCGTTGAATCAATTCCCGGTCGGACAGCGCTTCGGACACCAACAGTTCCTTGGGGGGCAAGGTTTCCTTATTGTAGAATTGCTCGATGGCCGATCGAATCAACTCCTCATCGGCAGCCTCTTTCGTATCGACCCAAAAAAAGTCCTTGCGGCCGATCAACAAACCGCCGCGCACAAACAACAGTTGCAAATCCACCGCCCGTCCCATCCTGGCCAAGCCGATGATATCCTGGTCCATGGGCCCTATTTGAGCCACGCGCTGTTTTTCCAACGTCTTGGCAATGCTCGCCATACGATCCCGCAGCCGGGCCGCATCTTCGAATTCTTCGCGGTCGGCGGCCGCTTCCATGTCCTTTCGCAACCCATCCAGCAATTCCTTGTCCCGCCCCTCCAGAAAACAGCGAACCTGTTCGACGATGCGATGATAGTCTTCCTGCGATTGGTTGCCGGTACAGGGCGCCATGCAGCGTTTGATTTCAAATTCCAGACAGGCCCGGTCGGCCGTCCCGTCGATGTCGATCTTGCACGTTGCCAGCGGGAACACTTTCTTGATGACTTTCAAGGTTTCTCGAAGCGCTCCCGAGGGCACGTAGGGGCCGAAATACAGCGCCCCATCGTTCTTCACGCGACGCACGATCGAGAGACGGGGAAAATTCTCCTTCACCGGCAGGCGGAGATACGGATAGTGCTTGTCATCGCGAAGCACCACGTTGAACCGGGGGCGATGGCGTTTGACCAGGTTGCTTTCGAGTAAGAGGGCTTCCAAGTCGGATCGCGTGACGATCGTTTCGATATCGTGAATCAGGGACGTCAACACGCGAGTCTTGGGACTCGGGTCGCTGCCTTTTTGAAAATACGAGCGCACCCGGTCCGCCAACACCAGGGCTTTCCCGATATAGAGGATTTCACCGCCCTTGCCTTTCATCAGGTACACGCCGGGCTGATTGGGCAGATGCGCCAGGGTCGATTCGAGAGAAGGGGCGAGATTGGTCACGGGTGAAGCCTGCTACGCGGTCACCGTACCCGGCGGTCGTTCGATCAACTCCACTTCATAGCCATCCGGAGCATCGATGAAAATAAACCGGCTCCCCGACGACGTTCGAGTCGGGCCATCCGTGATGGGAACGTTCCGGGCCTGCAACTGATCGATTGCCTGGTCAAGGTCATCGACCTCAAACGCGAGATGGACCAGATCTTCCTGCACGCTGACGGGGCCGCTCTCCGGAAAACTGCACAGTTCAATGAGTTCGTCACTATTGGGAACCGCCAGAAAGGCCAAATGCGACCCGCGCGGCGACACCTTGCGTTCCAACACTTCCAACCCCAGCACGTCCCGATAAAACGCGATGGTGGTTTCCATGTCACTGACGCGCATTCGTGTGTGCAGCAATTTTTTGACGATCATCGCAGGAGTCCTTCCGCGTTCACAGGAACATGATTGTTGCGGTAGACACATCAGTATTGTACTGAACCTCACGGCTTCCAACAACACAGCCTGACTTTTTCACGTTCTGCGGCGGGTTATGCTCTCCCGGCCATTCTGGGCCGTTGAGTTCGGGACAGTCATTATGTGATAACTACACACCCTGCGGCATGAGGCATGTCCCGGGCTGGGACATCGGGGATGAAGGAGTCTTCATGGAAATCAATACCGACACGCAATTGTGTGGAGTCCTCGGCCATCCCGTGAAGCACTCGCTTTCTCCGGCCATTCACAATGCCGCGTTTCAACACTTGGGGCTGAATTACGTGTACCTGGCGTTTCCCGTTGAAGACGTGCTCCATGCCCTTCACGGAATCCGCGCCTTAGGCAACCTCAGAGGGTTCAGCGTCACGATTCCCCATAAAGTTTCGGTCATGGCCCACCTGGATACGATCGAGCCCGCGGCCCGGCACATCGGGGCCGTCAATACCATCGTGAAATCGGACCATACCCTTTCCGGATACAATACGGACGCCGCCGGAGCCCTCCTGGCTTTACAACACGCAGGCATCGAACTCGCCGGGAAACAGGCAGTCATTATCGGATCCGGAGGCGCCGCACGGGCCATTGCGTTCGGGCTCGCGCTTCAGACGCCCATCAGCAAACTCACAATCCTTGCGATCGAAGAAGAGGAACGCCACACCCTGGCGCGCAATCTCCGTGAAGGCACGACGATTCACATTGAAGACCACCCACTCGATGCGGACACCCTGGAGCCGGCCTTGGCCCAGGCACAGGTCATGATCCACTGCACCCCCGTTGGGATGGATCCCCACACCGGACAGACCTGTGTGCCCCAACGTTTTTTCCATCCCAACCTGACGGTCATGGATATCGTCTACAACCCGTTAGACACGCAATTGCTGAAGGAAGCTCGGGCTGCCGGATGCCCGACGATCCGTGGCTTGGAAATGTTCCTGCATCAAGCCGTCGCCCAATTCGAGTTGTGGACGGGCCAACCCGCACCGGTCCCCGTCATGCGTCAGGTATTGGAATCCCGCTTTTCGAGATCTCCCTCTCCCCCTGGGAGAGGGCAAGGGTGAGGGCCGTGAATCTGGTGCTCATCGGTTATCGAGGAACGGGGAAAAGCACCGTTGCGGAACTCCTCGCGACGCGACTCGGGTGGAAGGCCGTCTCCACGGACGCGCAAATCGTTGAAAAAGCGCAAATGAAAATTCCGGACATTGTGGCCAGCCACGGGTGGGAACACTTTCGAGATCTGGAAACGGAGGTGTGCCTCACGCTCAAGGACCAGGACCGCCTGGTCATCGATACCGGCGGAGGGATTATCCTGCGACCGGACAACATGGAAGCGTTAAAGCCCAACGGCCTGGTGTTTTGGCTGACCGCCGAGGTTTCGACGATGACCCGGCGGATCTCGGAGGACACGCAACGCCCGGCGCTCACCGCCGGGAAAACGTTTCTCGAGGAAATTCAGGAAATCCTGACCGAACGGACGCCGAAATACCAGGCTGCGGCCGATCATATCATTGCCACCGACGACCTCTCACCGGAGGAGATCGCCTCTCACATTCTGACCATTGCCCGTGGCCACGGTATCGATCTATCGTGCTAGCCGCATCGCGGGTCTTTTGTCCGGACGGAACGTATGAACGCCGGCTTCCCAGAGCGACTGCCTCCCATGGACCTCACCTGGATTCGGTGGCTTTTGGACAGCTATGCGTTCTGGTTGAAGCGCGAACTCATCGACCGGACGGGCACGCTTGAGGAGCAAAGCGAACGGCTCTATTGTTCGCCTTTTGTGGTGGCCTCCCACACCAAGGCGGAAGACCCCATCCTCAATTACGGCAATCGACAGGCCCTCGACTTGTGGGAAGGGACCTGGGATGAATTTACCACAACCCCTTCGCGATTGACCGCGGAACCCGTGAATCAAGCCGAGCGGTCCCGGATGCTCGACCAGGTGGCCACGCACGGTTTCATTACCGATTACCAGGGGATACGCATTTCACGAACGGGCCGGCGGTTTCTCGTGCAACAGACCACGGTCTGGAACATCCTGGATGACCACGGGACCACCCAAGGGCAAGCCGCGACCTTTTCGCGATGGGAACCACTCACTGAGGAATAGAGCGGCCTTTCCCGTCTCCTTCCGTCAGCGAATGCTCGTTGCAAACGGGCAGCAGCTTCTTTTATGGTGGCTGTTGCAGAACGTGTATCGTCTTTACCTCCTCACAACTTCTTCAGTCTCTACCTCCCCTTCGCCCCTCCTTACAAAGGAGGGGAAGAGAAGTGGCGGGAACGGTCAACGAAGTCGTGAACACCTGGATGACAAAAAAGGAGCACCATGATTGTAGCGGGAGACATTGGCGGAACCAAAACCTACCTTGGATTGTTTGATTGGCAAGAGACACGAGTCGCCCCTATTCGGGAGGAGAAATTCTGGAATGCGGACTTCGAGTCGTTCGAGGAAATCCTCGAAGAATTTTTACAGCCCCCCGCCCCCGCCGATGCTCTGGCCGAGGGCGATGAAGAAGAATCTGAAGACACGGACGTTGAGGAGGAAGCCGTCCAGATTTCCCCGACCATGCCTCTCCAGGCGGCCTGTTTCGGCGTCGCCGGCCCGATCGTCGACAACCGCTGCCGCACCACGAATCTCCCGTGGGTCATCGACGGTCACGCCCTGACCGAAACCCTAAACACCTCCTGCGTGCGCTTGCTCAATGACGTCGAAGCCATGGCCTACGGCGTGCTGGTCCTCGAGCCGGAAGAAACCGAAGTGGTCCACGGCGAACGGCAGGAAGACGGCACAAAAGTCCTGATCGCTCCGGGAACCGGACTGGGAGAGGCCGTTCTCTATTGGGACGGGGAGCGGTATCATCCGTTGCCGTCCGAAGGCGGGCATGCCAGCTTTGCCCCGACGAGCGATCTCGAGATCGACCTGCTCCGGTACCTGCGCACGAGTTTTCTGCACATCAGTTACGAACGGGTGGTATCCGGAAACGGCCTGCATGCCATCTATCAGTTCCTTCGTGATACCAAGAAAAATGAGCCGACCTGGTTTGCCGAACGGCTGCCCACCGGAGACCCGCCGGCGCTGATCGCTGAAGCCGGGCTCATCGGCAAACCTGAGATCTGCGTCCAGGCTTTGGACCTGTTCGTCTCCGGCCTGGCCGGGGAAGCCGGGAATTGCGCCCTGAACACGTTGGCGCGGGGCGGGGTCTATCTCGGCGGGGGGATCGTTCCGAAAATCATCGACAAGCTCCGCGATCAACGCTTTGCGCAAGCGTTCGTCAACAAAGGACGGTATAAACGGTTGCTCTCATCGATTCCAATCCACGTCATCCTGAACGACAAAGCCGCCCTTCTCGGCGCGGCTTCCGTGGCCGCACGCATGAGCGCGGATTCGTAAGCCATCCATTATGTCTTCTCCACCATCGCCCAACCCGCTGGAAACCGGCAAACGCGCGGCCGGCGAAGCCGCCCTGGACTTTATCCGGGACGGGGCGCTCGTGGGTTTGGGAACCGGCTCCACCGTGAAATATTTTCTTCTGGCTCTCGGCAAACGCGTGCAAGCCGGACTACGGGTTCACGGCGTGCCCACGTCTCACGAAACCGCGGAATTGGCCAGGCAATTGCAGATTCCCCTTCTCCCGGAGCAGGAAGAGTGGGCCTTGGACGTGGCGGTGGATGGGGCGGATCAGGTCGATCCCCACTTTCAGTTGATCAAGGGTGGAGGCGGAGCCTTACTGCGGGAAAAAATCGTGGCCGCCGCCGCGCGCACGTTCATTGTCCTGGTTGATCACACGAAATGCGTGCCGGTATTGGGTACGCCCATGCCCGTTCCCGTGGAAGTGACCCCGTTCGGATGGCCACAGTCCGCCAGGCAACTTCAGGCGTTGGGAGGCGTCCCGACGCTCAGGGAAAAACAGGGAAGAGTATTCGAGACTGACGGAGGCCATTATATCCTCGATTTTCTGATGGACTCGATCAAAGACCCCGGTGAACTCGAAGCGCGTCTCAATCGCATACCGGGCGTCGTGGAGAACGGCCTCTTCGTCAACCGGACCTCGACGTTAATCATCGGATCGCCCGACGGCGTTCAAATCAAACACAACTCTTCCGCTTCAATGTCCCCAACCGTGCAAGATTCTTGAACAAGTCCCCCTCACCCCGGCCCTCTCCCGGAAGGAGAGGGAGAGCGTGGATTTATCCAGTCGATTGCACGGCACGTTTCGCTAATGGTAGAGTGCTGCCGTTTCGACGTAACGATTATGACATGATGACTCTAGAGGCTGGTCCCATCGTCTAGCTTGGCCCAGGACGGCACCCTCTCAAGGTGCAGACACGGGTTCAAATCCCGTTGGGACCACCATTTCACACTTCCGGCATGTCCTCATGACAACGTGCCTTTTTCTCGTGTCCTTTGAGATGGGCAAGACCTCCGTTAATCCCGCTTCGTCTTTTTGCACCACGCCCCGACCTCGCGCCGGGCAACGTCGCAACAGGAAAACCCAATGACGCGCGCCTTTCATGACGGGGCTGACGATGGGCTCGAGGCCTTGGAAGCCCTTGACCCCGCACGCATTCATTCCTTCTCCGATCTTCTGACCGCGATGAAAAAAACCGCATTCGGGGGCCGGCGGCTCGGGGAAGCCTTCGAAGTGCTCAAGGCCATGATCGAGGACCCCGACTGTTTCGTGGTCATGACGCTTTCAGGGGCCATGACCATCGCCAAAATGGGGAAAATCATCTGTACCATGCTCGATCGAGGGATGGTCCAAGCCATCGTCTCGACTGGTGCGTTGATGGCCCATGGCATGAGTGAAGCCGTCGGACAAACGCATTATAAATACCAGCCGGTCATGGACGACGTCGAACTCTTTGAAAAGGGGTATAACCGGGTCTATGACACGCTCGAAATGGAATTGAATCTGAACCACGTCGAGGAAGTGGCTGCCGTCACCCTGAACCGGCTGCGTCCCGACGAACCGCTCTCTTCGGAACTCCTGAATCGGGAACTGGGGCGGACGCTGGCCGAGCAATTTCCCGGCCCGGGTATCCTCAAAAGTGCCTTCCTGCAAGGGATCCCGGTATACATCCCCGCGTTCACGGATTCCGAACTGGGCCTCGATACGTCCATCTGGTCCATGAAAGCTCACGGGCCGGCTCAATCGAGTGCAGAACCAAAACCGGACAATGACCAGGCGATTTGGGAACGCTTGCAACAACGTCGTCCCGCCTTTAATCCATTTCTCGATCTCAACAGTTATACGCACAACCTCCTGGGCGCCAAGCGACTGGGCATCTTTACCATCGGCGGCGGCGTGCCCCGCAATTGGGCTCAACAGGTTCCTCCGTACATCGAAATCCTGAATATGCGGTTGGGCACCACCCTCACTCCTCCCCGATTCCATTATGGCGTCCGCATTTGCCCGGAACCCGACTATTGGGGAGGGCTCAGCGGCTGCACCTACCAGGAAGGAATCTCCTGGGGGAAATTCGTTCCACCCGAACAAGGGGGACGGTTCGCAGAAGTGTTGAGTGACGCGACCGTGGTCTGGCCGCTGTTGCTCATGGCCTTACTCGAAGGCCCCTCCTCGCAATCCGGGTAGGGGACGGCCCCCGTGCCGTCCCGGCTTGACAGAAGCCTTCCGTCACCCCACACTGTAAGAAACGGGTTTCTTCATGAAAAAAGGAGACACGATGAAGACCTCATCACCATCGGCGTATACAGCTTCCCCCATGTGGTCCGGTCGTTCGAAAATCGCAAGCGGGCTGGCGATTACGGTTTTGAGCCTCGGGCTTGCCTTCAGCGCCCAGGCGACCGAGGGTTTTACCGAGGAAGATGACCGGGTCCGTGGCAATCCTCAGGCCCCGCTCACTCTTTTGGAATATTCGGATTTCACGTGCGGGTATTGCGAAAAGTTTTTCCAGGAAACCTGGCCGATCCTGTTCTCCGAATACATTGACACCGGCAAGGTACGCCTGGTGTATCGTGATTTCCCGCGGGCCCTCAGCGGTCCGAGCGTGGATACCGCCATGGCGGCACGATGCGCAGGAGAACAGGGACAATATTGGGCGATGCACGACCGTTTATTTTCAAGCGGCGACAAATTTTCGACGGCACAACTCCGGCAACAGGCTGAAGCCCTCCAACTCGATGCCCGGCAATTTGCCTCATGTTTTGAGGCGTCACGCTACACCCAGGAAATCTTTAAAGATCGGATAGAAGCGGGCCAACTGGGTGTCCGAGGCACCCCGTATTTTATTTTGTACGTCACGGATCATCCGCAAGAAGCCGTCCCGATCCCCGGCGCCTTTCCCTACGAGGTGTTCAAGGAAGCGATCGACAAGCTGCTCCAAACGGCGTCCTCCCCAAAGACTTCTTCCGAGCCTTTATAAGACGCCTCTTCTAACCATGCGAGTACGGCTGAACGTTCAACACTGCGTCTGATTTCCTCCCGTGTCCGTGGAAACCATCGCTCCCATCCTCGTCGGTTCCGAATGGCGTGAAACCCCCGCGCGTCAGGCCGTGACCAACCCCTTTACCGAAACCCCGATCGCGGACGTCTGCCTCGCCCGACCGGCGGACGTCGAAGAAGCCGTGACCCTCAGCCTGAAGGCCTTTTCCAGTCTCGCCCGCGCCTCTTCCCATACCCGTGCCACGGCACTTCAACACTTGGCCGGCAAGCTGAAAGAACAAAAGGAAGACTTTGCCCAAACCATCTGCCTGGAAGCGGGCAAACCCATCACCGATGCCCGGCGCGAAGTGGACCGGGCCATTCAAACCTTTTCAATCGCGTGCGAGGAAGCCAAACGGATACCGGGAGAAGTCATCCCGATGGACGTCAGCCCGGGCATGGAACGCCACCTGGGCCTTGGACAACGCGTGCCGGTCGGGCCGGTCTTGTGTATTACGCCGTTTAATTTTCCCCTGAATCTGGTCGCGCATAAAGTGGCCCCGTGCCTCGCCGTCGGCAATCCCATTCTGCTGAAACCGGCTCTGCAAACCCCGCTCACCGCGTTGCGGTTGGGGCGGCTCTTTCAAGAACTCGATCTCCCGGAAGGAACCTTGAGCATCCTGCCGTGCGAAAACGCCCTGGCGGAATCCATGGTCCGCGATCCAAGAATTCAAGCCTTGAGTTTTACGGGCAGCGCCGCCGTCGGCTGGAGCTTAAAAGACAAAGCGGGGAAAAAACGTGTCCTGCTCGAGTTGGGAGGCAATGCCGCAGTCATCGTTGAACCCGATGCCGACCTTCACCAGGCCGCCCAACGCTGTGTCACGGGCGGATTTTCGTATTCCGGACAGACCTGTATCTCCGTCCAGCGCATTTATCTCCACGACGAAGTGTATGACGCCTTCCTCGACCGGGTACTCCCTCTCGTCGAATCCCTGCAGGCCGGGAACCCCGCCGACGATTCCACGGTCATCGGTCCCTTGATTGACGAACGCGCGGCCATCAGGGTGGAGACCTGGATTGAGGAAGCCGTCCGGCAAGGCGCCCGGCTCAGGACCGGAGGGACGCGCCACCGGTCTTTGATGCACCCCACGGTCCTGACCGACGTCGACCCACGCATGAAAATTTCCTGCGAAGAAGTCTTTGGCCCGGTCATCACCCTCTCCCGGTATCAGCATCTCGACCAGGCCTTCGACATGGTGAATGACTCTCACTATGGACTCCAGGCCGGTATCTTTACCCGCAACGTCGATTCGATTTTCCGTGCCTATCATGCCCTTGACGTCGGCACGGTGCTGGCCAACGAAATCCCGACGTTTCGGGCCGACCACATGCCGTATGGCGGGATGAAAGATTCCGGGTTGGGACGTGAAGGCGTCAAATACGCGGTCCAGGAACTCTCGGACCAAAAGCTGTTGGTCTTACACCTGTCTCAATAACCCGTGCCGTCCGGGGCGATGCTCAGGATTGTATGTGTTCAGTCATTCGTCGACCTCTTATGTAGCGGCGCCATCTCATGGCGCTTTCCGTAGGCCCGCATCAGCGGCGGGCCTGCGAAGACCTCTACCCCCCTCACCCCAACCCTCTCCCGGAAGGAGAGGGAGTCAGAGGAACCGGCATGGAATTGACAAACCCGTCTTGCGGTTTCCCGCAAAGATTTGTCACTATAGCGCTCGTTTGATCCGTCCACACGTGTGACGAAGAGAGCAGCTAGCCGGAAGACGCCAAAAATCGATGAAGAAGATTTTGACAATCCACACGGTATTGCAACCCTTGAGTGCCGCTATTGCCCGACGGCACGCCCTGCCCTGAGGACCGGGAGGAGACATGGTTTCTACTCATATGTTTCTGACCCGAGGGGTCGGCGTCCATCGAGAAAAACTGGCCTCGTTTGAAGAAGCCTTGCGAAGCGCCGGTGTGGCCTACTGCAATCTGGTCAGCGTGTCGTCCATCCTGCCACCCAATTGCAAAATTATCCCACGGAAGCGCGGTGAAAACCTGTTGAATCCCGGTGAGATCACCTACTGCGTCATGGCCAGGAGTGAAACCAACGAACGCAACCGGTTGATCTCGGCATCCATTGGTGTGGCGATCCCCCAAGGCCGGCATAAGGCCTATGGCTATCTTTCCGAACATCACGCGTATGGGGAAACCGACGAAGAAGCCGGAGAGTACACGGAAGACCTTGCCGCCCAAATGCTGGCCACGACGCTAGGGGTCGACTTTGATCCGGACGTCGCATGGAAGGAACGGGAACAGGTCTTTAAAATGGGTGGGAAAATCGTTCGGACGCAAAACATCACCCAGTCGGCGATCGGGAAACCCGGGGTGTGGAGCACCGTGGTGGCCCTCGCGGTGTTCATTCCATCCGAAAACATTCCCCACGCCACGAAGAAGCGACGACCCCGCAAGTAGCCGCACGTACAACGCGGCCCTAGGCCCCCCGCTGGAATCGGACCGCCACGTTCCTACACGGAAAATTCCGCCCAAAGCACGGTATGGTCCGACGGAGTTTTTCCTTTCCTGGGCCTGATATCGACTTCGACGGCCGTACAGCGCCGGGCCAATGATCCGGTCGCGAGGATATGGTCCACGCGCCAGCCCCGATTGGCCTTGAGGGCATCGGGTTGCCGGTAGTCCCAAAACGTAAACTGTTGCCGGTCCGGGTAGAGACGCCGGAACAGGTCCTCGAACCCCCAATCGACAACGCGCCGGTAGGCTTTCCTGGCCTCGTAATGAAAACAGACGTGGGTGAAATGTTTTTCCGGGTGATGCACGTCAACCGGTTCCGGAGCCACGTTCATGTCCCCGCACCAGATAGCGGGCTCATCGGGAGACAGATGCCGGATAAAATACCGGCGTAACCGTTTGAACCAATCCAATTTGTAGCGATACTTGAGATGGTCGATCCTGAAGCCCTGCGGGATATACGTGTTGACGATGGGAATGCCGTCCACCACGGCGTGAAGCAAACGCGGCCCGTCTCCACCGGAGCCTTTGCTCAACCCATACGAGACCCACTCGGGCTCGCGCCGGGTGAAGAGGGCCACCCCGTTGTACCCTTTCATCCCGCAAAACCGCACGTGATAACCCGTGGCGGCAAATTCTTTTGCAGGGAACTCCGAATCCTGCACCTTCGTTTCCTGGAGACACAGCACGTCCGGGGCATGGTTTTTCAACCACCGTTTCACCGCGGACAACCGCTTCCGGAGCGAATTCACGTTAAACGTCGCCACTTTCATAAGCCGACTCCCTCGCTTGCAGCCGTTTTGCGGACCATGGCAGTATGCCCGTGTTTCCTCATCGTCCCGTTGTGACTCATGAATTTCACCTCCAAAGAAATTTCCCTGCTTTCCGACACCGAGTTCTTTTCAGCCAAGGCCCACGTCTCCCCCAAAATCCGTGACCTGCTGGAACGGATCCATGAATCCTTTCAAGGTGAACTCAAGGCCCATCACCTGCTGGTTCCGGACGCCTTCAACCCGGAGGCCCGTCAATTCGTCAAGGGAGAACACCTGGAGGACTTCCCGTATCAATATCTGGATTACCCCAGGTTTTTTACCAAGGACGTCAAATTTTCCTTTCGTTCACTCGTCTGGTGGGGCCACCACATGGTCTTTGCCCTGATTCTGGAAGGCGGCCATCTCCGGCGTTACAAGGAAAACCTCATCAACCGCTTTCCCTCCGTCGCAGACCGCGATATCAGCCTCTGTCTGAGCCATTCAGTATGGGAGTGGAAACAGGGCCCCGGCTACACGCTGAACCTCACCCGGGGGCGATCCTCCGAAGTGGCGGCCGTGTTAGCCAACAGGCCTTTTTTCAAGCTGGCGCGATTTGTTCCGTTTACCGATCCCGACGTCCTGAGCGGTGAGGCTCATCGCCTTGCTCATCAGGCCCTGCGCGCCGTGCTGCCGGTGATTACCGAATAGACGTTCTTGAGGGACCTCTGCTTTATTGCACTATCGGGCGCATGGCGGCGTTGTGTCCTCGCTCAACCCTCGCCTATCTCTGTGATAAGCCTCGGATTTCGCTGCGGGACGCCTTGCCCTGCATCCCGCTATCACAATAAATCAGAGGTCCCTCTGGTCCGGCCTCCCCGCTTCACGTGTCTTCTTCGAGCCCCAACAGCTTGTTTAATCGCTCCACGCTATACCGGACTTCCTGATCGAGCCGGATCACTTCGATCCCGGCCTTATGAAACAAGGCCTCCACCAATCGTTCCTGCGAGCGCAAAGCCATGGCATCGCGTTCCGGTTTTCTGACGAAAATGGCTTTGACGGGCAATTTGGTCCCCGGATGGACCGCGACAAAATCAACCGTCACGTTTCGAAGGGTTTGAGCCAACACACGTTTGGAAGAATCGTCATCGACGCGCAGTTGCACAAGACTCTTCAAGGGAATTTTCGACAGCAACAAAAAGTGGTCGCGAACAACCAAAAGCAGGAGGTTGAATATCCAGACCTCCGAGCCGTTCATGAGCGGTTGGGCCTTCACCGCGACCCGCTCTTCAATCCCGTCGATCCGCACGTCGCGAACGGGCACGCCTTTGGCTCTCCGTGGCCACACCAGCACGACAAGCACGAGCCCTGCCGCAATAATCAGCCCCACCACGAGCATCTGAGAGAGCCGGGGGTGAGAGGCAAGGGGGAGCCAATCAAGAGGAAGCCATTCAAGCAGTCTCTCAAGAAGTCTCTCGAAAAAATCCATGATTGCTCCCAACGCGCTATCTTGTGAAAGCGAATGAAGACTTCCGTCCCGGGGTCACCGTGCCCAGCACGACCGGCGACTTCGCGCCGGTGACCCAAGGCAGGTTGGCCGGTACGCCCCTGATGGTCTCATAGGCCAACACCGCAAAAGCCATGGCTTCCAACGCCTTGCCATTGACACCGGCCTGGTCCATGGACATGACGCGACCCGGCCCGAATTCCTGTTTCAGGGCTCCCAGGAGCCCTCGATTCCGCACGCCGCCGCCCCCGGCAATCACCTCGTCAACCGCCAAGGAAACCCATTCCCCGGACCGGCGAATCGTTCGCGCGATACTTGCACAACCCGACGCCAGCGTATCTTCCAACGACAGGTTGTGTTGCGTAGCAACCTGCCGGACGTGCCGGATGTAGCGTTCACCGAATTCTTCACGACCCGTGGATTTCGGGGGTCGCCGGGCAAAGAACGAATGCCGAAGGAGTTCATTCACGAGCACGTCCTGCGTGCGTCCGCGAGAGGCCAGGGCCCCGTTCCGATCGATCGACCGTTGTCCATGCGTGGCTTGGGCCATCAACCCATCCAACAAAAGGTTACAGGGGCCCACGTCAAACGCGACCACGTCCCGCAGGGCGCCTCCACGCGGCAACCAGGTCACGTTCGCAATCCCGCCGAGATTGACGATCAGCCGCGACGTTTTCCGGGACTGAAACACATGATGATGAACATACGGCGTCAACGGAGCCCCTTCTCCGCCTGCAGCCAGATCCCGGGCACGAAAATCAGCGACCGTCATGATACCCGTTCGCTCGGCAATGACTGACGGGTCGCCGATCTGCAACGAGGACCGGATCGATCCGACCCCGGGCATCGACACCTTCCCGGGGCTGTGCCACACGGTTTGTCCATGCGAGCCGATGACGGCGATATCCTTGGCCGACAGCTTCGCCTGCCGGATGGTCTGGTTGGCCACGCGGGCGAACAGCTCTCCAACGGCCACGTGAAGCCAGCACACCGCTTCCACCGTGCCGGTGTGGAGCAGCGAGAGGATTTGCTCGCGCAACGCCGGCGGGTACGGGCGAGTCCGGTGGGCGAGCAGCGTGATCCGCAATGCGAAGCGGCCGGGCCTGACGTCGACGATGGCACAATCCACGCCATCTATCGAGGTCCCCGACATTAACCCAAGGCATTTCATGAATGGCGTTTTTTCTCCTACCGGCGAGCCGGGACATCCTTCCAAAAACCGGGCAACTTATTGTACGGGTTCAGACACACCGTCAGCGCATCAAATCATACCGCAGTCGGATGGTGAATGATACTGTGTGGGTCCACCATTTCCTTTACCTGCATTCTCCGGTACAATCCTTTTTCAGTAACCATCCCGAGGGCCGGGGGCTGTCCTTGGCCTGATGGGGGATCTCATCGGGGCGTTGTGGACGTGTTCTGATTTATGGATTGTTGAAGGATTTTTTTTCTTGGATGTGAATTCCAACGATGACGGGCATCGTGGCGATGGCCAACAGCACGATCACGACGGGCATCGGCACGGCTTTGGCGGGCGGGATCATTCCCGTGCGTTGCGCGGGGCGAGCAAGCGCAGTTTGGTCTCCGCTTTTGTCCTGATTGCCGGGTTTATGTTCGTCGAGGTCATCGGCGGCATCCTGTCCGGCAGTCTGGCGTTGCTGGCCGACGCGGGACACATGCTGACCGATGCGGCCTCCATCGCCCTTGCGCTGGTCGCCATGCAGTTCGCCACCCGGCGTGCTTCCGCGGAACGCACCTTCGGCTATCATCGTCTTGAGATCCTGGCAGCCTTGCTGAATGTGTTCACGCTCTGGCTGATCACCGGATGGGTGTGGTTCGAAGCGTACCACCGCTTCATGGACGTGCCCGAGGTGAAAGGCGGGCTGATGCTGACCGTCGGCGTGATCGGTCTGTTCGTCAATATCGGGGCGGCCTGGATCCTTCACGGTTCCGCCGGGCACAGCGTCAACGTCGAGGGCGCCTTTCGGCACGTCATGGCCGACCTGTTGGGGTCCGTCGGCGTCGTCATGTCAGGCTTCCTCATCTGGGCCTTCGGGTGGACGCTCGCCGATCCCATTATCAGCGTGGGGATCGGCATCCTGATCCTCGCCAGTACCTGGCGACTGCTGGCCAAGGTGGTCCACGTGCTGATCGAGGGCACCCCCGAACATATTGACGTGTATCGCCTGTGCAGCAGGATGAAAGAGGTGGAAGGCGTGTCCCTGATCCACGACTTCCACGTCTGGACCATCGCTCCGAATTACGAAGCGCTCACCGCGCACGTGCTCATCAATCCCGATTACCAGGGCGACCTCGACGCCGTGCGCCGCCGCCTGCGGGAGATTGCCTCTCATGAGTTCGGGATCGGCCACATTACCCTTCAGTTGGAAACCTCACAGAAAGGATGCACTGAAGACCACCATGTCGACTATCTGCTCGCCCATGGGCGTCCGGTCAACTGAAGATGTGAGCCATCATGGAATATGCTGACTCTCTGCTGCTGTTGACGGGGTATTCCGTCGCCATCATCGCCATGTCGCTATTTGGGGGATGGCTGCCGTCCATCTTCCGGCTGACCCACACCCGCACCCAGATGGTGACGAGTTTTGTGGCGGGCGTGATTCTGTGCGTTTCCCTGTATTATCTCCTCCCCCACGGGATGACGGAGATTCCCGGCGAACACGCCATCGAAACGGCCATGGGGTGGATGATGGTGGGTATCATCCTGATGGTGGTGTTGTTGCGCGTCTTCTCCTTTCACCAGCATGACTTCAGCCATGAAGACGACGAGACTCACGATGATCACCACCAGGGCAATGCCATGGTGCATCCGGTGAGTTGGGGGGGTATCGCTCTGGGCCTGGGACTGCACACCGTGACGGAAGGGCTGACGTTGGGGACCAGCGTCCGGGCCGGCGCGTCCGACGGCACGATCGGTGCGTTGAGCCTCAGTGTGTTCCTGGCGATTTTGTTCCACAAGCCCCTCGATGCACTCTCCATTATCGGCACGATGCGGGCCGCGGGGTTCAGTGAGCGCCTGCGCATGGTGTCCAATATCGTCTTTTCCCTGATCTGCCCGGCGGCGGCGTTTTTGACGTTCTGGGGCGTGGGACTGGTCGGCCGGTGGGAGGATTACGTGGTTGGGTCCGCGCTGGCGTTTGCGGCCGGCGCGTTACTGTGTATTGCCCTGAGCGACCTGCTCCCGGAAGTTCATTTCCACAGTCATGATCGCACCAAGCTCACCCTCTCCTTCTTCGCGGGAATCGGCCTCGCCTATATGCTTCGCTATATCGAACCCTCCGGGATCCATGGATTCGGCGGTTAGACGTCACGGCTGCCTGCGAGCCGGGCCGGCAGGCACGACGCGGGAGACACGGCGGGAACGTGCTTCAGACGGTTTCGTCGCGGCGGGCGGAGGAGCGTGTTCGTCGATCCCAGACCATGCCGGTCTGTTCCTTGGCACTGAAGCCGAGAGTTTCGTAGAATGTTTCCTTGTCGCGAGTACAGAGCCAGAAGAGTTCGACGCGTTGGAGGGCCGGATGGTTCAGGATCCGGTGAATGATTTCCGTCCCCACGTCCTGTCCCTGGTACGCCGAATCCACAATGACGTCCCAGATGGAGGCGCGATACACGTAATCGGTCAGGACCCGCCCGCACCCGATTAACCGGCGATCCTCCCATGCCGTGATGAACAGGTCGGTCTGCCGGACCATGTGGGTCGTCTCGGCCACGGTTCTCCCGCGAGCCCAGGGCGCTTGCTCGAACAGGGGTATCAAGGCGGCGGGGTCAAAATCCTTATGGTCGGCATAGGTAATCATGTAGAGAACGGCAGCCCATTTGTATTACACTAAATCAACCGTAATTACCAGCAGGATGCCGAACACCCGTCAATGATCGAGGGTTTGTCAACACCCTATCAGCCAGGAACACCATCATGCCGATGCTCGTCAGAAAATGTCCGAAATGTGAAAAACTGTTTTGGGTCCGGGAACAGGACGTCGACCGTTCAAACACGGATACCCTGCGGGTCACCTGTACGCACTGCGGGCAAGTGCTGCGCATCCCGCTCGTGACCGAAGGCGCCAATGCCGGCGCGCCGAAGATGGGCCATTAAGCCCGGCCTCTCGAGTGGCCCGGGAGTCGATTGCGATGCGCGTGCACACGTACGGGGGGCTTGAGGTCCACATCGCGGGAGGACCGGACCGCGAAGGCGGCGGGAATGGACCCGTGGTCATTCTGCTGCACGGGTTCGGGGCGCCAGGTGACGACCTGGTCTCCCTGTGGAGGATGATACGGGTCCCGGACGAAGTGCGGTTCGTGTTCCCCGTCGCGCCCCTGAAGCTGGACGACGGCCTTTACGATGGACGAGCCTGGTGGATGCTCGACGTGGACCGGATCGCGCGTCAGATGGCTGAGGGGCGTGGCCGTGATATCGACGCGGTGCCCGACGGGCTGGCGACGGCCCGCGAGCGCGTACTCGCCATGCTGGACGACCTGGACCGGCATGAAAGCCTTCCACCGGATCAGGTCTTCCTCGGCGGGTTCTCGCAAGGCGCCATGTTAGCCTGCGATACGGTGCTTCGAAGCTCCCGCCCGTTTGCCGGGCTCATCATCCTGTCGGGAAGCATGATTGCGAAACCCGAATGGGAAGCACGATGGCCCGCACGCAAGGGGCTCCCCGTGTTTCAGAGTCATGGAACGGACGACCCCTTACTCCCTCACGACACAGCCATCCAACTCAAGGACTCCCTGATCCGGAATGGCCTCCCCGTGACCTGGCATGAATTTCGAGGGGGGCATGAAATTCCCTGGCCGGTCCTGGACCAACTCGGCCAGTTTCTGAGTCACGCTTGCGGTTTACAGTGAAGGGGGGAGGGGTTCGCGGGGGTTCGGCCCCGCACGCCGAGGTCCTTTTGTTTCGGCAAAAGGACCCAAAACCATGGGCGCCCGGGCGTGGCCCTCCGGGGGCCTTTGCCCCGGTCCCGAAGGTTTGGGCTGCGGAACTCGCTTCGCTCAGACAGTCCTCGCCCCCATATCGGATTCGAGACCGGGGCGCAGCCACGCCCGCAGGCGCCATGAGGTGGCGCGATGGGATCGCGCGGGTATGACTTCCCCCTCTTGTGTAGCGGCGCCATCTCATGGCGCTTTCCGTTGGCTGTATCAGCGGCGGGTACGAAGACAAAAAAAGGAAAAAGCAAAGACCAAAGACAACTACCAACTACAAAGACGCTGGATCCTCGATTACTAATGTCGAGGATGACAGATTTGGGAAAAGCAGACCCTTCGCGGTGCTCGGGGCAGGCTCGGGATGACCATTTGGTATTGTTTCCCGGATGCGGGGCTTCCACTCATCCTTAGGACAATTGTCAACGCGGTTTTCAATGAACCGCCCTGACCTCCAAACAGATGCCTTCTCTTTTTTGCAACCACTCGATGATTTCGAAAAGGTTCCTGGCCTGCGGGTTTCCTTTGGGACCGAACATGCGCATCAAACTTTTCGGCGACTTGTCCGTCAGATCACCCAACTCTTCAAAGCCAACCGTGGCATTGATATAATCACGCAAAATGGTTTTGCCGGTCTCCATATCACCGGACACCAAACATTGCACCCCTTCTTTTAACAATTCTTCTCTGAAGACGGGATCGGTTTGAACTCTCTTTTGTATTGTTTCTTTAAAATCTCTTGTTAAGGCCATTGTGTTTTTCCTGTTTTTTTCGCTTCTTATATTCCTTCCAAAGTTCATGAGCCTTTTGAATATCGACACGTTGTTTTTTCTTGGTTCCACCACCAAGTAAAATGATGATCTTTTTTCCATCCTTGCCGAAATACACCCGGTACCCCGGGCCAAAATCAATTCGGGATTCATACACTCCACCGGAGATGCTCTTACTATTCGAAAAGTTTCCCGATGCCATTCTGACAAGATTGGCCGTGACTTTAGTTGCTGCTTGAGCGTTCAACTCGGTGAACCACTTCGCAAAGGGACTTACACCGTTCTCGTCAACAAATTCTTGAACATCTATACTCAATGCTGGCATGGTTAAAAACAAACCTCCAACGCTCTATAGTTTTGTTTGTTAAGCGCGATCATTGCGACACCTCCCGGTTTGAGATTGAAAGTTAATGATTCCAGATGGTAACACAAAGGTTCCCTTTTAGCAACTTGCGCCGTCAGACTGGCGACGGGGGGAGCGGGTGTCGTTGCGGAAAGGCTTGGGCTTTCAGTATCATGTGCCCAGTTTGATTCGTGTTTTGACAGGAGGTATGGCGCATTATGATTACTCCGCAAACCATCACGGAATATGTCCGGCAAGTCTTAGCCGATGCCCAGGTCTCCGTCACGGATCGAACGGGAACCATGGATCACTTAAACGTCCGGGTGATTTCGGACACGTTCAAAGGGAAAAATGTATTAGATCGCCACCGTCTCATTTATCAAGCATTGGACGAGCCGCTGAAAGACGGACGGATCCATGCGCTTGAACTGACGGCTGAAACAACGGATGGCTCATAGGAGGGAACCACGGCATGGCACATCCAGTCGAAGAAGAGATTCAACAGGAATTGAAACAACACAAAATCCTCATTTACGGGAAAGGGACCAAAACCGCGCCCCAATGCGGCTTCACCGTCGAAACCATGGAGTTTTTTGATCAATTCGGATATCCCTACGAAATTGTCAACGTGTTGGAAAGTCCGGAAAAACGAGAAGTCCTCACGCGAATGACCAACTGGCCGACCCTACCCAAAGTGTTCATCAACGGCCAGTTCTACGGCGATACCGACGTCCTCGGTCCCATGCAGTCGAAAGGCGAACTGAAGCCTCTCCTGGAACAGGCCTTTCAGCCGGAAGCGTAGTTCGGACAAGACAGGTCGTTGCAGTGCGGCGATGTCTTGTCGGCCCTCTCACCCCAGGTCTCTCCCGCCAGGGGCGAGGGAGGGATGTACCGGGATGGCGTCATCCTTGAGGCCGATACCGGTGAGTTTCCGGCGCCGCGACTCAGTCATCAGCCAAACCAGCTTGTCCGCCGCGGCGTCGTAGCCGAGCCCATCGGGCTGGCGAATGTTCGAGACACAGTTGCGCTCCGAATCCAAGCGGCCGGGTCGCGGGGCGTAGGTCAGATAGGCTCCCAAGCTGTCGGGACTGCTGAGGCCTGGCCGTTCGCCGATCAGCACCAGCACCAACTCCGCTTCAAGCCGTGCGCCGATCTCATCGCCGAGTGCCACCCGCGCCTGGCTCGCGATCACGACCGGCGCGAGCCGCCAGCCAGCGAGTCGTGGCACCAGCGCCCCAAGCAAGGGCGGGGCATGACGATGAACCGCAGTCGCCGACAGGCCGTCACCGAACACGCAAGCGAGGTCATAAGGACCGGGCGACAGCACGGATTCGCTGCTAGACGCCAGCCGGCGGCCGAGATCCGGGCGCTGCAAATAGATCGTGCGGTCAACGGCGCGACTGTGAACAATAAGGGTTTCCGTCAGAGCGAGTTCGTCCGAAAGCACGGAAGGATCGAGCGCGGCATGAACGGCATCGCGCGCCCTGGCATGGTCGATCTGAAAGTCGAGCAACGCCGCCGTCGGCAGACCGGCGCCACAACGCCCAAGGCCGATGCGCGCACGGGTGGCCTGACGAAGTCGCGCCCATGGATCGGATGGAGGTGTCGGGCTCATTCCGCAGCCTTCTTCGCCGTGTCGAGAAAATCAAGCAGTGCCGGTCCGGCGGGTAGTGCCGTGATGCGGCCATCGGCTTCCAGCATGCCCATACGGTCGAGCCAGGCCTCGAACTCGGGCGCCGGCCGCAAACCGAGGACGGTGCGGAGGTAGAGCGCATCGTGATACGACGTGCTTTGGTAGTTGAGCATGATGTCGTCGGCCCCCGGCACACCCATGATGAAATTGACGCCGGCAACGCCAAGCAGGGTCAGCAGGCCGTCAACGTCGTCCTGATCGGCTTCGGCGTGATTGGTATAGCAGACGTCAACCCCCATCGGCACACCCAGCAGTTTGCCGCAGAAGTGATCCTCCAGCCCGGCGCGGGTGATCTGCTTTCCGTCGTAGAGATACTCGGGACCGATAAAGCCGACCACGGTGTTGACCAGAAGCGGCCGAAAGGCGCGGGCCACCGCATAGGCGCGGGCCTCCACGGTCTGTTGATCGACGCCGTGATGGGCCTTGGCCGACAGGGCTGCGCCCTGTCCTGTTTCGAAGTACATCACGTTCTCGCCCACGGTATGGCGGCGGAGCGACAACGCCGCCTCGCGCCCTTCTTTCAACAGGGCGAGATCAATGCCGAAACTGCGGTTCGCTGCCTCGGTGCCGGCGATGGACTGGAACACCAGGTCTACCGGCGCGCCGCGTTCGATAGCCGCGAGAGTGCCGGTGACGTGGGAAAGCACGCAGCTTTGCGTGGGAATGTCGTAGCGCCGGCGGATGTCGTCAACGAGTCGGAACAACGCGACGGCACTCGGGAGATTGTCGGTCGCGGGGTTGATCCCGATCACCGCGTCGCCGCAGCCCATCAGCAGGCCGTCGAGAATGGAGGCCGCGATGCCTTGGGGATCGTCGGTGGGATGGTTGGGCTGGATGCGAACCGCGACCCGACCCGGCAGGCCGATGGTGCTGCGGAACCCGGTGACGACGCGGCACTTCCTCGCCACCGCGATCAGATCCTGGTTACGCATCAGCTTGGAGACGGCAGCCGTCATCTCCGGCGTCAACCCCGGCGCAAGCGCAGTTAACGCCGCCGGGCCCGCAGCCTCCGACAGCAGCCATTCGCGGAACTCACCGACGGTCATCGACGCCACCGGTGTAAAAGCGGCACGGTCATGGCTGTCCACGATCAACCGCGTCACCTCGTCGGTCTCGTAGGGGACGACGAGATGTTCCAGAAAATCCGCAAGCGGCAGATCCGCCAACACCATGCGGGCCGCCACACGCTGTTCGCCGGTCTCCGCCGCGAGTCCGGCGAGCGCATCGCCCGACCGGTACGGGCTGGCGACAGCCAGCAGGGCTTTCAGGCTGGTGAAGGTGTGATGACGCGTACCCAGCGTGATGCTGTATCGAGACATGGGACGAACGCTCCGGCGCCCCGAGCAAAAAAAAGGGAGGCTACCTCGTCGATAGCCTCCCTCCATCGATTCGAAAAACGTCGCTTACTTAATGACCGTCGACGTGGCACCACCCGGGTTGATGCTCACCTTGTTCAAGGCCCCTTCAACTTCCGGCAAACGTCCGGCACCCTGAGATTTCATCTTCCGATCATTGTTGGTGTCGCTCGATGTATTCATGGCCGCAGCATCAGCGGTGGAAGACGCCGCCATCGCTGCTGTGGAACCACCGGCATTCATTTGACCGGTATCATGGCTTGTCCGCGTTCCATCGACCGGAGATGTGGTCTCTGCCATCGGATACCCGGCATGTGAAGGCAGCATGACCGGATTCGCAAACGCCACTGACGCCGTCAAGGCAGTACCCGCTACCGCAATAAGAAGAAGGCGAATACTTTTCATAATTCTGCTCCTTTGTTAAGACAGGTTATGGACGATAAAGACATGAATTTCCGATTGAACCGTGTTCCATGGACAAAGAGGATGAATCTTATTCGTTTTTACCAGGAAGTGTCAAGCACGAGTACACGGGGGCAGGGGTGCCCTGAGAGCGGCTCAGGCCCGGGGGCGGTGCCCGGTCGCGGGCCTCCGTTCGTTTAGCGCCGCCGTGGCGGCCGGCCTCGTCCCCGATAGGGACGCCTGGGGCGCATGGCCGGCAGGGTGATGGTGACCAGCGTCCCTTCCTCCGGGCGACTGTCGATGGCAATGTGCCCCTCGTGTTCCTCCATGATTTTTTTCACCATCGCCAAGCCCAACCCCGTTCCCGACCGTTTCGTCGTGAAATAGGGTTCAAAAATTTTCTCGCTCAATTCTTCGGGAATCGGGGCGCCGTCGTTGTGGATGCGGATGACCATTTCAGGCTGTCGCCCGCGTTTCGGAGACACGGAGATTCGCAAATTCCCGCCCGGCGACATCGCCTCCAGGGCATTCGTGAATATACTGAGCAACGCATGTTGGATCTTCTCCTGATCCCATCGCACATCTCCCAGGCGCGCGGGCACCTCCTTCGTGACCTCGATCCGGTTCACTTTCAGGTCCGTGGCCACCAACGCGAGGGCGTCTTCGATCAACGCGGTGACACGGCACGGACGCCGGTCCAAGGCCAGGGGCTTGGCGAAATCCAGAATGTCGTTCAACAGACTTTCCATCCGCATCAGATCCCGCATGGCCGCTTCGATGGAGGTTTGGGCTTCGAAGTCGAGTGTCCCGTCACCCGTCACCTCCTCCAATTGGGCGCGAATATAGCCCATGGGCTCACGAATCTCGGTGGCGAGAAACGAGCTGACTTCATTCAAAGCCGATTGCCGTTCCTGGCGCCGGATCGCCGGCTCCGAGACGCCGGACACCGCCGACTCCGGCGTGGGCGGGGCCGCCGCATCCGGTGGAGACAGGAGATTCAGGGACGGTTCTTCAAACAGTTGGGCTAATTGCGTCGTGACCGGTTCGAGCTTGCCGGACTCGGCTTCCGGGGATTCATATTGGGCCGCCGTCTTGGACGCCAGGGTGATCGTCCCGGCCACGCGCCCCCTGACAAAAAAGGGAACCACGAGCGTGCACCGGAAACGCTCCCGGTACAATTGTTTATAATCCAGAAAACGCCCTTGCGTGGAGGCCAGATTCTGATCGACACGGGTCTTGCGATGCCGCACCGCCCAACCCGAAGCGGATTCGTTCAACGACAAGCATTGCCCCGGCAGCAGTTCTTTCTTATGCCCGGCCACACAACCCAGGACTTCCAGGGACGCGGCCAACGGATCATACAACGTGACCCATCCCCGATCGAACGGCACCAGGGACTGCGCTTCGGTCAAACGCTCGGCGACTCGTTCCTGGACCTGGGGCGAGGTATAGGTCCGCGTCGTCGATTCGGCGGCCTCCGGCGCGGGTTCCTCGGCCGACGGCTCCTGCAGGACCAAGGGACGCGCCAGGAGCACGGAAGGATCGAACAGCTTCGCGTCCCGCAATTGCTCGGTGATACGTTGACCGACCGAGTCGATCGTGGTTTTTTCACGCTTCGTAAACGGCCGGTTTTCCTGTTTACCCACGACCAGCGTCCCATAGGTCACTTTCCCGTTCCGGAGCAACATCGCCAAAAGATTCTTCGAACCGGGCGTGACCATGCGAAGCCGGATCGCGCCGTTCCCCTCCTCCTGCCCGGCACTCCCGAGCAAGCGCTGGCCGTCTCCTCCCGAAAGGGTCCGGAGCACGGCGCGAACCTCATGGGCTGAAAACCCTTTGGACGCCTGAGGCACCAACGGCCCCTTGGGTTGATTCAGGATGGCCACCGTCGCATCCATGCCCAAGTCATTGACCGTCGCGGTCAAAATCCGTTGCAGCGTCGTCTGCTTCGAAGGCCGAACCGGATCTGCCGTTTTCTTTTTATGCATCGTTTTATTCATCGTCACAACCGTCAAGACAAAATTGTAGATATTCGCTTATTCGTTGCCAATTGCCCCCTCACCCTGCCCTCGCCCACCAGGGGAGAGGGAGGTTGGGCGACCTCAATTGATATTCCGGATCTTTCGTGGCCGAGGATGAGACACGAACATCTGCACGTGGCCGCGCTCGGACACCATCAGATTCATCACCCAACTGACGAGGCTGATCAACACGGCCCCTCCGACTGCCGGCCAGAATCCATGCACATGAAACCCTGTGACCAGGACGGAGACCACGTGCAGCAGGAAGGCATTGATCACGATCATGAACAAGCCGAGCGTCACGATGATGAAGGGCGCCGAGAGCAAATACAGGAGCGGCCGGACCACGGCATTCAGGATCGCCAACACCAGCACGCCGACCGCGCCCGCGGCAAACGAATCGATGGTCAGGCCCGGAATCACCTGGACCGCAACCAGCACCGCCACACCCGTGACCACGAAGCGAAGCACAAACCCTCTCATCCACGCATCTCCATCCCGGCCATAATCCCCTATTGCGCGGCTACCGTCAAATCCAGGGACTGTTGGCGCCGGGTTATTGTATCACTGGGATCATAGCCGGCCACAAACGTTTTCTTCACGCCTTGAGCCGACACGTCGACCGTCGCGCCGGCGTTTTCATTATGCATGTGCAGGAAAATTTCATAATACCCGGACTCGTTCGTCTTGCCGGACGCCCCATGCCCGCCCTTGACCTGGGGCATGACATGAATCGCGACCCCGGGCGCCGCCCGGCCCGATGGATCACGGACGTACCCGAACACCGTAAACCCGTGTTCCACGTTGGCTTTCACGAAGACGGGTTTCGGGGTCTTGGCCGTGGGATCCTTCAGCGTGGACAAATAGGTCGCGAGCGCCAGCACCTCTTCCTCCGTCATCAAATCTTTATATTTATCCGGCATCCGGCCCTTCTTATGCTGTTTCTCGAACCCCTCCGCATACAGGTACGTGGGATCGAAGATTTTTTGCTTGATATCGTTGATCGTCAAAAAACTGCCGATGTTATCCAGAATCGGCCCACGTTTTTTCACGCTCCCCTTGCCCCCGATTTTGTGACAGTTGTAACACTCGTACAAATCATAGACCTCGGCCCCGCGTTCCACCACCGTGAGAGCGCCCTGGTCCTGAGGGATGTCCACCACCTCGACCGGGGCAAACCGGCCGAGCCGCGCCATCACCGTTTGCGAATCATCCTGGAGCGCCTGGACCCGTTGGAGCAACGTCTCCACCTGACCTTGCTCGGACAACACCAGGGCACGTTTGCGTTTGAGAATCTTTTCGATCTTCCCCTTTTCCACCTCCGGATCATATTGGGGCCAGGACGACGCCCCCCCGATGTAAATCACGGACAGCACGAGATAGAAACCAACCAGCGCCGCAACCGCGGTCCACCCCGAGAACCGGGGCATGGGCGGGGCATCCAGGAGCAGAAACACCACAAGGCCCAACGCCACGTAGGCCACAAACATCGCCTGGAACACGTGGGGGAAGCCCAGGGCTCCGCTCCCGAACCAGGCCGCAAGCGCCAACACGACGGCCACCGCAATTTTTTTTATGCTCGCAGACATCTGTCTCTCATCTCGGAAAGAGGAGGGAAAGCGTGCTTCGTTGATCGTTCAGGGGAATGGGTACAATCTTGAAAGGACATCTACTTATATTTTACCCGGCCCTGCCGGGTTCATACAAGCATTGATTCGGTTCATGGTGAGAAACACGGTGTCGTCCTTCCCCACCGAGCAGAAATGGCGCGGAGACGAAGGCAAAACGGCCTCTTCGTAGTTGTAGCGGCCGCATCTCATGCGGCTTGGAGAGGCCGCCAAGAAAAGGAAGCGCCATGAGATGGCGCAGCTACGAGGATCGAAGAAAGGAAGATGAAGACAGGCGTCGAAACTTGAGGATTGCCAGGGCGGTTACGGGAATGTAGAGCAGGCACCCTACCAGACCCAGCAACCATTCGCCGATCCAGAAGGTCATGAACACATTGAATAGCAGGACCCCGTAATACAGCCCGCAGCCGAGCAGCACTTCACTGGCCGGGATGGTGTGGGGAAGCTCGGGTAACAACCCTGGCCGCCGGTCCAGCAGCCGGTATCCCGTCATCGCAATCAGGCCCACCACGAACCACCCGGCGAAGTTGGCCAGGGGCACACCGAAATACACGCCGGGGTCGGGATACCCGTAAATCTGCCCCAAAAACCATCGGTCCCCTCGAAGCGCCACCGGATCGATCACGACGTCGATCAACATGAACAACAGACACGTCAGGCCGATCACCGGCCAGGAGAGCGACCCGCGCGTAAGCAAGCGCCGGCCGGATTCCTGCGAGGAAGGCTCGGCAGGCAAGACGAGCCAGAGAGCCAAGCAATAACTCGCATACAACAAAAACGTAAAGGACAACGAATCCATGAACGGAACATTGGCCAGATACAACTCCTCGCCCACGGTCGAACCCGTGTAGTAGTAATCGCCGAACGGGAAGCCGATACGGGTCGAGGAATATTCACAGACGAACGCGGTGAGCCACGTGATGCCGAACAGCGTACAGGTACGTTTCCAGCCCAGGAACCGCGCCGCGGCGACCAGCGCCACGGCCAAAAAGAAAAAGACGTAGGGCCGGAGCAGGAGGGTTTTCCATAACAGAAGGGGAATATCCATGGGCAGGTTCATTCAGGGGAGGAATGCTTGCGGGGTTTCGGCCCCGCGCGATGAGGGGAGGGTTTTGCGGGGTTTCGGCCCCGCACGCCGAGGGGAGGAATGCGCGGGGTTTCGGCCCCGCACGCCGAGGTCCTTTTGTTTCGGCAAAAGGACCCAAAACCATGGGCGCCCGGGCGTGGCCCTCCGGGTGCCTTTGCCCCAGTCCCGAAGTTTAGGGCTGCGGAACTCGCTTCGCTCAGACAGTCCTCGCCCCCAAACAGGTTTCGGGACTGGGGCGCAGCCTCGCCCGCAGGCGCCCTGAGGTGGCGCCATGTGATAGCGCGGGTATGAATGCAAAAAAGGAGAAGGGCGGCAGATTGGGGAACAGGTCGCATCACCATTTACGCATACCGATGATCCCGAAACCATTTGACTGCTTTTTCCAGGGCCGTCTCCGGTGGGGTTTGGGGTAACTCCAGGTCTCGAATGGCTTTGGAGCAATCGTAGTGCATCACGTATTTGGCCATGCGGACGCCGTCGAGCGGGATGCGCGGGGTTCGATGCGTCACGTAATCCGCCATCCACTTGTTGACGTGGGCCAGGGGCAGGATCAACTCCCGGGGAAGTTTCAGCCTGGGCATCCTGACGCCCGTCAACGTACTCAAGATCTCGAACACCTCTTTCAGCATCAGGTTACGACAACCCAGGATGTACCGCTCACCGATACGCCCGCGCTCCATGGCCCGGACGTGGCCGACAGCCACGTCATCCACGTCGATGAGATTCATGCCGGTTTCGACATAGGCCACCATACGCCCCTTCATAAAATCGACAACGATCTGTCCCGTCGGGGTCGGCTTCACGTCGCACACTCCCACAGGCGCCGAGGGGTTCACGATCACCACGGGCAACCCCGCTTGCGCCGCCTGCAGGACCTCCAATTCGGCCAGATACTTGGATCGTTTATAATCCCCGGCCATCTGCGCCAGGGACACCGGAGTCTCTTCCGTGCCCGGTCCCCCGCCTTCGGGCAACCCGATCGCGCCGATCGTACTCGTATACACGACACGGTCAACGTCCGACTCGCGCGCCGCGGCAAGTAACGCCCTGGTGCCTTCGACGTTCACCTGGTAGAACACCGAAGGGTCGCGCGCCCACAGGGCATAATGCGCCGCCACGTGGTACACCTGCCGGCAACCGTGAAGCGCCGCCCGGAGTGACGCCGCGTCGCCCAAATCGCCGGACACGGTTTCAATCGCCAGCCCGTCCAGCGCCTGCCGGTCCGCGCCGGGCCGGACCAATCCCCTGACCTCCGTGCCGGCCTCGACCAACGCCCGCGCCACGGCGGACCCGATAAACCCCGTAACCCCTGTGACCAAGGCTTTCATGATGAAAAAAGAACCGGCAAGAATGCGAATGAAGAGGATTGGGGTATCACGGCCTGTGACGCGAAACCATTGAGGTGCCGTTTTAATGCTATTTAGATCAATTTATATGCTGTTTATAGTCTATTAAGATGCTTTTTGGAGCTATTTATGAACCTTTTGGTGACTTTGTATCGTCAATTCCTGCGGTCCACGATATACCGGGCAATGCCTCTCAACGGATCGGCCTTCTCGTCAAACCCGTCGAGCCGCCCGATGGCGCGGTCGGCACAGTCCTGCGCGAGCTGTTGCGCGCCCTCGAGCCCATAAATCGAAGGATACGTCTGCTTGCCCCGTTCATCATCCGTGTTGGCGTTTTTCCCCAACTCCTCCCGCGTACCCGTCACGTTCAACACGTCATCCGTAATTTGAAAAGCCAAGCCGATATCTTCGGCATATCCGGTCAGGTGCTCGAACTGCGTCATGCCGGCCCCGGACAGGAGCGCCCCGACCCGCACGGCGGCACGAATCAGCTTGCCCGTTTTCTGCACGTGAATCCGTTGCAACTCCGCCAGGTCCACCTGCCGGTTCTCGGCTTGAATATCCAGCACCTGTCCTCCCACCATGCCCGCGTTCCCGGCCCCCAGCGCAAGCTCCGCGATAATCCGGACCTGACACCGCGGGTCCAGATCCGTCACGAGATCGGCCCGGCTACACCACTCAAACGCCATGGCGTGCAACCCGTCCCCCGCCAAAATCGCCATCGCCTCTCCATAGACTTTATGATTCGTGGGTCGCCCGCGGCGAAAATCATCGTTATCCATCGACGGCAAATCGTCATGAATCAGCGAATACGTATGGATAAACTCGAACGCGCAGGCCACGGGCAGCAACGACGCCGGGCACGGCCCGATCGCCTCCGCCGTGGCAATCGTCAGGATGGGCCGGACCCGTTTCCCCCCGGCCAACAGGCTATACCGGATCGCCTCGTGCAGGGTCGCCGGCGGCGTGCGCGGATCAGGAAGATGGGCTTCCAAAAAACGATCGACGACGTCCCGTTTGTCCTCGAGGTATTGCCTGATATCCACGGGTATGCCGGGCCTTTCGCTTGTGCCGGTCCTCCCGAATACCCCCTCACCCTACCCTCTCCCACCAAGGGAGAGGGTGTGATGGGACGGGAATCCGAAGTCTGTGTAAATGTATTTGGTATTTGTAGGGCCACCAAAGATGCGGCCTGCTTCAGAACCTAACAAAGGTCCGGAGGGGTGTCAAACAAAGGGGGGAGGGGGGAGGGTTTTGCGGGGTTTCGCCCCCGCACGGCGAGATCCTTTTGTTTCGGCAAAAGGACCCAAAACCATGGGCGCCCGGGCGTGGCCCGTCGGGTGCCTTTGCCCCGGTCCCGAAGGTTAGGGCTGCGGAACTCGCTTCGCTCAGACAGTCCTCGCCCCCACATCGGATTCGGGACTGGGGCGCAGCCACGCCCGCAGGCGCCATGTAGTGGCGCCATGTGATGGCGCCGCTACAAAGGCAAAAGACCCGGCATTTGTAATTCCCTGGATCCTCTGGCTATACTCCTGGCCATGAGTATTCGGAAAGGCGCGGGCGAATGGGAACCCTTGCTCTTGGGCATCGAGCCTGAACATTGCGGGGTGTGCAGTCTAGGCCTGTATCGCAACACCACCATGCTCAAGGGGGGCTGGCAACGCTGTTCCGTGTGCAACCGATTCGTCCACTATGCGTGTCTCGTCGGCGGCAAAGTAGCATTCCTCAAACGACGGCCCCGCGTGTGTCGCAACTGCGAGTACACGCTCACACAATCCGCAACACAGCCGTAGACCGCTGAACCGGTGAACGCCATTCCGGACGCACGCGCAACAGGATTCGGGAAGCTGCCCCTGTCCGCCCTCGTCAACATCGTGCTCGCCGTCCTCCTCTCGGCGTGGAGCGGCTTTTTCACGATGGACTTCCTGCTCAGCGGGATCTACACGTGGCCCCGGTCGAGTCGCGTCGTGACCCTCACCGGCGCGGTCGTCATCCTGGTTTACGAATTCATTTACAAAGAACATCAAACCCGGCATGCGGCCATCACGGGCACCGCACCGCTGAGAGTGGTCGTGTATACGTGCATGATTCCATACATGCTGGGCACGTTGGCCTTATTGGCCCTGATCAATCTGGGCTGAGGGGGAGGAATGCGGGGTTTCGGCCCCGCACGCCGAGGGGGAGGGTTTTGCGGGGTTTCGGCCCCGCGCGCCGAGGGGGAGGGTTTTGCGGGGTTTCGGCCCCGCACGCCGAGGGGGAGGGTTTTGCGGGGTTTCGGCCCCGCACGCCGAGGTCCTTTTGTTTCGGCAAAAGGACCCAAAACCATGGGCGCCCGGGCGTGGCCCTTCGGGTGCCTTTGCCCCAGTCCCGAAGGTTTGGGCTGCGGAACTCGCTTCGCTCAAACAGTCCTCGCCCCCACATCGGATTCGGGACTGGGGCGCAGCCTCGCCCGCAGGCGCCATGTAGTGGCGCCATGAGATGGCGCGGGTATGAATATCTGCAACCAACGGCCTCTTCGTAGTTGTAGCGGCGGCATCTTATGCCGCCTGAAGAGGCCGCCAAGATTGCCCTCACCCTGCCCTCTCCCAGAGGGCGAGGGGGAGAGAACGCGCCATGAGATGGCGCCGCTACAAAGACGAAAGACAAAGACACTGGATCCTCGATTACTAATGTCGAGGATTGTAGATGTTCACTAATTCGTTGACAGAATGTAGGGTAACTCACCCAATCATCTGGAGGCGAACCCATGCGACACAATACCCAAGACAAGACCCTTTATCGCAACTATGTTCGGAAGTGGAAATTCCTGATCCAGGAGTACGAGTTGGTCAAACAGAAACGGCATCCCAAGTTCCGCTTTGCCGCTGATTTCTACCGGTTTCATCAGACCCACCGGCAGACCTTCTTCAAGTATTACCACCGGTTCCGCCAGAGCGGAGCCGAGCACGCCCTGGTGCCGCAGCCCCGCGGCCCGAAGTGGAAAAGTCGGCGGGTCTACGGGTATATTGAGCAGCAGGTCTTGCAGCACCGGCGGCTGGGCGTCAATCGCTATGAGATTTGCCAGCTTCTGGCCCCGAAGCTTAAGCACCTGACGCCGTCGCCGAGTACGGTCTATCGGATTATCCAGCGGCATGAGCTGAATCGCTTAACGCCCAAGCTGAAACAGGAGAAACGCCGCATTGTGAAGCAGAAAGCCGGAGAATTAGGGCATCTCGACTGCCATTATTTGAGCAAGGATCTCATTGCGACCGATCCCACCCGCTACTATCTGGTGTGCGTGATCGACGCCTGTACCCGCCTGGCCTGGGCCGAGGTGGTGACCGATCTGAAGAGTCTGACGGTGATGTTCAGCGCCTTGAAGAGCTTCAATCTGCTTCACCAGCGGTATCAGCTCCAGTTTGCCGAGGTCTTGACGGACAATGGGTCGGAGTTCGCGGCCCCGCGCACCAAAGCCACGCACCCGTTTGAACGGATGCTGCTGGAGTTGGGGATCAAACATCGGTATACCCGGCCGTACCGCCCACAGACGAACGGGAAGGTGGAACGGTTCTGGCGGACCCTGAACGATGACCTGATCGATGGCACCACGTTTGCGTCCCTGGCGGAGTTCCGGGACGAATTGGAGCAATATCTCCTCTACTACAATGAGGTGCGCCCGCATCAGGCGCTGGAGGGGCAAACTCCGAAACAGATCAACGAATCTTGTCAACGAATTACTGAACACATACAAGGATGACAGAAGGAAAAAGCGGGGATGACAGAAGGGAAAAAAAGGAGAAGCAATCATGAAAAATGTGGACCTGTCGATCACGGGTAATGTCCTGACCATTACGGTGGACCTGTCGAAAGAATTCGGCCCCTCGGTCTCGGGGAAGACGACGATTGTCGCCAGTACGGAAGGGAACGTGTCGGTTCTCGGCCGGGAAGAGAAGATCGGGTTGAATATTTACAAAAAGAAAGCCTGAGCGGAGAGACCAACGAGCGTTGGTCTCTACGAATCTTCGCGTAACACTTGCGCGGTCCAGGACGTTCCGGAGCGGATCAACTGGGTTGGCGGGCCTTCTTCCACGATCTCCCCGCCGGCGTTCCCGCCATCCGGGCCCAGGTCCAGAATCCAGTCCGCATTCCGAATCACGTCCAGGTTATGCTCGATCACGAGCACGGTATTCCCGTGTTCCACCAACCGGTTCAACACGTCGAGCAACCGTTGCACGTCCGCAAAATGCAACCCGGTCGTGGGCTCATCCAACAGGTACAGGGTGCGGCCCGTGGCACGCTTGGACAGCTCGCGACTCAATTTCACGCGTTGCGCCTCGCCACCGGACAACGTCGTGGCGGATTGCCCCAGCTTGACGTAATGCAAACCGACGTCCGCCAGCGTTTGCAATTTCCTGGCGATCGCCGGGATGTGCGCGAAAAAGTCCAGGGCCTCCGCCACGGTCATGTCCAAGACTTCCGCGATACTCTTCCCCTTGTGCCGGACGTCCAGCGTTTCACGATTATACCGTTGCCCCTTACAGGCCTCGCAGGTCACGTACACGTCGGGCAAAAAATGCATTTCGATTTTCAGCAGCCCCCCGCCCTGGCACGCTTCGCACCGGCCGCCCTTCACGTTAAAACTGTAGCGTCCGGCCCGGTACCCACGCACACGCGACTCCGGCAGCCCGGCGAACAGATCACGGATAAACGTGAACACGCCCGTATACGTGGCGGGATTGGAGCGCGGCGTGCGGCCGATCGGCGACTGATCGATATCGATCACCTTATCCAGGGCATCGGCCCCGTTCAGTGACCGGCAGCCCTCCAGCCGGGAGTTGTGGTGATACAACAATTGCGACAGCGACGGGAACAGCACCTCCAGCAACAGCGTACTCTTCCCGGACCCGGAGACGCCGGTGACGCACGTCAACAACCCCAGCGGGATCTTCGCATTCACCGACTTCAGATTATGCTTGTCGGCCCCGACCACGGTGAGAAACTTTTTGGGCCGGCGGGTGCGTGACGGCAACGCCACCCGTTTCTCCCTGCGCAGATACTGCCCGGTCAACGAATCGGGATGACGCATCACCTCCGCGGGCGAGCCCTGCGCCACGATCGACCCGCCATGCACGCCGGCGCCGGGTCCCATGTCCACGATATGATCCGCCACGCGCATGGTCGCGGCATCATGCTCCACCACCAGCACGGTATTGCCCAGGTCGCGCAGCCGCAGCAAGGTTTGCAGCAGCCGGTGATTATCGCGTTGATGCAAGCCGATACTCGGCTCATCCAGGATATACAACACCCCCACCAGCCCCGACCCGATCTGGGTCGCCAGCCGGATGCGTTGCCCCTCCCCACCCGACAAGGTCGCCGCGGCCCGGTCCAACGTCAGATAATCCAACCCCACGTTCAACAAAAACTCCAACCGTTCCCGGATCTCCTTCAAGATCCGCTGGCCGATCAGGCGGTCCCGTTCGCTCAAGGCCAGACACTCGAAAAACGACCCGGCATCGAGAATCGACAGCCGCGTGACCTCGGCAATGGACTTCCCGCCGACCTTCACGGCCAGACTCTCCGCCCTCAACCGCGTCCCCAGGCACACCGGACAGGCGTGGCTCTCGGAATACTCCTGCCCCTCCGGACACGCGGACACCTCGTACCCGATCCCGTCACACGCCGGACACGCGCCATGCGGGCTGTTGAACGAAAACACCCGCGGCGCCATTTCCGGATAACTCACGCCGCACGTGATACACGCCAACTGCTCACTATACAGCGCGACCTCGTTCGTCTCCGTCAGCACCCCGACCAGGCCCTGGGTCAATTTCAACGCCGTCTCCACCGAATCCGCCAACCGCCGCTGCAACGCCTCCTCATCCTTCATCACCAACCGGTCCACGACAATCTCGATCGTATGCTTCCGCTGCTTATCCAGCGTAATCGCCTCATCCAGCCCGACGATCGTGCCGTCGACGCGGGCCCGCACGTACCCCGCGCGCCGGGCATCGGCCAACTCCTTGCGATACTCCCCCTTGCGCCCGCGCACGATCGGCGCCACGATCTGAAACCGCGACCCCACCGGCAACGTCCCGATGGCATCCACCATCTGCTGCACCGTCTGCGCCGTAATCGGCTGCCCGCAGCCCACGCAAAACGGCTGGCCCACCCTGGCAAACAGCAAACGCAGATAATCATAAATCTCCGTCACCGTGCCGACCGTGGACCGGGGATTGTGGCTGGTATTCTTCTGCTCGATGGAAATGGCGGGCGACAGGCCCTCGATGGAATCCACGTCGGGCTTGCCCATCTGTTCCAGGAACTGGCGCGCGTAAGCCGACAACGACTCCACGTACCGCCGCTGCCCCTCGGCATAAATCGTATCGAAATTCAACGACGACTTGCCCGACCCGCTCAACCCCGTCACCACCACCAGGCGATCGCGCGGCAGCACCACGTCGAGGTTCTTCAGATTATGCTCACGCGCCCCTTTAATATGAATGTGCTGGCTCATAAATGTGGTGGAACCTGAAACGTTTGTAATGGCGGCATCGTATGCGCCCAGCAGCCTCTCCGTAGTTGTAGCCGCCGCATCTTATGCGGCCTGTTCCCCCTCCTTTGTAAGGAGGGGTGAGGGGAGGTAGAGGCTGGGGCCAGGACGGTGAAACTCCGTGCTCCTTGGACGGGTGGCTCTACCCCACCTAGCCTCCCCTTACAAAGGGGAGGTAAGGGCAAGCGCCATGAGATGGCGCAGCTACAAAATATAGAATGTGGAGGGGCTGCATCTCAAATGTATTTGTAGCGGCCGCATTGCCATGTCTTCGTAGCGGCGGCATCTCATGCCGCCAAACAATGCGGTCAGGAACAGCAGGCGCCATGCGATGGCGCGGCGACGAAGACCAAAAAAGGAGAAGGAAACAGAAGGATGGATTCCCGATTACAAATGTCGGGAATGACAGAAAGAAAAAGCAAGGGCCTCCGAAGAGGCCCCGCGCCCTGCGATCGAAACCGCAAGGGGTATTGAAGGTAGACTAAACCCGGCAACGACGAAAATCAAGTCCCGGTTGTCGCGAATTATGCGCGACAGACCCGGACCCGTGGAGAGATGGAGAGAACAAAAGGAGGGGAACGGCACCAGGGATGGCGCGGCGCCAAGAGAGAGAATTTGATTATGCGCAGGGGGTTCGTTACAATTAGAGTGGTGTGCCGGCACCACACGAGAATCCGGCAGACATGAACTATATTCCCGTTCGTTAGACAACAGGGAGTCGTTGACCAGATTGGAGAAGGAGAATTCCATGCGCATACTGACAATGATCGCAATGGCCGTGTTGGTGGGACTCGGAGGGGCCATCACCGCCACCGACGCCGAGGCCAGGAAATACGAACTCACGAGGAACAACCTGCAAAAACCCGCGGAGATCGACAGCACCACCGTGTCCCTGTACGGCGTCCGTTTGGGGGATTCGGAAATCGACGCCGTGGAAACGCTGATCAACGAAAAAATTTCCGGAGTCCGGACCGAGCAGGAAGGTGTCTTCGTGCTGCTGTGGGATCAATCGAACCCCACCGGGCCCATGGCCGGGGTCGGCATCAGGGATGGCCGTGTCGACTATATTTTCATCAATAACCGCTTCATGCATAAGACCCGTGGCATTTTCCGGCGGGTCCTCACGGCCGAAAGCGCAGAGGAAATCCGGGAACTGTTAGGCCCCGAAGATTATGGGGATGAAAACGTCATGGGTGCCAAGCTGTGCTACCAGAATCAAGGATTTCTCGTGAACTACCTGGGGCGGGACATTAACGTCGAATTCATGCCTCCCGGGAAGGACTGTGACTAAGTCTACGCAAAACCTGGGGCGGGACATCAACGTCGAATTCACCATGCCCCAATAACACCCGTCACGAACCGACCTTGGGGTGGGGACGCCGCTCACCCCCGGGGAACGGCCCGCATGCCGTCCCGCGCCCACGGCCGACCCCTTACATGGAAGACCGCATCGTCACCAACCACCTCCTCGAAGAAGAACAAAACACCGAAGGCACCCTGCGCCCGCAAACCCTGGACGAATACACCGGCCAGGAACGCATGAAAGAATCGTTGCGGGTGTGCATCGAAGCCGCGCAGCGCCGCGGCGAGCCCCTGGACCACGCCATCTTCTACGGCCCGCCCGGCCTGGGCAAGACCACCATCGCGCACATCATCGCCAAAGAAATGGGCGGCGGCATCCGCTCGACCTCCGGGCTCGTCCTCAACCACGCCGGCGACCTCGCCGCGATCCTGGCGAACCTCCAGGCCCACGACGTCCTCTTCATCGACGAAATCCACCGCCTGCCCGCGTCCGTCGAAGAAGCCCTGTACCCCGCCATGGAAGACTTTCAGATCGACCTCGTCATCGGCCAGGGCGCGGCCACCCGCACCATGAAACTGGACCTGCCGCCATTCACCCTGGTAGGGGCCACCACCAAAGCCGGCGCGCTCACCTCCCCGCTCCGGGAACGCTTCGGGCTGGTGTACCGGCTCGACTTCTATACGGCAGAGGAATTGGAAACCATCGTCAACCGCTCGGCAGGCCTCTTGAACGTCGCCATCGAACCCGGCGGCGCCACCGAAATCAGCAAGCGCGCGCGCGGGACGCCACGCATCGCCAACCGGCTCATCAGGCGGGTCAGGGACTTCGCCGAAGTCAAAGCCCGGGGCGTCATCACCCAACAGGTGGCGCAAGAAGCCCTGCACTGGCTCGGTGTGGACGACGCGGGATTCGACGAAATGGACCGCAAAATCCTGTTGACCATCCTCGAAAAATTCAACGGCGGCCCGGTAGGCGCCGAAGCCCTGGCCACCGCGGTCCGGGAAGAAAAAGCCACGCTCGAAGACGTCTACGAACCCTTCCTCCTCCAGGCCGGCTATCTCGACCGCACCGCCCGCGGCCGCCAACTCACCGCCAAAGCCTACCAGCACTTCGGCAAACGCAAAGACCAGGATTTGTTCGGGTAAGCCGGGGGGGGGGGTCTTTGCGGGGTTTCGGCCCCGCACGACGAGGTCCTTTTGTTTCGGCAAAAGGACCCAAAACCATGGGCGCCCGGGCGTGGCCCTCCAGGTGCCTTTGCCCCGGTCCCGATTGTGAGGGCTGCGGAACTCGCTTCGCTCAAACAGTCCTCGCCCCCAAATCAGTTTCGGGACTGTGGCGCAGCCGCGCCCGCAGGCGCCATGAGGTGGCGCGATGAGATCGCGCGGGTGGGAATGCAAAATACAAAGACCCTGGATCCTTTCCTTGACTGGATCCCCGATCAGGTCGGGGACAAGCGTCGAGGATGACAGAGGGGGGGAAAGCGAGGATGACAGAGGGAGAAAAACAAGGATGACAGAAGGAGAAAGGCGGGGAGGACAGAGGGAAAGAGTTGTCGGATGAAGCTGCTTGGCGTACTATTCTTGTCTCTGTGGTCGTGGTGTGTGAAGGATGGGTGTTAGAAAAGAAGGAGGCCATCTATGGAGCATATCATTCATCTGCACATTGAGAAGTTGCCGGAGAATGTGTATGTCGCCACATCAGCCGATGTGCAAGGGCTGGTCGTGCAAGGACGGACGATAGAAGAAACGATTGACTATGCGCATGATGCGGCGCGAAAACTTCTTGATGCACAGACACAGCGAAACCAACCTATCATGCTCGCAGTCGCCACGTTTCCGATGGAGCATACCCTGGTGGTGTCCGTGTAATAGCCATGTCATGGGCGATTTATGGGCCATTTAGCTGGATATACCTATCGGCAGATTACAAGCAATCTCAAGCAGCTCCATTTTAAGTTTGACAGGCAGGCAGCGGGTTCGCATGAAATATGGTTCAATGAAGGAAGACAAGTCTACACGACCACGCCTCGCCACCCTGGAGCAATTCCGGAAAAAACAGTGATCCATATTCTGACGCAAGCCGGAATCTCAATAGACGACTTTTTATCTCACCGTTAAATCCGTTCAATCTGTGATTCCCGCTTTTTCTCCCTTCTGTCATTTCCCCTTTTCCCTTATCTGTCATTCTGAACGAAGTGAAGAATCTGCTTTTCAAAAGGCTCGTTTTTTAACCACGAGATTCTTTCGCCTACGGCTCAGAATGACAACTGAGCGTTTCACTCGGAATGACAACGTTCGCTTTTGCAGCGGCCTCTCCGTAGTTGTAGGGGCGGCATCTCATGCCGCCTGGAGAGGCCGTCAAGATTGCCCTCACCCTGCCCTCTCCCAGAGGGCGAGGGAAAAAAGACAGCGCCGGCTTCTGGCGCCATTTCCTGGCGCCTGCGGGCGGGGCTTTGCCCCAGTCCCGAAACCGATTTGGGGGCGAGGACTGTCTGAGCGAAGCGAGTTCCGCAGCCCTAACCTTCGGGACTGGGGCAAAGGAACCCGAAGGGCCACGCCCGGGCGCCAATGGTTTTGGGTCCTTTTGCCGAAACAAAAGGACCTCGGCGTGCGGGGCCGAAACCCCGCAAACCCCTCCCCCCTCGTCGCGCGGGGACGAAACCCCGCAAGCATTCCTCCCCTCGTCGTGCTGGGACGAAACCCCGCATGCTCCCGTAAATGCCCCTTAAATGCGCCGTCAAGACGGGAATTATATATTTAGGTTGATGGAAATCTACATTTGGTGGGTAGAATTATGCTCAAACTAGCGGTTGTAGAGACCTAAAATTCTTCCTGTATATGGTCAGAATTGTCATGAATAATTCTTGATTTCTCTCTTCCCTTCCCCATATACTCTCCTTACCAACATTTTGGGATTGACTTTTTGGGATGCTTCTGTTTAAGAATCCCACTCTTTTTAAGAGTATAATAGAATCAAGGTATATCTTCATATGAATGAAAGATATTTAAAATATTGGAGTCGTACCGATCGGCCTTCAAAAAATACCATTTTTTTGGCCCATCGCTTTTTGTTGAATAGTCTGATGACTGTATTTGACGAAATTGGCAGAACTAATCGTAAGATTGAATTGCCGCAGTACCCGCGCAATGCACAACATGAAGATTTGAAACGCATCGGTAGCGATATGTATAACGCTATAGAGCAGTGGCATGGCGAAACGCAATCCGCACGCACCCAATCCCTCCAATCCTGATAATCAGGCGCCCAAGCCTCCAAGTCAGAAATTAAACCTGCCATCTAAAGAGGTTCTTAATTCTCTTCCAGATGATGTTCGTATATCTGTCGTTGAGGCAGCTTCGTTTGTTGGTCCTCTTCCTCCACCATCCATGTATAAGGCATACGATGAAGTCCATCCCGGATCGGCCAATCGCATTTTGACTATGGCTAAAAAAGAACAAGACCAGCGTATAAACTTTGAGAATACTGCTCTGCAAGCTACCATCAAAAATGATTCGAAAGCCCAATTGTTTGGATTTATTTTGGGAGTTCTGTACATTGGGGGTTTAATTTTCCTTGCAATGAATGGAAATCAGATAGTTGCCAGTTCATTTGCTTTTGTGATCGGATTATTTGCCCTTAAGTCATTTTTTGAAAAGAAAAAATAATCATCGAATCAACGCCCGATACGATAATCTCTTCCCCGGCCATCCGTTCCGCCAAAAACGCCATTTGATCCGCCGTATCCTGTTCCCTGATATTGTGCCGTCCGGCAAATATCCTGCACACACCACCAGCGTCGTCAAGATTGCCCTCACCCTGCCCTCTCCCAGAGGGCGAGGGAAAGAAGAATGCGCCAGCTTCTGGCGCCACTTCATGGCGCCTGCGGGCGGGGCTGCGCCCCGGTCCCGAACTCTGTTTGGGGGCGAGGACTGTTTGAGCGAAGCGAGTTCCGCAGCCCTAACCTTCGGGACCGGGGCAAAGGCACCCGAAGGGCCACGCCCGGGCGCCAATGGTTTTGGGTCCTTTTGCCGAAACAAAAGGACCTCGGCGCGCGGGGGCGACACCCCGCATTTTCCCCCTCGTCGTGCGGGGGCGAAACCCCGCATTCCCCTCTCGCCTTCTGTCATTCCCGCAAGTTTTTAGCGGGAATCCAGTGTCGTTGTGCAGTTGTAGGGGCGGCATCTCATGCCGCCTGCAGAGGCGACAAAGAAACGGACAGCGCCATGGGATGGCGCGGCTGCGGAAGAGGGGGAGATAGGCCGACGGAAGGCGGCATGAGATGCCGCCACTACAGAAGAGGGGGCGGGGGCGAAACCCCGCATGCAGAATCCGTATCCTCACGAATGAAAAAATGAAAGACCCTGGATCCCCGATCAGGGTCGGGGATGACAAGAAAAAGAAAAGCCCACGGCCGACTGAAGGCCCTGGGCTTTAGAGACGAGAAACGCTGATGTCAAACAGGCTGTGTGTTGAGCTTCCGAGACACTTGACGGATCAGCTCAGGCCTCTGATGGTTCAACCTTCAATTCAGCCGCCGGTAGATATCGCGACGATGCCCGATGTCAAGAACGATGATGTTGGAACCATCGCGGATAGAGTAAAGAATGCGATAATGCCCCGATCGTATTCGATAAACGTGATGAGTACCGTCCATCACGCCCTGGACTTTGATACCTTGTCTCGTTGTCCCATCGGCCAGTCCATCAATCTTACTCTTGATTTGCCTCCGCACCGCCTTTGGCAATTTCTCGAGGGCATCAAGCGACGCCTTCGTATACGCGTAAATGGACCGCTTCACTTAACGAGACGATGAAGAGCGGCGGTCAACTTCTCGCCCGAGACAAGTTTCTCGGGATCGTCCTTGATTTCGCGTAACCGCGTTGCGGCGATCTCGGCATCAAGAACATCTTCGACGTTATCCACCAAACGGGATGGATTCGCGTTCTCCTCAACCGCGCCGCGCTTTCTCATCGGTTGCTTTCTAAGAGTATGTTTTGGACTCATGGCATCCTCATCGGACAGTGCGCTTAGTCTTCATTATTCATGCGTTCAGGTTTTTGTCAAGGAGTCTTTAAACAGCGCCAGCTTCTGGCGCCTGCGGGCGGGGCTGCGCCCCGGGCGAGACCCTCTCGCCTTCTGTCATTCCCGCAAGTTTTTAGCGGGAATCCAGTGTCGTTGTGCAGTTGTAGGGGCGGCATCTCATGCCGCCTGCAGAGGCGACAAAGAAACGGACAGCGCCATGGGATGGCGCGGCTGCGGAAGAGGGGGAGATAGGCCGACGGAAGGCGGCATGAGATGCCGCCACTACAGAAGAGGGGGCGGGGGCGAAACCCCGCATCCAGAATCCGTATCCTCACGAATGAAAAAATGAAAGACCCTGGATCCCCGATTACAAGCGTCGAGGATGACGGAAGGGAAAAATTGGAATGGATCAAGAAATGGTCGCTCTTGATTGACAAAATAACGAGAGCAAGGGACTATCATCAGATGAAACTGCCAACGGATTCGCTCATTGCCGGGGACAAACTGACACGCTACCTGCTGGTTTCGCAAGCGCATGGGGACAAATCAGCTTTTCTGGCCCAAGTGGGTTATACCTTGCGGAACGCTGACGCCCTGCTCCAGGATTTACGCCTGCAGATTCTTTCGCTGGATGCACAACTGCTGGAATCCAACCAATTTGGCCAATACTATGAGATACGCGGTACACTCACTGGGCCAACCGGTGGGACCTTGGCTGTTCGCACGATTTGGATAACTGAACACTTGTCGGGCATCACGAAGTTCGTTACACTCATTCCAGACAAGGGGAAGACATGATGAAACTTGAACCGTATACTGATGCGGCCCTCACCGTGGATTTGCCGGAATATCGGCTGTGTCGTGGCGACATCGTCAAGCTGGTGGACCACCATGTTGCCCTCGATGGCACAGAAGGGTACTCCATCGAAGTCTTCAACGCGGTGGGTGAAACCATGACCGTCACCGCCGTCCCCATCTCGGCGCTCGAAGCACTCCGTCAGGACGAAGTGCTCTGCGCTCGACCGTTGGCGCAGTAACGGATGACGAACACATAGAGAAATAACAACGTTCGCTTTTGCAGCTGCGCCTCTCCGTCGTTGTAGCGGCCGCATCTTATGCGGCTTGAAGAGGACGTCAAGATTGCCCTCACCCTGCCCTCTCCCAGAGGGCGAGGGAAAAAAGACAGCGCCAGCTTCTGGCGCCACCTCATGGCGCCTGCGGGCGGGGCTGCGCCCCGGTCCCGAACTCTGTTTGGGGGCGAGGACTGTTTGAGCGAAGCGAGTTCCGCAGCCCTAAACTTCGGGACTGGGGCAAAGGCACCCGAAGGGCCACGCACGGGCGCCAATGGTTTTGGGTCCTTTTGCCGAAACAAAAGGACCTCGCCGTGCGGGGCCGAAACCCCGCGAGACCCTCTCGCTTTCTGTCATTCTTGTATGTGTTCAGTAATTCGTTGACAAGATTCGTTGATCTGTTTCGGAGTTTGCCCCTCCAGCGCCTGATGCGGGCGCACCTCATTGTAGTAGAGGAGATATTGCTCCAATTCGTCCCGGAACTCCGCCAGGGACGCAAACGTGGTGCCATCGATCAGGTCATCGTTCAGGGTCCGCCAGAACCGTTCCACCTTCCCGTTCGTCTGTGGGCGGTACGGCCGGGTATACCGATGTTTGATCCCCAACTCCAGCAGCATCCGTTCAAACGGGTGCGTGGCTTTGGTGCGCGGGGCCGCGAACTCCGACCCATTGTCCGTCAAGACCTCGGCAAACTGGAGCTGATACCGCTGGTGAAGCAGATTGAAGCTCTTCAAGGCGCTGAACATCACCGTCAGACTCTTCAGATCGGTCACCACCTCGGCCCAGGCCAGGCGGGTACAGGCGTCGATCACGCACACCAGATAGTAGCGGGTGGGATCGGTCGCAATGAGATCCTTGCTCAAATAATGGCAGTCGAGATGCCCTAATTCTCCGGCTTTCTGCTTCACAATGCGGCGTTTCTCCTGTTTCAGCTTGGGCGTTAAGCGATTCAGCTCATGCCGCTGGATAATCCGATAGACCGTACTCGGCGACGGCGTCAGGTGCTTAAGCTTCGGGGCCAGAAGCTGGCAAATCTCATAGCGATTGACGCCCAGCCGCCGGTGCTGCAAGACCTGCTGCTCAATATACCCGTAGACCCGCCGACTTTTCCACTTCGGGCCGCGGGGCTGCGGCACCAGGGCGTGCTCGGCTCCGCTCTGGCGGAACCGGTGGTAATACTTGAAGAAGGTCTGCCGGTGGGTCTGATGAAACCGGTAGAAATCAGCGGCAAAGCGGAACTTGGGATGCCGTTTCTGTTTGACCAACTCGTACTCCTGGATCAGGAATTTCCACTTCCGAACATAGTTGCGATAAAGGGTCTTGTCTTGGGTATTGTGTCGCATGGGTTCGCCTCCAGATGATTGGGTGAGTTACCCTACATTCTGTCAACGAATTAGTGAACATCTACAATTCTCACGAACGCGGGAATCCAGGGTCTTTGTGCAGTTGTAGCCGCCGCATCTCATGCGGCTTGGAGAGGACGCCAGGAAAAAACAGCGCCATGAGATGGCGCCGCTACAAAGACAGAAGACTAAAGACCCTGGATCCTCGATTAAAGATGTCGAGGATGACAGACAAAGACAAAAGCAAAACCCTGGAACCCTGATGTCCCGGCGCCTGCGGGCGTGGCTACGCCCTCTTGACCATCCAGTGGTAAGACGTTATCTTACCTGTGATGAATACGGTCATGTCATCAAAGGGTCAGATCATCATACCCGCCAAGTTTCGCCGCCAGGACAAAATCGCAGCCGGTCAGGCATTTGATGTGGAACGGGTGGATAAAGGCAAGTATCGTCTGACAGTGACGACTCCCCCGAAAAATCAGGGATTGGTGGACACGCTGCTCGCCTGTCCGGTGAAAGGCTGGTTCGTGCCAATTGAATCGGAATCCACCGACTCGCTTGAATGACCATCGTGACGTGTCTGGTCGATGCCAATGTGCTGTGCGAGGCGGCAAAGCCCCGTCCGGACCTAAGGGTCATCGAGTGGCTGACGCGTAACGAACGCGACCTTGTCGTCAACCCGGTGATCCTGGGGGAAGTGCGCTTCGGTATCCTCCTGCTTCCATCTGGACGACGGCGGAGAAAACTCGAAAGCTGGTTCGATGACGTCACCCGACGCATTCACTGCGTCCCATGGGACGCGGAGACGGGATTGCGTTGGGCGGAACTCCTGGCGCATCTCCGTACGCTTGGCAGACCGATGCCGATCAAAGACAGTCTCATTGCCGCAACCGCCCTCACTTATGGTTTACAGCTTGCGACCCGAAACCGGCGCGATTTTGAAGCTTGCAGGGTCGAGCTAGGGGACCCGTTTATTTGAAGAAAACGGGATGCTCCCGCCCGGGTCCCGACACCCCGCGCAGTCTTTCCCTCGCTGTCATTCTGAACGAAGTGAAGAATCTCGTAGTTGTAGCGGCGCCAGCTTCTGGCGCCATGTCATGGCGCCTGCGGGCGGGGCTGCGCCACGGTCCCGAATTCTATTTGGGGGCGAGGACTGTCTGAGCGAAGCGAGTTCCGCAGCCTTAGCCCGCATTTCTCACCAGCCTCCTGCTACGGGCGCCGGTCCACTCGCTGTGCCGGGGCGTACTCCCGCAAGCCCCTTCGACATAGTGTTCAACTATGCCTTCAGCGTCTCGCAGTCCGTGCGCCCCAGCACAACGGCGTCTCGACGCCCTCGCGACGGAGCCTGGTGAGAAATGCGGGCTCACCTTCGGGACTGGGGCAAAGGCACCCGGAGGGCCACGCCCGGGCGCCAATGGTTTTGGGTCCTTTTGCCGAAACAAAAGGACCTCGGCGCGCGGGGCCGAAACCCCGCAAAAAACGCTCTCTAAAACTGCCGCACCCAGCGCATTTCCACGAGGTTACGTTTGTAGTCGAGCAGTTGCGCGTTGGATTCGCGCACCTGGTTGGAAAACGCGACCTGAGGGCTGAAGCCATACACCGTCAACGCGCGGTTGAGCAGCGTGGCCTGCAGGATCCGGGTCTGGTCCGAGCGGGCGGAGTTGTCGGGCGTGAACACCCACCGCACGTTCCCCTAATCTGTCGTTTGTAGATTGCTTTCACCTTACAAATCGGCCAATGTGTAAGGTGGGCGGGATGGAACGGAGTCGGCTCAATTGCCTGCAGGTACTTCGGAAACGCTGGTCCAAAACAAACCGATGTGGTTTTGGTCTTGATTGGAAATAGGATACCGAGACAAAAAGATGTCATTCGAGTTGTCATTCGAGCGGAACGACTCGCAAGCTTCGTTCAGCGTAACCGTCTCAGTGTTACGGACGTTGCCGTCAATCAATTGGCCGGTGCGCGGGACCTCTTCCCGGGTGGAGGAAGCCTCCACCACGAAACCGAGGTTCTCCGGCGACCCAGCGGTCTGACCACCATCTGACGTACAGACATGTTTGTTATAGGCATGGAGCGTTCTCACGGAGTCGAGCGATTCCGGATAGAACAACCACTGTGCTCCCCACTTGATCTTCGTCGGCAAGTCAACCTTGTGCAGTGTAAGCACGGGCTGCGAGGGATTGGGCGAGGGAGCATCGGGACCGGGGTGTTCCTGGCCAAAAGTCGGAGCCGACGCAATCACGTACAGGACAGCCAGCGTGGAACAGAGGTTATGGCGTAGGCTGTTCATAAGTTTCAGGTCAAGCTTACGTTATGGTAAAGAACTTCATAAGGGCGAAAGAGACCAGTACGGGAAATATAAGTCCGGCAAGGTACAAACGCAAGGGACTATAAGGGTGTTCTGGCCAACTCACAAGCCAAGCGACCCAAATCGAGGGAATGATCATCAAGCCGAACGAAACCACGAAAAACCCCAGTGGGTCAGCTAGTAGTTCCGAGATGAGGTCACGTCTTTCGACAGCCTCTTTTTCTGCAATCAGAAGCTCTCTCAAGCGCAGGACGAAAAGAAAAAAGAAAAACGTGCATGCTCCGACAAATGCGTAGAGGAATCTCTTGAGATGACTGAGAGAACCTCCGATTTTTCCAGACCACATCTTTCTCAGGTCGGCAACCCATTCAGCTAATTCTTCATTGAGCTTCACTTTGCCCTACCCTTTCGTGACTCGGTAGTCTGATATGTAAGAATACCAGACGTAAAGTTGGCATATCAAGGAGTTCCCTCCGGTAGTTAGCGGGAAGCCGATGTCGTTGTAGCCGCGCCAGCTTCTGGCGCCTGCGGGCGGGGCTGCGCCCCTCCGTAGTTGTAGGGGCGGCATCTTATGCCGCCTGAAGAGGACGCCAAGATTGCCCTCACCCTGCCCTCTCCCAGAGGGCGAGGGACAAAAGAATGCGCCAGCTTCTGGCGCCACCTCATGGCGCCTGCGGGCGGGGCTGCGCCCCGGTCCCGAAACCTGTTTGGGGGCGAGGACTGTTTGAGCGAAGCGAGTTCCGCAGCCCTAACATTCGGGACTGGGGCAAAGGAACCCGAAGGGCCACGCACGGGCGCCGATGGTTTTGGGTCCTTTTGCCGAAACAAAAGGACCTCGCCGTGCGGGGGCGAAACCCCGCATTCCTCCCCTCGGCGCGCGGGGCCGAAACCCCGCGCATTCCCCTCGCCGTGCGGGGGCGAAACCCCGCAAGCATTCCTCCCCTCGCCGTGCGGGGGCGAAACCCCGCATCCCTCCCCCTCGCCTTCTGTCATTCCCGCAAGTTTTTAGCGGGAATCCAGTGTCGTTGTGCAGTTGTAGGGGCGGCATCTCATGCCGCCTGCAGAGGCGACAAAGAAACGGACAGCGCCATGGGATGGCGCGGCTGCGGAAGAGGGGGAGATAGGCCGACGGAAGGCGGCATGAGATGCCGCCACTACAGAAGAGGGGGCGGGGGCGAAACCCCGCATCCAGAATCCGTATCCTCACGAATGAAAAAATGAAAGACCCTGGATCCCCGATCAGGGTCGGGGATGACAGAAGGGAAAAGTTGGAATTTAATTTATCAAGAAATGGTCGCTCTTGATTGACAAAATAACGAGAGCAAGGGACTATCATCAGATGAAACTGCCAACGGATTCGCTCATTGCCGGGGACAAACTGGCACGCTACCTGCTGGTTTCGCAAGCGCATGGGGACAAATCAGCTTTTCTGGCCCAAGTTGGTTATACCTTGCGGAACGCTGACGCCCTGCTCCAGGATTTACGCCTGCAGATTCTTTCGCTGGATGCACAACTGCTGGAATCCAACCAATTTGGCCAATACTATGAGATACGCGGTACACTCACTGGGCCAACCGGTGGGACCTTGGCTGTTCGCACGATTTGGATAACTGAACACTTGTCGGGCATCACGAAGTTCGTTACACTCATTCCAGACAAGGGGAAGACATGATGAAGCTTGAACCGTATACTGATGCGGCCCTCACCGTGGATTTGCCGGAATATCGGCTGTGTCGTGGCGACATCGTCAAGCTGGTGGACCACCATGTTGCCCCGGACGGCACAGAAGGGTACTCCATCGAAGTCTTCAACGCGGTGGGTGAAACCATGACCGTCACCGCCGTCCCCCTCTCGGCGCTCGAAGCACTCCGCCAGGACGAAGTGCTCTGCGCTCGACCGTTGGCTTAGTAACGGATTACGAACACATAGAGAAATGACAACGTTCGCTTTTGCAGCGGCGCCCCTCCGTCGTTGTAGCCGCCGCATCTCATGCGGCCTGGAGAGGACGTCAAGATTGCCCTCACCCTGCCCTCTCCCAGAGGGCGAGGGACAGAAGAACGCGCCAGCTTCTGGCACCACCTCCCGGCACCTGCGGGCGTGGCTACGCCCTCTTGACCATCCAGTGGTAAGACGTTATCTTACCTGTGATGAATACGGTCATGTCATCAAAGGGTCAGATCATCATACCCGCCAAGTTTCGCCGCCAGGACAAAATCGCAGCCGGTCAGGCATTTGATGTGGAACGGGTGGATAAAGGCAAGTATCGTCTGACAGCGACGACTCCCCCGAAAAATCAGGGATTGGTGGACACGCTGCTCGCCTGTCCGGTGAAAGGCTGGTTCGTGCCAATTGAATCGGAATCCACCGACTCGCTTGAAGGACCATCGTGACGTGTCTGGTCGATGCCAATGTGCTGTGCGAGGCGGCAAAGCCCCGTCCGGACCTAAGGGTCATCGAGTGGCTGACGCGTAACGAACGCGACCTTGTCGTCAACCCGGTGATCCTGGGGGAAGTGCGCTTCGGTATCCTCCTGCTTCCATCCGGACGACGGCGGAGAAAACTCGAAAGCTGGTTCGATGACGTCACCCGACGCATTCACTGCGTCCCATGGGACGCGGAGACGGGATTGCGTTGGGCGGAACTCCTGGCGCATCTCCGTACGCTTGGCAGACCGATGCCGATCAAAAACAGTCTCATTGCCGCAACCGCCCTCACTTATGGTTTACAGCTTGCGACCCGAAACCGGCGCGATTTTGAAGCTTGCGGGGTCGAGCTAGTGGACCCGTTTATTTGAAGAAAACGGGATGCTCCCGCCCGGGTCCCGACACCCCGCGCAGTCTTTCCCTCGCTGTCATTCTGAACGAAGTGAAGAATCTCGTAGTTGTAGCGGCGCCAGCTTCTGGCGCCACCTCATGGCGCCTGCGGGCGGGGCTTTGCCCCTCCGTAGTTGTAGAGCCGTAGGTCGGGTTAGCCGAACAGGCGTAACCCGACACCGCAGCTCCTCGTCGGATTACGCGACGCTAATCCGACCTACAACGCCTGAAGAGGACGCCAAGATTGCCCTCACCCTGCCCCCCGATTAAAAATGTCGGGGGCTTCGCCTCATTTCGGACTAGGGGCGAGGGAGAAAACGGCGCAATAAGGCATGTTCCCCTTCTGTAATGTAGGGACAAGCCCCGTGCCGGTCTGTGAGGAACATGAGGCTTGCCCCGCACCTTGGAATCGTAAACCGTGAAGGTTGAGGCAGACGCCATTGACGCCGTCGTCAATGGCGTCTATGCTTATGTCATACGCGGCGGGGCACGTGTGGTGTTCCTGTTCTCCGGCGAAGACATGCCGGTGTTTTTGCTCACCGTCTTCGCCAAGAACGAGAAGACGGATCTCAGCGCCAGGGAACGAACCTCGCTCATCGCTGCCGCGCAGCAAATGGTTGAGGATTACAGGAGACACCAATGACAAAACCATTCGAGAAAGTCATGACCGGGCTGGAGGATGCCCGGGCCTACCTGAACGGAGCGCGCGATGGGTTCACGGTGCATGAAGTTGAGGTGCCCGAGCCTAACGTCGTGGCGATCCGAGGCAAGACGGGATTGTCACAACCTGCCTTTGCCAAAAGCATCGGCGTGCCGCTGGGAACGCTCAAGAATTGGGAGCAGGGCCGGCGGCGCCCTGAGGGACCGGCCCGAGTGCTGCTTGCGCTGATCGAAAAACGGCCGTCGATCGTTCAGGACGAACTCGTTCGCTGATTCATGAGAACCGCCCCCCTCACCCCTGCCCTCTCCCAGAGGGCGAGGGAAAAAAGACAGCGTCAGCTTCTGGCGCCACCTCAAGGCGCCTGCGGGCGGGGCTGCGCCCCGGTCCCGAAACCTGTTTGGAGGCGAGGACTGTTTGAGCGTCCTTCGACTTCGCTCTCGCTACGCTCAGGATGATCGGAGGGGGCAGGAGGAACGGGGCGTGATAATCCGTTCACCCTGAGCGTAGGTCTCTTGAGACCGGAGTCGAAGGGACCTCGTCGTGCGGGGGCGAAACCCCGCGAGACCCGCTCACTAAAACTGCCGCACCCAGCGCATTTCCACGAGGTTACGTTTGTAGTCGAACAGTTGCGCGTTGGATTCGCGCACCTGGTTGGAAAACACGACCTGAGGGCTGAACCCGAACACCGTGATCGCGCGGTTGAGCAGCGTGGCCTGAAGGATCCGGGTCTGGTCCCGGCGGGCGGAGCCATCGGGCCTGAACGGAAGAGGCCACCCGGCCTCGTAATCCGTCCACCGGAACTCGGCGCTGGCGCCCACCGTAAAGCCCCACGGTAGGGCCACGTTCGTGCCCACCCGCGTCCAGTACCCGGCGCTGCTCCAGATGGTTGACTTGGCCTCCTGTTGCTGATAGCCCACCAGGGCGTTGACCTGCACGGTCGGGAAGAGCACATAGGTCGCGCCCAGGGAGAACACCATGAGCGGCCCTTCCAGGAACGTGTTCTGCTGGTATTTCCGGTCCTGCCAGGACACCCGGCCGCTCAGCCGCAGGCCCGCGAAGACCCGGTGCTCCACTTCCAGGCGCGCGCCGACATCATAGTTGAAGCTGGAGCCGCCGAGCCAGCGTTGGCTCACGGACGCCAGCAGGCTCATTTCGGTATTCCGGCTCACGAGCCAGCGCGGCCCCACGTAGCCCCCCACGAACGTCTGGTCGAACCGATTCCCCTTATACTCCCGGTGGTTGACGTTGAGCCCCGTGCGAAGGCGCCAGCGCGCGCCCAGGGGATACTGGTATTCACCGCCGCCCCAGCCCACCACGCCGATATCGGAACTGGCCCGGCCCTCCGCACCCCGGCGGAAGGGCAGGCCGCCGATATAGACGAACTCCGCGTCCGAGGCGGCGTTGATGTTGGTATCCGGGGCCAGCGAGAAGCCGAAATACCCGCGCCAGCGGCGCCTAGCCCGCATGACGTTCAAAAACCGGTTGATGTTGGCGACCAGGACCTCGGGCGGCTTCCCCACCAGGGCCCGCTCGAAATGGTCGCGGGCCAACTGGTCATCCTCCTTCAGATAAAACGCCAGCGCCAGTTCCAGGCGCACGCGCACCAGTTCCGGCCGGTGGATCAGGATTGACCGGAACGCCGCGATAGCCTCGTCCAGCAGCGCGAGGCGTTCTTCGTCCCCGACCCCACGATCCTGAGATCCGCGACTGGCGGCCAGGCCCAGGAGAAACCGCACGTCCGTCTGGTCCGGATGGTCAGGGGCCAGCGGCCGCAGGAGCTCCAGGGCCTCGGCAAAACGGTTGCGTTCGACCAGCACCCGCGCGACCCTGATACGAGGATCGGAGGAGAGGTGCGCCCGCCCGGACGCGGCCTCCGGTTCGAGACGCGCCGGCGCGCCGGACGTGCCCTTCTGCTGATTCTTGGAAATGGCGTTCTGTGACGGAGCGGCCGGAGAGGCCTCCGGCGCGTCGACTGAAGGACCGGCTGGCGTAGCAGAAGGGCGATAATATGGCAACCCGCAGTCCCGGCACGCTGCAGGCGGCGCCTCCGGCGTGAAAGCGGACGGATTATCCGTCCGGTCACCAGGATCGCCGGACGCGGCCAAGACCGCCGTAGCATGGAAGAACAGAAGGACGAGGATGAGCCTGCAAAGAGCGTTTCTCATGACAAGGCAAAAAAGAAGGGCAGCCGCGTTGGCTGCCCTTCTTTCATGTGAACTGCGGTCCGCTACGCGGGCCGATATGACTGCCGACTTTACTCCTCGTCGATCGTGGCGCCGAAGGCGCCGAGCGCGTGCCCGTTGGCGAAATGGCCATTGAATTCGCCGACAACGGCATTCGGATACCCGGTTTCTGTTTCATCGACATCTATTGTGGTTGAATCATCATCGGTCGTCGGGCCGAAGAATTGACCTCGCCAACCGCCCAACGGCAGATTATCCCCTGCCGAAGTCATACCGGTGAATAGACCATTACTCGGAAGGTTTGCGATACTAGCTGATTGTAATGCCAACGTCCACCCTGGGATCAGGTCGCCGTTTTGGTCCGTGAAGTCTGTCACGCTGCCTCCGACGGTATTGTGGAAAACACTGCCAATAGTTCCAGGTGTGCCAAACGTTGCCGTCAACTCGGCGTCCGCCGTGAACTGGCCTGAAGCGGTCGGTACGGGACCCATGCCATCATTGTGGACGTCGCCCTTCACCACATACATGCCGGTTGCCGGACCGCTATACTTCGCTTCACCCACAAGACTGGATACAGCTGAGACAGTGAACGGCATACTACCACCGGCAAAGGTGGCAAGCGCATGGGATGGCCCGTCAGCTCCCATCGTGGTCTGCACCCAGTATCCGAACTGCAGATAGTCCGTGTCCGGCGCCGGAATCATGGCGCCACCCGCGGGCATAAAGGTCAAATTGTTGACATTAGTCGGATTACCATCTGTGTCTAGTGTGATGCTGCAGGTTCCCGCGCCACATTTGTACATACCCTCAGCACCGTCAAATGTGCCGGTGATGGTAGCGTCCATCATCAAAGCAAACGTGAGGGTCCCCGTAGGGGGAACATTCGCTGTCAATTTGACTAAAGCCAACCCCATCCCTGTTTTGCCCACTATGCTTCCTATATCGGTAAGCGACAATTCGGTATGGGGTATATTATCCTCTTCGGTAGCGGCATTACCATCTGCACCATCGGGGTCGCCGCCAGCATTAAGCATATGAACCGTGGCGAACGCCGTGTCCGTCGGCGGCATTTGGTCGGTATAGACCGTGACCGTGTTCGTTATCTCTGGCATTGATTCATTAGCATCGGTGTCGGGGTCATCCATCACGGCTTCTTGTGCGGTGCGTGTATGGACGCTGCCGGTAAAGTCGTCCGCGGACAGATCGGCCGGCGTCGTAGACGACATCGTAAATTCAGGCGTGTCAGCATCGCCTGCCACTTTGCCCCCGTCGACAGTGACGCCTGTCGGGTTGCCCCTGTCGAACCTATTGTCAAACACCAAGGACATGGCAGCGGGGTCTACAGGTTTGGCGATTGCCGGTGCGAATGCACCCGCGACTGCATCTGCGCTAGGCCCGACCAGATCCCCGATACGGTCAAGGATCATGACTTGGGTCGCAGTAGCACCCAAACCCAATGCCTCTCGCACAGCCATCAGGGTCGGATCTTCTGCGTCCAAGGCCTGGATGGCAGTCACGATGTCGGTGCTGCTTGCATCAGCGGCCAAATCAGCCCCCGCCGCATTCAGCGCAGTTATCACTGCTGTCACAGTCATCTCCGCCGCCGTGGGCGTCCCATTCCCAGTCCCACTGCCGTTTTCACCCATCCCCGGATCGGGGCCATTTCCACCGCCGCCACACCCGGCCAACGCCAAGGCGGCAATCATGATTGCATACAAGAAGAATCGTTTCATGTCCATGTTGTCTTATCTCCTTTGATTGATAAGTTATGTAGAGTAGATCAAGTACATAATTTGCGAGTTTTGCACGATTCTACGTTCGGCAGGTGGTTAAGTCAAGCCTTCCTCTCCTTTTTCTGTGATTGATCGTTGGAAAGAAGTGGAACAAAAGGCAACTGCAAAAACTTGAAAAGACTTGTCGGGATTGTACGAATCGCAGGTGCGTAAGTCAACCCTTTTCTCCTTGTTTTTTCCGCGTGCGGTGCGTGTGAAAAATCTTTTTGTCGGCTTTTTTTGCGGCCTGCGACGCGTGGCGCGACCAAACCTGGAATGGTCATTCCTATATGTGTTCCACAATTCGTTGATGGAATGAAGGCTGACTATCTTCCCCCTCTTCTGTAGCGGCGCCATCTCATGGCGCTTTCCGTTGGCCGCATCAGATGCGGGGGGTACGAATACCTCTACCTCCCCTCGCCCCTCCTTACAAAGTGTAGTGTCCCGTTTGATTGGCTAGACTCAGATGCTATCATGCGTGGGATTGAGTATATCCAACAACGGAGGCCCCATGGACATCAAATTGCATAAGTTAGCCCGCACCACCCCGGCGACCCGCCGGTACATCCAGACCGCCCCTAAAAGCGCCGCGACGCTCGCCCGGGAACTCGGCGTCGCCTTGACGACCATCTATAAATGGAAGCACGCCGGCCGGGTCCACGATGGCTCCCACGTCCGCCACCAGCTCCATGCCAGTACCTCTCCCGAGCAGGAAGCCCTCATCGCCGAATTGCGCACCCAGTTGCGCTTATCCCTCGACGATGTCACGGAGGTCATGAATCGGTGCAGTGCGCCGCCCTTGAGTCGGAGCGCGATCCATCGCTGCTTGGTGCGGCTGGGCGTGGCGCGGTTGCCTCCCGTCTCCCCCGACGCGCCGCCGGTGGAGCGGTTCGCGGCAACGCCCTGCGGGTACATTCATCTGGATCTGAAAGTGTTAAGCAAATTACAGAAGCAGCCCAGTTATGTGTTGGTGGCCATTGATCGCGCCACGCGCTATGTGTGGGTCAAAGTGCTGCCCCGGCGCACCGCTGCCACGGTGACGCAAGCCGTCGAAGAGTTTTTGGCCGCGTTTCCGCACAAGGTCCATACGTTCCTGACCGATAATGATGGCGCGTTTACCGATCGGTTTGCCGTGCACAAAAAAGGGAAACCCGCCGGGCAGCCGAGCGGGACGCATCGCCTGGACCGGGTGTGCCAGGCGCATGGGATCAAACATCGACTGATCCGGCCCTATCATCCCCAGACGAATGGGATGGTCGAGCGGTTTAACCGGCGGTTGAACGACGCGTTACAGAGCCAGCCGCCGCTCCGGCCTCATTGCAGCAACCGCTTTCGGACCCACGCCGAGCGGAACGCGTTTATCACGCGGTTCGTGGACAATTATAATCGGACTCGGTTAAAGTGCCTCAACTATCAGACGCCCTTGCAACTGCTCCAGAATCACACGGGACAGTACAACAAAGGAGGGGAAAGGCGGGGCGGGAATTGTCAACAAATTACTGAACACATACAAGGATGACAGAAAGGGGGAGGGGGGTTTGCGGGGTTTCGGCCCCGCGCGCCGAGGGGGGAGGAATGCTTGCGGGGTTTCGTCCCCGCACGCCGAGGGGAGGAATTCTTGCGGGGTTTCGCCCCCGCACGGCGAGGTCCTTTTGTTTCGGCAAAAGGACCCAAAACCATGGGCGCCCGGGCGCGGCCCTACGGGTGCCTTTGCCTCAGTCCCGAAAGGTTAGGGCTGCGGAACTCGCTTCGCTCAAACAGTCCTCGCCCTCAACTGGATTTCGGGACTGGGGCGCAGCCGCGCCCGCAGGCGCCATGTTAGGTGGCGCCATTTGATGGCGCGGGTAGGAATGCCTCTACCTCCCCTCGCCCCTCCTTACAAAGGAGGGGAATATAAAGACACTGGATTCCTCCACTCATTTGGACTGGTCCACCTTCTAGATTGTGGTATGATCTTGATGGTATACTTGCACCCGAATCATGCGCCGCCCGTAAACGGGGCATGGAAAGCGGAGGGCGCGGGCAGAAAAGACGCTTCCGGAGTTCAGCCATGACACCATTGATCCTTGATACACATGCGGCGGTCAACGAGTTGGTGAGCGCCGGCATGCCCGAACGCCAGGCCGAGACCGTCGTGCGGCAGCAGGCCAAGCTGCTCGAACAGAACCTCGCCACCAAGGCCGACATCGAAGCCATCAAGGCTGAGATCGAAGCCTTGCGGCAGGAAACCAAGGCCGGCATCGAAGCCTTGCGCCAGGAAACCAAGGCCGACATCGAAACCTTGCGGCAGGAAACCAAGGCCGACATCGAAACCACCAGGGCCAGCATCGAAGCCTTGCGCCAGGAAACTATGGCCCGCATCGAAGCCGCGAAGGTGGATCTCATCAAGTGGATCTTTGGCCTCAACCTCGGGACGGCGAGTCTGATCGTCGCCCTCATCAAGCTGTTGTAACTACGGGTCGCCTCGCCGCAAGTGCTGCGCTGTCGGGTTACGTCTGTTCGGCTAACCCGACCTACCCCGCTGCTCTTGTCGTTTAAGGAGAAGGAACATGGCTGATCCGATTTGTCCGGAAACCGGCACGCCGATGAAACGCGGCGTTGCACCCATGACGATTTCCTATAAGGACCAGTCGGCCACGTTCGAGATGCCCGGTTGGTATTGCGACCAGTGCGGTGAGAGTATCCATACCGGCGAAGACCTGAAGGTCTCAGATCGGATGTTGAAGCGGCTCAAGGCCCGGCAAAAACGTCAGCACCCCGTTCAGCCTGCCACCACTGCCGGGCCAACAACGTCCTCACGTTGACCCCCCCCCTCCCCGTCAACGGTTTATTCGAGACAGGCGCGATAAGGCATGTCCCGGGCTTTGACCAGGGATGGCGCGGGGACAACTTCCCCCTCTTATGTAGCGGCGCCATCTCATGGCGCTTTCCGTTGGCCGCATCAGCGGCGGGGGTGCGAAGACAAAAGGCGAGGGCTAAAGGAGCTTCCCCCTCACCCCGGCCCTCTCCCGTCAAGGGAGAGGGAGTGTGGATGACAGCAGGGGAAGGCGGGGACGCTAGTCCAAAATATATTGGAGGGGATCTACGACTTTGTCGTGTACGGCTATCTGGTAGTGGAGGTGCGGGCCGGTTGAGTAGCGGCCGGTGCTGCCGATGAGGCCCAGGACGTCGCCGCGTTTTATTTCCTGGCCGTCGCGCACGAGTATTTTGGAGAGATGGCCGTAGGTGGTTTCGATTCCATGCCGATGATTGATCCGGATGTAATTGCCCATTTTCGTATCATAGGCGGCCGCGACGACTTTGCCTTTGGCGGGGGCTCGCACGGTTTTTCCTCGTGGGCCACTGATATCCAGGCCTTCATGGAATGCCCTTTTTCCGGTAAAGGGTGATATCCGTGGTCCAAACTTTGAGGACACGGGGCCTTTGACGGGCCAGATGGACGGGGTCGCGGCCCACAGGCTCACCCGTTCTCCCGCTGCTTTTTCCAACCGGGTCAGCATGTGGTGTTCTCGCACGGTCTGTCGCTCGAGCCAGGACAGCCTCTTTTTGATGTTCGCCGCCATCACGGCCCCGGAATTCCCGGGATGCGCGCCCGTTCCGTCTCCCGCGAGCGATTCGAATGCCCTGATCCTTGGGGGCCCATCAAGGACAGCCTCATACGGTACTTCTTCGCCGCCTTGTCCTTTGACGTCCGCGTCCGCCCTTTGCTCGGGTTCCAGCCCGAACATCACTTGCAACTTTTTGCTTAACGATTGGATGGTCAGGACCCGTTGCTGCATGTCATCGATGGTTTCAGCAAATTCAACCGCTTGTTCCCTGGACTGGGTGAGTTCTGCCTTCAACCCTTCGAGTTCGGCTCCCTGGTTCGTCACCTGACTCGTCTGCACCATGTACTGGGACAGCATCCCCACTTGCACGATTGACAGAATCACGACCGCCAGCAGCACGCGCTTGATCGTCGTCTTGCGCACACTGATCTTGAGCGGGGTCCCGGTGGTTCCGAGCGGGTTCCCGGTCGTGCCCCGAAACAGCACTATTGTCCATCTGTCATGAGAGGGGGTCATGGAAGCGACTCGGGTTGAGGATTGTTAGCTTTCGTGTGACTCTTGACGCATTACTGTACTGAACAAAATCCTCACGTAGTTGAGGACCGTAGGTCGGGTTAGCCAAAAGGCGTAACCCGACACCGCGGCCCCTCGTCGGATTACGCTACGCTAATCCGACCTACAACTGGGCTTTGGATGCACTACTGTACTGTAGAAACTCCTCAAGGGCAATAAGGGGTACTACGGTATTTCTTTTGTCACGTGGCCCGGCCCCTGCGGGGTCGCCTGTACAGGAGAGAGGGGCTTGCGGGGTTTCGGCCCCGCACGCCGAGGTCCTTTTGTTTCGGCAAAAGGACCCAAAACCATTGGCGCCCGGGCGTGGCCCCAAGGGGGTGCCTTTGCCCCAGTCCCGATTGTTTGGGCTGCGGAACTCGCTTCGCTCAGACAGTCCTCGCCCCCCAATTGGTTTCGGGACTGGGGCGCAGCCTCGCCCGCAGGCGCCTTGAGGTGGCACCATACGCTGGCGCTTTCTTTTTTCCCTCGCCCTCTGGGAGAGGGCAGGGTGAGGGCAATCCTGGCGTCCTCTCCGGGCCGCATGAGATGCGGCCCCTACAAATGCAAAAGGCAACGACACTGGATTCCTGCTTTCGCGGGGATGAGGGAACGCGAATGCTGCGGGTGTATGGAGGAGGGACCAACATTCGTTGGTCCCTCTTCACCTGTGCGACGTGTCTCTCTGGCTAAAAGTAGACGCGGCTGAGTATGCCGAACGTGCGGGGTTGGCCTACGCGATAGGCCATACGGGCGGCGCCGTTGCGTTCACGGTCGAAGGAGAGTTGCGGGTTTTCGTCCGTGATGTTCTTGATGTAGAGCATGACTTCCCACGTGTCGTACAGCAGACCCGTGTTCAGGTTGAGCAGGTGGTACGCGTCCAGTTCCATTTGGTCCCGAAAATTGTCAGCCGCCATGTCTGCTGCCGTCAGACCCGTGATGAGTCTGGGAGGGTAACTTGTCCTTTCCTGGTCACCGGGCTGGGTGAACTGACTGCCGACGTATTGCCAGGATGCGGTGACGTAACTCTCCTTTGAATTCAAGACACCCGGGAACGTATACGTCGCCACCGCGGAGAGCTGCCAGTTGGGCACGGACGGGATGCGGTTGCCGTCCTTGATGCCGGGCACGTTGGGTACCGTGGTATCAAATTCCGCCTCCACGTAGCTGCCGGCAAACGTCAGCAGGAAGGCATCCGTGGGGTGCACGGAGAACTCCAGTTCCCCTCCCATGGTATGCGCTTCGGGTACGCTGACAGTCACACGCGAGGAACATTGACCGGCATCCACGTTCACGCCCAGATTTTCGATGTCGGCATAGAACAGCGACGCGTTCATCGTCACTTTGTCGTATGAGGATTTGAGGCCGACTTCGTAGTTCCACAGGGTCTCGTCCTGGAACCGCTGGAATCCCCGGTAGGTGTCATAGTCGCCTTTGCACAGCGGCGCGTTCAACGGATCGTTCACGCCGCCCAGCCGGAACCCCCGCGACGCTTGCGCGTTCAGGGCCACGCGGTCCGTCACGTCGTAGCTGATCATGAACCGGGGCGTCAGGCCGTTGGAGGACACCGTCACGTTCTGGTTCCGCGCCGCCGAATTGGAAAAGGCTCCCCCCGATTTGAAGGTCTTGTCTTCTTCCCAGTCGTACCAGCGCAACCCGGCGGTGATACCAAGGCGGTCGTAGAGCGTGTAGGTGGCTTCGCCGAATACGGCGATCTGGCTGAGGTCGTAGGTCAAGTCCGACACATAGGGCGAATCCATGGTGTTGAAGCCGTTTCTGGCATCTTCCAATGCCCCGAGCGGTCCCACGTCACCATGTGTCCGGTCCCACCCGGGCGTGGGCAGGCGCTGGGAGTAGTTGCGTTTGATATTGGAATAGAAGACGCCCGCCTGCCATTGAAACGCGCCGTCGTCGGTGGAACTGACCCGCACTTCATGGGTCATCTGCTCCAACTCGGTGGTATCCCGCAGGTTGGATGGCAACAGCACCCCTTCCGGTGGAAATCCCACATCTACACCCACACTGCCCGACAGCGCGCTGGCATCCCGGCTGACCAGCACGTCGCGGTTGGTGTAGCTGGCGGCGTACGTCGCTTCGACGCGATTGTTCATGTTCCATTTGATGACGTTGTCGAGCAGCAGGGTTTCGTCTTCGAAGGCTTCGTTCAGCAACAGAAATTGCTGGCGCTTGCCGAGCTGCACGCGCGGACGTGTCGTGGAATACGGGTTGGCATACAGGTTGAAGATCTCATCGCGGTTGAACCCGTCCATGTCGATGTTCTGATACACGAGCCGGGGGGTGATGGTCACGTTCTCGGTGGGCTTCCACAAGACGGACACACGCCCGCCGAAGCGCCCGCCGTCGTTGACGTTGTCGTCCGTTTCGCCCGTGACACGCAAGGCGTCGATGAACCCGCCGTATCTGGTGCCGTAGCTCGTCACGCGCACGGCCGCGTTGTCGCCCAGGGGCGCGTTGAAGGCCGCTTTGACGTGACCGCCGGCCGAGCCGCTGTCGATGGTATTGAGGTCGAATTGCGTCCTCACGTCCTTGACGCCGAGTTGGGGTTTGTTGGTGACGTACCGCACGGTGCCGCCGATGGAGCCGGAGCCGAACAGCGTGCCTTGCGGGCCCCGCAGGGTTTCCACGCGTTGGACGTCATAGAGATCCAGGTCCGGGGTGAAGAGCGAGATCGCAATCGGCGTGTCGTCCAAATAGATGCCGACCTGCTCCTTGACGCCGGGCTGGTCGCGGACGATCTGCCCGGATGAAACCCCGCGGATGGTCACCACGGTCTGTCCAGGCCCCAGGTTCTGGATGTTCAGGCCGGCTATGTTCCGGGAGAGCCCTTCCAGGCTAAAGGTGTTCAGGCGCTGGATGTCGGCTTCTTCCTGCACGTTGACGGAAAAGGGCACGTCCATGACCGTTTCGGTCCGCCGGGTCGCCGTGACCACGATTTCTTCCAATTGATGAATATCCGAGAGACTCGGGCTCTTCGGCGTGTCGGCTTGACCCTGTGCGGAAGCATCCCCCGCACCCAGCACGATCACCAACGGCAAGACCGCGAGACATTTCATTGCTCTATTCAAATGGGCCTGTTTCTTCTGCATGATTGGCCTCCCTCGGGGGATGTTTTTTCAGATGTGTTTTATTCATGACTTATTGTTATTGGGTAAGTGATAATGAAGGCGGTAATTATACTGCGTTTTTTCTGATTTGTCATTGGCATGAACATACCCAACGACACCCCGAATTTGTCATTCTTGCTTTTTCCCCTTCTGTTTCCTTCTCCTTTTTTGGCTTCGTAGCCGCGCCATCCCGTGGCGCCACCTCATGGCGCCTGCGGGCGTGGCTGCGCCCCAGTCCCGAACCCTATATGGGGGCGAGGACTGTCTGAGCGAAGCGAGTTCCGCAGCCCTAACCTTCGGGACTGGGGCAAAGGCACCCGGAGGGCCAAGCCCGGGCGCCAATGGTTTTGGGTCCTTTTGCCGAAACAAAAGGACCTCGTCGCGCGGGGGCGAAACCCCGCAAGCCCCTCTCCACCTCCCTTGACTTGATGTGCTAATTTTAGCACAGTAACTTACAAAGAAGACTCAAAAAACTCCACAAAAAGAAATCGAAACAGCCAAACAACGTTTGAGGAGGATGATTCATGAAAATCAGTCAACACGCCAAAAAAATGGCAAAAGATCTTGAACTGAGTGATGCGGATGCCGCCATCATGGAATTGAAATCGCTGCTCTACGAGCGGGCCGCCCAGGCCATTCAACATTCGGGAGAATCCCACGAGGCCGTCGCCACTAAACTCGGGACTTCACGGGCACGGATTACCCGTATCAGCAATAGAGGAGAAAATAGTATTTCCATTGATCTTCTCTTAAGAATTATTGTCGTCCTGGAAAAGAAAATACCCTTTCGGCTTGTTGCGGCTTAACGTCATTCACCACTTAAAGAGTGACACGCCTCGTCTGTCATTGGTATGCAAATGGCTAACGATACCCCGAATCCGGCATTCTGAACGAAGTGAAGAATCTCTCCTCAACAACCGAACGCCTCAACTACGAGATAGTTCCTTCGCGTTGCTCAGGACAGGCGCGTTGCTCAGGATGACCACGAAAGGGAAGGGGTAGGTTCCTACACCAGTTCCACGCGCACCGCGCGCCCGATTGCCGTCGCCGCTTTCTGCAACGTCGCCAGCGTGACCGATTCATTCTCGGCGTCCAGCAACCGGTTCAGCGCACTGCGGCTGGTCTGCATGCGCCGCGCCATCGCCGTCTTGGTGAGCCCTTCTTGTGCCATCGCCGTTGCGACCTGACGCGCCAGCACCCGCTTGATGACGCCAGCGGTCACTTCCTGCCGGATCCCTTCTTCGTCAAGCCAGCTATCGAACGATGTTCCGACGTTCTTCTTCCTCATGGGCCTTCTCCTCTCCTGCGCCGTCGCGCCAGTTCCATATCTTTCCTCGGTGTTTTCTGACTTTTCTTGATGAAGCCGTGCAACAACACCAGCCTTCCTTCATCCACACAGAATATGACTCGTGCAATCTTGCTCCCGCTGAGATTGCTGCGTACCTCCCAGAGGTCATGGCCCAGTGAACGCACCAGCGGCATGCCAAGCGGCCAAGAATATTCCACATCCTTAATGTCTTCACCGATGATCTTGCGGTCGGCAGGCTCGAGGCTCTTCAGCCACTCCCGAACCGGCTCCCGCCCGCTATCAGAGCGGTAGAAGTATGCGGGCACACGTTTCTGGTCCCAGGCCATGAGCGACTGTATCAAAACTGGTACAAACGGTCAATTGAAGAGTGTCTCATCAATCATTTGTCGCCGCACGATCCCTGCTCGACGGCAGGGCCCTGCCTCATGGCGCTATTTTCTGTTGGCGTCCTCTCCGGGCCGCATGAGATGCCGCCCCTACAACTACGAAGAGGCCGCTCCGAGCCGCATTAGATGCGGCGGCTACAAATGCCAAATACGTTTATAATAACGACACCGGATTCCCGCTGGTGGGCTCATACGTACTGAACGAGTACCCATTCTGGATTGTGGTATGGTCTTGATGCTATAATGGCAGCCGGGAATAACGCCGCCCGCAACCATGGCACGCCAGCGAATGGCGATGACATGAGAGACGATTGCTTATCTAAGCCATGACACCATTGATTCTTGACACACATGCGGCTGTCCACGAGTTGGTGAGCGCCGGCATGCCCGAGCGCCAGGCCGAGACCGTCGTACGTCAGCAGGCCAGGCTGCTCGAACAGAATCTCGCCACTAAGGCTGACATCGAAGCCTTGCGGCAGGGAACCAAGACCGACATTCCAACCACCAAGCTCGACATCGACGCATTGCGGCAAGGAATCAGGGCTGACTTCAAAGCCTTCAAGGTAGATCTCATCAAGTGGATCGTTGGCATCAACATCGGGAACGTGACCCTGACAGTCGCCACGATCAAGCTGTTATAACCACGGTCCGGACTGCCAGCACCAAAGGAGCGGAGGCACTATGAGTCAGGACGGTGAACAGGACGTGATGCGTGCCGAATACGATTTTTCGAGTGGCGTTCGTGGGAAGCACCACGACGCCTATCGCCAAGGAACGAATTTGGTTCTGTTGGAACCTGATGTCGCCGAAGTTTTCAAGGATTCCGCAACGGTCAACTCTGCGCTCAGAACACTGGTCAAAATTGCCCGGGACCACGCGTCCAAACCCACCGATCGCTGACAGTTTGTCTCCCCGTGCGCTCATCGCGACGGTTTTTCCCTCATTCGTAGCGGCGCCATCCCGGGTCAACGCCAGGGACATGCCTCATGGCGCTATTTTGTGTTGGCGGCCACTCCGGGCGGCATGAGATGCCGCCCCTACAAATGCAAAAGGCAAAGACTCTCCGGGCGGCATGAGATGCCGCCCCTACAGCTACGGAGTGGCCACTGGTTCCAGATATTTGCGGCCCTCAGGCACTGCGGCCCGGTTTGTCTTGACAAATTCGGCGGGCCGGTTTTAACTGCTTGCATGATACCGTCCATAGACCACGCGGCTGGCGCGTCCACGGGGAAGACCGTGTCGCAATGGTCCGGCGCGTCTCGGGAACAGGCCGTGCAGCGCATGTTTACCGCGATTGCCGCACGGTACGATCTGAATAATTCCCTGCTCAGTTTCGGGCTTCATCATCGCTGGAAGGCGTTGGCCGCGAGCCATATCCCGGTCCACACGCACGGGCGCGCCCTGGACCTGGGCGCGGGTACGGGAGATCTGGCCCTGTTGCTGGATGGCCGGATGGGGCCGCACGGCCGGGTGGCGGCGATGGATTTGAATGTTGCCATGCTGCGTATCGGCATCGAGAAGATCGACCGGCGCGGCCTGGCCTCCCGCATCGCCTGTTTTCGCGGGAATGCGGAACGGATCGGGTTTCGCGACGACACGTTCGACGCGGTGACCACGGGGTTTTGTATTCGTAACGTGGGCGACCGGCCTCAAGCCTTTCGTGAGATCCATCGCGTGCTGAAACCGGGTGGCCGTTTCGTGTGTCTGGAATTTTCCCGGCCGGGTTGCGCCTGGCTCCGGCGCGTGTATGAGTGGTATTCGTTTCGGCTCCTGCCCGCTATCGGCACCTGGGTCGCCAGGGACCACACGGACGTCTACCGCTACCTGCCCGAATCCATTCGCGCGTTTCCCGATCAGGACCACTTGGCCGCCATGCTGCGTGAGGCCGGGTTCGCCCGGGTGGATTATCACAATCTTAACGGCGGGATCGTGGCCATTCACGTGGCCGTAAAGCCTGTCCTGAGCCAACGCGAAGGATGATGCGTGATGGATTCTCTCCTCTACGTCTTCCTGCCGTGTAAGAAGGTCTATCCCACCGGCATTACCTACCTGGCCGATTTCATTCACCGGCGCCGGCCGGAGGTTCGCCAGCAGATTCTGGACCTGTCGCTGTTTCCGGTTGCGGAACGGTCTCGCGCGTTGCGGGACATGGTGCGCCAATTCAAGCCGGAGCTCGTGTGTTTTTCGTGGCGCGACATTCAGATTTTTTCGCCGCACGAAGGCGACGCGTCGCTGGAGCAGGCGTTCAATTTTTATTACGCGGGCAATCCCTTGAAGCGCGTGGTGGCGTCGTTCCAGGGGATCCGGAACCTGTACCGGTATTATCAGGATATCCGCCGGAACCTGTCGTACCCGTGGCTCGTGCACCGGGAGTTTTCGGACGCGCGGCTGATGATCGGCGGCGGGGCGTTCACCGCGTTCGCGGATCAGTTGATCGAGCAACTGCCCGACAACACGCTCGGGATTTTGGGCGAGGGGGAGGATGCGATCCTCAAGGTGTTGAACGACGAGCCCCTGACGGATGAACGGTTCATCGTGAAAACGGACGGATGCGTGGTGAGCAAAGGCACGAAGCATGCGCCGGCCATGCTGGATTCGCTGACGGTGGATCTTCCCTACCTGACGTCGATTTTTCCGCAGTACGAGGAGTACGTGGGCGAGTGTATCGGGGTGCAGTCGAAACGGGGGTGTCCGTATGACTGCGCGTTTTGTCTGTACCCGTATATCGAGGGGAAGCGCGTGCGCTATCGGCCGGCCGCCAACGTGGTGCATGATATTGCGCAGTATTATCATCAATGGGGCGCGCGGCGCTTCTGGTTTACGGATGCGCAGTTCATTACGGGGAAGGACGCGTACCCGCAATGCACGGAGATTCTGGAACGGATTATTCGCGAGGGCCTGGAGATTGAATGGTCGGGGTACGTGCGCACGTCGCTCATTTCCGCGGACCTGGCGAAACTGATGGTGCGGTCCGGGGTCGGCGACCTGGAAGTGGCGATCACCGCGGGCTCGCAGAAAGTGCTCAACAGCTTGCACATGGGCTTCAAGCTGGAACACCTGTATGACGGCTGCCGGTATTTGAAGGCGGCGGGGTTTGCGGGACGCGTGATCCTGAATTATTCGCTCAATTCGCCGGAGGAAACCGAGGAGACGCTCTTGCAAAGTATCGAGTCGTATAAGGTGGTGGCGTCGATTCTCGGGGAAGACCGCGTGTTCCCCCTGATGTTCTTTCTGGGCGTTCAACCGAATACGGACCTGGAACAGCGGTTGTTGTCGGACGGCTACCTGTCGGCGGGCTATAACCCGCTCAGCCTCACGCCGTGGAACATCAAGAAATTGCTCTATAATCCCGCCCCGCTCAACAAGATCATTGCGAAGGCGTGCCTGACGGCCTGGGACAAGAAACACGGCAGCCGCGACCCGCGACCCTGGTCCGGCAGTCTCAGCCAAAGCGCCACGCAGGACCACGGCCACACCTACGCCGACCAGAGTCTCTCCAACGGCCTCGAAGCCAACTCCGGCCGCGAGGCCTTGCTGACCCTGGAAGACCTGTTACGCTCCCGCCCCGCCTCGCACCGCCGCGCGTCGTAAGGGGATTCTTGCGGGGTTTCGGCCCCGCACGCCGAGGTCCTTTTGTTTCGGCAAAAGGACCCAAAACCATGGGCGCCCGGGCGTGGCCCTTCGGGTGCCTTTGCCGCAGTCCCGAAAGGTTTGGGCTGCGGAACTCGCTTCGCTCAAACAGTCCTCGCCCCCACATAAAATTCGGGACTGCGGCGCAGCCGCGCCCGCAGGCGCCCTCTCGTGGCGCCAGGGACTGGCGCGCTACGACTACACAAAACGAAGATAAAGACGACAGAAAGAAAAAACGTCAGGGGATGGCGCTACAGAAGACGGAAGGCGGCATTAGATGCCGCCACTACAGAAGAGGGGGGCACCGCGGGGGTCACTCCGTGAGGTCCGGGAAATTACTCGCCAGTGAATCACCGTCTACAACGAGGAACGCCCCCATGACAGCTTGGGAAGCATACCTCAGGCCATGTTCAGACGGCAGGCCGACTAAACCAGAAACTCTACTTTAGAACTGTCTCATTGACAGGGAAGCTTACGGATGTACATTTCTTACCCCTATCTTTTCGCAAAGGAAAATGTACGATGAGAAAAATTGAAGATGTCCGTTCACGTAGAACTTTTCTGAAAAACAGCGTGGGAGTGGTTGGGGCCATGACGGGAATGGTCATCGGGCTTCCTGCTCTTTCGCAGACCTTACAAGATCACACTCGCAACGGCGAAGCCGATACAAGAAGAGGAACTCCACGACAAACTCTAGGACCGTTCTTCCCGGATGACGGAGATCCAGAGAAAGAAATCCGTGAAAACCTAGACTTCCGACTTCCTATCAGTGAGGCGAATGACAATGATCTCACTTCAATTCAGGGAAACAACGGAAAGGCGAAAGGACAGGTCGTGTATATACGAGGGAAGGTTCGCTCCTCTCAAAGGGGGCATGTCACACCTGTACCAGGGGCCGTTCTTATCGAGTGGAACGCGTCAGCATCTGGACGATATAACCACCGAGGAGATCAAGACAATACTCGCTTCAAACATCCTGTTTCAGGAGATTGGGTGGAGCGAACTCACGATGACAATTTTCAATACTGGGGACGCTGTATTACGGATGCCGACGGAACATATCAGTTTAAAACCATTATTCCTGGATTTTACCCCGTCATGTTAGGGGAAAAACCACAGTGGTATCGACCACCTCATTTGCATTTCATGATTATGGCCCCTGGGGTCCCTCAATTGGTGACGCAATTGTATTTCAAAGGGGATCAAATTCCAGATAATGATTTTATTCAACAGCTGAATGCCAGAGACGGCATACTTCGAAGCAAGCGAATGTCCCGAAAAGAACAGGAAAGCGTCATCATCGAATATAAAAAAGATCCATCGGGATTGCTCACAGACGGCCTTGTAGGACAGTATGATTTTGTTTTGACATCATAGCTGATTTTCGGCTTTTTGAGAGGGCCTGAAACGCAAGGCCTCTTTGGTCTGACGCGGTGACGGCATGTGAAACGCACACCTTTAATTTCTTTGAAGTACCGCGCGGGTCAATCCGTGATCGTAAACGCCATGGTGCCGATCACGTTGGGTTCGTACAACTCCTGGCCGGGACTTTCGAAGTAGAGCTTGACGAGATACTTCCCCTTTTTCCAACCGCCTTCGGGTCGAAAAATTTCCAGGTACCCTGCCTTTTCGTTCATTTCCAGAAACAGGGCATCGGTTCCCGTGAGTTCTGTTGAGGGGGTGTGTCCGTCCGGCATGTAAAACCATGCCGCTCGATATTGCGAGGGGGCATCGAGGGCCGATACCGCGAAGACAAGATAGAATATTTCCGTATCCGCCGAAAATTCGGACACGCCGGGATCCACCGGATCCACGTAGGCGTCATCCGTCATCCATCCCTGTCGCCCGAACGTGTCCCAGGGAATGTTAATGCCCCGGGCCATGGCGATCCATTTGAAGGCGGATTGCGGGCGCTGCCAATGTTCCTGGTCCAGCGCTATCAGTTCGGTCTGCGTGGTCACGCTCCCCTCGCTCTCTATTGTGGCCGCGTTGGGGGTAAACCCTTTTTCTTCCCCCCAGACGAGCGCGGGGATCAGGAAGACGAGCAGGAGGCTGGCGAGGCTGAGCATGCTGAGGGACCGGTTGGTACGATGCGCGTTCGCACGATCTGGTGAAGATGATTGCGTTGTCATGATACACCGCCCTCGGCCTGGAAATTTTCCTGCCTGCACTGTACCCCTCTCACGGCGGTTTCGCAATGGTTTGTGGCCGCCGGATAACTGCCCTCTTTCGTCTTCGTGGCTGCGCCATCTCATGGTGCCATTTCCCGGCGCCTGCGGGCGTGGCTGCGCCGCAGTCCCGAAACCTGTTTGGGGGCGAGGACTGTCTGAGCGTAGCGAGTTCCGCAGCCCAAGTAATCGGGACTGCGGCAAAGGAACCCGGAGGGTCACGCCCGGGCGCCAATGGTTTTGGGTCCTTTTGCCGAAACAAAAGGACCTCGTCGTGCGGGGGCGAAACCCCGCATTCTTCCTTTACGGCGGGGGGGCGGCGACGCGGGTGGCGGCGATGGCTTGCCGGCGGCGTTCGACGATGCCGTCGGCGATTTCGGTCAGGCGCTGTTCGAGAATCAGGCGGAGCTGGCTCCCGCTTCGATAGTCGGCCGGGGCCATGAAATGCACGCGGTCGGCGTGCTGCTTCAGGTCGTAACATTTTTTGAATGACCGTCGCGTGGGATCGTCCGGATTGTACACGGCCACGGCCAGCCCGCCGTTCTTTTTGATGACGGTAAAACACGGCACGTCGGTCGGGCCGTCGCCCACGTAGATCATATGCCGGAACGGGACGCGCCTGGCTTCTTCGGGCATGTGGTCGTTCACGTCCTGGTCCGCGGCCAGGAGGTTTTTGTTGACCCGAAAGAGGTATTGCGTTTTTTGCGTGTGACTGATGGTGCGTTTCGGGAAACTGATGTGCCCGTTCTCTTCGTCGAACTGGCACCCCCACGTGGCTTTGGTCCACTTCGCGATCTCGCTGCCCGCCAGGATCGCCTCCAGCCCCGCGCTGACCACGTAATGCTCCAAATGAATGTCCCACTCCTGGTATTTGGGTTGCCGGATAATGGCGTTCAATTCGTCGAAACAGTCCGGCACGCCGGGGAAGAACGTGAGTTGCGCGCCCATGCGTTGCAGGTCCCGGTTCGACAGGGACTGGATGGCTTCATATTCCAGCATGCGCTTCATATAGGCGAGTTCCTGGTCGTAGCCTTTTTCTTTGATGAGCGCGGTACAGCTTTGCCAGAATTGTTGCGGCTCGATCCCGGCGTGACGCAGGATCGTCTGGTCCTGCATGTATTGCGGGCTGAGGGTGTGATCGAAATCGTAGACGACGGCGATGATGTTTTGTGGTTCGGACATGGGGACTCACCGGGGCCTGGCCGGAACGGTTCGCCGGGGACGTTGCTTAAAAGATCGCTTTCACCAGTTCCCGGATGCTGCGATGCATGTCCACGTCGTCCGTGATGGGCTGGATCACCGCGACCTCGCACGCGCGCTCCGGGGCGACGCCTTGCTTCATCAGGGTGCCGGCGTAAATGAGCAGTCGCGTGCTGACGCCTTCTTCAAGCCCATGGTTGCGCAGGTTCCTCACCTTGCCGCCCAGTTTGACGAGACGGTGGGCCACGTCTTTGGCGACGCCGGCTTCATGCTCGATGATGGTCGTTTCGATCTCCGCGGGAGGATACGTGAATTCGATCGCCATGAACCGCTGTTTGGTGCTTTGTTTGAGTTCTTTGAGCACGCTCTGGTAGCCGGGGTTGTAGGACATGACGAGCATGAAGTCATCGACCGCTTCGATCACCTGCCCGCGTTTTTCGATGGGCAGGAACCGGCGGTCGTCACCGAGCGGGTGCACGACTACCGTGGTGTCTTTTCTGGCTTCGACGATTTCATCCAAGTAGACGATGGCCCCGTGTTTCACCCCGAGGGTCAGGGGGCCGTCCATCCACACGGTTTCTTCGCCTTTGAGGAGGTACCGGCCCACCAGGTCCGACGCGGTGAGATCCTCATGGCAGGCCACCGTAATCAGCGGGCGCTTCAACCGGTACGCCAGGTGTTGCACGAACCGGGTCTTGCCGCAGCCCGTCGGGCCTTTCAGCATCACCGGCAACTGCTGTTGCGCCGCAATATCGACGAGCCCGATTTCGCCGTTGATTTCTTCGTAAAACGGCTCTTCGGTGATCCGGTATTGTTCGATGTCGATTTCGTGTCCTTTCACGCGTCCTGCTTCCTTCCTCCCCGATGCCCCCATTCTCCGGGCGTTCCTAGCGCGTCGCGCCAAAGGCCCCGATGATTTGGTTGCGTTCAAAGATGCCGCCGACTTCTTCATGGTTGGGCCCGTAGAACCGGCCTTCGATCGAGGGGTCGGCGAGGTTCTCTCCAAACCTACCGTTGCTGACCGGCAGGTTCTGCCACGTCATATTCGGATAGACCGGTGATGCCTCCCGGTTGTTGAGATCGCGGATATTGGTAAAAAACACGTCCATGTCCACATTCGTGAAATCAAAGACCAGGGTGGCATCGCCCCGCACGACGTCCCCGACGGCGGAGTCCGGGCCGACTTGCCCGCCCACCATGAGACCTCTCCACGTGGCGCTGCCGGAGACCGGATTCGTGTTCGTCGCCATCCCGGTGGAGGAGCCAAAGTAATACTGCACGTTTCTCAGGTCCGTCCCATCATCGAAGAGGCCGAACTGGATGACACTGTAGTCCAGGGAAAAGGTACTGTACTGCATCCAGCCGTCAAGCGACAGCACATTCGTGTCAACGTGACCGTAGCGACTCCGCTGCTCCATTTTCCTGCGAAACCCGCCAAGGGTCACGCCCCGGTCGCGTTCCAGCGGGTAAACCAGTTCCGTGTCCCCAACAAACCCGACGTCGTCATCCGAGGAGTCATCGGCCAGTCTGATCCGGAGAAACGGGTAGCCGTATAAGGTGGCGAGACACCCCCTCCGGCCACAGGACGTCGGGGCACGGCGCCAGCCTGCCCTGTCACTCCCGGAGAGCGAGACCACGACGTCGCTGACCAGTAACGAATTGGCGGCCGCACTTATCGCACTCAACTCGGACCGTGCCGTTTCGAACGTCGGCGGCGGCTCCATCGTCGTGAGCAGCGGATTAGCTCCGAAGCAGCCGCTCAGGATCATCACGAAGAGGCCCGCCACCGCCATGACATATCGTTGCACCAGATGCTCTTCTCCGGTTGCATGGTTGGTCTTTCGCACGACAAGGCGCCGTCACTCACTCCGAGCATGCAGGATAATTCCCTTCCGTGCCATCGTCAACTCCGGTGCCGGGGGATAATCGCGGGGTTTCGCCCCCGCATGGCGAGGGGAGATTCTTGCGGGGTTTCGCCCCCGCACGGCGAGGGGAGATTCTTGCGGGGTTTCGCCCCCGCACGGCGAGGTCCTTTTGTTTCGGCAAAAGGACCCAAAACCATGGGCGCCCGGGCGCGGCCCTTCTGGTGCCTTTGCCCCGGTCCCGTTTGTTTGGGCTGCGGAACTCGCTTCGCTCAAACAGTCCTCGCCTCCACATCGAATTCGGGACCGGGGCGCAGCCGCGCCCGCAGGCGCCCTGAGGTGGCGCCAGGGGCTGGCGCGCGACGAATGTAAAAGACAAAGACGAATAAAAAAAAGCGCCAGGGGCTGGCGCGACAGAAGAGCGACGGAAGGCGGCATTCGATGCAGCCACTACGGAGGAGGGGGAGATAAATATGAAGGGGAAACAGCCAGAATGACGGGTTGGGTGCGTGGAAGAGTCCGTTGACAGAGAGACGAGCCTACGGCGTAAAGCTGTTGTAGTCTTTTTTGTAACCTTGGTGATAGGGGCCTGCGGGAAGACCCGCACCCGGTTTTGATACGACATGGAAATTGATTTGCCTCGCGAGTGGTCGGTAGTCCGTCAACATGGCATTCAAGGCGGCACTGACGAGTGCCCCGAGACCTGAACCACCACTTTCCTTAGTGATACGCTCCGTTCTGTCCCATAGTACTTCTTCCGTCGTCGTATCAACCAGCTTGTAACTGGCTTCAACGGTGACCGATGATACAATAGCCAGATAGGTGGTTACCCACTCTTTCACGGTAATATAGAGTACCGCGTCGGCCCCGAACACGTCTTTGAATGTTTGCAGGGGGGTCTCCTTCAGCAACCCTTCATCACTCAGACCCATGTCGATCAAGACGTCCTTCGTTAAAAAGACGGGGAACACGTAGTACCCCTTTTCGCCAAATGGCTGGCTTACCGTCGTATTGAACAGGATGGGGGCATCCACGGCCGTGCTTTCGTTGAAGGGCGGGAGCACCAGGACCGACCTGGGGTGGTTTTCAAAAAATTTCGCATAGTGGTAGTCGGATTGCGCGACACACCCCTGTACCAGGAACACTGTTCCGCCAAGAATCAGCCACAGCAGTCTCACGATTTTTCCTTATCCTGGATTCGAGAGATGACGGAATCCATGAAATACTTCGACTCGGGATACAGCCCCGCTTCTTTTTTGAAATTCGCCAGGGCTTCTTGCGTTCGCCCTTGTTTCAACAACAGGTACCCATAGTCCGCATAGACGCCCGGGGCCAGTCTTGCGTTGTTTTCCTCGGCTTCGTTGATTGTCGACTCGAGCATTCGTACGGCTTCCGCCTGCGCCTTCTCGCTGGTATCCGTCGCACGGAGGTACAAGTTTTCTTCGTACTCACCCCAATGATACAGCGAGGGCTGCCCGCAGGCCGGTAATACGCAGAAAACCAGCAGGATCATCCCTTTGTAAAGTTTCGTCGTCATGGAATGGTGATGCTCCTTGTGCTACCCGTACTCAGAAACACTTTTCTCTGGTACAGCACCTGGCTGCCCTTCATGACCTCTACCAGATGCGTCCCCGGAGACACGGCCAGCACGCCTTGCGTCGACGTCCCCCCGGCATCATACGCTTCGCCGGAACCTATCGACGTTCCGTCGATGAAGATCTCATGTTCGCTCGTCGCATTGACGAAGCGGATATAGCCCTCCGCCTTTGCCTGGTCCACGTTGCTCGTCGACGATTGATACACCGGGCCCACCACCGGAGCCATCAACCCACAGCCCGTCAGAGGGATGCTTACGCCCAACACGATACACGCCAGAAAAAGAGTCCTGCTCGACATCGCCATTCCTTATTTAAATTGAATGATATGACCCGTGTCGGGACTGCCGCCTTCTACCACGCGGCATATTGATCCCTCATTCGTTTCTGAATCTCCAAAAAATCCTTCAATCTCCAGTTCGCCGACTTGTTTATGGGGAAGCTGAATATTAAATCCGGTTTGCGGACTTTTGACCACTTTTCCCGGTGCCATGACCAGCAGTCGGTCACCGATTTTCAGACCTTGCCGTTCCCCTCCCGATATTAGAACTTTCTTGTCGTCTATGGAAAGAATTCCACTTGACCAGGGCTTGTCGGACAGTTGATTGACCAACTTGTCCAATAAGTTCGCCACGGCGGCAGATAATGCCTTGTCATTCAGGGTCGAGTCAAACGTCGCCCGATCTCCCAATCCTAAAACTGTCGTCGAATCCAAAGACGCTTCTCCTCCACCATCTTCACTAAAGAACGCGTGGCCGGTTCGAGGGTCCACCAATCGAATATTCACTTTGGCATGGGCCACTTGTTTTCGCGAGCGGGAAAAGAGCACGACTTCTCCGGTATCTTTTCGCCCGAATTCCACGATGGACCCCAAGAGCAGGGCATCGACCCCAACCAGATTTTTTTTGAATTCTTCCGGTGTGAAGCCTAACAATTCACTCTCCGCTTCAAGCTTCTTGAGGTCAGTTCGCTCCAGAACAATAAACTTTCCCGACTTTGTTAATTCAGAAGCCAAAATATCGGAGGCTTGTTTACCAATGCGGTCATAATTTTTGTCGACAAACAGTCCGGAGCCATATTTTGTTTCATTCGTAAAGCGCGCCAGGGCTATCTTTCGCTTTAATACCCGTTGAGCAGGTTTGGTTGCTTGTACGGGACTGTCAATCGCAGGAAGTTGGCTGGCGGAGCTTTGGGGTTCGGGAAGAGATTGTACGACTTCTCGTTGGTCATGGGTTGCACAACTTGTGAGCAAGACAGAGAACATTATCAGGACTGTGTACATCATCATGGATTTCTGTCTCCTTAGACAATTGATAACGAAAGGTCTGAACCAGAAAATAAGATCATTTGTCGAGAAATGCAATCAATTTCTGGAAATTTGTCAATGGCTGCCCAGGGTAAGGGACGGCGATGGACAAGAAGCAGTGGTGTTGCCCAGCGATTCGGTGCTACCGTAGACGAGTCAGAAAGCGAGTAGAAGGGAAATCTCGTCTTGGGGAGGTAAAGTGGAAATGGCTATTCTACATTCGATTGCACGAAATGCCGGGGGCATCCGGCAACGATTCCTCAGATTTTTATCTACAGGACAACCGGTTCAGGTCCGAAGCCGCCGGTGTTGGACACGAGCGACGGCCCTTGCCCTCATCCTGAGCTTCGCGTGGTGTATCACACCAACCGCACAGGCGCAATCTGATGCAAACGACGCCAGTTTGAGCGAATTGTCGCTGTATGCCGGCTTAACGTTTTCCGGGGGAACAGCCGATTTCAGCGAGGGAATAGCAAAAGGATTTGAGAGCTTAGGAAATGCCTTCATGAATATGTTGACTCCACAATTAGGTGATCAACTTACGTTGACGCCGGCTTTTACAAAGAGTGTCAAATCTTATACGGCAACCATTCGCTACGACGTGACGAGTTTCTCGCTGATCGCATCCGGAAGTCGTCCCGGCACGACCATGGAGGTGACAGGTATTGGGGCTGACGGCGCTCCCCTGAAAATAAAAACACGCATGGATGGTCTCGATCTCAAACTCGGAGGAACGGAAATACAAGCAGACGTCTTTAGGTCCTTTAAACAGGTACCCTTGGGCAAAAACACCATCACTGTCGAGGTCACCGGTGAAGATGGGAGTGCCACCCAGACCACTACTGTAACCGTGGTGCGGCTCGACCCCGATCTGAATGAGGAAAAGGAGCGCGATTTTTTTCTCTTTTCTTCGATTAAGGACGAAGATGCAGACGGCGTAAGACGAGCCATTGAAGCAGGTGTAGATGTCAATGCCTGGCATCACATTGGCGGTAAAATAAAATACATCAATCCACTAAGACGGGCAATAGGACAAGGCAATGCAAAATTGGTTCAAATTCTTATTCAAGCAGGGGCTAATGTCAATGACGTACATCCGAAGGGAGATGGTGTTCCTCCACTTTTATTCGCTTCCCAGCGCGGACATGAAGAAATCGTTCGCTTGCTGATAGACGCGGGAGCGGATGTCAACCATACCCTGACCGCTCAGGACCTTTTCGGAAAGAATCCCCTTTCCGGCGCGTCCGCGCTCATACTTGCCATAGATGAAGGTCATACGGGCATTGCCCGTTTACTCCTTGAAGCGGGCGCGGACTCCAATCCACGTATCTCCGATTCGTCAAGCCGTTCTGATGCAGGAGCCTCCGCACTTTTGTTGGCTGTCGCTATGAAAAATGAGGCAATCGTTCGCTTGCTGATAGCTGCCGGAGCCGACGTCAACTTTACCCTTCCGGATCAGGGATTCCCGCCGCGCGGCGAAACGACGGGCGGCGTATCGGTGCTTATGATTGCTATCAATACCGGCTATGAGGACATTGTTCGTTTGCTGATAGACGCCGGAGTGGATGTCAACTACAAGATTCCCGGTGAGCGACCTCGTGGAAAGAATCCGAAAACGGCTGGATTGACCGCATTGAGGATTGCCGAAGCTCAAGGCAAAGAGAAGATCGTCGGATGGCTGCGGGAAGCAGGAGCGAAAGAGTGAGGTTGGCCGCATTAGATGCGGCGGCTACAGAGGAGGGGGAGCAACGGAAGGCGGCATGAGATGCCGCCACTACAACTACAACTGCGGAGAGGCCGCTCGGCAGCCCCGGGTTGCGGCCGCTACAGAAACCGGTTTTCGTAGCATTCTTGGCGGCATGAGATGCCGCCACTACGGAAGAGGGGGCTGTTGCTTGTCTATCCCCAAGGGGTCGTGGTATCATGACATTCTGTCGGGTATTCTGTTGCAACCCTGCGAATTCCACCAACATCCATTCTTCATCACTTCATCATTATTACGATCCATTAGAGGTATCACGTTCTCATGGCCCACGTCCCGGCGGCAGGTCCCATGATTCAGCGGTGTTCGGACACAGCGGCCCCTTCGGCCTTCTCTCCCGCCCCCACGGCTCCCCTTTGCGAAGAGAGCCGGCGCTGCCTGTCCGTGCACCATGCGCTGCAAGCGGCGGGGCTGTTCGAGTCAACGCCCGCGTGGCGCGTCTCGCCCGTTCCGTTCCAGTTGACCGCACACGACGTGTCGTTCTTCGAGACCCTCGGCCCCCGGCTCTGGTCGTTCTCCAAAGCGCTCAACCGGCTGTATCTGGACAGCGTCAAGGGCAGGCAACCGTTCTGGGTGCACCAGTATCTCGACCAGGGCAAGCCTCCCGCCTTGCTGGAGTATGCTCGCATGAAACGGTTTCGGGAGGCGGTCCCGCAGGTGATCCGGCCCGACGTGATTCCGACCGAGACGGGCATGACGATCACGGAGTTGGACTCCGTGCCCGGCGGCATCGGGATGACGGGCGCGTTGTCCTCCGCCTACGGCGCGTTGGGTGATGCGCTCGTCGGCGGGCCCGACGGCATGATCGACGGGTTTGCCACGCTGTTCCGGGACCGGTCCGGGGAGGACGCGGGCTGTCTCGCCATCGTGGTGTCCGATGAGGCCGAGGATTACCGGAATGAAATGGACTGGGTGGCTTGCCGGCTCCGGGCCGCCGGGGTGGACGCCTATTGCGTGCATCCTCGCGATCTCCGGTTTCATGAACCGAGCCTGTCCTCGCAGTCTTCAGCGGGGATCCAGGTCACAATGGTCACGCCGTCCGGAGAACGGCCCGTCTCGCACGTCTATCGGTTTTTTGAACTCTTTGACCTGGACAACGTGCCGAAGTCCGAATTGCTGATGTACACCGCCAAAAAGGGCCGGGTGAGCGTGACGCCGCCGTATAAGCCCTGGATGGAAGAGAAGCTGGCCTTCGCGCTCCTGCATCACCCCATGCTGGAAGGGTTCTGGTCCGACGCGCTGGGGACGGACGTGTTTCAGCATCTCGGGCAGGTCATGCCCAGGACCTGGGTCGTGGACCCTCGTCCTCTGCCTCCGTCCGCGATCATCCCGGACCTCACGCTCGACGGGAAGGCCGTGTCCGATTGGCGGCAGTTGGCCCGTGCCACGCAGAAACAGCGACAGTGCGTGTTGAAGCCTTCGGGGTTTTCGGAACTGGCCTGGGGCAGCCGCGGGGTGGTCGTGGGGCATGATATCCCGCAGTCCGCCTGGGCGGCGAAATTGGAGCATGCGCTGGATTCCTTCACCTCAATGCCCTACGTCTTCCAGGCGTTTCACAAAGGCCGGCAGTACGAGATGACGTATTGGGACGAGCGCACGGGTCAACTGGAATCCATGGAGGGACGGGCTCGATTGTCCCCGTATTATTTCGTGTCCGGAGACGAGGTGACCCTTGGCGGGATTTTGGCGACGGTCTGCCCCAAGGATAAAAAAGTGCTGCACGGCATGCGCGATGCCATCCTGGCGCCCTGCGCGCTGCCGGCTGGGTAGGGCGGCCGCATTCTATGTGGGCTCTTCCCCTCCTTTGTAAGGAGGGGTGAGGGGAGGTAGAGGCATTTGGAGAACGGCGAAACCCTGTGTTTCATGGCAGTCGGCTCTACCCCACCTGGCCTCCCCTTACAAAGGGGAGGAAACAATAAGCCTGTCCCCGCCCATAGGGGATGGTCCCTGTGCCGTCCCGAATGGATGGGTCATTTCGCGACGGACAACCACAGGGGGTTGTCCCTACATGGATGGAGGCATCATTGGGACCGTAGGGGACGGCCCCTGTGCCGTCCCGAATGGATGACGTGATGACGAAAGAAGAAACCATGCACTCGGTGACGTTGTATCATACTGAATGGTGCCCGGAATGCGTCCTGGTGCGCAGCCTGTTGGATGAGTTGGAGATCGAGTATAAAAGTGTTATTGTTCCCACGGTCCTCCCGTTGAGAAAACAGGTGTTCGAGATCTCGGGACAATATTACGTCCCCGTCCTGGTTGATGGAGACACCGTCCTGACGGAAACGCCGGACATTCTGGACCACCTTGACGCCTTGGCGTCCACCGCGAGTGAGGCCACCCCGGAGGGGCAACACCCCGTTGAGGACCCGGTGAATGAGAGCCTGCCCTGAGTTTACCCTGAGCGAAGCGAAGGGCCTGGCGACGGATCTGGCGAAGGGTTTTCACCCCTAGTGACGAGGCATGCCGATGGATGATTGGAAACGTGTCCTGGCCGAGAGCATCACCAAACCCAAGGATTTGGCGAAACATCTCGGCGTGGATCCCAAAGAAGTGGAGCAGGTCGTGGGCCCGTATCCCATGCGGATCACGCCCACGGTGCTTGCCACGATCAAAGCCAAAGGCGACGCCATTTGGAAACAGGTGGTGCCGGACTCCATCGAGATGGAGGACTTCGACGCGCCCGACGATCCCCTGGAAGAAGATAGCGACAGTCCCGTGCCGCACCTGGTCCATCGCTATCCGGACCGCGCGCTGTTGATGGTCACGAATCAATGCCCGATCTATTGCCGGTTCTGTACGCGTAAGCGGTTGGTCGGGAAACCCGGGTTCCTGAAGAAGGGTGAATTGGATCAGGCCATCGCCTATCTCCGCGAGCATCCGGAAGTCCGGGACGTCATCCTCTCTGGCGGCGATCCCCTGTTGTTACCCGATCACCTGATCGAACGCATTTTGAAGGCGCTTCGGACCATCCCGCATCTCGAACTCATCCGGTTCGGTACCCGTGTGCCCGGGACGCTGCCCCAGCGCATTACCCCGGAACTGTGCGAGATCGTCAAACAGTATCATCCGATCTATATGAATCTGCATTTCAACCATCCCGATGAACTCACCCCGGAAGTCAAAGAGGCCTGCGGACGCCTGGCCGACGCCGGTGTGCCGCTGGGCGCGCAAACGGTGCTGCTGAAGGGCGTGAACGATGATCCGGACATCATGAAACAGCTCATGCAGCAACTCCTGCTGGCCCGCGTGAAGCCGTATTATCTGTATCAGGCCGACCTGACCAAAGGGACCAACCATTTCCGCACGACCGTGGAGACGGGCCTGCAAATCATCCAGGCGCTCCAAGGACATACCAGCGGCATGGCCGTTCCTCATTTCGTGATCGATGCCCCGGGTGGCGGCGGGAAAATCCCGCTCTTGCCTCCCGACTATCTGCTGAACCTGGATGAAAACGGCGCGGTGCTGAAAAATTACGAAAACAAGACCTACCATTATCCGCAGCCCGACCCCCAGCCCGACGCGGGTCGCATGCGGGAACTGCCCATGGTCGGCACCTCCGCCGCCGGGGGACTCTGCAGCCTGGGCGCCATGGACGAGTGACGATGGGCTCTGCTCGCAAGCACGGCATTCTTTCCGATACTCACCTGAAAACATTGATTCGGGAACACGCGATCGACGCGGCTCCCGCCATCACCGAAAGCCAGATCCAACCGGCCAGCGTGGATCTCCGGCTCGGCACGAAAGCGTACCGGTTGATCAGCAGCTTCCTCCCGGAACGGTCGGAGAGCAGCGCGCGCTTGAACGTGCTGGATCTGTACCAGTCCGAGTTGGTCATGTATGATATGGACCTGACCCAAGGCGCCATCCTGGAAAAAGGGCACGTCTATCTGGTGCCGTTATTGGAACACGTCGCGCTGCCCCCACACGTTCGCGGGCGGGCCAATCCTAAAAGCTCCACGGGTCGCCTGGATATTTTCACGCGGCTCATCACGGACCTGAATGCGGGGTTCGATGAGATCCCTCCCGGGTACCAGGGCCCGCTCTACCTGGAGATCGTCCCGCGGTCGTTTACCATTCGCGTGCAGACCGGGTTGGCGTTAAACCAACTCCGGCTCCTGACCGGGCGGCCCACGGTCTCCGATCCGCAACTGCGAGCCCTGCACCGGTCCGCCAAACTGCTCTATCACAATGACGACGATTTGGCGGAGGCCCGTCCCCTCGCCACTCAGGATATCCGCGTGGATCACGGCCTCTTTCTGGGGATCGACTTGCGGGGTTCCGGCGCGGGTCGCGAGATCGTGGGGTATCGGGCGAAAAAGAACAGTCACGTGGTCGATCTGTCGAAGATCGGCCATTATTCGGCGCTCGACTTCTGGGAACCTATTTACCGGCAGCCCAACAATACGTTGTTGCTCGAGCCCGAAGAGTTTTATATCCTGGCCTCTCATGAGCGCATCAAAGTGCCTGCCGGGTACGCAGCCGAAATGGTGGCCTATGAAGCGGCCTTTGGTGAATTGCGCACCCACTACGCCGGATTCTTCGACCCGGGTTTCGGCGCCGGTGACGGGACGCGCAAAGGCACACAGGTCGTGCTGGAAGTCAGACCGCATGACGTGCCGTTTTTGATTCGCGACGGCCAGACGTTTTTCAAGGTCGTGTACGAGAACATGCTGGACCTGCCGGAACACCTGTATGGGGCGTCCATCGGGTCCAGCTATCATCAACAGGGACTCACGCTCAGTAAACATTTCAAGTGGTAACGCATGGCACCCGAGACAAAACCACCTGACCCTTCCCAGGTCCCCGAGCAGCCCGAACCGCCCAGACGGCAGGTGCCCGGGGTCCACGTGGGACCGCCAAGTCAGAATTCCGACGTGGACGGGGAAGCGCACGAAGCCCTGCAAATGAAAGTGGCCATGAAGATGGTGGGTTCCGCCATGGTCTTCATCGGGTTCATTCAGGTGTTCCTGTCCGCCAGTACCGGCGCGGAGATTTCCATCTTTCCCATGATCCTGTATTTTTCGGGCCTGGCCCTGTGGGCGCATTCTTCCGTGAAAATCCCCGCCGTCCGGTACGGAGTGGTCGCCTTTTCCCTCTTCTGCATCCTGGCCTTCCTCAACATCGGCGAAGTACTCTTCTGGCATAAATACGTCATTTACTGGGGCACCATTGCCATGGTGGTCTATTTCATGTTTGAGAACCCCAAGAAACCCAAGAAACCCTCGTAGCGGTGTTGGGCGGCCCAGGCGGCATGAGATGCGGCCGACGGAAGGCGGCATTAGATGCCGCCACTACGGAGGAGGGGATGTCCACCTCGATCGCCGTCATTATTCCAACCTTGGATGAAGAACGAATCCTGTCACGGACGCTCCTCACGCTACAACAGCTACGCTTCGATGAAGTCGTCCTGGTGGACGGCGGCAGCCGGGACCAGACGGTTTCCATTGCGCAGGGCCAGTTGCCGGGGCTCAGCCTGCAACCCGCGAAAGTGATGGTCTCGGAGCAGGGGCGCGCCCAACAAATGAATGCCGGTGCCCGGGCAACGCGATCCGACGTCCTGTTGTTCCTGCATGCCGATACGCTTCTTCCACCGGAGACGCGCAACGAGATCGAGCGGGTCCTGCAGAATCCCAAGTACGCGGGTGGCCGGTTCGACGTCCGGTTCGAGGACGATCGCGGGTGGGCCTGGCTCATCAGTCGCCTGATGAATTGGCGCTCGCGCTGGTCGGGCATCGCCACCGGCGATCAGGCGATTTTCATCCGTCGTTCCGTGTTCGATGACCTGGGCGGGTTTGCCGACGTGCCCCTGATGGAAGATATCGAGTTGACGCGACGCCTCAAACGCGCGGGGTCCCTTGCCGCCTTGCGCACCAGGGTGACCACGTCGTTTCGACGGTGGGAGCAACAGGGTACCCTCCGTACCATTCTGCATATGTGGCTCCTCCGCTTTTTGTACGGGATCGGCATATCCCCAAAAATCCTGCACCACTTCTATGGCCCGATCAGGTAACGCCCCCTCATCTCATCGAGACCGCCGTAAACGGAGAAGCGGTTCGTCTTCAGGACCCGCCGAAGGGGCGATCATTATTTTTGCCAAGGCGCCGGTGCCCGGAACCGTGAAGACACGCATGTGCCCGCCCCTGGCCCCCGATGAGGCGGCGAGCCTGCACGGAAGTCTGGTCATGGATGCCGTGGAACGGACCCGGTCGCTTCGGGGGTTCGATATTTTCCTGGCCTGTACGCCAAGCATGGACCACCCGTTTTTTCAAACGCTGGCGGCCCGGTATCGCATCCACTTGTGCGACCAGGCGGGTGAGGATCTCGGACAGCGCATGGATCACGCCCTCACCGCCGTGTTCACCCGCGGATACGCGTACGCCTTGCTGGTCGGCACGGACATTCCCAATCTTTCCGCGCTCCACTATCAGCGCGCGAAAGCCCTCTTGCAGACCACGGACGTGGTGTTGGGGCCCACGGAAGACGGCGGCTATTATCTGGTGGGGGCGAAACAACCCGTGCCTGCACTCTTTGCCGATATCCCCTGGTCAACCGGCGGCGTCCTCGCCCAAAGCCGGGCCCGTGCCGAACAAGCGGGGCTTGTTGTCGGGCTGCTGGATCCCGAACGCGATCTCGATACCTTCGACGACCTGCGGACCTTTTTGCACGAAGAAACCGGATCCGGCAAAAACACGTTGTCCACTCGAACGGATAACGTGTTGCACACGTTGATGCAACGGCATGGAAACTCGTCGCCCACGTAACGGACCGCCGTCGCTTCTCTCCCTCTCCCCGTGGGAGAGGGCCGGGGTGAGGGAGCCGTTGTTTTTTCTGTCATCCTTGCGAACGCGAGGATCCAGTGTCGTTCTCCTTGCAAAGCGAAGGGGAAACAAAAACCCTGGATCCCCGATCGAGTCGGGGATGACAGACAAAGGCAAAAGACAAGACCCTGGATCCATCCCCGAAGTCGTTAGCGGGGATACAGCTCTTATTGTCGAGGATGACAGAAGGAGGCCTTGATGCGAAAATGGCTCTCAGGCGTCCCAATTTCATTTCTTGGGGGACAGGCGCAGTATTCAATGCAACCCGTTCATTGAAGGAGGAACGTCGATGGAACCGAACGTCGCATTGATCACCGGTGGCGCACGCGGCATCGGAAAAGGGATTGCCCTCGATCTGGCAACACGCGGATGGTCCGTTGCCATTTGCTATCGAACCAGCGAACAGGAGGCGGCCGACACTACCCGAGCCATCGTCGAACGAGGAGGCCAAGGGCTCGCCGTTCGTTGCGACGTGTCCGATCCCGCGGCCTGCCGGGATCTGGTCAGGCAGGTCGAGGGGCACTGGGGAAAGATCGACGTCCTGGTGAACGGGGCGGGACCGTATCACCGGGTCAATCTGTTCGACGAAACACCGGAAGGCTGGGCGGACATGTTCACCAATAACCTGCACCCGATTTTTTATTTGGCCCAAGCGGTTGCGCCCGGCATGAAAGCGCGGGAGTACGGCCGCATCATTTCGTTCAGCATGGCCAACGCGGACAAGATGGAGGCCCAGCCCATGGTCACGGCGCATTATATCGCCAAGGCGGGCATCCTGATCCTGACGCGGACCCTGGCGAAACTGTTGGCCCCGCATGGGATTACGGTCAATGCGATTTCGCCGGGCTTTATCGATTCGGGGAGTGCTCCGCCTGGAGAGCTGGATGGGATGGCGAAAAAAGTTCCGGCCGGGTACATCGGCGACGTGAAGGATACCGTCTCGGCCGTGACGTATTTGTTATCCGACGAGGCCCGGTACGTGACGGGCACGACTATTCACGTCAGCGGCGGGTGGGGCCTGTAACGGGAAGTCCTGCCATTCCAGCCCGAACACGTCCCCGAAACACCGCGCGATCTGGTGACGGACTTCGTGAAGTTCGATCTCCCCGCGCAACACTTCCGCCATCGACGTGACGCGACAGCCGTCAATGCCGCACGGCACGATACCGGCACACGGCGCAAGATCGACCGTGACGTTCAACGCAAAGCCATGCAAGGTCACCCCACGCGCGATCTTCACGCCCATCGCCGCGATTTTGGCTGACGGTCCGGCGGGATCAATGGGATCGTTCACCCATACTCCGACGAACTGTTCCATGCGGTAGCCTTTGATCCCCCATTTCGACAACACTCGAATGAGGACCTCTTCCAACATTCGCACGTACGCCTTCGGGCCTGCACAAAACTGCCGGAGCCTCACGATCGGATACCCCACGATCTGCCCGGGCCCGTGATAGGTCACGGACCCGCCGCGCTCACTTTCAATCACCCGAAGATCCCGAGCCCCTGGCACCGCATGCAGCCCGTTCCAATGTGCGTGTTTCGTTGTCCGGCCAAGCGTCATCACCGGCTCGTGTTCCAACAGCACCAACGTATCCGGTCGAACATCCGCAAGCCGTTCATCGTGAAGACGCCATTGGAATTGACGGGCCGCTTCGTATTCCATCAGCGGAATCGAGAGCACCACACCCGGGCGCCCCGGACGGGAACACGGCCGGTGCGGCAACGATAGCAACGAGGAAGTCTCCATTGATTGACCATCTTACGCCCGCTCCGCTCCGGGACGCAAAAACGCCTTCATACAACAACGGCGGAAGAAGGAAACCTTCTTCCGCCGCGTGTTCAAAAATGGGAGAGAATCTATCTCTTTTTCTTGGCTGGTGCTTTCTTTTTGGCAGCCTTCTTAGCCGGGGCTTTCTTTTTGGCAGCCTTCTTAGCCGGGGCCTTCTTAGCCGGGGCTTTCTTCTTTGCTGTTGCCACTAGTCTCACCTCCTTTCAGGTCTTGTCCGAGACTACGTCTTTCTCACTCGTCACAGCGAAGCGTACACCCTGAGTGCTTCTTACGCTCCTGAAAAAAAAATTCAATCTTTTTTTGTTCATGACAGACGCTCGTTGCGTATCACGAGAAAGCACGTCGGGTTGTCCGTTTTGATACCATGAGCGGGGAGGCTGGCTGGGAGTAGAGTTGTCTACTCCCAGCAGTGTCGTGAAGGGAGCATGTTCACCGTTTCCTGGCGGGAGCTTTCTTCTTGGCAGCCTTCTTAGCTGGTGCCTTCTTCTTTGCAGCCTTCTTGGCGGGAGCTTTCTTCTTGGCAGCCTTCTTAGCCGGCGCCTTCTTCTTTGCTGTTGCCAAAAGTCTCACCTCCTTCCAGCGTTGTGGCAGTGATGATTGACTACGCTTTCGTTCATCGACTCATTCTTGCCCGGACGTTCAAATGTTATCCGGACACGTTCATGGACTTATCAATTGATTCAACGTGCGCAAATGTATTTGGTCCGACTTTTCTGAAACGAGGGTCACGTTTGAGGGAGGTGGCAATCGACGTCACCGGCGTTTTTCCTCTGATCTGCATTCCCCCCTCGATGAGACGCTGGCACAATTCTTTGGCATGCATCGGCTCTCGCGCTTCCCGGAAAATGATGAATGACGCATCCGGCACGCTCATCCCGACGTACTTGCTTCGTCCCAGAAGAATTTCCTTGGATTGATCCGTGACATCCGTTACCGGCAAGGGCGGCGCGCCCGTTTCATCCGAAATGATTTGGCTGGAGAGACTGGCCAATTTCGCTTTGTCCGCTTCAACTCGATATAACGTCTTTGCCAACTCCAAGTATTTCTCAATGGTCGCAATTTCTTCATTGAGCCTCTCCCTCTTTTTCTTGAAGTCCTTAAGCTTGGTTTCATACACAGTAATGCGTTGTTCCAAACCGACAATAATATCCCTGAGTTCATCTTTGATTTCTTCCATTTTAGCAAGCAAGCTTTAATCTTGCTTGCTTTTATCATCAATGCTAAAGCAAGTCAATAATAAATATTTAGATTTTTATATCGATTTACATAAACAACATTTTAAGGCAATTCACTATTTTTTTAGTCTTCATCAACTTTTCAATATACGAGCTTGCTGTCACACAATATTTCTAAGCCTATATTTGGTACGTTTTGAAACAGCTCTACAAAATCCAGTGTCTTTGAATTTGTTGCCGCGCCATCCCATGGCTCTTCTCTCTTATCTGTCATTCCCGACAGCTTTAATCGGGAATCCAATGTCTTTATAGTTAGTCTTCCTACCCGCGCCATCACATGGCGCCACCTCAGGGCGCCTGCGGGCGTGGCTGCGCCCTGGGGCCGAAACCCCGCATTCTTCCCTGTTGTCGTGCATTTCTCGCCTATGCTAGGGTTTTTCGATCCTTAACCTAGCCTTGCCATGACCTCACCCACACCGACTAATCTCGTGACTCTCGATTTTGCGCACATGGCTGCCCTGGTGGCACGGTTGGGTTGGCCCTCCTATCGAACCCGGCAAATCCTCCAGTGGATTTACCAGCACCGGATTCGAGACGTCGCCGGGATGAGCAGCCTTTCGCTGAACGATCGGGAGACGCTTGGGCATGAGGCCGTCATTGAACGGTTGGCGTCTCCCACGTTTTTCCAAAGCGTGGACGGGACCCAAAAATTCCTGCATTCCCTGAAAGACGGCTTGGCTGTCGAAAGCGTGCTCATCCCGGATGAGGAGCGGTTGACTCAATGCGTGTCAACCCAGGTCGGTTGCACCCTGGACTGTGGGTTTTGCGTCACGGGACAAATGGGACTCAAGCGAAACCTGAAGGCGCATGAAATCGTCGATCAAATTTTGACGGCCCAGGACCGACTCCAACCCGGAGACAGGATCACGTCCCTGGTGTTCATGGGCATGGGCGAACCCCTGGCCAATTTCGATGAACTGTCGGATGCCCTCACCCGGCTGACCAATACCGATTGGGGGGTGGGCTTTCCCAAACGACGCATCACGATTTCCACGGCGGGGTTTTCGCAACGACTCCACGACGTCGCCAAGCTCGGAGTGAACCTGGCGGTTTCGTTAAACGCCTCGACTGCCGAGCAGCGAGACCGGCTCATGCCGATGATGAATCGCTTACACCCCCTGCCCGACCTCCTCGCGGCGTGCCGTGCGTATCCCATACCGGCGAACCGTTACTTGACGTTCGAGTACGTGTTGTTACAAGGGGAAAACGATTCAACGGACGACGCCGTCCGCCTCAGCCGGCTGCTTCGAGGCATTCGTTGTAAAATCAATCTCATTCCGTTCAATGAATTTCCGAACAGCCCGTTCCGCCGGCCGGCGGATACCGCCATTGCGGCGTTCCAGACGATCCTCAGGCAAAAGGGGTATGATGTGTTCATCAGACAAAATCGCGGGCGTGACGTGTTGGGGGCCTGCGGGCAACTCGGAACCCTGCCCGCGCGACCGGCGCCGGCGCCTCTGTCGATAGGAACCTGATGCACGCGCTGCACCTTCTTCCCATTCCCCAGGACCTTCAGAGCAAAACGGCGAACCTTCTTGAGTTCTTTCAAGGGCTGGATGGCGTGCTGGTCGCATTTTCCGGAGGCGTTGACAGCACCCTCGTGCTTAAAATCGCCTCGGAGATGTTAGGTGCTCGGGCGACCGCCGTCACCGCTGCGTCGCCTACCCTGCCGCACGAGGAATTGGAGGCCGTCCGGCAACTGAGTGAAGAAATCGGGGCACGATTGATCGTGGCCTCGACGAATCAACTGGACAGCGAGGCGTTCGTTCGGAACGACTCCATGCGATGCTATCATTGCAAAACCGATCTGTATCAGCTCTTTGCTCCCATCAAACGGGACACGGGTATTCTCACGATCGTCGACGGCGCCCACGTCGACGACCTGGGCGATGACCGGCCGGGTCTGCAAGCGGCCCGAAAGTTCGGCGTGCGCAGCCCATTGGTCGAAGCGGGCTTTGGCAAGGCCGACGTTCGTGCCCTTGCCAAAGCCCTGGGCTTATCCAACTGGGACAAACCCGCAGCCGCCTGCCTGTCCTCTCGTATTCCGCGAGGCACGAGGATTACCGAACAAAAATTACAGCGCGTGGGACAAGCCGAGCGATTGTTGAAGGACGAAGGGTTCAGGCAGGTTCGCGTCCGCGATCATGAAGGCATCGCGCGCATCGAGGTGGACCCGAACGAACTCCCCGATTTTCTCGAGCCCGTTCGACGCGACCGCATCACCCGAGGATTGAAAGCCCTCGGGTTCCAATTCGTCACGCTGGACCTGGAAGGCTACCGCCCGGGCGGCGTGAGGTAATTCCCACCTCTTCCCTTCTGTCATCCCCGACCTGATCGGGGATCCAGCGTCTTTGTCTTTACATTCGTAGCCGCGCCATCTCATGGCGCTCAGTTATCATTCCGAGCGAAACGCTGTCGCGCTGCTTAGACGGGGCGGGTTGGGAATTCACCGGCATGCCCTGCGTACGCATACCGTTTCAGTCAGGCGGTATCTTCGGCGGACTCGAAGCTGATCCTGAGCTGGGTGCCGGTGGCCTGTGCGACCTTCCCCAATGTTCTGGTGGAGGGGTGGATGCGCCCGCCCTCAAGCCGGGCCACGACCGATTGCGTGGTCTTCATGCGCTTTGCCAGTTGCGCCTGGGTGAGTCCGGCACCAATGCGGGCCTCAATCAGTGAGCGGGCCAGGTCGAACTCGGGCTTAAGCTCATCAAAGGCCTTCCGATAGTCTGAATCCCGACTCCATTTCTTATGCAAGTCGATGACTTTGCTCATTTCAGCACCTCTCTGGCGCGCTGCAGCGCCAAGTTATATCTTGAGGCGAGATCTTTATCCACGGTCGCATTCAGGGTTTCTACGGTCCAGTTCATGCAGCATGTAAATCAAGAATATAGCAAATTTGGTATGTTCGTGCAAAGTCGATCGCTTGCGCAAAACCGTCCGGCATTATCAGACGCGCGCGCATCTACCGCGCCGTCTCGGTGGAACATTATAGAACGTTGGGTGTTACCGCCCGGGAAGAAGCGTGAGGTAAAAGCTTACTTCTGAGCTTCGGCGGCGGCCACGGCTTGCAATGCTTGCTGGGCGAGGCGACGATGATCGTCATCCGACAGGCTCCGCTCCAGGACTTTTTCCGCCACCGCCAACGCCAAATCCGCAGCTTCGGTTCGAATGTCTTGAAGGGCTTTCCGTCGCTCCCGTTCGATCTCCCGCGTGGTCTCGGCCTGGATCCGAGCCGAATCGGTGCGCAGCCGCTGTTCGTTCTCTTCCAGCAGCCGTTGAGCCTTGGCTTTGGCTTCCGCCACGATCGCCTCGGCTTCCTGCGCCGCGCCGCTCAGTTTCGCCTCGTAGTCCGCCAGGCGTTGTTCAGCCGTCGTCCGGCTCTGCTCCGCCTGCTCGATACTGTCGCGGATTTTCCGTTCACGCGTTTCCAGGGCTTCCAAAATCGGCGGAAACGCAAATTTGTACAGGACCCAGAACAGGATGCCGAACGAGACGAATTCCCAAAAAATCAGGGACGAAAAGAAATGGACGTCAAATTGAGGCATGGCGTGCGCGTCCTATTTCCTCAAACCCATAATGATGAAGGCGATCACCAACCCATAGAGGGCGATCGCTTCGACCAACGCGAAGCCGATCCACATATACTTGCCGACCCGTGCCTCCGCCTCCGGTTGACGGGCCACGGCCTCGATCATTTTTCCGAAAATATACCCAATCCCCACACCGGCGCCGGCAAACCCCGCGGCCGCAAGCCCCATTCCCAATAACGCTGACGCTGCAGAATCCATGATGTTGTGTTCTCCCTGGTGAGATCGTTAATAACAGGACATCGAACAGATGTTTCGGCTTAATGGAGATGAAAGGCGTCTCCCATATAGACGCACGTCAAAATCGTAAAAATGTAGGCTTGAATAAAGGCGATCCCGACTTCCAATCCGTATAACGCCACCGTAAAGGAAAACGGCAGCCATCCGATCAACAACCCGCCGCTGATCGTCAAACCGAACAGCACCCCGAGAATGACGTGCCCGGCGGTCATGTTGGCAAACAACCGAACGGACAAGGAAACCGGCCGGGCCAGTTGACTGATGATTTCAATGGGAATCATGAGCGGCAACAGCCAACCCGGCGTCCCCGACGGAACGAGGATCCCCAGAAACTTCATCCCGTGTACTTTGAATCCGACCAGGAGACTGAGCGTATAGACCCCCAGGGCAAACGCGCCCGTGACCACGATTTGACTGGTGACCGTATACGCACCGGGCATGAGCCCCAGCAGATTACAGAATAAAATAAATAAGAACAGGGTGGCGATCAGGGGGAAAAACCGCATCCCGTCCGGGCCCATGGTTTCGTGAATCATCCCGCGAATAAACTCCACCAGCAGTTCGGCCACGCTCTGCAATTTCGTGGGGATAAGGGAGCCCGAGGAACGCGCTTTCGTCAGCAACAGGGTGACCAGTCCCACCACGAGAAACATCATGATCACGGCCTTGTTGATGGACACGTCGAGGCCGAACAGGGACAACGGGACAATCGTATGAAGCTCAAAAGAATGAAGTGGATCTTCCAACGGAATCTCGTCTTCGTGTTAGAGAAAACGCTTTGGGGAAACGCTACGATTGATCCCAGCGTTGGGCAGTACGGTAGGCGTTTCGAATGCCGGCAATCACCCCGAGGATCAGACCTGCCACCAAGCCCCATGGTTCAGTGGGCAACACGTAGGAGTCGATGCACCACCCCAATCCTCCGCCCACCATCAGCGTCGCAAGCAAGTTCGTGCCGATGCGCACGGCTTGCCCTAACCCCGCAAACAATGGATCTGGTGACGAAGGCATAAGCCCGCCCTCTCGATTCCGGGCAGGCTATTCAAGCAAAATCCCGATTCGACTGTCAAGCAATTGTATTCGTTGAGATATTCGTAGCCGCGCATCTCATGGCGCCATTTCCCGGCGCCTGCGGGCGTGGCTGCGCCCCAGTCCCGAAACCAATTGGGGGGCGAGGACTGTCTGAGCGAAGCGAGTTCCGCAGCCCTCACAGTCGGGACTGGGGCAAAGGCACCCCCCTGGGGCCACGCCCGGGCGCCAATGGTTTTGGGTCCTTTTGCCGAAACAAAAGGACCTCGGCGTGCGGGGCCGAAACCCCGCATTCCTCCCTTCGTCGCGCGGGGGCGAAACCCCGCAAGCACCTCTCTCCACCCCCTTCTGTCATCCCCGACTTGATCGGGGATCCAGCGTCTTTGCCTTTAGTAGTTGTACCCGCGCCATCTCATGGCGCTGTCTTCTAAATGGTCATTCCGAGCGAAGCGAGGAATCTCGCAGTTTCTGTCGCCCCGGCATCCTCAGAAACCCCAGGTCGCCCGCAATCGGAGGCCCTGATTCAGGGGCTGCTGCCCTACCGGCTCCTGCCGCACGCCTTCCACGCTGAGCATCAACCCCGTAACCCCGGTCCAGCGCCCGCCCAGCCGGTACTGCGCTCCCCCGCCTTGCCCCAGCGTCACCGCACCATACGGCGTGAAGACTCGTGCCCCGGCGACATTCGCCAGCCCATAGCCCACCTCGGCATCCACCCCCGCCTGCGGGGGCTGACCCACGCCGGTGGCGGGCTCCCCGAACGGTTGGCCGGGCGACTGTGTCCAGACTTGCTGCACCCGGCTGGCCGCCGGGCCATACGTCGGCGCCAAGTGCACAGCCAGGCCCTCACCCGACACGCCGGGATCCACGCGCACCAGCCCGCTCGCGCCCCATTCCGTGTAGCCCCGGTGCCCTACCATGCCCCGGCCCCGGCCTTCCAGCGTCAGCCCCAGCCGCGGCACGGCATAGCGCAGACCACCGCCGACTTCGACCCCTTTGCCGGTCAGCCCCTCACCCACGTCAAAGCGGACCCCCAACTCCACGAACGGCTCCAGCCGCTCCCCGGTCGGCGTCACGTGCGTGTGTTGCCCTTCCAGCAGGAGTCGCACCCGGCCCGCGCTCACCGTCCGCCCGGCCAGGTCCTCCTGGTTCCCGATCACATCCACCCTCGTCCACGCGGCGTCGCTCCTGAGCGTCAGCGTCGTGGCCTCGGGTCCCAGGACCCCGGTCTGGCTCAGCAGCGGTCCCCGCAAACCCCAGGCCGCCGTCTCCACCCTCACCTTGCTCTCCTGCCTGCCGGTCTGCTCGTCGGCAATGGTCAACTCGCCCCAGCCCTGACCCACCGTGGCCCACAGCCCCAGGCCGATCTCCGACCGCCAGCCCACATACGGTTGCACGTTCACCAGCCAGTTGTCGTGCGTCCCGCCTACGGCGCTTCCCGGTCTGGACCGATCCTGATAGTCCACCCCGCTGTCGGCCCACGTCACGGCCAAGCCGAACAACAGGTCCGGCCGCACGTGGACGTCCGCGCCCACCTGGGCACTGAGCGTGTCCCCATCCCAGTCCAGGTTCGCGTCGTGGGCGCGCGCGAGGCGCGTGTACCGGCCCTGCCCCCAGAGCGTCATCCGGTCCAGCCCCAGGCCGGTGTCCCGGAGGCGCAACGGCAGCACAAAAGACGAACTGCCCAGCAGGTCCTTGAGATCCACGCGGGGGCCGGGCAAACCGGGACCGGAGTCCGTGCCCATCGTCGTGAGGAGGGTCCGGGCCAGGCTGTGCTGCCCGCCCAGGTGATACTGCGCGCGCTCCGGCTGGCCGGGGGTGAGCGTGGCGAGCCGCTGGGTCAGTGCCCGGCTGGTCTGGTCGCTGAGACTCAAGGCCTGCAAGGCGAGAATCTCCTCGTTGAGGCGCGAGAACCGCTCGATGGCGGGGGATCGCGGGGTGACGGTCACCCGCACCGCGGCGCTCGCCCCGGCGGCGTTGACCGCCCGCACCTCGACAATGTAGGCCGTGCCGTTGGTCAGGCCCGTGACCCGGTACCGCACCGCGTTCGCCCCGCCCGCGGCGCTGTCCGGAATGGCCGTCCACTCACCGAAGGTCCCGGCCCCGGCCTGCAACCGGTACTCATATCGAAGAATCGCGGAGCCGCCGTTGTCTGCTGGCGCCTGCCACATCAACACCACTTCTTCATCGTCCGGGGTCGCCGCCAGGCTTCCGGGTGCATCCGGCGGCGTGGCAGGGGTGACGGTCACGCGCGCGACGCGGCCCTCACCCACGGAGGTGACCGCCCGTGCCTCGACAATGTAGACCGTGCCGTTGTCTAGACCCATGACCGTGTACCGCACCGCGTTCGCCCCACCCGTGGCGCTGTCCGGGACGGCCGTCCACTCGCCGAAGGCCCCATCTTCGGCCTTCAGCCGGTACTCGTACCGAAGAATCGCGGAGCCGCCGTTGTTTGCCGGTGCCTGCCACGTCAAGACCACTTGCCCGTCTTCGGCGGTCGCCGTCAGGCTCCGGGGCGCATCCGGCGGCGTGGCAGGGGTGACGGTCACGCGCGCGACGCGGCCCTCACCCACGGAGGTGACCGCCCGTGCCTCGACAATGTAGACCGTGCCGTTGTCTAGACCCATGACCGTGTACCGCACCGCGTTCGCCCCACCCGTGGTGCTGTCCGGGACGGCCGTCCACTCGCCGAAGGCCCCATCTTCGGCCTTCAGCCGGTACTCGTACCGAAGAATCGCGGAGCCGCCGTTGTTTGCCGGTGCCTGCCACGTCAAGACCACTTGCCCGTCTTCGGCGGTCGCCGTCAGGCTCCGGGGCGCATCCGGCGGCGTGGTGGTTGCCCGGGGCAACTGCAGGGGCGTCTGGATCGGAGCCGGGGCGTCGTCTCTGATGGTTATGACGTGCTTATCAGGATGGCCAGGATTCAGCGTGACAAACCTTCCGACCTTACTACTGTGTAACGTCATGAGTACGCCAAACGTCTCGTCCTCCTCCACGAGCCCGTCATCCACAATGGTGATCGTCTGCTCCTTCCTGGCGACGTAGCGCGACCCATCGAGGACAAAATCCTCTGGGGCGAACTCCACGGATTTGGTGAATCGATTGAAATCACCACTCCCGTCACCTGCCGTGACCTCTTGCGCCGTATCCGCCGCCAGCCATATCTGTAAACTCCAGGTCGATGTCGGCGCTCTGTCGCCTACAGTCGTCGCCACCACGGTAATGGTGTAAGTGCCGACATCTTCGTAGACTTCCGTCGGCGCCTCAAGGGAAACCGTGATGGTCGGCTGGTCGTTATCGGCTACCACTACCGTGGCGGACTGCGTCGCGGCCGCACCCAGGGTGTACCCCGTGCCCGTTTGCAGCGTGACGGTGACCGAACCGTTGTCTTCGTCCACCGCATCGTTATCCGTCTCGACCTCCAAGGTCGCCGTCGTATCCGTGCCTTGGAAGGTAACTTCCGTGGGTGGTTGATACGAATCCGCCGTCTTGATGAAGTCGCCGGTCTGGCTTACGCTCACCGTGACGGTCAACGCTGCCGTGGCAGAGCCCGTCCGGGTGAGCGTGAATGTGGCTTGCTGCCCTTCCCTCACCAAGATCTTATCCGCCGCAATGGTGACTTCTGCCGACTGAGCCTGTGCATTGCCGATCGAGCCGGCCGTGGCGGTAGCCAGAAAGATCATGAAGGCGAGGAAACATCGGTACAGTTTTTTGTTGCGAAAATTTTGTAGCAAAGACATTGAAGGCATAATCTTTATTCCTTTTCCTGCTGCTATGTTGTTGTGCAGACAATCTCCGAAAATATTTTTAACTCATGCTTGACTGCCGGACGCCTCAAGGGATGCGGGGCGTCCTACTGAAAGCGGGATTCGACGTGATGGCTTCGTTGTCCGCCCGTCGGCGCGACTGACTTTGTTGCCGCTATGCTGAAAAAATGATTGAACCCCAGCGGAAAACGTGGGGCTGGTTGAATGTGTTACGGACTGCGGCCGATGAGGAAGCGCTGTCCTTCCCGGACAGGCAGAAAGGCGGGGGCGTTCTCTCTCTCTCTCTCTCTCTCTCTCTCTCTCTCTCTCTCTCTCTCTCTCTCTCTCTCTCTCTCTCTCTCTCTCTCTCTCTCTCTCTCTTCATGAATCGTGCCACAATTGTGTTCCTTTCGAACTGCGATAAATTGAGTGAGTCAGATAAAAAGTGTTCTGCCAGTCAGGCAAGCCTCGGGGGCGGCGTGGCGGCTACATGAACAAGAAAATGAGGCGGATTATAGGCAGAGAAATTGTTTTGTCAATAAAAAAATCGAGTGAATATACTTAAGCATTTTGAACAAGCGTTCCAGTCACAAACAGAACGGTCGTTCTGGTACGTGTTCGTTCGTTGACAGGATGGCAGAGAAGGGGGCACCCCTGCACGCGCCCGGCGGATACAGCGACAAAGACAGGGAAGAGAAAGCAGAAGGTCGCCGCTGGCGCGGCGAGAATGCGGCCCGGGTTCCTGTGCCTGGAATATCGCATTTTTCCGGCGGCGGCTTTCCATTTCCGGTGGAAGGAGAAGCTCTGCGAGAGACTCAGGCCCCGTACAGCACTCACTATAGCCTTATCGATAGCATGCTGAATTTATTAAATCAGTCATGTTTATCGAGAAATGAAGCATACTATTTGAAATTAGGTAAGCATTGTTTCCATGAACAAGTTGACCGACAGAATTCGAGCCGCCCGGGAAGAGGCGGGATTATCCCAAGCGGACGTCGCCAAGGCGTTGCGCCTCTCGCGTTCTGCGGTTAATCAGTGGGAACAGGGCTTGAGCAAAAATATCAGACTGAGTCACTTTTTCGCGCTCGCCAGATTGCTGGGGCAAGACCCGCAATGGCTGGCCACCGGCCAAGTGTTCCCCCGAGCGCGAGAGCCAGTAGTGATGTCGCCGACACCGGATTATCCTTCCCTCACCAGCGAGGAAAAAGCGCTGCTTCACCAGATTCGCCGGCTGCCCGGCACGTCACGGAAAGGGCTGCTGAAGTTCCTGAGAGCGCTGGGCGACGTCGCAGTTTCACCTGATAAATCCGGCGGCTGAGGTTCTGTCTTTGTAACCGCGCCATCCCATCGCGCCTTCTTCTTTCTGTCAGCGAATTACTGAACATTTACAATTCCGAGCGAAGCGCCTGTCCTGAGTACGCCCTGAGTTTTGCGAAGGGTCTGTCGAAGGAAGGAAGCTGCTTTTATCCTCGCTCTCTTCTCCAAGCCGCATAAAACCTGTCCCCGGCCATGACCCGGACCGCCGCCCTCTAAATACTCTGGATTCCGGTTTCCGCGAGAATGACGCAAGGGAAAGGCTGGCTGGCTTCCTGCACGTTTCTCACGGAGGGGCTTTCTCTCCCCTGCCGACTCCCGTATGATACACACACAACCATCCGAACTCGTTCTGAAACCATGAGCCAGCCCGTTCTTTCTTCAAGTTCTTCCACGCGTCCCGGCACCGGGCGCTTTCCGCTGGTCCGGACCAGGCCCTTGCTTGAAGAAAGTCCCTGGGAGGTCTACCGGCGGATCGCCGTTCCGCACCGGCCGTCGGTCCTGCTGGAAAGCGGGAAACAAACGTCCGGCCAGGCCCGCTATTCATTTGTGGCCGGCAACCCATACCTGATCTTTTCCGGTGGCCCGGGACACTATACCCTGGAAACGGCACACGGGACGACACGGCATCGAGGGGAGCCGCTTCCCGCATTATTCAGGTGCCTGGGCCCGTGCCTGGTTCCTCGTTCCGATTCCCTGCCGCCGTTTATCGGTGGAGCCGTCGGGTATCTGAGTTATGATGCCGTTCGGCACTACGAAATGCTCCCGTCGCTGGCCCGCCGGGACCTCGCCCTGCCCGATCTGGAGTTCCTGTTTTTCGATCTGGTGGTGGTGATCGATCACCAGACCCGGACGCTGCAGATGGTGTTTACCCCGGCTCCCGACCGGCTGCTGTCCGAATCCCATGAGGCCTTGTATCGTGAAGGGACTGCTCGGTTGGCCGAACTGGACAGCCGCTTGTGCTCCCCGTTCGTGAATCCGTCGGGGTCTCCGATCGTGGCGTCAACCATGGAGGGCACCCATTCCGAACGGGAGTACGTCGAGCGCGTGCAACAATGCCAGGCGTTTATCGGGGCCGGCGACATTTATCAGGCCAATCTCGCCCAACGCTTTTCCGTCGCATTCAATCCGGTGGAGGATGATTCGCTGCACACGGTCGGCCAAAACCTGTATCACCGCCTGCGCATGGTGAACCCTTCGCCGTTTTCCGGATTATTCGTGACCGAAACACTGGCGTTGGTCTCGTCCTCGCCTGAACGACTCGTCCGGGTTACCGGCAACCGGGTGACCGCCCGTCCCATTGCCGGTACCCGGCCGCGAGGCCGCACCGTGGGTGAAGATCATGAACTCATGGACAACCTTCGGCTCGACGCGAAAGAGCGAGCGGAACACGTCATGCTGGTGGATCTGGCCCGCAATGACCTGGGCCGGGTTTGCGAATACGGGTCGGTTCACGTAGACGAATTCATGACGATTGAACAGTATTCGCACGTGGCGCATTTGGTGTCCGAGGTCGGGGGCACGCTGAAGCCCGCGTGTTCGACGCCGGACCTCATTCGATCCGTGTTCCCCGGCGGCACGATCACCGGGGCCCCCAAGATCCGCTGCATGGAGATCATCGAAGAACTGGAACCCGTGCGGCGCGGGCCCTATACCGGATCCTTGGGGTACCTGAGTTGGACCGGCGACGTGGACTTCAACATTCTGATTCGCACCATGGTGTTGACGCAGCAACGCGCCTACCTGCAGGTGGGCGCCGGCATCGTCGCGGACTCCGATCCCCATCGCGAATACCAGGAAACCCTGTACAAAGCCCAAGCCCTGTTTGAAGCGTTGCAATAAGACGCCACGGTTCCTTCCATGTGGATTTATCTAAATGACCGGATCGTGCAGGAAGAACGGGCGCGGATCTCCGTCTTCGATCGCGGGTTTTTGTATGGAGACGGCGTCTTCGAAACCGTCCGGATCTATGACGGGCGCCCGGTGTGGCTGGAACGTCATCTCGCACGGCTCGCCCGCTCCTGCCGGCAGATCCACCTGCCGTTACCCGAAAAACAGTGGCCCGCGATTTTTCAGAAGGTCATCGACAAAAATCGTGTGGATCACGCGGCGATACGCCTGACGCTCTCCCGGGGGGGGCGAGGCCGGGAATCCGCAACCCCGGACGCCGGCGCCGGGCCGACGGTTGTGCTGTTTCCGCGGCCACTCCCGCACGTGACGCCCGCCCAACGGCGCAAGGGGGTGAAGCTCACGATCGCCACGATTCGCAGGCCGTCACCGCTTTCGCATCCGGCTCAAGCCAAAACCCTGAACTATCTGAACAATTTGTTGGCCAAACAGGAGGCTGCGGAACGGGATGCTTTCGAAGGGTTGATGTTGACCACCGGCGGGCACCTGGCCGAATGCTCGATGAGCAACGTGTTCTTTATCAAGGACAGGATACTGTACACGCCTTCATTGGCATGCGGCGTCTTGCCCGGCATCACCCGGGAGGTCGTGCTGGAAGTGGCCCCGACCCTGGGCCTTCAACCCCGGGAGGGCCGCTATCGTCCTGAATCCCTGTATGAAGCGGATGAATGTTTTTTGACCAGCAGCGGGGTCGGCATTCTACCGGTTGACACAATCGACGGGCGGCCCTTTCCGAAACGAGCGGCTCACTCTTGGGTAGGAACGCTTCAAACCCAGTACAACCGCCTGCTAAGAGAACAGAGTCGATGAGTAAGCAGTCGAGAAGGGGTCGGCCGGTTACCCGGCGCGCTTCCGGGTTGTGGGAGACGAACCGACAGACTCCAGCACAACCTGGCTGTGCGTTTTCCACGCCGAACCCCGGCAAGTCGGGAAGTCCTCCCGGTAATGCGTCCCCAAGCTGTTCTCCCTCCACAAGGCGGCTTCAGTCACACACCGCGCCACCTGGATCATGTTCTTGACTTCGAGGTCGGATCGCGTTCGTAGCGAAGCCTCGATTTGCGGGTCCCACCGGGAAAGCTGCGTCAGCGCCTGGATCAAGGAATCGCCGGTCCTGACCAACCCGACCTTGGTCCACATCAGCCGGCGTAAGGAGTTCCTGAGTTTTTCGCTGTCTTCCAACGCGCCGGCCGGTTCCGCGGCAAACCGTGCGGCCAGACTTTTCAGGTGCGCCCGCTTGGGGCCCGCCGGAAGGGACGCCGCCGACTTGGCGGCACGGTATCCGAAGACCAGCCCTTCCAACAACGAATTGCTCGCCAAACGATTCGCCCCGTGTACCCCGTTGCAGGCCGCTTCCCCGGCGGCAAGCAGGCCGGGCAAGGTGGTCTCCCCATCGATCCCCGCTTTCAGGCCGCCCATGAAATAATGGGCGCTTGGAGCAACCGGAATCCATTCCTCCGTGATATCGATGTCGAACCGCAGGCAGGTCTGATAAATCGTCGGGAAGCGTTTCTTGATGAAGCCTTTCCCCAAATGGGTGACGTCCAAGTACACGTGGCGCGACCGGGAAGCGGCCATTTCCGACCAGATCGCCCGGGCGACGATATCGCGGGAAGCCATTTCCGCAGCCGGATGATACCGTGACAGGAACACCTCTCCCTTCCGATTTCGGAGTACCCCGCCTTCACCCCGCATGGCTTCGGACAACAGAAACGGCGGGCTGGAGGGAAGGTACAACGCCGTGGGATGAAATTGGACAAACTCCATGTCTTCCAAAACGACACCCGCCCGATAGGCCATGGCCATGCCGTCGCCCGTGGCATTTCCCGTATTGGTGGTCCTCGCGTAAATCTGGCCTGCGCCGCCGGTCGTCAGAATCACGGCGGCCGCCGGGAGGAGTTTGACGTCCCCCGTGGTTTCACTCACCGCCACCGCGCCGCAGCACCGGCCATCCACGACCAACAGGTCCTTGGTAAAATGACGATCAAACCATTGAATGTCCGGATGCTGCCTAGCCCGTTCCAGCAAGACCCGAATCATTTCATTGCCCGTGGCGTCGCCCCGGGCCCGCAGGACCCGGTTCCGACTGTGAGCCCCTTCCTTGGTAAAGGCGAATTTCCCGCCGACCTTATCGAACTGCGTGCCCCAGGTGATGAGTTCCTGGATCCGAGTCGGCCCTTCCTCCACCAGGACCCGAGCCGCCTCTTCTCGACCAAGCTGATGCCCGGCCCGGATCGTATCCGAGAAATGCAGGTTCACGTCGTCTTCGGCATTCAGGGCGACGGCGACTCCGCCCTGGGCGTATATCGAATTGCTTTCCAGGCGGCTGCCTTTTGTCACGATCAGCACCCGTCCGTGGCGACACAACTCAATCGCGGCACGCAACCCTGCGATCCCGCTCCCGATCACCAGGAAGTCAGCCTCCGGCCCCCAACGATACTTGGTCGTGACTTTTTTCATGGAAATAAAGATGTCGTGGTGTTTAGGCCACCAGGCAAAATCGGGATCATCAACAATGGGGCGTGATCCGCGGCCTCATTGCGGCCGCTTCAAGAACAGGCAACGGGGCTTAACGGCCGGCTTTTCCGAACGGCATCGCTCCTTCCACGCCCGCCAACAACATATCCTTTGTGCCACTCCAAACCCAAACCCCGTGTCCACGGTCCGTCACCGGCGTTTCTTCGGGAGAACGTTGCCATTCTCCATCCCATCGCACGTTGACCTCGATGCGTTCCCCTCGAATGTAGATTCGCTCAATCGTGATGTTCAAGGAAATCGTTGAATACGTGTCGAAGTCCCGTTGTATCTGACCTTCGAGCCGCTGAAATCCTTTTAACGGCAACATCAATTTTCGAACCGCGTCGAGATTCTGTTTTTCATACGCCGCGCGTAGGGTTTCCACCGCCTGCACGATTTGCTCAAATCGTGCATGGTCTGCGGAAAATTTCTTGTCATTGGAGAAGAACTGGCACCCCGTCATCACCACGACGAGGATCAGGAACAGGCTGAAAAAAGAGAGATGGTATCGAGACATGCGCCCATTATAGCGAGAGCGTGACAAAACCACAAAACCGGTTAACCGTGAGAGAAGTTCCGGCATCGTCCTCGCCGGTCGAGTCCATATCGCTGATTACACCGAGGGCACCAAATCCATAAGTGCCGCACTGGCGCTGACGGCAGTAGAAAATCTAAGGAGATCGAAAATCTGTTACTGTCCTTTTCTATGCCCTGACTGCCAGCGGATGATCGATAAGCTGACGATCAACGGTAAGGAGCTTGAGCCCCTCTTCCTGGGCCTGAACGAGCAGGATTTCGTCAAACGGATCTTTATGGGCAATGGGAATCTCCAGCGACCGGGCTGCGTGACTCGGGGTCATCGGCAGGAAGATGACGTCCTGGTCTTCAAGCATGTTGATCACCACGTTTGGGTCGAAGAAACTTTTGCGTCTGCCCGACCGGTACCGGATCTGGAATTTCAGCCTCATCTCCCAGATCGACACTGCGCTCACATAGAGCTGTATCGCCTGATTTGTGAGGATTAACCGCTCAGCATCGGATACACGCGCGGGCTGCGTCGTTAATCGATAGAGATATGAAGTGTCAAGCAGAATCCGCATGGGACAACCTAATCGATCCCGAGAACCTTGCGGCTGAACGCTGGATCATCAAATTGCTCAGGCCACGCCCTATCGTCGTCTTTAATCCCGAGGCGCTGACGTGCCTCGTCCAGTTTGTCGAAGTCAATCCCGCCAGGTTTGCGGAAGCGCACGAGTTCCACCGCCGGCTCTCCATGTTTCGTGATCACGACGCGCTCGCCTCCCTGGGCAGCGGCGACAAGTTCGGAAAGGCGGGCTTTTGCCTGCCGTAGTGCAAATTCCATGAAAGACCTCCTGATGGTTCACATTGACCACAGTATGGCTCCTTCCGTATCTACGGTCAAGACTACACTGTGACTACAATTAGAAAATATTGAGAGAACGATGTATCGTTCCCCATCGTATGAAATGCCGCCCTGAGAAAGAAGGGATGAAGCTCTTGGATTCCCTCCCCGATCAAGCTGGACCCCGATGACAAACGTCGGGGATAAGCCTCGAGGACAAGGCTAACAACTGTGGGAATGGCTTTCCTGTGAAATCCGTTTTCTTGACACCTCCTCAAGTGCTGTGTTACCTCTGAAAATCTTCGCACCTTGGGTCATCCCTCTCTTTGTTTGCAAGAAGACCCCAGGAGAAAAACCAGCTTCCGCCCAAGGAAGAAATGAAGGAGTGTGAATGGCGAGTGTAGTCAAAAAACGGCGAAAAAAAATGCGGAAGCATAAGCATAAAAAACTTCGCCGACGCATGAAATTCGCCCGGCGGCGGAACTGAAATTCGCCATTCCATCACCAGGTGGGCCGGCACCAATACAATCCCTTGAACGAAACGACCGCACCGGCTTGGGGGCACCTCGCACCACGAAGGGTAAGCCGGTGAATGCACCGGCATAGTCCTCTCTTTTGTTTTCGAGCCTGCGACGGTCCATGGTCTCCTGTTTTTCCGCACTCGTTTCCTGCCACGCCTGACGAATAGCCCTTGCCATGAGTCAATTCTCTCGCCTGTTCCCGTTTGTCCGTCCTTATCTTTCTCAAATGGCATTGGCCGGTGTCTTGATCATGGGCGTGGCGGCCCTCAACCTGACGCTGCTCAAACTCGGCGGCACGCTGTGGGACCTCATCACGGTTCAACGTGACGTTGAACGCATGACGCAAACGATCCTGCTGTTTCTGGTGATCGCCATCATCCAAAGTACCTTGACCATGGGGCAGAGCTATCTGACCACCCGCCTGTCTCAACTGATCATCGCGGATTTCCGCACCCACCTGTTTCGTCATCTGCAAACCCTGTCTCTCAGCTTTTTTGCCAAACGACGCACGGGGGAAATTCTTTCACGGCTCATGAACGACGTGGGCGTGATCCAGAACCTGGTGACCGAAACCCCCATTGATTCCGCCAAACAACTGGTGACGCTGATTGGCGGCCTTGCGTTCCTGTTGTTCATGAATTGGAAACTCTGCCTGCTGATCGTCTTGTTGCTTCCCCTCCTGGTCCTGGTGGCGCGGTTGTTCGGAAAGCGGTTGAAATCTCTCTCCACTCAAATACAGGATCACACCGCCGCTCTTTCCACGCTCATCGAAGAAGTGATTTCGGGTATTCGAGTCGTGAAATCCTTTGTCCGGACGGACCGGGAGGAAGGACGATTCGGCGTCGCGGTCGACTCGTTGGTTGCCGGGACACTCCGCCGCGCCAAAATCCTTTCCGTGTTTATCCCCGTCATCACCCTCTTGACGTTTATGATGGCCGGGATGGTCCTGTGGTACGGCGGCAAGCAAGTCATCGATGGGGCCATGACACCCGGGGACCTCCTGGCTTTCGTGTTGTTTGCAGGAATTTTAATCGGTCCGTTTGGAGCCGCGGCACGAATCTTTTCCCAAATGAAGGAAGGACAGGGTGCCCTGGAACGCGTCTTCGAGTTGCTCGACACCACGCCGGAAGTGACGGACGCTCCGCAAGCCCACGCGTTGCGCGACGTTCAAGGCCACATCACATTTTCACACGTAAGTTTTGCGTATGACCCGCGTCACCCGGTGCTCACCGATCTCTCCTTCGAAGTGCATCCGGGCGAACTCGTGGCGTTGGTGGGTCCGACCGGTTCGGGGAAAAGTACGATCGCGAACCTGTTGCATCGGTTTTATGATCCGACGGAAGGGTCCGTCACGATCGACAACCAGAACCTGCGGGACGTGCAATTGGCCGGCTTGTATCAACAGCTTGCCATCGTGCCTCAAGAAACCGTCTTGTTCGGAGACACGATCCTGGAAAACATTCGATACGGACGAGAAGACGCATCGGAAGAGGACATTATGGCAGCGAGCCGGTCGGCTCATGCCCATGACTTCATTTCGGCGCTGCCTGATGGGTACACCACGCTGGTCGGGGAAAAAGGCGTCAATCTTTCGGGTGGTCAACGGCAACGCATTGCGATTGCCCGGGCCATCCTCAAGAATCCCCGGCTCTTAATTCTGGATGAAGCGACCTCGGCGCTGGATTCCGAATCAGAAATGCTGGTCCAACGTGCGTTACAACGACTCATGACGGGACGGACGACCGTGGTCATCGCACACCGCCTCACGACCATTCAGGAAGCCGACCGGATTTTTGTTCTCAACAAGGGCAGGATCGTCGAGGCAGGCACACATCCGGCACTCATGCAACGGGACGGCCTGTATCGCCACCTGTATACGCTTCGGATGGTGGAATGGGAAACGGACCCCTTGACTCCCAACGTTCCACAATGAAAGAGGTCAGGGTGCCTGCCCGCCGCACTTACTTGATCTTGGAAAAGTCCGCCTCAATCGTCACCAATTTCCCATCGGGGAAAAACACGACAATATTCGTCATGGCCTGCGGGTCAAAATCCTGATAGGCAAATCGGGCGGAAAACCGGGACACGTACTCCATCTCGGATTCGGGAATTTTCCGGCCGCGGCTGGGTTTACCTTTATCCACGGCCATGATATTCGTCGATCCTTGTTGAAGCGCCACGTCGGCACCTTCGGCAAAAAACTCTTCTTGCCCGCACAGCCCGATCTCCATTTCAAGATTGGGCATATTCAGAATTTCATTGATTTTGGATTCCGGCATCCGGACTTCCTGTTGCGCAACCTTGGACCGCCGGCCTTCTTCGCGTCCGAAATATTCGAACCAATAGGTCTTCGTTCGTAAAATCGCGCTGCTTCCACAAGGTTTGGTTGCCGGATCGTCCCCAATGCGGGTGGTTTTGTCCGCGGCTTTGATGATGCCGAACATTTCATCATTGGAAGCCGCCTGCTCCATGGGTCCTCGGGCTGAGGCCATGATCTGCGTGGCTTGCTCCGAGGTTAACTCGACGTCGATGGCAAACGCCGGCGAACCCATTCCTCCCAACACGAACAGCAGCATGAGCCCGAGTCCATTTTTCCGGTGGTTGTATCGTCCATATGAGCTCATGCGGTCTCTCCTTTTTCGTTTAGAAATGGATGACGATGGGATCAACAAAGAACAGACTTCCCGGCTGAATTGTAAGAAACCTCCTTACCTCTTTTCAACGCCTATCAGATCCCCGGTCTTCACACCGGAATGAGAAATGACGGGAAAGCAAATGGTTGACTCATCGGGGGCCGTAGTGTTAAATTTCGGCTCCTATTGTGCCTGCTGCAAGTGGGCCTTCCAACGGTTCTTAGGAGAACGGGGTCACGCCCGTATCACGCCTCCTGAATTAGAGTTATTGTAGCCACAACTGAACTGGTCGCTCAAATCAAGCAACGGATATTGCATGGGAAATGGAATGAACCAACAAGAACGGGCCATGAATCTCGAAAGCCTGGAGCGGGTCTATACGAATTACTCATCGGTCTATGACCAAACCTTCGGGAAGGCCTTTGATCAATCGCGCGAATCGGCAGTCAAAGGACTTCCCGTCTCTCCCGATGATCACGTGCTGGAAGTCGGCGTCGGCACGGGTATGGCATTGCCCCTGTATCCAACCCACTGTCAAATCGTGGGTATCGACCTCTCGGAAGGCATGCTGAAAAAAGCCGAGGAGCGCATTGCCAAGCACGGGCTTGATCACGTCACGCTCCAGCGCATGGATGCGGGTCAAATGTCCTTCCAGGACGATACGTTCGACGTGGTCATGGCTGCCTACGTCGTTACCGCTGTCCCGGATTATCGGAAAGTCGTGTCGGAGATGATTCGCGTCTGCCGCCCCGGCGGTCGCATCGTCATGTTGAACCACTTCAGCAACGGCAATAAATTCATCGCCGCCGTGGAGAAACTGATTTCCCCCATATGCCAGCGGATAGGTTTCCGCACGGATTTGTCCTTGGATCACGTGCTAGATGGCACGCCCCTCCAAGTCACGAAACAAGAAAAGATGGATCCTTTCCAGTATTGGTACCTGGTGGAATGCATGAACGCGAAAAACGGTTATTCCCATTCGTAATCGCGACGTCCTGATCCCCTCCTCAATCCGCCGTCACCATGAAGCAGGCCCTGTGCCTCCAACACGTTCCCTTTGAAGGCCCCGGCGCGTTTCGACAGGCGTTAGAGAAACGGCATTATCGGCTCGACACGCTGCTTGTCCCTCAACGGGAACTCCCCGCCACGCCTCCGGATTTCCTCTTGGTCATGGGAGGGCCCATGTCCGTGAATGATTCCGATCCTTGGATTGAAAAAGAACAGAAGTTCATTCGACACGCGATCGAGGCGGGCATTCCGGTGTTAGGCGTATGCCTGGGCGCTCAATTCATGGCAAAGGCCTTGGGCGGACAGGTCCGTCCCGGCCCTCGACTGGAAATCGGGTCTACCCTGGTCACACGCACCGTCGAAGAAGAGGATGATGCCGTTTTTGGAACGTTTCCCCGCCAGTTCACGGTGTTTGAATGGCACGGCGAAGGGCTCACCCTGCCACCGGGAGCGTGCGTGCTCGCCTCGTCCGAGTTCTATCCGGTTCAAGCCTTTCGATATGGCGACCGCGCCTACGGGCTCCTGTTTCATTTGGAATTGGAAGTCGAAGGCGTCGAAGCCCTCTGCCGCGAATGTGTCACCGACGTGCAACGGGCACAAACCACGACAGAAGCCTTGTTGGAATCAGCAGGGAACGTTCTTCCTGAATGCCATCGACTCGCCGACCGCCTCATCGCCCACCTGGCAACCTAACGAGATATTGTCGGCGGTGGCTCGAAAAACACCAGTCGTAGCCATTACCCAATAACTGTCTGTTGGAGAAAAAGGCATGAAGAGAAAGAGAAGAAATAAAACGAATGTGGTCATTTACCAGGCTAAAAACGGACAAATTGAATTCCGCGGGGATTTCAAGCGCGATACGATATGGGGAACGCAAAAACAGATAGCAGATGTTTTTGACATAGACAGATCAGTTGTAACCAGACACATCAACAAGATCATGCAAGATGGAGAAGTCGAACAAAAAAGCAATGTGCAAAAAATGCACATTGCAAATTCAGACAAGCCTGTAAATGTTTATTCCCTTGACGTCATTTTAGCAGTGGGTTATCGGGCGAATTCTGCCAAGGCCATTGCGTTCCGCAAGTGGGCGACAAATACCTTGAGACAACACCTCCTTGAAGGCTACACCATCAACAAAAAACGCATTGCCCTGAATTACGAGACATTCTTGCGGGCGGTTGGCGCTGTCAAAACATTGCTACCCAAAGACAATAAAATCCAGGTGCAAGACGTTCTGGAGCTTGTAGAGGCTTTTGCCGGCACATGGTTTTCTCTGGATGCCTATGACACTCAAAACTTCCCCAAAAGCGGGGCGACAAAAAAAGAGGTCTCGTTTACGGCGGATGAACTAAAGCAGGCTTTACACGAGTTAAAGCAGGAACTGCTCGTGCGCAAACAAGCAACGGATCTTTTCGGTCAGGAAAGGAGCAAAGATGCCGTACATGGGATCGTCGGCAACGTGTTTCAATCCTTTGGCAATCAAGACGTGTATCCGACGGTTGAAGAAAAAGCCTCACACCTTCTCTACTTCATGGTGAAAAATCATCCCTTCGTGGACGGCAACAAACGAAGCGGTGCGTTTACATTCGTCTGGTTTTTACGAAAAACTGGGCTTCTGCGGGCAAGCCTCACCCCGGAAGCCCTGACGGCTTTGACGCTGTTGGTGGCGGAGAGTAATGCGAAAGATAAAGAAAGGATCATTGGGTTAATTCTGTTGTTGTTACAAAGAAGATAAGTACGCTTAGAGGACAAAACCCTCAGGCTGGTCCAGAAAAGAAATCGTGTGCGAATGCGGGTGGGAATACAAACAGACCATTTCGTTGACGCCAACAAAATGGTCTCCCTCGGCGCCGGTAGCCAGCGGGAGGTGCCCGATATGATGCTCACCCGCTACGTCTCTGCTACCTCATCGCCCAGAACAGCGACCCGCATAATATCACCAATAACGAAAGTGTCCGGAACACTTTACTTGAAAGAGACATCAGACCGGGAATTTGCCGCCCGGCGAAGATGTGAAAAAAGTGGAATCGTCAACTCGACCATCGCGAGCCGTTCCTTGATTCTCGCCCTGCCGGTGCAGTAACGTGAACCCTCCGTGTTTTTGAAAACGAAACTCTGAAAACTTGTTCGATCATTGAAGAAGGAGTGGCAGGAATGAGTGGTGTGCCCATCACCTATGCTGAACGCATCAAGACGTTACCCCCGTATCTCTTTGCGGCCATTGACGAGATGAAGCAACAGGCCATCGCTCGCGGGGTCGATATCATCAACCTGGGAATCGGCGATCCCGACCTGCCCACACCCGAGCCCATCCTGCAACGCATGCAAAAGGCGGTGACCGATCCGCAGCATCATCAATATCCTTCTTCGAGCGGGATGTTGTCGTTTCGCACCGCGGTCGCCGGCTGGTACAAGCGACGATTCAACGTGACCGTGGACCCCAAGTCCGAGGTGGTCACCTTAATCGGATCAAAGGAGGGCATCGGCCACGTCCCCTTGGCCTTTATTGACCCGGGCGACGTCGTGCTCGTCCCAAGCCCCGGGTATCCCGTGTATCCGGTGGCCGCCAGCTTTGCCGGCGGCACCGCGCATGAGATGCCCCTGTTGAAACGGAACGGGTTCCTTCCCGACCTGGATGCTATTCCCCCGGACGTGGCCCGAAACGCGAAACTGATGTTTTTGAATTCGCCGAACAATCCCACGTCGGTCATTGCGGACACGGCGTTTTTCGCTCGCGTGATTGCGTTTGCGAAAGAGCATCACGTCATCGTGTGCCACGACGCGGCGTATTCGGAAATTTTCTACGACGGCCACCGCCCATCGAGTTTTCTGGAAGCGGAAGGCGCCATGGACGTGGGGATCGAGTTTCACTCGTTGTCAAAGACGTTCAACATGACGGGATGGCGGCTCGGGTTTGCCGTGGGCCGTGCCGAAGTGATTGCCGGGTTGAGCCAGATCAAAAGCAATTTGGATTCGGGACAATTTCAAGCCGTTCAAGAAGCCGGGATGACGGCCTTGGAGTCCGACGATCGACTCACCGCCGGGCTCCGGGCCATATACCAGGAACGCCGTGACGTGTTGGTCGCGGGCTTGAGAAATCTCGGGCTCGAGTTTGAGACGCCCTCGGCAACGTTCTACGTCTGGATCGAGGTGCCTCAAGGCTATACCTCTGCGTCCTTTACGGCACATCTGTTGGAAAAGGCCGGGATCGTGACCACGCCGGGAAACGGGTTCGGGGCTCCGGGCGAAGGCTACATTCGCATGGCCCTCACCACGACGAAAGAGCGGTTAGCCGAAGCCGTGGATCGGCTCAAACAAATCGGGTGGTAACGGGGAGGGCCGACACCCAGGTCGGCCCCTACAGGCATTCGTCTGAGTCCCACCAACGGAGATGAGAGGCGCTTCGCATTGCTTGGCATGACAAAAAAAGAACCGGAACGGTGAAGGGGTGAGCGTCGAAACCGTCTTTATCGCCTTTGGATCGAACCAGGGGGACCGGCGGGACTTTTGTGACCGGGCCGTGGCCTTGATGGGGCTTCTTCCTCATTCCACGCTGACGGGCGTCTCTTCGTATTACGAGACCGAACCCATCGACATGGCTCACGGGCACGACGACACGTGGTTTTATAACGGGGTCGTTCGTCTTGAGACGCAACTCCAACCGGAACACCTGTTGGCTATTTGCCAGGAAACGGAACGAGGCCTCGGTCGTGACCACGCGCTTCGAAACGTTTCGCGCCCCATCGATTTGGATATGTTGTTCTATGGACAACGGATCATCGAGACCCCGCCGCTCGCCATTCCGCATCCCCGTCTCCATCAACGGCGATTCGTCCTGGTGCCGATGGCCGAACTCGATCCGGACTGGATCCATCCTCAATACGAGCAAACGGTGCAAGCCTTGCTCGACCGGCTGACGGATTCCCATCACGTGCGAAAGCTTGACGTCGTGCCCGGTTCTCATTTCGCCACCCGACCATCGTGCGCGTTGCCTCCCGCTGACTAAATGCGCATCATCCAAACGACTCAGTCCCTGCGAACCTGGCGACGCCGGCACGATCTGCTCCGGACTTCGATCGGGTTGGTCCCGACCATGGGAGCGTTACACGACGGCCATCGGTCGTTGATACAACGCGCGCGTCGAACGTGCGGCACGGTCGTGGTCAGCCTTTTCGTGAACCCGCTCCAGTTCAGCCCGGCCGAGGATTACCGTCGCTATCCGAGAGATCTGTCGCAGGATCTCGCGCGCTGTCGTGAAGAGAACGTCGATCTCGTCTTTGTTCCGAAATTGGAAACCCTGTACCCTCGAGATTTTCAAACGACCGTCGCCGTCAGGACGCTTTCCCGGCGATGGGAGGGAGAACAGCGACCTTCGCATTTTCAGGGCGTGACCACGGTCGTAACCAAACTGTTGAACCTTGTCCGTCCGACCCGCGCGTTCTTCGGTCAAAAAGACTACCAACAATTTTGCGTGATCCGGCAATTGGTGAAGGACCTCGACCTCGACACGCGGGTCACCCTGTGCCCGACCATTCGCGACTCCGACGGGTTCGCCCTGAGTTCACGAAATCACTACGTGACGAAATCGCAACGCCAGCGGGCTCTGGCCCTCTATCAGGCCCTGTCGGCCGGGAAGGCAGCGATCGCAGGAGGAATGCGCCGCGCAGACCTGATCGAAAAGAACATGGCGAAAGTCCTCGACGCAGGGCACGGTCTCGCCATCGACTACCTGGCGTGTTGTGATGCCCGCACGCTTGAACCTCTTTCACGTGTTCGGGGAACCGTCGTCCTACTCGGAGCGATCAGGATCGGAGGGGTTCGCTTCATCGATAATCTCATCGTCCGGATTCGACGATAAGGTCGTTTGTTCCCGGGCACACCGGAACCCGATATTAGGCGAACGCGTTGCAGGCGTCGCGCCATTGCGGGTGGCCGTTCGCAGGATCTGCGGCCGACTTCGCCACGACCCGCCGCGCACGCTTTTATACCGCCCGGCCTCGGAACCCCGGGGATTCCGTTCGGGCATCAGGGGATAGGAGTCCGGACCAAACCAATCGTGCACCCATTCCCGCACGTTACCGGCCATGTGATGGAGCCCGTACGGGCTCCGTCCCTCTTCAAAACTATCCACGGCCGCAACCAATGGAATCTTGTGAACGTGATACAACCCGAACACCGCCAAATCCGGGGTGGGCGAATCGGCGCCCCAGGGAAACACTTGACCTTCGGTCCCACGTGCGGCCTTTTCCCATTCGGCCTCGGTGGGTAACCGTTTGCCTTGCGTTCGACAAAATTGATCCGCTTCGTCCCACGAGACATACAAGGCCGGCCACCGTGCCATCACGTAATCCGGGAGAAAATGGACGTCGATCAGATGCCAAATCAGGTGGCGCAATTTGAGCGGAACCGGCAAACCTTGCCGGTGCAGAAACGCCAGGTACTCGGCCATGCTCACTTCATCGCGATCGAGTGAATACGCATCCAGCCAAATCCGCCGTTGCGGAAACTCCGTGTCGTCATACTGCGTTTCCAACCCGAACGGATCATCGTCCTTACGCACGGTCCCCATGAGGAACCATCCTGCGGGAATCTTCACCATCGGAGATGGTTGAGATAACCCCGCGATCGCAGCCAGATGGGGTTCCAACTCTTGGGGCGGAGCCGGATCGCCTTTTTCCGACGCGGCGCTCCCCAGCCCCACGACAAAGCAGACAAGAAAAACCGTTCCGGTCACAACCCCCAGGGATTGCGAGACGTTCCAAGAAGAAGCCTTGGTCGATCGGGTGATCCGCTCGCTCACTTGCCGGCCCGTTCGGGAAATTCTGCCGGAGGCCTCCTGAGCAGGATGAGTTGGCCGCCTTCGACCAACTTACGCGTTGCGATCATGCCGTCGCGTATCGTGTGCGCCTGGACCGTGGCAAGCAGCACCCGTTCTCCAACGCGGGAATCAAAGAGATGCGTGACGTCGAGAATCCCGGACGACTCCCATTCTCCAATCACATCGGGCCTGCCGTCGGTGCTGCCCCTTGGCAACACGACGGATCGATCGATCCGGGCAATCCGTTGCACCTCGCCCGTGAGAGGGTCCAGACGCCAAAGCGAGGCCTCCTGCCCGGAATGACTTCCAAAAAGCGGATCTCGTTGTTTCGCATTGTCTTCCTGGATGTAGATCAATCCGTCCTCCGCCCAATCCAGGTTATCCGGGCTGCGAATCCCCGCGTCGGGGTGCGAAAACCTGGCGCCGCCGGCATCATCGCCGTCGTATAAGATTTTGAGCGTGGCCTTCATCCCCTTCATATCGACGTCAATCTGGTAAATGGTCCCCCATGCATCATGACCGGGAAACACCGTATCCCGTCCCGTCGAGGCCAGGACCGCTCTCGTGCCGATGGACGGATGCGTGCTCACGTCTTCCGGCCGGGAAAATTGAAAGGCGCCACCGGCTTTCGCCTCCTGCCGAAGCGTCAATCCCGTTTTATAGCCAAACGGGTCATATCCCTTTTCCCCGGCCTTCGCCTTGTCCAACACCTCAATCTTCTTCCAGACGCCGGTGAGGGTGGAGCCCGTTCCGTTAAATTGCGCCACCGTTCGCACTCCATGCTCCGCAACGAAATAATACAATTGCCCCACGAGTAACCCGTTCCGGTTCAGGAACATCGCGTTTGCCGGGTCAACGCCGGGAGGAAACGCCTTTTCAACCGTCGAGGCATTTTTTTGACCCATGTATAACCATAAGGGCGCCGTGACAAGATGGTCCGGAGACGTGTGACGGTCGGCTTTTTGTCCGAAGAACTCTCCCTCGTCGGTTTGCGGGATCGTATCGTCTCCGATCAAGAGGGCCACCGAATCGTGCGGGCCGGACAACGGCGTCGTATTTTCTCCCGCCATTCGCCCCATCGCCGGCACCGCGTGAAGGGTCCGTCGTTCCACGTCCAAGGCCCAGACCGTTCCTCCATACGGATGGCTCAGGGGATCCGAGAGCTCTTCCTGAGTCAAATAGATGGTCTCGACAAAATTGAACGTGCCCTTTCCGATCAATTGACTCGAACAAAGGCGTGACAAGCCCTGTTCGGTATGGGCGACCTCATTGACCTGAAATCCCGTTTCGACGATCCGGCCTTGCCGGTCACGAATGCTCCGATACGCAATTCCGCTATTGAGAACCTGTAAGGTCCGGTGATCGATATCCAGAAAGCTGATGCGAGCCCCTGTCAACGTCGTGCCGTTGTCAAGCCGGTACGGATATCCGGCCTTGCCATCCAACTCATGATTCACCAGCACCCGGACGTTTCCTTCATCCAACCGATAGGCTCCGAGGCCGTCCAGCGCACCCACGGGTTGATACGCCTGATCCGTGAAACGAGAGTCCCGGGAAGGCAAACGGTCTCCGATCGTCAACAGAGCAAGCACTTCCCACGTTCCCTGACCATTCATCATGGAAACCGGGGACGGGTGCTTGGACGCGAAGCCCGTCAACGCCACCCCAAGGAGGGTCAGACCTGCAAACTTCAGAACCTGATTCAATGTGCGCGAATTGGCCGGTAACACGTTTCTCTCCCTCACGAAGACATCATCAAAAAATCGGCCGTTTCATATTAAAGATCCCCGCGGTTTATGCAAGAGTACTCGTTCAGCACATATGTTTCTTGCGAGACCCCTTGACAGAGCAACATTTTTATAGTAATGATTATCACAATCAATGTTATTACAAGACAGGGAACCGCGACGAGGTTCCGTCGTTCGAGAAAGCCCGCGCGTTATCCGAAGAGAACAAAGGAGAATCCATTGATGAAAGGTTCCTATACTCTGACGCTTCGACAACCTGCTTCCCCCGTCCCCAATAAAGAAAATCCGTTTTGTCTTGTGCGAGGATTTCTGCAACTCATGGAAAGCCAGGACCCGCTCATTGTCGGCCATTGCGAACGGACAGCCCAGTTTGCCTTGGCCCTTGGACATGCCATCGAGTTAGCGGACCAGGAACTTCTCCAGCTTCATTATGCCGCCCTGTTACATGATCTCGGAAAATTTTCTCTCCCGCCTCGCGTTCGAGTCGGTTCCAATTTATCGCCGGACGAAGAGATGAAACATCAATGCCACCCTCGGGTCGGTGCCGCCATTCTTCAACAATGGCCCAGCCTCAATACCGCGTCCGTCCTGATTGCTCACCATCATGAACGATGGGACGGCTATGGATATCCCTATGGACTTCGGGGAACGTTAATCCCGCTTGGATCCCGAATCCTGAGTATTGCCGACGCGTTTGATAAATCGACTTCTCCCTGTCCTCACGGAGAAGGACAACCCTTTGAAAAAGCCATCCAGGTCCTCAAGGGGGGCTCCGGCCTACGATTCGACCCGGAGTTAACCGAACAATTCCTTCTCCTCATCCCCAATTTATTCAACGTGAGAAATGAGATCCAATTTTCCTTCTCTCACTATTCCCCGGTCGGCAATTTGGTGAGTTGACACGCCTATGCTACAATTTGATTCGTCGAAGCGGCCGGTGAACATGTCTTCAGCCATCTCCCGTCAAAACGCGTCCCCTGCCAAAAGTCACGTTCAACGCGATGCCACTTCCTATTGTGTCATGCAGAGTCCCATCGGCAGGATACTCCTGGCAGGAAATGCCCGCGCATTGACGCACCTCTCGTTTCAGGATGGCCGGCATCCGATCGAACCTGACCCCCGGTGGACCTATTCCGAAAAGCCGTTTCAACACCCTATGCGGCAACTCACAGAATATTTTTCCGGGAAACGGAAAACGTTCACGATCACACTTGCCCCGCAGGGAACCCCGTTCCAACAACGAGTATGGCGGGCCCTTCAGTCCATTCCCTATGGACGAACGCTGTCATACGGGCAGATTGCAAAAGCCATTGGCAAGCCCAAGGCCGCCCGCGCCGTCGGAGCGGCAAACGGGCAGAACCCCGTTTCGATTATCGTCCCCTGTCATCGAGTCATCGGAAGCAATGGGAAACTTGTCGGCTATGGCGGCGGACTCTCCATTAAAGAAGCCTTACTGGCTCACGAGAGCAAGCACCATCCCTAATGCTCGGGCATTGACCGCGTTCGTCATGACGGGTTAGGGACGATTTCCCCGGCTCGACGATGACCGTCTCCGCTGGCTTTCGAGAATGGGCTCAATCATGGCCGGTGAATAGGTCGGCGGTTTGACCCACTTGCCGTCGTCTCGTTTATACCCGCCCACCTTGCTCATGTTCGAACGCTGCACTTCCCGGAACACCGGCGCCATGTCGATCCCATAGGAAACGGCCGTGCCGTACACGACGTAGAGAAGATCGGCGAGTTCTTTCGCAATGCCGGGAAGATTCCCTGCTTTCATAGCTTCCTTCAATTCGTCAAACTCTTCCTGAATGAGCCGCTCGCGCAAGGCCGTTGTCTTCGTATCCGGCACACTGGGGCTCTCCGCGACGTGGATGTCGAACTCCTTGTGGAACTCCCGGACCATTTTTTGCGCTTCGTACATTCCCCATCCTTTCGGTCAAGCCTTGGTTACAAGGCCAGAATCATATAGACGTCGTTCACGTTCGTATCGGTCGGTCCGGTGACGACGTGTCCGCCCGCCCGTTGAAAAAAACGATAGCTGTCATTCTCCCGAAGCGCCGCTTCGTGGCTTATCCCCTTCTCCTTGGCCCGGCTGATGGTTCCCCCATCCACGATGGCCCCCGCCGCCGCCGTCGGACCATCGGTGCCATCGGTGCCGACACCGACCACGAAAACCTGAGGCAACCCTTCGAGTGCGGGAGCGGCGGCCAAGGCAAATTCCTGGGCACGGCCCCCCAGCCCTTTCCCTTTCACGGTCACGGTGAGTTCTCCACCGGCCAGAAGGCACGCCGGAGGTTTGATGGGGTTTCCTGAAACGTGAATTTCTTTGGCCAGATCCCCAAAGAGTTTTCCGATATCACGCGCTTCCCCGGACAAGCTCGTCGTCAGGATCAGGGGACGGAGTCCCAATGCCTTGGCTCGTTTGGCCATACGTTCGATTGCAATGTGGTTATTGCCGATCACGTGATGCTGGATCCGGGAAAACAGCGCCTCACCGGGTTTGGGTGTCTCGGGTATGCGTCCTTGTGCTCCGCGGTCCACATGTCGTCGAACGGCCAAGGGAATCCGGTTCCGGATGTCGAACGTGTCGAGTACCCTTTTCGCATCTGAAAACGTCGAGGGATCCGGGGCCATGGGGCCCGAACCGATCGTCGCCAGATCATCGCCCGGCACGTCCGAAAGGACGAGCGTCATGACGGTGGCCGTCGTGGCACTTGCCATGCGGCCGCCCTTGATCACGGATAGGTGCTTGCGCACCGTGTTGATCTCTTGAATGGTGGTTCCGCTTCGGAGCAGTAACCGGGTGGTGAGTTGTTTCTCCTTCAAGGTCAGGCCGGCGGCCGGGGCTGCCAAAAGACTCGACGCTCCGCCGGACAGCACCATCAAGACCAGATCTCGGTCCGTCAATGATTCAAGAAGCCGCACCATCCTTCGCGCGGCTTTTTCACTTCGATGATCGGGAACCGGATGCCGCGCCTCGAGCAATCGTATCCTTTTCGTTTTCCCTGCATGGCCATCGTTGACCACAACCAGGCCGCCTTCCAACCGCGACCCGAATTGTCGTTCCACCGCAGCCGCCATGGCACCCGAGGCTTTCCCTGCCCCGATGCACACGATGCGCGAAAACCCGGCGAGATCGTACTCCCGCGTGCCCACCCTGAGGCTGTTGTTCTTGATCCGGACGGCACGCTGAATCGCCGACTCGGGATCGGCGGCATCCAACCCCGCGAGGAGCAGTTGCTTGAGAATCGTTCGAATGTGTTTATCGGGGCAATCGATACGGATTTGCATGTGTTTCCCGGCTCGTTCGTTATGGTACGATTTCCATGATGCGCAGTCTCAACGTTTTACATCAGACCATCGCCGATTGCACGCGTTGTCCACGCTTGACCGCCTACCGTCGAGAAGTCGCCGCCACGAAGGTGAAGCGGTTTCAGGAGTGGGAGTATTGGGGACGGCCCGTTCCCGGGTTTGGAGATCCCCGTGCCAGACTCTACGTCATTGGGTTGGCTCCGGCAGCTCATGGCGGAAATCGGACCGGACGAGTGTTCACCGGTGACCGAAGCGGAGATTGGCTCTATGAGGCCCTGTTTCGATTCGGATTCGCCAATCAGGCCGAATCCACCCATCGGGACGACGGGCTGCGGTTGACGGATTGTTACGTGGGCGCGGCCGTGCGCTGCGCTCCACCGGATAACAAACCCTCGAGAGAAGAATTTGAAACATGCCGGCCTTACGTCCTCGAAGAACTCCATTTGTTGAAACGAATCGCCGTGGTCGTGGCCTTGGGGAAAATCGCCTTCGATGAATATGTGACGGCCGCCGGAGCGCCGGGACGTGTCATCGGCAAACCCAAGTTCGGGCACGGAACCAGCTATGCCACGGACTGGGGAGTCACCTTGTTAGGGTCCTACCACCCCAGCCAACAAAATACCTTTACCGGAAAACTCACCCGTCCCATGTTTCATCGCGTGTTTCGGCGGGCTCGGCAGTTGGTGGACGGACGGCCCTGACGGGGTTACCCTTTCGGCGCGTTTCGGGCTTCCCAATCGGCCAGGAATTTCTTGAGTCCGATGTCCGTGAGCGGATGCTTGACCAATTGTTGAAAAACGCCATAGGGCATGGTGCAAATGTCGCCGCCGGTCAACGCGGCTTCCACCACGTGCTGTGGATGTCTGATGCTTGCCACAAGCACCAAGGTGGGAAAATCGTAATTGTGAAAAATGGTCACGATTTGCCGAATGAGTTCCATGCCGTCACTGCTGACGTCATCCAACCGGCCGATAAAAGGCGACACGCACCACGCGCCGGCTTTCGCGGCCAGCAGGGCTTGAGTCGGCGAAAAACACAACGTGACGTTCACCCGAATGCCTTCGCCGGCCAGGCGTTTGGTGGCAGCCAGTCCTTCCGGAATCAAGGGGCACTTGACCACGACGTTGGGGTGAATGCGGGCCAATTCCCGACCTTCCTTGACCATGGCCTCAGCCTCAACGCTCACAACCTCCGCACTGACCGGGCCATCGACGAGTTGGCAAATTTCCAGGATCAAGTCCTTGAAGTCCCGCCCCTCTTTGGAGACCAATGAGGGGTTGGTGGTGACCCCGTCCAGAATCCCCATACGAGTGGCTTCGGCAATTTCTTTGACGTTACCGGTATCCAAGTAGATTTTCATCGTCTTCCTCCCTCATCACGTTGGTGGAGCTTTTTTCTCGTTCACATGGGTATAGCATGGCACCATGATCACCATTCCAAACCGTCTTCAACGCGCGTATTGTAATTGAGCCTGTAGAACGTTGACAATCGGAAACACCTTGCGTGGTTTCAGAAGTGGCCCCCATTTCTTCATTTGACTGGACACCGCGTCAAGGTTACGATTTTGTCAGGCGTTTCAGGGAAATCACCGAGTCAAGGTTCTCCGGCCCTTTCCTCTCGCCTTTCTTATGATGAAGCGTTCAGTGAAGATGCCCTTCGAAACCCTCACCATGAAGGCCCGGACGTCGCTCCTTTGCTTTCTGCTTCTCGGGACGCTGGTTGCAGGTGGCTGCGGCACGGCTCCTCGTCAGGATACCCCATCTGCCTCCACCGGGATCAAAGGGCAATCGCAAGCGTGGTTTCAAGAACATTGGGGCAAGCCCGGTGCCAAATCAAAGCGGTTCTTTGGAGGCGAAACCTGGGTATATTTCCGCCTCACCGGCGGCAAATCATCTTTCCCGTTTTCCAATATGGCCCCCGCCGAATGCCAAATTCGTTTAGACTTCGATAAAGAGGGCAAACTTGAAGATTCAGGCTATTCCGGCTGCTGAACGCATTGCCATGGGTTCACCTTCCTGACTCCTCGCATGCCTTATTCCCAACGGGACATACACGTCTACCCCACTTCCCAAGCTTTGCTGGAAGCCGCGGCACAACACCTTCTTGACCATGCGCGGCAGGCCATCGAGACACGAAACTCGTTTACCATCGCCCTTGCCGGAGGCTCAACCCCGAAAGGCCTCTATGCGATGCTTGCCGCCCCACCGTTCCGGAGTCAACTCGATTGGACGAAAATCCGGTTTTTTTGGGGAGATGAACGTCACGTCCCACCGGATCATGCGGACAGTAATTATAGAATGGCCCATGAAGCGCTCCTCAGCCACCTGCCCATTTCCATGGCGCACGTTCATCGCGTGCCGAGCGAACTCCCTGATGCCCAAACCGCTGCCGACCAGTATGAAGCCGTGCTGCGCAAGCATTTCGAAGTCTCAGGACCGGAAATCCCTCGTTTCGATTTCATCCTGTTGGGCATGGGACCGGACGGTCATACCGCTTCCCTGTTCCCGGGCACCCAGGCCGTTCATGAAACCAACCGGCTCGTTGCCGCCCCCTGGGTAGAAAGGTTGCAGACATCCCGGATCACCTTCACCCCGGTTCTTCTCAATCACGCCCGGCAAGTCACGTTTCTCATCTGTGGCCACGCAAAAGCCGACACGCTTCACGCCGTGCTTGAAGGGCCTTTTCAACCTGACGCCCTCCCTGCTCAAGTCATTGGGCCACGGGCCGGGACTCTGACGTGGTTCGTGGACCAGGAGGCCGCCGGCGCACTGACCTTCCTGCAACGGTAGGGCTGCATCCCTGAAGATGCCGCCTGGAAAAGGGCGCCATAAAACTGCGGCCTTTTGAAAAACTTCCCCGTATTGCATGGTACAATGGATCAAGGCCCATTGTCCCTGCTTCGTGAAATTCCTTGATCAACGGACTCCGGTCTTGTTACAAATTCTGTTTTATGCGGAAATCTTTCCATTCACGAATACACGGGTAACGATGACACCTATTCCTGTACTCCCCAGTCTCTTTTCGCGAACCCTGATGGAACATGGGGTGCTCCCCATCCACGCCAGGACCATTCACACGTTGCAGGTGAACGTCGGGAAACTCTGCAACCAAACCTGTCAGCACTGTCACGTCGACGCCGGCCCTTCCCGGACGGAAATTATGAGCCGGGAGACGATGGAGAGCATTCTCACGGTCCTTCGGCGCCATCCTGAGATCACCACCGTGGACGTGACCGGAGGGGCCCCGGAAATGAATTCGCACTTTGAATATCTCGTTTCAGAATCTCGTGCCCTCGGGAGAACGGTGCTTGACCGCTGCAATTTGACGGTCTTTTCCGTCAAAGGGAAATCCCACCTTCCCCGGTTTCTGGCTGATCACCAGGTAGAGATCATCGCCTCCTTGCCCTGCTATCTCGAGGAAAACGTGGATCAGCAACGGGGAAAGGGGGTTTTTACACGGAGTCTGACTGCCTTACGACAATTAAACGCGTTGGGCTATGGAAGCGAGGACACGGGCCTGGTGTTGAATCTCGTCTACAACCCGTTGGGACCGAACCTGCCTCCCGATCAACGGGAATTGGAGGAAGCCTATAAGGATCAACTTTTCTCGCGTTTCGGTATCAGGTTCAATCAACTGTATACCATCACCAATATGCCCATTAACCGTTTCCTGAACGACCTGTACGCCCAAGGCAAATATGAAGCATACATGAGCCTTCTTATCGAGAATTTCAACCCGCACTCGGTCGAAAACGTGATGTGCCGAAGCTTGCTCAGCGTGGGATGGGACGGACGACTGTACGATTGCGATTTTAATCAGATGCTCGATTTACCCGTGGGCCGCGACCTGCCGCAAACGATAGCGGAGTTTGATTTCGAGGCTTTGGCCCGGCGCCCGATTATCATCGGCCAACATTGTTACGGGTGCACGGCCGGTGCGGGATCATCCTGCGGTGGGGCGATTGCCTGATACCTTCCACTCTTGCCGCTCTCCGGGGACCTGCTTCCCCGACCTATCCGGACATATAGCTTTTGAATTTATGGGCACATTCGTCGCTGCAAAAGTGGTAATGCTGGCCTCCGATTTTTTCAACCACCGCAGCACCCGCCGTGATATACATTTTGCAGACGGGGTCTTGAACCATCATATCCTTCGAGGGCAAGGAGGGATCGGCGGATTTGGGGCTTCGAAAATCGCGAATGGATTTCCGAATCATCAAAAACAAAACAATCAGAAGAATTAAAATGAAAATGATGCGCCACATGTTTGCCACACAGTCTATCGTGGTTGCCGCTATGGGATGACCCAGTATACTGATTTCTTTTCCCTTGGCCAATGCCCCGGATCGGCTCATCCTGGCCGCCACCCCCTCCAGGCCCGATTGCCGGATGGATGTTCATCCTGATAGGATTGCGCATGGAATCAACCCTGCGTTGCCGCCATCGAGTGTTCAGGATGAAACCCTCACGACCCATGCCTTCGGTAAACGCAAAAGGCTCAGTTCGTTCCGGCTGAACCTTCTGGTCGGGGTCACCACGTCACCTTGTTGAAAAAAAGAGAGGTTGTTGATGGTCACCATAACCCTTATGGGAGATTTAGAAACATCTGACGGCGAACGAAGTTTGTCCTGTGAACTGGAAGATCCCCTTTCGGTGAAACAACTGATTAAACAGCAGGGGCGCAACCTTCGACAGGTGACGAGACTTTTACGAGAAAATAAGGTGATGGTGACGATCAATCGACGAGTGGCGAGCGAAGATACACCCGTGCACGATGGAGACGAAATCAGCCTCGTGGCTCATGATGGAATGGGTACGATAGGGTTGGGGGCTTCGTTTTATTAAAACAAAACCTTGGTGCCGCCCGTTTCAGAGCAGAAGACTTTCAAGCGGCGACGCGGCTTTACAAGCGACTCTTTTTGCTTTTCCTGAAAAACCTGTTAATTCGTTATCCCTGTTCGCAAAAGGGGCAATTCGCCCCTCTCACCGTCAAAGCTTTTCCGCACCTGAAAATTTACTTTTTGCCTAAGATGGAATCTTTCGCGACTTTGGCTACCCGAAACTTCACCACTTTCTTGGCCGGAATCTTGATCGGTTCACCGGTTTGGGGATTTCTTCCGGTTCGAGCTTTCCGATGAGACAGCACTATCTTGCCAAGTCCGGGCACGGTAAAAGAGTTTTTCGCTTCTTTGTAAGCCAAGGCAGCCAGGTTATCGAGAATTTCACTCGTAGTCTTTTTTGTCACTCCAGACTTTGTCGCCAACTGATCAACGATCTGGGATTTTGTCATAGCTTTGGCCATGAGGAACCTCCTCTTCTTCAAAAGGGACGCGTGTCAGTAGGATAGAACACGTGTAGAATAAGCTTACTGGAAGATATCTCGAAACGATTTACGGCCCCTGAATACCACAAAGACCACCATGGAAGATGGGAGCGAGTCTACCGAAAGCGTGATACACTGTCAACCACAAAACCCTTGTTTGATGCGAGACATCGCCGAGTTTTTCCATAAACAACCGATCGGTTTCCTTGAAGCCTAGGCTCCGACCACGGTAAAGTGTGCGTTATCCGAGTGATTCAATTGGAGGGGAACTGCCATGGGAAAAGAATTATCCGTCATTTCATTGACAAAATCCGATGACGCGGGAAACGAGTTTCTCTATTCCCGGGTTTTTTGCCAACGCAAGGACCCTCCCCCGCTCCGCCTGTTATTGGATTTTTTAAAATCGAAAAACCAAGTGCCCCTCATACCCAAAATGGATCCTGACGTACTCGATGAGTATTCATGGATCCAAGTGGCGCTCGGATATCACCGTGAGAAGAAACCGCTTCAACTCTTTTGCATTCGCAATGAAGGCACCTATCAGGACGTCTTTGAACAAGAACAGACGGGGTTTTCCGCGCAACTGTCCGCCTTTGGTGACGTGGAGGCCGATCTGGCGAGAGAATTCGTCGTGCGAGCCCACTTTATTCTTGCGACTCGAATCCTCAAAAACGACATCACCGAGGAAGGCTATGATTTCAACGGGTGGATCCTGGAATTCTTCCAGGACAACTGTAACGGGGTTGTCCAAATTGACGGGCAGGGCTTTTTCTCGCCGAAAGGGGAACTCGTCGTGGACTTGCAAGATGACCCTAAACAGCACGACTTCTCCAAACCGGAAATCCAGCCGTCCTGACTCTTTAGGAACCTCTGATTTTTTGCACTATCGGGCGCATGGCTGTGTTGTGTCCTCGCTCAACCCTCGACTATCCACTTGATATGTCTCGGGTTTCCCTGCGGGACGCCTTGCCCTGCATCCCGCTATCACAATAAATCAGAAGTTCCTTTATCTATTTGGCTATTGGGAACAAGGACCCGCGAGCAGGTCGTCCACCACTGAACGAAAGGTTTTCTGAGGAACTCCGTTCAGATAGCCGCGATAGCCGATGCCGTCTTTGACCACTTCCGCCAACGTCCCTTGGTCGAACAAGTGCGGTTCGGCAATGACGTCACCCCGGCTGAACAGAATGTCGGCCCGATACCCCGGCACCAATTTACCGGCATCGTCTTGTCCGATGCGCTCGGCAGCGAGCCCCGTCCCGCTGTGCCACGCCGCCAGGGGAGGCACGCCATCCTTGATCAGGGAGACCATCTCCATATAATTCCGGCCGTGCATATGGGGGAGGATCGGGTCGGTCCCCGCGATCATCGTAAGCCCGCTCGCCTGCGCGATTCTGACCGCTTCGGCATGGGCCTGAGTCACTTGTCGCACTTTCTCGGCGACAAAAGGAGAGAGGTCCTCCGCCTTGGGCAACTCATAATTGATCCAGGACGTGGGGGTCACCGTACACCCTTTGGCATAGGCTTTTTCCGCCAAAGGTTCATTCAGAAACGAGATATGCTGAATATCATGCACTCCGCAATCAATGGCCAATTCGATCCCGTGCCGACTATGGGCATGGGCTGCGACCATCATGCCGCGACCGGCGGCTTCGTCACAAATCGCTTCGATTTCCGCTTGTGTGAAATCCCGATGCTCCAATTTATCCGAGGGAGACACGACCCCGGGGCTCGTACAAATTTTCACCAGGTCCCCGCCACACGCGGCGATTTCACGCACGCGCTTTCGACAGTCCCAGGGCCCGTCCACAATGCTCGAGGGACGACCGGGGCCCGCAGGCCATAACCGGGAGACCGTGTCATGGCACCGGTCCGTGCCGCGAAAATCCGCATGACCGCCGGTCGTGGACAGCATGCAAATGGCAATTTTCAAACGAGGCCCAATGAGGAGCCCTTCCTCCACCAATCGTTTCACCACGTGCGTGGCCCCTCCCACGTCACGAACGGTCGTCACGCCGCCATGAACCAACGTGGCATAGAGAATCCGCTCGGTATAGAGCAGACCGGCCGGCCCGCTCATGGCAGCCAGGTCTTCGTCGCGGATGCCCAACACGGTGACGTGACTATGGCAATCGATGAGCCCGGGGGTCGCGGTGAGTGAAGAACAATCAACGTGGCGAACGTCGTGACCGGGCCGGGCCTGATGCGGTTTGACCGCTTCGATTTTGCCCCCTTCAACCCACACGTCGACTCCTTCATGAACCGCCGCACCGGTGCCTGAGGTTCCGTCATACAATTTCCTGATGTTGGAGAAAATGATCATCGTGTCACCCTGCGTGGAAGTCGTGAATTTTCTTGTGTACCGGAACCTCGAAAATTTCTCAAGCCACGAAAATGAGAGTCTTCGGCAACGTGCAGAATGAAGGTCCGTCGGATTGCGGAACGGCGCGGCGCGACCACGGTTGGCGAGGACACCTGGCGTTCTCTATGAGTACGGCCTTTCGATGCCGAATGCCGTCTTTCCTGATTGAAAAATGCTGAAATATCTGGATAATGGAAGTTGGATTCCTTTCCGTTTTTGTGGCCATTTCCCCTCGCCACGAGGCAAACAGCGTCATGCTCCGTGAGAACATCGAAAGAGGAATGGAACGATTTGGCATTGTGCCAATAGCGGCCATCACCCAGTGTAAAACTTTCTGATCTTATGGCTGATTTTATGAATTTCGACGAAATGTTCGGGACGGGCGAACAGCGTCGCGAGTCCTATCGTGACTATCACCGATGGCTTGAGGCCCAGGACGCGGCCTGGCTGCATCGCAAGTCAGACGAAGCCGAGACCGTTTTTCGCAGGATCGGGATCACCTTCAGCGTGTATGGAGAGGAGGAAGCCAGTGAACGGCTGATCCCGTTCGACGTCGTACCGCGCATCATTTCCAGTCGTGAATGGTCACGGCTCGTTCGCGGGATTCGGCAGCGGGTCCAGGCGATGAATGCCTTTTTGCACGACGTGTATCACCGGCAGGAAATCCTCCAGGCGGGTCGCATTCCGGTAGAGTTGATCGCTGAAAATGATGCGTTTCTTCAACAGATGATCGGCGTCTCGCCACCGGGTAACGTCTATACCCACATCGTCGGCGTCGATATCGTCCGCACCGGCGAAAACGAATTCTACGTCCTGGAAGACAATGCTCGCACTCCGTCCGGAGTGTCCTACATGCTGGAGAACCGGGAAATCATGCTCCAGATGTTTCCGGAACTGTTTGCGCAGATCAACGTGCAGGCCGTCGGCAACTATCCCAAAAACCTGCGACGCTCGCTCGGCAACTGCGCGCCACGTTCCTGCGAAGGGACGCCGGTCCTCGCGGTGCTGACCCCCGGCATCTACAATTCGGCCTATTTTGAGCACGCGTTCCTTGCCGCCCAGATGGGCGCGGAGTTGGTCGAAGGTCATGATCTGCGCGTGGTCGATGGACGCATCGCCATGCGTACCACCCAAGGGTACGCACCCATCGACGTCATTTACCGACGCGTGGGCGACGATTACCTTGACCCGCTCAACTTCAATCCGCAGTCACTCCTGGGGGTGCCGGGCATTTTCGACGTCTACAGGGCCGGCGGGGTCACCATCGCCAATGCCCCCGGCACGGGCATTGCCGATGATAAGGCCGTCTATTCGTATATGCCGGACATCATCGAGTTCTATACGGGCGAAAAGGCGCTGTTGAAGAACGTGCCGACCTGGCGTTGCTCCGAGCCTGATGCGTTGCGCTACGTGCTGGACCACCTGTCCGAGTTGGTCGTCAAGGAAGTGCATGGTTCCGGCGGGTATGGAATGCTGGTAGGGCCTGCCGCGAACAAGGAGGAACTTGTCGCGTTCCGGAACAAGTTGGAAGCAAGACCCGGCAAGTATATTGCCCAGCCCACCCTTTCACTTTCAACGACGCCGATTCTTACCAAGAATGGCCTGGACCCGCGCCACGTGGACCTGCGTGTCTTTGTCCTGGTGTCGCCGGACGGGATTCATATGACTCCGGGCGGGCTGACCCGCGTGGCGTTGAACAAGGGGTCGCTTGTCGTCAATTCCAGCCAGGGCGGCGGCACCAAGGACACCTGGGTCCTGGAGGAATAACCGCGATGCTCGGGAAAACCGCCGACGGCCTGTTCTGGATGTTTCGTTACCTTGAACGAAACGAAAACACCGCACGCCTGCTCGACGTCGGTTTTCGCATTGCCCTGACTCGCGCCGCCGCCGCGGAGAACGAGTGGGCTTCCGTCATCACCACGATCGGCGTCAAGCAGCCTTTTATGGAAAAATACGAACGGATGGATACGGACCACGTCATCGATTTCCTGTTACGCGACCCATCCAATCCTTCCAGCGTCATGTCGATGATTCAGTCCGCACGCGACAATGCCCGGCTCCTGCGCACCGCGCTGACGCGTGAGATCTGGTCGGCCACCAATGAATGCTGGCTGACCCTCAAGGAATTACTCGCCCGTCCCGTGCGAGAACGGGAGTTGCCCTTTGTCCTCAGCACGATCCAGCGGCAAAACGCCCTGCTCGTCGGCACGCTCCACGGCACCATGATGCGCAATGATATATTCAATTTCGCCCGTCTCGGTACGTTCCTGGAACGGGCGGACAACACGGCGCGCATCCTCGACGTCAAGTATTATTTGCTGTTGCCGTCCGTCTCGTTAGTCGGCAGCTCACTGGATAACATTCAGTGGGAAACCATTCTCAGGTCGGTGTCGGCCCAACGCTCCTACCACCGGCTCCATAAAGGTGACGTTCGCCCAAGGGAGATCGCGAATTTCCTGATGCTCGATCTCCGAATGCCGCGTTCTCTCGCCTTCTGCTATTCAAAGATCGTGGATAATCTCACGCATCTCGCCAAAAATTACGAGGTTCGCCAGCCCTGCTTCGACCAGGCGGAAACGGTGTTCGCCAGGCTGACGGACCGCTCAATCGAAGATATCTTCGAATCCGGGTTGCACGAATTTATCCAGAACTTCATCCGGGACAACAATATCCTGGGAAGACAGGTTGAAAAGGATTACCGCTTTTACGGATAGCAGGATGAGACTGAACATTTCCCATCTCACGAAATACGAATATGACAAGCCCGTCCACTACGCGTTACAACAGGTTCGTCTGACGCCGAAATCTCAGGCGTCGCAGAACGTGTTAACGTGGGGCATTACGGTTGAAGGCGGTCGCAAACAGCTCGAGTTTACTGATCAGCACAGTAACCTCGTGACCCTGATCAGCCTTCATGAGGATCGGTCGGAGATCAGTATCCATTGCAAAGGCGAGGTCGAAACGATCGAGCAAAACGGGATTGCCGGCAAACAGCTTGGCTACACGCCGTTGTGGTATTTCAAACGGTCGACCGCACTCACCAAACAGGGTGAGCCGATTCACAATCTCGTCAAATCTCTGGTCGGGGACGACCTGACACGACTGCACGCGCTCTCCGGTCTTGTTGCGAAGGCCGTTTCCTATAAGAAAGGACTGACACATTCCCAGACCACGGCGGAAGACGCGCTACGGGCAGGGCACGGGGTGTGCCAGGACCATACGCATGTTTTTCTCAGTGCGGCACGGCTTCTTGGCTTTCCGGCCCGGTACGTCAGCGGGTATCTCATGCTGGAGAACCACGTGGAACAGGACGCAAGCCATGCCTGGGCGGAAGCATGGATCGAGCACATAGGATGGACCGGGTTTGACGTGTCAAACGGTGTCTCGCCGGATGATCGCTACGTGCGCGTGGCAACGGGTCTTGATTATAGAGACGCCGCGCCCATATCCGGCATTCGGATAGGAGACGCCCAAGAATCCATGCTCGTCACCGTCCACGTGCAACGGTAAGAATCCCCGATGACGGCAGATCACTTGGCAGGGTCCGGGAGACCATGATAGGCTTATGATTGACGTCGATAACGTATGCGATCGGCCACGAACGCAAGCCACCGCCGCATCAATCTCTTCATATTCGTTGAATGCAATCGCATTTGCCGGCTCACGACACTTTTTTCCGACTTCGCGCTGAACAGACCATCATGAACCGTTTTCATCCAAACTGAGCCTCGCTCTTTCCTCGCTTTATGACTGACCGCACCTCACAGAATTGGTTGATGCCCGCGAAGACGTTTCTTGATCGACACGTAGGGCCGACAGAGGCCGAGATTCGGGAGATGCTGAACGTCCTCGGGTTCCCATCGCTGGAGACGTTGATCCACGCCACGGTCCCTGAGGACATTCGCCTTCATGAGTCGCTCAACTTGCCGGCCCCACGGAGCGAGCAGCAGGTTGTATCCGACCTCCGGCGCATGGCCCGAAAGAATCACGTGTTCCGTTCGTTTATCGGGATGGGGTATTACGATTGTCACACGCCCCCGGTCATTCTCCGGAACATGTTGGAAAATCCGGCGTGGTACACCCAGTACACTCCCTACCAGGCGGAAATTGCACAAGGACGCCTGGAAGCCCTTCTCAATTTTCAAACGATGGTGGCTGATCTCACCGGCCTCCCGTTGGCCAATGCGTCCCTTCTGGATGAAGGGACCGCCGCGGCGGAAGCCATGGCCATGTGCAAAGCCATCACCGGCCGGCAGGCGTTTTTCGCTTCGCAAGGGTGTCACCCGCAAACGCTGGCCGTGGTCCGGACGCGCGCCGCGTCACTCGGTATCCATTTGGATATCGGCACGGTCGATGAGATCGACTGGGAACGGGCGTCGTATGGCGGGCTCCTCCTGCAATATCCCACCACGGACGGCACGTTTCGCAATTGCCACGACCTGGTCGGGCGAGCCCATGACGCGGGCACCCAGGTCGTCGTGGCCACGGACCTGCTCGCGCTGACCCTCTTCAAACCACCGGGAGAATTCGGTGCGGATATCGCCGTGGGATCCAGCCAGCGCTTTGGGGTTCCTATGGGATTCGGAGGCCCGCATGCCGCGTTCCTGGCCACGCGCGAAGCCTACAAGCGGCAAATACCCGGGCGAATCGTCGGCGTTTCCAAAGATAGTCAGGGGCGAACGGCGTACCGGCTGGCGTTACAGACCCGGGAGCAACATATTCGTCGCGACCGGGCCACGAGTAACATCTGTACGGCTCAAGTCCTGTTGGCCAATATCGCCGGCATGTATGCCGTGTATCACGGACCCGACGGGCTGAAACGTATTGCCGAGCGCGTCCACGGGTTGACCCTTGTCCTCGCCGAGGGCTTGACCCGTCTCGGGTGTCACGTTCCGGACGAACTCTTTTTCGATACGTTGCGGGTGTCCACCGACGTGCTCACGGCGGACCGGCTCCGCGACCGGGCGGAACAGCATCGTCTCAACCTTCGAGAATTTGCAGACGGCTCCTTCGGCATCGCATTGGATGAAACCACGACCCTGGATGACGTGGAGACCCTCTGGAAAACGTTTTCAAAAGACGGTCAGTTGTGGTTTACGGCAAAAGAACTCGCGGAAGCGCGCTCCGTCTCCCTGCCGGCCCCTTTTGCTCGCACGACCCCCTTTCTGACTCACGAAGTCTTTCATCGGTATCATTCGGAACATGAGCTGTTACGTTACATGCATCGTCTCCAGTCGCGAGACCTTTCGCTGGTTCATTCCATGATTCCCCTGGGCTCCTGCACCATGAAACTCAACGCGACGGCGGAGATGCTCCCCGTGACGTGGCCGGAATTCAGTGACATGCATCCGTTTGCCCATCCGAAACAAACGGAAGGGTACACCCAACTGTTCAAGGAATTGGAGACCTGGCTCTCGGAAATCACGGGGTATCCGGCAATCTCGCTTCAACCCAACGCCGGCTCCCAAGGGGAATATGCCGGGCTGCTGGTCATCCGGGCGTATCACGAAAGCCGCGGGCAAGGGCACCGGAACACGTGTCTGATTCCGGCGTCGGCTCACGGGACCAACCCCGCGAGCGCGGCGATTGCCGGCCTGAAAGTCGTTCCCGTGGCCTGTGACGAACGCGGGAATATCGATCTTGTCGATTTGCGCGCCAAGGCCGACCACCACCACGATACGTTAGCCGCCCTCATGGTGACCTATCCTTCGACGCATGGGGTCTTTGAAGAAACGATTCAGGAAATCTGCCGAATCGTGCACGAGCACGGCGGCCAGGTCTATATGGACGGCGCCAATATGAACGCGATGGTCGGGCTGTGCCGGCCGGCCGCCATCGGAGCCGACGTCTGTCATCTCAACTTGCACAAGACCTTTTGCATTCCCCATGGCGGGGGAGGACCCGGGATGGGACCGATTGCCGCCGCCGCGCACCTGGCTCCGTTTTTTCCCGGACATCCGATCCGCGACACGGGCGGGGAACACGGCATCGGGCCGGTATCCGCGGCACCCCAGGGGAGCCCGAGTATCCTGCCGATTTCCTGGGCCTTTATTGCGCTCATGGGCGCAAAGGGGTTGACCCGGGCCACCAGCGTCGCCATTCTCAATGCCAATTACATGGCCAAGCGATTGGAGAAGGACTTTTCCATCCTGTACACCGGAAAGGGCGGCTTGTGCGCCCATGAATTTATTTTGGATTTGCGACCGTTCAAGAAGTCCGCCGGCGTTGAAGTGGAAGACGTCGCCAAACGCCTCATGGACTTTGGATTCCACGCCCCGACCATTTCATGGCCAGTGGCCGGCACGATGATGATCGAACCCACGGAAAGCGAATCCAAATCGGAACTCGATCAGTATTGCGATGCGCTTCTGACGATTCGACAAGAGATCAGGGACGTTGAAGAAGGGCGACTCCCGCGAGACGACAATCCCCTGAAACATGCCCCGCATACGATTGAAGACGTCACGAGACCGGACTGGAATCATCCCTACGGACGCGAACGGGCGGCTTTCCCCCTGCCCTGGCTCCGGGACTCCAAATTCTGGCCTGCCGTCTCACGCATCGACAGTGCGTATGGAGACCGCCACGTCGTCTGCACGTGCCCTCCGATCGAGCATTATCAATAACCTCCGAACGCCCCGATGACGGGGTTCAACCGAAGGCACCATGAAAACGACATCACCAAACACGCTGCTGTGGGCCATCCTGACGGGCATTGTTTCCGGAACGATCCTCGGGGGAGCTTGGCCGGAAGCAGGACATTCCGTTGCGTTTCTCGGAGAATTGTTTCTCAAAGCCTTATTCGTCCTCGTGGTCCCCCTGGTCATGAGTTCCATCATCGTCGGCGTCACGAGCCTCGGCGACGTGCGGCGACTCGGCCCGTTGGGAGGCCGCGCGGTCCTCTACTTCATGACGACCACGGGCATCGCGGTGGTCATCGGGCTGGTCCTGGTCTTACTGATCCAGCCGGGGACCCCGGGATCGGGTGAGTCCGCCGCCGGTGACATGACCACCGTGTCCGAACGATTGGTAGATAAACCCGACAGTGTGCCCGAGCTTCTCCGGACCATCCTGACCGGACTCATCCCGAAGAATCTGTTCTCGGCCATGGCCAACGCCGACGTCCTGCCGTTGATCATTTTTTCTTTGGTGTTCGGCGGGATCCTGACGACGGTCGGAGAACGGGGCAGACTCGTGATTCAAGTCGTTGAAGGCGTGAACGAAGCCATCATGGCCATGGTCCACTTGCTGATGTGGGCCGCACCGGTGGGAATCGGCGCATTGATTGCCGGCCGTTTGGGCGAGGCCGGAGGGTTCAGCGGCTTTTGGCCGCAATTGGTGCAATTAGGCGCCTATGCCGGCACCGTCATCCTGGGCCTGTTGATCCACGGCTTGATCGTGATTCCCCTTCTCCTCCACTTTATCGGGAAACAGAACGTCTTCACGTACGTCAAAAACATCGGGACCGCCCTGACCACGGCGTTTTCCACCAGTTCGAGTTCGGCCACGCTGCCGCTCACCATGGAAGCCGTCATCGAGGAAAACAAAGTCTCGCCGCGAACCGCGCGCTTCGTGCTGCCCCTGGGCGCCACGATCAACATGGACGGCACGGCCCTCTACGAAGCGGTGGCCGCCGTGTTCATTGCGCAGTCCTATGGAATTGAACTCGGGTTCGCCCAGACGGTGATTATCGTGCTGACGGCCACCCTGGCCGCGGTCGGCGCAGCCGGCATCCCTGAAGCCGGTCTCGTCACGATGGTGATCGTGCTGAAGTCCGTCAACCTGCCCATCGAAGGCATTGCCCTCATTCTGGTGATCGACTGGTTCCTGGACCGCTGCCGCACCACGGTCAACGTCTGGGGAGACGCCGCGGGATCGGCGGTGATTGACCGGTTGGAGAACAAGGCCCGAGGCGGCAGTGAGTGAACCTGCCGCCCGGTGCCTCAAACAGCCTTAAAACCCGTAGATGATCCCGATGCCGATGTCATGTCCGCTGATTCCGACATCGAACTCGGTGCCCGTCACGTCTCCTTTGAAGGTCGGGGACTGGGTATCGAAATAACGCCAGTCCAGGCTGACGGTGATTGAACGGCCCTCCTCCAAGGGAAACTCATAGCCGATGCCTGCACCCACCTGATACGCGAAGACGGTATCGCTGTCGTCGGCGAGCGACACGCCACTTGCAGACTCCGTATCGAGCGAAATGGTAGCCACTCCGAGGCCGCCGCCGACATAGGGTTTCCACGGTGACCCCATATCAAAATCATAGTCCACATTGGCCATAAAGGCGAGCATCGAAAAACTGCCGTTTATTGTATGGGGTGAAGCAGCCACAACTCCACCTTCGAATTGCCCTCGTTGCTCCGGCGGGAGATTAGAGTAAATTGCCTCAACTTGCTGAAGTTCGGTAGTTCCTGGACCCAGCTTAGTGGGATCAATGTCGAATCGCGGCGCAGCAGCAGTTAATACAATAGTGCCAGGGCTTTTGACGTCCATTTTGTCTGTACCGTGCCTGCGGTAGTCGATCTCGGCCTCCACGCGAAAACCGCTTGGAAAGGCGTAGCCGGCCATGCCTCTCACGGCAAACCCGTTCTTGGTGGTCGCGTTGGCGTTGAGCGGGGTATAAACGCCTCGCTCGGGAGCCGTGACCGCGGAGTCGTTCAGGATACTGAGGCTGCCCCCGATCCCCACGTAAGGCCCATCACCAGCCACGGCACTCGTGCCGAAAGAGACGAGCATCACGGCGAGTGCGGCCAGCACGCCTTTCGTCGCCTTTGAAAAATGCCGCATGCCGGGCAGCAAGACCGGTTCGTGGGAAACGACAACAAATGAGGTATCGGTACGCATCGCTTTTTCCTCCTCGCTGAAAAAAATATATAAAGCATGCCTCACTCATGACTCGAGCCGAAGTTTTGCTCAACATACTTATTTGCCATGCTATAATCAATAGAGAACAGATCATGAGCACGTCTCACACCATCGGATCCCTGGTTCTGGATCGCCTGCACCGGCTTGGGCTGAAGCATATTTTCGGCATCCCGGGCGACTACGTCCTCTCGCTCTTTCAACTGATCGAAGAGTCGCCCATCGAGCACGTCGGGACCACCCGTGAAGATTGCGCCGGGTTTGCGGCGGATGCCTATGCGCGGCTCCACGGCATAGGCGGGGCCTGTGTCACCTATTGCGTCGGCGGGCTGAATATCGTCAATGCCATTGCGTGCGCGTATGCGGAGCGGTCGCCGGTCGTGCTGCTGTCGGGGTCGCCGGGACTGAAGGAACGACTGACCACTCCCTTTCTTCATCACATGGTTCGTGATTTTTTTACCCAACGCGACGTGTTCGAAAAAGTCACCGTGGCGTCCGTGATCCTGGACGATCCCCTCACGGCCGAACGGGAGATCGATCGCGCCCTGACCGCTTTACTGAAATACAAACGGCCGATCTATCTGGAAATTCCTCGTGACATGGTCTTCGCCCCCGTCCGGGTTTCTTCCCCCATGCCTCCCACGACGACCGGCGAAAGCGATCCCATCGCATTAAAGGAAGCCGTCGCCGAAGTGCGTGGCATTCTTTCGGGCTCGGAACGACCGGTGATCCTGGCCGGCGCGGAAATTTACCGGTTCGGACTCCAGAACGAACTCACGGCGTTGGTTGAACGCATGGGCGTACCCGTGGCAACGACGTTGCTCGGCAAATCGGTCATTCGGGAGGATCATCCCTTGTACATCGGCGTGTATGGCGGTCTCGTGGGTCGAGACGAAATCCTGAAATTTGTGGACCAGGCCGATTGCCTGCTGACGTTGGGCTCGCTCCTGACCGACGTTGAAGACGTTACCGTCCATCCCACGCTCTTAGCCGCCGGACGGACGATCCATGCCACGGCCGATTCGATTGCCATCAAGCACCATTGCTACGAAGGCGTTCGATTCGAGGACTTCATCCGGGCGCTTTCGACGGCCCCGCTGCCTTCGTTTCTGTCTCGCCCCCTGCCCACGCGGAATCGCGACACGTTTGAAGCACCGTCGCCGGACGTGCCCGTCACCCTACACGATATGTTCGGCTACCTGGACGGGATGCTGAACGAGCACACCGTGGTGATTGCCGACGTGGGTGAGTCGCTCTTCGCCTCCGCGGACCTGCACGTGCGGAAAGGCGCCGAGTTTCTTTCCCCGGCCTACTATACGTCCATGGGATTCAGCGTCCCCGCCGCGCTTGGCGCAGGGTTCGCCGACCCGTCCCTGAGACCCCTGGTCCTGGTCGGCGACGGCGCGTTTCAGATGACGGGGACCGAACTCGCGACCTGTCTCCGGCACCGGCAAACACCCATTATCATCATTCTCAATAACCGCGGCTATGCCACCGAACGAGAAATTTTAGAAGGTCCGTTCAACGACGTTCACGAATGGCAGTATGACAAAATCTGCGCGTTACTCGGCGGCGGCATCGGTCACCGGGTCGAGACGTTCGGGACCTTTGTGCAGGTCCTGGATTCGGCCATGGCGGATTCCGAACACCTGCACGTCCTCAACGTGATCCTCGACCCCAAGGACCGCTCCACCGCCATGACCCGGGTGGCACGTCGATTAGCCAAACGCCTGTCTGAGCAAAGCCCCTCGCCTTCTTGACCCTCCCCCTCCCGTTCCCTTACTCTTTGACGAACACCCATTGTTCCCGCTGGCGTCATGCCAACGTGAGGTCCGTTCATGAAAGCGCCGTTTCATCAATTCAATGCCAAGAAATTCTCTTTTCAAAAAGATCCGGTGCTGGTGCTGGAAAATTTTTGGACCGAAAAGGAAATGGAAACCTTTCGGGCGGCGATGACGCATTCGACCTGGACGGGCCTGCTGGACATGCCGGCGGTATCCCGGGCCTTCCCCGATTCAGGCAATTGGCTGAAGGCTGAAATCGGTTCTCGCGAGCGGCAACTCTTTCTCGACAAATTGTCACTGCCTTGCATCGCGGAGTATATGGAATCCTTTCCCAACATCAGGCAACGGCACGTGAATTTCAATTACTATTCCTATGGCGCCGGAGACTGCCTGCCGACGCATGATGACACGGATGAAGCCTACGCCGCCAACCGTCACCGCCCACCGCCCCTGCGGCGGCTGGCCCTGGTGACTTACGTCCATTCCGAATGGAACACCGATTGGGGCGGGGAACTCATCCTCTATCATGCCAAGAAGGACGCACGCGGGAACCGCGTCCTGGAAGTGGCACAATGCATCGCCCCGCAACCGGGATCGCTCGCCCTCTTTGCCGTGCCCCGGTTCCATCGCGTGTGCCGGGTGGATGCGATGGCGGGTGACCACAAACGGCTTTCGATCGCCGGTTGGTTCATGACCGAACAGTACGCCTGACGCGGACCGCGTTTTTCCCTTTGTGCCTGCTCATCGTCACGGCAGTCACGTTTTGCTCAGCCTCACCCATGCACGCCATCACCACCCTTGACTGTCACGTTGCCGGCGAAGCGCTTCGCGTGGTGACCGCGGGATTCCCCGAGCCTTCCGGTTCCACCATCCTGGAAAAACGCCAGTATTGCCGAACACACCTGGATCATCTTCGCACGGCGCTCATGTGGGAACCTCGAGGCCATCACGAGATGTACGGGTGCCTGTTGGTCACCCCTGCACACCCGCAAGCTGATACCGGGGTGCTGTTTTTTCATAATGAAGGCTACAGCACGATGTGCGGGCACGGGATCATCGGGCTCGTGACGGTCATGCTGGAACAGGGGTTGTTTCCTGCTTCCGTCCCGACCACCACAATCCGATTCGACACCCCCAGCGGTTTGGTGACGGCACGGGCTTCCCTCGATGCAGGCAAGGTTCGAAACGTCGCGTTTCTCAACGTGCCCTCCTTTGTTCTCGCCGTGGAGCAGACGGTCCGGGTTCCGGGCATCGGTTCGGTTAACTATGATGTAGCCTTCGGCGGGGCGTTCTATGCCTTCTGCCGGGCGGAGGCGCTGGACCTCGCCCTCGAGCCCAAACACGCGCGACGGCTCCAAACCCTGGGCCTCGCCATCAAACAGGCCATCATGGCCGAACGCACCATTTCCCACCCCACGGAGCCAGAACTTGGCTACCTCTATGGCACGATCTTTGTCGGCCCTTCTCACACGCCCGAAGGAGACCTGCGGCAGACGGCCATCTTTGCCAATGGCGCATTGGATCGATCGCCAACGGGAACCGGAGTCAGCGCACACCTGGCGCTCCTCCACGCCAAAGGAAACCTGCGGGTGGGCCAATCCTTACGGTTTGAAAGCATTTTGGGAACGCTGTTCGGAGGGAAAATCGTGGAGGAGACGCAACTGGGCCCGTACCCGGCGATTATTCCGGAAGTCGAAGGCCACGCCTGCCTCACGGGTCGTCACGAATTCATGATCGATCCGGACGACCCATTAAAAGACGGGTTTCTGTTGGGCTAGGAGGCCGATGATCAGCGCCTCACCTCTTCGTGGTTATCCAATAGCGTAAGGTAGGTGGCCTGGAGGCCGATGATGGTCTTGGCATCTTTGATGGTGCCGTTCTTGATGAGATCCATGGCTTGGGCAAGCGGCATTTCAATGATCTCCAGGACTTCATCCGCACCCAGGTTTTGCGTGCCCGGGGAGAGGTCTCTCCCCACAAAAATGTGAATGATTTCGTTGGTAAAGCCCGGCGTGGTGAAAAAACTCAGGATCGGCTCCAACCGGCCGACCTTGTAGCCGGTTTCTTCTTCGACTTCCCGAACCGCGCAATCCCTGGGGTCTTCGCCGGGATGCAGCTTGCCCGCGGGGATTTCATAGATGAAGCTTCCGACGGCATGACGATATTGCCGGACCATGACCACCGTCCGGTCGTCTTTCATCGGCACGACGGCCGCGGCCCCGGGATGGGTGATGATTTCAAGGTCGGCCGTGGCCCCGTTCGGCAGGGTCACCGTCTCCACGGACAGATCGATGATTTTTCCCTTATAGATCGGTTTCTTCATCGTGAACCATGCCTTGCATGCATGGAACGAACGGGGTTCTCACTCATGCCGGCGGCTTGGGCTTTTTATAAAAGGGAAGGGCGACCACTTGCGCGGGGATTCGCTTGCCTCGAATCTCGACGTCGAACGCCGTGCCGGACGTGGTATAGGCGGGGTCCACGTACCCCAAGCCAATGCCTTTTTGCAGAATGGGAGACAGGTTCCCGCTGGTGACCGTTCCGATCGGTTTGTCCTGGGAAAACAATTTCATATCGTGACGAGGAACGGCTTTTTCCAATAATTCGAATGCCACCAGGCGTTGTGATGGTCCCTGTTCGACTTGTTGTTTAAGGACAGTCTCGCCGATGAAGGCGCCCTTGGTAAAACTCACTGCCCATTTGACGTTGGCCTCGATAGGGGTGATCGCTTCGGTCAGGTCATTGCCGTACAACAAATACCCCATGTCGAGCCGCAACAGATCCCGTGCGCCCAACCCGGCGGGCTTCAGTCCGAACTCCTCTCCGGACTGCATCAGTCGATCCCACACGAGACGAACCCGCGTCGCCGGCACGTATATTTCATACCCGAGTTCTCCGGTATAGCCGGTTCGCGTCATCAGACACTCGACGCCACCCATTGTCTCTCGCAGACATTGTCGCGGCTTCAGCCCATCGAGCGATGATTCCACGTGCGCCTGCAGCAGCGACTTTGAGGCAGGCCCTTGCAGGGCCAGTTGAGCCAGATCTTCCGATTGATCCACGATGCGAAGACGCCCCTGTTCTTCACCCTGTTGTTGGAAAAGCCAACGTCTGATCTTGTCGAGATTCGACGCATTCACACACAGCAGAAACTCCTCCGCACCCAACCGATACAGGAAAATATCGTCTTTGACGCCCCCGTCAGGGTTGCAAATTATCGAGTATTGGGAACCCATCGGCTCGACTCGTTGCACGTCATTGGTGGTCACTCGCTGAAGGAACGGCAACGCCCCGGGGCCCTCTACGTGAAGGCGCCCCATGTGACTCACGTCAAACAAGCCTGCCGTGGTGCGGACCGTATGATACTCATCGAGGACGCCAGAATACTGGAGGGGCATGGCCCAGCCGGCGAAATCCACGAGTCTGGCCTTCCGGGCCACGTGGGCCTCATGCAGGGAAGTCTGTTTCATGAGCGAGAGGAATCGGAAGTCGGGCCGACGAATACCTCTACCTCCCCTCACCCCTCCTTACAAAGGAGGGGAAGGGAAGAGCGGGAATTGTCAGCGAATGAGTGAACATGTACGTCCCGTGAACAGGCAACAAGAACGACTCCTTACCGGAGATCCATGAGTTCCACTTCAAAAATCAGCGTGGCGTTCGGAGGAATGAGGCGACCCGCGCCACGACTGCCGTATCCGAGATGGGACGGAATGATCAACTTGCGTTTCGTGCCGATTTTCATGCCCACGACCCCTTCGTCCCAGCCTTTAATGACTCGACCGGCACCCAATCGAAAGGAAAACGGGTCCCCGCGATCCACCGAACTATCGAACTTCGTTCCATCTTCCAGCCACCCCGTATAATGGACGATCGCGGTTTCTCCCACGTGAGCCTCCCGACCGTCACCCGTCACCAGGTCGATGTATTGCAGTCCGGAAGACGTCTTGACGGGTTCAGGTTCTGCTCCGAGAACCGTTCCCGGCCCTTGAAGAAAGAACGATCCACTCATCATCACGACCCATACCCATGTTCTGATGTTTTTGAACGGCATTTGCTTTCGTTCCTTTCGTTTCGCTGATGGACTCACTCCGTCGAAGCCTGTCTCCGCTCCCCGGTTAGATCCCCGATAGAGAACGTCGGGGACAGGGCTTGTCCCCACAGGCCGTCAGCCATGTCCCGGACCTTGACCCGGGAGGGGCTCTCTCTCGGGAAACGGCTCGGCAAATAACGCCGCACTCGCGGTATATCCATGGATAAAGTTTTTCCCGCCCACCGGACCGATTTCTCCGGCGGCAAAAAACCCCGCGACCGGAATCCCTTCGGCCTGTCGTTGGAGGGCCGCAATATCATGATTCGGTTCGGTGAAGAATCGCCGGCCCCGGCCGTTACAACTGAACAACAGGGCACCCTTGAGAGGAGAATGCGGGTAGTCCAAGCGATCCTGGGCCAGCAATAAATTGAGATCTTCACTGGCGGCCTGCGGGTCCCTCACGTGAAATTGAATCGTCTGCCCTTCCTTGACGATATCGGAAATCGCCACACCCCCGGATCGTTGATCAGCTCCCAGCAGCCCCCGAATAAGAAAATCGCCCCGGTTGAATCGTTCGCGTTGCTCATCAAACGCCACGCCCACCTGCACCGCCATGGCGACCTGCTTCCCCCGTTCCGGGCCCAAGCCTTGAAGCGTCTCCTGGAGACGTTCCAGGGTCGGCATCCCCCCCAACTCATAGATAATATTTTTTTCGGCTTTGGTGACCACGTACCGTTCCCCAATGGGCTGACACCCCTGAGACACCAGGGTTCGAATCCACACCGGTCCCCACAGCGCGACCCCAACGAGGCCGTCCTCCACGATCCTGTCGTTGAGTACCAACCGATTTTCGCCCAGATCCGTCCCTCCGCTCGCAATGCCCCCAATCGCAGGGGCACCCGGGCAGCGTTCCTCCATTTTCTCAAACACGTCTTCGATGGGCGTGGAAAAGGGATCGGCAAACACCAGAAACGTCGGCCGATCCGACAGCGATTCCAATTCCTGCGGCCATCCCTCATGGATATAGGAGGATTGTTTTTCCTTTTCATGGAACGTCAAATGAAAAGGGACCATCCGTACCGCGGGCAACTGTGTCGCCCACAAAGTCACCACCGACTTGTTTTCGTATTCCTCGAACGGCCCGATCACGCCTTCGCCCATACAGCCGACCATCACTTGTGGGGTTAATTGCCGGTGGAGCGTCTCGACCAATTCACGTGAGGCGCCCGCATAATGCGGTGAAAAAAACAGGCAGACCAAATCAGGGGAAGTCCGGCCGAACGCCTCCCGGACGGATGTGATTAAGGCCTGAGCCGCCTGGTCTGCGCCCGAATCACGAGCTATGGCTACATGGAATTGCATGGTGCGCGTTTACCGTATCAAAAGGAACCTCTGATTTCTTGTGATAGCGGGATGCAGGGCAAGGCGTCCCGCAGCGAATCCCGAGGCTTATCAAACGAGATAGGCGAGGGTTGAGCGAGGACACAACGCCGCCATGCGCCCGATAGTGCAATAAAGCAGAGGTTCCGGAAGTCTAACAGCGGGTCCGCACGAATGTCCACCGGAAACGCCGGGATCGCAGGGAACAACGATCGTTGTTATCTACGTCCGAATCTGACGTAGACGTGCGGTAGGGTGACGTTATCTCACATACAAAAAAAAAGATGTGACATGCGGATACCTTCATCGACCCCTTACGAACAACATCTCACTTGGCCAACATGTGTGCATCCCTCGCGGCGCATCACGCCGATTGACGTTAGCGGCCTGCCTCTGAGATGCAGGGAACGTCCTACCCCTTCTTCATACCCCCAAGTGCCACAAGGGGTGGAGGGCATTGCATTTGGGGATGTCGCGGACTAGAATCATTGTATGAATGAAGCGATCGCCTTTGATACCCATAGATTTGTCAAAAATCTGACAGAAAGCGGCTTTACGGAACAACAGGCCGAGGCCCTCGCGAAGGAGCAGGTCCAACTCCTCAACAGCAACCTGGCCACCAAGGTCGATATTCTAGCGCTCAAGGCGGACATCGAGACGGTCAAGGCAAACCTTGAGGCGGTCAAGGCCGAGCTTGAGGCGAAACTTGAGGCGGTCAAGCTTGGTCTTCAGGCGGACATTCAAGCGATCCAGCTTGGTCTTCAGGCTGATATTCAAGCCTCCAAAGTAGACCTGCTGAAATGGATGGTGACGGCGATGATTGCTCAAGGCACGCTGATTGTTGCGCTGGTCGTTGCTTTCGTTAAACTGCTCTAAGGTATCGTTCCTGTAAAGATTCACTCATTCGCTGACAATTCCCGTCCCTCCCCGCAGTAGTTAGGCCCGCAGGTCCTCTTCTGTCATCCTCTGGAGAACGAGAAAAATCTGGAGACAGGCAAGATAATGAAGAGCAGCAAAAGAGCGCTCAGGCGCCACCAGAAAGCCAGGGTCAAAGCCAAAGCGCGCCGCATCTATCCGCACGACAGCGATGCGAAGAGCGCAGACCACCCTGCGGTGTGTTCCTGTTGGATGTGTGGGAATCCGCGCAAATGGTACGGCGACCCAACGATACAAGAGCGCAAGGCGTCGATAGATGAAGCCGCCATGTAATCCGTGAACGGAAAAAGAACATCTTCGAGGACTTGGAGGATCAATGCCAAACGGTGACTACCAACAACGCCGGACCAACTAGGGATCTTAATAGTAAAAAGATGGCATCAAGAACTTCCGTTGATGCTTCGTCGGTGGAAAGGATAATTTGTCCATCCTTGACGTTTGGCATCATTGTTTACTTTTTTACATTTCTTGCAAAATGTTATTTTTGTAAAGTTTGTGACAAATTGTACAATGTGTAAAGTTTGTAAAGTTTTTTACATTTTGTACATTTTGTAAAGTTTTTTACATTTTGTAATGTTTTAGCCTCGCTGTCGGGTTACGCTACGCTAACCCGACCTACCTTCCCCTCACCCTACCCTCTCCCATAGGGAGAGGGTTCTAGAGGGCTCTTTTCGTATCAAGCAGAATTGTCGCCAGGCCCAGGTGGCTCAGGTTTATTCACTCGGTCTGGACGGCAGGATAAAGTCATTCTCAAATACTTTGTACGGCGCCGCGGACAAGCCTACGTGCGCATAGACTCCCTGAGCGACGGCGTTGTCCTGTTCCACGTATAAACGAATGCCGGCCACGTTTCCTTGGCGTTCTGCTTCCCGTAATACGTAGTCGTACAACGTTTTGAACACGCCGTGTCGTCTCCATTCTTTTTGGACGTACACGCTTTGCAGCCACCAAAAGGCCGCATTCCGCCAATCGCTCCATTCAAAGGTGATCAGCAACTGCCCGACCGACCGACCGGTGGGCCGGTGCTCCATCACCACGTAAAATCCCTTGGCGGAATCGGCCAATATCGATTCCACGCCGGCCTGGAGGAGGGCTCGTTCCAATTGTCTGCCCTCCGTTTCCCATGCGAGAGCCACGTTAAACGTGACTAACGACTCAAGGTCACGGGGTTCGGCCAACCGGATATGGAAATCTGAATGGTTCATGGTCGGACCACGGAAACTCTCCGATAGATCCTCTCCCAAGTCAAGGTCCGGAACGTGGCGAACGACCTGCGGGGACAAGTCCCCCGATAGATCCCCGCTAAAGCCTGCGGGGACAAGTCCCCCGATAGATCCCCGCTAAAGCCTGCGGGGACAAGCGTCGAGGACAAGCCTAGGGAAGCGGTCGGACGTGAGGTTCGACTGCCAGCCACCCCCGAGGCGGTCGATACAGCCCCGCGGAGAATTCCAATTTCATGGCCTCTTCAGGACGCAGCTTGACGCGTTGGACCTTCGATTCCCCCACGAAAGCCAAATAGCCCGTAAAGGGGTGAATGGCCGTCGGCACGAACACCATGATGAGTGAATCGTCTTTGACAATTTGGAGCATCCCGGGTGCGGTGCCCATCAGAAATCCGATCGCCCACAGGCCGGTGCGGGGAAACGGAAACACGACCACCGTACTTTGGCCGAATCGTTCCCGGAATTGAAATACGTCGGTCATCCCCTTGAGTGTGTAATAGATACTTCTCACCAAGGGTATCCGTTCGAACAGTTCATCCACCTTTTTCACGAATCGTTGCCCGACGAGGCGAGTTCCCAGCATCCCCGCCCCCAAAATGACCAGGAGTAACAGCGCAATCCCCGCTCCCGGAATTTCAAACGTCATCACGGGGCCCAGCAGATCCACCCACAGGCCATCCAACGTCACGAACAAGGTGGACAGAATCAGGAAGGTTCCCCAAGCCGGGACGACCACAAATAATCCCGCGACGAAATATCGTTTGAGTTGATGAAGTCGACTGCGCTTATCCATTCGTCACGTCCAACCGGAACACACGCCCGTTAACCCTGACTCCCTTGAGTCGCCTTGCAATCCATCGACGTATTGACTAGTGTATGAAAGACGGCAGTGGAAAACAACTACACAAACGGGAAAGGGATTTCATGAGTCCTGACAGCGATTCATCCCCGGCGATGCCTCTCGACCCCACGCTTCTGGAGATTTTATGTTGCCCGGAGACCAAGCAGGCGATGACGCTCCTGGATGCCGCTTCCCTCGAAATCCTGAACCGAAAAATTGCGAATGGGGAATTGCAGAATACGGGTGGGAACCCGGTGAAAGAGCCTCTCGATGGCGGGTTGATCCGAAGCGATAAAAAGGTCACCTATCCGATCAGGGAGACGATTCCGATCATGCTCATCGAGGAAGGAATCCCCATCGACGGCATCCTGTAAGTAATGCGGGACGGCACGGGGGCCGTCCCCTACAGCGTCAGGCTTGTTCCTGCGAATCGGAGGCTCGCTCACCCCTCCACAACCACCACACCGAGCGAAGCAACTGGATACACACGTAGACGGAGAGAGCGAGTAATAAGCCATACAGCCACAGAGACTTGGCTGGCCATTGTTCCGGAGCGTGCAGCAAGAGGGCCAAGGCGATATGCCCCCCCAGGCCAAGACAGACGGCGAAAATAATCCACTCTCTTATCCAGCGTGACTTGAACCTGTCAGCGGCAAACATCAAGTCCTCTCAATCAGGACGGCACGGGGTCCGTCCCTATGCGGGGGGACAGGACAGTGCGTCCCGGAAACACCGACACAATGAAAAACGCTATACCGGACTTTTAGCCGATTCGATTTCCGTGGCCGTAATCAAACTCGTGAGGTAATCGGTCACAAAGATCAGCGCTTCTTCCCTTCCATCAGCTCTCCTGCCCTTTTCTCGTCGTTGGACGGACAATTCATGATCGAGATCCGATTTGACGTCGCCTAACAATTTGTGCAGGGAAGCTGTCGTGAGATTCTGGTCCACGTCTTCAAACTCCTGGCATCGATCAAGCACCCAATTGAGCCCTTCCACTCGCCCCAAATACCGATCGTGGTCAGCCGAATCGATTCGAGCCATGGTCGTGGAAAACGCCTGTGCTTCATAAATCAGGTTGTAAAAACTTGACATCGCTCGATGTAAAGTTGAGTTCATTGTACCTCCTAAATTCCTCCTAAAAGACTGGGCTCCGGACAACGGGTCAGGTAAACAATAACGGATGAAATTCTGCCATAAAGCCGTAATACAGGGGAGCAAACTCCTCTAAGCTGTGGGGACTGGTTTCCTTTAAGCGTTTAAAAAAGAAAATCTGCTGACGGGCATCAATTTGCTCGAGAATGGCCGAAAGCTGGGTGATGGAAATTGATTTCGAGGGGATGCTCAACACATAATGAACCAACCGTTCGACAAATTGTTGAGTCACGTACTCCGTCCTAAGATACTCATCGGGTACCTTCCCGGTTTCCAGGAGTTCCCAAAAGGGAATGGCCCGGGCTGAAAAAGGAACGGGATCAGGAGGAGAGACAGGGACGGCACGGGGGCCGTCCCCTACTGTGGGTGTGCGCTCTATTCCGGTTTCTCCCATATCTCGGGATCGCGTCTTTCGTCACGGTGTCTGGATGAGAGCAAAAACACTTCTTTAGGATACACCATTTAGAGAAGGAATCTAAGCAAATTTTTTGGGGGGCTCTTCTCCATACACGGTTTTTCAACAAAAAAAAGCCGGAGGTCCGAAAACCTCCGGCTTTTTTTACAAACCCTACCGGCTCTTACAGCCAGGTAGCGCGTTCGGCTGGCCGAATGTAAATCGGCTCTTCCACTTGCTGCCGGACGGCTTCCTTCCCGGACTTGTTGAACCCTAACACGGTGTCGTTGTACATCTCGAACTTCCGCCCGTGTATTTGGGTCTCAAACACTTTCGGCCCAGGAATGATGTCATACCGGAAGATAATTTGTTGGCTCGCTCTCCAGAGTTGGAGGACGGCTAACAATTCCCGGCTCGGCACCAAGTACTTCTCGATCGCATTGTCCACGCCCGGCCCGAACATCTGCCGGATGTAGCCACGGGGCGCTTGCCGTGGGGGAATGTAAAACCCATTCGGCTCCGTGCCCCATTGCGGGTACAGCGGTAACGCCACCTGTTCCACCCGGATGGTGTAATACAGGGGGTTCCACCGATCTTCCGCCCACAGTCCATCCTCGCCAACCTTGACGAGGTTCTGTAAGCGAATCTTACCCACGCAGGCCGCCATACACCGGGTTTCCATCGGCTCTCCACCGGTGAGAGGATCTTTCCCCTCGACCCGCGGATAGCAGGCGATGCACTTCTCGGTCACCCGAGTCGTACCCCGATACATTGGCTTTTTGTATGGACATTGCTCCACGCACTTCTTGTATCCACGACACCGATTTTGGTCGATCAGCACAATCCCGTCCTCAGGCCTCTTATAGATGGCTTTCCGCGGACAGGCGGCCAAACAACCCGGATAGGTGCAATGGTTACAAATGCGTTGAAGATAGAAGAAGTAGGTTTCATGTTCCGGCAAGCTGCTGCCGGTCATGCGCCATGGTTCTTCTTTGGTAAACCCGGTCTTATCAATGCCTTCCACAATGGCCCGCATTGACGTGGCCGTGTCTTCATAAATATTGACAAAACGCCATTCTTGGTCCGTCGGTATGTACCCGATCGCTGCCTGGCCGACTTTCGCCCCGGCATCAAAAATCGTCATACCTTCGAACACCCCATACGGCGCATGGTGTTTGCGGCCGACCCGCACGTTCCACACCTGTCCGCCTGGGTTGACTTGTTCGATCAACTGCGTGATTTTCACATCGTAGAACTGTGGATATCCACCATACGGTTTCGTCTCCACATTATTCCACCACATGTATTCCTGGCCTTTCGAGAACAGCCATGTGGATTTATCCGCCATGGAACAGGTCTGGCAGGCCAAGCAGCGATTGATGTTGAACACAAAGGCGAATTGCCACTTTGGATGCCGTTCCTCATACGGATACAGCATCTTGCGGCCTAATTGCCAATTATATACTTCTGGCATAAATTCCTCCGTTTCTTTGAACCAAAGTTAGTCCAATGTCTAAAAGTCCACATTTGATCATGGGTATATATCTGCTTACACCTTGATCTTAATGTGGTCGCCTTTGAGCCACTTGATCATGAACTCATTTTCCTGTCCAGGCGTAAACCCGGTCCGGACTGGCTCCCATGGACCCCTGCCGCCGATACCACCGTCCTCTGCTTTCGTAATCCGCATCAGACATTCTTTCGGAGTGGTGTTGACTGCATGGTTGTCCACTTGAAACCCGAATTTAAACTTCCAGCCCACTGCGTGTTTCCCTGGCAGTGAGTCGGTTTGGTGCATCGGCATCAACCAGTCCCGGGTAAAGGACTGTTGCGCCCCATACCGGAAGTTGGATTGATAACCCGTATCCATCGCGATGGCCCGTCCATCCGGTCGGGTTTCATGGCCCTTCACGGATTTCGCGGTTGCCACGTACGGAGCGTGCTTCGCCATGGTCACGTGGTACGGGAACGCCGGGTTGTACTTCGACCGAATCATCAACCGAGCCACTTTGTAGTACGGGTCACTCGGCTTCCATCCTCGGTATGGCCGATCAACCGGATTGCCGTCAACGTACACGTAGTCACCGTCGTTGATGCCCCGGTCTTTCGCCGCTTGCGGGTTCATGTGTAATTGATGCTCACCCACACCCGGTGTCCGTTTATCCATCCGATACGCGTCACCGAAGTTCGACTCATACATCTGCACCCAGTCGTTCACCGACCATTGGCTGTGTACACGATGCCGCGTCTTCGGCGTCACGCAATAGAACTGATACCCCTTCTCCCACAGTGGGTTGGAGTATCGCTTGATTTCCTGCCACGGCAACGCAATGTTACGTACCGTCTTGTCATCATGGTGCTGCGCCGTGATGGGAATACCATAGTCATCCGGCCGCACGTAGGGGTTCGTCGTCATAATCGCGTTCGGCAAGTACGGCGTTGCTTCCGTTCCTTCCCGGTGCGAGATGAAGTTTTCCCCGTATTCAATGGCTTCCGGCTCCGTCCGGTAGTTCTCAAACCGGCCAGTCCGGGTCCATTGTGGCTTACTTTCATTCGTCTCTTCCCAGAACGGTTGCCGTGGATACGTCCGGACCAACACCATCCAGCCCTTCTCGGACTTGAGCATGGTGTCGACGCTGTACCCGTACCCCGTACAACTGGCATCCAACAACCGTTGCACGTACACGTCCACCCGGTTGTCGTAGACGAATTTGAAGTAATCCCGGAACCGCCCATCGCCCGTCATGTTGGTCAATTTGGCGGCTACGCCGGCTGTCGTATCCAGGTCGTTTCTGGTGTCATACAAGGGCCGGATGCCCCCTTTCCACACCTGGAACCACGGATTCGACACCGTCGCCGTATGCTCGGGATAGGTGAACTCCATCCACGTATTCACACCCATGGCCACGTCCGCATGGTTCACGTCCGAGGTCATCTCGATATCCTGGGTGACGATACATTCAATGTGTGGGTCCACGTTCTTGACCATGTCATAGTGGTGTTTGGCGTTGTTCAACACGTTCACGTTCGCCACCCACCGGAACTTGGTCGGGGTCGGCATGTGCGTCTTTCCGGTAAACACCCGGCGCCCATACTTCGGCGTGTTCACGATCAACGCCGTATCCCCATGGTTCCAGTAAGCCACCTCTTCACCATAGTAGTAACCACGCACGTGTATTTCTTTACCGTGTGCGTTCGGATCCGTCGTGATCTTGAACGGATTCTCCGCGGTGTGCGTGCCCAATCCACCGCCGGACCACGGGGTGGCGTTCCAGATCCCCGCTTTGTAGTTCCCGGCCCAGGTATGTTGCCCGGTCCCGAACTTCCCGACGTTCCCGGCGAGAATCAACACCATCGCCGCGCCACGCCCAATGATGGTTTGGTGGAAGTAGTGGTTCGTGCCTTCCCCGTTGTGAATCGTTGCCGGTTTGATGGTACCTGAATCTCTGGCCCAGCGGACGATCAAGTCCTTCGGGGACCGGTTGATCTGGTGGACCGTATCCAAGTCGTAATCCTGCAAGTGGACTTGATACAACTGGAAGACCGGTGCCACGTCGACTTCCCGGCCGTTCAGCAACTTCACCCGGTAGGTTCCGGTAAAGGCTGACTCGATGCCGCTGTTCTTGTAATGCCACCCCACCAATTCACGGTGAATCGGCACGGCTTGGTTCTTATTCACGTCCCACACCATGAACCCGCCGAGACGCGCAATCTTCGCTGGATTCAGGGTTTGCACTTTCCCCGAATAGGTCTTCGAGAAATCCGGCATTGAATAGCCCTTGATCACGTCGCGCGGATCAAGATATTGCAGCGTATCCGTACGGACCAGAATCGGCATGTCCGTATAGGCCGCGCAGAAATCATGGTCATGCATGTTCTCATCGAACATGATCTTACAGGCACCCAAGAACAATGCCGCGTCCGTCTCCGGGCGAACCGGAATCCAGTAGTCGGCTCGATACGCCGTCGGGTTGTACTCCGGCGTGATCACGACCACCCGCGCCCCACGCTCGATACTTTCGAGCTTCCAGTGCGCTTCCGGCATCTTGTTTTCGACGAAGTTCTTGCCCCAGCTTGTGTTCAACTTCGCGAACCGCATGTCGCTCATGTCGATGTCAGAGGTTTGCACCCCGGACCAGAACGGATGCGCTGGGTTTTGGTCACCGTGCCAGGTGTAGTTCGACCAATACCGGCCGCCTTGGGCCTGGTTGGGCTTCACTTTCCGAATGTAGTGGTCGAGCAACGCGCCGCAGCCACCGTTCATCCGGGTGACGGACATCTTGCCGATCACGCCCAGGATGGGCATACCCGCGCGGAACTTCATGGTCCGCACGCCGGAGCCCTTGGTCATCTCGATCATTTCCGGCGGATAGCCTTGCTCCCGCAACCGACGGGCACCGGCTTCGCCGCTGTACCGCTCCGCGATAATCATCATGGCTTTGGCCAGGTACGTAGCCGCCGTATCCCAGCTTACCCGCAACATGTCATCCAGGTACCGCGCAGTGAATTTGTATTTGTTCATGACATCCGGAGTGAATTCCGGGCCTCCGGCATCCATCCAGGCTTTCCAACCACGGCGCATCAAGGGGCCTTTCAACCGATAGGGCCCATACACCCGTCGATGCATCGTGTACCCCTTCAAGCACATCCGCGGATTATGTGCAAACGTCCCGCGATTGCCGTAGAGGTCTTCATAGGTTTGGTGGTCGTAGTTTTGCTCCACCCGCATCACCACACCGTTACGCACAAAAGAGCGCACGCGGCAGGCGTGGGTGTCGTTCGGGGAGCAGACCCACGTAAACGATGAATCATACCGATACTGATCGTGGTATACCCGCTCCCAGGCGCGATCAGGATACTCGCCCAGCGGATTGCCCACTTCGACAACCGGTTGCAGCGCAGTCAAGGCCAAGGCTTTGTCCGCCAACGCCACTGCCGCCACTGTCCCGGTGGTCACTTTTAAAAATTGACGTCTAGAGAGAAACATTGCAAATACCTCCTCGTGTAAAGGCCGGTCGGCCTAACGTGGAATGGATTAGTTGAAAAACCCCTAATGGGGAAAACTTCTGCCCAACCACCTCCTTTCCTGACTCTTGTTTCATCATCCTGTTGATCATCCGCCATGAATACCGGCTGGGTTCCTTTACTCATCCCTATTTGTAGCAATTTCCGCGCCATCATGAACGTTTTTGATATATCTTTGTAACGTGTTGAAAATAAATATAAATTAGCTTTCTAAACCATATAGGATATTCCCTCACGTTTCCAATTGGTAGCATGTAAGGGCCTGAATGACACCCATGAGGACAAAATCTCAGACGCAATGAAGACATTTGCTCGATATTTCTTGAATTTTCATTTTTATATCAATAAAAACAATATGTTAGATTCTGATGCGAGACACCGTTCAGAATAGATTGCTCATGAAATGTTTAGTTTTCGTAACATAGCGATCCATTCATGCCATCAATAGTGCCACAAAATCCATGATGATTTGACATAATAGCAATTTGAGCGGTCAACATAGGACATTTTTGGGGGTTCGGTGAGCCAAAGAACAGCAAAAACCCAGAAGTGATGTGCTGCACATCGAAGCGGGAAGACATGGGGGCCTTCCCCTGCAATTGTTACCTGTCGGTAACAAATTCATGGCCACCACACTATTATAGATGGTTCCCCTGTGTGCTTACCAACCGCTCTTCTCATGGAATATCAGAATCAAAAAATCTCGATTCTGTTCCGTGAAGGAACATCGAGCAACCATACATCGAACCCAAGCCTCGGCTGGTAGACATCGAACACAATGTATGATCGACGTTACGGTCCAAGTGCATGCATACAATCCAGTGATCCGCCGTCACCAACGTGCCGGTTTCACTATATTCGTGTCCGGCACGCGATTGGGAAACTGCGCGGCCCGCAACATGGACGGCCGGATGTGCCGGACGTGACTGGCGACATTCTGCAGCTTCGGTGCCACAGGCCAATGCCCCGGGCAAACGACGTATACCACCTTGCCCCTTTCCCTTGTCACCATACGAATTGAGGTAACGAGATCGGTGTCGTTCGAGACAACCACGGCGACATCGAAAAGGTCTTTCCAGGCATCATTCAGGAGATGCACGGCGAGGTTCACATCCGAACCCTTTTCCTCCATGGTATGAACTTCCGCGATCACCGCGTCGGGCGGAGGTCTGGTGCTCTTGCGCCGCTTCTTCACTGTCCCACTCCGCGACGCGTAGCTTCCCACGGGCAATGTCTGTGTCTGCTCACCCGGACTCGAGACTCCAAAAGTTCCTGCTGGCAGCGTCACAGGCACTGGTGTATCGATCCATCTTTCAGCAAGCGGCAAATTGACGAGTGGTCGCCAGACTGTCTTGGCAAGGAAGCTACCGAAACAAATCTCCACCTCGGGCAATGTCCTAAGTGCGTTGAGATAGATTTGCTGCCTAGCCGGCTCATAGGGATCCGATGCCCCGGAGACCTTGGCTGTAAAATACTTCAGCTTATCGATGGCATGTCCGGGCGGTAGCACCCGATAGGAAAGATCGACGAGATTGAGCCACTTAAACGATGTTCCTTTGAGGGCTCCATAGTAGAGATTGAAGCCATCGACATAGACGCGGGTTAGCATGCACCGTTTCCAAAAAGGCAAGGGCCACCCCGAAGGACGGCCCTTGAGCCGACAGCATGCTGCCGGCGGGTATAATATGGGCGCGATTTACGGCAGAATTGATTTCCCTGCCACGCGGCTGCCTCATGCATCCACCCGAATTAATGTCGGCTGGTTTCCTTATCAGTTTTTTAAGCAATTTCCACGCCATCATGATATGTTTTGAAATACATTTGTAACCTTTTGAAAATAAATGGAATTTCATTTTCTAAACAAGAAAGAATATTCCGGTACGTTTCCAATTGGTAGCACAAGATTGGTTTGGCACAGAAAAAACGTAGCGAGGAGAAGAAACTTTCTCAATAAGCCCCATCATGCAATGGACACTGTGATTCTATGGCTCATGGTACTAATCCTTCCGCCTAACGTTCACGGTGAGTGGAACGCAATGCCCTTGCGCGTGTCCTTCTAGACCATAGGATTCAATGTGACCAATCCTCTGCTATGCACTCGACGCTGAACCCCTTGTCTTTAAGAATTCCTTCAAAACTCTTAACGTGGTCAGCCCCGCAAATGAATAGAACTGGCCATTGGATTACCGTTTGTAGACGCTCAAGCCAATAATGCTCGCGTCGCGTCAATGCTGAGCAAATTTGTCGTTCAATTTCATCGTCGGAGATATTGGGATCAGAGAACTGCTGAATCCTAATGTCGTTTTCCTGCAACAGTCCAAGTTCCCTACGCTGTTTGCGATCGGGGTCACAGAAAAGATGTGTAAGCGATAACTCACTTGCGACCCGCTGTGGAATTGACTCATTGCGCTTCACCTCTGCTAAGGCTTCTGCGTTCATTTCCTCGGCCACCGTTCGGATGCCGTATCGACGACACGCCTCCGAAAGAAAACGCTGAAAGGCTTGTGCCCCTTGCGGGGGGCATCGTTCCTCTGCCGTCTGGTATGGGGGGCCGGTTCCAATGAGCACTATCTTATATTATGTTCATGTTGCGCTTGATACTCGCTCATTGAGGTCTTCCGGGCGCCAGCGGGATATGGGTCCAGGACTCGCCGCCATCCTGACTGCGAAAGAGCCCGCTGCCGTTTGTTCCCACGTACAGAACCCGTGAATCGTGGGGGTCCATGGCGATCGCTCGAATATTGCGGTTATCCAACCCCTCATTGGTGGCACTCCACGTTTGCCCGCCATCCCGGCTTTGAAAGATGCCCTTGCTGGTCCCCATATAGAGGTGCTGTCCGTTTCCCGGTTCCAACACGAGACTGCTCACGTAAAGTTCTCCGAGGCCGGTCGCAAGTCTCGCCCATGCTTCACCTTTATTGAGCGTTTTGAACACACCTTGGGTGGTCCCCGCGTAGACCACGTCCGGCTCGGCAGGATCGATCAGCAATCGATTCACGCCCAGGGCCATGGACGCCAGTTTGGCGTCGTCGGGAACAAGCCCGTTATTGACCTTTGTCCAATGGTCGGCTCCATCAACACTGCGATAGACCCCACCGCTCGTCCCGGCGTAGAGGATATGGGGGCGACTCGGATCGACGGCCAGGGCCACGATAAAACTGATTTCGGTCATGCCTCGCATGCGTTCGGTCCAGGCCTGCCCGGCGTCCCTCGTTTGGAACACCCCGACGGTCGTCGCCGCGTAGAGGATTTGCGAGTCGGTCGGGTCGAAGACCAGTTGATTCACGTTGGCCGAGATCGTCCCTTTCTGAATGCCGGCATTGCGCGGGAGCCAACGTCGCCCTCCATCGGGACTTTTGTACACCCCGTCGGCAAGCGTGCCGACAAACACATTGGCCGGAAACTGCGGATCGATCGCCAAATTCATCACCCGAACGCGGCTCAACCCTTCTGCAAGCCGCTTCCACGCGCGTCCCCCGTCCCTGGTTTTATACACGGCTTCTTCCGTCGCCACGTAAACCAGCTCCGGCTTAGTGGGATGTATCACGACGACGGCCACTCGATCGCTTCGCTGGCTGCATCCCAGCATGCCCACCATCATCAAAAAGACGACGGCCTGTCGAACGACGGTCTTCATCGGCTCAGGTGGCGCTTGCGTGAACCACGGTCCAATTCAAGTGGGTTCGCGTATCCGGTGAGTTCGACGTACCCGTTCCCGGTAACGGGAGCATTCCGGTAGTGGCCGCGCACGTCCACCGCTCCTTCCCAATACGTCACCCGGGTACTGTTTTCGGTCCGCAGTTCCTGATCGGACAGCACCGGCGTCACCGTGACGCGAAGCGGGACCGACGGAACGTCCAGTGTCCATTTCGCCGGGTATTGCGCGTGGCTGAGCGGGCTGGTCCACCGATCCCACGTTTGAACCACGAAGTCCTCGCGTTTCAGGTGCCTGCTCGTTCCATCCGGAAAGATCAACGTCCCGCTCGACGCCGGATCATGGGACCCGTCCTGCTTGCGCAGGAGATAGAGCATGAATTCGACGTTCGAGTCCAATTGCACGCTGAACCAATCCCACCCGACCTGATCCTCGCCTAATCCGCCGGACCCGAATTCATGATCCATCCAACTGGTGCCGGTGACCTCGAACGGTTCGCCGCGAACCCGGATGGTTCCCCGGGTCGCCAGGCGAGTCAGTGAATAATAATGTGACGCCTGGCCGGGATCGGCGCCCTTGCGACTGACCCCTTCCCGTCCGTGGATCACGGGCGGTTTTTTCAGGGTAAGCGTCAGATCGACGCCGAATCCGGCATCCTGCGCCGTGAGATGCAACCGGTGATGATCCCCGGTCACGGGTTCCAGGGCCCAGCGGTCGATCCAGACCTTCATTCGATCGGAGTCGGCTCCGGCTTTCCCAAAGGCCGCTCGACTCAATTTTTCGGAAAATCGAAAGGTGGCCCCCTCAACGTCGGTTAAGGCCAAGTGCGCGAAATACAGGTGCCGCAACGCCCAGCGGGACGGGTGATTGCGGACGCGCGAATCATCGACGGCCTTGCGGAAAAACGTGACTTCATAGCCGAACCGTCGTGCCGACCGGTCATAGACGTGACCGGTGACGTACCACCACTCCAGGCCGTAGTTCTCATGTGAACCGTGATCGCGGGGGAAGGCATAGACGTACCCGGGCCGTGCCGGGACCAGGTCCACCGACGACGGTGCGGCACACGTTGATCCGCCGAGCAGAATCGACAGCACACAAAAAAAACCGATCACCCCATAACGCCGTCCCGGCATGGTGTTTCACTCTCCTCCATGTTGTGCCCGTTTGGGAATATTTACTCGTTCGCGGACAATTCACGCGTGACGGAACCAGACACATCCAGAAAATATTGACAGGCCGACCCTCCCGGAATCACCACGTTGACAGGGCTTTTGAGCGTCGGCTATCGTACCGCATGCCTGCATTAAATGACACTCCCCATTCGAAAACCTTTCCCGTCCCGGAGATCATCCCGATTTTTCCGCTTCCCAACGTGGTGCTGTTTCCGGACACCTACCTGCCTCTTCATATATTCGAGCCTCGATACCGGGAAATGGTCGCCGATGCCGGTCGGGAAGGCGCCTGTATCGGCATGGCGTTGTTCAAGCAAGGATGGGAGAGCCGGTATTATGGCAATCCGCCCGTCTTTTCTCTGGGGTGCGTGGGGCGAATGACACATATCGAGCCGCTACAGGATGGCCGGTCGAACCTGATCCTGCAAGGCCTGTATCGGTATACGATCGAAGAAGAATTGTTTGATGCCCGGTATCGCAAGGCCAAAATCACGTTGGGGCCGAGTAAACCGTTTCAAACGATTGCCGAAGACTCCGTGCGTTCGACCGTGACGGAGTTGGCGATACGCTACCTGCAATCACGAAAGGCCGATGAACTCTGCCAGCTTGTGACCAATGACGCCATGACGGACCCCGTGCTGGTGAACGGTCTTTCCTCGTGCCTGGACTTTACACCGTTGGAAAAACAATTCCTGCTCGAAGCCGAAAACCTGCACCAACAAACCCGCCGCTTGATCGACCTCTTGAAGTTTAAACTCGACGGTGAAACACAACTGTCAGGGTGGGGATGATGAATCCCGCCATCGTGATCGAAGTCGCACGGTTAGGGAAAGCCTTTGGCTCGGTGACGGCCATCGAGGATGTATCGTTCACGGTGCATGCCGGTGAAATCTTCGGGCTCCTGGGCCCCAACGGCGCCGGGAAAAGCACGACCCTGCGGATTCTGATCACCGTGCTGCCCCCTTCCGCCGGAACGGCAACGGTGCTGGGGCACGACGTCGTCACGGAGGCGGATACCGTCAGGAGCCTGATCGGCTACGTGCCGCAAGAACGCGCCGTTGATCGGTTTCTGACCGGTCGCGAACACCTCGAGTTGTTGGGCGGCCTCTACCATCTTTCCCGGGCGGAAACGAAAGCACGGATTGACGAACTGTTGAAGCTCGTCAATCTCGAAGAGCACGCGGACCGTGTGGCCAAAACCTATTCCGGGGGTATGAAACGCAAACTGGATATTGCATGCGGGTTGCTGCCGAATCCCAAAATCGTGTTTTTGGACGAACCGACCCTGGGGTTGGACGTCCAAAGCCGTCTTCGGATATGGGACTATATCCGGCAACTTCGTGAGAACGGCATCACCATCGTCATGACGACCAATTACCTGGAAGAAGCCGACCAACTGTGCGATCGACTCGCGATTCTCGACGGCGGAACGATTCGGGTTATCGGCTCGCCACTGGAGTTGAAGACCGGATTGGGGGGCGAGAGCCTCTCGCTGACGATCAAGGAACACGAAGCGGAAAAACTCCCTCGCCTGCGTGAAGGGGTCATGGCCTTGCCTCTTGTCCGTGACGTGCGCATCAAACCGACCGGGCTGGATATTCTCGTGGAATCTCCCGAGAAATCCCTCCCCGCCGTGATCGAGGTCGCACAACGCCTTGATTGCGGCCTTGATGGGGTTGAGTATCATCGACCCCGACTCGATGACGTGTTTGTCACCTATACCGGGCATGGGTTACGGGGAGGCACTCCGGACACAACGGAAGAATAGCCCGGGTTCCCAAAGACCATGACCATCCAACACTACAAACAGGAAGTGCTCGCCTTGACGATGCGGTGGGTTCGTCGGCTCAGCCGGGAAAAATTCAGCATGCTGTTTACCCTGGTCCAACCCATGTTGTTCTGGCTGATCTTCTTCGGCAGCCTCTTTCAACGCGCGGCCAACATCCAAATCCTCGACGCCCCGAACTATATGAGTTTCCTGGCGGGCGGGGTGGTCGTCATGACGGTCCTCAACAACGGACTGGCCGGCGGCGTCGACCTGTTGTTCGATAAAGAGAACGGGTTCCTGGAACGCATGATGTCCACGCCTATTCACCGGTCCTCCGTAATCCTCAGTCGCTACCTCTTCGTGATGGCCATTACCGGCATGCAGATTCTGGTCATTCTGAGCATCGCGTTCGTCTTCGGCGTGCGCCTCGAAACGGGGCTGCCGGGCATCGCCCTGATTCTGGCGATCGGGATGTTGTTCGGCGTGGGGCTGACCGCCATTTCGATGGGCATTGCGTTTTCCGTCAAAAGCCACGGCGATTTCTTTTCCTTGCTGGGCTTTCTTTCCCTGCCCATGATTTTTCTCAGCTCGGCGCTCGTGCCCCTTTCAGCCATGCCGGGATGGATGCAGGTGGTGGCCCTGGTGAATCCGATGACCTGGGTCATCGATGCCGTCCGCCCGCTCATTATCACGGGATGGGACGCGGCCATCCCCCAAGTGGCCCTGGCCTTTGTAATCCTGGCAATCTTCGATGCCGTTTGCCTGTACGGCGGGGCCAAGGCCTTCCGGCGGGCAATCGGGTAGGGTTGCGTGAACCCCGTGATGAAGAATGCACCTTCATCCTCCGCTGAACGACCAGCGACGAACATCGAAGCGCTGCTCCACCTGCTCTCCGATCACGACCCTCGCGTCGCCCGGCAAATTCACCAACACCTCGTCGACGTGGGCCGCGAGGCCATGCCCGTTCTCAGCCAAGCCCTCAGGGACTGTGACGAGCCTTCCCTGGCCACACGCATCCACGCCGTCATCGGGGATATTGCCCAAGCGGACGTCGAACGACACTGGGACGAGCTCCTGAGGACTTCGGAACGGGATCTTGACCTGGAAACCGGAGCATTCCTGATTGCCCGGGCGGGAGACCCTCAAGTGGAGACGGCTCCCTATCGGCAACGACTGGACGACATGGCCGCCGAACTCAAACCCCTTTCGTCAGGCACTCCTCGTCAAGTCGTGCGCACCATGAACGAGTACCTGTTTCACACCCTGCGGTTTCGGGGGAACACCCAACAGTATTACGACCCCAACAACAGTTTTCTGCACCGCGTCCTGGATAACCGCGTCGGGATCCCGATCAGCTTGTCGGTTCTGTATGTACTCCTGGGGCAACGGCTCCACGTGCCGGTGACCGGGGTCGGCCTGCCGGGCCATTTTCTCGTCGGGTTGCGGACGGAACCCGTGTTTATTGATTGTTTTCACCAAGGGGCGCTGCTCACTGAAAAGGATTGTGCCCGACTGTTGCGGGACTATGGCGTCGAGTTCGACCGTCGCTATCTCGAACCCTGCTCCCATGCCCACATACTCGTTCGCATGCTTCGCAACCTCATTGCCGTGTACGAAACCCGTCAAGAGGCGACACACGGCCGGCGATTTCGCCGGCTGCTGACCACTCTTGAAAACAGAGAAAACCGCCCACACGTTCACTAGCAGCGTGCTGAAACGTTCAATTGGCGTCATGGCCACCGACGCACCTTCATCTCATCTCGACAACCAACGGGGACAAGCCAACATCACCGTGGCCTTGGCCCTGGTCATCCTTCTCGTCGGCGGGATCTGGATTTGGAACCATTTGGACTTCGACACGCAGGACTTTATCGTCGATGAAGTCGTCCCCATCCTGTTTCTGGCCGTCGCGCTCGCGCTCGTCGCATGGGTGAATGTGCGAAAGGTCAAGCGTGCGAAAAATAAAAATAAACGGCGAGCCATGCTCCTTCAAAAATTTTCCAGCGAAAAGGCGCCGCGAAAACGGTTTGACCTCGCCGGCCAACTCATTGAACTCAATGAGTATCGACTGGAAGGACTGGAGAATGTCGCCCCGGACATGGCAGAGGTGTTCCTGTATACGTTCAAACGATCCCTTGGTGACAAACAGCACCGCATGCGGGGCATGGCCGCCAGTTACCTGGGAGTCGTGCAACATCGAGAAAGTATCCCGCTGTTAATGAAAGCGTTGGAAGACGATCACGCGTACGTTCGGAGCTCTGCGGCGCTGGCCCTGGGACGCATGCGCGCCACGGAAGCCAAAGCCAAATTGGAATATACGATGAAGGAAGATTGGGACCAGACCGTGCGAAGCCGGTCCAGAGAAGCGGTCGAACGAATGTCCTAAGGAATCAGGACGCGCCCGTCACCCGGCCCATCGCGGCCTGATCCGCATTGGTGAACCGGTACCCTTTGCTGTACAACGCCTGCATGCTATCGGTCAGGATCGTGAACTCGGTGGTCTCGCGAACGTCATCGAATTTTCCCGTCAGCTTCGCAAGGAGCTGAAAGGGATGATCGCCCTGCAACAGCGCCACGTTCAGGGATGCCGACATATCCCGTAACTCGCTCGCATCATAACGCTCGTCATCATCCCGATCGGCCACCAGGGCCAATTGATAAAACGTCAGGCTTAACGAGAGGGTGGATTGGGTTTGCGCAAAGGCCTGACGCGCTTCATTGATGCCGGGGTATCGACTGGCACAGGCGTTGGACTCTGGGTCTTCTTCCGCAACGGAAAAAGAAAGGCGTTTCACGTCAGGGCGAACCCCCGGAGACTTTCGCAATTGTTCATAAAACCACGTGGTACAGGACTCCGCGACCACAAAATCGACTTTGTCCCTGGTAATCTGCTGGGCGATATGGTGGACGAATCCTTCGAACACGCCGTTGCCGATCGCAGCCCAACTCACCCCGCCCATGAGAAGAGCCACCACCAGGCCCGTGAACCCAAGGGACCGTTTCCGTTGTCCTGGCCGGTACATTCCATCAGTATATCATCCGCCCTGAGCCGTCGCCAGAGGAATTTCCCTTTCCCTGAACCACGATGAGGGCAGGGCAAGGTCCGAGCTTCCCATAGGTGTACAATAACACTATGGCGACTGAAACCGTGACCCTCGAAGGCCATATCATCGACTCGCTCATCTTGGCGAAGGTACTCGACGCGATTCTCCAGAGAAGCGGAGCCTTCACCATCAACAAGATGCAAGTCGGGGCCACGCGAGAGGACGCATCCTCGGCCACGATCGCCGTGCATGCCGACTCCCCGCAACGGCTTGCGGCCATCCTGCACGCCATTCAACCGCATGGGGCCGTTGTCGAACACGCCGCCGATTGCACCCTGGAACCCACCCCGAAAGACGGCGTGTTGCCGGATTCGTTTTATGCGACCTCGCACCTCCGGACGCAAATCCGCCTCAACCACCACTGGCTCGACGTGGAACCGATCGAAATGGACGTCGCCATTCGCGTGACCGTGGATCCTCCGACGGCTCACACCGTTCCCATGGCCGAAGTGAAAGCCGGTGCCCTCATCGTCACGGGTCGAACCGGCGTTCGGGTCTTCCCGCTGGAACGGCCTAAAGAGCGGGACACGTTCGCCTTCATGGCAGCCGACGTGTCTTCGGAACGGCCGCATCATGCGATGATCACCGACGTGGCCAAGCGCATGCGGATGATTCGTGACAACCGGCAACCGGCACGGACGGACGGTGAGGCCGCATGCGACCCCGACCTTGGAACCAAAGTGCTGTTCGTCGGCGGCCCGGCCATCATCCACGCGGGAGGCCGGGAAGCCCTGTCGTGGTTAATCGATGCCGGCTTCATTCACGTCCTGTTTTGCGGAAACGCCCTGGCCGCGCATGACATGGAAGCCAGCCTGTTCGGCACGTCCTTGGGATACGGCCTGCGCGCCGGGTGCGCCGTCCCCCATGGTCATGAACATCACCTTCGCACCATCAACCGCGTCCGAAACGCCGGCAGCCTCAAGCACGCGGTGGAATCCGGGCTGATCCGGGACGGGGTCATCGCCTCGTGTGTCCACAAACACGTCGACATGGTGTTGGCGGGAAGCATCCGCGACGACGGACCATTGCCCGACGTCATCACGGACACGAGACACGCCCAAACGGCCATGCGCGCCGCCCTCCCGGGAGTCGGGCTCGCGGTACTGGTCGCGACGACGCTGCACGCCATCGCCACCGGGAACTGCTTGCCCGCGAAGGTTCCCACCGTGTGCGTGGATATCAACCCGGCCGTTCCGACCAAACTCAGCGACCGCGGCAGCTTCCAATCCATCGGCCTCGTGATGGATGCGGCTTCCTTCCTTCGACAACTGGCGCAAGAACTCGGTTGGAAGGGCTAAGACGATGGCACGCCTCCTGGTTTGTCCACCGGATCATTTCGGGATTCAGTACGAAATCAACCCGTGGATGCGGCTCTCCAACGCCGTGGACAAGGAAACGAGCCAAGCCCAATGGCAGAACCTCACCCGCGTGCTGGAAGAAGACGCCAGCGTCCAACTCGAACGAATGACGCCGGTTGCAGGCCTGCCCGACCTGGTGTTCACCGCCAATGCCGGCCTGCTGCACGACGGCACGGCCGTCATCAGCCGGTTCCGGCATCCGGAACGACGCGGAGAAGAGGAACACTTCGCGCGGTGGTTCAGAGAACACGGGTACCACGTGATCCTCCTGGACGAAGATTGTTATTTTGAAGGAGCGGGAGACGTGCTGGGCTTCCCCGATACCTGGTTCGGTGGGTATCGGCAACGCAGCGACATCAAAGCCCATCGCGTGTTAAGCGACGTCTATGGCAAAGAAATTTTGCCGCTGGAACTCGTCACGAGCCGGTTCTATCACCTGGACACCTGCTTCTGCCCGCTCAGCGGCGGCGAATTGCTGTACTACCCGGCCGCGTTCGACACCTATGCCCAAGCCGCGATCGCCGACCGCGTGGATGCGCGGCGACGCATCGTCGTGTCCCACGCCGAAGCCGAACGCTTCGCGTGCAACGCCGTCTGCGTCGGACGTCACGTGGTGCTGCCTTCGGGGTGTCCGGAAACCACGGCCATGCTCAAAGACCGCGGCTATACGCCTCACCCCCTCGACCTGGACCAATTCCTCAAATCCGGCGGCTCCGCCAAATGCCTCACGCTGGCATTGGACTAGGGTAAAGATTCAATGTCGGATTACGCTTCGCTAATCCGACCTACGCCCTCCTGCTCGGCCACACAGAAGACACGTGAAAAATTCCTAAAACTTCTTTAAGCTCCCAGAAATGGCCCCCGAACCCTACTTCGAAATCGACCCCGACCCCGAAACCGCCAAACGGATTCGCAAAGAGCGGGACAAAGCCCGTGCACTCAAACGAACGCCCTGGTGGAAACAGCAACTCCACAAAGGACGCTGCCACTACTGCGGCAACATGTTTCAGCCGGACCAACTGTCCATGGACCACGTGGTGCCGCTGGCACGCGGCGGGAAATCGACCAAGGGAAACACCGTCCCGGCGTGTCACGAGTGCAATCGAAAAAAGAAACTTGATACTCCGGCGGAAACCGCTCTTCGCAAGCTGTCAGAAGGGTGAGAGCTATGGCACGAGGGATTTCTCCAATTGCTCCAACCGCGCGTTCGCTTTCTTCGCCCATTCCGAACCGGGATGTTCGCGAATGATTCGTTGATACAATTCCCTGGCGTGGGCAACGTTCGTCTGCCGTTCCTCAAACTGCGCCGTTTCGAAGAGGCTTTCCGGACTCTCTCCGCCACAACCGACAATCAAACACAAGGCGAGAAACACGCCTACGAACAACAGTGTGCTTTTTCTAAAGACCACGGGAAATCTTCCAGAGGAGTGTTTGTTCAAAAACATGCCTTAAAAAATAGGAGCAGGAATCAGGAAGGCAGGTTGGTCAAGGCTTCTTCAACTTCTATACTTACCCTTACCGCCGCATAAGCATGATCCACCGCCAGATGTTCAGCAACCCGCCCAGCGATGCCGCCACGTACGTCAGCGCGGCAGCCGTTAAGATTTTTCGAGCCCCGTCCATATCGTTCGGCGAAATATACCGGCCTTGCTCGAGGATCGGAAGGGCCCGGCGAAAGCTGGCATCCCATTCCACGGGCAAGGTCACGAGATGCACCAACGCCCCCATCGACATCACGGCAAGCCCCGCCAGCAACACCAACAAGCCGCCGGCCGGTGAACGGGTCAGCCCGGCGACGATGGGAATGCCGAGCATGACGAAGGATCCGGCTTTTTCCGCGCCTTGCGCCAACCGGATGAGTTTTGTGCGTTCGTGCAGCGGCCCGTACCCGGTTCGATCCTGAATGGCGTGTCCCACCTCATGCGCCGCGACCGTCACCGCGGTCAACGATTTGCCGTTATAGTTATCCGGGAGCAACCGGACCACTTTGGCCTGCGGGTCATAGTGATCGCCGAGTTCCGTCGTCTCGACCTGCACGTGCGACATCTCGAAGCGATCGAGCAAATGCCTGGCCAGTTCACCGCCCGTCCCTGAATAGTCCTCACGATGACCGCGATATTTGTTGAAGACCCATTTGGTCCACAACTGCGGCCCGATCAACACGGCCATGATCAGGAGTAACAGAAGAACGCCTCGTATCATCTTATCCTGATTATGAGGAAAGCGACGGGAAGGATCGCGTCCGTCAGCATCGTAGGTCGGGTTAGCGAAAGCGTAACCCGACAGAAACGGAATTGTTGGATTACGCTACGCTAATCCAACCTACATCGTGTAGGGAGCAACCTCGCACGGGAGCACGCCCACGGCTACGACGAGCAACTCACCATGATCTGCTTTCCCCAATCCGGCGGCGGGGCGGCATACTCGTTCATCTCGGGTTGGTCATCGAACGGGTGGCACAGCAGTTCCCGCAGGCGGTCGATCTCGGAATAATCCCGGTGCCGGGCCGCCCGTTCAATCGCGACCTGGACAAGATAATTCCTCAAGACGTATTTGGGATTGCAGGAATCCATGCGCGTCTTGCGTTCGACGTCCATGCTGTGCTCGGATTTGAGCCGCGCGCGATACCGATCCGCCCACCAGTCGAATCCTTCACGATCAAGGAACTGATCCCGTAGATGCTCGTTTGCCGAGGGGTCATCCTGGTTGAAGAACCCGAGCGCTCGAAAGAAATTCGTGTAGTCCACGTGGTTGCTGTGCATGAGTGCGAGCAAGTCACGCCGGAGTTTGTCATCGCCTTCGTGGGCTTCTTTCAGCCCCAGCTTGGCTTGCATCAAGTCCGTATAGGTTTCGTGCATGGTTGCTTCATAGATTTCGGGGGCCCCAAGGACGTCGGCTTCCTCGACCAACGGAGAGAGTGCCTGCGCAATCGCACGGACGTTCCAATAGCCGATATCGGGCTGGTTCTGAAACGAATACCGGCCATGATGATCCGAATGATTGGGAATAAACCCCGGGTTGAAATCATCCATGAAGCCATACGGCCCATAGTCGAGGGTCAGCCCGAGGATCGACATGTTATCGGTATTCATGACCCCATGCGCCCAGCCCACGGCCTGCCATTGGGCAATCAGCTTGCCCGTTCGTTCGGCCACTTCACGCAGGAATCGCGCGTAGGCATCCGGGCCGTCGACGAGATCCGGAAAATGCCGGGCCAGCACGTAATCGGCCAGGGTCTTGAGGTGATCGTGCTGACGGCGGTAAAAGAAGACTTCAAAGGTCCCGAACCGGACGTGACTCGGGGCCATGCGCACGAGCATCGCGCCGGTCTCCACGCTTTCCCGAAGCACGGCTTCATCGCTGCCGATGAGACACAAGGATCGGGTCGTCGGGATGCCCAATCCGTACATGGCTTCACCGCACAGGTATTCCCGGATCGTCGAACGAAGCACCGCCCGGCCATCGCCGTCCCGTGAAAAGCGCGTCAACCCCGCACCCTTCAGATGCAGGTCCCATTTTTCACCGCGGCCATTGCACACTTCACCCAACAGAATCGCGCGCCCATCCCCAAGCGGCGACACGTAGTGACCAAACTGGTGGCCCGCATACAGCATGGCAATGGGCTCACTGCCCGGCAGGAGCAATTTGCCGCCCATGGCCTCATGAAACTCCGGGCGCTTGGCTTCATCCGGGTCCAAGTCGATCAAGGCCGCGGCCGAAGGATTGAAACTGACCAGGTGCGAGGTTTCAAAGCCCGTGGGCATCACCCGTTCAAAGAAGAGCTCGGGCAGCCGGGTATAGGTGTTGTCAAAGTTCAGCGTTTCGAGTTTTCGCACTTGCGCAGCTCTTGGAGTGACATCGCTTCGGCAATCAACGCCTTCGCCCGCTCCTCCACTTTCTTCCGACGTGCCGCGGGCAGCTTGTTCAGTCTCTTCGTCAGTGTCGTCATCCTGACTGCCGGTGTTCTTGTATCATGTCCCCTGAAGCTCGGCCTGCGCAACTCTATGCGTTCACTCACCTTTGCGAGGAAGATGAGAGGAGAACACGCTGCACAAAATGTCCGCGTCGATTTTGCTGCCAGCAACTCGCTGTGGATTCCGTGCAAAACGGTTTTTCTTTCCCGTAGCTGACAATCTGAATTCTGGATTCTTCGACTCCCAGATCAACTAAATAATCTTTCACGGCTTGAGCCCGGCGTTTCCCTAATTCCAGGTTATATTCCACCGTCCCACGTTCGTCACAATATCCTCCGATCAGGACAGTGGAATCTTTATAGGTCTGCTTGAGAAGCGCGGCATTCTTTTCCAGCACGGGTACGGCAGCGGAACGAATCGCATATTGATCAAAATCAAAAAAGACGTCGGCCAACTTTGAATCCTTCACCGCGACCATATCACCGCGTCGTTCCTCCTGAGCCGAAGCCTGCGGTTCAGGAACGAAATCGGAAGGCTTAAGCTGGGCGATCTGTGTCTCCGGCTGTGGCGCAGGCTCCTCAGCTTGTGCGCTTTCCTCCTCCGCAATCGCACTCGAGGGGCCGCCACTTCGAAAAGCTTGAGGAGGCGGTTCGGGAACGTAGTCCGACGCAGGGCCACGATGCACCCGTGGGGATTCCGAATACCCTTCCGGAAAGGTCGTCGGACGAGAAGGTGGGGGAACCGCTGCCACGTCAGGGACGGCTTCGATTACACCCTCGGCGCTGGGAGGCGATGCCGGACTCGGAGGAGGTTCCGGAGCAAAGGTAAATGTTTCCGACAAGCCCAGTGACTCTTGACCGACGGATTCCCCATCGAACGGAATGCCACCTTGAGCACGCTCCGTATCTGTATCAGTTTCAGGAGCGGTCGCCATTTGAGCCTGTGCGCGTAAATCCTCCGTACTCATGATTTCAGCATGTTTCGAATTCTCACATGCCGACAACGTCACCAGAAGCCACGTGCCAACAACAAGAAGAGTGGCAAAATCCTTGACCTTTATCATTAAAAAACCTCCTTTTTCATGACACCTCTTCACCGGCATAAGTTGATAAATGATCTCGAAATTGTCTGTCTTTCACGTCTCTCCATTGACTGAAAAGGGAATCGACAACAACTGGAAGAAGAAAAGTAGCGGCCAACGATCGTTGGCGCCTACGGCTGAAAGCGTCTGCGCATGCGGCGCGAAACCGACGGCGTACCGCGTGGCGACTAAACAGCCTAATTGTTACAACTTAGCAAATTACCCTGATTCAGTCAAGATGTTGTATGGATCAACCAGCTTTGATACTAGGGGTGGTTAACAATCAGGGATTTGCCAAGAGAATGGATTCGTCCCAGCCGTAGTGAGCGGGGATACAATTCCAATTGTCGGAAAGGACCGTTGTGGCAATGAATGACTCCTAAAGAGACTCGTCCGTTTTCGACCGGCGCCAGATGCTCGCCAACAGGGGCCCGGTCACATTGTGCCAAACACTGAAGACGGCGCCGGGCACGGCAGCCACCGGGCCAAAATGGGCCACGGCCAAGGCGACGGCCAACCCTGAATTCTGCATGCCGACTTCGAGGGCCACGGTCCGGCAGTGGCGAAGCGGGATCTTCCGCAGTCGAGCCCCCCAATACCCGAGCGTCAAACCCAACGCGTTATGCACGACCACGGCCAGCACGACCAGACCCGCCACGTGGCGTTGACCATGATTCAAGCCGACGATCACCCCGACGATCCACGCGATGATGAACATTGACACGAGCGGCAGCACGCCTTCAAAAAACCAGGGGCTCGGTTGCCACACGCGGCGCAGGAGAATACCCGCAACCACCGGCAACAGCACGATCTTCGTGACCGTCCATAAGAGCGGGAGTGGATCAATCGCCAACCACGTGGAGGCGAGAATCCAAATCCACAGGGGCGTCAAGAGCGGGCTGAGCAACGTCGAGACCGTCGTCATGCCCACGGATAACGCCACGTCGCCTCGCGCGAGGTAGGCCACCACGTTCGACGCCGTACCCCCGGGGCACGCCCCGACTAAAATGACGCCGAGCGCCAACAATTTCGGCAGGCCCAGGAACATCGCGATGCCCCACGCACCAAGTGGCATCACCACGTACTGCAAGGCCACGCCCAGCAGCAACGTCCGGCCTCCATGGCGAAGGGTGAGGACGTCCCGATGCGTCAGCGTCAATCCCATCCCGAGCATCACGGCGGCCAACGCTTCGGGAATCCAGAGTTTCCCTGAGGCGGCGGGACCCGGCATGAACCAGCCCCATGCGGCTCCGAGTACGACCCACACGAGAAACCCGTCCTGAACCAGCCTCAGCCAGGACGGAATGCCGCTTGGAGGAACGTCGTTCGCCGAACGCGGGTCCCCGGTACGTTGTCTCTTGAAATCATTCATCGAGTCGGCATTCTGGCAAATCTTCGAGAACGAGGGCCACTCCTTTTTACAAGGCCGGCTCTGTTCTCCGATTGTCGGGGTACGCTATACGCTAACCCGACCTGCGCAACTTCTGTTGTAGCGGCACCGTCTATTCGGGACGGCACGGGGGCCGTCCCCTACAATAACGTAGGGACAACCCCCCGTGGTTGTCCGTCGGAGACGGCACATGGTTCATGAGGTGAGGGGGACCAGGACGTTTCATTGTCAGAAATCAGCGGGCTGTGCTAGACTCGTCTCGTGGGCGATTAGCTCAGTGGGAGAGCGCTTCCCTCACACGGAAGAGGCCACTGGTTCGATACCAGTATCGCCCACCATTCACCATCCTTCACCGGACGACGCAGGTCGAGCTTGAAGTCTTTCCCCACCCGTTCAGCAGTAAAACCGCCAGGGCTGTGGCGTGCTCCGCTCGTGGCGACCAACCACGTGGGGCAGTGGGTGATTGTCCTCTGGCTGGGCATCCTCACGGCATGCGGGACTCCATCAGCACCGCCTCGCGACCCCACGCTCCCCCCGTCGGCCAGCGACCTCGCGCTGTTGGGCGCGGCGCACCTCTGCGACGCCCAGGAAACCATTGTCAAGAGCTGGCAAGGCATACGCTATCAACATGTTCCCTGGGGCGCGGGAGAACAACTGCAACGCCTGATGCAAAGCAGCCAACCCGACCACGACGCGTTTTACTTTTTCAATGATGAGCAGCGCCTGGTCGGGGCCGTCTTTCGCTACAACCAGGGTCTCTCCTTAACGCCGTATCCCATGTTGCGGGAAACCTTATCCGAGCTCATCCCGTCGTCCACGTTTTATATCGACCCCACTCAACTCCTCTCCAAGGAAGGTGCGCAATCCGCCGTGCTGTATCGGACCGGGGATCACACCAGTACGACCCAATACCTGGTGTTGGAGAGTGAAAATGACCCGACGTTACTCGTGGCCTCTTTTGCGATCGATCCGTACGAGCAGCTTCTGTCGAGTTACCATGAAACGTTTCTGCCGGGTCTCAACCGCAGCCAATCCGCGACGCCGGCCGCACCCTCACCCGGCGCGGACCCGAGCGACGATTTCCTGGGCCGTCAGCAATTCGCACGAGGGGAAGCCGCGTTATTCGGGTCTTGCGGAACCGCCCAGCCGGCGATTGCCGTCGACGCCTATCGGCAATCCATTCAACATGGGCTCAAGGACGAGGCTCGCTTAGCCGAAGCCCACCATCGACTGGGCCTGGCGCTTCGGGATGAAGGCCAACCGGCCGACGCGCAACGCGAACTGGAGCAGGCACTCGCGCTTCGCCCCAACGCGCCGGCGATCATCAACAATCTCGGCCGGGTCCTGGACGAACAACACCAGCCGTCCCGCGCCATCGAACTCTTTAAACGGGCACTCGTCCTGCGTCCGAACTTTGCCGAAGCGCGGTTCAATTTGGCAAAGAGTCTGGAGCGGATCGATACCCGCCGGGCGATCGAAGAATACGAAACGTATCTCGCCCTGGTCGAAGGGATTCCCAGGGAAGCCAAACGAATCAGGTTCGTCCTGGAACGCGTGAAACGGCTGAAGGGTGAATAAGCGCCGTGAAATTCTACGCCGTGCGCAAGGGGCGCCAGCCCGGGGTCTATACCACTTGGCCTGCGTGTGAAGAGCAAGTCAAGGGATTTCCCGGCGCCCTCTACAAAGCTTTTCCAACCAAGGCTCAGGCCTTGGCGTTTCTGGGAGAATCTCTTCCCGACGTGACCGACCGTTCCCCGGTCGACGCCCTTTCGACAACCGATGCCATAGACGTTTGGGTCGATGGCTCCTGTCTGCAGAACGGTGAAGGGCCTCTGTATTTCGGGTGGGCCTACGTCATCCTCGATGGCGAACGGGAACTCCACCGGGCGAGTGGACATGACGTGCCTGGCGAGGCACGCCGGCATCGAAACGTGGCCGGAGAAATTCAGGCGGTCTTGCAGGCGCTGGAACATTGCCAGGAACGCGGCATTACAGCGGCCACGATCCATTTCGACTACCAGGGATTAGCCAGTTGGGTGGAAGGCACGTGGAAAACCAGGACGTCCTTTACCCGGGCGTACGCGGAACGGGTCCGGGCCTTGGGGATGACACTCACGTGGCACAAAGTGCAAGCCCACTCGGGCACACCGTATAACGAGTTGGTGGATCAACTGGCAAGAGAAGCCGCCCGCTCCGCACCGGGCAATGAGCAAGAAGTTTAAACTTTTCAACGAATTGTAACAATTGAACTGAAATGTACAAATTGTACATTTTGTAACATTTGTACAAAACTTGACAAATTGTACAAAATGTCACGAATTGCCAAGGTGACATATTTTGCAGGGAACCACGATCGTTGTTCCCTACGTTAGAATAGTCCGGAAGGGTCTGGTGAAGCTCCTGACGGGCAGATTTCCCACCTTTGTTCGCTGACGCAGCAGCCAAGCCTGGGCCGTCACTTCGATGCCTTCGGCCCGGCGGCAAAAACTCACCGTCATGATGTGTTCTCGTGTCCGGTCCTTGGGGTAGGCCGACAGCCACCGTCCCTTCCGGGATTGGACAAAGAAGCGACCCCCGGCACCGCCGTTCTTGTAATAGTTCACCTTGTGGGGCTGCCACCCCAGGGCCTCGGCGGCCGTGCGGTGCGGGAACCGGTCCGGCCTGTCCGTGGCCACGCTGGTGGCCAGTCCATTGAGACCGGTTAAATTGGACATCGGCGATGCGATGATCTCGATGAGGCGTGCGCCCCCGGTGCCGATCGGGACGCTGGCAATGCGCCCGAAGTGGACGTCGCCACTGAGGACCACGACGTCGTGGGACACGGAGCCCAGCGCTTCCAGCAACCGGGCATACTGGGTTTCGTAACTGCGGAGGTTCCGCTCGACGTTGTTCTGCTGCACGATCAACGGCTGTGGGATGACGAGCACGCCCGGGCAGGCACGGTGGCCCGCCCAATCGAGTAACGTTTGGAACGGGGCCTCCGGAAGGAATTTCTGCTCGGACCGGTACGAGCGCAAGTCGGCCAGGCACACGGACAGGTCATCTCCGAGTGTAAACGATTCGACCACGGGGGAGCGCTGGACGTGCTTGACGCCGTCGGACGCTGCTTTCGTCCAGTGTTTGCGCACGTGCGGTAGTTTGAGGGCCAGCAGGGTCGGGAGGAGGGAGTCGGTAAAGGGGTAGTCGTTCCAGTATTCATGATCGTCAGGCAACATCCACGTGCCGCCCCTGCTCAACATGCTGCCGAGCGCCTGCCAGTGAAGGGCATAGTCGTCTGCGATGCGCTCGCGGATTTCTTTCTTGATCAGCGACAGGGAATCGAAACCGATATCCAGGTAGACCTGGTCCCCTGCCAGCACGGTCACGTCCGGGCGAACGGTTTTGCTCCCGCGCTCATACAGCGCCTTGTAGGATGCCGCCGCCCGGCCGCCGTCCCGATGGTTGTAGAAGCAACTCCCGAGCCCGATCGTGAAGGCATCCCTGCCCTTCTCGGGTACGCGCGACGGCAGCGTACGAAACGCGCCGGCGCGAAGCCGTTGCCAGCGACGCGTGATTCCGGCCCGGGGATCCGCCTCGATGCGGCGCTCGAACGCCAGGCGATAGTCGCTCCCGGCTTCGAGTCCTCGAAACGTCACCACGGCGAAGAAGCGCTGCTGCATCCCCGGAAAAGGACGCTGCCAGTCCTGCTTGCTGATGATTCGTGTCCTGACTTCGTGATCGTCCCGGAAGAGCCGGACGCGCGCGCGTTCGGGCATTTTCAAGGCGGGAAACAGCGTGCCCACCCACACTTCCACGGAGTGCCGGCTGACGCGATGGATGACCAGCGACCATTGAGCGGTTGACGTGTAAGCGTCTGGGTTCATCCGCGATCGTGCCACGTTGTCCTGACGCACGGGTCCTACCCGCACCTGACCCTGCTCACGCGCCCGTCCGGTCCGACGACGACGTTCATGCGCTCCGGCCGGTGATCCATGGTGATCCGGCTGCCAACGGAATACACGCGCAAAGGCCTAGGCAGGGCGGCGGTGTCGATCTCATCTATGGGTCGCCCGACCATTGACCGATGTCGCGCGGCGGCGCATGTGCGATCATCGGGCAGTTCCACAACCTCCACGTTGGCCGGGCCGGGTTCGGCCACGTTCTTTTCGGGAATGCCCGGAGTCGCGCAAGTCCAGAGCAGCATTCCCGATAACACGATCAGCATGACTTTTCGGTGCATCGTTCGTTCCAAAGGAAAGGAAGCAAGGCTGATTAAGCCGAGGGCAGGGGAAATTTTATTCTTGATCACGCAGGGTATAGAGACATGCATCCAAGATGCTCAGAACCTCGTCAAGCACGACTCCGGGTGCTTTTTCAACAAGCTTCACCCGTCGCCTTGCGCCATCAACGGACTTGATCTGTTCGACCATTATGTACCCCGTCAGGGACGACTCCTCGGGGATTGCCACATGAAAGGGAATATTCCTGAACGTCTTGGTGATGGGGCACACCATGGCAAGCCCCGTATGGCGGTTGAACAGGGTGTTACTGACCACCAATGCCGGGCGACGCCCTCTTTGCTCACGTCCGGCCTGCGGATCGAAGGTCAAGATCACGAAATCCCCTTTCTCCGGGACGTATTTGGGCATCTACCACACTTCCTTTCCAACAGGTGGTCCCCAGTCTTGTTCTTCAGTCTGATACCTTTTCGGCATTTTGGATACCAACACCTTCAGATCATGTCTCCCCCGCACTTTGGTCGCGGGTTCAACGATAATCCGCCCCTTCCGGACAGAGACCCTCACTTCGTCACCCACGTTTATCCGGGCTTCGTCCAGCAACGTCTTCGTGAACCGAAGCCCCTGACTGTTTCCCCATTTCTGAACCTTGGTCACCATCGCCTATCTCCTCACATGACTCAATGTATAGCCAAAGTATATCCTCAGATACGTCGAACTGCAACGGTTCATGAGAAAGATTTTCGTTCTTGAGCATGAATCGGGTTCTCCATTCGTGAAAACCCCGCCTCGACATACATCCGTGGCCGCATGAGATGCAGGCCTACGAATACCTCTACCTCCCCTCACCCCTCCCGATCCTTCGGCTACGCTCAGGACAAGCAAAGGAGGGGAAAGACGGGGCTCCTTCCTTCCAAGACAACCCCCTTATCAGGGGGACTGTTTAGATCCGCCCCCCTGATAAGGGGGGCCAGGGGGGTTTTATCTTTTACGACAACCAACCGCCGAACGACCGCTTCGCCAAAGACGAAGCCACGAGAAGAAGAGGCGCAGGTAGCCCTTGTAGGGAACAACGATCGTTGTTCCCTACCCCTCACCCTGCCCCCCGATTAAGAATGTCGGGGGCTTCGCCTAATTTCAGACTGGGGGAGAGGGTTCTCTCAGGTTCAGAATTCGGCGCGCCAGCCCGCTAACAGACTGAACATGGACTTCGCGGCCACGTGTCCCGGATTGTGCGACGCCGCCGCTTCCGCCTGTAACGCGCCGCCGAAGACATCCGTCCGGCGCCAACGGGCCGCCAGGTCAATCTGCCGGGCCGACGGGACGAGACCGGCGGAGAACGACTCGCGCAGGATCACGCCATCCCAGGTGCGGCCCACCGGCAGCCTGAGGGTCGCCGACCCGTTCTCGATCCGCGGCGGTTGCGACACCGAAATGGTCATCTCGTCATGGGCGGTCAGGCGCCGGTTGGCGCGGAGCGACAGTGCACTGGTGGTCAACCATGACATGCCGTCGATGAGCCCACCGCCCGCGTTCGGGGCGACCAGGCCGATCTCCGTATCGAAGGACAGGCGCCAGCCCCCGACTTCCGCAGCCGCTTCGAACCCGGTGAACACGTTGTTGGCCGAAAGCCGGCCGAACGCGCCGGTCGCCGTGGACCCCAGCAGGGAGTTCCCTTCCTTGAGCCAACCCACGCGCACCCCAACGGGCGTATCCCGCGGTCGCCATGCGAGCATGGCGCCCACGTCCGACGTTTGTTGCCGGGCTAGGCCCGCAGTGGTCAATGATGTGACCTGGTTCACCGTGGCAAATGCCGTGGTTTCGAACCCGTTCCGGGCCTTGAAGGTTACTGTCGCGGCGTTCCCTGCCAGGTTGAGCAGGCTGCTTTCGGCATTCGCCGGCGACTCGTACAGCCCGAAGCGCCAGTCGCCTCGATGCGCGGCGAGCGCGTAGGGGGCCGGCGTCATCCGCGTACCGCGCGCGGCCGGGCGATCCGCTTGTGTGCCCGGAGCCATCAGATTGTAAAGCCGTCCCAGAGAGGTTGGACGGTACGCGGCGCCGGCCAAGCCCGACAGATCGAACCAGAACGGGGCGCCCAGCGCGTCGAACGCCGCGATTTCCCGTCCGGCCAACGAACGGGAGAGACTGTTCCCAAACGCTTGGCCCAGCCTGATCTGAGTGGTTTGAATGTTGTGCCCGCCCTGCCCGTCAGTGCCGACCCGGCTGTTCATGATCACCTGCGCGCTGTCCACCGGCGATACCGCGGCCCCGAGATCCATCATCCCCTGGCCGTAGATGGAGGAACTGCCGTCGGTCCGGTCGGACGCATAGATGCCGCTCTTGTCGGCGGTCGCGAAGAGCCGCGTGAGCAGTTCCCGGTTGGAGAGTTGGCCGCGGAAGAAGTGCTTCATCAGCGCGAGCCCGCCGCTCACCATGGGCGCGGCGACGGAGGTGCCTTGGATATCGAGCAGGACACGAAAGGTACCGGGTGAGGGTGTCACGTCATCGAACAAGGCGGCCGTGACACCGGTGCCGGGCGCCGCGATGCACCACGGGCCGGTAATGCCGCAACGGTTGGAGAAATCCGCGATCTCGCGGTCTTGATTCACGGCCACGGTGACCACGTTGTGCCCTTGCAGCTCCGGCAGCTTGGCGACCGCCCCGGCCTCCGGGCCGGGCGAGGTCGCGTTATAACTGAAACCCGTGGAGCTGCTCGCATCCGCGACGCAGTTCTCGTCGCCCTGATCGCACGGGTCGCCGTGATCGTTGCCCGCGAGCCACACGAAGATCGCCGGGTCCGCCACGCCCGTTTGCGCGATCACCTCGAAGGAACGGCCGAGTCTGTCGATACTACGCAGTTGGTCCACCGTGTAGTTTTCCACGAACGTGCCGGTAAACCCGTAACTCGCGTTCACGATGTCCACGCCGCTCGCCAGCACGTCTCTATAGGCCTCGTCCCAGTCGAACGTCGTCCGGCGAATGTCAGTGTCGGGAATGTGGGCGCCGATGGGCACGGTAAACACCTTGAAATCCGCGGCCCAGGCGATGCCGAGGAACCCGGCATCGTTGGGCTGCGCGGCCATGACGCTCGTGACCGCGGTGCCGTGCGAGTACCCGCCATTCATCGTGTAATCCGCTCTTGTCTCATCCAGCAGGTTCTGGAGAAACGTTTCCGTGATACTCGCCCCGGCGAGTTCGTGATGGGTGAGATCCACACCCGAATCCATGACCCCGATGGTGACCCCGTCGCCCGGCCTTATATTCTTGCCATCCATATCGCCCTCCATCACGGCGATGGCCGCATGGGCTTGATGTACGTTGAGTGCTTCCAGAGCCCACTGGCCCAGATAACGATTGGGGTTCGTCGAACTGCCTCGAAATTCAGGGTCCGCGAGACGATCGGCGGCGAAGTCATCACGCAGTTCTTTAAATTTATCCATCGAGATACATCCATGAGAGACGGTGTCAATCTCCATGCAGGGTGGTGGGGACGGAGGCGGGGCCGGGGGTTGCGGTGGTGATGGCGGCTGCAGCGGGGGCGTCACGGGGGCAAGGTTCAGAGCCAGTCCAGGGCTCGGGATAGAGACCGGGGGCGGAGCCGGGACCGGAGCGGGAGCCGGGGCCGGAGCGGGAGGGGGCGCCGGGGCCGGAGCGGGAGGGGGCGCCGGGGCCGGAGCGGGAGGGGGCGCCGGGGCCGGAGCAGACCGTCCGATTCCACCACCACCCCCGCCGCCACAACCGGACAACGCTATGACGAACGACACTGCTGCAATGAAACCTGCCATTCTGACGATTCGGAGGCGCATGTGAGGAGCGGCTGGATAAATGCCTCTACCTCCCCTCACCCCTCCTTACAAAAGAGGGGGAAGGAAGGAGCACCCCTCACCTTCCAGGGACGAGGGTTTGTTTTATAGGGCAAAGAAGGGCAGTCCGGGCTAGAGCTTGCCTTCGCCTTTGAGATACTTGCGAAACCGGTCCATGAGTTCTTCACCGAGCACGCCGACTTCCGGTTTCTCTTTTGTCATGAATTCACGGATTTCTTCCAGGCGTTGCTCGGCCTGGCTGTTCCCTTTCAAGCGTTTGACTTTCACCAACGCGTCGTCGAAGGCGTCAAAGGTCAATTCCTGATACCCGAAACTTCTGATCCGCTTGACGGCTTTCATCATGGCTTCGTTCCGGAACGTGGTCAGGTGTTCGGAATCGATTTCCCGTAACCCGAGTTTTCTGGCCCGCCGCTCCGCGGCCTTGCGAATCCCGCTGCGCACAAAATCCGGGGACGTGAGCAACCGTTTCCAGGCTTCGTCCGTCCACGCCACGTTTTCCTGCGGCGCTTCCCAGACCTTGAACAGCGTCAGTTCATCAATCGTGGTCACCCCTGCTTCCCGCGCCAGGTCTTCCGCGTCCCGCTTCAGCATATCCGTGACGAACTCCAGGGCAATGGGTGGAGAATGCCTGACTTTTTCCTGCAACATCGCCTTCGCCCCCTCGGTCCATTCCACCGGCGCCACCGCGGCTTCGGCCTGGTCCCCCATGGCTTCGACTTTTTCAAACAACTCCACGTTGACTTCCAAATGGCCCCGTTCCCGCGCCACCTCTTCGGTAATTTGCTTGATCATGGCTCGCATGAACTCCGGCACGCTTTCCAACCGTTTGCTCGCTTCCGCGGTCCAGGGTAATTTGCCTTGGGCCATTTGATCGGCCGCTTCGGCCATCCCGGCTTCTCCGCCCATGCTCCCCATCATTTGCCGCTTGAACCGGTCCAACAATTCACCGGTAATCTCGCTTTTTCCCAATTCGCGGGCTTTCTTTTCCGCCAGGCGTCTGACCATGCCCCGTAAAAAGACGGGTGCGCGCTCAAGCCGCGTGAGGGCCTCAGGGGTCCAGGTCGGGACCGCCAACGTGGGGTCAGGGTCACTCATGCGTCGGCCTTTCGTCATTCAGCAGTTCCTTGATTTCCTTGCCCGCTTTAAAAAACGGCATGCGTTTTTCAGGCACGGACACGGTCTCTCCGGTTTTCGGATTACGCCCGTCCTTGGTGCGTCGGATGCGCAATCGGAAACTTCCAAACCCGCGGATCTCCGTTTTCTCTCCCCGCTTCAAGGCGTCACGGATGGAATCGAAAATGCCATTCACCACCTTTTCCGCGTCACGGCGGCTGAGGGTCTTGGCTTTCTCCACCACTTTCTCAATCAGGTGTGCCTTGGTCATGACTCCTCTCCTTGATCGAAGTGTCCGGCGCCTCTTGCGCTCACGCCTCCCGTTCCTCGCTCATCCCCCTCACCCCGGCCCCCCGATTAAAAATGTCGGGGGCTTCGCCTAATTTCAGATTAGGGGAGAGGGAGCATTCTACAACGCCATGAGATACATGAGGTTCATTCCCGTTTGAAGCGGCAACGCGGGCGTGTCTCCGAACAGGGACCCGACCAACCAATCCCGGAATGAAAATTCCGGGGTCGTCTCGATCACCGGCGGAGTACCTTTTATCCCGGTCATGTCCGCCGCGAGTCTGACGGCGTCTTTCAGGTCTCCCAGGTCATCGATCAGGAGCACGTCTTTGGCTTGTTGCCCGGTCAACACCCGGCCGTCCGCCAAGGCTTCGACGTCGGCGACGTCCAGCGCGCGCCCTTCGGCCACGGCTTCGATAAACTGACGATGGGCATCATCCATGACCGATTGCAGCAGGGTTCGGTCCTCTTCGCCCATCATGCGAAACGGGGACCCCACGTCTTTATACCGTCCGCTTTTTATCACGAAGTTCTTCACGCCGATTTTGTCCATGAGCTCTTCAAAATTGGCCAACTGCATAATCACGCCGATACTGCCCGTCAGGGTTCCGGGGTTGGCCAGGATTCGATCGGAGGCCACGGCGATATAATACCCGCCGGAAGCCGCCACCGTTCCCATGGAGACCACGACCGTTTTTTGCTTTTCTTCCCGCACCCGTTTGACCGCATTGTATATCTCCTGAGAAGCCGCGACTCCGCCGCCCGGAGAATCGATCCGAAGGACAATGGCCTTGACGAGCGGGTCCTGGGCATACGCTTCCAACTCGTTCACGGTCGATCGGGAATCCAGAATGGGACCTTCGATCCTGACGAGCGCGATGCGCTCCTTGCCGACCGTGGCGAGTTCCGGTAACAGCGCATTCCCCACCACGGTCAACGCCACCGCGACCACCACTATCCAGATGACCCGTCGCCACTTGGAAAGGGTTTTTCCTGAAGATGTGTCGTCCATACACGCCTGCCCAGCGACAATCCTCTACGTCGTTTCCTCTGAGTCCGCGACTTCCTGCTCCTGGTCGGCGTCGCCCGGATCGCTCACCGCTTCGGTTGTCCGGCTCTCCGGTTCCTGCGGACAGTCTTTCACGCTCAACGCGATTTTCCGTTCTTCACAATCGACTTTGACGATCTTCGCGGTCACGGTCCGGCCTATCGCAAAACTCTCTTCCAGCTTATTCGCCCCATCGGGCCCGACTTCACTGACGTGGATCAATCCCTCCACGTCCCCGTCCAGTTCGACGAACACTCCGAAATCCGCGATCTTGGAAACCGTCCCGATCGCCACGCTGCCTACCTGGTACCGCGAAGGAATGTCCGCTTCCCACGGGTCCGCCGTGAGCTGCTTGTAGCCCAGCGACAACCGCTCTTTTTCTTTGTCGATACGCAAAATGACCGCGGCCACCCGTTGACCTTTCTTGAACAATTCCGAGGGATGCTTGATGTGTCTGGTCCACGACATGTCCGAAATATGAATCAGCCCGTCGATCCCTTCATCCAGCCCCACAAAGGCCCCGAAGTCCGTGACGCTTTTGACTTTGCCCTCGATTTGCGTGCCCACCGGGTAGCGGGCCTGAATGACGTCCCACGGATTGGGTGCGGTCTGTTTCATGCCGAGCGAAATCTTGCGACCTTGCTGGTCCACGTGCAGCACTTGCGCGTCGATGGCGTCTCCCACCGCAACCACCCGGGAAGGATGGCGCACTTCATGCGTCCAGGACATCTCCGATACGTGGACGAGCCCTTCAACGCCCGGCTCCAGTTCCACGAACGCTCCATAATCGGTCAGGCTGACGACCTTGCCGCCCACTCGCGACCCTTCAGGGTATTTGGCGGCAATGTTCATCCAGGGGTCGGCCGTCTTTTGTTTGAGCCCCAAGGAAATTCTTCCGGACTCGCGGTCGTACTTGAGCACCAGCACCTCCAACCGATCCCCCACGGCAAACATATCGGAGGGATGGCCGACCCGTCCCCAGGAAATGTCGGTGATGTGCAGCAGGCCGTCAATGCCGCCCAAATCCAAAAACGCGCCGTAGTCGGTGATATTTTTCACGGTCCCTTCGAGCAGTTGTCCTTCGGCGAGGGTCGATAACGTGTTTTGCCGCCGCTTGTCGCGCGTTTCTTCCAATAAGGCCCGACGGGAAATCACCACGTTGCCGCGCCGATGATTGATTTTAATGATTTTAAACGGGAAGGTTTTTCCGACCAGGGAGTCCAGGTCGCGGACGGGCGTCAGATCGATTTGCGAACCGGGCAAAAAGGCCCTGACCCCGATATCCACCATCATCCCGCCTTTAATGCGTGACACCACTTTCCCATGGACTTCCCTCTCCTCCTGATGCGCGACCTCAAGCTCATCCCAAACTTTCATCTTGTCCGCTTTTTCCTTGGAGAGGAGCAAGTTCCCTTCCGCGTCTTCACGCTGCTCGATGTACACCTGGATGCGGTCACCGACCGTCAACACGTTCAGTTCGTCCGGCAAAAACTGGTTCGTCGAGATGATGCCTTCGGATTTATACCCGATGTCCACGATCACTCTGTCTTTTTGAATGACCACCACCCGGCCTTCCGTGATCGTGCCTTCTTCAAAATTTTTGAAGGTTTCTTCATACAGGGCCTCCAAGGCCTCCCGGTCTATTTCTTCAATGACGTTTGACATCGTGCTCATTCTTCATTCCTAACGTATGATCGCTTCCCAGCAACCGTTGTGACAGGGATTGAGCCGTGACCGACGTGGAGGCTCAATCTCTCGGGTTCATGTTGTCGGTATTGCCGAATGATCCACGCCGCGTAATTCGCCAATCCGAGCCATTATTGTCTGACTGATATGTTGGTACAATTCTTTTCCCTGGTATTGTCGACATTCCTCACGAAAATCCATGGACTCGCCAAACGACACTTCCACCGGATGCCGCCTCAGCCATAACGCACCCGTCGGGAGCACCTGGTACGTCCCCCTGAGATAGACCGGCACCACGGGACATTGGGCTTCGGCCACAAGCCGCCCGATTCCCGGTTTCCCCGGCTGCAGCCTTCCATCCGGCGTTCGCGTCCCTTCCGGAAAAATGACTACGGCCTTTCCCGCCTTGAGCAACTCCACGGCGGACCGGAACGCTTGTCGATCCCATCGCTCGGTCTTTAACGGAATCCACCCCAGCGAGCGAAGGATGCGACCCAATAGGGGATAGGGAAACAAATTGGCCCGCCCGAGATAAAAGAGGCGGCGCCGGACCCCGCATCCCAATAATGGAATATCCGCATAACTCGCGTGATTCGCCGCCAACAACACCCCGCCCGTGGCCGGGACGTGTTCAACGCCGCGCGTGCGATAGTGCAGGAACACGCGGCCGACCACGCGAGAGAGGATCCACAGGATTCCATATACCACGGTGCTCACGAGTGACCCGGAATCCACTCCATCATGTTTTCCACCACCTGGTCAACCGTCAAGGACGAGGAATCAATCACCACCGCATCGGCAGCCGGTTTCAACGGCGCGGTTGCCCGCGAGCGATCGTTGGCATCCCGTTCCTGAATGGCCCGCCGGATGTCACGCCGTGTTTCGGGATGCCCGGCCCGCACCGTCTCCTGATACCGGCGAGTCGTCCGCGTCTTGATATCCGCCTCGAGAAAAAATTTCACGTCCGCTTCCGGAAAAACCCTGGTGCCCATGTCACGGCCTTCCGCCACGATCCCGCCCTCACGGCGATACCGTGCCTGAATCGGTAACAGCCGGTCGCGAACGTGCGGCAGCGCCGCGACGGTTGATGCCAACCGGCTGATTTCCGGGGAACGCAATTGCGCGGTGATGTCCTCGTTGTCGATACACGTTCGCGTCACCCCCTCTTCGAGAGACACGTGAAAATCGATCGAGGACAACAACGCCTCCATGGCCCCGGCATCGGCACAATCAATCCCCGTTCGTCGGACCACCCATGCCACCGCGCGGTAGAGGGCACCCGTATCAAAATAGGCGTACCCCAACCGCGACGCCAATGCCCGAGCCGTCGTACTTTTCCCCGCCCCGGCAGGGCCGTCAATCGTGATGAGTAAGCCTTGCCTTTGGACAAACGTCTTCACGGTCCTCGGAAAAGGACATTATTATAGAATTCAGCGTGAAATTGTCAATAATTCCAACAGGTTGTCATGAAAATTCGGGAAGGAGGTCGCAATGCAGCCGGTGTCGAGAATGGTCGTTGGCGCGTCGCCGGTCAACGCGGCGATCGCCAATGCCATGGCCACTCGATGGTCGCCATGGCTCATGCAGGTTCCGCCTTTGATGGCGGCGCCCCCGTGCAGAATAAATCCGTCCGGGGTTTCCTGAATGGGGACGTCGAGTTTGGCCAGTTCCGTGGCCATGGCATGAATCCGGTCGGTTTCCTTGACTCGTAACTCTTCGGCTCCCGTCACAACGGTTCGGCCTTCGGCCAGCGCCGCGGCCACGCAAAAAATGGGAAATTCGTCAATCATTTTGGGAACGTGTGAGGCTTCGATGGTCACGCCGCGAAGCGGGGCCGTGCGGACCAGCAGATCACCCACCGGCTCCCCGGCTTCTTCCCGTTGGTTGGCAATCCGGATATCGGCTCCCATTTCGCCAAGAATGTCCAGTATCCCCGTCCTGGCCGGATTGAGGCCGACATTCACGATCCGTACTTCAGAGTCGGGAACCAGGGAGGCGCCGACGAGAAAGAAGGCTGCGGCAGACAGGTCGCCGGGAACCAACACATCTTTGGCCGCATAGGTGGGACGGCCCGGCAGGACGACGTGACACCCGTCTGTTTCAAGCGGAATGCCCAAATACCGGAACATCCGCTCGGTGTGATCCCGGGATTGGACGGGCTCGGAAAACCGCGTCTCCCCCTGGGCAAAGAGACCCGCAAAGAGAACCGCCGATTTGATCTGGGCACTCGACACCGGCGATTGATATTCGATGCCCTGTAAGGCACCTCCCTGAATAGCCAACGGCGCCAATTCGCCCCCTTTCCTGCCTTGGATGGTCGCGCCCATCATGCGCAGGGGGTTCACGATCCGCCCCATGGGGCGGCGACGAAGCGAGTCGTCACCCGTCAGGATCGAAAAAAACGGTTGACCGGCCAGCACCCCGGCCAACAGACGAAGGCCCGTCCCGGAATTGCCGCAATCCACGTGCCGAACGGGTTCGGTCAATCCACCCAACCCCTTGCCCCAGACCCGGACCTGGTCCGTTTCGACTTCGATGGCCACGCCCAACGCTTGCAAGGCACGGAGGGTATTGAGGCAATCTTCTCCGCGACAATATCCCGTAATCGTGGCCGAGCCTTCGGCCAAGGCGCCGGCCAGCAAGGCCCGATGGGTGATGGATTTGTCCCCGGGCACCCGAATCGTCCCACGCAAGGGGCCTTGCGGCGTGATCGTGAGCGCACTCATTTCAGCCGTTGCCGCGCTTCCCGCGCCCTGGCGATTTCATGCTCCAGGCCCGGTCCATCCTTCGCTTGGATCAAGCCCTTGAAGCGTTGCAATTGTTTTTCCAGGGCTTCGATCATGATCAAAAGATTTTCAGGATTTCCGAGAAAAATCGTGCGCCATATTTCCGGAGAGGCTGCAGCGATTCGCGTGGTATCCCGCAAGCCGCCGCCGGAATATTCCAGCAACTCCGCCCCGCCTTCGGTTCGCTGTTGAAGATCCATCAAGGCATTCATGAGGGCGAAGGCTGCGACATGAGGAAGGTGACTGACCGCCCCCAATATCCAATCGTGCAAAAAGGGATCGACCGACCGGACGACGGCGCCCATGGCTTCCCATACGTGCTGCACGGTGAGGAGGGCTTGAGGATCGGTGTCGGCCGTCGGCGTGATGATGCACAGGGCCCCGGTGAACAAATCGACGGACCCCGCCACAACCCCCGACGTTTCCTTTCCGGCGATGGGATGCGCGCCCACGAAACGCACACCGGCCGGAACCAGGGATTCCACCTGTTCCACCAAGGAGCCCTTGACGCTTCCCACGTCGCTCACGATCGTGCCGGGTTCCAGGACACCTCCCCACTCCTTGAGATGCGTGGCGTAACTTTCCACGGGCGTGGCGAGAATGACCAACTCCGCGCCCTTCATCGCCGCCTTGGGATCACGTTCAAACACATCGATGGCCCCACGTTGCACGGCTAATTCCAGATTGCTCAGACTCCGGCCCACGCCGACCACGCGATCGGCCAGACCTTGACGCTTCATGAGCATCCCCACGGAGCCCCCGATCAATCCGACCCCGACAATCGTGACTTGTCTGAAATGTACGGTCATGCTCTGTGGAAGAAACGGCAGTGTGTCACTGGAAGATCGAAGGCCAGGGTTACAATTCTCTTCCGACTGCTTGCGCAAGGATTTTCAGGTCGTTCATCAATTCCTTGAACCGATAAGGCTTGAGCGATTCCTCTCCGTCGCAGAGGGCGCATTCCGGATTCGAATGGACCTCGATCAGGAGCCCGTCGGCACCCGCCGCAATGGCCGCCTTGGCCATGGGAGCCACCAGGTTCCATTTACCCGTCGCATGACTGGGATCGACGATCACCGGCAAATGAGACAGTTCTTTCAACGTGGGCACCGCCGTCAGGTCCAGCGTATTGCGATACTGGGTTTCAAAGGTGCGAATGCCGCGTTCGCACAACATCACGTTTCGATTGCCGCGCGAGACGATGTATTCGGCCGACAATAAAAATTCTTTTATCGTGGCGGACAGCCCTCGTTTCAGGAGAACCGGCTTATCATAGGCCCCGACTTCCTTGAGCAATTCGAAGTTCTGCATGTTCCGCGCCCCGATCTGAATCACGTCGGCTTTTTCCAGGAACACGTCCGTGTCGCGGGGATCCAAAATTTCACTGACCACGGGCATCCCCGTCTGCTTCTTCGCTTCAACCAAAAAATCCAGCCCTTCACGACCCAAGCCTTGAAACGAATAGGGAGAGGTTCGCGGTTTGTACGCGCCACCCCGAAGGATCGCGCCCCCGGCGGCTTTGACTTCATGCGCAATCCCGACCGTCACTTCCAATTTTTCGACGGCGCAGGGGCCGGCCATCACCACCAATCGTTTGCCGCCCACCGTCACCCGGTCCACCGCGATCGCCAAGTCCTGGGCTTGAAATTCCCGGCTCACCAGCCTCCACGGCGCCAAAATGGGCGTGACGCTCTCCACGCCGGAGAACACAGTGAGCGGTTGGTTTTCCAACAGACGTTCGTCGCCGATCACACCGATGATGGTGCGCTCCTCGCCACGGGACATTTGCGATTTCAGGCCCAGTTCCCTGAGTCGATCCGTGACGTGATCAATGTCCTCTTCCGTGGCAGTCGGCTTGAATACGATAATCATCGTGAATCCTTATCCCTCGGCAGGAAGGTTCTCCATCACGTTGCTCAGGGCCTTGAGGAATCGACGGTTCTCCTCCGGCCGCCCAATCGTCACGCGAAGCATCGAACCGCCAAGATGCCGAACGATGATCCCTTCACGAAGAAGGCGGTCAAACACGTCACGGCCGTTCCGGTGCGTATCGAAAAAGAGAAAGTTGGCCTGACTGGGAAGGGGCGCCAACCCCAATGCGCGAAGCCCGTTGTCCACCGACGCCATTTCCGCTTCATTGAGCGCTCGACTGGCGGCCACGTGTCGTTCGTCACCCAACGCCGCACGGGCTGCGAATTGTGCCAGGGTATTGGCGTTGAACGGGTTTCGCACACGATGGAGATACTCGACGATTTCCGGTGTCGTGATCCCGTATCCGATACGTAACCCCGCCAATCCGTAAATTTTAGAAAACGTTCGCAATACCACCACCGGCCGGTTTTGTCGAACGTAGTCGAGGGTGTCGGGATAGTGCGGATCCCGGACGTATTCATAATAGGCTTCATCAAACACCACGATCACGTCATCGGGGACGGCGGCCATGAACTCCCGGACTTCATCGCGGGTCACCATGGTGCCCGTGGGATTGTTGGGATTGCAGACGAACACCACCCGCGTACGACCGGTCACGGCCCGCGCCATTGCCGGGAGATCGTGACGCCAGTCTTTCAAGGGCACTTCCACGCAGACCCCATGCCCGCCGGTCACGGCGAGCTTATACATGACGAAGGTGTGGTCCGCCATGACGGCTTCCTCGCCGGGGGACACGAACGTCTTGACCAACAGGCTGATGATTTCATCGGACCCGTTGCCCACGACGACGTGATTGCCGGACACTTTCCACCGGTCGGCCAGCGCGCGGGTGAGATCATGCGCCCCGCCGTCCGGGTAGAGATGCACGGTCTCCTTTCCTTCATCCAACGCCGCAAGCGCCTTGGGGGAAGGGCCAAGCGGATTTTCATTGGACGCGAGCTTCACGGCTCCACGAATGCCCAACTCCCGCTCCAATTCGTCAAGGGGTTTCCCGGGGGAATACGGAACGAGTTTGGCTATATCGGGGTGAACTCGGATAGACATTCGCAACTCACGCGTTCGTCCTCGCCGCGTGTCTTCTTCACACGAGACGAGCGGCGTCCCGCCTTGTGTCAGGAATGGATGGGATACGAACCGAGAATTTTCAAAAACAAACACCGGCCTTTCAGTTCCTCAAGGGTCCGGCGGATCCGGTCTTCTCGTAGATGCCCCTCGATATCGACAAAAAAGAGATATTCCCAGGCCTTGCGACGCGAGGGCCTCGATTCGATTTTGGTCATACTGATGCCATTGGAGGCAAAGGGCCGCAGCAGATCATAGAGTGCACCGGCCTTATCCTTCACCGACAGCATGACGGACGTCTTATCTTTTCCCGTCGGCTCGGCACCATGCTTGCACAACACCAAGAATCTCGTGAAGTTGTTGATGTTATCCTCGATTCTCGACTTCAACACGGGCAGGCCATACATCTGAGCCGCAAGTTCGGAGGCAATGGCCGCCGCACGAGGCTCCTCCTTACACCGGTTGGCCGCATGCGAGGTACTGGGGGTTTCCACCACCGGCACCGCGGACATATTGGTTTCCAACCAATTCCGGCACTGCGCCAGGGCGTGAGAATGTGAATACACCTTCTCGACGTCCTCGATTCGCTCACTCTTCGACATGAGATGATGGGAGATCTCCTGCATGACTTCCCCGTAGATCATCAGGTTGGAGTCGATGAACAAATCGAGAGTGTAATTCACCACGCCTTCGGTCGAGTTTTCGATCGGCACGACCCCATAGATCGCGCGCCCGCGTTCCACTTCATCAAACACTTCTTTGATCCCGCTGACCGGCACGTATTGGGCGGACGCTCCGAATTTTCCCAGGGCCGCCAAATGCGTAAACGTGGCAGGGGGCCCCAGGTATGCCACGGTCTGCACGCCTTCCAACGACAAGGAAGCGGACATGATTTCCCGATACACCGGACGAATCGCCTCGTTGGGGAAGGGGCCGTCGTTGTGACGCATCAGACGTTCCACAACAAAGGCCTCCCGCCCGGCGGTGTGCAGCAGGGCATGAGGGTCCGCTTTCCGCTTCGCCTCGCCGATTGCGATGACGTGACGAGAACGCTCATTGAGGAGCCGCAGGATCTCATCGTCCAGCCGATCAATTTCCTTACGGGACTCTTCTATTTGTTGTTGTTCCGACATAGCGTGACCTGAGGAACCGTGACGTACGATTGAGCATACGCAGACGCACCCATCTTTGCAAGAAAACGGAGGCGGACGTCGACTCAACCGCGAGGAATGGATCGGAAAAGAGGGCGAAGACCTGCCTGAAATTCAAAACTGGAAATGGCCTGGGAAATAGGCTAGTCTCACGTGAAACGAGGTGAACGTCCGGCGTCGTGCATGGCGTGCGCGTGCATTGTCCGCGCTCACTCATTTAGTTCATAGAATAAGAGGCTGACCACACCGGAGTTGGCATCCTGAACGAAGTGAAGGATCTCGTAATTGAAGTGCTCGGTTATTGAGGGAGAGATTCTTCGCTTCGCTCAGAATGACAAATTGTGTTTGTTTTCGTATCAATAACGGAAGAGTTTGACGTCACACGGAGTTCACATTTTCCGCATTGTTTTGTAGCCCTATCCCTGTACATTTTCAGGATATGGGCGGCAGAGGAATTGGTTTCACGTCATGATGAATCAACGGATCCTGGAGTTGAGCGGTTTCGATGCCGCGATTTTCGACCTCGACGGGGTCATCACCAAAACCGCAGCCGTTCATGCGGCCGCGTGGAAACACCTGTTTGATGAGTATCTCCAAAAGCAAGCCGATCAAACGGGGGAGTCGTTTCACGCCTTCGACCCCATCAAAGACTATTGCGAGTACGTCGATGGAAAGCCCAGGTATGACGGCGTTTCCAGTTTTTTGACTTCCCGCGGCATCACGCTGCCTCATGGAGACCCCTCGGACCCCCCGGAACGCGAGACCGTTTGCGGGCTGGGGAATCGCAAGAACGTCCAGTTTTTGAAAACCCTTCACGAGAACGGGGTGGAGGTGTTTCCGTCGACCACCGCGCTCATGCGATTGCTCAAGTCGCTGGGCAAGAAAATTGCCGTGGTCACGGCCAGTGAAAACGGCCAGGCCATCGTGCAGGCCGCGGGCGTGACGGACCTGTTCGAGGTGATGGTGGATGGCCGGGATGCCCGCGCCCTGGGCCTGCGAGGGAAACCGCAGCCCGATACCTTCGTGAGAGCCGCCGAGTGTATGCACGTCCTCCCGGAACGGGCCATCGTGTGTGAAGATGCGTTAGCCGGTGTGGAAGCGGGGCGAGCCGGGGGCTTCGGCCTGGTCGTGGGTCTCGATCGCGTCGGGCAGGCCGAAGCTCTTTCCGCCCATGGCGGAGACGTGGTCGTCCCGGATTTGGAAGAACTCGGGGTCCGGGATGAAGCCGGGATCACGTGGCACAGCACCCCGGTCCTGCCGTCCGCGCTCGAGCGGTTTGCAGACGTTCTGGCACGCTTTGGTCAACAACCGGTGGTGGTGTTTCTCGATTACGACGGCACCCTGACCCCGATTGTGGAGCGGCCTGAGTTGGCCGTGTTGTCTCAAGACGTGCGCGAGGTCCTCGACGCGTTGAGTCGTCAGTGTCCGGTCGGAATCATCAGTGGTCGAGACCGAAAGGACGTCACAGGCCTCGTCAACCTGAACTCGTTGATCTATGCCGGCAGTCACGGGTTCGATATTGCCGGTCCGGAACACCTGACTACCCTTTCCCATGAAGTCGGGACGCAATTTTCCGAGGCGCTCGATCAAGCGGAGCAGGTCCTTCGACCTCTCCTCCAACCGATTGCCGGCGCCTTGATCGAACGGAAAAAATTTTCCATCGCGGTGCACTATCGCCTGGTCGATCCCGACGACGTGTCACGGGTTGAAGAGGCCGTCACCAAGATCATAACCGACTGCCCCGGGCTCCGGCGCTCGGAAGGGAAGAAGGTCTTTGAAATGCAACCGCAGCTCGACTGGGACAAGGGCAAAGCGCTGTTGTGGTTGTTGGAAGGGATGAAATGGAAAGAGCACCAGTACTATCCCGTGTATATCGGCGACGATCTCACGGACGAACACGCGTTTCGTGAGTTGGTCGATCGTGGCGTGGGCATCGTGGTGGAGCCCGGCTCCCGTTTTTCCTCTGCCTCCTATTCATTACAAGACCCTCACGAGGTGAAAGAATTTCTCCTTCAATTGAGTCGCCACCTGGAAAGCCGCACGCGATGAGCGACTGGTTCTTGATCTACGACGGATTCGATCCCGCCCGGGAAGGCCAGCGCGAAACCCTCTGTACGCTGGGCAATGGATACTTTGCCACCCGAGGGACGGCTCACGAAGCGAACGCCGATTCCACGCACTATCCCGGCACCTACCTGGCAGGCGGATATAACCGGTTGCAGACCGAGATCGAAGGACGGACGATCGAGAATGAAGATCTCGTGAACCTGCCGAATTGGTTGGTCCTCACCTTTCGCCACCCTGGCGACAAGTGGTTCAACCTCACGGCCGTTGACCTGCTCTCGTACCGGCAGACTCTCGACCTGAAGGCCGGGGTCCTTCATCGTTCGTATCAATTTCAGGACCGCCAGGGACGAAAGACCACGGTGAGCAGCCGCCGGTTCGTCCACCTGGGCGTTCCGCACTTCGCCGGCCTGGAAGTAGTGATCACCCCTCACAATTGGTCCGGCCCGTTGGAGATGCATACCGGCCTCGACGGCCGGGTCCGCAACACCGGCGTGTCGCGCTACCAGGCCCTGAACAACCTCCACTTATCCCCCCTGGAGAGCTCCGCTTTCGGCCACGACGGGATCTTTCTGTGCACGGAGACCACTCAATCGAAAGTCCGCATCGCCCAAGCCGCCCGCACCGGGTTCTTTCCCGATACCGCCTGGGCACACCTGCCCAGGAACCTGGTGCAGGAGCGGGACTATATCGGCCAGGACTGTACGATTCCCATGACGGAAGGGCAGCCCCTGACCGTTGAAAAAATCGTGACGTTGTATACCTCACGGGATCACGGCATTTCGGAATGCGGAGAGGATGCCCGCGATGCCCTCATGCACGCCGGCAGGTTCGAGGACTTGCTCCGGTCGCATACCCGGCACTGGGAGCAGGTCTGGCAACAGTGCGACCTTGGCCTCCAGGGCGGCGAAGGTTCCCAGCTCACGCTCCGGTTACACCTCTTTCACCTGCTGCAAACGGTCTCGCCGCATACGATCGAGTTGGACGCGGGCGTCCCCGCACGGGGGTGGCACGGCGAGGCGTATCGGGGGCACGTCTTCTGGGATGAACTGTATATTTTCCCCGTGTTGACCCTTCGATTCCCGGCCCTGACGAAGGCGCTGCTGTTGTACCGGCATCGACGCCTCGAACAGGCCAGGCGAAACGCCGGACAGGCCGGGTTCAGCGGGGCCCTGTATCCCTGGCAAAGCGGCAGCAACGGCCGTGAGGAAAGTCAGATCCTGCACTTGAACCCCAAATCCGGGCGATGGATCCCGGACCACAGTACGCTCCAACGACACGTGAATGCGGCCATTGCCTATAACATCTGGCAGTACGCCGAAGCCACCGACGACTGGGAGTTTCTGTCAACCCATGGCGCGGAAATGTTCCTGGAGATCGCCAGATTTTGGGTCAGCGCCGCCTCATACAATCCCGACAAGGAGCGCTATGAGATTTTACGAGTGATGGGACCCGATGAATACCACGATCAGTATCCGGATACCGAAGCCCCGGGCTTGAACAACAATGCCTATACCAATCTCATGGTGGTGTGGATCCTATGCCGGGCCCTGGAACTCCTGGACCGGCTCGCGGAGTCGAGCCGAACCGAGGTGCGGGACCTCCTGCACGTCAGCCCCACCGAGGTCGCCTTGTGGGAAGACATCAGCCGGAAGATGTTTGTGCCTTTTCACGACGAGGGGATCCTGAGTCAATTCGAAGGCTATGACGCGTTGGCGGAATTCGAGTGGGAGCGCTACCGGCAACAATACGGTGACATTCACCGGCTGGACCGTATTCTCGAAGCCGAAGGGGACTCCACGAATCGCTACAAACTCTCCAAACAGGCCGACGTGCTGATGCTCTTGTATTTGTTCCCACGAGAGGAACTGCGCTCCCTGTTCGACCGGCTGGGCTATCCGTTCCAGACTGACACCATTTCCCGGAACGTCGAGTATTACTCGAGGCGAACGGCCCACGGGTCTTCCCTCAGCCGGGTGGTACATGCCTGGGTCATGACGAGATCCGACCCGGAACTCGCCTGGGAATTGTTCAAGGATGCCTTGGGCGTGGACGTCTCGGATCTGCAACCCGGAACCACTGCGGAGGGCATTCATCTGGGTGCCATGTCCGGGACGGTGGATCTTATGCAACGCGCCTATACGGGGTGGGAAACCAGGGACGGCACGCTCTCTTTCAATCCCTGCCTCCCGGCGGCAGTGGAAGCCCTCCACCTCCGGTTGAGGTATCGCGGGCATTCCCTGGACGTGACCGTGACCCAAGACACGTTTCAACTCGCATCACGCCCGGGTCGAGCGGCTTCGATTCAGGTTTCCATTCAAGGCCAAGCCCACACCCTCACACCCGGGCAAACCATCAAGACGATCCTGTAACCGACCCGATCCCCGGCCGGGCCATGCCACGGTCCGGGACCATGATCGTCGAACGTCGGATCTCCTTACAATCGATTCAATTCGCGTTGCTCCACGGCCGATGAGACCGCCTTCACCAAACGATCCTTCCTGAGTGGTTTTATGAGAAAATCTTTCACCCCGTCACGAATCATCCCCGCTAACTTTTCAGACTGAAGCAGTTGGGATTGCATCTCCCGTTCTCGTTGAACCAGGAGCCATAAGAGTTTTGACGCCGCTCCGCCGAGCACCTCGACCCGTTCATGTTTGTTCTCGGCTATCAGCGCCTCCATGGCCGGATCACCGGTCACATCGATGATGAGATCCAAATCATCCCTGCTTATCAGATTCATCGGATCAGACACCACCGGAACCTGGAATTCTTGCGCGAACTGTAAGCCCGTTGCCCCGGGATCCTTGTCCGTTATGCCCGCCACCTGAGCAGCTGAGAGATGAAGCAACACGTCGAGCAGCGCCCGCCCGCCTTTCCCGGCCCCCACAATGCCGATCCGAATTGCCGAAGAACCGGAAGCCTTTTGTTCGAGCACGCCCGTTAAGGCAATCAAGGAAATATGCGGAAATTGGGATTTAAAATAATTCAGGGAACCGACACCCAAATTTTTGTCGATATCCGTAACCACGACATCAAGCAACAACGGATTTTCGCCTTCGTTGGCCACACCGATTGCCCGATCTTCCGTATCAGCCTCCAACACCTCGAACCCCGCCGTTTCCAAGGTGGCACGCATCTCTTCGCAAATACCGGGATCGTCTTCCACGAGTAACACGCGGCCATACCCCGATTTGTTGGAACCAAACATCGCAGCAGTTTTCGGTTCTGTCATGATGAACCTCCTTGATGAAAAAGCCCATGATGTCTTTACCCTCTCCGCACCGCGCTCCTCGTCGAGGGACCGGGTTTCGGTTGTCCGACCTCGGCGAATCCCTCGACCGTTCACGTGCGGACAGGATCCGGTTTCGTGATCAGGGACGAATACTAAAAAAGCCCTTTGGAGCCTTCACGATCCAAAGGGCTTTGCCTCGATCTTGTCTGCCGCGGGAGGTCAATGTACAGGAAACTACCCAATCACCTGCCTCTTTCTTGAAAAATATTCCTCTTAATAAATGATAAGCCTGGTTTCCCAAACAGTCAATAAAGAAGCTCCCTGTGCCTTGTGTTTTAGCTGCATTCTCCATCATTGGGTTGATAGAATGACGAATCAAGGACTCCACCCGGCGTCCACGAACGCTGCTGAGCCCGTGCTCCGTCTTTTGCACGTTGGGGCGTTCGATTGTTGACGGAGAGATTCTTCACTTCGTTCAGAATGACAGATAGGTGGTGAACCGGGAAAGGACGAGGCAAGAGGCCGGCCTATGATGATGACGCCGCAATCCCAAAACGCTCCCGACCGGCACCTGTGTCTGGTGGACGGGTCCGGTTTCCTGTTCCGGGCGTTCCACGCGCTCCCGTTACTGACCCGACCGGACGGGACGCCCGTGAACGCCGTCCTCGGGTTTACCAACATGTTGCTCAAACTGCTGGACGACCTTCAGGCCACGCACGTGGCCGTGATTTTCGATTCGGCGCGGAAGTCTTTTCGAAACGAGATTTTTCCCGATTATAAAGCCAATCGACCGGACCCGCCCGACGAGTTGATCCCCCAGTTTCCGTTGGTGCGCGACGCCACGCGAGCCTTCAATGTGGCATGTATCGAACGGCCCGGCTTCGAAGCGGATGACCTGATCGCCACCTATGCGCGACATGCCCAAGCGGAAGGATTGGACGTCATGATCGTGTCCTCGGACAAGGACATGATGCAATTGGTGTCCGACCGGGTGAACATGTTCGATGCCCTCAAAAACCGAAGGATCGGCCCGGCCGAAGTGAAGGAAAAATTCGGCGTCGGTCCGGAGCACGTGGTGGACGTGCAAGCCTTGGCCGGCGATTCCACGGACAACGTCCCCGGGGTCCCCGGCATCGGCGTGAAAACCGCGGCCCAACTCATTCAGGCTTACGGCGACCTGGATTCCCTGCTCGCGCGGGCGTCCGAAATCAAACAACCGAAGCGGCGCCAAAGCCTCATCGAGTTTGCCGAGCAAGCCAAGCTTTCACGAGAACTGGTTCGTTTACGGAATGACGTGCCGACGGACGTGACCGTGCCCCAGTTACTCCGGCAAGACCCTGAGCCTGCACAATTGATCGCGTTCCTGGATGAACAAGGCTTCAGGTCGATCATCGCCAAAGTCCAAAGCCGGCTGGCGTCCGGGGAAGCCACGTCCAAGACCGAAGAGGCTCCGGCCACCACCCACTATGAACTGGTCCAATCCGTTGAGGTCCTGCAAGACTGGGTGACCCGGTCGCGGTATGCCGGCGCCGTTGCGATCGATACCGAAACCACGTCGCTGGATGAAAGCCGTGCGGATCTGGTCGGCATTTCCCTGTGCGTGCAACCCGGCCGTGCGTGCTACATCCCCCTCGCACACCGGCTTCCCGATCCCGTGCCCGCATCGGAGGGTTCTCCATCCTCCGGTGAGCAGCCTCTCTCTCGACAACAGGAACCGCTCAGCCAAATTCCGCTCGACGCGGCGCTCGATCTGCTGCGTCCACTCTTGGCCGATCCCTCGGTGCTCAAAATCGGCCATAACCTGAAATACGACATGGTGGTGCTTCGACGATACCACGTCGCCATCTCGCCGGTGGACGACACCATGCTGATGTCCTACGTCCTGGACGGTGGCAGCCATGGCCACGGCATGGATGAATTGGCCGCACTGCATTTGGGCCACCGGACGATCGCGTTCAAGGACGTGACCGGCACGGGAAAATCACACATCACCTTTGACCTGGTCCCGCTGGATCAAGCCTTGGCCTATGCCGCCGAAGACGCGGACGTGACCTTGCGGCTTCACCGGTTCCTCAAACCCCGCCTGCCGGCCGAACGCATGGTGACGCCCTACGAGACCCTGGAACGACCCCTCGTGCCGGTCCTGGTCGACGTGGAAACCGACGGCATCCACGTGGACCGTGCGGCACTGGAACGGCTCAGCCGGGAGTTCGCGGAACGCCAACGCGCATTGGAGACAGACATTTACCGGCTCGCCGGTCGCGAATTCAACGTGGGCTCCCCGAAACAACTGGGTGAGGTCCTGTTCGACGAAATGCACCTGGAAGGCGGACACAAAGGGAAATCCGGCGCCTATGCCACCGGCGCCGGCGTACTGGAATCGCTGGCCGCCGAGGGACACGATCTGCCGGCAACGGTGTTGGAATGGCGACAACTCGACAAATTAAAGAGCACGTATACCGACGCCCTGGTCGAACAGATCAACCCGCGAACGGGTCGCGTGCACACCTCCTTTGCCATGGCCGCCGCGTCGACCGGGCGCCTGTCTTCGACGAACCCCAACCTGCAAAACATTCCCATCCGGACCGAAGACGGCAGAAAAATTCGCCACGCCTTCGTGGCCACACCAGGGCGGGTCCTGCTATCGCTGGACTACTCCCAAATCGAACTCCGGATTCTCGCCCACGTGGCCGCTATCGACGCGTTGAAACACGCGTTCCATGAAGGCCTGGACATTCATGCCCTGACCGCCGGGCAGATTTTCGGAGTCGACGCCGGCACGGTGGACCCGGCGATGCGGCGGCAAGCCAAAGCCATTAATTTCGGCATTATCTACGGGATCAGCGCGTTCGGGCTCAGCCGCCAACTGGGCATTTCCAACGAAGAAGCCGCGGCGTACATGAAAGCCTATTTTGAACGATACCCGGGCATCCAGGACTATATGCACCGGACCAAGCAGTTCTGTCGCGAACGTGGATACGTGGAAACGCTGTTCGGGCGCCGGTGTCACGTCCCGGGCATCCACGACAAAAACGCCGCACGACGCAATTTTGCCGAACGCGCGGCCATCAACGCCCCGATCCAGGGCACCGCTGCCGACGTACTGAAACGCGCCATGATTCGCGTGCCCCCGGCGTTGGCGCGGCATGACCTCGACACACGAGCCCACATGCTGTTGACGGTCCACGATGAATTGCTCTTTGAAGTCGACGAAGCGGCCGTCGAGCAAACGGCCGAGGTGGTGAAGACCGTCATGGAATCCGCGTGCCTTCCCGCGCTTCATCTGTCGGTGCCGCTGACGGTGGACGTGGGACAGGGCCATTCGTGGGGCGAGGCGCATTAAGCCGGCTCCCCGCGCCCGGTCGTTGCAGGTGGCCGTCGTGAGGATCAGGCCGCGAACACGCGCCAGAGAACGGCGAGGGTGGCAGCCATCGTGATGCCCACCATCCATTGCAGCATGGAGAACTGGGCTTCCAACCGAGAGAGCCGATTGTCAATGCTGATGAGTCGGTTCTCAAACCCGGCAATCTCTTCGGCCGCCTCGCGCGCTTTGTCATCAGGCGCCCCGGCAGCTTTGAGAGCCTCATAGGTTTTGGAGAGCATCATCGCCAGGATACGCATCATGAACCATCAATGCAAGACAGTGGTCTCCTGCTCAATCTGACAAAACAACCTCCGTTCTTTCTTCCTGTCATCTCAAGCCCCTTCTTTTTTCGTTCCGTTTGCCACGAATCAACCGAACTCTTTAGAATCTCCTTGCATGAAGATTGCCACGTGGAACGTGAACTCCATCAACGTCCGGCTGCCGCACGTCACGGCTTTTCTGAGAGAGGTGAGCCCCGACGTCCTGTTGCTCCAGGAATTGAAATCGACGGAAGAACGGTTTCCCCAACCCGAGATTGAGGACGTCGGCTATCACGTCGCTCTCGTCGGGCAGAAAACCTTCAATGGCGTGGGGATTCTCTCGAAACATCCCATTGAAGTGGAACAGCGGGCCCTCCCCGGTGATTCGACCGATGCGCAGGCCCGGTACATCGAAGCCACCATCGGATCCGTCCGCGTCGCGTCGATCTATCTGCCGAACGGCAATCCGATCGACACGGAAAAATTTTCCTACAAGCTGGCGTGGATGGATCGCCTGATTGCCCACGTTCGCACCCTGCTGGCCTATGAGGAGGCGTTGGTGTTGGGCGGCGATTATAACGTCTGTCCCACGGATGATGACGTGTACGACCCGGAGGGGTTTGCCAATGACGCGCTCTGTCACCCCGAAACCCGCGCCCGGTTTCAGACCTTGTGTTACCTGGGCCTCACCGATGCGATTCGCGCCCGGCATCCGCAGGTAGGCGTGTACACGTTTTGGGATTATCAGGCCGGGTGCTGGAATAAGGACCACGGGTTACGGATCGACCACTTGCTCCTCTCTCCGCAGGCTGCCGACCGGCTCGTCGACTCCGGTGTGGACAAAGGCCCCCGCGGGAAAGAGAAACCTTCCGATCATACGCCCGTCTGGTGTGAGTTGCAGATGGAGAGATAACAGGAAGTCACGCCCTTCACGGGCCGGTAAGGTCTGCCGAGCGGGCGATCATGGCGCCGGCTTCCTGCATGGCCTCCAGTGCTCGCTCGGAATCTCCGGGTTCCACGTCGATCCCACGCACTCCGTCACTGAGGACCACGACTCGAAAGCCCAGCCGGCAGGCATCCAGGACCGTTTGTTTCACGCAATAGTCGGTGGCAAGCCCGATCACGTACACGGTTTGCCCGCCCAAATCTTCAAGGCGCTCGTCCAACGTTGTCCCGTCAAAACCGGAATAGGCTTCCTTTTTCGGGTTGGTGGCCCCGGACACGATCAACGTTCCAGGCGGTATTTTCAAATCCGGATGGAATTGGGATCCCAATGACCCTTGCACGCAATGCGGCGGCCACGGTCCTCCCTGTTCCTGAAATGAACAGTGGTTCGATGGATGCCAATCCCGCGTGGCGACAATGCCGTAGCCCTGCGCGGCAAACACCCGAATCCATTCATTGGCAACGGGGATGACGCGATCCCCTTCCGGAACCGGCAAGGCTCCTCCCGGACAAAAGTCATTCTGCAGATGAACCAACAGCAGCACGGTCTGTCGGTCCGGTGGAGGAACGGCGGCACGATTCTTCCTCTCCGTGCCGGGTTTCGATTTCGTGAGTTTCATAAGGCCAACCGATGCGTTACGCCACGATCTCCGTGCCGATTCCTTTGTCCGTGAAAATCTCCAGTAAAATGGCATGCTCGACCCGGCCATCAATAATATGGGCCTTTTGTACTCCTGCTTCGATTCCGATTAAACAGGCCCGCACTTTGGGCAGCATGCCTTCACTGATCGTGCCTTTCTTCACCATTCGTTCGACGTCTTTTCTGGATACCGTGGGCACGTGCCGGTTGTTGGCACCACGAATGCCTCGCACGTCGGTGAGCATCAACAGTTTTTCCGCTCTCAACGCGCCGGCCACGGCGCCTGCCACGAGGTCCGCATTGATGTTATGCGGTTTCCCTTTACGATCGACGCCGATGGGAGCGATGACCGGAATCAAATTCTCCTGCTGCAATTTCGTGATAATCTGCGGTTCGATTGTATCGACTTCCCCGACAAAGCCATACTCTTCCTCCGCCTGACCTTGGGTCTCATGGCTCAACCCTTGTGACCAGGCTTTCGCGGAAAACGGTTTGCACAAAATGAACTGCGCGTCCTTTCCGGTTATCCCGACGGCTTTGCCTCCATGTTGATTGAGCAACGTCACGATTTCCTTGTTGATCTTTCCACCCAGGACCATTTCGACCACGTCCATGGTGGCTTGATCCGTGACCCGAACGCCTCGTTTAAAGGTCGGCTTCATGCCCAACCGGGCAAGCATTTGATCGATTTGCGGCCCGCCTCCATGAACGATCACGGGATTGAGCCCGACGTATTTCATCAGCACCACGTCTTCGGCAAAGCCGTCTTTCAGTTCATCCTGACTCATGGCTTTCCCACCGTATTTGATGACGATGGTCTTTCCCGCAAACGTCCGAATGTAGGGCAACGCCTCGACGAGGACGTCGGCTTTCTTGATCAGTTTCTCCATGGTTTGTCCCGGCGTTGACCGGCGTTTCTACAGAATGTACCGGCTCAGATCCTGGTCCTTGACGATCTCCTTTAAATGCTCGTTCACGTAGGACGCGTCGATCACCACTTTTTTCTCTTTCAGTTCCTGCGCCTCAAAGGAGACTTCCTCGAGCAACCGCTCCACAATCGTAAAGAGCCGGCGCGCGCCGATGTTCTCCGTTCGATCGTTGACCTCGACGGCAATGGCCGCAATGGCTTCAATGCCTTCCCGGGTAAAATCGAGCGTAATGCCTTCGGTTTCCATTAAGGCCTGATATTGTTTCACCAGGGCGTTCCGGGGTTCCGTCAGGATTCGCACCAGATCCCCCTTGGTCAAGGCTTCCAACTCCACGCGAATGGGGAACCGACCCTGCAATTCAGGAATCAAATCGGCCGGCTTGGCCACGTGAAACGCCCCGGCGGCAATAAAGAGAATATGGTCGGTCTTCACCGGGCCGTACTTGGTATTGATGGTCGATCCTTCGACAATCGGAAGCAAATCCCGCTGCACGCCTTCCCGGGACACGTCGGGCCCCATGTTCTTCTCCCGCCCGGCAATTTTATCGATTTCATCCAGAAAGACGATGCCGGATTGCTCGACCCGTTCGACGGCGTCGCGCGTCACCTCGTCCATGTCGATCAGTTTTTGCGCTTCGTCCTGCGCAAAATACTTCAGGGCATCGGGAATTTTCATGACCCGGTCTTTCTTCTTCCCGGGCATCAACCCGCCCAGCATGTCGCGCAGGTGATTTTCGAGTTCTTCCATGCCTCCGACGTTGGAGATAATCCCGACCGGCAGCCCACGCTCCTTGATTTCGATTTCCACCGTCCGGTTATCGAGCCGGCCTTCCCGTAGTTGCTTGCGAAGCTTTTGTCGCGTGTTGTCGCCCGAAGACGGTTGCCCCGGCTCCTCTTCCTGCACTCCCCGAGACGGACTCGGAGGAAGCAACAAATCCAGCACGCGATCTTCGGCCAGGTCTTCGGCCTTCCGTTCGACTCGCTTCAGTGACGAACTTTTGACCAGGTTGACCGACTGTTCGGTGAGGTCGCGGATGATCGATTCCACGTCGCGGCCCACGTACCCCACTTCGGTAAATTTCGACGCCTCGACTTTAATGAACGGGGCGTCGGCCAGTTTCGCCAGTCGCCTGGAAATTTCCGTTTTGCCCACGCCCGTCGGCCCGATCATGATGATATTTTTCGGGAAAATTTCTTCGCGCAATTCCGGGCTGAGTTGCTGGCGGCGCCAGCGATTCCGTAACGCGATGGCCACCATCCGTTTGGCGTCACGTTGCCCGATCACGTATCGGTCGAGCACTTCGACGATTTCGCGAGGCGACAAGCTGTCGAGTTTCCCCGTTGGGGAGTCGTGATTCATGACGATGCCTTCAGTTCTTCAATCACGATTTCGTGATTCGTGTAGATATCGATGCTGCCCGCAATGTGCATCGCCTTGTCGACAATTTCCGCCGAGGTCAGGGAGGTATTGTCCATCAGCGCTCGAGCCGCAGCCAGCGCATACGGCCCGCCCGACCCAATGGCGAGAATCCCGTCTTCCGGTTCCACGACGTCCCCCGTGCCGGAAATGAGAAAGGACCGATCCAGATCCGCGACGGCCAACAACGCTTCGAGGCGACGCAGCACGCGATCCGTCCGCCATTCTTTCGCCAACTCGACCGCGGCCCTGGTCAGATTGCCTCGATATTCTTCCAATTTCTCCTCGAACTTTTCAAACAGGGTAAAGGCATCCGCCGTGGCTCCCGCAAAGCCCGCGATCACCTGATCGTGATGGAGACGGCGGACTTTGCGAGCGTTCGCCTTCATCACCGTCGTCCCCACCGTCACCTGGCCGTCGGAGCCCATGGCCACCGTTCCATCCCGGCGAACGGACAGAATCGTGGTGGACCGGATGTTCATGACGGTTTCCTCGGGTTTGCGGGCTTTGCCGCCCTGACGTCTCCGGACCGCGGATGGGCTTGGTCATACACTTCCATCAATCGGTCCGTGGCCAGGTGCGTGTATTTTTGGGTAGTGGCCAAGGACGCGTGTCCGAGCATTTCCTGGATGACCCGCAGGTCGGCCCCCTCATCCAATAAATGCGTGGCATAGGAATGCCGAAAGGTATGCGGGGTCACGGTCCCCACCTGCAACCGGTCGGCGTACCGCCGGACGATCCGCTCCACGCTCCGTGCCGACAACCGGCCGCCTCGGTTGTTTCGAAACACCGGGCCATCCGCCGGCTTCACCGTGAGGGCCGAGGCCGAAGCCGCGTCCTTGGCCGCTGCCCGGCTCGCACGTACCGGCGTCGCCGCGAGATAGCCCTGGATCGCCTCGACCGCCACGTGCCCGATCGGCACGAGGCGCTCTTTTTTGCCTTTGCCTCTCAATCGCACCATCCCTTCATCAAGACTGAGATCGCTCCAATTCACCCCCACCAGTTCGCTCACCCGCGCACCCGTCGAATAGAGGGTTTCCAAAATAGCCTGGTCCCTCGCGGCATAGGCCCCCTCATTGGAATCAGGAGATTCTATCACCCGTTCCGCTTCGTCTTTCGTGAGGACACGGGGCAAGCGTTGTCCAATCCGCGGGCTCCGAACGTGCGCGACGGGATTGCTCGGCACCTGCCCGCGCCGGTGTAAAAATTTGAAGAGGCTACGCAGCGTCGCGAGCTTTCGCGCCTGCGACGATTTTTTGTCCTTCCGACCAGCCAACCACACCAGAAACCGACGAACGAGTGCCGCGTCGACCAGGGTCGGATCCGGAACCGCGTCCGTGACGGTTTTGAGAAAGGCCACAAATTGCCGCAGGTCCGATTGATAACTGCGAATCGTTTCCCGGGACGATCCACGCTCCACGTCGAGATACGTCAGGAAAGTGCGGATTGCCGTTTCCATGCTTGCCATTCTTCAATAGCCCGTTGGTGGACCATTCGACGCTTGTGTTCTTTATCCCGCACGTTCACGGGAAGGGGCGGGAACAGTCCAAAATTGGTATTCATGGGCTGGAAATGCCGGGCGTCGCTCGTCGTAATATAATGCACCAATGCCCCATGTGCCGTGGCCAGGGGAGGCGTCACCAACGGCAGGTTGGCCAGCGCCCGACCGGCGTTGATGCCCGCCAAGCCGCCGGTCGCGGCGGATTCGACGTAGCCTTCCACGCCGACGAGACAGCCCGCCAACCACGTGGTCCCGCGCATCTTCAGTTGCAACGTATTCCGCAACAAGGCCGGGGAGTTCACAAAGGTGTTCCGATGCACGCTGCCATAGCGGAGAAACGCCGCACGTTCGAGACCCGGAATCATCCGAAACACGCGTTTTTGCTCCGGATAGGTCAGCTTGGTTTGAAATCCTACCATGTTATAACACGAACCATAACGATTTTCCGCACGTAACTGGAGCACCGCGTGCGATTGGACGCCGGTGCGCGGATCAACCAACCCGACGGGTTTCATCGGACCAAAGGTTAACGTCTGCTTTCCACGTTCCGCCATCGCTTCAATGGGGAGGCACCCTTCAAAGTAGGGAACCTTTTCAAAGTCCTTGGCTTGCACCTTGTCCGCCGCCATGAGTGCCTCGTAAAAGGCCGAATACGTTTCTTCGTCCATCGGACAATTCAGATAATCCGCGCCGCCCTTCTCATAGCGTGACGCCCGGAACACCTTGTCCATGTCGATGGACTCGGCATCGATGATCGGGGAAATCGCATCAAAAAACGCCAGATTCGTCTTGTTGGTGAGCGCGGTCAAGGCCTGCGCCAGACTCTCGGACGTCAAGGGACCCGTGGCCACGATGCACAGGGCGTCCGTCGGAATCTCTCGAATCTCTTCTCGAATGATCCGGATATTCGGGTGGGATTCCAGCGTCCGGGTGATTTCGCGCGCAAAGATCTCGCGATCCACCGCCAGTGCCGCCCCGGCGGGCACGCGGGCTGATTCCGCCGCCCGTATGACCAGCGAATTCAACAGCCGCATCTCTTCCTTCAAAATGCCCGGCGCACTGATGGGATCCGCGGACCCCAACGAATTCGAACACACGATTTCCGCTAACTGATCGGTCTTGTGTGCCGCGGTCCCTTGCTTGGGTCGCATCTCATACAGCGTGACCCGCGCTCCGCGCTCCGCCGCCTGCCACGCCGCTTCCGATCCCGCAAGCCCCCCCCCTATGACCACCACGTCATCGCGCATAATTCGTTGATTCTCCTTCTAAAAACCGGAAGAACGGTATTCTAGGGACGGAATGAAAACCCGTCAAGAAAGAAGGCCTGATGGACCAAACGCTTTGGGAATCTCAAAGAAACCCCGCTACGCCGGCATTAGCCAAGGGGGCTGACGGTTAAGCGAGTAACCCCTGGAACGCCGTCAAATCCTTCATCAAAACTGATGATTCGCTTGATCCCATGACGTGCCATAACGGCAAGATGGAGGGCGTCTCGGGCAGATAATCGTTCGGTGGACAGCACGATGTCCTTGGCACGCTCCACGTCCCGTCGATCGACGGGAAAGACTTCGTCCACAATGCCTGTCAAGGCCTCAAACGCCGGAAGAATGGCCTCACGCCGGGCAATCGCTACGTACCGATGAAGGATTTCCTGTAAGACCTCCACGTCCGTGACCAGCCGCTCATCATGAGCAATCCAGGTTTCCAATACCCGTTGGGCGAGAACTTTATTGGGGTGAGCCGCTCCAACCAGATACATCGGGACGTTGGAGTCGATGAAAATCATGAAGGTCTCTTGACCTGATACCCTTGGTCGATCTCTCGAAGAATCTGATCGACGTCGCCGGTTGGAAAATCATACCGGGTCGCCGTACGAACCACTCCAAGCTTTTTTTTGGTGTCGGTCAGCGGCACTTGCCGGTGCGCGGCCCGCAACGCTTGTCGAACCCATTCGGCCACCGTCATCTGCTGCCGTTTGGCGGTCCGTTGAATGTCACGCATTTCCTTTTCGTCCAGGAGCACTTGCAGTCGCTTACTCATACGTATGAGTATAAAATGGTTCTCATCATGAGTCAAATGCTCACGGATCGCCCCTGGAAAACCATAAGGAGGAATACGTCGCGGGCAACGCCTTGAATGCGCCCTCGTTCTCCGGTTGACGAACCAGGTGGTGTGCCGCGGTCCCTTGCTTGGGTCGCATCTCATACAGCGTGACCCGCGCTCCGCGCTCCGCCGCCTGCCACGCCGCCTCCGATCCCGCAAGCCCCCCCTATCACCACCACGTCATCGCGCATAATTCGTTGATTCTCCTTCTAAAAACCGGAAAAAGGTATTCTAGGGACGGAATGAAAACCCGTCAAGAAAGAAGGCCTGATGGACCAAACGCCTTGGGCATCCAACAAGCGAGACGAAACGACCTCACGGAATTCGGCCCCGGTACTCCTTGAACGCCTCGCATGCTCGTTTTTTATTGCCATCCATAGCACCATGAAGTATTTTATGCCCTTTGGCTAAGTATGAATCGAGCATAACGCTTCTAGCATAAGTCTCTCTAAGCTTCACCGACAGTTCCTGTGCGTTACGCGTTAGAGCACAAGCGGGAGAAAAGACATGGCTGAACGACCAGGGGGAATCGGAGAAACACCGGACGCCTCGAAAAGCGATCCCGAGCCGAGTGCGGGCAGACACGAGGACGCGCGCGACGGCCTCAGTATGGCGCCCGAACTCATGCTCGACCTCGCACGCAAGGCGGCGGAGATTCTTGTGGAGCGAATCGAGGGGCTCCCCAAGGAAAGCGCCTGGGAAGGAGATTTCCAGCAGATACTTGCGGACCGGCTCATGGAGGATCCGCCCGAGCACGGCCAGCCGGCGGAGGAAGTTCTCGAGCGAGCCGCCCGCGAGATCCTCCCGGTCGCACTGCGGCTCGATCACCCCCGTCAATTCGCGTTCATCCCCTCGTCGCCCACGTGGCCCGGGGTGCTCGCAGACTTCATGGCCGCCGGCTACAACATCAACCAGTTCACATGGCTGGCCTCAAGCGGTCCAAGCCAGCTTGAGCTGGTCGTCATCGACTGGATCCGGCGCTGGATCGGTTATCCGGAGAGCGCGGGCGGACTGTTGACGAGCGGGGGCTCGGCGGCCAGCCTCGACGCCCTTGTCGCGGCGCGGGAAAGCGCAGGCCACCCCGAGCGTCCGACCGTCTACATGAGCGACCAGAGCCATAGCGCACTCATCCGCGCAACCAGGATCATCGGCATTCGGCCAGAGGGCATACGGCTGCTTCCGTGCGATGAACGCTTCCGCCTGGACGTGGAGACGCTCGCACGCGCCGTGGCCGAGGACCGCGCGGCGGGGTTCAACCCCATCGCGGTGTGCGCCAACGCCGGAGCGAGCAGCACGGGGGCCATCGATCCGCTTGAAGCGATGGCGGACTACTGCGAGGCGGAAGGCATCTGGGCTGCACGTCGACGCGTCGTACGGCGGCTTCGCCATGGTGACCGAGAAGGGAAAGAAACTCTTGCATGGGATCGAGCACGCCGATTCCATCGGGCTGGACGCGCACAAATGGTTCTTCCAGCCTTACGAGACGGGCAGCCTGCTGGTGAAGGACGTACGCACGCTTGAGAGCGCGTTCGCCGTGCGGCACGACGTCCTCCAGGACACGATATGGGGCGCGAACCATCCGAACATCTCGGATCGCGGCCTGCAGTTGAGCCGCTCGTTTCGGGCTTTGAAAGTCTGGATGTCGGTCCAGACCTTCGGGATGGCCGCATTCCGGCGGGCCGTGTCGAACGGGATGGAATTGGCTGCCCGGGCCGAGGAGTCCATCCGAGCGAGCCCGATCCTGGAGATGTTGAACCCCGCATCACTGGGGATCGTCTGTTTCCGGGTCAATCCCAAGGATACCGCCCTCGATGAAGAAGCCTTGGAAAAGATCAATCGGAACGTACTCGCCCGCGTCTTTTGGGAAGACCGCGCGTTCATGTCATCGACATCGCTCCGGAAGAGGTTTTCGCTCAGGCTCTGCATCCTCAACCACACCACGACCTGGGACGACGTGCGCGAGACCCTGGAGGCCATCGAGCGGTTCGGGAGGGAGGCGTTGTCGAAGGGCGAGCATGATAAAACGTGAGCGTGCGGTTCGACGGCAAGGCTGCCGGAACTTCCCAAGGATTTTTTGAGTGGACGAACTAGAAAAAAGAGGAGCATTAGGAGCATAATGTTCGCAGACACGACAAGAAGGTTGCGTGTGCTCAGCCGGATTCCATCGCTGAAGGATGTTCCTCTTTATCTCAATATCTCAAAATCAGAAAACCTTGGAGGAAGAACATGATTGCCGCCACTACAGAGATCACTCCCCTGACTCAAGGATTTTTGTCTGCACCGCGCAAAATGCTAATTGATGGAAAATGGGGCGATGCGTTATCCGAACACACGTTTCCCACCTTTAATCCGGCCACGGGTGACGTGTTGTGCCAGGTGCCGGCTGGTCAAAAAGAGGACATCGATCGCGCGGTCAAGGCGGCGCGGCAAGCGTTTGAGCAGGGACCGTGGCGAACTCTGACCCCGTCCGAGCGGGGAAAACTCCTGTGGAGATTGGCCGATCTCATGGAGCAGCGCACGGAAGAGTTTGCGCAATTGGAGTCTCTTGACAATGGCAAACCGATAGCCGTGGCACGGGTCGCCGACGTCCCATTGGCGGTTGACCTTTTCCGGTACATGGCGGGCTGGGCCACGAAAATAGAGGGCAACACGATTCCTATTTCCGTCCCGTATGCGCCCGGGGCCCAGTTCCATGCCTATACCTTGCGAGAACCCATCGGTGTGGTCGGACAGATTATTCCCTGGAACTTTCCATTGTTAATGGCGGCGTGGAAGTTAGGCCCTGCCCTGGCGGCGGGGTGTACCATCGTCTTAAAGCCCGCCGAGCAAACGTCACTCTCCGCCCTCATGTTAGGCGAGTTGGCGTGTGAAGCCGGATTCCCGGATGGAGTCCTGAATATCGTGACCGGCTTTGGGGAAACGGCCGGAGCCGCTCTCGCCGCCCATCCCGACGTCGACAAGGTCGCCTTTACGGGATCAACGGAAGTCGGCCGTTCGATCGTCCACGCCGCCGCCGGGAACCTGAAAAAAGTGACGCTTGAATTGGGAGGCAAATCTCCAAGTGTGGTGTTACCCGATGCCGACCTGGCTTCGGCGATCCCCGGTGTGTCCAATGCTATTTTCTTTAACCATGGACAATGTTGCTGTGCCGGCTCACGACTCTATGCCGAAAAAAAGATTTTCGATAACGTGCTCGCGGGCCTGGCTGATCAGGCCAAACAGATTAAACTTGGACCCGGCATGGAGACGACCACCGACATGGGGCCCCTGGTTTCCGATGAACAACAACAGCGCGTCTTGGGGTATTTGGAATCCGGGATGAATGAGGGAGCCCAAGCGATCGTCGGGGGCAACCGATATGGTGACAAGGGATATTTTGTTGAGCCGACCGTGCTCGTGAACACCACGCAACACATGAAGGTCGTTCAAGAGGAAATTTTCGGACCCGTGGTCTGCGCGGAACCGTTTACCGATCTTGAAGAGGTGCTGGAAAAGGCCAATAACAGCATTTTCGGGTTAGCTGCCGCCGTTTGGACCAAAGACGTGAGTAAAGCTCATCGCATTGCCTCTCGGCTCAGAGCCGGGACGGTCTGGATCAACTGCCATAACATCTTGGACGCCGCTCTTCCCTTCGGTGGATACAAACAATCGGGATGGGGGCGGGAGATGGGCCATGAAGCTATCGATCTCTACACCGAAGTGAAAGCCGTCTGCGCGCAACTCTGACGGTCACGCTTATGCTTCCCGTGGCTTCAGCCCCAGCTCGTCCACGACCGGCCGCAGGGCTTGAACCACGCGTTCATGACAGAATCCACTGCTCGCCAGCAGGCCATGTGTGTTGGCGAGTTGATCCCCGACTAAGGCCCTCGGGGACAGGCTCCCACCATAGACCAGGGGCTCGCCCAGGATCGTGGTAAATTCTCCTCCCGCCGCCCGCAGGATCGCTTCCGGGCCACAGGAATCCCAGAGTTTGGTATAGGGACCGGGCTCCAGGTACACGTCGGCTTCTCCCCTCGCAATGAGGCCGATTTTCAATCCGACGCTTCCCAATGGAATTTCGTTCCCGACGCCGAGAGCCTGGCCAATCTTTTCGACCATGGGATGTCGATGCGATCGAGAGACCGCCAAGGTGAGCGGTCTTCCGGAATCTCTTTCCTTGATCGCCAAGGTCGACCGGATACCCCCTTGTTCCATCCACGCCTCACTTCCCACGGCTCCGGCATACAGCACGTCCCCATCCGGTCGATAGACGACACCGAGTTGCGCCCGCCCGTTTACGGCAAGCCCGATCATCACGGAGAACTCTCCGTTCCTGGCGATAAAGTCTTTTGTGCCATCCAGCGGATCCACGTACCAGACGCGCCCGGAGGTTGGGATACCGTCAGGGGAAGGACTTTCCTCGGCCACCACGGTGTCCCGGGGAAAAGCCTCTTGCAGGCCCTTCACAATCAGGTCGTTCCCTTGCCGGTCGGCCTCGGTCACGGGATCGTTTTTGCCTTTATACGCCACGACAAAATCCGTGGCATACACGTCCATCACGGCTTGGCCTGCTTGGCGAGCCAATTCCACAGCCACTGACAATTCTTTATTCATTCTCTCCCTTCTTCCCTTTGTTGCCGTTGTCATCACCTGTCCGCGGCTTGCCAGGGGCCGACGATCGTTCAGCACGGCAGCTACGCAAATCGAGGCATCGGGCGAACCGAGACGCCGGCGAGGGTTTCCTGAAACCACCGGGCGACGTGGGTGTGACAGGTAAACGCGACGGGGAAGGATCACGCGCAGAGGGTTCAGGGCAGGACGGACATTGCGCGTCAACCGCCTTTTTTGAGGTTGTGATGCAGGAGTTGTTGACCGGCTGCCATCAGCGCCTCCAAGTCCTGACGAGTCGACGCCTCCGCATAACAGCGCACCAGTGGTTCCGTCCCGGACGGACGGAAAAGAAACCAGCTTCCGTCTTCCAACACGAGCTTGCATCCATCAAGGGTGTTGACCTGCTGAATCGATTTCCCCGCGAGATCGGAAGGCGGCGACTCTTGGACCTTGAGCACATTTTCTTGCATCGTTTCCGTGAGGGTCTGGTCGTCGCGGGACGAAAAGACCGCGCCCACCCGAGCAAACAAGTCTTCCGTGAGTTCCCGGAGCGGCTTCTTGGTTCGGGCAATCATTTCCGTCACCAGGAGGCAGGCCAGAATCCCGTCCTTTTCCGGCACGTGCCCCTGGATCGACATGCCCGCACTTTCTTCTCCACCCATCAGGATCTCTCCCTTGGCCAAGAGTTCCGCGAGATATTTGAATCCCACGGGGGTTTCCCGGACGCCCAAGCTGTGCCTGTGTGCCACGCGATCGATGAGGTGCGTGGTGGCGACGGATCGTCCCACGTCTCCGGTCCAACGTCTGGTCGTCGCCAGATAATCCACCAGTAACGCCAAAACGATATTCGCATCGATAAAGCTGCCGTCCCGGTCCACGACACCGAATCGATCGGCATCTCCATCGGTGGCCAACCCGATATGGGCATTTCCTTGTTTCACCGTTTCTTGCAACTCCGCCGTCGTCTCTCGCGTGGGCTCAGGGCGGACTCCCCCGAAATAGGGGTCGCGCCAATAATGAAGAACCGCCATTTTCGCGCCGGCATTCCTGAGGAACGCATCGAGATAGCCGCGCGACGTGCCGTAGAGGGGATCCATGACCACACGCAGGTTGGCCTCGCGGATCGCATCCACGTCGATATGCTTCCCCAGCGCAGCCAAATAATCGGGACACGGATCAAACCGTTGAACCATTTGCGTTCGCTCCGCCTTCTCCCACGGGAGCCATTTGACGTGTTCCCCGTGCAGCAGGTGAAGAAGCCGTTGTTCAATGGCTCGGGTGGTTTCAGGAAGCGCAGGACCTCCCCACTCCGGTGTAAACTTGATGCCGTTATATTCGGGAGGGTTATGACTGGCGGAAATATTCACCCCGCCAGCCAAGTTGTGCTGGAGGACGTGGTACGAAATGGCCGGAGCGGGTGTTTCTCGATCACAAAGCAACACCGACATGCCGTGGCCCGCAAACACTTCAGCCGCGGTCTTCGCAAATTTTTCACCAAGAAACCTGGAATCATAGCCGATGATCAGGCCTCGGTGCCCGATCTTTTCTTGTTTCAGGACGTGGACAATGGCTTGACAGACGATTCGGACGTTCTGAAACGTAAAGTCTTCCCCCAGAATGGCTCGCCATCCTGAGGTCCCAAAGGTAATGTGTCTCATGCAGCCTTACGTGCTCACTTGAACCGGATAATCGATGACATGTTCTCCAAGAGTAGCAAACATGGTGTGCGAAGACCACTCTTTTTCATCGGGGCAATGCGGGGCGTGTCCCCGATGAAGCACCGTCGTGGACAGGGCTAAAAGAAAAGCCCACGGATTCGCACATCCGTGGGCTTCAGAAGAACCCGGCAACGCCCTACTTTCCCACAGCCTCGCGGCTGCAGTATCATCGGCCCTGGAGGGCTTAACTTCCGTGTTCGGGATGGGAACGGGTGTGGCCCCTCCGGCATGGTCACCGGGAATTTGGTAATCGCTGTTATCTCGGAAATCCATGATGGGACGAAAAACGCTGCCCTTGTCTGCATCCCTCATGTTTCCCGTCGTCTACTTCCCGCTATCGGGAGGTCATGTCTATCAGAAGTAAAATGATGTTAAGTCGCACGGCCGATTAGTACTGGTTAGCTTCAAGCTTTACAGCTCTTCCACACCCAGCCTATCAAACTCGTAGTCTACGAGTGGCCTTTAGGGAGGTTACCCTCCGGGAGATCTTGTCTTGAGGCTGGCTTCCCGCTTAGATGCTTTCAGCGGTTATCCAAACCGGACATAGCTACCCGGCGCTGCCGCTGGCGCGACAACCGGCACACTAGAGGTCCGTCCATCTCAATCCTCTCGTACTAGAGACAGACCCTCTCAAATCTCCTACGCCCACAACAGATAGGGACCGAACTGTCTCACGACGTTCTGAACCCAACTCTCGTACCGCTTTAACGGGCGAACAGCCCGACCCTTGGGACCCGCTTCAGCCCCAGGATGCGATGAGTCGACATCGAGGTGCCAAACTTCCCCGTCGATGTGAACTCTTGGGGGAAATCAGCCTGTTATCCCCGGCGTACCTTTTATCCGTTGAGCGATGGCCCTTCCACCCAGGACCACCGGATCACTAAGCCCGACTTTCGTCCCTGCTCGACGTGTCCGTCTCGCAGTCAAGCTCCCTTTTGTCTTTACACTCGACGGCTGATTGCCGACCAGCCTGAGGGAACCTTTGGGCGCCTCCGTTACTCTTTGGGAGGCGACCGCCCCAGTCAAACTACCCACCAGACACTGTTCCTGCCCTGGATTACAGAGCCAGGTTAGAATGTCGGAAAAATAAGGGTGGTATTTCAAGGATGACTCCACGGGAACTAGCGCCCCCGCTTCACAGTCTCCCACCTATCCTACACATAGTCGCCCAACACCCAATGTCAAGTTGTAGTAAAGGTGCACAGGGTCTTTCCGTCTAGTTGCGGGCACCCGGCGTCTTCACCGGAACCACAAGTTCGCTGAGTCACTCCCCGAGACAGCGCTCCAATCGTTATGCCATTCATGCAGGTCGGAACTTACCCGACAAGGAATTTCGCTACCTTAGGACCGTTATAGTTACGGCCGCCGTTTACTGGGGCTTCCCTTCGAAGCTTCGCCTTGCGGCTGACATCTCCAGTTAACCTTCCAGCACCGGGCAGGCATCAGACCCTATACATCCTCTTACGAGTTAGCAGAGTCCTGTGTTTTTGGTAAACAGTCGCCAGAGCCAGTTCACTGCGACCTCGTTCCGCTCAAGGAGCAAGTCCTCTCACGTACGCGAGGCACCCCTTCTCCCGAAGTTACGGGGCTAGTTTGCAGAGTTCCTTAGGGAGTGTTCTCTCACGCCCCTTAGTGTATTCCACTTGCCTACCTGTGTCGGTTTGCGGTACGGTCACCATGCTCACTCACTACGAGGCTTTTCTCGGCAGTGTGGGATCAGCCCGTTTGTGGCCTTGCGGCCTCCCCATCACGCCTCGGCGTTAACGGATTCGCGGATTTGCCTACGAATCCCGCCTACACGCTTGGACCGGGTATTCCAGGGACCCGGCGGTGCCTACCCTCCTGCGTCCCCCCTTCGTTGATAACGCGAACATGATGGTACAGGAATGTTGACCTGTTTCCCATTGACTACGCCTTTCGGCCTCGCCTTAGGGACCGACTAACCCTGACCTGACGAACATTGGCCAGGAAACCTTAGGCTTACGGGGACGATGATTCTCACATCGTTTATCGCTACTTATGCCGGCATAATCTCTTCTCTGCGATCCAGCTGTCCTTGTCGGTCAACCTTCACCTCACAGAGAATGCTCCCCTACCGCTCATACCGTGAGGTACAAGCCCGCAGCTTCGGTTGTAAACTTAAGCCCCGTTACATTTTCGGCGCAGGCACACTCGACCAGTGAGCTATTACGCACTCTTTCAAGGATGGCTGCTTCTAAGCCAACCTCCTGGCTGTCTGAGCACACCCACAACCTTTCCCACTTAGCTTACAATTAGGGACCTTAGCTGGCGGTCTGGGCTGTTTCCCTTTTGACCACGGACCTTAGCGCCCGTAGTCTGACTCCCGGAGATCCAGTAGCGGCATTCGGAGTTTGGTTGAGTTCAGTAGCGCGGTAACGCCCCTAGCTCATCCAGTGCTCTACCTCCGCCACGGTTACTCCAAGGCTAGCCCTAAAGCTATTTCGGGGAGAACCAGCTATTACGAGGTTTGATTAGCCTTTCACTCCTACCCACAGCTCATCCGAGCTTTTTGCAACAAACAACGGTTCGGGCCTCCTCCATCTGTTACGACGGATTCACCCTGGCCATGGGTAGATCACCTCGCTTCGGGTCTATTCTACGCAACTAAGCGCCCTATTCGGACTCGCTTTCGCTACGGCTCCGTCTTGTCAACTTAACCTTGCTACGCAGAATAACTCGCCGGCTCATTAAGCAAAAGGCACGCGATCAGGCATTCCCCTTGCGGGGCATAGCCCTCTCGCTGCTTGTAGGTATACGGTTTCAGGTTCTATTTCACTCCCCTCACCGGGGTTCTTTTCGCCTTTCCCTCACGGTACTAGTTCACTATCGGTCATCAGAGAGTATTTAGCCTTGGAAGGTGGTCCTCCCAGATTCCCACAAGGTTTCTCGAGCCCCGTGGTACTCAGGACCTGCATTCAACGAGCCAACCTGCTTTCGCGTACAGGACTGTCACCTTCTGTGGTTGGCCTTTCCAGGCCATTCCGCTAACAGGTTGGTTTATCACTCGTCGACACCGCTGCACCAGTGTCCAATACAGGCCTACAACCCCTCATCTACAACGCATACAGGCTTGACATAGATGAGGTTTAGGCTATTCCCGTTTCGCTCGCCACTACTCAGGGAATCGCAATTGCTTTCTATTCCTACGGGTACTGAGATGTTTCACTTCCCCGCGTTGGCTTCACGTCACCTATGTATTCAGTGACGGATAGGCGGCATTCATCGCCTGGGTTTCCCCATTCGGGCATCCCCGGATCACGGCCTGCTTGCGGCTCCCCGAGGCTTATCGCAGCTTGCTACGCCCTTCATCGCCTTCTGATGCCAAGGCATCCACCGTACACCCTTAATAACTTAACATCATTTACTTCTGATACACATGACCTGTGTTTCGGTCTATTCAATTGTCAAAGAACGACCAGCCCTCACGTCGGGCTGAAAAAAACAATCTTGGTGGAGCTGAGCGGGATCGAACCGCCGACCCCCTGGTTGCAAACCAGGTGCTCTCCCAGCTGAGCTACAGCCCCCCTCACATGAATGGATACCGATCCTGATCTCGCCCCTCGTCTCTTCGGATGAACGACTTCCTTCATCACGAGCCGGATAGCCAAGTTCAGATGGTGGGCCTAGATAGAATTGAACTATCGACCTCACGCTTATCAGGCGTGCGCTCTAACCATCTGAGCTATAGGCCCATCCCTAGTTACGGACCGTCACAGGTATTGTTGAGGAGAAGCTGTGTTGAAGAGGTGACCCTTGTGACAGGTTTCATCTATTTCTTTGGAGCAATGCTCCTTAGAAAGGAGGTGATCCAGCCGCAGGTTCCCCTACGGCTACCTTGTTACGACTTCACCCCAATCATCAACCATACCGTGGGCACCTGCCTCCCTTACGGGTTGGCTCCAGCGACTTCAGGTACAACTGACTTTCGTGGTGTGACGGGCGGTGTGTACAAGGCCCGGGAACGTATTCACCGCGGCGTGCTGATCCGCGATTACTAGCGATTCCTCCTTCATGAGGTCGAGTTGCAGACCTCAATCTGAACTGAGGCCGGTTTTTTGGGATTGGCTCCCCCTTACGGGATTGCAACCATTTGTACCGGCCATTGTAGCACGTGTGTAGCCCCAGGCATAAAGGCCATGCTGACTTGACGTCATCCCCACCTTCCTCCCCGTTATCCTGGGCAGTCTCTCCAGAGTGCCCGGCATCACCCGATGGCAACTGAAGACAGGGGTTACGCTCGTTGCGGGACTTAACCCAACACCTCACGGCACGAGCTGACGACAGCCATGCAGCACCTGAGCTCGCACCCCCGAAGGGGTCTTTACTCTTTCAAGTTTTTCCACGAGCATGTCCAACCTGGGTAAGGTTCTTCGCGTTGCGTCGAATTAAACCACATGCTCCACCGCTTGTGCGGGCCCCCGTCAATTCCTTTGAGTTTCAACCTTGCGGCCGTACTCCCCAGGCGGGGTACTTACTGCGTTAACTGCGGCACCGACAGTAACCTGCCGACACTTAGTACCCATCGTTTACGGCGTGGACTACCAGGGTATCTAATCCTGTTTGCTCCCCACGCTTTCGCACCTCAGCGTCAGAGACGTTCCAGAGCGCCGCCTTCGCCACCGGCCTTCTTCCCGATATCTACGCATTTCACCGCTACACCGGAAATTCCGCGCTCCTCTCCCGCCCTCTAGCTTAGCAGTCCCCCTCGACCTTTACGGGTTAAGCCCGTAGCTTTCCCAAGGGGCTTACTAAACCGCCTACGTGCTCTTTACGCCCAGTAAATCCGAACAACGCTCGCCACCTTCGTATTACCGCGGCTGCTGGCACGAAGTTAGCCGTGGCTTTTTCTGGAGGTACCGTCCGGGTGGGCGAACCACCCCATCTTTCCTCCTAAAAGGGGTTTACAATCCGAAAACCTTCTTCCCCCACGCGGCGTCGCTGCGTCAGGCTTTCGCCCATTGCGCAATATTCCTCACTGCTGCCTCCCGTAGGAGTCTGGCCCGTATCTCAGTGCCAGTGTGGCTGATCGTCCTCTCAGACCAGCTACCCGTCGTTGCCTTGGTAGGCCGTTACCCCACCAACAAGCTGATAGGCCATGAGCCCATCTTCGAGTGCCACATCCACGATGCAGCTTTCCTTCCTTACCCGAGGGACCGGAAGCGTATGGGGTATTAGCCAGCCTTTCGGCTGGTTATCCCCCGCTCGAAGGCAGATTACCCATGTCTTACTCACCCGTACGCCACTTTACTACTCCGAAGAGCCTCTCGTTCGACTTGCATGTGTTAGGCGCGCCGCCAGCGTTCGTTCTGAGCCAGGATCAAACTCTCAAAATTTTACTTCTTTTCACAAGGGCCACCACTTCAACACACTTCTTCTTTGCCGTTTTTTCGGCTATGCAATTGTCAAAGAACGACTGAACAGGGAAGCTATGGACAATACTGAAGCGTCCAGGGAATGTCAAGGAAATTTTTGTGAATTTTCGCGAACGCGCGTCACGTGTTCATTTTCTCATATCACGGGGCTTCAATCGGCGGAAACCGGCTCCATGACACCCTATCCCCTTATTGCCAACGCCGCGTATGCGTATGGGGAGGATTAAAAAACTTCACGTGTGGATGTTTAAATAATCCAATCAACACGATCCCGGCCAGGAACCCGCCGATATGCGCAAAAAACGCCACGCCTCCTCCTTCGGTTCCGAGGCTCATGCCGCCGCTCAAGACTTGCATCACAAACCAAAGGCCCAACACGATCGAGGCCGGGACATAGATCATTTGGCTGAAAAACCCCAGCGGGATGAGCACCAACACCTGGGCACGCGGGTAGAGCAACAAATAGGCGCCCAGGATCCCCGATATGGCTCCACTGGCCCCAACCATGGGAATAGTCGAAACCGGGTCAATGGCGGCATGACTCAACGCCGCAATAATCCCGCACAGGAGATAGAAGATGATGAACTTCCCATGCCCCATGACGTCTTCAATGTTGTTCCCGAAAATCCACAGATACAGCATATTTCCGATAAGGTGCATCCATCCGCCGTGAAGAAACATGCTGGTCACCAAACTTCCATAGGGTGACACCGCCGCGAGTTCAATCGGGAGTTCGGCATACCCGAACACGACCGCTGGGATGGCCCCATACTGATACACAAAAGCTTGCCCGTTCTCCTGCACCAGCATCACCTGATTCAGGAACACCACCACGCAGGCAACCAGAAACCCGATGGTCACGAAGGGTCTGATTTCCGTCGGGTTATCGTCACGTAAGGGAATCATGGAACCACACTGTTATGTATGGATGAACGGGCAGGCAGCCTTCAGAAGGCCGCAACACCACGCTACCCCGGTATGGGATTCAGGATATCCGCCGATTCAAGAGGGATTGAAAAGCCCGCGGCATTGACGTGCCCACCGCCCCCGTGTCGGGCGGCAATGGCGGAGACGTCAACGGTCCCCGGTTTCGAACGCAAGCTGAAATACCGCCGGCCGTCCCGTTGGTGCCAAATAATGCAAAACGGAAATCCCTGGCACAGGCGTTCTCCGATTTGACTGGTCATCACCGGACTATACACCGCCGGCACCGTTTCACCGTCAAAGTCAACCAGAACCGATTCCTCGACAATTTTTGTAATCAGGACGTCTTCCCGTCGAAGAATCGCCCGACCTTCGACTTCCAGCGTGTCCTGCGTCAGACCGTCCCAGACCTGAAAATCAAACGGATACGAGGCCAATGCGGCATTGATTTCACGGCTCTCGGGCAACTGCCATTTCCACAAATCTTTGTCTTGAATGTACTGGAGCAGCCAGGGGACCGGCTCCGGGTGCGCCCATTCCCAGGCCAACACCGCCCCGCTTTTTTTCATGTCGAAATACGCATACGGGAGACCGGCCAACGCAGCCTGCGCCGTAACGTGGTGATCCAGGATCCGGAAACTGGCCGTGGACGCCGCCAAGCGTTCGATGACCTCACGAGGATAACTGAAGTCCACCATCACCACGTGCGCCTTGTCCAATCCCGAAGGAGGACGTTGCCCATGTTCGACCGGCAGGTAGTGCGCATCCGGATACTTTTTCCACAAGGCCCACGCCGCACCGAATCCATCGGCGCAATCGGCATGATACAACACGACCGTCGGATCCTGTCCTGAAAACGGTTTGGTTAGGGAATCGCTCATCGTTCAAAACCATAACACGAATCCGGTTGAAGACAAAGCCCTGTCGGCAGAACCGATGTTCGCGCCAGACAAATTTTGTGTAATGTTTTATTATTGATAGATTGGTCTAAACGCGCCTATATTCCCAAATCGGCAACGTGGAAATCAGTCTACAAGCAGTTGATTGAAGAAGTTTGTGCAGTTAAGTATATAAGCACCTCGCCGTTCACTTGACCGCGTATACCACGGGCAAACCTCCTTAGCACGACCACCGTCGGGACCAGACGAAAGGAGACCGCATGAAAATATTCCTCACACACACGGTAGTCTTCCTCATGATCCTTGCCAGCACCAGTCTGGCGTTAGGGGGTGCCCTACACTTGGCCGCACAAGAGGGCCACACCGAAACCGTCAAGGCTCTCCTGGCCGCCGGTGCAGAAGTCAATGCCAAGGCTAAAGACGGCCGGACGGCCCTACACGTGGCCGCAGGAGAGGGCCACATCGAAATCGTCAAGGTGCTCCTGGCCGCCGGCGCGGCAGTCGACGCCCAGACCCAAGGCGGCTTGACGGCCCTACACGTGGCCGCACTCGCGGGCCAAACCGAGACTGTCAAGGCACTCCTCGCCGCCGGCGCAGAGATCAACGCCAAGAATGATCTAATAGGCTGGACGGCTCTAGACTTTGCCGCAACGAAGGGGCACACCGAGACCGTTAAGCTGCTCAGGGCCAATGGCGGACGACACGGAGACTGAACGATCCGAGGGCATCCTGCGGGGTGCCCTCAGCCAAAATGCGAAGAGTGTGAAAATTGATGGTACGTGCATAAAGCGGCTGGAAAAGCACAGTCCCTGTTCGGCATAAGGAAGAGATTGTACGCGGAGGCTCGATATGGGCAGCTTATTCGACGGCACAAAGTTTATGGATAACATAACGGATATCTACAATCAGATGGAGGCCAATTACCGTGGCTCGCCTTGCTCTGAATCCAAAGAACTTTGGAAGCTTCGGCGCGTGTGCCACATTTCTCCTCGTCAACGAACGCCTAAAATAATGCTCGATAAAGCCGTAGCCTTCTTAGCGGAAAGCGGGCATATGCCTGAATGGTTCAACCGATGTCCGGTCGCCGCTGGGATTATCGACCCGTACAAAGACAATAACCACCGTGTCGATCTAGTTTGTTGGTGCGAATTGTGCCGATGTGCGCGTCTGGTCGAGTTGAAATGGGATAGCAACGACCCGCCTTCCGCACTCAGACAAATTCTTCGCTACGGCGCTGCATACATCTTTTGTCGTGTCCACAGAAATGAATTACGTCTCCAGAACCGACCATTGATGGATAACCGACCATTGATGAATGCCAGTCATATCTCGCTCGAAGTCGTCGCGCCTCTCTCATTTTGTCAGAATCTCATTGCGCAGATCACTAAACCCCATGGCGGGTTTATCGATAATGGATTTGTCGATTCCAAGATCAACGGATTGTCGATGTCTTTGAATGCGCTGGCTTTTCCAGATGAGTTCCAAATACCGTTCGCAGACGGAGCAGAAGTCACGCAACAATGCGATACCGCCCGTTTGACTCTCAAGGGCCGGAAGGTCCGCGATGCGTTCAACAATCTGGTTCCGGTTTGGCCCTGAGTTGTAAGGAAAACGACAAAAATGACCGACAGGTTCCTGCCCGGCGTTCCGGGCCGGGAGATCGAACGGATATTCAACGCCGCGGCAGGCAACGAGATCGAAAGCGGGAAGTTCGACAACCCGGAATCCTCTGCTGCTTTGGCCGCCAATGCCTTCGGATTCTTCCTCAACCGGCCCCGGGATTTACCGCCCTTGCCGGATTGCGACCGGATGGCATGGCCTGCCCGTTCGCTGTTGCTCGAAACGACGGTCCGCTTCCCCTGGAGCGGCGGACGCCATCCCGTGCTGGATTGTCTCGTGGCAACGCCGTCGGCACTGATCGGCATCGAGTCCAAACGGTTCGAGCCGTTCCGTGGCAAAAAGTCAGCTTCCTTTTCCGATGCCTATTGGCGTCCGGTCTGGGGGGATGATATGAAAGGCTACGAAGGCGTACGGGACAAACTTCACGAAAACGGGCGCCTGTATGACTTTCTTGACGCGGCGCAGCTTGTCAAGCACGCCTTCGGCCTGCGGACGGAGGTCCACAATCGGAGAAGCGGGCATGACGGTCTGACTCCGATCCTTTTTTACCTCTATGCGGAGCCGGCCGTCTGGCCAAAAGACGGAAGGCCGGTCAATGGAGACGACAAGGCCAAACACAGGGAAGAGACCGCGCGCTTCGCTAGGGACGCGGAGGGTGACGAAGTGGTCTTCGTGTCCTGTTCGTATCAAAGGCTGCTGGAGGATTGGACGCGCCACAAGGACGGCAAAATCCGCGCGCATGCGGACGCCGTCACCCGGCGTTTTGCGCCTTGATTTGCCAATTTCTACGATATTTGTCATGCCCGAGGCATGGAAACTCAACCCTGCGGCAACCCGTTCAACCAATCAATGAGTTGTCTGAGCCGACCCGCATCCTGTCGATGATAGGGGACAATCAACCGGGGGAGGGAGGCCACTTCCGGATCATCGTGCTCCGGCGCCAACGCTTTCCCTTGCACGATTACTCCATTCGGAGCGAGATCGTGGAAACCGGCCCGGACTTCTTGAAGTTGATCAAGCGTCAACGGGTGTCGCATCCGGATGACCAAAGACTCTTTCACAAAACGGTACGAGTGATAGTTTCGGTAAAAGTGTTGAATTTCGTCGGCCGCAGCCTCGGCATTGTCGAAAATTTTAAACAGGGACAAATCGGATTCCGAAATAAAGCCTCGAGGCAACAAGTGGTGCGACACAAAATCCATCCACCGGTTCCAATAATCAGAGCCCGGCGCCTGAAGACACACAATCGGCACGACATTCGCCTTGCCGGTCTGGATCAAGGTCAACAATTCAAACGCTTCATCCATGGTGCCGAACCCGCCGGGGAAAAAGGCGGCCGCCTGCGATTCCCGCACGAACAGGAGTTTCCTGGTAAAGAAGTACTTCAGGTGAACCAGCTTGGGGTCGCCGGCAATGGTGGGGTTCGCGGATTGCTCGAAGGGCAGCATGATATTGACGCCGAAACTCATGTCTTTGCCCGCTCCCTGGTGACCGGCCTCCATGATGCCCGGCCCCGCGCCCGTAATCACCATGAACCCGCGCCGGCTCAACAGCCGCCCCAACCTGGCAGCCAATTGAAAATTGGGGTCGTCGGCAGGCGTTCTGGCCGACCCGTAGATGCTCACTTTCATACAGTGCTCATAGGGCTGAAACACCCGGAACGCATGTTGCAGTTCCTTGAGCGCACGGCTCATGATCTTCACGTCCAACAGGTCGGGCGGCTGTTCGGCCATCCTGACGACGCCGGCCAACATTCCCCGGATCAACGTGCTTCGCAGGTCGTCGGAGGAGTTCTCAAGGATCCTTTCAAGTCTCGCCAGCAATGCTTCGTGCTCGCCCGACAGGTCGTGGGACAGCAGGCTCGCTCCCGATTCCTGATCAGCCGGCGGCATGACGACGCTGGCCAACATCCCCTCGGCCAAGGTGCTTTGCCGGCCCTGGGACGACCCCGGCAGGACACGTTGAAGTCTAGCCAGCACGTCATCATGCTCGTCCGACAGTTCGTGGGACAGCAGGCCCTCTCCCGACTCCGGCGGATCCGGTGGAAAATGGTTCGAGTTGTTCCGGTTCATCATGGCGATCACCTCTTGTCAGGCTTTCCGAACATTGCGCTGGACAATGCTCCACTGAACTCTCTATTTTATATTGAACTTTCTATCTTTATTGTACTCTATGTCGTCCTCTTCAACGCGCATGAGCTTTTGGCATCACCTTCCACGTCCCATCATCGGGTTGGCTCCCATGGACGGAGTCACCGATATTGCGTTCCGCCACGTCATCGCCACCTATGGCCGGCCGGACGTGCTCTTTACCGAATTCACCAACGTCCATGATATTTGTCATGGCCGGGTCATGGGCTGGGAGCCGTTACGATATACCGACGGACAACGCCCGATCGTGGCCCAGTTGTACGGCAAAGATCCTCTTCTGTTTTACCAGGCCGCTCACGTGGTGAGTGAACTCGGGTTCGACGGCCTGGATATCAACATGGGGTGTCCGTCAAAAAACGTGGCTTCATCCGGGTCCGGCGCCGGGCTCATCAAAACGCCGGAACTGGCGCTCGACATCATGGCCGCGGCCGAACGCGGACTTCACGATTGGGCCCAAGGGCAAACCCTGGCCGAAGCCGGGCTCAAACCCGGCATCGTCGAAAAAGTGCGCATGGTGCGTGCCGCGCAAAACCATCCGGCCCCACGCTCCGCCCTTCCGCTTTCAGTAAAAACACGCTTGGGGTACGACTCCGTCATTATCAAGGAGTGGAGCGTGTGCCTGGCCCAAGGCCGGCCGGAAGTCATTTCCATCCATGGTCGAACCTTGCAACAAATGTATCGGGGCGACGCGGATTGGGAAGCGATTGCCGAGGCCGCGGCTGAGATTCGCCAACGGGGCATCCTCGTGTTGGGCAACGGCGACATCGGCTCCTTGAACGAATCCATTGCCCGCATCCAGGCCAGCGGGGTGGACGGCATTCTCATCGGCCGGGCGGCCCTGGGAAACCCGTGGATCTTTCACGGCAAAGAATCGATCCGGGAAGCCGTGAGAGCGCGCTCCCGGTATCCGGTCTCCGAACCGACGGTCTCGCGGGAAGACCGGTTCGACATGATCCTGAAGCACGCCCATACGTTTGAACGGTTTCACGACGCTCCCCGTTTCCCGCGGATGCGCAAACACCTGGGCTGGTATTGCAGCGGCTTTCCGCATGCGGCCGCCCTGCGCGCCCACATGGTCAAAACCAACAACGCCCAAGACGTTGAACGATTGCTCCACGAATACGTCTCCCGACACGTCGCACCCGACGTCGAAGCCCTCACCGCCGCACCGACGTAACACGCCGCACCCATCGAGAACCCGTGTCCATCATCCTGGCTTCCACCTCTCCGCGCCGTAGCGAATTACTGGCCCTGCTCGGCATCGCGTTTGAGATCATGCCGCCCACGGCTGAGGAAGTCCGCTCTCCCAACCTGTCTCCCCGCGACCAGGCAAAACAATTTGCGCTCGACAAGGCGCTCTCCATTGCACACCGGTACCCGGACGACCTGGTGTTGGGCGGTGACACGGTGATTGAAATTGACGGCACCCTGGTGGGCAAACCTCGAGATCTCCGCGACGCCGACACCATGCTTCGGCAACTCCGGGGACGCAGTCACCATGTGCACACCGGCATCGCGCTCATTCACCAGGCCGCACACGTGACGCTTGTTCAGGTCGAGACCGCCCGGGTCCGGATGACACCATTCACGGACCACGAACTCAGGCGCTATCTGGAGACCGAAGAAAGTTTAGGGAAGGCCGGAGCCTATTCCATTCAAGGAGAAGGGGCGCGGTTCATTGAGAAGATCGAAGGAGATTATCCCACCATTGTCGGGTTGCCCCTGTGGCAGACCGCCCACCTGCTGGAGCAACAGGGCGTCGTGCTCCCGAAGTCCGTTCAAGAGATTTACTGGCTGAAGCCGTACGCGAATTGGAAGGAGTTTACGTAAAGAGTTCGCGAACGTCGCGATTGATCGGAGTCTATCTACCCCAGGCCCTTACTCGGTGAGGTGGATTTTTGAATTCCTTACACCGTTTGTTTGAGAGGTGGCCCTACTCTGATTTCTTTGGCCCATTTTGCAACCTGCGCAGCATCATATTGAAACTGTACTCGCATCCACCCTTCGGGCGTTCCTCCGAAAGTTTTCGAAAGCCGGACGGCCATCTCCCACGATAAATCCGCCTTTTCATTCACGAGATTACTCAACGCAGAGCGTGACACGTTCAAGCGTTTAGCCGCCTCGGTCACCGTTAAACCACTCCGCTCCAGACAATCCACGTTCACCAGAACGCCTGGATGGGGCGGATTTTTCATTCTTACCGCCTTCACCGCACCATGCCTTCCTAGTGATAATCCTCCAGATTCACATCAAGGGCATACCCGTCTTCAAAACGGAATGTAATCCGCCAATTCGCCCGTACCGTGACGCTCCACACCCCTTTTCTGTCGCCCTTAAGCTCATGCAGTTTATATTCATGGACATCCATGTCCTCTATCCTCTCCGCCGCCGCCAGCCGCGCCAGGATAGCCCGTATCCGCCTTATCAGATCGGCGGGGAGCCTTCGGGTATCGTTTTCTTCAAAATACCGCTTCAGCCCCCGATGCTTAAAACGGCCGATCATTTTTGAACTATAGCGTGTAACGCGACAGTTGATTGATCCCGCGTCACATGAACTTCATGAACTTTTCCTTGGCTTCGTCCATCAGTTCGGCGGAGACCGTGGTCGCGCCACGTTCCTTGGCCAGCCGTTCAATTTCCTTGCGGGCCATGGGCTGAATAAAATCCGGAATGTTGCTCAATCGTTCCTCGGCTTCAGGCGACCAGGTCATACCGTTCGATGAATTCTTCGAATCATCCATGACTTGCAACGTGACGGTTGAATAGCCGTTCTTCCGCGCATACGTTTCCACGCTGCTCTTGACCATCGGCTGCACAAACGACGGCAATTTATCCAACCGTTCCTGCGCATCGGAGCTCCATTGAAGCGCGGCCGGTTGCGTGCCGGTGGAGGACTCGCCGGTGGTTAATCCCATTTGCGCGACCATCGCGGAAAAAGGACAGCCGCCGGACTCACCTTCCTTCGCAGGGGCATCGGCTGCGGGGCTTGTGTTCTGTCCTGCGTGAATTTTTTCGTTCAGATAGGCCGCCATGGACCCCGCCGTTGCCGGAGCCCCGACTTCTTCCTTTAACGTGCCCTTCGTCATTTCCAATGGGGAAGCGGCCTCTGTCCGCCCACCGAGTTGGACGCCCAGGGAACTGACCATTTGCGTTTCGCCCGGATTCGTCACCATGGAAACCTTCGCCTCACAGGAAGGGCAGGCGAAAAACACCCCGAGCGACCCTTCGGCGGGTTTCTCCACCTTTTCAAAACTCATATAGGTTTCACAGTTCAAGCAGACAAATTTCATAACGGCCTCACACGGGAGAGTTGAAGGTAAAAAAGGTAAAGTCCATCGTTCGTTACAGCTTTTCAGCCAGAACTTTTTTGAAATCCAACATCGATTGAATGCGCACGACAATATCCGTATAGCGCCGGATCGTCGGATACTCCTCATCCAGCAACGGGGTCCCTTTATCAAACGTCCTGGCAAAGTTCCGGTCAAAGGGAATGCGGCCGAGCAACGGCAGATTGAGGGCTTCACACATGCCTTCGGTATTGCCGTCGAACAGTTCATGCTCGGCGCCACAAGACGGACACCGGTATTGGCTCATGTTTTCCACGACGCCCAACACGGTGATCCCCAGTTCCGTGGCATAGCCAATCGACTTCTGCACAACGTTCGAGGCCACTTCCGAAGGCGTCGTGACCACCACCGCGCCGGCAAGATCCGGAAGGAAGCCGGCGATAACCGGAGGTTTATCCGCAGCGGCGCCCGGGGGAAGATCGGCCAACAAATAATCCAAATCCCCCCAAAGAATATCGGCGAGGAACTCCCGGATCACGTTCATTTCCATGAGCCCCAACCACACGGGACTCAAATCCATCGGGCCTTTCCACCGCACGGGAGCGGCATCGTTGAGCAAAAAATCCATGGAGGCCACTTTGATGCCATAAGGCCCTTCCGGCGGTCGCGCCCCATCCGGTGTCACCTCAAGCCCCTTGCCCAGAATCCCCATCATGCGGGGAACGCAGGGCCCGTTGAGATCCACGTCGATGATCCCGACCTTGTGGCCTTGTCGTCCCAAGGCCAAGGCCAAATTGACCGTGGTCATGCTCTTCCCGACTCCACCCTTGCCGCTCATCACCACGATCTTGTGCTTGATCCCCGACATGCGTTCCTGGACCTGCCGGGTCTGGTGGGTGATCTGCTGTACGACCTTGGCGTCGTCGGTGTACTGCAATTTACTCAGAATGCTTTTCAGATCTTTTTCCATGGGGACTCGTCTACCAACGTATTGAGCTTAAACGGAAACCGTAGCATAGGGGTTTTGACCAGTCAATCAAGGAGCAAAGGAAGGCTCAGGAGTGGGAAATGCGTGAACATTTACAAGCCCCCTGGTCGGGCCACAGGGACCTCGGGCAAGGCGGGATTCCGGACGGACTTGAACGTGAACACGGCTGCCGTGTCCGGATCGACCGCAACCTCGACGGCGTGCATGTGTTCCGCCCCGTACACCTCCACTGCGGTCAGGTTGCCGGCCGAGCGGGCAAAGGGTCGAAAGACGCGGAACTCGTGACTGTCCCCGAAAAGCAGCAGGACCGGTTTCCGAAAGGATTGTGCCTTCGTGATGAGGGTTTCGGCGAATCCCTTGAACCCGGAGGCACGGGCAAAGGTCTCCTGCTTTGGATCGAACCCGTCCCTGAACATGTCGGCGTGAATGGCGACCACCATGGCCTTGGAGTTCGTGGCCGCGGCCTTGTCGAACGAATCCGCCAGCCACACACGGTCCGCCTCGTCACGCGCGAGGAATTCCTCGGCCGCCTCGGAACCCTCGACGGCGTCGAGATTGTTATTGGAGCCGACCACGTGCGCGGTCACGAACCATACGTCACCGCGGTGGAACCGGCTGTTCTCCACGAAGGGCTCGAAGCCGCGCATGACATCCGCCTGGCGCTCGAGGCGGATCGGTTGCCGGCCGAGACTCTCGGCCGTCCGGAAATAGTGCGTGCGGATGAAGCGCAGCCGGTCGAGCGGGTCATACGCGCCGGCCAGCAGGCGGTGACAATCGGTCCACTCGTTGTCTCCGGGGGTGTAGACGAGGGCCGACGCGAAGCTGTCCATGAAATCCCGCTGCTCCAGCAGCAGTCGGTCGGAGCAGGGGTCCACGCCCGACTTGGTGTCGCCGAGGTGGATGGTGAAGACGGGAGCCCGACGGTTGATCTCCGCGATCAACGCCCTGAACGCAGGGTAGGCTTGCTCGCGCGGGCCATAGGGCATGTCGCCCAAGGCCACGAACGTGAACTCCGCGGCCGCCGCCCCCGTCGAGAGGGCGAGGCACGCACCGACGAGTGCCGTTGCGAGCCGGTGTTTCATTTCATTGTCGGCGACCCGCTTCCAGCAGCAGTGTGCCCAAGTGCCTGACCCGCTCGAAATAGTCCAGGGGCTCTTCGCTCAATTCCGGAAGCACGGCTTCCAAATCGGACAGGCAATCTTCAAGGATCGTCACCCGTTGCGGATCGAGATGGTGCTCTTCGAAGAAATAGGCGACGCACCCGCTGACCACCGTGTCCAGGGTCATGAGTTCGCCTTCACGGGAGCCCACCTCAACCGGCCATTCCGCCGCCTGGTGGATCTCCCACAACCGGGGCAGGTCCTGGCTATTCCCCTGGGTCATGGCTCATGCCTTAGCTATGGAGAATGAGATCCGCGGCCAAGCATACCGCGAAGGCCAGATCAACCATTCCGCCACCCCGGTACAGCCACGGCGGCCAATTGCCGAGCCATCGCAGCACCCGCTCACGCCACGACGCCGTGGCGCCAAGCAACAGACAGGCCTTAACCACGGCCAGCCCGCCGCACACCACCCAGACCCAAACTCCCTTGAGATCCGCCGTGCCGATCATCAACAACAACCCCATCAGCAGGATCACGTGCGCAAACCAGAATCGCCACCAGGGATCCAGCAAAACCCGCCTGGCCCAAGCGGGCCCCATCGCGGGCACAATGGCCACCATCAAACCCGCCACCCCCCAGGCTAGGCTCGTCAACCCCATGAAGATGTCTGCGATCAACCCTTCAAGACCTTTCTGTGACGATGGCTCAAAGCCACCCACACGCATGGATCAACAAAACCGAGAGCAGACACAACCCCAGCCCCCAAAACCGATAATCCACCGCCTCCCGGCTCAAACACCACTGCAACACGGAATGGCGCGTCTCGTCATTCGACAAAAGAAAAAATCCCCCCTTCGCCACCATGGCGACCCCCGTGACCATCCATAACCCCTGGTACGTCAGATCAGACGCTTGCAGAAGCAGGATCAGGCCCGCCACCAGGCTGACCCCCGACCATTTCGTGAGTGAAGGGGAGGTTGAGAGGGCCTGCCTGACCTGCCCGATGATCCGCAGGGGGGCCACCAATAAGGCCAACCCATCGGCCATCCATAACCCTGCAATGGCCATCAGGAGATAGGACATCGCTTTGACCGCCCCGGCTTTTCTGTATCAGGATGGTATGAGAGAAACCGCCACGGCAAGCCTGGCATTCACCAGGTTTCAGTGTCAAGCGAGTCGCTTGCCTCAACAACGCCTGGCTGCGTATGCTGCCAAGCGATCAGCAAAAGCCTTCACCCGGCACTTCATGCCACCCTCTCCCAGTGGGAGAGGGCAGGGGTGAGGGGGCCAGCCCCGAGCACGCCATGACCGAACAAGCCCAACAGACGGCGAAGGCCCTCGTTCAACTCATCCCTCCGTCCGTCGCACCCGATTTCCTCGAAGAATACGGACTGACCTTGACCACCCAACAGGCGCAAGCCATCACCAAAGAACTGCTGGCCCTGACCCTGTATTGGATGACCTGTGCCGTTCGCGTGAGTATCCCGGAACCCGTCTGCAGCCAGATGCATCAAGCCATTCATGAGCACGTCCGTGAAAAATGGGGCAGCCGGTTCGGACTGGTTCACGTGCCCATCGAACAGTTTTATGCCGTAATGGAACGCAAGCACCAGACGTGGGAGCACATCACCCAAGAAGGCGGAGAACCCATTGCCATCTTGAGTGACGCCGCACAGGGACTCGAGGGCGACAACGTGATTGCCTCCCGCGACCGGCAAAAAATCCTGGCGGTTCTTCTCGACCTGGTACCGTTCGAAGAGATGGGGGAACTCATCGCCGAACTGGAGGAAACCCTGAGATAGGGTTGGTTACGCGCTGGAACAAGGGACCAAGCGTTGCCCCAAGCCGCTCGGGCATTGCTGGATGAACTACCGCCCGCCGGTGGCAAGGATTAGGGAAGCGCCGACACAAACTACAGAGAGACGATCTTCACGAATGTTACAAATGTATAATGAAATGACGGTAATTAGGGCGAAACGTCACAAAGAACAAGTTCGATATTTGTAGCGGCCCCATCCCCGCTCGGTGGCGGGGACATGCCTGATGGCGCTTCCCGTTCCTTCTTTTGTAGTTGTAGCCGCGTCATCTTATGACGCTTTCTTCTCCAGGCGGCATGAGAGGCCGCGACTCAGAAGCTCCAAGTCGTCTGGACCCGGAGGCCCTGGTTCACCGGCTGTTGGCCCGCCGGTTCCTGCCGCGTGCCTTCCAGGTTCAGCGCCAGCCCCGTGGCCGCGCGCCCGGTCAGGTGCAGGCGCCCGCCGACCCGGTAGGTCCGGTCCTCGCCATCCGACAGCACCGCCCCCGCATACGGGGTCAGGAGCCCCGTGCCGAACGGAGCCGCCAGCCCATAGCCTACCTCCGCGTTCAGCCGGCCAGCCGGTCTATGCTGAGTGTTCTGTGCCAAGCCCCCGGTGGTCTGCCGGGACCACAGGCCGTCCACACCACTCGAGGCCGCGCCCCACGTCGGCGCCAGCGTCAGCGCCAAGCCCTGGCCTGCCGACCCCGAGTCGAGGCGGAGCGACCCGCTCGCGCCCCATTCCTCATAGTCACTGTCTTCATGCGCCAGCAGGCCCCGGACCGTCGCGTCGATGGTCAGCCCCAACGCCGGGTCCGCGTATTGCACCCGGCCGCCCAGTTCCAGGCCGAAGCCCGTCTCCGCGTCGCCCCAGTCATGCCGCAGGCCCAGTTCCATCGTGGGGGTCAGGCGCCGGCCTTCGGCCCACGTGACGCCCCGGCTGCCTTCCAGGACCAGCCGCAGCCGGTGCGCGTCGGCTTCCCCCGACGCCATGTTGCCGTCGGCGGTCTGGACCGCGTCCGAGGTGGTCCGCGTGAGCATGGCATCCGTGCGGGTGGCTAACTGAAAGCCCCCGCTCTCCAGAGCCGCCAGCAGGATGCCCCGGCCCCCGAAGGCCCCCATCAGCAGATCCGTGTCCGTCTCCCGGATCTCGCCGTTGGCTACTTCCAGCTCCATTTGGCCCGTCCCAAAGCCCAACAGGCCCCACACGGCCAGCCGGTCATTTACGGCATACCGCAGGTAGGGATGGACACTCGTCAGGGTGGTCTCCAACTCGCCTTGGCCGTTGGCGTTGGCCTCCAGGCCCGTCATGCTGAACGACCCGTCGCCCCGGCTGTGGGCCACGGCGAGCCCGGCGAGCAGCCGGTCCCATTCCCCATCCACGCCCACGGTGCCCGTGAGCACGTCGCCGTCCAGAGACAGATCGCCATCCCGCCCGTCAAACGTGGTGCCCGCCACCCGGCCCCAGGCCGTCAGGCGCAGGCGGCTTGCCCCCACGGCGTCCCCGCCCAGCGCCAGCCGGAAGGAACTGCCCAACAAGACCTGCCGCAGATTCACGGCAGACCCGAGATCGAGGGTCCGGCTTTGGACCAGCCGTGGGTCCGGGTCTGCCTGAGAGGCCGCCCACGGGCCAGTTCCCGTGCCAGCGGACCCCGAGGGAGCGGTCCCACGCCCCAAGCCCAGCCGCTGCCCCAACGCCAGGACCAGCCGCTCCACCCCCGACACGCCGTCCTCCGCGCCGTCCGTCGCCCCGCGCTGGCCCACCGGCAGCCGGTAGCCGCCCACCGTCAGATGGGACTCCTGCCCCGGCGTGCCCCGCAGCCGGTCGCCTACCGCGTCTGTCACGTGCGTGGCCACGGTCCGGCCGAACCGCGCCAGCCACGCCTGCTGCAACTTGTCCGAGTTGACGATGGTGCCCGTCGCCGTCCCGTCGGCGAGCACGGCGCCCGACGCCGCCGAGAGCCGCAACGTCAGCGTTTCCTCGCCCTCGTCATGGGCGTCGTCCAGCACCGGCACCCGCACCGTCGTCGCCGTCTCGCCCGGATCGAAGGTGAGCTGGCCCTTCCGCGCCGTGTAGTCCGCGCCCGCGGTCGCCGTCCCGTCGGCGGTCGCATACGCCACCGCCACCGTGCCCGAGGCCGCCCGGCTGAGCGTCACCGCGAAGTCGAGGGTCGCGTCGGTGCCTTCCTCGGCCCGCGCGTCCGCCACCGAGACCGCCACCGGCCCCCGCACCGTCGTCGCGATGGTGGTCGACAGCGCCCGGCCGTCCGACGTGCAGACCGCCGCCGGGGTGCGGCACGCCGCCCCGGCCGCGAGCGTCACCGTCACGTCGGCCAGCGAGTCCGGCTCCACCGTCAGCTTCCACAGGTCCCGGCGCCGGTTCACCCGCCCGGCCTTCGTCGCCCGGCCCCCGGCCACCGCCACCACGTGCTCCCGCAACCGCCGGCTGTTCATCCAGCTGAGCGGCTCGCTGAACGCGATCCTGAGTTTGAACGCCGTCTCCCCGTCGTGCTCCGCCGGCACGCCCTCGAACGACGCCGTCAGCGGCTCGACCGGCGGACCGGCCACCGTCGCGGCCGGGGTGTTGGTCAGTTGCTTGCGGGGCGGCCCCCAGGTGCAGATCGCGCCCGAGACCTCGCACTCCCGGCCCGCGGGCAGCGAGATCGCCACCTCGCCGCCGCCGTCGGGGTCGACCGTGATCTCGAACAGGTCTTTCCGCCGGTCCACCCGCTTGCCCCGCGTCACCCGGCCGCCGGCGACCGCGAAGGCGTCCTCGCGGAGACTGCGGTAGCTGATCGCGATTTTCTCGCTGAACGCCACCCGGAAGCGGAACGCGCTCTCCCCGTCATGCGCCTCCGGCATGGCCTCGAACGACGCCGTCAGCGCATTCTGCGCTTCGGCACTCACCCTGCGCAGCGACACCGCGACCTGGACGCCGTCCGACGCCCTGTCCTCATAGCGCGAATACTCAGTACTCGGCTGTGGCGTGCGGCCCACCAGCATCGGCAACCTGCCGCCGTTCGCCGTATCCGCTTCCAGCCCCGAGATCCGGTATCCGTTCCAGTACGCCACCAGCCCCGATGCGTCGGGCAGTGTCGAACCCGTCGCCAGCGCGAACACCCCTCTCGAATTCACGAGGAACGCATCGACCGCATAAGTCGCGCCGCCGTCCTTGAACGAGACGACGTCCATCTCTCCGAACGACTCGCCCTGCACCCGACCGTACCCCGCGACCCAAAAGGGGAACTGATGCGAGCCCAGTGTCACCGTCGCCGACAGCAACTCTTCCTCGCCGTCTGCGAGTGGCGGATTGGCGGGTGCCGGCCACACCGGCGCTGTTGCCGTGCTCGTTACCGAGTCACCGCCGCTCTCGACCCGAACCGAGAGCCGTGCGCCCACATCCGCCACCGTCAGGACATGGGTGCTCGCCGTCGCTCCCGCGATCACTTCCGATCCGCGCAGCCACTGATACGCCAAAGCGCCGCTCGTCGGTTCCGCGAACGACACCTCCAAGGTGTTCCCTACCTGCGGTATGCCGTCGTTGTGCGCCTCCGGCATGCCCTCGAAGCGCGCCGTCAGCGGAGTCTCGTCGTCGGCCAGTATTACACGTGGCAAATCAGTGGCCTTGGCGAGCGCGTAGCCTTGATGGTAACCCTCCAACCTCGGCAACGGGGCGCCAATGTCCACGGTGACGGCATCCGTCGTGCCAACCGCGCGGGTGACCGACAGGATGCCGCTTTCCACCGCGCCAGCGGGAATCGTGAGCGTGGTTGCTCCGCCGACAATGTTTCCGTTCGTGACGCTGACCGGAAACGTCATCGTGAACGGCGCACCTGCAAGTACTGTGGCCTTGAACCCGCTGTCCCCGACTTTCTCCAGGGAAACGGTCAGGGGCATGGGGTCCACGGGGTTTTCATACAGCAAAAGCCACTCCAGCGACGACAGTCCTTCGAACACTCCGTCCGGTAGGCTGCTCAACCGATTGTGTTGCAGATTGAGCATCTCCAGCGACGACAGTCCTTCGAACACATCCGAAGGAAGGCCGGTCAATGTCAACTGGTTCCGATCCAGTAAAAGGCCTTCCAGAGATGATAGTCCGTCAAACACATCCGACGGCAAGATGCTCAACCGGTTTGTTCTCAGATTGAGTTCTCTCAGCGACGACAGCCCGTCAAACACATTCGACGGCAGGCTGCTCAATTGATTTTCCCTCAGAAAGAGCCACTCCAGCGACGACAGTCCGTCAAACACATCCGATGGCAAGATGCTCAACCGGTTTGCTCTCAGATTAAGTTTTGTCAGCGATGACAGTCCGCCAAATACATCCGACGGCAGGCTGTTCAATTGATTTTCCCACAGAATGAGCCACTCCAGCGACGACAGTCCGTCAAACACATCCGATGGCAAGGTGGTCAACTGGTTAGCGCCCAGATCGAGCCAGATCAGCGACGACAATCCGTTAAACACATCCGATGGCAAGGTGGTCAACTGGTTAGCGTACAGCTCGAGTTCTTCCAGCGATGACAGTCCGTCAAACACGTCCGGTGGCAGGCTGCTCAACCGGTTTCCATGCAGATGGATCACCCTCAGATTCGGCAAGCCAGCGAAATCTCCAGACCGTAACGAGCTGATCTGCGTGTTCTCCAGCCTTAAACGGCCCTTGATTTTGGCCATGTGCGCGTCAGTGACCTGTGTACAGTTACCGACACCTGCGATTTTAGCAACAATGGCGTCACGGACTTGCTTGGTGCGGTCGCAAATGCCGAGACGCGGCGTGGCGCTTGCTTCGTTCGAGGGTGGGCTTGCGGCGTCGCCGTTCATCGCCCGTACCTGGAAGGTGTACGCGGTGTCGTTCAGGCCCAGGATGGCGAGAAGACCGAGGGAGGCTGGGACGAGGAAACGCCGGGCGGCGCTCGCCAGACGCCTGGCCGCGCGCCGACTCGAACGAGGCCTCATTGTGAAACTGCTCTCCGCATGCGTTGTGAGGAACTCCGAAGCCATGGTCGTCCTTTCGCTGAAAGCTGAGAAACGAAAACCTTGAAGAACAAACAGTTCGGTTTGAAATATTTCGGCAAACAAAATAGCAGGGAGAAGATGCAACAAAACCTCTCCCATCGCCGGAACAAACGCTCGACGGCGATTCAGGGTCCGTTCTTATCTGAGAAGGGTGTACGTTTATTTGGACTTCGACCTCGAACAGGTGCCCTCACGACCGGCCATGCAAGCACCGGAGCCCATTTGCGGTGACACAAACGGCGCGCACTATAACTATTTCATGGTAATTGTCAATACGTATGAATTAGAACACTCGTTCCAGCCAAAAACAGAATGATCGGTCTAGTAGAGATACTTGGAAAACAGACCACTTATTCCAGTTGTCGTGCCTGTTTTGCTTCGGAGTGGGGCGCCAGCAGGCCTGTATCCAAGGTCTAACGATAGACAGCACATCCGGCAAGCCACAATGGAGTGTATGGGTCCACTACTCCCCGATAAATCCCCAAGCCTGCGGGGACAAAGGCCGGGGACAGGCTTTGGCACTCGGGGTGGTTGATGAGGCGGGAGTATGCCGGAGCATGCAGGTGAAGGGAATGGTGAGGCAGGTCGGTGTGAGAGCAGGGTTGTAGCCACGTGATCCCTGTTCGAAGGCGGGGGACAGCCTGATGGTGCTTTCTTCCAGGCGGCTTCCCTGGGCGGCATAAGATGCCGCGGCTACAACTGCACAAAACAAAGACAAAGAAACGACACTGGATCCTCGATTACAGATGTCGAGGATGACAGATGGAGGGAAGGGGAGGCCAGCGAGTAGGTCGGATTAGCATCGCGTAATCCGACATGTTCCATTCTCGTTGAACAGCGAGGACGTCAGGTTACGCTTCGCTAACCTGACCTACGGGGCTGCACAAAACAAAGACTAAGAAACGACACTGGATCCCCGATCAGAGCCTGTCCTTGACGTGATCGAGGATCGGGGATGACAGAAGCGGGGCGAGGGAGGGAAGGGTTAGAGATACCGGTGGGTGACGGCTTGGCCCTGGTCGTCCAGTTCGTAGAGTAACGGGGCGCCGGTGGGGATGTTGAGTTCGAGTACTTCTTCGCGGGAAAGCCCGTCGAGGTGCATGACGAGGGCGCGCAGGCTGTTCCCGTGTGCCACCACCAACAGCGTTTCGCCTTTCGCCAGTCGCGGCCACACCCGCTCCCGGTAATAGGGCAGCACGCGTTCGGCCGTGTCCTGTAAACTTTCTCCGCCCGGGGGCCGCACGTCGTAACTTCTCCGCCACACTTTCACCTGGGCCTCTCCGTATTTTTCTACCGTTTCGGTTTTGTTGAGGCCCTGTAATTCGCCATACATGCGTTCGTTCAACGCCTGGTCTTGCTCAACCGGCAGCCCGGGTTGGCCGATGACGTCCAACACGATCTCCAGGGTCCTGATGGCCCGCGTCAACACGGAAGTAAAGGCATGATCGAACCGAAAGGCCCGGACTTTCTCCCCCGCTTCCCGCGCTTCCTGTTCACCCTTGAGGCTTAGAGGGACGTCCACCCACCCGGTAAACCGGTTTTCCAGATTCCATTGTGATTCACCGTGGCGAATCAGGACGACGTGTTTCATGCTTCCTCCTCATGTCCGAACCCTCGCTTCGCCCAGGGCCGTCCGGTTCTCTCCTCTTGCTTTGCTCACCCGCACCCCGTACCATGCCAGCCACGTTCCTCGGTCTTCACGGTCTCGTGTCCCGTCATGGCGCGTATGGCTCAACCCGATCTCCTTCAACCCGATGCCCAGTGGTGGATCACGCTGGCGCAACGCCTGAACATCGAAGACAAAGTCGAACAGTTCTTTCACCACGCGACCACGCCCCACAACGTGCTGGACCGCGTGGTGGAGGTCGATGGAGACATGCAGTATATCCTGTTTGTCCTGGTGCGCCATTGGATCCCCATCGTCCTGCCTCCACCGGGACGTGAACGCATTGCCAAGCATGATCAGGATTACTGGTTGGAATCGGCGCAGATCCTCAATGCCGCGGTCACGCGCCTGCGTGAATTAAAACCCCTGATCGACCTCCTGACGACGGTCAACCCCCTGGGGCCCAAGCCGGCGCCTTCGGCTTCCCCGATCGTCGAGGTCGAGTTGGCCAACATGTTGCAGGACATCGCCACAGTGGCCGGCAGTTACGGCGGGGCGGACTATACGTCGATCATCAAAAACTTCGACCCCATTCCCCTGCGACAAACGCAACCCTTTAAACACAACAAAAGACACAGCGCCGAGTTGTGGGTCGTGTTTTTGCTCCGCGAGCATTTTCGCACCCTGAACCTGGGTAAAGACCGCTATTGGCCGCTTCTCACGGACGTGATTACCGCCGCCGGTATTCGTCAACCCAATGACCATCCGTTTACGGCGGGCGAACTCAAATCCTGGTGGACCAAGAACTGGCCCCGGACCTACACCCTGTTGAAGGAAAAAAGCGACGACGGGCTGCCCACCGTGCATACGGCCTACCAAAGCGACTATGAATGGTTTCAATCATGGTTCATGTGGGAACTGTCGCAACCGGCCGGCCCCGGTCGCTGATCCCCGGCTCGTTCACGGGACCGCCCGTCACAGAAGCATCCGTCGGCCCTCCATCTCTTCTCCACCCGGTTCCCCGTCAGGAAATGGGAGCTCTTCTTCGAGCGGGGGTTCACCGAGCACGGCAAAAAAGACTCCGGCTTTCAATAAGAGTGACGCCGCCACCAACCAGAACACGTAGGGTTGGACGCCGCCTCCATCCGTGAGCTGCCGCATGCGGGCCACGTGGTCCAGGCCGACCCTGGCTTTCACTTTCAGCACCAGGTCCCTCAAGTGCCAGTAATACACGTAATTGGCGCTCGCGCTCGCGATGATCGACCACACGATCGGCACCGAGATGTCGTTGGTTACAAAGACGGAAACGATGGGGCCGATAAAATACACGAACGCAAACAGGTACATTTTGCGATACAGAAACCAGAGAAAGGGCTCGACAAAAAACGGGGCCCAGTTCCACGTGAGCGAAAAGCGGGGTCCTTGCGCGGAGTGAAATCGTTGAAACATGCGCCGGTAATAATCCCAAGCGGGTTTCCACGACCAGCCTCCCGTCAACGTGAATTGGACACATTTCCCGGGACCGATCAACGTGCGCCAATACTCCTCCTCCTGATCCGTCTCGGGGGAATCCTCAGGCGCCGCTTCCGGGAGAAACTCCTTCCCGCATCGCAGGCAAAACTGGGCATCATCGGGGTTCTGTTGTTGACAGGCATCGCAGGCTCTCATTGTTCAGGTTATACCATGCGCAAGTTCCGGAAGGCCACTGGACGGGGACATGGCTAAAAACCGCGAAGATGCAAATGCCTCTACCTCCCCTCGCCCCCTCTGTCATCCTCGTTTCTCTCCTGCTGTCATCCTCGTTTTTTCCCTTCTGTCATCCTTGTATGTGTTCAGTAATTCGTTGACAAGATTCGTTGATCTGTTTCGGAGTTTGCCCCTCCAGCGCCTGATGCGGGCGCACCTCATTGTAGTAGAGGAGATATTGCTCCAATTCGTCCCGGAACTCCGCCAGGGACGCAAACGTGGTGCCATCGATCAGGTCATCGTTCAGGGTCCGCCAGAACCGTTCCACCTTCCCGTTCGTCTGTGGGCGGTACGGCCGGGTATACCGATGTTTGATCCCCAACTCCAGCAGCATCCGTTCAAACGGGTGCGTGGCTTTGGTGCGCGGGGCCGCGAACTCCGACCCATTGTCCGTCAAGACCTCGGCAAACTGGAGCTGATACCGCTGGTGAAGCAGATTGAAGCTCTTCAAGGCGCTGAACATCACCGTCAGACTCTTCAGATCGGTCACCACCTCGGCCCAGGCCAGGCGGGTACAGGCGTCGATCACGCACACCAGATAGTAGCGGGTGGGATCGGTCGCAATGAGATCCTTGCTCAAATAATGGCAGTCGAGATGCCCTAATTCTCCGGCTTTCTGCTTCACAATGCGGCGTTTCTCCTGTTTCAGCTTGGGCGTTAAGCGATTCAGCTCATGCCGCTGGATAATCCGATAGACCGTACTCGGCGACGGCGTCAGGTGCTTAAGCTTCGGGGCCAGAAGCTGGCAAATCTCATAGCGATTGACGCCCAGCCGCCGGTGCTGCAAGACCTGCTGCTCAATATACCCGTAGACCCGCCGACTTTTCCACTTCGGGCCGCGGGGCTGCGGCACCAGGGCGTGCTCGGCTCCGCTCTGGCGGAACCGGTGGTAATACTTGAAGAAGGTCTGCCGGTGGGTCTGATGAAACCGGTAGAAATCAGCGGCAAAGCGGAACTTGGGATGCCGTTTCTGTTTGACCAACTCGTACTCCTGGATCAGGAATTTCCACTTCCGAACATAGTTGCGATAAAGGGTCTTGTCTTGGGTATTGTGTCGCATGGGTTCGCCTCCAGATGATTGGGTGAGTTACCCTACATTCTGTCAACGAATTAGTGAACATCTACAATCCTCGACGCTTGTCCCCGACGTTCTTAATCGGGGATCCAGACAAGGAAGGGATCCATCCTTCTGTTTCCTCTCCTTCTCTTGTCTTCATACCCGCGCCATCCCATGGCGCCACCTCATGGCGCCTGCGGGCGTGGCTGCGCCGCAGTCCCGAAATCTAGTTGGGGGCGAGGACTGTCTGAGCGAAGCGAGTTCCGCAGCCCTAACATTCGGGACTGGGGCAAAGGCACCCGGAGGGCCACGCCCGGGCGCCAATGGTTTTGGGTCCTTTTGCCGAAACAAAAGGACCTCGTCGTGCGGGGCCGAAACCCCGCAAGCCCCTCCCCTTTTGCAGTTGTAGCCGCACCATCTTCATGGCGCGTTGTGCAGGATCCCTGCTGAGGCTGAGGCCGCACGCCTTGTCAAAACGAGAGGAGACGGACCCCGTTCCGTTGCACCACTGAGACCCCCTATGCTAGATTCGCCTCTCTCCACGCGAGGTTTCGCCGCAATGTTGACTGAAGACCTGAAACAGCGTTCTGCCCGGACGATCATGAACACCTATGCCCGGTTCCCCATCAGTCTGGTTCGGGGTAAAGGGTGTAAGGTCTATGATGCCGAGGACCGGGAATACCTGGACTTTGTCGCCGGCATCGCGGTCAATGCGCTGGGTCACGGCCATCCCGATCTGGTCACGGCCATCGAGCGACAGGCGCGGCACCTCCTGCATACGTCGAACCTGTATTATTCCGAACCGCAGGTGCTGCTCGCCGAGCGATTGGTGGCGCATTCCTTCGCCCACAAGGTGTTCTTCTGCAACAGCGGGGCGGAGGCCAACGAAGCCGCCATCAAGCTCGCCCGCAAATATTCCTTTGAAAAATACGGCCCGGACCGTCACGAGATCATCACCATGAACAACTCGTTTCATGGCCGGACCCTGGCAACCCTGACCGCAACGGGACAGGCCAAAGTGCAGCAGGGATTTGCGCCGCTCCCGCAGGGGTTCAAATACGCCGACTTCAACGACGTCTCCTCGATCGAACGCCAAATGGATCAGCACACCGCCGCGGTGATGCTTGAACCCATACAGGGCGAGGGCGGCGTGGTGGTGGCCGAGGGGGCGTTTCTGGAACAACTGTACGCGCTCTGTCACGACCGCGACGTGCTGTTGATTTTCGACGAGGTGCAGACCGGCGTGGGAAGAACCGGCACCCTCTTTGCGTACGAACAGTATAACGTCCGGCCGGATATCATGACCCTGGCCAAGGGCCTGGGCGGCGGACTCCCCATCGGTGCCTGTCTCGCCACCGACGACGTGGCTCAAGCGTTCGGTCCGGGCTCCCATGCGTCCACGTTCGGCGGGAATCCCCTGGCCTGTGCCGGCGCCCTCGCCACGCTCAATGCCTTGCTGGACGACCGTCTGCTCGAACGCAGCCGGGCAGCGGGAGCTTACCTTCACAAAGGGCTTCAAACCCTGCAGAACCGGTTTTCCGTGGTCACGGCGGTTCGCGGCCTGGGGCTCCTGCAAGGCATGGAACTCTCCATAGACGGGCAATCCATCGTCCGGGACTGTCTGGCCCGGCGCATGTTGATCAACTGCACGATGGAGAACGTGCTCCGCTTCGTGCCTCCGTTGATTGTGACCAACGGCGAGATCGATCGCTTGCTGGACGTGTTATCCGGTGTGTTGACTAAACGACTCGAGTCGCTTCCTCATTCATGAAGGCGGGCAGGGCTGATGTTTCACGCAAAACGATACGGAACATGGACGGCACGGGAGGCGTCCCCGACATGACCCTGTTGGGACGTTCCATTCCCGACCCCGGCGTCTCGGCGGCCCCTCCTGCGACATCGGCGGGCGGCACGAAAGACTTGCTGGCCGTATCCGATATTTCCGGCAGCCGGCTCTTCCGCCTGTTCCGCATTGCCCGCGAACTCAAGGCCACTCCGCGGCCCGGTCCGGCTTCTCAATGGCTGTCGGGATTGACCCTGGGCCTGCTTTTCGAGAAACCCTCGACCCGCACACGGGTTTCCTTTGAAGCGGGCATGCATCAATTGGGGGGACAATCATTGTTCCTGCCATCGGATACCATCCAACTCAGCCGGGGGGAAAGTCTCGGCGATACCGCCCTGGTGCTTTCACGGTATCTCGACGGGCTCGTGATCCGCACGTTCGAGCAGTCCAAGTTGGAAGAATGGGCCCGCCATGCCACCATCCCGGTCATCAACGGATTGACGGACCTGTGTCATCCTTGTCAGATCCTGGCCGACCTTTTCACCCTGATGGAAGTCAACGGGTCTTTTGCCGAGGACTCTTTCAAAGGGCTCAAACTCGCGTACGTGGGCGACGGGAACAATATTGCGAATTCGTTGATCGAAGCCGGGGCAAAAGTGGGGATGCATATCGCCATCGGATGCCCGTCTCAATACCAACCCGATCCCGGCATCGTCGAACGAAGCCGCGAAGAAGCCGGCCGAACGGGCGCGACCATCGAGATCGTCCATGATCCCGCCGTCGCCGCGGAGAATGCCGATGCGCTCTATACGGACGTCTGGACGAGTATGGGACAGGAACACGAACAAACCGAACGCTTGAAAGTCCTGGCACCCTACCAGTTAAATGAAGGACTGCTCCACCGGGCCAAACCGTCGGCGATCGTGTTGCATTGCCTGCCGGCCCACCGGGGCGAGGAAATTACCGCGGCGGTGTTGGACGGCCCGCAATCCGTGGTCCTCCAGCAAGCGGAAAACCGTCTTCACGTTCAAAAAGCGATCTTAACGGAGTGGCTCGGGCGGCCCTGGCCCTGAGGCCTCACGCCCGACGCCTTGCACCACGATGCCGACACGCTCACCACATTCCAATACGATCAGGAAAGTCGTGCTGGCCTATTCCGGCGGCCTCGATACGTCGGTAATCCTGCAATGGCTCCGAACGGAATATAACGCCGACGTCATCGCCTTTTGCGCGGACCTCGGCCAGGGCGAAGACCTCCACGCCATCAAGAACAAGGCCCAGGCCGTGGGGGCTGCGAAAGTCTACGTGGAGGATCTCAGGGAAACGTTCGTCAAGGACTACGTCTTTCCCATGCTCCGGGCCAATGCCGTGTACGAGGGCTCTTATCTATTGGGCACTTCGATCGCGCGCCCGCTGATCGCCCGGCGACAGATCGAGATCGCGCAAAAAGAAAAAGCCCAGGCGGTGAGCCATGGCTCCACCGGAAAGGGAAACGACCAGGTCCGGTTCGAACTCACGTATACGGCCATGAACCCCGATATCGCCATCATCGCGCCGTGGCGGGAATGGTCGTTTCAAGCGCGTGGCGAGTTGATCCGGTACGCCCGAAAACACGGGATTCCCGTGACCGCCACCAAGGCCAAACCCTACAGCATGGACCTGAACCTGTTTCACGTCAGTTACGAAGGCGGGATTCTCGAAGACCCCTGGAAAGCCCCGCCCGAATCCATCTTTCAGATGACGGTCTCACCGGAGCGCGCGCCGAACAAACCACACCGGATCGAAATTTCTTTTGAGCGCGGCGACCCGGTCGCGGTGAACGGCCGGCGCCTGTCCCCGGCCAATCTCCTCAGCCTCCTCAACCGGCTCGGGGGGCAACACGGCATCGGACGGGTGGACCTGGTGGAAAACCGCTACGTAGGCATCAAATCGCGCGGGGTCTATGAAACGCCCGGAGGCACGATCCTGCACGCGGCGCACCGCGGCATCGAATCCCTGACCATGGACCGGGAGGTCCTCCACCTGCGCGACAGCCTGATTTCACGGTATGCGGAACTCGTGTATTATGGTTATTGGTTCGCCCCCGAACGCGTGCTGCTGCAAAAGGTCATGGATGAAGCCCAACGCAGGGTGAACGGCACGGTCCGGCTCAAATTATACAAGGGGAACTGCACGGTCACGGGCCGGCGATCCGATTGGTCGCTCTACAGGGAAGATCTCGCGACCTTCGAAGAGGATCAAGGGTATCGCCAACAGGATGCCGAAGGGTTTATCCGGCTCAACGCCTTGCGCCTGGCGATCAACAAATCCCAAGGGACGTCGCGTTCCCGAGGCACTTCCCGTCGAAAGGCACCTCGATCGAAATGAAATCCGGTAAGCGTGTACAGCGTGGCTCTCGCCCGCCGGCCGGCGGACAACCACAGGGGGTTGTCCCTACGAGTTCCAACCGCCGGCTCCCGGCCAAAAAGGGCGCTCCTGCAAAAGCCTGGACGGGTCGCTTCACCGAACCGACGCATGAATTGGTCGAACGCTTTACGTCCTCCCTGCCCTTCGATCGACAATTGTTCGAATACGATATCCTGGGCAGTCTCGCTCATTGCCAGGCTCTGGAAAAAGCCAAAATCCTGACCCGTGCGGAACGTCGCGCCCTGGTGCGCGGGCTCGAACAGGTTCGAGACGAGCTTCGTGAAAACCGTTTCCCGTTTGCGGCTTCGGATGAGGACATTCATATGGCGGTGGAGCGCCGGTTGACGGAACTCGTGGGCCCGGTGGGAGGAAAACTCCATACCGGCCGGAGCCGGAACGATCAGGTCACGCTCGATCTCCGGTTGTATTTGCGAGATCACCTCCGGACGTTGCAGGCGCGCCTCCAGGATGTGCAACGGGCATTCCTCGGACAGGCCCGTGAGCATCTCGACGTGATTATTCCCGGGTATACCCACCTCCAACGGGCCCAGCCCGTCTCGCTGGCCCATCACTTTCTGGCGTACGTGGAAATGTTGGAGCGCGACAACGCACGCGCGCGGGACGCGTTCAAACGCGTGAACGTGATGCCCCTCGGTTCGGGCGCCCTGGCCGGCAACAATTATCCGATCGACCGGGCCTTCACCGCGAAACTGCTGGAGTTTCCCGCGCTGACCCGAAACAGTCTGGACGGGGTCTCGGACCGGGATTACGTGGCGGAAACGCTCGGGGTGCTGGCCATCATCATGATGCACCTGTCCCGGTTGAGCGAGGAGCTCGTCTTGTGGGCGTCGCATGAATTTTCTTTTGTGGACCTTCCGGACGGCTTTTGTACCGGCAGCAGCATGCTGCCCCAGAAAAAAAACCCCGACGTGCCCGAACTGATCCGCGGCAAAACCGGGCGGGTCTACGGCCATCTTCTGTCGATCATGACGACCCTCAAGGGGCTTCCCCTGAGTTACAATCGAGACCTGCAAGAAGATAAAGAGCCTCTTTTTGACGCCATGGGAACTGTGATAGAGTGTCTCACGGTCTATGCCGAGCTGATCCGGCGTCTTCGCATCCGCCGGGACGTGCTCTCGGGAACCCTGGGGTCCGGCTTTCTCCTGGCCACCGAGTTGGCCGACTACCTGGTGAAGAAAGGTGTCCCCTTTCGGGAAGCCCATGGCATCGTCGGCCAATTGGTCCGGTATTGCCTGGAGCACCGGAAGGAATGGCATAATCTTTCGTTAGCCGATCTCAAGACCGCGTCCCCGCATTTTTCCAGGGACGCGCTGTCGTTCCTGACCCTCGAAGGGGCCGTTGACCGGAAAGCGCAAACCGGGGGCACGTCCCGAAAACAAGTGACCCGGCAGATGAACGCATGGGAAGCGCGGCTCGCCAGGAAAGCCTGAAGAATGTTGCACGATGCTCCGGCCCGGCGCCTTGATCTTCGATGGACCCTGATGGTGACGGTACTGGTTTCGTGTGCCGCGGGGTGCGGAGTGGTGGGCTCTCCCATCGCCCCGGAAGACATCGGGATTGAAGCCAAGGTCCGGGCTCAACGACAAGCCGAAGAACAACGCTCGACTCCGGAGGGCCGGCCGGTCTCCCCTGAGGAACCGGAAGTCCTGCTGCCCCCTCTTCAACCCGTCGGAACCCAATAGCGGGCCTTGAGCGGAGCGACGTGATTCGGATAAATTGAAAGAGGATTTAATCCGACGACGCAAGGGAGATTGTTTCATGGACGCAACCGCAGGACGCGATAAAACCAGGACGTTACTTCTCCTTGATCCTTACCCCAGGAACAATCCATATCGCATGACCGCGAGCGAGCGGCGCTCCATCTGGTTTCCAAAACTCAGTCTGCCCGTGATCGCCGCGTACACTCCGCCCACCTGGGACGTGAAGCTGGTCGATGAGGCGGTCCAGACCATCGACTTTGACGAGCCTTGCGACATGGTCGGCATCTCCGTGATGACCTGCTACGCCCCAAGGGCCTATGAACTCGCCACGGAATTTCGCAAACGCGGCAAAACCGTCGTGCTCGGCGGCGTCCACCCCACCTATTGTCCCGAGGAAGCCCTGCAATATTGCGACACCATCGTGTGCGGGGAGGCCGAAGACCTGTGGCCGCAAGCCATGGCGGACTTCGAGGCCGGGCACATGAAACGCATCTATCGGATGGAGCAATTCCCCTTGCTGGATCATTATCGTGCTCCGAAGATCCAACTCCTCAGCCCGGATTCCTACATGACCCGGCATTGTACGTTCACGACGCGCGGCTGCCACTTCGATTGTGAGTTTTGCAGCGTGTCGCCCTTCAACGGGAAAACCACCAGACGGCGTCCCGTGCCGGAAGTCATCGAAGAAATCACGCGCGTCAAGGAATGGATACGGGCCGAGGTGGTCGAGCGCATGACAAAGGGATCGTTGTGGGAAGCCCTGACCATCGCGTCAAAGATTTGGGTGGGCCTCGAAGAAGGGTCGATCGTGGCATTCGTGGACGACCTGCACAACAGTCACCGGGCGTATTGCCGGGAGTTGTGGCAGGCCTTGAAAGCCCTCAATATCAAATGGGGATGCCAATCCACCCTGTTTTTAGGGGATGATCCGGAGATGGTTAAATTAGCGGCCGACAGCGGCTGCATCTCGGTCTTCGTGGGAATGGAGTCGATCTCCGACCATTCCCTGGTCGAAACCAACAAGGGCTTCAACCAGGTCAGAAAATTCGAAGACCAGATCAAAATGTTTCACGACCATGGCATCATGGTGAATCCGGGCATGGTGTTCGGGTTCGATAACGACGACGAATCCGTGTTCGAATCGACGGTGAATTTTCTCGTCCGCAATCGCGTGGAGTTGGCGTATTTCAACGTCCTGACGCCCCTGCCCGGAACCGCCTTGTATGAACGGTATACCCGCGAAGGCCGGATCTTCGATCGGGACTGGGCGAAATACGACGGGAAACACGCGGTGTTCCACCCCAAACGGATGACCCCGGAACAACTGCAGGAAGGATTCTTCTGGGCCAACCATCAGTTCTATTCGTTGGGATCCATTTGGCATCGACTCCGGCATACCAGCCAACGCCTCGTCCCCCGCATCGAAATGAATTACGAATTTCGAAAGCTGGTCAAGCGATCCTGTCCCCAGGGGAAACTCTCTCCCATTGCGGCCGTGCTCAAGAATCTCCAGGCGAAACTCCCCACGATGGACACCAGCCTGCTCATTCCCAACGCCCTGCACAAGATCAAGCAAACGGTCCCCGGGAACACGCACGATTTGTTCCTCAATATCAAGGGCCGGCGCCACGATGCGTCCGTATCGTTATTTATCGACCTGGAGGGCACGTTGGATCATTTGAATGCCCAGGAACTCCTGAACCGCATCAAGGACGCCGCGCAAAAAGCCAGAATGGACATCGTCGTCAACTTCGAGCATCTCCGGCAGGCCACCCCCAGGGCGATTCAGATGCTCCTGGATCAGGACGCGCTCAACACGGTGACCCCCTATGCGAAACTGCGCTATCGTAAATTGAAAGACGCCTTTCATTCGGCATTGGAAGGGTTAACGCTGTTCGACCCCGAATTGTTTGAAGAGCTGCCGCAAGATGCATGATTTTCACTATCACAATGATTCGCTCTTCTGTGAAGACATCCCTCTCGAACGCCTGGCCAAGGAACAGGGCACACCCTGTTACCTCTACAGTCACGCGACGCTGACCCGGCACTTCCAGGCCTTTGACCAGGCCTTCGCTCCGGTTCCCCACCTCATCGCGTTTGCCATGAAGGCCAATTCGAACCTGGCCATTCTCCGGCTCATGGCGTCGCAAGGCAGCGGGGCCGACATCGTGTCAGGAGGCGAATTGTTTCGCGCGTTGCAAGCCGGAATCCCCCCCGGCAAGATCGTGTTTGCCGGCGTCGGAAAAAGTTGCGAGGAAATTGCCTATGCCCTCGACTCCGACATCCTGTTGTTCAACGTGGAATCGGCCGCGGAACTTCAGGCCATCAACGACGTGGCGAGGGGAAAAGGCACACGTGCGCGCGTGGCGCTTCGGGTCAATCCGGACATCGATCCCAACACCCATCCCTATATCACGACGGGGTTGAAAAAGAGTAAATTCGGGATCGGCGCGGACCGGGCATTGGAGGAATTCACAACCGCGGCGTCACTCCCCAACGTCGAGGTCATCGGGGTGCATGCGCATATCGGTTCTCAACTGACTCAAGTCAGTCCCTTTGTCGAATCCCTGAAAAAGGTGTTGGGGCTGATCGAGACGTTGAAAACCCGGGGCATTCCGATCCGGTATCTCAACATAGGAGGGGGGCTCGGCATTACCTATTCGGACGAAACGCCGCCGCATCCCACGGAGTACGCCGATGCCATCACGCCGCTCCTGCAGGCGGCGCAATGTGAAATCATCATGGAACCCGGCCGCGTGATCGTGGGGAACGCCGGCGTGTTGTTGACGCGCGTCCTCTATATCAAAGAGACCGGTGCCAAAACATTCGCCATCGTGGACGCGGCCATGAACGATTTGCTGCGGCCCAGCCTGTACCAGGCCCATCACGACATCCTGCCGGTTCGCCAGGTTCCAAACGCATCGGAAGCGGTGTTCGACGTGGTGGGGCCCATTTGCGAATCCGGAGATTTTCTCGCCCAAAACCGGACCCTGCCCGCGATGAAGGCCGGCGATCTCCTGGCGGTGATGTCCGCGGGAGCCTATGGTTTTACCATGGCGTCCAATTATAATTCGAGACCCCGGGTTCCGGAGATCCTGGTGAAAGGCCGGGAAAGTTTCGTGATCCGTGAACGCGAGACGTACGATGATCTCGTTCGCGGGGAACGGATCCCCGCGTTTCTTGAGGCAGAGGCGGAAACGCGGACGTAGGCATTCGTTACCATTATTCTTACCAAAGGTCGCACGATGTTTTCAGGATCCCTTGTCGCTATCGTCACACCGTTCAAGAACGGCGCATTCGACGAAACGGCCTATCGCGAATTGATCGAGTTTCAGATCGCCAACGGCACGCATGGCATCGTTCCCTGCGGGACCACGGGGGAATCCGCCACGCTCTCGCACGAAGAACACGAGCGCGTGGTCGCGTTGACCGTGGAGGTCGTGAACCGGCGGGTCCCGGTGATTGCTGGCACCGGCTCGAATGCCACGGACGAAGCGATTGCCTTTACCACCCATGCCAAACGAGCCGGCGCGGACGGCGCGCTCCTCATTACGCCCTATTACAACAAGCCCACACAGGAAGGCCTCTATCAACATTATGCGGCCGTGGCCCGGGCCGTGGATCTGCCCCTGATCCTCTACAACATTCCGGGCCGCACCAGCGTGAACATGACCCCGGCCACCATTGCGCGTATCGCCAAACTCCCCAACGTGGTGGGGATCAAGGAAGGCAGCGGATCGTTGGGGCAGGTCTCCGAGATCATTCACCAATGCGGCGACGATTTGACCGTGCTCTCCGGGGATGATCCGCTGACCCTGCCGATGATGGCGCTGGGAGCCAAGGGCGTGATTACGGTAACCGCCAACGTGGCGCCGAAAGACATGGCCGCCATGGTGAATGCCGCCCTGGCCGGAAACTTTGCCGACGCGCGCGCCTCTCACTTCAAACTCGCGTCGTTGTTCAATGCCCTGTTCTATGAGACCAACCCCATTCCGGTCAAAGAAGCCCTGGCCATGATGAACAAAATCGAACCGGAACTCCGGCTCCCGCTCACGCCTCTATCGTCGGACAACCGTGAACGGCTCCGGCAAGTCATGAAAGATACCGGGTTGATCTGACACCATGACAGCTTCCCGGGCCTTATCACACGATTAGGTTATGAGTTCCCCGATACACGTTACAGTTACCGGCGCCGCCGGACGAATGGGGAAACGCCTGGTTTCCCTGGTCAACGAATCATCGCGCCTGCAACTGGCCGGAGCCACGGAAGCCGAAGGGCACCCGGCCCTTGGCAAAGACGCCGGAGACGTGGCCGGCTGCGGACCACTCGGTGTCTCGTTGACGGACGACCTCGCGCAAGCCCTGCCCCTGAGCGACGTAGTCATCGATTTCACCTCACCGGCCGCCACGTTGCACCATCTTTCTCAAGCCGTCCAACACAAACGTGCCATGGTCATCGGCACCACGGGGTTGTCTCCCGATGAAATGAACCAACTCCGCCAACACGCGGAGTCCATCCCCTGCGTTCAAGCGCCCAACATGAGCGTGGGGATTACGGTGCTGCTGCAGATGATCGGAAAGGTGGCCCAAGCGCTCGGCGATGACTATGACCTCGAAATCATCGATGCGCACCATAACAAGAAGAAAGACGCGCCGAGCGGCACCGCGCTGAAACTCGCCGAAGTCCTGGCCGCGGCCAAAGGCTGGGACCTGGAAGAAGCGGGGATCTACGCGCGTCACGGCCTCGTCGGAGAACGCACGAAAAACGAAATCGGCATCCAGAGCGTGAGAGCCGGTGATATCGTGGGCGACCATACCGTACTCTATGCCGGGCCCGGAGAACGGATCGAAATCACCCACCGCGCCCACAATCGCGACCCATTTGCGCACGGGGCCCTGCGCGCCGCAGAATGGGTCGTGCATCAGCCCCCAGGCCTGTACGGCATGGCCGACGTGCTCGGATTATCCCGGTAACGCAGACACGAATAGTTGTTCTTGAATAAGGAGGTTTATGTCATGGATATGTTTGGAAAGATTCCACTCATTGAAATTCCGGTCCACGTAACCCCTGACCAAAAAAAATGGTTGGAAAAAATGGTGGAAGAAGGCCGGATCGCGGTCCCACCCGGCGGAACACTGGAAAAAGGTTCCGTGATTTCGATGTTCTTTCGGCTGTTGATTCACAACGCCATGGAAGAGCAGCAGCGGCAAGCCGCGATCGAAGCCGAAGAAGAAGACGATGATGATGATGACGATTAAAACCTGAGGACGCGGTTCCCGTCCGTGGCCGAGTTGAGGCCCCTCTGTAGAGATGCCACGGAAAAAACCCCTCTCCCTCTGGGAGAGGGTGGCCGAAGGCCGGGTGAGGGGAAAAAGTTCATCGACCCTCATCTCCTCACCCTCGCACGCAAGCTCCGCAAAGAACAGACCAACGCCGAACAACTGCTCTGGCAATTGCTACGCAACAGGCAATTCTGCGGTCTGAAATTCAGACGCCAGTATCCGTTGGCTCCTTATGTATTGGACTTCTATTGCGACGAAGAACGGTTGGGTATAGAGTTGGAGGGCGGGCAACACAATGAATCCCAAAATATCCATCTCGAAGGATGAGATCGTCACCTTTTGCAAACGGTGGCAGGTAACGGAACTGGCTTTGTTCGGTTCCGTGCTGCGGGAGGATTTCGGTCCCGACAGCGACGTAGACGTATTGGTCGAGTTCGCGCCGGGGTGTACGCCGGGTTTGGGATTCGTCAGCATGGCCGAAGAGTTGTCGGAGATGTTCGGAAGGCAGGTGGATGTACTCACGCGCTCATCGGTGGAACGAAGCCAGAACTACATCCGGCGTAAGGCGATTCTCGACTCCGCCGAGGTCATCTATGCGGAATGATGACGCGTACCTGCTCGATATGCTGGTAGCCGCACGCAAGGCAGTAGCGTTTGCCGCAGATCTCACCTATTCACAGTTCGAGCAAAGCGAGCTACACCAGAACGCCATCTTCAACGTGTTGGAAGTGGTTGGAGAGGCTGCCTCCCGCATCGGCGAAGCCACAAAAAAGAGTTACCCAAATATTCCCTGGCAAAAGATCGTTGGGCTGCGCAACCGCATTGTCCACGGATATTTCGAGATCGACGTGGGAATAATCTGGCGGATCGTGAATGACGACCTGCCCATACTGATATCGCAGCTCGAATCAGCCACACCGCCGGAGGAAACATAGTCGAACGGGCAAGCGAGGTGGTGGGTCGTCAAACACGGCCGTTACCTTGCCTTTAGCGCGTGTTTAACACCGCTTAAATGCTTCGTAAACGGCTTTTACGGTCTGTTCAATATCTGCCGCGGTGTGCGCGGTGGAGACGAAGGCGGCTTCGAATTGGGACGGGGCGAAGTAGGACCCGCGTTTCAACGTGTGGTGGAAGAACTTGGCATAGCGAGCCGTATCGGATTGTTTCGCCGACTGATAATCCACCACCGGGCCTTCCGTAAAAAATCCACCCAACAGGGAACCGACCCGGGTTTGATACAAAGGGACGTTGGCTCGCCGGGCGGCTTGCGCCATGCCCTGCGCCAACTGGTTTCCTCGCCGCTCCAATTTTTCGTACACGCCGGAGGCCTTGAGTTTTTTCAACGTTTCGATTCCGGCGGTCACGGCCAACGGGTTCCCGGACAGGGTCCCGGCCTGGTACACGGAGCCTGCCGGGGCCACCATCTCCATGATCTCGTTCGACCCGCCGTAGGCTCCAACCGGCAGTCCCCCCCCGATGATTTTCCCCAGGCACGTGAGATCGGGGTCGATGCCATACATGGTTTGCGCGCCGCCATAGGTCACGCGAAATCCGGAAATCACTTCGTCGAAGATCAGGAGGATGCCGTGTTTTCTGGTGAGGGTGCGCAGGTGCCGGAGAAAGTCTGGTTGAGGCAACACGACACCCATGTTGCCCGCGATCGGCTCGACAATGATGCAGGCCAAGTCCCGCCAATGTTTTCGTATCAGGCGCGTCACCGACTCGATGTCATTATAGGGAGCGGTGAGCGTCTGGCTCGCCGCGGCCTTGGGCACGCCTGGGCTATCGGGAAGACCCAGCGTCGCGGCACCGGACCCCGCCTTCACCAGCAGATGATCGGCGTGGCCGTGGTAGCACCCTTCGAATTTGAGGATGACCTCCCGGTTGGTAAAGCCCCGCGCCACCCGGATGGCACTCATCACGGCTTCCGTACCGGAACTCACGAGTCGAACCTTGTCCACGGAGGGGAACGCCTCGCAAAGCATTTGAGCCAATTCCAGTTCCTGTGGCGTCGGCGCGCCGTAGCTGGTTCCCGCACCGGCAGCCCGCTGAATAGCCCGCACCACCGACGGATGGGCATGTCCCAGGATCATGGGACCCCACGAGGCCACGTAATCGAGATACGTGTTGCCGTCCACGTCGGTCACCGTGGCCCCCTGCGCACGGTTGATGAACAACGGATGTCCGCCGACCGACCGAAACGCGCGGACAGGGCTGTTCACCCCGCCGGGAATATAGTGTTGCGAGCGGGCAAATAATGTTTTCGACGTGGCGCGCTTCACGGTGGTCGCCTTACCCGGACTCTCTTCATCACACCGTTAATCGGGATCACTGAAGCGCTGTCCTTCTTCTCCGGACCAGCGCACAATGCCGATTTCTTCCGATTCCCACATGGCTTGCTGTTCTTGGACAGCCAGGTCGGATTCTTTGAGTTTCTCTTCCGGACTAAGCTTGGCTTCCTGCTCACCAGAGACCCACGCGGGCGGTTTCTCCCCTTTGGGGATATCTTTACGAAGCACGTTGACTGGCATGTGATACCTCCTTGTTATCCATCGCCGTTGTTGGACGGATGGCATCCGCAGCCTCTACGATGTCGGTAAGATAGAGTTCCTCACGACGCATAGAGTACTTTTGCACTGGAAAGTACTGCTTGGCGGATTTTCGGCTTCAGGCCCCCATGGGGCACTAAATCCACCTTGCGATTACACATAGCCGAAAATTCTCTCTGCATTCTGGCCAGCTTCATAAAACCTACCTGCGCTTCTGGTTCAAATTCCACCAGAAAATCGAGATCGCTGTCTGATCGAAAACTGTCCCCGAGAGCCGATCCGAAAAGCGCAAGCTCTCGTACCTGATACCGCCGGCATAACGTCTTGATTGACTCCATAGGTAGATCTCTAGCGTGGTTTATCATGACATCCCCTCCGCGACGAGGTTTATCTCTTCAGTTCGTACAGATCATACTCTACTTCACCCGTCCCTATGATTCCAATGGGTTTCAGCAATTTCCAGAATTTTATCACGTCTTCTGCGTTAAGGCGGTGAGGACGATTTTCCTCTTCCTTGCTCTGCAAATTCAGGGCCCGACTTGGGGTGCAAGGGGTGCTGCACCCGATAGGCATAGAGTGCCATGCCCGCGGCGACAACGGCATTGAGGGATTCGACCGAGTCGGTCATGGGGACGGCGAGCCGTGTGCCGGAGGCGCGGGGCGGCAGACCAGGCCCTTCTTCTCCAACCAGGAGTCGAACATCGTCCGGCCAGTGAAACGCGGGCAAACTCTCACCCTGCGCATCGAGGGTCACCCACGTGGCCGGTTCAGGCAGATCCCCGATCGAAGGACCCTGCACCAGCGACACCTTGAACATCGTTCCGCTGGCGGCCCGGATCGCTTTGGGGTGATAGGGATGAGCCGATTCTTTGAGCAGGATGACCCGTTCCACGCCCATGGCCACCGCCGTCCGAATCAAGGCCCCCACGTTCGCCGGATCTCCGAAAGGGCACAGGAGTTCAAGGCCCTGCGGTTGAGCATCGAGGTCTGCAGAGGGAAAGGGAGGGACTTGGCAGATCAATATCGGCGCCCCCGTGCCAAAGAGATCGATCTTCTCGAAAAGCGGTGTGGACAGGACATAGGTTGTAACGTGGCCTGGAACCGGGAAAGGCACGGGTGTCCCGGCGCGGTGGATGAGTTCGAGACACTGCGCGGGATGCTGCACCAGGGTTTCCCGAACGACTTTTTTCCCCAAGACGAGGCATTGTTGAAACCGTTCGATCCCGCGAGCATCCTGTAACGCCACCCATCGCTTCACGTGGGCATTCTGCGAACTGCTGAGGGATCGAGTCGTTGAAGGCGACGTCATTGCGGGAGGATCATGTGTACCTGCCGATGCCCCGGGCAAGCGAGGTCGGTTCTCTTCTGTCTTGAGACCACACCGTAAAGAAACAGCAAGAAACTTCTCAACTGCTTATGAACCGGTTGTGATCATGCCCGTGGCAAACCGTGCCATTGATGGACGGGTCTATCGTGAAGTATCATGGACCCGGTTGAGAGCGAGGAGCGGATATAGCTTATGGGAGAGAACACATGAAACACATCGCGGGGATTTGTAGCCTGTGCCTCCTGCTTGCGGCCTGGCCGGCAAGCGGCGCGGGTTGTGACAACTGGAACACCAAGGAGTTTTTCGAGACCGCCACGCCGAAGGCCGTGACCGGTTGCCTGCAAGCCGGGGCGGACCCCAAGGCGCGAGATGAGGTAGTCGGCGGCACCCCCCTGCATTGGGCGGCCCGGTTCAACGAAAATCCCGCTATCGTCACCACGCTGCTGGACGCGGGCGCCGACCCCAAGGCGCGGGATGAATTCTTCGGCGCGCCTCCCCTGCATCAGGCGGCCGGGCACAATAACAATCCTTCTGTCATCACCGCACTGCTGAACGCCGGGGCCAACCCGAACGCGCGGGACAAATCCGGCGCGACCCCCCTGCATTGGGCGGCCGGGTTCAACCAACATCCCGCCGTCATCACCGCGCTGCTGGATGCCGGCGCCGACACGGCAGCACAGGATGAGAAGGGTCATGTCCCCTCGGACTACGCCGAGAAAAACGAGGCGCTCCAGGGTTCCGACGTCTATTGGCGGCTGAAGGCCGGGCTGTTTTTGAGCCTTCCTCTAAAATGACTCGAAGGTTTTCCCTTTCCCGCGGAGTCGCACATCAGGGGTTTGGATCACGACTTCCCAATCCTCACGATCCCTGTCGGTCACATACCCGAGCCGGTAGGCTTTTTTCTCAAACCTGGTGGCGAGCTGAAGCGTCCTGTCCGCTTGGTTTTCCGGGACCACCAGACAGAAGCCGATCCCCATGTTGAACACCTCGAACATTTCCGGGTCGGCGATTCCGCCAAGTTTTTGAATGATGGAGAAAATCGGCGGCGGCGAGGGGAACGTATCGATCACGAAAGTGACCCGGGAGGGGACGCGGCTCAGGTTCAGGAACCCGTCGCCGGTCATGTGCACCAGGGCCTTGACGTCAATGTCCTGTTCCGCTTCGAGGAGAGGCAGGACTTCCTGCGTGTAGATATGTGTCGGCTGGAGTAATGCGTCGCCCAGGGACCGTCCGAGTTCGGGAAACCGTTTTTCATACAAGGCCCCGTCCTGTCCAATCGCCTTTCGGGCCAGGGTGAAGCCGTTGCTGTGCACCCCATTGCTTTCAATGCCGATGATCACGTCGCCCGCGCAAACACGTTCCCCCACGATGATCCTGTCCAAATCCACGATCCCGATGGCCGACCCCGCTAAATCGAACCCTTCTCCCTCTTTGCCCGCTTCACTCTTGATGACGTCCTTGACTTGAGCAATTTCCCCGCCGGGAATGGAGATGCCGGCACGAAGGGCTCCCTCGGTCAATCCCTTGGCCAGTTCCCGCAAGCAGCCCGGATCAAGGGTCTGCACCGCAATATAATCCACCATGGCCAGCGGGGTCGCCCCGACGCAGAGCAGATCATTCACGTTCATGGCGATGCAATCGATGCCGATGGTGTCGTATTTCCCCATGCGTTGGGCAACCAGGACCTTGGACCCGACGCCATCCGTGGTCATGGCGATGCCCTTGTTGTTGCCGATCTCGATCACGTTGGCGAACAACCCGAAGTCCAGACGGACGCTGCCGGTTTGTCCCTTGGGGACGTTCCACGTCTGCCTGAACTGTTTGGTAATATCGGCAAGGGATTGCACGACCCGGTCGGTATCGACCCCGGACCCTTGATACGTCATGCCAGGCGAATCGCTCACGTTCCAGCCCTTCCCTCAGCTATCGAGCCTAAACTTTTCAATGGTGTTATCGCTCCCTGTTTAGCGCATACTATCTTGTAACAGCGCGACTCCTTCAAGTTGCGCTGCCTTCTGATCGAAGGTGTAGAGGGGACGAGCCCCCGATCGTTCGGCAGCGGCCAGGATCATCAGGTCTGAAAAACCCACACTGTCCGGCCGGTAGCGGAAGGCCGCACGGGCCACGTCGTCGGCTGCCTCGATGATGAGACTCTCCGTCACCACCAGTTGTTCCAGAACGGTTGCAATCTGGGTACGAGAATAGCCATAGGCCCGTTCCAGCACCCAGGCGAGTTCGACAATGACCTCACGACAGACGAAGCCGGGACGTTCTGCCGTGAGCGACTCCAGTAGCGACCGGGCAGCCTCCGCCTGTTCCGCTTCGTCCCGCACCAGATAGCGAACGAGAACGTTGGTATCGAGTGCGATCACTCTTCACACGCCCCGTCGGCTATGGCCTGCTCCATTTCCTCCAATGTGACGGCAGTGCCATGCTGCAACACGCCGAACAGCCGGTTGATCGGGCGTACGGGCAGAATCCGCACCTCGCCTTTGAAAATCACGTAGCGCACCCGGTCCCCGACTTGTACCCCAAGCACGTCCCGCACAGGTTTAGGCAGTGTTGTCTGTCCTTTTTTGGTAATTGCAGATTCGATCATGGTGAGACCTTAAATTTCCTTACTTTTATCATATTGCCTTACAAAATGTAAACTATTAAGGATTATAGCCTATTGTTGGTCGTAAGCCTATTCATGAGGTTCTCCCTGTTTCCAGTCAGGCGAAAGCGGCCTCACAGGCCGCCTTGCAGGGATTGCATGGCATCTGTACCAGGTTGAAACTTGAGATCCCCAAGCTTATACTTTCCAATAGAGAGGGAAGCAAATGGGGTCACCGCTGAAACAGCCACCTTGTTTCCGGGTAAGCACGGGTACATGAGGCATTGCCCTTCGAGTGGGGAAACACGCTCGAGGGGCAGTTTTGTTTGCACCGGGTTACCCGAAAGGAGAACTGCCATGATCAGAGTACTGGCCGTCCCGATCATCCTCTTCTCGATGTTTGTGACCATCCCGCAGGTTGAGGCAACCTGCACGACCGCGAAAATTGGGAACCAGTCTTTCACCAATTGCAGCAATGGTGTTTCCGGTTTCGGTGTCCAGTCGGGCCCGAACAGCTTTCACCAATTTAGTGATGGAAGCACAAGCGTGACGAACTCGTTCGGCAGTACCAGTTTTTCAAACAGCAATCAGCCGAATCTGCGTGGGACCAGCCAATCCATCAATAAGGATACAGGAGTGTCCCAATGGAATAACGGCGTGGTCGGAGTCCACCAGCGTGTCGGCAACGTGCAAGTCGACAGTTACAGTGACGGCACCACCTGTACCACCCAAACAGTGGGCACGACGAGTCTCACGACCTGTAATGGGAATTCGAAAGACGCGGCGAAGCGCAGCAGTATTATTGGAACGAAGTAACGAACCCCAGGCAAGAAAATGGCTGGGGGACCAGGAATCGAACCTGGGTTCACAGATCCAAAATCTGTTGTCTTGCCCCTAGACGATCCCCCAAACCAAGGCATCTCACCTTACCGAGCCTGTTCTCATTCAGTCAAGACCCTTGACGGGTGGGTGCGCCGCTACAACACGCGACAATCCAATTCTCGTACCTGTCGGTCACCAATGAAGAAGTGGGAATGGCTTACTTGGTGTCGGTGGACCCGAAAATGGCTTGGCGTAGCGTGTCGTTCAGGTGCGTCTGCCAGCCCGGCCCCTGCTTGCGCAAGTGCGCCGTGATGTCGGCATCAAGCCGAATGGTTATCTGCTCCTTTGTCGGTGCTTTCTGCTTACCCCGCGTTCGGCGATACGCTTCAACGATGTGCGGTGCACTTTCACCAGCAGGCCGCGCTCGCTTGAACCACTCCTCGTCCAACTCGAACGTGTCGGGGTCAGCGGCGATTCCGGCATTGATTGCAGCCTCTTCGCCGTCCTTGGCGGCAATCTCGTCGAACGTCATCTTGGTGCCATCATTGTCGTTCGTGTTTTTGGCCATAGTGTTTCTCCTCTCGCCGATTGGCCTTGCGCAGGCTGATGATTCGGATGTTGTCGCCGCGTTCCGTGAACACAGCGACATACAATCTGACACCGATGAAGCCGTAAGCGACCCATCTCGGCTCGCTGGTGCGGTCATCTGGATTGACGATGGCGGTATCCCACACGAAGGCTTCCATCACGGTGAAATCCACGCCATGCCTGGCGATGTTGGACTTTCGCTTGGCTTCATCCCATTCGTAAATCGCTGTCATCCTTACTTTATTGTAACTACTATTTTAAAAGAATTTCAAGTTTTTTGTAGTTACATATAGCAAGAGACGAATTGGACGAGAAGCAGAAACAAAATGACTCTACTAGAACACCACGGTGATACGCGTCGCTAAAACACGCGACCGGACACGAGCCAATGTCGATCGTCGTACACGTCGATCAGAAGGCGGCTTAAATTCATTTCCGCCATCTGGGCCGCGATTTCGTCTTCGGTGAAGGCGCTCAATAAGGAATGATAGAAATCGTGGCGCAGTTGTTCGGGCTCATCAGCCGCGTAGTGGTCTACCAGCGCCCGGGCCTCTTCCGTGGTCTCGGGTCGCAACAAATCCATGATGAGCACCGGAGCCCCCGGCTTGGCAAGGGTTTTCACCGCATACCAAAACTGAAACGCGTTGGGCACATGATGCACCAGGCTATTGGAGATCACGGCATCAGCCGGCCGGTCCAACTGCAGATCCTGGAATCGCCCGCAGATGAGTTGGATCCGATCCTCAAACCCTGCTTGGCGAACGGCGTCTTCCGCCCAATGCAGCATGGGACCGGACGCATCCACTCCGGTGACGCGAAGGGTGGGACGACTCCGGAGAAGCCGGATCGGAATATCCGCCGGGCCACATCCCAAATCCAACACGATTTCCTCCCGGACCTCGGGGTACAATGCCAAAAATTGATCGACGAACCCCTGATTTTCTTCCGCGAAATCGGCGTTCGCATAGACCCGGGCCTGCTCTTCACCATCCATGACTTCCGGTTCAAGAATCCGTTCCATGTCTCCGCTTCCTTTCCACGGCCCTCTGTCCGTTAACACCGGTCGCGTGATCGTACCTAGCCCCACCAGCGGGATTCAAGGTGGAGGACAAATTCCGCTTGCACCATTCCCGGGTTCTGGCTAAGGTCTGATGAATGCTGCTTTTGTAAGGAACCCGTATGGCCACGTATGCACTCGGCGATATTCAGGGGTGCCTGACCCCCCTCCAAAAACTGTTGGATCGCATTCGATTCGATCCGTCCTCGGACCGGCTGTGGTTCGTCGGCGATTTAGTCAACCGCGGCCCCCATTCCTTGGAAGTGTTGCGCTTCATTAAAGGTCTCGAAAGCCGTTGCGTGGTCGTGCTCGGCAACCATGATCTGCATGTATTGGCGGTCCAGTGCGGAGTCGCGCGGCTCCGGAAACAGGATACGATTCAACCGGTCCTCGAGGCGCCTGATGCCGAGGAATTGCTGGACTGGCTTCGCCGTCAATCCATGCTCCATCATGAAGGCGAGTATCTGCTTGTCCACGCCGGCATCCTTCCCCAATGGTCCGTCGAACAGGCGATGAGATTGGCCGGGGAAGTGGAGGACGCACTCAGGTCCGAACACTATCACACGCTTTTACCGTTCATTTATCGGAGTGAGGAGACCCGTTGGTCCGACACCCTCCCGTCCTTGGCCCGCCTCGGTATTGTCACAAACGTCTTGACCAGAATGCGGATGTGTTCCCGGGAAGGCCTCATCGACCTTTCGTTCAAGGGCCCGCCGGAGCAGGCCCCCGCCGATCTTACCCCATGGTTTCACCTTCCCCCTCACACCCCACGCACCGAAACGGTGATTTGCGGGCATTGGTCGGCCTTAGGGGTGTACAGAGGTGAAGGGGTCATTGCGTTGGACGGAGGGTGCGTCTGGGGAAACGAGTTGGCCTGTCTTCGACTGGAAGACAGAAAACTGTATACGATCACCTGTCGCTGATGCCTCCCATGGCTACGCTCGAGTTTCCAGCAGAACCCACGTCCGGTGCCCAGGCGAGTGGCTCGATGGAGCTGCTTCCGAAAGATCATTCCATCCTTGAAAGACCCGTCATGCTTTTTCGCCCGTTCGGCGTCGCCCCGAACGGTGAAAAAATTCGCGACGTGAGTGGGATTACGATCAAAGCGAACGTTGCATACCTGGAAGAAGTCATCAGCAAGAAAAACGGGGGAGACGCCGGGCGTCAAGCCATTGACCGACTCTGCGATTCGCTGAACGCCCGGATCAGCGATCCCTCTTATCACGTCACCCCCGAATTTTTACAAAATATCTGGCACAGTTATTCCTATGAATTCGTGTGTTACCTCGGTGAGTTCTGCATCCTGATCTCCGAGGATCCGAACTTTCAATTTGAAATGGGCAAACACAAATTTATTTCTCCGGTCATTCAAACCCTGGGACGCCCGTTTTCCGTTTCGCAAATCTTCGAACTGTTCCCACGCTTCGGAGAAAAGTTCGCCAAAGACTCCTTACGGTTCAGCGTGCGCGACGTGACCAATGGCTCAGCCGTTCTGGGCATGACATTGACCGAACACGTTGCTCGACAATTCGGCCCTTACCGCAACCGGTGCGCCTACATCATCTGCCAGGCATCGAAGGCCGGCCTCCTGGCCGTGCCGCAACACGTTCACCACCTGGGATTTGCCAGCGTCCGCGATCTCCAATGTATGGCGGATGGGGACGAGTCCTGTGAATGGGAATTCCATTGGCCCGCCCAGCCGCTTTCTGAAAACCGTGGATGGGCCGTGATCGGGGCCGCGGTATGCGTGAGTATCCTGGTCTTCGTCTACGTCCGATGGGTACACCCGGAGCTTTCCTGGCCAGAGACTCTTTTCTGGACGATCAGCCCGGGCATGGCCGCTTGGTTCGCCTGGAATTGGTATCGTCTCAAGAAGAAGGCGGAAGAGCGGGAAACCTTGCTCAAAGAACAAGTGGCTTCTGTGGATGCCCGCCATGAAGAACTTCGAGAGGCCTATCTTGAGCAGGAGAGTTTGATCCAAGAACGAACGCGCTCCCTCCAAGTCGCCAATGAAAAACTTCGCGAACTTGATGAACGCAAATCCGCCTTCGTCTCCATTGCGTCGCACGAAATACGCACACCCCTGACCGTCATGAAAGGGTTCGTGGAAAACATGCTGGATGGAGTGACCGGAGACTTACGTGAGCGGCAGGTCCTGTATCTCACGCGGGTCAAATATAATATCGAACGATTGACGCGAACGCTGAACGACCTGCTGGACCTGTCCCGTATCGAAGCCGGCCACGTGGAATTACGACTGACTGACGTGTCGCTGGCCGAAGTGACCGAAGAAGTCCTTGAGAATTTACGCCTCCAGGCGGAGGAGAAATCCCTCATGCTGGAGACCATGGCCCCTTCGCCGCTTGCTCCTGTACGTGGAGACCGGGACAAGATTCTTCAGATTTTGACGAATCTCGTTCACAACGCCATTAAATTTACGCCTCCATCCGGCCACATTTCGATCTCGCTCACGCCGATGGAAGATCACACGATCCAGGTGTGCGTCGCCGACACGGGGTGTGGCATTGCTGCAGAAGAAATGCCCAACGTGTTCGATCGCTTTTATCGGAGCGACAATGTGGAGGCACGGGGAGCGGGGTTGGGATTAGCGATTACGAAAAGTCTGGTGGACCTGCATCAAGGACGGATTTGGGTGGAAAGCACGGTAGGCAGCGGGAGCCGATTCTATTTTACGCTCCCCACCCGTTGACTCGGGAAGCAGCCTACTTCGCGTCCTTCCGCCCTTCTGCCTGTTTTTGTTTGAGCACGCGCGCGAGGTACGAGCGCTGGAGCCCCAGCGCTTCCGCGGCTTTGGTCTGATTGCCATGGGCGCGTTTCAGCGCCTGCTCAATCAGAAAGTGTCGGTGGTGTTCCATCGACTCATGGTAGGACAGATCGCTCGCCTCCCGGACTTGGGGCTCTTCTTCATGGTCGGAAGGGAGGCGTAAATGCTCGGGGCCAATCTCGCGGCCGGTACCCAGGACCACGGCCCGAGCCACGGCGTTCTCCAACTCCCGCACGTTGCCGGGCCACGGATAGGTTCGCATGGTCCGGAGGGCAGCCAGCGTCAGGTGCATGTCGGGCTTTCCCATCTCCTTCGTATAGCGTTGAAGAAAGAGTTCGGCCAAATGAGGAATTTCATCGGGTCGTTCGCGTAACGGCGGGATGGACACGCTGATCACGTTCAACCGATGAAATAAATCTTCACGAAACGCGCCTTCTTTCACGGCCTTTGACAGGTCTCGATTCGTCGCGGCGATCACCCGGATGTTGACCCGAACCAAGCGTGTCCCGCCCACCCGATGAAATTCCCGGTCCTGCAGAAGACGCAACAATTTGGCTTGCAGGTCCGGCGCCATGTCTCCGATCTCGTCCAAGAAGAGGGTGCCTTCATCGGCCATCTCGACTTTTCCTTTTTGTTGCGTCGTCGCTCCCGTGAAGGCGCCTTTTTCATGGCCGAACAATTCGTTTTCGAGCAGGGTCTCGGTTAAGGCCACACAATTAATCACCACAAAGGGCTTATCGACCCGCTTGCTCCATTGATGGATGGACCTGGCAAAGAGTTCCTTGCCCGTGCCGCTCTCTCCCAGCAGCAGCACGATGGCCTCAGAATCAGCAACCCGTTTGGTCAACTCAATCAATGCCACCATGGCCGGCGTGTCCGCCACGATGGTGCCGTACCGGGATTCCACTTCCTCGCGCAACACGGCGACGTGCCGTTTCAGGCCCTCGCGTTCCAGGATCTTTTGCATCACCAAGGTCAGGTGATCCATATCCAGGGGTTTCGTGAGAAAATCGGCGGCTCCATACTTCATGGCTTCCACGGCTGACTGAATCGTCCCATGGGCGGTCATCACGATGATCGGGGGGCGATGCGCCAGGATCGCCTGCTCTTGCCGGGCCAATTGTTCCAGCACTTCCAGTCCCGTCATCCGGGGCATTTGCAAATCAAGCAACACGAGGCCGGGTTCCTCGGATTCCAGCAGTTCGAGCGCGCGCTGCCCGTCACCGGCAGCCAGCGTGGTATAGCCCAGCGCCTCCAAACGATCCATCAACATCAAAACGATGTCGGGATCATCATCGACAACGAGAATTTTTTTCTGCATGGGTCACCGTAGGGAACAACGCTCGCTGTTCCTGACAAGAACACCTAGGAGGAAACGAGGCCTTTGCTCGACCTCCCCGTGTTTCGTCCCGGCCCGCGCTCATATTCTTCAATGACGGCGGCCGCCAACAGGGGAAACATGATTTCATGGTGCCCCGTGAGTGAATACCCCCGGCCACCTTTTTGGGTGGGTCGCTTCACCACGTTGGTCAACGGTCGATAATGCGGCAAAAAATCCATGTCCGCGGTGGTAATGTTCTTGAGCGCCTTCCCCAAATTGCGGCTCAGGGTCACGGTTTTTAGAAAGACTTCGGGCAGGAGGACCGCAGACCCCAGATTCAGGTAGACCCCTCCTTCCATCCGGGAAACCACGGCGGTCAATTTTCGAAAGTCCAGCAGCGACCCCGCGCCAATGGCGGCTCCATCCGCCGACGGATGCATGTGCACGATATCCGTGCCGACGGCCACGTGAACGGTCACGGGAATGCCGAGTTGCGCGCCCGTGGCGAGAAGGCTCGTTTTCCAATGCGGAAACCGCTTCCGTTGTTGCAGGATGTATTGGCCGACGGCTTCTCCAATCCCTAATCCCTGCGACACCCCGCCCACGATGGCTTCATTGATCATCCGGCCCGTTTCTTCCGCCATTCCAAAACGGCCGGAATCGATTTCCGCTTCGACGTCCTCCGACGTGTGGCCCATTAACGCCAACTCGAAATCATGAATCACACCCGCGCCGTTCAGCGCCACCGCCGTGACGATCTCTCGTCTCATCAGGTCCACAATCACGGGATTGAGCCCGACTTTGGTGGGATGCGCGCCCATTCCCAGAATCACAGGACGTCCGCGCTTCCTGGCTTTGACAATGTCTTTGGCCAGGCTCCGAAGCGTCTTGACCGCAAGCACGTCGGGCAGCGACGACAGAAACGAGGAAAACGACCGCCCCTTTTTCCAGGGAACGGAAAAGTCGGAGACCCGGACCTTGCTCCGACGCGTGTTCAGCGAATAGGTTTTCAGACGAGAGACGTCTATGGGGCGGACCGGGGATGGGTTTTTACGAGGTGTGCGCAACGATCTTCTCTTCGACCATTTCACATAACACGTGACCGAGCGTGATGTGGCATTCCTGGATTCGAGCGGTGACTTTCGACGGCACGATGAACGGGTGATCGACGAGGCCTGCGAGCTTCCCTCCATCTTTGCCCGTCCACCCCACGGTGACCAGGCCTTTCTGCCGCGCCGCGTCAACCCCCTTCAACACGTTGGGCGAGTTCCCACTGGTGCTGATGGCAACCGCGATATCGCCGGGTTGACCCAGCGCGTCCACCTGCCGTGCAAAAATGTCCGCATAGCCATAATCATTGGCAATACACGTCACGGCGGCCATGTCCGTGGCCAGGGCCACGGCCGGCAACGGCACACGGTCTCGATCATATCGCCCGACAAATTCCGCGGCAATGTGGGACGCATCCGTGGCGCTTCCGCCATTGCCGAACAACAGCACCTTGCCTCCGGATCGAACGGCCTTGACCATGAGGTCCGCCACCTGCGCAATCCGGTCGGCATAGGTTCGAACGAAGTGGAGTTTCACCTCTCCGCTTTCCTGAAAGCGCTGTACAATCTGGTCCGTCGTCATGGAAGCGATTCTAGGGCCACCCTCCGGAAATCTCAACAGGGTTTATCATGATTGTCGCCTTTCTTCATCACTCCCCTCCTTGAGGGGGAGTCGGGGAGCCAAGGGCGCAGCCCGCCGGCGAACCGGTGGGGACAGAAGTTCCTGGCTGCAGGAACTTGCTCCATCCCCGACGCTTGGAGTTTGCCGGGGGCGATGCTATAGTCTCGCCGTTATGAGCGGGGAATATCGGACCAAAGCGTTACTCATCGCGGTTTCCGGGGACCCTGTCCCCGTGCAGGCCTGCATCAACCGGCTCGTCCCGGAGTTTCTCTGTTTCGTGGTGTCCGAATCCCGGAAAGCCTCCATCGAAGCAGACATTCAACCGGCCATCACCACCATGCCGCAACGATGGGATTGGATTCTCGCGGAAGAGTCCGCAAGTTTTACCGCAGTCCATCAAACGTTAACCAAAAGCCTTCCCGACATGTTGAAGACCTGGGGTCTGCAACCCGGCGAACTCGCCGTGGACTTCAGCAGGGCTACGCCAACCATCGCCGCGGCAATGGCGCTCGCCAGCCGGCCGTGGGCTTCGCAAGTCGTTGGCTTGACCACGCCGGAGAGCGGCACGGGCAAGCCTGCCCTGAGCGTAGCCGAAGAGAGTGACGTGGTTGCGTTTGGAGATCGAACCTTCGCCTGGCAAGAAGGGAATCCCTGGAACGAAGAAGCCGTACAGGCCCGACAAGAAGCGGCCCTGTTATTTAATCAAGGGGCGTTTCCCTCGGCGGCCAAACGGTTTCGACGCATTGAAACGTTAGTCGGAGGAAGCCTCAAACCGCTGTATCACGCCCTGGCGAATTTGGCCGATGGCTATGCCGCCTGGGAAGGCTTCAAGTACCGGGACGCCTGGGACAAACTCAAAACCGCGCTCAAGGCCTTGGAATTGGCCTCGGTCTGGGGCGGGCCGCCCGGAATGTCTTCCTTACTGGCCGGGGTCAAACAAAACCTGAAGTTTTTGGAAAGCATCGTCTTGGATCCCAATGACGTCAAACTCCCCGTGGCGCATGATTTACTCGCCCATGCCAAACGACGCGGGGAACGGGATCAGCAAATCGAATCGGCCCTCCAATTGTTACTGCGAGCCCTGGAAGCCTATGCCCAGTACCACTTGTGGAAGCAGTATGGAATCAAAAGCTGGGACGTGCAGGTTGACCAATTACCGCAGGATCTACAGGAACCCTGTCGCACCTGCTATGCCAGCGACGTGGACGGCAAGTTTCACCTGCCGCTTGAGGCCCAATTTCGCGCCTTGGCCGGGCTGGGGCATCCCATGGGGCAAACCTTCGTGAACGAGTGGACCAAGATCAAAACCTTGTGGGATGCGGCCCATCACAGCGTCCTGGGCCATGGATTTCAAATGACGAAAGCCGACCGATTTCATCAGTTCTATGCCGTGGCCGTTAAACTGACCAACGTCACCGAACCCAACTTGCCGGCCTTCCCGAAGATGACGTTGTAACTCCAGTGAACGTCAAAATCTATTATGAGGATACCGACTGTGGCGGCGTGGTGTATTACGCCAACTATCTCAAATATTTTGAACGAGCGAGGACCGAATACTTACTTGCACACGGGATCTCGGTCGCGGAGCTTCAGCATCAAGGCATCTACTTTTTAGTCACCCATGCGGAAGTCTTTTACCGCTCGGCGGCGCATTATGGAGAGATCCTCCACGTCGACACGGTCGCCTCGGCATCACGAAAAACCGCGGTCACCTTCTCCCACACGATTCGAGAAGCAACCAGCCAACGTCTGATCGTCGAAGGATCAGCCACCCTCGTCACGGTCGACGCCAAGGGAAAAGTCATCAAGAGACCACCCCAGTTGCTGTCGATGTTTCAGTAGCCCATTCCTCTGTAGCTGCGCCATCCCTGTTCGGAGACAGGGACATGCCTCATGGCGCCAACAGAGATAGGCGAGGGTTGAGCGAGGACACAACACCGCCATGCGCCCGATAGTGCCATCAATCAGAGGTTCCTCAGGGTTTTTCCCGAAACAACCAGGCCAAATACATGCCGGCGATAGCCAGCGTCACCAGTTCCACGGTCTGGAGGATACGACTCACCACGGCCTCGGGCTCCGGGGGCGACAGGATAAAATGCATGCCCAGGTAGGCAGGAGGAGAACCGGGCGGCGACTCCCACGGCGGAAACAGAACGGCCAACACCAACAGCCCCGCCATGACGTACAAGATCCGAAGATTGAGAATTTCCTTGGATCGAGCGTCAGTTTGCGGCTCCTGAAAAAACCGCTTCCCGCACCCGGTGCAAAAACGGGCCTCCGAAGGCAACTCATGCCCGCAAGCCTGACACGTCTTTTGACCATTCATCACATCAGATTATAACCATGAGGAGAGAAATTACCAGCGGGGAAAAGCGAGAACCAACGCCGGACGGGACCGGCACCTGCCGGGAAACGGTTTCAAAAGAAGTGCCGGAAAGGTAAGATTGCGATACGATCATGAAAAGCGATCCGGTAAAAATATCTAATTATGGAATTGAAATGACGAACGAAGTAGCCGAACCTGGGGCAAGCTACGGTGGACCATGGACTATAGAAAAGCTGAACATTCTGGAAACATATCTGGATGCCTATACGACCGCGCTAAAAAATACGCAGTTCAAGCTGATGTATATAGATGCCTTCGCCGGCACGGGCCAGCTAAAACTTTCCAGTGAAGAAGATCTTGTTGATGTCCGAGGTTTCGTAAGTGGCTCCGCCGAACGTGCCATCAAGATTGACAATAAACCCTTCGACGAACTCATCTTTGTAGAGAAGAAGCTTGACCGATTTGCGGAGTTGAAAACCCTGCGCGCAACGTATTCCAAGAGGAAAATCGAAATCGTGCACTCCGAAGCGAATGCATTCCTGGCCGATTTACACGAAAACTGGAAGAGTTGCAGGGGTGTCCTTTTTCTGGACCCTTTCGCCACGGAGGTCAAATGGGCGACTATCGAAAGAATAGCGGGCTTCAATGCACTGGACACCTGGATTCTTTTCCCTGTATCTGCGATCACGCGAATGTTGCCAAAATCACGGAAACCTGACGAAATTTCACCAAAATGGGCTAAGCGGCTAACGCGAGTTTTTGGAGATGAGAATTGGCACAACCTCTACCAAGAAGACCCCCAAGGAAACTTGTTTGGAGGTGTCGAATATCAGAGAGTCCCAGGCGTCGACGGGTTCATCGGCCTCTACAAGGAAAATCTGAAAACCCTTTTTGGCAAAAGATTGCTGGAGCAATCTCGAACTCTAAGGAACTCCAAGGATTCCCCATTGTTCGAGTTTATGTTCTGCGTGGGAAACCCAAATGGAATCGGTCCTGCTAAGCGGATAGCGAAGTACATCCTGGAGCACATGTAAACATGTCAACGCCGTCGAGCATCGAATGGACCGAGACCACCTGGAATCCGGTGACGGGCTGTACGAAGATCAGCGATGGCTGCAAGCATTGCTACGCCGAGCGAATGGCGACACGGCTCCAAGCGATGGGCGTTGAAAAATACCAGAACGGGTTTGATATCACCATTCACGAGTCGGCACTGGAAGCGCCTCTCAGGTGGAAAAAGCCACGGATCGTGTTCGTGAACTCGATGAGCGACCTGTTCCACGAATCCGTCCCTGCCGCATTCATCGAGTCGGTGTTCCGCGTCATGAATCGAACGTCCCAGCACACGTTTCAGGTGCTCACGAAGCGACCGGCCCGTGTCATGCAGCTCGACCACGGCCTGACCTGGACACCGAATATCTGGCTGGGCACAAGCATCGAATCCGAAGAGTGGCTCGACCGATTGGCGAGGTTGAAAGAAGCCAACGCCCACACGAAATTCTTGTCTCTCGAACCGTTACTGGGGCCGTTGCCCGGCCTGGAATTGGCAGGAATCGATTGGGTAATCGTAGGCGGAGAATCAGGACCCGGGGCCCGGCCCATGAAGGCGGATTGGGTGCGGGAAATACGCGATAATTGCCTACGAAGCGGCGTCCCGTTTTTCTTCAAGCAATGGGGCGGCGTGTTCAAGAAACAGACGGGCCGCGTACTTGACAACAAAACGTGGGATCAAATGCCTAATTTCAAGGCGATCTGACGCAATGCCCAATACTCCTCGCAATCCACCGCATCCGGGCCGCTCGATCAGGCGGGACTGTCTCGAAGCCCTCGGACTGACGGTGACTGATGGAGCAAAGATACTGGGGATTACCCGGCACATGCTGTCGAGGATCCTGAACGGCCAAGCCGGAATTTCCCCGGAGATGGCCGTGCGGCTGGAAAAAGCCTTTGGTGGAACCGCACAGAGTTGGCTGGCGCTTCAGCAGGCATATGATCTCGCACAGGTAGAACGGAGGAAAATCAAAGTGCGACGGGTATCTTCAGTTCTGGAAGAAGCGAGAGTTTAAAGGAAAAGCCTTTTCTATTATCAAATGAAATTGGATGCAGGGAAATAACCCGTTCTTGGTGTCGAGACCGTCGTTTAGGAAGCGTGATAACTTATGCAAGACAGACCAAACGGTGACAATGGCACCCATCAAGCTCTGCCAAGGAATATGGTTTCCATATCATCGAGAAACCTCCCTTTGCGTGTTTTCTTACGATATTTTTCAAAGCTACCATCGGGCCAGCAATTGCCAGCGCAGAACAATCTGCCCCTTTTGAAAGATTGAAACTGTGGCGTTGTTGTCGCATAATCGTAAAATTATTCAGAATGTCCTAAATTCAAGTACGTTCCAGCCTTTGGTTTCCGCCGAACTGAGCTACGCGCAGATGTTCAATTGAGCGTTAGAAAAACACAAACGATGGAGATTGTACAATTAATCATTCTTATATCAATTCCCATACTTCTATTCGCAAGGCCGAAGTTTATCAGTGATTACTTAGGAGAGAGGCTGCCAATCTTTTTGGGGTTCGTAGCAATTGCGTCCATAGTGCTCCAATATTTCTTTTTCAATAATTAACGAGTGAACTATGAAATATGTTCTTGCTTTGGCTGCATGCTTTGGAATTTTTATAATGTATGTCGTTATTGCTGGTGTCATGGGTTGGAAACACGATGGTGGAGTGATCCCTATACTGATTTTTTTCGCGGCCATAGGGTGGACATGGCGTGCCATTACAAAAAAGGAAGACAAAAGTGAAAACGAATAGGAGAACAACCCCTCATTGGCTATACGGCCTTGCACTACTATTGTGCTGGGACATTGCCAATGCTGCTGATAATTTCGTAGCAATTCGTTTACAGAACGGGGTTTCAGTTGAACTGCCGAGGAACTGGATGGCAATCTCGAACAACCAACGCATAACGCTAGATACTTATGTTCAGTCGATAAGGGAACTTGCAGGTGCTATTGATCCATCATCAGATCTTGGTTTCGCGGCAAACTATTATGACGACTATGGGAAGACCGCTGCAATATTCAATATCCGGTACTATCCTCAACAAGAAGTTACCCAGGCCGATTCGCGAGCTGCTTCCGCATTAGACACCAAAGAACTTGATGAGACGGTCAGAGAGGGAACGGTAGTGGCCATGCAGCAGTTTGGAATGCACATACTTTCTTGGATGGGAACAAAAAAACAATCTATAAATGGGATTGTTGCCTTCGTTACTGAGTATCGACGACAGGCTTCAAGGTTACAGGGTTCAGCATTTCGTGTTCGCATAGTCCATGTGTTCAATGCGGGGCGTTCTTTCACTTTCACAATATCATACCGTGAGGATCAAGAGTTTTTCTTAAAGCCAATATGTGACCGAGTCATTCAATCAATTCGCATGTAGCTGGCAAAAGCCTCTTAACAAGACGCCCCAGCCTACCACTCAACCACTGCGCGGTTTTGCGTTGGATGCCGATTTTCTTCAAATTTGTAAAAATCTGCTTCGTTTCGAACATTTCTTACATGTTTGCAGCAACCATTTCTGTATCTCGGACATACTACACCTTACACCTAGGGCTGCTCTCCATATCAACATATATCCCTTCGCCAGCCCCAAGTTGACCAGCGCACTGTTTCTCTGGCTGTCCACCGCAACGGGAGATGTTGAACGAAAGCGATAATGACTTCTCAACCTGCCATTCATACTGCGTCGGTTATTGGAGCGGGGGTTTGGGGCACCACGCTGGCTCGCGACTCGCATTCGGTCATATTGGTCATGCCAGTAACCAATCCTCAATCGGCATGGACAAGAAGGTTTCCACGGCGAGCCCGTCGCCGCCCACGAGCAGTTTTCTGGTCGGCCGAAAGGCTTGGGCAAACGCGGTCATTCCCGGCAGGGCGTGACGTGCGTGTCCGCCCTTTACTTCGATCGCCACGATGTGCTTGCCCGCCCGCACGACGAAATCCACCTCGCGGTTGCGGTCCCGCCAATAGAATACCTGACACGCTCCGCCAGCCGATGCGTTGACCAAGTGGGCACCCACGGCGGATTCCACCAGTCTTCCCCAGAACTCGCGGTTTGCGCGCGCTTCGGCCAAGGTCATCCCGGACTGGGCGGATGAATTCCGTTTTACTCATTATAGTGAGTAATTTTACTCAATTATGCTCGTAAAATGAAAATTCTTCGGAGAGGACGTGGGCAACGTAAGCGGGTATGATGCAGACGATGGATGGTTCTTGATTCGTTCTCTCAGGAATTGACAGTCTTGGAAGGCCGTTCCTATAATCCCGCACCTCTTTCCACCTTGCACGAACGAACGTGATGATGACTTCTCACCCTGCCATTCACACCGTGTCGGTTATTGGAGCTGGTGCCTGGGGCACCACGCTTGCTCGCCATTTGGTGAACCGGGGGCTTATGGTCAAGCTCTGGGCTTATGAGAACGAAGTGGTCGAGGGCATCAATCTCAAACGGGAAAATGCCTTGTTTTTGCCGGGCATCACCCTTCCCAAGGCGCTCTCGGCCACGCACTCCCTTCAAGACGCGGTTGCCGGCACCGGCTTGATCGTGCTGGCCGTCCCTTCTCACGCCATGCGACCGGTGATCCGGGAATTGACACCCTCTCTTTCCGAACCTCTTCCGATTGTCGTGGCGTCAAAAGGGATTGAAGAAGAGTCGCATCAGTTGATGTCCCAGGTGCTCGACGAACTGCTGCCTCCCGACTGGGCCAGAAAGATCACCGTCCTCACGGGGCCCAGCTTTGCCGCTGAAGTAAGCCGAGACAAACCCACGACCATTTTGTTGGCCGGTCAGGATGCCGCCCTCACGGCTCACCTGCAAATGGTGTTCATGTCCACAGCTTTCCGCGTATATACCGGAACGGATCTTATCGGGGCTCAATTGGGAGGGGCGCTCAAAAACGTCATGGCCATTGCGGCCGGCGTGGTGGATGGCCTGGAATTGGGTCTGAATGCACGAGCCGCGCTGATCACCCGAGGATTGGCCGAGGTGATTCGATTGGGAGTCGCGCTCGGGGCCGACGTGCATACGTTCTACGGTCTTTCAGGCTTGGGGGATTTGGTGTTAACCTGTACGGGCTCCTTGAGTCGCAATCACGCCGTGGGATTGCAATTGGGCCGGGGCCGGCGGTTGGAGGATATTCTGAACGAAACGGTCACGGTAGCCGAAGGCGTTCGAACCACCAAAGCCGCCATGGCGTTGGCCCAACGGTTTCAGGTGGAGATGCCGATTGTCCAAGGCGTCCATGCCATGTTGTTCGAGAACAAACCGCCCAAGCAAATCGTCGCTGATCTGATGTCACGATCAGCCAAGGAAGAAACCCTTTTCGCGAATTCCGACCGTCCCCGCTGACCTCTTCACCGCCATGCACCCCTCGATTCTCGAATCCCTCCTGCGGTCGGTTCAAACCGGATCGACGTCGATTGCGAACGCGCTTGAACAATTGCGCACCCTTCCCTATGAAGACCTGGGATTTGCCAAGCTGGATCACCATCGCACGTTGCGTCACGGCACGCCGGAGGTGATTCTCTGCGAAGGGAAGACCGAGAAACAGATCGTCACGCTTACCCGGGGCTTGCTCAAACATAAAAATCCCGTGCTCGCGACACGCGCCGATGCCACCGTCGCGCGTGCGCTCAAACGAGTGAGCCGGAAAGCGGTGTATCATCAAGCGGCGCGAGTCGTGGTGATTCAGCCGTCCACTCCCAACCCCCTTCAAGGCGACATCGTGATCGTGACCGCCGGCACCGCGGATATCCCGGTTGCGGAAGAAGCCAAAGTGACCGCCATGACGATGGGAAGCGCCGTGGACACGATTTTTGACGTGGGGGTGGCCGGGGTCCACCGGCTGTTCGATCAGGTTGATCGTCTCCAACGCGCGCGCGTGTTGATTGTCGTCGCGGGCATGGATGGCGTCCTGCCCAGCGTGGTGGCCGGTCTGGTGCAGACCCCGCTCATTGCCATACCCACCAGCAGAGGCTACGGCGCGCACTTCGGGGGGCTTGCCCCTTTACTCACGATGCTGAATACGTGTTCCGGTGGAATCGGCGTGGTGAATATCGACAACGGGTTTGGAGCCGGGCATTTAGCCCATCGAATCAACACTCTGGTCGATCGGCCATAATCGCCCTCGGGTTCTATTCACGGCTTAACTTTCTCGGCGGCCCCGGCATTTTCAGGTCGATCCGATACGTCCGAGCCTTCGCCTTCTTCATCCAAAAGGTCGGAACCCGTTTCATCTGAAACGAACGGCACGTGTTCCGAATGCGGGGGTTGCTTGGCGAGGGCTTGAGGAGAAGACACGTCGAGCGTTCCTCTCGCAAAGGGCGAGACGATTTTGGCCTTGGTAAATCCTTCCTCATGGGCCATCAACTTGGCCCGGGCTTCATAGGTATACGTTCCTTGAGGCACGTGCTGCCGGGTTTGGTCTTTCCCGTCCCATAGCAGGGTGGTCTTCATGCGAGGCTTGCCGCCCTCGATGACCACTGTGTTCAGGGGTTGCCGGCTCGCCAGGAATCGAACGGAGCGCCGTGTAGGCACACTGATGAGGGAAGAGACTTCGAGCAAATCGAATTGAGCTGAATTCTCGGGTAACTCGACGGTCACCGTGATGGCCATGGGCCCATGCCCCGGAGCAAAGGGCACGGGTGCGGTCGTGATGTCCACGATTTTGAGTGGAGGCTGATAGGTCGGCTTTTTCCGTTTGGCATCGAGTGCCGCAGGTGCCAGCCCAAAAGCCAGAAGCGTTACCAGGGTGATGAAGGTCAGACGAGAGGGATTGGAAATACTTGTCATTTCATGAAAATCTTTGTATGTGCTTACATACCGTGACGCGGGTATCGCGTCAAGCGTCTTTTAACCCGAACATGGCATGAAGGGTCGCCATGCATCTTCACTTTGATTGTTTTTCCGGCATCAGCGGAGACATGACGTTAGGGGCCCTCGTGGACGTCGGGCTTTCGCCGAGAGCTCTTCGACAAGGCCTCAAGGCGCTGCCTCTTTCCGGATACCGTCTCAAGGTCTCAAAAGTCCACCGCGGGGCGATCCACGCGACGAAAGTGGACGTCGTCATCCCCAAAGTCGCGGAAAAACGTCGCTCCTGGCCGCAAATCCGACGTCTCCTTTCCACGAGCCGGTTGCCCCCCCACGTCAAAAAACAGGCTCTTTCGGTCTTCGAACGCATCGCTACGGCAGAAGGAACCGTGCATGGGCAGGATCCCGCCACCGTCTCGTTTCATGAAGTGGGAGCGATCGATGCCCTGGTCGATATCGTGGGTGGCCTTCTCGGATGTCATGAACTGGGGGTGAAGACCTTCAGTGCGACTCCCGTCAACGTCGGTTCCGGAATGATCGCCAGTGCCCATGGCCCTTTGCCGGTTCCCGGGCCCGCGGTTGCCGAATTGGCAAAAGGGCACCCCATTTATTCCCAAGGCCCCGCCATGGAATTGACCACTCCTACCGGGATGGCCTTGTTGACCACCCTGACTCAAACCTTTGGCCGGCTTCCGCTTGTTGTGCCCGGCTCCGTCGGATACGGGGCAGGCACGGCCAATCCGCACGACTGGCCGAACGTGTTGCGCGTGTTTCTTACCACTCCTGCCCTCACCCCTTCCTCCCTCACCCCTTCCTCTCTCCCAGGGGGAGAGGGGTTTGAGGCGGATCAGGTTATCCAGTTGGAGACCAACATCGACGACATGAACCCTCAACTGTACGAAGTGGTCTTGGAACGCCTGTTCGAACATGGCGCCCTTGACGTCAGCTTGACCCCGACCATCATGAAGCGTCATCGGCCGGGGATCATCCTCACGGTCCTGGCCCACCCCGAGCATGCCGGGATGCTGACGCAACTGCTTTTTCGTGAAACCACGACCCTCGGGGTGCGGAGCCAACTCGTCAGCCGGACCACGCTTGCCCGTTCGATGCAAACGATCCGCCTGCCACAAGGCCGTGTCCGGGTGAAAACCGTTCACGCGGGCGACACCGTCAAATACCGGCCCGAATTTCAAGACTGCCAGGCCATCGCCCAAAAAACCGGCATCCCGGTTCAAGAGGTTATCGAACAGGTGATGCAATCGGTCCGGCGCAGTGGCCGCCGGTCTTAACCCATGTTGAATACTCCAACACGACAAAAACCCTTTCTCGCCGTGACCATGGGTGACGCGGCCGGGATCGGGCCTGAGGTGATTGTCAAAGCGCTTGCTTCTCCCGTTGTGTGGCGCGCGTGTCGTCCCATCGTGATCGGGTCGGTTCCGGTTATACAACGGGAAACCCGCCGTCTGTCCTCTTCCCTCACGGTTGCCCCCTTGCAGGGCGATCACGGATGGGGACCGGTCATTCGCAGAGGCCGCATTCCGGTTTTCGATCCTTTGAAAACTCCGTTGGGTCGCGTTCGAGCAGGCCAACCCGCCCGAGGCCCCGGAGCGGCTTCCGTCGAGTTCATTAAAACAGCCGTGCAGTTGGCCATGACCGGTCGTGTCTCGGGAATGGTCACGGCTCCCATCAATAAAGAGGCCCTTCACCTTGCCGGGTATCCGTACCCCGGGCACACGGAACTCCTCGCCGATCTGACGGGCACGAAACAGGTCGGGATGATGTTAATGGGCGGGCCATTGAAAATTCTGTTTGTGACGACGCACCTGTCGCTCAGGGACGTTCCCGACGCCTTGACGACCCAACGCGTGTTTCAGGCCATTCGACTCGCTCATCGCGCCATGAAAGACTATTTCAAGATCCTGAAGCCTCGTATCGGCGTGGCGGCCCTCAATCCTCACGCGGGCGAACACGGGTTGTTCGGCAACGAAGAGCAGGATTGCATTGCGCCGGCCGTTCGTCTTGCCAGGCGCGCCAGGATTCAAGCGACGCTCCCCCTTCCGGCCGACACCCTGTTCGGCGCCGCGGTTCGCGGAACGTATGACGTGGTGGTTGCCATGTATCACGATCAAGGGCTGATCCCTCTCAAAACCGTGGCGTTCGGTCGCTGCGTGAACCTCACGGTCGGATTGCCGATCATTCGCACCTCGGTCGATCACGGCACGGCCTATGACATCGTCGGAAAAGGAAAAGCCGATCCCCAAAGCCTTGTGGAAGCCATCAAGCTGGCGAGTCAACTGACCGCCACCAGGGAACGGTTGCGGAACATTTCTTAATTTCAGCGGCTCTTACGTCTAACCATAATACCTCACAAAAAAAGACTGAAATGGAGGAAGGACTATGGCACGCGAATATAAGGTCGAGGTTGTCGTCGAAGGCGTAATCGGGAGCCTGTTGTTCGGCGCCAGCAAACTCCCGGTTGAAAAGATGGAAGAACAGATGAACGAACTCGGCCGCCAGGGATGGGAAGTGACCTTCATAGTCATTGAAAAGAAACGCCTGTTCCTGTTTTGGGAACGGGAAGCAGCCGTGATCACGTATTCCCGTCTTCTCTAAGACTATGGGAAGGTGAAGCGTATTCATGACTTCCCTCCAACCTTCTTCTGCTCGGCACACGGCGCCCAGCCGGCTGCTGGCCCTTCAAACCCTCCTGGCCGTCGAACGACAACACTGCTTTGCCGATGATGCGTTTGCCACGTTCGCCACGCGCGCGAAGCTGTCGCACGAAGACCAGGCCCTGGCTTTTGAACTCGTGTACGGGGTGCTCCGCCACCGGGCGACGCTGGATTGGCAATTGAACGCCGTGGCGAGTCGTCCCATGCACCGGCTACCGGCAGTCGTGGCTGCTATCCTCCGTCTCGGCGCCTATCAAATGCGGTATTTGGATCGAATCCCGGTTTCCGCCGCGGTGAACGAATCCGTCAAACTCGCCAAAGGCGTCAAAGGCCGGGATTGGCGCGGCGTGGTGAACGGCATTCTTCGGAATTTGAACAGGGTGGAAATCGAATGGCCGGATATGGCTCACGACCCCGTGAACGGGCTGTCCATCACGTACTCCTGCCCGAACTGGTTGACTCGACGCTGGATCGACCGATGGGGGCTCGAGGTGGCGGAAGCGATGTGCCGGCACACCGTCACCATCCCGCCCCTGACGTTGCGAACCAACACGCTTCGCTGTTCTCGTGAGCAACTCGAAGCCAGGCTTTGTGAAGAAGGGTATACGGTTTCCCGGACGTCCGTCGGCCCCCAGGGACTCATTCTGGAGAAATGCGGGTCGTTACAGGCCTTGCCCGTGTTACAGGAGGGCTGGTGTTACGTGGAGGATGAGGCCGCCCAGTTGGTTCCCCTGCTGTTGGAGGCCAAGCCCGGGCATCGTGTCCTGGACGCGTGTGCGGCCCCCGGAGGCAAATGTTCACATATCGCGGCGTTGATGCAGAACCAGGGGGAGATCCTGGCAACCGATCCGGAACCCCGTCGACTGACACGCCTGGAATCGAATCTGCATACCCTGGGGATCACGTGCGTGAAAACCTTCAATACTTCCCACGAGGCAAACCATGCCTCCTCATCGTTTCGTAACACCTGGGTTCAGGAGGGGTTTGATCGGATTCTGGTTGATGCGCCCTGTTCAGGGTTAGGGGTACTCCGTCGCCATCCCGAAGCGAAATGGCAGAAAACTTCCCTGGAACTCGATCGGCACGGGGAACGCCAATCAGGCATCCTGGAACAGGTATCTCCTTACTTGAGACCGGGCGGAGTCTTGGTCTATAGTGCGTGCTCAACGGAGCCTGAGGAAACCACACAGGTCGTTTCTCGTTTTTGCCAGGACCACCCGGAATTTTGCCATGAATCGTCGGCAGGTTGGCTTCCTCCACATGCGCATTCCCTGACGAACCTGGACGGAGATTTCCTCACGTCCGGTTTCCATTACAATATGGACGGATTTTTTGCCGCACGACTTCGACGAACGTAGAAGATGAGTTCCGCAACCGTACACATTGCCCCTTCGATTCTCTCTGCCGACTTTGCGCACCTGGCCGACGAAATCGCCGCGGTGGAAGCCGCGGGAGCCGACCTGCTGCACGTGGACGTGATGGACGGACATTTTGTTCCGAACCTGACGGTCGGGCCTCCCATTGTCGAATCGCTTCGAAAAGTGACCGCCCTGCCCCTCGACGTCCATCTCATGGTGACGAATCCGGATGCCTGCATTCCCGACTTTGCCCAAGCCGGCGCCAACTATCTCACGGTGCATACGGAAACCTGTCCCCATTTGCACCGCACCATTCAATGTATCAAAGAGCATGGGGTCAAGGCCGGGGTCACGCTCAACCCGTCGACCTCCTTGAGCGCCCTCGAAGAAGTCGTCGCGGACGTTGACCTGGTACTGATCATGTCGGTCAATCCGGGGTTTGGAGGACAAGCCTTTATCCCTGCCTGTTTGGATAAAATACATCGAGCCAGACAGCTCATCGAGCGTACCGGCAGCCAAGCCCTGCTTGAAGTGGACGGCGGCATCAAAGTCGAGAACGCCGCCGCCGTGCTCAAAGCCGGGGCCGACGTCCTGGTCGCAGGGTCGGCGATTTTTCACAGCCGGAATTATGCCGACACGATTTCCGCGTTCCGCACCATTGCCCACGAGCTCCAACCGCGCTAATCACATGCAGACCTCGGCTGTGTATGACAGTTTGCATCCTCTCGAAATCAACCTGCTTGCGGCTTTCAGTCAATCCGCGGAGAAGCCGCTCTCCGATTCGTCATTACACGAGATCTCCCAATTAGAGCCGTCTCAAGTCAGCATGGCGCTGGGGTGGCTTCAAGCAAAAAAACTGGTCCGCATCCATTCTGAAGTCATCACGGCCTGGGTGGGGTTGACGGAGGTCGGACATCGATACCTGGAAATCGGCTCTCCCCCTGAGTGGATCGTCAGGACGTGCCGGCAAGGGGCTGAGGAGGGACGCTCGTTCACCGTGAAAGAGTTACAGAGCCTGAACACGTTTCCTCCCATGGAGCTCAGTCGAGCCATTGGTCTGCTCAAAAAAGAAGGCGCCATCGCCTTGGGAACCGGCGGCCGCATCGAAGCCACCGAGACGCTGAGTCCCACTGTAGAGAAGATCTACACTCTCCTGCAGCAGTTGAAGAAGAACCGTCAGGAGCTTCTCTCGTTTTCGCCGGACCAACAAGCCCTTTTACGCCAGTATTCGGTAAAACGCGGAAGTGCTCAGGAGCCGTTTCGTATCGAGGAACGGATTCAACGCGAATACACCCTGACCAAAACCGGAAAGGCGGTGGCGAAACGCTGTCATGCCGGGACCGTGGAAGAAGTCTCCCAACTGACGACCGATATGCTCAAGGATGGCTCATGGCGCAGCAAGCGTTTCCGGAAATACACCATTACCCTGAGACCCCCGCGGGTCGCTCCCGGACGGAGGCATCCGTACAGAGAATTTCTGGACCTGGTCAAACACAAATTGGTTGCCATGGGATTTCAGGAAATGCGAGGCCCCCTGGTCGAGACCGAATTTTGGAACATGGATGCCCTGTATATGCCCCAATTCCATCCGGCGCGAGCCATTCACGACGTCTACTTCGTGAAAACCCCGACTCATGCGGATACGATCGCCGAACCGTTTCTCTCTCAAGTGGCAGCCGCCCATGAGTACGGCGGGCCGACCGGGTCAAGCGGATGGGGTTATCGCTATGATACAGAGCGGGCCCGTCGCTTGATTTTGCGAAGTCAGGGCACGGCCGTTTCGGCCCGAACCCTGGCGTCGAATCCCTTGGTCCCCGGCAAATATTTTTCCATGGCCCGGTGTTTCCGTTATGACCAGGTCGATGCGACACACGCCACGGATTTCTTTCAGATCGAAGGGATCGTGCTGGGCGAAGATATCAATTTTCGAACGCTGCTGGGCCTGCTCACCATCTTTGCCAAAGAAATGGCGCAGGCCGAGGAGAGTAAGTTTTTCCCGGCCTATTTTCCTTTTACGGAACCGTCCGTGGAACTGCACGTCCGTCATCCGAAACTCGGATGGATGGAATTGGGGGGCGCAGGCTTGTTTCGGCCGGAAGTCACCCAACCCCTGGGGGTCACGGTACCGGTGGTGGCGTGGGGATTGGGTCTGGATCGAATGGCCATGGTGGCTCTGGGGGTTCATGATATTCGCGAGCTCTTTTCCGTTGACCTTGAAAAAATTCGAACCTTGCGCGGGCGGTTTGCTTAAATGCCCACAATTTCCTTTTTTCAGAAAGACTTTGAACAGCTTCTCGGCCAATCGGCTCCGCTTGCGCAACTGGAGTCGTGGTTGCCGTTGGTCAAAGGGGAATTAAAAGATTTCACCCAGGCCACCGGCGAAATCCGGGTCGAGCTTCAGGACAGCAACCGGCCGGATCTGTGGAGCGTGGAAGGAATTGCCCGGCAGATTCGGATCAAGTTACAAGGCTCGCCGCTTGCCTATCCTTTTCTTGACACCAAGACCCGGCCCAAACGGCGCATTCTGGTGGCCGAGGGACTCGAACGGGTTCGACCGTACGTGGCAGCTTGCGCGGCCACAGGGTACACCGTCACCGAGGAAAGCCTGACGCAACTCATTCAAGTGCAGGAGAAGCTTGCCGATCTGTACGGGCATAAACGAAAAACCGTATCGGTGGGGTTGTATCGCCTTTCCCGTATCCAGTTCCCCGTGACCTATGGCTTGGTGAAACCCACTGAAGCCCGATTCACGCCCCTTGGATTTTCCGAAAAACTGACCCTTCAGGATATCCTGACGGTTCATCCCAAAGGCATCGAGTACGGCTCCATTATGGCCGATCAGCCGCTGCTGCCCTTACTGTGGGATACGGAAGGCCAAATCTTATCCTTTCCCCCCATCATCAACAGCCAGGACATCGGACAGGTTCACGCCGGCGATTCAGCCCTGTTGGTGGAAGTGACGGGTACGGATATGAGAATGGTCCTCCTGACCCTCAACATTTTTGCCACGAATTTAGCCGACCGGGGGGCCGCCATCGACCCTATCGACGTTCAATATCCGTATGACACGGGGTGGGGCAAGTCGATCAGAACCCCCTGCGACATCAGCGACGTGCAGAAAATTCCTCTGAAAGCTATTGACTCCGCCCTCGGGCTCCCCTTCGACGCTGAACTCGTTCAACAAACCTTGCGGGCCTATGGGTATGAAGTCAAAGCGAGTCGCCATACACTCGCGGTGCGGTTACCGCACTATCGAAGCGATCTCATGCATCCGGTGGACGTGGCGGAAGACGTGGCGATCAGTCGCGGGTATGACTCTTTTGTCCCGGCGATGCCGGCCCAATTTACCGTGGGCTCGTTATCGTCTCTGGAAATGATGTCCGATTATATCCGCGATCACATGATCGGGCAGGGGTTCCAGGAAATCTTTTCCAATATTCTGCTGTCCCATGAAGAGCTTGTTGAACGGATGAGACTCCCCGCCTCGGACCAGGTCGTGGAAGTGGACAACGTCATGTCACAAAGTTTTTCATGCCTGCGCTCCTGGATTGTGCCTTCCCTGTTGCGCGTGGAGACGGCTTCGCCTCGCGCGTTTTACCCTCATCGGCTTTTTGAAATCGGTGAAGTCGCGATTCCTGACTTGAGCCGGGAACTCGGGTCACGAACCGAAATTCGACTTGGGCTCGTCATCGCCCATCCCCATGCGAACTTTTCCGAAGTGCACACCTGCTTGGACGTGCTGATGTTTTATTTGGTGAAGGACTATGAACTCGAGCCCCTGAGTCACGGATCCTTCCTCGACGGACGAGCGGGAACCATTCTCTGCCAGGGACAATCCAGAGGGTTGATTGGCGAATTACACCCGGAAGTCCTGGAGAACTGGGGCATCTCCGTGCCCATCTCGGTATGCGAACTCGACGTGGACTGGCTGTGTAGCGATAGCCCGTAACCCAAGCTGTGAAAATGCATAATCCCCCACATCCCGCGAAGTAGAGCCGCATCCCTGCTCGGACGCAGGGTCATGCCTCGGTGGCCTTTCCAGAACAAGGCATGGTCCCGCAACCCCGGTCTCATTCACCCGTAGCCATGGAAAGGCGGTGTTGTCCAGCGTTTCGGGTGTACAGGCGGTTGTTTTCCACAGCACCCGCCGCTACAATTTGCACCACTGCGGTTCGCCGTCGCACTGTTCATTTTTCTCCACAATCACCCGCGGGAGGTTTTATGCTGGAAGCCGGCATTGCCATCATCAGCCTTGTTATCGGCGTCATCATCGGCTGGTGGGGCCGGTCAAAGTCGTCACCCGGTGAGAACTCTGAAAAAGTCGCCCGGCTGGAGGAGGAGTTGCGGAATGTGCAGGCATCTGAAGTGGCGGCGCGCACCACTGTGCAGCATCTGCAAACCCAGTTTGAGGCGGAAAAGAAACGCTTGGAGGAAATTCGCGCCGCCATGGAAAATTCCTTCAAGGCCATGGCCGCCGATATTGCCCTGGACAATTCCAAGGCGTTTCTCCAGCAGGCCGGCGAGCAGTTCAAGTCTCTCAAGGAAAGCTCGGAAAAGGATCTGGATGAAAAGAAAAAACTCATCGATAAAAGCCTATCCGGGATGAATGAAAAACTGGAATTCATTCACAAGCAATCGACGGCACTGAAATCCAGCATCGACACCAGCCAGAAAACCACCGAAGCACTCAGCGAACATACCGCCCGCCTGCGGGAAATTCTGTCTTCCTCGCAAAAACGCGGCCAATGGGGCGAGCGCATGGTCGAGGACATCCTGCACTTTGTCGGCCTCATGGAAAAAGTGAATTACACCAAGCAGGTCCAAGTCGAATCCGGCCAGCGTCCCGATTATACCTTCCTTCTTCCCCAGGAAAAGAAGTTGAACATGGATGTGAAGTTTCCCCTGGACCACTATGAACGCTACCTGTCCGTGCAAGACGAAGAAGCCCGCACCCAGGCGAAAAAGAATTTTTTGCAGCAACTCCGAAACCATGTCAAAACCGTCAGCGGACGCGAATACATCAACCCGGCCGAAGGGACGCTGGAGTATGTGATGCTGTTCATTCCCAATGAATCCATTTACGGGTTTATCAACCGCGAGGACAGCGAACTTATCGATTTCGCCCTGGAAAACCGCGTTCTGTTGTGTTCACCTTTGACCCTGTACGCGGTGCTGTCGCTGATCCACCAAGCCTCGCGCAATTTCATCATGAACGAGCGAGCCTCGGAGGTGATGAATTTGGTGAGTCAATTCAGAAACCAATGGAAAAAATACATCGAGCAAATGGACAAACTGGGCCGCCGAATCGACGGTCTGAGCGTCGACTTTCACGAACTGGTCACCACCCGAACCCGCAGCCTGGAGCGGCCTCTCGACAGGATCGAAAATATTTCCCTGACGAGTTCGGAAGACCACCCGGAATTGCCGGAACAGCCGTGACGGGCATCCCACACGGATTGTCCCGTGCGAGGATAGTTGCCGACTGTATGGACTTAGAAACGGTTGTCTTCAACCGGAAATCGGCCGGCTGGCTGCCGGCCTATAACACCGTCTTGTCCCAGCCTGTTCCGGCAATCTCTGGAAACTGGCGTCTGACGTTCAGATTTGACGGGACCGCTGCCGTTAAGGCTGATGGTTAACCCGTCGAACGCCGATATGCTTCGATTTGCAAGAGTCGCTTGATCGTGCTATATAATCAGGATTATATAACATGGAGGTTCGCATGCTTTCCTTCAAGATTACGACGGTTGGGGCGTCTTCCGGCGTGATCCTCACCAAAGAGGCTATGGCCAAACTCAAAGTGAAGAAGGGGGACACGCTCTATTTGACCGAGGCGCCGGACGGCGGGTATCGGCTCACGCCCTATGATCCCGACTTTGCGCGTCAGTTAGCGCTCGCCGAAGAGATTATGCATGACGATCGCGAGGTGCTGCGGGCACTCGCCAAGTGAGCGCTGAAGATTCGAGCCCATGGTGTTGGGTTGAACCGAGTGTCGTGTTTGCGATCCATGACCGCCAACTCGCCGAGCATGGCGGGGCGGACGGTATTCGCGATCCGGGGGCGATTGAATCGGCTCTGGCCCATCCGGTCAACCTCGCGAGCTATAGCGATCCTGACGCGGCTGCCCTTGCAGCAGCCTATGCCTCCGGCCTCGCGAAGAACCACGGCTTCGTTGACGGCAACAAACGTACCGCCTGGGTCGTCGCTCGCCTGTTCTTGGCCGACAACGGTCAGCGTCTCAGCTTCGACCCCTTGGATGCGATTCAGATCATGGAAGGTGTCGCCGGCGGTCGGATCAACGAGGCCACGCTCGCCGATTGGTTCCGCCGGCATCTGGAAATGATCACGTGACAGGAGCAACACGGGTGACAAGGAAGCAACCCGATGTCCTCATCACCACTATGAGATTTTGACGGGGCTACGCCGAGGCTTTGGCCATGTCCGTCAGGGATTTAAATCCTGCCGGATCGTGAATGGCCATCTCCGACAACATCTTCCGATTCAAGACCACGTTGGCTTTGGTCAACTCATGGATAAACCGGCTGTATGATAACCCGTGTGCTTTGACCGCTGCCGAGATCCTGGCAATCCACAGTCGCCGAAAATCTCTTTTGCGATGCCGCCGGCCGATGTACGCGTAGACCTGGCCTTTATCGACTGATTCCGTTGCCGTCCGAAATAGTTTGCTTCTGGCCCCATACTGCCCCTTGGCTAACTTCAGCCGTTTCTTTCTACGGCGGCGAGTTTGAGGGCCTCCTTTGACACGTGGCATGACTTACAACTCCTTCGTTTTCAGGATAGTGAACATGTCTCCCTCTCTCAGGACTCGCTTGGCGGCCATGTTGTACCGCCCTGTCCTCGAGAAATGGCGTTCGTCCGACGAAACACCCGGTGCCGGATGTTCAAAAAATCAGGAATAGGGTAAGAGTCTGGCCAGCGAGGCCTGATCCGGTTTCGCGACAACCACCGTATCGCCCAGACGACTTTTCCGTTTGGCGCTTTTCGTGGTCAGGATATGTCGCAATCCCGCCTTTCGCCTCATAAATTTTCCGCTCCCCGTGCGCTTAAACCGTTTGGCTGCGCCCGAATGACTTTTTAACTTCATGCGTGCCATGTGCTCATCCTCTTAATTCTTGGGCGCCACAATCATATACAGGTTGCGCCCTTCCATCCTGGGCTCCATTTCAATCGTTCCCGCTTCCTTGATCTCTTCCCGAACCTTTCCCATGGCCGTCCGACCCAACGTCTGGTTCGCCATTTCCCGGCCTCGAAACATGACCGTCACTTTGGTTTTGGTCCCCTCTGCCAAAAACTCCAATATCTGGCGAACTTTGGTTTCGAGGTCATGCTTGTCCGTTCGCGGACGAAGTTTGATTTCCTTTACCTGCGTCGACTTTTGATGCTGGCGCGTTTTATGTTCTTTCTTGCTCTGTTCGTACTTGAATTTTCCATAATCCATAATCCGGCACACCGGCGGCGTGCTGGTAGGCGCGACTTCCACCAAATCATGCCCCCCATCATTGGCCTGCTTGAGCGCCTCAGACGTCTTGAGGATCCCCAGTTGCTCACCTTCCGGTCCAATCACCCGGACTTCGGGGACCCGAATCAAGTGATTCACACGATATTTGGCCGTGACCGTTCGATTCATTCTACCCATTCTACTCATGAGTGAATGGATGAACCGGTCAATGGTTCTGTTGGCATATCTTGTCGAATCAGATCAAGCACCTCGGTAATAGACAGCGTCCCGACGTTGGTCCCACTACGTTTTCGGACCGAGACCGATTGAGCTTCCCGCTCCCGATCCCCAACGACGAGCATGTAGGGAATTTTGGCTTTTTCGGCTTCGCGGATTTTGAGCCCAACTTTTTCTTTTCGCAAGTCTATCGAGACACGCAGCCCGGCATCCGCCAAGCGGTCCCGGACGTGTGACGCATACTCCGCCTGTTTGTCCGTAATGGGAAGCACGATGGCTTGGACGGGGGCGAGCCACGTCGGAAAGGCCCCGGCATAGTGTTCAACCAGAATGCCGAAAAACCGTTCGATGGATCCCATCAGCGCCCGATGAATCATGATCGGCTGGTGCGCCGCGCCATCCTCCCCGATGTAGGACAACCCGAACCGTTCGGGATTATTGAAGTCAATTTGCACCGTCGAACATTGCCAGGCTCTCCCCAACGCGTCATGGATTTTCAGATCGATTTTCGGCCCGTAAAACACCCCTTCGCCGGGGTCAATTTCATAGGGAAACCCGTTCCCTTTCAGCGCGGCTTCGAGGGCTTCCGTGGCCTGGTCCCACTTGTCCACGGCGCCGACGGCTTTTTCCGGTCGCGTCGAAAGATACAACGCAAACTCCGTAAAGCCAAAGCGCCGGAGAACGAACATCGTGAAATCGAGGACCTTTCCGACTTCGGATTCGATTTGGTCCGGGCGGCAGAAAATATGCGCATCATCCTGTGTAAATCCCCGAACCCGCATGAGGCCATGCAGCACCCCTGACCGCTCGTATCGATAGACCGTTCCCAATTCACCATAGCGAATGGGAAGCTCCCGGTAGCTGCGTAAGTGAGACTTGTACACCATGATGTGGAACGGACAATTCATGGGCTTTAACTGGTACTCACCGGCATCGACGGTCATGGGAGCGAACATGTTCTCTTTGTAATAGTCCACGTGCCCGCTGGTTTTCCACAATTCCAACCGAGCCACGTGTGGAGAATAGACCAGTTCATAGCCGTGCTTCACGTGGCTGTCGCGCCAAAAATTTTCTATCAATAACCGAACCAGCGCTCCCTTGGGATGCCACAGGATCAAACCCGGCCCCATGTCTTCGGGACTGCTGAAGAGATCCAGTTCTTTGCCGAGTTTCCGGTGATCGCGGCGTTTAATTTCTTCAAGTTTCCGGAGATGGGCATCCAGTTCCTCCTGGGTGGGAAACGAGGTCCCATAAATTCGCTGAAGCATGGGATTTCGTTCATCCCCACGCCAATACGCGCCGGCGGCGTTCAACAACTTGAAGGCTTTCACTTGACCGGTTGCGCCCACGTGCGGTCCCCGACACAAGTCGATGAAATTGCCCTGCTGGTAGAGAGAGACGGTTTCATCCTCGATCTGCTGAATAATCTCGACCTTGAAGGCTTCCCCTTTTTCGCGAAACAGTTCGATCGCGTCTTCCTTCGACATCTCAAGGCGTTGCACGGGATAATTCTTTTGAATAATCTCGTGCGCCCGTGCCTCTATTTTCTCCAGATCCTCAGGCGTGAACGGCCGTTCAAAGGAAAAGTCGTAATAAAAGCCTTCGTGAATGGCCGGTCCGATCGCGAGATTGGCAGAAGGAAACACGTCTTTCACGGCCTGGGCCATAATATGGGTGCTGCTGTGTCGATAAATTTCCTTCCCGTCATCCGACGTAAAGGTCACGGGTTCCAGTGTGGTGCTCTTTGTCAGGGGCGCACTCAAGTCACCGGGTTGCCCGTCAATCCTCACGGCGAACACCTCAGGTGGAAGAGACCCCGTCATCTCCGTCAACGCCTCACGCGCCGTGACCCCGGACCGAAAGGTTTTCGTGCCGGTCCCCGGCAACGATATTTCGATCCGTTCGCCCTGGATTTTCCCGGCTTCAATAGAAACTGACATGACCCTGCATCTCCCACCATCACCTGCAAACAACTGGCCTCACCCTGCCCTCTCACAGAAGAACAGGATGGTAGGCGCGGGCGGTATTGAACCGCCGACCTCTACCGTGTCAAGGTAGCGCTCTCCCCCTGAGCTACGCGCCTATCATAAACGGAATATGCTAGAGGAGCCCTTCACGGAATGTCAAGAAATCAGCGGCCTTTTGCGAAACCGCTTCGTGGCGTGAAAAACCGGACTAGGAGGATTCAGCGGGTTGGCGAGAGCGACGGGTTACGGGGATGTGGTATTCCACGATTTTCTTGCGCAGGGTATTTCGATTCATGCCCAGAAGCTGCGCGGCTTGCACCTGATTCCCATTCGTTTCACGAAGAGCATGTTGGATCAATGGCCGTTCCACCGCCTGGATGAGGGTCACGTGCAACCTCCTGGCGGAACCTGCCTTCATGGCCCGAACAAACTCGCCGAACTTCAACTCGACGTAATCTTCGAGCGTCAAATCCGGGAATGCCTGCAACCCGTGATTGGCTTCTCTCCCATCACCCTTGCGGAGGAGCCATTTCATGCTGTCTAAAGCCGCCGGAACGGAAGGTGGCCCTGAGATGATCAACGTCTTTGACACGTCAACGACGTGAGGCAGGTCCCTGAGTCCCTCCCTCGCCGCCTTTTCAGAAAGCACCAGCCCGTCGATCGGTGCCTTTTGCGCCTCCTGTTTGACCTGCTGGAGATTCTCCACCACCACCACGCGAACGCCCGCCTCATCCTGCAGAGGCTGCAAAGACTCCTCTGCCGGATCGCCCACGACGACGATATGCCTCACTTGCGCCACGGTCCTTATCCCTCGAAGATGCTGCGTACCGGTTTATCTTTCATGCGAACCCCATCAGCGGACACAGGAGCCGGAGGGTCAGCCACACGAGCGCGGCTCCGATGATATTCAAGAACACCCCGGCTCTCAGCATGTTCGGCAGCGGAACGAATCCGGTGCCGTAGACAATCGCATTCGGCGGGGTCGAAACCGGCATCATAAACGCGAGGCTCGCTCCTAAACAAACCCCCAGGGTTGGTGGAATGGGGGAGATCCCGGCCGCGGTCGCAATGGAGATCACCACGGGAACGAGCATGCTCGTCGATGCGGTATTCGAGGCAATCTCCGTGATCACCAACGCCGTGCCAATGGCGACGGCCGTCAAGGTCCACAACGTATTGCTCCCAAAGAACGCCACCAGACTTTCTCCGATGATCCCGGCCAGATGGGTTTGCACCATCAAATGTCCAAACGTCAAGCCGCCGCCGAATAGTAAGATCGTGCCCCAATTAATGTTCGCCGCCTGGGTCCACTTCAACGTAAATTCGCCGGCCTTGAAATTGACGGGCAACACAAAAAGCAGCCCCGCTGCGAAAATCGGGACCATTTCCTTGGGAAGCCGGGCATTGAGGAACGTCACCAGATCGGAATCCCGTCCCAACACGATCCCCAACACTCCTGGTCCGATCCAACACCCGATGGCCAGGAGCAACGCGAGACAGGTATTCCTTTGACCACGTGTCCAGCCTTCCTGCTGTCGGCGAAGATGCTGAAGATGATCGCCCAGGTCCGGGAACGTTTTGGGAAACGGGTGAAGCCAAAAGAGCACCGCGACAATGCCCAACCCGAGCGCACCTGCGAGCGGAAGCCCGATGGCCATCCAATCGAAAAACGAAATGGAAATCCCTGCTTGTTGGGAAAGCAACCCCACGCCGATGATATTCGGCGGCGTGCCGATCATCGTCGCAATCCCGCCGGCCGCCGAGCCATAGGCCAATAAAAGAAGGACCCCGGGCTCGTGGGACCCGGCCTCTTCCCGGGCCCCACGAATCGTCGAGAGAAGACCAAGCGCAATCGGCACCATAATCGCCACGGCCGCCGTGTTACTGATCCACATGGACAGGATGGCGGTGGCGAATCCCATGGCCCCGAACATCCCAAGCGGGCTGGCCGTGAGCCCTTTTCGGGACAACAGCCAAACGGCAAACCGCCGGTCCAGCCCGTGAACCACAAAGGCTTCGGCCAAAAAGAAGCTGCCGATAAAGAGAAAGATGATCGGATGGGCAAACGTTGCCAGCACTTCCTTTGCCGACCCCAACCCCATGGCAATACACAACGCCGCCCCGACCAGTGAGGTCACGGCCAGGGGAATGGCTTCCGTGGCCCAACTCACCACGACCCACACCAAAATGGCTGAGAGAATATGCGCCGAGGGAGGCAGGCTGGAAAACGGGTTGAGATACACCAGGAGCGCCAGCACGGGTGCCGCATGCAGGCCGACTCGTTGCCTCATTTCCCACGCATGCCGGTTTGCGGTTTTCATGCCGATGCAACTGCCGAAGCGACTCCAAGCCCCTGTTTCAGGATGAGCCCGGATAGCATTGATGTGATTGGTTCAAAGAGTTCTCGTGAGAGACAAGCCCTGCCTGATGGCCTTGACTGACGGGCACTGTACCATAGCAAGTTGAGGAAAAACTATGTTGGCACGCTGCGGAAATAATGGCCAAAAAGTGTTGGGGGAAGACGCGAGCGGGGAATGAGTTTATGGGACGACTTCAAAGCGCATTTGCCGGAAATGGGAGTCCAGCGTCAATGCCCGACGAATGTGTAACTCTCGCATCACGACGAAACTGCAACAATCGGTAAAGGAGAAGTCCTTGTCCCGATAGCGGAAGAAGAGCGCTCGCGCCCGGTCTCTTCGCGGTTCGTCGATGGACGCGATCCGTAGTCGAGCCGAGCCGTCGATTTGCAGCCACCACGCTTCAGCGGCGTCGAGCCCGAGGCGGAACCGGATCGTGGTCAGTGTCTCGTCGATCACATAGTCCGTTGTCGTCAGCATGCCGCCGGCCGATAACCATTCATCCCGAGCTTCCCGCACGGCCGACCCCGCCTTGTCGCTACGATCCGCAACCGCGACCCATGCGGCCGTATCGACGAACATGTGCCTCACCGGTACAGCACCTCGTCATGCCGCGCAGCAGCGTCCCCCGATTCGGACGCACCAACAGCCGGGGCCTGGTACAGCGTATCCGATTCCAGCGGGATACTGTCGAGCGGAGGACTGTCAACCGGGACAATGTCAAAAGCCGGGCGACTTCTATACAGAACGGTAAACCGTTCCCCATGCCGGACTTTTTCGACGACATCATGCAACCGCTCTCGGAGTTGTTTCGCACTGATCATCTCTGGCATCGGGGCACCTCCTGAAGTTTAACTCAAGGTAATCTTTTTTTGATATCGGGTCAAGCATCCAAGCTGCGGAGGTCACATCCCGCGCTATTCATCAGTCATCTCCTGGTCTCCTCGAACGCGACACACGACAACGCCTCAAGGATCTGCTTTTGAGGCGTTCGGTGGTTGAGTGAGAGATTCTTCGCTAGGTCCTTCGCGTTACTCAGGACAAGCTCAGAATGACAAACATGGTGTGATCGGTTCCTTCATTCTGTCAACGAATTACTGAACACATACAAGGATGACAGAAGGAAGAAGCAGATAGTTCCTTCGCGTTGCTCAGGACAAGCGCTTCGCTTGGAATGGGAATGATGGAATCAAGAAGGACATTGGAAGGGCACGGGGCAGGCAAGGGAGGGCTGGGCAAGATCCTGGCTAGAGATTTCGGTAGGAGACGGGGTATCATAGACTGTTTAAGCCAAACGAACGGTCTTGTTGATTTTGGGTACGCACATTGTCGGGCGATCCTGTGTGGAAGCCCGAGGGGGGCACCGTCGTCAGTATCCCGCTTGTGCCTGAGATCTCGACGAGTCGTATTATTGAACTCATGCGGAAACTGGACTGAGTGAAAGAAGGGTCTGACGGCGTTCCCCCTCTGCATCAGAGATAATGCCGGCTCAAGCACGCGCCTCCATCATAAGCACCTTACGAATGAACAACCCGTTCCAATCATCCTGTGACCAGATTCTGACGCCCATCGTTGAGGCCTTGACCACCCCGGGGGCCCAACCTTTGGTCCTTGGGCCACATGGCCCGAGCCTCGCGTTCATCCTCAGCCTGTTGAGAACGACGGAGCAGCGTGACGAGGCGCCAGCTTCCGAGCGACCGTTCCAGGGAGTGATCCCCCACAACTGGCTTATTCTGACGCCGACCCAGGAAGAGGCGGAATCGTTATGCCAGGACGTGGCGTTTTTCTTTGCTTTCTTCAACCTCCCTGCCGAATCCCTGGCATTTTTCCCGGACCGGGGTCAAGCCCCGTATGAAACCGGGTCTCCGTCCATCGATCTCGTCACGCAACGCATGCAGACCTTGTTTCACCTTCAAAGCCATCGCCCCACGGTTGTCATCACGACGCCGCACGCCGCCTTACAGTACCTGGTCCCCCAGTCCGTTTTCACGCAATCGTGTTTAACCGTCAAAGTGGGCAGCGTGATTGAGCGGGAATCGTTGCTCCGCCATTTGCTGCGGACCGGCTATCGACGAGTTTCCGTGGTGGAAATTCCCGGAGAATTCAGTGTTCGAGGCGGCATCATTGATATCTTTTCCACCGATGCGACCGAACCCTACCGGATAGAGTTTTTGGGCGATACCGTCGAGTCCACCCGCCGGTTCGATCCGGGCACGCAAGAATCCACCGAATCCGTTCTCTCCGCAGTGCTCCTGCCTGCCCGGGAATACCTGCTCCCACCCGACGAACCGCTTTCCGAAATCCCGCCGGACGCCGAATGGCGATTGCCGGACATGTATCCATCCATGGCCACCCTCCTCGATTACTTTCCAGCTTCACCGTTCGTGGTCATGGATCGTCCCTTCACCCTGGCTGCGCATGCACGGGAGTGGGAGGAAAGGCTGCGGTTGGCATGGGAGGAACACGACGCGGCGGGTACCGGGGTCCCGTATCCCGGTCCCTCTCAACAGTCCGCCGGCTGGGATGAGTTCCTGGCGTTACTTTGCGATGGTCCGTCTCTGGCTTTCGACGTGGTCGCGCCCGTTGAAGACTCCTGGAACCCGGTCATCACCCTTCCTCTCCAGTCGGCCAAGAGCGTGGGGTTGGGGCTCCGCGGAACGTCGTTTACCGATACCCTTGCGATCCTGGAACGGCTTCGCGGTGAAGGGCCGGTTATGGTCGTGGTTCGATCCTCCGGACAAGTCGGACGTTTGTCGGGGTTGTTCGCCGAACACCACGCCCCCGCGACGGAACGGAACCCCTTCTCTCAAGCGCTCCATCCTTCGGCACGAATGCCGTTTTATATTCTGCAAGGGTTTCTTTCGTCAGGGTTTGTGGTGCCGTCGTTTCCTTTCACGGTGGTCACCGAAGAAGATATCTTCGCCAAAATTTCCCGGCATCGGCCCCAACCCAAAAGCAAGACCGCGACCTTTCTGTCCTCGTTGGATGATTTGAACGCCGGAGACTACGTGGTCCACGTGCAACATGGGATCAGCCGGTACAAGGGGCTTCGACGCTTGGCCGTGCAAGGCTTTGAAAGCGACTATCTCATCCTGGAATTTGCAGGACGAGACACCCTCTATGTCCCGCTCGACCGGTTGAACCAGGTCCAAAAATACCGGGGCAGCGATCACCTGACCCTGACCCTCGACAAATTAGGCGGCACCGCTTGGGCCAAGACCAAGGCGCGCGTCAAAAAAGCCATTGAAGACATGACCGACGAACTCGTCGACTTGTATGCCGACCGCGAAGTCGTCACTCGCCACCCGTATCAGCAGGACAGCTCGTTATCCCACGAATTCGAGGCGGCGTTCGATTATGAAGAAACCCCCGACCAACTCAAAGCCATCGACGATATTCAACGGGACCTGCTGCTGCCCAAACCCATGGATCGGCTGGTGTGTGGGGACGTCGGGTATGGAAAAACCGAAGTGGCGATGCGGGCGGCGTTCCAAGCCGTCCAGGATAACCGGCAGGTGGCGGTGCTCGTGCCCACCACCCTCCTGGCGCAACAACATTCGGAAACGTTTACGCGCCGTTTCGCGCCGTTTCCCATCCAGGTGGGGACGCTCTCGCGATTTCAAAATCCCAAAGAGGTCAAAGCGCTGTTGCCTGACCTCGCATCGGGCGTCGTGGATATCGTCATCGGCACCCACCGGCTCCTTCAGAAAAACGTGCACTTCAAAAACCTGGGACTGGTCATTATCGACGAAGAGCAATGGTTCGGCGTTCGTCATAAAGAACGACTAAAACAACTTCGCACGCAAGTCGACGTGTTGACGCTCACGGCGACCCCCATCCCGCGCACGCTGCAAATGGCCTTTTCCGGGGTCCGGGACCTGTCGGTCATCGACACGCCCCCACCCGGGCGCCTGGCCATCCGCACCCAGGTCGTCCGATTCAATCCCCATCTGATCCGCGAAGCCATCCGCCGGGAGCTGGCGAGACAGGGGCAGGTGTTTTACGTCCATAACCGGGTCGAAACCATCGAGCGGACGGCCGGCTGGCTCCGGGAACTCGTGCCCGAAGCCCGGCTCGTCATGGCTCACGGGCAGATGAACGAGCACGTCCTCGAAGGCGTCATGTTAAAGTTCTTTCACGGCGAGGCGGATATCCTGATTTCCACCTCGATCATTCAATCGGGGCTGGACGTTCCTCGCGCCAATACCATCCTGGTGGATCGGTCCGATATGTTCGGACTGGCACAACTTTATCAACTGCGGGGACGCGTGGGCCGCGCCGGCGATCAAGCCTATGCGTATTTCTTTTTCCCCAATGAAGAGATCCTGGGCACCGATGCCCAACGACGGCTCCTGGCCATTCAGGAATTTACGGACTTGGGCTCGGGGTTTCGCATTGCCGCCGCCGACCTGGAAATTCGAGGCGCCGGCAACCTCCTGGGCAAACAACAATCCGGCAACATTGCAGCGGTGGGCTTTGATCTGTATATGCAGATGGTTGAAGAAGCCGTGCAACAGCGGAAAGGTGAACCTGTTGAAGAAGAGGTCGATCCGACGTTGCACGTTCCCGTGTCGGCCTTTATCCCCGACGACTACGTCGAGGACGGCCATCAACGCTTGTCCTTGTATAAACGGCTCTCAGCCAGTCAGAAGGTTGGCGATCTCGCGCTTCTGCATGAGGAGACACAGGACCGGTATGGGACGCCGCCCGAACCGGTGGAGCAGTTGTTTGAAGTGATGCAAATTCGCCTGCTCGCCAAGAAGCTTAAAGTGGAGTCGCTGGAAGCCGCGAATGACACCGTGACCGTGACCTTTGCTCCCAACGCCACGATTTCTCAAGAGAGCCTCGATTGGTTAATGCACTATTCGGAAGGCCGCCTTCAATTTCTCTCGCCGGTCTCCTTTGCCATTGCCATGGACCTCGATGATTGGCCGAGCGTGGTGTCCGTCTTGACGACGATGTTGAATGGCCTGTTGAATGTTTCACCGGAAACCATGACCCCCTCCCTCTCATGAATCATCCACTTCGCCGGCACCGTTCTTCATCCCACCCCTGTCGACACTCCCGACGCGCGTTCAGGACGACGGCCATGCTGCCCATTGCACTGTACGTAGTCGCGTTTCTTGCCCCCGTCGTGCCTGCTCAACCCTCGATTAGATCCCCGATCGGGTCGGGGACAAGCGTCGAGGGCAAGCTTTTAACGGATGGTATCGCCGCCATCGTCAATGCAGAGCTTATTACGGTTTCCGAACTCCAAGCGGAAATGGCAGATGAAACGTTTCGCTTGAAAGCCCGGCATGAAGGGAATGAACTCACGGAGCGTCTCGTTCAGAAACGATATGAAATCTTGAATCGGATGATCGAACGGAAACTCCAACTCCAGGAAGCCAAAGCCAAGCAAATTTCGATCAGCGATGAAGAAGTGGAAAAAGCCTGGGAACAATTGCGCAGAAACCCCGCCGGGTTCCCGCCGGCGGCCTCTCAATCCAAGGCTGTCCTTCGCGAGGAAATGATGGTGCGCCGCGTCAGCGATATGGAAATTCGCCGAGGCATCGTCGTCTCTCCCAAAGAAATCCGCGCCTACTATAAAGAGCAGCAACGGCTCTTTACGTCTCCCGGCAAACACCACATCCGGCAGATTCTCCTGCTCCCGAAGCTGAATGAAAATATGGAGACGCTGAAAACACGAGCTGAAGTCCTCTTGAGTCAACTCGACGAAGACACGAGCTTCGAGAAATTGGCCGAACTTTTTTCCGATGGGCCCGAAAGCGTCATGGGAGGCGACCTGGGGTTCGTGACGAAAGATGAATTATTGGCGCCTTTGGGCGAAGCCTTGAAGAAGCTCAGCCCGGGGGAGGTCAGCCCGTTGATTGAAACGGAAATCGGGATTCATATCCTCCGGCTCGAGGAGGACCGGGAAGGCACCACGCAACCGTTTGATAAAGTGAAAGACGCGATTGCGAACCGGTTGTATCAAGAGAAACTCCAACAATCCCAAGACAAATGGATGTCATCGTTAAAAAATAAGGCCTACATCGAAATCCGGTTTTCATTTCCCTCCTAGTCCCCGCGCTCTCGCCGATTCCAGCTAGCGCGCGTCACGTAGAATTGTAAATGTTCAGTAATTCGTTGACAGCATGATGGGCTGACCAGGGAACCAAGAAAGAAGGGCCAGCTTGTTCCTGATGACGACCGGCGCCTATTCTTCTCGTGGCTTCGTCTCTGGCGAAGCGGCCGTTCGGCGGGTGGTTGTCGTAAGAGATGAACCCCCCTTATCAGGGGGGGCGGCTCTAAGCAGTCCCCCTGATAAGGGGGATTAAGGGGGTTGTCTTCCAAAGGAGGGGAACTGAACGACGCTGGATCCCCGATCAAGTCGGGGATGACAGGAGGGGAAAGACGGGGCGAGAATTGTCAACGAATTACTGAACACAAACAAGGATGACAGATGAGGCGCATTTTGGGTGCTTTTTGGTGCATAATTGGCATACTTTTAGCGTAGTTTGGAGTACTTTTGGTATATTTTTGGAGCAGATTTGCATACAACTACATCACTCAGGATGCGAAATCGGGTCATTTGACATGAGGGGTTTACAGACGTCCGGAAGATGGGGAGGCAAGGTCGTACCACTCCGGCCCAGTTCCTGCTGGGCATTAAATTTACTGTCCAGATAAGATCCCAGCAACTTGAATGACGACCGGGCGTTGCCCACCCGCGTCACGCTGATCACCGGATTATCGAAGAAATTCTGAATGAAGCCGGTTTGAGTCAACTGCGCGCTTTTCAATGCCCCTGTTTTGGCGGAACGACGGATTCTCCTGATCGCGTATTCCCGCTCACCCAAAACAATATACTCCTCAGTGCGTAGATGAGCAGAGTACTTCCGGCTTTCTATCTCCTCCCAATCGAGAGGTAAGCGACCGCTACGAAACCCGTCCTGCAATAAAGCCAGTCCGCCCTGCGTATTCCAAACCTTATAAAAGTCACGGAAGTGATACCCATATTTGGTAGACTCGGCCCCTTCGCAGACCTTGCGGTAATAGTCAGCGGGGTTGTCGATGATACGTTTCATGTAGGTCTCCAAACGCAGTCTGTCCTGCTCTCTAAAAATAAGCAGCGCAGCCTGTTGGCCCGCTTCGACCTCGGCTAACGCATCAACCCAGACGACTAACGAGTCTCCTTTGTGCGTTCCACGATATTCCCCTGTCAGGCGATCAAATGTCCCAACCGTTTGTCGATCCGCCGCTGGCCCGCGTTGAGCATCAACGGCACGTTCATCACCGGGTTGACTGTTTACTTGACAGGCGGCCAAGCACACCAGCGCAATGGCGATCCCACACTTCAACCTTCGGTATCCTGCATGTCTCAACGTGACTCCGCTTTCAGCCGGGATTGTTCCACGATTCATAATGGTCTCTCAATGCGTTCCATAGTTCCTGGCGGCCCTCGTTCGTCTTTGAGGAGTACCCCAGCACCTCTTCGTGATTTTCCACTCCCAGGGTCTGACAAACCTGCAACAGGCACGGGCGGCGCCGGCCACGAGACAGTTTGTCGATCTTCGTCACCACGACGATGGGTCGATGCCCGAGATGGGTGAGCCATTCAAGCGTGGTCACGTCATGAGCTTCGAGCCCTCGCGCATCGACCAATTGGACGACGGCACATAATTGAGCCCGTTGCGTCAAATAGCGCTCGATCATCGGACCCCATTGTTCACGAACCGACTTGGAGGCTTTGGCATAGCCGTAGCCTGGCAAATCGACGAAAAAAATGTTGGGTAACGCCTTGTCGCTCGTGAGCACACGAAAGAAATTGAGCGTTTGCGTTTTTCCCGGAGTCGTACTGACCTTGGCGATAGCCTTGCGATTCAACAAGGAATTAATCGCCGACGATTTGCCCACGTTGGAACGCCCCACGAAGGCCACCTCGGGAAGACGCTCACCAGGATAGTGAGCCGGCTTCATGCAACTCTTCACAAAATCCGCTGACAGAATCTTCATGTTGAGAATAACGACGACGAAACAGGAGTCACGGTTTCCTTGATTCCCGTTTCATGGCTCGTTCCATTTCACGACCGGCCTCGCGTTTTTTCACGGTCTCCCGCCGGTCATAGTGTTTTTTCCCACGCGCAAGACCCAACTCGACTTTCACAACCCCGCGCTGATTAAAATACATGCGGAGCGGCACCAACGTCAGGCCCTTCTGCTGAACTTGCCCCGTTAACGTCCGGATTTCTTTTTTGTGCAACAACAGCCCTCGTGGCCGCAAGGGTTCATGATTCATGATATTCCCATGACTGTATTCACCGATGTGACAGTTATGCAGGATCGCTTTCCCCTCGGCCACCGTGGCATAGGCTTCGCGCAAATTGACCCGGCCTTCCCGGAGCGACTTCACTTCGGTTCCTTGCAGGATCAGACCCGCCTCGATCTTTTCTTCAATCGCATAGTCGTGAAACGCCTTGCGATTGCTCCCGATCAGTTTTGTCGTTGGATCCTGAGACATCAGGTTCTACCGTCTCCCTTGAGCAAGGGGAGGAACGTCATCCCCCGGTTTCGTCGTCAATTGACCCTACTCTTTTTAAAGCCTAGAATACCATGCCATGCACGCCTTTTCCTCCTCCCGATCACTCATCAGGGACATTTCTCAAAGCCATGGGTTTGCGGCGCGCCTCTGCGAGTATCGTCTCCAAAAGCAGTGGAAAGCGCTCGTGGGCGAAGTCGTGGCTTCCCATACCTGGCCTGCCAGAATCAAGTTTCGAAAGCTGCACGTAGCCGTGGACAATTCCGTATGGCTTCACCAGCTCATGTATCTCAAAACCACGTTAATGGAGAACATTCAAGCGCGGATGGAGGACCTCCATTTAGAAGATATTATTTTCTGGATTGGTGAAATACCGGAATCCCGCGAGGACGACTCCGACGTGCACGCCGACCAAGTCCCTATTTCCCCCGACGCACGCATGACTGCCCTTGAATATACGCGATCCATCAATGACGACGAATTACGAGATTCGCTCACCAGAGTCATTGCCAAGGCGCTTTCACCTGCGCAAAATCCAAAATAGCTGCCTTTTGGAGAACAGATCATGGGAATGGTTAAAAAGAGCATATCAGTAACAGACCAGCAAGCCGGCTGGATCAAGGCGCAGATTGAAACCGGAAACTACTGTAACGAAAGCGAAGTATTTCGCGACCTGATTCGCGACCGTATCAGGCGCGACACTGAAATCACGGATATCCGTGCTGCACTCATTGACGGTGAACAAAGTGGCGTAAGTCATAAGACCGTTGACGAAATTTGGGAAGAAGCGCAGCAACGCCATAGATCCCAACATGCCTAAGTATCGGCTTACTCAAAAAGCTGAAAATGACCTGCTGAACATCGCATCGTATGGAAATCGTCAATTCCCAAGGTGGCCCTATGCGACACATGCGAACCGTCTTTTGCGGTTTGATTGTACTGGTGCTGGTAGGCATCGGGACGGCGGTAGACTCTGCCGATACCCTCCCCGATCCCACAACCGAAGCCTGGGGTGAGACAAGGAAACTTTGCTTGCAGATGCCTAGTAGTAGCTTGTGTGAAGCTATAATCGATGCCTTGAGTGGGAAAGGGAAGCCTATCTCTCTTCCAAACCCAACCTCTGGCGATACCCTCACGGATGCCATAAACGAAGCGTTATTCCAAAGCCTAGGCCATAACCTGATAATGTCTAACAGTCGCGATCCCGATGTAGTGAGAAACAAGGGATCTACAATGGCGATGTTTCATGCCTGCTCGGAAAAGGGCAATGTCGACAACTGCGAGAAGATCAAAGCCCGAATGAATGTCCAATCCGCCCGCATTAAAGCCAGGGCCAAGGCGGCTATAGGTGACAAGAAACGGTTCCGGCATTGCAAGAAATCCCTGGCCCCGGTCGATGATCCCAATGGGATAGTCAAGTGTTTGGAAAAGCTGGATGCCATTCTGGCGTCGTGTGGAATGAAGAAGCCATGCGTAACTGATAACTTCACCGCCTATTCCGCGTTGTTGGTCTACACGGTCAAGGCGGACAACAAGAACCGCGACGGGGCGTTTGTGTCTCGATGCCAAGAACAATACAAGAATCTAAGCGGCTTGGGGTATCGAGAAATCTGGGCGTGCGTGCAAAACTACCTTGGCTTGCTCAATAAAGCGCCTGAGCGAACTGACGGAAACTGAGGCTGCCCTGGAAGATACGGCACCGAACACTTTTGGAGACTGGTTTTAGGCAGAATGAAACGTTCAAGTACCCGCCCAACCGTCTGTTCCAAAAGAAATTTTCATATTGGATGTTGAGAAGAACCTTTTCCGGGATATGGATCTTCAGACCAATCATATCTTTGGCAACGATGCCGGATGACGCAATGCGGAACCGCTTCAAGACCGCAGACCGGCGGAGCAGAAGCTTGGCCGTGCATCTCGCGAGTACGACCAGGAACTATCTTCGCCTTACTTCATCTCAACAATACGGGTGGCCAGTGAGAAGGCACTGAAACCAATGCCTCGGCGTTTGCCTGATCTGCCCACCCCCTAAATTTCGCACATGCACATTCGGAGCGCTGTTTTTGAGGAAGGTCCGTGACATCCAGGAAAGGAGCAACAAAATTCATCTGCAAGCGTTCAAAGGGTGGATCAAATCGTCGCGTCAACCATCCTATGGCATATCCCGCAAGCATCGCGCCCACAGCCGTGGTCAGATAGCCGACGGTATTTATCTGAGGTTCCTGCAGCCAATAGGGATCTGGATCGTACCCGTGGATTTGTGCTTCGGCCGCTGCTGCCGCGCGCTGTGCGCGCTCCGCACTTGACATGAGTTCCTGTGCCACGCGCCGTGGATTAATCATGTTCCTGCAAAGAACGCATGGATCTGCTGCAAGTAGGCGCACAAATTGTGCGACCTGCCCGGTGATGGTGCCAGCCGCACCTTCTAGTACGACACCGCAATCGATCGACGGCACTAAATAGCGAAATGCCAAATCACTTAATGCGAGACGGCTGTGTTGTCGATCCGTACAGCCCAAGGCAATGTCCGATGACACAACCGCGTCTATTACCTCAGCTTGAGGGAGCCTGCCTTGTAATGCTACGACCTCAATAGAAGAATCGATCTGATGCACTAATTCACGAGCAACTACAACTTTTGGCGTCTTTTTTTTTGCATGGTCTGGAACGCTTCCATGCAGGCGTTCAAGGTTCGAACGCGCGACTACATCAGGGTCAACAATTACGAGTCGACCAATACCGGCCCTTGCTAGAATCTCGACAGCAGCTGAACCGGTTCCACCAGAACCGATAACAGCGGCGCACGCGCCACGAAGCCGAGAAAATGCTTCCCCTCCAAACGCGCTTACAAGTCGTGCGGCGCGATCCACTGCGTAACTCGGTGGTCGTTTGCGCGTTCTTCCAGGCCAGCTTTCCACAATTTCGCGCTCAGCTGCTGTATGCTCAAGCGTAAGCCACATGCCACCCCAGAATATACGGCCAGAAATAATCAGTTCATTGGCGACCCTTGAAAGTATCAGACTTACGTAAGGACGATTTGGTGCAAAATCCGCAAAATATTGCGAATAATAGTCGTCCATTTCATCATCAATTGTACTAGGGCGGGGCGCGTAATTTTCCGGATGGGAATGAATGACACCCACGGCCAAGACGTGTTTTTCAGTAGCTAGCGCCACCCGCAATGTATATTGTTCATCAAAAGCAACATGGCCGACCGTTTCATCTAAGTCTCCTTTTTTAGGCGTAACGAGACTTGCGAGAGTAACAACAAGCGTATCGCCCGTGTCTCGCCAGCCAAAGCGCGCAAACGTGGCCCATTCCCACTTCGGGTAGCGCCGGAATACTAAGCGTTGAAGTTCTTCGAACTCCGGTGACGCGACGCGAAGGATACATCGTTTGGAAGTCTTCTTTTCAGAAGGAAATTTTGTCATATGCAGTCCAGCCAAGCGATGAGATGGTCGATGTAAGTGTGAAATCCATGTTTGTTCTGGTCCCACGGTGGCCCACCACCGCCGTTATGCGGATGATAGCTGGCTAGTTGCCATTGGCGATCATCCACCGAGCAGACCCCTTGGCTGTTCTGGCCACCCTTTACACGAGGTAAAAAAGGTGACCCCTTTGGCAGACCGGCCAGATCAATCGGGGCGCCGGGATAACCGGAAGGGACCGGGACTATTGCGTCCGTCGAAGACGGCAACCCGTGTTGCATGCCACCTGTTGGAACGTCGCGGTACAGAACGTACGCTTGGTCATTACCGACTATGAGATCGGCCTGTTGACCGCCTGCTTGAAGAAGCGCAAGTTCTCGTTCAATGCGCTCGCGATTCATGGCCGCCCTCCACCGTCTTTCTGGTCACAAGGAAGTGGAACCCCTCTTTAATCTCAATTGTTTTATCAATCGGAATCTCAAGGGGCTCGCCACGGGTTTCGAGGCGAACTACGGCGTTGTCTGGAGGGACACCGACCAAGGCTGCAATCTCCGCGCCGTTCATTTCGGATTTTACTCCATCGCCTTCTTCGAACTTGCGACGGTTAACAAAGATGTACAGTCCTTTCTTATCCAAGTTCAGTTCGTCATTGAGTTCACTCATCTCATTTTCTCCTTGCATTCTGCGTTGAGGGTTTCTATTATATGTATAGAACTATACGACATCGTATATTTTTTATATACCAACTGGGTGCGTATGTCAACAGCGAAAGACTCGAGCAAAACGTTAAAAACTAATCTGCGGAAATTCCGAGACCTTCGAGGACTGACGCAAGCGCAGATGGGCGCACGGTCCGCAGTAGGGGCCGCATCTATTTCTCACTTTGAAACAGGCCAGCGCACACCGACGCTTGAGACGCTTATCAAGCTCGCTGATGCTCTCAATGTGACCGTTGACGCGCTACTGGGCCGGGCGCCGATTGAGAGTTCTGCGCATGTTGACCCTGTTTTTCAACAAGCATCAAAAGCAGATACGCAAACCCTTGAAACAGTCCGACGCGTCGCAGCAGCGATTTTGGCTGATGCAAACAAACCCACCAGTGCTTAGAGACCAATCAAATCTTCCAGTGCCCAGTGGCTCGGTTGCTCGGCCAGCTGTTTGCGGGTAATTCGAGCGTAAACGGGGGTGCATGAGAGAAGAGATATCTTCTCACACTGAGACAAGCCGAACGGAGGCCCTAGCATCGCTGCAGTGCGCCCAATACACTGGCAGCACCGTCTCTGTTATGGGGCGAGAGCCTCGATGCAATATCGCGGGCACTTGAACATACCAGCCTACCGGCTGCCGGATTGGCGGGGTCGAGATTGGCCGACGCAATTGAATACTCGTAACCGTGCAACGTTACAAACAAAGTCTTCCAGGAGAATTTCACATGCCTAAAAAACTACCAAAGGTCAAACGACAGCGACGTTCTTCAAGCGATAGGCCTACACCTAAAGCTAAGCCATCGAACTTGCCCAGTGCTGCGGCCAATAAGATTTCTACGGAGCAGATGACGGCTATTCTTATACGCGCCCGCCAGACAGTGAAGCCGATTATAAAGCGTGAGGCAGCGAACGAGATCGTAAGCGAAGAAATTCTCAACTTCAAAATGGGTGAACCTGAACTGGGGCAGACATGAGCAATGAACGGCTGCCATACCCCTCTCTTGAGATACACACGCTGTCTTCTGAAACCGCTTTCCAAGAACTATACACGCACCCATCGGGTACTGCTTTGGCTCCCGACCTGCCCCTCCAAGCTGAATATCTACAGGTCTATTTGAGGGAAATCGGTTGCAAAACCGTGATCGTGGAAAGCCACTACATTGATCACACCTTTATGCACGATGATGCGGTCTACTATGTTCGAAGCTTGCGTTCATACCCGAATTTTACAAGACGCCTTCACTTCTTTACGAAACCATTCGATGACACCCGCTGGCGCAAAATGATAGAACAGGCGGGCCGGGGTGCTCATTCGAGAATCCAGAAAGATCTTCAGAAGTGTTATCTAGGGTTCTCCGTCATACGGCCATTGCCAGATTCTCCTATCGGGAGGACGGTATTGCCCGCGCCCACTGAGAAAAACTCGTCTTTTGAGACTACTCGACGTCACTATGTTCATTTAGCGGGATTTTCCTTACACATTGACGGCGTGCCTTTCCAAACTCAGGATCAGGGTGTCAGCGCATGTGCAACAACTGCACTCTGGAGCGCGTTGGACTGCGTCGTTGCCAAAGAAGCCAAAGGCGTCTTCTCGCCGGCCAGTATTACCGAGTCTGCAACACGCTACCCCCTTCAAGAAGGACGCCCGTTCCCGAATGAAGGGCTTACGGTTCGCCAAATTTGTGAAGCGACCCGCGCGGCAGGCTTTTCTCCACTTGTAATACCCGGCGCTTCTTTTGCGGACAATGTGTTACAAATCTTTAGTTACGCCCGCTCCGGTTTTGCTCCGGTTCTCACGCTTCTTCCCGCAGACGGTCAAGCGGCAGGGCATGCGGTTTGTTGTGTCGGCATACAAACCGGGCCGACGATTCCTCAAACTAATCCAAGCTATGGGTTTCGTGAAGCGTCAAGCGGTGTTCAAGATCTTTATGTTCACGACGACCGCCTCGGACCATATGCATTTGCCAACCTCACACCGTGGACCTATGGAGTCTCGCAGGACTATGGAGTCTCGCAGGAAATTCGCACACGTGTCGCGATCAAATGGCCAGACAGAAAGCCTCTTGATAGTTGGTATCTACACGTGCTTGTAGTTCCTGTACCCCAAAAACTCCGGCTTACGATATCCCGTCTGCGGCGTTTAGGCCTCAATATCGCGGTAGCCGTCGCCGACGCCTTCAAGGAACCACAAACAACACTCAACTGCCGCTTTGAGCTATCCCACACCTATGCCAAGCGGATATATGAATTCGGTCTGTCACGCGAAGGACTCTATAGAGCTGTTTCCGGCACTGCGCTGTCTCGTTACATCGGCTTGATCGAAATAACCTGTCCGGCTGGTCCGGTTCTTGATATTGTAGTTGACTCAACTGAAACTAATCCAGAATCGGCGGTACTGGCCTGCATTAAGCGGTCTGGATTTCCGGAAACTGAGCTCGCGGTATTTGAGGCCGTAGCCAATTACCTAGGTGTCGATGGAATTTCCTAAGCTCTACGCGAGACTTTCCCTTGCCTTGTGAACGGCTGCTGTCGTGTATGCCTTAGAGGTTACCTGCCAGCGCTGCATTGATCTTCCCACTTCATGTCCCATCGAGCTTTAGACCAGCCATTCAACGCCTCTTGAACGCACCTTAATCGCGCATTTATTTGTTGACGCAACAAGGGGCGAAGGAGAATTGCAGCATGAGGGTGCGCGGCTACGACTACGGAAGACAAAGACACTGGATCCCCGACGCGATTGGGTATGACAGCAAGAGAAAAGCTGTTTTTATAGAAGTTGCGGCTGGGGGGACACTGTTTGTCGCCGACGCGATTTCTCAATGTGGAATCAGAACCGGAATGACGTGACGGCTGTTTTTTCGATAGATGCGAAAATCCTGATCCAGGGTTAACACTTTACTCTGGGTATGTTGTTCTGCCATCCGAACCAAACACGCATCGGCCAGGGACATGGGAACATCCGCATAGCGCTCGACCAGCCTACCGGCCAAGGCTATTGAGATGGATTTTGTTGACTGAGAGGTCCCATGGCCCGGCCACGGTCCCTGCCAGATCATTGGCTAATTCGAACGCCGACCCTTTTGAGGGTCCATTGCCTTTTTCAAAGCAGGTGTTCAGCGCTTCCCTGACGACTTCCGACTTGGTCGTTTTTCGTCGTTTGGACATGGACAAGACTTTGGCATAGAGCGTCTCATCGAGTCTGAGCGTTAAGGTTTTCATGTTCGCACCTTTTATCATGGCTCAACGTGAAATACAGATATTCAAGGCTCTTCGTTTCATACCTGGATGGCAACTTCCTGGTACCCACTTTCAGCAACGCTGATTGCTTGCTGCCGATTGAATTCCAAGGCTTCGATAAGCGTGATGCGAAGGGCATCAAGCAATTCTTCTTTCGTCCTTTCTTGACAATTCACGCCAGGGATCTCTTCTATCCAACCAATCCACCAATCCTTACGTTGTTGGATAAGTGCCGTGTAAGTTTGGTTCATGTTTTAATCCTCCATTGTTGGCTTTCAGCGTTTCAGTACTTCTCTATCACCGTTTTGTCATCCAGTTGCCGAATCAGAAGTTGTGCCATGTCTCTCTCACTAATCCGTTCGATGACGTCCCATGTGATAGCAAAATGATGGCATGCCGTCCGAGAAGGGGCAAGTAGAGGCGGTTCCTCGCTGCCGCGGAGATGCCGCAGCTACGAAGACAAAGATAAAGACGCTGGATCCCCGATCAGATCGAGGATGACAGAAGGAGGAAGCCCCCCTTACCCTGCCCTCTCCCAGCGGGAGAGGGTTCAGAAAAGGGGAGAGGGAAACGCTCAGAAGCCCCAGGTGGCTTGGAGGCGGAGGCCCTGGGTGGCCGGTTGTGGGCCCGCCGGTTCCTGTCTCGTGCCTTCCAGGTTCAGCGTCAGGCCCGTGGCGCCGGGCCTGCCGAGTTGCAGGCGGGTGCCCACGCGGTAGGTGCGGGCCGCGCCCTCCGTCAACACCGTGCCCGCATAGGGGGTCAGGAGGCCGGTGCCGAAGGGCGCGGCCACGCCATAGCCGATTTCCGCAGTCAGCCGACCGACCGGGGCCACCCGGGTGCCTTGCGGCGCCAGGCCCGCCGTGGTCTGCCGGGACCACAGGCCATCCACGCCACTGGAGGCCGCGCCCCAGGTGGGCGCCAGCGTCAGGGCCAAGCCCTGGCCCCCGGCCCCGGGAGCCACCCGCACCGTGCCTGAGGCGCCCCATTCCTCATAGTCACTGTCTTCATGCGCCAGCAGGCCCCGGACCGTCGCGTCGATGGTCAGCCCCAACGCCGGGTCCGCGTATTGCACCCGGCCACCCAGTTCCAGGCCGAAGCCCGTCTCCGCGTCGCCCCAGTCATGCCGCAGGCCCAGTTCCATCGTGGGGGTCAGGCGCCGGCCTTCGGCCCACGTGACGCCCCGGCTGCCTTCCAGGACCAGCCGCAGCCGGTGCGCGTCGGCTTCCCCCGACGCCATGTTGCCGTCGGCGGTCTGGACCGCGTCCGAGGTGGTCCGCGTGAGCATGGCATCCGTGCGGGTGGCTAACTGAAAGCCCCCGCTCTCCGGAGCCGCCAGCAGGATGCCCCGGCCCCCGAAGGCCCCCATCAGCAGATCCGTGTCCGTCTCCCGGATCTCGCCGTTGGCTACTTCCAGCTCCATTTGGCCCGTCCCAAAGCCCAACAGGCCCCACACGGCCAGCCGGTCATTTACGGCATACCGCAGGTAGGGATGGACACTCGTCAGGGTGGTCTCCAACTCGCCTTGGCCGTTGGCGTTGGCCTCCAGGCCCGTCATGCTGAACGACCCGTCGCCCCGGCTGTGGGCCACGGCGAGCCCGGCGAGCAGCCGGTCCCATTCCCCATCCACGCCCACGGTGCCCGTGAGCACGTCGCCGTCCAGAGACAGATCGCCATCCCGCCCGTCAAACGTGGTGCCCGCCACCCGGCCCCAGGCCGTCAGGCGCAGGCGGCTTGCCCCCACGGCGTCCCCGCCCAGCGCCAGCCGGAAGGAACTGCCCAACAAGACCTGCCGCAGATTCACGGCAGACCCGAGATCGAGGGTCCGGCTTTGGACCAGCCGTGGGTCCGGGTCTGCCTGAGAGGCCGCCCACGGGCCAGTTCCCGTGCCAGCGGACCCCGAGGGAGCGGTCCCACGCCCCAAGCCCAGCCGCTGCCCCAACGCCAGGACCAGCCGCTCCACCCCCGACACGCCGTCCTCCGCGCCGTCCGTCGCCCCGCGCTGGCCCACCGGCAGCCGGTAGCCGCCCACCGTCAGATGGGACTCCTGCCCCGGCGTGCCCCGCAGCCGGTCGCCTACCGCGTCTGTCACGTGCGTGGCCACGGTCCGGCCGAACCGCGCCAGCCACGCCTGCTGCAACTTGTCCGAGTTGACGATGGTGCCCGTCGCCGTCCCGTCGGCGAGCACGGCGCCCGACGCCGCCGAGAGCCGCAACGTCAGCGTTTCCTCGCCCTCGTCATGGGCGTCGTCCAGCACCGGCACCCGCACCGTCGTCGCCGTCTCGCCCGGATCGAAGGTGAGCTGGCCCTTCCGCGCCGTGTAGTCCGCGCCCGCGGTCGCCGTCCCGTCGGCGGTCGCATACGCCACCGCCACCGTGCCCGAGGCCGCCCGGCTGAGCGTCACCGCGAAGTCGAGGGTCGCGTCGGTGCCTTCCTCGGCCCGCGCGTCCGCCACCGAGACCGCCACCGGCCCCCGCACCGTCGTCGCGATGGTGGTCGACAGCGCCCGGCCGTCCGACGTGCAGACCGCCGCCGGGGTGCGGCACGCCGCCCCGGCCGCGAGCGTCACCGTCACGTCGGCCAGCGAGTCCGGCTCCACCGTCAGCTTCCACAGGTCCCGGCGCCGGTTCACCCGCCCGGCCTTCGTCGCCCGGCCCCCGGCCACCGCCACCACGTGCTCCCGCAACCGCCGGCTGTTCATCCAGCTGAGCGGCTCGCTGAACGCGATCCTGAGTTTGAACGCCGTCTCCCCGTCGTGCTCCGCCGGCACGCCCTCGAACGACGCCGTCAGCGGCTCGACCGGCGGACCGGCCACCGTCGCGGCCGGGGTGTTGGTCAGTTGCTTGCGGGGCGGCCCCCAGGTGCAGATCGCGCCCGAGACCTCGCACTCCCGGCCCGCGGGCAGCGAGATCGCCACCTCGCCGGTGCCGTCCGGGTCGACCGTGATCTCGAACAGGTCCTTCCGCCCGTCCACCCGCTTGCCCCGCGTCACCCGGCCCCCGGTGACCGCGAAGGCGTCCTCGCGGAGACTGCGGTAGCTGATCGCGATTTTCTCGCTGAACGCCACCCGGAAGCGGAACGCGCTCTCCCCGTCATGCTCGCCCGGCAGGTCCTCGAACGACGCCGTCAGCGGCGGCGGACCCTCGTCCGTCTCCGGACCCTCGACCGTCGTCGAGATGTCCTCCGACAGCGACCGCCCGTCCGCGGTGCAGATCGCCCCCTCCTCGTCGCACGGGCGCCCCGCGTCGAGGCTCACCGTCACGTCGCCGTCCGAGTCCGGCTCGATCTCGAACTCCCACACGACCTCCCGGTCTTCCCGGCCGGCGTTGCGGCCGCCCACCGAGCGGGTCCCCGCGCCGCCCGGCGCAGTGCCGCCCACCGGGCTCACCGACGTCACTTCGCCGCCCTCGACCTCCACGCCGTGCTCGCCCACGTTCTCCGGGCTCTCCGCGACCGGCTCGCTGAACGCGACGCGCACGTTGACCCGGCCCGTGCCGTCGTGGCGCTCCGGCGCCGACACGAACCGGCCCTGCAGCGACCTCTGCGGCGACCTCTGGCCCGAGCACGAATAGGTCGGCTTCGCGGTGAACACCGTGTCCGTGGGCGACGTGTAGTCATAGTTGGGGCCTTCGCCGTTGTCCGCGATCGTCACGCACGCGGAACTCGGGCCGCCGATATCCGGGTCGCGCGGGTCCGGCGGGTGAACTGTCCCGGATACGGTGGCGTCGCCGCCGCAGTCTCCGCGCTGAATCGACAGCGTCACCGGCCCGTGCTCGGCGTAACCGACTGGGAACGGCTCCGTCTCCAAGTCCCAGTACCCCGTGGTCGCCGACGTCTGCTGGAAGTCGGGCTGCGTGTCCGACAGGCCCGCGCGCAGCAGCGGCAAGTCCCCGCAACTTATGTGCGACGTCGAATGGTCTCCGTCCAGGCTCGACTGAAGCCACGGCGACGGAACGTGACGGTCTCTCTCCACGTGGGCGTTGAGCCAGAATCTGCCGAGCATGGCGGGGTTGCCCCAGTCGTGGTAGTTGCGGACGTTCGTCGCCTTGATCCGGTAGCGGACCGTATCGCCCTCGGTGATGGCGCCCTCCTCGATCTCGTTGTCGCTCCCGTCGAGCAGATGCAGGCTCAGCACCGGCCGGCCCGACTGCGCCGTCCCGGTGCGCCCCGTCGCCGTCTCCGACCAGTCACTCCAGCCCTCGGCGCTCCTCGCCCGCACCTGCACCTTGTACTCGGTGGCCGCGGCCAGGGGCCAGAGCAGGATGCTCTGGCTCTGGTCGGTCGTCCGCTGGATCCGTCTCGTGCGGCCGTCTTCATCGGCCGGCCAGTACCTCACCTCGTAGGCGTCACCCGTCGGCTCCGTCCAGTACACCTCCAGCAGCCCCGCCGTGCCCGCGGGCGGGCGCGCGTTCACAAGCCCCTCCCGCGTTACCGTCAGCGTGTAGGTCCGCGTCGCGTCGCCGTCCTCGGCCGTCACCCTTACCTTGATGACGTTCTCGCCCACCGCCAGGTTCACGAAACCGGCTGCCCCATACCACGTGGCGTTCGCGTCTTCGATCGTGTTGTCGTCTGCGTCCAGAAATTCCACCCTCTGCAAACCTTCGTCACGGCCTGCTGCTATCCCCACGTTCGTGGTGTTGTAACCCACGGTCGCCGCGTAGGACGTGGTGTCCGGCGCGAAGGGCGGCGTCACCGGCGCGATTGGGCTCGTGTAAGGACCGACTCTCAGAGCGCGCAGCGTCGCCCTGGTTCCGGGAGTCACAGTGGAGTTGTTCACGATCGCGGGCACCCCGCCGGAACCGGTCGTGAACGACGCGACCTGGTTGCCGGAGCGGTCGCCGATGCTGGCCTTGGATGCGTCGTAGCTCAGCACGAGGGCCTGGCCCGGCAAGTACCTTACGAGGCCCTGGCCCGGCGGCCAGTCCTTCCTGCCCGCCAATCTGAAACGGACTTCTATAGGTCGGCCGCGAGTGCGATCAACATAGGGTGGCTCGGTGTTCACCGCGACGCCGTTGATGGAGAGCGAAAAGGCGTCGGCGTAGGCCTCCGGCACCGGGTCGGCCTGCTGCACCGGGGTCTGCCCCACCGGTCCGATGACCATAGGGTCTTCGTAAGGCGCGTCGTATACAAGAGCGATTATACGTCCGTCGGCGAATGTGGTCACTTCCGTGATCGATGGCGCGGTGGTGTCCCGCTCGTCGTCGTTGAGGATCGTGCCCTTCGCCGTGGAGCTCTCCCCCAGTTCCACACCCTCCACGGCCTCGAGCGTCACGGTGAAGGTCTCGTCGCCCTCGAAGACCATGTCCTCCACCGTCGGCACCGGGAACGTCCCGGTCGTCGACCCCAGCCGGAATCTCACGCTTCCAGAAAGCTGATGCGCCCGGAGATCCCCCGTAACCCCCGCGACGATCGCCGTGTCGTCGCTCTCGATCGAGACGTGCCATCTAACATCCGGGAGGAACCCTACTGATTCCGTCAACGTCACCGTGAAGATCACGTTCTCGCCCTCCTCCGCCGACGCCGGCGCGACGTTCACCGCCGGCGCCGGCGTCACCGTGCCCTTGATGGCGATGCGAAGCGCATCGTCCGAGGACTCCCAGTCGCCCGCAGAATCCTCGAAGAGAGACCCGTCTGCCATACTCCACCCGTCTGCCTTCGCTGCATCCTCGGTATCCAGGGTCGTCACGCCGTAACCCTGGCTGTCGCCGGAGGGACTCATCACCACGAAATAGGTCGTGTCGCGCTCGAGCACGATGGGGAAATAGCTAGGAAGCTCGTTGATGAAGGATTGCGTTCCCACAATGGGCCCAGACAGCCCACCGAGGAGAACCGTCTGGGTACAAATAGAGCTGTGGGGCAACCCTGTGGCATCATTGATCTCGCACACCCTCATCGTAAAGGTGGTGGCGGTGGCAGAGACGACTTCGACGCGGGTCAGGACGTACCCGGCCTGGTTCGAACCGGTGGTGAATCCCTGCGCAACTCGTGCGCTCCTGGTGGCACTACTGGTTGAACCTTGTCCGATGTTGCTGACCAGGGTGGTGGCAGTCTGCGCGTCGGCCGTGGCGGGCAGGACGAGGGCGCCGGCGAGCGCGAGCAGCGCCGCGGCGGCCAACGCCCGGACGGAGCGGACGAGCCCGGGCCGCGCACCAAGCAGGCGCGCGGAACCCGCCGGCCCGCCGGCGGCGGATGCGGCATATGTAGAAGGTGAGGAACGGCCGCCCCGGCGGGGCGGCAACCGATCAGGCGGCGATGGCGGGCCTGCCTGCGCCCGCGGCCGCGGTGCCGTTACGCCACGCGGACCGGCAGTCGCAGGATAGTCTCTCTCTCTCTCTCTCTCTCTCTCTCTCTCTTCAAAGATTGTGCCATCCAATTTCCCCCTCCTTTTGCTGGCTCCGGCTGCTGTCGCCCCGCTCACGCCGGCCGGTGGCGTCTCGACCCCCCGTGTGCCCGTTGCCTCGTTCGCCCCTTGAGGCGCCTCCACCCCAGGGTTTGAGCACGTCAGGAATGATCAATCTAGAATAGACCAATCGCTGGCGGGCTGTAAAACGTAAAGATTTGGGGCTCAGGGCTTATTTAATTTGGGCCAATTCTGGGTCGTGGCGGGATGGACACGCGGGGGCGAATGCACAAGACAACGACCCTGGATTCCCGATCGGGGTCGGGAATGACGGCAAGAGAAGGGAGGACAGACACGCAGGCCCTACACCAAAGGAGGGGAAAAGAAATGTCTTATCATCGCCCCCTCACCCCAGCCCTCTCCCACGCTGGGGAGAGGGAGAAGACGGCACGAGGTCATCAAACAGGACCTGAATGTTCTGGCGTTGCTCGGGGATTGATGGGTCGGGAATAGGGCCGAGCCAGCCCTTGGTGTTGCCTTGGCTATAGATAAATCCTCCTCTAGCCGATCGTTCGAACTCCTGACTAAACGCCTCTTCTTCAGCGTCCAGCCGGTTCCCCTTTGCCGCGAGGACCCGTGCTGCCAGATACCGACGTAGCGTTTCCGGTTCGGTCCACTGGGGATCGGAAAACACGTAGAGGACCACTTCCCTATAGAGCGTGTCCGGATCATCCGGTGTCGTGGGACGCACTTTCAGGGATCGAAAATCGTGGTTGGTCCTGCCGATCTTTCGGAATCGACGAATCAGCGTTTCAATTTCCGGATCGCTCGTCCACGACGGCACGTGCACGGCCACGACCGCGCCTTCCTGCCCTCCAATACTAAAGGGCGGAATCGTGCGATCGGGTCTGGACAGGAACATCCCCCCCGCAATCAGCGTGAAGCCTCCCAGTAACACGGTCAGCCCTATTCTGACGACGGGATCGAATGGCTTTTTCTGCATAGATTGGTTCCCCGCTTCCGGCGGGGACAAGGTTCGAACCCATTTCGGCAGTAGGAGTCAACGATTGTTGACCACTACTCTTTGTGGAGGATCATCTGCAACGGCAGGTTCCGTTATGAAAACCCATTCGTCTCCGCCGTATTGCCGGTGCCGTTGGCGCCGTTGCTCTCTTCGTCGTCGGCACTCTCGGCGAGTTTCGCCACGTCCACGACCCGGTCGGTGTCTTCCATGTCGATGAGACGCACCCCTTGCGTAGTGCGCCCGATATCCCGGAGAGCCTCGACTTTGGTCCTGAGGATCTTTCCTTCGGAAGTTATGATCATGATTTCATCGGATTCCTTCACCTGGTGAAAGGAGACGGCCGAGCCGTTTCTCTCGTTGACTTTGATACTGATCACCCCGCGCCCCGCCCGGCCTTTCGTCCGGTATTCGGTGGCCACCGTTCGTTTCCCGAACCCCCGTTCGGTCACGGTCAGGATCGAGGCTTCGACGTGGGGCTGGATAATGACCATCCCGATCACGCGATTGGTTTCGTCCAAACGAATGCCCCGGACCCCTCGAGCGGTCCGGCCCACGGGCCGAACGTCCCGTTCTCGAAACCGGATGACCAGCCCTTCCCTGGTGCCCAGCATGATGTCGCTCCGGCCGTCCGTGATTTCAACGCCAATGAGCTTATCGCCTTCCTTCAACGTCAGGGCGATGATCCCGCCCTGCCGGGGGTTCCCGTAGGCGGATAATTTGGTCTTCTTGATATGGCCCCTGCGGGTCGCCATCACGACGTATAAGTCGTCGGGGAATTCCCGAACCGGGAGCGTGGTGGTCACTCGTTCTTCCGGGCCCAAGGCCAACAGGTTGACCATGGCCTTGCCTTTGCTGGTCCGGCCGGCTTCGGGCAGTTCATGAAGTTTGAGCCAATACACTTTTCCCGCATCGGTAAAGAACAGGATGAAATCATGCGTCGAGGCCGTAAAAATCTTTTCGACGAAATCTTCTTCCTTGACTCCCATGCCGATCTTGCCTTTTCCCCCGCGACGTTGCGCCCGGTATTCGGAGACGGGATGGCGTTTAATATAGCCTTCATGGGAAATGCTGACCGCCATTTCCTCATCCGCGATCAAATCTTCAATGTTGATCTCCGCTTCTTGCGGAAGGATCCGGGTGCGGCGCTCATCCTGATAGGTGGCTTTGAGTTCACTCAGCTCGTCCTTGATGACCTGTTTGACTAACTCCTCCGAACCCAGGATGGCCTGAAGCGACGCGATCCTGGCTTTGAGTGCTTCATACTCTTCAGAGAGTTTCCGTTGTTCGAGTTGCGTCAACCGTTGGAGCCGCATGTCCAGGATGGCCTGGGCCTGAATCTCCGACAGCGGAAAGTGTTGCGTGAGGCCGGCCCTGGCTTCGTCGGGCGACGCTGCCCCGCGAATCAACGCAATCACGTCATCCAAATGCGCTAACGCGACGTTGAGGCCTTCGACAATATGCGCGCGTTCTTCGGCTTTCCGTAATTCGTAGGCGGTTCGCCGGATGACCACTTCGCGCCGATGTTCGAGAAAGGCAACCAGGATTTGTTTGAGGTTCAAAATCTCAGGCCGGTTATTCACCAGCGCGAGCATGATGACCCCGAACGTATTTTGGAGTTGGGTGTGTTTGTATAACTGATTCAGGATGACGGGTGGGAGCACGCCTTTTTTGAGTTCGATCACGACGCGGATGCCGTCCCGGTCCGATTCGTCCCGAATATCGGAGATGCCTTCCACCCGTTTCTCCTGCACCAACTCGGCAATTTTCTCGAGCACCTTGGCTTTGTTCACCTGGTACGGAATTTCCGTGACGATGATACTCGCCCGATCTCGTTTCTCATCCGTTTCAACGTGCGTTTTCGCGCGGACGGTCAACAGCCCGCGCCCGTGTTCATAGGCGTCTCTGATGCCTTGGGTGCCATAAATGAATCCGGCCGTGGGAAAATCCGGGCCCGGGATCATCTCCATCAATTCCGCAATAGACGTGGCCGGGTTCTCGAGGAGGTGGAGTAACGCGGTGACGACTTCGCCAAGATTGTGCGTGGGAATGTTGGTGGCGTAGCCAACGGCGATCCCACCGGCCCCATTGATTAACAGGTTGGGGACTTTAGCCGGTAATACCAGCGGTTCCACGTCCGATTCATCATACGTGGGGCCGAAATCAACCGTTTCCCGATCGATATCCGCCAACATTTCGCCGGCCAGCTTCGTCAGTCGGGCTTCGGTATAGCGCATGGCTGCCGGCGGGTCGCCGTCCACCGACCCATAATTCCCCTGGCCGTCTACCAGGGCATAGCGCATGTTGAAGTCCTGCGCCATGCGCACCAGCGTATCGTAAATGGCGGAATCGCCATGAGGATGATAATTCCCCATGATTTCGCCCACGATCTTGGCTGACTTGCGGTAGGCTCTGTTGTGAGCCAAGCCCATTTGGTTCATGCCGTACAAGATGCGCCGATGCACGGGCTTCAGCCCATCACGGACGTCCGGCAAGGCGCGGCCCACGATCACGCTCATGGCGTAATCCAGGTACGACAAGCGCATCTCGTCTTCGATGGCGACTTGAGTGAAGCGTTCTTCCGTGGGCATAGAGGGGTGGGAGGATTGGTTTTCCGGTTGCCTAGACGTCCAAACGACGGACTTCCAACGCGTGTTGCTGAATAAAATTCCGTCGCGGCGCTACTTCATCGCCCATGAGAATGGTGAAAATTTCGTCCACTCCCGTCATGTCTTCGAGTTTCACTTGAAGCAGGGATCGAGTGTCCGGGTTCATGGTGGTTTCCCAAAGTTGCAGGGGATTCATTTCCCCGAGACCTTTATAGCGCTGAAGATTGAGTCCCTTTTTTCCCACCTCCAGGATCGCTCGGACGAGTTCATCCGTGGAGGCAAAGGTGGTTTCCGTATCATTCACTTTCATGCGATACCTGGGACGGCCCAACCCGATGGCATTGGGAGCCAATTTCTGCAGTTCCCGAAAATCGGCGGACCCCACTAATTCATGGTTCACGTCGAGGGTCGACACCACGCCATTCGTCGGTATCCGACAGATGATTTTGTTGGATTGATGTTCTTCATCTTCCACCAGGTCGACGTGGACCGGGGCTTCCGGATAGGCCATGGTCAACCGTTCCTTCACCCGCTCGATCAGCTCCCGGACGGCATCCTGGTTTCTTAAGAGTTCGCGCCCCAGGGTCGGCTCATCCACGAACGCGCGCAACAGACCGGAGCCTTGTTTTTTCCGGCTCAGTCTTCCCAGCAGACCTTCGAACTCGATCATTTTCTTCAAGACGGGATTGAGCGTCTGCCCGCTGATAAACGCGTGCTGACTGTCCACGTAGACTTCGACGGCTTGTCCCGCCAGCTCGGCGAGGTAGTCATTCAAGGCCTGTTCATCCTTGAGATAGTGTTCGGACTTGCCTTTTTTCACCTTAAAGAGCGGGGGCTGCGCGATGTACACGTAGCCGTGATCAATCAGTTCATGCATTTGGCGAAACAGAAACGTGAGGAGGAGCGTGCGAATGTGGCTTCCATCGACGTCCGCGTCCGTCATCAAAATGATTTTGTGGTACCGGGCGCGGGTCAGATCAAAGGCTTCTTTGTCATCCTTGCCTTTTTCCCCATCATCCCGCTTGGGGCCGATCCCCGTCCCCAGGGCCATAATAAGCGTGCGAATCTCCTCGCTCGACAGCATCTTGTCGAACCGCGCTTTTTCGACGTTGAGGATCTTGCCTTTCAGCGGAAGGATGGCTTGAAATTTTCGATCGCGCCCCTGCTTCGCCGACCCGCCGGCTGAATCCCCTTCGACAATAAACAACTCACTCAAGGCCGGATCTTTTTCCGAGCAATCGGCGAGTTTCCCGGGCAGCGATCCACCGTCCAGGGCACTCTTCCGGCGGATGAGATCCTTGGCCTTCCGAGCGGCTTCACGTGCCCGTGCCGCATCCGCCGCTTTGCCGATGATCCGTTTGGCCACGGCCGGATTTTCTTCGAAGTACGTCCCGAGCCCTTCATTCACGGCCACTTCGACGATCCCTTTGACTTCGCTGTTGCCCAACTTGGCTTTGGTTTGTCCCTCGAATTGCGGGGCCCGTACTTTGACGCTGACCACCGACGTGAGGCCCTCTCGCACGTCATCGCCCGTGAGCGAGTCCATGTCCTTTTTCAAGAGGTCGTTCGAACTGGCATAGGAATTGATCGTTCTGGTCAGGGCCGCCTTGAACCCGATCAGATGGGTGCCCCCTTCCCGCGTATTGATGTTGTTGGCAAAGGAGAAGAGGTTTTCGGCGTAGCTGTCGTTGTACTGGAGCGCGACTTCCAGAATGGCGTCCGGTTTTTCGACGGAAATAAAAATTGGTTTGTGGAGCGGGGCTTTGGCTTCATTCAAATGTTCGACGAACGAAACGATTCCGCCTTTGTAACAAAAGACCTGTTCTTTTTGGCTTCGTTTATCGGTGAGCGAGATCGAAAGCCCTTTATTGAGGAAAGCCAATTCCCGAATGCGTTGGGCGAGTACGTCGAAACTGCAATCGATCGTCTCGAAAACGGTCGTGTCCGGTTTAAACGTAATTTTCGTCCCTCGCTTTTTGGTCACACCCGTCACTTGAAGCGGGGCGGCCGGGGTCCCGCGGTGGTAGACCTGTTCGAAGACGTGCCCATCTTGCCAGATTTCCAACTCCAGCCATTCCGACAACGCGTTGACCACGGAGATGCCCACGCCATGAAGACCACCGGACACGGTATAGGCGCCCTGCTCAAACTTCCCGCCTGCATGGAGAACGGTCAAGGCGACCTCGGCCGCCGACTTGTTCTGGGTGGGATGGAGCCCCGTGGGAATGCCCCGGCCATTGTCCGTGACCGCGACACTCCCATCGATTTCCAAAGAGACCTCGATCGTCTCCCCATAGCCCGCCATGTGTTCATCGACACTGTTATCCACGACCTCATACACGAGATGGTGAAGGCCGCCCGCGCCCGTACTGCCGATGTACATGGCCGGTCGTTTTCGAACGGCCTCCAGGCCTTCGAGTACACGGATCTGCTCCGCACCATACCCGCTCTGTTCGACTTGTTCTTCGGGGAGACTGGAAGGATCAAAACCTGTGGCAGATGGTGGATCGTTTGGCAAAGGCTGGGTGTTCATTTCCTCGTGAAGCATTCTTTTCCAGGGTGCATTAAACAGGGTGCATTAAACTTTGACGGGCATCACGACGGCCTGAAACATGGGGGTGTCGAGCTCTCGAATCAAACACGGGCTGAGGGATGCCTCCATATTGAGAACCACCGTCTCGCTCTCCATGACGCCTAACACGTCAAGAAGATAGCGCGCATTGAATCCGGCGGCAAATTCCTCGCCGTTAAAACTGGCGGGAATTTCTTCTTTCGCTTCCCCCGTGTCCGGATGACTGGAAAAGAGCGTGATGGCCTTCTTTGAAAAGGTCAGTTTGACGGCATAGGATTTGTTCTGGGCCAGGACCGAGACCCGTCGCAGGGCACCTTCGAGATCATCCCGATTCACCGTGATCTTTTTGTTGCTCGCCTTGGGAATGACCTGCTGATAATTGGGGTAATTGCCTTCCATCAGCCGAGAGGTCAGGACCAGCCCGCTTTTTCTGAAGATCAACATGTTTTTGGTAAAGCCGATCATCGGCTCATCCCCGCCCTCTTCCAATAGTCGCCGAATTTCAGTTGCCGCTTTTTTCGGGACGATGACCTTTTCCTCTTGCTCAAGGGGCGTCTTTTTCTCGATTTCCAGTTTCTGATCCGCCATCGCCAACCGATGCCCGTCAGTCCCCACTAACCGGATAATCGGCGTCTCGTCCGTATTCGTGACGACAATCAATAAACCATTGAGTACGTAGCGCGTATCGTTGTCTCCTACGGCAAACAGGGTCTTTCGAATGAGTTGCAGCAACCCCACGCCGGGCAAGGGAATGAGTCCTTCTCGCTCGATGGCGGGCAACGGCGGAAAATCCTTGCTGGGGAGCCCCACGACCTTGAATTCACCGAGGCCGGCCTTGATAGTGACCAGGCAATCGTCCGTCACCGTCATGGCGATTTCCTGCTCTTTGATTTCTTTGAGAATTTCATAGAGTTTTCTGGCGGGGAACGTCACTGATCCCGGTTCTTCGACCGTGGCTTTGTAGAGCCCCCGCATTCCAAGTTCCAAATCCGTCGCTGAAATATCCAGTCCTTCGGGTTTGGCTTCCAGTAAGACGTTCGCCAAGCTCGGCATGGTATTTCGTTTTTCCACGATCCCCTGGACGCGATGGAGGGCTGTCAATAGTTCGTCTCGTTCCACCGTCACTCGCATAAAAGAGGCTCCCTTCTGTTACGCCTTACTGATTTCGTCTTTCAGGCTTTCCACCCTTGTACGTAAGGAACTGTCTTTCTCCATGGCTTTTTCTATCTGGCGACAAGCGTGGATGATGGTGGTGTGGTCTTTTCCTCCAAACTCGCGTCCGATTTCCGGGAAAGAGGCGTCCGTCAGTTCTCGGGACAGGTACATGGCAATTTGCCGGGGATGGACCACGGTTTTGGTTCGTCGCTTCGATTTCAGCTCGGAGACTTTGACCTGAAACCGCCGGGCAACCACGTCTTGCACGTCTTCCGAGGTGATCACCTTTTTTTTACTCCCCAACAGATCACGAAGAACGGTTTTCACCATATCCGTGGTAATGGCTTGGCCGGTCAGCGTGCAGTACGCTCCGAGACGGATTAACGCACCTTCCAATTCGCGGATGTTGCTTTTTAACCCTTCGGCGAGAAGGTGAACCACGTCGTCTCCTATGGTGATACCTTCTTCCTCAGATTTTTTTCTCAGGATCGCGATACGGGTTTCGATGTCCGGCGGTTGAAGATCGGCGATCAAACCCCACTCGAATCGTGACCGTAATCGTTCTTCCATCGAGGGCATTTCTTTGGGAAACCGGTCACTGGACAGGACAATCTGTTTTCTTGCCTCATACAGCGTGTTAAAGGTATGGAAAAATTCTTCCTGCGTCCTCTCTTTTCCCGCGAGGAATTGAATGTCATCGATCAGGAGCATATCGACGTTTCGATAGCGCCTTCGGAGTTCCATCATCTTATCGTATCGTATCGAGTTGATCACCTCATTGGTGAATTGCTCCGTCGTCACGTACGCGATCCGCAGATCCCCTTTTTGCATGACGAAATTTCCAATGGAATTCAGGAGGTGCGTTTTGCCCAAGCCTACGCCCCCGTATATGAAGAACGGGTTGTAGGAACGCGCCGGTGATTCGGCAACGGCCAAGCTTGCCGCATGCGCAAACTGGTTACTTGCCCCGACCACAAAATTCTCGAACGTATATTTCGGATTCGGTATTTGCCGGTGAACTCGAGTTTGCGGACGAACAGCCTGTGGTTTGTCTGGCTCCTCTCCTCCCACGGGAGAAGAAGGTTCTCTTACAATAAACTCTACGTCAACATTCCCTTCTCCACCGGGCCGAACCGCTTGCAGGGCTTCACCAATAACCTCACGATAATTTCGGCCCAGCCATTCCCCAAAAAATTTATTGGGGACGATAACTGTCGCTTTCGTCCCATTCAGTTCACCCAATTTTGTCGGCTGAAACCAGGTTTCTATGACTTCATCCCCCATTCGGGACTGGATAAAACCCAGGGCCTTTTCCCAAATCCCCGGTATCTTCGGTTCAATCTTTTTCATTATAATTATTCACAAGCTTATCAACACCTGTTGATAACTACATTTATCTCGAAAATATTCCTGTTTCGCCACGATTTCATCCAGACAACCAACAACTTTCTCCTATACCATTCACAAGACTTTTCCTTCTTATCCCTTCAGTTCTCCATATACTTATCATTTTTATTCATCAATAAAATCAATAAGATATAACAGTTTCTTCTTATCCACATCCCCTACTTCTCTTACTCCCACTACTCCTATTCTTCTCTTTTTAAGAAATCAGGAAATAACAGTATCAGCCTCGAAAATCATTTTAAGCATATCAGGATACTGAATAGGAGGATATGACGAAGAGTCCTTTTTTTTACCGGAATCAAGCGTATAGCATGGAAAAGGAAACGTTTTCTCAAATCCCGGACTATCCTGAAGAAGCACCCCCTGCACCGAGCAGTCGGAAAAATCGGACGCCGCGACCAATTCGTCCATGGATGATTCGGCTCCTGGAGACAGAAGAAAGAGAACGTTTCTCATGACTCAAAACACCAGCACACGGTCGGATTGGCAAAGCAAGGACGTTATTCCCGATTGTGAGACTTCTTGAACGGCAAATTCCGGATCCAAAAGAAAAGCCGTCGCGCTTCCCTCCGGAACGACGATAGGGAGTTGCAGTTCCTGGATAACGGGAAGATATCTTTCCAGAATTTCCAGGTCCACAACGTCACTCGTTTCTTCAGTCAATAACATTCTCGCTTGTGCAAGAAGAACAACCGTGACCGATGAAGATCCGGTTGACAGACCGAGTGCTATACGAAGGCCTTCGGTCGGACGATGTGTTTCCAGAGGGTTACTCTTAATCAACACGAGTATGGAGAGTGCCATAATCGAAAAGACAAAAGGATTGTCGCTCTATGTCGAGCGAGAATCCTTAGTTTGGTCGCTTAAAACCGTTGAAGATCGCCTCACTGTGTATGAGGCACGGACCCTGATGATCAAGATGGAAAAGCTTCAAAAATCGATGATGGTCTAAGCAGCATTACTTATTGAAAAACAAAGAAAAAATCGTATTCCTAACAGGGGAAAAAGTCAATTGATGTTTCTACGTGTTTACCGGAATCGGAGGTGTGCCAAAATGGCTGAAGACGCGGTATCGAGGGGATGTATTTCCTGCTCTTTCGTAGCCATATTTCTCAGGATGACCTGGTTATTCGTCACCTCGTCGTCTCCCAGGATGACGACATATGGTGCCCCCAGCCGGTCGGCGGAGCGAAGGAGGGTCTTCAAGGTGGAAGCATTATAATCCGTGTCGGCCTTCACTTGATTTGAGCGAAGAGAATCCAAAAGGGATAAACCGGCTGGTCTCCCTTTTTCCCCGAACGATGCAATAAAAACCCACGGGTCTGGTGCCGGCAGGGTTGATTCGGGAAGGGCCAGTATGACCCGGTCAAGGCCGATGGCGAACCCCACCGCGGGAGTGGGAACTCCTCCCAACGTTTCAAATAAACCATCGTATCGTCCTCCGGCGCCGATCGCATTTTGAGCTCCGAGCGCGGAGCATGAGACCTCGAAAGTCGTCATGGAATAGTAGTCCAGTCCCCTTACGAGCCGGGGATTGATGGAATAAGGAACGGCTAAGGTTTGTAACCCCTGCAATACCCGATTGAAGTGATCCCTGGAGGACTGGGAAAGAAAATCCATCAGGTACGGAGCATCTTTCGTGGCTTCACGACAGTGAGGGACTTTGCAATCCAAGGCTCGAAGAGCGTTGGCATCCAGTCGTCTCCGGCAATTTTCGCAAAGCAGGTCGCCCTTTGTCTTAAGAAAGGCAACCAACTCCTTTTTATACGCTTGGCGGTCCGAAAGAACTCCCAGGGAATTGAGTTCCAAGGAGAGGCCGGGTAACTGGAGCGATGAAAAATATCTCCAGAGCAGCGTAATGACCTCGACGTCGGCCGAGGGTTCGGCACTGCCGACAAACTCTACCCCGAACTGGTGAAATTGCCGTAAACGACCGGCCTGCGGTCGCTCGTGGCGAAACATCGGGCCGATGTAATAGAGTTTTCTCGAGGGCTGGTAGGTCTTCAGCCCGCGTTCAATAAACGCGCGAACGACACCTGCCGTTCCTTCGGGACGAAGCGTCAATGAGGTTCCATCCTTGTCGGGGAAGGTATACATTTCCTTTTCGACAATGTCGGTGGTGCCCCCGATACTGTGGACATAGAGCTCCGTTTTTTCAAAAACAGGAATCCGGATTTCATGAAAACCAAAAGACCGGGCCAACGCATGCGCGGTTTGTTCCACCACGCTCCACTTGGGCATTTGGTCCGGGGTAATATCCTTGATGCCTTTAATGCCTCGAATCACCGTAGGGTTCCTTTGCTCATGAGAGGGATGAGGGCCTGCCGACTTTCCGACTATAGAAGGGGGACTTTCAGGGAGTCAACGGAATGAACGGCCGTGGGGAATCGTGGCGAAAAAACCTGATTTGACAGGCAAGACACGGGAAATTACAATCATTTCTTTAATTCTGTGTCGGAAAGAGGTTACTTACCATGTCCATGACGTATCGACAACCGTCGAATCTCAAAAGAAAACGTGACCATGGGTTTCGAAAGCGAATGAGCACCAAGAACGGGAGAAGAGTGCTTGCCCGCCGTCGCCGAAAAGGCCGCCAACGCCTTACCGTATCCGATGAGTGACGTTCCCTCACGGTGCCCGCCGTTATTCTTGAAAAAAAAAGAGGACTTCGAGCGAGTAAAACGGGAAGGCCAGCGCATCACGACGCAATTCTTTAACGTGGTTTCCTGCCGGTCTCGTCTCGGGAATACCCGGGTCGGAATTGTGGTGGGGCGTCGGCTGGGCAAAGCGGTTGTGCGGAACAGAGGGAAACGCATTTTTCGGGAATTGGTGAGGCAGACGTACCAGTGTCTTTTGAAGGGCCAGGACATTGTGATCTTTCCCAAACGGCCGTCGCTGACGCTCAACCATCAACGCCTCTACGAAGTATGGATAACGACCCTTATGAGCCAGGGGCTCATGTTTTCCCCTAACCCCCCTGCCCCCCTTTTGTCAGGGGGGTGTGAGATAGATTGTCAGGGGGGTGTGAGATAGATGCGCAAAATAGCGTTGTGGCTCATCGTCGTCTACCAGAAAATCGTGTCTCCGTATTTGGGGCCTCAGTGCCGCTTTGCACCAACCTGCTCACGCTATACCAGTGAAGCGATCACCCGTCATGGCCTGCTTCGAGGAGTGTCGTTAGGGGTGTGCCGGCTTCTGAAGTGCCATCCCTTCCATCCGGGCGGGATTGACCCCGTTCCCTGATCGGCTGCCAAAAAGGGTCTTTCGACGAATGAGAGAGCCTGCCCCGGACGCGACGCGATCCGGGGGTGAGGGCTTCGCTGAACTAAGTAAACGACGCAAAAGGCTGTATGGAAAAACGGATCCTCATCTTCCTTCTTCTTTCGTTCGCCATCATTTTCAGCTTTGACTTTATTCTGAAAGAACTGGGGCTGATGCCGGAACCCCCACCCGTTGAGGAGGGGCAAGAAGCCTTTCCCACGGGAGACCAGCCCTTCCCTCCCACCGGCAGTCTGCAGGACGCCTCATCCGAGGTTCGTGCCTATGGCGACGAAACGGCACCCTTCGAGACCCACGTAGAAGAAGTGGAGACTCCACTGTACCGGGTCACGTTCACGAACCGGGGCGCGCAGGTTCAAAGCTGGAAACTCAAGCAGTATCTGACCCAGGACGAAGACGACCCGCAACCCATCGAATTTGTTTACCCGGAAGGACATTTTGCCGGCCCGGTGTCCATGCAGGTTGAAGATCCGGCCGTCAACGCCCTGCTCAACAACGGCCTGTTTGAAGCGAGCCGGGACTTCGAAACGCTCGACGACGTCCATCCCACGGGCCATCTGACTTTTTCCTATCGGAACGACGAAAACAACCTTCTGGTGGAAAAGGAATTCACCTTTACCCATGACTCCTATCTGGTCGACGTGTCCATTCGCGTCGAAGGCCTTGACGATGCCGTCGACGTCTTGTTGGGCACCAATTTCGGAGTGGTGGAATGGGGGCAAGGGTTCATCGGCGCCCTGGGGCCGGCGTGGATGATTGACGGCGCGTTGGAAAAGGAAACCCCGGACCCTGAGATCCGGCGTTCCGGAGACATTCGCTGGGCCGCCCTCCAGGATAAATATTTTATCAGTGTCATGATTCCCCAGGGCGCCCAAGGGGTCTTTGCGAAAACGGAAGCCGAACACGTGGTGACCTCAGGCGTGGAGTTCCCGGTCGACGCGGACGGCAGCCGGCTACGGTTTCAACTCTATGCCGGCCCCAAACAATTTGATCTCATGCGATCGTTGGGTCACAGCCTGGAAGATACGATCGATTTCGGCTGGTTTATCTATGGGAGTTGGAGCGTTGTGAAAGCGGTGGCCAAGCCGCTGTTTTACGTGCTTCGATTTCTGTATGAGTACACCCAGAATTATGGCGTGGCGATTATTCTCTTAACGTGCGGCATCAAGCTGCTGTTCGTGCCCCTGCAATACAAGAGCTACAAATCCATGCAGGGCATGCAAAAAGTTCAACCCCAAATCAAGGCCGTGCAGGCCAAGTTCAAAGACGATAAGGAACGCCTCAACCGGGAGCTGATCAAGTTATACAAAGAGCATAAGGTCAATCCGGTCGGCGGGTGTTTGCCGATGGTGTTACAGATGCCCGTCTTCATCTCGCTGTTTAATATTTTGTATATGACCGTGGATCTTCGGAAAGCACCGTTCATGCTGTGGATTACGGATCTGTCGATCCCGGATCCGTTTTACGTGTTTCCCATTTTGATGGGAGCGTCGATGGTGCTCCAGCAGAAAATGATGCCCACCACCATGGATCCCACTCAAGCCAAAATGATGATGATGTTGCCGGTGTTTCTGACGTTTCTCTTCTTGAACTTTCCGGCCGGGTTGGTGATTTATTGGTTGACCAATAACGTATTGACCATCGCGCAGCAGGTGGTGACGGATCGATTCTTTTTAAAAGCCCCGACCGTCAGCCCACCGGTGCCGGCCGGTAACGACTCCTCGACCAAATCCGATAATGGAGAGCCTTCCAAAAAGAAAAAGGGGAAACCCTCACCCTGACCCTCTCCCAGAGGGAGAGGGAATTATGCACTCCAACACGCGAGTGAATAGCGTGTTCTCCGATGGAAAACTCGGTTGACGATACCATTTGTGCGATCGCCACTCCCGTGGGGGAAGGGGGAATCGGCATCATTCGGGTCAGCGGTGCGCACGCCATTGAAGTCGCCGCTCACGTCGTTCGTCCCCGCAACCGGCAGTCCCTGCAACAACTGGAAAGTCACCGCCTGTATTTGAGCGACGTTCTGTATCCGGAATCCCCTCTCCCCCCAGAATCCCCTCTCCCTCTGGGAGAGGGTCAGGGTGAGGGTCCGGACCAGGGTGAGGGTCCAGCCTCGGCCATAGACGAAGCCCTGGTCGTCGTCATGCGCAAGCCGCGTTCGTATACGGGCGAAGACGTGGTGGAAATTCAGACCCATGGTGGGGCCTGGATCCTGCAGGCCACCTGCCACGGCCTGATTCGGCATGGGGCCAGACTGGCGCAACCCGGAGAGTTTACCAAACGAGCCTTTTTAAACGGCCGGTTGGATCTCACCCAGGCAGAAGCGGTGCTCGATACGATTCAAGCCACGACCTCGCGGAGCCTGCAAGCCGCCCAATCCTTGTTGCGCGGCTCCCTCTCAAAAGAAATCGAAACGTTTCGGGAAAGACTCATTCGAGTCCTGGCGCACGTGGAAGCCGGGATGGATTTTGCCGAAGAGGATATTACCTTTATTCAAGCGGCTGAAGTGCAACAAGCCTTAACGGACACGCAACGGGCAGTGGAGCGGCTGATCACGTCCTATGAGGAAGGCCGCCTGATTCGGGAAGGCATCAAAGTCGCCATCATCGGCCGCCCCAACGTCGGCAAATCGAGCCTGCTCAACGCGCTGCTGAAACTGGATCGCGCGATCGTGTCGGATCAACCCGGGACAACCCGCGACGTCATCGACGAGTCACTGAACATCCGGGGGATCCCCCTGCGCTTGCTGGATACGGCAGGACTGCGACAGACGCAGGATACGATCGAAGGCGAAGGTATTCGTCGAACCGAGGACGCGATTGCAGAGGCCGACGTGTTGCTGCTCGTGGTCGATGGCTCCGTGGGCGTGACGGACGAAGACCGCGCCGTGTTCGAAACGTACTGCTCCCGAAAATATCTGCTCGTGACGAATAAAATGGACCTCCCCGAATCCCGGTCGTTTTCCCCTCTCCCCCCAGAATCCCCTCTCCCTCTGGGAGAGGGAAAGGGTGAGGGTCCGGGTGAGGGTCCGAGCCAGGGTGAGGGCGAAGGACCGGGGTTTGTGAAAGTATCGGCCAAGACAGGCGAAGGTCTTGATCATTTGACAGCGGTCATTCAAAGTGTCTGCCTCAAAGAAGGACTGGAAGCCACCCCGTCCGTTCTCGTAACGCGGCTGCGGCATAAGGCAAGCCTGGAGCAAGCGCACCGCTCCATCGAAGAGGCCATGCGTTCCCTTGAAAGAAAAGAATCCGGAGAATGCGTGGCATTGGATATTCGAGCCGCTCTCGATGCATTGGGTGAAATCACCGGCGCAGTCAGTACCGAGGACATCCTGGACCGGATATTTCAGGATTTCTGCATAGGGAAGTAATATCGATGCAACAAACGGCAATCATGTTCGTCGCGCTCGGAGCTTTCTTTGCAGGAAGTCTCAGCGCAGGGGCGAACAGCGGTAATCCGTTCGGGTTCGAAACGAACAAACATCCTCTGGAGTATGAGTATTGTAAAAAAGAAAAAGATCCTAAAAAGTCTGGTCTCAGGGGTCATGGGTATAAATGCAGTTCTGCCCCCAGACCTCACCCAGACTTTCAAGAATATTTCCTGCTTTTTGTTGAGGATGTTGGTCTTTGCTCCATTCAAGCCACCAGCAACATCTTCTCGGGTCGCGGTCAGGTAGCACCGGCAGAGGAGAAGTTCGAGATGTTCAAAGGGCAGATCGCCAAAAAATATGGCCCCCCCACTTCTAAAGGCACTGAACAGACGAATGGAAGAAGTGTGGCATCCCCGAAGACACCAGCGCCAGAGATGCAGTCTCGCAAAGAGCACACAAATGGTCCTCGTGTGACACCTCCCAAGACATCACGGCCAAAGCACGAGGAATCAGGGGTGGCAACCAAAGATCGGTTTCCCTTTCCGGCCCTGCCGGACCGCTTGACCCGGGACTATCTGGATTCGGTCCCGTTCGAACAAGCCCTTGAGGAGATTCGCCAGCTCGAGTACGGAGTCAGTCTGCCGGATTATCATTGGTCGCCAGAGGCAGGTTTTAAGGGATTAGGTAATGTTAAAGCGATACACCTAATGGCCCGCCAGTTCAAGGGGTCGTCCAAAGTCATAAATGTGACTTTCCAGCTTCTAACTTCAGACACGTGTCGTGCAAAAATTGACGACAAAGCGGATCGCGCATTTTGAGAGGTTGAGGCACTAATTTTAGGTGGACGTGAAAATGCGTGTAGGTTGGTAACCTTGGAGAATTTGAAATGGCAGGATTGGATAGCTGGTTCAAGTTCCGTGAGGAAAAGGCAGGATTAAGTGGCTTGAAAGGAACTGTGGTGAAGCAGTTTGCGGAAGCACTCATAGAGGCTGGCGTTAACATTCCACCTCCGCCACCTGGGATTCCGGAAAATAGCAATGCCCGCATTCTGAAGAAAGGGCAAGAGAAGGTTGGTATCTTAGTGCACACATATACTCCATCCGACGACAAAGGGCCTCCATTCTGGGGGATAGCCAAAAGCCAAGTCGATCGAATGCGTAAAGAGTACCCGAGAAATTGGGGAGTTGTGTGTTTGCGTGGGCAAGAAACTTTTGAGTTTGGCTTTTGGGTACATGGTAAACACTTTGACAGCCTCGCAGAAGGGCCAAATACGGACAAAGAAGGCTATGAGTCATATAGAATCCATCAACGCCGCTTAGAGGAGACTTGCTATACTCAGCGGTTTAGAACGGTTGAGGAATTTATTAAATGTGTCCACATCTAACCAATAATATAAAATCATTAGGCAGGTAAGCGGTTTTCGACACCCACCGTTGCTGGGCGGAAGGCGGCTCAACCTGGGCTCTTTGGCTAAAGATGAAAGACTTTGGACTCTTACTCGTCGATATTGTTTGGAAGGCATACGGTATTGGCGTGATAATTTCCGCCTTTCTTCTGTATGGTATGACGGTGTGGGAATGCTTCGAAGGCATGGGGTTTTTTGGCTCCATTCTATGCCTCAATCCCTTAGCGTTTTTCTTCTCATTTTACAGAGCTGTGTTTTGGCCGTACCTCTTGTATCAGGCATTAAGCCCATAACTTATAACTGCGAATCATCATGTAGGTATATATACTAATGTCAATTCAACGAGACATCATCGTCATCGGCGGCGGGCATGCCGGGTGCGAGGCCGCGCTGGCTGCGGCAAGGATGGGCTGCCGGGTCCTTCTGCTGACCATCGATCAGGACAAGATTGCGCACATGCCGTGTAATCCCGCGGTGGGCGGAATCGGCAAGGGGCATCTGGTCAAGGAAATTGATGCGTTGGGCGGGGAAATCGGCCGCAACACGGATAAGGCGGGCATTCAGTTTCGCATGCTGAATACGAGAAAAGGGCCGGCAGTCAGGGCCACGCGCGTCCAGTGCGATAAGGCCTTGTATCGAAAGGCCATGCAGGACACCCTGGCACACCAGCCCAACCTTGAAATCGTTTCGGGTACGGCCAATCGCCTTTTGACTAAAGGCGGCGCGATCCGCGGGGTGGTGACTGATTCCGGGGAAACCGTCCACGCCAAGGCGGTCATTATTACGTCGGGCACGTTTTTAAAGGGGTTGATTCATATCGGCATGAGCCATATGCCCGGCGGACGAGCCGGAGAGGCCCCTGCGGAACATCTTTCGGATTGCATGAGGGATTTCGGCTTTGAAGTCGGGCGCTTGAAAACGGGTACGCCTCCACGATTGCATCGTGATACGATTGATTTCGACGTCATGGGTGTGCAGCCCGGCGACGTCCCGCCCCGCCCGTTTTCATTCCGGACGTCGCGCATCACGAACCCGCAAATTTCCTGCCACCTCACCTATACCAATGAACGGACACATGACATCATCAGCAACAACCTGGACCGATCCCCGATGTACATGGGGGTGATCGATTCCACGGGGCCGCGGTATTGCCCGTCGATCGAGGATAAGGTCGTCCGGTTTCAGGACAAAACCCAACATCAGATCTTTGTGGAACCCGAGGAACTGGATTCCCCGTCTTTTTACCCCAATGGCATCTCGACCAGCCTGCCGGTGGACGTGCAGGCTGCCATGCTGAAGACCATCCCCGGACTTGAACGAGCCACCATGCTGAAGCCCGGCTATGCGATCGAATACGACTACTTTCCCCCGTACCAGCTCCACCAGACGCTGGAAACCAAAAACGTGAAGGGGTTGTATCATGCCGGCCAGATCAACGGGACCTCCGGGTATGAAGAGGCCGCGGCCCAGGGCATCATGGCCGGGATTAATGCGGCTCTGCAGGTCAAGGGGGAACCGCCGCTCATCCTGGATCGATCTCAGGCCTATATCGGCGTGCTGATCGACGATCTCATCACGAAGGACGCCCGGGAGCCGTACAGGATGTTTACCTCGAGGGCGGAATACCGGCTCTTGTTGCGCGAAGACAATGCCGATCAGCGGCTTATGGAAACAGGGTACCGGCTGGGATTGGTGTCGGACGACCTGCATGCAAGATTTCAAGAAAAACAACGGCTTGTGGATAAGGAAATGCATCGCCTGTCGCAGACCCGGCTCCCGTGGACGCCGGAACAGGCAGAGCGGTGGAGCCGGATAGAGCACAAATTACCCGATCCCGGCAACACGCTGGCGCAATTACTCAAGCGTCCGGAAGTGAACTACTCCCGATTGATGGAAATAGCCGGTGAAGCGGACCCGGCGAACACGGAAATCGGCGAAGCCGTTGAAATTTCAATAAAATACGCTGGTTATATCAAACGGCAACTCGAACAGATTGAAAAATTTCAAAAGCTGGAAGGGAAAAGCATCCCCGCGAACTTCCGGTATGACCAGGTGACCGGGTTTTCAAACGAGGTTGCTGAAAAACTGTCAAAAGTCAGACCCGCCACCGTAGGGCAGGCTTCGAGAATTTCCGGCATGACACCCGCAGCCATTTCGTTATTGCTCGTTGCCTTGGAACGTTCCCAGCGGTCGGCGAACGTCGCATAGATATTTCAGTCGTTTCCTGCACGTTTTTTCTCGCTCCTCCCCGAATGTTCCACGTGGAACAATGATGAAAACCGAACAGCTCGCAGAACTCTTTCGGAACGGGTTTACAGCCATCGAGATGGCCCATGACCAGGCCACGATCGATCAATTTCTGTTTTATTTACAAGAGGTTGTGAAATGGAATGAGAAAACGAACCTCACCGGCCATAAGAATGAACAGGAGATGATCGGGAATCTTTTTATCGACTCCCTGGCCTGCACCAGGGTTTTTTTGCCGGACACGGCCTGTTCGATTCTGGATATTGGAACCGGTGCCGGGTTTCCCGGGATTCCCATAGGCATCGTCTCCCCTCAACAGGACGTCACCCTGCTTGAGCCAAATTTGAAGAAAGTCGCGTTTCTGCATCATATTATCGGTTCCCTTGGCTTGAAAAACGTTCGCGTGGAATCGTGTCGGGTCGAACAGTTTTCAAAGAAACCGGAATTTCATGAAAAATTTGACTGGGTGTTCATGAAGGCATTGAGATTCGACGTTGGTTTGGCCTATGTTACCCCAATACTGTCCGAGTCCGGGAAATGTGTGTTTTGCCGGACCGAACCCATGCCCCCCGATCTCGCGCTGAAAGGGTTTTCCGTGGTCAATGAAATGCCTTACGAATTGCCGTTCGGGTTGGGGAAAAGGATCCTCAGCATTGTAGGCCCTGCATAGCCGGTCTCCAGAAAATTGTTCCACGTGGAACATTGAAGCCCATGATGGATAAAATCGTCGCCGTAGCGAATCAAAAAGGCGGGGTCGGAAAAACAACCACCTCCATAAACCTGGCGGCTGCACTGGCGTTGTGCGAACAGAAGGTCTTACTGGTCGATATTGACCCGCAGGCCAATGCCACAAGCGGAGTGGGCGTCGAACAGCCGGCACGAACGCTGTATGATTGTTTGTTCAAAGGCATTCCGGCCACCGATTCGATCATGGCCACTTCAATCTCGCAGTTGGACCTTTTACCGTCCGGGCCGGACCTTGCCGGAGCGGAAATCGAATTGGCCGAGGTCGCCCACCGGGAGGAACGATTGAAGCGTATGCTCTCGACCATTACCAATCGGTATCATTTCATCATTCTGGATTGTCCGCCGGCCCTCGGGCTCCTGACGGTGAATGCGCTGACCGCTGCGAAATCGGTGCTGATCCCCGTTCAATGTGAATATTATGCCATGGAGGGGTTGGGAAGGCTGCTGTCGACGATCGAGAGGGTGCGTGGCAGCTTCAACCAGGCCTTATCGGTCGAGGGGATACTCTTGACAATGTGTGATGCCCGGCTCACCCTTTCCAGACAAGTCTCGGAGGAAGTCAGAAAATTTTTCCCTGATAAAGTGTATCGATCGATCATACCGAGAAACGTGGCCTTGGCCGAAGCCCCAAGCTATGGACTCCCCGGGTTGCTCTACAATTCGGCGTCGATAGGCGCCAAGGCGTATATGGATTTTGCAAAGGAGTTTTTGGCAAATGGAAAAGAAAGCCCTGGGTAAAGGCCTCGCAGCCCTGTTGCCGGAGAGCGAAGCGAAGGAGACCGGGCAAACGATTCACATGATTCCCGTGACGCAAATTCTGCCGAACCGGTATCAGCCCAGAAAAACGTTTGTCGAAGAAGAGCTCCGGGAATTGGTGGAATCCATCAAGCGGCACGGGATTCTTCAGCCCGTCCTTGTGCGGCGAAAGAGTGAAGATCGCTATGAACTCATTGCAGGGGAGCGGCGGTTCCGCGCGGCTGCATTGGCGCAACTGCCGGCTGTCCCCGCGGTGATCCGAAAATCAAGCGACGAGGAATCTACGATATTATCCCTAATTGAAAATATTCAAAGAAGTAATCTGAATCCGGTTGAAGAAGCCAAGGCCTATCGCCAACTGATCGACGAATTGGGGGTGACCCAGGAAGCCGTGGCTGAACGGGTCGGGCGCGACCGGGCTTCAGTCGCCAATATCTGCAGGATGCTCTCCTTGCCCACTGAAGTGCAGGGCATGGTGGCCTCCGGGCAATTGACACTGGGGCACGCAAAGGTCATTCTAGGCATAAAAAATGCGAAAGACCAATTGACTCTGGCAAAACGAATTCTTCGCGATCAGCTTTCCGTCAGACAGGTCGAGCAATTGGTTAAACAAGGGTCCAGGAAGGCGAGGTCTCGCCGAACGGCAGGGAATCCCCTCCATGCCGACGTGGAAGATCGCCTCCGAAAACATTTGGGAACGAAAGTCGTGATTCACTCAAGACGGCAGAAGGGTGAATTGGTTCTCACGTATTATTCCCAGGAGGATTTGACACGAATTGTCGACGTGATTTTATCATAACAATCCAACAGGGCCGGTAGTAGGGGGGGCCTGTGTGCCCCCCCATGTCTCCAAGCCGAGGTCCTGGTAAAGAGAGGGCAGTCTTATGTGGGGGACAACAGACGACCAAAAAGACAAAAAATGGGAAGCGATTTTTGAGGAAGGCACCTACACGTTTCTTGGAAAAGGTGTGGACTTCAAAGGAAAAGCCAAATTCGACGGCAGTGTCCGAATTGACGGACATTTTGACGGTCAAATTGTTTCGCAAGATACCCTCGTTATTGGTGAAAGCGGGGTCGTGAAGGGCGAGATCTCCTGTGAAAGCATTATCTGCAGCGGCAAGATCGAAGGAAATATTGTTGCCTCCCAAAAGGTCCAATTGCTGAAACCGGCCGTGCTGATCGGCGGTATTCGTACTCCCTCTTTTTCCATGGAAGAGGGAGTCCTGTTCCATGGCACGTGCGATATGGGCGCCAGCGGGCTTGAAGACATCTCCTCGCAATCCGGCGAGGTAGAAACGATCCACCGTGGTCTCTCGGCCAGCTGAAGTCAACGCGCAAGAAGCCGATTACGTGATGTCCAAACCAACAGTCCTTCTCGGGATGAGCGGAGGCGTCGATAGCTCAGTCGCAGCGTTGCTGCTGACGGAACAGGGCTATGACGTGAAAGGGGTGACGCTGCAAGTATGGGAACATGAAGATGAAAACACGGCGGTGACGAAAAAATGGGAAGAACGCGGCTGCTGCAAAGTCGGCCTGGCCCGGCACGTGGCGCAGCGCTTAGGCATTCCACATGAAGTGGTCGATACCCGGGAGACCTTTCGCAAAAACGTGGTGGATGATTTTATTGCCGGTTATTTGGGTGGGACCACCCCCAACCCGTGCGTGCGATGCAATGAACGGGTGAAGTTCGGGAGGTTATACGAGCTGGCAAAAGCCCGGGGGGCCGACTTTGTGGCCACCGGGCATTATGCCCGGGTATTACCGGTGGATGAGGGGGTTGGCTTATTTCGAGGTGCAGATGGCAAAAAGGATCAATCCTATTTTTTGTATAGGCTCCCTGCCGCCTGGCTTCCCCAGATCCTGTTTCCCGTAGGGCATCTTCAGAAAACGGAGGTGTGGAAGCGTGCAGAAGAGTTGGACCTGCCGGCCGATGAAATGAAAGAAAGCCAGGAAATCTGTTTTGTCACCCAGGGCGATTATCGCACGTTTTTAACCGCGGAAGCGCCACAGGCTCTCCGGCCTGGCCCGTTCCTTGATCCGGAAGGCAAAACAATCGGAGAGCATCGCGGCATTGCCTTTTATACGCCCGGCCAACGAAAGGGGTTGGGGATTGCACTCGGCGAACGCCTCTACGTCAAAGAAGTGAACCCTGAAACAAACACGGTCATCTTGGGACGGGCAGAAGACCTTTCCCGGCAAACGTGTACGGTTCATGATGTGAATTGGTTGGGTGACGCCTTGCCTGAGACCCTGGATCACGTGGACATCAAATATCGGTATGCTTCGCTGGCAGTCTCCGGTCAGGTTCAGCAGCACACGGCGGGGACCTTCTCCATAGAATTCCAGGAACCGCAACAAGCCCTGAGTCCCGGCCAGTCGCTGGTCCTCTATCAAGGCGACCGCGTCCTGGGCGGCGGGATCATCAAGCCATTCGAGCGTCACCGGATTTCGACGGCATTAAGCGAAACTCCAAGAAGTTCAAAGCCCATCTGCGCTTGAAAGCCACTTCCCTGGACCGTCCGTCGGTGTTAGGAACAAATAAACCGTCCGCTTCGGTAATACAGAATCTGTCTAAAAATAAGCACTTAGTCCAAATCCTGGTACTGTACTAAAGACCGAACACCAGTTCCGGCACCACCACTTCCCAGGCATCGCATCTCAGGCGGTCCTGATACTGCGGCTCCGACGCTTCGCGGCTCCAGGCCACGACGGCGAGGACCGTGGCGGAGATGCACCGCGTCCCCGGTGGGGGCTTGAAGCTTCCGGCAAGACGCCCCACCACCATCCCCGATCGGTCCAGCAACTCCCATTGCCCCTGCTTGTCCACTCGCGCCTCCAACAGATCACCGGGCGACAGGGCGGCGATGGCGCGATGCACCGGATGGCTGGCGTGGTGACGCCCCGCGAAGCCCAGATTGACCTCGCGCAGACCGGGCCGCCGATATTGGCGTGCAAGCTCCGGGGCCTCGGGTGGTAATTCGTCGGATGTGCGATGCAGTACCGATCTGCTGTCCGGAAAGGCATACGGCAGCGGGTGCAAGCCCCAGGAGTATGCGGGCGTTGCAGGCTCCTTTACGAAGCTCGGCCGCCCGGCGTCCGGCCGCGGGTGCGATCCTTCAAAACGCGCGAGGGCGAGGGTTTGCCGGGCGCGGGTCATGGCTACGTAGTAGAGCCGTCGCGGGGTGTCGGGGTCCTCGCCGTTACCGATGCGGTTCCAGCCTCCGTCAAGCACCGCCACGTGATCGAACTCCAAGCCCTTGGCTCGGTGCGCGGTCAACAGCAAAAGTCCGCGCTGTCGGCGGCGGACGTCTCGTCCCCACTCAGCCAGCCACTCGATGAAGTGGTCAACCGGCACTTCCGCGCCGCCGGTTTCGAGTACATGCTCATCCAAGGCTTCCCGCAGCAGCTCGATCCAAGGACCCGGCGGATGTGCATCCACCCAGCCGCTCAAGTCCGCACTGTCCACCAAGCGGGTCTCACGTCCGCGCAGCCATTCGACAAGCGACCGGGTCTCCCGCAGGCGCCAGAACCTCGGGATTTCTTCGTTTGCCATCTGCGCCGGGATGCGGTGAACTTCGCAGAACGCACGCACCGGGTCCAGGTACCTCCACTCACGGGCGATGACCGCGCAGGTGGACCAGTCCCACTCCGGCGAAAGGGCGGCGAGGCGTAGAAACTCCGTCATCGCGACCTGAGCTTGCGAGATTGGATCGCGCCGTGTCTGCAGAATCTGCACCCGGCCTTGACCGACCGGGTCCAGCTCACGCCAAGCGCCACCGGCCGAATGCTTCGCGCGTGCCCGGTCGATACGGATGGAATGTCCGGTCTTCATCCGTTGCCGCGCCGGTTCGATCAATGCGTTGGCCGCCGAGATAATGTGGCCGGTGGAACGATAGTTGTCGGTCAGGAAGGCGGGCTTCGGCCCGTAGTCCGCTTCGAAGCGGCGGATGAACTCCACCGACGCGCCGTTGAAGGCGTAGATGTTCTGGTCGTCATCGCCTACGGCAAAGAGCGTGAGCTTGCGGTCCTCATCCTCCAGGGTCCGTCCGGCCAGGGCCGATATCAACTCATACTGGTCCTCGTCGATGTCCTGGTACTCGTCCACCAGGATCCAGCGAAAGCCCGCGAGGAGCCGTTCGCGTTGCTCGTCGGCTTCCTCCGTCGGCAGGCCTTCTCCGCGAAGCAGGGCTATCGCCTGCCGCATCACCTCCTGAAAGCCCTCGCTGTCCGGACGTTCCGCTCTTCCGCTGAAGCTGACGCCAGCCAGCCGCATGGCGAAACCGTGACAGGTGAGCACGGTCACCCCCCGGGCGTCGTTGCCGATCAAGTCCCCGAGGCGGCGCCGGATCTCAACCGCCGAGTGCCGGTTGTAGGCCAGGGCCAGGATACCGCGGGGGTTCTCGCGTCTTGCACGCACCAAGTAGGCGATGCGATGCACCAGCACCCGCGTTTTGCCGGAGCCGGGACCCGCGAGCACCAGCACGTTCGTCTGCTCCCGATCATCCGTGACGATATGCTGTTGGGAGGTATTATTCAGGCTTTCGATGATGGCCCGCCACGATTCGGGCGTGGTCTCCCGCGTGATCTCCTTGTGCCGATCCGGCAGCCAGCGGCGAAGGAAATTCTCCTCCTGCAGACTAAAATATTCCTTGGCCAGACGCAGGGCGTCGGCCATGGCGTCAAGGCCCCGCCGCGCGAATTCCACCATCACGTGGATCTGCCGCACCTGTCCCTGGTAGTGGAGCTTGAGTGGCTCGAAGTCGGCGGCGACGAAACCGCGTCCTGGCGTCTCCTGCACGAGATGGATGGTCATGGCCGGGCGGAATACCGCCAGCCCCTTGTGGAGACGAATGACCTCCTGATCGTGTAACCATAGGAGGGCATGGTTCAGCAGTTTCTCTGGATTCCGGACGCTGCTCCTCAGAATGATGTCGGACGTGAGCGCGTCCAAGAGCTTGCCGAGGGTGGTCTCGGCCAGCAGATCCGTCCCCCGGGTCCTGGGCGGCAGGCCGGCGAGCAAGTGATCCAGGAGGAGCTTCGCCCCCTCGCGCCGACGCGACGCGATCTCCTCCAACGCCGACCATTCGCGCTGTAGCGTCACCCGCACCGTCTCCGCATCCCGCTGTCGCACCTCAAGGCTGCCGGTGCCGCCCCCCTCGCCGCGACCGTCGCGGGCGATGCTGCGGAGAATGCGCCATAGTTTTTCCGGCAGCGGATCGGTCACCCCCGTATCTCGCAGGGTTTGCGCGGCGACCCGCAAATGCAGGATGGACGTATCTCCGTTGCTCATGTCAGGCGCCGCTTGGCGAAGGTGCTCGATCAGGGCGATTTCCAACTCCACCGCCTCATTAAAGCGTTTCTGCGAACTGCGCTCTACCCCCTCGTGGACAAAGGCGGTCAGCACCGTATCATTGCCGGCGATGCCCAGTTGCTCCAGGTCATGGAGGGCGCCGCGCACGTCTTCGGCGCTCAGGCCTGAGATACCCATCAACTCGTCGGTGGAGATGCCTTCGTCCGGGTCCGCGTCGATCAGGGTCTCGGCGATGGTCAGCAACTTGCGGCGATAGACGTCCGCCATGTCTTTTCTATCCAGCTTGGCGCGCGCCTCCTCTACCGAGTTCACTTTCAAGGACGAAGGAAACACCTGCACCCGGTTTTCGTGCCGGTTCAGCAGTCCCGCCTCCTCCAGCCAGGCGATGGCGGTTCGCACCCGGGTATCGTCGGTGGCCGAGTCTCGTTCGAATACCTTTTCATCGTCCTCTACGAGGATCTCGCCCGCAGTGGCCACGACCTCCCCGCCCAAACGCTTCTTCCGGTCCAGGTTGCGCAGTGCTTTCAGTACGCCTTGGATCTCCCGCCGGGTGAGCCGCGAACGCGCCGACGTGCCGAACTGTCTTTCCACGTCGTCTGTCGCATAGAGCAGCACACAGCGCGCCGTCTGCCGGTCTCGTCCGGCGCGGCCTGCCTCCTGCAGGTAGTTCTCCAGCGACCCCGGGATGTCGGCGTGAAGCACCAGCCGTACGTCCGGCTTGTCGATGCCCATGCCGAAGGCATTGGTGGCCGCGATCACGCGGAGTTCGCCGTCGATGAAGCGTTGTTGGACGCTCTTCTTGGTTTCGGGCGGCAGCTTGGCGTGGAAATAGTCAGCCGCGACCTCCTTCATCTGAAGGAACTCCGCCACCTCTTCGGTCCGCCGCCGGCTCGCGCAGTAGACGATGGCTCCTCCTGGCGTGTCCGACGGCAAGTCCGCCACCAGGATCTGGTGGATGTGCGGGAACTTCTCACCGCCGGTGGTCGGAACCACCACGAACTCGAGGTTCGTGCGTTGGGCGCCGCCGTCGAAGACCTTCAACTCGATACCGAGTTCATCCCGGAAGTGTCGCTTGATGTCCTCCTTGACATCGGGCTTTGCGGTCGCGGTAAGGCACAGGACCGACGGGACCGGCTCCGATCCAGCGTTTTCGCGTATGAAGCGTCCCACGTAGCGATAGTCGGGCCGAAAGTCGTGTCCCCACTTCGAGAGACAGTGGGCCTCATCCAGCACCCAGGCGCCGATCTCGCGCTGATTGAGCACCCGGCGCAGGGATAGGCTGCGCAGTTGCTCCGGGGATATGATGAGGATGCCTGCGTCCCCGAGCCTGACCCGGTCGAGCGCATCGGCCCGCTCGGGCATTGACAATAGCCCGTTGATGGCGACGCACGAGCCGATGCCACGTGCCTCCAGCCCTGCCACCTGATCCGCCATGAGCGCGACCAGGGGCGAGATCGCCACCGTCAGCGCGCCGGTCTTGTCGTAGCGGGACAGGGCCGGGATCTGGTAGCAGAGCGACTTGCCGGTGCCGGTGGGCAGAATTCCCAATACGTGCTCCCCGGCCATTGCCGCCTCGACGATGGCCTGTTGCATGGGCCGGCCGTCCTCGTCCGTCGGCTCCGGGCGGAAGTCGGCAAAGCCAAACCAACGCTTAAGCTCCTTGCGGGCATTATGTCTCTCCTGGCACCAATCGCATGACGGGTCGCCACAGGTGGTGTCTCGCAGCCGGCGAACCAGTCGTCCCGCCTCCGGGAACTGATGGCGTACCCAGGGTGGCATGACCGAGTTGCCCCCGCATACCGACAGCCACGCCAGCGCATAGGCCAGCGCCCAACCATGGCAGGCCGTGTCTGCCAGGATTTCGCGGCCACGTGTCAGACAGGCGTTGCCCGCAAGTCGTTCATGGATCGCCCTGCGGGCCTGTGCATCGGACGGCCGCGGCGACCGCCGCAGGGTAGAGAAAAAGGTGTTGAAGCCAGCCTTTTCGTTCTCTGAGAAGGCGTCGACGCTGGCCTTTTCACTCTCTACCGTGGTGAGCCAGTGCCAAGCCAGCAGAAGATCCAGCGCATCCTGCGCGACGCCTTGCAAGGCACGTCGCTGGTCATGGAAGAGATCCAGCGCGAGCCGGGCATCGAGCTCCGGGTCGTTCAATCGCCCTTGCTTAAGTTGTCCGTCCTGGTAGTGTTTGACGAGGTGGTGATAAGGATTGCGGGGAAAGGCGAGGGGGTTCAGTTGCAACGTATCCACCGCCGGCAGCTTCAACAGCCGGAGGTCTGATTTCGCTGCAGTCAGATGGGGCAGATCGAAGGCGATCAGGTTGTGGCCGAGCAGGAAGTCCGCGCCATCAGCGAAGTCGTCGAGTGTCGCCAACGCCGCTGCCAAGTCTCCACCGCGGAAGACCAAGGGTTGATCGCTATCCGGGCGCACCGCGGCGAAGGCGTGGATGCGGCTGTCCCGAACACCGACTTCAAGATCCAATGAGAGGCAGCGGCGAGAAAAAATTTCAATTTTCATTTGCCACCAGGGTCACGCTACCCTATACTTCAGTTGCTCCTTGTATCAGGCGGAGATCATTTGCTGCGGAAGTGCAAATATTCTTGATAAAATAGGCGAGAGAGAGCTGGCTGAAAAGGCTGTCATCTTATGAGTGCCATTGTCAAAGAAGTGTACGATGCCTTCAGAGAAGCTGGCGTGAGTGAAGAAAAATCCACCGAAGCTGCCAAAGCTATTGCTGATTTTGATACACGCTTCGCTAAACTCGAGGCTGATCTCCTGGTTTTGAAATGGATGGTTGGACTGGTTATCGCCGCTGAGGTATTGCCCCTTCTGAAATCTCTTTTCACGTAGTCGATGTGAACCACCCCGTCGGTTGACACCCGGATTTCCACGTGATACCGTTCGTCGGTTTTTTTGCGCGACCTGCGCAAGCACTGGGGTTTTGTCTTTTTCTTCACAACTGATTCATGATGAAAAATGCCATAGCACGGCGATATGCCCAGGCGTTTTTTCGCCTGTTACGCCCTGAGCACCTGACGGCTGCTCAGGACGGGTTGCAGGCCCTGTCTCAGTCGTTGAAGGACTCTTCGGCGTTTAAGCACGTCCTGGCCTCGCCGGTGTTTACCCTGGACGAAAAGCTCCAAGTCCTCACCACGTTGTGTGACCGGACGGGTTGCCCACCGCTGATGGGACGATTCTGCGAACAATTGTTGAAAAAAAATCGAATAGGGTTCTTGCCGGAGATTGCCGAGGCCTTCAGGGGATTAATGATCCGGCAAAGCGGCAAGCAACAGATCGTCGTCGTCTCGGCTCAACCGGTTGACGACAACATGAAACAGGATATTCTCGCTCAGTTAGGCGCCACGGCGAAGAGGGAGGTGGAGGTGGACTTTCAATCCGACCCTTCCTTGCTTTCGGGCGTCCAAATAAAAATCGGGAGTAAAGTCTATGACAGTACGGTCAGGGGCCGACTCCACAAGATGCGGGCTCAATTGGTAAAGGGGTAAGGCATGCAGATCAAGGCGGAAGAAATCAGTTCGATTATTCAGGATAAAATCAAGGGCTTCGATCAGCGTGTCGATGTGACGGAGACCGGCTACGTCATTCAGGTGGGTGACGGCATTGCCAAAGTCTATGGACTCGAAGGCGCCATGGCCGGGGAATTACTGGAGTTTCCCGGGGAGGTGTTCGGGGTGGCGCTGAATCTTGAAGAAGACAGCGTCGGGGCCGTGCTGATGGGATCGGACACCGACATTAAAGAAGGCGACCAGGTCAAACGAACGGGCCGGATTGCCGAAGTGCCAGTGGGCGAGGCGCTCGTCGGACGGGTAGTCGATGCGATGGGGCAACCTCTCGACGGGAAAGGCCTGATTCAAACGACAGAGACCCGGCTGATTGAAGTCCGTGCACCAGGCGTGGTGGAACGCCAATCCGTCAATGAGCCATTGCAAACCGGGTTGAAAGCGATCGACGCCATGATTCCCATTGGCCGCGGGCAACGGGAGTTGATCATCGGCGATCGACAAACCGGCAAGACGGCGATTGCCGTGGATACCATCATCAACCAAAAGGGGCTCGACGTCTTTTGCATCTATGTCGCGATCGGCCAGAAGCGGTCAACGGTGGCCCGTGTCGTGAAGACGCTGGAAGACCATGGTGCCATGGCCTACACCACCGTCGTGTCGGCCACGGCCAGTGACGCGGCGCCGCTCCAGTTCTTTTCCCCCTATGCCGGGGTGTCGATGGGTGAATATTTTCGTGACAATGGGAAGCATGCCCTCATTATCTATGACGATCTGTCCAAACACGCCGTGGCTTATCGACAATTATCCCTGTTGCTGCGCCGGCCGCCGGGTCGCGAGGCGTTTCCGGGTGACGTGTTCTTCCTGCATTCCCGGTTGTTGGAGCGTGCCGCCAAATTGAGTGAAGAAAAGGGATCGGGGAGCCTGACCGCCCTGCCCATTATCGAAACACAAGCCGGCGACGTGTCGGCCTATATTCCCACCAACGTGATTTCCATTACCGACGGGCAAATTTATTTGGCCGGTGACTTGTTTTATTCGGGGATTCGTCCGGCCATCAACGTGGGGTTGTCGGTGTCCCGCGTGGGTGGGGCGGCCCAAATCAAAACCATGAAACAGGTGGCCGGCACCCTTCGACTCGATTTGGCCCAATATCGGGAAATGGCCGCGTTTGCTCAATTCGGCAGTGAATTGGATAAAGCCACGCAGGCCCAGTTGGCTCGAGGCGCGCGCATGGTCGAAATGCTCAAACAGGAACAGTACAAACCCATGCCGGTGGCGGATCAGGTGTTGTCGATTTTTGCCGGGGTCAACGGGTTTGTCGATGACGTGCCCGTGAATAAGGTGCGCGAGTTTGAAGAGGGCCTCCTGGCGTACGTCAAAGAACGGCATCCGCAACTGCGGGAAGACATCGTCGCCAAGAAGAAAATCGACGAGGAGTTCGGCGGGCAACTCAAGCAGGTCATTGCCGACTATAAACAGACGAAACAATTCTGATCGACCCAACGCCCCATGCCAAGTTTACAAAGCCTGAGACGGAAGATCGCTTCCGTAAAAAATACCCAGAAAATCACCAAAGCCATGAAAATGGTCGCGGCGGCCAAGCTCAAGCGGGCCCAGGACCGCATTCTCTCGTCCCGCCCGTACGCGCATGAGCTTCGGGACGTCGTGAGACACCTTGCGGAACGGACGAGTCGGATCTCGCATCCTCTGTTGCACAAACGCGAGGGGCACAAAACCGAATTGCTGGTGATCACGAGTGACCGGGGGCTGTGCGGGGCCTTTAACGCCAATATTCTCCGGCAGGCCTCGGAGTTCTTAAAGGAGCATGCGGAGCAGGGCGAACAGGTGAGCGTGTCCGTGGCCGGGAGAAAAGGCTGTGATTTTTTCAGAAGGCGCTCGTGGACAATCCGGCAGGAATGGCCGGGCATCTTCGATCGCTTGAGTTTCGAACATGCCTTGGATATGGGGCAGGATATCATCCAACACTACAACGACGGCACGTTCGATCAACTGTACGTGGTCTACAACGAGTTCAAATCCGTGATGCAGCAACGCGTGGTGGTCGAGAAACTGTTGCCGATCGAATCATTGGCTGAAGACGCTTCCCAGGCTTGTCCTGAGCGGAGCGAAGGAACTGCCAGGGCCGTGGGCGCCTATTTGTTCGAGCCGGACGAGCACGAGTTGCTCCAAACCCTGCTGCCGAAACATTTTCAAGTTCAGGCGTTTCGCGTGTTATTGGAATCGGCCGCCGCCGAACAAGCCGCTCGGATGACCGCGATGGATGGGGCGACCAGGAATGCGGGAGAACTGATTCAGAAAGTCACGTTGTTTTACAATAAAACCCGGCAGGCCGCGATTACGAAAGAATTGATGGATATCGTCGGCGGAGCGGAGGCGTTGAAGTGACCGCGACTCAGGAACGCCGTGAGGGGAAGAGAGCCGAACAACAGCGAGCCCCTTTCGCTGCGTTCAGGATAACAAGCGGTCATTCTGAGCGAAGAGAAGAATCTCTCTCTCAATAATGAGAGGTTTCCCTCAGGGCAGGGCTTTTCAACAGCTTGGAGAAAGGGAGTCATCAGGTGAGTACCGAAACAGGAAAAGTCATTCAGGTCATCGGGCCCGTGGTCGACGTGGAGTTTCCTCCCGGGCATCTGCCCAACATTTATAACGCGCTCAAGATCACGCGTGACGCCGACAGCCAGACCGGACAGAGTGCCGCGGAATTGACCATGGAAGTCGCCCAGCATTTGGGAGAAAACCGGGCGCGTGCCGTGGCGATGTCCTCCACGGACGGATTGGTGCGAGGCCTGGAAGTCCGGGATACGGGTGGCCCCATCTCGGTGCCTGTGGGCCGGGAGACGCTGGGTCGGGTCGTGAACGTGTTGGGCGAGCCGGTCGATGGGTTCGGTCCGGTTTCCGCCAAGAAAACGTATTCCATTCACCGGTCGGCTCCATCCCTCGAAGAGCAGGAAACCAGGACGGAAGTGTTGGAAACCGGCATTAAAGTGGTTGACCTGTTGGAGCCCTATGCCAAAGGCGGCAAAGTGGGCCTGTTCGGTGGCGCCGGCGTGGGCAAAACCGTGATTATCATGGAGCTGATCAACAACATCGCCCTGCATCACGGTGGCTTTTCCGTGTTTGCGGGCGTCGGCGAGCGAACGCGTGAAGGGAATGACCTGTGGCATGAAATGCAGGAGTCCAAAGTCATCGATCCCACCGACTACACCAAGTCGAAAGCGGCGCTGGTGTATGGACAAATGAACGAACCGCCGGGAGCAAGGCTCCGGGTCGGTCTCACCGGGTTGACCATTGCCGAATATTTTCGGGATGAAGAAAACCAGGACGTGCTCCTGTTTATTGACAACATTTTCCGGTTCACGCAAGCCGGCTCGGAAGTGTCGGCCTTGTTGGGCCGCATGCCGTCGGCCGTGGGGTATCAGCCGACCCTGGGGACGGAGATGGGGACCTTGCAGGAGCGGATTACCTCGACCAAGAAAGGCTCGATCACCTCGGTCCAGGCGATTTACGTGCCGGCGGACGATCTTACGGACCCTGCGCCCGCCACCACGTTCGCCCACCTGGATGCGACGACCGTGTTGTCCCGGCAATTGGCGGAGCTGGGCATTTACCCGGCGGTGGACCCGCTCGATTCCACGTCGAGGATTCTCGATCCCCACGTCCTCGGGGAAGAGCACTATAACGTCGTGCAACAGGTCCAAGTGACCTTGCAGCGGTATAAAGACTTGCAGGACATCATTGCCATTCTGGGTATGGACGAGTTGTCCGAAGAAGACAAACAGACCGTCACGCGCGCGCGAAAGCTGCAACGCTTCCTCTCCCAGCCGTTCCACGTGGCCGAAGCCTTCACGGGCACGCCGGGGAAATACGTGAAACTCAAGGACACCGTCCGGAGCTTCAAAGAAATCGTCGACGGCAAGCATGACGATTTGCCGGAGCAGGCGTTTTACATGGTCGGGGCGATTGAAGAAGCCATTGAGAAGGCGGAGAAACTGGGATACCAACGATAATGGCGGATACAGGCACAACCGTCCCTTCGGGAAAACTCCTGTTGGAAGTGGTGACACCGGATAAACTCCTGGTGAGTGAATACGTGGACCAGATCTCCGCGCCCGGAACGGAAGGCGACTTTGGGGTGTTGCCGGGCCATTGTCATTTTCTGACGACCCTTCGGATCGGCGAACTGCACTATCGTATTGGAGAAGCCGAGCATTACATGTCGGTGTTGTGGGGATTTGCCGACGTGACGCCCCACAAGGTCACCATCCTTGCAGAGATCGCCGAGAAGGCGGAAGATATCGACGTCGAACGAGCCCAGGCCTCCGTGGGCCAAGCCGAAGAACGTCTTGAGCGCGGCGGGCTCCCGTCGGAAGTCGAAGAGGCCAGGGTAAGTTTGGAAAAAGCGCGACTTCGACAAAAAGTAGCCGAGCGGCTCCAGAAGCAAGGGCACGCGTAACCCACCCTTCCCGTATGCGTCCATGCCGCACGTTGAAACGCGGACCGAGATTGTCGTTTCCCCTGGCGAAAGCTCCAAACGCCTGGACCATTTTCTGTCCAACCGCGACCCCGATTTCTCTCGAACGACTCTCCAGCGATTGATCCTCGACGGCCATATCACCGTCGACGGGCAGGTCACCAAGCCCAGTCACAAAATCAAACCCGGCGACGTCATCGTGCTCAGGGTCCCCAGGGCCGAGCCTCTCATGATGGAGCCCGAGCCCATTCCCCTTGAAATTCTCTATGAAGATGACGCACTGTTGGTCTTGAATAAACAAGCCGGCCTGGTGGTCCATCCGGCCCCCGGGAATTGGTCGGGCACCCTGGTCAATGCCCTGTTGCACCACTTCAAAACCGAAACGGGGTCGTTCTCCACCATTGGAGGAAAGGAACGGCCGGGGATGGTGCATCGGTTGGACAAAAACACCACGGGCGTCATGGTCGTGGCCAAACAGGATCAGGCCCATGCGTATCTGGTCAACCAGTTTAAGCGCCATACCATTGACAGGGCCTATGAAGCGTTAATCTGGGGGGTCCCGAAAAAAGCCCAAGGGGTGATTGACTTGGCAATCGGGCGAGATACCAAAGACCGGAAAAAAATTTCCGCTCGCACGGCCCGTCCCAAGGCTTCGGCAACGAAATACCGCGTGACGGAACGGTTTGCAAAACTGGCGGCCCACGTGGAGCTCTTTCCGCAAACCGGCCGGACCCATCAACTGCGCGTGCATTTATCGGCGATCGGGTGTCCGATCCTGGGAGATCCGACGTATGGAGGAAAGAAGGTGGGCGCGATCCACGACGTCGCCATCCCGCGCGTCATGCTTCATGCCAAAGTGCTCGGCTTTCTCCACCCGATCTCGCAGCAGCCCATGAACTTTGTTGCCCCTCTGCCGGCTGATATGGCAGAGATCGTGAGCCAATTACGAGGCAGGAGCGCGCGCGGCACAACGGACTTGGGAGAGGGACAAGGGCGATGACTTCGAAAAAAGCAATGGACACCGCACAAGTGCTGGATACCTTTGGAGAATTAATCGCAGCGGTGGCGGCGTTGGCCGCGAAAGTGCCGGCCAAGTCGTTCATGGCGATTCCCGGAGGGATCCGCCCCACCGAAGAAGCCCTCGACAACTATGAAACGGTCGTCTACCGGTTTCGAGATCAAGCGGGGCCGCCGTATCGGGTCCTCTACCGCTTTTTCGTGGATTCGGTCGAGGCCTTTGAAGCCGGGCGGATCTTCGATGCCGTGCCGCCCCTGCTCCAGGCGATAGAGCGGTTGGTGGATCTGCACAAAGAAGAAAAAGTCTGTTTTAATTCCGCGGAGCAGGATCGCATTCGCGAGTTTCAACAACGCCTGGAAAAAATTCTCCCGGAAACCAGCAAGCCGGAAGTGGATCTTCCCACCCCGGAGACCTATTAACCCGCTCCGAAGCTGTCATTCCCGACGTTAGTAATCGGGAATCCAGAGTCTTTTTCTTTTTTCTCTTTTGTAGCGGCCGCATCTCATGCGGCCTTGGCGGGCACTGTCTCCAGGAGCCTTAGGAGACCGTAGGTCGGGTTAGCGTAGCGTAACCCGACAACCGGGCTAAGCGTCCCATGTTCATCTTTCGGTATCCAGGCTGCAAACCTGCAAAAGGGCTTCCCGTGATGGCGCAAACCAGTATGAACTCGTGACCGGTTTGGAATAGCTGATGAGCTGGTCGGACACCCCGTCTCCCGACGCGCCGAACATACGCTCCAGCAAGACCTGAAACCGGTAAAGCTCACAGGCGAAGGCGAGGAAATACAAGCCATGCTCTTCGACCGTTCCGTAGGGAGCACTCCGCCGGACAATCTTCATGGCCTTCCCGTTTTCTTTATAATCGGTCCGGCTCACGTGTGAAGTCGGGGGCATGGCCTCGCCTTCCAGCTCGATGCTGTCAGGCTTGGTCCGGCCCACGACCTGTTCCTGTTCGGACTGGGAAAGGGTATTGAAGGCGGGGAGGTTATGCACCCACTGCTGGGACAACACAAACGCTCCTCCCGCACCCGTCTGCTCTTCGGGGATCAAGGCCGCTTCACGAGCCTTCTCTTCCTTGGGGTTTGCGGTCCCGTCAATGAATCCGATCAGGTCTCGGGAATCCAGGTACTGAAACCCGGCCAAGTCGAGCTTGAGTGTTCCCACCGTTCGCATAAACGAATGGAGGGCCAGCACAACCTGCATATTCACGTCACGGCGATTGCTCTGAATCCAAAACAGCAGATCCCGTTGCGTCGAAGGAACGGAGGAGCCATCGACCCCTGAAAGAGCCGAAAAGTGTCGCAGCCCCTCAGGACACCACATGGGGTTCAACCGATCCCAGGCGTCTTTGCCGAATGCGATGACCGTATCGGATGCTTCCCCTCCTTTGATCGCCAGCGCTGACTGGATAGCCCGTAGTATGTCTTGCGTCGGGGCATCGGGCTGAAGTTGGTATTCCAGGTAATAAAAATGCGTGTTGCCTTCAGTAAAAATCCCTGCCTGTGGTGACGACGTCATGTTGGGTTCCTTCCTCTCTCCGATCATCCAGTATTCATTCTATCAGGTTTAGTCGGGAACCGTCGTTGGTGGCGTCACGAGTTGACAGGCCATTGAAAATAGGTGAAAAAGACGGTCGGACGCGCCCGTAGCTCAATGGATAGAGCATCAGACTTCGGATCTGAGGGTTGGGGGTTCGACTCCCTCCGGGCGCGCCAGTTTATACTTAACGGTCAGTATTCCAAAGTCTGTCGAAAAGGCATTAATGAACAGAAAGAGAACATGACATGATGAGCAATAATTACCTTAAACCCGAGCGATTATCTCTTAAGGGCCACCCGCACCCTAACGAAAAATGGGTTCAGGATCTTATTGCGGATGATCCTTCTCTTCCTAGTCTTGGAGATTTCGACAAGATTTTCCGAATGTCCGTAACAATATCCTCAAACCCCCCGTGTCGGTTGTTTCCAGGAAAGTAAGTTCCCATCAAGGGGATTTCACGATTCCCAAGAGTGACCCAGAACGTTTTCTCGCGGAACCTCTCCACTGTGGGAGGAATTTTTATATTAAACACCTTTGACACGCTTTGCATGGGGATCTTTCCCAACGCCAGAATGCGTTCGGGGGAAAGGCTTTTGCATTCCTTGTGCAGAAACGGTGCACAATTCTTTATCGCCGTGGAAGCTGGAAGATGGTCATTCCCATTTTTACACGATGGACACTTTACAGCCGGTACCAGAAAATACCCCTGATCACGGAATTCAGAAAGGGTTGAGATGCTTTGTCCGGCATTTTGGAGAGCATCAAAAAGTCCCCTTCTCAAGCCATCGGGTCGGGTGTCGTCCCAAAAATAAGATCTTCCCCACGGTGGAGCGACGGAAATAAACAGGAGGCGAGTTGGTTGCAGTGGAAGAAATGAGGGATGTCGCTTTTTCTTTGGTACCACTAAATACTGGACGTTATCTCTTTCGCAGTGCCGACATTCCTCAATTTGATTTTGGGCGGTTTCCCAACAACTCATGGGGTTCCCCCTTGTTATATTCGTGGATGTTCAGGATGGCCCAATCTCGGATAAGGGGCCTTCGGCCATTTTTCAGATGGGTCCTCGAAGCAGGTCAAAAGCTCAAAGAAGAAAGGAACCATTTTCTCGATCACCTGCAGGCCTTTTTTAAGAGAAGGGAATCCCCTGGATTGACGATTCCCTTTTGCCGATCCATGCAACATTTGATTTCGCAAGACGAGTAATCGGCTGCACGGAATGAGGAAAACCTGTTCAAAGTCCAGGCAATTCCTGCTCATCTCCTCATTGATTTTTTCCCAATCACTTGCACATTGGCGTTTCACCGAGAGTGGACTCTCTCGACCTTCCCAATATTTTTTGCTCAAGAAAGGATCCTCGATTAAGAATTGCAAAGAATCCTTCATTTTATGAACATCCCGATAAAGTCGACCGCTCTCTCTTTCTCCACAAACTCGTATTACCCTTTTCAATCTCTCGAGAAACTCCTTTATCTGATCCCTTTGATATTTAAGTTGTTCTTCCTGATTATTAAGATTCGGCGGCATTTGACCATACATGGCATTGAACGCAATCCAGTAAAAAATGAATCGGGCGTGTGCAGAGTTTTCATGTGACTCTGCCAAGTCCATCCATGACTGAGCTCTCTCAAGGCGTATTCTTAAATTATCATCGCGTATTCTGCTTAAATTAACATTGTGCGGGATCATATTTAGATCTCTATCTGAAGCTCTATTACATGGCAACATCCATAATGCCGCATACTCGTCGTTCTACCGAAGTGGGTTTTTGTCAGTGCATACGTGTAGGGGAATGAACTTCTCACTGGATACCGGGTCAAGCCCGGTATGACGACGTGCCGTCATTGGTATGAAAATAAAAATTATGACTAGAAATCAGGTAGTTAGAAAATCAGCAGAGTAGGTCTGGTTAGTAGCAAAGCGTAACCAGACACCCTCCCTTCGTTCAGGATGACCACGAGGCCCAGAAATGTTGGATTACGCTACGCTAATCCAACCTACCCCGTTGTCCGTCCTCTCAATGACGAGTAGGGCCTCATAGGCATTTGGTAAACGCTCAAGCTCACTCCACCAATACGGTGGAGAAGAAGGCGTTTGGGGATTCCATTCCCGTTCATCGGAGCGGGAAAGCGGGCTGAACCCGGTTTTTATTCGCAACGTTTTTGTCTGGATGGCACATCCACGAAGGTCAAAACAGTGCTGGCGGATTTCGCGGAGCATGTGCAGCATCGCGGCCGGTGGATTACAGTTGCCGACATACAGGGTTCCGGGTACGGCCCTGGTCACCACCAAAGCTGCAATAGGATTCGGGGTCGCGCATCCGACTTTGGATGATCCTTTGGTTGTCAGGCAAAACTTGTGTAGCAAGGCAGTGGCAATACCCTGTTTTCGGTAAAGTGGCAAGACCGCCATTGACTCGATCCAGGCTATTCTTCCGCCCATGGCAGGGATCTCTTTACCAAATAAATACCCGATTCCTGATTGTTCATCACCGGCGATCAAAAGAAAATCAGTCGAGGCTAATCTTTCTGCCGTGGATTTTGGTCCTAGACGGTAAGGTTTTCCATCCGGTCTATAGCCAAAACTCTCGTTAAAAATCTTTGATACAAGACCGGTTACGGGTTCATTGCGAGCGGCTTCCGGGCCTAAAAGCCTCGTAACCTTTTGAGAAATTGGCAGGGTTGGGCTATCGGATTCTCTTTCCCAAAGGGCTTGAGTTTGTCCAGGTACTGAAGGAAGGGGAGGCATGTTGTCTGTAGGAAAGATCAGAAGATTGTTGTAAATTTATACGTGATTGTTCCGGCAATGACAAGAAAAATTGCCACGACAGCCATTAGAACATGCCTCCGTCTTCTTCATCTCAGGTGAGTTTTAATAACAGCTTAATCTTTGCACGAACCTGGTTCACAACGTCATGACTTGCCCTACCTTTTTTCTGCGCATGACGCACCGTCCAGTCAAGACTCTTGACTTGGTCGGCCAGTGCAACCCCTTGTATGGTTTTATGCTGAAGTTCAACCTCAAAAGGAAAGCCTTTGGCCCGACTGGTGAGCGGAACACAGACCAGGAGCTTGGTTTTACTATTATAGAGCTTTGGTGACAACACGAGGGCCGGTCGATGCCCTGCTTGTTCATGTCCTGCCGATGGATCAAAATCCAACCAGATAATATCGCCGGTGTCTGGCACATAAGGTAATGACATTAAAGTAATTCTTTTCCTACAGGTGAACCAAAATCTATTTCATGGTGGACGTTTTCCGGCGTGATTTGCGCCAGTAATGCATCAAGATTATCCGCTTCGATAGCAGGATCGAGCACAATTTTACGGCCTTCCACACGAACCTCGACACGCTGTTCAATGCCGACCTGGGCCGCATGCACGACCTTGGCAGGAAGGCGGACCGCCGCGCTGTTTCCCCATTTTTTCACAGTAATTTGCATGACAATCACTCCTGTTAATGTATAAACATCAGTAGATACGTTCTTTTAACAGTCAATCCAGGCACATTTCAACGTTCCGGCTGAAACCCATATCATGGAACGGGCAAAAAATAAAAAATTGTTCAGTTGACGTTCTTAGCGGAGAAACGAAAGCGTTTTTGCCTTCGGGTGTTGCTTCATTTTTGCAAAGAAGGCGGTCTCGAACGGATCGTCCGTTTTTGGAACCCGGCGTTTTGGAGCAGGGAGTCAGACGCTTATCTAGTGGGTTGATTTTTTCAGGCCCATTCTTTGTATTCTTGTCGTCAAGGTTGTTGGGGGGATACCGAGTAACTCTGCGGCTCCATTTTTTCCGAAAATTTTCCAGTTCGTGCTCTGTAAGGCATTGAGAATGTTTTGGCGTTCGAATTGTTTGATGTCATCAAACGTTAGAACTGCGCCAGAGGCATTCATTGAAAGGAAAGCGCCAATGGATCGGATAGAGAAATCCCTGGACATCACCATTTATCCTCCCGAAGTCCAAGGGGTCGGTGCGTTCGATGGCGGGAGGATCACCGAAATCAAGCCTCTCGGGTTTCCCGGAGAAGGTCCCGGTGTGCCCCATACGGGCCCCCTGTTTTACTGGGCCTGGGCGACGGCTAAAGGGTACGGGAAAATCGGCCTCCATCCTCATCGGGCCTTTGAAATCATGAGTTATGCCCTCGAAGGGGAAATCGGCCATTACGATACCATGGGAAATCGAAGCCGAGTGAAAGCCGGAGGCGCGCAGGTGATGCAGACGGGTTCAGGCGTCTCTCATGAAGAAGAAACAGTCAGCGATCATAATGAACTTTTTCAAATCTGGTTCGAGCCGAACCTGAAAGAAACCGTACACCAGACACCGACGTATGCTGAATTTCGCCATGAAGACTTTCCCGTTGAGGTTCGTGACGGGGTGACCCTTAAACACGTCATTGGGAACGGCGCGCCGATATCGATCTTGGCGGAAGTGGCTATGCAGGACATTCTCATTCCACCAAGTCATCGTTACCGGCGGGAACTTTCGACGAACCGCACGTTGGCCATGGTGGTTATCAATGGAGAGGGCACGCTGAGCGATGCAGCCTATTCAGAAAAACATGATCTTGCGCCAAGATATTTTGCGGTCGTTCACGCCGGGAAGAACGGCTCGATAGCCATCCAGGCGAAGCAAGGCACTCTCCTTCGAATCGCCATGATTGAGGTTCCGGCTGAAGTGGATTACCCATTATATAGGGAAGAACGGCGTTGAGAGGTTGCGTATCGGGCAGGGTGTCGCAAAAGTCCGCAGAGCGTTGATCGTTCGTGCTTGCCGCCGCATTTCGTTGGCATCATGCCACGCCTGTATGCTCAAGAGCATGTCCATGGTGTGACACTGCCGGTATGACGGAACCGGACAAATCCTGTTTTATTGACACCACAACCCCGTTTGTTATGATGACGGTGCTCACGGAAAAAGGGGGAAGAATTGAGCTTCGTCCTCAACACGTTTTCGTTCTTGATCTGGGGAGTGCTGGTGATGTGGATGTGCGCCGGGTTCACCATGCTGGAATCCGGGTCCGTACGCACTAAAAACGCGTCCGTCATCTGTCTGAAAAACATCGGCCTGTACGCGATTGCGGGCCTCGCCTACTACGCGCTCGGCTACAACCTGATGTACGTGGACGTCGCGTCCTGGGTTGGGTCCTTCACGTTCTTCTACGGTCCGTCCGCTCAAGAAATTGCCCTGCTCAAGGGCGATGCGTCAGCGGCACAAGCGGTCGCCGAGAACGGCCATGCCGTCATGTCGAATTGGTTTTTTCAGATGGTGTTCGTGGCGACCACGGCCTCCATCGTGTCGGGCACGCTGGCCGAACGGGTCAAACTCTGGTCGTTCTTCCTGTTTACGTTGATCCTCACCGCGTTCATTTATCCCATTGTTGGCGCTTGGACGTGGGGTGGCGGCTGGCTCAATCAGATGGGGTTCCAGGACTTTGCCGGTTCGACCATCGTGCATTCCACCGGCGGGTGGGCGGCACTGGCCGGGGCGCTGGTAGTCGGGCCACGGCTCAGAAAGTTCCGGGCAGACGGCACCGTCAAGCCGACCCCACCGTCGAACGTGCCCGTGGTGACCCTCGGGGTATTCATACTCTGGCTGGGGTGGTTCGGGTTCAACGGGGGCTCGCAACTGGCGCTGGCCGGGGTGAGCGATGCCGTGGCCATCAGCATCATCCTGGTGAATACGAATCTGGCGGCGGCGGCCGGGGTGATGGCGGCAATCTCCGTGTCCAGACCCATTTTGGGCAGACATGACCTGTTTGCCGGCCTCAACGGGGCGATTGCCGGGCTGGTGTCGATTACCGCGGGGCCTGATATTGTGGAGCATCACTGGGCGATTATCATCGGGGCGGTTGGCGGCGTGCTGTGTACGGCGGGGATCAAACTCCTGGAAGTCGTGAAGATTGACGACGTCGTCGGGGCGATTCCGGCCCACCTCATTGCCGGGATCCGGGGCACGCTGGCCGTGTGTATCATGGCGGGCGGCAATGTGGGCGTCCAACTTATCGGGATCCTGGCGGTGGGCGCGTTTGTGTTTGTCACCTCATGGACCCTGTGGCTGGTTATCGACATGACCATCAAGGCGCGGGTCTCGCAGCGTGTGGAGGAACTCGGTCAGGACGTGGCGGAACTGGGCATCGAGGCCTATCCCGAATTCCTGGTGATTCCTGATCCTGACGATGTCGATGATCTCAAGCTAAAGAAGTAGGGGCATCCTCTTTTACCCCGGTCCCCGGATCGATCCCCGATTAGATCCCCGCTAAAGCCTGCGGGGACAAGCGTCGAGGACAGGGTCCGGGGCAGGCTCTCTCCCTCCAATTCCCTGCATCTCAAAGCCGCCGATAGTTCCTCTTTGAGAGGAACAGCCACGGAAGTCTACACTTCGAACATCTTCTTTCGTTCAAGCTGTTCCTTCAGGCCCGGAAGGGAACACATTTTTTCAGCGGCTTCCGGCGCTGGGTGTCTGGCTGGTAAGGATCGGGGCCATGATCGACGCAATCATCATCATCAGCTATTTCGTCATCATTCTGGCAATTGGCCTTTGGTCACGGCGCAGGGCCAAGGACGTATCCGTCAACGAGTATTTTCTCAGCTCGAACAGCCTGCGGTGGCCCAGTATCGCCATGTCCACCATCGGCACGAATATTCACGCCGGTCACTTCCTGGGCATGATGGGGTCGGCCTACCTGTACGGCCTCGCCCAGGCCAACTTGGAAATCAATGCGATTTTCGGCATTCTCGTGGCCGCGTTCCTGTTCGTCCCTCTCTATCTGAAATACAAGGTCATCACCATCTCCCAGTTTTTTGAACGGACATTCGGCCCCCGGGTTGCGCTGACCTATTCCCTCTTGAGCATGGTGCTCTTTGCCACCTTGTACGTGGGGTCTACGTTGTTTTGGGGGGCCTATGCGGTCAATGCCGTGTTTGGGGAGCAACTGCGCTTCATCAGCAACGACCCCATGATACGGGTGGCGGCGTTGCTCGTGGTGTTAGGCACGTTCTCGGCGACCTACACGCTCTTGGGCGGGCTCACGGCCGTCGTGCGCACGGACGTGTTCCAGTTTATCCTGTTGCTGCTGGGCGGGGTCATACTCCTTGTTCTCTCGGTGAATGCAGTGGGCGGCTGGGAACAGCTGTACGAAAAAACCCCGCACTTGATGCACCTCCACCTTCCCGCGGATCATCCGACGTTACCGTGGACGGCCATTTTCAGCATGCTGCTGCTCAACCTCAATTACTGGGGCTGCAATCAAGTCATCCTCCAGCGAGCCCTGGCCGCCAGGAATTTACGAGAGGCTCAGATCGGGCTCTTGGTGGGCGGGGCACTCAAATACGTCATGGCCGCGATCATCATTCTTCCCGGTGTGGCCCTGGCCGGCATGTTGATCGACCGTCCTCTTCAGGACCCAGACCAGAGTTACATCGTCCTGATCGATACCCTTCTTCCGACAGGTTTGAGGGGCATCATTCTTGTGGGGTTGTTTGCCTCGCTCATGAGTTCCGTGGATTCCATGTTCAATTCGTTGGCGACCTTGTGGTCCATCGACGTGTACAAGCGTCATCTCAACCCGGCGGCCGGCGATCAAACGGTCGTGCGGGTCGGCAAGATGGCCATCGTGGTGTGCCTGGTGACCGGAATCCTGTTCGGGTTCTTGCAGGTCTACGTCAAATACCAGGACCCCGGCTTTGCCCTCACCCATTGGTTCAACGACATGTCGTACTACATTAAAAACGGATTCGTGGTGCTCATCAGTGCCGCGGTGTTCCTGATCAAGCCGTCGCCCCGTCTCGTGTTGTACGCTCTCTTCTTGAGTATTGCGATTTCACTGGGTCTGCAATTTGCGTTTCCCGGTCTGGCGTACTTCAACCGCGCCTTGTATACGATCTTGCTCACCTTTGCCTTTGTGGCGGTTCCCACCGTGGCGAAAAACGGTTGGCGGATCAGCCTAAGAGATCTCGTACGAACCGCCAGCCCCACAATCGGATACGGTGCCCTCGCCCTCGCCCTGTCCTTAATGCTTGTCCACGTGTTACTGCACTGAACCCGCGGGCCTGTGATTCAGGAGCCTCGCTTACCGAACGAATCCGTCCATTGTGAGAAAGACGGTTTTTCGGTATAACGTCCAGAAGAAGGACAACCACAGGGGGTTGTCCCTACTCTTCGGGCTCGTTTGCAAATACGACTCCCATGGTGAAAGGAGCGACGATGGTACACCGACTCGGAGTGTTCATGCTGGTTCTGCTTGTCCCCTCCCTGTGTCTTGCCGAGATTCAAACCAAGGCGATTCCCTATCAACACGGCGACGTGCCACTCGAAGGGTTTTTGGCATGGGATGACGCCCGAACGGGGAAACGACCGGGTGTCCTGGTGGTGCACGAATGGTGGGGATTGAATGAGTACGCCCGCGACCGGGCCCGGCAACTCGCAGCACTCGGGTACGTGGCCTTTGCCGTGGACATGTACGGAAAAGGCCAGGTCACCACCCACCCGGACCAGGCGGCAACCTGGATGAAGCAGGTCCAGGCTGACGTGAAGCAATGGCAAACTCGCGCTCTTAAAGGATTGGCCGTGCTGCGGAGCCAGGGAAACGTCGATCCGCAACACCTTGCGGCGATCGGCTACTGCTTCGGCGGGGCCACGGTGCTCCAGCTTGGCTATAGCGGGGCCGACGTGAAGGGCGTGGTGAGCTTTCATGGTGCGCTACCGTTGCCGGCCGGTCCGCAAGCCCAAAGCGCCAAAGCGAAAATCCTCATTGCCCACGGCAATGCCGATCCGTTTCTCAACGAAGAACACGTTCGCAAATTTCGCCATGCGTTGGATGCCGCGAACCTCGATTGGCACATGGTAGTATACGCCGGGGCACGGCACAGTTTCACCAATCCCGGTGCGGATGCCCACGGCATAGACGCCTTGAAGTACGATCGACAAGCCGACGAGCGGTCCTGGAAACACATGCAACTCTTTTTTGATGAAATCTTTCAGGGTTCCTAACCGGGGCCTCATCCGTCCCGAGGCCATTGCTCATTTGAACCGGCTCAACCCGAGCTCTCCCTGTCCCCATGGATTTATTTGACATCCTCGCCATCGTGCTCACGCTGACCGCCGGATTCTCGTATCTCAACTACCGGTTCATTCGATTACCCGTCACCATCGGCGTGATGGTGATCGCCCTGGTCGCTTCTCTCCTGCTGCACGGGATCGATCTCCTGGGGTATCACGTGGAGGCCCAGGCAGCCGGGTGGCTTGAATCCATCGACTTCAATAAGACCCTGCTTCACGGCATGTTGAGTTTTTTACTCTTTGCCGGGGCCTTGCACGTCAATCTCAACGACCTGTTCAACCAGAAATGGGCCATTGGATCCTTAGCCACCATTGGCATCCTGCTGTCCACTGTTTTGGTGGGCACCTTCACCTATGGGGTGTTGGCCCTGATCGGCATTCCGCTGTCCTATCTCACCTGCTTGGTGTTCGGGGCCCTGATCTCACCGACCGATCCCATCGCCGTCCTGAGCCTATTGAAAAATGCCAACGCCCCCAAGAGCCTGGAAGTGAAGATTACGGGCGAATCGCTCTTTAACGACGGCGTGGGGGTCGTGGTCTTTTTAGTCCTGGCCGAAGTGGCGGCCGGGACACATGAGCCTACCGTTGGCTACATCGCCGGGTTGTTCGCGCAAGAAGCCGTGGGCGGAGTCGTCTTTGGACTGGGGCTGGGCTATCTCGCCTATTGGCTCCTGAAAAGTATTGACCAGTATCAGATCGAAGTCCTGATCACCCTGGCTCTCGTCACCGGCGGCTATGCCCTGGCGGGCGCGTTGCACCTCTCCGGTCCCATCGCCGTCGTGGTGGCAGGCCTGATGGTGGGCAATCAAGGTCGTGTGCTGGCGATGTCGGACAAAACCCGTGAACACCTGGACACGTTTTGGGAACTGATCGACGAGATCCTGAATGCGGTCCTGTTCGTGCTGATCGGTCTGGAAGTACTCGTCCTCACGTTTACCCAACACTATCTTCTGGCGAGCGTGCTGATGATTCCGCTCATTCTCCTGTCCCGCCTGCTGGCGATCGGGGTGCCGATCGCGCTGCTGAGCCGCGTACGATCCTTTACGCCCGGGGCCGTGTGGTTGATGACGTGGGGCGGGTTGCGGGGCGGCATCAGTGTGGCCCTGGCCCTGTCATTGCCGGCCGGACCGGAGCGCGACGTGATCGTGGCCATGACCTACGTCGTCGTGGTGTTCTCCATCGTGGTCCAAGGCTTGACCATGGAAAAGCTCGTGAAATACCTGATCCCGCAAAGCACGAGTGTCGCAGAAGCGGCCCCGGGAAAGTTTAATAGGAATCAGGAACCGTAGGGGCCGACCCCGGGGTGTCCCGAACAGGTCACAACCGACAACTGCCTTGAAAACGCTTTTCCTTCCGTGTATCTTGACCAAGTTGGTCATAAAGGAGGGAAACCTTATGGGTAGGTCTCGTCAAGCCAAGCAGACCGGTTCGACGCTGTTTCACGGCTGGAAATTGGGAGAGGCCAAAGCGAAGTTCAGCGATGTCGTCCGCCTGGCTGCCTCTGGCCAGCCGCAACGTGTGACGGTTCGCGGGAAGGAGACGGTCGTCATCGTTGCGGCGTCAGAGTTCGAACGTCTTCGTGCGCGGGATACATCGGCCAGCCTGCATGATCTGTTGTCTCAATCCCCCCTGAACCGCTTGGAGTTCGGCGATGAGGGTGTGCAGAGTCCGGTCCGTGAGGTCGAGTTGTGAATGGATGGCTGCTCGACACCAACGTCGTATCCGAGTTGCGCAAGACCCGGCCCAACCGCCGAGTGAAGACGTGGTCCGATGCGCAAGCGGCGGATAGCTTCTTTCTCAGCAGCGTCACACTTGCCGAGATCCGTTTCGGGATCGAGCGCCAAACAGACCCCATGCTTCGCGAGGAACTCGAAACCTGGCTTGCTCACCGGCTAAGACCCTGGTTTGCCGGGCGTATCCTGCCCGTGGACGAGGAAGTGATCCTGGAATGGCGCCGAATGGTCGCGCGGGGCAGAGAGAGGGCCGTGACTTTCAGCCAACCGGATCTCTTTATCGCCGCGACCGCGCAAGTGCATTCCCTGACGCTTTGTACCCGTAACGAGAAGGACTTTCGCAAGGCCAACATCAAGGTCTTCAATCCTTGGTCCGGCTGATTTCTAGTGCCCTGTAGCGACCCCCGCACCTTTCGGTGAATCTGCGCCAAGGCAATCCTTATCCCGGCCTCATTGAAGCTTGAGCGTGTTGTGAGAGGCTGAGTGCTCAAGACGCTCGGCCAGCCAGACTTTAATAATGGATTGGCGCGTCACGCCGAGTCGACCGGCTTCCTTATCCAGGGAATCGATCATCCAAACGGGAAAATCAACGTTGACTCTTTTTTGTTCTTGCAGGGGTCTGCGGGCTTTTGATACATCCAATGCATGAGAGACGTCTTTGCCTTCATCAAAGTCTGAATCAAATTTCTTGGCTTTCATAGATCAATACCTCCTCTGAACTCAAGAGCAAAAACGGTATAGAAAATATACCATTATGGGATTTCGTGCAAGGATTGATATTTGGGGCTTGAACCCATTCGGACGCAGGCATTTTCGGCAATGGGACACATGGACACGCACACCATACATTTCGGTCTCGCGATGCTGGCCGCGGGGTTTTGGGTGCCGGCCGGCATATGGCTCATGCTCAACAGGCACGCGTTAACGGTGTTGGCGTCCGTACCGGCCCCAGACGATCAACCGCTCCCGACCGTCTCGATCGTGATCCCGGCTCGCAACGAAGAACGGAACCTGGAACAGGCCCTGGAATCGGTCCTGGCATTGGACTATCCGGACCTGGAGATCATTGTGGTCAATGACCGGTCGACCGACCGCACGGGAGAGATTCTCGAAAAAATGGCGGAGAAGGATCCGCGCCTCACCGTGGTGACGATAGCAAGCTTGCCGGCCGGCTGGATCGGAAAACCGTACGCGTTACACGTGGGAGCACAACAAGCCCGAGGCGAATTCATCCTGTTCACCGATGCGGATATCGTGTTTCATCCGTTCGCGCTCGGAAAAGCCATGGCTCACGTGCAGGCGAACCGATTCGATCATGTGACGTTGATTCCGGAAGGCACCATGCCCGGGTTTTTCCTGAGAACGCTTGCCGCCACCTTTGGGATCTTCATGTTTCTCATCTTTAAACCGTGGAAAGCACGAAATCCGAGGAGCCGGTGCTACATGGGCGTCGGGGCGTTTAATCTGATCCGAACGTCGGCCTATCGGACCTTGGGCGGTCATCAACCGGTTGCCCTGCGGCCGGACGACGATCTCAAATTCGCAAAGCTGGTGAAGGACCACGGCTACAGGCAGGACGTGCTGAACGGGAGGGGGATGGTCACGGTGGAATGGTACCGGTCGGTAGGGGAACTCATAGACGGCCTCATGAAAAATATGTTTGCGGGAATGGGGTACAGTGTCTCGTTGGTGATCGCGGCCACGCTCGCCGCCCTGCTCATGCACGTCTGGCCGTGGATCGGGGTGTGGGTGGCCGATGGATGGCCCCAAGCCTGGTATGCTGTGACCGTGGTCATGATGGTCGGCAGTTTTGGTGTCGCCATGGCGCCGTTCGGGGTGAAATTCAGGCATGGCCTGTTGCTTCCCCTCACGATTGGCCTGTTGGTCTATATCCAATGCCGTGCGGCGGCCTTGACGCTCTGGCAGGGCGGTATCGTCTGGCGAGGCACCTTTTACGAATTACGTCAACTGAAAAAAGGGAGTAGGGCTGCCTTAGAAAACCCTCGCCCCTGGAGGGAGAGGGCAGGGTGAGGGGGGCATGACAGGGACAGATCTGTCGGGTTACGCTACGCTAACCCGACCTACTGATCTGGAAAGAGGCGCCATGAGATGGCGCAGCTACACCAGGAGGGAAGGACGGGATTGGCACGCTGGTTGAGCCGTGGTGTATACTGTCGGGATGAGGAGCCGTTCTTCCTTGCAACGTGACGTCGAACAGCCGGCGTCCGTGGAATGTGGAAAAGAAACCGTAGGTCGGGTTAGCGCAGCGTAACCCGACAACCAACTCAGAAAAGAAGTGAAATCGTGAAGCGATCCGCATGGGGAGTGATTGTGGGGTTGTCGATCCTGACCGCCTCATGGGTCATTGCCGCTTCTCCACCGTTCAGGATTCAAATGGAATCCTGGTCTCCGTATTTCACCCCGGCAGCCGCCACCGTGACGGCCGGCAGCGCGATTCGTTGGGAGAATCCCACCGGCACGCATCACACCATCACTCATGATGGATGCCTGGGAACCGGCGCGTGCGCCTTCGATTCCGGTTCCATCGGCCCCGATGGCACGTTTGAAATAGCGGGGCTTCCTCCCGGTCTGTATTCGTACCACTGCACGCTGCATCCTATCATGCGTGGGACAGTGGTCATCGTGGATTCGGGGCGCTCCTCGGAAATTTAACGACCCCCGCGATCCCAAAATCCGTGCAGTGTTCGAGACCCTCTGAAAAAGAGCGTGAAAAAATTGGGTGCGTGAAAAATAGGTTGAATACCCCCTTGACTCAGGCACCCGTATTTATATTATGAAACAGGATCGAGAAAGCAAAAGAATGAACGGGGAAAACAGTGGAATCGATGGTTGAACTACGACGGCTTGGGAAAACGTTCGGGCCGATCGTCGCGGTGGACGAGGTGTCGTTTACGGTCGGCCAGGGCGAGGTGCTGGGGTTTTTAGGGCCCAACGGCGCGGGAAAATCCACGACCATGAAAATGATTACGGGGTTTCTGACCCCGACCAGGGGCACCGTCAAGGTCAACGGCTTCGATGTGCAAGAGCAGCCGATCGAGGCCAAAAAAAGCCTGGGGTATCTGCCGGAAGGAGCCCCGGCCTATGGAGAGATGACGCCGCTGAGTTTTCTGTGGTTCATCGGCGAAATGCGCGGGTTTCGTGGAGCGGAGTTGCAGCGCCGGGTGGCGGAGACCATGGAAAAGGTGAATCTCGAGGGGGTGGCGCATCAGCCCATTGACACCCTCTCCAAAGGATTCAAACGGCGGGTGGGCCTGGCCCAGGCCATAGTGCATGATCCGTCCGTGTTGATTCTCGACGAACCGACCGACGGGCTCGACCCCAACCAAAAACATGAAGTGCGCGGGCTCATCAAAACCATGGCGCGGGAAAAGGCCATTATTCTGTCCACACACGTGTTGGAAGAAGTCCACGCGGTGTGTACGCGCGCCATGATCATCGCCAAGGGCAAAGTGATCACCGATGGCACGCCGGCGGAGTTGGAAGCCCGGTCCCGCTGGCACAATGCGGTGATCCTTCGACTGCGAGGGCCGCTCACCGATGGCGTGCAGGCGATGCTGGAAGGCGTGCCCGGCGTCAAGAGGGCCGAAGTCATCGACGAGGGCCAGGCGGAGCAGGCATATCGGATCCTGCCGAAAGACAGGCAACCGATCATCAGTGCGGTCAGCCGGTGCGCGCACCGGCAGGACTGGGACGTGGTCGAATTGTCCGTGGACCGGGGGCACCTGGATGAAGTGTTTCGCTCGTTGACCATGCCCACCCAGGCCCTCACGTAGGCAAAGCACGGCGAAAAGGAATCGCGGAAAGGACCGGCAAAACCACAGGCGATGAGCAGAATCGGCGTCATATTCAAACGGGAACTGATCGGGTACTTTGCGACTCCGATTGCGGCGGTGTTCATCATCATCTTCCTGATGCTGGCGGGAGCCTTTACCTTCTACTTGGGCAACTTTTTTGCCCGTGGCCAGGCAGACCTCATCCCCTTTTTCGACTTTCACCCGTGGCTCTATCTGGTCCTGATCCCGGCCCTGGCCATGCGGCTCTGGGCGGAGGAGCGGCGAGGAGGGACCATCGAATTGCTGTTCACGCTGCCAGTGACCTTGTGGGAAGCCGTGGTGGGCAAGTTTCTAGCGGCGTGGTGTTTTACGGGCATTGCGTTGGCGCTGACCTTTCCCATGTGGGTGACCGTGAATATCCTGGGGGAGCCGGATAACGGGGTGATCCTGGCAAGCTACCTCGGCAGCTTTTTCATGGCGGGCGGCTTTATGGCGATCGGCTCATGCGTGTCGGCCCTCACCAAAAACCAGGTCATCGCCTTTGTGATCAGTGTGGTGGTCGGGTTGGGGTTCGTCCTCAGCGGCTACCCCATGGTACTGGATGTGTTCAGCGGGTGGGCCCCGCCATTCTTCCTGGAACTCATCAGCTCGTTCAGTTTCCTGACACACTTCAACGCCCTGAGTCGCGGGGTCATCGACGTGCGCGACCTGGTCTATTTCCTCTCGCTCATCGGCGTGTGGTTGTTTGCCACGGCACTCGTGCTGGAATGGAAGAAAGCCGAATGAAGGATCGAACCCCATGAATATCCGGCTGTTGACGGGAAGCGGATTGGCCGTCGCGGTGGTGGTGTTTTTCACGGTAAACGTCCTGAGTCACGTGGCGTTTCGATCGGCCCGCTTCGATCTCACGGAACAACGGCTCTATACCCTCACCGAGGGCAGCCGAAACATTCTGCAGGGCCTCGATGAACCGGTGACCCTGCGGGTGTACCTGTCGAAGAAGCTGGCAGTGGAACTGCCCGGCATTCAGGGCTATACCAACCGGGTACTGGAACTGGTGCAGGAATATGAGCAGGCCGCCGCCGGGAACCTGATCCTGCACGTCATCGACCCCGAGCCCTTTTCAGAAGAAGAAGATCGGGCAGTCGGGTATGGACTCCGGGGCGTACCGCTGGACGCGGGAAACACGCAGTTCTATTTTGGACTGGTGGGCACCAATGCCACGGATGACCAGGAACTGATTCCGTTTTTTCAGCAGAGCCGGGAAGAATTTCTCGAATATGATCTCACCAAACTGGTGTACCGGTTAGGCAATCCCAAACAGAAAGTCGTGGGCCTGTTGAGCACCCTTCCCATGGACGGCGGCCCGCAAATGCCGTTTCCGCAGGCACAAGGAAGCGCCCCCTGGATGATCATGGACAGCATCCGGGAATTGATGGAAGTCAAGGTCCTGGACAAAGCCGTCACGGAAATCCCCGAAGCCGTTGACGTGCTCATGGTCGTGCATCCCAAGCAACTCGGCGAGCCGACCCTCTATGCCATCGACCAATTCGTGCTGCGAGGCGGTCGCGCCGTGGTCTTTGTGGATCCCCACAGTGAAGCCGACCGCGTGCTGCCCAACCCCCAAAACCCCATGGGCATGCAAGCGCCACGCAACTCCGATCTCGGCCGGGTCTTTGACGCCTGGGGCATCGAATTGGTCGACGGAAAAGTGGTGGGCGATCTCCCCTTGGCCAAAAAAGTGAACTTCCAAAAACAATTCCGCATGATGGTCGCGGACTACCCCGTGTGGATCGACCTGACGCCCCGGCAACTCAATGCCGAGGACGTCGTGACCGCCAAGCTCCCGAACCTCACCATGGCCTCGGCAGGGATCCTTCGTAAAAAAGAAGGCAGCGAGACAGAGTGGACGCCTCTGGCGGAAACCGACGACCAGGCCATGCAAATCGAGGCCGCCCGCCTGCGGATGATGCCCGACGTCGAAGGCCTCCTGCGGGACTATCGGCCGGAAGGCGAAACCCTCACGTTGGCCGCACGCCTGACCGGCAAGGTGAAAACGGCCTTCCCGGACGGCAGGCCGGAAGCCGCGGATGTGGATCAACCGGGAAACCCCGGGGACGACAAAGCATCGAAACAACCCCCGCACCTGGCCGAATCCGCGGACCCCATAAACGTCATCGTGGTAGCGGATACCGACATGCTGCAGGACCGGTTTTGGGTACAGGTCCAAAACTTCCTGGGCCAGCGGATCGGGATTCCCACCTCCGCGAATAACGACTTCGTGACCAATGCCCTGGACAATCTGACCGGCAGTCACGACCTGATCAGCGTCAGGAACCGAGGGAGTTTCTCTCGCCCCTTCACGTTGGTCAGGGCCATTCAACAGGAAGCGGAAATGCAGTTCCGTCAAAAAGAACAAGTCCTGCAACAACGCTTGAAAGAGACCGAACGGAAAATTCAGGAATTGCAGAGCAGGAAAGAAGACCAGACCACGGTCATCTTGAGTACCGAACAGGAAGCCGCGCTCGACGGGTTCCGGCAAGAGTTGGTGGCGACCAGAAAAGAACTGCGCAACGTGCAACATGAATTGCAGAAAAACATCGAAAGTCTCGAAAACGTCGTGAAGTTTCTCAACATCGGACTCATGCCCCTGGCGATCGCCGTCGGCGGCGTGGTATTCAGCGCCTACACCATGCGTCGCCGTCTCCGTGGCAACGAGACACGGAGGAAGTGAAAGGGCCGTCTTGTCTTTTCTGTCATCCTCGACGCTTGTCCCTGACCAGATCGGGGATCCAATCAAGGAATGGATCCAGAGTCTTTGCCTTTGTTTTTTGTAGTCGTAGCCGCGCCATCTCATGGCGCCGTTTTCTCCCTCTCCCACTGGGAGAGGGCAGGGGTGAGGGAGGAAATGATCAACGAATGAGTGGAGTCATCCCAAGACCATGACGATCAAAACCCTCAGCTCTTTAGCAGTCATCGCGGCCATCCTGATTGCCGTGACGGTATTCGTCTCCCAGCGAAAAGAAACCACGTCCCCGCAAACCGGACAACCCGTCTTCCCGGTCTTGAAGGCGGCAATAAACGACGTGGTGGAAATGCGCATATCGACGCAAAGCGGAACGATCACGGTTCACCGGGAAGACGATTCATGGCGCGTCAAAGAAAAACACGAGTACCCGGCGGATCTGGGAAAAGTACGAGAAACCCTCATCGGCCTCGCGGAACTCAAAATACTCGAACCGAAAACCCGAAAACCGGAACACTATGAAAAGCTGGGGGTGCAGGACGTGGAAGCGGAAGGATCGTTGTCCACGGGCGTGACACTCAAGGATGCGGCGGGAAACACCCTGGCCGAAGTCATCATCGGCAATGATCGACCGGCCAAGGGGAACAGCGATCAAAAGGAAATGTTTATCCGCAAACCGGAGAATTCGCAGACCTGGCTGGCGATGGGGAGACTCTCGATCGAGAAGAATCCCGGTGAATGGTTGGACAAAGAACTCGTACGGATCGAAACAAAACGAGTCAGGCGCATGCGCGTGATCCACCCGGATGATACCCGGCTGATATTGGAAAAAGCCAAGCCGGCGGACCTTGATTATCACATGGTCGATCTACCCGAAGGCCTGGAACTGCAATCGCAATTCACCGTGAACAACATCGTGTCCACCGTCGCGTCCCTGTCGTTGGACGACGTCAACCCGCGGAGCGAGATCCCGTTCGACCAGCAAGCAGTCGTGACCGCCGTGTTCGAAACCTTCGACGGCCTCGAAGGGACGGTGAAAGTGCTTCGAAAAGACGAAAAGGATTACGTGCAGGTCTCGGCGGCATTCAATGCCGATCTGATCTGGAAACCCGAACCCGAAGAAGAACCAGTCCCCCAAGCCGACGGGCAAACCGAACCAAAAGCGCAAGACAAAGAAGCCCCCGCCAAACCCGAGCGACCCAGGATAAAATCGGAACCGGAAGTCAAAGTCGAAATCGAAGCCCTGAACAAGCGGGTCGCGGAATGGGTCTATGTCATCCCCAAATTCCGCGCCGAGGCCATCCTCAAAAAACCCCAAGACCTCCTCAAAATATCCGACAGCTAAGCCCAGCCCCACCTCAAGGCGCCTGCGGGCGTGGCTGCGCCGCAGTCCCGAAATCTAGTTGGGGGCGAGGACTGTCTGAGCGAAGCGAGTTCCGCAGCCCAAGCAATCGGGACTGGGGCAAAGGCCCCCGAAGGGCCACGCCCGGGCGCCCATGGTTTTGGGTCCTTTTGCCGAAACAAAAGGACCTCGGCGTGCGGGGGCGAAACCCCGCAAGAAAACCTCGCACCAACCTCAGTCGCTGGCTTTGTCAGGCGAAACGTAGATGTTGCTCAGCTCTTTCAGGAGCCGTAGCACCAGTCTTCGGAGGGTGTTGGGCATTTGGCGAACACAGTGAAGCAGAGCGCGTTCGTCGCCGGTGGGGGCGGGAAGGTTCGGGGCCGGCGGCATCGCCGCGATCTCTCGCATGCGGGAGGGGGCCTTGCCGGTGGCCAGCCATCGCGGGTCTTGTCCCAGCAACTTGGCGAGGGCGAAGAAATGCTCCAATTTAATGTTTTTGGTGAAGCCGTGTTCCCACTGATTGACCGCAGAAGCCGAGATGCGGAGCGCCTTGGCAACATCCGTTTGGGACAAACCCGCCTCTACCCGGGCGGCTCGAATTCTATCGGTCAAAGTGTTCATAAATGGCTATCGACCTCCTTCTTTCAGTATCCCCCATTTTGGTATAAGTATGCTTGATTAGAGAAAATTAACCTGTTGCTTACGGCTGGCACCCGTCGCGCGGGGCCGAAACCCCACGAGACCCCCCCCCTCTGTCATTCCTGTATGTGTTCAGTAATTCGTTGACAAGATTCGTTGATCTGTTTCGGAGTTTGCCCCTCCAGCGCCTGATGCGGGCGCACCTCATTGTAGTAGAGGAGATATTGCTCCAATTCGTCCCGGAACTCCGCCAGGGACGCAAACGTGGTGCCATCGATCAGGTCATCGTTCAGGGTCCGCCAGAACCGTTCCACCTTCCCGTTCGTCTGTGGGCGGTACGGCCGGGTATACCGATGTTTGATCCCCAACTCCAGCAGCATCCGTTCAAACGGGTGCGTGGCTTTGGTGCGCGGGGCCGCGAACTCCGACCCATTGTCCGTCAAGACCTCGGCAAACTGGAGCTGATACCGCTGGTGAAGCAGATTGAAGCTCTTCAAGGCGCTGAACATCACCGTCAGACTCTTCAGATCGGTCACCACCTCGGCCCAGGCCAGGCGGGTACAGGCGTCGATCACGCACACCAGATAGTAGCGGGTGGGATCGGTCGCAATGAGATCCTTGCTCAAATAATGGCAGTCGAGATGCCCTAATTCTCCGGCTTTCTGCTTCACAATGCGGCGTTTCTCCTGTTTCAGCTTGGGCGTTAAGCGATTCAGCTCATGCCGCTGGATAATCCGATAGACCGTACTCGGCGACGGCGTCAGGTGCTTAAGCTTCGGGGCCAGAAGCTGGCAAATCTCATAGCGATTGACGCCCAGCCGCCGGTGCTGCAAGACCTGCTGCTCAATATACCCGTAGACCCGCCGACTTTTCCACTTCGGGCCGCGGGGCTGCGGCACCAGGGCGTGCTCGGCTCCGCTCTGGCGGAACCGGTGGTAATACTTGAAGAAGGTCTGCCGGTGGGTCTGATGAAACCGGTAGAAATCAGCGGCAAAGCGGAACTTGGGATGCCGTTTCTGTTTGACCAACTCGTACTCCTGGATCAGGAATTTCCACTTCCGAACATAGTTGCGATAAAGGGTCTTGTCTTGGGTATTGTGTCGCATGGGTTCGCCTCCAGATGATTGGGTGAGTTACCCTACATTCTGTCAACGAATTAGTGAACATCTACAATTCCCGACCTGATCGGGAATCCAGCATCTTTGTATTTGGTCGTTGTCTTTGGTAGTCGTACCCGCGCCATCACATGGCGCCACCTCAAGGCGCCTGCGGGCGTGGCTGCGCCCCAGTCCCGAACCCTGTGTGGGGGTGAGGACTGTCTGAGCGAAGCGAGTTCCGCAGCCCTAAACTTCGGGACCGGGGCAAAGGCCCCCGAAGGGCCCCGCCCGGGCGCCCATGGTTTTGGGTCCTTTTGCCGAAACAAAAGGACCGCGTCGTGCGGGGCCGAGACCCCGCAAAACCTCCCGCCCCTCCTTCCTTTACCCACGGCCACCACAGCGGCTATAATTTCATCAATCAAAAACGACGATCCCGGTAACACCCAACGACAAGAAAGGAGTCAGCAGCATGAAAAGGATGATGAGTATTCTTATGGTGACAATCATGTTCACCGGCACCGCGCTTGCCGAAACACGACCCCCGCATACAGCCGAGATCGGCAAGGGAGTGTACAGCTTCGGGAACCCCGCGAATGCCTATTTTTCGATGTTTGTGGTGACGGACGAAGGAGTCATCGCCATAGAATCGGTGAACACCAACCATGCCAAGGAAATGGTAGGAGCCATCAAGGCGATCACGGACAAACCCATTCGGTATCTCCTGCACAGCCACAACCACTGGGATCATGCAAGTGGCGGCAAAGTGTTTCATGACGCCGGCGCCACCGTGATGGCCCATGAAGAAGCCTATCGATGGATGAAAGCCAACCCGGGACCCGACATGATGGTGCCCGACCAAAGTTGGGCGGGGAATCGAAAAGACATCACCCTGGGCGGCACCGTCCTCGAACTGCACTACTTAGGCATGAATCACGGGCTGGGCATGACCGTCTTTCTATTGCCCAAACAAAAAATCGCCTACATAGCCGACCTGGTCGATCCGCACGCCGTCATATTCAATATTGTGCCGGACTTCAACATCAAAGAATGGGAGCGCTCCCTAAAAGAAGTCGAACAAATGGACTTCGACAAAGCCGTCTATGCGCACAGCGGCAAAGCGCAGCCGTTACTGGGAGGAACCAAGCAGGACGTCACGGACTACATCCAATACATACAAGACCTGCGGGGCGCCATCTATGCGGAATTCAAAAAAGGCACAAACCCGATGACGATCCCGAGTGTCGTCCAGCTACCCAAATACAAAGACTGGTGGATGTACAAAGAATGGTTACCCATGAACGCCTGGCGAATCCTCCTGGACGACTGGATGGGCCCATTCCCCTGGAGACCCGAATAAAGAACGCACCCCCGCCATCACATGGCGCCACCTCAAGGCGCCTGCGGGCGTGGCTGCGCCCCAGTCCCGAAACCAATTGGGAGGCGAGGACTGTCTGAGCGAAGCGAGTTCCGCAGCCCAAGCAATCGGGACCGGGGCAAAGGCACCCGAAGGGCCACGCCCGGGCGCCCATGGTTTTGGGTCCTTTTGCCGAAACAAAAGGACCTCGGCGTGCGGGGCCGACACCCCGCAAGCACCCCCTCCCCCCCTTTCTCTCATCCTCGACGCTTGTCCCCGACGTTAGTTAATCGAGGATCCAATCCGAGAAGGAATCCAGTGCCTTTGTCTTAATATTTGAAGGGGGTAAATAGACCGAACGCCGCAAACCGCGCCAGGCCCTGCGCGGAACGAGACGCGAAGGAGAAAAAGAGACTGACTGGTTGTTTCCCCCCGTCAATTGTTGATCGAAAAGTCCGGTTTGACTTGGACTAACCGTTCCGGTTCATACGTATTGACAAGTACGACATAATTTGTATAGTGCAAAGCCTATATCACATCAACCTCATTCAATGCGTAGGAGGGTTTCAATGCATTACCGTGTGTATTTGGACGATCAACAGGAATGGCGCTGGGCTTTTCGGACGAGCAGGCACAAAACCATCGCCGTCTCGAAACGGGGCTATCCGCACAAGCGGGAATGCCTGCTATCGATCCTGTTGGTGAAGAACTGGACGCATGCCCCGATCTATGAGGGTGATGGGCGTCTTCCACAAGAAGGAGGAGTGTGCTAGTCAGTCACCAGCACCCATCTAGCTGTCCCTGATCGTCCAATCAGACGTCGTTGTGGGAGGCGGCGCTCAACGCCGCCTCCTCTTCACCGCGATCCATACCAGAGAAAAAAGGAAAAGCTTCCCCGCCCTCCCCAATCTGTCATCCTGAACGAAGTGAAGCATCTCGTAAGTGTCATAGCAGGCGTAGCTGCGCCCCAGTCCCGAAACCGATGTGGTGGCGACGGCCAGGGTGAGGGGAGTCCCCTCACCCCAACCAACCGACCGGCACGGGCGCGCACAAAAAACAGGCAAAAAGCGCGCACCACCCCGAAAACAACCGGCCGGCCCAAGCGCGCGCCAAGCTCAGCAGCCGCCTCCTTCTATCAGGATCCCCCATTTTGGGATAAGTATGCTGGAAACAAGAAAATAACCACGGTGCGAGCAGCCGTCACTGGTCGCGAACACCGGCGCCTGCGGCACGAAGAAGAGAGTCTAGACACCCGCCTCCTCCCTCTGTCATCCCTGCGAAAGCAGGAAACCAGCGTCGTTGTAGTTGGTAGTTGTAGCCGCGCCATCTCATGGCGCCACCTCCCGGCGCCTCCAGGCGTGGCTGCGCTGTCTGAGCGAAGCGAGCTGTAGAACTGTAGGTCGGATTAGCGTAGCGTAATCCGACATGGGGCGGCGGGGCCGGCGCGGACGGGTAGTGAAGCAATCAACGGGAGGAGGCGAGAGAACGGGTTGGCTGTGCACCGGGGGGCAACAGCGCCTCCGCCTGGTGCGCGATCGACTGCAGCAAGTGCTTCTCAGAGCGGCTGCGGGAGAGCACCCGTAACCCGACAAACTGGCTCAGCAAGCCCCGCGCGGTCGAAGCCGGCATCACCGACGGCGCAATCTCGCCGCGGGCTCGGCCTTGGACGATCAGTTTGCAAAAGAAGGTGTGCTCCAGGTGGACGAAAGCCTCGCGGACGATCGCCGCCGCCTCCGCGTCGTGCGGCGCCAACTCCAGGGCCGTATTGACCAGAAAACACCCATCGCGGGCCCCATGGTCAATCACCGGAGTGACGGCATCCTGGAAAAAGCGAAGGATGGCGTGGCGGGGGGAAAACGTCGTCGCCAGCGCGCGGGTCTCGGCCCGGCGGATGCCGGCGTATCGGCGCAACACCGTGAGGAAGAGGGCGCGCTTGCCACCGAACGCGTTATACAGACTGGTGCGCAGGATCTGCATGCGGTCCAGGAGATCGCATAAGGACGTGGCCTCATAGCCACGGGACCAGAACGCCTGCATGGCCTGGTCCAGAGCCACGTCGACGTCGAATTCCTTGTGTCTGGGCATGACGGTTCCTCGTTGGATAAGAAAAAGTGCGGCCACAATAACGGAACGGCCTCAGGACAAGCAAGAAATGTTGACCGACGATTAAAAAACAAAGCAAGGGGAAGACGGCGAAAGCCTCCGCGGTGAAAGGCTCATCGCAGCAACGGCCCCCGCGGTCAGTCCGAGCAACGCGAGGAATCCCGTCGTTGTCTTTGGTAGTTATAGCCCCGCCATCACATGGCGCCACCTCAGGGCGCCTGCGGGCGTGGCTGCGCCCCGGTGCCGAATCTGAATGTAAGGCGAGGACTGTCTGAGCGAAGCGAGTTCCGCAGCCCTAAACTTCGGGACTGGGGCAAAGGCACCCGAAGGGCCACGCCTGGGCGCCCATGGTTTTGGGTCCTTTTGCCGAAACAAAAGGATCTCGTCGTGCGGGGCGAAACCCCGCAAGCCCCTCTTTTCCCCTCCTTTGCAAAGCGTCCTATAGACCTAACGCCGCAGCGCGTCCTCAAGAAAGGGGGCAGGGCAAAGCCGTGAACGTCTGGTTCACTTGGGTGGTTCACCTTTTGCACGCGCATCGTCAACAAACTGAGGCAGCGCGAAGGTGTACATCAAAAACAGGTGGGTAAAATCTCGCATCTGGGTGGCGCCCAGCTCGGTAAATGCTTCTTCCTCATGCGCCGCCACCATGCCATCATCGCGGAGACACTCAGCCAATTCCCGCACTTCGGGCGTAATCCGATGTTGCTCGGCCAGCAACGCAATCCGGTCCTTCAGTCGTTTCCCTGTCTCACCAGGCGCCAGGTGTTTGGTGGCTCGTTCAAGCACTCGCCGAAACATCATGCCGGCACTGGTAAAATTTCGGCGCTGCAGGTTCTTTTCGGCCTCGATATAATCGTTCGCGATGCCGTCTGGCAAAGCATACGGGGCCTCGATATTTTGGGGCGCCGGATAAATGGCGCGGACAATATATCCACAATCTTGCGGATCGCCGCGATAACTATGTGGCGTTGGGGCAATGTGGCTGGATTCAGAAAATTCGACCACAATCCCCTTTTCACACTTTCGACAGACAAAGAAGGTGTTCCAGTAGAGAATTTTCTCATTCTGGATGACTTCCTTGTCCCCATAGGAACTGAATGCCACCTTTTCAGTATGGCAATGCGGACAGGTCGAAACGAATTCAGCCATGACAAGCCTCCAAAAGAACATGTAGGTTGCCGGCAAGCCGGGATAAGCCCCACCCCAGCCGCCCCGTCTGCCAAGAATACCACACAAAAAAATCTTTTGTGCACCACGAAGGCTCTCCTTTTTCCCCTCCCGTCATCCCCGCCTTTTCCCCCTCCGTCATCCTCGCCTTCTTCCCCTCTGTCATCCTCGACATTAGTAATCGAGGATCCAGTGTCGTTATCTTTCTTTCCGGAAACCCTGCGTGTTTGTAGGCCCGTAAATGCCCGTTTATGGGCCCATAAATGTCTCTTTATCGCGCCCCCCCCGATGCTGTCGTGTCTTTCGTAGCCGCGGCATCTAATGCCGCCTTCTTTTCCCTGAAGAGGCGAGAGAGGCAGCGCCCATTTGGGAATCAAACGCACCGCTGGCAAAACCGACCACTCCGCGACAGTGGAACACGCTTCAAAGAGCCCACTTTCCGATAGCCACCACAGCAGATATAATGCCCCCCACTACACGCACGAGCCGTGTAATGAGATCAGAGACAGGCGTCATTTTTGCTTTTGAAGGCCCGTTTGAATACAATCGTCTCAGTCGGTGCGGCAGGTCGACATGGTGAAACGACAGAAATTTCATATCTATCTGGCAGGGCCTATCAGCGGGTGCAGCAACCGCGATCAGGTACATCGATGGCGTGAAGACGTCAAGAATTCGCAGTACAGTAAAGACTTCGTTTTCATTGATCCCGCTGAATTGCCATTGCTGAGACCAGGCGCAACAGCACGCCAAGCCGTTGAAGAAGACTTGAGGGCCATCAAGAGAGCGGATGGCCTCCTCGTCAATATGTGGTGTGAGTCGATCGGGTCGGCCATTGGCATTGTGCACGCGCATAAGGAAGGGCGACCCGTCGTCATTGCCGACCCCAACAACCTCAAAAATCGGACCTTGGAATTCTACGCGGACGCAGTCACGGATACGCCGTTGAAGGCCGCGAAGACGCTATTGGACCTGTTGCGGGCGGAGGCCACATGGGAGGTAGTCAAACGCGGTTCACTGCGGGAACCCTTCAAGAGACGCAAGCTGGTCATCTCGATCCGTACTGCATGCAGGCGCTCGAAATGCGATGACATCGTCGTGCCTCGGCTCGCCTTGCCCGCAATCATTGAACGTCTGAAGAAAAGCACCCGGAGGATTGGCCATGTGTTGACTACTTCCGACATTGACAGCGCGGTTGTGGCAATTCTTGAAGATCTCGAAACAGATCCCGTCCATGCGGAAACCGTCAACGGTGTCTTGGCAGAATGGAAAACCACCGTCCTGAATAAGAAGGCGGCCTTTCTCAAACACCGGCCGTCGCCTACGGCGCCCAGCTCAGGAACGAAGGTGGACGTGGCTTCATCCAAGAGCCACGCGACAATTTGGGGAAAGGCTATCAAATCACTCGAGGAAATCCCATCACAGGACGCACGGCACGTGTTGCGGACCATTTCCGCAACGCTTGGCATTACGCGGATTGCTCTAAGACACTTCAACAGCAAGGATTCCAGAAGCACCTGTGGAGCATTCGTTGCGTCTTCGCCGACACCATTCCTGATTGAGGGTAAGCTTTACGACAAGGAAAAGAAGGGAACGTTACAGACGTTCCAGATCCGCGTCCAAGACGACGGGGCAAAGGACCGGATAGCGAACGATATCAAAGTCGCACTCAAGAAGGAAAACCGCTGGTTTGATTAGCGGCCGTCTCCCCTGGATGATGTGTCGGACGGCACCATAGCCATCGTACGCTTGTCGCGATTTGAAAACAAAAAAGCTGTAAAACCCAATTCACACCTTTGTGTCAAAGCCCTACAGAAATTACCCATCAATCAGCCAATAGGGGTCCGTGTCGAATTATTCCTACATTGTTGCCCACTCGTTTCGTCGGAACGATGAATTGTAGCCGTAGTACTTCATTTTGAATGTGTCCATCGCAGCGACCGTCTGGCCTAGTATCAGGACGACGTCGCTGTTCTGCGGTAGGTCGTCTTCGTCTAGAAGGTCGAGATATGCGATCGTCGACTCTCCTTCGAGGATTACATGGATGTCGCGCAGCAAACGATTCACGATTTCGACCTTGCGCTTGTTCAAGGCACTGTCAGGTTTCTTCTTGGAGAGTTCTTGGAACTCGCGAAACATCGATTCGAGGAGCGGCATGAGGTTATCGTGTTTCTCCGTTTTTTCGGTGGTCGTGAAAACTGAACTATTTCGGTCTTCTGACATTGTCAGTTCTTACTTGCCTGCGAGTTTCTTCGGCGGCGTCGTTGGGACCAGTTCTTCTACGTTCTCAGGATCGGCATCGTCTATATTCCAATACCAAAGGAGGTACTTGCAAAAGATATTGTCTGCTCTAAATTTTTCAGCGCATTCAATGTACTGGGCTAGGATAAACGTAACATCGCTGTTTGAAGGAATAGCGTCTGACGAGAAAACCTCGAATTCGGAGAAAGGCCGATAATTCTGACCCAAAAACTCATTACAGTTTTCAAGGACCCTATTTACGAATTCAAGTTTGAAATGATTTATTGCGTCGTTGGGCGACTTCTTAGCAAGCGCGGACATCTCTTGGTAAAGGCTTCCAAGCTGGGCCGTCAATTTCTCAAAGGTGTGGACCTCGTGACGCTTCATTGTCTCTCCTCTATGACGGGCATGCCCGTTGGAATTCGACATACTTTTTCTTGAGCACATCGATAGGTTCTCGTTGTTTACTGTCGAAAACCTCGACCATCAACTCCAAGTCCTCATCAGTCAAACCTAGGATGCAACGCCGCTGACCTGACCACAGGTCGACCGTGTTCCTACGTATCGCTTTGGAAAACGGATTGCGCGTGACCAGCACACCAAAGGCACCAAATTCGTGAGTAAGGTATCGATTTAGCTGGTTAATGTGTTCGCGCTCTATCGATCGCACATTCTTCATTTCCATCACAAGTTGCCGACTCCTATAGTCGTCGACGATTTCCTGCAAGAAGTCGCGGGAACGGTTATTGTAGAATACAAGGTCACGAATTGTGGAACCACCCTCCGAACGACTCTGCGTATCTGCGAAATCGAGTTGCGGATACAACATGGAGGCTAACAGTTGCGCCACAGCGTCCTCGTACTTCCTGTCTGCCTTGTCGTGGGTACCTGTTGGTAGTTTCTTGATCTCAATCAACTTGCGGCGGGCTGAGATAACTGGGATCTGTTTGAACAGCGGATCGTTGTGGCAGTCCTCGAATGTACGTTCCTTATGTTGGACGTACTCGGCCACCATGCCATAGTTTTCACGGTTATAGTGCAATACCTGGACCCTGTCATCCGAACCTTGGCGGTTGATGACATCGTCCTTCGGGCAGTAGGTGGCGAAGTAGTCGTCGAAATTGATCCAAGGCACGTGGCGCAGCCAGCGCTTTGGCACAAGCAGGATGGGTTCACTCGATTCTGGCCTCACTGGTAGTTGGACCCTGACATCTGTATCGAACCGTTGCTCCCTGTAATCGTACAGGCTTTTCAGGCGTACATTTGCCAGGGGAATGCCGTGCGTATGGCACTGATCGATCGTGAAATCGATCAGGAAGGATTTCAGAAAGTTGCAGGCGATGTCGCTGATACGATCCTTGGAGATACCGTCGACATAGAGCTGGATTTCTTCTATATGCGCGAAGCCGGATTTGCCATATTCCGGCACACGAGAGAATAGAGTCAGTATCTCCTTAGCCGTACCCGCTCCTATTCGCTTGCCTTTCCGCTTCGCTGAGACTCCGAAGCCGACTTCGTCGCACTCGGAGGCTACTATTAGTTTATCCACCGCTTCAGCCTCGCGGCCCTTCTGCATGAGCGAGCCCAAATGGTTGAAACAGACTACAAGGCTGGTGTGCAGTGATTGATCTTGCTGCGACGGTGACTGCCAGAGCAGGAACGGATCCAAATAAAGCGGAATGTCTTCATTGAGAAAAGGTATTGCGAAGTCCACCTTAGCTTGCGCAACACAGATACCGTGGTGGTCTGTAAGTCGAGGACGGACTAGCGCCATTGCAATTGATAAATCGGTGAGTCAATAGTCATGTTTCCAAATCGTTGAGCAAAGCTATTAGTCGTTTCCCACCAATGAAGTTTCTTGTCTTCTTCCTTAGCGGGTGCTAGATATTCCGCCTCGGTACGAACCGGTTTGATCATCTCCATGTTACACCTCCTGTATGTCTACTGTGACATATTCGGCAAGCCTTTGCCTACGAACAGTGCTGGAGTTCCCCCCAAAAAATTAATCCAGAGTTGGGTGTAGCCCCAGGTTTGGGTCACCGCATCGCTGCTGACCACGGCATTTCTATCGCCGAACTCGCTGGGCAAGAAGACCCCGCCGCGACCTTCTAGATACCGTTCGCTTCCTGAATGCCCCGAACATTCTTCAGAATTTCGTCGTCCGGCAGCATAAGGCGGTCGCCTGTACTTACCTCTTTCTGAAACAGACCATCAATCGGAGCGACAGGAAAGCCATTGCGCCGTCTGGACATGCGGCTGTCCATCGAACACACTGACGCTCCCGTCAATCCCATCCTGCTGATGTTGAAGCGAGGGGTCAAACTTGAACCTCATGCAACCCCCTTCAACTGGATCGCGTCATGTCCCAGAAACTCGTTCAGACGGTCGGCGACGAGTTGCCGGCGACGAGTCAGAAAGGCGTCATAGGCCCCCACCTGCCACAGCGCATCTTCGATCGGTATCGATTGCTTGCTTAGCGCGCTCTCCCCCTGGTTGCTGACGACACCCGGCAAGTAAAGCCACGGTTCCTTGTCGCTGATTTTCCGGTTCGTTCGCCCGCTGATAAAGGACAGATTGCAGATATCGTTGATCTTGGCTGTGGAAAGGTCCAGCTTCTTCAACACGCCCTGGGGAAAAATGTGGTGGAACTGGAGTGTGTGCAGCGCGCCCGAGTGCTTCAGGGAAATGACAAGCTGATCGCGCCAGTCCGTCGCGCCTTGGTCACGGAACGCGAGAAACATCGTCTTGAAGTAGGCGCTGCGGCTATTGCGGTTCTCCAGATCACTCGGCAGCACGTCGAGCCGGCCGACCTGGGTGCGAAGCAGTTGAAGAAGGCCGGGGATTTCCGCCCCTCGCCGGATGGCTGCCAAGTCCTGATCGAGGACAGTTTCGGAGGACCCGTGTGAGTAGCGTGCCTTAGCATTGGTGGCCAGAACCCAATATCGCAGGAGGCGCGCCTCCTCCGGCGTCAGGTCGTAATTCTTGAAGTGGGCGTAGTTCGCTATCGCGATGATGATGAATGGCGACGACAACAGGGTCGGACTATCAATCCCGGCATTGCTTCGTAGGAAGTTGAGTGCAAAATCCATACCCTTCTTGGCGTCTTCCCAGCCCTTTTCGATTCGGTCGCGGCTCAGTCCGCTCACCGCCCGGAACCGGGATTGACCTGTCGCAAACGCCATCAGATTTTTCAGGTGAATACCCAAGCCGAGGTCAAAGCCCTGTTTCTTACATGTCTCCTCGAACTCCTGAAAAATCTTGAGTGAGTTCCGCCAGCATGCTGTGATCTGCGCCAACGCAAGATCGGAGCTTCTGAGCTTTGCTCCAAGCGAGTTGACTCGAACGAATATCTCCGTGACTTCCTCATAGGATTTATCACGGTCAAGGATATGGACACGGTACTGATAGTCCCGGATGCTGCGAAGCTGCTTGAGGCGGGTGGTGTATTTGTCATAGCGGTGGTCCTCCATCAAGGTGACACCGGCCGCCTTGAGAAATGGCGTATCGCTGCTTTCACGGAAAACCTCCGTAACCGATACCCAATGGGGTAGAGCTGCGAGCTTCTTACTCGATACAACGAACGCCATACGGTCGAGGCGCTTCAGCAATTCATCTTCGGAAGCTTCGGCGACGTCGTCGTCCTCCGTTATATCCTCGTCTGTATCGTCGTTCTCATTGACCTCTGTGACGACCTCCAGCGCATCGGGATGATCCAGGTTGAAGAGGATATCGATCGGCCGAACCCGGCCGCGTACATGGACCGGTTCCCCATGGATAATGGCCGCAAGAGAGGTCAGTCGTTGCTGGCCGTCGAGGAGCAAGTGAAAGCTCTTTCCGGCCGTATCCTGTTCAACGGCGAACTCGCGGGTTGCTACTCCCTCGTCTGTTTCCCATGTGAGGATCGTCCCCGAGGGATATCCGCGATAGAGTGAGTCGAGCAGGTCCCTCACTCGGGTCTGGCGCCAGACATACTGTCGCTGCATCTCTGGCAGTCGAATGTCGCCCCGTTCAATCTTGGCGACCAGCTCGTGTATCGTCAGGTCCTGTTGCCCCATAGCATCACCCCCCTAGACAGTCGTGAAAACGCTTTCTGCTCCTTCGGCTTGCGCGCGCGCCTTTTGCGCTTCTGCCTGCCTGCGCTTACATTTGCATTTCTTTCAATGCTTCGTTCGCCTGCTCCCTTTCGTTCTTTTGCCTCGTGGTTCATCAGGGAATTGTTGCCGGACTTCGCCGGTTCCGACGAATTGCGACAATAGCCGGTAGTTTTGTCGTTCGTACCGAACCCTGCCCGCTACGATTGCGGGATGGATATGCAACTCGTGCGCCAGGTCCATGACGGCCTGGGGCTTTGGCCGCTTTTGAATTGCACTTGCTTCCCATACTGCTCGCGGGATGAGCGCCTCCTCGGCCCATTCGTCGGCCTGGGTCTCCGGCGAGTCCACCCCCGTTCCTTCCATCTTACGGAGCGACAGGTCGTCGATGAACGTATCACCCTGGTTGCGGTCCAGGTGGCGGCCCACGTGGGCCAATTCATGCAGCAGGCAGAACCAAAAATTGTCGATGCGGTCATAACGCAGGGTCAGGCCGATGACCGGCCGCCCATCGCCCAGCCGGAGGGCGGCGCCGTCGAGATACGTCTTGTTCAGGTGGCGTACGATCACGAGCGGGATGCCGTGCTTCGCCAGAAATGTTTGTGCGCGTCGCGGCCCATCTGTCTTCGGACTGAACCGGGCGACCCGCTTAAGAAAGTCCAACGTGACCGTCCCCGGCCGGTAGACAATCTTAGGCCGCGTTTTGTTCGCCGTTGCCAGGACGTACCAGCACCACGCCTTAAGGGCGTGTTCATCCGTCTTGGCGTTGACGCGGAGATGGTCGCTTTTGCGGTACAGCGCGGCAGGCGCCAAGGTTGGCCCGCTGGCACGTTCAATCAACGCGCCGATCAACTTCTCGGCATGCTTGGCCAGGTCGGAGACGGTTGGAATCCATCCACGCTTGGCCATAGCCTTAAGGGGAAACCGGTGCCATTCGACGCCGGTCAACGGCTTGTCAGACGGTATGTCCGGCTTCCGGAGCAGCACATCCGCCGGAATGCCAAGATGCTTATGTAGCGCGCGCGCTATCGGCATGGTGAGTGTCCGCTTGCCGGAAAGAACCTCGGAGACCTTGGCCCGGCTGCCGATGAAGGGGATCAAGTCGCGCGGCCGGAGGCCGGCCTGGTCCATACGAAACTCGATCGCGGCGACGGGGCTGGGATACCCCATGGGTTCGTGCTTGGTTTCGTAGAACTCGACCAGGTCGGCCAGAACGTCGAGTTCCTCGCCTTCCCGGCTGCCGGGTGCGGCGTCCATCAACGCGTCAATGCGGGCCAACGCGGCTTGATAGTCCCGCTCGGTACGGACCGCTTTGATCTTTTGCATGTTACACCTCCTGTACGTCTACTTCGTCATATTCGGCATGGGTGCCGACGAACCGCACGTAGACTATGCGGTAGCGATAGTTGATCTTCCCCACCAGCCGGTAGGCGTTGCCCTTGATGTTGAAGATCACTCGATTGTCGTCCACGATGCTGGCGTTGCCATACTTCGCCTTGATTTTGGCTGGCGTATCCCAATCCTCCTTTAAGACTTCGTGATACCAAGCCAGCAGCGGATTCTTGGCATCCGGGTAACGCTCCCAGCACTCCCGGAGTGCCCTCTTGGCGATAATCCGCACGACGGCCTTAATTGTTCCCAATATGGTGTGATATAATATGCTCCCAAACTGATAACAGAGTAACAGTTTGGACTGGTCAAGTCAAGAAAGCAATTCTTGCCTCATACTTCCCTTAGTTTTCTATTTGGCTTTTGTGGCCGTGGCATCCTTGCTCATGGGCAGGGTCAGGCCTCATGCCGCCTTCTTTGCTTGCCCTACTTATCTTGAGCCTAGCAAAGGAACTATCTCGTCTTCTCTATAGGCCCGTAAATGTCCGTTTACGGGTCCATAAACGTCTCTTTATCGCCCCCCGCTTAGAAATTAATCCACAATTGCGTATACCCCCAGCTTTGGGTCACCGCATCCCCGCTCACCACGGCATTCCTATCGATGAACTCGCCCGGCATGAAGACCCTCGCGCCGGTCTGCCACGCCACGTGGTTTCCGGGCGTGAAGAAATGGGTATACACCACGTCCACTTCACTCCCCAGGTCGTTGGTGTTGTTCCCGTGCAGGGTATCCTGAAAGGCCGCGTACCCCTGGTTCGCGAAATACCAGTGGTCGGTGAGCTCGTTGAGATAGAACTTGTGTCCGGTGATTTCGAAGTGGCTGTCCTTGGTGGGCCGCAGTTGGAGCCCGAAGGAAAGATGCTTCATGTTTTTCCACGACATGAGGTCCATGTACCCGAAGTGGATGTGGTTGGTGGGGTACAATTGATCGAACCCGGACCAGGTGCTTCCGCATTGCGCGGCATCCTGAGGATCGTGAAGATCTTGAAGCGCCCGGCAGGTGTTCGCGTTTTTCTGCCCGGACGCGGTATTGAATTCGGCGCCCAAACGGGGCTGCATGGCCACCGGCAGGGTCACGCCCGCGTCGAGATGAAAGGCATGGGCCGAGATGTCCATGTGCCTGCCCCTGGGGTCATTCCACCCTCCGATCTCGCCGAACTGATAGTACCCCTCGACCGTGGCGTCCATGACCGCACTCCCCACCGTTCCCTTCTTGAACGCCCGGCCGCCGACCGTATGCCGGGATTGATTGGCCGGACGGCCATCCTCGATTCGTTTCCCTTCGTTCGTCCCGCCGCTGTGCCAGATCTAGGTGGGCTCCAGCACCAGGCCGCCGACGTTCATGGGCGCCCGGACATAGATCAGGTCGGCATCCCCGGTCGCCTGGTTGCGGCCGCCGCTGCATACGCCCGAGGTCGCGTTGCTGCAGTTGCTCTCGGCCGCCCGCAACCAGCCCACCTGCAGGGTGGCGGTGTTGTCGAGCTTGAGCTCCGCGGTCAGGCCGTCGTGCGACCAGCCCACGTTGTTCCAGTCGAAGTGCCCCATCATCCGGTGGTTGCCCCACACCACCAGTTGCCGCCCGGCTTTCACGCTCAGGTTCGGCACCAGGAAGTTCCGCACCAGCATGAAGGCCTGCCGGGCAAAGAGGGTCCCGCCGGTTCCATTGGCGTCGGTCCCCACGTTGTTGACTCCCCAGTTCTTGGAATACTGGGGCTGGAAGAAAAACGTCACGTCCGGCGAGATCGAATAGTTGAAGCCCAGCCGCACCCATTGCTGCACGAAAAACGAATTGCTTTTCTGATCGATGACGGCGCCATCGAGATAATAGGGCCTCCCGAATTTCCAGTTCGTCCGGAATTCCGGACGCACCCGCAGGTCCCCGGAAATGGTCAACTTGCTGATGTCGAACAGCGTGCTGGTCGGCGGGTCGAATCTGTGATACGGGATCAGGTCCGGAATCGCGCGCGGCACCGCCGGCACCGCCGAATTCGTCTCCGTAGCCGGCGTGGTTTTCTCAGCCAACCCCGGCCCGGCCATCGCCATCAGCAGGCCCGCGGCCATCGTCCATGCGATCGTGCAACTCAATCCTTTCATTGTCCTCCCTCCCGTTTTGAATTCCTGTTTCATCACGACCCGCGCCTTTGGGACGGCCTTCCCATGATCACATTTCGTGGCGATAGCGTACTGAATTTTTACGTCCCTGTCATCCTTGCCCTCCTCTGTCATCCTCGACATGAGTAATCAAGGATCCAGTGTCTTTGCCTTTTGTAGGGACAGGCCCCCGTGCCTGTCCAGGCATGGCGCCTGCGGGCGAGGCTGCGCCCCGGTCCCGAAATCTAGTGGGGGGCGAGGACTGTCTGAGCGAAGCGAGTTCCGCAGCCCAAGCAATCGGGACTGGGGCGCAGGCACCCGGAGGGCCACGCCCGGGCGCCCATGGTTTTGGGTCCTTTTGCCGAAACAAAAGGACCTCGGCGTGCGGGGCCGAAACCCCGCGAGACCCTCCCCCCGTGCCCGTCCCGAACATGGCTAGCCGGTTCCAATGGCTCGTGCGTCGGACTCGCGCATGGCGTCTCTGACGAGCGTGCGCTTGTCCACATAACGAATGCACGGAAGACCTGAAGCGTCGTAGATCTCCAGTTTGACGAGGTGAGCATCGCCGAAATCAATAAAGACCGGACAGGGACTGTCGAGCCAAACTTGTCGTGGACGGATCCAATCATATTGATGGTGTCCGCAATAGGACTGATCCACGTCGGTTCGGATGGCATCGAGACGATGGGCGTGAGCCGGAGCGCCGAGTGCGCTGAAGGTTGCTTTGGTAAAGTCTGTGTCCGGGTGGTCACGCCGGATCGCTGACAGTCGATAAAAGGCGCCGTCTGTGGAGTCTTCGATGTCCCGGCGCGCCTTCAACCACACAATGTCCCTCGCGACGGCGGAATTCGGATGGGGCAACGCGTGATACACGTCGAAATTATGACGGAAGCCTCTGCCGTCGATGATCCACAAGAGGTTTGTGTAAAAGGCCTCACGGGCCCTGCGTTCGGCATCTCTCAGAGTGGCCTGCCGCACCTTGATGATGATGCCGGTCGGGGTTGTGATGTCGGCGAGGTGGATCGTCCCGTTTTTCCTGATGTGAGAAATTTCTCGACAATCCTCGGGGAACAAACTTTTCCACTGCCGGTGCCAGACCGTTTCCCGTTCCCACCATCGATCACAATGCCGCCGCCCCTTATGGGCCCAGTGAGGAAGGACACGTGGCCCGCATTTGGCAATCGTGACGGCACCACAGACCGGGCAGTGCCCGCGTCCTCCGGCGAAGGCCTCCCGGCGTTCATTATCGACGATGGCATATTGCATGAGCACACACCCGGCACCGCGAGTGGCCGTTCACGTGCCGGTCTTTCTCCTCCCGCCTGCGCTGAGGGCTGCGGTGGCAACGGATCATCGAGAGGCGGACCGTCCTCCGGGCGGTGTCTCCCCCGGAGTCCGGTTGTGGCGACAAAAAGCCACGAATATAGAAGTAAGCAGTACTTGTCAATACGTATCAACTGGAACGGACGTTCAAGGAAATAAGCCTAAGTATATCGAGCGTGTGGTCAAACTGGAAACGGGATAACCGTTCTCTGTCCCGGGCATCGTGACGAAACACGCAGTCTGTTTCTAACTGGACTGAGCGGTCTCGATGATACGTATTGACAACTAATCTGAGATGCCTATAATCCACCCCGTTTGTCTGCGACGTAGCGTGGCGGCGCTGGCAGCGTTGGACGTGAAGACGCCTTCCCCCGCTCTCCTCCCCTGCGGAAGGCGCAGGGCAAGAGAGACGAAGCGGCAGTCCGGGTCACAGCCCGGGCTGCCGCCGCTACCTGCCGGGATCCCGGTCGGCGCATGGAGCACCCGATCGGGGACCCAGTGTCGTTGTCTTTCGCCTTTGTCTTTTGTAGTTGTAGCCGCGCCATCTCATGGCGCTGTTTTTTCCCTCTCCCTCTGGGAGAGGGGAAGGGTGAGGGGGAACACCAGCGGGACTACTCCGGCGACGTCACCTGAGAAGCGCCGGCAGCCGGCTGCGGCCTGTCGAGCCACACGTCCTGGAGTTCCCGATAGACCAGCATCAATCGGGAATCTTCAAGCCGATAGGCCATGGACACCATAATCAATCCGAAAAGCAGGACCAGGCCGCCGAGTCCCGCCACTCCCAGGCCCAGGAACCAGCCACTCGCCGAACCGAACCCCCCGTCGACCCCGAACATGATCAGAAAGGCCACGGTGCCGATCGTCACGAGTCCCAACCAGATCAAGGTGAGCACACCCGAGGACCAGGGCACGCGTTTGGTCAGGGACAATTCCACGCCGCCCTCGGTGGAACGGAGCGTGATGGTGCCTTTCAACGGCCACGCCGTGCGAAACCGCATGGAAAATAATTGGTAGGACGGACGAAGCGAAATCACCTCCTGCGCGGCAAACCAGCGAGCCACGCCATGGGGCAGGGCGATCACATCGTGTCTGCCGAATTGCCGGACAAGGGCTTGCCGGGTGAGGTTGTCGAGGCGGTCATGCCGGCGGGCAATGCCGAACCCGTATTGAGCGGAAAAGGGACCGAGGCTGGTGAACTGATACCAGTCCCCAATAAGCAGCAGTAAAAACAGGATGGCTCCAAAGATTCCCGCCAGGACCATGGTGCCCGCACCATAGCAAACTGACCCCGATCCTGTGAAGCCGTCCGCGCGCGGAGACGCGTGATTTGACTTTGTTCACGACGCTTCGCTACCATGCCTCTGCGGGGTGGAGCAGTCTGGTAGCTCGTTGGGCTCGATTCTGTGGGGAGTTGATCCGCTGGTTGCTTGCGAGAGTGAGCAATCCCTCCTGACAATCAATGGGCTGTGCAGAGGGAAACTTCTGTACGATCACCTGTCAAATTCGGGGAAGCCGGTAGCGGGGTAATCCCGAGCCAAGCTTACAGAGCCGGCAGGCTCTGCAAGAAGGTGTAGAGACTTGATGGCAGGCATCCTAACGGCGGGGAAGCCGGTCCGAGGATGAAGAGAAAGTCCGGACCACAAACTGGAATCACCAGGCAGCGAAAGCTGTAGTGGTATGCATAACCCAAAGGTCGAGGGTTCAAATCCCTCCCCCGCAACCAACGCTCTCTACAGTCTGACGGGATCGTCCACTTGGGACGGTCCCATTTTTTTGCCGTGCACACGACCATGACGGTGAGTGGCATCGGATGGAATCCCCTGGCCGGGGTCGCACCGGGAAGAAGTTTTTTATAGAATAGCCCGGAGCGGAGTCTCGTGTCTTTTCGGAACAAGCGGGGAGGGAAGAGTGGTCAACATACGCTGGTTGTGGGTTCCCCTGGTCGGGACAAGCGTGTTTCTGGCCCTGCCCGGCAACGAGACCATCGGCGGGGTGCTGGGCGACGTGGTGGGGCACTTTTTCTCGGCTGCCATGGTCGCCGTCGTGCCGGTCGTCGGCTCTTACTACTGCACTATTCAGACAAAGTGCTGGACATGCCAAGTTGTTCTCCCCGTTTGCACTCGCTTAAATTACCACCGAATACTTCACGAACCTCAGGAGCATTGTGCACTAACAGCTACGTCCTGTTAATGTACAGATCAGTGCTAACGATTCCTGCAAGTCGAACTGATCTGGCCGCCGACCCCCGCCCAAAGGTGCCAAATCATTTGATGCATCCATCTGGAGGAACGGAAAATGACTTTCCAAGCTAGAGATGATGCTCTTGAAAATATATTTCGGGAGTATGCGTTGAAGTATTTTCAGATTCATGCAGATCAAAGAATGAGAGTATTTCAATTTTATATAGCGATTTCTACTGCCCTATTCGGCGCAGGAATCTTGATGATGAGACTGGAACAGAGTCAGGCGATTTTAGTAGTCTCCGGTCTTCTCACGTCTTTTTTTTCCTTTATCTTTTGGAGGCTTGATTGTCGTATAAAGGGTTTAATTAAAAATGCCGAAAACGCGATAAAATTTTTGGACGACAGCCATGGACTTCAAGATTTTGACGGTAGTCCAAACCCCTTAAAATTATTTGCTCGAGATGATTTTTTAGTACAATTACGTAAAAGTCCAGGCGTTCTACGGAAATTGGCACCTTCTAGCTACGGGGACTGCTTCAATTGGGTATTCGCAGTAGTTGGTATGTTAGGGGGTTTTTTCGCGATTGTTGGCTTTTGTGAAATTGTTCAATCTCCAACCACGTTAGGCTGATCCCCCGCAACCACCGCGACTGACGTTCCCGATGTGGAATGTGCCGATCTCATTCCCTCTCTCCCTAGCCGCCGTTCATTCGATGACCGTGCTGAGATCGCCATAGAGCGTTGCGTTCATCTGGCCTCATTGCGGCCCTCATGTGAGCACGATGCGCGCAATCAGGCCGCGAAACACCAAGTCCATCATCCGGCTCCGTTTCTCTCCGTCGCACGCCACGCTTGGCAGCGGAGCCGACCATGCACTAAAATTCCAACCGGAAAAGTCGGCGTGGCCAATCAGATGCATATCTTGTCAGAACATCATCGTTCAGAGTTCCTTGCCGTTCCTCAACTGCTTCGGACGACGATGGCGAGGGGTGGCAGTGATTTCGAACCGACCGTACTTATAAAGACGTTATCGTTATCAATAAAATATCTCATCCGTAGTCGAGAGTTACAGTTTGTCCTTATGCGTCTTCCAGATGGATTCCTTGGCTATGGTGTGCTTGTTGACAGGGATCTTGATCATCCAGGTGTTCTCTGGTCTGTGATGGAAAAAGAGGATGAGCGCTCGGCGCTAACGGCGTTGGTAGCTGGATCGCGCTGTGCTGTTTTCCTCTACAACGAACTAGCTATCAACATGGCTCAGACAGAAATAATAGCTCAATCTGACAATAATAAAATTTCCCATTGGATTAGTCAGGCAAATCTTGCTCCCGAGGGACATCATTTTTTGAGCGATTCCGTATCGGCTAAACTTGACGCTTTCTTAAAAGGTGAAATACACGACGATCTATATGGCTTAAAGGCAATCCGAGTTTTTGAATGGACGGAAATACGTAGCAGTTACATTACAAATCGTTTGAAGATGAGCAATGTTTCTGCTTTTTCGCATAAAGAGGGCGATCAACAGGAAGAGGTTGCGTTGTGGTTGACCGACGAGTTAATTCCCGAGGGCGTGATAAAAAATCCTACCGTTCATCACGAAACAAAATCGCGCGAGTTGGCAGATCTCCTATTGAGCTACGGTTTAGGATCCTTCCTGTTCGAATCGAAAACACTTTCGATTCTGTCGCGATCTACATTGCCTACCAGAGAAAAGTTAACAGCGACCCTGTTGAGGCACATCACCAAAGCACAACGACAACTAACAGGTGGTATGCGAAGCCTCAAGCGTAACTGTCGGATCACTAATGAAGTGGGAGAAGAACTCGAAATCAATAGAGTGGCTCCGATGCACGCAATTATTCTTGTACCAGACCTATCATTGCTTTTCGACGCGAAGCAGTTTGGAGGAGAATTTCTCCGGAAATTTGCTCAAGAGGCCGGGGGTTTTCTCCAAATTTTGGACTTGATGGAGCTTCTACGTATGGTGCAAGCGGCTGAGATCTTGGAACGCAATGGGAAAGAAGTGACGCGAATGATGTGCTTCGACGCGCATTTGCTTAAACGTTTCAAATACGCCATCAATCAAGAAACACCAGATTTTAGTTTTCTGCTGCACATGGTGGGGACGAATACATCTCAGTAATTTTTGTCCTGACTGTGATCAGTGTAGGCTGATTGATCCAGTTGGTATAGTAGCGCATGGTCGTTGGCATCTTTCCCCCGACGTTGGGCCAAGTAATTGGACGCTGGTCAAGGGAATGACCGCTACATGGATAAACCGGGGTCGCACCGGAGAGAAGTTTTTTATACAATACCCGGAGCGAGGTCGGGAGTCGTTCATTCAGGAAGTCACGGGGAGGCAAGAGTGGTCAACGTCCGTTGGTTATGGGTGCCCCTGGTCGGGGCGAGCGTGTTTCTGGCCTTGCCCGGCAACGAGACCATCGGAGGAGTGCTGGGCGACGTGGTGGGGCACTTTTTCTCGGCCGCCATGGTAGCCGTCGTGCCGGTCGTCGGGTATCGCCTGATATTCAAGGACATCGGTGAGAAGGAAATCACCTACATCTTTGCAGCGGCCTGGGCCTATCTCGTGATCTCGCAACTCCTGAAGTTGTAAAAGCCCGCTCCGCTTCCTTGCCGCGAAATCCCACCGAATATCACCAAACCCTCACCGAAACTCACGAAACACTCACGAAATCCCGTGAATTCCCGGATTTTCAAGTTTCTCGCAAGAAATCCCTTTTTGAGTGCCAACGGTAGTGGACCCATACACAGATTTGAAAAATCCGGCCTCGGTGTTATATGCAATTAAACATGACGACTTAAATAATGCCGCATAATCGTTGCAGCACGGAATTGGGTTTGTGCCACCGGCGGAAGCAGGTTTCAATGGCCATTTGCAGGTCGTCCAAATTGGCAAAGTAGCGGTTGTGCGTCGCCAAGCGACGCGCCAACTTCCAGACTCGCTCAATAGGCGCCAGTTGGGGGCTGTACGGCGGCAAGAACAGCAACTCGAAGTGCTCCTACTGCTTTTGCAACTAGGGCTTGAGCCGCTTGGCGTGGTGATACCGGGCATTATCCAGGATCACGACCATCTTTTTCGTACGCGAGCGATGCCGCAGGAATTTCTTCAGGAAGTGCGCGAACGAGACTGCATCGAATGTGGGGGAGATGGCGTGAACGAATTTCCCACTCTGCGGACTGACCGCCCAGAAGCAGGAGATGGCTAAGTGGTATGGGACGGGGAGGTATATATCTTTGACACCCGACCTCCTCTCGCTGCCATGCGTGGCATCCCCTGTAGATGAATCAGAAAAACGCAAATTCTATGCTTTGCTTCATAGGCCTCCAGCGATCTCGTCAATCGAAGCCGTACGTGCCTCAATCGTGAGCGACTAGCACGATTGACTCGCTTTTCCCGTCTCTGCTAGGTTACCCCTATTCGTTCCTACAGGCTGCCCTTTGTCGGGTCGCCTGCTGAATATAACAGCCTGATCGGATCATCAGCGGTTGGCCGCCGCTGTGTGGCCGATTGTTTCATCAACGGTAAATACGCAGGGAGTCTATCGCCTGTAGGGACGGGTCGGCCCGACCTTGTTCGGGTGTAACCATTAACCCTTATCTACAGGAGGTGTGAGATGTTTCGATCTGTAAGTAGCATTATGGTTTTAGTGTTTACAACGCTTATGCTAGCTGGATGTGGCGGTGGCTCCACCGGTCCAATGATGGGTGGTGGCGGTGGCTCCACGGGTCCGATGACGGGTGATGGTGATGGCTCCACCGCCCCGATGATGGGTGATGGTGCTATGCCGCAACCAAATATAACTCAATGGCGCAGCAACCCTACAGCCGAAGACCTACTCGATCACTGGAATGATCCGGAGGCATTGAGAAGCGCACTGGGCTTGTCTGCGGTCAGCCAGGCAGACATCGCTGATCGGAGAAGATCGTTAGGAAATTTGGTTGATATGGCCGAAGCTGATCCCACAAATGCTGGAACTATTCTCCGCAATGTCAGCCCTGAAGAAGTCGAAATTATCGGTGAACGCGACGGGATTACCTACGGGCAATGGAAAGGGGGCCCCGCTGGAACGCTCAATATCGAATTTGACTGGCGGTTTGCACAGAATGTCGATCCCATGGTACGAGCGCAGTTGGAACGGGCCGGGAAATCCTGGTCGCGGCGGCTCCTGGACGATTTCGACACACATGTGGTCCCGGCGGGAAGAACGATTGAAGCCCGGCCGTTACATGCCGGCGGGCAAGTGATCACAGAAACATTCGATGAAGAGGTCACAACGGATGGCATTCTGGTCGCCGTGCTTCATTCTACAACGGACCCGATGTCTTCGGGTGGCCCGGAAGCAGCTGACATCACGCAGGATGATTACGAACCTTGGTTGGCAAAAGTTACTCTGTCACAACGCAATATCGATGAGTTGCAATCAATCGGGGATTATTGGTTTACCCACGTGCTGGCGCACGAACTTGGGCACGTTGTTGGGATTACAAGCCATGAAGGCGGCTGGAATGTCCCGAGCTTGGAACGTTACATCAACCGCCAAGACCACACCTTCGAAGGGCCGCAGTCGCAGATGGCCAATGGCGGACAGGCTGTTCCGTTTCAATGGCTCGACGCGGATAGACGTGAGGTGCCCCCTAACACCTCCGGTGCGACCGTGGATTACGGTCATTTGGGCGTCTGTTCATCTCTCATGGCGTATTGTAACGAACCTAGGGAAGTGTACAAACCCTCCGAGATCGACTTCGCATTCCTTGAAGACATTGGATACGAAGTCCTAGATGCAGATACGGCATCAGATACGGAAGTATACGGATACGGTGCCTGGGGCCGCTACAGCGCCTGGGGCGCAGGCGTGGAGCGTTTCCTTGGGTACGATGACCAAGGAGGAATGGATATCTCAGTGCAGGACGAGTTGCGGGCCGGTGCCGATGCCATCGGGATTTCCCCGACCATGACTCTCGCCGAGCTTCATTCATCCACACCTCAGGGACGCGTTACTTGGACAGGATCGCTAATTGGCGTCGATATGGGAAGCGCGAAACTGCCGCCTGTCTTTGGCGACGCCGAGCTTGGCGTGGACTTGGCAACGCTCGACGGCACCGCACAGTTCGAGAACCTCACCGTGCATGCCGATGGCGAAGCCACTGGTTTCCGGGCTTCCCGTGTCGAGTATGACATCAGCGTAACCGGAAATTCCTTTTCCGACGATGGTGGCCGCCTTGGGGGCTCGTTCTTTGGCCCTGCACACGAGGAGATGGCGGGCGTGCTCAATGATCGAGCGCCCGAGATCAACCTCCTCGCTGGCTTCGGTGGGACCCGTGAAACCGGAAATTGAACGAAAGTATGACCGTCTGATTCCATAAACGGTTAAAATTCAGTTGCTTCAGCTCGATCTGACCGGGAGCGAGCCTGTGACAAAATGGAACCACGGGGGCTGTCCATCATTAAACGCGGAACCACGCCCCTTTGGCATTCGTGATTTTAGCGAGTTGGCATGCCGGTCGTCGCAGAAATTGCGCGACGACTGGCACCCTCAAGCACACTCTCGACGGGGGACAGATATTGGCGGCCTGGGCCTATCTCGTGATCTCGCAGATCTTCAAGTTGTAGAACCTCTCCTTGCCACGAAATCTCACGAAATCCCGCGCATTCCCGTTTTTTTGTTTCGCGTACAACCTCCTCCTTTTTACATGGGCATCAAGCCAACTTAACACGCCGCCATCGGAAGCCGGTACCCTTCCCCACATGTATGTGAACCCGAGCCGTCAAGGGATGACCAAACCATGGTAGGATGGAATATGAGCGGATACCGGGCCTGTTCCCAATGCCAGGGATTGATGGTCCTCGAAGACCAAGGCGAAATGCTGGAGGCCCTCGACGTGATGAGCCTCTTCGAGTATCGATGCCGCGCCTGTGGCCATCTCGAAAGAACCGAGAAGGTGCTGTTCAAATGGAGACGAAGGATCCCTGCTTTACGCGTAGACCTGCCCAAAGCGGTTCGAGAGAACCGCTGAGAGCGGAAACGTCTCTTGCTGAATGAACCCTTGGTAGTGAGCCGGATCGGCGAGGACCAAATCGACCACGCTGCACACGCTGGCGGCCGTAGTCACCTGGATGGCTGACCACAGGTTTCCCGCAATGGTTTGCGGGTAAATCTTTTTGACGTAATTCTCCTCCATTAACTTTCCGTTTTTTCTCCCCACCACGGAAGCGTAAATCAGGACCACGTCCTGATCGGTTTTGGGAACGGCGTTCTCGAGCAGGTGTTTGAGGGTTTCCCGCTGCTGATTCAATTTCAGGTCGTTCATCAAAAAGTGAATTTTGTCGCAGTGTCCGGGATACCTGAGTGTTTTATAATTCATCGTCTGGACTTTCCCTGCATAGGTATCCGCCAGGGTTCCCAATCCCCCCGAGGTATTGAAGGCCTCGTAGAGCAAGCCGTCGACTTCGATGGTCTCATACCCTTCGAGCGGCCGCAGCGCGGTCTTGACCCCGTTTTCAATGCCGTAACACACGTTGCCGTATTCGTTGATCAAGCCGTCCGTGGACCAGGTCAGGGAATATTTCAACGCGTTACTGGGGTGGACCGGCAAAGCCCCGACCCGCATTTTGACGGTCTCCAACGTATCGAAGCGTTGCATGACCTCATTGGTCACGATGCTGATAAACCCGGGGGCCAACCCGCATTGGGGTACAAAAGCCTTCCCGCTGCTGCGACTGATGCGTTCAATGCGTTCGGTCACTTCGACGTCTTCCGTCAAGTCGAAATAATGGAGGCCGTGCTTTCTGGCCACCGCCGCGACCGTAGGATTGGAGAAATACGGGAGACTGGAAATGACGGCCTCGGGCTTGTGCGTGAGCACGTAGTGTTCCAGGCCGCGAACGTCGTCGGCATCCAGGACCGCGGGAACGATCTCCGGCCTGTCTTGAGCAGTCGTAGCCTGAGGATCGACGTCGGCCAGATGAACCGTATAGTCGTTGGTGTCCGCCAGAAACGTTGCAATGAGTGAACCGATTTTCCCGGCGCCTAACAGGAGAAGGGTTGGCATGGGATCACCGCTCGTTAATAGTTCACCGTGGATTGCATCAGGGCGTCGGCCTGGGGCGGGGAAAAGCCCTGGTAGCCGGCGTGCCGTTCAATCAATTCCAGCACGGAAAACGGAATCCCCCGAACCGGCTCGGGTACGCTGAAAATTTGCCGGATGAACTCACCCTTTTCACCGAGAACGGACCCGGCAAAGGTCACGCCTTTGCGCTGCAACCGGCCCTTGGCCGCTTCAATGTCTTCCGCCAACAGGGCGATATGATGAAGGGTCCGGTCACCGAATGCGTTCACCCAATCCGGGATGACGCTACCCTTGCCCCGTTCATCATCGTAGGCTTGATCGACAAACAAGGCCGGAAATCCCGGGGCCCGGTACACCTTGGCATACCAGTCTCGGTATTCCAGCGTCTCGGCATAGACGTACCCGAGCCGGACGAATTCCTGGGCGCGCCGGTCGATATCCCGGGTCCGGAAGGTGATATGATCGACAAGGGGTTTGAGCCCGGTTCCGGCGGCATCAAGAAGGGATTTGGCGATCAGCGCCGCACGGTTCTGTGACACGTATTTATAAATATACGCGTTGATAGCACGTTCAAGTTGGGCGTTGTTCATCATGCACCTCACCCGTGGTTCACACCTTTCATCAGGTGGTGTCGATCTGGGCGCGTTGGAGCTGGCCGCTGTAATCGACGTAAATGGATTTCCATTCGCTGAAGGTATCCAAGGCCGCCTGCCCGGCCTCACGATGCCCGTTGCCCGTGGCTTTCACGCCGCCAAACGGCAAATGGACTTCACTGCCGATGGTCCCGGCGTTGATGTACACGATCCCTGCGTGCAGCTCACGCATGGCGTAGTGGGCCCGGTTGACGTCTTGCGTGTACAGTGCGCTCGAAAGCCCGTACTCCACGGAATTGTTCAGGGCAATGGCCTCCTCGAGGTTTTTGACTTCCAGCACGGTCAAGACCGGCCCGAAGATTTCTTCGTTGGCAATTCGCATGGAAGGCGTGGCCCTGTCGAACAGGGTCGGTGCGAAAAAGGACCCGTCGGCATACTCGCCTTCGGTCAGCGGATGCCCGCCCGCGAGAAGTCGAGCGCCTTCTTGTTGACCGGCCTTGACGAAATCATGGACGCGGTCGCGTTGGAGTCGGTTAATCAGGGGACCCACGTCGGTCTCGGGATTGAGGCCGTTGCCCACTCGAAGCGTCTTCATTCGATCCAACAACAACGTTACCAGTTGGTCTTTCACCGCTCGATGGACAATCAGCCGGCTACAGGCCGTACAGCGTTGCCCACTGGTGCCGAAGGCGCTCCACACGATGCCTTCCACGGCCAACTCCAGGTTCGCATCCTCCATGACGAGAATGGCATTCTTCCCACCCATTTCCAGGGCGACCCGTTTGTGATGAGTCGCGGCATCCAGGGCGACTTTCCCCCCCGTGGCTTTTGAGCCCGTGAAGGAGATGAGCGCGACGTCGGGATGCTTGACCAGGGCTTCCCCGACTTGCGGGGTACTTCCCAGCACAAGGTTGACCACTCCGGGAGGCATGCCTGCCTCGTCCAGTATTTTCACAAAAAGAGCCGCCGTATATGGGGTATCGGGAGACGGCTTGAGCACCACCGTATTGCCCATGATCAAGGCCGGAAAACTTTTCCAGGCAGGAATGGCCGAGGGAAAGTTCCAGGGGGTGATCAAGCCGACCACTCCGAGCGGCTCTCGTATCGAACAGGCGGACTTATTGGGCAATTCGGCCGGCGCAATATGCCCGAACTGTCGACGGCCTTCTCCTCCCATGTAATAGGCCATATCAATAGCCTCCTGGACGTCACCTCGCGCTTCGACGAGCACTTTGCCCATTTCACTCGTTAAGACGTGGGCTAATGACTCTTTCTCATGCACTAACCGTTCGGCTACGCGGTAGAGCAATGCGCCTCGTTGAGGTGCCGGTAGACGATGCCAGGATTCAAACGCCTCCCGGGCCGCCGCTACGGCCTGCCGGACGTCTTCGACGCCGGAGTCGGCACAGTGGGCAATGACTTGGCCTGTGGCCGGGTTCCGGGTTTCAAAGGTCCGTCCGGATTGGGCGGGAACCAGCTTTCCTCCAATAAAATTGCAGGCTTCCATGGCTTTCCCTCACAAGCTGTTGGACACTGACGACGTCTTTGCCGGCTAAACGAGGCCTCCGAATACGAACGAGAAGAATGAATCCGGGGAGGAGCATAGACCTGCTGATCCGGAATGAAAGTGAACGTTTTTTACAAATCCATGTCCTACTAACAAGGTACTCCTGGATGGGGGTGATAACAAGGAAGTGGGGAGGAAAGTGTGGGGATCGACGATCGTTGACCCCTACGCGAAAACGCGATGATCAGGGATGATCAAAGATGATCAAAGATGATCAGGAGAACCGGCGCAGAGAACTGGCGAGTCCCATGCGGGAAAGACCGTAGATGAGCCATTTTGACGGATCGAAATTGTACCACTTGGGGCCATTCCGATAATCACTTTGGTACATGTGGTGATAGTTGTGGTATCCCTCTCCGAAGGTGATGAGCGAGACCCACCAACTGTCACGACTGGAATCGGATTCTCCATGTGGTTGGGCGCCCCACAGGTGGCAAATGGAATTGATGCAAAACGTGGAATTTAAGACGAAAAAGGTTCGCCCGACTCCGGCGAGCAAGAAACAGCCCAGTCCCTCAATCCAGCCGCCGTACAAAAATCCCACCACGAAGGGAAGCGCCAGGCCGGAAAGGACAATAGGGATATAATAACGATTTTGCCACACCACCACAGGGTCCTGTTTCAGCTTGGTGGCATATTTATCGTCTCTAAAGGGATCCTTCGAGAATAGCCAACCACAATGACTGTGCCAGAATCCCAGTTGAGCATTATAAGGATCTTCTTCCTGGTCGCACTTGGCGTGATGGCGGATATGATCTGCTGCCCATTTGAGTCCTGAATTTTGCAGCGCCCATCCGCCCGCGATCAAAAACGCGCCTCTCACCCAATTGGGGCACGTAAAACTTCGATGGGCGAGTAAGCGGTGGTACCCCACCGTGATGCCCAGTCCCGTGATGATATAGAGCAGCACAAACATGGCCCAAGCGAGCCACGAAAAATCATAGAGATACGCGTAGGTCGGCAACCCGACTACTGCACTGCCCGCGATACTGAAAAACAACGTAAAGTTCAGGATATCAGGGGGACGTGGCGTGGGAATGGCTGTTTTTGAATCGGTCAGAGTCATCATGGCGTTAGTATCCATTGAGCGATCAGTCGAGTCGTGTCTGAGAAAAAACCGGCATTCAAAAATTTGAATGATTGTTGAGACGGAAGGTGCTGCTCTTCACCGGATACTCGCGTCAATCTCTTCTTCTCGATAGCTCGTCCACCCTTTTGATGAAGCAGCACTCCAAAAGGCAAGCGCTCTAAGAATACCTTCCCACGGACGGATTGTAAAGGCTTAACCCTGCTCTTCGTTGAAATATTTCGGCTCAATCGCGAAAAACCGCGCCGGAGAAAGCTGAGGCTGCCTGGTTTTTGAGGTGCCCCCGCCTTCGGTGAGGGACTGCATGGGTCATGGGAGTCCTGGGATGGCGGTCAGGAGTTATCTGCGCGGGCGAAAAGATTGTTCTTTGGGCCGAGCCTCATTCACCACGAGATTTCTGCTTTGGAAGTCTGATCCATTGAGCGCCTCAATGGCTTGCTGCGCTTCCTCCCCGCTCCCCATTTCCACAAATCCGAACCCTCTGGACCGTCCGGTATATCGATCAGTGACCACGTTGGCGGATTGGACGGTTCCATATTGTGCAAACAGCTCCTGCAATTCCTGATCCGTTGTGTCATAGGACAGGTTCCCAACGTATAACTTTTGATTCACTCATGCCTCCGTCTTGTAAAAGTGCAAAAAGGAAACGAACCAAGGTGTGCGGTATCAGGAAAAGGCCGACTCAGGAGTCTATTGATGTCAGGAACGTCCTTTTGCAGATGTCAACCTGATTCTTTTTCGCCAACTTCGTCAGGCTCCTTGGCGATCGGTAGACTTTTGTGACGTGTCTCAAGAAGCCTCATAGCACCACGCGTATGATCGTGTCAAGAAGCCATTCGGGACGGCACGGGGGCCGTCCCCTACGATGCCGATGATGCCTCCGTCCTGTAGGGACAACCCCCTGTGGTTGTCCGGCGCGGGAGAGCCCAAGGTTTCTGAACTTATACAAGACGCGGTGACCATCCGACTCGGGACGACTCAAAGTTCCTGGGGTTTGTCGGATTTGTACGAATTGGGCTTTTCGCGAAATTTTTTGATTTCCGTCATCGCGGCCTTGAACGCGGAGCGAATCGCTTCCTCGAAACTCTTGGCTTCTTTCCGTGCGGTCACGGTATGGCGTGGAGGAAGGTTCAAAACAACCAGCGCTTCGGCGTTATCGTCTCCCTTTTTATGATGTGGGTTTTTGGTAAGTGTAATACGGGCATGGGTGATGTTGTCGTACTCTGTTTGGAGTGTGGAAATACGGTCTTGGATCTCCTGTTTCCATCTCGGCGTCATGCCGACGTTCCGGCTGTCAATTTTCAAATCCATTGGCCTCCTCCCTGCTCGGGTCCATCACGATCACGAGTGAGACACTACCTGAAGAATATTATCTCATGAATGATCTCATCTTGCCATGAAAGATTGTGCGCCGGCAGGACGGAAAACACCCAAACAGGCTTCCACTTGAAAATCCTTCAATTTCAATCTTGTGTGACTCGAGCCGCGTGCGGTACCATTCTCATCTTCATTTAAGGAGGCATCATGGATAAAACAAAAGGGTCCGTTAAAGAGAAAAGCAGCGCGCTCGATCAGAATATCGATCGGTTTCGTCAACAACTCGCGAGCCTGAAGACGTTTATTATGGGAGGCTCGTCAACGCATTCATCAATAGAAGAATTTGACATGGCTGCTGAAGAACTCATTGCCGAGGTCTTGGGAAGTTCCTCGAGTATGTTGGAAGCCTATGAATATGCTCAGTTGGGGGAAGCGGGCGGACTGGTCAATCTCTCGGATGAAGCTCCGGAAGGGGCCGGTCTGGATAATGAACGGGAAGCCCTGCGACAACGGCAACGGGTGTTGGAAAGTTGTGTCGGGGATTTGGAGGCTCGCCGGGCTCAGGCCAGTTCAGACCAACGTGCTAAGACAACGAGCGGCCCCACCGTGAGTGACTTTATGTCCAGGGTGATTCGAGCCGTGCCGCATGACGCCACTCTTCGGGAAGCCGGAGAATTATTGCAGACGTGGAAAATCGGCTCGCTGTTGGTCGATAGTGGAGAGGAATTCATCGGAAGCATCACGGAAACCGAATTGAGTCGGGAAGTGGTGGCCAACGGGGTCGACCCCGCGACAACGACGGTCAAAACCTGCATGCGGGAACCTATTCTGACGATAGAAAATAGCCAGCCGATAGTGGCGGCCGTGCAATTAATGAAAGAAAAAGGAACTCGCCACGTGTGCGTGACCGAAAGCGGAAAAATCATTGGCCTGATTTCCGTGTCGGACGTTCTACGCTACTATTCCGGGGTGACGTAACGTCAACCCGACACCGGCGAGTTTTACTTCACCGCTTTGCGCCTTGATTCGAGAATGCCTACCACCTCAGCAGGGTCAAACGGAGTGTCTGCGTGAATCATCACGGTCACGGCTCGTTCGTCCGGCCCGAGGGGTTCTTGAACGTGCTCCTGTTGTTCGAGTACCGACAGGTCGGCTTCTGAGACGTCGGAAGCGGCTCTTGCCGTGACTCGTTGGCGAAGGGTGGTCGGAGTTGCATGCATATCCAGTATCAGGAAAGGGACGTTCAGTGAGGCAGCCAGCTTTCTGAAAGCATCCCGATGTTGCCGTTTCAAAAAGGTCGCATCCACGATAACCGGATACCCGAACAGCAGGAGCTGCCGGGCAAGGGCGTGCAGGTGGTCATACGTCTTTCGCGTCGTCTCCCTTCCATACACGGCGGGCTTTAATTCCCCGGAACTCTGATCCAAAGGCGACAACCCGAACAAGCGTTTGCGTTCCACGTCCGAACGGAGACGAATGGCGCCTGCATGTTCCAACAACGTTTCCGAGACGGTCGATTTCCCGGTCCCGGATACCCCATGCATGATGATGAGCCAGGGCGCGTTGGATTCGGTCAAGGATCGGGCAGCCGAGAGATACCGAACGAAGTCGTCCACGTGGGGCGAAACAACAAGATCCTGACGGCGGACTTGGGTGAAAGCAAGGCTCGCGACTTTCACTCGGACGAGGGCCCGGTAGACTTCGTAAAACGGGAGAAGCCCCAGACCTTCATAGTCCCCCGTGAATTCGAGATATCGATTCAGGAATCGCCTTGCCAACGCCGGCTGCCCTCTGGCCTGGAAATCCATCACCGTAAACGCCACGTCGTTGATGACGTCGATCCAACGCAGACGTTCACTGAATTCGATGCCGTCGAATGCGATGATCCGGTCGTGAAGGAGCACGAGATTGGCCAGGTGAAGATCCCCATGGCACTCTCGAACGAACCCCCTCGTTTTTCGTTTCTCGAAATCACCGGCATGGGCTGTGTGGAATTGAGTGAGCCAATGGCGAAGTTTCTCCAGGGCTTGTTGATGTTCGGAAAAGGGGCTATGAGAGGGGATCTGTTCAAAGACTTCTGCGATGACCCGAGCAATCAACCCGGGGGTTCCAAAGGACGTGTCCTGGTCTGCCCCGGCAACGTTGTGGTGAAATGCTGCAATATCCCGGGCCAATTGATCGACCTGTTCCGGTTGAACCTGAGACAGCACGTGATCCAAGGTGGCATCAGCCGTGAACTGTCGCATTTTCACGGCGAATTCAAAGGGTTCTCCTTGTCCATCCAGCCGCGGATGATCAGGAGTTCCGGAAATCGGAAGCACGTCCACGTAGATGTCCGGTGCCGACCGCTGGTTCAAGCGAATCTCTTCATGACAAAAGAAATGGCGTTGAGCGAGGGAAGAAAAATCCACGAACCCAAAATTGACGGGTTTTTTGATCTTGTAGGCAAAGGGTCCGGTCAGAAGGACCCAGGAAATATGAGTTTCCCGAAGGTCGAAATGGGTGACCGGATGAGGGTAAAGATGAGGATATTGCAGGGCTCGAAGAAGAGTGAGCGAATCGTCGAGGCTCATGGTTCAAGATGACGAGTGTGAAATGATAATATCAGAGGTCACCAACGTCGGATATGCCTTGCGAATCATGCTCTTAGCAAAATTGAAGCCAATAGGGGAAATGATCTTTCCCCAGAATCTGGGGATAACATGGTGAAAGCTTTTTTAGAATGCTTATTCCATGTCCGTATGATCGTACGGCGAGCAGATTGCACATTTTTTGTGCATTGTGGCGAATAATATTTTGCTACCAGATATAGTGGGTTGAAAATATCTACGTGTATTTGGAGTTATATTTCAAGACGTTATGAAAATATCCCTGAAGTGGTAGAGACTTTTTTACATGACACGCTTATGCTGACCAGGAGAATGCTACTTATCCACATAGGGTGTTGACAAAGTAGCGAGTCAGCCGCAGCAGCGTCAGCACGTCACCGCCTCTTTCGGGGCATTCGGTTTTTGGAGGAATCACGTCGCGAGCATGCAGGGAATCTCCACACTGGCCACCATCATTTCTGTTTTCAGTTTTTCGTTGACGTGTATTGTCGTGCTGTACCCTAACCTGTCGCGTTTCAAAAGTCGATGGAAGGGGGTCGCATTCTATGGAGGCATTTCAGCAGGTACGTTATTGGTGGCGGCGCTGACCGCCCCTGATCCTGCTTCGTCCGACCAGGACTGGTCTTGGGTGGATTGGACGGTGCTCGGTCTGGGCGTAGCAAGCGGTCTTGCCATGATGATGAAGCGTTTGGGGTGGCTTCGAAAGAAGCAGGCGGATGCCCCCGCTGTTCAGGCAAGAGGTGAGGGGTCCGTCAACAAAAAAATCTCAGGTAGGGGAAAAAAGCCGTTACGATAATGGACCGCCATCGGAAACACCACGTGTCAGTCAGGTCCGCTCCCCAATCACGTTTTTGCTGGTCAGACCAGGTCCGGTTGGTTCCGATCGTCGTGACTTCGTAGCGAATTCCTTGTTGAGATGATTCGTTCAAGCGGTGTCCAGTCGATCGGCGGACAGTCTGATTGGAAAAGCTGTTTCAGGGTCAATTGCAGAAATCTTGGTAAAAAGGGGTCCAGGATGGTCGAGTCGTGCAAAACTTCATCACCATCCTCAATCCGGAAGTGATTTTCGAAAAGCCGGCCGGTGAACCTCGTTTCGTCACGAGGTTCCAATTGCAACCTGAACCGGAGCGCTCCGGCTGTGACCTCAATGTAACGATGGCATATCAGTTGGTCATAAGGCATGAAAGAGGCAAACTCGTACTTGCCCCTCATCGACGACCTGAGCTCGATCTTCGTTCCGGAAGGTAAAACGGTCCGTTCCTCAAGCTCCGAGACGAATTGAACGTGATCGAAGGTCGCCTGCAGGTCCGATGACAGGTCCCTATACGTCGCCCATTCGTCTTTGCCGAGGAGTTGCTGAATGATCGTCAGGATATGCGACCATTCGTATCCCAGGACACCGAAGTGCGAGTCAACGAATCTGCCCGCGTCAATATCGGGACGGCGATCTTTACTGAACTCAATTCGAATCAGGTCTATATGCGCAACGTCGTACCGTTTCAAGGTACTCACCATTTCCCTGACGGCGCGGGAATCGGCGTACTGCCTGTTTATCAGGACACGAGCCTCGCGGTACTTCCTAAGAAGAGCCTGGAAGGGGGTGACTTCAAAACTCAGGCAAGCCGGTTTCTCAACGATGACCCGCACGCGTGGGTTCCTCGACAGAATCGTCGCAAGGCTGTCGAAGTGGTTGTCCGTAGGCGTACAGACGCACCAGATTTGAACGCGATTGAAGAGGTCTCCGGGCACGTCATCCAACGTCGCGTAGGGCCGGATTTCTTGGTTGTCAGCCGCCCGAGGGTCAACGATCAGGAAACCGTCACACAACGGGGCGAAGACCTTATGATAAATGCGACCGATTTTGCCGCAACCGACGATTCCGATGAGTGCAAAGTCCTTCTTCAAAGCAGCGTACTATCCTCTTCTCAAAGCATGTCAAAGCGTTCTGAAAGCCGAAACCAACCGGGACTTCTGCGTTGCTAAGGCCCGGAGCCCTTCCATGACGTTCGGGCAGGCTGGGGAAGTTGACGATCAATCTCCTCAATCCTGTACCCGAACCCGGGACCACTGATCGTCCTGAGGTCGATGAACCCGTCCACCCGTTGATACAACCCCGGATGCACCTTGGCTTCGTCTGCGGAAGCGTCGGGATAAAACTGCATGGAGTTGGTCTCGATACCAATGTCAGGAGAAGCGTGAGCCCCGAGTTGGACGTGTGCTATTTGCGCAAGCATGGGGTTGGTCAGGTCCTGGGTCAAAACCTCCATGCCGTAGCGCTTCGCCCAGCTCATCGTCAACAGCGCTTCCGTCTGGGTTTTACACGTTTTCAGCACCACCCCCGCGTACCCGAGTTCGCGCGCCTTCCCAAGCACGCGCCAATCATGTGCGCTTTCATCCAGGACGCAGGGCGCCCACTTCGCTATGGCGGACACGTCCGTACCGCGCTCCAATAATTTTGGAGTGAAGGGCTCTTCAATGTAGCAAAGCGCGTCCAGGACCTTGGGCCGGTCCCGGCAGATTCGCTCGAACAGGTGTTCCACGTACGTGGGGTCCGTCACCATCCCGTTAAAATCCACACCTAACATCGTGACCCCGCGCGGCATCGAAACGTCGGCGACGTTCATCACCCGCTCGTAATCCCACTCGAAATCGGTTCCGCTCAACTTGATTTTCAGTCGACTCAACCGGTCTTTGCGTATCCACTCTTCCAGGGTCGCGGGAAACCCACTGCCCGGCTCCTCGGAAGCCCGTGCGCCTCCGGACAACGTGTCAATTCCCCCGACGGCATGCCACGCAGGGATCCTGCTTGTGCCGTACGAGCAAAAATCGCTCGGGTACAGTCCTCTGAAGTCGGCATCTCCGTTGTCGATGTAGGCGGTTAAATCGTCCGGCATGTCGCGAGAGGAGTAGCAGTCGTAGATCGACCGGCCCGCGGCGTGGCCATACGCATCGTGGAGCGCGATATCAAAGGGAGCACAGCACATCAATGCCGCCAGATAGGGCAACCGATTTTCCGCACTCCGCCGGGCATTAAACGAACCCAGCAACTCCGGCAGCGTGTCGCGGAGGAATGCATGCCCAAGCGTGAGCGGGTGTCCGCTGGTGTCGTACGCCGACCACGCATCAAGCACCTCACAACAGAATTGTCGCAAAGCCGTCTCGCGCTCCGATAATGGAACGTCGCTGGGCCACGCCCATTGTGCGGAGAGAGGCGACTCCCCCCAACCCTGAAACGTACCACTGGAGATTTCTTCCACTTCAAACATCACGCGGGCACACGTGACCCGCTCGAGCGTCTCCTTCCCGAATCGAAACGGCACTTTTGCCCGGACATCAATGAAGTAGAGAGCCGATCTGCTCGGACGAATCGCAACCATCAATCTGACCTGCTGAACATCTTGCCGATGCTCCTCCATGCCGGGGATGAGTCCACGCATGGGTGATATACGCAAAGAACTCATCCAAGTCAATCTTGTGATTGGACGCTTCCGCGCGCGGACGCATTTGCTTTTCACCACTGCTGGCCCAAGAAGAGGGGGAGAGTCCGACCTGGGTCTCCTGGCTGGTTTGACCCGTCAAGACCGCTTTGATATTTTTGCCCACACGCCTTGTCTCAAGGCAATGGCTTTGTCCCCATTCTCCTTGGCACGAAAGTCGTCTCGCTTCGTTACGCTGCCGGTTCCGAAGGAGAAGCATCATGCAGAACGTTGACAACTGGAACAGGTTGTACCGAACGCAGGGACATACCCTTCCCTGGTGCGTAGAGAAGATGCCGTCCTGGTTTACGGAAGTCGTGAATTCAGGTTGGATGAACCCATGCAAGGCGTTAGACGTGGGGTGCGGGGTCGGCAATTATGCGTTCCACCTTGCGGAAAAAGGATACGAGATTTTGTGTGTGGATCATTCCGAGACGGCTATCGCGCTCGCAAAAGAAAAAAACAGCCATCCGTCTTTACGATTTATGGTTGAAAGCACGGAAAACCTGAGTTCCCTTGGTGAAAAATTCGAGTTAATCTATGACATCTCGTTACTCCATCATTTGAAATCTCACCAAAGAGATGATTACGCTTTTCAATTAGCATCGCTTCTTGACTCCGGCGGGAAATTAATGGTTTGCGTGTTCAGTGACGATGAAGAGCGGTTTGGCAAAACAAACGAGTTTATGAATCCGGTCACCGGCACCATCACCTCCCTGTTGTCAAAAGAAGAAATCGTGAGCACGTTTGAACCATATTTCGCCTTTGACAAGCTGGAGAAAATTCCCTTCGACAACTACGTGCGCTATCTGTGTTTAATGAGGAAAAAAGAGGTTCAGTGAACGGGGAACAGCCTTTTCATTGAGCCAACCCACAATGGGTGGGGACGAGAGACAAGAAAAAAGCGTACAATTTCTTATGAGCCGTCTCACAATGTGGACAATGGCCGCGCTGGCAGCCTTGTCGATGGCGTCGCACGCCGTGGCTTCGGAGACGCCGTCTCCGAGCCAGTTTCTGCACCAGTCGATTCCCGTGCTTGGGATGACCCTTGACAAGGCTCGGCAACCCGTTGGAATCGTGACGTACGTGATGATTCACTTTCATCAGCGTTCGGATCATGATGGGCTTAAGGTCCACTTTCGAAAAATCCCCGGCCGGTTCGGCCCCATTGCTCGAAAAGCGGTGGCGACCGCGATCGACCGCGTGGCAAAATCCGCGAATCTTCAGGATGACTCGTGGACCGTGGTCTTGACGTTTCCCTACTCGGGGTTGACCATGTACGGCGACAGCCTGTCGGCGATGGTGGCGTTAAGTGTCCTGGCCCTTGCCAAAAACGAGGCGATCGTTTATGGCCGGACGCTCACCGGAAGGATTACTGAGGATGGCCATATCGGGAAAGTCGCCGGTATCCCGTATAAAATTTATGCAGCTCATTCAGAACGCCTGGACCGGGTTCTCATTCCTGAAGAACATGACCCCAGCGACGGCGAATGGCGAACCCCGTTCCTCATGCACGTCTCGCACGTGGGGACGCTGGAAAAAGCCTATCAGGGATTAACCGGTCGTTCCTTGTTTCCTAAAAGATCGTTGAAATAAGCTCCCGTTGTGCCTCACGAGTCGGGGCGTTCCGGGTTTTCAAAAGAGCGAAACAATCAGTCCAATCTTCATACGGAAAAACTCGTGATCCGAGAACGTAGGTGAAAATGGAGGGTTTCTTGTGGCAATCTTTGCTTTGTGTCTCATCACGCTGCTCGGTCTGCCGTTCGTGATGCCGGTGACCGGAATGAGTATGGAATTCGAGCCACTCGTGCATCCCTCTCCTCGACAAAGTGAACGGGATCACATGGTGAGGGAACAACTCCTCGCGCGTGGGATCAGCGACCAAGCCGTCATCCGAGCCATGCGAGCAGTGCCGCGTCATGAATTCGTGCCGGCCGAGGATGCAGCCGAAGCCTATGATGACCATCCGCTGCCCATCGGGTACGGACAAACCATTTCACAACCCTACATCGTGGCCTATATGACCGAAGCGCTGCGCCTCAACGGACATGAACGTGTGTTGGAAATTGGGACGGGTTCGGGGTATCAAGCCGCCGTGTTGGCAAAGTTGGGGGTACGGGTGTTCACGATTGAGATCATCGAGGAACTGGCCGAACGCGCGCGCCAAACGTTTGACCGGTTGGGCATTCCCCATATCACCGGTCGGGCAGGTGATGGGTATCAGGGTTGGCCGGAGGCGGCTCCCTTTGACGCGATCATTCTCACGGCGGCCCCGGAGCATATTCCCCAACCCTTGATGGATCAGCTTGCGCTTGGGGGACGAATGATTTTGCCCCTGGGGAAAACGTTGCAACAACTGGTCATCCTCACCAACACGTCGGCAGGGATCCAGCGGAAAGAGTTGTTGCCGGTCGCGTTCGTGCCGATGACGGGAACGGCGCAGACAGGCTCGCCGAGTCAGTAGGATTGCGGGACCTCCGGTCCAAACAGGAAGAAAAGGAAGAATGCAAATGAATAAGAAGAATGTACACGTCTCGTGCCGAAAGCCCGGCCTCAAGCTTCGTCTGATAGTGGCCATGGTGTTAGGTGTGACGGCAGGGGGGCTTGCTCAAGCCGAACCGTTACCCAAAGAAGCAGTGCTGCCCTTGGCGTTGGCCCAAAAAGCCGCGGCAGCAGGCTTGGCCAAATGTGAAGAAGGCGGGTACACAGTCAGTGTCGCCATCGCCGACCGTGGGGGGAATCTGAAGGTCTTGTTGCGCGGTGATGGCGCAGGACCGCACACCACGGACAGCAGCTTTCGGAAAGCCTATACAGCGGCGAGTTTACGACGTTCCACGCTGCACCTGGCTGAACTCCTCACCAAAGTTCCCAATATCCAAGCCTTGCGGGATATGAATGACAAGATTCTGATCCTTGGTGGGGGCTTGCCGATTGAACTCGAAGGCGAAGTCGTCGGCGGGATCGGCGTCGGTGGCGCCCCGGGTGGGCATCTGGATGAAGCCTGCGCCGCAGCCGGCCTCGCCAGTCTTGGGAAACCCCAGGAGCCAAGCCCCGCGAATGGAACACAGGATTGAGGCGCTCAGTCAGACGGGCATCGCTCAGGCAATATGGAGAATCGTCATGAGGGAAATTTCGCTATCAGCAGTCAAAGATGACCTGTCGAAATATTTGCGACTTGCTGAAAAAGAGAACATCGTGATCACAAGGCACGGGAAACCCGCAGGCGTATTGATCGGGTTTGAATCAGAAGATGAATGGTTCGATTATCGGCTGGAGCACGATCCTCGCTTTCTCCAACGCGTTGAGAAAGCCAGACGAAGTCTGCGAGCCGGACGTGGAATAACGCTTGAAGATAGCGAGAAATAAAACTAAGATTGTCCTGATATGTCATCTTCTCACTCCCCGCATCGTGGCCCAAAGAGTCCTCAAAAGGTCACCACCCGACGCCCGTCCAGGCGAAAATTGAAAACACCCGTCTGGGCAGAAATTCTGAAGATCGCCAAGTCTATACCCGAACCCGACCTGCATAAGCTGCCGACAGATCTCGCTGCCAATCATGATCATTACTTGCGAGGAGAGCATCTTTGTCGTCAGAAAGCGGCAATTCGTCGAACTTAGCTTGCTGTTCTGGTGTCATGACAATGGTTATTACACCCCTCTGGCACCGTCACCCGATGGTGAGGATCCCCGCGCCATTGATCGTTCCGGCTTTGAGGGCTTGAAGCGCTTGGTTCGCTTCCTCCAGCCTGAAGGCTTGGGTCTGCGTGCGTATGGGAATTTCCGCCGCGACCCGGAACAGGTCCAACCCGTCCTGCCTCGTATTGGCCGTCACGCTCCGGAGAGACCGTTCGTGAAACAGATCGCGGTCATACACCAATGACGGAACGTCAGATGAATAAATGCCGGCCATGGCGACCGTGCCGCCCCGTTCCAGGGCTTGAAGCGCATGAGGCACGAGATGCCCGACCGGTGCAAACACGATCGACGCATGGAGCTTTTCCGGCGGTGATTCGGTGGAATGTCCTACCCACGTTGCCCCCAGTTGTTCGGCGAGACGTTGATGGGTATCCCGGCGCGAAAAGACGTACACCGGGCAGCCCCAGTGTCGCGCGATCTGAATCGTGATGTGAGCGGATGCGCCAAACCCATACAGGCCCAATCGTTGCCCGGGCTTGAGTCGACTCCGGCGTAACGCCCGGAACCCGATAATTCCCGCACACAGGAGCGGCGCGGCTTCCGCGTCGGAAAAAATCGAAGGAATGGGGTATGCAAAGCGCGTGGGCACCAGGGCATATTCCGCAAACCCGCCGTGCACGTGATAGCCGGAAAACGTGGTGTGCTCACACAGGTTTTCACGACCCGTGGTACAGAACTCACAGGTCCGGCACGTATCCTGTAGCCAGGCGATGCCCACTCGGTCCCCCGGGTTGAGGGTGGTCACGCCTGCCCCAAGTTGATCAACGATTCCGACCGTTTGATGGCCGGGGATGATGGGTCTCGTGGACGGCGGTAACTCTGCTTCCACCACGTGCAAATCCGTCCGGCACACCCCGCACACGTGTACTTTCACTCGCACGTAGCCGGGCCCGGGTTCCGGCACGGGCACCTCCCTGAGTTGCAAGGGAGCCGTGCTCACGTCGCCCTCATGATCGAGGATCATCGCTTTCATAAAGACCACTCAAACTATACCACTGAAGAGGTTTCGCTCATCAAATTTTGGACTTATATACAACTTTACCCAATCTAAGGAGCACTGGTGATGAAAAATGAAATAAAAAGGATAAATACAGGGCCAGAAAAATGGGACTGTATCTCAATCAATTAAAGGATCTGTTATTTCGGATGTCCAGAGAATATCGTCGTCAAAAGGTGCGAGAACTTCAAGCTCAAGGCTTAACTCTCGAAGCTGCTGAACAAGAAGTAAGTGGGCTTTTTTACCGATAGGCTGAAAGAGATCGTTTCCTATATTGGAGAACTCATCTCGCTTCAATGTAATACGATGAGGTAAACGATCCTTCCTTCAAGATCTCCGACACGCCGGAGAATATCGCTCAGGCTATTCTCCAAAAGCCTCCGAAACAGTGGGACTACCTCACCAAGTCTTCATCGTAATTTCTGCTGGAAATTCGCTTTACACTCTCCTCCTGATTCCTCTAAAGTTTTGCTATTCCGTTCTCCGAGGGGCAGCCCTTGTGTAGGCTAGTCTCGCTCAATCAAGGGGATTTATATACTTAACGGCGTAAATTGCGTTGCAACGGTGGGCCTTTTCTTTATCAATGACACAATAAGAGGGCATCATGAAACTGACTATTATTTCATTCATTGTGGCAATTGTTATACTTGTGGCTGATCACGGGAAGGCTGATCACGATGGAACTTATCCGACATGGAAGTTAGATGAAATTCTTAAAGATACCGAGCAGTGGGATTATAGAAAGGAAATCGAAGAAGACGTTTTTAAACCATGTCTTCAACATTACCTAAAACAAATAGAAAGAAGAAATGCGATCCTTGGCTGGGACCACGATGAAAAGCTCATCAGTGCAGAGCTTTCAAGCCTAGCTATTAAACTAAGAAAAATGGAACCAAGCATCTATTATGAAGCGATAAAGCATGATGCAGAAATGCGAGAAGCTGTTTATGCGATGGTGTTGGCACAGTGTAAGAAAAATCTCGATGAGGATTAGTAGGACTTATCATTTGGAGAAGATAGCTCCCCCCGTAGCTCAATTGGATAGAGCGTTCCCGTCGCAAGGAAAGGTTGTCAGTTCGACTCTGATCGGGGGGACACTATCGTTCCACTTCTCATCATGTTATGAAGAATAGGTGCGCCTTTAGCTTAATGGATCAAAGCCCCCGATTAACGAACGGAGAGATGTAGGTTCGATCCCCACTAGGCGCACACTATTTTTGATATTGTATCTAGGTATATGGTCACGACATATTTCTTCATCCAATCACTTAATAGAAAGTGAGACATCCATGCTTCAAGAAAACGAAACCTTTAAGATCAGACAAATTTCTATCTCACCAAATCAACTGAACGTGAAAATAGAGGTTCTGGATGAAACGAACGAACCTGTCCGTCTGGAAGATGTTCCTCTTCAATTATATGACAATGATCCACGGGCATTGGAACATTGTTTGGCTGCGTTTTTGTCTCTAACTGGGGAAACGATTGTTCGGAAATTTTTTGACAACGCAGATGCTTTAGAGAAAAACTAAGATGATGTTTTTCAGAAAACTCATCAGAAATGACACAATCAATAAGCTCTTTTGGTGGTAGATATTTCACGTCTTCTTCTCCTTTGGGTAAAGTTGTATATAAGTCCCTCAAATTTCTATTGACTCCGCAACGGAAGAGGCATAAGATTTTTTCCTGAAATTATTGATCTAAACAAGAGGGGTCAACCATGAATGACCTCGGCCCACCGAAAGTGTAAGGCCCGTAGCGAGCGAAGGGACAGACCTTCTTCGGAATGCGGGCTCAAATCGTTGCCGAGAGGCGATACTTCCGGACCGTGCTTAGAAGCACATGGTCGGAACGACCAAATAACAGCCGGAACAAGCAGAATTCCAGAAAGGAATTCTCCCTTGGGCAACAGCTCCTTCGGAAGATAACAGGCCCTGCCACTAGCGGGTCAATAACAGCAGAAGAAATAAAGCGCATGACGCATAGGGGCCTGCTTTCGAAAGGAAGCAGGCCCCTATGCGTTAAAGAAGAAATTTAGTAATGGAAGTCGTTTCGGGCAGACCAATTGCAGAGCAGATAACCTGGCTCTGCCCCTAAGCCAAGGTTGGTCCAGCATCTAAGCGACTCTTCTGCCTTCGAGAGAGGGATATAGAGTATGGCTGAATATTCGACTGAAGACCAAATACGCAATGAAGTGGTGGCAGCCATGGGAGCGCCACTTGGAGAGCTGTATTTTGCACTTTACAGGGAAGTCGTGTGGCTGCATTTGAAATGGAACGACTTTAGAGCTCTTTTTGCGAGTAATCCAGAAAGCGTTGAACTACTCAATAAAGCCGCTCCCGATTTCTTTGGGAATTTACAGAGAATGATGTTCGACGATGCGCTCATGCATATATGCAGGTTAACGGACCCTCCGCAGTCAATGGGGCACGACAATCTTACTCTGCAGCGACTGCCCAATTCGATCACAGCCCCAAAACTTTCCAGTCAAGTACAGTCGAATGTCGATGCCGCTAAACAAAAAACGCAGTTTGCCCGGGATTGGCGGAATAGGGCATTGGCCCACAAAGAACTTCCACAGCCTACGGGGCTACAGCCGCTTGCACAAGCTAACCTCCAGAATGTTGAGGACGCCCTGGAAAAAATCCGGCAGACAATGAACTGCATTGCGCAACACTATCAGGGATCCCCGGTAAACTACGCAGAGTCGGTTGAACCACTAGGGGGCGTTGAGTCGCTGTTGCGGCATCTTAAAAACAGTCTCGAAACTTAGCGGATTGTACGTGAAAGATGGCTTGGCTCACACGTCTGTTTCCTTTGACCTCAAGGCAACATTCTATGTATATTTTTCTAGAGATAATGATCGAAAAGATGACCGACTCTTTTTTATAGGCCACGGATTGATCAATCATTGAGGTTACCGTAACTACAGGAACCATACCATGAGAATACTCGACAGTTTTTCTTTGAAAGGATACACCGCCGTGGTCACCGGCGGAGCAGGACCGAAATTCGGCAGCAGCATCTCCGAAGCCCTCGCTGAAGCAGGTGCTACCGTGATCGTCGCTTCCCGGTGCCTTGACACAAACGAGACATTCGTCGCCGAATTGAAAGACTGTAACCATACTGCCTATGCCGAACAACTTGACATCGCGGACGTCGATTCGATCGAAGCTCTGAAACAACGCCTGACCAAACGTTTCGACCGGATAGATATCCTGGTTAACAGCGCGGTCGTCACTCGTAGCGGTGGATTTGATGAACAAACACCCCAAAGCTGGGCATCGAGCGCCCAGGGCAATATGGTAGGGCTGTTCGCCCTTTGTAAGGCATTTGTCCCGATTATGGTCAACCAGGGCAAAGGCAACATCATCAACATATCGAGTATATACGGAGTGGTTGCCAACGACCCGGGCCTTTACGAAGGCACTAATATGAAGCCACCACCGGATTACACCTTCGTCAAAGGCGGTATGATAAACTTTACCCGTTATCTGGCTACATATTATGGAAGAAAAGGCATACGGGCCAACTGTATCTGTCCCGGCGGCTATTTCAACAATCAAGCTGATCCTTTTCTCAGCAGGTATGAACAACGGGTACCTCTCGGGCGTATGCTGAATAACGACGATCTGAAAGGTGCCGTTGTATTCCTTGCGTCGGACGCATCAAGGTACGTTACCGGCGCAACGTTGATGGTGGATGGTGGGTGGACGGCCTTGTAAAGTAGACCTTCAGAGCTATGCTCTGGATCAATAACCGAAACAGTGACGTAACAGGCCATGATCAATTCCTTTTTCAAAGGCCACGGATTGGGCAATGATTACATTGCCCTTGATCCCAAGCAGTTGACGTTTAAGCTGACTGCCAAAACCATTCGGGCGATTTGCGATCGAAATTGGGGGGTGGGGAGTGACGGGATCCTGGCTCTGGTGCCCTCAAAAGAAGCCGACTTCGGATTGCGGATTTTCAACCCGGATGGGAGTGAAGCAGAAAAATCCGGAAACGGCTTACGCATTTTCGGCTGTTTCCTCTATGCCACGAGAAAGACGAAACGCCGGTCTTTTTCAGTTGAGACCAAGGGCGGTCTGGTTCACGTCGAGTTGACTTTGGATCGGAACGGGCAGGTGAATGGCGCGACCGTGGATATGGGGCGAGCCTCGTTCAGGCCGAGGGACTTGCCTTGTACCATCAAGGCCCCGGAGTTGATCATGCAACCGATCAAGGCCGTCGGGCAGTCCCTGCGCTTTACGGGGGTGAGTGTCGGCAATCCGCATTGTGTCGTGTTCAGGGACCGGGGCGGGCCGTGGACCCGTGAGGATTTACTGCGCATGGGGCCGGAATTGGAAACCCATCCCACCTTTCCCAAGCGCACGAACGTTCAACTGGCTGTTCCCACGGGCCCTCACGCCATGTCCATTTTAATCTGGGAGCGGGGGGCCGGAGAGACTCAGGCGTCCGGCTCCTCCGCCTGCGCAGTGGCCAGTGCGGGGGTTCGCTTGGGGTTGGTGAAAAGCCCGGTCAGGGTGTTTGCTCCCGGCGGCAGACTGGACATCACGGTGGATGCCCAGTACAGCCTGACCCTGAAAGGTCCCGTCACCGAAGTGTATCGAGGACGGTTCAGCGGCCAATTGATAATGAGGGAGTCACAGTGACCTAGCAGAGGTGCGAGACCTCTATTGTTGTAGAGATTTTGGAGTTTCTGCCCCAGTGTAGACTAGGGCCTGTTCACACTAAAACCTGATTATGCTATCCTTCACGGATGGAACTCACCGAAGCTCAGTACGCACGTATTGCGCCTTGCCTGCCGGTGCAGCGCGGCAATGTCCGTCTGTCGAACCTGCAAGTGCTCAATGCCATCCTGTATGTCGCCGAGCAGGGCTGCAAGTGGCGGGGCTTACCGCAGCGGTTCGGCAACTGGCACACCGTCTACACCCGGATGAATCGCTGGGCCAAGAATGGGGTGCTCGACCGGGTCTTTGCCCACCTGCAACGCGAACAGCTCCTGCGCATCCGGCTCGAGGCCGTGTCGCTGGACAGCACCATCGTCAAGGTCCATCCGGATGGCACGGGGGCGTTAAAAAAAACGGCCCCCAAGCCATCGGCCAGTCTCGCGGCGGCTGGACCACCAAGCTGCATCTGGCTGCCGCGAATGAGCGGACGGCCCTAAGGTTCTCCCTTTCCCCTGGCCAGGCCCACGACGCGCCGGAAGGACGCACCCTGCTCCATGGCCTGGGTCCGCAGCCCGCGACCCCGGCGCTGGTGATGGACCGCGCCTACGAGGGCCAGGAGACCCGCCACCTCGCGGTGGCCCTCGGGTTCACGCCCGTGGTGCCGCCCCGCCAGAACCGACTCGCTCCCTGGGCGTACGACCGGCAACTCTACAAACGGCGCAACGAAGTCGAGCGCCTGTTCCGACGCTTGAAGGGCTTTCGCCGGATCTTTACGCGCTTTGAGAAGCTCGATGTCCTTTTCCTCGGGTTCATCGTGTTCGCACTCATTGTCGAGGCATTGCGTTAGTGTGAACAGGCCCTAGTACTTGGGCTTGCTGGTCACTGTTGATAAGTGCCGACATCCTAATGTTGCAAGGGGGCTGTAGTGAAAAAATTTGTCAAACTCGTACTCGGAACAGGTCTGGTAATTTTACTGATTAGCAGCTTGTGGCCCTCCAACCCATCAAAAGTCGCAAAGACTTGTGAGGATTTGCAGAGCGATATTGTCGAGTTAAGTAAAGAAAATAGGAATCCGTTTTCAGCGAAAATTCTTAAACTGTATGACATCAAAGAAGTGCCATCCGAAGAGTATGTTCTCCATTGCAAGGCGACGGCTAAATGGAACAGAGGTGACAATAGTTCTGTGAGTTTCTATATAGAAGAAGATAAAGATGGTGACCGATTCATAGGATATGAAAAACAGTGAAGAACCTTTTTGTTAGAAATTAAACAGTCCATAAAGGGGCTGTATAGCAGTGCAATTGCAGTATAAGAGAGGTGAAAATTCAATAAACCATCAAAGAATGTTCAGTTGACTAAAGAACACTTTGAGCACCTGCCTAAACGGACTGCCCCAACGGTCAATAGCAAGAAGAAATCGCCCGCCATTAGCTAAGTAAACATCGGGGCGTCGTCATAACGCGATTATAGCGGAACAGATGTGACCTTAATTGAGGTTTCTCGCCTTTTTGCCCGGCGTACGGTAAGCCGTCGTCAAGACTCGCCTCTTACCGGGGGAATTGAGTTGGCGGCGTGACGTTCCAGCCTTCCCCGTTCAGTGATTCCATAAACTCGACCAGGTCTTTCTTTTCCTGCTCCGTTAAATTCAGGGGCTTGATCACGGGATCAAGCTGGGGATTCGGTATTCCGCTCTGATCGTAGAAATCGACCACCTCGCGCAAGGTCGCCAGGCTGCCGTCGTGCAAGTAGGGTGCCGTGTTGGCGATTTCACGAAGGGTCGGCGTTTTGAACGCGCCCATGTCCTCGGGCTTGTTCGTCACTGCCTGGCGGCCAACGTCGGCAAACGATTTCGACTGCTTGTCCCACCCCGCGCCAAGATTATGATATTGTTCGTCGGCAAAATTGAATCCAAAATGGCAGCGGAGACATTGCCCTTTCCCCACGAACACGCGAAACCCGTTTTGGGCATTGGCCGATAAGGCCTGCTCCTCGTTCCCCAGGGTGAAGCGGTCGTAGTCGCTGTTCCCGGAGAGCAGAGTGCGTTCAAAACTGGCAATGGCTTTGCCGATCAGGTCAGTCGTAATGGCAGGCGACCCGAAGGCCCGTTTAAATAAAGGGCCATAGCCGGCAATGCCCTTCACTTTAGCCACCAGTTCATCGTGATCCTTAAACCCGTGCTCTATGGGGTTGGCGAATGGACCAACGGATTGCTCCTCGAGCGTGGCAGCCCGCCCATCCCAAAATTGGGCCGAACTGAAGACACGGTTGATGGCCGTCGGAGCACTTCGCCCCCCTTTTTGCCCATGAATGCCCGTGGAGACCGGCTGCCCGTCCGTAAAGGCCAGGGACGGCAGGTGACAGCTTGCACAGGCGATCGTATCATTCGCCGACAATCGCTTATCAAAGAACAACAGCTTCCCCAGTTCGACTTTTTCTTTGGTTAAGGGGTTATCCTCGGGGATCACGAGGCTGTCTTTTTCCAATCCCAACGGGAGGGTCAGCTGAAAGGAAGCCTGCCCCGAGACTGGCGAAGGGTCTGCCTGGAGCGCTCCGGTCTGAATGGCGACGGAGACCAGCAGGAGTCCCGCGATGAGAGCCCATCGAGGTCGTGAATCTTTGATAACGTCAAGAAAATCCTTCTGTCCTTTGTTGCCGGTCATTTCGTGCCTCCTGTTTTTTCAATCATACGCCTGCCCTCGACTTTTTTAATCGGGGGTTCGAGGTATGTCCTCTTTTCATTATACTAAGGGATGCGTTATGCCGAACGACGCGTTCCTCTCAGCAAGACGTGAGTCTCTGTAATCCGGAATTTTCGTTTGAGCGGAGCATTTAGTCAAAGCGATGTTTGCGATTTCCTCAGACTTCAAGCCGGCGCATGGATCGTCCCAACATTTCCCGGTGAAAAGTTTTGCAGGCTTCGAGGTAGTGGACGAGGTGCTTGGACCTGAATTCGTTCGGTTGCCAGAGGGTCGAAGTGAGGCAATCCCGATCTTGCGGAAGAAGAAGGTAGGCATAGGCTTCCAGGGACCGGCCTTCCCGAACTTCCACTTCAATGCGTTCCCGTGTATACACCTCGTCTTCAAAGGCGTCCAGGATTTCGAGGGTTCGACGGTCTATATGGTAATACACTCTACCCGAACAGATTGCTCCTGGGAGAGCGGTCATGCCCGGGTAGATTCGGCCTTTGAGCAGAAATTTGGCGAATCCTTTTGCCCAGGCTTCGGCAGAAGCCAATGATCTGCCGGTGACGGCTTCCATCACTTCAGGGATTTCCAGCGTCCCATAGGTAAAGAGGTGTGTCATGACTCCTCGTCCATCAGGGGACCTCTATTTCGCTTCATGGAAAATAACGCCAAGCACATAGCGCCGACCGGTCTTGAGCGGACTGACCCCGTGCCGCATCGAGGCCCGGACGTATCCGCGTTTCCCTCGAACAGGCCGTTCATGAACGGGGAAGATAAGAAGGTCTCCCAAATCAGGATTGAACGCGATCACCCTGGCCTGTTGGCGCGGCCGGTTTTCGACAAGTACGAATTCGCCGCCCTCAAACTCTTGTCCTTTCCGGCTGAGCATGACCATGGCTTGAAAGGGAAAGAGCGTCGGGCCATAGATATCCCGATGCAAACAATTAAAATCTCCGCTGTCATACCGAAGTAGCAAGGGAGTGGGTTGGGTTTGCCCCTGGAGGCGACATTCTTTTTGAAAGGCCGCAAGGGTCGAAGGGTACCGCGGGGAGCGGTTCAGCCTGTCCATCATTCTGTTGGCAATGGGTGCCAGATGCGTATACAAGTGGGTCCGTAAATGGGACACCAGAGCCGGCAATGGATACGCAAAATACGAGTACTCTCCTCGTCCAAGGTTATAGCGTGCCATGACGATCCTGGATCGAAAATAGTGATCGTGGTCGTAAAGGTTTCGGAGGGATCGACAGGCAGAGGATTGCACAATCTGCGGTACATGGGCATACCCACTCGTGAGGATCGAGTGTTCGACGGCAACCCAATCCAAGGCGTGAAGATCCGGAAGGCGATTTCGGTCTGACACAAGTTTTCGCTTCGTTCCAACCATGGTGGTCAAACGTTCAATTCCCCTCTGGGGCAAGGTGCTTTGGTGGTTAGGGCTCTTGGCGTCGTTCATCCTCGCGCTCTTTATGCTCCTTCCCAACGTCACCTCTTTTTTTGTTGAACGTCAATTTGAAGCCTTCGGCTGCAAGCATGTCAACGTGGTGGTCGAATACCCTGGTTTGCGGCGAACCGCCAATTGCAACGGTGGCCGCGATCCTGGACTATTAAGTAAGGAGTGAGATAGACTTCCGGTGAAGGTAACGGCATTCGTGAACGCGGATTCGGCCGGACGGTCATAAAAGGCGCACGATGATGGAATTCGGCAAACAAGTGGCTGAAGTGTGGCAAACGGGCGTGCTCGGGGTCAGCCTGGGTCAAGTCGTGACGGCCATTCTTGTGCTGTTGGCCTTTCTGGGCCTGAGGCGGGTCTTTTTCCGGTTTGTGGTGTCCTCACTTCGGACGTTGACCAAGAAGACCAAATCGGAACTGGATGACCTGGTGCTCCACGCCGTGGAAAAGCCCTTGGAATTCGGGTTTGTGGCGGTGGGGTTCTACATGGCCGGTCAGGTTCTCCCCATGTCCGAGGCCGTCAGTGCCACGTTCGACCAATTCATTCGGTCCCTGATCGCGCTGACGTTGTTCTGGGTGCTGTTTCGATCAATCGATCCCCTGTCTTCGTTCATGGACCGCGGGATCGCCATGCTGGGCAGCTCGAGCATGCGCGATACCATGAAGGGCTTCTTCGTGAAGCTCGCCAAGTTCGTCGTGATCTGCATGGGGATTGCGGCCGTGTTTCAAGAGTGGGGATTTAACGTGGCTGCGCTCCTTGGGAGTTTGGGGCTGATGGGAATGGCCGTAGCCTTGGGCGCACGAGAGTTCATTGCGAATTTGTTTGCGGGACTGACCATCTTTTTGGATCGGATGTTCGAAAAGGGCAATTGGATTCGCACGCCGGACGTGGACGGGATCGTCGAGGACATCGGCTTTCGCGCCACCAAAATACGACAATTCGACAAAGCCCTGGTGACCATTCCCAACTCGCGGCTGGCGGGTGAAGCGCTGGTGAATTTTTCTCGTAGGACGAATCGAAGAATTTATTGGACCATCGGAGTCGAATATCGCACGACCCGGGACCAACTGCGTCTGATCGTTCAGGATATTCTGGAATACCTGAAATCCCACCAGGATTTTGAAACGGATCCGGCCCGAACCAAGACGTTTGTCTTCGTGGATGCCTTTGACGCGTCCAGTATCAATATCATGCTCTACTGTTTTACCAAAACCACGGACTGGGGGGAATGGCTGGCCTGTAAGGAGCGCCTGGCCTACAAGGTCAAAGACATTGTCGAAGGCCACGGCGCGGCGTTTGCGTTCCCCTCGACCTCGCTCTACGTCGAAACGCTTCCCTTTGGGACCCCCGAGACGTTTCCACTTCCCGGACAAACCCGTCCGCAACAAGTTCCCTCACTTCCCTCTTGAAGGGGGATGCAGGATCTTTGGCATTCGTAGCGGGGATCCAAGTCTTTCTCTTCCAATAGATTGCTGTGCTTCGTGCAGTTTTGTGCATCTGTTTACAATGTTTATATTTTGTAAAATATTTTATTTTTTTAAAATGTTTAAACTTTGTAAAGTTCGCAACAAACTTTACAAAGTTTAAAGTTTGTTCATTTTCTTACAACATGGGAGAGTAGGCGTGCCGCAAAGATTGCCGTAATGCCCTTGACAGCATATGCCTTTTAGATCATAGTTAAGTCATGGCGTGGGAAGTTGGTCTCGACCCGGCCTTTGACCCTGAATTCGATGCGCTGCCCACCGCGGTGCAGGATGAACTACTTGCGCAAGCGAAGCTTCTCGAGGCATTCGGCCCGGCTCTGGCCCGCCCGCGGGTGAATACCCTGAACGGGTCGCGCCACGCCAACATGAAGGAACGTCGTTTTCAGGCCGATAACGGCGTGTGGCGAGTCGCCTTTGCCTTTGATCCCCGGCGGAAGGCCATCCTGCTTGTGGCTGGCGACAAATCGGGCGTCAACGAAAGACGTTTTTACAGACGGCTGATCGAGAAGGCGGATGCAAGGTTTGATACGCATCTCGACCGGCTGAAAAACAAAAGGAGATCAGGATGACGACCCTGACGGAGAGAATGAACAGACTCCCCACGGCGCGTCGGAAGAAAGTGGAAAAGCGGGCGAAGGCGCTGATTGCCGAAGAGATGTCTCTACAAGACCTGCGCAAGGCGCGGAAACAGACGCAGGTGCGCGTGGCAAAGGAACTCGGGATCAAACAGGAAAACGTATCCCGTCTCGAAAAACGTAGCGACCTGCTGTTGTCCACGCTGAGTGGCTACGTCGAAGCGATGGGTGGAAAATTGAGCTTGGTGGCGGAATTCCCCGACCGCCCACCCGTTTCGCTGACCGGCATTGCCGCCCTGGACAAAGAAGTCCCTCCGGCAAAGTCATAGCTCTGCACCCGCTACCTTCACCCGTGTTTAGAGTCAACTTGGCTGAGCATTTTCGGTGTTGATCATGGAGCGAAGAGCTGTCGTGGCGACAATCCGCTCTTTGTAGCTGCAGCATCTTATGCTGCCTTCATACGGCCGGGAAGAGGCGCCATGAGATGGCGCAGCTACACGTGAGGAGGAACCGGCGCCATGAGGCCTCGAAGGTGTCGGTGTGTATGGGCGGCGGGTGGTTAGTGGTAGCCCTGGCGCTGGTAACATTCCAGTGCTTTGAGAAACGCCCGATTCGCCAGGTTGGCGGCTTTCGCCATATAGTACCGCTCCACGGTGTTGCAATATCCGCCCTTTTCCCTTCGCTTGCAAGGCTTCAACGGCCCATCCGGATTTTTCGAAACGTCGCGGGCAATGAAGTCGGCACTTTTTTCCACGCGGACCTGGTGTTGAATTTCTTTTCGAAGAAAGGCCATTTGCGCCTTGATCCCGTCGGCCCGCTCAATGGCTTGGGGGATGGACGCCTGCAGGGCGGAGCGAATCGTGTGTTTGAATTCCTTGACGTGCACGCCTTTGAGTAACGCGTCCATTTCTTCACCGAGATGAGACAGGTTTTCCGGGCAGGTCACAGGTTTCGCTGCCTGAGCCGTGGACGAAGACAAGGCCAAGACTCCCAAGAGCATTATCGTGCACGATAATCGTGTCATCAGTATTTCATCGATCCTCCAATCTGCTAGAGTATACGGGAAATATGTTTTGATCAATTCGCGTGAACGCTTCCTATGGAACCCAAAACGATTCCGTGCAAAACGATTCTCAATCCCACGGGTGGATTTTTAGGTCAGGGGTTTACCCATACCATTAATCTGTATCGGGGCTGTGCGCTCGGCAACACGCTGTGCGGGTTGTATTGCTATGCTCAGTGGAATCCCTATCACGTGCAGGGGCGGACGTGGGGACGGTTCCTGGACGTCAAAGAAGGAACCGTACAAGCCTATTGTGCGCAATATGACCGGCTGAAGAACCGCGGCGACCCCAAGCCCATCAGGATTTTCATGTCCAGTGTCACCGAGCCGTATCCGCCACAGGAACGGACCCTGCGATGCACACGGGAACTGCTGCAAGCCATGGTGGATCGACCTCCGGATCTTTTGGTTATTCAATCGCATACGCCGTTGGTGGTCGAGGATCTTTCGCTTTTGCGGCAACTTCAACAGCAGTGCGACGTGCGGGTTCAGATTACGGTGGAAACGGATAAAGCAAAATTACCGGCTCCCTTTCCGAATCAAGCCTATTCTCCCCATTCCCGGATTCAGGCCCTGCACGCCCTGCGAACCGCGGGGCTGGACTCGGTGGGGACGGTGAGTCCGTTGTTGCCGTTGGATGATCCCCGGCGATTTGCCGGTGAGTTGGAACGGGCCTGCACACGGGTCATCCTGGATCATTACCTGCTCGGGGATGGGAGCAAAGAGGGGCAACGGACGAAACAGACGGCGTTCCCGCGACTGTTACGGGAGGCGGGTTATGCCGAATGGACGACGTTAAAGAAATTTCATGAAATCGTGGACGTGTTCCGTAGCGTGTTTGGAGGCCATGAACGGGTCGGCGTGAGCCGGGAAGGGTTTAATGCAGAAACCGTAATTCAAAAACGTGTATGCTAAGAGGAAACAATGGGGATTCAGGCCGAAAGACATGAGACCAGACAAGAGAGCGGGGGGACACGCAGGTCCCCCCCTACAGGAATGCTGGCGTTGGTGCTCCTGGTTGTCCTTGTCCCTGCTCCGACGTTGGCCCAGCATCAAACCGAACCCCACCCCCTTGATACCTTTCTGACGAATGTTCTGAACTTTACACGCCCCACGGGTATCCGTGGCACCATTCGCTCTATCGACCTCGATGGACCGGTCCTTTGGTTGAATTGGAATCAACGCTCCGACGAGTCGCCTTTATTCGAAACAGGATGGGAAGCGGTCCCCGGTGAGGCCATACTGGCGGTGCATCCACACGCCTCCGAGTCCATTGTGGATTTGCGGGCCCTCAGGAACGGGACTGCCGTGGAATTGATCATTCAACTCGATTCCGAGGGGAAACGCCGGATTCTGTCGTTTCGCTCGATGTCCCGGCCGCCCGACGTTCCTTTGTAACCGATGCCGGACGAGTCCCGCGCCAGGATTCTTGTGTTTGGAGTGCCGCACGTGGTTCCAAGAAAAGCGGATGCATTAAACCGCAAGATGCGGTATGATGACAGATGTGCGTCGCTGCACGGTTCACGGTCGACGCATTTCGCGGGAGTTCGATTTCTCACTCGTTGTCCCCAATGCCGGTGCGGCAATTAGCCTTGACGAACCCATGCATCGGACCAACAAACCCACCTATCTCAAGGCCGGAACGTCTTTCCGCTCCAATCGGTTCTTGAGCATTCAAAGGAGGTGTCAGGATGTTCATGCAAGCGTACACGAACCAAACGTATGCCCTGTTGAGAATCTTCACGGGACTGACGTTTCTTTGGCATGGCGCACAAAAACTCTTTGCCTTTCCCATTCCTATCCCCGCTGCCGTTGCAGAGCAAATGCCGCCATTTGTGGTTCCTATCGCCGGTCCCATTGAATTGATCGGCGGCCTGCTGGTCGTGGTCGGGTTGTTTACGCGGTGGGCGGCGTTCTTGTGCAGCGGGCTGATGGCTGCGGCCTATTGGATGGCTCATGGGACACAGACGTTTTTCCCGCTTGTGAACCAGGGAGACTTGGCCATCATGTATTGCTTTGCCTTCCTGTTCATCTCGGCACAAGGGTCGGGAATTTGGAGTGTGGATGAAGCTCGCGGTGCCGCGTAACGGGCAAAAGCCTGGGCGTCACTGAACGAAAGGCCGGCAACGGGTTCAACGGGGTGAGACCCTCGATTCCCGAGGCCACTGCTCCCCTGTGGCGTCGGACGAGGGTCAACCCAAAGTCTCGTGCCTCTGGTCTGCCCCTTGAGAAAGATACGACATCTTAGGCAAAGGGGGAGATCCCTCCCTTCGTTTGTCTGAGTGTGAGCGGGCCCTAGTTTGTACGGGTATACAAGATCTCCATCATACGAAATTCTTTGCCGTTTTCATCCGCACCGTACATTTCATAGCTGTAACGGTCATCGTCGATAAACATGATGACTCCGCGATAGCTCCGTTGCCCGACCATGGGGTCCGTGAAACGACCGTGGTCCGTTAACGTCTTCTTGCCCGGGTCATAGGTTCCTTCACCGATCATCATGCCCGTCCCCATAGTATCCATCCAGATCGTTTGATAGGTTTGCCTGCCGTTGTCAAATCCCGTAATGCCCATCCCCTCAAAAGGCTGACCCATCGACATGCCCTTTGCCGCGTGCAGGAGGTAGCGGCCGCCCATCATCCATTTCGTTTCACTCGTCCCCTTTGACGTTTCAGGTTGACTGTCCGGGGTCATCCACCATTTCACGACGTGACTCCACCTCCCGACCAACGGGTCCAAGACTTTATGGTTGTCGTTTGGAGACGCATACGCTTGCCACGTTGCCATCATGGCTTGAGTCGCCGCGTCCATCGACTGACCGTGTGATCCAGCCTGGTCATGATCGTTTGACGTGTACCCGACGCCCGTTAGACAGAGATGCACAACGCCAACCATCATCACAATCCGTGTGACGAAACTCCATCGATTCATGATTGTCCGCTCCTTTTTTCGTGTGAAAATGAACTGTATTGATCAGTACAAATTCTATGATACCATGTGGACGAAATCAACAGAGAGCATCCGTTAAGAAAACATTGAGCTCCTGCCGTTCGACCGGATTGCAGTAACACGTGGCAGTTGACTGAAACGAAAATGAAGTTCTCCTGGCTTACTCCTGCGACATCCTTACAGTCACAGTACACTCACAGTTCAAATGTGCATTTGAAATATGAATTAGAATTGGGTAAGCTTGGATCGTTATGAGAAAAAGTACTCGAGCAAAACTTATTGAAGCGGCGTTGGAGGTCTTTGGAGAGCGGGGCTATCACAATGCGACCATTCAGCAGATTGTCCGGCGTGCAGGTACCAACGTAGCGGCCATCAATTACCATTTTGGGGATAAAGCCAAATTTTACGGCGAAGTGGTCTCCCATGCCCTGAACCTGGACCGGGATACGGAACGCGTGGATTTTGGAGACGAGCCTCCGGAAGAGCAACTTCGAACATTTGTGTTCTGGTTCGTTCATCACGTCGTGGGCATTCACAAACCATCCTCATCTCTGGAAAAAATTCATATCCAGGAAATAGTGAATCCCAGTCCGATATTGGATACGCTCGTGGAAACGTTCATTCGCCCGAATCACATGAAACTGCGCGCGATTGTTGCGGCATTACTCCCGGATGACGCGACCGAGCAGGACGTTCGTCATCATTGCTTTAGCGTGATCGGGCAGTGTTTACACTACAAATTCGCGCGGCCGGTGATGGATCGCTTGTACGCCGATATCGAGTTCACCGAGGACTACGTCAACGCCCTGGCCGAACACATTACCAACGTCAGTCTTGCCGGTATGCGTGCCGTACCCCGTCAACGGATTATGGCGGCGCGTCGCGGGAGAAAACGTCGATCATGATGCTCCGGTTTCTCGTGATAAGCCTCTGGACGTTCACACTGGGCGGATGCGCGCTGGGGCCGGACTATGAACGACCGCCGGTCGAAGAACCCGGAAGCTTTCGAATGCAGCAAGGTGCGACCCTTGAAGACGTGTCCTTAGCCGATCTGGGCTGGTGGGAACTCTTTGAAGATGAGAACCTTCAGGCCATCATCCGAAAGGCGTTGGTGGAGAATAAAGACTTGAGAATAGCCGTCGCCCGAGTTCGAGAATCTCGATCCCACCTCGTCGCCACCGGTGCCGATCAATTTCCACGGATAGACGGCAAGAGCAGTATTCAGCGGAATCAAACGTCTCAGGCCGTGGTTCGGCAGTTCGGTTTTCCCGGTAACATTCCGCAAATTCCCGCCACGAATCAATTCAGGGCCACGGTGGATTTGTCCTTTGAACTCGACCTGTGGGGCAAACTTCGTCGAGCCACGGAAGCGGCCCGAGCCGACCTGCTCGCCATGGAATCGGCGCGCCGGACGATTGTCCTGACGCTGGTCAGCGATCTTGCCAAGGCGTATTTCGAGCTTCAGGAATTGGATGCCGAACTGGAGTTTGCCAAGCGCACGCTCAAGACCCGACAGGAGGCCCTTGAGCTTATCCGGTTGCGAAAACTCATGGGGCAGCGGTCGACGCTGGATATCCGTCGCGCGGAACAGGACGTGGCCCGCGCCCAAGCCGTGATCCCCGACCTCGAACGGCAAATCGGACAAAAGGAACATCAACTCAGCCTTCTCATGGGACGGAACCCGACACCCATCGTTCGCGGGGCTTCGTTGCGCGAGCACCCGCTGCCTCCCGAGGTGCCCGCGGGGTTGCCGTCGGCGCTGCTTGAGCGGCGTCCGGATATTGTGGAAGCCGAACAGCGGTTGATCGCGGCCAATGCCAAAATCGGCGTGGCCAAAGCGGCTTTTTTTCCTCAGATCAGTCTAACGGGAAATTTCGGTGCGCAGAGCCTGCAATTTGCCGATCTCTTCATCGGCTCTTCGCGGGTCTGGGCGTTCGGCCCTACGCTCACCGTGCCTCTGTTCAACGCCGGGCGCAATCGAGCCAATTTGGAAATGAGTCGAGCCCAACAGGAACAGGCGCTCGTCTCCTACGAACGAACCATTCAACAAGCCTTTCGAGAAGTGGAAGACGCCCTCCTTGCTCATCAAAAAATTCGAGAGGTCTGGACGGAATGGGAACGACTGGTTGACCTCTCACGTGAGGCCCTGGAGTTGGCAAAACTCGAATACCTGAATGGAAAAGCCTCGTACCTGGAGGTCCTGGTGGCTCGGCGCGAGGCGTTGAACGCGGAAACGGCCCTGGCTCAAACGCAACGCAATCATCTCCTCACCGTCGTGCAATTGTATAAATCCCTTGGGGGAGGATGGGCTCCTCAACCCGTGTCCCAGGACCTCGCCATGCGGGAGGCTTCCGAGTGACGGCCGCTCTCGAAAAACCATCGAAGATCCTGAGAGTTGTCCTTCCCCTTCTCGTCATCGGGCTGGCCCTCCTGGCTGCGCAGGCGTTGATGCTCTTTGGTCCGACCGTGCCCAAAACCTCGAGAGCCGTCAAACCGACCTTTGTCGAAGTCCTCACCGCACGGGTCCAGGATGAGCGGGCGGTCATCGTCGCATACGGGACCGTGCACGTTCATCAGCGGTTGATCGTACAACCGGAAATCAACGGCCGGGTGGTGAAACTCAATCCTCGTTTAGTGCTTGGGGAAACCCTGAACAAGGGTGCCACCTTGTTGCAGATCGATCCGCGCGATTATCGGGTCGCGGTGGATGAGCAACGAGCCTTCTTGGCGAAAGCGGAATTTGATTTGAAGGTGGAACTTGGCAATCAAGCCGTGGCGAAGCGCGAATGGAGCCTCTTGAACCCGTCTGCCGGCGAAGTCAATGCGTTGAGTCGACAACTGGCGCTTCGCCGTCCGCATCTCAAGGAAAAACGCATTGCGTTGATAGCGGCGAAGAGTCGATTACGCAAGGCGCAGTTGAACTTGCGGCGAACGATTCTGCGAGCCCCCTTTAATGCGTTGGTGCTCAATGAATCCGTCGAGAAAGGTCAACTCATCAATACGCAAAGTTCCGTGGCGACGCTGGTCGGCACGGATGAGTTTCGGGTGCAGGTGAGTGTGCCCATCCGGCAGTTGGATTGGATTGCCTTTCCCGATGCCGGTCACCCTCAAGGGTCACCCGTTCGGGTGATTCGCGAACGGGGCAGCGGTGAACCGGTGGTGCGGCACGGCACGGTCGTCGAATTGCTGGGCGACGTGACGCAGAATGGCCGGATGGCACAGGTCCTGGTCTCGCTTGCCGATCCCCTGGAATTGGAAAAACCCGCCCGGGTTCGTCGGCCCCTCTTGTTGGGCGAATACGTCCGCGTTGAAATCGAAGGTCCCGAGTTACACGACGTGATTGTCCTGCCTCGGGACGTGATCAGGGAAGGCACTCGCGTCTGGATCAAAAATGCTGAGAATCAGTTGGACGTTCGTCCGGTTGAAGTCGTCCTTTCTCGAAAAGATACGGTCCTCATCAGCCAAGGACTCCGGGACGGAGAAGAGATCATCACGAGTCAAGTCCCTGCGGCGATTCCCGGGCTCCTGCTTCAAACCCTTGATGAACCGACGTCTTCTGCGGGTCCCGCTCCGGAATCCGATGATTCCGGACACGCGTCGACAGCATCCACCGAGTAACCCCGTCCATGGCGTCTCCCGACCAAACCTCCTCACGTTCCGGTCCGATCGCGTGGATGACCCACCACACGGTGGCGGCCAACCTCGTCATGCTGATTTTTATTCTCGGAGGATTGCTCATCAGCACCAACCTCAAGCAGGAAGTCTTTCCGCAGTTCAAAGTCGATATCATTCGCGTCTCCGTGGCCTATCCCGGTGCCAGTCCGGAAGAAGTCGAGCAAGGGATTATCCTGTCCATTGAAGACGTCGTGCGAGGACTGGACGGGGTGGAAGAAGTCACCTCCACGGCCTCCGAAGGCCGGGCCAAGGTGGAGATTGAGTTGGTTGACGGGGTCAACGCCGATAACGTCCTGCAAGAGGTTACGAACGAGATCGACCGCATTCAGTCGTTTCCGGAATTGGCGGAGGAACCCATTATCAGTTTGGCGGAAGTTCGGAATCAGGTCATGACCGTCCTGGTGCACGGTGACCTGGAAGAGCAGACCCTGCGTGACGTAGCCGAACGCGTTCGCGATGACTTGTTGCAACGACCGGGGATCACGCTCGTGGAACTGGGCGCGGCCCGTCCCCGGGAAATTTCCATTGAAGTGCCCCAACGGCATCTTCGGGCCTACGGCTTGACCCTCAACCGGATTGCCAAAGAGATCGGGGAGGCTGCCATTGAATTGCCCGGGGGAGGGGTCAAAACCACCAGTGGCGAAGTGCTGTTGCGGACGCAGGAGCGTCGTGATTTCGGCCGGGAATACGCTGAAGTTCCCGTGGTGTCGACGCCGGATGGAACGACCGTCACGGTAGGCGATATTGCGACGATCAACGATGGGTTTGAAGAGACGGACGAAGAAGCCTTCTATAACGGTCAACGGGCGATCCAGGTCAAAGTGTTCCGAGTCGGCATGGAAACGCCACAGTCCGTCTCCGGGAGCGTGCAGGCGTATTTGGAGGAATTGCGACCGGAATTGCCGGACGGTGTTGGCTTCGCTGTTTGGAATGACCAATCCGAGATTTATCGGGACCGGATGTACCTGTTATTGAAAAATGCCTTTCTGGGTTTGATCCTGGTCCTGTTGCTCCTGGGATTGTTTTTGGATCTCAAGCTCGCATTTTGGGTCACGCTCGGCCTGCCCGTCTCCATCATCGGGTCGTTTTTGTTCATCCCCCTGACGGGAGCCTCCATCAATATGATTTCCCTGTTTGCGTTCATTATCACGCTGGGCATCATCGTGGACGACGCGGTAGTGGCGGGGGAGATCATTTATCAAAAACGGGAACAGGGGCTGCCGTTTCTCCAGGCGGCCATTGCCGGGGCCCGGGAGATTGCCGGGCCCATCACGTTTGCCGTGCTGACCAATATCGCCGCGTTCTTACCGTTATTCTTCGTGCCCGGGGACCTTGGCAATTTTATGCGGCAGGTGCCCTCGGTGGTGGTGGCGGTGTTTGTCGTGTCGCTGGTTGAGTCCTTGTTCGTGTTGCCGTCACATCTGGCCCATACGCGAGAACCGTCGGAGTTCTGGCAAACGCTCGATCGTCCGCGACGGTGGTTCAGCAAGAAGATGAACAGTTTTATCCAAGAGCGCTATCAACCGTTTCTGCGAGCTGCGATCGCCAATCGCTGGTTAACGGTGGCGGTGGGGTTGGCCCTGTTGATCCTGACGGTCGGCATTGTGGCCGGCGGGTATATCCCCTTTACGTTTCTTCCGGCGATTGATTCTGAAATTATCACGGCGCAGGCCACCCTTCATTATGGTGCGCCCATGGACCATTCCCGGAGAGTCTTGGATCGCCTCCTGGAGTCGGCAAACGCCGCGGTCGCGCAACGCGGGGGCGAGGCTGCGTTACGAGGAATCTATGCCCAAATCGGTTCGACCTTGGTGCGAAGAGGACCTGGACAAGCTTCGACGAGTGCGGGCGGCAGCCACATGGTCGGAGTACAGGTTTTTTTGGTGCCTGCGGATCAACGGGATTTCAGCGGAGCGGATTTTTCCAATACCTGGCGAGCCGCCATCGGGACGATACCGGGGTTGGAGTCTCTGGCCTTTAAGGCCGAAGTTGGCCCGACCGGTGGGGCTCCGATTGACATCCAACTCACGCATCGTTCCAGGGCGATTCTTGAAACTGCTGCCCAGGAATTGGCAGGGACGCTGTCACGGTACGCGGGGGTGACGGATATCGACGACGGCGTGTCGTTGGGCAAACCGCAATGGAGCTTTCGAATCAAACCGGAGGCTCGCAGCCTGGGCCTCAATGCGACGGGTTTAGCCCGGCAGGTGCGCGGGGCCTTTTATGGCGTGGAAGCGCTACGTCAACAGCGAGGACGCGATGAAGTGAAGGTCATGGTGCGGTTGCCTGAAGCCGAACGCCATTCCTCGTTCACGGTCGAACAATTGATCCTGCTCACCGAGCAAGGCGGGGAAATTCCCCTGGCCGAGGCGGCGGACATTGAACCGGGACGTGCGTATACGGAAATCAAACGACGCGAAGGGCGTCGAATCGTGGCGGTCACGGCTGACGTCGATGATCAAATCGCCAATGCCAACAGCATCATGGGGGAAGTGACCGCCGATGAGTTGGAAGCGTTGACGAAGAAATATCCGGGACTGACGTATTCCCTGGAAGGCGAGCAATCGTCGCAACAAGAATCGCTCTCCGCCATGGCCAGCGGGTTTGCCTTGGTTCTGTTACTGATCTATGGGTTGCTGGCCATTCCCTTCAGAAGTTACGTGCAACCGCTGATTGTGATGCTCGGTATTCCCTTCAGCATCATCGGCGCGTTGGCCGGGCACCTGCTCTTGGGCTATGGGCTCAGTCTCATCAGTCTGTTCGGCATCGTGGCTTTGGCGGGCGTGGTGGTGAATGATTCGTTGGTCTTGATCGTCGCGACGAATCGAATCCGCGAGGAGCAACGTGTTTCCCTCTCCGAAGCGGTGATTCAAGGGGCGATGAACCGGTTTCGGCCCATTGTCCTGACTTCGTTGACCACGTTCTTCGGTCTGGCCCCGATGATTTTTGAGACGGCGTTGCAGGCCCGGTTTCTCATTCCCATGGCCATCTCGCTTGGATTCGGCATCCTGTTCGGGACGGTTATTATTTTAATCCTTGTGCCGGCAGTCTATCTCATTGTGGAAAACCTGTTACGCAGGGACCAACCGGCCCTCGCCGACTCCTTGGCTTCACCGGAACATCCGGAAGCAGGGTCGGTTTAGAGCGTTAAAAGAACCACTGGGTGCGAAAGAAAACGGAGCGCGGCATGTTGGCATGGGACACGCCGAGCCCGATACTCCGTTCGCCGATGTTCAACAACTCATGCTGATCGAAGAGATTGACCACGTCCACGGCCAGCAACAACTTTTGTTTCTTGGCAAAGGGCAGCACGTGAGTCAAGGAAAGATTATACGTGGTATTCGAATCCGCGTGACCCGAATTCGTTTTTTGCCCCGGGGCCGCGCTGCGCAGACCGGAGCCGAAGAGCATCTGCCCGGTGACCGTGGTGTTGGGGAAGGGACGATACGTGACCATCGCGGAACTGGTCAGGGTTTGTGAATGATCGCAAAACACGCCGCTACTCGTCCTGATATCGGCCAGTTCCTCTTCATGTAGCAAAAAGTGTCCCGATTGTAACCCAAACCCCTTGCATTGCCCCCAGGCCACGTTGCCGCGGGCCGTGAGCACGTCCGCCAGCTTGGCGTTCAGAGAAAAGTCGATCCCTCGTTGCCAGCCACGTTCATATGCAAAATAATTCAACATCGGCGTCGTGTTGAACTGATGGGCGTCGGATTGATTGGTGTTGCGCTTATAGTAGCCCGTCACCTGGGCCACGATCCTTGTCCCAAGTGCGTGGGTCGAACCGATTTCAAAATAATGCGACCGCTCAGGCTTGGCCTTGATATTGAGCGGAGCCTCGGACCCCGCCGTGGTGCCCTCGGTATTGAGGGATTGAAAAGGCAGGGCTTCCAGATTGGGCGGGGTAAACAAGCGGCCGTAAAACGCGTGGAAGGCATGCCGGTTGTTGGGCGTATAGGTGACCCCGATGCGAGGACTGACCTGGAAGGCCTCCACGTACCCATGAATATGATCCAGCCGCAGACCGAGGTTCATGGTCCATTGCTCATTGGGCGTGAATTGATCCTGGATCCAGAACTCCTCCCGGTACCCGATAATCCGCCGGTCGGCATTGAGGGATAAAACCCCGCCCCCGGGATCACCCACCACATGCTCAAGCTCGTCAGACTCGTCTTCAAATTTCTCCGTCTCCTCTTCACGCTCAAACGCAAACAAGCGGGTCTTATTCCTCGACATCGTCCGGTCCAACTGGAACCCGGCTTTGATCAAGTGCCGGGGATTGAGCGCATGAGTGTAATCGAGCCGTACGCCCCCGGCATATCCCCACCGATCCTGGTGGCCCGCTGAAAACGGTTCGCCCTCGTCGCTCGTATAGGCCAGGATATTATAGGGGTCGGTGGTAAACGTCGCCCGGCTGTGCCGGAAGTAGCCGGCCACGCTCACAAACTGCTTGGCATCCATATCGTGTCGCCACACCAGATGGGAGTACTGGTTCTGCTCCTCCTGGTTTTCATCAATCTCTTCCGACGGTGCCGGCATAAATCCCGGGTCGGTGTGGTCCCGGATCAACCCGACAATTTCATCATTCGGGGTCTGACCCGGTTGAGTGGGAATTTGCGAGACCCCTACGCTGTTCAACAATAACCAGGTCACGTTATTGCGGTTGTTCACCTGGTAATCGCCACGCAGGAAAGTCTGGTTGAGTTCGCCATGGCCGTGAAAGATCGACTGGCCCAGCGTGGGAGGATCGATCGCCCGATTGGTCGTTTGATAATTATTCATCACGTAGAACCGGAACCGCTCCCCGACCGTCCCTCCGTATTCAAACGACGGCATCACGGTTTCATTCGAGCCCCCGAACACGCCGATCGACCCGAACCCCGGTTTGGTGCCGCTTTTGCTGGTGATGTCGATCACCGCGGCCGTCCGATTCCCGTATTGGGCTTCCATGCCGCCGAGCGTCACGTCCGCCCGCTCCCAGACCCGTGGGGAGAGCAGGTCCGAAAACTGGCTCGTGATCGTGTCCGGAATGGGCACGCCGTCAATCCGGAATTGGAGATTCGCGTGGTCCTGCCGGATGTGGACTTGTTTGAGGCTGCCGTAGGCGGCGCCGGGAATGGTGAGCAAGGCATCCTGCAGGGCCAGGTTATTACCCCGTGGCAGCGACTCAATGTCTCGCCGGCTGACGGAATACGTCTCACTGGACGAATTGGGCTTAATCAGAAGGAGAGGGGCCACGATTTCCAGCGCAATGTCCTTCGTCTCCGTCATGGTCAACACGACGGGGACGGGCGCTTCTTGGCCGACCGTAATCACCACGTGCTCGCTCCGATAGGTATCCTGAACGGCTTGGACGGAAAAGACACCTTCGTTCGGAACAACCAGCACAAATTCTCCCGTATCGGTTGTCGTTTCCGACGTCACCAGCGTCCCTTCCTGATCCCGCAATTCCACGGTAGCCTGGGCAACGCGCCGCAAGTCCGCATTCTGCACGTACCCGGCAATCGTCTGATTGGCTGGAACGGCAGCACGACTCTGCGGCACTCCCCCCAACAACGCCAAGGCGACTCCGAGGATGAACCATACCCGCCTTCCGGACTGAATCGTGAACAGATCTGTCATCGACATTCTCCCCCTCTTTCAATGATCCTTCCGTTGTCCCTCCTGAGAGGGACGTTATACACGGCTGGCTCGTGTTTCGTGAGTTATTTTCAACGAACGGGCGAAAATCATTCATGAACCGCCGCGATGAGAGGAACGAATGGGATGGGAGAAGGGGAGACTGGAGACCGTAGGCCGGGTTAGCGTAGCGTAACCTGACAGTCAGCTATTAGATATGCGAAATCCGGCCTAGGACTTGTGGTTGAGAATCTCCCCGACTTGTTCGCTGGCTTCTTTCACCAGGATCCCCATTTTGGGATGGGAGGGTTCGAAGTCAACGGGGAGATGATGGTGCCGGAGCCGCTGGCTGGTGATCGGGCCGATCGAGGCGACCATGGTTTTTCCCAGCGCGTCACGAAAGGCCGCGAGTTCATCGGTAGCCCCGAGCAGTTGAACGATATGATCGATTTGGGCGGCGCTGGTGAACAACACGACGGAGGCTTTTCCGTCCCCAATGCTGCGGAGAGTCCGTTTGAGAGGCTCCACGTCATCGGGAAGGGCCCACCGGTACACCGATACGCTCCTGACTTGGGCTCCCCGTTCGGTCAACCCTTCGGCGAGGTCCTTGTTTGCCACACCGTACTCTTGAATGGCAATCCGGAGTCCGGAGAGTCCCTCGGGTTTGCAATCATCCAGGGTGTGAAGGATATCCCGCCAGGTATTGGGCTCGGGCACGGTGATATGGGGTTTCAACCCCAACTCCTTTAAGGCCGCAATGGGTTTTGGTCCACGGCAGACGAGGGTCGTCTTCGTCAGGGCTTGCCGGATCGCGTCGAGGGGAAACCGCGTTTCCCAGACGTCCACCAACGTCCTGGTTCCCACGCCCGTCAGTAAAATCAGCAGGTCAACGGCCCCAGCCATGAGGTGCTTCGCGAAGTCCAGGGCTTCCGTATTATTTTCCAGGGGAATCTCCTGTAAGGAAGGTGCTACCATGGGATTCCCGCCATGCCGGGCAATCAGCTTGGCCATGTGATCGGCCAGCCGGCTTTCGAAGGCGGCGACGGTCATGCCGGCGAAGCCGCCCGTTGCATCCGGTTCGGTGTTCATCGGTGTGATGGTAACACACGGCCCGCTCTTTCTGTAGGGAACAACGATCGTTGCTCCCTGCTTCTGAGCGCGCGCCGTTATTTGGCAATCGTTATGGGCAACGTGGGGGTTTTAGAAATATCGGTCACGGTGAAATGATACAGTTGATACAAGAGATCGAAGGCTTCGTGATTCCACCGGTCGACCAATTCTCCCGCTGCGGATTCCTGGTCGATGTAATACCACAACCCGCGTTTCTGAGCGGAGATGATGGCTTCTTCTGGTTTGGTGTGTGACTCCTGGATGGTCAGGGTCCTGGCCGGGTTGACAATCACCGGCCCTGTGCGCTGGTCCGGGTCCACGTCAACCTCCTTTTCCTCGTCAATGCCTCGTCCGATAAATCCCAGGATCGCCTTGAAGCTGCGCAATTTGATTTCGCCGAACATGGGGAAATCATCTTCTGAATGGTCCGGTCGAATATCGACCAGAATATGATGCTCGTTGAATCGTTCCGCTTTTCGGTTTAACGCCTCTCGGTCATTGTTGGAAAGCGTATTCGGATCATAGTTGGTCATCACGACCCGTCCGGTCTTCCGTTGGCCCCCGTCGGTGAATTGAAGCGGATCGATAAACAGCTTTCGCTCGGAGTGTAGCCATGACAGATGCATCACCCGCTGCCGGAACTCCCGGTATTCCTCTCGCCGGTGAGGCTGGTTCAACAAGAAACGTCGCCGGCCGTCCTTCTCTTCGAGAATGATCCCTTGAGACACCAGACGAAAGAGGATGGCGAGATCGATCCCCTGTTGCCCCAGGGACAAGATGGTCTTTTCGGTAATCGGGGTCAACAGGCGTTTGGTGAATTCCTTACCTTGAATCGGGATGATCGTCACGGTCGGGTTTTCCGCGGCGGAGCTTCCCAACGTCAAAGACAACGAGTCGGCGCCGAGTGTGTCAGCCAGTAATCCCGTCAGGCCGGTGCTGACGCGGAAATCAAACGTGGCGGCGATGTTGGAGACGGCCGTGAAATGAATCGGTTCATGGTAGCGGGTGCGGGCAATGTTGAGCAGCAAGAGTTCGGTTTCAATCCGATTGACCGTCCAATCGTATTCCAGCACCGCCCGATGCATGGCCACCGGAGAGACGCATCCACTCCAGATCAGGCTCATCCACCACAGGGTGGACAACAACATCAGTGCGTGGCACGTCTGCCGTGGAGGTCTGCGCCCCGGTGGGGAATCCCGGTGGGCAGGGAACGTGCATCCGCTTGTTGCGTCTGATTCAGTGTTCATCGGTGTGATGGTAACACATGGCCCGTCCCGTGGGGAACATCGATCGTTATTCCCTCCCTGCCGACAGCGGGGTTGCTCCACTTAGTGCGCCCCGTTAAGATGACTTCCTTGAATTGGGAACCAGGACCAGCATGTCTGCACAAGAGGATATTCCACACGGGAAAGGCTTACGCCACGTGGCTTTGAACGTGACGAATCTGGAGGTTTCGAAAACGTTTTATCAGACCTGGTTCGGGATGACGGTCGTCTGGGAACCTGATGCCGAGAACGTCTATATGAGTTCGGGCGTCGATAACCTGGCACTGCATCAAATTCCAAAAGAGAACATGTCTGCCTACCAACAGGGTCATGCACAATTCCTTGACCATCTGGGGTTTGTCATGGGTTCACCGGAAAGCGTGGACCAACTGTATGAACGGGTGATCAAAGAAGGCATCGAGATTATCCACCACCCGAAGCGACATCGGGACGGCAGTTATTCATTTTATCTTGCCGACCCTGACCGCATTGTCATTCAGATTTTATATGAACCCACCATCAGTGCGATTCGCTTTTCAACGGAGACGTAAGAGGGTGCCTCTGCCCGGTTGCGTCATGACTTGATGGTGGACCCTCTGACGAAGAAAGGCTCCATGGCGCTCTGGGATCGCGTCGGCCTCAATCAGTTTGTCGGACTTCAGCCCTGGGTGTGGGTGCAACTGGAAAGCGCCGAGCCGCCGGGCCCCTTCCCGTTTATGGGAGGCGTGGATCCCGCGGTTGTGGCGAGTCTCCACGAAGTCCATGGCATCCTCATGAGTACGGTGGAAACGGCCATCAGCGACGTGTTTGCTCATCGAACGCCGGTCGATGATCCGGCAGCCGGTCGCCGTCTTGAGGATGCCTATGCGGAAGTCGTGCAGTCACGACCCCGGCTCCGGCAACATATTCGGTGTGGACGGAATCCTGACGGCACTTTTATGTGGGAATTTCCACGGGACCGGCATCAGTCGGCGGTCATGAATTACGCCGGTCTGCGCATTTTCAACGCGGTGAACCGGCAAGCGCTGCCGATGAGTTTGGATCGTCCGCTCTCACCCGTGGTGGGAAAGCTGTTGGGCTGTTTGAATGGAACCCGTACCGTCTCGGAAATTCGCACCATTGTCATGACCGCCGGTCGTGACGTGGCGCCACAGTTACTGCACCTGCTTGAGCAACTCGACTCGCACGAGTGTTTAGCCGTGACGAGCCACTCCTCGATTCGAACGCAGTGGCTCGACGTGACCAAGGATCAGGATACGGTTCATCTTGGTCATGCGGCCCTGATGTATCGACAACGGGACCGGTTCTTCTGGTTTGATCCGTGGCTGATGCCCTGGTTTGCCGAATCACCGGTCCCCTCACTGTGGACGTCGTTGTTGCCACCACCGGTCGCCGTGTTTTTGACGCACGACCATGATGACCACGTCGATCCTCGCACGTTGTTGCACTTGCCGAAGGACGTGCCCGTGATCGTGCCCAGCCGGAAAAACCGGAAGACGTTGTATTTCGATTATCTGTCCCTGATGCGGGAGTTGGGCTTTACGAACGTCATTGAACTGGCGCATGGAGAATCCTGGAAATTTGACGGCGGGCAGGTGGTGTCGGTTCCGTTTTTCGGCGAGGATCCTTGCGACCTTGCGCTTCCACGAAATTGCTATTTAATCAGCGATCGAGGACACAATACCCTGGTCCATGCAGACAGCGGGCCGACGAACGACGGGCATTCGGCGATCGCGGATGGGGTCATCGCCCGGCTCGTGGAGCACCATGGTCCGATTGCGACCGTCTATGCTTCACAACAACAACTGAAAGAAATTCGTTCCTACGCGGCGCATGCGAGTTTGTCCCATCCCGGCAAGTGGTTGGAGGTGGGAGAAAACGGATTTCTCACCAATCACTATCTGTCGGAGTTGATGCAACGTGCCCAAGCCACATTGTTCGTCTCGTATGCCACGGGTGGCGCCGATTGGTATCCGGACCATTTGTCGTTCATGTTCAGTCATCGCAATCCGGCCCGTACGGCGTTACTCACCGCCCACTGGGATCCCCCGGAATCCCTGAGAGACATGCTGGCGGCATCAGGCCGTCAGTACCATTATGGCCAAGCCTTGGATATCGTTCGAGTGCCTGCGCCGGGGCAGGTTCAAATCATCCAAAAGAACGACGCCGTCTCGCCGCTCTCTCTTTATCAACTCGATCATGAAGTACCCGCTTTCCTCAAAGGTGTTCCTCACTAACAAGGAAGACCGGGAATGGAAAAATCAGCCCCGCTTGCTGTTCAGCTTTTAATGTGATAGTACTAGCTGCTTTTTACGACGGGAGGACGTGTGATGACCGATCAATCAATGCCCGTATCCGAGATTGATGAGGAAGAGTCGTTTCCTGAATGGGTCACGGTCGTTGGGGTGAAAATTCGCGACCATGGTGAGGTCAAAGTGGCCCGGACGACCGACTCCACCTTGAAGGTCGGCGACCACGTGCTCATGGAATTGGAGAACGATACGACCTATGGGACCGTCTTTTCTCCGCCGCATCCTCAACCGTTCCTCCCTCCCATGCGGGTGATGCGGGGTATCCTTCGGAAAGCAACGCCGGAAGACGAAGCCGCTATTGCCCAGCAAAAAGAGTTATCCTCCTCCGGCATCGCGTTCTGTCGAGAGCGGGCCCAGGCGCTGGGTTTGCAGATGAAGTTGGTCGAAGTGTACGGATCGTTTCGGCGGCGGGCCCTGACGTTCAGCTACACGGCGGAATCTCGCGTTGATTTTCGGCAACTCGTCAAAGATTTGGCGCGCGAGTTTAATTGTTGGATTGAAATGCGACAAATTTCCAGCAGGGATGAAGCTCGTCGCCTGAGCGGGGTCGATACCTGTGGGCTTGTCTTGTGTTGCGCGAGTTTTCTCACGGATTTCAAACCGGTGAATCTCAAGTTGTCCCGTCGTGAAGCGGCTTGGTCGAATGATGCGCATCGCATCGGGGTCTGTGGACGATTGAAATGTTGCCTGATGTTTGAAAACGAGGATTGGCCCACCCCCAAAGCGCCCGATCAACAACTCATTCAACCCACTCGATCGTAATTGATATCCTGCCCCGCACGCAGACGGGTCGCAATCTCAAGAGGTGTTTCAGATGAGTGCCCCACCTCGTTTTATCATCTATGCCCATAACGCCACCTATGACAAATTGCACCAGGTGGCGACCATAGCCCTCACGGCCGCGGCCATGGGAAAAGACGTGGTGGTCGTGTTGTTGTTTTGGACCATTAAAAAGCTCGCCGAGGGGAAGCTCGATGAAATCGATTTTCCCCCGGAGTATCAACGCTATCATGATGAAGTGGCCCGATTGCTTACCGAGCGCAAGGTTCCCCTGATTTCGGAAATGTTTGAAGAGGCGAAGAAAGTGGGAACGTTGCGCCTTATCGCTTGCAGCGCCGGGTTGGAATACATGGGAGTCGACGCGGAAGCCGTGGCCCAACAGGTCGATGAGGTGATGGGTCTTCCCGCCATCCTTGCACTGGCGGCTGGTGCAGAGACGACCCTGTTCGTGTAGCCTGAAATTCTTCAGTCACGGTGCCATCCCCGCAGCGTCCCTCACGTTCCCCACCGATAGCTTGACAAGGCCGCCCCGTTGTGGACATGGACGCTGGAAAAGTCAGGAGCTTGCCATGGCGGAAAATATGGCGGAATCAAGCGGTTTGGGCGCCGGAACAGAGGCGGCGATCCAGCCGTCGATCTGGAACGCCCTCCCGTACTTCATATCCCTTGCAATTTTTCCCCTCGTCGCCAACGCCGCGATTCACGGCGGCTGGTGGATTGCGGGTCCGTTCATCTTCTTATGGGTCGTGGAGGGGTTGGACGCCGTGTTCGGCATGGAAGAGCGGAACATGGACCCGAAGAAGACCCTCGAACGCCAGTTGTTCTGGTACAAGCTGGCCATTTGGCTGTGGGCGGTGCTCTGGCCGGTCACGCTCATATTCTCGCTCTGGCAGATTCTTGTCGTCGGCCATTTGTCTATCTGGGAAGCCCTGTTCATGGCGGCGGCGCTGGCCGCCGTGGCCCAGGCCTCCTTCATTGTCGGCCACGAAATGATCCACCGGCGCTCCGTGCTGGAGCGACGGATCGGCGAATTCCTGCTGGCGTCCGTCTCCTACCCGCATTATGCGACGGAGCATATTTATATTCATCACGCCCTTGCCTGCACGCCCTGGGACTCCGGGTCCGCGCCCAAGGGCCTGAGCTTCTGGCGGTACTTCCCCCGGGAGGTGGAGAGCAACCTCATCGAAGCCTGGCGTTGCGAACGTGATCGGCTGGCGCGCTGTCAGTTGCCGGTCTGGCACTACACGAATCCGTTCTGGCGGTACTTCCTCGAAACCGCCGGGTGGTATGCGCTGGTGTATTGGATGGGCGGTCCTTGGGCCCTCCTGATCTTCGTCATCCTTTGCGGCGGTGTGATCTTCTCGATGAAGGCCATCAACTATGTCCAGCACTATGGATTGCGGCGCATCCGTCTGCCCAACGGCCGGTTCGAGCGGGTTCAGCCGCGACATTCCTGGAACGCCGCCTACAAGTTTACCAACTGGCTCTATTACAATATGCAGCGTCATCCCGACCACCACGTCGCGGCAAGCCGCCGCTACCCGCTGTTGCAGCATTATGGCGAGGACGAAGCGCCGCAACTGCCGGGAAGCTACATCAAGCTGTTCGGTCTGGCCATGTTCCCCAGGCGCTGGTTCGAGACCATGGACCCGCTGGTCGATGCGTGGCGCGCGCACTTCTATCCGCAGATCGACGACTGGAGCGCCTACGACAGCCCGGCGACCGCCGCGCGTCCGGACGCGTTCGAGGAGATCGCCGAGATCCTCGGCGCCGCGCCGCGCCTTGCCGCGTGGATCAATCGCGTCCCCGAACTGCTCGATAGCTTCAAGGAAAGGGAATTCACCGATCTTGATCTCCCGGACGGGTTCGGACCGGATACGGAATTCGAGGTGATCGCCCGCCGCGGCCTCGCGCGCGTCTACTGGACACACGAATTCGGCGTCGCCGAAATGAAGGAGCAGATCGCCGATTCCCCCGTCCAGGACGTCCGGGAGGCGGCAGATGTGGCGCGGAGCTGGTCGAACGACAAGGTCTTCCAGATCGGCGTGCATACGATGCGCGGCAACCTGTCGCCGGTCGAGGCGGGGACAGCGCTGTCCAATGTTGCCGAAGCGTCCATCGTCACCGTGCTGTCGGCCGTCGAAAAGGATTTCGTTGTCGACGCTGTGCTGTCGGCCGCCGACGAAGATTTCGTCGACCCCCGCGCCGAGGGCGGGGTGGCGGTGGTGGTCTTGGGCGATCTGGCCAGCGGGGAGGCGGCGCCGGGCGCCGAACTCGACGTCGTGTTCGTGTACGACGGCGGCCCCGCCAAATATTACGAATCCCTGTGCCGACGCTTTCTTGAGGCGCTCCGCGTGTTGTCGCGCGATAACCTGCTGTTCGCGGTCACGCGCAGCCACGAGGATAAGCCCGTCCGTTCGCTCTCGGATTTTGTGGAACACCACGCCGGCTCGGCCGGCGAGCTTCTGGACCTGACCCGGGCGCGATGTATCTTCACGTCCGGCGATTCCGGCATCGGGAGGCGGTTCGACGAGGCGCGGCGAGAAATCCTGGCCCATGGCGTGGCGCGCGGCGTGCTGATCGCCGAGTTGCGCGAAACGGCCGGGGGCGCGACCGAGCCCGGCCTGCTGTCCATCGACGACATGCGCGGCGGTCTCCGGGACGTCGAGCGCGCCGCACGGTTCCTGCAATTGACCCATACCGTCGCCCCGGACATTCCGGCTCCTGGCGCGGGTTCCGTCTTCAAGGCCGCCGGCACGCGCGGGTTGATCCCCGACCATGCCGCGGAGCGGCTGGCGGAGGCCGCGAAGACGTGGCGGAACCTGCGGGGCATTCTGCGACTGGTCGCGGGGGACGGCTTCGCGGTCGAGACGGCGTCCCCGAAGGTTAAGGCCGTCATCGCACGATCCTGCGGGATGGACGATTTCGATGCGTTGACCGCCGCGACCCGCGAAACGGCGTCCCTCGCCGCCGCCGACATCGACGCGCTGGACGGCATGCGCACCCCCTCAACAGAAAGCGACGGAGACCCCAACCCGTCTCCTACGTCCTGAACCCGCACACGCTGTAGGCTGCTGAACTGAAAAGAGAGGATCGGCGTCCCATCAATCGGATTTCGCTGAGAGAGCGAAAGGCGTAACGCATTGCAGCTCAATGTGCCTTGTGGATCGGTCTAATGTCTGAATCGCATCAACACGAACGCGCACGAAGTTCGGGAGCGGCCGGCTCGGGAGATAACGGAGCCGACGAAACGCCGACGCGCAAGAATACGGGGCGCGGGATATTGAAGAGAATCACCCCCGCCGACTCCGGCCTCGTCGAGAAACGGGTTGTTGAACATCGGTTGCCCTTCTCAAATGTATAGTCAGGACCCGACCAAATCACCGTCAAGTCACGCCCCTAACCTAACAGAAAACATGGCGGTCTGTCATATCCGCTGTTCAAACAGTTTCTCAAGACTAAGAAGTGGCTGGTCTGTTTTGAATACTTTGGTCCCGAGTTTTTTTCTTGGTTGGAAATGATTCACGATGCCTACCGGGAGGTACGCACGCCGACTCTCTTGCAGTATTGGCTGACCGGGCACTGGCTGCAAAACGGAGAAATGGGTCGACAGAGGTGTTGCCCAAAGGGAACCAACCAGTCATTAAACGTGATCCAATATTTTGCGGGCAGTTTTTGTCGAAGAGCGCGTTCGGTTTCCTCAGGGGTCCCGGTCTGAACGTAGCCCCACCGGTTACTGATCCGGTGAACGTGGATATCCACGCAAATCCCGGGTTTTCGATATCCGACGGTCACCACCAAATTGGCCGTCTTGCGTCCGACGCCCTTCAACGTCAGGAGTTCTTCGATGGTATCCGGAACCCGTCCTCCGAAGTCCCGGAGAAGGCTTTGGCAAATCGCAAGAATCTGTTTGGTTTTGTTCTTGTAGAATCCCACCGGATAGATGGCTTTCTCTATCGTTTTCATGGATAGCGCGCGCATGTGCTCCGGCGTGTCGGCTAACTGGAATAACCGTTGGCTGGCCTCGGCCGTAGTTTGATCCTTGGTCCGAAGACTCAGAAGACAGGCAATCAAAATGCGGAAAGGATCGCGAGTTTCCCGGGCCACGACGCCAAGCACGGGTTCTTTCCAGCGGCGAATGGTTTTTTTGACTTCGGAAACGACCGCGTGAATATGGGAATCACGCATTGAGGACGTTGGGGCGTTGGACGAGAAGGGATGAGGAGATGACGTAACGGTGTGAACTAACGAAACGCACGCTTTGCCAACCATTTTTGTCGTCGCCGGGCAGCTTCTCGCTCTTTTGTTTTCCGCTTCACACTCGGCTTTTCGTAAAAACGTCGGCGTTTCAATTCACGGAACAAACCATCGGCTGCGAGTTTTTTCTTCGCAACACGAAGAGCTTTCTCGACATTGTTGTTCACAACCTTGATTTCCATTGTACCTCGTGATGGGTAGACGTTCTTTCTCTCTCACTCCGGATAGGACGTTAACGTATCATACTTCTTCCGTGAGAGACAAGTTTGCCTGTAAGAAACAGGCTAACGCAAGAAAATCTTATAAAGTCAATAAATTCAATAAGTTATAAATACATTTCTTTGAAAATTTCTATGGTCATTAAATTGAAACAAAGTATTTTTTATTAAATATAAGTACTCGAAACACGTCAATAAGCTCCTGCGGGCTACGTGTGATCAGGTTTCTTTGAGGGCGGCGATAATGTCCAGCACCATCTTTTTCCCATCGCCAAACAGCATGAGGGAATTGTCCAACGCAAACAGAGGGTTCGGGATCCCGGCAAAGCCGGGGCTTAAACTGCGTTTGATAATCACCACGGTTTTCGCCTTATCCACGTCGATGATCGGCATGCCGGCAATGGCACTGGTGGGATCGGTTCTGGCCAGAGGATTGACCACGTCATTCGCGCCGATGATCAGGGCCACGTCGATTTGATCGATGTAGGGATTCACGGCATCCATATCCTTGAGGGCCTCATAGGGAACGTCGGCTTCGGCTAACAGGACGTTCATGTGACCCGGCATTCGACCTGCGACGGGATGCACGGCGTATTCCACCTCGATGCCGCGTTCTGTGAGGATGGAGGCGAGGTTGGCCACGGGATGTTGGGCTTGGGAGACCGCCATGCCGTATCCCGGAACGATTGCCACCCGTCGAGCCGCATCGAAGAGGAGCGCGACTTCTTCCGGCGAGGTGGATTTGACCCGGCCGGCATAGACCTCGTCCGCACTGGCCCCTCCACCCGTTGGAGCCAGCACCCCGAAGAGGACGTTGGTCAAGGACCGGTTCATGGCTTTACACATGATTTGCGTCAGGATCAATCCCGACGCACCCACCAGGGATCCGGTAATAATCAGGACGTTATTGGACAAGACAAACCCCGTTGCGGCAGCCGCTAATCCGGAATAGGAATTCAAGAGCGCGACCACGACGGGCATGTCGGCCCCACCGATCGGAATAACGAGCAGGACTCCAAGGAGGGAAGCCACAGCAACCAATAGCCAGTAGAAGAGGATATTGGTGGGGTCGATGATCACTCCTGCGCTTAACGCGAGGGCAAGAATCGCCAACGCCGCATTGATGACTTGTTGGCCTGAAAACAGGACGGCATTTTCATTGATGAGGCCCTTGAGTTTTCCAAAGGCCACCAGGCTTCCCCAAAACGTGACGGCTCCGATCAGCCCGGAAGCCGCAGTGGCCACGGAGACCTGCACGAAAGGGACTCCGCCATTGAGGGTGCTTTCTGTCAGGACGGCGCCCGCCACCAACACCGAGGCAATGCCGCCAAACCCGTTAAACAACGCCACGAGTTCCGGCATGGACGTCATTTCGATTTTCACGGCTAAGACGGCCCCGATCGCCGCACCGATGACGATCCCGATGAGGATGACTTCAAAGCCGACGATGTTTCGATCCGTGAGCGTAATGACGATGGCGAGCAGCATGCCGCACGCACCGAGCAGGTTGCCTCGAACGGCGGTGCGTGGATGAGTCAGCCCCTTCAGCCCGAAAATAAAGAGGACTGCGGAAACGAGGTACCCGCCATTAATGAGTAAGTCGGTCATGACCTAGGATTTCTTTTTGAACATTTCCAGCATGCGATTGGTCACCATGAAGCCGCCGACGACGTTCACGGTGGCAAAGACTACGGCGAGCCCCCCAAGCACGGTCGTCAACAACGTCTGTTGGGTGCCTGCCGACAGAATGGCTCCCACGAGCGTGATGCCTGAGATGGCGTTGGCGCCGGACATGAGCGGGGTATGAAGGGTGGGCGGAATCTTGGTGATAATTTCAAAGCCCACGAAGATGGCCAGGACGAAAATCGTAATGCCAGCAATCAATATCTCCATGGCTTAAGTCTCCTCTCCCTTGCTCGCGGGAGGGTCCAGGATTTCACGAATTTGGTGATGGACCACGTCGCCATCACACGTCAAGAGAGTGTCCCTGGTGATTTCGTCTTCCCGATTAATCGTGATTTCGCCTTTTTTCACCAAATGAAGCAGGAAGGTTGCGATGTTTTTGCTGTACATCTGGCTGGCGTGATAAGGCACCAGGGAAGGGAGATTTTCCGTTCCGATAATGGTGACCCCATGGGCCACCACCGTCCGGTTGGCTTGGGTTAATTCGCAATTCCCGCCTCGTTCGGCCGCCAAATCGATAATGACCGATCCGGGAGACATGCCGGCCACCATATCGGCCGTAATCAGGACGGGCGCTTTTTTCCCGGGTACCGTCGCGGTGGTAATCACCACGTCGCTTGAGGCGATCACTTTGGTCAGCAGTTCTCGCTGGCGTCGATAAAACGCTTCATCCTGCGCTTTGGCATAGCCCCCCTTGTCTTCCGCTTCTTGCGTGTCCAACGGGAGATCCACAAACTTGGCCCCCAGGCTCAGCACCTGCTCTTTGACGGCAGGTCGCACGTCATACGCTTCGACGGCGGCACCAAGCCGACGAGCCATTGAAACCGCCTGCAGTCCGGCCACGCCGGCCCCGATGATAAACACCTTGGCAGGGGTCACGGTTCCGGCTGCCGTCATCAGCATCGGAAACATTTTCGGAAGCGCATCAGCGGCCATCAGCACGGCCTTGTACCCGGCCACGGTTCCCATTGCCGAGAGGACGTCCATACTTTGGGCACGGGTGATTCGCGGCATCAATTCCATGGCGAAGGCCCGGACTCGTCGCGTCGTCAATTCCCGGATGCTGTGGGGATTGGAAAGGGCATCGGCCATGCCGACAATGATTTGATCGGGTTGCATCAAGGGCAGGTCGGTTTTGCCTTGTTCGGGATTCGCACCCAACGTTCTGACTTGGGCAATGATGTGAGCGGTTTCAAAGAGTTGAAGGCGTGAGGAGACGATGGTGCCCCCTTTCTCCGTATAGGCGGCATCAGGATATCCGGACTCGACCCCTGCCCCCGCTTCAATCTGCACGTCCATCCCTTCCTTTTTCAAAGAAGGGAGGATTGCGGGGATCAGGGCGACCCGCTTTTCACCCGGATAGGTCTCTTTGGGAACACCGATGATCATGATCTCATTCCAAGGCCCATACCCTAGCGACCAGGGAGCCGACTAAGGCAAACCAAGAACGAATAGCACAAATATTTTGTGAGAATCAAAGAGTTTTTTAGGGAGACCCGGCCGGATTGGGCAAAAGGTCAGGAGGGGACCCTAGGCACCATAGAGCGTTTCCACGATGTGGCTGGTTTGAAACAACAACGCGTGCAGCCGCGTGTAGCAGGCATGGCCAAAAAGGTGTTCATGAGGGGAGACCCCTGTCGTATCATGATAATCGATGAATAAGCACTCCCCATCGTTAGGGCAACGGGTCACGCGTCGGGCGCATTCCAACCAACGTTCGAATCCGTCATACGGCTCCAAATTTTCGCGTAAGGCCTGGTCCAGTTCCACTTCCCATGGTGAAGCGGGGACGACATCGGTTCCCGCTACGGCAAGCTGGTGAACATAGTCGCCGCCGGAAGCCATGGGCATTTCCATCACGATTTGGGGCAACTCCATTTTGGCCAGCCACCGTTTTCCATCTTGCCGGATAGGGCGATGATTGACGATGTGGAGAAGTTTTCCAAGGCTATCCGTGTCCCATCCGTACCGAATGGGCGTGCCGAGTGTCACAACGTCCAGCGAAGGCCAGGTTGCAAATTGGTTCTCGGCTAACAACCGGTCCAGTTCCCGTAAATGTTGAATCGATTCGGATGGGGTCTCACGTTGCTCATAAAAGTAGGCCAGGGTTTCAAACACGGTTTCACGCACCGAAGAGTCACCCGGAGCCATCAGATTGGAAAGCAGCGCCAGCAATTGACCGGCATGGCCATGGGCCATAATCAATATTCGATCGTCGGCCTGTAAGCCTTTTTGTGTCTTGAGGTGTTTGAGTTCTTGGAGTAGAGCCAACGCCCCTTCCATTCGACCAGGATGGTGGTGCAGGGAAGACCAAAGGTGGCGTTGGACGGCCAGCGCGTGAGAACTCCCGAGCCCGTCCCTGAGCGCGTTGACATAGTCTTCGGAAACGTTCCCTTTGTCATTGAGAAGATTGTCCAGCTTGGTTTTGCCGGCGTCGTCATTGGCAAAGGGCGGCTTACAGGAAGGGGATTGTTGATATTCGTTGGGGCGAAGGGCCGCAAGGAGAGACTCCAGCCCCGGAATGCCGCGGGAGTAGCCTCGCTTGAGACCTCCGACTTCATCAAGGCGTCCTGATCCGAAGAGGTCGGCCCCCAAGTAGGAGCCATACACCAGGACGACCGCGCGGACTCCCGCGTCCCACATGCTGTTGCCCAGGCGTCCGAGTGCATCATGCCAGGCAGGAGAAAAAGGCGGAGCCCCGGGTTCAAACGATACGTACCTGGCCCGATCCCCCGGATCTGAACGGGAATACTTGGAATGCAGAAAATTATTTTCCTGTGGCATGAGTCGAAATCCGGATGAGGCCAAAAGTCTCTTTGCCCTGCTGTCTTACCCTGAAAGAGGATCCATGCGCAAATCGGAGATTTTGTTTTTCACTGAAGACGATTCCAACACCATTTTTCGCATAGTTGACCGTGGAAAATCCAGCATGGTAAGTTGCCTTCATAACCTGTGACAAAGAGGTATTTGAGTCTTTTTCATTGAAAACACAGAACGATGGTGCGTGCTTAAGTTCCCTGCTTCCACGTCCCCCGATACCGTTCGATAACCCTGGAAACATGTTTGTAAGAATTACGATTTCTCTGCTTGCGATTTGGGCTCTCGGTTTTCCGGAGAGAAGCCCGGTTTTTGCCTCTTCAACCCCAACCCAAGCCGATCACGTCCTGCTGTTTGTCTTGGAGGGCGTAGGCAATGACGTGATTCAAAACGGGACCATGCCGGTTCTTCAGAAACTCGCCCGGGAAGGTGCGGTCACCTGGAATGCGCAATCGGTGTCTCCGTCGTTCGCGGTGCCGGCCATGGCCAGTCTCCTGACGGGACTGCCCGTCAAGAAACATCGCGTGAATCAGGAATGGGAAACCTACGATTTTTCCCGGTCGTTTCTTCGTGCTCCCACCCTGTTCGATTATCTTGATCTCGCCGGCGGGGTCGATACGGCGCTCTTCATCATGGATGAGCGGTTTTATCAATTGGCCAGACCGGAAATTTACGTGGATATGCAAACGTGCGGGAAAGCCAAACCCCAGTGCAATCCCTCTATCTTGGTGGAATATATTAAAGATTACCTGAAAAAAGTGACCAGCGCAGGCGGCTATAATTTTCGTATCTTCGAGATACCCGGGCTCCTGGTTGCCCACCTTCCTGAACCGGCGGACGTCGCCCACAAACGCGGATGGGACTCAAGGCAGTATAAAGAAGCCCTCCAAACGGTTGATACGGCCATCGCGGACCTCATGGCGATCTATCACGAATACGGTGTCCTGGACAAAACCATGGTGATGGTGGCGGGCTTACAGGGACCGGATTCCCCTCAAGCCTCAAACGCGAAAATGGGGGCTCCCCCCCGACCATCACCGGTGCCTTGGCTGGCCTGGGGGGTGAACGTGAAGCCGGGGTATACCATTCCCGATCACGTGAGTATCATGGACATCGGGGCAACGGTGCTTGAAGCGCTCGGGTTGGAAACCCATACTGAATGGGAAAGTCGCGCCTTGACGGAAATTTTTCAAAAGCGACCGGAACGAAGGACAACGGGAAATGAGACGTTCGAGCTTGGATCTTCCACGTTCTTTAAAAAGTAGCGCTCTCATTTTGGCGGGCATTCTCGTCGGAAGTGTGCTGATCGGCGACATCAGCGTGGCACGAGAAGCCGTGAATCCGTTAACGCGTGAGTATGCGATTACCATTGATCCCACGGCACTCGATCCTCCGACGTGGTGGCACGTGCCGGGCATCACCCCTTTGATCTGGACCAATGACCCCATTACGTTTGAATCCTATAAGACGACCGACGTGCGGGAAATTCAATTAAAACCGGGCGAGTATCGTTTCGGGACCTTTACGTTCGACTTTTTGTTTCTGGTGACGTTGGAGGGCAAATTGGATTTTGATCAATCCTTAACGCAATGCGTGGACGGCCTCGGAACGGCCAGGCTCGTGATTCGGTGTAGCCATACGCAACCGTATAAACAAGAACGCGATTACGATTATCCTTCCGTTCATTAACACGCCTCATCAAGAAAATTCTCCGAAACCATGTCACAGAGTGTAGAACACTGGGTCGAAGCGTTAGACGACGTTGACGACGCGACGCGGGAAGAAGCCGCGAAGGCTCTGGCGGAGTTGGGTGATCCGAATACCCTTGAAGCCCTCTCCACGGCTCTGGAGGATGATTATTGGGCCGTCCGGGTTCACGTGGGGCGGGCGTTTGCGAAGATCGGCGGGGACGTGGCCCTTGAAGCCCTCATCACGTTGTTCAACGACAATATGATGGAAGTCCAGGATGAGGCCGTGTCCGCCATGGCTTCTATGGGGAAGGGCACCGTCCCGAAACTCATTCCCTGTTTGAAGGATGACCGGTGGCGCGTTCGTCAGCAAGCCGGGAAGGCCTTGGGAATCCTCAAGGAGCCCGATGCCGTCCAACCGTTGATGATCGCCTGCCGAGACCGTGACGGTGCCGTGAAAAGTGCGGCGGCGGAAGCGCTGGGGCGAACCGGTGATCCTCGAGCCGTTCCGGTGTTAATCAAGCTGTTTAAGGATACTTCGAAAATTGTCCGGGAGACCGCCGGAACCGCCCTCGTGTATATTGGTGAAGCCTCCATTCCCGCCCTCCTGGAAACGCTCAAGGATCCGCACTTTGTGGTCCGCTGTCATGGCGTTCGGGCGTTGGGCGGCATGACGACCGACTATCAAATGGGACGGGCTTGGACCAAGGACGGGCGCGTGGTTGAAGCGTTGATCGAAGCGTTAAAGGATGAAGACCGGGCGGTTCGCGAAGATGCCACGATTGCCTTGGGGATTATCGGGAATCCCCTGGCCGTTGACGGGCTCATTGACGCCATGAGGGATGGAGCCGTGAAGCGTCACGCGATTGCCTCTCTGGGAATGATCGGGGACGCCAGAGCCTTGCCACCCGTGCTGGATGCCCTGAAAGGCAAGGGCATTGCTCAACAGGGGAGGCCGACGCCCGGGTGTATTATCAGCGAAGACCAACTCATCAAAGAAGCCGCGGCGACGGCGCTGGGCCATTTTCGGGATCCCAAGGTGATTCCGGATCTTATCCTGCTGTTAAAGGATATCGTGTTACGGGAGTACGCCGCCTCTTCGTTGGTGCTGATCGGTGATGCAGCCATTGAGCCGTTGGTGTCCTTTCTCCATGATCCGGAAGCCTCTAAGGTTGAAAAAGAAAGCGAACGGGTGTTGGCGTTTGCTTCGACCCGACTGACGGCATCGAGCGCGCTGAAGAAAACCGTGGTGGAAACCTTGGAGAAACTTGGCTGGGAGCCGCCCAAAGAAGATGCGCATATGGACGTGAAGGATATCGAATATACCGACCCGGATAAGGTGCTTGGCGAAGAAGGCCGGTTCGGGCCCTCGGGAGACTTTGCCAAGCCGGCCAAACCCTACCGTATTGAACGCTGATCCTATTGCCCGCAAAAAACGCGGGCAACCCTCACCCCAACCCTCTCCCAGTGGGAGAGGGAGTTCAGGAATTACGGCTTTTGGAAGTGGAGAATCCCCCAGGTGAGATGCCCGCCTTGGCCGCCGTCAACCCAGTATTGAAGACCGCTTTTCATCCGTTCGATATAGTCCTCGCTGCAGACTTTCAACAAATTCCATTGATTGGCGCGAACTTCTTCCAGAACCCGTCCATAATGAGCACTCAGTTGTTCAGAGAGGTCCACGATTGCAACCTCTTTGAACCCGAGGCCTAACAGCATATCCTTGTAGCGCGGGATTGAACCCAGAGAATCGAGGTGAATACGGTCGAGAATGGGTTGCAGGGCTTCCTTGGGACACGTTTCACTCTGCATCGGATCGGTAAAAATGAACTGTCCTCCCGGGGAAAGGACCCGATTGACTTCTTCAAAGACCTTCTCGCGGTTCCCGCTGTGCAAAATGGCATCCTGCGACCACACTACGTCCACACTGTTATCCGGTATGGGAATATCTTCAAAACTGCCGTCAACCACGTTGATGACCAGGGAGTATTTCTCCAGGGTGTTGAGTTCACGGTTTCTGGCATTTTGTGTTTCGCTCAAATTCAGACAGCCAACCTGGCAGCCATAGTGCTTGACCAGGTACCTGGCCGACCCTCCGTACCCGGAGCCAATATCCAACACCCGGGTCGCAGGCCCGAGATCGTTGACCATGATGGCCATCTTCTCCACTGTCTTGCGACTCGCGTCGAAAATGGTATCCGTGTCGTGTTCATAGATACCGACGTGAATGTCCTCGCCCCCCCACACGGTGGCATAAAATCGGTCGGCATCATGGCTGTTGTAGTAGCTTCTGGCGGTTTCGACGGACTGAGAATAACCCACTGAAACTTTAATAGGCCGTTCTTCGTTTTTATACAGTTTTTCAGCCACGTGGACATAGAAATCAGGGTCCTCGACCCGGTGTGTCTCTTGAAAGTCCGCAAAGGTTTTGACTTGCTGAAACCCCACCTCTCCCATGAGTTTTCTCACGTAATCCTTGCGGAGGGGGAACATGTTGAGATGGTATTCCGAGTCGTCCGGGAACCGATACCGGAATCGGGCCAAGCCTTCATCAACGTATTCAGGCTCGGCACTGACGTTGTCCCCGCAGTAGTAATAGACGTGTTTGGAGGTGAACCCGTTATCGAGGATGCCGTCGTAATTCCGTTGATCCAGGATCAGGACGCCGTCGTGGTGCAGCACCGAATAAAATTCGGCAAGGGCTTTCCGGCGGTCCTGTTCTGAAAACAGATGGGTCAGAGAATTACCTAAGCAAATGACCGCATCATATTGGGTGTGAATATCTCGACTCAGCCACCGCCAGTCAGCATGGAGTGTTTTCATGATAAAGCCCACGCGTGTAGCATTTTCAAAGGCTTGCGCCAGCATTTCGGGGCTGCCGTCCGCGCTGGTCACGTCGAACCCGGCCTTCAGGAGCCGAATGGAGTGAAATCCCGTTCCCGTTGCCACGTCCAATATCCGTCGGACGCCACGTTCTTTCAGGATATTGATGAAAAAATCCCCTTCGCTTTTAGCTCGGGCTTCCCAATCGATGAGTTCATCCCATTTTCTGACAAAGCCATGGACGTATTCACGTTTGTATTGGTCGGTTTTTCGTTGGGCGATGGGGTTATCACCGTACAACTGTTCTTCACCCATGGTCCACCTCCTCGATGGTCAGACTCACAATCCCTTTCCCGTCGAGCAGGCTCGACCTTTGGTTGGATGAAACAACGAAAAAGGGTTATTGTGGAATCTCCACTCTAACGATTTGGCTCTCTTTGGGCAACCCTGAATCTGTCCGATGGAATTGGTCTTGAGTTTTTAGGATGTTCCCGGCAGACTATCGGGACAACGAATTTTCGTCATGGGGTGACAGAGATTTTTCATAACCTGTCAATTTTAAAGTGTTTTTGTGAATCAGCCCGATGCCTGTTCCTTTGAAGGCAAAGAAGGGATCGTTTCTCGTACGCATTTCCGATGAAAACCACTCCGGTCTTTAAGGTCTCCTTTTCCATTGCCGCGGCATTCTTGGTATGGGGGGCCGTGGCTCCCACACAGTTGGCCACGGTCACCGCCGCTATCCAGCGCTGGTTGCTCGATGCCTTCGGGTGGTTCTATCTCTTATGCGCGGTAGGGCTTCTGGTCATGGCGGTCACGCTGATTTTTTCGAGGTACGGAGATATCCCCTTGGGAAAAGATGGAGAAAAGCCGGAATTTCCGTTGGTGACGTGGTTTGCCATGTTATTTTGTGCAGGGATGGGCATTGGGCTGGTGTTTTGGGGGGTGGCGGAACCCACTGCTCATTATTATGACCCGCCCAGAGGAGTGGGCGAAACACCGGAAGCCGCGAGTTTAGCCCTTCAGTATTCTTTCTTTCATTGGGGGCTGCACCCTTGGGGGATCTACACCATGGTGGCGATGTGTTTGGCCTATTTTCAATTTCGAAAAGGCAAACCAGGGTTGTTCAGTGCAAGTTGTGAGCCAATTTTCGGCGAACGCATGAAGGGCTCAATGGGACAAGCCATTGATATTATTGCCGTTTTCGCCACGATATTTGGGGTGGCCACCTCATTGGGCTTTGGGGCCATCCAAATCAGCGGGGGGGTCTCCTATCTGTTCACCCTGCCCAATACCATCATCCTTCAACTGCTGATGATTGCCGTGGTCACGGTGCTGTACATATTGTCCGCGCAGACCGGCCTTCAACGGGGGATCAAATATTTGAGCAACCTGAACATGGTGCTGGCGGTCTCGCTGATGGGCTTTCTTTTGTTCTTGGGCCCAACGAAATTCATTATGGAGGTCTTTACCTCGGCGTTGGGAGAATATCTTCAGAATTTGCCGACAATGAGTCTGTATTTGGCGCCGTTCGATGACTCCCGATGGATACAGGATTGGACCTTATTTTACTGGGCCTGGTGGATTGCCTGGGCGCCGTTCGTCGGGACCTTTATCGCCAGAATTTCTCGAGGCCGAACCGTCAGAGAGTTTGTCTTGGGGGTGTTGTTTGTCCCGACGCTTTTTTGCGCGTTCTGGTTTTCTGTTTTTGGAGGGACCGCCATTTCATTGGACATGTTTGAGCAGGCAGGCATGAAACAGGTCATTGAATCGCAAGGGAAAGAAGTGGCCCTGTTTACTCTTTTGGAGCATTTTCCCTTCGGAGGGGTCATGTCACTCATTGCGATTGTGTTAATCGCCACGTTTTTCATCACGTCGGCGGATTCCGCTACTTTTGTGTTAGGCACGTTAACGTCGAATGGAAATCTGAACCCTCCGAACGCCATCAAGTTTACGTGGGGAATTGTCCAATCAGTCGTGGCAGCCGTGTTACTGTGGTCCGGTGGGCTGAAGGGCCTTCAAATGGGCTCGATCCTTGCCGCGTTTCCCTTTGCCGTGATCATTCTGTTCTTGATGGTGTCCCTCTTCCGGTCGTTCAGGGAAGAGGTGCGCGAGCGGGCACATATGCCCGCCCCTACACAAGCCTCTCCCCGCTGAGTCAGGGCCTGTTGTCCTCCCGTCTCTATGTGCGCGATTTCATTGACCCTTCGAAAATCGCTGTGATAAGTTGGCAGGACGATGTTTCTTCAGGTTTTCCCCATATCGGCAGAGGGAAAGCGACCCCAATGTTCACGAGGCGTGGAAGGGGTGCTCACTAAACAGGTGTGACCATGGCCGATAGTGTGGCGGAGCACATTGCTGCCTTAAAGGATGAGGATTGGGGCATTCGTGAAGATGCGGCCATTGCCCTTGGCGAATCCTTGGACCCCAGAGGAGTGTGTCCTTTGATTGAGGCCTTACGAGATTCCGATCGAGCCGTGAAAACGGCTGCCACCAGTGCGTTGACGGCTATTGGAGGCCCGGCTGTCGTGGACTTGAGTTACTGTCTGCAGGATCCGGATTTGTCCGTGCAGGAGGCTGCGGCGTCCATTTTGTCGACGATTGCCGATGAACGGGTACTCGAACCCTTGCATGCCGCTCTCCTGAGCCAGGATTGGGTCGTCCGCATGCATGCCGCCCGTGCCGTGGGGCGACTCGGGAACCCACGGTCGGTTGAGACCCTGGTGCTGCTTCTCCAGGATAAGGTGCCGGCGGTGCGCGATGAAGCCGTTGCGGCTCTGGGGTCCATTGGTGAGTCGGCGGTTGAGCCTTTGGTGAAAGTGCTGGAAGACCAGGATTGGCGGGTACGCCTTCGAGCCACGGAAGCGTTGTGTGTCTTGAAATCCTCAACGGCCGTCGAGCCACTGGTGGGTCTTTTGCAGCACGATCCCGATACGGCCGTGCGCCAGGAGGCCGCCCGGGCACTCGGACATATCGGCGACGGTGCCGCAGTCGATGCCCTCCTGGGGGTCGTTGAGGAGCCTCGTCTTCAGGTTCGCGTCATCGAAGCCCTCGGGAGAATCGGCGATCGCCGGGTTCTCCCGTTGTTGTTCCGACTGATTAGCAAGTTGAAGACGAGCGACTATGAAGACCGAACTCCGGCCTGTGAGGATAATCGGTACGAACAGGATCTGGCCAGCGTGGAAGAGGCCATTCGGGCTCTTGCGCGTATCCATGACGACGAGGCCATTCCTCTTTTGATGACGGCGCTGCAAAGCACCCTGATACGGAACGAAGCGAGTGAAGCCTTGGTCCAGTTCGGACAGAAGGCTATCGCACCCCTGGTGAGCCAACTGCAGCGTGAACACGATGAAAATATTCGCTACCATATCAAGGAAACCTTAGCCCAATTGGGCTGGAACCCCAAACGGGTGCGGTTATAGCACCAACTGCGAACGAAGGGGTGAGGCCACGCCGCCATGCCGAAAGAACCACTTGAAGTCATCGTGTCCGAGCTTGATCATGAGGAAGACTGGCGCCGCATGCGTGCCACGGCCGCGTGCCTGAAGGGAGGCCCCAACGTCGTGGCTTTGGTCATCGAAGCCATGAAAACCGGGTCCCCGGCCTATAAAATTGAAGCGGCCAGAATGTTGGCGCGGATCCGCGATCCTCAGGCGGGCGTGCCGCTGGTGACGTTGATGCAGGGCGAGGAGGAAAGCGTCCGGGATGCCGTGGTGGATTCGCTGGAACAAATGGCGGGCATTGTGGATGAAGAGACCGCGGCGGCCTTGGTCGAACTGTTGAAGAATGAAACGCTTCGGCCCTCCGTCACTAAACTGTTGGGAGTCGTTCCCACGTCTATCGGCCCCCTGACCGCGATGCTCAAGGACCCGGATGAGGATGCGCGGGTGAACGCCGCTCACATCCTCGATCATCTTCTGGACCCCCGCTCTGCCGATGCGTTGGTGGATGCGATGGGAGATCCCGCTCTGTGTGATATCGCGATTCAGACCCTGAAAAAACTCGGCGCCATTCGGGATCGCATCGACGAGATTATGGATGAATTGCGGGCCGTGGAAGAGTCCGAACTCCGCGAAGGGGCGCGGCAGGAAGCCGTGCATAAACTGCATCCGATCGGCCGTCCGACTGTCGAAATTTTAATTGAGTACCTCGAAGATGATGATTGGGTGGTGCGTGAAGCCGCGGCGGACGTCTTGGGAAAAATCGGAGACGTCCGGGCCGTGGAGCCGTTGATCGATCGACTCAAGCGGGACAAAGATACGGGCGTCAAGGAACTGGCGACCAAGGGGTTGGGCTTAATTGGAGACGCCAGACCCGTTGATCTCCTGATTGACATGATTCCCATCAAACCGTTACGAGTATTGGCAGTGGAAGCTCTGGAAAAGATCAAAGACGTGGAAGCCTTGCGTCCCCATGCGGAAGTATTCAAGAAAATGAAAAGTGATCGTGATGGATTGGTTTCGTATAATTCCGGGATCATCATCGATAAATTGGAAGCCGCCGCCGCGCAGATGGATGAAGCGCAGTGGGCGGAGAAGGAGCAGGTGAATGGCTGAGAGTCAGCGCATTGAACAATTGTTGTCCGCCCTTCGGGACGAAAACGAAGGTCTGCAAAATTATGCGGCAGCCGGACTCGGGCAAATGGGCGACTCGGCCATCCCTCGCTTGATCGAGATGTTCGAGGATGATGATCTGGTGATTCGTGAGGCCGCGGTCAGTGCCATTGTGCAAATAGGGGAATCGGCGATTGATCCCTTAATTGAAGCGTTGGAAGAGGATGAATGGACCGTGCGAGAGCAGGCGGCGACGGCTCTCGGGAAATTGAAAAGCTCCCGGGCGGTGCCCCCCTTGGTGAACGTATTAAAAGACAAAGATGGAGGCGTCCGAACGGCCGCGGTCTGGGCCTTGGAACGGATTGGAGACCCCGAAGCCGTGCCGGCCCTGGTGGACTGCTTAATGGATGCGATGTTGCGGGAAGACGTCGCTCGCGTGTTGAAAAAAATCGGGGATACCAGAGCCACGGATGCCTTGATCGACGGGCTGAAAGGGTCCAATTGGATTGTCCGCCGCCATGCCGCCGAAGCCCTTGGAAAAATCGGAGATCCCAAGGGGTTCTCTCCTTTAGTTGAGGCCTTGACGGATGAGGACTGGCTGGTTCGTCGGAATGCGGCTGAAGCATTGGCCCGGTTGGGCGATCCCCGCGCCATCCAGCCGATGGTCGCCTTATTGGAAGATGAAAACGAAATGGTACGCGATACCGCCGAAGGCGTATTGGCGAGTTTAGGATGGACACCCGAGTCATGATAAAGAAGGAGAAGTAGATATGGCAGATCCAGCCCCAACCCCTCTTGTTCAAATCAGTCCCAAAAGTGCCAAGAAAGACGGTTTTAATCTTGTCACCGAAAACGTCATCACCATCAACCTGGAGGCCAGGCAACTCGAAGTCGAGCTGTTGGCCTATGATGGAAAAACCGTGTTATTGGACGTGGCCGAGGATGCGCTTGATGATCTGCAAAAGATTAAGCCCGGTGACGGGGCGACCCTCCGTATCGTCGAGGAAGACGGAAAGCGGCTGGTCAAGCAGTTTCGCATTCGGGCGAAAGATCCCAACGTCGTCAAAGTCGATGCCGCGTTGCTGGATTTGAAAGATACACACTGGCTCAATCGCAAATATGCCATTGAGATGTTGGGAGAGCTCAAAGCAACCAATGCCGTGGATGACCTCGTCGAATGTTTGGAAGATGAGGTGGGTGACGTCCGGCATCGAGCCTATGAAGCCTTGATTAAAATCGGGGCGCCCTCCGTCACCAAAGTCATTCCGCTGTTGGTTTCGGAAGAAGATGACTTGCGTCAGTCCGTCACCGAGATTCTTCGGAAAATCGGCAAGCCGGCCGTGGAACCCCTGGCCACGGCCTTGGCCGATGCCGACGGTCCGCTGAAAAAACGGATTACCAAGGTGTTGGATCGCATGGGGTATAAACCCAAAGAGGCGTAACCCCTTTTCTGGAAAAACCCCAGATTGAACGATGGATTTCTTGCTGGGCTTGCTAGGTGTTGTCGTCGCCGTCCTCGCGGCAGCGTGGCTGGCAGTATTTGTTTACAGTTTCATCAGATCCATGCGAATTTGGCGGAGTTCACAAGACGCACGGGATGCAGAATTGAACAGGGATGTCAGCTTAGGCGAAACGATGGGCAGACTTATTATCGGACTCAAGAGCCAAGGAGTTGAGCCGGACAGAATAGTCAGGTTGCTTCTCCAAAACGAGGTCGTGGATGAGAACCTGTTTCAACAAGCGGAAGCTTTGGACCCAGACCTAAACCGACACTTGGCCCACCTAGCCGACCTCATTCAATGCGGAGCCGTTAAACCAGATCAACTAGCGGACATGGTGCGGAGGGCGTGATTCAAGGAGGACCGGTTCGATACGGTCAGGACGTGGTATAGGGATTGACGCCGACGGCCGGTCGGCCCACCGAAACATAATGAAACCCGCCTTCGGCGACCCGTTCGGGGTCGTAGACGTTCCGGAGATCAATAAACACCGGGACGCGCAGAAGCGATTTCACGTGATCCAAATCCAGGTTTCGGAATTGATTCCATTCGGTGGCCAACACGACGGCATCCGCTCCCGTCATCGCATCATACGCATCTTGACAGCCGATCAAGCCGGGTAACGTTTCGAGCGCTCCTTCCAATCCTTCCGGGTCGTAGGCCCGGATGGCACAGCCTTCCTTCATCAGGTGTTCCGCGATCATCAAGGCGGGGGAATCCCGAAGGTCGTCGGTATTGGGTTTAAAGGACAACCCTAAAAAGGCAAGGGTTTTCCCTTGAACGCCGTTCACGGCGTCACGGATTTTATCGACCATACGAGCCCGCTGTTGTTCATTCACCCGTTTGGTCGCCGCTGCCAACTTCATGTCATATCCGGCTTCTTCTCCAACATGCACCAGCGCGGCCGTGTCCTTCCCGAAACAGGAGCCGCCATACCCTGGTCCGGCGTGCAGGAACTTGGACCCAATTCGTTTGTCGAGCCCCATGGCTTTGGCCACGGTTTGCACGTTGGCATTCACCAATTCACACAGGTTGGCCACTTCGTTGATAAAGGAAACCTTGGTGGCCAGGAACACGTTCGACGCGTATTTGATCATTTCTGCCGTTGGAACAGAGGTCACCACGAATGGTGTTTCAATCAGATACAACGGCCGATAGAGATCCTTCAGGATGGCCGCGGCCTGTTCGGTCTCTACGCCGATGACCACGCGGTCCGGACGCATGAAGTCTTCAATCGCCGATCCCTCGCGTAAAAACTCCGGATTGGACGCCACGTCGAAGTTGATGGGCTTCGATTGATGGGCCTTGATGATATCTCGCACTCGTGTCGCGGTCCCCACGGGCACCGTCGACTTGGTGGCCACCACCTTGTATCCCGTCATGCGGCTCCCGATGCTCCGAGCCACTTCATCGATGTAGGAAAGATCGGCCGAACCGTCGAGGTTTGAGGGAGTGCCGACCGCGATAAAGATCACCAGAGCCGTATCCACGGCCTGGTTCAAGTCGGTGGTGAAGATGAGCCGTCCGGCTTTGTGGCTTTTGGTCACCAGTGCGGCTAGGCCGGGTTCATAAAACGGCACGTCACCACGTTCTAATTGTTGAATGCGAGTGGCATCCACGTCCATGCACGTCACATTGAGTCCGAATTCTGCAAAACACGCACCCGTGACGAGTCCCACGTATCCCGTTCCGAGAACACTAATATGCATCGCAACCTCTTGGATGAGAAAATATTTCGAATTGTTGAGGACGAACGACCATCCGTCAACTATCCGGTAAAGAGTATCACAACCTGAGGAAAAAGGAATGGAGGAGGGTGGCTCCATTCGGGACGGCACGGGGGCCGTCCCCTACAATGACAATGATGCCGTGAACATGATTGGGTAGGGACAACCCCCCGTGGTTGTCCATCGAAATTGCCCTCGCGCCTGCACGGGTTTTCTTGACAGGGTAGCATACGCGAACTAGAATCAAAATCTCACGTCCTTCCCAAGAGCGGGAATAGCTCAGTGGTAGAGCATCGCCTTGCCAAGGCGAGGGTCGGGGGTTCAAATCCCCTTTCCCGCTCCAAATTTTCACCACAGTAGGTCCAGATTTGAACTCCCGACCGGGGTTTTCGAAAGGGATGTGCCCCTTTCGCGGGGTGACCGTAGCGAAGCGAAGGCGCGAGGGGGCATGGCCCCCTAGCGGGAGGCGGCAAAGACGGGTGTTAGTCTTAGTCGGCGACGGAGGGGGTTCAAATCCCCTTTCCCGCTCCAATTTTCCTTCAACGCAGCCTGTCGATTTGATCCCCCGACCGGGGATTCCGAAAGGGGTATACCCTTTCTCTTGAATCCTGGCCGATTCCCTTGACCTCGTTTTGTCGATCACTGTTCCGGCACACGTTCCGGGACGAGCACGAGATGCCAGGGGGGCACTTCTTCGCTCATGTGAAGAAATTGTCGGGCGGTGCCTCCGGCGGGCATTCCGGGAAAGACGGCGCCACGGCGGATTTCCACAAAACGGAAACGGTAGGTCGGGGGCTTCCGTTCCCGAGACCTCGACTCAGCGGGGATCGTCCCTCGGAGCGTGGCGATATCCGAGAGGCTACAGCGTTCCCCAATTTTTAAAGAAGACAGGGTTTGATGAACGTGCCCAAAGATCTCCGGAAGCGTGTCCGGAGTGAAGACGACGTCCGTGGGTCGCATGCCGGGATCTTCAACCAGTTGAGCGAGTATTTCCCAAAACACTTCGTCATCAATGGCAGCGAGCACACAGAGTGCTCCGCGACGAGCCGCAAGGTTCAAAAGCGCCAGCGGACCTTGAACCACGAATTTCCAGTGCGGAAAGGTCAGGCATTTTCCCCAATGCATGACTTCCAGGGCCTCCTCTCCGTGAACGCGAACCGTCCGATAGTCGCCTTTGGTTTTGGTAAGGTGCGTATGGATGGTTGTCGGCGATAACCTCGTGGGCTCATAGGCAAAGGTCGGCGTGGCCGGTGCGTGACAGGTCACCATGGTGTACTGAGCAAGCAGGTGGGGTTGCGTCGAAAGATCCATCATATCGACACCGCCCCAAAACCGGAATTGAAGATTGTCAGGAGGATATTGGGCAAATCGGCGAAGGCGCTCCGGGCTGGCGTGGTACGTGCCGCCCAATTGTGATCCGGGCTGGAGGCGATCCTGTGCATGAAGCGTGAGCGCTTTCCCACTTTGTTGAAATGAAGGAAGATAGTGATCCAATAATTCTTCTTCAAAGGATAAATCTCCTGCTCCCAAATCGAGTAAAGACGGCTTCTCCACCTGAAGAAGAAGATCATAAGGCGATGGGTTCTGTTTCACGAAGGTTTCAACCTCATGAGGAGCAGGCGCGCACGACGAGGGTGCTTCTTCCTGGACGAGAGCAAAGTACACACACAGCGATCGAATCGCTTTTGTGGGAGGGAGGCCCGTTAATTCTTTGAGCCGGGGAGGGTCAATCCGGCTCGTTGAGGCAGGGTTCGTCCCAAGGCCGGCAACCAACCCTTCCCGAAGCGTGCCTGGTAATGGGCTGTGTTGGATGCGTTCCACGAGTCGGTCCAGGGTGTGCGCGAGTCGGGACCGATGGACCAGTTTCCTGGCATACTCCCATGCAACGGGATTCGCGGATTTGCTTTCCTTCAGAAGTCGGCGAAGTTGAGCGGGATTTTGTGGCGTTGCCGGGTCGTCCGAAGAGGCCGGCATGGAAGGTGGGCTCGACACGGAGGAAGCGTAGCCTTGGGTTTGATCACGCGTCAAGATTGGCTAAAGGAGTAGGTTGCGGTTGGACAAACCCTGTGCTACACCATGCGCATGCCGCAATCCGTCGCCTGCCGTCCAAGCAACATGTTGGCGTTCGTGGGGCTTGCCTGTGGGGCACTGGTGGCAACCACCGCCTGGGCCACAGTCCCTTTCCCCGGCCACTATCGAGTCGGCCAAATCATCGAGCCAAAAAAAAATACCACCCTTTCAGACCTGGAATTCCGCGCGATTCTCCAATCGGCTGATATCATCTATATCGGTGAAGCGCATTACACGCCTTCTCACGTTGCTGCCGCACTGCAGGTGCTCCAAAGCGTGCTCGGCGGAGGCCGAAAACCGATCTTGGGAATGGAAATGTTCAGCTGGGACGGGCAAGCCGGGCTTGACCGTTACCTCAAGGGAACGGTCACGTCGACGGAGGATTTTTTAGCCGAATCTCACTGGAAGAACAATTGGGGCGGGAAATACGCGGATTACTCGGCACTTGTTGATTTTGCGAAAACCCATGGCTTAACCTTGCTGGGCCTCAATCCGCCTCGTCCTCTTGTCAGGAACGTGGCGAAAACAGGACTCGCGGCCATTGGAAGTGATCCGGAAGTGCAACGATGGACCATTCCCGTCCCGTTCCCTGCCGACGACCCTGAGTATCGACGAGTCATTTACGAGCAAATTGAACGGTGTCATGGAGGATTGTCACAAGAGGTCTATCAGAAAATCTATGAAGCTTCCGTCTTTCGGGATGAAGGAATGGCGTCCGTCATTACGACGACGGTCAAGTCAGATGTGCCTGAACCAACGACCTTTGTCAGTTATACCGGTGCCGGGCACATCCAATATGGGCTTCCTATCCCTAAACGGGTCAAACGGCAATTAGGCGTTCCGGTCAAAGACGTGACGGTGTATCTCCACGCGCTGGACCCCGAACACCCGGAAGACGTCGAACATTTAATCGATGAACGCATTGCGGATTACGTGTGGCTCACGGCATTAGGGCCTCAAGGGAGACAACCCCGGTGCGGGGAATAGGAGCGTATCGTGCTCCGTAAAAGGACGATCACGGAAACGATTCACGAAGAAAACGCAAGGAGGAAAAGCATGGGAGACTCAGTCATGATTGCACAACGGATGCCCTACGTGCTGGAGATGGAGCCCGGCAAGTATTATTGGTGTCGGTGTGGCCGCTCCAAGACGCAACCCTTTTGCGATGGGTCACACACGGGCACGGAACATTCCCCGGTGGAAGTCGAACTCACCGAGAAAAAACGAGTCGCATGGTGTGGATGTAAGCATACGAACAAACAGCCGTTTTGTGATGGAACCCATTCCAGCCTCGAAGAATAGCTTTGTCCTCTCTTGCCTCTTTTATGAGAGTTTTTATATAATTTTGTTCTTATCGATTCGAATGAGATCACCCGGACATGTATTCTGTCTGATAAGGAGGATGAGACAATGAAGAAGACCATGCAAGGAATTCTTGGTGCAGCCTTCCTGGTTTTGGGAACCTCGCCCGTTTTCGCCAATGAACCAGGTGGCGGATATGAAGGTATCACCTCCATGTACTATGGGATAATCGGCCTTATTCTTGCCTATGGTGCGTGGGATATTTTCTTCAAAAAGGACTGACAAGTCTCCAAACGTTGCCCCCTTTCAGGCCCTATCTGGGGTGTGAAAGGGGGCGCTCCTTTTTGAGTAACGGTTCGATCACGTCAAAGACCGTATGTGCGACAATCCGGTACCCTTCTGCGGTGGGATGGATGCCGTCAGCCTGGTTCAAGTCTTTTCGAGCCGCCACTCCTTCAAGAAAAAAGGGGATCAAGGTCACCGAATGGTCTTGGGCTAAACGCTCAAACATGGACGCAAAGCCCGTGGTATAGGCCAAGCCGTAATTCGGAGGAATCTGCATCCCTGCCAGCACGACCTCGACGCCTGCTTCCTGTAACCCGTCAATGATTTTCGTTAAATTCGAAGCCATGAGAGACAAAGGCTGTCCTCGCAAGCCGTCGTTTGCGCCCAATTCGAGAATCACCATCGACGGCCGGCTTTTGAGAATCCAGGTGAGACGGCGCAACCCGCCCGCCGTTGTCTCACCACTGACGCCTGCATTAATGACTTCATAGTGATACCCTGCTTCGCGCAGACGGTTTTGCAGTTGAGCGGGGTACGATTGGTCGGGAGAGACCCCAAGACCGGTGGTGAGACTGTTCCCAAACGCGACGATTCGTGGAGGTTCTGCTACAACGCGATCTTGCGAAGCAGCACCCGAAACGTTAGAAGACGCAACGTTGCGTGCCGGTTGCGTTTCATTTGGGAGAGCAGGCTCTTTGGGTTCACATCCTCCCACTCCTGACGCGAGCAGGAGAACCCAGACGGCTATCCGGAGCCATCGTCCCGATAGACTGAATCGTTGGGTTGCGAAACGGTGAAGAACGGCAGAGTCAGGGGTGTCCGGAGCCATAGTGTATAATAGACTGCTTTGATGAAGCTTTTCCAATGGAGAAGAGGCGTTTCAGGCTATGATTCGCGTTGAAAATCTGACCATGCAACTCCGGGGCGGAGGCCACGTGGTGTCCATCCTCAAGGGGCTGAGCTTCGAGGTGCCGCGCAAGCAAATGGTGTCCATTGTCGGCCCATCGGGGAGCGGGAAATCCACCTTGCTGGGGCTGTTGGCCGGATTGGATAAACCCACCACCGGCTCCATCCGGTTGAACGGCCAGGAGATCACGACGTGGACTGAGGATCAACTGGCTCACTTTCGACGTCAAAACATCGGGTATCTTTTTCAGTCGTTTCATCTTATCCCGACCCTGACGGCCTTGGAAAACGTCATGCTTCCCTTGGAACTGAGCAGCGATTGGTCTGCGAAGGCTCGCGCCCGGGACCTGTTGGAAGCCGTGGCGCTGCAAGACCGTCAGAGCCACTATCCCACCCAACTCTCCGGAGGCGAGCAACAGCGCGTGGCGGTGGCTCGAGCCTTTTCCTGCCGTCCTCCCATTTTGCTGGCGGACGAGCCGACCGGGAATTTGGACAGTGCGACCGGGCAACTCGTGATTGATTTGTTACTCAGGCTCCATCGCGATCAGGGGAGTACGTTGATCCTCGTCACGCACGATTCCACGCTCGCCGAACAAACGGAGAGAATCCTCACGCTTCACGACGGCACGATTGTGTCGGACAAGCTGATTCGTTCTTAGCTCATGCAGCACACACGATTACCCATTTCGTTCCTGATGGCGTGGCGGGAAATCCGAGGCAGTTGGCGTCAGTTTGTCTTCTTCCTGGCATGTTTGGCCGTTGGGGTCGGAGCCGTGGTGAGCATTGAATTGTTTGCGACGAACGTGGAAACCCTCATTCTCCGCGATGCGAGAAGTCTCCTGGGCGGCGATTTGGAGATTCGTGTGGCCCATCAGTTGAGTGAATCCGGGAAAGAGACGCTGGGTACCCTCCGGGAGCGCAACGTCGACGTCACGCACGTGAGGGAACTCGTGGCCATGGCGGCTGCTCCCTTGGAGCATCCTCAACAACCCGGCGTTCAAGCCACGCAGTTGGTTGAACTCAAAGCCGTTGAAGAACGTTACCCGTTGTATGGGAAGGTGGAGATGACCCCTTCTCAGCCTCTCCATTCGTCACTTGCACCCAACGACTGTCCTTCACTCCCCTGCTTCGGCGCCGTGGTGCAGGAATCCTTGCTGATCAGCTTTGGGATTCAGCTTCACGATCACATCAAGATCGGACAAGCCTGGTTTGTTGTGACGGGGATCCTCGTCAAAGAGCCGGATCGCGTGGCCAGTGCCTTCAGCTTGGGACCACGAGTCCTGATCTCCCGGCAAGCGTTACGAGCGACGGATCTGGTGAAGCCGGGAAGCCGCATTCGTGAGCGCTACTTGCTTCGCGTTCCAGAGTCACTGGCCCTTGGCCCTCTCAGGGGCGAACTGCAAGGACGACTTGGCCCGGAGGGGGCCGGCGTCTCATCGTATCGTGACGCCCAACCGCGGATTCGGAGATTTTTAGATCAGCTGACCACCTATTTGGGACTCATCGGCCTGACCTCACTGTTTGTGGGCGGGATCGGTATTGCCTGCACCATTCACGGATTCATGCGACACAAACTCACGATCGTGGCGATTCTGAAGACCTTGGGGGCTGACGCAGGCCTGCTGATGCGGGTGTATCTGTTCCAGAGTCTGTTCATGGGGTGCCTTGGCAGTATGGTCGGCGTGGCGTTAGGGGTTGGACTGCAAAGGCTGTTGCCCGTGCTCTTGGGTGAACTCATTCCCCTTGCCATCAGCAGCCAGGTCACCGTGTTGCCCCTCGCTAAAGGCCTGCTTGTGGGAGTGGTGACGACGTTCTGCTTTACGATTTGGCCGTTACTCACGATCAGGGAGATCCCACCCGCGTTGGTGTTTCGTCGTGAAGTGGAGCAGCACCAAACTCCGATCCTGGCAGGTTCATGGTTAAGGCTGACGTGGGACGCGTTCCTCGGGGTCGTGCGAGACCGCCATCGGCTTGGCACAGCCTTGATGATGGGGTTCGGCCTCACCCTCCTGGCCACGTGGCAAGCGCGGTCACTCACGTTGGGGGGGCTCTTTATCGTTGCGTTTGGAGCCGCAGTGGTTCTGCTTCAGGTTGGCGTGTGGGTGTTGCTGCGCGGCCTGCGAAAATTTCCCCGTCCCCGTTCGTTCGTGATCAGGCAGGCACTGGCCAACGTGCAACGCCCGGGCAACTACACTCGGGGCATGGCCGTGGCGATCGGGGTAGGCGTCATGGTCATCGTGACGGTCGCGCTGGTGAAATCGTCGCTGCTCATCGCCCTTGGAGAACGCATTCCGGAGGATGCCCCGACGTTTTTCTTCATCGACATTCAGCCGGATCAAAGGGAGCCGTTTGAACGGGTCGTGCAACGGGAAGCCCCGCATGCTCTGTATCGGCTCACCCCTGTCGTTCGGTCTCGGTTGAGAGCGATTGATGGACGTGTGATTGATCCCGAAGAACACAAAGGCAAAAAGAATGGATGGTACTTCACCCGAGAATACGTGCTCACGGCGCTATCGACGCTTCCCGAAGATAATACCGTGGCGAAAGGGAAATGGTGGTCGGCTGATTCAGAAGAAATGTTGGAAGGCAAGCACAAGAGTCAGGGGAGGGCCATTCGCGTGTCGGTTGAGGACGAGGCTGCCGGCAACCTTGGCATGGATGTGGGGTCTACGCTCGAGTTCGCTGTTCAAGGGACTCCCTTGGCTGCCATCGTGGAAAGTACGAGGAAAGTCGACTGGGGAAGTTTCTCCATGAACTTTTTCATGATTCTTTCACCGGGCGCGCTGGATGGGGCGCCGATGACCTACATTGCCACGGCTAAGGTCGAAGCTGAAGAAGAAATCCCACTCCAGCACGCGCTCGTTCGAGCCCTTCCCAACGTGACCGCGATCAAGGTTGGCGACGTACTGGCCAACGTGGCGAGGTTGCTGGAACAGTTGGCCTGGGCGATTCAAGGGATTGCGCTGTTGAGCATGGTGAGTGGAGCCGTCGTCATGACTGCGGCAGTCTCGTCGACACGATACCGTCGCCTGTATGAGTCGGCCATTCTCAAAGCGATTGGCGGCACGCGACAGATCGTCGTGGAATCATTTGCCATGGAGTTTGCCCTGATTGGGGGCCTGGCGGGTCTCATCGGCGTGGGGTTGGCCAGTGCGCTCTCCTGGGTCATTCTGCATTTTTTCCTGGACCTTGCCTGGACCGTTCAACCCGTGGTGCTGGGCTGGGGACTGCTGGCGACCGTGGGCCTGGCCGTAGGTGTAGGCTTTCTGAGCACGTTCAAGATTCTCGGCGAATCCCCGCTGGCCGTGTTACGGCAGGAATAGGTTGTCTCTGCCAGCCCTGATTTTTTCCAATATGAGCCTACTCCCCTGACCGGATAAAAATGGCGTTCTCGATTCTTTCAAAGGCGTTAGTGTAAATTTTGACGTCCAGAATCGCGGTGTCCCTTCGGCTGCTCTGGCCCTGGGGTGAGGACGACTGTCTCGTCATCACAAAATTCAATCGCACCCGCGTCCTGTTGCCGATTTCTTCTAGGAACGCGGTCGCCACCGTCTGTTCAACACTCTGAGTCGTTCTGGTTGGTTGACCTCCCAAGACACCCCCGATGACGCCGATGAAGATTTCCGCTTCGGGGCCGATCGACGTGTTCTGCGACGCACTTTCCGCATTGATGAATCCGGTGTTCAGGTCTGCGTTTTTGATCGTATATCCCAAATCCTGAAAGACCGAGACGACGCTGGCGAACACGATCTTCTTGGGAGATTCAAATTCTCGTGTCTGGATGCTTTGAATTTCCAGCGGGGTCATGGGAGGTTTCTGTTGTTGGACTGCGCATCCGGCAAGGGTGAGACCGACGGCGGTCAGCATGAGCCATACGTTGGTCAAAAACACGTTCACGTGGTCCTCCTGCGGGATGTATCAGCGTGGTCGATAGCGATGTGGTCGGAGTTCTGCTAATCAGAACTTGGACGTTCGGCTTCGAAAATCACTCACGACGTCGTTTTGATCGAATTTGATGATCAGGGTAATCATGCTCGAACTGCTTTCGAACCCTGATGAGCGTGAATTTTGGCCGGCGAGAATGATCGTCCAATAGCCTGATTGGCTTGAGGATTGAGAGATCTGCGCCGCTCGCTGGTACGTCCAGACTTCGCGTTCCGCTCCGTCACGGGTGGTGATGTTCGGTGCTCCGAAATGTTCCAGAACCTGGGCTTTCGTTGTCTGCCCGACGATCAGGTTCATCTGGACGTTTCCCTGCGTGAGCTGGGAATTGCGCTTGGTTACTGGTTGAGGGGGTGCCACACATGCCCCCAGAGTCATGACGACACCGAGGATAAGCGGCAGTTTGCGAATGTGCATCATCGTTTTCTCCATTCGTTCAAAAACCGAAGGTCGTTCGTTTTCGTTGGGAGGGATTCTGATGATTGTGTCAGCCGTCACGCTAATGGTGCCGAAGCCGGGACTCGAACCCGGATGGGTTGCCCCACACGCCCCTCAAACGTGCGTGTCTACCAGTTCCACCACTTCGGCATGGCAGGATTATAGGTAGGGGTTCAAATGGTTGTCAATTAACGAGCCCTTCGTTACAATTGTTAAGTTACCCTGGTGATGGTCCAAGAATTTTTCATGTCTGATTCTTCTCACCACACGCATTCCGATAGTTCTTCTCCCAGCAACGTTGCGGCATTTTTTGATGTCGATAATACCTTGATTCCCGGTCAATCCATTGAAATTCATTTTGTACGATATCTGTGGAAGAATGGATTCTTATCCAATCGCGTGTTGATCGACAGCGTACTCTATTTACTCTTCAATCTCCTCGAGCTTTCCCTGAGGCCTCTACGGGAACGAAAGATTTACCTGACCAATAAACGACCGGAAGGCGTCGAACCCCTGGCGAAATGGTTTGTGCGCTCGGAGATCTGTCCTCGACTGTCCCTTCAAGGAATCGCGGCCTTGGCCCAGCATCAACAGGCCGGCCATCAGGTCGCCTTGGTCAGCGGCACTCCGGAGTTCCTGATCAAACCCCTGGCTCATTATTTGGACGTGCCGAACGTCCTCGCGGCACAATTGGAAACCAATGAGGACGGCTATACGTGTCGGGTCCTGTCACCCTATCCTTACGGTGAAGGCAAACGGCGCCTGCTCCAGACGTTCGCGGACAGTCATGGTGTGGATCTTGCTCAAAGCTACGCGTATGGCGACAGCCCGGGCGACATTCAGGCCTTGGAGTCCGTTGGGCATCCGCTCGTGGTCAATCCCATTCGCGGGATGGCGAGGATTGCGCGTCGGCATCGATGGCCCACGACCGTGTGGGCGTAACGACCGAAGCCAAATCATGGAGAACGGGCTGAAGGGATGACGACACGAGTTCCCACCTCTCCGTCTGCCCTGCGCGTCACGGAAATTTTTCATAGTATTCAAGGAGAATCCACCCGTGCGGGAGAACCGTGTGTCTTTGTTCGTTTAACGGGCTGTCCCCTCCGATGCACCTGGTGTGATACGGCTTATGCGTTTTACGGAGGCACCGACATGAGTCCGGAGGCCGTGGTGGATCAAGTCAAACGGTACGGCTGTTCGTTGGTCGAAGTCACGGGTGGGGAGCCGCTTGCTCAACCGGCGGCGTTTGAGTTGATTACGCGTCTGTGCGAGGAACGCTTTGAGGTGTGCATCGAAACGAGCGGAGCCATCGACGTCGCTCCGGTTGATCCCCGGGCGACCATCATTTTGGATGTCAAATGTCCCGGCAGTGGGATGGATGACCGCATGTACTGGGACAATCTCCAAGCTATCCGTCAAAAAGATCAGGTTAAATTTGTCATCAGCGACCGCCGCGACTACGATTGGGCCGTTGACGTGGTCAAGCGGTATCGACTCACGGAGAAATGTCCCGTGTTGTTCAGTCCGGTATTCGGAGCGCTAGAGTTGCGACCGTTGGCGGAATGGCTTCTTCAGGACCGATTGCCCGTACGCTTGCAAGTTCAATTGCATAAGTTTATTTGGGAGCCCGACATGCGAGGGGTCTAAAGGAATTGTTGTCTTCATTCAGGAGGAAGAGGAGATTCGTATGAAGTGTCAGGTCAAGGAAGGTCATCTTGCCCAAGAGGCCACGGACGTTCTCGTTATCGGTGGCTATGAGGACGAGAACACGTTGCCCAAGACCCATCAGGCGTTGGATACCGCGTTGGGCGGGCAACTCCAGGAGTTGAGAAAAAATGGAGAATTTTCAGGCAAGAATCAACAGGCAGTGTTAATTCATACGCGAAGAGCCCTTCCTGCCAAGCGGGTTCTTTTGCTGGGGTTGGGAAAGAAGAATGACGTGACCTTGGATCGCGTTCGACAAGCCATGGGCACGGCGCTCAAAAAGGTTCGGCAAACCGGGGCGCAAACATTTTCCGCGCCGATGTTCGGAACCGATACCTTAAAAGCGCGTGCGTCCGATATTGCCCAGGCGATGGTGGAGGGAGCCATGCTGGGAGGATACCGGTTCACGCACTATCGGTCTGACAAGGAGGAACCGTCGAAAGACGTTCGGACCATGACCCTCTTGGCGACCCGGGCGAATCAAGTGAGTGACATGAAAACGGGAATCCGGCGGGGCGAAGCCAGTGCCAAGGCCACGTCGTTCGCACGTGATCTGTGCAATCACCCGGCCAACGTCATGACGCCCTCCCGCGTGGTGCAGGAAGCGCAAAACATTGCCAAAGACGTCAGCGTCAAAGTGACCGTACTCGAGCGCAAGGATCAGCAGAAATTGGGAATGGGCGGCATGCTGGGCGTCTCACAGGGAAGCCAGGAGCCGCCGAAATTCATTGTCCTGGAATATGCGGGGGGGAAGAAGAAAGACCAACCCATCGTGCTGGTTGGGAAAACGGTGACCTTCGATTCCGGTGGCATTTCCCTGAAGCCTTCGGAAAATATGGAACAGATGAAGGCGGATATGACGGGTGGGGCTGAAGTGTTGGGGGCGGTCCGGGCTGCGGCGCAATTGCGTCTGCGCGTCAACGTCGTGGGTATCCTGCCGGCCACGGAAAACATGCCGGGCGGGCGCGCCACGAAGCCGGGGGATATCCTGCGCATGCTCAACGGCAAAACCGTGGAGGTGCAAAATACCGATGCTGAAGGACGGTTAATTTTGGCCGATGGGCTGGCCTATGCCGCCCGGTTCAACCCACAATGTATCGTCGATATTGCCACGTTAACGGGTGCGTGTATCGTGGCCCTAGGTCAGTTTGCGATCGGGATGCTCGGGAATGATGACGCGCTCAAGGCCGACTTAAGAAAAGCGGGTGAGCAAGCCGGCGAACGTGTGTGGGAGATGCCGCTCTGGGAAGAATATTTCGAACAACTCAAAAGCGACGTGGCAGACATGCGCAATATCGGCGGCCGTGGCGGGGGCATGATTACGGCCGGCATGTTTTTGAGTAAGTTTGTCGGCGATTGTCCCTGGGTGCATCTCGACATTGCCAGCACCGATTGGAGCACGTCCGAGCGACCGTATATCGGTAAAGGGCCGACGGCCGTTGGAACGCGATTGTTGGTGCAGTGGTTAATCAATCGCTCGGGTACATAGGGAATCCATCATGCAGGCTGGCCGCCTGCACCTAAAGGGATGAAAATGGGACGTGCAGGTCTCAGCCTTTTTCCTCCCCTTTGTAAGGGGAGGTCAGGTGGGGTAGAGCCAACCGTCCATGGAGCAGGAGGAGCGCCGTCTTGGTCATAGCCTCTACCTCCCCTCACCCCTCCTTACAAAGGAGGGGAACCAGAGAGGCGGCCTGAGTGAGTCACCGTACCTACCAACGGCAAGTGAGTCCCCCATGACTATTCGAGACACCGTCGGGCAACTCTTGATGGTGGGGTTCCAGGGGACGGAACTCTCTCGAACGTTTCTCGATTGGCTGCAGGAGTATCGACCGGGTGGCGTCATTCTCTTTTCGCGTAACCTGGTGGATCCCGAACAGGTGGCGCGACTGACCAATGCCCTTCAAGAGCACGCGCCCAACCCTCCCTTGTTGATTGCAATCGATGAAGAGGGTGGTTGCGTGTCCCGCTTACCTCAGGGCTTTACGACGTTTCCCGCCGCTTCAAGGATCGCGGCGTGCCACTCTCCGGACGTGGCCTATGGGGTGGCGGAGGTGACGGCCCAGGAACTGCGAGCGGTCGGGATCAACATGAACCTGGCGCCGGTCCTGGACGTGAACAGCAATCCGGCCAATCCCATTATCGGCGATCGTGCCTATGGCACTCAGCCTGAACGGGTTTGCACGTATGGCATGGCCGTGATGCAGGGGCTTGAGGACAATGGGATCATCCCTTGCGGCAAACATTTTCCCGGGCATGGCGACACCATGACGGATTCACATCACGTGCTGCCCGTGGTGGATGCCAACCGCGCTCGACTCGACACCGTGGAACTGGAACCCTTTCGACGGGCGATCAGCCGGGGGCTGCCCGCGATCATGACCGCGCACGTGCGCTACCCGGCGCTTGATGCGGAAGCGCCTGCGACGCTGTCCCGGCCTATCCTCACCGATCTGTTGCGGAACCAGTTGGGTTTTCAAGGCGTCACGCTTACCGATGATATGGAAATGTGCGCCATTCTCGACCATCAGCCCATCGGGAACGCATCGGTTCGAGCATTACAGGCCGGTGCCGACGTGGTAGTGATCTGTCATCAGCAGGAACGGCAACGGGAGGCCGTAACAGCCATTGAGCAAGCACTTGAACAAGGTGAGCTTTCGTGGGAGAGGCTCACGGCCAGCGTGGCGCGCATACGGGCCTTGAAAGAGAAACGTCTCGCGCCGTTCCAGCCCGTCGATCCGTCACGGGTCACGCAAACCGTTGGTCATCAACGGCACAAAGCCTTGTTGGCGAAGATTCAAAACGACATTGGTTAGCCGGGTTCACGACGTTGAATCGCCCAGTGCCGGCATAGTGTTTTTACGGAGGAGAGCATGGGATTAAAAAAAGGAGACATTATCGATGAGCACAAACGTCACCCGGAGAGTTGTGGCTTGATGATCAAAGTCATGGCCGGGGGAGCGGGTTTTGAAAAAGTGATTTGCTGCGGGCATGAATTGACGGAAAAAGACGTGACCCCGGCATTTTCACGCGGCAGGGGACGGAAACGCGGGGAACTCACACCGGCCGTGCTTCTGGATGAGAAAAAACTGCATCCGGATTCCTGTGGGCTCCGCGTCATGATTATGGACGGAGGAGAAGGGTTTCAGGAAATCAGGTGTTGCGGCCATTCTCTCAAGCTCAATTCGATAAAAGACTTCAAATACGGCGAAGAACGGCGAGGAGCCTTGCCCGAAACAGGGCCGACGGGTCACGCCTGAAGGCCATTGCCGAAGCCTTCAATGACAGGCACGATGGTCTATACATTCAAGAAAAACACGCCTATAATCCCAATCCTCACGGCGAATCAATCATAGAGGCTCTCAGTACTTTTCAGCATGAAAGGAGGAAGACGGGGGAGCGGAAACCAGCATACATTCATAAATATTAATACCTGAGTGAATCTCCTTATGTTTCAGAAGAAGGAGATTCAATGAACCGGGCAAGAGATTTGCCATTTACTCACTCTCTGAGTCGGTCAGCGATATTCTCGCAATCAGCGACATCAAGAACGGTTAAGCTATGGCTTTGTGTAGAGTGCCCATCCCTCAACAAAACCAAATCGCAGAGGAGTAAAAAAGATGAGTATGAGTGACGAACGAAAAACAGAGTCGGTGAGAAACGCACTCGATTTAACTATCGTGGGGGATAACATAGGTGATATTGCGTATTTCACGATTGAGAAATATGAATTCAAGAATGACAGCACGCTCTCTCCCGAGATACGTGCGGAAGCAATCGCCAAGATAAGGGAAGTATTGTCGCAGCAGGTTGAGGGATTGAAACGGCGGCGCTTGCAGATTCTGGCAGAGTTGTTCACCACGGCGGAAAATGCTCTTGATGAAGTCGTCAATAAAGGGAAATAACATCTGTTCAGATTGATCCCCGGGATGTCAGCCGCTTGCGTGGCTGTCACATCGACACAAAACAGCCGCAGCATTTTTGAACTGGCCGTAAAGGGTTTCTCATCTCTGCGATCGCGGGTCGATCATACAGAGCGGCAGGATTCCCTCTGCCTCCCATCTCCAGGACCCTACTTCATCCAACCACACCTTGAATCCCAACGGAAGTGTACATGGTCTTGCGTCACGAACGCGGGTATGGCACTATGATGCCCTTGGCCTGTCATGAGTTCACTTCCTGAATTTGTCGGTACGATTCACATTTTTTTCGGGCCCTATCGGGGCAACCCGATTGGGTTGTATCTTCGAAAAGAGGGCGACTCCTGCTCTATCTCTCCGACCAGTTATCCTTGGAACCGGTTTGTGGGCGTGGGCGAAACCGTCAATAAAGCGGCGGCGGATTTCGATGCCAAATGGAAAGAAGGCGATTTAGCCACGGAGATGTACTCCGGTCCGCATTGGGAAGGGGGGATTAAACCGGAAAAACCCAAACCCCCTCCGAAACCGGCTGCTGTCAAGCCGGAAGCGGCAAAACCGGAAACACCCCAAACTGAATCGACGCAGGTCTCGGCTTCTCCAAAAACTGGTGTTGCGGCTCCCGGCGTCCCCTCCCAGACTGAAACGGCTTCCGAACACCCGGCTGTCGCCACGTCCCCGGGTCCGGATCCCGCGCCGACCGAGCCCACTCCTGTCAAAGATGGTCCTGCTCCTTCAGGGCACACTTCTGCACCGAAACAAGAACAGCCCGCCGACTAATCGTATTTTTTCTCCTGCGGGGTGGCTTGTTGGTCGCCGACCTTGCAACTCCAGAGAGACGATTTTCGCAAAAGTTGCAAAGTTTAATAAATATGAATAAATATAAAAAGTTTAACGATTGTAAATAAGTTTACAAATTGTAATAATTGTTAAACTTTTTTATGAAATTTACATATTTTAAAAAATGTCTCGAATTATATAAAAATTAAAATAATGGCGAGAATTATCTTCTACAAGCCGTCAGCAAATGTCCTGGCAGATCGGATCAATGCAGAAAAGAGACGCCGTTGGATGGGGTCCCGCTCGTAGAGGAATTCCGGATGCCATTGGACTCCCAATAGAAATGAGCGGTCCGGCGCTTCAATGGCTTCGATGACGCCATCAGGGGCGACGGCGGTCTGAAGAAGTTTCGGCGCTACCTTCTTGACCGATTGATGGTGGGAACTGTTCACCTCCACGCGAGCTTTTCCGGCAATGCGGCGCAACAGGGAACGGGGAGCAATATGCACGGAATGCGTCGTTTTTGTCGCCGAATAGGTGGGAAGATGGTCGATAGGGGTATCGAGTTGCGCGGCAATGTCCTGATAGAGCGTGCCGCCCAGGGCGACGTTGATGGATTGCATGCCGCCGCAAATGCCCAACATGGGAACGTCAGCCTGATACGCCACTTTGGCGATTCCCAGTTCCATGGCCGCCCGCTCGCGACTCATGCGTGCAAACTTGTGCCGCTGTCGTTCCCCGTATAATTCGGGCGCTAAATCGGACCCGCTTCCCGTGATGAGGAGCCCGTGCACGTGGGCCACCACCTGACGCCATCCGGCCCTGTTCGACAACAGGGGCAAGAGCACGGGAATGCCTCCGGCTTCTTCAATGGCCTTCATATAGCGGGCGCGCAGAAAGTAGGTCGGCTCTTTGCCGCCCATGTCCTTGCGGTCGCCGGCATTAAAATCCGGCGTGACTCCAATGATCGGTTTGTTCATGGCATGCCCAAGAGAAATAACAGGTGTTTACAGGAATCCTTCATGCAGGCTGGTCGCCTGCACCCCAAGAGATGAAAATGGCCTGGGTTGTCATCCTGAGCAACGCGAAGGATCTCGTAGTTAAGCCGGTTGGTCGTTGAGCGAGAGATTCCTCGCTTCGCTCGGAATGACAATGATGGTGTGGTCGGTTGCCTCATTCTGTCAACGAATGACTGAACACATTCTATTCCTCCACGGGAGGGATATCCAATTCGGCGATCAGGTTTTTTTTGAGAGCATGACCGTTCTGCCGTATGGCATCCTCCAGTTCCTGAGAAAGCATATCCTGAGATAACAGGGTCGTTTCCTGGCGGAGACCTCCCTCGATTGCGAGTTGCAATTTTTCCTGACACAGATATTGAAGAAACAGTTCCTGGCCTCGTTGAACATACTCGTCATAGTCTTCTTTCGAAAGATGGCGAAGGGCTTTCTGTAACCGGGACTCGAATTGCAGGATCCGTTTGAAACGGGAGACGTGGGGTTGCGCAATCTCCACCACGAGTTGAATGCCTCCTTTCCAACTCCGTTTTTTAACGTTGAACACGCAATAGACAATATCGGGATTGGTTTCATGAACGTCAGGCCCGAAAAACAACGTGGTTCGATACGGTGGAATTTTTGGAGAGGACGAGGTGGACATCGATGACAATTTTACCACGTGTTGCACGCAACACAAGGGACGGCTCTTGTGTTCCGTGTGGAGACGGCCCGGAGATTTTTCCTGACGGTTGAGCGGGTTGACACGTCCCATCATGGTCTTTACAGTAAATTCAAAGAGTGCTTAGGCGTTTATCCTTTGGAGGACGTGCGATGTTCGGGACCCTCGGATTTTCAGAACTGATCATTATTCTGGTCATTGTTCTGATCATTTTCGGAGCGGGGCGGCTTCCTCAAATTGGAGAGGGAGTCGGGAAAGCCCTGAAAGGTTTTAAAAAGGAAGTCAATGATATTCCTCCTCCTGTGGAGGAGCAAAGTCCTCAGGCGGCTTTACCCGAGCCCGATCCTGCGGCTCAGCCCGTAGCGGCTCAAGGAGCGCAAGCGGCAGATGCTCCGGCTCAGCCTGCGCCTCAACCCGTGACGCAGCAAGCCTATCAGCCTGGTCCCGAAAGGACCCCGGGGACGTTAGCGGCACAGGTGTATGGTGGATTCGGTCCCGAAACGGTTCAACCGGCTCCCCAACCCGTTGCCGACACGGGACCGGCGCCGGCCGCTCCCTATCAAGAGCAGTTTGAACCGGTGACCATGGAACAGCGTGCCGCGAATTCAGTGCCTCGACCGATGGCGCAGTATCCGCCTGTTCCTCCTTCGGCTGCGGCGACTCAAACAGGAAAACGACCGGAGGCCATTGTGAATAAAAAGGCCGTTGCTCGTGTTCAGGCGAAACGTGCCGAAATGCAGGCCAAAGCCGCCAAGCCCCCAGCCGCCCCGGGAAGTGACGACCTGCAATCTCTGGGAGAAGGATTGGGTGGCGCCCTCCGAACCTTCCGTGAAGCCACGGCGGACGTGCGGAACGCTGTTGATCCGGAGATGCGGACCATTCAAGCAGAGTTGGAATCGGCGCAAAAAGAAGTTGAACAGTCCATTGAAGCGGCGAAACAACCTCCGGCACCCAAAGATCCACCACCAGCCACGTAACGGGACGTTGAAACGGCACGTCCTGAGTTGGGTCGAAAGACATATCCTGCGCAAAGACGCCGGGCCCGTCCTGCTTGTGCTCCTTCTCATCGGCGTCTCCTTGGGCGCAGGGTGTCAGGCCGAAGCCCCTGTTGGGGATCCGCAAAAAGTCACCGCTCGTCTCGTCACCCTTCTTCAAGACCCTTCCCGGGACGTTCGCCGAACGGCTGCGCTCTCTCTTGGGAAAATCGGGCATTCCGCTGCAACGACGGCCTTGGTTCAGGCGTTATCCGATCCCGATTCCCAAGTTCGTGAATATAGTGCCTGGGCCTTGGGACAAATGGGGGAAGACGTGAACGACGAGGCAGCCGTCCGCCTCGCGGGAGCACTAGGCGATGAGCACCTTTCCGTCAAACACGCAGCCGCGCGGGCGTTGGGAAAAATCGGCCCTCGTCAACCAGTCATTGCAATCCTCACTCAAGCGTTGGCCGTCGGAGAGAGCAGCAGCCGTCGTGCCGTGGTTGAAGCGTTCACACAGCTTGAAGCCAAAAGTGCCTTTCCGATTTTGCGTGGAGCCCTGACGGATCCGGACCCGGCCGTGCGACAAGGCGCCTTGGCTGCGTTGGGTGAGTTGGGTGATCGTCGGGTCCTCCCTGATTTTCAGCAACGACTCTTGCTCGATGCCGACCCGGGTGTCCGGACCGAGGCTGCCTATCGACTGGGGAAATTGGGAGATGCCCAGGAGTTGGAAGCCCTTGACTTGGTCTCACGTAACGATGCGTCCCTCAGTGTTCGCTTGTGGGCCGACCGGGCAAGGGCCAATATCACTGATGAGTAAGACGGGAGATCTTGCTGTTATCCAGTGAATCTCGCGTCAGGGCCGGCTAGTCGACCTTCGTGTCCACGAGGAGTCCGATCGCTCGACGAATATGATCATGGGCACCCAGCAGAACCACGATGTCCCCGGCATCGAGGACGGTTTTGTCGGAAGGGTTGGATTCCGTGACCCCGTCGCGCATGAAGGCGATCACGGATGCGCCGGTTCGTGGCCGAATAGCCAAGTCATGCAGTGATTGACCCAGAGCGGGTGAATCTTCATCGATGCGGCAGGTTTCCACTTCCACGTCCTCAAGCGTTCCCGACCGAAGATGGTGGGCCAGTTCGGGAAGTTCTCCCCGCCGGAGCAGGGCATAGCCTTCTCGCCGGATTTGTTCCGCTTTTCCCAGAATGACCTGGTTGGGAATTTGAAACGATTGAAGAACAAGGGTTGAGATTTCAATCGACGTTTCAAATTCTTCAGGAATAATTTCACTGGCTCCGAGTTTGTGCAATTCTTCGAGTTCTTTGAGATATCGGGTCCGGACAATGACGTGAATCGACGGGTTCAAACTCTTGGCAAGTTGGACGATACGCCGTGCCCCAAAGGGGTCGGAAATGGCGACCACGAGGACTTTGGCATTTTCAATTTGGACCTGGTGCAGGACCGTCGGATTGGTGGCGTCGCCATATTGAATGGGGACACCCGTCCCGATTTCCAATTGCACCACCTCCCCCCGTATATCCAGGACGACGTAGGGAATCTCGAACTCTCGAAGAACTCGCGAAAGACTGCGACCGTTCAAGCCGTATCCCACGATGATGACGTGATCCCTGAGTTTGACGTGGGCCGTTTCCGCGCGCAACGACACACGCCCGGGCAACCATTGGTGCAGCCGCTGCACGGCTTCCGTCCGTCGCGCGATTTTGGGGGACCATTGGATTAAAAACGGGGTGACGATCATGGTCAGGACCGAGACGGCGAGAAACATATTATACGTTTCATGGTACAGAATACCCGCCTTGAGGCCTTCTTCGGCCAGGATAAAGGCAAATTCGCCTACTTGCGCCAGGGCCACACCAGCCAGGATCGCTGAACGAAGAGGCGCCCCGACCGCTAACACCGCAGCGGCTCCCGTCACGAATTTGCCGATGACGACGGCCCCGACCATGCTCATGATGAGAAGGGGGTATTCCAGGATCACGCGCGTATCCATGAGCATGCCGATCGAGACAAAAAACAGGCTGTTAAAGCTGTCCCGAAACGGGAGAACCTCGGCAAGCGCCTGGTGACTGTATTCCGATTCGGAGATGATGAGTCCGGCGATAAAGGCGCCGAGGGCGATGGATAACCCAAACAGTGAGGTCAACCACGCCGTACCCATGCAGAGGACCACGATGGTCAGGAGAAAGAGTTCTCGACTTTTTGTCCGAACGATATGCTCCAGGAGTTTGGGGACGAAGACTCTGGCGGCGAGCACAATAAGGCAAACCAGAGCGAGCGATTGTCCGAGGGCGAACAGAATGCGGCCAATGTCTCCTGAGCCTTGGTTCCCCAAAAATGGAGTCATGAGCATCATGGGCACGATGGCCAAGTCCTGAAAAATCAGGATGCCGATCGTGGATCGTCCGTGAAGGGTATCGCTTTCTCCGCGCTCGGCCAGCGCTTTCAGGACGATGGCGGTACTGCTCAGGGTGACCAGGAATCCCCAGAAGATGGCGGAGTTCATGTCGATTTCCAGGAGGAACCCGCCAACGACGAAAATGAGCAGGACACTGAAAATCTGGGCCGGTCCTCCCACGAAAAACAAGATCTTCGAGGACTTCAATTTCGCCAAAGAAAATTCCAGGCCGATCGTGAACAGCAGCAGCATCACCCCGATCTCGGCCAGCACGTGTACCTGTTCACGATCAGAAATGAGGTTGAGCCCATAGGGCCCCACGAGAGTCCCCACGACCAGGAACCCCGCAATCGAGGGGAGGTGGAGTTTTTGAAACAGGAAGACCACCGCGATGGACACGGAGAAAATAATGATGACGTCCCTGAGTGCGCTGAATTCATCCATCGTGCTGTCTCCGGGAAACGGAAGAAAAACGGCGGTCACTCATTCGTTGGCAGAATGAGGGGCTGCCGACAAGAGGGGAACCCGGAAAGAAGGGCCAGGTTGTTCCTCCCCTTTGTAAGGGGAGGGCAGGTGGGGTAGAACCGAGCGTCCATGGAGCACGGGTGTTCGCCGTCCTGGTCATGGCCTCTACCTCCCCTCACCCCTCCTTACAAAGGAGGGGAACTAAGACACAGAACGCAGTGTTGCAACGACGAGATTCTTTACCTCCGGCTCAGAATGACGATTCTGGTTTGGAAAAGCGGGCTTACGAGCACAAGTCTTGAAAGAGCCAGGGAGCTTCCTGTTTTCTTCTTGCCTCGTAGTCCGCAATATCCTTTTCGCGTTGGAGAGTCAATCCAATAGCGTCCAACCCTTGCAGAAGGCACTGTTTTCGAAACGGATCAATGGAAAATCGAAACGTGGATTTCTGGGGCGTGGAGATCGTTTGAGAAGCCAGGTCGATCGTCAGTTCAAACCGGTCATCCGCGCAAACGTGGTCAAAGAGCCGCTGAATGTCTTGGGCTTCAAGCACAATCGGCAGGATGCTGTTCTGAAAGCAGTTGTTATAAAAAATCTCGGCGAAGCTCGGAGCCAGAATGGCGCGAATGCCATAATCCAACAGCGCCCAGGGCGCGTGTTCCCTGGAAGAACCACATCCGAAATTGTCACGAGTGAGCAGAATGGTGGCTTCGGCATACTGCGGTTGATTCATAAAAAAATCCGGGTCCGGGGACCCATCGGGGAGCGCGCGCCAATCCACAAAGAGCCCCTCTTTCAATCCCGTTCGATGAATCGTCTTTAAATATTGCTTGGGAATGATCTGATCGGTATCGACGTCGACGCGATCCAGAGGAGCGACGCGTCCGGTATGGGTGGTAAAGGGTTCCATGGCAACGCTCCCGGGTCAGGCCCAATGACGAATATCGACGAAGTGCCCGGTGACGGCGGCCGCCGCGGCCATTGCCGGGGAGACCAGGTGCGTCCGTCCGCCTTTTCCTTGCCGGCCTTCGAAGTTTCGGTTGCTCGTTGAAGCGCAACGCTCACCGGGTTGGAGTACGTCGGCATTCATGGCCAGGCACATACTGCAGCCGGACTCCCGCCATTCGGCCCCGGCTGCGCGAAAGACGGCATCCAATCCTTCTTCCTCGGCTTGTTTTTTGATCAGGCCGGAACCCGGCACGACCATTGCCTGCACGCCGGGTGCCACTTTCCTCCCTTGAAAGTAGGAGGCGGCCAGGCGTAAATCTTCAATCCGCGAATTCGTGCATGATCCGATAAACACCCGGTCGATGGTGATATCCACAATAGGGGTGCCGGGTGTGAGGGCCATGTAGTTGAGTGCTCGTGTCGTGGCATCCTGCGTTTCCACGTCGGAAAAGGACCGTGGGTCCGGGACCGCGCCGTCCACCCCGGTCACCATGCCCGGATTCGTGCCCCACGTGACTTGCGGGGCGATGTCTTCCCCTTGGAGCGTGACGACTCGATCATAGGCGGCTCCGGGATCCGTGCGTAGCCTTTCCCAATACTGGACGGCCTGGGTCCAGAGGTGGGCAGGGGGAGCCATGGGACGGCCCTTGATATAGGAGACGGTGGTCTCGTCCGGGGCAATCATACCGGCACGTGCTCCGCCCTCAATAGACATGTTGCAGAGGGTCATGCGGCCTTCCATCGATAAGGACCGAACCGCCTCGCCCGTGTATTCCACGACGTACCCGGTTCCTCCGGAGGTGCCGATGTTCCCGATAATGGCCAGGATCAGATCTTTTGCCGAACAGTGGGGAGAGATGTGGCCGTCGACTCGGATTTCCATGGTTTGCGGTCGTTTTTGGATCAAACATTGGGTGGCCAGCACGTGTTCGACTTCACTGGTTCCGATGCCGAAAGCCAACGCCCCGAATGCGCCATGGGTCGAGGTATGGGAATCCCCGCAGACAATCGTCATCCCGGGCAAGGTAAGTCCCTGCTCCGGACCAATGACGTGCACGATCCCCTGACGAACGTCGTGCATGGAGAACAGCGTAATGCCGAAGTCGGCGCAATGCTGTTCGAGCGTTTGAATTTGAATGCGGCTCAAGGGGTCCGCAATGTCCAAGCTTCGGTCGGTGGTCGGCACGTTATGGTCCGGTACCGCGAGCGCCGCCCCTGGCCGCCGAGGGTGACGTCCGGCAAGCTTGAGTCCTTCAAAGGCTTGCGGAGAGGTCACTTCATGGACCAGGTGGCGGTCGATGTACAACAGGGTCGTGCCATCCGAGTCCTCATGCACCACGTGAGGACCCCATATTTTGTCAAAAAGCGTGTGTGCTGCCATCAAACGGACCTCTATTCGTGCCCCAGCCAATATGGCGTATTGAGGACGCGGCGTGCAACCCTTCGCACACTTCAGGAGAACTTCGTGGACGACCATTGCCGTTTTGCGACATGGCCGGTTTCCAGCGCAATTTGGCGGAGTGGCTGTGCGCCTCCGGCGCCCTTCTGTCTCACCATGGACTTGACCGGGCATCTCCGCTACAATTCCTGACCCAACACCAAATCAATCAAGTACCAAACGTGGTTGACTCATACAATGCGTCCAGGATGCACTCCTGCCGGATGTTCCGGCACGTCTCGAACGTCACCCCCAACGGCGGGACTCATCAGGCATGATTGAAGAAGCCCTGCTGTCCATCGGTCTGGTTATCGTCGTCGCCAAACTGGTGGAAGGCCTTCTCCGGCACTTCCGGCTGAACTCCATTGTGGCCTACACGGCCACGGGAATCCTGCTGGGACCGATTGCCGGAATCGTCGAGCCCACCGGCGAAATGCAGATACTGCTGGGCATCGGCATCTTCCTGTTCTTCTTCCTTATCGGCCTGGACGAACTCGATATTTCCGGCTTCATCGCCGCCATCCGCGGCCGGTTCTTCGCCGCCGCGATGATATCCGTTCTTCTATCCCTGGTTGCCGCTCTGACCGTCACCTCCGATATCATCTACGACTTCGGGCTGGGCCTCAATTTCACCGGGTCGCTGGCCCTTGCCGGGATTCTTTCTTTGACCAGCCTGGGCGTGGTGGCCAAGGTCCTGGTCGATGAAGGTCGCCTCAGGGAACCCATCGGAATCCAAATATTCACCACCGCGCTCATTGCCGAGTTGCTGACCCTGTTGCTGGTGGGATTCACCATCGGCGAGCACGTTCACCATTTGAGCTGGGGAAGCGTGCTCTTCCTATTGGGCAAGATTGCCGGCTTTACCGTGGTGACCTGGGTGTTGGCCAGCCGGGTGCTTCCGCCTCTGATCGTCCTGCTGAAGCGCTTCCTGCACGTGCCGCAACTCTCCTTCGGGCTGATTTTAGGCGGGCTGTTCATGACGGTCGTCGGTGCCGAGAAGATGGGTCTGCACGGCTCCCTTGGCGCACTGCTGTTTGGTGCCGCCCTGTCGAGGCTGCCGTATTACGTGCGGCGGGACGTCGTCCCCGGCATGAGAAGCACCGCCGAGGGGCTGTTCGTGCCTCTCTTCTTCGCCTCGGCCGGGTTACACCTGAGCCTGTCCTTCACCGAGTTGCCGGTGTGGACCATTGCGGCGTTGGTCGTCATTCCCCTGGCCGGAAAATTCGCCGCCGCCTTCATCGGCGCCTCCGTGGCTCGTCTGGACAGGCCCTTTGTTCTGGCCACCGGGCTGATGGCCAAAGGGGTTGCGGAAATGGCCCTTCTGCTGGTGCTTCTCGAGATCGGCGTCATCGGGCACGACGTCTTCTCGTTGCTCGTGCTCATCATGCTCGCCTACATCCTGCTCACGCCTCCGGCTATCCGCGCCGTTGTCAACCGGGTGAAGCCGTCGGAAGGGGTCATGCCGACCGAATCGCTCCCGCCGTCGCTGGCCCGCTTTGTCCTGGACGACATTACCGTTGGCGACATCCTCGACCGGACCCGCACCTATCCCGACCCGGAGATGTCGGTACGGGCCTTTGCCGACCAGTGGATCGTCCCCCACCAGCAGGACTACGCAGTGGTGGAGAAAGGCGAGCTTTCCGGGATTGTGTCGTTGAGCCTGCTGCGATACCTGCCCAAGGAGTCCTGGTCCAACACGCCATTGCGCAAACTTGCGCGCCCCAGGACGCTGTACGCTTGGCCCGAGGAGCCGGTGGAAGACGCGCTGCAGCGAATGACGGAGAACTCCCTGACGGTGATACCGGTGAGGGACCGGGAGTCCGAGAAATTCCTGGGCGTGGTCACCAGCCGGCAGATCCTGGAACTCATCACCCGGGAAGCCACCGGCGAATATTAATCGGGGAACAGGAAGCGTGCTGACTGGAATTCATGAATCAAGCCCTGCAGAACGTCGCCAGGCACGCAACCGGCTGGAGAAACTCGAGCGCACCGGCTATCCGCTTTGAAGCCGCCGCCGGAGTCCTTCGACGCGCCTCCGGTTCACGCCGAAGTCGTAGAAGAAGGAGATTCGTGCCGCGGAACGGACGTGGATCACGCGGCTCGTGGGGCAGAGACGAAACTCGATGTCATCGACGAACCCGAGTCGGGTCCGGCAGACCGCATGGAGATAGTCGTCCGTTGCCGTGACGACAACCGTGCGCGGCAGACCGGCGAGGAGAGCCTTCAATTGGCCGAAGACGACGGCGGGGTCCCCTGACACGACGAACGGCTCGACGCGATGACGAGCCGATGCGTCGTCCCGGCTGCAGACGCAGGTGGGAAAAAACGGGCAGGGCGAGAGTTGTTTGGAAAGGGCATCCCCGTGTTTCATGGCGTAAGGGCGCTTCGGAATGTGCCGTGCGGCGTTCGGAAATCAACATTTTATGCTACACTGAGATTCCAAGTCGAGTCACAAGACAACCAACGATCCCTCGAAATGGACTCGTCGTTCCAGATTTGATTTCCGATCTTGTGGTTGGGGACCCGGGGATTCCTGCTAATTACTATCTACTACTTGATTTTTCTGTACCTTTTCTCAATAATCGCTACAACTATAGCCACAGGTGTTCCGAGCTCCCTTTTTGAGAGCTTTCTTATGGATTCGTTAGGTAAATACTGCAGGATCTTGAAAAATGGTACAGCCACCATCGGCGTACGTCGAGGGGTATGCGAAGGCCTGCCTCTATAATCAGATGGAGGCCGACAACTATATACGGCACACCGCTATCGGTGACCCCGTGCTGGACCCTGTGCTGGAGGAACTTGCCTCATTGCCGCCTCAAGACCTGCACCGGTTCGTCGAGGCTGGCATAGAGCAGCATGACGAGGCTTTGCGCAGTGCGCCGCAAGTCCTGCGCGATTTCTTCAAGAATTTTGAAGAGCCTCCTTGGCTCGACTACGAAGCCTTTCGTCCGGGGGTTCGCGCGTTCAACGCAAACGTCGACCTCATGCTCATCGCATTCGTCTGCGGGGTGCTGGTGGAAGGCTTTTCGACGCTGATCGCCAAGTCTTTCAACATTACCGGGCGAGTGGCGGGTACCACAAGACGCCTCCGGCAGAATAACCGCCAACTGATGGAAATCTTTTACCCCGGTGGCTTGTATAGAGACGGTGATGGATGGAGGCTCTCCACGCGCGTTCGCTTCGTCCATGCTCGCATAAGGAGCCTGTTGGCGAAATCCGACGAGTGGAATCACAATGCGTGGGGCATGCCGCTCAGCGCGGCGCACTTGGGTTTTGCCATCTCCGTCTTTTCCCAGCGCCTGTTGGAATACGCGTCGTTGGTGGGCGCGAGTTTCAACAAGGAAGAAAGAGAGAGTGTTCTTGCCGTGTGGCGTTACACCGGCTATCTCATGGGGATCCCTGAAACCATCCTCTATACCAACAGCGCGGAAGCGAAAAAAATATACAGGATCGCGCCTATGTGCGAGCCGCCGCCGGATGCCGATTCGATAGCCATGGCGAATGCGTTGATCAATTCCATTCCGGCAGTTGCGAATATAAAAAGTCAGGATGAAGAGAAAGATGTGCTCAGGTTGGCCTACCGCCTGTCACGAGCACTCCTTGGCAACCGACTCGCTGATCAGTTCCAGTATCCAAAGAGCTTTACCATGGGAACACTGTTTCTGTACCGGATCAAACAACGCCTTCTCCGATTTATAAAGAACCAACAGCTCATCAGATCACAAAATTTTTCTCAGCTTCTTCAAATCTCGGTGTATGACGAGGGTGGGGTGAGCTACAAGCTGCCCGACCACGTCCGTACATCAAAATCAAGCGACTGGTAAGCGATGTTCGTGGTCAAACGAAAGCTTGGCCGTGGTGAACTCGCCGTCGCTCCTAGCCGGTGCTGGCCGAGGCGATGACTCTATTGGAACGCTATATCGCCGTGATTCTGCGCCGCCGCTGGCTGGTCGTTGCGCTCGCGACGCTGGCCATGCTGGTCATGACGGCGGGTGCCCGCTTCATTACCGTTTCGCACGATTACCGCATTCTGTTCAGCGAAGACAATCCGCAACTCGCCGCGTTTGAGGCTCTGGAAAGAACCTACTCCGCATCAAATATGGCACTGATCGCCGTCGCACCCCGCGAGGGCTCGGTGTTCACCCGTGAGACACTCGCCACGATAGAGGAGTTGACCGAAGCCGCGTGGCGCGCGCCGTATTCCGCTCGGGTCGACTCCCTCACCAACTACTCCCATAGCGAGGCGTCCGGCGACGATCTGGTCGTCGCCCCGCTCGTGGATGACGCGCGGTTGCTGAGCGATGCCGACCTCGTGCGAATCGAGGAGATCGCGTTGAACGCATCCCAGATAGTCGGGCGGCTGGTCTCCCATGACGGGCGAGTGGCCGGATTGGCGATCAATTTCATCCTGCCGGACAACCCGGACCGGGCAGTGATGGAAATCACCGACTATCTGAATGACCTCCTGGACCAGGCTCGCGAGAGCCACCCGGACATCGACTATTACATGACCGGCTCCGTCGTCATGAATCGGGCTTTCGCCGATGTCACACAGGACGAGATGGAAACCCTGGTGCCAATCGTGTTTCTCGTCATCGTAGGCTTGGCGGTCATTCTCCTGCGCTCGGTTCTCGGTCCGGTAGCCATCGTCGCCATTCTCCTGTTCGTCATCAATAGCACCATGGGATTCGCCGGCTGGAGCGGCATGGTGCTCAGCCCCACCAACTCCGGCGTGCCTGTTATCGTCATGGTGATAGCCATTGCGGATTCAATCCACATTGTCACGAGTGTGCTATTGGGCATGAGGCGTGGTCTGGACAGAAACGCGGCGATTGTCGAATCGATTCGCATCAATGCCTACCCGGTCTTTCTGACCTCGGTCACGACGACGATCGGATTCCTCAGCCTGAACGCCTCGGATTCGCCGCCCTTTCACGTCCTGGGTAATCTGGTGGCATTCGGCGTCTTCTGCGCCTTCGTGTACACCATGACGCTCCTGCCGGCCCTGCTCTCGATTCTGCCATTGCGTGCGCCCCGTGTCCGGTCGGAGGGAATCGCCTTCTTCGACCGCCTTGCCGACTTTGTCATCTCCCGGCGTACCTTCGTGCTTTGGTCCCTCACCCTGGTGGTCGTTGGCCTGATAACCGGCATTCCCCGCATTGAGCTGGGCGATAACCTGACGCAGTTTTTTGACAAACGTTACCAGGTCCGGCGCGATGCGGATTACATCATCGAAAACCTGACCGGCCTGGAGAAGCTGGAATATTCCCTGAACGCAGGGCGAGAGAGTGGCATCACCGACCCCGATTATTTGCGCAAGGTCGAGGCGTTCGCCGAGTGGTACCGGCAGCAACCCGAAGTGACCCATGTCCAGGCCTTTTCGGACATCATGAAACGTCTGAACAAAAACATGCACGGCGACGACCCGGACTTCTATCGCCTGCCTGAAAACCAAGCTCTCGCGGCGCAGTACCTGTTGTTGTACGAGTTTTCGTTGCCGTTCGGCAGCGACCTCAACGACCGCATCGACGTTGCCAAATCCGCGACACGCATGAGCGTTGTGATTAAGAACGCGACGTCTCGAGACCTGCAGGAACTCGATAAGCGGGCACAGGTCTGGCTCCGCGCCAATGCACCGGCTTTTGCGCAGGAAGCCTCAGGGCTGAGCGTTATTATGGCTCATATGACAGACCAAAACATCGACAGCATGTTAGGCAGTACGATCGCCGCCATGGCTCTTATATCGTTCATCCTGATCGGTGTGTTCAAGAGCGTCCGGATCGGCCTCCTCAGCCTTCTTCCCAATTTCATCCCTGCCATCATGAGCTTCGGCCTGTGGGGTCATCTCGTCGGTCGCTTGGGCATTGTCTCTTCAGTGGTCGTTGCCGTCGTTTTCGGAATCGTGGTGGACGATACGATTCATTTTCTGAGCAAATATCTGAAGGCCCGTCGCGAGGGGCTTCCGGCACCCGAGGCCGTGCGCTCCGCCTTTCACACCGTGGGCCATGCGTTATGGACGACGACAGCGGTCTTGTCGGCGGGCTTCCTGGTGTTCACCATGTCGGGATTCGAGCTCAGTTGGGTGCTTGGTCTCTTGGTCACGATCACGATCATCTGCGCACTTGTCGCCGATTTTCTGCTCCTTCCGACTCTGTTGATTGCCATCGACCGGAGAACTCCATGATTCCCCACGAGCGGAGAAGGGTTCGACTTTTTGCGGCTTGGCAGACCATGTGAACCGCTTGACCAGGAGCATGCCATGGAAACAAAACGAGTCATCGTCATTGGTGGAGGAGCGGCCGGACTGAGTGCCGCCTACACCCTTAAACAGTCCGGCATCAACGTCATGTTGCTTGAGGCCAACGACCGGGTAGGCGGACGCCTGGGCGGCGACCGGGTGGACGGGTTTTTCATAGACGAAGGTGCCGACTTCTTTACTGCATCCTACGACGTTACTTTTCGCTTGTGCGAGGAATTGGGAGTACCCCTGATTTGCCCGAAGCTGACCCTTGGCTGGTATAGAAACGGCCGGTGGCTTGTGACGCGCCCGCTCATCTCCCTTCGCAACATCATCCAGGCCGCGCCACATTATTGGAAGTTGGGATTGTTCTCCTTAGCTGCCATGAAGTTTTTTAAGGGGATCAAGGATCAATCGGAGTTCCTGAATTTCCACAGCGACTGTAAAATTGTCGAGGTGGAAGGGGAGGAGAACTTCGGCGACTACATGGATAGGGTCGGCCTGCCCCAGCACTTGAGGGTGACGTTCCGTGGATTCTTGGAGATGACGATGGGCCACGTCGAATACTCCGGCGCCGCGTACATGCGGGCGTATCTGGCGGAAATGCTGTTGAAGGGCGATCAGATATACATGCCGGAGAAGGGTGTCGGCGCCCTGTCCCACGCGCTGGCCGACAAATTGGGAGATATTATTCGCGTGTCCACACCCGTCAGGAAAGTGGTCATCAAGGACGGGGTTGTGACCGGCGTGATCGTGGATGACGGCCCCATCGAAGCGGATGCGGTCATCTGTGCAACCCCTGTCACGATGGTGCCCAAAATCATACCCGACCTGCCTGACGGGATTCGCCAGGTGCTCAGCAAGGTCGGTTATTCCAAAGGATGTCGAGTGGTGATCGGCCTCGACCATCCCCCTCTTCCCCCTGAATGGAATGGGGCGTTGTACCCGGAGGACGACACGCCTTTGCTCCTGGACCGCTCCGTCAACCTGCCCGCCTGCGTGCCGCCAGGCAAGAGCACTTTGGACATGCTCGTCGGTCGTGACCGTGCCGAGGAGTTGTTTCCACTGGACGACCAGGAAATCAAGCGCCAGATGCTTCGCGATGCGCGCCGAAACCCCCCGCCCGGATCCAACCTCCCCGGCGACGACGAGGGGCTGTTTACTCGAGTGTACCGCTGGCGGGAGGCGGTGTGCATGGGGTCGCCCGGCATGTTCAAGGCGGTGGCCCAGATACGCCAACACGACCGGGCTGTGAAGAACCTCTTCCTGGCAGGTGACTACATGCGGGTGCCATGTGTGAACGGTGCCTTGGCTAGCGGCATTGATGCGGCCAAGGAGGCTGCGGAGTTATTGACTTCCCGTCCCTTATAAGCGGGTGCCAGTGTTTTTTCGGTCACTATATTGACAGGAGGAAATTATGCTAGTGACACACACTCATCTCGCACGACCAGCGCTCTTGCTTCTCGCACCTTACTTGGTCTTGTTGGTTTGTTTGGCCGCACCGCCGCGAGCGGAGAGCGCCACCCCCGAGGAAACCGGGCTCAAGATCGCCACGGAAGCCAGCGCCCAGGATGACGGGTTTGGTAATTTCGCGGCTCGCCAAGTCATGGTGCTGCGCAACAAGCAGGGGCAGGAGAGCCGGCGCCAACTCCATATCAAGGTGCTGGAGGTCGCCAGCGACGGCGACAAGAGCTTGTTCGTGTTCGACGAGCCGCGGGACGTCAAGGGGACGGCGCTGCTCATCCACGGCCATAAGCAGGAGGCGGACGACCAGTGGCTCTATCTCCCGGCGCTGAAACGGGTCAAGCGGATCAGTTCGTCGAACCGGTCCGGCTCCTTCATGGGCAGCGAATTTGCCTATGAGGACCTGAGTCCCCCGGAGGTGGAAAAATTCACCTATCGGTACCTGCGGGACGAGCCGTGCGGGGACTTGACGTGCACGGTCTCCGAGCGGGTTCCGGTGGACAAGAAAGCCTCTGGCTACCTCCGCCAACTGGTCTGGCGCGACAAGGACGAGTTGCGCGTCTGGAAAGTAGAGTACTACGACCGCAAGGACGCGCACCTGAAAACGCTCACCATCGGGAACTACACGCAACACCTGGACAAGTACTGGCGCGCCGGAGAGATGACCATGGTCAATCATCTGACGGGCAAGAGTACCGTGTTGACCTGGGCGGATTATCAGTTCCGTACCCAACTCAAAGAGCGTGACTTCAGCAAAACCGGATTGAAACGGGCACGGTGATGCGCCGCGGTCGTACCCTCGTAAGCCTGTGGTGCCGGGTGAGGCCCGGATTCTGAGGAGATTGGAATGAGCAGGAATCGAAACGTTCTTGTCGTCGGGGCCGGGATAGCGGGGTTAGGGGCTGCCTACACGCTTCGCAAGCGCGGACTGGAGGTCACCGTATTCGAGGCCGCTCCCCATCCCGGAGGTCGAATCGTCAGCGAGGAGGTTGACGGTTTTCACCTGGATCTTGGTGCGAACGTTTTCCTCGAAACTTACGGTACCGTCAGGCAACTCGCGGAAGAACTCGGCGTTTCCTTGCGGCGAACTCGTGTCCCGGTCCATGGCGGCGTGTACTGGAACGGCAAATTCCATGGTTTCTATGGCGGCAATCTGCTGAGCAGCCGGTTAAAGACGGCCAAAACGTTGTTTGCTGGCCAACTTCTGTCGCCTAAAGGAGTCTGGCAGGCGCTCAAGTTGGTCAGAATGATGAAAGCCCGAGGGAACGACTTCAGCTTTGACGACCCTTCACGCATGCTGGATCTCGACACGTGGGAAAGCATCGCCGAGTTTTTCGAAGCAAACATTGGAACCGAAGTCCTGGAAAGATTCTTTGCCCCCACTCTGGCTAGCTATACTTTTGGGGGGCCGGAACAGATTGGCGTGCCCTACGCAATGGCGGCCGCCTGGAATTTCGGCTTGAATGGTGTCGCTTGGCCATGCCTCCCCGAGCGAGGCCCCGGAGAATTCATGGAGGCTCTCGCGGATGCCTGTAAAGAAGACATCAGGGTTTCCACACCCGTAGAGCGTATCGTTCTTGAGGATGGAGTCGCCAGAGGCGTTGTCACGGAAGCGGGCTTCGTCGAGGCCGATGCGGTGATCTGCGCCACGACCGCCACCACAGCCCTCAAAATTACGTCAGACCTGCCGTCCGGCATCAGCGACAGCTTGCGCCGAGTGACCTATTCCAAGTGTTGCCGCGTGTTTTTCGGTGTTGACTCGAATCCGTTTCCCGAAGATTGGTATGCCGTCACTTTCCCGCGGCAGACGGGCGCGCTGATGATAGGAATGAGCAACTCCGCGGTCTTGCTGCCGCAGACCGTGCCGGAGGGCAAGGCCCTCATTGACGCGCTCGTGATGGGCAAGCAGGCGGAAGAGTTGTTCGCATTGAGCGATGAAGAGGCGGGAGCGCGGGTCCTTGCGGAAGTTCGCAAGTATTTCCCCGCCATGTCCCAAAAACCGCTGTTCACACGCGTCTATCGCTGGAATGAGGCCGTGTGTTTGGCACCCGGTGGCATGATGACAGCGTTACATCAAATGCGCCGGCAAAGCCTCAACAGCGTCAAAGGCCTGTTTTTCGCCGGCGAGTATATGGTAGTACCTTCGACGAACGGAGCGTTGCGAAGCGGCATTAATGCTGCTGACGACTGTGCGGCTTTTGTCGCCCGACAGGAGACCTGACGGACGCAGCCGTTCCTCGTTGACCCACGGCTGCAATGATTTCACACGAACTGGACTGAAACGGGTGCGTTGATGTTATTCCGTGCGGTGCTTGGCGCGATCTGGCTGGTGGCGTCGGTTGTTGCCGTCGAAGCCCATGCGGAAATGGAGATCGCGGCCTGGGAGTTGTCCGGGCGCGTGAGCCTGGAAAGCCGTGTGTTTCCGAAAACCGGCATTGATTCCAGCCAGCGCTCGTATACGAGCGGCTTTGTGGTGGAGCCCAAACTCTACCTTGAAGACGTCGAGGGAAGAAGCGTGACCCTGTTGCCGTTCTTTCGCTACGACAGCGCGGACTCAGTCCGCACCCATTGGGATCTGCGGGAAGCGTATGCTCTGCTGTTCGGCGAACGCGGCGAGGGCGAATTGGAGTTCCGTGTGGGCGTGGACCGGGTGTTCTGGGGTGTTGCCGAATCGCAACACCTGGTCGATATCATCAATCAGATCGACTTCCTCGAACATCCCAACGGCGAAGTGAAGTTGGGGCAACCCATGGTCCACGTCACGTGGACCGGCGATTGGGGCATGTTGGAGTTCTTCGGGCTGCCGTATCACCGCCCGCGTATCTACCCGGGCCGAGGCGGTCGCCTGCGCTTCGCAGGACTCTTGGACAACGAGCGGGTGGAGTATGAGAGCGGGGCCGAGGAGTGGCATCCGGATTTTGCGGCCCGGTACAGTCATAGCTTCGGACCCCTGGATATCGGCGTGAGTGTGTTCGATGGCACCAGCCGGGAAGCGAGCCTGATTTGTATGCCGCCTGCTTGTGGGCCGACGGGGGTCAGTGATGTCTCCAATGTCTGGATTCCGTACTACGCGCAGATCCGCCAGTTTGGGCTGGACGCGCAACTGACGCTCGACGCCTGGCTGTTCAAGTTTGAGGCGATGCATCGCTCAGGCGAACGCAACGCGCTCGGGAGGGAAAAGGAGTACGAAGAGGCGTACGTGGATGCCGTGTTTGGGGTAGGCGGGTTCGAAGATCTTGTCGGCACCCTTCGGGAAGAAGAGTACGTGGCTGCCGTGGTAGGGGGCGAATACACGTTCTATTCCGTCTTGGGTTCTACGGCCGATCTCGGCCTGCTGGCCGAATGGAATTATGACGAGCGGGGCCGGCAAGCGCTTCCCAGGCGCTCACCCCTGACCCTCGACAACGATTTTTTCTTTGGCGCGCATCTTTCGTTCAACGACGTCGAGAGCACCGAAATCAAAGTCGCGATGCTGACGGACGCGAGCCGTGAAACCCGCACCCTGGCTGCCGAATTCGACCGGCGGCTCTTCGACCAATGGTCGCTGCACGTGGAGTCGAGCACGATTCTCAGCATGGACCGGGCGGATCTTCAATATGTCGGGCGACGCGACAGCTTCTTCGAGTTCCACATGGAGTACAATTTCTAGCCGTCCTGCGGGGGGTACAAACTTTACCGTTTAAATTTTTAAGCGGATAGTTAATATTGGCAGACTCTGCACGGCAAAGGAAGACCTGCTCATGCCGTGGACGGAGTGGAATATTATGGGCCAACGGGAACAGTTTGTACGCGATCATCAGGACCTTCATTGAAAGTCAGGTTCATGCGGTCTGTGCTAAACCTTCAACGGTCACTTTTTTCTTCATTCGGACAAAGTGAGAGACATCATGCGTCAATGGAATTCTATGGGACTAGGCATCGTTATCACTGTGATCTTATCGAGTTGCGGCGGTGGTGGGGGCATGATGAAATCGATGGAAGAGGACATCCACGATCAAATCGGCGAGATTGGAAAGAATGCTACCCGGATAATTTCCACGGCTCTGGTGGTGACTGCTAGCCAATACCATTGCCAACTGAGCGCTTCCCAGTAGAATGCACGGAGGACAGTTGTACGGCAATGCTACCGACCGGTCCATTAGAATACAACGTCGAGCAGGCCACCACTTTTACACCAGAGCAGGAAACTAAAGTCGTTGGAACACGACAAGGCGTCCACCTTAGAGGAACAACAGGAGCTGATACAACGTTTGGTGTAGTTGATTTCCGAGGATTGGGTGGATGGTTGAAATATAGTACTTTTAGCGCAGATCGGAGTACATTCGATATTGGCGTTCGATGGGCGGGAGGTGCATCAGCCGGACAACACAGCGGCACGAATCCGATATCGGGATCCGCCACATGGACGGGCGCCATGACCGGCTGGGATAAGCTGTCCGACGAAGATCCACTCATAGGAGATGCCACGCTCACATTCGATATGGCTCGACAGGTTCTCGATCTGGCTTTCACCAATATCGCCACCCATGATGACGGCCGAAAATATGACGACATGAATTGGAGTGACGTGCAGGTTACGGATGGTCATTTTAGCGAGAGAACTGGTCCGGACTCATTATCTGGATATTTCTATGGCCCGAACCATGATGAAGTCGGCGGCGTGTTCGAGCGAAGGCATATTGTTGGTGCGTTCGGCGCGAACCGGTAGTTTGAACCAACGATCGTTGGTCCCTGCTGCTTGGAAGCCGGCGTCATGAGGCGTGTCCCCATGCCCGGCTTGCACATCTCGACCATTTTTTTACGCCGACGCGGGCTTCGAGGAGCATGAAACATGAAAAAATCCGCCTTTCGTCTGAACCCCCGGATACGGACCGCTGTTTTGCGGAGTCTCTTTTTCCGAGAGAAACCCACAGTGAGATTCCCTGTGCTGCGGATCCTGGCACGAAGCGTCGCAGGCGCGATGCTCGTATCCTTCTCGGTTTGCGAAGTTGCCTTGGCGCAGAATCGGGAAGCGGAGTGCAATCCGGTCCAAGGGAATCCCGCTGTTCAGGTCTGTACGGGGTCGGACTACACCGGTATCCGCTTCACCCCGCAGGACGTGCCGCCCGATGGACTGGATCTGACCGTCCAGGGCGGAACCGATGAGGCAAGCGCCATTACGATCAACGGGCAGGGGCTCCAGGTGCCACTGCCGAACGGACAAAGCATCGAAGTGATGGATCACGGCATTTCCGTGGAGTCTGCGGCGGACTCCGCCGTTTCCGTTACGCTCGAAGGGCACGCGCGAATCCAGACTGACGGTGTAGGAGGCCACGGTATTAATGTGAGACAGCACCGTGCCGGCCCGCTGAACATCGCGGTAACCGGCGGCACGATCGCCACTGGGGGTCAGGGTGCTCACGGCGTGAACGGCGAGCATCTGGGCACCGGCGATATCTCCATCACGCTTGGGAGAGGTACCGAAATCACGCCGAAACGTGCTGGAAGCAACGGCGTGCAAGGATTCCAGCATCACGACGGCTCCGTGACCGTGCGACTCGAGGAAGGCGCCGTCGTGAGAGGAGTGGCACGAGGTGGCCAGGGCGTTGCAGCCTTCTTGACGAACGATGAGAACAGTGGCCGCATCGTGATCGACAACAAAGGGACGATCTTGGGTGGACCTGGAACGGAGGGCATCCTCGCGTGGGCTCGCCGGAGAAGCGGACATACCGGGTACACGATGGAAAACGGACAGACGGCGGACCCCGTAGAGACGATGAACGACGGGGTCCGCGACAAGCCTCTGATTCATATCGTCTCAAGCGGAACGATCCGGGTCGGAGATCCGAGCATCGTTGGCCTGCCGGGCCAGCCGGCTCCGGCTGCGTTTGCCCAGGCACTCAACCTCGGCATCGTCGGTGGACTCCTCAAACCCCCGCTTCCCCCGGTCGGAGCGGGGATCCGGGCGTACGCGGTTGACCTTGTGGATCTGTTGGATCATGTCGCGACACCAAAAACCCTGACGTCTGCCGAGTTGACGATCCTTGCCGCGCAGTTGCAGATCCCTGCGTTCCCTGGTCTGACGCCTGCGCAAGTATTGGCGGGTGCGCTTGGCGCAGTCGATGCACAAGGAAATCCTCTCCCCGTAGAGGTCCTCTCACAAGCGGAAGCGGAGGTCATCCGCGAACTCCTGGATGACACCGGCGAGGATCGTCTGAAGGAGGCGCTCGACGCTTTGACGTTGGCAACGTCACCAGCGTACACGGAAGCTTACAAGAACAGAGTACGCGAATTTGAGGTGAACTACAATGCCGGTGACATTCTGATTGAAGTGACCGGCGGCAGCGTCACGTCCCTCGACGGCTATGGCATTCACACAGGCTATCCCATTCCGAGCAGCATGAGAAACGGCAAGGTTCGCGTTTCCGTGTCGCAGGGAGCGTCCGTCACGGGCCTTTTAGACGGTATAAGGCTGGCGACGGGCGGTATCGTCGAGGGCACACGTCAACACTTCGTTCACATCGCAGGCGAAGTCACCGGGCAGTTCGGTGTCGGTGTTCATCCGGTCGCCGGCGGCGACGTGACGGTCGCGCGCACCGGCCGGGTCTCGGGATGGACCGGCATCCATTTTGAAGGAGGCACGGGCAACGGTGATTTCCCCTTCACGAACAATGTGGTGAGGGTGTTTGGCGAGGTCGAGTCGACCGGCCCCGAAGTCCAGAACTTGCCACTTCCGGACGGTTCACATATCGAAATCAGACATGCAGGGATTAAGCTGGAAGGCGGCGGCACGGTGATTGTCGGCCCCCAAGCGCGGATCTCGGCGAAGTCGGGCGTGGCGATTCTCGGTGAGCCATGGAACATCAAACCCAATGTGCCCGCCGACGTTGAGGTGGTGATCCAGCCAGGCCAGGACATTCAGAAGCGGATCCAGGGCGTCATCAGAAACCTTCCTGGGGCCGACGGGACCTCCCGCGCCCCTAAGATATATGTCCGGCAGCCGGGTGCCCCAGCCATGCGATTGGCTGCTGGAGATGATGCGGTGCCGCTTGGCGTCTGGGACGTCATTCTGCAACAGAACGGGGACGAAATCTCTGTGACAAACCAATGCGGCGCGCGCGCGCAGGTGTATGAGGCGCTGCCTTTCGTGCTCATGGGGTTGACCGGCCTCACGACTTACCAGGAGCGGATGGCTGCGGCACGCGACTCGGATGGCGTCTGGTTCCGGTCCGCATACGGCGGCGGCCAGTGGAACGCCAAAGCCTCGACGTACGGTTCGACCGCCTACGACTACGATCGGTACGAGTTGGAAGGGGGCATCGACTATCCCGTAGGCAAGCACGGCATGATCGGTGCCTCGGGGTATCACCGGAATAGTTCCGTGGACGTGCGGAACGGCGGCGGCCTCACCCTGGCGGGCGAGGGGTTGGGGCTTTCCGGCACCTTGAATACCGGGTGGTTTTACGTTGATAGCCAGCTTGCGATGACCTGGTATCGATTGAATATGGACGCCCTGTCCATGGGTTCAATCGGATCGAATGTCAGAGGATTCGGCTATGCGCTGGGGATCGAGACCGGCCACCGCGCTGATATGGGCAGTTTCGCTGATATGGGCAGTTTGTTTCTCACGCCGCGGGCAGGGGTCACCTATTCTTCGTTCTCACTGGACAGCTTCGAGGCCCGAACGGGCGCCGGCGGCGGCACGGTCTTGATGGAAGACGTAGAAAGCGTGAGGGGCCGCGTGGGACTTCTTGTGGAGGCGGGAGAGAAGGAAGCGCGGCACCTGTTTGCGTCGGTGGATATCGAACACGAGTTTTCGAATGCGGGGAAAACGGTCACCGTGGCAGGCACGCCGTTGGCGGCGCGTCTCTACCCGACTCGAGTTCGCACGGGCCTCGGCGGCAGTGTGGGTTTGGGTAATAACCTGCCGATCTTACAGGGTTCGCTCAGCTACACGACGGCGGGTCACGGCAACCACGACTTCTTGGCTGAAATCAGAATGAAATTCAACTTCTGACGGGCGGTTCAACGTTCGGCCCGTGAAATTCGCCGCCCGATACCGTCACGGTTTGGGGCCCCATGATATCAGCGTGAGTGTGTTCGATGGCACAGCCGGGAAGCAAGTCTGATTTGTCCGTCGCTTGCTTGTTTGGTGCAGAGCGGGGTCAGTGGCGTCCCGCTAACCTGGATTCCGTACTACGCGCAGATCCGCCAGTTTGGGCTGGATGCGCAACTGACGCTCGACGCCTGGCTGCTCAAGCTGGAAGCGATGCATCGCTCCGGCGACCGCAACCTGCGGTCGGGAAGAAGAGTACGTGGCTGCCGTGGTAGGGGGCGAATACACGTTCTATTCCGTCTTGGGTTCTACGGCCGATCTCGGCCTGCTGGCCGAATGGAATTATGACGAGCGGGGCCGGCAAGCGCTTCCCAGGCGCCAGCCCATGACCCTCGACAACGATTTTTTCTTCGGCGCGCGTCTGGCGTTCAACGACGTCGAGAGCACCGAAATCAAAGTCGCGATGCTGACGGACGCGAGCCGTGAAACCCGCACCCTGGCTGCCGAATTCGACCGGCGGCTCTTCGACCAATGGTCTCTGCACGTGGAGTCAAACACGATTCTCAGCATCGACCCAGCGGATCTTCAATATGTGGGGCGACGCGACAGCTTCTTCGAATTCCACATGGAGTACAATTTCTAGCCGGAGGTCGGGTTAGCACAGCGTAACCCGACCTCCGGTATCTGTGCCTATCTTATTCTGTCTCGTTTTCCGTACTGCTGTGGGCTTCCGCAGGGGGCTCCAGCGGTAACAATACACGCATCTCGGTGTAGTGCCCTACCTCCGTGTCGACCTGGATGGACCCACCGTGACGAACCAGGATGTCGGTGGTCAGGGAGAGCCCCAGGCCGGTGCCCTTCCCCGGTTCCTTGGTGGTCACAAAAGGCTCAAAAATCTTGTCACGTACTTCATCCGCGATGCCGGGGCCGTTGTCCCGGATGCAGAACTCCACGTGGTCCTCCAACTGCCGGCTGGCGATAGACAGTTCCGGTTGGTAGTCGCCATCCACCTTTTTCTGCTTTTCGTTCAGCGCCTGAAAGGCGTTGGTGGCGAGATTGAGGAACACTCGACAGATATCCTGTGGGACGACCATGATCTCTTCCATGTTCGGGTCCAGATTCACCGTCAGTTGCGAGTTGAAGGAGTCATCTTCGGCGCGCAGCGCGTGATAGGACAGGTCTACGTACTGTTTCAAGAGGGCGTTCAGGTTCGTCTTCCGCCACTCCCCTTCTTTGCTGCGGGAATGTTCCAGCATGCTGTGTACGATGTTGTCGGCTCGCTTCCCATGCTCTTTGATTTTCCCGAGGCTCATCCGCATCTCCTCCAGAATCGACTTGATCTCCTCAAGGTCGAGGTTTTCCTCCTGCTTCATCAGATCCTCGATCTCATCCGCGAGTTCGATCGAGACGTTGGCAAAGTTGCTGACGAAATTGAGCGGATTCTTGATTTCGTGTGCCACCCCAGCGGTGAGTTGACCCAAAGACGCGAGTTTCTGCTCGGCAATGACCTGCTCCTGGGCGGCCTTCAGATTCTCCAGTGCATGCTCCAGGTTCTCATTCTTGGCATCCAGTTGCTCCGCCAATTTTTCCACGAGATTCAGCCGCTGGACCTCATAGGCGTAACGCCGGAACACCTCCAGTGCCCTGGCCATGTCCGTGACCTCATCATTCCAGATGAGATACTGTATGTTCCGTGTCACGTATTTGGCAGACCCCTTCACCGGCTTGGCGATATCAGTCCCCTCGACCTGTACCGGGACCTCCAGGTCACCACTGGCCATCTCGCGCATCGCGCTGGACAGTCCCACCAGGCGGCGTACCAGATAGCGCCTTACGAACAGCGAGCCTAACGCAAAAGCGCCTACGGTCCCGAAAACGTTGAGGAGAATCAGCAACAGAATACCTGTCTGGGCGGCGGTGCGGGACGCCGCGCTGGAATCAATGGCTTCCTCGTTGATTTGTGCAACCAGATTGTTGACTCCCGACACAAGCGATTCCGAGGTGGTTCGCGCCTTCGCTAAGGTGTCCTGCTCCTGTTCCAGCCTGAGCAGCGCTTCCTGACGCAGCACAATGACCCCATCCGGGCCCTCCCCGATTTCATCCAGACGGGTCAGGTTTTCTTCAAGCAGGTCGTCCTGCATGGAAACAGGCAGCTTCGAATAGGCATGCAGGAAATTTCGAACGGCACTCTGGAATCGTTCCTCCAGGGGGGTGAGAAACTGGCGGTCCGCCAGAACCAGGACCTCATCCAGCAGCAACACGGCCAGGTTGGCGGACTGGTTCACGGTGATCAGATTGCGGTAGGCGGTCAGTTCGTCTTCCGACGCCCGCTCCCTGATGGGGCGGATCTTCCCATCCAACTGCCGTAATCCTGATACCAGGTAAAAGGCCTGATCATCAATGGCCTGGACCAGCAAACGTTCCACGCGCCTGGTGGTTCCGCCAAGCTCGTCAATGAAGACGTTGAGTGCCTGGTTAATGTCCAGACGCCGGGCGGAGGATTGTTTGATCACGTCCAGATGCTTGCCAAGTTCCTCCAGATTTGACCTGATCAATCGTGTTTGTTCACCAAAGGCGGAGCGGGCTTCCAGTTCCAGGATGGTGTTTTCGAGGGAGGCTATTTCTCGAGCCGTGGATTCGACCACGGCCGAATGTTCCTCCTTCGAGGACGCCGACACCAGACGAAAGGCGCCGTTGACCACGATGGCGCTTTTCCGGGCCACGTCTACCGAGTTGATCAGGTTGGGCATGCTGTATTCTGCCAGCCGGATTTCGTGCCTCAGCGTTTCGTTGAAGGTAAAGTAAGCCAGCATAGTGGCACCGCCCATAAGGACCACGGCACCGAAGAGCAGGAAATACAGCCTTGCGCCGACTCCTACCCGGAATGTTCGCTCGGTTCCCGGCTCTTCAATGGCGAGAGGTTTCACCTGCTTCGCAGATACACTGGATTCGGTCGGGTCCCGGGACTCGGTGGGAGGGGATTCGTTCATGGTGCCGACATCTTGTCTACCGACTGGAAGCGCCCCCTGTTATCGATGCGGGTCAGGTATACTCGGTCAGACCCCTGATTGTCATTGATGTCGTAGCGTAAATGAAACCCGCCCAGATCAATGTCTCCAGCCTGTATCAGAGCCTGTAGAAAGCTTTCCCTGGTAGGCGACGGTCCCGCCAGCCGCAGACCTTCTATGGCGATGCGGCCTGCGAGGTAGCCTTCCAGCGAGACGAAACTCGGTTTGCTGTTGGCGTCAATTTCCTTCAGAGCCTTCTGGTATTGCACGACGATCGGCAGGGTGGTATCCCGCGGAAACGGCACAACCTGGGTCACGTACACGCCGGTCCCGTCGGGCCCCAACGCTTTCGCCAAGGCGGCGCTGCCGATGAATGAAATGTTGATGAAGTACGGATTGAAGTTGAGTCGTCTCGCCCACCGGATCATCGTTGCCGCAGGCTTGTAGGCACCGACGATGACGACGGCCTCGGCGTTGACGCGGCGCAAATCCAGCAGGGCGATTTTGACGGCCTCGGTGTTGCGGGTATAGTACACCTCTGCAATCAGGCTCAGGCCATGGCGATTGACCGCGCGGCGCAGCCCGTTCAGTCCGGCCTGCCCGAAGGAGTCGTTCTGGTAGAAAATGCTGATTCGGTCTATGCCCAGATCTTCGTGAAGTCGGGCCACCATTTCCTCGGTTTCCTGGTAGTAGGAGGCCCGTACGTTCACCACGTTGGGACGCTTCTTCGCGTCCCGAAGAAATTCAGCACCCGTGAAGGGGGCAATATAGGGAACTCCCGCCTCCGTGGCGATGGGTTCGGCCGATTTTGAGGTTGGGGTCCCAACGGCGCCGATCAGGGCAAAGACCTTGTACTGTTCAATCAGGGCACGGGTATTGGCGATCGCTGCTTCTGGTTCGTACCTGTCGTCCAGCGATTCGAGGCGTAGCCGGTAATCGTGTACGCCGCCCTCGCGATTGACCTCGGAAAATGCCGCGAGGAGTCCAAGGCGCATGCCTATGCCCAGTTCGCGGGCCGGGCCGGTGAGTGCCGCGGACTGACCGAACACAATCGTTTGTTGATCGGATTCCGCCCGAGCCGGCACCCACGGTATTGCCACAACCACCAACAGGAGCAGGAGAATCCGCATCGTCATAGAGAGAGCAGGTTTGTGTTGCTTACGAGGGAACCGGAAGAGGTGCCAGAAAACGTGCCGCCACGCAGGTGATGTCATCCGATTGCGGGGCATCTCCGACAAATTCCTGCACGGCGTCCACGATCTCCGTTGCTACCCGTTCAGAACTCGTACCGGCAAGTCCGGCCAGCTTCTTGTCGAGTCGCGACTCAGTGAATTCCTCATAATTGATGTTTTCTGCTTCCGTGATACCGTCGGTGTACAGGAACAGGGTGTCATTAGGCATAAGCTGCATCTGTTTATTGTTATACGTGTGGCCGGGTTGGATCCCCAGCACGAGATTGCCGGTTTTTGGCACCACCTCAACCCGGGAATCAGGTTTCACGACTCTGGGGGGATTGTGCCCGGCGTTGGAATAGCTCATCTCGCCGCTCCGCAGGTCAAGCACCCCGAAAAACAGCGTGATGAAGACGCAGGACGGGTTGCTCTCGCAGAGCAGTTCATTGACCATCGTCAGACAATCGCCCGGTGTGGAGTAGTCCTTTGATGCGGCCGCTCGCAGGAGTGCCCGGGTCACGGTCGTGAACAACGCCGCAGGCACCCCTTTGCCGGACACGTCCGCAATCACCAGTCCGATGCGTGATTCGTCAATGAAAAAGAAATCGTACAGGTCCCCGCCGACTTCCTTGGCCGGGATGATGACAGCCTTCACGTCGTGGTTCTCGTTGGCCGCCAACGCCTTCGGCTGAATGGACATCTGGACTTCCCGGGCCATCTCAAGTTCCTGCTTGACGGCTACCAGCCGGTCACGGGTGTCCAGGGCAATTTGCAGGGCCTGCACGTGTCTGATGCCCTTTTCGATGGTCGTTTCAAGATCGTTGAAATCAATCGGTTTGGTCAGAAAGTCAAACGCCCCGCGGTTCATTGCGGTGCGAATGTTCTTCATATCACCGTAGGCGGATACGATCACCGCCTGCACGTCCTTGTCGGCATCCGCAAGCTGACCCAGCATGGTGAGACCATCCATCACCGGCATGTTGATGTCGGAGAGGACCAGATAGACCTCAGGGTTTTCCGCCAGCGTCTCAAGGGCCTCTTTGCCATTGTGGGCAAAAAGAAACTTGAGCTCCCCATCCCGGATCCGGCGGCGGAATTTCTGACGTACCAGTAACTCAAGATCTTCTTCGTCATCGACGACAAGCACCTGAGTTGGTGATTTATTCATGTCTTGGATACCAGTCAGTTTTTTTGATGGTATTCATGGATCGACCATTCATGCACGAGCCGTCGATCACAGCGTCCCAAGCGCATCGGCCCGGGTGGCGCGAATGTCCAGAATTTCATTGAACCCGCTGATCTCGAAGATTTCAGCGATGTGCTCGGCAAGGGCGCAGAACAGTGCCTTGCCTCCTTCCTTCTGTGTCAGACGAGCAGCGATCAGCAGCGCACGCAACCCGGCACTGCTGATATAACTCATATCCTTGAAATCAAAGATCAGTGTTTTATGACCGGCATCGATCTGTTCCTGTACGGCGCTCTCCAGAATTCCCACACTGGAACCATCCACTCGCCCGACTACGATAAGGATCGTGGCCTTGTCACTATGCTCGGCTTCCACGGATAGCTTAGGTTTTTCCTCCATACGTTCTTTCCTCCAGTTCGGGTCTCACGTAAAGAAACTCAATAAAGTACGACTTGTCTCTCTTCAGTCAGAGTCCATACGAAACCTTCCATGAGGAAGGTTTCGTTAATCAGAGATAGAATATCATTCCCTCAATTTTGCTTCAATAGCCGTGTCTGTGCCTACGCCATACTCAGGTTTATACGCATAAGAGCCGCATCAGTCGGTCGTGATCGTTGATAGTACTCCATTGGAGTCGGCATGCCAATACCATCATGGGGGTTATGGCAGGGTTGATGTTGGGCTTGGCTGGTGGCGTACCGGGGCTTGTCTCTTGCTATTTGGACTTGGCATTCTAATTCAGCACAACCCAAACTACCATGCCGAGGCTATACTAACGCAAACGATATGTGTATGATTTGGTCACATATTTGGGACGGCACAAGGGCCGTCCCCTACTGATATGAAGCAGATTTCCCTTACCCCGGACTTGTCCTCGATTACGGAACTGGAGCAGTCTCTTGAAGACTTTGCCAGTGCCTACGAACTGGATATGGGGTTGCAGAATCGCCTGAATCTGATGCTTGAAGAACTGATCACCAATAGCGTGAACTACTCCCTGCAAGCGGTGTCCGGACCGGAACTGGAGTTGTGTCTGTCTTTGGAAGAAACGGTTGTCGTGGCTCGGCTTGAAGATAACGGACCCGCGTTCAACCCGTTCGACGACGCGCCCGAGGCGGATACCACCTCGTCCCTGACGGATCGGCCCATTGGGGGTCTGGGCATCTATCTCACGAAAAAGTTTGCGGATGAATACGCGTACGAGCGGGTTGCCGAACGCAACCGCGTGACCTTGCGGTGCAAAATCGGGGGAACCCCCTAGACCGGGCAAACCGAATGAATCGTGTCTGTCTCCTGGTGGTTGCAAGGCCACAACACTCAGGGCCGGAGTCTTCCTCGTCAACGTCTAGACCGTAGCACAAGGATCATTCACGTTCGGCACGTCTGGCCGTTGCGAATCAGTCATGGGGTTTCCACCCTGATGGTCACGATATCCGTGCCATGGTATTGCTGGTGGCGAACCGAGGACGCAAGGTGCCGTAACAACCGCAGTGAAACTTCCTGTTCGACCAGGGCTTCGTCGATCCGCGCGCCAAGCAGCGCGATCCGGTCCTGCAGGTTTTCCTCGCCGGTCGAGGCAACAAACTCAAGGACCGCCCCGCCGTCTTCCTTGTAGGCAACCAGGAGCAAGCGCCGGTCGCCGACGTCGTCCCGTCGTATGAGCGTCAGCAGAGTCTCCTCGCTGGCGGCGTCGAGCCGGTTCGCCATCTTTGCATCCCAACCGCTTTGGGACGCGAATCCGAAGAGAAACTCCCTGATCTTCGGCAGGGCCGAGACCTTGAACTCCACCTCCAGCCGGCGTCGAGGTTTTGTCAGATCCGTGAACAGGGTCATGAGGATGGCCACGAACCCGCCGGCCGTCATCCCGTTCTGAAGAAGACCGCCGGCGAATTCCGAAACATACTCGGGGAAGATCATGCCGTTTTGGAAGCCGACCCCCATCCAGAACGCGACGCCGCAGACGAGTCCCTTGCGATAGTCAATCCCGTCCTGGACGATCAGGTTCATGCCGATGACGAACAGCATCGCCAGAAAGACGGCGAGATAGGCTGCGACGACCGGGCCCGGTATCGCCAGGACCACGGCGAGCGCCTTGGGAAGAAACGCCAGTACGATAAGCACGGCCCCGAGGGCGATCCCGACGCTACGGGCGCCGACCCCGGTGAGTTCGGTCACCGATACGGTCGTCGAGTAGGTCGTGTTCGGCACCGTTCCCGAGAGGCCGGCCAGCAGTTTGGCGACTCCGGCGGCGGCCACCGCGCCCTGCACCGCCCGGAAATCCACCGCGCGAGGTTGGCGCCAGGATACCTGCTGAATGGCGACCGACGCGCTGATCGTTTGCATCGTGTCGATCAGGGCCACGAACACGAACGCCGGAAGAAGCGTCCAGAAAACGGGTCCGAAGTCGAGATCAAAGCCCGGCCATGCGCCCTGCGGAAGACCGATCCATGACGCCTCAATCACGGGGGCGATGTCGTAGAGGCCGAAGAGCCCGGCGACTGCCGAACCGGCGACGACGCCGATGACCGGTGCCCAGAGGCGTAGCACCCCCGTCCCTTTCAGCATGCTGCCGGCGATGACGAGTACGGTCGCAAAGGCGCTCAGCGGAGCGGCCACCGCTGGAACCCCGTCCGGCACATCCTTCAGCATATTGAAGACGTGCGACATCACCGTGACCGGTATCAGCATGATGACCGTTCCCGTGACCGTCGGCGTCAGGATTCGCCGGAGCAGCGAGAGCCGCGCGGAAAGCGCGAGCGGGACGACCGAGGAGACGACGACCAGGGTGGCGAGCATCGCCGGCCCCCCCTCGGCGAGCGCGGTGATACTGACCGCAATGGAGGCTCCGGAGATGCTCATCAAGAGTACGTAGCCCGAGCCGATTTGGCCGAACCGGACCGCCTGCAGCACCGTGGTCGCGCCGCAGACCGCGACCGCGGCGAACACCGCCCATGACAGGTAGGATTCGGTCCCACCGGCGGCCCGGATGATGATGGCCGGCACCAATACCGTGGCGGCCACACTGAGAATGGCGAGTTGCAGACCGAGCCCGAAGGCGAGCGCCATCGGCGGTTTTTCGTCGGGTTGGTAGCGGACGCCCGTGCGACGGTTGAAATCGTTGGGATTCATGCCGTAACCTGGATTTTCCAGAGAGAATGTCCGGAGCCGGGCAAAGAGACAGATGCGTATATTTCATGGGGTGACGACAAACTATTTTTACCGCTCTTTGAAGGCGTGTCAATGGTGATCCGTCCCCACCTTCACCCATCCCCGGCCGGACGCACTCCCGCCGAGTCTCTGACGCAGTGCCTGGCCTCGACCCGGCGGTCTCATATGGAAGTCAAAAATTTTGAGGTTAGGCGGGAGGTCTGCTATACTAACCGCCTTATAGGGTGGGCACTTCCCGTGTGGGGGTTGATCGGAGAGCGAACAAGCATTGTTCGCCCTTCTCTTCGAACGTCCGTCTCTCCGAAAAACAATATTCCCTGCCGCATGTGAGTTGTTGTCTTTCTTGCTCCTGGAGAGCGAATCCATGGGGAGTTTCTCATCGAAAGAAGTGGCGAATGGATTCAAGGAGCAATCGGGGCGAGTTCTCCGCGAGAACTGTCCGCGAACTTAGCCCTGAGGTGTCATCTCCGCTAGTGAAAAAATTATGGGATTGATCAGTCAATTTTTGAGCCTCTTCTCGAGTGACATGGCCATTGACCTGGGGACGGCCCATACCCTGGTCTATGTCCAGGGGAAAGGCATTGTGTTGAATGAGCCGTCCGTTGTGGCTATTGAACGGCACTCTAATAAAATTTTAGCCGTGGGGAGCGAAGCCAAACGAATGGTCGGACGGACGCCCGGAAACATTTCCGCCATTCGTCCGATGAAAGAAGGGGTCATCGCGGACTTTGAAATGGCCGAGCGTATGCTTCGCTATTTTATTACCAAGGTTCACAATCGTACGGCGTTTGTCCGGCCTCGGATCATCATTGGCGTTCCTTCACGAATCACGCAAGTTGAACAGCGAGCCGTGAAGGAATCAGCGGAGTTAGCTGGTGCTCGCGAAGTCTATTTGATTGAAGAACCCATCGCGGCGGCCATTGGAGCGGGGCTGCCCATCACCGAGCCGTCAGGGAACATGGTGGTCGACGTTGGGGGGGGCACGACCGATATTGCCGTCATTTCATTGGGGGGCATCGTCTACAGTGAATCCGTGAAAGTGGCGGGTGACCAGATGGACTCGGCTATTATTAATCACGTGAAGCGTGAACATAATTTATTGATCGGCGAACATATGGCCGAGCGAGTGAAGTTGGGCATTGGCTCCGCCTATCCGTTGGAAGAGAAAGCCCAAATGATGGTCAAAGGGCGGGATTTGGTTTCCGGGATTCCCCGGACCATTGCGCTGGAAGACGGTGAAGTCCGGGAAGCCCTGCAAGAGTGCCTGACGGCCATTGTGTCGGCAATCAAGTTGGCTTTGGAACATACCCCCCCTGAATTGGCGGGAGATATTGTTGATCGAGGAATTGTGTTGACAGGGGGCGGAGCGCTGTTACGCGGGTTGGATGCCCGGTTGCGGGAAGAAACCGGCCTTCCTATTGTCAATGTCGATGATCCACTCACGTCTGTAGTCTTAGGAGTAGGGAAAACGCTCGAAGAGCTCACCCTCCTGCGGAGTGTCTCCTCTATGTCGGCGGTCAGTTCGTAAAGGAACAACTTTCTTATGCGTGGCCGGTTTCGGCCCGGGGTATTTTGGGGTTCCGGCGTGAAGCGGGCCAGCGTGGCCCTCTTGGCTGTCGCCTTTGTCGTGTTCGCCCTCCTGCCTCGGCAATCTCAATTCCTTCTCCACACGATAGGCCAACCCTTGGCCGACCTCGTCGCCATTCCTCTTGAGGGCATGGCAACACTTGATCGGGACATGCGGGAATGGTGGATGCAGTATATTGCCCTCCAGGGCCTTTCCGAACAAAACCGCGAGCTTCGGAAAAAAGTCCAGCAACTCACAGGTGAAGTGAATCGATTGCGAGAACAGGCCTTGACCGCCGAACGGTTAGCCGCATTATTGGAATTTCAGACGGACGAATCGGTCCGGACGGTGGCCGCCAAGGTCATTGGCCGAAGTCTGTCGAATTGGTATCAGGGCGTGATTCTGAATAAAGGTGAAGATGGTGGCATTCGAGAGCAAATGGGTGTCATCACGCCGGCCGGGGCAGTGGGGCGAATCGTCAGAACCTCAGGGGCTACGAGCATTGCCTTGTTGGCGATCGACCCGAACGTTGCCATTGCGGGAATGGTTCAACGAACGCGAGATGAAGGGATTGTTCAGGGAACGTCGCAAGGGCTTGTGCGCATGAAATATATCCCCCCGCTTTCCTCGGTCAAAAAAGGTGATGCCGTGGTCACGTCAGGGCTGACGGGAGGCTTTCCACCTGGGGTGTTGATTGGGGCAGTCTCCCGCGTTGAAGAAAGTGAAGACAGTTTATTCCAAACCGCCGAAATCGTGCCGGTGGTGCAGTTTCGACAGTTGGCCGAAGTGCTGATCGTCGTTTCTCCCCGATCACCGGAAGCCATGATCCCCCTGGAGCAAGCTTTGATTGCCCCAAGGCCGCAGAATCCAACTCCATGAAGATCAGTGCGTATGCGGTTTTCATCCTGTTTCTTTTTTCCTTTCAGGCCACCTTGTTCTATTCTCTGAGTCCTTTTGGGATTCAGCCGGACCTCTGTCTCGTCATCGCCTGTTTGGTCGGATTTCGGACGGGACAGGTTCCAGGAGTGATCGTGGGATTCTGCCTGGGGTTTATCCAGGATTTATTTTCTGCCGGTCCGTTTGGGCTGAATACGTTCACGAAAGCCGGGGCGGGATTTTTGGCCGGCGTCTTCGCCAAAAATTTGGCCAATAGGGCCTCCTATGCAGCCTTTGTGCCGATCATGGCGTGTTCCGTTCTTTCGGCAATCGTGTTTTTACTGGCGTCCCGTATGGGAATGGGGCTGGGAGAGATGCTCCATGGGTTTTCCTCTATCTTACTTCCTCAAGCGATATTGGATGGACTCGCGGCCATCGTGGCCAATTGGATCATTGGACGGTGGCTGGTCGAAGTGCCAGGTGCGTGAAGGACGTCCTGAGATGCATCAAGATGAGGTTTGTCGGTGAAGCAGGCAATGACTGATCCTGGTCTCCAATCAACCGGATTAGCGGACATCCAGGGACGATTACTGCTCATCAAAATCGTGGTGTTGATCATTGTGGGGCTGTTGGTCGTGCGGTTATGGCAGCTACAGGTTCGTGATGGGACGTACTATCGAAGTCTCTCTCAAGATAATCGGACCCGATCGGTGTTGTTACATCCGGTTCGCGGATTTATTTATGACCGAAACGGGATAGTGCTGGCGAATAGCGTTCCGGATTTCAACTTGTACGTGCAACTCAGCGATGTGCCTGACCGTGAAGCACTGCTTGGGAAACTCATCGAGTTGTTGTCGTTGGACAAGAGTGAGCTGAACAAAAAGATTCAGGCCCAGGGAGGGAAAACGCCAATCCGCCTTAAGAAAGGCATCAGTCTCAAAGAAGCAGTCATTGTCGAATCGCATCGATTGGATCTGCCCGGCGTGGTGATTCGTCCGGAGTTTCAGCGGAACAATCCTCAAGGTGCCTACGCCGCCCACGTGCTCGGGTACGTGGGCAGCGCCTCAGAGGAACAGCTCGCACGGGAAGAGTTTCAAGGGCTTCCCCAGGGCAGCATCATAGGCCAGTATGGCGTGGAACTGATCTATGAAAGGACATTGCGAGGGCGGGGAGGGCGAAAACTCATCGAGGTCGATGCCTTGGGCCATGAGAAGCGTATGATCTCCGTGGACAAGCCGCAAGTGGGAAACGACGTGCATCTCACGATTGACTTTCGTTTACAGAAATTGGCGGAAGATTTGTTGGGAGAAGAAGCCGGAGCGATTGTGGCCGTGGACCCGCAAACGGGGGAAATCCTGGCCTTGGCGAGTCGACCAAGTTTTGACCCCAATGCCTTATCCCGCGGGTTGCGTTCCGATGAATGGAACGACATTCTTCAGGACACGAGCCATCCTCTGACGAATCGAGCGATTCAGGGTCAGTATCCTCCGGGTTCCACGTTTAAAATCATTATGGCGACGGCCGGCCTTGAGACCAAGGCCATTGGCCTCACCGATACGCTTCATTGTGGTGGAAAGTTTCGATTGGGCGACCGAACCTTTCGGGATTGGAAGAAGTATGGTCATGGCGCGGTCGATTTACATAAGGCGATAGCCGACTCGTGTGACGTGTATTTTTATCGATTAGGCCATCGCATGGGTATCGAGACCATTGCGGCCTATGCGACACGATTCGGGTTAGGAGCGAGAACGGGCATTGACCTCCCTGCCGAAGGAACGGGACTCATCCCGTCCTCGGAATGGAAACGACAAACACGGGGGGAACCATGGTACCCGGGTGAAACCATTTCCGTGGCGATCGGACAAGGTTATGTCACGGTCACACCACTTCAAATGGCGAAAGTGATCGCCACCATTGGCAATAATGGGATTTCGGTTCAACCGCATGTCGTTCGTGGAGTGCGGGAACGAGAGGGCGAATGGATTGAGAAATGGAATCCGACACAAGCTCCTTCCCTTGCGTTACAACCGCATCAACTGGAAGCCATTCAGGCGGCTCTTGCATCGGTGGTTACCGAAGGAACGGCGCGACGGGCTCAATCGTCGATGGTACGGATTGCGGGAAAAACCGGGACGGCGCAAGTGGTCTCATTACGCCCGGAATCCGAAGAAGACACTCCCAAGCGATTTCGAGACCATGCCTGGTTTGTCGCCTATGCGCCATTCGAAAATCCCGGCATTGCCGTGGCCGTGTTGCTTGAGCACATGGGCCACGGCGGGTCTGCGGCAGCCCCCCTGGCAAAAGAACTGATTGAGGCCTATGTATCATATGGGGTCGATGAGAAAGAGAAAACACGGGCTTCTCGTGCGGTGCCTTCCCACAAGATGATGAAAAAGAGGACGCGGTTGTATGGGTGAACAGTGGAGTCGCAGGCGAGGGTTAGACGGGTTTGATTGGTGCTTTTGCGGGATCATCCTGGCGTTGTCATCCATTGGGGTCCTGACCATTTACAGCGTGACGGCAGAGGGGTCCGGGACTCAGTTTCCTCTTTATATGAAACAGGCGATATGGATCGGTGTGGGAACGTTGGCCTTTCTGGTGGTGTCGGGAATTGATTACCATAAACTCGCTCGATGGTCGTATCTGCTGTACGGATTCGCGTTGCTTCTCCTCGTGGTCGTGTTCTTCAGCGGGAAGAGCAGTCGCGGTGCCCAACGATGGATTGCCTTGGGGCCCATGGTGTTTCAGCCTTCAGAATTTGTGAAGATTCCGATTCTCCTGGTGTTGGCCGTCTATTATTCCACCCAAACCCGGCGAGGATGGTGGCATCGGGTTATCGTGCCGGCGTTGATCACCTTGCCGGGATTTTTCTTGATTCTGAAACAACCGGATTTGGGGAGCAGTCTCAGCTTTCTGTCGATTTACGTCACCCTGCTTTTTGCCGTAGGCATCAAGTCTAAAACTTTGGGGGTGGTGCTCTTGTCGGCACTGATGCTGTTTCCCTTTGCCTGGAGTGAATTATGGGGTTCTTTGCATGATTATCAACAGGAACGGATCTTAAGTTTTGTGGATCCCGAATATGATCAGGCGGGAAAAGGCTACCAAGGGTTGCAATCTCGCATCGCCGTGGGCTCAGGGGAATTAATAGGAAAAGGGTTTCATAGTGGGACGCAAACTCGATTCAAATTTCTTCCGGAAGGCCACACCGATTTTATCTTCGCGGTCTTGGCCGAGGAATGGGGGTTTTTGGGTGGGTTGCTGTGCCTCAGTCTTTTTCTCGCGTTGTTGTTGTTGGGGCTGGAGATTGCGGCGAAGGCCAAAGATACGTTGGGTGCCCTGTTGGCCATTGGGCTCGTGGGCATGCTGACGTTTAATATGGTGGTCAACGTGGGGATGACCATTGGTCTGGCACCCATTGTCGGCATTCCTCTGCCGTTACTCAGTTATGGGGGGAGTGTGACCATTATGACGATGGCCGCGTTGGGACTGCTGTTCAGTGTGAAGAAGGAAAGACTGACGTTGTTGGCGTGAGCCGTTCACACGAGGCCTTCCCTGCCGTGGTCGGGATCGACCATTTGACGAAACGTAGAATCCATGTCACGCTTTTGGGGAGATATCCCCGGACGGGCATGGTCAGGTTTCCCGCACTGAGTCGCAAGCGCGTCTCGGGTGAGGAAATAAAGGAGTCAAGATATGGGTGTTGAGATTGCCATCAATAGAACCCCGCAAGAAACGCGCGTGGCGGTTTTGGAGAATAAGGTTGTCACGGAATTATACGTGGACCGAGCCAAGAAAAAGGATTTTGTGGGCAACGTCTATAAAGGCAAAGTCGTGAAAGTGCTGCCCGGTATGCAAGCGGCGTTTGTTGATATTGGGCTGGAACGCGCCGCGTTTATGCACGTGTCGGATCTGTCGGTGGGCACTGAACCCGGCGATATCCTGGTGGAAAGTGATGAAGATGAGAAGGGGCCGGAGTTTCCGCGTCCTCGACGGCAAACGGTGCTGCCCATTCAAGAGTTATTGGAAGAAAACCAGGAACTCGTCGTCCAGATTTCCAAAGGCCCGATTGGAACCAAAGGCCCCCGGGTGACGTCCTATTGCTCATTGCCTGGACGGTTCCTGGTGTTGATGCCGAACGTCGATCATGTCGGGGTCTCACGACGCATTGCCGAGGAAGATGAGCGCAGTCGGCTCAAAGACATTATGAAACGCATTCGTGAGCCGGGCTATGGGTACATTGTCCGGACGGTGAGCGAGGGGGTCAGCGAGGAGGATCTCAAATCCGACGTCGGGTTTTTAACCGCGATGTGGAAGGATATTGTCAAGAAGCAGGAGGTCTCTTCTGCTCCCGCCGCGTTGCATACGGACTTGGATCTGACGCTTCGGGTGGTACGGGATTTATTTACCAAAAACGTCAAGAGGCTGCTCATCGATTCGAAAGAGGAATGTGAAGTGGTCAAAGAGTTTGTTCGGCTGTACCTTCCCGACCAAACGTCTCGAATTTTTCATTATGACAAGGATGAGAGTTTGTTCGATCATTTGGGGATTGAGATGGAACTCTCTCGAGCCTTGGGCCGGAAAGTGTGGCTCAAGTCCGGCGGCCACATTGTGATTGATCATGCGGAAGCCATGACGGTCGTAGACGTGAACACGGGGCGTTACGTTGGAAAACGCGATCAGGAAGAAACGATTTTGAGAAACAACCTGGAGGCGGCTCGCGAGGTTGCCTACCAGATTAAACTTCGCGGAATAGGGGGGATTATTATTATCGATTTTATCGATATGGAACGAGGACGGAATCGCGACAAAGTCTATCAAGCCCTCGTGGACGCGATGGCCAACGATAAAGCGCGAACGCGTATTTCTCGTATCAGCGACTTGGGGTTGGTCGAGATTTCCCGGGAACGCGTTCGGGAAGACTTGCTCCGGACGCTCTCAGACGTGTGCTCCGATTGCGATGGTCGTGGCTATACACGATCCGCACTCACGGTGGTGTACGATATGTTTCGCGATATCCGACGAATCGGACGAGCCGCCGGACAGCAAACCGTGGTGGTCGGGGCTCATCCTCATATCGTGGAGATGCTGCAAGATACCGAGCCCGAAGCGCTTGAGCGACTCCAACGGGAATTTCATTGCCAGATTATGGTGAATGCCGATCCCCTGCTCCCTCTTGAGCAGTATGATATTGTGGTGTTGGAAGAAAGTGCGAGCTAGCCGACTGGTGCCCATCCCACCCACGTCTTGTGTGCGGTTCTTCTGAACCATGGAACAGCTGGAAGCGTGGCTGACCTTGCGGTCAGTGAAAGGATTAAGTGACGGGACCATCTGTACACTCGTTCGGCATTTTGGCGGGCCGAAGGAGGTGCGGTCTGCTTCCTCGTCTGAGTTGCGGCACGTAGCCGGGCTTCGCTCTTCCGTTGTGACCGCTTTACGAAAAGAACCCGATCCAAGCGTTGTGGCGCACGTTCGCAAAGAAATGCGGTTGATCGAAAAGGGAGAGAGTTCGATCATGACGATTTTGGATGCCACCTATCCTCGTCGGCTGGCCATGATCCCTGATCCACCGCCTTTGTTGTACGTTCGCGGCACACTGCCGTCGTCTGACGAGCATGCCGTTGCGATTGTGGGATCAAGAAACGCAACACCATCGGGGGCGCTGATGACGCAAGAGCTCAGTCAACGTTTGGCCGAGATGGGGTTTACGATCGTGAGTGGATTGGCGAGGGGAATCGACGCGGCAGCCCATCGAGGCGCGCTGGCGGCCAAGGCCAGGACGATTGCCGTCGTCGGGTGTGGCGTGGATCGAACCTATCCGCCGGAACATCAACAATTACGAAAGGACATTGAGGTCAATGGCGCAGTGGTGTCGGAATTGCCGCTCGGATCCCCCCCGTTGCCGTATCATTTTCCTCGCCGAAATCGGATTATCAGCGGGTTGTCGTTAGGCGTGATCGTCTCGGAAGCCAATCAGAAAAGTGGCGCGTTGATCACGGCACGATTTGCGCTTGAGCAGAACCGTGAGGTGTTTGCCATCCCGGGTTCCGTCAAAAACGGGAAACATCAGGGGGCACATGGACTCATCAAACAAGGAGCAAAACTCGTTGAAGAGGCGCGAGACGTCGTTGAAGAATTGCTCCCTCAGCTTGACGGATCCTTTCGCGATCAAGTAAAGAATGCCGGTTTTCAGGAGACGGCCGCTCCGGTCTTCACCACCCAAGAGCAGCGGGTGCTCTCTCTTTTTCATGATGATCCCGTCTCGATTGACGAGGTGTTGACCGAAGCGCCTTTTGATCGGGCCGAGGTGATGAGTCTCCTGCTAAGCCTGGAATTGCGAGGCTGCATTCAACAGGTACCCGGTTCCTGTTATATCAGGAGGTCGGGTCAGGGGTAGACGGGCTCGTCGCAGAACGGCGGCCGGTCAAGAATCCCGGAAACGTGTTGAGAGGGCATCCCCGCCTCGAGAAATCGCGCCCCATAGGATGGTGGCGTTGGACCAGGATGCCACCGATCCTGATCACGTGAGTGAGTAAAGAGGTCGTGTTGCACGGCCACACAAGGATGCAGGAGTTCCGTTTCATGACCGAAAACCGGATAGTTTGATGATGCCTCCCCGTACGTCCACCGCACCCAAGAAGAAGGCTCTCCCCCGCCTCGCCGAAGGAGAAGGCAAGACTCTGGTCATTACCGAGAAGCCCTCAGTGGCCCGTGACATCACCAAGGCGCTCGGTGGGTTTCAGAACGAAAAAAACTTCTTTGAGGGCGCGCACCACGTCGTGACATCGGCGGTCGGTCACATGCTCGAACTGGTGGCGCCCGAAGGGGTCGAAGTCGAGCGCGGGAAGTGGGCGCTCGCCAACCTCCCGGTGATTCCCGATCACTTTGCACTCAAACCGATCCAACAGAATGAATCGCAACTCAAACTGATCAGGAAACTCTACGCCCGTAAGGATATTGACAGAGTCATCAACGCCTGTGACGCCGGCCGCGAAGGCGAGCTGATTTTTCATTACCTGATCCGTCATTTCAAGGGCTCCAAACCGGTGCAGCGCTTGTGGTTGCAATCCATGACCCCGCAGGCGATTCGCGCCGGTTTCGAGAGTCTTCGTGACGGCGAGACCTTGTTACCACTCCAGCGTGCCGCCGTGTGTCGCTCGGAGTCCGACTGGCTCATCGGGATCAACGCCACCCGGGCGATGACCGCGCTGAATTCGAGCGGCGGCGGGTTTTCACTGACCACGGTCGGGCGGGTGCAAACTCCGACCCTGGCGCTTCTTGTCGACCGCGAGAAAGAGATTCAGAACTTCGAGCCTCGTGAGTATTGGGAGGTCAAGGCTACCTTCGCGATTGCCTCCGGCCGGTACGAAGGATACTGGGTTGATCCGCAGTTGCAAGCCCGGGCGAAGCAGGGTGCCACCCAAGGTGCAGCCAAGGATCAGCACGGCACCGCGAAGCCGGAGCGCATCTGGGACAAGACCCGGGCCGAGGCCATCGTTGCGCAATGTGCGAATCGGGAGGGCCGTGTTTCCGAAACCACGAAGCCGTCGAGCCAACAGGCACCGATGCTGTTTGACCTGACCTCGCTCCAGCGTGAAGCGAACCGGCGTTTTGGGTTTTCGGCAAAGTCCACGCTCGGTATCGCGCAGGCGCTGTACGAACGCCACAAGGTCCTGACCTACCCGCGTACCGATTCGCGGACGTTACCCGAAGATTACCCGGAGACGGCCAGAAAGGTTATGCAGTCGCTGGTCTCCGCCGGACCGGGCGCCATGCCACCGGACGGCGAGAAGGGCGACCGGCCGATCAGCCACTGGGCCGAACAGGCACTCCAAAAACAGTACATCAACGGCAAAAACAAGCGCATTTTCAACAACGCGCAAGTGTCCGATCACTTTGCCATCATTCCAACCGGAGAAGTGCCGGGTAAACTGAAAGAACAGGAACGTCGCATTTATGAACTGGTCACTCGCTGTTTCATCGCAGCGTTCTACCCTCCGGCCCGCTTTGAAAACACCTTGCGCCGCACGGTCGTTGAAACCCAGACCTTTGAGACCCGTGGGCGGGTGCTGATCGAGAGCGGCTGGTTGCAGGTGATGGGGCGCAAGGAAAGCAACGAGACGTTGCCTCCGCTCTCGGGTGCCGCCACGGACGGCTCCGAAAAGGCCAGGACGGTCGAAATCGAAATGGAGGACAAGCAAACCAAGGCGTCACCGCGCTATAACGAGGCGACCCTGTTGTCCGCGATGGAAGGCGCGGGCAAACTGATGGAGGACGATGAGTTGCGCGAAGCCATGCAGGGTCGTGGTCTCGGCACGCCCGCGACGCGCGCTTCGATCATCGAGGAGTTAATCCGCAACCGTTACATCCTGCGCGACGCCCGTGAATTGATCCCGACGGCCAAGGCCACGACGCTGCTCAGGTTGTTGCGCGCCCTCAAGATTGACGAATTGACCACGGCCGAATTGACCGGCGAGTGGGAAAAGAAACTGAAGCAGATAGAAGGCGACCAGTTCTCCTCCGAGGAGTTTATGCGGCACATTCGCAGGATGACCTTGGATATTGTCGAGGCCGCCCGGCAATGTGACGTTGACCGGATTGACGACGAATACGCCATTCTCGACGTTCCCTGTCCCAAGTGCGGCAAGGGCACGGTGAGAGAGAACTATCGCAAGTTTGTTTGCGAAACGTGTGATTTCTCGATTTGGAAATCCATCGCCGGGCGGGAGTTGTCAGCCAACGAGGTGACCGTCCTGTTGCGTGACCGGCGCCTCGGCCCGCTGAACGGGTTCCGCAGCCGTCTCGGCCGCGAATTTGCCGCGGAGGTGATTCTCAAGGACGATTGCACCACGGCCTTTGATTTTGGTGAGACCACCAAGGACGACGACGTTGATCCGCAGACTTGCGACCAAGTCGGTCCGTGTCCCAAGTGTGGCGCGCTGGTGCTTGATACGCCAAGACGATACGTCTGTCGCAACGGGCTGAGGGACGAAGGGGCCTGTGATTTCAAGATCGGCCGGCAGATTCTGAATCGCCCGATCGCTGCCGGTGAAGTGCGGCAATTGCTGGACACGGGCAAGACCGATCTCCTGCAAGGCTTCGTGTCGAAGAAGAACAGACGCCAGTTCGCGGCTCATCTTACGATCGACCTGTCCGATCGTTCCGGTAAATTCGGCTTCGAGTTCGCGCCGCGCAAGAACGACGTGGAGGGCGGCGGCAAGAGCAAACGGTTCGCGACAAAGAAAGCCGCTCGACGCTTCGGCAGTTGAGGATGGATGTGACAGTTTGCGGATTGAGTGTGCGCCCCGTGATGGGGGCGTTGTCACCGGGTGCTTCGACCGTCCCGGCGACCAGGAGGGCTCCGGTCCACTCGTTACGAGCCAACCGCGGGTTTCATGCTTTTTGACGATTCGAAAAATTTAAACGGTTCGCCCTTCTTCAGAATCACGTCTTCGGTAATCACCACTTCCTTGATCTCGGTTTGCGAGGGGACCTCGTACATAATATCAAGCATCACCTCTTCGAGGATCGAGCGAAGACCCCGTGCTCCGGTTTTTTGAGCATGGGCTTTTCTGGCAATGGCCTTGAGCGCCCCATCCGTAAATTTCAGTTTCACTTTGTCGAAGGACAGCAGCTTTTGATACTGCTTGGCCAAGGCATTTTTTGGTTCGGTCAAAATCTGCACCAACGCGTGTTCATCCAACTCTTCAAGCGTGGTCACCACCGGCAATCGCCCGATGAATTCCGGAATCAACCCATATTGAAGCAAGTCTTCCGGTTGGATATGGGCCAACAGGGACAAGGCGTGTTCCTGCGGCGAGACGGGCCTGTCCGATTTGAAGCCCATGCGATTTCGATTCAGGCGTCGTTCGATAATGGGTTCAAGCCCGACAAAGGCCCCACCACAAATGACCAGGATATTTTTGGTCTCGACTTGGATGAATTCCTGATGCGGATGTTTCCGGCCGCCTTGCGGTGGCACGTTGGCCACGGTGCCTTCTATTAATTTGAGCAGGGCTTGTTGCACGCCTTCCCCTGACACGTCGCGGGTAATGGAGGGGCTGTCGGCCTTCCGCGTGATTTTGTCGATCTCATCAATATAAATGATGCCGCGTTCGGCGCGTTCCACTTCATAGTCCGCGGCTTGCAGCAGTTTCAAAATAATGTTCTCGACGTCTTCCCCGACGTACCCCGCCTCGGTTAAGGTGGTGGCATCGGCCAGGGTAAACGGCACGTCGAGATAATCGGCAAGGGTTTGGGCCAATAAGGTTTTCCCGGTTCCCGTCGGCCCGATCATCAGAATGTTGCCCTTTTGGAGTTCAACGTCTCCGGTTTCATTGGCGGCGATGCGTTTATAGTGATTGTGAACGGCAACCGAGAGAATTTTTTTTGCGCGGGTTTGGCCGATGATGTATTGATCCAGGTGGCGATTGATCTCGGCGGGTTTTCGAAGTTTTGAGGAGATTTCTTCTTTGGCCTCTTGCCACTCTTCGGCCATGATTTCATTACACAGGCCCACGCATTCGTCACAAATGTACACGGTGGGACCCGCGATCAGTTTGCGCACTTGATCGCGGCTTTTCCCGCAGAACGAACACCGAAGATTCTCGTCTGATTTGATCGGCTTTGCCATGGGGGTGGAGGCGTTCAGAGGTTAGGTGCCGTTCGAGCCGGCCTTTTCCTTTTCCGGCGCCCTGAGAATGACTTCATCGATGAGGCCATAGTCTTTGGCTTCCGTTCCAGACATGAAATAATCCCGTTCGGTGTCCTGGCTGATTTTCTCTAACCCCTGACCCGAATGTTGCGAAAGGATCTGGTTGAGTCGATCGCGAATTTTCAGAATCTCACGTGCGTGAATATCGATCTCCGTCGCCTGTCCCTGAAAGCCTCCCATCGGTTGATGAATCATCACCCTGGCGTTGGGAAGGGCATAGCGTTTGCCCGTGGTGCCGGCGGCCAGGAGAAGGGCGCCCATGCTGGCCGCTTGCCCCAAACAAATCGTCGTAATCGGTGGTTTGACGTATTGCATGGTGTCGTAAATACCGAGGCCCGCGGTGACGCTCCCGCCCGGAGAATTAATATAGAGGTTGATGTCTTTTTCCGGATCTTCCGCCTCCAGGAACAGTAATTGCGCGATGATGAGGTTTGAGAATATGTCGTCGATGGGCGCGCCAAGAAAGATAATGCGATCTTTTAACAGGCGGGAGTAAATATCATACGCCCGTTCACCCCGGTTCGTACTCTCAATAACCATTGGAATTAACATACAGTTCTACCTTTCTGTGCAAAAATGGTTGTCGGAGAGCCTTACCCTTGAATCACCGCATATTGGTAGACCAATTGAAGCGCTTTTTCGGCACGGATACGATCCTCAAACTCCTGACGTGAACTTTGTCCTCCCGATTCCACCATCTTTTGAATCTCTCCCAGCGGGACTTGAAGGCCACGGGCGAGTTTGGAGAATTCCTCCTGAATGTCCTGCTCACTCACGGAGATCCCTTCCTTGTCCGCAATGGCTTCCAACACCAACCCGAGCTTGACGCGTTTTTGCGCCCCCGGAGCGACCTCCTGTTGGATGCGTTTCGCCTCCTCTTCCATGTGGATCTGATCATGCATCGAGAGCTTACCATCCTTTTTCTGTTGCTCTTCCATGAGGCGTTGTCGAACCATCGTGCGAATTTCACGTTCGATCAGGGCTTCAGGGAGATCAAAATGATGCATTTCCAAAAGGCGCTCAAGAATTTGATCCTTATAGCCTTCTTCCATGCTCCGTTTGAGTACCGATTCCAATTCGGATCGAATCTTGTCTTTGAGCGCCTCGAGGGTGTCATAGGCCCCGCAATCTTTGGCAAATTCATCATCTAACTCCGGGAGAGTTTTTTTCTTCACCCCCAGGATTGAGACGTGAAACGTGACGACTTTGCCGGCCAGACGGGCATCCGGATGCGTGGCGGAATATTCCTGGCGAATCTCCGCGTGCTCCCCTTCCTTTTTCCCCACCAGCACCTCGTCGATGGTGAGACCCAGCACGGGTTCCTGGGACCCCACTTTGTGGAGCAGGCCTTCCTTTTTCGATCCTTCCACCGGCTCGCCATCCAAAAAGCCTTCAAGCGTCACGACCGCATACAGGCCCTCAGCCAGGAGGGTGTCGGAAGGGGCCGCATCAAGCCGGGACTGTTGTTCTCGAAATCGTTCCAGGGTCGTCTCCACGTCCTGATCGGCAATGGTCCGGGAATCGGGCTTCAAGGAAATCGGATTGGGTGGACGATAATCACGTAATTCAATAGAAGGCTTGATTTCAACGGTGGCGGTGAAGGTCAGCGAAGCGTTGCGGGTGACTTTCAATCGCTCCAAAAGAGGAATTTCAACCAGAACGGGGGTCACGCCGGCTTCTTGAATCGCCTTCTGGTAATAGGTCGGGACCAAGCGCTGAATGACATCCTGTTCGGCGGCCTTTGCGTAGCGTTTTTCCAACATGGCGACCGGCGCCTTACCGGGCCGGAAGCCCGGGACCCGCACCTGGCGTTTCAGGTCGGTATACACCCGGTCAAATTCCTGGTTGACGACGTCTTCCGGCACTTCAATTTTAATCGCACGTTTAACCGGCCCTAATTCCGTGACTTCCAATTTCATGGTGAGATCGTTCTTTGATGAAAGATGGCGGTGAGTGGTGCGAGAGGGGGGACTTGAACCCCCACGGTCTCCCACGAGATCCTAAATCTCGCGCGTCTGCCAGTTCCGCCACTCTCGCGTCTAAGAATCTATTCCTTTTCTGAGGATCACGCGAAACGGTACGGCTGGAGCCCAAAAGGCAACAGGCTTAACCGTTTTTTCTATTTACTCATACGGTGCGTAGGGTGTCAACGCCCGGCCCGTCTTCCTGAAAGCTGAGTGGACGATCCGAGACCGTCCACGCAACGGGTTCTTGCCAGAATCCAATGCCGTAGGCTATGGTGTTCAGCATGGACCTCAAAAAACTGTACCTGAATATTTACGAGCAATTCATCCAAACGCGCGAGACGCACAAAGGGTTTCATTTTCAGGAGGAGACACTCAAAAGCGTGGCGCCCAAAACGGTTTCGTTTAAAGATCGCGTGAAGTGGTGGACCCTTGACCGGCCCAACCGGTTAAAGAAGATCGAACGGGAACGGGACCGGCAACAACAGGACATTCTTGCCCTCAAGCAGAAATCGTCAGGCTAATCGTTTCCCCTATCACTTTTACCACGACGACGCATGTCGGAGTTCGTCCCAGCGACTATTCAACTCTATCGTCACGCATTGCTCGCGACGTGGCGGTCGTTGACCGGAAACTGGGTGCTCGTGCCGGCGGTCATGATCCTGGCCGTTCTCATGTACGTGGTCACCGGCGTGGCCATGGCCTTCGGCATGCTCGGAGGCTTGTTACTCGGCGTGGCCAATGCCTTTGTGGTTGGTGTCTTTCTGGGCTTACTCGAACAAGCCGTGGTGGGCGCACGGCCAATGGTCTGGCGCGATTTGTGGGACGTGGCAGGCAGCTATTTTTGGGACGTGATCACCGTTGGCTTTATCGTATGGATGCCCTTGCAAATTCTTGAACTCGGCATGCAAGCCAATCCTTATGGGCCGGCGATTGTCTCGGCCGTCTTTCTGCTGTTATTTATTTTGCTCAATCCCATCCCTGAACTGATTTACCAAGGGCGTTCGGGTGCCTCACTTGAAATCCTCAAAGACAGTTACGAATTTGTCCTGGAAAATTGGATTGAATGGTTTTTGCCCCTTGCCGTGGTCTTCGCGCCTTTTGGGTTGTCTTTTTTCTTTTCGATTTCGAGCCGAAGCGGTCGGCTGATCGGGTTGGACTTTTTTCAATTATTGGGATTGCCCTTTGCCGTATTGAGTCAGTGGTTCCAATATCTCGGGCTTTCTTCCTCGACGGCCGTGATCCTGGTTCTTTGTCTGACGCCTGTCGGGGCGGTACTGATGATGCTGTTTCGCGGCCATCTCTATAAGGCTCTGACGGGATCGTCCCGACGGCAACGATTATTTCAACGACGCCAGTCATTGGGGACCTGAGTCATTCGACTCCCTCTCCCCCGCTTGAGGGAGAGGGCCGGGGTGAGGGGAATGGAGAGGACAAACACGCCATTTCCTGAGGAACGGAAGCGATGGTCGCGTCAACGAGATCCGAACTCCCCAACGAGTGGGACTTATCCATTTAACTTGACGCCTATCTTGTGGTCTGCTACTATTCCCCTGCCCATATTCTTCAAGTTGCCCTTGTCGGGTCACTTGCGGAATACAACAACCTGATCTGTGATCGCGGGTAGCTCCCGTGCTTGGCAGATTGTTTCACCCACGGTAAATACGCAGGATATCCTGACACTTGAAGGATATGGGCTGGCCCGACCTTTGCGTCGAGGCCGCTCATTCATCTTTCAATACTACAGGAGTTCATCGTGAAACTCTTATCATTTGTCGGAACGGCACTCGTCGCCCTATGTCTGAGTGCGTGTGGTGGAGGCGGAAGTGGGGGAAGCGGCAGCATCATGGAACCCATCAACACCCCGCCTTCCATGACGACTTTGACCATTGAAGAGTCTGGCGGTCAGGGAGGCGTCCCACCCATTGCGCAGTTGTTCGGCAATCTCTCGGACGCCAACCAAGACAAGGACGGTCCGCTCTTTGGTAGCGTGCTATACAGTCTCGATACGGGCACATCACGACCCACTGGGCTTGAGACGACGTTTGCGCTCGATCGGCTCACCCTCGACATTACCCGGACCAATGGCACGGTGACGACGCTCGATACGGATCGGGACATTGTTGTCGATGTGACTCCGATTCTCCCGCAACACAATCCCGTCACGAATCGTCCAGCCGGGTCGGTGACGGTGTATAACGCCGATGAGCGGACCTTTACCGCCTCTACGGTCTTAGTGGAGTGGGAGAATGACGACGTGACGAATTACCTCGCGGGCGGGCATTGGGTGCATATTGATCTGAATGCACCCGGCGTGGAAATCGGGGCCTTTATTGATGGCCCCGCCTTTGATGAGGCGATCACCCCGCCTGTGATGGGTACGGCCACCTATGAGGGAACCGCCACGGGCGTGTACCTCTCTACTCATGGCACCGATACCCAGGCCCCGCAGGGGACATTCGAGCAAGGTGAGTATGACGGGCGAGTTCAGTTGACCGCTGATTTTGGCGCCATGAACATTTCTGGCCGAATCGATCAGGTTGGCCTCTCGGAGGTTCTACAAATTCCGCCTGGTGGCGGGGCCACGCTGGAAGACAATTACTTTCCTGATCGTGTGGCGACCGACTATCAAGTGGTGTTCAGGCCGACGCCGATCATGAGTGACGGCACGTTTGAAGGGCTTCGGCAGGACGGCGTTTTTCTCAGTGATTCACTCGATATCGCCGAATCAGAAGGTGATTGGGCAGGGCGCTTCTCGAATGTGAATGATGCCGCTGGTAATCCGCGAGCGGTGGCCGGCGCGCATCGCAACTTTTTTCAAACCACGGGTAACACGCAAGCCCTCTTTACCGGGGCCTTCTACGGGGCGACCGAACGGTTTGAGTAACCATCCACGGCGGCCCCACGCCGGAGTAGGGCCGTCACCACAAGCGAGGCGGCTGTATTCGCCGGACCTGCTCAATCCGCTCATCCAGAAAGGCCAGCATATCGGGGTCTGAGCAGTCCAATTTTAACCCTTCCAGTTCAGTGATCTGGTTCTGCTTCACCTGTTGCGTGTACGCGGCCAGTGCCGGCACGGACGAAAACGTCTTCGGCTGGATGGGGCTTGCAGGTTTTGTTGAGGATTGGTACGGTAGCCGTGAGCGGCTCATCATTCACCTCCTTGGCTGAAAAGTTCAGGTGAAGCACGTTGGCCCGTACTTCCCGGTACGGGCTTTCGTGTTTTATGTGGTTGTGGCTAGGATGTTACCCTGTCACGCCTTCCCGGTCAATGCCTTGTACGTGATCGGCTTCCCCGGCATCGCCCCGAACAGCGCCTGTATCCGATCTACCGTATCCACCTGACAGTTGCCTTCGTTCAGTCTAAACGTGAACTCGCTCACGTAGCGGTCCAGATGCTTCACGCTCACATGATGGAATGTCCCTTCGAGTCCACGTTTCAGCACAGCCCACATGCTCTCAATCCCGTTCGTATGGGCCATGCCTTTGACGTATTCATTGGCGGAGTGATTCAAGGCTTCATGCTGATAGCCCTTGCGGGTAATGCCCCGATAGGCGCCGTGGTCGTCCGTGTAGAGCGTACTGTCTTTCTTGACGCTTCCTTGGATCTCGCCCCACAGGGTCAGGCGATCCGTCGTGGACACGGATTTGGCCACGGTCTTGCCGCCACGTTCGCGCATCCCCAAGACCGCTTGCTTGCCGACGCCACCTCCACCTTGAGGCTTGTCGCCTTTCTTCAGGTGCTTATTGCGAACCTTGCCGCCCACGTAGGTCTCGTCAATCTCGACGATTCCCGAGAGCAACACCGATTCAGCTTCACAGGCCTGGCGGAGCCGATGCAGCATGTACCAGGCCGTGGGTTGCCGCACGGCTAGTTCCTTGCTCAACTGAACGGACGAGATGCCCTTGCGGGCCGTTAACATGAGGTACGCCGCGAAGAGCCACTTGCGGGCGTCAATTTTGTTCCGTTCGAGCGGGGTGTTCGTGAAGACCGTGAAGTACGCGCGGCACATCCCGCACCAGTACGTCCCCACCTTCTGTTGGGCCGTGATCTTGTCGGGTTTGTCACACTTGGTGCAGACGGGCGCTCCGTTCCAGCGAATCCCCTCGAAGTACCGGACGGCACTCTCGACCGTGGGAAACATCGTATTCAACTGGAACAGACTGAGCGTGGTGGCAATGCGTTTCGTCATGGTTGCTCTCCCTTCATCGTTAAGGAGAGCCTACCAGACTCAAAACAGCTTTGTCAAGTTAAATGGATAAGTCCCCAACGAGTTGTCTTGTTGCTCCGAAGGCCCCATGCTAAGATGGCAAACTTTACCGTAATCCCTGCAATGCGGAGAGGTGCGAGAGTGGCCGAATCGGCGTGCCTGGAGAGCACGTGTGCTGGCAACGGCACCGTGGGTTCGAATCCCACCCTCTCCGCCACAACGTCAAAAGCAGGAAGATAGACAATGGAGCCACAGCCTCAATCAAGAGCTGGAGAAGAAGGTGGGATTCGAACCGGGGGTTCTGAAGGGGGTGTTCCCCCTTCATGGGGTGACCGGAGCGAAGCGGAGGCGCGAGGGGGCATGGCCCCCTAGCGGGAGCGTGGGAGGCGGTCGCCACGCGACTTCGAATTCCCACCCTCTCCGCCATAACGAGCGGGTGGGATTCGAACCATTTTAATCTCATAACTGACAATGGAAAGGGGCTGGGCCCTGTGCAGCGGAATCTTGTGAACCCCGCCAGGTCCGGAAGGAAGCAACGGTAAGCAGGCGAGTCTGTGTGCTACAGGATCACCCGGCCCCGGTTTTGACGATCATCATGCGTGAAAAGTGACCACGTGACTGTGAAGCAAGAGATAAGGCGCATGACGCAGGACGAGTGATGGAATACCAGGTTTCCGCCAGAAAATTTCGTCCGGGCACGTTTGAAGAGTTGATCGGGCAGCCGCATGTCGTCCAAACGCTGCGGAACGCCATTCTTCGGCAACAGGTGGCCCATGCCTATCTCTTTTCCGGAATGCGCGGAGTGGGAAAGACCACGGCCGCCCGCATTCTGGCCAAGGCGCTGAATTGCGAAAAGGGGCCGACCCCGGAACCTTGCGGGCAGTGCGAGAGTTGTCTGGAAATTGCTCGTGGCAATTCGGTGGACGTCATTGAGATCGATGGAGCCTCGAATACCGGGGTGGACGACGTGCGGGAGCTTCGCGAAAACGTCAAATTTTCCCCATTCCGAGGCACCTATCGAATCTACATCATCGACGAAGTGCATATGCTCTCCAATTCGGCGTTTAACGCGCTGTTGAAGACGTTGGAAGAGCCCCCGCCGCATGCGGTGTTTATCTTTGCAACGACGGAAGTCCACAAGATTCCACCCACCATCACGTCCCGCTGTCAACATTTCAACTTTCGACGGATTCCCCGGCGAGAGATCATCGCTCGTCTCCAGGAAGTCGTGAAACACGTTGACGTCACGATCGGCGAACGAAGCCTGGGCGCGATGGCCAGAGCGAGTGAAGGCAGCATGCGCGACGCCCTCAGTTTATTGGATCAGGCCGTGGCGTTCGGTGGCAAAACGATTACCGAGCAGGACGTGGACGAGATGCTCGGGGCCGTTCCCGACGAACTGGTGGGTCGAATCGTGAACACGGTCGTGACCCAGGACCCGGCCGCGGCCGTCGCCCTTATCGGCGAGGTGGTTGATCACGGGTATGACCTGCGGGCCTATTGTGGGGCGGTGGTGGAGCGAATGCGCCACCTGATGATTGCGGCAGTGGTGCCCGGATTCGAGCAAGCGCAAGGCCTGATGGATTTGCCTGATGAAGCCGTGAAACAATTGTTGGTGGAAGCCAAGTCGTTTTTGGTGGAGCAGTTACAAGAGGTCTTTCAGCTCTTTGCCCAAGCCGAAGATCGCCTACGGTCAACGGCGCATCCCCGTTTTGTTTTTGAAGTGGCGGCCGTCCGCGCGGCGCGGTTGCTGCAACACGGTGCGCAGGTTCCGCAGTCAGCCGAACCGCCGAGGGATCCACAACCACATGCTTCAAGAACGCCGGTTGAAAAAAGCGGGCCGACGTCCGGGACACCACCGTCACCGGGAAGATCACCCGAGAATCGCACCGGAACGTCCGGACGGCCCCCGGCGACCGTTCAGGGGGCCAGCCCGTCTCCTCCCGTACAAAAAGAACCCCTCCCGCGGGAAAAGGTGGCGGGTGCTCCTCCTCCCGCACAGCCTGAGGTCAAGACGAAACAGAGCCCTGGAGTCTCTGCCCCGCAACCGAGACCGGCATCACCGGGGAGTCCACCGGCTATTGGGCAAGAGGACTGGCAGCGGGTCGTCGAATCCGTGATTCGCCATTACCCCAACGTTGGAACCTTTTTGGAAATGGGGATGTTGGTGAAAATCGAAGGGAACCAGGTCATCGTGGGATTTCCCAAAACCGCATCGGTGGCCTGTTCAAGAGTCCAGAAAGAAGAGAACCGTGCGCTGATTGCAAAGGTCTGTCAGGAAGTCACCGGGGCGACGATTCGCCTTCGCGTGGTCGAGTTGACCGAAGAGCCGGGTGACGGGCTCACCATCAAGCAGATGCGAGCCAAACAGCAGAAACAGGATGGCGAGGCCTTACTGGAACAGGCACGAGCGAATCCCATGGTGAAACACACCATGGAATTGTTTGGTGGAGACGTGGTGAAAGCAAGTCGTGTAACGGGAAAGAAGGAGGCGTAAGCATGTCCAAGAATCCTTTTGGCAATATGGAGAATTTGTTGAAACAAGCCCAGGCCATGCAGGAGAAACTGGGGAAAATTCAGGAAGAAGCAGCAGCGAAAACCGTCCAGGCGTCGGCTGGGGGCGGTATGGTCACGGTGACGGCCAATGGGGGGATGCAAATTACCAAAGTGGCGATCGACCCCGAAGTCTTGAAGTCGGAAGATCCCGACATGGTGCAGGACCTCCTTGTGGCTGCCACCAATGAAGCCTTACGCAAAGCCAAAGAATTAATGTCTGAAGAAGTGAAAGGGTTGACCGGAGGACTCGGCATCCCCGGGTTGTAACGAATTGTGGATTGCGGATTTGAGAATCAAAAATCCACAATCAAAAATCAAAAATGCAATCATGAGTGTGAAACAGCGGCAAGGCTTGTTGGCCAAGCTGGCCAAGGAATTTGTGCGGTTGCCCGGCATCGGGCAAAAGACCTCGCAACGACTCGCCTTTCATCTGATGAAGGTCAACAAGGAAGACGCCCTGCGCCTGGCCGATGCTATTCGAGACGTGAAGGAATTTGTGACGTTTTGTGTGCAATGTCGCAATATTGCGGAAAGCGAGTTGTGCGACGTGTGCGAGGACCCGCAACGGGATCGGACCAAGATTCTGGTTGTGGAAGAACCAAGTACTTTACATGTGATCGATCAAAGTCGAGGATACAAAGGCTTGTATCACGTCTTGATGGGCTCGCTCTCACCGCTGGACGGGGTGGGGCCGTCCGACATTCGCGCGAAGGAGTTGGAAGGACGCGTCCGAGCCGGTGGCGTGCAAGAGGTCATCGTGGCGACGAACCCCACCATCGAAGGCGAGGCCACGGCGATTTACCTCACGAAACTCCTGAAGCCCTACGGGGTCAAGGTCTCACGAATTGCGTACGGCATTCCCGTGGGCATGGACATCGAATATGCCGACGACGTGACCCTGACCAAATCCATCGAAGGCCGGCGTGAACTGTAGCAGACGGATCAAACAATCCACTCGTCGAACGGGCGTAGCTCGGAAGGCAGGTTCCGTCTTTCACGTTTTCTTGGAGGATGCCCCTCTTGTTCACGAAATCCATCCGGTCCTGTCACAGCTTTTCTGATTGAATCGTTCGCCGGAAAGGCAGGACTCCTATGAAAGTTGTTGTGAGATTGCTTGTGCTCATAGGAGTCGTTGGGATCGTGGCCGTGGTGTTGGTCGGCCTGTCGTTGAATGCCCTGGTCAAAAGCGGGATCGAGACCATGGCCCCCCAAGTGTTGGGCGTGCCGGTGACGTTGGAGGACGTGGATATTGCGCTGCTGTCCGGCAAGAACATGCGAGCCGGGTTGACCCAACTCGTCATCAATAACCCTGAAGGGTATGAGACCTCCTCTGCCGTATCCCTCCCGGACATCCGAGTGCAAGTCGATCGGAACTCTCTGTTGACGGATACCGTGATTGTCGAAGAGATGCTGATCGTCGCACCGGCCATTACCTTCGAATGGTCGTTACGGGGCAGCAACCTCGGCACGATTCAAGAGAACGTCAAGCGCAATACTCGTTCCGGTCCCGGTGGCAACGGGAGAGAAAAAGGTGAAAAACACGAGGAAAAAGAAGAATTCGATAAAACCATTCACATTAAAAAAGTGATGGTCAAAGACGCGATCATCAACGTGAGCTTCATCGGTGGACAAAACGAAGTCACTCAGTTGCCGTTACCTGATCTCGAATTGCGTGATATCGGCAACCCATCCGGCGGCACCACGTTCTCACAAGCTTCAGCCGTCATTTTCGACGAGATCTACGGCGCCATTATCAAGGCAGTCATGAAATCGGGAATTCTCCTGCCCCAGGGTGTCGAGCAACTCGGCAAATCCCTCGGCAGGATGGGGAAAGAGTTGTTGCAGGGATTGCTTGGCAAGTAATCAGCATCCGATTCGATCCTCTGAAATTCAAAGGGCCGGCACAGGGGCCGGCCCCTACGCGTTGCCAGCATCAGTCAGCTTTTGTGCGTTTTATTGTACATGTTCTCTGTTTTCGATATACTTGTTCAATAATTTGTACAACTGAGAATGAGGTTTCATATGCGTATTGTCTCATTTACCGAAGCAAGGAATCGCCTGAAATCAGTGCTTGATGGTGTTGTGAATGATGCCGATTGTGCGGTCATCACACGTCGGGATGCAAAAGATGCCGTTGTGATGTCAATGGATTATTACAACAGCTTAATGGAAACCGTTCATTTACTGAAATCACCGGCCAATGCTGCTCATCTGGCTCAATCAATCAAGCAATATAAAACAGGGCAGGTGACGGAACGAGACATGATTGATGGGTAGGACGTTAGCGTGGACCGACGCGGCTTGGGATGATTATCTGTATTGGCAGGAACAAGATAAAAAAACACTCAAACGGATCAACAAATTGCTAGCCGAGACAAAACGTTCGCCGTTTGAAGGGATTGGTAAACCAGAGGCATTAAAAGAGAATCTCTCGGGTTTTTGGTCAAGACGTATAGATGAGTCTCATCGTTTGGTTTATGCCGTAGAAGAACTCCGCATCACCGTCATTTCTTGTCGCTATCATTATTAAATTCGACAATTGGCATTGAGTTAGTTGATAACGCCATCATCTACTGCCCGCAATTCCAAAGTCATTGTGAAAACTGAATTCCCGTATCCTGCACCTGCTGATAAGGCAGCATGAGGCCTGTCCCGGGCCGTGACCCGGGATGCTGCCGCTATAGAAATGGGATCATTGAGAAAACGTGATCCCCGTCTCCTGCACTTCGCGGTAGGGCAGCATCCACACGAGTGACTCATCGTGAATGTCGACGACCTGGATGCGGTTTCCCCAGGGGTCGCGGAAGTCGCAACGGAAAGGAGGCTCCAACGTCAGGCCGTATGTGTTGATGAGTTTGTCTCGCACCTCATTGACTTGCGCTTCATCCCGGACCATGATGCCGAAGTGTTTCATGCGATCGGGTTGCAGGGTTTCGACTTCGAAGATGGCCAGAAACTGATGTTCCCCGAGTTTGCACCAGGCGGCTCCCTCTCCTCCCCGCAGCATTTCCAGGTTGAACACGTCTGAATAAAATTCCACGGCTTTCTGGGCGTCGTCGACCTCGATGACGACGTGGTTGCATCCATAGACTTGAACGGCCATTTCTCCATCTCCTTTTTCGTGATTGATCAACAGCGTCTTCGATGTCTTGATTATAACAAATTACGAGACTTCATCCGCAGAGGCCCCCCTGTACTTGCAAAGAAACACGGGATGCTCAGTGCGGCAATAGAGGAACGTGAGAGGAGAGTTTATGGGGCAAACGTTTCAGACAGAACCGCTAAAACTTTTTGCGCGGTGGAAGGAGTGATGTGTGTCAAGCCCGGTGACGGAGAAAAATGACGGCTACCCCATCTCCAGAAGATCGTGGTCGGGGTTGTGTTCTTTGGCGAAGTTTTTGGACCAGGGAGAGCGGAAGAGCACGATGGGGCGGTTCAGGTGATCTTTGACGATCATGGCGTCGCTCGGGGCGCGAAAGGTGTCGAGGTCTCCGACCAACCAGGCACTGCATGCATAGGTCAGCGGCTCGAGTCGCGTCTCCACCCGATATTCATTGCGCAGGCGAAATTCCAGGACGTCGAACTGGAGGCGGCCCACGGCGCCGACGAGGAATTCCAGGTCATCGAGGCTCCGGAGAAGCTGTACCGTGCCTTCGGTGGCCATTTGCTCCATGCCTTTGTCAAAGGCTTTGCGTTTGCCCACGTCAGTGGGATGAATCCTGGCAAACACCTCCGGTTGAAACTGGGGAAGCGGTTGATAGTTGAACCCGTCACTCAGTGAAATGGTATCCCCAATGGCAAACTGTCCCGGGTTGATGATGCCGATGATGTCCCCGGGATACGCCACGTCCACGGTGTTGCGGCCCTTGGCGACGAGACTGTGTGGCCGGGACAGGCGCACGTCATGCCCAAGGCGGTGATGTTTGACGACCATGTCGCGCTCGAATCGTCCGGAGCAGACTCGTAAGAAGGCCGTGCTGTCGCGATGACGGGGATTCATGTTCGCCTGGATTTTAAAGACATAGGCGCTGAACGGTCGCTCCACCGGGTCCACGACGATTTCAGTCCCATCAGGCCGGTCGGCCGTTCGTGGTGTGGCGGCCGGCGCCATCTTCACAAAGGCGTCAAAGAAATTTTCAATGCCGAAGTTCGTGAGCGCGGAGGCAAAAAAGACGGGCGTCACCTCACCGTTGAGAAAGGCCTCCTGCGAATACGGGTTCCCGGCCACGTCCAACAGTTCCAAATCGTGGTTGACTTCTTGCAAGACGTCTTCCCCGATCAGAGCCTTGGCCTCAGGGCTGTCCAAAGAAATTTCCGTGCGGCCGGCTTTAGTGGACCCGTGCGCCCCCATTTTTTTGAACAGCGAGACCCGTCGGGTGTCGCGGTCCACGACGCCCACGAATTGTTGTCCTGAACCGACGGGCCAATTGATCGGATTGGCGTGAATCCGCAGGACGTCTTCCACCTCGGCCATGAGGTCGAGCGGCAGGCGTCCCGGCAGGTCCATTTTGTTGATCAACGTCAGGACGGGGATCTTGCGCAACCGGCACACCTCGAATAATTTCCGGGTTTGGGTCTCAACGCCTTTCGCCGCGTCGATGACCATCACGGCACTGTCCGCGGCGGTCAGCGTCCGGTACGTATCTTCACAGAAATCCTGGTGGCCCGGTGTATCGAGGACGTTGATGACGGTTGTTTTGTATTGGAACTGCATGGCCGACGCGGTGATCGAGATCCCGCGCTCCTGTTCCATTTCCATCCAGTCGGACGTCGCCGTCCTGGCGCTTTTCCGGCTTCCCACCATGCCTGCCGTCCGGACCATTCCTGAATAGAGCAACAGTTTTTCCGTGACGGTGGTTTTCCCTGCGTCAGGATGACTGATAATGGCAAAGGTCCGGCGCTTTTTGGCCTGGGCCCGAATGTCGTTCTGGATTTGCGGGTCGTACGTGATCATGGATGATCGGCGGTGGGTTAGAGTTCTTCGAGGCGACCCTGGGCTCTGGCGAGATCCACCCGTGACGCGTTGAAATTGAACAGCGCTTCAATGAGGTTGTCCCGGGCCTGCGCCACCGACGTTTGGGCGTCCGTGACTTCGATATTGGTCGCGACGCCAACGGCGAAGCGCTGTCGGGCGAGATGGAGTTCCTGGAATGTCAAACGAAGCGCTTTCCGGGCCACGGTGACTTGTTGTTGGGTCGATTCCAGCGTCAACAGCGCGTCCCGAACTTCCAACCCGATTTGCCTTTCAACGTCTCGAGTTTTGATGGACTCCAGGCGAACCAGACTGCGCTGTTCGGAAATGCGCCCTTCACGCTGGCCTCCATCGAAAAGAGGAATGGAAAGCAGGACCTGGACGTTGTCGGTGGTGAACGTATTGGCGGGTTGGTTTCCGATCATGCCCACGTCTCCGCTGCCCATGAGAGAGGGCACGCGTTCCATCGTCACCGAACTTAACGTGAGTGCAGCCAAACGTTCCCGTTTTTTTTGGGCTTTGAGCTCGACCCGGTGTGCCCTGGCGACCTGCAAGGCTTCGTCGACGGGCTGAGGGGTGACGGGGACGAGTTTCAGTTTGTCGGTGAGAATGAGGTTCACGTCGAAGGAGAGACCAATACCACGGCTCAGGTTGAGTTTTGCACTGCCATAGCCGTTGCGAGCGATGAGCAGGCGTTGTTTTTCATTTTCGAGTTGCACCTTCGCGCGGGTGACGTCCAACTTGGTGGCCATGCCCACCGACTTGCGCTCCATGGCCAAGCGCAACAGTTGGTTATTGAGCTTGACGTCGGCCAAGCGGGCTTTGACGGCTTTTTTGACCCGTAAGGCTTCCAGGTAGGCCAAGGCGACGATGGCCATGGTGTCCATTTTCTGGGTTTCCGAGTCCAGGCTGGCCACTTCGATGTTCGTTCGTGCCGCACGCCATTTCTGAATAAGACTCAGGCTGAAAAGATTCTGGGTGAACGCAACACGGCCTTCGTAAAAATCTCTGGGGTTGGTCACACCGGCCCTTCCGCCAAATGAGCCGAGAAAGAATCGCCTTCTCGCTCCGCTTATCCGGGCGGACAGGTTCGGCAGCAGTGCGCCGCGCTGGGTAAAGGCCTGCTCTTCCGCCTGCGTCACGCGTTCTTTAAAGATCTGTATCGTGGGATTGCTCTCCACGGCTGCTCGCATCGCGTCTTGCATGCTCAACCGGAGTTCGAGCGGGCGTTGGCGTGACGCCGCCTCATCCTGAGCGTCCTGAGCCCAGGAGAGGGTCGCCGTTCCTGAGAACCATATGATACCGGCGAAGATGACGACGATCATGACGGCCTTTTGAAACTTGTTTGATGGTCTTGCAATGCTGTAAGGCATAACCCTCCTTCACGTCTCGTGGATTTCCGGGCCCAAGGCAGCTTCTGAAGGCGCGGCATTCCGTCTGTGTTTCCAGCCCATCATGAGGCTGAAGATCGCCGGGACGAGGAGCAGCGTAAACATCGTCGAGAGCATGAGCCCGCCGAGTACCACGCTGCCGATACCCCGGTACAATTCCGATCCGGCGCCCGAGGCCAGGACCAGCGGCAGGAGGCCGAATGTCGTCGTCAGCATGCTCATCATGATGGGCCTGACGCGGGATCGCACGGATTCGGCGATGGCTTCACGGGCCGGCATGCCGCTCGCAGCCCGGTCTTCACCGGACGCCCACAGGTTGAGCCGTTGCGGATCCATAAAGTTCAGGGCCTGGTGCACGACCAAAATGGCATTGTTGACGACAACGCCGATCAGGATGATAAACCCCAACATGGTCAGGACGTCCATGGGTTGATGGGCAATGACGCGGTTGACCACGGACAGCCCGAGAAGGCCACCGGCCGCGGCCATCGGCACGCTGAAGATAATGACAAAAGGATACAGGAAACTTTCAAACAAGGCCGCCATTAACAAATAGGTAATGAGCACGGCCATGAGCAGATTGTATTTCAGGGCGTCATAGGTTTTCGTGAGATCGTCCGCCGTGCCTGCCAGGTGAATATTATAGAGACGCCCGAGGTTTCCCGCTTGTTCGATCGGACGGACAACCTGCTGCTGGATCAGGTCCATGGCCGTCTCCAACGGGATCTGGCTCGGCGGAATGACCTGGATGGTGATGGCCCGTTCCCGTTCGATGTGGTTGATTTGTTCGGGGCCTGCAACGAGCGTGATATCGGCAATATCACCGACCGTGGTGAGGCGGCCGCCCGGGGTAAATATGGGCAGGTTCCCCAGGTCTTGCGTTCGATCGGCATACTGATCGATGCCCCGGATGGTGAGATCGATCTCGTCTCCTTCAAATTGATAGTCACTCGCCTTGGCTCCGTCCACCAGGACGTCAATGGTAAAGCCGAGTGCCTGATTTGTCATTTGCACGTCTGCCGCCCGGTCTCGCCTCAGGTGGACTCGCACTTCGGGACTTCCCAGGTCGAGACTCGGCTTCGGGCGAACCTGTGCGCCCGGGAGGATTGCTTGAATTTGTCCGAAGATCCGCCCGCCCAGGGCGAGGAGCTTGTCGAGGTCCGGCCCGGTAATTTCAATGTCGATGTTCCGCCCTTCGCCCAACCCTCGTTGAAATAAACTGCTTTGGGTCACGATACCGATGATCCCGGGAATATCGGCCATGGATCTGCGAAACACCGGGATCAAGTCACGAATGTGGGCATCGTCATTTGTGCGACCGCCCATAAACACGCCGCGTCCACGCGCCACGTAGAAAAAATTGCGGATACTGGGCCCATCCAGGGCGGCTTCTTCCGGGGACCCGGGTTCGGCATCCCAATGGGGAGCAAGGACGGTCTCGATGGACTCTCCCAAACGAACGTACTTCTCCGTGTTGTAGCCGGGCGGGGGCAGGACAACGCCGAAGATCAGATTTCGATTCCCGCTGGGCAGGTATTCGGCTTTCGGCAACAACTGCGTGATGATGCCGAGGGCGAACGCCGTGAGTCCGAATACGATCACCACGCGCCAGCCGACACTGCCGCACATCCAGTACACGAAATCGCCGATCCGATCAGCTGTTTTCCTCTTCCGGCCGGCCGGTCGAGCCCCGCGATCGACTACGTCCTCCGCCGGGAGCTTCGAACCGAAGGAGGAGCGGCGCCGGCCACGGTTCGTGGTCGTCAGAATGCGTGCGGACAGGCAAGGGATGACGGTAATGGAGACCAGGAGGCTCAGCCCGACTCCGGCACTGATGGCAATGGCAATGTCCCGAAACAGTTGTCCGGCCTGTTCCTCGATGAACACGATGGGCACGAAGACGGCCACGGTCGTGAGGGTGCTGGCCAGCACGGCGCCCCAGACTTCAGTGGTGGCGTCATAGGCGGCCTGCCACAGCGATTTGCCCGACTCCCGGTGACGATAGATGTTTTCCAGGACGACGATGGAATTGTCGACCAACATGCCCCCGGCAAGCGTCATGCCGGCGAGACTGATCACGTTCACGTTTCGGTCCAACACCCACAGGGCAATAAAGGTTCCCATGATGCTGACGGGAATGGCCAACCCGACCACGAAGGTCGTGCTCGCCGTGCGCAGGAACAGGAAGAGAATCGTCACGGCGAGGATGCTGCCGATGACCAGATTCTTTTGCACCAGGTTGATGGAACTGTAGATGTAGTCCGTTTCGTCATAGACTTGAAACAGCTTGAAGCCTCGCCGTTGGAGAATCGCGTCGTTTAATTCCTGAACGGCTTCTCGAAGGTGCTGCATCGTGTCCAGGGTATTGGCCCCGGTCTCGCGGATGGCATTCACGGCAATGGAATTGCGCCCCATTTCCCGAACGACGTGTGACGGCTCCTGATACGCGACGCTGACGGTCGCCACGTCGCGCACGTACACCGGCGCGCCGTCCCGTCTTGCAATAATGACGTTCCCCACGTCTTCGGGGCTTTGGTATTCGCCGGTGGTTCTGACGACGTACGATCGTTTGCCTTCATCGAAATCTCCCGCACTATAGTCACGATTTTCCTGCTCCAGCGCCTGCGCCAGATCCAGAACCGTCAGGGAACGGATGGCCAGTTTCAAGGGGTCCACGAGCACCCGCAGCTCCCGTTTGCGACCCCCGTACACGTTCGACGCGGCCACACCCGGAATGCGCTCGAACCGTGCCTTGATCACGTCTTCGGCAAAATCCCGCAAGGTATCGATGGCGATGGGGTTGCCTTCCAACGGTTCGAAAATAAACCACCCCATGGCGCTGCCGCGCGTATTGGCGCTGCTGATCACGGGTTCGTCGACTTCGTCGGGATATTCCTTGACCTGATTGAGTCGATTGGAGACGCGAAGAAGAGCCGTCTCGGTATTGGTTCCGGCCGGAAACCGAAGGATGATTTCAGCGGAGTCGTAGGAACTTTCGCCGAACATTTTCTCCAGCCCTTCCACCCCTTTCAGTTGCTCTTCCTGTTTGTCCACGATTTCGCGTTCGACTTCCTTCGGGCTTGCCCCCTGCCATCGGGTCGCAATCGTGATCTCGGGTTTGGAGACGTCGGGCGTGAGCTGGATGGGAAGCTTCATGAGCGAGACGAGCCCGAAGAGGGACACGAGAATCACGACCACGGTCGTGGTGACGGGGTAGCGGATGGCGAATTGAATGACGTTCATCGGTCGTTGCCGGGAGCCTCTACATGAGCGTCCAACACACGCACGGGTTGACCGGGGAACAGGCGTTCGTTGCCCTCCACCACGACGGTCATCCCTTCCTGGATCGGCCCTTCGATTTCAACGAGGTCTTCGACGTGCAGGACGGCGGTCACCGGAATTTGGTCGACGATCCCCTCGTTCACCTGGAACACAAATTGCTTGCCTCCCCGGAGGACCAGTGCGTCCTTCGGGACCACGATCCCCTGGTGGGGCCGGTCGATATGGAACGTGACGCGGGACACCATGCCGCTCTTGATGGCCAATGCAGGATTCGGAATCTCCACTTTGACCGGAAAGGTTCTCGCGGTGCGATCGGCTTGGGCAACAAGAGAGAAGACGCGGCCTTGCGCCTCGAACGCCGGGAGGCCGTCGAAGGTGGCGGTGACGGGGTCCTGGATTTGAATAGTGCTCACGTAGCGTTCCGGAAGAGGAATCTCGACTTTTACGTGCGAAAGGTCGACCATCTCGATAATCGCCCCGCCTTCTTCCACCCACTGCCCGACCTCCGTAAATTCCTGCGTAATCCATCCATCGAAGGGAGCGACGATTTGAGACTGGTTGAGGGAGTCTCTGACCCGTCGGATTTCGGCATGTAATTGCGTCAGGTGTTCTTTAAGCGCCGTTTCCTCGGCCCGGGCGTCATCGAAGTCTTTCTGCGTGACGAGTTCTTGTTTAAAGAGGACGCGAATCCGGCTCAGATCCCGTTTGGCTCGTTGATAGCGAGCGCCGGCCTCTCGATAGAGGGCCAAGGCGGAATCGAGTTGGATCCGCAACGTTTTCGTGCGCAAACGCGCCAGCAGTTGCCCTCGTTTGACTGCCATGCCTTCTTCCGCCGGAAAAGCTTTGACCAACCCTTCGACTTCGCTGGCCACGACGCTTCGTTTCCATGGTTCAACGGTCCCGACCAACGTGACGGTTTGCCTCACTTCTTGTTGAAGAACCGGAGCGACGCGCACTGGTGCCGGCGGAGGACTCGGGGGAGGAGTTGCGGCTTGTTGTTCGTTACATGCCGGGAGTGTAACCAGGCACAGGACCACGAGAAGGGGCCGGCAGGCCTTGCGAAACCATTGCTGAAATGGGTACAGGAGCGTCATCACGAGCAACCTCAACGAAGCCGGCGATCGTCGGATACAAGCAGGTCCTGCCCGAGGACTCCATGCCCGCGTTGTGTTCGCTGACTCCAAGGTGCCATCCGATAATCATATCTCTCGGTCAACAATAAGAATATTCTACTATATGAAAACCATGTGTCCAAATTAGAACACGCAGTCAGGTTTTTGCAACTCTCACCCGAAAGGAATAGGCGACGACGCCGGTTATTGAAATGAATCGGGAGGCTTGTGCGATTCGGCCGGGGATGGTAACGCCGGGGTATCGCCGGGAGATGGTTTGGTGGTCTCCCCATTGGCGGCGCCACCCGAGACCCCGCCCGAGACGATAAAGGTCATGATGTCCGCGCTGTCGGCGTTGATCGGGCGGATTTGACTTCGAGGCACGACTAACAGGTTGCCGGCAAAGTTGTAGGATTGCGGAAAGTACACGGCAACCCGATCCTCCAGCCCCAACAGGTCCAGGTTCTGGCGTGTGACGAACCCGATCGCTTCGGCATGTCCGCCCGGTACCAGCGAGACGAGGACGGGTTGATCAAAACGCTTTTTTTCGCCCATAAACGCTTCGATGAGATCTTTGAGTGACGTATAGACCAATTTGACAAAAGGCGTGCGGGTCAGGACTTTTTCCAGAGAGCCCAAGGCCCCGCGGAAGAACACGTTCGAGGCCAGGCGGCCCACAAGAATGAGCATGCCGATGGTGAGGATAAACCCGATCCCCGGAACGGGGATATTCAGCCAGCCGTCAATGAAACTAAACACCAGAAAGACGACGTAGATGGTGACGGCCACCGGGACCACAAGAAACAGGCCTTCAAAGAAATTTTGCACGAATTCCTGCATGTCCCAGCGCCTGGGAATGACTTCATTCTTGAGGGATTTAAGAATTTCTTTCCAGTCAAAACTCATTGGGACGGCCTCTGGATAAATATGTCAAAAGCTTGTCCCCGATGTTTGTCATCGGGGGTCCAGTATAATCGGGGGTTCTTCATGCGGAGAATCGCCCGGTTCCTTGACTCTAACCGGAGAGCAAGGCTTGAGACAAGGCCTTCATGGGAGTCTTGAAAAAATCCGCCGGCTAGGGTTGTTGTCGAATCCTCACGATGCCGGTCAATTTGACACTCAACACAAAAACCCGTCACAGTAATATCAATAGGTATCCCGTCCATAACATGCAGAAAGGTACACATTGTGGCAGGCGAAGCCTCACCGCGGAAACGGTCTTCATCAGATAAATCAAAAGGCCCGCTCGACACCGAAATCCTGACGGTCCACGTTGAGCGTGAAGGCCGGCAAGTCAGTGCCAAATGGGGGCTGAATCCAAGATTGAAAGAGGAATTGACCCCTGAGGAATGGAAAGAGGTGACGGACATTATGGGGAAAGTCACCGACATCGTGGGAAAACGGTTTTCGGAAATGTTAACGCAAGGACCGACGGAAACCGGTGGAACCGCGTAAGCACGCCCGTTGTCATTCAGCCCCGGCGCTTGCGTCAAGACCCTTCTCTTTGCCTAGAGATGCGGATTGACCGGAAGGGCCAGGGTCAGGTAGCGCCCCTTATCCTCAACCATGATACGTTTGGCCACGAGGGTGGCGACCGCGTCATCAATGGAGGTCCCCGGGGGCAACGCCGCCGGATCGCCGGCTGAAGCCCGCCGGATCTGCTCGATCGTTTTCGGGGCCTCATTGCAATACTCGATGACAAACGAAAAAGGCCAATCAAACCGTTCGCTCGTGGGGTGATCGGTACGGCCATCGTAGACGGTCACGTAACTCATGGCTTTGGCATAGAACAGAAACGGGCGGTCTTGCGAGAAATACCGGGCCCGCCATTCCTGCACGAGGGCGCACAAGTGTTCGTAGAGGGCCGGGTCAACCTTCCAATCAATCTCATATTCGAAATCGTACGCAATCTTGTTCAAGTCCACCTTCTTCGCATCGTACACGTATTCGTACGCCGCGCCCGGTCCGGTAATGCGCACGCCATACTCTTCGGGACGCATGAAATACGGGCTGAATCGTTCCAGCCACAGTTTGCCGGTGCTTTCCGGTGGCTGGAGATGAAACAGTGAGGGAATGAGCGCAATCTGGCGCCGGTAGTCGCCGTTGGTCTCCTGTGGAAAACCCAGCAGGATATTCCAGTTGATATCCAGGTTGTAATAACGGCTCCATTTCAAGCACTGAACGTTCTGCAGCGGGCTGACGCCTTTATCCATTTCCTTGAGTTGCGCGGCACTCAGGCTTTCAATGCCCGGCTGCATGCACTTCACCCCGCCTTGGGCGAGGGTTTGAATCTGTTGCTTGGTCAGGTTGGCCTTGGTCTCCATGAACACGTCCAGGTCATAGTGACCGGCGGCGAAACGACCGAACAACGTGTCGATATATTTCAGATCGATGATGTTATCGACCAGCCGGAAGCGCGTGGTGTTATAGCGACTGGAGAGCCCGTCCATTTCCTGGGCCACCTGTTCGGAAGACTTGGCGCGAAACGTCATGGCCTGCGCGTTCAACCCACAAAACGTACAATGATGTTTTTCGCCCCACCAGCACCCGCGTGACCCCTCGTACAGCAAAATCCGGTTGAGCCCGGTCGATCCCTGCCCCTCCAGCTCTTCAACCATTTCAAAATAGTCATCGTAATCCGGCGGCCCGACCTCGGAAAAATTGGAAAAGAGCGTCGTGTTGGCTTGAAAGTGAATCTGCCCGTCTTTGCGGTAGGCCACCCCGGCGGGGAACGCATCTTCCTGGCCCCGAAGCACGTTCTTGACCAAAGCGGGGAACACGTCTTCGCCTTCGCCGACCACCACGTAATCAATCCAGGGAAACGCCCGGAAATGTTCCAAGCCCATCTCACCGTCGAAGTTGGCCCCGCCAAAGACGATGCGAACGTCGGGGTACAACTCCTTGATCAATTTGGCCAGGGTCAGGCTCGCCACGTTTTGGTCGAAGGTGGACGTCAACCCCACGACCTTGAATTGCTCCCAGTCGTACGAGGTCAACAGCTCGGTGAGAAATTGCGGCGCGATGGTGTGGGCGATCTCTTCGAGATACCCCGTGGAACATCCCGCCTCCTGAGCCGTGCTCTCGAACACGGGCTTGAAGACGTCGGGATATTGGGCGTGCTTCGGGTTGTCCCGAAAAAGAATCGACGAGAACAACCACTCTCCGATCATGCCGCGTTTTTCGCACAACACTTCGTAGAGCGGGAGACCGATGCGCTGGGCAAAGAGCAAATTAAAATGATAACTCCTGGACCCGATGCCATGGTTCTTCAACACCCGGGACAGCGTGCCCAACTGAATCGAAGGGAATTTGGAATACCCGAACGGCATGGTGACCAGGGCCACCTGCGGGACGCCGTTCGGATCGACCCAGGGTTCTTCCGCGAGGGCAGGGCCGGCTTGAGAAGACGGATCAATGGTGATGAGTGAATCAGCCATGGCCCGTGAAGACCCGGTCGGCCTTGGCCGCCAGATAAAAATCGCTTTCCGTGAGCCCGTGAATTTTATGCGTCCAGATTTCCACTTTGCATCGACCCCACGCCAAATACAAATCGGGATGATGGCCTTCTTTCTCGGCAATCGCGCCAACCGCATTCACGAAAGCCATGGCCTCCGCAAAGTCTTTGAATTCGTACAGGCGTTCGATATGCCCGTCGGCATTCAACGCCCATCCCTGGCCCAATTGGCCCAACAACTCCTGCACCTTCGCCGTTTCCAGCGGCGGCACCCCACCACGGCACGGCACGCATTGATTATCAGCCAAACTCATGAAAGTCCTCCTCTTGTTCCGTTACTCGGCAGTGATGGTTTCATCGTTCATTCGGTGATCACCAAAAAGAATTATAGACCCCCAAAATGGCAAGGCACAAATGGAGTTGCTTCAAAGATTCACTTCGGCGGGCTTTCCCTTCGCCCCCGGTCTCCTCTCCCTCGATGGGAGAGGATTAAGCCTGCCCCCGCGGAAGCGGGGGGTGAGGGTGATCATCAAAAAGAATTATAGACTCCCAAATGGCAAGACCCCAATGGCTTCCCCCGCGATCCTTGTCCCAGCGTATTCGAGATTGAGGCTTTCTTTTTCAGCATCAAATACGGATAATCGTTCTGAACAGAGGAAGTTCGTTACCTCTTAGAGGAGGGTCCATGAAACCCAAGAAGGCCCGAAAAGAGACTCAAGCGTTTACGCGTAGTGTTGGCCGTGCGTTGCGTCGGGCCGCTAAAGCTGCCCGGAAAACGGCCCGTATCCATCACACACCGATCTACATTTGGAAGGACGGCAAAGTCATAGCCCAAAAGCCCTAATCGATCCTTTACTCCAAGGAGGTGTCACATGGGACCGACCAAAGTCATTGTGAAAGATGGCGCTATCTATGATGCCAAGACCGGAAAATTGTTGAAGGATGGGCTTACCACTCATGAAGACATTCGAGACTACGCCGATCACCATTATATTGCCCTCCCGGTTGTGAATAAGGCATGCGAACCCTGGCTGCTCGAAGGCGAACACATCTATTGCTTACGGGGCACGCGGTACGAAAATCTCAAAGACGAAGTGCTGCACCTGGCGCGATGCCCGGATTGCGGCGGCATGGGGATTCGCGACGACGAACCCATGGTCGAATCGGATTGCATTCGCTGTGTGTCCTGCGGCCATGAGTTCGACGCCCGCTTGGAAATGATGGAGAGTTAGGGGCATCTATGGTTGTTGCATGCCGCACTGCCGAACAGGTCCAACAGCACTGCCGGCTTAGCGGCCTTGATTTGCAGGTCAGGGCAAAGCAGGTCTTTCCACGCGGACGGTCACGATATCCGTGTCATAGTATTGCTGGTGGCGGACCGAGGACGCGAGGTGCCGTAACAGCCGGAGCGACACTTCCTGCTCAATCTCGATTAAGTCCCGCGTGGCTCGCGCGCCAAGCAGCGCGATCCGGTCCTGAAGGTTGTCCTCGCCGGTGGCGGCAATGAACTCGAGGTGCGTCCCGCCGTTTTCCTCGTGCGCAACCAGCAGCAGGCGCCGTTGTCCCCGCGCTTCTTCGCTCTTATCCTGGACGAGCGTCAGCAAAGCCTCCTCGCCGACGGCGTCGAGGCGGTCGGCCATCGCCGTGTCCCACCCAACGCGGGCTGCGAATGCACGGAGAAACTCGCTGATCTTCGGCAGGGCCGAAATGCCGAACTCCACTTCGACCCGGCTGCGGCGGGAATCCGTCAACTCGACGAACAGGGTCATGAGGATGGCCGCGAGACCGCCGGCCGTCATCCCGTTGCGGAGCAGCCCCCCGGCGAACTCCGAGAAGTACTCGGGGAAGATCACGCCGTTCTGGAAGCCGACTCCGACCCAGAACGCAACCCCGGCGACCAAGCCCTTACGATAGTCGATCCCGTCCTGGAAGACCACCTTCATGCCGACGACGAAGAGCATCGCCAGCAACACGGTGAGATAGGCTGCGGCGACCGGGCCCGGAATCGCCAGGACCACGGCGAGCGCCTTGGGAAGGAACGCCAGAGCGAGGAACACCGCGCCGACGGCGATGCCGACGCTACGGGCGCCGACCCCGGTGAGTTCGGCTATAGATATACTGCTGGAATAGGTCGTATTCGGCACCGTGCCCGCGAGACCGGACAGCAGGTTCCCCACTCCGTCTGCGGCCACGGCGCCCTGCACCGCCCGGAAATCCACCGCCCGGGGCTGGCGCCAGGAGACGTGCTGAATGGCGACGGCGTCGCCGACTGTTTCGATGGCCCCGACCAGGGTCACGAAAACGAACGCCGGAAGCAGCGCCCAGAACACCGGACCGAAGTTAAGATCAAAGCCCGGCCATGCGCCCTTCGGCAGACCGATCCATGACGCGTCGGCGACGAGGCCGATGTCGTAGAGACCGAAAAACCCGGCGACCACCGAGCCGGTGACGACGCCGATAACCGGCGCCCAGAGGCGCAGCGTTCCCGTGGCTTTGAGGCCGATGCCGATGATGACGAGTAAGGTCACGAGAGCGCTCAGCGGTGCGGCCGGCGCCGGAGTCCCGTCCGGCACGTCCTTGAGCATGCCGAAGACGATCGGCATCACCGTCACCGCGATCAGCATGAGCACCGTGCCCGCGACGGCCGGCGTCAGGATGCGCCGGAACAGCGAGAGCCGCGCCGAAAGCACGAACTGGAACAGCGCGGAGATGACCACCAGGGTGGCCAGCATCGCCGGACCGCCCTCGGCGATTGCCGCGACACAGACCGCGATGAAGGCGCCGGAGGTGCCCATCAGGAGGACATACCCCGCGCCGATCCGTCCGAACCGGACCACTTGCAATATCGTGGTCACACCACTGACCAGGATCGCGGCAAACACGGCCCATGACAGATAGTCTTCAGTCCCGCCGGCTGCCCGGATCACGATCGCCGGGGTCAGGACGATGCCGGCTATGGTGAGAACGGCGAGTTGCAGCCCGAGCCCGAAGGCGAGCGCCATCGGTGGTGTTTCATCGGGCTGGTAGCGAATGCCCGTGCGAAGGCCGGAAAAGCCTGTCCTCGACGCTTGTCCCCGACCTGATCGTGGCTCTAATCGGGGATTGGCATTCATGGCATTTTGGCAGGAAGTGCTTTCAATAAAAAAGGCCTCTGGATCTCAAAATCCAGAGGCCTTTTTGGTGGAGGTGAGGGGACGGATGTTCCATGCTTTTCAGCGTGGTCCGGACTATGCCTTCATCCACGTGGGATGCGGGGCGTCTTAGCATCGTAGGATGCTCCGAGTGCCCGCTCATCTCGCGACCAGCGGGTCTCTGAGTCTCTACAGGGCCTGACGAGTTGGCCTCCTCAGACCCCTCGGCGTTGCCATGGCCCATTTTTTTAATGGGCGGTAGGGTTCACCGAATGAGCCCCGTTATTCACCCGAGGATTGCTCCCCGGGGCGACCATTTTTTGATCGAACCCCTGTCCGAAGATATTCAGCACAACGGTCCTACGTGTGTAGCCAATGTTTTAGAATTCGCAACCGCCCACGCCCACTGACCGGCTTAGAGCGTTCGCTAGCCCAGAAAAGTCTCATCCGCCGTTGCTGAGCACCAACATTGGACCAGCCTGCTGAAGTAGCGCCTCATCCATGCCCGCAGACAGAGAATGGGGAGACGTCGCAGTCAATTAAGCTGCGAGAGCCAAGTCTTGGTTGGCAATTATTAGTTTCCCGAAGGTTTAACGAGACTCCGAGAGCTCGACACGCACCGTTGACCTCCTGATCCCCGTCGAAGCCAGTCACCCCCTTTGTTTTGAGTTGGCACATTGCTCATGTGTGTTCCTTACTATAGCCCAACCGTGAATTCAATTGCTAGGTGAAGAAGTCTCTAGGAGAATTATGAAGATTTCTTAATTTAAAGGTCAATTTCTGATAGTACCGACCGTAACCTTTTGAAAAAAGTCTTCTATCGCGCTATACTTGTCTCCATCAGTTTCTCGGTCTACATCCTGACCAATCGTGGCGCTCCACCTTCTCTAAGGACCATGCATCGCACTCGGTGCTGACGGTCTGCTTGATGTCTACGGAATATCCTCAAAATACAGATTCGCGGAAACCGGGAAAAACTTATCGGATTTCAGGTCACGAGTCGTTTCCGTGCCGCTATGCATGGCTACCCAAAGCAGTGCGTGGTCTACAAGAAGATCCGAAACTTTTTTTGGATGAAGAAAGCGCAATGGTCAAATTGGGCGTTGGTAAAAATATGGTTCGTTCCATTCGTTTTTGGTCGCAAGTGATGGGTATGGCGAAAGCAGAGACAAAGCGGCAAAGCCTTTCGGTCACCAATCTCGGAAAAACCTTGCTTGCCGAAAAAGGGCGCGATCCATTTCTCGAAGACATTCGAACGCTTTGGCTTCTCCACTGGAATCTAGCCACCAATATAGAGAATCCCCTATTGGCGTGGGACTTTCTGCTGAACCGCTGGCAAGAACCTGAACTCGTGCCAAGTGTTGTCCTCAAGGCACTTCATAAGGAGGCGGAGAAGCAAGAGAATCGACTCTCGAGGGTCACGTTGCAACAACACTTCAACACGTTTCTGCACACCTACTATCCAACTCGGGGCCGGAAAGGAGAAGTTAAGGAAGACAACCTTGATTGTCCACTCGTCGAACTTGAACTCATCCTTAAAATAGGGGAGCGTGGGCTTGATCGCCAGTCGGGTAAACATGAAACGATTTATGGATTCAATCGTGAAGAAAAACCCGACATCAGCCCGGAACTCTTTGTGTACTGCTTAAATGACTTCTGGCAAAAACGTCACAGGGTGGAATCGACCCTGACATTTCTGGAGATCGCCCATGGCCATGGCAGCCCAGGTCAGATATTCAAGCTTCCGGAGGAAGATGTCCTCACACGAGTTGAGGCTTTGGCGCAGCAGACTAACGGATTCTTAAAATACATAGAATCGGCGAACTTGCAACAAGTCCAAAAAACCCGAGACCGGAGCAGCATGGAGTTACTGGAGGAAATTTATTCGGGCGCGGTGAATGATGGTTAGAAAAAGAATCGGTGATCTGTTCCGAGTCAGAAGCCGTTTCCTTCGTTCTGCACATCTTGAAAGAGATTTCGACGATCCGACCTGTTTGTCCGGCTATGTCGTGACGAATTTCACCCGTTCCTGTTTGGGGTACGTGGCAAATGGACTTAAGCCACGTTCCGGGCAACGAGCATGGCGGATGACGGGCGATTACGGCAGCGGAAAGTCGAGTTTCGCACTGTTGCTCGCACACTGGTTTGCTGGGCATGAAGAGGTTTTCCCGCCGGAGCTACTCAAAGCCGTTACCTTTCGTCAGTTCGGTGTGCGGCGACGGCCAGACTTCGTTCCCGTCTTGGTGACCTGCTCGCGGCAGGCTTTGGGAACTTCAATCCTAAGTTCGCTGCACCAAACCCTGACTCAGATTTATGGGCGCGTGACCAAGAGAAGTCTCATGCTCAAAGTTCAACGTCTGCTCAGTGCAGGGGAACCCACTGACGACCAGATCCTCCGACTCGTTCTCGAAGTTAATTCTCGAATTATTGCAGACTCGAAGGGCAATGGGCTGATCTTAATTCTGGATGAACTCGGAAAATTCTTAGAGTTTGCCGCCCTACATCCACAACGGCAGGACATTTTCCTCTTACAACGACTGGCCGAAGCAGCCTCACGTAGCGGCGATCAACCATTGTTTGTCGTTTGTCTCCTGCATCAAGGATTCAATGCCTACTCGGATCTGCTCAGCCAATCAGCCCAACGCGAATGGGAAAAAATCGCAGGGCGTTTTGAAGAAATTGTCTTCAATCAGCCTATCGATCAAGTCACCAACCTCATCGCTTCAGCCATAAACGTCCGCACAAGGGAGGTCCCACAAACGGAGTCTCTGGAATTGAGACAAGCCATGCAAGAAATCATGGCACAAGGTTGGTTTGGTTCTAGTTCAACCAAATCCCTGCTGGATGTTGCAACCCGGCTTTACCCGCTTCATCCGACGGTACTACCGGTTCTCATTCGCACATTCCGGCGATTTGGACAGAACGAGCGTTCGCTTTTCAGTTTCCTTCTCTCGAATGAACCATTGGGCTTGCAGGCATTTTCAGAGAAAAGCCCACAAGAAGGTGATCTGTATCGCTTGCATAATTTTTATGATTATGTGAGGACAAATTTCGGTCATCGTCTTGCCATCCAGAGCTACCGCAGCCACTGGAACCTCATTGATTCCGTAGTCGAAAGTTTCGCCACGGAAGACGAACTCCAAGTTAACATTCTAAAAACAGTGGGAATCCTCAACCTGATCAACGACGGAGATCTCTTGCCGACCGAGGAATCGGTTGTGTTGGCTTTGGCGAGATTTAACCCTGCCGAACAAGAACAGGTTCAGAGCACACTAAAAAAACTCCATAGGGACAGGCGGGTTCTCTACGACCGCGGTCGGGCTCGTGGACTCTGCCTGTGGCCTCACACGTCTGTCGATCTGGAAAAGGCTTACGAAGACGCAAGCCGAGTCGTTGATGCCCCTCAGCACGTGGGCAGCTTTATCAAGGATTCTCTGGAAGCCCGGTCCATCGTCGCTCGGCGGCATTACATCGAAACTGGCAACCTCCGTCACTTTGAGGTCCACTATTGCTCAGTGAACGAATTGTCGGGTTTGTTTGAATGGAACCAAACTTATGCCGACGGACTCATCATCGTGCCGTTGTGCGAAACGCCAACCGAGCGTGAGACAGCATTGGAGTTTGTAAAAGAACCAAAGGTCAAGCGACATTCGAACTGGCTTGTAGCTGTTCCTTCTCCTCTGAATCACCTGGCGAGCTTGGTTCAAGAGGTTCAACGATGGGAGTGGATTTCTACGAATACGCCTGAACTGAACGCGGATAAGTTCGCCCGCGAAGAAGTCTCACGTCAAAAAGCCGCAGCACGCTTACAGTTGGAAAAAAGAATTCAAAGCTACGTTGGATTCAAACAGTTCACCGGCCAAATGATGCTCGCATGGTTCCACGAAGGACATCCGCTCAAAGTCAAAGACTGCCGCGAGCTTCTGTCTATGTTGTCTCGAATATTCGATGAAGTGTACAACTGTGCTCCACGCATTCATAGTGAACTCGTTAATCGTCGCAGTCTGAGTTCGGCGGCAGCAGCGGCGCGGATGCGACTGATCGGACGTATGTTCACGGATGCGGAAACAGGATTCTTAGGCATGATTCCTGAGAAAAAGCCCCCGGAGATGAGCATGTATCTCTCGGTGCTCAAAAATACGGGGCTACACCATATGCGAGAGAACCGTTGGCAAATAGGCAAGCCCCACTACAAGATTGACAAGAAATGTAACGTCCTTCCGACGTTGCGACGGATTCGTGAAATTGTGCTGGAAAAGCCGGACAGCCGCGTCAACATAGCATTGCTGTTTGCTGAATTAAGGAAACCACCTTACGGTGTTCGCGACGGACTCATTCCACTCTTCCTGACGGTGTTTGCCATCGCATATGAAAAAGACGTGACCTTTTACAAAGACGGAACCTTTCTCCGTGAACTTAATGGCGAAGCGATACTCTTGCTTACGAAAGCTCCGGAGCGATTTGATATTCAATATTGCAAGATTGAAGGTGTTCGCGCCGAACTCTTTCAACGGCTCCTGACTGTATTGGACATCAAAGGGACGGCACAGCGAGACTTCGAACTCCTCGACGTCGTAAAACAACTATGCGTTTTCGTTGCTCAACTTCCGCCCTATGTATTGAATACAAAGAAACTTTCCTGCACGACGTTGGCTGTTAGAGACGCCATCTTGAACGCCCGCGAACCTGTAACGCTATTGTTCACGGCACTGCCGAAGGCGTGTGGCTTTGAACCGATTCAGGCCGAAACCTCAGTTAGCAAAACGGTGCCAGTTTTCGTGAAGACGCTAAAAGACGCATTGGACGATTTGAAAGTGGCTTTTCCGGAATTGCAGGAACGGTTGCGAAAAGAATTTCGTGCTGCGTTTGACTTGCCTGGCACTTTTCAACAGTTTAGGACAGTGCTTTCAGCCCGGTCGGAACAAATCCTACTCACTATAACAGAACCGAAGCTTCGTGCATTCTGTCTACGGCTGATGGATGAGAACTTGCCGGAATCAGACTGGCTCGAATCTGTTGCGAGCTATCTTGTACTCAAACCCCCATCTAAATGGTATGACATGGAAGAAGAGGTCTTCAGCCAAGAGCTTGGCCAATATGCTACAAAATTGCATCGCGTAGAAAGTATTGCTTTCGCCGGCGGTAAATCACCCAAGAACTCCGTTGGCGTTCGGTTGGCAATAACTCAAGCCGACGGGGTCGAGCATGAGCAAGTCGTTCACTACGCAGAAAACGAAGAGGGTCAACTGCAAGACCTGCAAAATCAATTTGAACGTTTATTGACCAAAGACAAACGTCTTGGTCTCGCAGCAGCATCTCGGGCAATTTGGATGAATTTGGTAGAAGGAGAAAAAGGGAAGGCATGAGCGAATCGACACGGCATATCCTCTGCATGTCGGGAGGCAAGGATAGTACCGCACTCGCGCTTTATATGCGTGACCGTGTGAAGGACATGGAATATATTTTTTGCGATACTGACAAAGAATTGACCGAAACGTATGAGTACTTGAATCGCGTTGAAGCCTTCCTGGGTAAAAAAATTGTGCGCCTGAATGCCAGGGCTGGATTCGACCACTGGCTTGAGGTGTTTGGCGGCTATCTTCCCTCACCGAATATGCGATGGTGTACGAAGTTGCTTAAATTGAAACCGTTTGAGGAATACGTGGGGGAAGATTCTGTAATCAGCTACGTTGGCCTTCGCGCCGACGAAGACCGCGTTGGCTACATCAGCACGAAGCCGAATATAAGAGCCGTGTTTCCATTCAAAGTAGATGGAATTGACTATGCTGGCGTCATGAAGATCCTACGGGATAGTGGCATTGGGATGCCACCCTATCTCAACTGGGGCAGGACACATTCAGGGTGCTACTTCTGTTTTTTTCAGCGTCCGATTGAATGGGTGCGGCTGCTTGAAACCCATCCCGATCAATACGAAGAGGCCCAGAAGTACGAGAAGATTACGGATGAACCTGGTAAATCTTTCACCTGGATTCAAGGGATGCCCTTGAGCGAACTTCGAAAACCTGAAAATATCGCCAAAATCAAAGCTCGTTATGCTGAGTCCGAGGAACGGAAAAAAGCGAACCGAGGAAATAAGAAACTTATCGAAGTCTTGGGGGGTATGGAAGATGAGGATGACGAACAGCGGGCGTGTTTGATTTGCCATTTATGAGGACACTGTCATGAAGCAGAACGCAATCAAAATGCAAGAGAACCCTTTAGAGAAAATACACAACATTCCTCTTGAGGATATCATGATTAGCCATGAAAACGTGAGGCACAGCCATCCCACTAAAGACTTAGACGAATTGATGGCGAGTATCAAAAAACACGGTCTTCTTCAACCAGTAGTCTTGATCGGCCAGTATGCTCATCCTCCCTATAAACTAATTTCAGGACAACGACGGTTTCTCGCTCATCAGAATCTCAAAAAAAAGGATATCCGAGCCGTTTTTGCTGGCACTCTCTCCAAAACCGAAGCTGTTGTGAGGTCTCTGGTTGAGAATATGCAGCGTCTGGATTTGGATTATGATGATACTGCCAAGGCCATTACTTATCTATATAAGATGTACAACGAAGATGAACAGCGGGTTCATAAAGAGACAGGTCTTTCGATCAGAAAAATTCGAGATTTAATTCTCATCCAAGAGAGAGCAACACCAAAGATGAAGGCTTTGATGAATGAAGATAAAGTGTCACCGGCCGATGTTAAGAGAGCGATTCGTGCCGCACAAGGCAACTTGAAAAAAGCCGAAAAGTTGGTGGATCTCATCATAGAATATCAACCTACAACTCATCAGAAGCGACGCTTGGTGAGGTATGGTGAAAAGGACAGTCGTGCTACGGCAAGTAAGATACTGGAAGAGGCGATGCAGCCGCATGTTGAAGAGAGCATACTTATCAGCTTGCCAGACGAATTGCGACAAGGTCTCATTACTGCAACCAAGGCCATGTCAGTAGAAGCTGAGGAGCTTGCTGCCAAGGTTCTTGCAGACTGGTTGCGCAGTCAAGGGTTTTTGAGGTGACAAGAACTTTAAAGAAAGTCCGCACGTCGAGGAATGGGCAACTCGAGGAAGCCCTGGCAATCTTAATTTCTTGCACACGTAGAAAAACTCGACCGTTATCACTGACAGAAATTGCCAAATGGCTCGATATTGCCGTTGGGGTAATAGGAAGTATTAGGGCTGTCGCAGATCGGATCGGCGTGTCTGCGAAAATGTTGACCCAGTTTTCTCACGTCAAGAAGTTGTCACAAGATGTTCAGACCCTTTTTGAAAAACGAAAACTGGACAGCGTTGATGCTACTACTCAGTTGGCGATGTTATCTGAACACGAACAGAAAATCGTAGCCAATGCCCTGGCCTCACGGGCTATTGATACGATTGATCTCCGGGCTGTTGTTGAACTCAGACGTGCAGGAGACGGCAGATCGATAACTGCTTTGTTACAGAAAGTCTCTGCAAGCAAGTCCCAAAAGGAGTATGTGGCTGAGTTTGTCATTCGGGGAAATCCTAATCCCGCAGATATTCGCAAACAGTTCACTAGGTATATCCCTGCTTCCGAAATTCTTGCCTTTCAAGTAAAGGGATCGCTCGGACAAATGGTACTTTCACCTAAGGGGAAAAATGCTTTGACAAACACTGCAAAAAAGTTACGGACACCATTGAAGCATGTGATCCCTGCGATTCTGGATTACTGAGTATTTCTGTGTCACGAAAAGCGAAGGAACAGGCAGATCAGTTGCCGGTAGGAGTAAGTCTAGCCATCGGGCAGCTTGTTGGGCTTTCGTCTGAATTACAGCTTCTGCGGGATCATCCTCCGCTCGTCAAACGGTCAGACGGGAAATATGAGGGTGACATTTTGGGATTTGTTAAGGGTTTACACCTTTCCGCTCGCGTGATTTATTTTCTTCGAGAACGACTTTCGTCGGCTGACCTTGAAGTGAGCTGGGGACACATCTTAGATCAAAACGGGCAATCATGTTCGCCTGAATGCGATGTGGTAATCCACAAAAAGGGCTGGATCTGTCGTTGGAACGGTAGCAGTAAACCGATTATGGAATTCACATTCGTCGAGGCCAGTTCTGTCTTGGCTGTCATCAGTTGTAAATCTAAACTGACAACCATTGATAAAAAGTATCCCCCTTCACTGAAAAAGTATGATGTCAAAAAAGTTTTTCTGCTTGCTGAGTGTTGTGCTGAATCTAGAAAAGAATCGCTCAAAAAGAGGGCTCGAGAAGCTGGGTATAAAGGACTCTGGTTCCTGTACAGCGTTGATACATCAACAGGATTTGTGAAAACTGACGAACCGGCACTCAAGAGCTTTGTCGACGAAATTGTGAAAAGTGTTTCCAGTTGAACGCTTGAGAGAAATTCTTGCGTAGCGTGCAGGAATAATGCCAATCGGATTTAGTAGGCTTACGGCATGAATAACTGACCTGTATGGGCTCTATCGATACTAAAGCTTTATTTGAAGAACTTTTTTTCGCTCCGACTGAAGAAGAGGTTCGTGAGATTCTTCGATGTCATCCCGAGATTTTCTGTGATGAACATTGGCACCCTTTAGGCGGTGACGAAAATTATTTTGGCATTGTTAGAGGTCAGCAGTCGAACCCTATTGCAGCTATTGTCGAAAAAGTGACGAATTCTATCGACGCTCTTTTGATGAAGAAGTGCTATGAATCTGGAATAGACCCCAAAGCGCCTGATGCTCCGCGTAATATGGAGGAAGCTCTACAGAAGTTTTTTATCGATCACAAGAAATGGGATCTTCAGTCCGCAAGGCGAAAACAGGCCGAAGAAATTCAGATTGTCGCTGACGGCCCACCGAGAAACACCTCAGTCATTATTTATGACAACGGTGAAGGCCAGCGCCCTGAAGATTTTGAGAATACTTTTCTCTCCCTCGTTCGCGGCAATAAGATTGACATCCATTTTGTGCAAGGCAAATACAACATGGGTGGCAGTGGGGCCTTGTTATTTTGTGGGAAGGAACGCTACCAGCTCATCGGATCGAAACGGTTTGATAACTTGGGTAAGTTTGGATTTACGCTTGTGCGGCAAAGAAAAATAGGGAATTCGCAAGATGCCAAGAGACACAGCCATTTTGAGTATTTGAAAATTGGTGGGGACGTTCCTTCGTTTGAGTGTGCTGATATGGATTTAAAACTGTTTGGGCGGAAGTTCAAAACTGGCACGGTTATAAAAATGTATTCTTATCAATTTCCTCCTGGATATGCGGGGTTTGCCCAAGATCTGAATCAGAGTTTAAATGAGTTCTTGTTCGAGCCGGTGCTCCCTATTCTGACAGTTGACAAGAAGGAGCGTTATCCGAATAACAAAGTTTTGGAACTCGATTTGTTTGGTCTCAAGAGACGTTTAGAGGAAGACAAAAATGATTACGTTGATTCATTGTTTTCCGAAGAATATGAGGACGAACTCTTTGGTAAAGCAAAAATTAGCTGTTATGTGTTCAAGCCAAAGTTGCCAGGTAGAGATGCCAAGAAATCCAAAGAAATAATTCGGGAAAGGTTTTTCAAAAATGACATGTCTGTGATGTTTTCTGTTAATGGCCAGGTTCATGGGCACTTCACTTCCGAATTCATTACACGCACTCTTAAATTTAACCTACTCAAAGATTCTGTGCTAATTCACGTAGATTGTACCGACATGAAGCCCGATTTCCGTGAAGAGTTATTTATGTCCGACCGGGAACGCCTTAAGAAAGGCGATGAGGCAATGCAATTGCGAAAATATTTGGGAGAAAAGCTTCGCAAGAGCCGCCTTGATGAAATAAATCGTAGGCGTAAAGATTCGATTGGACTTGAAAGCGAAGATACTTCTGAACTGATCAAATCATTTGCCAAGAATTTGCCTAAAAACAGTGAATTGTTCAGGCTTTTAGAGCAGACTCTCAAATTGGAAGAACACAAAGACAAAAAGAAAGGAACAGAGAAAAATAAGCCAAAAGAGCCAAAAGAAGAAAAACCTTTTAACCCCAAACGTTTTCCGTCTATGTTTAAATTCCAAAAAAAGAAAGACGGCATAAACGTGGTTTCTGTTCCTTTGAACGGGGAAAAGACTCTGTTGTTCGATACTGATGTCGGAAACGACTATTTTGATCGGGTTGAAGACCCGGGGAGTTTGCAACTCGGGTTATTGCGGATCAAGTATTCCGAGTCAGAGGGCGGTGAAGGGCTAGGCGATGAAAAAGAGATTTCAGAATTGCTTAATATTGTAAAAAGCAGTCCTCAAAACGGTACCATTAAGATCAACATCAACCCAACAAAGGAAGTTCAGGTTGGAGATGAACTCGAAGTTAAAGCTTCTTTAGATGGCTGTGGAGAGACGCTTGAAGAAATCGTTTGGGTTAAGATATCTGAGAAAAAAGGGTCAAAGGAATCTATTCCCAGGGAAGAGGAAAACAGTGATTCTATAGGCCTTCCGGAACTCAAGCACGTCCAGAGAAATGAGTGGGATAACCTTGAGCAACAAGGTATTTCAATGGGTCACACGACCGTGATGTACCCTGTAGGAGAAGGCGATAAGCTGGAAACGATCTATATCAATTTGGACAGCAGCATGTTTTTAAATCACCGCTCAAAACTCAAGAATGAAGAGCAAATAGTGATGGCACAAAAGAAGTATCTGGCCTCTGTATATTTTCACACACTATTCCTTTACGTTATCACAAAAAGAAAGAATTATTGTTTACATATCGACAAGAACGGAAAACAGGAAGAAATTTCAGTGGATGAATATATCCGCGATGTCTTTGACAGCTACTATGGGGATTTTCTTTTAAACTTTGGCACGGAATCGTTGATGAACGCCTTGGAAGACTAACCGACAAACTCGCCTGCTACCGAACATTTCCACCCAAACGTAAATCGTGATCTTTTCATCACGAACTCCTGACTCCATTCTGCCAAAAAGCTCTATTTACAACATGTCTCTTAGACGGGGAAGCTTACGACTGCGCTACATATGGTGCCAAATGTGATACATTTAGATCACTTTTAGATCTATTATGCATCCTTTTAGCGGTATTTTTGCTCACTTTTGATGCCGTTTTGCTTCTTTTTGTCGACCTTGTATGTGTTCGGTCATTCGTTGATCATGTCTGGTAGGGACCAACGATCGTTGGTCCCTACGTCAATCGGTTTGCCACTTACCTGTTTCTCACCCTCACCTTAATCCTCTCCCATCAAGGGAGAGGAGAAATAGTCCCGTAGGTCAGGTTAGCCAAGCGTAACCTGACAGCTTCGCTGAGAAGAAAGCGCCATGAGGCATGTCCCGGGCTTTGACCCGGGATGGCGCGGCTACAAAGGTGAAAGACACTGGATCCCCGATCAGGTCGAGGATGACAGCAGGAGAAAAGCAGATTCTTCGCTTCGCTCAGAATGACCAGAGGCGGGATTGACAGTAGTGGTCATTCAAAGCGGGTCGTGCTACAAGGGAAGCCTTCGGGAGTTCCTGTCACGAAAAGGAGGAGGTTTCGGCTTGGGCGTATTTCTTTTTGACATGGAATGCTCCTTTGTCTTCCTCAGGAGCAGACGGTGGACCTTGGGGTTGGAGGGCTCTAATCCTAGGCGCCTCTACTATTGTTGAGGTGGGTACCACAACTCGATGCGCCCTGCTTTATTCCTGCCCTGCGATCCTTTAGCGGACGGCCGATAGACTTTTGCAATGAATGGGGGATTATGTTTTTCTAGGAACGCCTCTATTTTTTGGTAAGAAGCTACGAAGTTTTTTGCAAGTTCTTGATGGGTGGCGTTTGTCCCTATGACGATAAAAAGACCGACACCGGCCCGCATCACTGCCAGCCTTTCATTCGGCCTGTAGCGTATACGTCTATCTTTTGAAATAGCAAACCATTTGTTACGCCCAACCTCTGACAACCAGATTTCATCAGATGTGTCGTTGTCTTTGAAATGGTCGTTGTATGTTTCGACTTGAATGCCTGCGGCTAAGAGAATTTTAGGAAATAACGAACCCAAATCACGGTCCGTAAAAAAGATCACGTTTATGCTGCCTGTTCATAGATAATTGCTTGCTTCATCTCCTCAGGGTACAAACCATAATCTCTTGCTATTTCCTCCTCCTCTTCATTGGCATTAAGACGATCAATAATGGCTATTGTTGAGATGCCCTTGCGGACAATGAATGGACGACCAAAAGCAATGGAAGGGTCGATTGCAATGACTTTATTGGTATCGCTGGCCATAGGGAAAAGGCGGATAGGGAGGTAAGAGTCATCAAGTTCAATCCGTTCCAGAGAGTCTGTGAGAACTTTTTCCATGGCAAGTTGGCATGACCTGCTGAGATTAATAAGCTCTCCATATTTCTTAAGAAACAACTTGCCAGCCTGGGTTCGTAAGTCCTCTGGCCGAAGGAATAGCCGATCAATGTTATAGCACTGTTGAGCAACGTCCATTGCTTCGCGTGCCGCTCCAATGGATATTCCGTGCTTTGTTCTTAATGCCCGTAGCGTATACGCTTCGATGAGGTTATTAAAGGAAAGTCGGGTAGGATTACATTCAGGTGCCTCAAGCAGCGGGAGAAAAGGTGATCGCATAGATTGTTCGCCATAAGATTGTCCGTCGACCCATGTGCGGAGAGTTGGTGCGGGAATACGCACATATCTGGACGCCTCGGCCACACTATACGCAACAATATCTCTAGGGCTATAGTCCCAGTATCTAGACCGCTCTTCTACCACGCCGCCCTCTTTTCTATTCGCAACAAAAACATTTTCGTCGCTATATTAAAATAACTCCACTCACGCAATCAACTCCCGATACCGTAACCGCTTGCTGATAAAGCCTTTGGCGGTCACAGCCATTTGATCTGCGGTGTCTTGTTCTCGGATATTATGCCGTCCCGCAAATTCATTGACATACCGTTGTAAATGTTTCCGGCTCAAGTGGTCGTACGTTCCATAGTACCCGCGCTTCAATAACGCCAAAAAGTAATCAATGCCGTTGGTGTGCGCTTGACCGTTGACGTATTCCTTGACTGAATGATTGACCTGTTTCAAGCCATAGCCTTGTTTCCGTAAGCCCCAATAACCTCTGTTCTGATCGCTGTAGACGGTCCCACCCTGTTCGGTGTTCGTTTTCACAAACCGTTGTTCGCAAGGATGACAGAAAAAGCAAGAACGACAATGGATTCCCGCTAAAAACTTGCGGGAACGACAGCGGCCTCTCCGCAGTTGTAGCTATGGTGTCTAATGCCGGTTGGAGAGGCCGTCTGGAAGACAGCGCCATGAGATGGCGCGGCTACGAAGACAAAAAAGAGAACGGAGAGCGCGATAAGATCGCGCGGCTACAAAGGCCGAAGATAAAGACACTGGATCCCCGATCAAGTCGGGGATGACACGAAAGGGAAAAACAGATACGACGAGATTCCGCGTTAGGCCCTTCGCTCTGCTCAGGGCAAGCTCGGAATGACCATGATGGTGCGGTTAGCCCCTCACTCCGGCAACGAATGAGTGAACACAGACAGGGCTGACAGATACGTCGCACTACGGATAGTGACAAACTGCATCCATTTTGACCACTTTTGAATCTATTATACATCCTTTTAGATGTATTTTTACTCACTTTTAGTGCAGTTTTGCTTCTTTTTGTCGTCATTGTATGTGTTCAGTCATTCTCTGCCCATGTCCGTTACGTGTCTTTCTTCAGGAGCCGGGTCGTGCTACAAGAGGGGCCTTAGTAGTTCCTGTTACGAATAGGAGGAGTGTATGGCGTGGGTGTATTTGTTTGTCGCTGGTGGGTTTGAGATTGTCTGGGCGACCGGGATCAAATATTCGGACGGGTTTACGCGGCTGTGGCCGAGTGTGGGGACGGTCGCGGCGATGAGCGTGAGTATGGTGTGTCTGGCGTTGGCCGCGCGCGCGATCCCGATTGGGACGGCTTATGCCATCTGGACCGGTATTGGCGCCGTGGGTGTGGCTATTGTGGGCATTGTTCTGTTTAGTGAGCCGCGCGATTTTGCCCGGTTGTTTTTTATCTTTTTGATTATTGCGGGAATCGTGGGGTTGAAATTGGCTACGCCCGGCTAGCCGGATTTCCCACCCTCACCTTAATCCTCTCCCATCAAGGGAGAGGAGATCGGGCATCAAATCGAGAATTGAAACACGGGTTGGTTCCCGATCGTTTCGGCCAGGATGCCTTTTTGTTTCAGCGCGGTGAGCACGTCGTGGGTCGTGCGCGTAAAGTCTTCGGGACCGGTGAAGGAGAGATCCGCCTCGATGGGGGAGGGCGCCGTCTCCTGGCTCATGTAGACCGTGAGTACCGGGGCGGGATGAACCAACGTGCGGATCGCTTCGACGACTTGATCCGCCGGCAGGTTGAAAGAGTTCGTGGTTGAAATCAGCAGGACCCCGGTATCGATGAACAGCCGCGCCACCTCGCCGTAGCGACGGATCATTTCCCGGCCATCCCCTTCCTGCAAATCCGCATCAAGCCCGCGGCGCAGGTTTTCCGGATCCAGCATGTAGACGTGCCGGCCTTCGGCCACGAGCATGGATTCCACTTTTTTGGCCAGGAAGGTTTTTCCCGTGGTATCAGGGCCAATGAGGAGGACCAGGGCCGCGCGGTGACCGTAGTGCTTGGCGCGATCCGCCAGGGTGACGTCACCTTGGACCCAGGCAAAATCCCGTTGCCGGGCTTCGACCCGAAGGGTCTCTTCACGATCCGGAACCATCTCGGTGATGATGCCGCCCCCGGACACGTCGTACTCATCGACCAGGACAAAGCGCCCCGTGGTCTCAAAGTCGGAGTACAGGTCAAAGGCGAGCGGGGCCTTGGCTTGGATGGTGACATCCGCCACTTCGTTCCGCTTCACGACCACGTTGGTTTGTTGCTGATCCAACGAGAGGTTATTGGCATCCACGATGCGATGAATCGCCGCCACGCGGCATTCGACTTCGTGAGTGGCTAACCGGACCAGGTAGGATTTTCCCATTTCCAGGGGCCGGCGTCCGAGCCAGAACAGGTTGGCGCGAAAGGTCGTGGAGACGAGAGGCAGGGAAGACTCGTGACTGAGGATCTCCCCGCGCTCGACAAAAATCTGTTCGTCCAGGGTAATCCCCACGGCTTGCCCGGCCTGGGCTTGCGTCGGCGGTGTCTCAACGTTAAACGCTTCGACCGTTTGCACGACCGCGCTTTTATTCGACGGCGAAAAGATTAACTGGTCGCCCACTTTGAGGCGTCCGGACGTGAGGCGTCCTGCCAGGATGCGGCGGGCATCGAATTTGTAGACGTCTTGAAGGGGGAACCGCAGGGGTTGTTCGGTCGTTTCGGATTCCGAGGAAAATTGCGCCAGCGATTCCAGAACCGTGGGGCCGGTGTGCCATGCCATGTGAGGACTGGGCGTCGCGATGTTGTCACCGCGTTTGGCGCTGGCGGGGATCACGAATTGGGGCGTGACGTCGAGTTGAGACAGGAACGCGCGATACTCCTTTTCAATGAGCGTAAACGTGTCCTGCCGGTAGTCCACGAGGTCCATTTTGTTCACGACCACGGTGACTTGTTTCACGCCCAACATCGAGAGCAACAGGCCGTGCCGTTTGGATTGATCCCTGACCCCTTCCAACGCATCGATCAGCAGTAAGGCGGCTTCGGCTCGCGCGGCACCGGAGACCATGTTTTTCAGGAATTCCTTATGCCCGGGTGCGTCGATGATGATGTATTGACGTCCCGCCCATTGGAAAAAGGTGCGGGCGGTATCAATCGTCACGCCCTGCTGCTGCTCTTCCAGGAAGGCGTCGAACAAGAAGGCGTATTCAAATTCTTTGCCCTGTTGTTTGCAGATGGCCTGAATTTTTTCGATCTTGCCTTCCGCCAAGGTGCCCGTGTCTGCGTACAAGCGCCCAAGCAACGTCGACTTGCCGTGGTCCACGCTGCCGACGATGACGATGTTCATGCGGTCGCGGATATCGACGGTCGCCGGGGTTTCGGTCTTACATGTAGCCATCTTTTCGGAGGACCTCCATGCCTCGGCCTTCGTCTTGAGCGCGACCGGCGCGTTCGGCCACGTTCGTGGCGCGCAATTCTTCAATGATTTCATCGACCGTGGAGGCGGTGGATTTGATGGGGAAGGTACAGGGGGCACACCCCAGGCTCCGATACCGTGTGCCGTCGCCCCTGTCGAGGTACAAGTCCATAAAGGGAATGTTTTCGAGCTTGATGTATTCCCAAATGTTGATCTCCGTCCAGTCCAGCAGGGGGTGAATCCGGATGTGGGTGCCCGGCGGGAACGAGGTTTTGAATTGGTCCCACAGTTCCGGGGGCTGGTCTCGAAAATCCCAATCGTTGTTTTTGTCTCGCGGGGAGAAATACCGTTCTTTGGCGCGCGTGCTTTCTTCATCCGCCCGGACGCCCAGGATGATGCCCGTGTACCCTTTCTCCTCCAGGAGGAGTTTGAGTCCGTTGGTCTTGAGGGCCGTGCAGCATTCGACCCGGCCTCGTTCATGATTCATCCCTTCGGCCAGGGCTTTCTTGTTCTGTCCGACCACCAGGTTAAGGCGCCATTCACGTGCCAGTCGATCCCGATATTCGATCATGGCGGGGATTTTGTAACTGGTATCGACGTGCAGGAGCGGAAACGGGACGTGTCCCAAGAAGGCTTTTCGGGCCAACCATAAGAGCACCGTGGAATCCTTGCCCATGGACCAGAGCATGCCCAGGTTATCGAAGTGTTTATAGGCCTCACGCAGGATATAGACGCTTTGGTCTTCCAGTTGTCGAAGATGTCTCATGCGTGCACGACCTTTGGCTGACTGACTCCCTCTCCCTTGGAGGGAGAGGGCTGGGGTGAGGGGGGATTCATCGTTGAGGCTGGCCCTGAGCCTTGAAGGGTCGCCGGGGGTGAGGCGAGGTCTGCCAGCTTTTTCGCAGCCGCCCCGGATTCCAGTGCTTTTTGTGCCAACGGCACGCCTTCGGCGATGGAGTGGGCCTGCCCCGCGGCATAGAGGAACATGGCGGCGTTGTAGAGAATCCAATCGCGGAATCGCGCTTGCCCTGAGCCTCGAAGGGTTTGGGTGGTCAAGACCTGCCGAATCAGGGCCGCCTCCTGGACCGGGAGTTCTTTTGGAGAAGCTTGCCCTGAGCCTCCAAGGGCCTGTCCTGAGCCCTGTCGAAGGAACTGGGAATCCACTGCCATGTGTTGGAAGGAGCCCAGGGGAAGCTGGACGTCCGGGGGTTTGAGGGTAAAGGGGGTCACACGGTTGTTACGCAGTTCCCGCATGATCGTCGGGATCGCCATCGACAGTTCGGGAAAGCCTTCCATCCCCTGAAAAACCAGGAGCCGATGCCCACCGAGCATGTTCACCGCTTCCGGGATCTTTTCGAGATACGGCGGATGGGCCACGCCCACCACTTGCGAGTGCGCTCGCGAGGGATTGAGCAGCCGGGCGACCTGATGGAACAGGTTTTGGGCTCCCAGTTGCTCGCGCAACGCCAGTAACTTTGCCAGGGGGGGGTGATACAACGCGATGTCCAGGTACGCGAATCCGTTCCGTTGCAGGCTTGGAAGCAGGTCTTGCCCTTGCAACGTGGCGGGGACGCCCAGTTGCCCCAATATCCGGGGAAGGTCGGAGGACGCCGTGGGATTGTCCATGCCGTGAAACAGGATGGTCGCCCCGGCGGCTGCGGCGACGATGGCTGCGGGAAGGCACACGTGATTCGTATTGTGCTTTTCGGCATACACCGGAACGTCGACCACGTTGAGGCCGGCCGGAACGCTGATGGGGGGAACGTAGCTGCGCGTGGCGGCGGTGAACGAGGCTAATTCCGTCACGCCTTCCAGTTTAATCCGCATGGCCATCAAGAAGGCCCCGGCCTGATAGGGGGTCGCGTTGCCTTCTATCAGATCCTGGGCAGCCTGTTTGGCTTCTCCCCACGAGAGGTCTTTAGCCCCTCGTTGTCCTTTTCCGATTTTGGTGATGAGTTGGTGCATCAGCAGTTTCTACGCTCGATAAAACTCACGGTTGAATTCCAATGGTGTCGCTTGCAAAAAAGGTGCTTGTTCGGGGAGATGGTTACTGATGAAGCCCACATTCGGTTTTTTCAAGACTTTGCCATCGCCCGGACCGTGGATCGTCGCCCGGCTGAACGGGCGCGGTGCAGTGTGTGCATCCGATGCTGGGGTAGTGTTGGTCATGGAGAACGTTGTAGGGCACGTCATGCGTTTTGATGTAAGTCCAGACCTCCTCGTTGGTCCAGGCCGCAAGGGGATTGAACTTGACGAGACCGAACGTGGCGTCCCATTCAACCAGCCCCGCGGTTGCGCGCGTCGGTGACTGGTCGCGACGAATGCCGGTCACCCATGCGGAGTAATTTTTCAAAATCCTGGTCAACGGATCGACTTTCCGAATCCGGCAGCACTGATCCGGTTGCCGAACCCACAACTGCTCTCCAAACTCTTTGGCTTGCTCTATGGGTGTCAGAGCCGGCACGACCCGAATCACCTGCTCTTCCGAGACCTTGTACCGGGCGAGCAGGCGGTCACGCACGGCGTGGGTTTCCGGAAAGAGAAAATCCGTGTCCAGATAAAAGAGTGAGGCTTGCGGATTGATGCGATGCATCATGTCCCAGAGCACCATATCCTCCGCACCGAAACTGCACGCCAACACCACCCGGGGGAAAAACCGTTCCAACGCATAAGCCAGGACCTCTTGAGGCGAACGGGCCGCAAAGCGTCGGTTCAGTGCTTGAAGGGTCTCTGCTGAAAAATTTTCTTGCACGGTTTTCGTCACGGGTGACTCCTGATTAAATTTCGACTTTTTCCACCAGAACCTTGAAATGTTGTTCATCAGCTTCCAACGGGTCCTCGCCGAGTACCTTATGCCCGTCGTTGCGAAGACTCATGGGCACGTTTTTAATGGGGTCTCCGGCATCCAGCCAGACTTCCAATCGTTCACCGTCGTCCATCATTTCGAGTTTCAACTTGGTTTTGACGTAATTCAGCGGGCACACGACCCCTCGAAGATCAAGCACGGTCACGTCCTGAACGGGTTCGTTTTGAGCCGCGGTCGGGGCCGGTTCCGTTGCGGCCGGACTCTCTTCAGCGACTCCGAGTTTGAGGTCCTGGTCGATGGCTTCGGTCAGTTTCCGGCAGAGTTCCACGAACCCTTTGGCAAAGGTCATTTTCCGGCTGGTGAATTCAGCGGAATTGTCTTTGGTGCCCAAGTCGCTGATGGTCCGGGCCATCCCGCGATACGTTTGAGGAATGAGCCCGTTTTGCCGGTCGGCGAACTGATCGAATTCCGCCAGCGTGTCGGCATCGGTGTTCGGATCGATGCCCTCGGTCACGAGCAGGGCCTTGGCTCCGGCCACCACGGCACGATAGGACTTGTTGATGGCCATGGCAAATTGATGTTTCTCGGCCAGAATGCGGGCCTGGTACAGTTCCTGCTCGGCTTCCAGGATCCGATTGTCGATCATCTCTATGGCGCCGCCGGCACATTCACCCGGTCCGAGATCTTCGAGCGTGAATTTCTCTTCCGCTTCCCAGTCGAAGTAGTACGAGGGATCCTCGGCATAGGGCGGCAGAATCGAATGCCCGATCAGTTCTTCCTTGAGGGCGGTCTTGCCCGCTCGCTTGATAAAGGCGTGCAGGCTTTCGCCTTCCCGGCGGTCCCGTCGATACACGTCAAGCAAGTGCGAGACCGCGGAAGGGACGTTCTTGGCCGGGAGTTTGATCGTCATTTGTCCGACTTCCGCGGTCCCGTTGATCCGCCCTCCAAGATGAAGCTCATACACCGGGGCAATGTGGTCTCCGATACGTTTGCCTACTCCGTGCAGCCCGATGGTCGAGATATGATGTTGGGCGCACGAATTATGACAACCGCTGATGTGGATCGTGGTCCCTTTCAAATCGTCGGGAACCTGTCCGGGCGGAAAGACTTCGGCCAAGGCGCGAGCTACGCCCTTGGATGAAGTGATCCCGAGCCCGCAGGTATCGGTCCCCGGGCAGGCCACGATGTCTTCGGTTTTATTCGCCCCGGGTTGGCCCAACCCGTGGGCTTCCAATTCCTGATAGAAGGCTTCCACCTGTCCATCGGACACCCAACGAATAATCAAATTCTGACCGATCGTGGTGCGAACGTTGCCATTGGAATAACGTTCGGCCAGATCAGCCACGACCAGCATTTGCTCGGCGGTAATATCGCCCGTCGGCAGCCTGAGGACGGCGGCGGAAAATCCTTCCTGCCGTTGTTTCACCACGTTGGTGCGTCGCCACGTTGCGAACGAAGAGGCCGGAGACCCGTCCGGGTGGCCGCCATTGCCGTTTGTCCCATGCTTCGCCGGCATAATCAGGGGAGCCGGATCGGCATGCGGGAGGAGTTTCAACGGTGGATGAGCAGGCTTGGCGCCGAACATGTCTTCATAGGCGGCTTCCCACCGGCGTCGAAATTCGTCGAACCCCAATTTCTCGATCACGAATTTCATGCGGGCTTTGCTGCGGTTCTTGCGATTGCCGAGATTGTCGAAGACCTTAATGACGGCTTCGATGGACGGAATCAATTCATCCATGGGCACGAATTCCCGGAGAAGATGCGCGATACGCGGGGCCGCCCCCAACCCTCCGCCGACCACCATGCGAAATCCGATCGTGCCGTCCTCGGTCTTCTTCGCCAACAAGCCGACGTCGTGGATGGGCGTCATGGCACAATCGTGATTGCAGCCGGAAAACGCAATTTTGAATTTTCGCGGCAGGCTCTGGTTGAGCGGATTGCGCAGCAAATGCCGCGCCACGGTGTTCGCGTACGGGGTCACGTCAAAGACTTCACCCTGGCAGATACCGGCCAGGTGGCAGGCCGTGACGTTGCGGACGGTGTTGGCGCAGGCTTCACGAGTGGTGAGCCCCACTTCTTCGAGTTTGCGCATGACCGTGCTGATCTGCGGCAAGGGCACGAAATGCAATTGAATATCCTGCCGGGTCGTGATGTGGCCGACTCCCGTGGCATAGGTCTCGGCCAGTTCGGCCACGCGGCGCACCTGGTTGGACGTCATCCCGCCAAAAGGAATTTTGATGCGCACCATTTGCACGTCCGGCTGCCGTTGTCCATAGATGCCGTATTGCAACCGGAACGGTTTGAACAGGTCTCCGGGGACGTCGCCGGCCTGTAACCGTTTGACCTCATCTTCAAACGTTTCGATTTCCTCCTGAATCTCTTGAGGAATGGGAATGGTATAAATTTCAGGAAACGTGGTGGAACGGCCCGTGTTCATGATGTGCCTCCGAATGAAATGGAGAATGTTCTCCCAACACCTGCAACGTTAAATGTGATACATCGGCGCTCGTTTTTGTTCGAGCTGTGTATATTGTTCGATCAGGAATTGCAGCGTGACCGAATTCAAAATCTCCCGCTCGGCCTGGTACACGCGAGCCCATAACGTCGATAATAACGCCTCTCGATGGGGAGGCCGCAAGGACTGCCCATTCGTCCCGACCTCTCGTGTGTCCGGCTCGGCTTGGCCGTTCATCGTTTCGACAATGGCGGCCAAGGACACTTCCGCTGGGGGTTGTCGCAACACGTATCCTCCTTGTGGCCCCCTGATGCTGTCAACGATGCCGCCTTGCTTCAAGGCGTGAAGCACCTGCTCGATAAAACGCGGAGGGATGGTCTGCCGTCGGGCAATCGTCCTGGCCTGAACCGGCCCCTCCCCGTATCGCAAGGCGAGATCCAGCGTCGCAAAAATCGCGTATGTCACTTTAAGCGGTATCTTGAGCATTTCAATTCATACATTTCCGATAGGAATTGTAGAATTATAGGATTTCGTCAACATCCTGTCAATACCATTTTCGATGTGTCCGTCTTCCAAGTGGTCATCGGTATGAAAATAGCCAACGACACCCCCAATTTGTCATTCCGGGAATAAATGCCAAAAAGTGTTGGGGAAATGAGAAGAAAGCCCTTTAGTCATCGTAGGTTACGCCTCTTTGTATTGAACCCGTTCAACAAGGGGATCCTGCGATGAACAAAAGGACTCGTGCGGGCCTTCTCCCAACGCCTAGTTTCGCTGGTATGAGCCTCTCTGCCCAAGCTAAAAACCAACACTTTTTGGCATTTATTCCCATTCCGAGCGAAGCGAGTTCCGCAGCCCTCACAGTCGGGACTGGGGCAAAGGCACCCGAAGGGCCACGCCCGGGCGCCCATGGTTTTGGGTCCTTTTGCCGAAACAAAAGGACCTCGTCGTGCGGGGCCGAAACCCCGCAAGACCCTCTTCCTCTGTCATCCCCGACCTGATCGGGGAGCCGGCGCGCCTATGTTTGTAATGGATCAATCACCGTGAGAAAAGAAAACCGGTGAAAATCGGTGTCACGAGTGCAGATCCGGCTGATCCCGTGTTCACGCATCAGCACGGCGGTGTGAAGGTCGTGCATAAAATTACCACGAGAGTCGGGCAGTTCACGCATGACGAGACGTAAGACGTCCGCATGACGTGCCGTCGGCACAAGCACGTCAAGCCCTGGTGATGCCAGCAGGACTTCAATGAATCGCCAGGCATCCTTGGCATTCCACGGGGACCGAAATACCCGAGGATGGGTACTGACGCGAAGGAATTCATAACAGATGTTCCAGGTCAAAAAGTCAGGGGCCGGATCATCCAGGCATTGCTTGAGAAGGGCGCGGCACGGCCTATGGAATTCCGATTGCCTGTCCGCGGCGTACAGCAGGACGTTGGTGTCGATGACCAACAATCAGGGCTCTTCCATGGCCGAATACAGTTCGGCACGATTCGACACGTCCACGAGTGGCCCCCCACTGCGCCAGGTCGGGAGCACGGGGCGGGTGCCTTCCCTGTCCGCTTTGGGAGACGTTTCGGCCAGAATGCGTCGCAACGCCGCTTCCACGAGTTCGGAGATGGTCGTTCGCCGTCTGGCCGCCTCTTCGCGCAACCGTCGCATCACGGAGTCGTCGATGTTGAGAGTCGTCTTCATATGGAAAACCATATACTAGATATGGATCCCCGTCAAGCTGTCGTTGGCAGATTCGCATCAATGTTTCTGTTCCCCTCCTGTGTTGTAGGGACAGGCCTATGTGCCTGTCCAAGGGCAGGTAGCGGTAGTCGTAGAGCCTCTCCGCCTTCCGTCATCCCCGACCTTCCCCCCTTTCTGTCATTCCCGACATTTGTAATCGGGAATCCAGCGCCGTCGCCCTTCCCCTCCCTTGCTTGTCCTGAGCGTAGCCGAAGGATCGGGAGGAGGTAGGGGAGGTAGAGGCCTTTGTAGGCCCTCCCGCATCACCGTGCAGCGCCATCCCGCAACGCCCTCCCGCAGTTGACCAAATTAAATGAGCCCTGAGCCCAAAATCTTTCCGTTTCACAACACCCCGGCGACATGCGTAAACTAGACGGCAATCAAACCCTGGTATGGAGGCGCCTGCAGAGGTGAACGGCGGGCCGTGTCGTGCGGCGCGTCGTCTGAGCCTGTGCCGGTTGCATGGGGCGCTGCAAGGAAACCAACGGCAAGGGTGAACGGCGGCAAGGGGCTCTCATGCTCGCACCAGTCAGGTTGGCACAGTCTTTGAAGAGAGAGAAAGAGAGAGTTCTGCGGCTTCCGGCCCGAGGCCATGACTGCGCCTCGGGCGCGGGAGCAAGCCGACCGCCGGGGCGGCCGTCCTTCTCTTCAACGTGCATCCGCCGGCGGCGGGCGGTGTTCTCATGCGCGAGCAGCGCATGGCGGGGTCTGCTTCGTTGCGGGCGGCCGGCGGCGGCCGGGGCGCTCCTTTGCATCCTCGGCGCGCTCGCCCTGCCGGCCGCGGCCCAGACCGATAGGCCGATGAGTGTTCCCGTGGAGACGGAGCCCGTCTGCCGTCCGTTGCCTTCGGGACCTCCGGCACCCACGTGCGACGGGGGCAACGAGGGCGGCGTCATCCTCGTCGGCGGGTCGTCGTCCTCGGAAGGCAGTGTCCGTATCTGCCACGACAACGAGTTTCGGTCGGTGTGCGACGACTTCTTTACCCACAGGGGGGCCGGAGTCGTCTGCCGCCAGCTCGGATACGCGACCGGGGTTCCGACGTACCGATCCCGTTTCGTTGGCGACACCGGTGCCGTGAGCTACTGGCTGGACGATGTCAATTGCAGCGGCACGGAGGCCAATCTCGGCGATTGCCCGCACCCCGGATGGGGCCGTCACAACTGCGTCGCGTCCGAGCGGGTGGGGGTGATCTGCACGACGAGGGTGACGGGAATATATGCGGTCGGCGGCGAGCGGCAGGTGAGCCTTTCCTGGGATGCGCCGCCATCGCGACACGATCGCGGGATCACGGGCCACGAGTACCGTTACAAGACCATAAGCGAAGACGGTTGGGGCCCCTGGCGGGCGATCCCGGACAGCGCGTCGAGGGGAGCGAACGTGGCGAGCTACACGGTGACGGGCCTGTTCGAGGGGACATGGTACAGCTTCCAGGTCCGGATCCTGGGCGGAGGGAACGCGAGCGACCCGGGGACGGCGGGGGTGCGAACGGCCGGGGAGGCGAACCGGCTCCCGGAGTTCGCCGGGCCGCAGAAGAGGTCGGTCGCGGAGAACAGCGCCGCCGGGGCCGCGGTCGGCGCGCCGGTGACGGCGACGGACGCGGACGGCGAGACCCTGCGCTACGGCCTGGAGGCGGTCGACGACCACGCCTCGTTCACCATCGAGCCGTCCTCGGGCCAGATCAGGACCACGGCGGTCCACGACCACGAGGCGCGAAGCCGCTATTCGGTGACGGTGAAGGCCGACGACGGAGAGGGCGGCACCGGCACGGTCGCGGTGACGATCGAGATCGCGGACGTGGAAGAGCAGCCGAGGGATGCGGAGATCACGGGTCCGGGACCGGACGGGGTCTGGAGCGCCGGCGAGCAGGTGGAGGCGCGGGTGCGCTTCGCCGTGCCAGTGCGTGTAGTGGTGCCGGCCGGAGGGCGGGTGCCGGAGCTGCTGCTGGCGTTCTACGGCGGCGGAGGCCGCGTGACCTCCTTCGGGCGCGCGGCGTACACGGGCGGTTCGGGGACGGACACGCTCAGCTTCGCCTATACGGTGACACAGGCGGATGCCGGCGCCGGGAGCGTGGTGGTGCCCTGGAATGCCCTGCGGAGCCGGGATGCGAGCATCGAGCCCGCGTCGGAGGCCTCGTCCGCGGGGAGGGCGCTCCGGGGGCGTTTCGTGTCTCCGCCCGAGCGGCACGACGGCAAGAAGCGGATCAAGGTGCGGGTGGAATTCAGCGAGCCGGTCGCGGAGAGCCCGGAGAACGTCGGCGAGCACGGCGTGGACGTGGAGGGCGGCCAGGTGACGTCGGTGCGCCCCGTAGGGAGCGGCAATGCGCCGGGCGGCGCGGGGACCCGCTCCGTAGGCGGCGGCAATGCCGGCCCGGAAGACCGGGAGGTGGTGTGGGAATTCGAGATCGAGCCGGACTCGGACGGTGACGTGACGATGTCGCTGGAGGCGTGGAGCCCGTGCGACGAGCCGGGCGCGATCTGCACCGCGGACGGGCGGTCGCTGTCGGAGGACATCTCGACGACGGTCGAGGGTCCGGAGACGGACACGGGTCCGCCGCCGCTGACGGCGTCGTTCGAGGCCATGCCGGAGGCGCATGACGGGGAGACGGCGTTCCGCTTCCGGGTGGCGTTCAGCGAGAAAATCGCGATCAGCTTCCGCAGTCTCCGCGAGGACGCGTTCCAGGTCGCCGGCGGCCGGGTGACGCGGGGCAAGCGGGTGGACGGGCGGAAGGACCTGTTCGAGATCACGGTCGAGCCGGACGGCGCCGGCGAGGTGGCGATCTCGCTGCCCGCGGGTCGCGAGTGCTCGGTCTCGGGCGCGATCTGCACCTGGGGGCCGCCCCGCAAGCCATTGACCAACACGCCCACGGCGACGGTGGCCGGCCCGGCGGAGGAGCGCGCGCCTGCGCCGCTGACGGCGTCGTTCGTGGACGTGCCGGCGGAGCATGACGGCGAGCGCGCGTTCACGATCAGGATCGCGTTCACCGAGCCGCTGAGTTGGATGAACGGCCGGAGGTTGCGGGAGGACGTCGTGGCGGTGGCCGGGGGCCGGGCGACGACGGGCAGTCGGGTGAACCGGCGCCGGGACCTGTGGCAGGTGACGGTGGAGCCGGACTCGCTGGCGGCCGTGACGGTGACGGTCGCGGCCGGGGCGGCGTGCGACACCCCGGCGGCGGTCTGCACGAAGGACGGCCGGGCGCTGTCGACCACGATCGCGACGACGGTGCGGGGTCCGGTGGCGGTGTCGGTGGCGGATGCGCGGGCCGAGGAAGGCACGGACGCGACCCTCGACTTCGCGGTGACGTTGAGCCGGGCGGCATCCGGCGCGGTGGCGGTGGCCTATGCGACCGCCGACGGGACGGCGACCGCGGGCGCGGACTACACGCGGACGAGCGGCACGCTCACCTTCGCGCCGGGCGAGACCGGGAAGACGGTGCGGGTGCCGGTGCTGGACGACGCCCACGACGAGGGCGAGGAGACGCTGACGCTACGGCTCGCGAACGCCTCGAGGGCGCGCATTGCCGACGGGACGGCGACGGGCACCATCGAGAACTCGGACCCGCTGCAGCGGGCATGGCTGGCCCGGTTTGGCCGGACCGTGGCCACGCACGTCACGGACGCGGTAGGCGACCGGCTGCGGGGCACGCCGGGGCAAGAGTCCCATCTGACGGTGGGCGGCTACCGGCTGCCGCTGGGTCAGCGCGGGGCGACGGACGGGAAGCCGGAGGCCGGCAGCGCTACGCCGGAGGCCGAGGCGGACACAGATTCATCCTCGCTGGAGGCCCTGGTGACGGGGCTGGCGGGCGTGCTGGGGCTGGGGCCGGGCCAAGCGGGCGGCACCGGGGTTGATCCCGGCGGCGGCGGGCTAGGTGGGGCTTCCTGGCCGGACTCGGGTCGAGACCCGCGGCTGGGGCAATCGCAGAGCGTCAATCTCGACCTGCGGCGGCTGCTCCTGGGCAGTTCCTTCCGGCTGAGCCTGGGGGCGGCTGCCACCGGGTCGGCTGGCCCACGCCTGACGGCCTGGGGCCGGGTCGCCGGCACCACGTTCGACGGGCGTGACGGCATTGACGGGCGTGACGGCACCCTGTCTCTGAACGGGGACGTGCTCACGGGCACCGTGGGCGTGGATGGGGAATGGGACCGGCTGCTCGCCGGGCTCGCCGTGGCCCACAGCCGGGGCGACGGGTCGTACACCATGCCTGTCGCTGGCGGCGACGATAGCGGGAACCTGGAGCAGACCCTGACGAGCATCCATCCCTACCTGCGCTATGCGGTCAACGACCGGCTGGATGTGTGGGGCCTGTTCGGCTACGGGTGGGGCGAGTTGGATCTGGAGATGGACGACGGCATGACGATAGAGACGGACACCAATCTGGTGATGGGCGCCTTCGGGGGCCGGGGGATCCTGCTCTCGGCTGCGGAGAGCGGGGGCTTTCAACTGGCCACGCGCACGGACGCCATGCTGACGCGGACGACCTCGGATAAGGTCGCCGAGATGGAATCGGCGGAGGCCGACGCGCACCGGCTACGGCTGGTCCTGGAAGGCTCGCGGGGGTTTGCGTGGGCCGAAGGCCGGAGCCTGACCCCGACGATGGAGGTCGGGCTGCGGCATGACTGGGGCGACGCGGAGACGGGCTTCGGCCTGGAACTGGGCGGCCGGGTGCAATACGCGGACCCCGCCCTGGGCTTGACCATCGACGCCGCGGTACGGGGCCTGCTGGCGCACGAAGACCGCGACTATGAAGAATGGGGCGCGAGCGGCACAGTGCGTATCGACCCGGGGGCCGGGGGCCAGGGCTTGGCGCTGACCCTGGCGCCCGCGTGGGGTGCAACCGCGAGTGGCGTGGACGGCCTGTGGTCCCGGCAGACCACCGCGGGCCTGGCGCCGCAAGGCAACCGGGCGGCCCCGGTAGGTAGGCTGAACGCGGAGGTGGGCTATGGCTTCACGCCATTCGGCACCGGACTCCTGACCCCCTATGCGGGCACGGTGCTCTCGGATGGCGCGGCCCGCACCTACCGGGTGGGCGGGCGCCTGCAGTTGAGCGGGCGCGGAACCACGGGGCTGACGCTGAGCCTGGAGGGCACCCGCCAGGAACCGGCCGGCCAACAACCGGTCAACCAGGGCCTCCGCCTCCAGGTCACCTGGGGCTTCTAACTTAAACCCTCTCCTATTTCCCGCATTAAGCGGGAAATAGGGAGAGGGCAGGGTTAGGGGGGAAGTTGGGGTAGGTCCTGTCGGACCATTCAGTTCCCGACGGTCAGGCAAGGCCTGATCTTCTCTAACGTTTTCGGCCCGATTCCCGGAATCTTCAGTAGGTCTTCGACGGACCGGTAGGGCCTGCCGGCGACGATTGTGGCAGCTTTAACCGGGCCGATACCGTGGAGTTGTTGGAGCCGGTCGGTCGATGCGGTGTTCAGGTCGATGGGGTCGTCGCAGGAGGTTCGTTTTGGTTTGAACTTCTTCCTGAATTCCTTGCGTTCCCGGTCTTTTTCCCGCTGGCGTTTGTGCATCTCGGGGAGGAGCTGAGGGTCGGTTTCTCCCCATATCCCGACGCGGTTCAACATGGCAACCGAGCGCATGTCCTGGAGTTCCTCGATCACGGTCTCGCTTGGCGTGCCTTTAGGGTCCGGGCGGGTTTTGCCGTGTATCCTGGCCAAGCCCTGCTCGACGAGGAGGTGACCGAGATCACGTCCGTCGTGGGTTTCGATAAAAGCATAGTAGCGACCCGTGGCCGAACGTCCCGGTGCGAAAGCGTAACCGGTATGAATGGTGAATGGCCGGGACAGGACCCGTTTGACGTATTGGGCTGCCTGTTCGCCGAAGCGCACGACGGCGCTGGGGTCTTCGAGGCCGAAGTGGTATTGTTGTTCGCGGATTCTTTCCAATTCGGCATCGGTGCCGGCGGTGGTTTCCAGGCAATCCACGTAGTAGAGCCGCAGGTGCAGTTCCTTGCCGTCGGCCTTGACCTTGAAACTGTCGCCGTCGTTCAGGCCGGCCTCGATCAGCGTCGCGTTCTCGATGGTCTCAAGCTCGGCAGCCGGAAGGCCCGTCGCCAGACAGCATGAGAGGAACAGGACGGAAAACAGGCATTTCTTCATAACGGTTGCGTTGTAGCCGGACTATTCATCTGTCTTTTGTGCGAGATGCATACAATGAAGATGTGTCGGAAAAACATACAATGTCTACAATATCCGGAGAATTTCTGACAACCTGACCCTGTTCCAAATGGTCAATGGGACAAAAACTATGAAGAATCGTGAAATTGGGATTCTTCCCCTTCTTCTTTTTTTTAATGGCTCAGGGTTCATTGGCGTGGATTCCCAATGCTTGTAATCGGGCAAAGAGGTTTCGGTCGCCACCCTTGATGGAGATTGGTGAGACGGCGAATTCCCTTCGATGCGGATAGTCTTTCCGGAGTTGGTCGAATGCCGCTGGACGCAGTGGTTCGGGAATGGCGAGTAGGTCCCTCATCCGCGCATGGTCTCCCGGAAGGTCGTGAAGAGTCGTGACCATTTCATGGGCCAGGCTCTGAAAATCCTTGCCGGTGGCGTCAACCGCGACGTGGGGCAAAGTCCCGGGTCCGAGGGTTGCCGGCAGATCCGGGGGAGGCGTCCAGGCCGGCTTCATTCCCCAAAAGCGACAGTAGGCGTGATACAGCATCACCGTTCCATTGATTTTCGCGTCGGAGGAGTAGCCGGCAACGTGTGGTGTGCCGAGCGTCACGTGGTTCAGGAGATCCCAGTGAATGGAAGGTTCCCTTTCCCATACGTCCATGACCGCTCCTCCTACCGTCCTTCCGGTCAGAGCCTCGAGCAGGGCATCATTATCCACGACTTCTCCGCGTGCGGTATTGATCAGAATGGACGATGTCGCCATGTGCGCAAGTTCATCTGCTCCGATCAAATGAAACGTCGCATCGGGTCCGTCGAGCGTCAGGGGGACGTGCAGGGTCACGAAGTCGGCTTGGAGGATTTCGGAGAGTGGCCGATATCGTCGGTCACCGGTTGCGCGCGCCAATGGCGGATCATGCAGGAGCGTCCGCAGGCCCAACGCGGGTGCCTTGGCCGCCACAAGGCTGCCGATTCTGCCGACACCGATGATCCCCATGGTTTTTCCGCTGAGGACGAGGCCCTTGGTGTGGGCCGTCACGAGCAGGGCCGTCAGCACGTACTCTGCGACGGCGTTCGCATTGCACCCGAGGGCCGCGGCAAACCCGATGTCCCGAGCGGCTAAATACTCCCGGTCGATATGCTCGACGCCCGTGGTCGCCGTTCCCACGAATTGCACGTCGGTGTCCGCCAACAGCGTGGCATCGACTTTGGTGACGGACCGGACGATGAGCGCGTGGGCTTCCCGAAGCGCCTCGCGGGTCATGGCTCGTCCCGGGAGCAGGGTCACGGAGCCGAGATGCGAAAACGCCTCCCGGCCTAACGGAATCTCTTCATCGACCACGAATTGCACGTGTACCTCACTGTGATGGGATTAGTCCTTTTCTTTTAGCTCTGGTATAGCATAAAATTTCATGATTGGTCGGGGAAGAAGGTACGCTGGTGAAAAATCCGGGTGCCCGAATGATTGTTACAAATACATGAAGCGACGAGAGAGGGGGAAGGAATGGTCCGCAAAACCAAAGCAACAAAAAAACCAGCGGCAGCCGGGGGAACGAAAAAGACCGTCACCGCAAAATCAACCACGCCGACCAAGAGTAAACCAAAGACGACGAAGGCCACGCCGTCCGGCCCCGGACGTTCGACCAAGCAGTTGAAAATAGGACAAAAGGCTCCGGCCTTTTCCTTGCCGAATCAGGACGGCAAAATCATGCGGCTCGCTGATTTCAAGGGGAAGAAGGTCGTGCTGTATTTTTATCCCAAAGACGATACGCCGGGTTGTACCAAAGAATCATGCGCCTTTCGTGACGGCTTGGATGAAATTCACGCCAGTGGTGCCGTGGTGTTGGGGATCAGTGGAGATTCCGTGGACTCGCACAAAAAGTTTGCGAAAAAGTTCAATCTCAATTTCCCCCTGCTCAGCGATGAAACGAAAACCGTGTTGCAGGCCTACGGCGTGTGGAAAGAAAAATCGTTGTACGGCCGGAACTTCATGGGAGTCGAGCGCACGACGTTCATTATCGATGAAGACGGCAAACTCGACGATATCTTTCCGAAGGTCAAAGTGGACGGTCACTTGGAGGAAGTCCTGGCCGAACTCGACGTCATGCCGTAGCGTGGTGTCGGGTCCGGTCCGACTGCTGACGGGTTGGACGAGGTATAGGGGAATGCCAGCCTTCATGATCTGAGCTGAATGAGAGCGGGGCATTTCATGGGCGATCACAAGGCCGGTTCTCCACCCGCCGCCGGTGGGGAGAGGCTAAAAGGTAAAGTTGAAGTGACTGACATGAAGTGTGTATAATATTCTATTTCATACACATTAAGGCGAACATGCGCACCAATATTGAGATCGACCCCAACTTAATGACACAGGCTTTGAAAGCGGGCGGCTTCAAGACGAAGAAGGCCGCCGTGGAGGAAGGGCTGCGCCTGCTTGTGCGAACGCAGGCGCAGGGCCGACTCCGCGGGCTGCGCGGAAAACTGCGCTGGGAGGGCACGCTCGAAGAGATGCGACGCGACCGATGATTGTCGTCGATTCTTCCGTCTGGATCGACTATTTCAACGGTGTCGAGACCCGTGAGACTGCGTTGCTCAATGGCGTCCTCGGCGTAGAGCCCGTCATGATCGGTGACCTTATCCTCATGGAAGTCTTGCAAGGCTTTCGCGACGACCGGGATGCCCAAAAGGCGCGTGAGGCGTTGGATACGCTTGTTTTCGAGCCGATGGTTGGTCGCGCCATCGCTCTGGCGAGTGTTCGCAATTACCGTGCGCTTCGCGCCAGGGGCGTCACCGTCCGTAAAACCATCGATATCTTGATCGCAACCTTTTGCATGGAGAATGGGCACCGCCTGCTTCATTGTGATCGGGATTTCGATCCAATTGAAGAGCATCTGGACTTGCAAACGGTTTGAGGGTGCGAAAAATCCTCAAGCTTGATTTCGAAACAACGTCTGTGGTCGGCGTTAATGCAGCAGAATGTCTTTGACCCGTTAGTGCGGGATGTGCATGCGGTCCAGGTCCTGGTGGAACTCGACGTGATGCCCTAGTCCTGTGTCGTAGAATCCGGCCTGCTGAAATTCTATTCGGTGCTTGACCTAATCAAGGGGCAGGTCAATCAGCGTGCAAAGACCGGAGAAATCTTCAAGATGAATCAGCAATCAACCGTTCAATCGCGGTCAAAGGATAGAACAGGCGGTTTCCCTCGTCCGGTAGCCGGATAAAGCCGAACCGTTCATAGAACGCCCTGGCTTGTTCATCCTTTGCATCCACGACGACCGCGTAGACTGCGAGCGACTCACTCGCCCGAACCACCCTGCGGAACGCATCCGTCAGGAGTGCCGAGCCCAAGCCTCGGCCTGCCCAGCGTCGATCCACCGCCAGCCGTCCGATCAAAGCCACCGGCACCGGATAGTGGGGCAGACGTCTCACATCTTCGGGTGGGAACGTCGCACGTTCGATGCTCCCCGCGCTGAGAGCATAAAACCCCGCGACCTCCCTGCTTTTTTCAGGGAGAGCGACAAAGACCCGCGCCACCTTGCGCCTCGTGTCCTGTGACGCCTGCAGGCGGATATACCGGTCAAGCGCCTCGGAGCCGCAACGGAACCGTGAACGGTCATGCGGCTGCGCGAGTGCCTCTATGGTGAAGGTCACCCCCCGACCGTCTTCGTCACGAGACGTCCGTGGGCCTTGAACGCCCTGCGGAGTGAGGCATTTGGTTTGGGAGGATTAACGAGGGCGTCGAAAAACCGATTCCAGTCCCGCTGGCTTATTGCAAGTCGTTCGCGTTTGGAGATCAGACGATCGGCGGCTTCGAGCGCGTTGTTGACGACGAAACCCGATACCGTCGTGTTCGCCAGCGCCGCCGCGCGTTCCAGCATGTGTTTCGCCACGGGATCAATGCGAACCTGCACTCGTTCGGTTTTGGTTTGTTGGGCAGCCATCAGGGATTCTCTCTATTTTTTGGCAATGTAAGCCAAATTAGCTGACACGTCAAGTCACGACGAAGGACGAAACTTGTTTCGTTCGTTCGCCTTCACGCCCGGCTTTGTTACCGTGGCTCGGTTTCATCGCCGATTATGGAAGCGTCGTGCTCACCGAAAATCGCGGTATCATGCGTGTAGTGTTTGAACTCCAACAAATTGTGTGAAGGGTCTTCGAGAAAAAACGTCTGATGTTCCAGCCGGGTTCCTGGAAATCGACGACGAGGGTGTTGGTAAAACTTCAGCCCGTGGGTTCTGGCCCGTTCAACCATTTCTTTCCACTCCTCCTCGTTCGTAAAGATCAATCCGAAATGTCGAGGATAGATGCCTTGCTGCCGGGGAAGCGGCTCCGTGGTCAATTGAGCCACAATTTGATGATCCTTCAATCCCAACAGCACGGCGTGCGCCGACTGGCGCCCAAGCGTGCAGCCCAATCCATCCACGTAAAATCCTTTGGCTTCTTCCAGATCGTGTACGGGAAAGGCCAAATGAAAGCGTACTGATCCCATACCACCCTCACTCGATCATCCCGTTGCCTAATGCAGCAGAATGTCTTTGGCTTGTTGGTGCGGAGGATGCTGCATGCGGTCCAGGTCCTGGCGTACGAGGCCGAGCCCGGTCACGCACAGTTCGAAGTTCGAAGAGAGTTTTTGAAAAAGTACCGGCTGGTCTGTACGTTCACCGTCTTGGAAGGCGGCGACAATACGGTAAGACCGTTTTCCGGCCTTCAGGTAATTCACGAAATAATCTTTGTGGTAAATCAGCCCTCCGGCTTTGAGATAGCGTAGATATTCCGGAAACAGCCCCGCCATAAACAGCGTCAAATCGCCGATGTGCCGATGAATTGCCCGTTCTCGATCCAGGTCGGGGGAGTCCGTCACCAGTTCGGATTCATATAAGAGTTCGGCCACCGTTTCGACGGGTTGTCCGTGCTGATTTTTGATCTGTTGGAGATGATCGATATGGGAGAATTCGACGAGAAGATTGGAGAGATAGTCGGTGACGTTGAAATCAGGCCACCCCAGTGACTCGGTAAAGCTGCGTTCCGTCAGCGTACCGAATAATTGCCTGAGTGGATGATGTTGAGAAACAGCAGCCGCCATTCTCTCCTCCTTTGACCCGTTACTGCCCGGGCCTTTTCACCACCTACTCTATTTTCTACGATTCCCTCCGGTGGCTGTCAAGAATAAATGTGACCGGGCCGTCATTTTCCAATGTCACGACCATGTTGGCACCGAACTTGCCTGTGTGAACGTGAACACCCCGCTCTCGAATGGAGTGCGCCACGGATTCATAGAATCGCCGCGCTGTGTCGGGGGGAGCGGCGGCATCGAATCCCGGACGCCGGCCACGATGGGTCTCGCCCAACAACGTAAATTGCGAGACAATCAACACTTCCCCTTTCACGTCCACGATCGACCGGTTCATCTTCCCCGCCTCGTCGGAAAAGATGCGGAGGTGCGGTATCTTGTCGGCCATATAGGAGACGTCCGTCTCGGAATCACCTTTCGCCACCCCCAGGAGTACCACAAGCCCTTGCGAAATGGAGGCCACCGTCTGGCCGTCGACCGTGACGGAAGCCGAGCGCACACGTTGGAGCACGGCTCTCATGCTTGCACACCCCTATGCGATTCGGACGTCAGGCCTGAGGTCGTAAGAACGGAACGTTGCGTTGAACGAGCTTCCACAGGACTTCCAGTTCTCGGGATTGAAACAAGGCCTGCGTTCCGATGTATCCGGTCACGCTCAATCCGATGCCGACCGTCAGCATGATGCCCTTGGCAATCCATTCATCCGCGCGATGCCAGACTGCCAGATTCGCAATCCACAGACAGGCGAGAAGAACGGGGATGGTTGCGAGTCCGGCCTGGCCGAGCGAGCGACCCACCCCTCGCCAATCAATGCCGCCCAGTCGATACGTGAGAATGCCGATCAACACACCGATATTCACCATGGCCGAGAGCGCCGTGGCCAGGGCCAGGCCTGCATGTTCCAAAGGCGTCATGAGGAGAAACGCCAGCACGATATTAAGGAGCATGGCGGCCACGGCCGCGAAAGCCGGGGTCTTCGTATCCTGGAGTGAATAAAAGGCCGTCACGACAATGCGAATGCCCGCGAAGGCCCACAGCCCGACGGCATAGGCCAACACGGCGGCGGCGGTGGCTTGCGTGTCGGCGGCGGAAAAGGCGCCGTGTTCAAACAACAGGTGCACGATGGGGTGTCGAAGAAAGATGAGCCCGATCATGGCGGGCAGGATAATGAATCCGATCATGCGCAGGCCGAATCCCAGCGTGTCCCGCAGTTCATCCATGGCCCCGCGGGACGCCTGGTCCGACAGGGTGGGCAGGATCGCCGTGGCCAGGGCCACACCGAAAATACCCAATGGAAATTGGATCAATCGCATGCCGTAAAACAGGTACGTGGGGCCACCTGGAAAATACGACGCCAGGATCGTGCTCACGGTAATGTTGATCTGCACCACGGACAGCCCCAGTAACGACGGCACGATCAAGGTCCCGATCTTCCGCACGCCGGGATGCCCGGGGTTGAACCGCCATTGGAAGAGCAGGCCGCGTTTCTGAATGCCGGGCAGTTGAATGATAAACTGCGTCAGCCCGCCGGCCACGACCCCGAGGGCGACGCCGAGGACCGGCTCCTCCAGTGACGGGGCCAGCACCAGCGCCGAGACGATAATGCAGACGTTGAAAAACACCGGGCCAAGGGCCGGGGCGGCAAAGGCCCTGAGGGAATTGAGGATTCCCATGGTCAAGGCTGCCAGGCTGATGAAGATCAGATACGGGAACATGATCCGGGTCAGGATAGTCGTGAGGCTTAACCGTTCCGCGTCATCGTGAAACCCGGGCGCCAGGACCCACACAAGGGCCGGGGCGGCGACCAGCCCGATGAGGGTGATCAACGTGACGATTGACAGGAGCGTGGTGAACGCGGCGCTGGCCAGTTCCCACGTTTCCTTTTTGCTGCGAAGGGTGTGGTATTCGGTGAAGACGGGGATAAAGGCGGAGGACATGGAGCCTTCGGCCAGGAGTTCACGCAACAGATTGGGAATACGATAGGCGACGAAAAACGCATCGGCGGCGATCGTCGCCCCTAACAGTCGGGCGAGCAGAATATCGCGCACCAACCCCAGGATGCGGCTGGAAAAGGTGGCGGCGCCGATGAGCCCTGCGGCCCCGGCGATGGAACGGTGCTCGTCGGCGTTCGGCGATTGAGGTTCAGGAGACATGCCCTATAAGCCGGCCCGATCCTGGCGCGGGATGGTTAATTTTGCCTCGATGAATTCCTGATGAGGCAGTTCGAACGATTTGGCGATCTGGCGAATCGCTTCGATCTCGGCATGAGAAGTGTCCTCCGCGGCGTTGGCAATAGCGAACAGGCACCGCAGAAACGCTTTTCGCTCCTCGATGGTGGTGTAGTGGCAAAACCCCCTGGTGAGCCGAACGAGATCCAGGCCGTGCATGATCCGGCTGTGACTCATCTCGGTGACCAACCGGGCTTCGTCTTCGGGTACGTTCCAGAGTTGTTGGAGCCCCAGGCTCATGGCCTCCCGTTCGCGGTGACACACCTCGTTGTCCACCCATGCCACGTGGGCCATCAGGCCCGCCGCCAAACAGATTTTCCGGGCCTCCGTCTCCGGGATCGAAAGGGTGCGTCCCTGGTGCTGCAACTCCGAAGTCAATTGGAAATAAATCGTGTTCTTGATAAAATCCTCGATCCGGTTTTCGCGTGACCCTTGATACTGACCGGCCTTGCGTTTCAGGGTTTGTCGAAGGGGGGCGGTGAGATGGCCCAACAGGCCGGTACTGCGTCCTTCGATATCCTGACGGATGCGCTCCAGGAACGCCGATTCAGTCGCCCGGTCGGACCCGTCGCCTGCGACCAGTTTCTCCAGGGTCTCAAGGACGAGCTGTTTGTCCCGGGATGATCGAATGCCGGAGAGGACGCGGTCGAGCAAGTCCTGGCGTTCGGCATCGCTCACCGCATGGGTCATGTAGAGTTCCAGTTGCATCCAATCTTCCCCGGAAATATCGGGGAGCAGGAACAGGAGTTCCTTCAAGGCATTGACTTCTTCTTGCTCGAGCCGGCCGTCGATCCAGGCGATGCCGATCATCAATTTCCCGAGATCCAGGATAAAATCCCTGGTGGCCATGCGTCCTCCGTTGCCCCTGTGCCGATTTGTTTCATTGACACTAAAACAAATCTTTCTATAGCATCTTTCGGAGTTTTTGTCTTCGGAAAAGACCGCATGAGCGAGGACGGATAAATGAGTCTACAACGAAGAAAGGTTAACGCCCTCAAGAACCGATCATGGACACGCACGTAACTCCCGCATCGCCTGACCCGTGGGGTCGGCTGTGGTTTTTTGGAACGGCCTTTACCACGGGTGCCGTGGTCATGGCCCTGGAAATTCTGGGCAGTCGTCTGCTTGCCCCGGTGTTCGGAACCTCATTGTTTGTCTGGGGTGCGCTGATCGGGGTTGTCCTCGCAGCCATGAGCAGCGGCTATTCCACCGGTGGCTGGCTGGCCGACCGGCGCGCGCCAGGCGCGGTGTTGCCCTGGTTACTGCTGGGAGCGGGCGCCTGGACCCTCCTGTTGGCCGGGGTGGGTCAGCCGATTGTCTTTACGGTTTCGCAATGGACCACGGACCCGCGATGGGGTCCCTGTCTCGCGGCCAGTGTGCTGTTGGCGGTTCCGGCCTTCGGGTTAAGCGGCGTGCTCCCCGTGCTCTTGCGATTGGCTATCGCCGATATGGGCCATCTCGGCCGGCACACCGGGGCCATGATCGCCGTCTCCACCATCGGAAGCCTGGTCGGGACCTGGGGCACCTCTTTTTTCTTATTGACGTGGTTGGGGAGCTTGACCCTGGTCGCGGTCTTGGGAGTCGTGCTGGTGCTCTTGGGATTAGGCTGGTTGTGGTGGAGCCGTCGGGTCAATGGGTTGGCGCTGGTTCCTCTTGCCGGAGTGCTGGCTGGCCTGATATGGCTGGGGTTCCACCCGATTCTCATGCATCCTCCGATGATTTATCAGGAAGACAGCCCGTATCAGCAGGTGCAGGTACGCGATGAGAAAGGCTTGCGCTTCCTGGTGCTCGACAATTCCTTCCATGCAATCATGTGGCAGCCCGACCCGGTGAGATTGGCGCTTCCGTATAGTCAAATGATGATGGCCGCCCTGGCGCTTCATCCCGAACCTCAACGGGGGCTGATCCTGGGACAGGGAGGAGGGTCTATTGCAAAATGGCTGGAGCGGCATTGGCCGCAATTGGAACTGGACGTGGTCGAGATGGACCCCTCGGTCGTCGAGGCTGCCGAGAAATTTTTTGAATATCAGGCGCCCCCGAACCACCACGTGTACGTCCGGGACGCGCGCGTCTTTTTGGCAAGGAAGGCCACGCAATATGACGTCATCTGGGTGGATGTCTTTGCCCGTCACCAGATCCCGTTTCATCTGACCACCACGGAATTTTTTGCGGAATTGCGGGAACACCTGAGCGCGGACGGGGTGGTGGCGGTGAACCTGGCTTCCTCGGATTCGGAGTTGGACCGGATCAGGGCCGAGGCCGTGGTGTCCACGATGAAAACCTCATTCTCTCACGTGGAGTCGTACAGTATTCCCGCCCCGTCCTGGCTCCGCACCAAACCCGGGTCGGCGAATCTGATCTTCTTTGCCGGTCCCGGTCCGTTACACATGGACTCCGACGCGTTTTCCCTGGCGACGATTACCTTGCTGAATCAAGGAAAAATGCCGCCCGAAGTCCTGTCCTTTTTGAATTCCGCCAAAGCCCCGGACTGGAATCCCGGTCTCATCCTGACCGATGATTTCTCCCCGTTCGATATTCTGCAAGGGAGCGGGTAGCCGTATTCGGTGCGGTGCCTCACCAGATTCTCACCCCGTTGGGGTGAGACGATCATGTCTTGCGGCAAGTCTTGAGGGGGAACCGCACGTCGGATGGGACACGAAAAAACGAAGACAAGCCCAAGCGACCGGTCTTCACGTCACTCGAAAGTACGACCGAACTCAGTCGGCTTGGGCGGGCCAGAACTTGTAGCGGATTTGAGGTAACTGTTTGCCCTCGAAGTTTGGAATGTCGTACAGACACCGATCGATGGTCGCGACCTCTTCCTTCGTAAATTCAAAGACCTTGGACACCTTCCAGAATTTATCAAAGGTAAAATAATCCCCTTTTTCCGGTTTTTCAGCCAGCGCGGCCTGCATGTGTTTAAAGCCCTCGGTATCCACGTTCGGAATCCGGCCGTTATTTTTGTCCACGCACCATTTCAGAATCTCGGCGACCCCATACATGGTGAGTTCGATTTTCACTTTACCCGAATTTGTTTCCGACATTGTCAAGCTCCTCCTTCCAAAGAGGAAATCTATAGCACATTTTCCTGAAACTCTTCCAGTCGTTTCATCAGAAAATTTGCAGGATTTACCGGAAATCTCGTGAAAATCCGGCGCGCGGCGATCAGAAATTCGAGCAAAATGTCCCGACGCATCCCGGTGATCCGTGAATAACCCGTTGTATCGCCTAGTCAAAAGCTCGTATACTATCCTCTTTTATACGGATCTGTGATGCTCATGGGGCCATGAGTCCCGGAGCCGGGCTTTCCGATAGGGGTTGCTGAAATGCCTTTTCCCCGCTTGGTGGCAGGCAACATACTCCGTTTCCTCACGCTGTGTGGCATACTGTTCCTGCCCGGGTGCTCGCCCAAAGATCCCTACGTGCCCCCTGACCTGCTCTATCTCTTTGCCAGTTATGACGTTGGGAAAAACCCGACCGCCATTAAAGCCGGGGACTTCAATCAGGATGGATTCTCGGACCTGGTGACGAGCAACATCTCGGCGAATTCCCTGTCCCTCCTGCTCGGAAACGGGGATGGGAGCTTCCAGGCCCAAGTGTCCATTCGGGTGTGCAAGGAACCGCGGAACCTGGCCGTCCTGGATTTTAACGGCGACGGGCATGAGGACCTGGCCATCGCGTGTTCCGGGAGCAATCAGGTCGCCATTTTCAAGGGGCAGGGGGGCGGGACCTTCGAGAAAGACGCGCTGTATCCTGTCCACCGAACGCCGGTCTCCATCGCCGGTGGGGATTTCAACAGTGATCGACACCTGGATTTGGTGGTGGCCCTGCGAAACGACAAGCTGCAACTGTTGTTCGGAAACGGGAAAGGGAAATTTGGGATCGGGCCGTTATACGAATATGGAGATACCCCCACTTCGGTGACCACCGCGGATTTCAACCAGGACGGGCACTTGGATTTGGCGGTCACGAACGGCGGGCCGATGAGCAACGCCGTATCGATCTGGTTGGGCCAGGGAGACGGTACCTTTCTCCTGCCCACCGACTATCGGACGGGCAAGCGGCCCTTATCCGTCTCCTTCGCCGACTTCAACAATGACGGCGTGTGGGACCTTCTGGTGGTGAACGGGCAAATGAACACCGTCACCGTCTTTTTGGGAAATGGAGACGGCACCTTTCAGGAAGGGATCGATTCAGGCGGCGACGCCGGTCCCATGCATGGCTTGGCCCAGGATTTTGACGGGGACGATATTGCAGACGCGGCGATCGTGAATATTCAATCAGGCAGCCTCTCGATCTTGTTCGGGAAAGGCGACGGCTCATTTTATTATCCTCCGCGTCAATATCGCACGCCCCGTGGGCCCTTTGCCCTGACGACGTTGATCGTCGCCCGGGACCGGGACGAAGAACCCGGCTTGGCGGTCGTCAATAATTCGGAAAATAGTGTATCGATTTTTCTGCATCATGGGTTAAAATTCAGGGAACAGGTCAAGGAGCCGACCGCCACCTGACCGGGCGAGATGGAGAATTGGAAGAAGACGGCGGTAACACCCGACGGGAAGGTATTAAAAAGGTAGTAACGTATTATGGAATGTCTCAAGTGTCAGGGGCTGATGATGGTGGAACGGCATTACACCACGATGACCAGACACCTCTATGCCAGGTGCCTCAATTGCGGATTTTGGTTTGATTTGGTGGACGTGCTCAGGTTCTTTTATCGAGTCGTGAGAAACGGCTATCACGGAGCAAAAATCCGAGAAACGCTGTAAGCGTTCCTGTTCCCCTCTTTTGTAAGGAGGGGTGAGGGGAGGTAGAGAGGATGCCACGCTCCTCTTCAAGCAACGGGCTAGTGTTTCGAGAGAATTTTCAAGCCTTCCCGGATCAATTCGTCGAGTGACGTGGGAGGCGGGCTCGTTCGGCTCACCTGGTCGAGAGCGTTTTTGACGTCGCGATGCCGGTACCCCAGGTTGACCAGCGCCGACAGCGCATCCACCTGGGGAGCGTCAAACGAAGCCGGCACGTCGCTCGCCTCCGGCGTCCCATCATCAAGACAGGCGATTTTATCCTTGAGTTCCAGCGCAATGCGGCCCGCGGACTTCTTTCCGATTCCCGGAACCGACGCGAGTGTGTCCAGGTCGTCTGCGAGAATGGCCCCCCGCAGGTCGGCAATCTTCAAGGCAGACAACACGCTCAAGGCCAGTTTCCCCCCCACGCCGGAAATTTTGGTCAGCAGGATAAAAGCCGTTTTTTCGGCGGGCGTCAGGAACCCGAATAATTGAATGGAGTCTTCTCGCAGGTGGGTGAAGATGTGAAGCGTCAGGGGGGCGCGCAGGTCGGGGAGGGCGAAATAGGTGCTGAAGGGGATGAACACTTCATAGCCCACGCCGTTGACGTCGAGAACGAGCCGCGAGGGGTCTTTGGCCGCCAATATTCCCGTCAGGTTGGCAATCATGAGCCGGTGTCACGTGAGAGGCGAAATGGGTAACGAACCTCAGCCGGCCGCCGCGACTTTTTCCATGACCTCATCCGGAATGTCGAAGTTGGCATGAACTTTTTGGACGTCGTCATGGTCGTCCAGGATTTCCATCAATTTTAACATCTGCTCGGCCGGTTTTTCGTCGAGACGGATTTGGTTCTGAGCGAGATAGGTGACTTCCGCCACCGACGTGTGAATGCCGGCCTGTTGCAGGGCCGCCTTGACCGCTTCGAACGCCGATAGTTCCGTGGTGATTTCAAAGCCGCTGCCGGCCTGTTTAACGTCCTCCGCTCCGGCTTCCAGGACGATACCCAGCAGCCGGTCTTCATCGACCGATGACCCTTCAGTGACCAGGAGCCCTTTCTTGTGAAACTGCCATGCGACCGCCCCGGCTTCGGCCATGGTCCCATGATTTTTCCCCAGCATGTTTCGAATTTCCGACACCGTGCGGTTCCGATTATCCGTCATGATCTCGAGGAGGATCCCGGTTCCACCGGGCCCGTAGCCTTCAAGGGTGAATTCCTCGTAATGGACGCCGGGCAGTTCCCCCGTGCCCCGCTGGATGGCGCGTTTGATGGTATCGGCCGGCATGTTGGCTTCTTTGGCCTTGGCAATGAAGGTGCGCAAGGTCGGGTTCGCCTCGGGATCTCCGCCTGCGCGAGCCGCGATGGTCAGGTCGCGGATCAGTTTGGTGAAAACTTTTCCGCGTTTGGCGTCGATCCCTGCTTTATGGCGTTTGATCGTGGACCAATGACTATGACCACCCATGCCGTCGTGTCCTTATGCAAAACGTAGGGAAGGTGTGTGATGTATCCTGAGTTTTCAAGGAAAACCTCGCGTGACGAAGTATCATAGGATAGGGCATCCGGCCGTGTCAACGGATTTGCACGTAAGAACAACTAAGCAATAATGCCTCTATTCTTGTTGTTCGTTCGCGAAAAGCGACAAGCGCCGTTTCATGCCGACCGGGGCACAAAGAGAAGTTGCGTGACGACAGAGAGGATGGTAAGGAAACGTCATGCGTGTCGTCTTTATGGGAACGCCCGCCTTTGCGGTGCCGTCACTTGAAGCCCTGGACAACTCGGACCATGAGGTCGTCGGCGTGGTCACGCAGCCCGACCGCCCCAAAGGAAGGGGACAGGCCGTCGTGCCGTGCCCGGTCAAAGAACTGGCCCTGGCAAAAGGGTTGCCCGTGAGTCAACCCGAGAAGATAAAAAGCCCGGAATTCCTGCAGCAACTCTCCGATTGGAAACCGGACGTCATTGCCGTGACGGCGTTTGGCCGGATCCTTCCCAAAGCGATTCTGGATCTCCCGCCCATGGGATGCGTCAACGTCCATGGTTCCCTGTTACCCGCCTACCGGGGAGCCGCCCCGATCCAATGGGCGCTCATTCATGGGGATGCGGAAACGGGGATAACCACGATGCTCATGGATGAAGGAATGGATACGGGAGCCGTGCTGCTTCAGCAAACGGTCTCGATCGAACCTGAAGAGACCTCCCTGGAATTGGGCGCCCGGTTGGCGAAAGTCGGCGGCGCGCTCCTGGTGGAAACGTTGACGCGATTGGCCGAGCGTTCGATTGTCCCTCGCGCGCAGGATCATGCCCTGGCCACGTTGGCCCCATTGCTGAAAAAAGAAGACGGCGTGATCGATTGGACGCAATCGGCCACGGAGATTGCCAACAGGATTCGAGGTCTTTCCCCGTGGCCCGGATCCTTCACCTTTCATCGGGAGCATCGCCTGATCATCTGGAGGGGCCGCATCGATGCGCAAGGTGGCCCGGGCAGGAGCGACGGGCAACGGCCGGGGACCATACTGGCCGTGGGCCAGAAATCCTTTTGGGTCGAGACGGGTCAGGGCAGGCTGGAAGTACTGGAAGTCCAACCCGCGAATAAAAAACGCATGTCCGTGGAACAGTTTCTTCAAGGGCATGCGCTCAGGGTGAATGAGAGGCTCGGCCCGCGGCCGGAGAGTCGCGTGGCCAATTATTAACGGCAGAGGGCGTGTGTGGTATCGTGTGAGAACGTAACGCCGAAATCGAGGATAATATGAGTGACCAAACCAAGCAGGCATTGGAATTTATCGCGAAGCAAATACAGGAACTCAAAATCATACAACCGCATCTGGTGGAAGCCGTGAACGCGATATCGGCAAAAGAGCAATTTTACAAATGGAAAAAACAGGTGGTGACGCTGGTGGGAGAAAAAATCGGAGCCGGCTACCGGAAACGATTGTCCAAGGATTGGTTGGAAACGGCCTTTGCCGGAGCGGACATGTACGATGAATTGAGTGATGACATTGAAATGTGTCTCCGCCACCTGTACCAACTCTCCAGCGAGATTGAAACCCAGGGGCTGCAAGCCTCCGATTCAAAAGAAACCTCGTCAACCTGATGCCGGTCATTAGATATTTTGGATTGCGGATTGTGAATTTCTGATTGATGAAATCTATAATCGCAAATCCCAAATCCACAATGCCCACTCCGCCCCGCCCGCGAAAACGCCTCGGTCAACATTTTCTCATTGATCCCAATATCACCAGAAAGATCCTGAAAGTCGCGGCGTTGCGTCCGGAAGACGTCGTCTTTGAAATCGGACCCGGACGGGGCGCCCTCACGCAGGTGTTATGTGAACGGGTCTCCAGAGTGATTGCCGTGGAACTCGACCGGCACCTGTTCGACTATCTGGCGCAAACCTGCGCGCAACACGACGCCCTGGAACTGCATCACGGTGACGCCCTGGAGTTTCCCTATGACACCCTGCCAGGGGGAACGGTCGTCATTGCCAATCTACCGTACTACATGGCCACGCCTTTGTTATTCCGGTTGTTGCAGGAACGCGGCCGGATCGACCGGATGGTCCTGATGCTGCAACGCGAAGTGGCCGAGCGAATGATCGCGGGACCGGGCTCGCGGGATTACGGCCTCTTGTCCGTGGTCACCCAATACCAGACGAAACCCCGCAAGGCGTTTATCGTTCCGGCGAGCTGCTTCCGTCCGGTCCCGCAAGTGGACTCGGCGGTAGTGTGTCTTACGGGACGGACTGATCGGACCCCCACCGACGCCCGGTTTGACGAAGTGTTCCTGAAAGTCGTCCGGGGTGCGTTTGCGCATCGACGAAAAACCCTGATCAACTCCTACCGGGAAGAGGGCTGGGAAGAACCCCTGATGCGACGAGCCTTGGAACAGACCCGGATCGACCCGCGACGCCGCGCCGAAACACTCACGGTCCAGGAATTCATCGCCTTAGCCGATTTCTGTTCCCCTCTTTTGTAAGGAGAGGCAAGGGGGCCTTCTCTTTCTGTCATCCCCGTATGTGTTCAGTCATGCGTTGACAATTCCCGTTTTTTTCTTCCCCTCCTTTGCTGTAGGTCGGATTAGCGAAGCGTAATCCGACGGTTTGGCGGGTTGTCGGGTTACGCCTGCGGCTAACCCGACCTACGGGGCTGCTACCTTCCCCTCCTTTGATGTAGGGACAGGCCCCCGTGCCTGTCCGAGGGGGAGGCCACATGGTTTATGCGGGATGGCACAGGGGCCATCCCCTACAATGACAATGCTGTAGGGACAGGCCTGCGTGCCTGTCCAAGGTGAGGGGGCATGAGGCCTGCCCTGGACCCTGTCCTCGACATTCTTAATCGGGGATTGCTCCGGGGGTTGGGGTGAGGGGACCCCCCCCCTCACCCCAACCAACCGACCGGCTCAGGCGCGCACCAACACCAAGCGCGCACCACCCCCAAATCAACCGGCCGGCCCGGACGCGCACCAACCCCAAGTACGCATCAACCTCATCGGCCGCCTTTATCAAACGAAACATGGACATCGCACAGCCTGCGCACGAACTGCAGCAACACTCTTCGTAGGGTGGTGGGCAGTTGGCGAACATAGTGCAACAGCGCTCGTTCCTCGCCGGTGGGGCCGGGAAAGTCCGGGGCCGGCATCGTCGCGGTCCCTCGCTCGCGAGAGAGGGCCTTGCCGGTGGCCAGCCAGTGCGGGTCTTGTCCCAGCAACCGGGCGAGGGCGAAGAAAGTCGGCAATTTAATGTTTTTGCTGAAGCCGTGTTCCCACTGATTGACCGCAGAAGCCGAGATGCGGAGCGCCCTGGCAACGTCCGTTTGGGACAAGCCCGCCTCTTCCCGGGCAGCTCGAATTCTCTCGATCAATGTGTTCATGAAAAGATAAAACCTCCTACTTTCAGTATCCCCCATTTATGAATAAGTATGCTGGAAGAAAAAATTAATGTGCGGCGCGGGAGCCTGCGGCACGAAGAAGAGACGCTGTATCCCAGCCCCTTCTTCCGTCATCCCTGTATGTGCTCAGTAATTCGTTGACAAGATTCGTTCATTTGTTTGGGGGTTTTCCCCTGCAAGGCCTGATGCGGCCGCACCTCTGTTCTTGTAATTACCTGAAACATCACGCACACAATTCGCAAAGATACGCACATATTCTTCACTAGGTATTTCGCTTGATAAACGGAGTCCGTATGTGTTAAATTGCATCCATGCGCCTCTTTTCCAGGCCCGCCAAGAAGTCCGATAAGCCGGAAGCGCCACGCCCCACCTTTCCACTGAGCCGGGAAATCGTCGGCATTTTTCTCGTCACCCTGGCCGTGTTGGTCTTTCTGAGCCTGTGGTCTTTTTCGCTCCGGGACGTCGGCTGGTTTGCGCTCCCCGAGAGCGAAACGCTTGAGGCACAGGGCGGCCCTCACAATCTGGTCGGGTTGGTGGGCGCCTATATTGCCGCGAGCCTGATTTGGTTCCTCGGGTCCGCCTCGTTGGCCATCCCGTTTTTAATCCTGTTGCACGGGATTCGCGTCTTTCAACAAGAACACAAATCCGTCAAAAGTCTCCTGGGCTCCGTGCTGCTGGTCCTGTGTATGAGCACGCTCGTGTGGTTGCATCACCCGCTCTCCGTGCAGTCGTTGCAGGACGGGATCACGTCGGGAGTGTATGCCGGGCAGGCGGGCGCCTGGACCGCAGGCGGGTTGAAACCCTTGTTCGGCCAATGGGGCAGCACGGTCCTCCTGGCCTCCCTGCTGCTCGTCTCCCTCTTGCTCATCACGCCCTTTTCCCTGTCGGCGGGGGTCGGACTCATTCCGAAGGGCGTCGGGAAAATGGGGGGATTGGTACGGCGTCCCGCGTGGCATTGGCCTGCCTGGTTGAAAGACCGCTGGCAACCCAAAGCCAACAAACCGCTCAAGATCCACCGGAAGTTGGGTGAGCAACGGACGGCCTTTTCCTTTCTGAAAAAGGATGCCCTTGTGCAGGAGCCATCCCTTGAAGACGATCCGGCTCCGGCTCCGGCTGAGATAGGGTTTGAGTCCCCGCGGCGTCAGGCCGAAGCCGCGCGGCCCGACGTGGTGCGGCCCGAAGCGGTCCGGAAGGTGGGCAAGGGTTATCATCTGCCCGATCCCGTGGCCCTGCTCGAGGTGCCCCCTGTGTCGAATGCGCGGCAGACGGATCAGATTTTGGAGTCGCAATCCCAAATCCTCACGAGCACGTTGCAGAACTTCGGCATTGCCGGGAAAGTGACGGAAGTGCATCCGGGGCCGGTCATCACCATGTATGAATTCGCGCCGGGGCCCGGCATCAAAGTCGCGCGGATCGTCACACTCGCCCACGATTTGGCCATGGCCCTGAAAGCCACCAGCGTGCGGATCGTGGTCCCGCTTCCGGGGAAATCCACGGTGGGGATCGAAGTCCCCAACCCGGAACGGGAAACCGTGGCGTTACGGGAAATCCTGACCAACGAGGTCTACGCCCGGTCCCGGTCCAAATTGACGCTGGCCTTGGGGAAAGATATTTTTGGACGGCCGTGCGTCGCGGACCTGAAAACCATGCCTCACTTGTTGGTGGCCGGGGCAACCGGGGCGGGAAAAAGCGTGGGGTTGAACAGCATGTTGTTAAGCCTCCTCTTTTCCGCCCATCCCGACGAGGTCAAGCTGTTGCTTATTGATCCCAAGGTCCTGGAACTCCAGGTCTATGACGGGATCCCGCACCTGTTACATCCGGTGTTGACGTCACCGAAAGCGGCGGCTCGCGGGTTGACCTGGGTGCTTCAGGAAATGGAGCGCCGCTATCGTCTGTTGGCGGAATACGGGGTGCGCAACATCCATGCCTATAATGAAAAAGTAGGGGACGGCCTGCGTGCCGTCCCACAGAACACGCCTCCCGCCCGGTCAACCCGGCGCGGGTCAACGACCGACCCGCCGGCCGGGGAAGACGACGACCTTCAGCCGGAGGCGCCTCAACCGCTCCCGTACATCGTGGTGGTGGTCGATGAATTCGCCGATCTCATGATGACGTCGCCCAAAGAAGTGGAAGAAAAAATCGCCAGACTGGCTCAAATGGCCCGGGCATCGGGCATCCATCTCATCCTGGCCACCCAACGGCCGTCGGTGGACGTGGTGACCGGACTCATCAAGGCGAATTTTCCGACCCGGATCGCCTACCAGGTCTCTTCCAAAACGGACTCCCGGACCATCCTCGACGCGAACGGCGCCGAAGCGCTTCTCGGGTTGGGAGACATGCTGTATCTGCCCCCGGGCACCGGACGCCTTACTAGGCTTCACGGCTCCTACGTCTCCGATGATGAGGTTCGCCGGGTGGTCGAGTACGTGAAAGCGCAGGCCGGGCCGGGTTTTAGCGGCGAACCGGTGTTCCGGGACCAGGCCAACGTCGAAGAGGATCAGGAACGCGATGAAATCTATGAGCAGGCCAGGGAAGTGGTGTTGACCTCCGGCCAGGCCTCCGCGTCGCTCATTCAACGTCGATTGCGGCTGGGGTATCCCCGGGCGGCTCGCATGATCGAGCAGATGGAAGAAGATGGTATCGTGAGCGCGCCCGGACGCGATGGCCGCCGTGAAGTATTGGGCCGTCGCATGGCGCTTGAAGAGGAGGTGGGATGAAGTCCCTTGGATTGATCGTAATCGGCTGTTTGTTTGCAGTGTTCCCTCTCTCTCTGGGAGAAGGGAAGGGCGAGGGCCTGACGGCGGTCGCACAGGCCAGGGGAAGCGACGACCTCGAGGCGTTGGTCAAACGCGTTGACGCACGGTATGCGCAGATCAAGGATTTCCAGGCGGACTTTGTCCAGGAAACGCGCATTCAAGGATTCGATACGCCTCTCCGGTCCTCGGGACGCGTGTATCTGAAAAAACCCGGGCGGCTCCGCTGGGATTACATGGAACCCTCGGTCGAACACATTTACGTGCATCAGGATCAGTTGGCGATGTACGTGCCCGCCCATAATCAGGTGTTAAAGGGCAGTCTCACGATGATGGTCTCGACGAAGGCCCCGCTCCGGCTGCTCCAAGGCGTCGGAAAATTGGCCGAACATTTTTCCGTGGAACCCACCGGAGTTGGAGAGAAGGGAACAGGCGGGTTGCCGTTGTTGACGCTGATCCCCAAGCCCGTTCCCGGTTCGGCGGCGTCGTCGCTCGTCAAGGTCGTGTCGGAAATTCAACCACGCACGTATTTGATTCAATCCCTCGCCTTGCATGAGAACAATGGCAACGTCTCCACGTTTCGATTTTCCAATTTCAAGGTCAACAAAGGATTGGATGACGCGGTGTTGATCCTGAATCCGCCTGAAGGGGTGGTCACCGTCGAAGATTTTCTCCCGAAGAGTTGATCGGATCATCCTGAGCAAAACACCAGCGTGGTCATCCTGAGCGAAGCGCTTGTCCTGAGCAACGCGAAGGAACTATCTCGTCGTTGAAGCGTTCGGTTGTTCAGTTCTTGAGAACCGTGTCATAAATAACGTGAAGATGAAAACAATGGGTGACCCCATGAGAATCCTGCTGTGCCTCGTTGGCTTGGCCGTGGGCACGTGGCTGGTTCCCGTGCCCGTCCAGAGCCTGACGGGCGACCTGACCAACGACCCGGCCCAGGTGATCAAAAAATATCTGTCATTGGACAAACGTGGGGTACGGTTGACCGCGCAGACATACGAAGCGGTCAAACCCTACGTGGCCTGGGAACAGGAAGAGCCGGCTTGGGAGCGGTTCGTGGTGATCCGCGACTATTCGGTCATCGACGACGTCACCCAATGGGACATCGTGAGCAGCACGGAAGCCGTCATTCCCGTCACCTTTCAGGTCCTCGGAGTCGTCCACATGGGAACCGTCACGTTCGTGTCGATGCCGCGGGAAGAAAGATTTTCCATTCGCATACGAGCCGTGGACAATCACTGGAAAATGGTGGCGCCGGCGTTCCCCCCGCACGTCGGCCGGAGACGCTTGGCGGATTTCGTGAAAGAAGCCATGCTCCAGGAAGACAATGCCGGCCGGGTCGAGACGTTGCGCAGGCTCAGGGAAGCTCTCATCAAAGCCGGCCGATCATGAACCACGGCCCGCTAGCGGACTCCGTTCGGTTAATCATTTTTGATCTGGACGGGACCCTCATCGATTCCAAGTATGATATTGCCGCGTCGGTGAACCTCACGCTCGGTGATCTGGATTTACCGACGTTGCCTCCCGAAGAAATCTTTACCTTCGTGGGTGACGGGGTCAAACGGTTGTTGCGCTTGTCCGTCGGGGAAAAAAATGAGGCGCGCTATGAAGAGTCGCTTCGTATCTTCCGCGGGCACTATCTCGCCCACTGTTTGGATACCACGCAATTATATCCCGGCCTGGACCGGCTGTTTGACGGGCGGGGTACGCGCATGAAAGCCCTGGCCACGAATAAATCGTTGGAATACACCTTGCACATCATCGAAGGCTTGAAGGTCAAAGAACAGTTTGCCGCGATCGAAGGCCCCCTCGATCAATCTGATTTGAAACCCGACCCGGGCATGTTGTGGCGGATCCTGGAGCGTCTCGCGGTTCCACCGGAAGCAGCCGTGCTCGTGGGAGACAGTACGAACGACGTGCGAGCCGCCCAAACGGCCGGGGTGTACTCCTGCGCGGTAGGCTACGGGTACGGCAATCGAGACAAAGTATTCGCCCTCAACCCCGACTACTATTGTGAAAAACCCAGCGACCTTCTCTCGCTCCTGTTCGGGTAGGGCTTCTCTCCTCTTGGTCTGCGACTCCAAAATTATAAAACTATGGGAAATGCTCCCCTTGTTGGCGAGTGGAGAACTCGAACCTTCAACTTCTGGATAGGTGTTCTTAGGGGATGTCTACTTCATTCAGACTGCCAGGTAACAAGGACTCGATAGCCTGGTTGATAGCGGTTGCAGCCATTCGAATACGAGGCCAACTTGTGGTGGACAACACGATAATAGCGATTCTTCGTGCGGCAAGGTTCTGTTGGTCATGTAGGTTCTTATCCGTCGTGACAAAAACTTCAAACCCCTGTTCCTCGGCCCTCACTAACAACTCTCCGTTCGTCAACGTGCTCCACCCACGCTCAAAAACCGTTTCCACTTCATGAGGGGTCAGGTATTTGCGCAGAGGGACCGGCGTTCCCTGATCGAAAAGAACTCGCACTCAGACAACTTGGGGGGAGGCTAGACTCTTAGCGGCATGGTCGAGAACCGTGCGTACTTGCTCCAAAGTCACACCAGAGAACAAGTCCACAAATTCCGTGATTTCTACTCCGTCTTCAAGGTTCTCAAACAGAGCTGAGGCTGGGACACGAGTGCCACGAAACACCCATCCTCCACTCATTCGCTGGGGATCACGTTCGACCACTGAACAGGTTGACCAATCTAACATATCCCCATCCTACCCCTAGTCGCACAGCGATTCAAGGCATTATCGAAATGCAGGGTTTCCGGTTTTCCCCCAAAAACGAGGCCACGGGTTCTGCGAAATACCGGCTTTTTCTGCTTTCGTAGGTCCCCTCATCTTCTGGCATAACGGCTCGTGAGGGTGTAAACTGAATTAGTAAGAGAGTCTGGGTGACGAACACTTTGTCAGGAGAGTTGACTGCCGCTCGTACCAGGAAGGAGGGAGGCATATGGAGATCGGAAGACGAACCATTTTACAGTTGAGTGTATTGGCGGGATTAGGCCTTCTAGTAAAACCCCATGGAATCATGGAGGTTTTGGCTATGGAAGGGCCGGAAACGTTTGAAGTCGTCAAAACGGAAGAGGAGTGGAAAGCCCTCTTGACTCCGGCACAGTATTATGTGCTTCGCGAAGAAGGGACCGAGCGGCCATTTACCAATGCCTATGATGCAAACAAGGCAACGGGCACATACCATTGTGCGGGCTGTGATCTGGAGGTGTTTTCCTCGGGAGCCAAGTATGACAGCAAAACCGGCTGGCCGAGTTTCTGGCAGCCGTTCTCGGGTCGAGCAGTCCGGACCAAAACCGACTGGAAATTGTTTTATCCCAGAACCGAGGTCCACTGCAGGCGCTGTGGCGGTCACCTCGGCCATATTTTCAACGATGGCCCTCCACCGACCGGCCTGCGGTATTGTATCAACTCCGCAGCCCTTCAGTTTCGGGAAGTCTGAGGAGAGTGACAACTGTAGGGACAACCCCCCGTGGTTGTCCGGTCGAAGGGGAGTTCTTACGCTTTCTGAATGAGGCCGGACCGTAGACACCGGGTACAGACCCGAATGCGTTGCGCCGTGCCGTTGAGTAACGCACGAACGGTTTGAAGGTTGGGACGAAAGACCCGTTTCGTTTTATTATTGGCATGACTGACGTTATGTCCGCTCATGCGTTTTTTTCCACAAACTACACAGGCAAAAGCCATGTCGGTGACTCCTTTCCTTCAAGAAAGAACGTGAAGCAGAGCCTTCTGATACCATACCGTTGATTCTTCTGACAACCCTTTCTATGGGTCCATCACATATTGCACGACCTTAGTCCCTCCCCCAGGTTCGCCTGCGGGCTGCGTCCTTGGCTCCTCGACTCCCCCTCAAGGGTGGAGTGATTTTTTGCTGAACCCTGGCGAAAAACCCGAATCATTCTGGAATTCCTTGCCGACACTTTGTACTATTCGCCCTGAGATGGAGACGAACGCGCAGGCGGATACTCAAATCCCGCAGAAGTTACAGGCTCTTCTGGACCGGTTGAATCGCCCGATTCAATCAGCCTATGAGAATCAGGGGTCACCCACGACGCATCTCGATGCGTTCGTTTCAACGCAAATCGTCGAGGCGTTGCGGAATACGGTGTTTCCCGCACATGTCGAAGCGGAATTATTGGTCCTGCGATTTTTGTTTCAGGAGCAGGAAGGGTCGGCACGGATCCCGGACCGATTGGAGACGGCCAGGCGGGTCCTGGGTCGTTTATCCACCATGGCGCTTCAGCAGACTTCCGATTCCCCGGACTCGGAACCCAACCCGGATCGCAGGGTGACGACCAATCACGGTGATTCGCGTGGCGTGAAGAAGCCCCACGATGCGTCGACCCGCACGTTACACGAGACAGACATCCGGTTTGCCAAAGGGGTAGGCCCCAAACGTGCGCTGTTGCTTGAAAAATTTGGGATTCGCACGATCGAGGACGCCTTGTGGTTTTTACCCTGGCGGTATGAAGATCGCTCCCGCATCGTGTCCATCTCTCAACTGGTCTCCGGCGAGAAAGCCACGATTGCCGGGACCATCCACCAAGCCAAACTCCGGCGTACGCGACGGCGGAATATGACCCTGTTTACGATGTCGGTTCGTGATGAAACGGGTGCCGTGGAAGTCGTGTTCTTCAACCAGAATTATCTCGAGGGCGTGCTCAAGAACGGGTTGCGAGTGGTGCTCAGCGGTCCCGTGGTGACGCACCCTCGGGGGATCGGGTTTCAAATGAGGACTCCGCAGTATGAGGTGGTGGATGCCGATGAGGACCTGCTGCTCCACGTCGGACGCATCGTCCCGGTTTATCATGAAACGCGCGGACTGAGTTCCCGGCATCTTCGCCGGATCATGTGGGGCCTGTTGGAAGAGTATGGCGCCCACTTGCAGGACCCGCTGCCATCGCGTCTTCTGGAGCAACACCAGTGGCCTTCGCTGGATGCGGCCATTGCGTCTCTCCATTTTCCCGGCAACGGTCTGGAGCTGTCCTTGCTCAACGACTGGAAGACGTTGGCGCATCACCGGTTGGCCTTCGAAGAAGGCTTCCTCCTTCAACTGGCGTTGGCGCTCCGGCAGCGCATGAATCAATCGGTGGTCCCCGGCATTGCCTTTCGGCTCACCGGAACGTTCACCGCACCGTTACAGAAGCAATTGCCGTTTCGACTCACGGACGCCCAACAACGGGTGATTGCCGAGATCGAAGCGGATATGCGCGCCCCCCAACCCATGAACCGGTTGCTCCAGGGAGACGTGGGCTCGGGTAAAACCATCGTGGCCCTGCATGCCATGTTGGCGGCCTGTGGAGACGGGTATCAAGCCGCCTTGATGGCCCCGACCGAGATCCTGGCGGAACAACACGTGTTGACCATCCGGCCTTACCTCGAATCGCTTGATATTTCCGTCGCCTTTTTGACCGGAGGGACGTCGCAAAAAGAGCGGGCCGCTGTTTTGGAACGCGTCGCCGAGGGAGACGTGCAACTCATCGTGGGGACGCACGCGCTGTTGGAACAGGATGTGCAATTCTCCAGGTTGGGAGTCGTGGTTGTGGATGAACAACACAAATTCGGCGTGCTTCAGCGAGGGAAGCTTCGAGAAAAAGCCCTGCACCCCGACGTCCTGGTGATGACCGCCACCCCGATACCCCGTACCCTGGCCATGACGGTTTATGGAGACCTTGACGTGTCTGTCATCGACGAGTTGCCTGCCGGGCGCAAACCCATTCAGACGCGCGTCTTTCGCCACAACGCGCGGTCCAGGGCCTACGAGTTGGTGCGGAAAGAAGTCAACGCGGGGCGGCAGGCCTACATCGTGTATCCGTTGGTGGAGGAATCCGAAAAGCTCGACCTCGAAGCGGTCATGCAGGCGGTGGAACGATTACGGGAAACGGAGTTCCCTGCGATGAGGCTGGAAGTGCTCCATGGACGCATGAAGTCCGATGAGAGAGCCAAGATCATGAAGGCGTTTCGGGCGGGCGACGTTCAGGTCCTGGTCGCCACGACGGTGATCGAAGTAGGTCTGGACATGCCCAACGCCACGGTGATGGTGATCGAGCACGCCGACCGGTTCGGGTTGGCCCAGCTCCACCAACTTCGCGGGCGGGTCGGGCGTGGCGCGCAACGTTCGTTCTGTTTCCTGATCAGTTCGGCTGGCAGGCGTCAGGATCAAGGACCGGACGTCCCCACGATGCAGGGAGCGCACGATCTGACATTGCCGTTCTCCGAGGAGACGGCCGCGGAACGCACGCGCGTGCCGACCATGCCGACGCAAACCGCCGAGCAGCGGCTGAAAGCGATGGTGCATTGCTCCGATGGGTTTGCGATCGCCGAACAGGATCTCCGAATCCGTGGCCCGGGTGAAATGTTGGGAACGCGGCAATCGGGGATTCCCGAATTTCGAGTGATGAACCTGGTGCGAGATGCCACGGTGTTGGAACAGGCTCGGCAAGAGGCATTTGCCCTGATGGAGCGGGACCCGCAGTTGTCTCATCCGGACCATCGACTGCTCAAAGCCGTCGTGTTGCGAAAATGGCAGGCCAAGTTGGATCTGGGATCGATCGGATAAAGGCCGATGCGAGTCGCGGGTATAGATATCGGCACCCTCACCTGTCGGCTATTAGTGGCTGCGGTTTCCCCTGAGGCCGAAGATCCGATTCACACGATCCGTTCGGAACGGAAAATTTTGCGGTTGGGGGAAGGGGTCGACCGGACCGGACGGCTCAAACCGGAGGCCATGTTGCGCGTGATCGAGACGATTCGGGAGTGGAAAACGATCATCGAGAGTCATGGGGTCGAGCGGTATACGGCCGTGGCCACAAGTGCCGTGCGGGAAGCCGGGAATCGCGAAGAATTTCTGGATCGAGTCAGGAGAGAAACGGGCATCGAGGTGGAAGTCATCGACGGAGAAGAGGAAGCGAGACGAACTTTTCTGGGGATTCGATCCGGTCTTCCGTCAGGCGTTCGGGAGATTCTGGGGTTGGATATCGGGGGCGGAAGTACGGAATTCATCGCGAGCCGGCCAGGGCAGCCCCTCAAGATGACGTCGATTGACATGGGGGTGGTTCGATTGACGGAGCGGGTGTTACAAAGTGATCCGCCGCGTGCCGCGGAAATTCACAAAGCGGAAGCCTTGATCCGGGACCTCACCAGAGGTGCTCGACGGGAGATCGGAGACATCACGGACCTGACCCTTGTAGGCACTGCCGGCACGATCACCTCGTTGGCGGCTATCGCCCAAAGGCTCCCCACCTATGATCCCGCGCGAATTCAGAATTACGTGTTGGAGCTTCCGGTGATTCAGCGTATCGAGCGCGACGTGTTCAGCAAAACGCAATCGGACCGAGTCGGGATTCCCGGCCTGGAAGCGGGCCGCGAAGGAGTCATCGCCGCGGGCGCGCTCATCCTTCGCTGCGTGATGGAAGAACTGAACGCCGCACGGTGCGTGGTGAGCGAGTACGGGTTGCGGGAAGGCGTCCTGGTCCACCTCGCCCGTTCCTGTCGCGGGCATCCAGGGCACTAAATTTTTGGTTCACCGTTGACTATACCAGCGGAATCCTTGGGATTCTTTATAGGCGGGGCGGTGAAACCCTCCGGGTTTCTCCAGGATCAAGGCTTTGAAATCCCACAACCCGAACCAGGCCGGATCGAGGACGTTGTGGTAGTGAAGGCCGGTCAGTTTGGGCAGCGTCTCACCGAGTGCGTGCCGTAATTCCGATTCGGTATATGCCCGCACGGCGAACGTCTTTCCCTCGGCTTCCTGGAGGCGTCGTATCGCATAGGCGGCGCCGGTGCACAGCACTTGAGTATCCCGTCGAATCGAGAGGAGTTGAGGCAGCGCACAGTATTGTTCCCGAAATCCAAGCCACTTGGCCGCGTGGCGGAGATAGGTATATTGCACTTCGTATTCCGTATGGCCGGGGAGCCGCACGGGATCAGGCCAGCCTGAATCGATCCCGAATTCGATGAGCAATGCCCGCCCACCCGGTTTGAGCACGCGCCAGAGTTCGTGCAGGAATTGAATGGCGCCATAGTTGAAGATCGCTTCATCGGGATACGGGGTGTCCAGGTTCAAGCGGAGTTTTTGGATCAGGTCCAAACTTTGCTGGTGTTCGGGAGTCGCGCCCTTGCGGGTCTCCAGTTCTTCCTTGGACAGGTGGATCGGGGTCATATCGGCCAGGTTTTCATTGTCGATGACCAAGTCCACGCTGGCCTCGGCCAGGGGCAACTGTTCCGCGTTCGCGTTCAGGACTTTGGCGTCCCACCCGGCTTTTTTGGCTAACGCGAATTGGGATTGCAGAAAGGCCCGGGTAAGATCCAGAAAGATGTATTCCACGCCGCGTCGTTCGAGTGGCGAAAGTTCTTTCGCCATTTCCTGAGACAGGTAGCCCAAGCCCGCGCCCACCTCCACGACCCGCTGAGGTTTCGGACTCCACCAGCCCAACTGCCTGATGGTTTTGGCGAGCAATTGGCCATAGGATAAGCCATTCAGCGCTTCACAGGGTTCCCGGAGGAGATGGGAAGCCGTGGTTTCGACGATTTCGAAATGGCCATGATGGCTTTGAATCCCTTTATGATGAAACTCCGTGAGGTGTTCCTCGCTTTCGACCGCCACGTTTTCATGCCATTGTTCACGCACCTTTTGAAGGAGGAGGTCCCACTTTGCGTTCACGCTGTGCCCGCTTGGCGGGGTCGTCCCGAAATAACACAACGAATAGCGGGGTAAGGACCATCGTTCGAGAAACCACCGGCCGGTTTCCTGATTGGTGCCACAGATCCATTTGCCGAACTGCTCGAGGAGCGCGCTGATCGACAGGCGGCCATCCATGGCCCCAAGCAGGGAGGCGCCCATCCGGTTCAGCCGGACCAGGGGCAAGTCTTCATCCAGGGGCGTGACCCACCATTCATGCGTCCCATGTTGGTAGATCACGAGGTCCGGCATGCGCCAGGCTCGCTGTTGGAGAATCTCGCCTTCCAAGGCCAGGGGTTGAAGGGATGGGGCGGGGGAGGAGGTCATTCAATCAAGCGAGTCGGTAGGGTTGGGATCAAAGACCATCCGATACATGCCCGCCCAGAATTCCAACCAGGCATCGGCGGCTTCCCGAGCGCCTCCGGCCACCCGATGCAAGTCGTCCTCGGATCGGGTCGTCTTGCGAACGGCTTCAACCAACCAATTGCCGTGGTGTTGTTCTTCAGCCAAGTGTAACGTGAAAAATTCCAGCTCCCCTGGATGAAACTGCTCATATTGTTCGAGGCCCGGCACAAAATATCTGAACTCGGATGCCGCGGTGGTTTCGACGGCCAAGGCCGCTCCCAACGCGGTCAAATGTCCGGAGTGAAGGAATAATCGCCGCAACGTGTCGAGGTAAGTCGTCACTTCGGGGATCGGGATGGTCTGTTGGAGGTCCTGCAGCTGGAGCCCGATGGAATATGCAAACCGCTCGAGTTGCCGGATATGCACGCGGTCCGGTGAACCGCTGCCCAACTCCGAGTAGAGGGTTTTGGCCAACTCGGTTCGCATTTCCATCTCGTGGATCGGGGTGTGATATAACAGTCCTTCGAGGACCTTGACGAAATGGAAGCAAAAATAATGGTATTGCCCGACAAAGGCCAGGAGTTGTGCAGGCCGGAGTTTTCGAGACCTGAACGTTCGGAAAAATTTGTTGGTATTGACCGGGTGTGCCTGGAGTTCCAGGACAAGCGATTCGACGTCGGAAGGGGTAGCTTGAACGGGGCTCATGCAACTCACACCAGGAACGGAAAAACTCATATCGCCAATCATGACGATGACCGAATGCAGATTACACGATGCTCCCGGCCCGTCGCAAGGCAGCAAGGATACGAAAGACGGTTGTCCTCAGGAGCGTGAGCGAAGGGAAGGATTTCTTGCGTAACAACCGAATGCTTGTAAAAACAGATTCTTTCCTTCGACAGACTCAGGACAGGCACTTTGTTCAGGATGACAGAATAGAGGACACTCAGAATGCTAGAAGGGGCAGCGCGGCACCTATGATAGAATGAATTAGGAGGTTTTTGTTCATCGATCTCTTTGAAACATGGTGACTTCTTATGAATTTGACGTGCTTGTAATGGGTGCCGGGTTGGCGGGTCTGCGAGCAGCGTTGGCCGCACGTGAGACCGGGGCTGTTGTCGCGATCATCACCAAGGTCCATCCCGTTCGGAGCCATTCCAATGCCGCGCAGGGCGGCATTAATGCCGCCCTGACCGACCGTGGAGACAAGTGGGAAGAACATGCCTTTGAGACGGTCAAAGGCAGCGATTATTTAGGCGACCAGGATGCCGTGGAAATTTTGGCGCAGGAAGCCGGGCAGGACATTCTGGCCTTGGAACACATGGGCGTGATCTTTAGCCGGAACGAAGACGGGCGGTTGGGGACCCGTCGCTTCGGCGGTCAGAAACGCGCCCGTACCTTTTTCGTCTCCGACTTTACCGGCCAGGCCCTGTTGCACGTCTTGTATGAGCAGATCATGAAGGCGCGCCTTCCGGTGTTCGAGGAGTGGTTCGTGTTGTCGTTGGTCAAGGATGAGCATGGACAATGCGGAGGGGTCGTGGCCTTTGAAATACGAACCGGGCGCGTGGCGTTGTTCAAGGCCAAGGCCGTGATCATTGCCGCCGGTGGGTTGGGGCGCGTGTTCGAGCCGAGTACCAATGCGCTGATCTGTACCGGCGATGGCATCGCGATTGCGTATCGGGGCGGAGCCCCGCTGATGGATATGGAGATGGTGCAATATCATCCCACGACCTTACGGGGAAAAGGATTGCTCCTGAGTGAGGCCGCCCGGGGGGAAGGCGCCTATTTGCTGAATTCCGAGGGTGAACGGTTCATGGAGCAGTATGCTCCGAACATGATGGAGTTGGCCTCGCGTGACGTGGTGTCTCGCGCCGAGCGAATCGAGATCAATGAAGGTCGAGGCATCAACGGCTGTGTGTTGCTCGATTGCCGGCATTTGGGCAAAGGACTCATCCGGGAGCGCCTCAGCCAAATTTTCGAAGAGGCGAAATCGTTTGCCAATATCGATTTGACCGAAGAACCGATTCCCGTGTGCCCGGGCATGCACTATATGATGGGCGGGGTGAAGACGGACGTGGAGGGACGCTGCTGGGACCTTGCGGGCGGATGGCAAGGCGTTCCCGGCCTGTTTGCGGCCGGAGAAGCCGCGTGCCTGAGTCTCCACGGCGGGAATCGACTCGGAGCGAATTCCCTGTTGGATACCGTGGTGTTCGGGCGCCGGGCTGGTCGTTGTGCCGGAGAGTATGCGAAAACCCTTCCTCAACCCCGTATCGGCGACGGCGTGGTGAAGGATGGGGAAAACAACATCAAAAAGATCTTCGCCCGGCCCGATACCGGCGATACCATTGCCCGTATCCGGCACGAGATGGGGAGCGCCATGACGGAGGGCTTGGGCGTGTTTCGCGATCAGGAAGGGATGGCCCTTACTCAACGGACGGTTGCCGGTCTCAGGGAGCGATGGAATCGCGTGGCCATTCATGATAAGGGACAGGTGTTCAATACGAGCCTCGTTCGTGCGTTGGAACTCGACTTTATGCTGGATTGTGCCGAAACCATTGCGCTGGGCGCCCTGGCGAGAAAAGAAAGTCGTGGTGCTCATTTTCGAACGGATTGCCTCCATCGTGACGACGAACATTGGTTGAAGCATATTCTGCTTTCTCATCGTCCCGGCGGGCCGCCTCAACTCGATTTTCTGCCCGTTCGGATTACCCAATGGGAACCGCAAGTTCGCGTGTATTGATACCTAATGCTCCCTCTCCCACTGGGAGAGGGCTGGGGTGAGGGAGAAACTACCAACGAATGAGTGAATACATACAATCCCGGTGCATACGCGTCTTGAGCCGTGCGTTGAGAACGTCGTGAATGACTCCATGCTGACCTCGTTTCGCATTCGCCGCTTTAATCCGGAATCGGAATCGCCACAACCCTATTTCGAAGATTACCGGTTGGTTACGGAGCGGTCGGACACGGTCCTCGATGCGTTGATCAGGATTCGGGAAATCGTGGATGAATCGCTTACCTTGCGCTGTTCGTGCCGGGGAGCCATCTGCGGGTCCTGCGGGATGCGCATCAATGGGCATGCCACCTTGGCGTGCAAAACCAAAGTGGCGTCCCTGGCGTCGTCGGGCGAGACGATCCACGTGGAACCCATGAACAATATGCCGGTGATTAAGGACCTGGTCACGGACATGGCCGGGTTTTGGGAGAAGATCCGCCAGGTTCAGCCCTGGCTTCAGCCGGTGGGCCCGGAACCGGAAGGCGAGTATCTCGCGCCACCGGACGCCATGAATCATTTGACGGGCGTCATGGGCTGCATCATGTGCGGGGCTTGCGTGTCGGATTGTGCGGCCCTGGAAGTGAATGCGGATTTTGTCGGCCCGGCGGCATTGGCCAAAGCCTATCGGTTCGTGGCGGACCCGAGAGACGGGAGTAGTTCGTCGAGGTTGACGGCACTCAATAATCCGGGCGGCATGTGGGATTGCACGCGGTGTCTGGAATGTATTGAAGTGTGCCCCAAAGAAGTGGGGGCCATGGATCGCATCATGACGCTTCGTGCCACGGGGATCGAGCAGGGCGTGCCGTCTACCTGTGGCTCGCGGCATACCGAAGCCTTTGCGGATATTATCGAACACAAAGGTCGTTTGGATGAACCCATGTTGGCCGTTCGAACGTTTGGGCCGGGTAATCTCGGGCGGATGTTCTCCTTTCTGCCGATGGTCCTTCGAGCCTTGGTCCGAGGCAAACTTCCAAAATCCGGACCCTTGTTTCGGCCGATACCGGGGGTTGCTCGAATCCGCCGGTTGTTTCAACGAGCGAAGGAGCGACCATGAAATACGCGTTTTTTCCCGGGTGCGTTTCAAGGGGTGGCTGTCCAGAACTCTATCAGTCCGTGAAGCAGGTGTATCCTCGATTGGGGATTGACCTGGAGGAAATGACCACGGCGTCGTGTACGGGCGCGGGGGTGTTGCAGGAGAAAGATTTGCGTTTGGGGGATATCTTGAACGCCCATACCTTGGCCCTGGCCGAACAGCAGGGGCTCCCCATCATGACGATTTGCAGTACGTGTCAAGGAGTCATGAGTCAGGCGAATCATCGGCTGGCGACGGATCCCGGCTATTTGGACGACATCAACCGGGTCCTGGCTGAAGAGGGGCTCACCTACCACGGCACCACCACGGTGAAACATTTTGTGTGGATTCTCCTGGAAGACGTCGGGGAGCAAAAGATCCGGCAGTCCGTGAAGAGACCGTTGACGGGGTTGCGCGCGGCCCCGTTTTATGGATGCTACCTCCAACGGCCCAGTACGGCACTGGGGTTTGACGAACAGCCGGCACGGGCACAATCATTGGAAACGGTGATGGCCTTGCTGGGTGCCGAGGTGGTGGATTTCCCCGGCAAAACCCGATGCTGCGGAATGCCGCTTATCACCATTAACGAACCCGGCTCGCTGAAGATGGTCGCCCATCATACGTCCGATGCCAAAGAGCATGGAGCCGACGTGATGGTGACCCCCTGCCCCTTGTGCCATCTTAACCTCGACGGGCTTCAATCCAAGGCGGCCAAATACGATCGCAGGGAAATCGACCTGCCGATTTTGCATTTGCCGCAGTTGCTTGGATTGGCGATGGGCCTGGAGCCAAAGGCGCTCGGCCTGAACCGCAATCTGGTTTCCACGCGATCGGTGTTGAAGAAACTCGACGTGGCGTAAAAGCAGGAAGGTCGAGGATTACGAAACTTCTTTGGACACGGTTTTAAAGTAGGCCAGGAGATCACGCGCTGAAAGAATGCCGACGATCTTCCCGTCCTCGGTCACGGCCAGGTGACGAATACGTTTGTCAGCCATGAGTTCTCTTGCATAGTGGGGCGAAAGTTTTTTCTCAACGGTCAGAATGGGGCTGGACATCACCTGAACCACTGAAGTCGCCGCCACGTCGTCTCGTTCAGCAACGGCCCGGACCACGTCAGTCTCTGTAATAATTCCGGAAAAATCGTTTCCTTTTTTTACCAACAGCGACCCGATGCGCTGGTCCTGCATTTGTCCGGCAGCCTGTTTGACCGTCCTGTCCTCGGTAATAACGCTCAGATCGCTGCTCATCAATTGCCCGACAGTCGCCATAGCGTTCCTCTTCAAGAATAGGGAAGGGATTGGGAAACGATGTTTCGCATTCTAGGAAAAACCGTGAAGATATGCAAGAAATCAGCATCCTCTGATGACCACTGACCCGAGCCATTCCGAGTGAATCGCCAGCGGTGAATAGCCTTGTCGGCGTCTTATTGCTTGCGCATTTTGGCATATGCTATTGCGTGAGCGGTCAACGAGGCTGCAAATGTCGCAAAGCTGAATTCTTGATTTGGTTCCGTGAATTTTCCTTTCAGGCCGCTTTTTCTCTCTGACAAAATCAGACAAGTTCCATCATACAAGCGCTCCCGCATCAGGCGCTCACAAAACAGTTCGTAGCGTTTGGCGTATGACGTCGTCTTGAATTCGGGGAATACCTCAAAATGCGGCTCATCTACTTTAACTGGTGACGTGGATTTCGGTGTGTCTTCCAAAAGCATTAACCACCCGAGCCACGGCTTTTGTGACGGCTTAAATTTGCCTTCTCGGTACGCGGTTAGCAGATCCGTTGAGTTACCCAGCGCTTCTTCTACGCGATTATTGAAGTTGTTACCAAAAGACGGCCCGATATGGGCTTTGAATTCAATCGATGCTAAAAGCCGGTCGTCTACGACCACCAGTAAATCCCAATTTTTGGTGGGCCTGAAATAGCCGGGTAGCGTAGTCGTTCTGGTGTGGATCGTAGAATCAGGCAACCCTGCCTCTGACAGTAGCTCAGTCAAAAGCTTTATGAACCCGTCAAGATGTTTGCCGCCAGTAACGGCACTTCGATTGCCGGCATCCTTTTTCCCCGTGTTTGATCCTTGCTTCTTGTGCTGGTGAATTCTTGCCTTCCAAAAATATTGAACGGCTTTCGCTAACCGGTCTTCCATAGTTTATTTCTTTTGTATTTCCGTTTTTATTTCGGCGTAGGAGAACAATGAACCCGTCGCGTGGCGAACCCGTTTCTCCGCGATGTCACAATAAGAAGGGTCGATCTCCACGCCAATGGAGTTGCGCCCCCACTTGGCCGCAGCAACCGTGGTGGTCCCTGTTCCCATGAACGGATCCAACACCGTGTCTCCTACGAAGGAGAACATCCTGACCAACCGTGCCGCTAATTCTTCGGGGTAGGGGGCTGGGTGAAGTCGGGTCGATGCGCCGGTAATGCTGGACCAAATGGGCTGAAACCATTGCTTGTGGTTTTCATTAGAGATGACGGACAGTATCCGCATTGCGACTGTCGGGTTCCGGTATCCACCCGGTTTGCGTTGCATCAAGATGAACTCAATGTCGTTCTTGATGACTGCATTGGGCTCATAGGGTTTCCCTAAGAATCCGGCACCATTTCCCGATACCTCAAACACGGCATTGGCAATCTTGTGCCAGATGATTGGTGCCAGGTTGTCATACCCAAGTTCTCGACAGTGGTCCTGAATAGAGGCATGAAGCGGAACGACCGTGTGTCTCCCGTCGTTCTTTCTTCGTGCCAGACAGACGTCGCCTACCACACAAATCAAGCGCCCCCCCGGGACCAACACGCGATGACAATGCGCCCAGACTTTATCGAGTTCACGGAGAAAATGTTTATAGTCTTTGATGTCCCCGAGCTGGTCGGTGTGATCCTTGTATTTTTTTAAGATCCAATACGGCGGGGACGTCACTACTAAATGAATGGATTCATCTTCGAGAAACGTCAATTCCCGCGCATCTCCTTGGACTAATCGGTGTGTTGTCGGGATTTGCTGGACTGCCGCTTCTATCTGTTTGAGGAGCCGTTTGTCCTTTGCAATACGAGGAATATCAGTTTGCGGGTCTTTCAGATTGGCGACCGAACCAGGCAGATAGCGATGGTAATTAAAGACGGCTCTCGTTGCCATGGTGATTACTTCATTGATGCGTCCTGAATTGTGAAAGGCTTTTTTGTCCGGCCGACCGGTCAGATTCCAATTTTTCAGTTCCGCAGTATAAGCCCTTTCAAATTGTCTGACAATGAATGGGGGCATTTCTTCCATCGCCACCTCGGTTTTCTCGCTTGCAAGGTTTCATCTCGTGCGTTAGCCTGATAGGTGGTAACGCAACGGGACACACGCATTCGAGCTTGCCCTCTTTTTCTTACCCGTTCCCCAAAGAAAATTTAGACCAGGGAGTCACACCCCATGACCCAATCCGTGATGAATCTCGAACGAGTCGTCAGTGGCATGCAGGAGCCGATGAAGCGGTTTATTGATCGAGTACAGACGCTCGGCGGGGCCAATTGTTTGGCTGTTATCGGTGTCGGCGCCATTGCCACGTCCGGCTTTGATCCGGCGCGGCATACCGCACGCAGCGTCCTTGTCCTGGAAACGATTGAGATGGCAATGCTCCGGGAACTGGCCCAGGACGGGATCAAACTTGGAAAAGCCAAAATTGCCGCTCCCCTGATCATGACACCCGTCTACATTGCCGGCTCCCTGGATACCTTCCCGTTGGAGTTTTTGGAGATTCAGCAATGCCACGTGTGTTTCGTCGGCACCGACTATTTTGCGGATGTTTCGTTTGAGGAACGTCACGTTCGGCTGCAATGTGAGCGTGAGTTGAAAACCATCCTGATCGGCATGCGTCAGGGCCTCCTGGCGGCCGCGGGTCGTGAAAAACTCTTTGGGGGCATGGAAGGTGATATTGCCGAGCGGTTGATCCGCACCCTTCGTGGGTTACTGTGGCTTCATGGACAATACGACTATTTATCGGCGGTTGAAATCGTCGGCCGGATTGAGCAGGAAACCGATCGATCCCTTCCCGGAATTCGTGCGGCGCTGCAAGAAAACCGCCGGCATGACTGGAATGATTTTACGCAGCTCTATGATGAAATCGATGGCTTAAAAACCGTGGCTGATCACTGGTAACGATCATGGGCGTGAAATCCGGATTAGCCATCGTGGTTCTGCTGTTCCTGCCCGCTTTGAGTTGGGGCGAGGTGTCCGTTCCGGACCCCGGCACCTACGTCGTGGACAACGCCGGAATCATCGATCCCGGAATCGAGCGGCAGTTGGAGGGCTGGCTTCGCGAACTCGAACAGAAAACCACGGCGCAGGTGAAAGTGCTGACCGTGAAGTCGACCCAAGGCGAACCGTTTTTCAGTTTTGTCCAGCGGCACGCCGAAGCATGGAAACTTGGCCGGAAAGGTCAAGACAACGGCGCCCTGATCGCGTTGGCCCTCAAAGAACGAAAGGTCCGAATTCATACGGGGTATGGATTGGAAGGTGCGCTGCCTGATTCATGGGCGGGCTCGGCTTCCCGTGCGGTGGCCTCTCAATTCTTTAAACAGGCCCAATATTCCCAGGGGCTCTTCCAATTGGCGGTCGTGACGGCCAATCAAGTCGCGGACTCCCAACGGGTCAAGCTCACCGGCATTCCCCAACACCGGTATCGGCCGGGCCGGGGTGGTGGGAGAGGCGGTTCGGTCCTGGGATCGTTGCTCATCCCGTTATTTTTCCTGTTCATGTTGTTTTCCAACATGCGTCGCCGTCGCCGGCATTATTCTACGTGGGGTGGCGGAGGATTGGCCGGAGGCATGGTCGGAGGCATGTTGCTCGGCAGCGTCTTGGGTGGCGTTACGGGGAGAAGCCCGTGGGGCGTATCAAGCGGCGGTTTTGGCGGTGGATTCGGTGGAGGCTTCGGCGGATCGTTCGGCGGGGGTGGAGGCTTTGGTGGGGGCGGGGGCGGCGCGGGTTGGTAGCGAGGCGGTTGCCTGCGTCGAATACGGCATACGTAACGGAGGGAAACAATCATGAGCGCTGGACGCATATTACTCATGGTCTTCGGAGGGTTGCTCATCCTGATCCTGATGCTTGGTGGCTGTGTCTATTCCGGATATAACCAGGCCATTGAGATGGATGAAGCGGTCAAGAGCCAATGGGCACAGGTCGAAAATCAATTGCAGCGACGGTTTGAATTAATCCCCAATCTGGTCAATACCGTCAAAGGGGTGGCGAGCCAGGAAGAGAAGATTTATTTGGGGGTCGCCGAAGCACGCAAATCCTATTTTCAGGCGCAATCGGTCAATGAGAAAGCCCGCGCGGCGAGCGGGTTCGAGTCGGCGCTTTCGCGGCTGTTGGTCTTGCGGGAAGCCTATCCCCAACTCAAATCCGATCAATCGTTTTTAAAGCTCCAGGACCAACTGGAAGGAACGGAGAATCGATTGGCGGTCGAACGAAAACGGTATAACGATAGCGTTCGGGCCCTGAACACCTTTATCCGGAAATTGCTGGGGAGACTCTATGCGGGGCTGGCCGGAGTCGGACAAGCCGAATACTTCGAAATAGGAGAAGAAGCCCGAGCCACGCCCAAAGTGGAATTTTAGAATCGCAATCCCCCCCCTTAATGTGGGAGTGATGTAGGGGCCGGCCTGCGTGCCGGCCCTCAGGCAAGCCGGTGGGGATAGCAGGCAGGTCGGATTATTCTTCTCTTTGATCCAAGGGCACGTAGTCGGTGAAGGTGCGGCCGGTATATAGTTGTCGCGGTCTGCCGATCTTGGCGCGCGGTTCCTGCATCATTTCCCGCCAATGGGCAATCCATCCCGGTAATCGGCCAATCGCAAACAAGACCGTGAACATGTTCACGGGAAACCCGATGGCCTTGTAAATCAGCCCGCTGTAAAAATCGACGTTGGGATACAATTTGTTCGAGACGAAAAAGTCGTCCTTGAGGGCGATGTCTTCCAGGCGCTTGGCGACGTCGAGCAACGGATCATGCATGCCGAGAACGGCCAGGACTTGCTCGCAGGCCCGTTTTAAAATTTTGGCCCGAGGGTCATAGTGCTTGTAGATGCGGTGGCCGAACCCTGCGAGGCGGAAGGGATGGCTTCGATCCTTAGCCAGTTCGATATATTTACGCACGTTGTTTCCGTCGGCATGAATGGTTTCGAGCATCTCCATCACTTGTTGATTCGCGCCGCCGTGTCGTGGTCCCCACAATGCATAGATGCCGGCAGACACGGACGCAAAGAGATTCGCATGCGACGATCCGACGAGACGCACCGTGGACGTTGAGCAATTTTGCTCATGATCGGCATGGAGGATGAACAACAGGTTCAACGCTTTGGTCACGATGGGATTCACCGCGTATGGCTCGGAGGGAACCGAGAACATCATGCGGAGGAAATTGGCACAATAATCCAGCGCGTTATCGGGATAGACAAAGGGCTGCCCGATCGATTTCTTATAGGAATACGCGGCGATGGTTGGGATTTTGGCAAGGAGCCGGTGGGTGGATAACTCGACTTGTTGAGGATCGGTCGGGTCGTGGCTGTCCTGATAAAACGTCGAAAGCGCACCGATCACGGCCGACAGAATCGCCATGGGGTGCGCATCCTTGGGAAACCCGTCGTAAAAACGTTTCACGTCTTCGTGCAGCAGCGTGTGCCGGGTGATGGTGTTCGCAAATCGTTGATACTCGGATTGGGTGGGTAGGCTGCCGTACATCAGGAGGTAGGCGGTCTCCAAAAAATTCGAATGTTCAGCCAGTTGCTCAATGGGAATGCCGCGGTAGCGAAGAATCCCTTTGTCTCCGTCCAGAAACGTGATGCCGCTGGAACAGGAGGCGGTATTCACGTACCCCGGGTCAAAGGTGGTGAGTCCCGTTTGGGCGCGCAACGTGGTGACGTCGAGAACCCGTTCGCCTTCGGTTCCCGTGGCAATGGGGAGTGCAATGGTGTGGTCGTCAACGTGGAGTGTGGAGAGTCGGCTCATCGGAGAACCTCCTTAAGAACACAAAAGCTCTTTCCAGTAGCCCTTATCATATTCTACCGGAAATATTTTTGGAGATGGGTGTTCGATAGGGACAAGAGGTTGCTGCCAAGACAAAAACACTGGTAGGTAATACCGTATCCCCGACGCGGCCAGTGCGGGCCTCGAGGGAAAGTCGAACGACGGCGTACGGTTGAACGCTCTTCTCCCACGCGATTATGCCTGATTACCTTATTACCTGGATTCACCTCGCTGCGGCGATAGCCCTCATCGGCGGCTTGATGTTTTCCCAATTCGTGCTCACTCCGGTGGCACGAAATACTCCACCCGATTCAAAAGCCCGGGAAGTCGTCCGCCTGTCGGGCCGTCGCTTTCGAACCATCGCGTGGGTGAGTCTCATTCTCCTGATCCTGACCGGCGCGTATCAGATGTTGAATGAGAGCGGAGCAACCAGGATCGAAACCACCTGGGGCGTGGTGTTGATGCTGAAACTGTTCCTCTTCATCATCGCCTTCGGGCTACTCCTCATTCACGACTTCATTATCGATCCGTATGCCCCGTCGTCTCAGGACGCTTCGCCGCCAGCCTCTTCACCAACCATCTCTGCCCGCGCCGATACCCTGCAAAAAGCCGTCATTGTGATGACCCTGGCCGTCCTTCTCGTGGCTTCGTATCTGGCGGATCTGTAGTTCGGTTTTTGCTTGTCGTAAGAGATAAAACCCCCCTGGCCTCCCTGTATAGACCGGGGACATCGTGGACGGGTGTTCGGGGACATGGTGGACACATTGTGGGTTATTCTGCGGGCTGCTGCAAATCAAGCTCGCTGACATACTGATGACAAAAATAGACCCGCCACCGGCCCTCCTGGAGCGTGGGCCGCAGGGCCACCGGGTAGCCCCGTAAGGCTTTGGTGAGGTGGAAGCGGCGCCCGCGAAAGGAGATCTCGCCTTTGTCTTGTACGCGGCGGACCTGTGCGCCCGGGCCATAGTCAATCGGCGGGAGGTCCTCGGGAAACGGCCGGGGGCTAGGGGTATAGCGGGTGGCGGGGACCGCGAGGGCTAAGGCGTCGTGGGGGCGGTCGAGGTTATAGTGGTCACGCCAGTGATCAAAGGCCTGTTGGCAGTGGGCCAGATCGAGGAAGGTGCGCTGGTGGAGCAGTTCGGTTTTGAGGGTGCGATGGAAGCGTTCGTCTTTGCCCAAGGTTTGCGGGTGGGCGGGTCGGGCATGCGTGAGGCCAATGCCCAAGCGAATCAGCCAGACGGTCAAAGGCGTGAAGGGGCTGAGGGTGAGCGGGACGCCCCAGGGCGGGCCATTATCCATCAACATGCGGGCAGGCAAGCCATAGCGGCGGAAGGTCTGCGTCAAGTGGGTTTGAACCGTCGTGCCCTGTTCATGGGGACAGGCGTGGAGGCAGAGGGCGAAGCGGGAGCAGTCATCCAGCACGGTCAGGGGGTGGCACCGGCCAGCAGCCATGGGGAAATGGCCTTTGAAATCCATTTGCCATAAGGCATTGGGGATGGGGTGCTCGAAGCGCTGCCACGCCCGCTTGGGGGCGGCGGCGACAGGCGGGAGCCACCCGGCCCGGCGGAGAATCGCGGTGATGGTGCTCGGCGCGGGGACGGTGGGATAGCCCAGAGCCTGGAGCCGGGCGTGCAATTTGCGGCCGCCCCACGTGGGGTGCTGGGTGCGCAACTCGAGGACCGCCGCTTCGAGCGCGGCGGGGGTGCGCTGGGGCATCTGGTGCGGGCGGCGGGAGTGCTCGGCGAGGCCCGCACGGCCTGCCGTCGCATAACGGGCCAGCCATTTATAGGCGGTGGTGGGGCTGATCTCGAACCGGCGACAGAGGGCGCGGAAGGAGACCCCCGGCTGCTGGGCTAACAGCATGAATTCGTGGCGTTGAGACATGGTCGACACCTCTTTCCAAGACATGGCGCTCCTCCTTTGGGGGTGAAGCCATGCAGGTTAACGTGTTCACCATGTCTCCGAACAGGTGTAAACCATGTCTCCGGTCTATACACCCCCTTATCAGGGGGGTGGGCCGGTGGCTTGGGTTTCACCCTGAGTTTTGCTCTTCCGGTTCTCCTTATCAGGGGGGTGGGGGATCATGTTCGTCGTCATTTCGACTCTCTGTTTCGTTGCATGAAGTCCCCCTGATAAGGGGGATTGAGGGGGTTGTCTTTTATCGGCAAGACTTAAAACGGCGTCTCTCCGTTACGCAATTTGGCGAGGGCTTGTTTGACGAATTCGGCGTCCGTGCTGCCGGGATCGAGGTTGTTGTAGGTGGTGGCCCAAAATTCTTCGGTTTCCCGATACCGCTTCAAATACCATAGGGCCAACCCCTTATACCAATTCACCCCGGGTTCGTTGGGACGATCGACCAACACGAGGTCGAAATGCTTGAGCGCGGCTTCAAAGAGTTTGGGGTCGTCGAATTTTCGTTCTTCGATCATGATAACGCCCAGGTTGTAATGCGCCTCATGATTGCGAGGCTCCAGTCCCAGGACCTTCTCGTAAGTTTTTTTCGCGTCATCGACACGGTCCAGGGCCATGTAGGAGCGACCGGCCAGCATCTGGCCTTGCACGTCATCGGGGTTCTCTCTAAGCCTGGCTTCCAATCGCGCAACCATTTCTCGCGGATCGGGCAGTTGAGCGGCCCTGTCGGCTTGGATTCCCACGAGCCGGTTGATGGTGCGCCATTGCAGAAAGCTGTAGACCCCGACCGACAGCGTGACCACCACCAGGCTGACCGCAATCGCTGATCCCCAGGCATTCCCCTGTTGCCTGGGTTGCTCAGAGGACAATGGTAAGCGGCCGGTGGCGGTAAGAACTTCGAGTCGATCCATGACGCCCAGCAGGCGCTGCTCGTCGGTGGCTTTCAAGCGCTCATAATCTTCCTGTTCCAACCGGCCTTGTGCCAATTCGACGTCGAGTTCCTGGAGTGACTGGAGGAGGACCTCCCGTTCGACGGAAAGATCCGCCCGTTCCTGGTCCTCCTCGGCTTCCTGGCCGATCAGTCCGGACGCCGTAGGGTCCTTCCGCCAAAAAGGAGAAGAAATCCCGGCAATCACCCCGATGAGTATCGTGATACAGACAATGAGAAAGATGGTCGACATGAAGTGTTTCTAGCAGCGTGGCGCGTGGAACGGCTAACAGGAGATCATTTCATTTATTCCGGTGCAATTCTTGTTCGATTCGGCGTCGGGAGGCTTCATCGAGTGTGGGAGGCGGCTGAGGCGCGGGGGTTTTCGTCACCCATCCTTTGACTTCTCTCCATAGCAAGGCTCCACCGCCGAACAGCAACAGAAACGGCGCCAACCAGATCAGCCAATTGAGGCCCTGTTTCGGTGGTTCCATCATGATGTAATTGCCGTAGCGGCTGTAAAAGTACGCCCGGATTTCCTCGGCAGATTGGCCTTGCATCACGCGTTCTCGAATGGCTTCCCGCATCTGGTGGGCCAAGGGCGCGCCCGATTCCCAAATATTTTCGGTCTGGCACACGGCGCATCGAAGCGTTTTGGCAATATCGCGCACCTGTTGATCGATCTCCGATTCATCCACGACTTTGGCCGTGCCCGCGGTGGGGGAGACAAAACACAGAACGATCAGGATGGGGAAAAGACGAAACATTCAGATCGCCTGCCCTGAGCCCTGTCGAAGGGTGGGGTCGTAGGGGCGGACCTGCGTGTCCGCCCTTTGCAATAATGGGGTCAGAACGTTTTGTGTCAGATTGGTATAGACATTGTCCACGATCGGGCCGATCCATTTGTGGCGAATAATGCCTTGTTTGTCGATGACAAACGTTTCCGGCACTCCGTAGACGCCGAAATCGATGGCTAACGCGCCTTTGACGTCTTGCATGTGCGGAAAACTCGACCCGTAGCGTTGTAAATACGCGCGAGCCTTGGGTATCTCGTCCTGGTAGTTGATCCCCAGCATCACAAATTCGGGGTGATCTTTAAACTCATCGTACAGTCTGAGCAGGTTCTCGTGCTCGACCTTACATTCCTGACACCAGGAGGCCCAAAAGTTTACGACGATGACTTTGCCTTTGTACCGTTCGGAGGACAACGGTTCGCCGGATTTCACGTCGGGACCCTCGAATACGGGAGCGCGGGTGTCCACCAGGACCGGGGGGATATGCCGTGGATCGCCCCACAGCCCTTGATAAAACAACTCGAGCAGGGCGAAGAGCACGACGAGAATGGTGATCTGCGTGGTACGAGTCATGATGCAGCTACGAGAAAAGGAACAAGGGATCTCTATTCATCACGTTTTCGTGGCCGGAAAATGTTGAGCAGGACCCCGAGCCCCATGATGCCGCCGCCGCCCCACACCCACAGGATCAGGGGATTGATCACGCCCCGGGCGACCGCCACGCCGTCCGCGGACACGTCCGGCATGGTGAGAAAAATATGCCCCATATTTTTTGCGTAAATGGCGGATTCGGTCGTCGGGGTCTGCGATGCATCGTACACGCGTTTCTGGGGGCGTAACGTGGTGAGCAGGGTATCGCCTTCATACAGTTCAAACACGCCTTCCTGCGCACTCCAGTTTTTCCCCCTTACGTCATGAATCCGTTCGAGTTTCATCCGATAGTCGTCAATGACGAACTCATCCCCGACGCGGAGCGACACCACTTTTTCCGTTTGATACACGGTCGAAGCAATAATGCCGATGACCAGGACCAGGACGCCGACGTGGGTCACGAGACCCGCGTAGCGACGTTGATTGGCGGTAAAAGCCGACAGAAAACCTTTCAGCAGGTTGACGGACTCCCTGCGAGCGTACAGCGAGGAAATTTTGCCGACGTCGATAAAGATGGCGGCGCCCGAAAAGCCCACGACGAACGCGCCGGCCAACGCAAAGAGACTGTGGATGCCCAGGGCGAACAACACCACGGTCGATACGACCCCAACGCCGACGGGGACCAGAAAGTTTTTCTTTAAACTGGCGTGGGACGCCTTGCGCCACGGGATGTAGGGGCCGACCCCCATCAAAAACAGGAGCCCGAGTGCGATCGGCATAAACACCGTGTTGTAGTATGGAGGTCCCACGGTGACCTTGGCCCCTTTCCAGGTTTCGATCATGAGCGGATACAGGGTGCCGAGAAAAACGGTGGCCGCCGCCACCAGGAAGAATAAATTATTGAAGAGAAACATCGACTCCCGCGAAACCATGGAATCCATTTCGATCTGGCTTTTCAGTTTGTGGGCTCTCAGCATCAGGGAACCAAAGGCAAGGCCGATGATCATGGTCACAAAAATCAGGATGTATAACCCCCGTTCCGGATCGGTGGCAAACGTATGGACCGACGTGAGGACCCCGCTTCGAACCAGGAACGTACCGATCAACGAAAGCGAAAACGTAACGATAATGAGGAACAGGTTCCAGACCTTGAACATCTTCCGCTTTTCCTGAACCATCACGGAATGCAGGAAGGCGGTCCCGACCAACCACGGCATAAACGAGGCATTCTCCACCGGGTCCCATCCCCAGTAACCGCCCCAGCCCAATTCATAATAGGCCCAGTAGCCGCCCAGGAGAATACCCGTGGTCAGGCATATCCATGCGAAAATCGTCCACCGTTGGGTAACCTTGATCCATTCTTCTCCCAGCCGGCCGGAGAACAACGCCGCCATGGCAAAGGAAAAGGGAATCGAAAACCCGACGTAGCCCATGTACAACATCGGAGGGTGCAAGACCATGGCCGGGTCCTGGAGTAACGGGTTCAAGTCTTTGCCATCCGGCGGGGCGGGGATCAGCCGGTCGAAGGGGCTCGAGAGAAAGAGAATCAGGAGAAGGAACCCCAGGATGACCAGGCATTCCATGCCGATGAGGTACGGCATGATGGCCGGCTGGGTTCGCCAATGGAGCCACACGGCAATCGTGCTGAACGTAGACAGAATAAAGACCCACAACAGCAGTGAGCCTTCATGGCCGCCCCAGACCGCGGCGATGGTGTAAAACAAGGGAAGTTGTGAATTCGAATTGGTGGCGACGTAGTTGACGGAAAAGTCACGAGCGAGGAACGAATAGATCAACGCGGCCATGCCCATGGCCAGGAGAACGAAAATGAGCGTCAAGGCCATGCGTCCGACGCGGACCCAGTCCGCATTGCGCGTCCGGAGCGCCAGACCGGACGACACAATACCGAACACGGAGAGCACTAAAGCGATGACAACGGAAAAATGTCCGATTTCAATGATCATGAGATTCTTTTACAGTGGGCGCGGTGGTTTTGGATTTATTCCACCAACGATTTCATGAAATCCTTGCGAGGCAGTTCGACGCCCGCGCGTTTCAATTCAATGGGCATGTAGTCTTCGGAATGTTTGGCCATGATCATGTTGGATTCGAATCGATGTTGGCCGGTCCAATACCCTTCGACCACGGCGCCCTGTCCTTCTTTAAAAAGGTCCGGCGGGATGCCTTCAAAGGCGACAGGAATCGTGGCCTCGCCATCGGTTAATTGAAAGGTCAACCCCAGTCGATCGGGATACGTATTCATGCTCCCTTCGACGACCATGCCACCCACGCGCACCTTCTTCTGATAGTAGTCCGGGGAAAAGGCTTTCACTTCAGAGGGGGTAAAAAAGTATACCACGTTTTCCCCAAAATTCCCCAGGGCGAGGTAGGCCAAGGCTCCGCCCACCAGAAGAAGACTGACGATCATCCCGACCTTTTTCTTTCCAGGCATCATTTCTTCTCTCCTTCTTCCCCCCTCTCGCTTCTTCAAATCCCCTCTCCCATCAAGGGAGAGGAAACTTGACCCCTTTCCCTCCGGACGTCGTCACTCTTCCTCATACAGTTTGGAGGCTTTAATTTCTTCATACAAAAAATTGACTCGCCGAGTCATGGCAAACAGAAAAAGCGCCAACGGCAAGAGGCCCAGGAGATAGGCACCGGCAATAAATCCATAGTTCGGGACGATCCCGATCTCGCGGGCCTCGAAGACCTGAGTTGAAGCATTCCACGTCCCGATCAGGATCAGGATTTTCAATTCCCGAAGATTATCTGGGGGCGGGCCTTGATAGTGAACGGGAAGAGTGGCGCTTTTTCCAAGCAGGGTGAAGGTGGCTTCTCCGGCTTCACGAGTCTTCAGCGTTCTGCCTTGAACCATGCCCAAGACCCGGACTTCGCCCGCTGGTGCCTCCTTCCTGACCTGCTGAGGGACGAGACTGGCTATGTTGTCTTGATAGTGGTGATAGGTGAGCACGATTAACACGATCGCGACAACGAGCAATCCGCCCCATCGGATAGACAAATTCGTCATGAATCGGATTTCGACAAATGAAACTGGCTCAAGAGCCGTCCTTTTTTCGCGTGAAGCAAGCGGTCGAGATAGAGTAACTGCGTACGGACCATGACCATATACGAGAACAGCAAGGACATGCCGATGCTCATACACAACAGGGGCACCAGGAGGCCTGAAGAAATGCTCACCCCACGCATGGAAATGGATTGCGGTTGGTGCAGCGTTCGCCACCATTCCACTGAAAAATGAATAATCGGCAGATCGACGAACCCGATAATGGCCAGGACGGCGCCATAGCGAGCTTCTTTCTCGTGATCGTCCACAAAGGTTCGCAGCATGATATAGCCGATCAAAATCAACAATAACACCATAAAGGAGGTCAGACGGGCATCCCACGTCCACCAGGTGTCCCACGTGGGTTTGCCCCAAATCATCCCGGTCCCCAGCGCAAGCGCGGTAAAGACGGCGCTGAGGGCTGCCACGGCCTGGCACATGTTGTCGACGATCGGGTCTCGTTTCCACAAGTACCAGAGGCTTCCCAGTGCCAACACGGTATACCCGAGAAGGGACGTATGGGCGAGGGGCACGTGAATATACATGATCCGCACCACTTCACCCTGGTAGTAATCCGGGGGGGAACCGATGAGCCCGAGGTAGAGCCCGACCCCGAGGCACAGGGCGGCTCCGCCCCCAAACCAGCCTTGAAACCGTTGGACTTTTCGGATAACCCGATGAATGGTCATCGTGGCTTATGAATCCATCACAAATTCAAACATCCAAAACGACACGACCGTAAAGACCACGTCGTACACGGCCAGGAGTTTCAGCCACTGTTCGTACATGGCCAGCGGGTCCCCGTTGAGAGCTCCCTTTGTGGCTTCGACCGCAGCGATCATGACGGGGACCACCAAGGGAAGGAGGAGAATCGGGAGCATCACTTCACGTGCCCGAATTTGTACCGTCAGAGCCGAAAACAGCGTCCCTATGGCGGAAAGTCCCAGAGTTGCCAATAAAAATATTAACAGAAGGATCGAAATCTCTTCAACGACTTCCAAATTGAAAAGGATTACAAACATCGGAAATAAAAGGATTTCCACCACGAACATGAAGGCGAAATTCGCCGCGACCTTTCCGAGGTAGATCGCCCCCTTGGCCTCCGGCACCATCTGCAAGGCCTCCAGGCAATCATTCTGCAGCTCGGTGGAAAACGACTTGCCCAACCCGATAATACCGGTAAAGGCAAAGGCGACCCACATGATCCCCGCAATGACTTCGCGCGCGGCTTGCTGGTCCATGGAAAAGCTGAAGCTGAAAATCAAGATGACGATGAGGGCAAAAAACACCATGGAGGAGATCGTCTCACGGCTTCGCAGCTCGGTGACGAAATCCTTCCACACGATCCAGCGGATGACGTTAAAAGAGGTCATCTGACTTCAGCGCCTCGACGGCAACTTCCTGTAACGCCCCGTGCCGCAGGATGCCGGCCCGGCTGACAATGGGACGCGTTTTGTCTTGATCGTGCGTGGAAAGAAGCACGGTGCCGTTTTCCGAGAGTCGTTCCCGAACGTATTCTCGCAGGATGTCGGTCCCGGCCGCATCCAGTGCGGTAAAGGGCTCGTCCAACAGCAAGATGTTGGGCTTCGCCAACATGGCTTTCGCCAGGGCCAACCGTTTTTTCATGCCGGCGGAATAGTGCCGGATTTTCATGTCGGCAAAGGCGCCGATGGCAACGCGGTCCAACGCCCGCTTCATGTCGCGGTCCGTGGGGCGTTGTCCCCGCAGGGCGAGGGCAAACGCCAAATTTTCCTTGGCATTCAATTCATCGTACAAATGCGTGCCATGGGCTAAAAAAATGAGGTTGGCTCGAATGGCGTCTTTATCCTTGAGCCCATGCATGCCGAGCATTTCATAGTACCCCGTACTGGGCCGTTGAAGCGTGGCCAGTATTTTCAATAACGTGGTTTTGCCCGCACCGTTGGGTCCGAACAGGGCAAAACATTCACCCTCCACGATGGTCAGGTTAATATCGTGTAACACCTGGAAGTGCCCATAGGACTTACCGATACCGTGACAGGAGAGAGCAATCATGGAGAGGGAGTATGCTTTTAATGCCGGTTACGGGAAAATCAGGGAAAGAATGGACCCAGCGGGCCGGTTACAAGGTAGGACAACCGTCATATGCCTGGATTGTCCAAATAGGAAACTATACTGGATGGTCACGTCCGTGTCCACATACGTCATCATTCCGAGCCAATAAGCAGGAGGATTCACCTTGCCGGTTGACGGTATCGGGAATTCCTGAATAAGATGAAAGCCGGTCGGGCAGACGCGCACGTGAAAGAAACAGGGTTTTTCAGTGTATAATAGTTGGGGAACGGTGAATTCATGGGTCAATACTGTGTACGAAAAGAAGGGGCTTTTCTGGAAACGACTCGTGGTTTGCTCCCTGGGGACGTTGGTTGTCCTGTCAGGGGTAGCCTGTGATTCAGGGTATTCGGATCAAGAAGAACCCTCGGGGAACGCCGTTGCCGTTCGTCAGGCCCCGCCGGCCATGGGGTCCCCGGCTCCTGCTTTTCAACTCATTGACTTGCAGGGGAACCGGCAAGCGCTTCCGGACTATCACGGCAAGGTGGTGCTCCTGAACTTTTGGGCGACGTGGTGTGGCCCGTGCCGCGTCGAAATGCCGAGTATGGAAATCCTGTATCAGGATCTCAAGGACAAAGGATTTGCAATTCTTGCGATCTCTTCCGACCCGCAGGGGAGTATCGTGACTCGACCGTTTGTGGCATCCAAAGGGTTGACCTTTCCGATCTTGCATGATTCGGATTACCGGGTGAGCGGGAGTTATGGCGTACGAACGCTTCCCATGAGCTTTTTAATCGATCGAAACGGCACGTTAATCCAGCGAGTGTTCGGGGCGCGGGACTGGAACAGTCCTGAGGCTCGTGAACTGATTCACGGCCTTCTGCAGGAGTCGTAACGCGATGATCGACGCCATGAACATCTCCCTGTTTGCGGCCTTCAGTGCGGGCTTCCTGTCCTTCATCTCGCCTTGCGTGTTGCCGTTGGTTCCTTCCTATGTCTCCTATATTACGGGGCTTTCCCTGGAGCAGTTGGCGGATGCGTCGGAGCGACAGCATTTTCGCAAAGCCATTATCCTGAATTCACTCCTGTTCGTGGCGGGGTTTTCTTCCGTGTTCATTGCGTTCGGCGCCTCCGCCAGTTTTGTCGGGCAAGTGCTGTACGAATATCAGGATATCATTCGAAAAATCGGAGCCGTGTTGATTATTGTCTTCGGGCTCTACCTGTTGGGTTTGATAAAGTGGAGCGTGATGATGACCGAGCGCCGGCTCTTCTCGTTCGGCAGTCGGCCCGTGGGGTACGTCGGGTCGTTCCTGATCGGGACGGCTTTCGCCGCCGCGTGGACGCCCTGCGTCGGGCCTATTCTTGGCGCGATCCTGGCCTATGCCAGTACCACGGAATCCATGCAGTTTGGGATTCTGCTCCTGGGGTCCTATTCCTTGGGATTGGGACTGCCGTTTTTTCTCACTGCCTTCAGCGTCGATCGATTCCTCAACTATTTTAAAAAGGCCCGCTTCTACCTCCACGGAGTTTCTTTGGCCAGTGGCGTTTGCCTGGTCGTGGTCGGCGTGATGATTTACGTCGATTCCCTGGCACGCTTTACCAGTTTTCTCGAACGCAATGGGATTGGGTGGTATATCGGACAGTAGGCCGCGGGTAGGAAAAGGGAGCTTTTTGGGAACCGCTGCTTTACTGGCACCAAGTGCCGGGGCGACAGGTCACGGATTTGGGAACGGAAGGATTCGGCGCGAAGGCATTGGATAGGGACCTTCCTGTTTCTCCACACCACGATCCCAGTTGGCAATCGGTCACTGCTGAAGAGGCTGGCGATACCCGCGAAGGGGCTCGATTGCTTGCGGTCGTTGCGGGGCGGAAACCGGGCCGCGGCACGTTTCGGTTGAAGGACCCACGCGGTCGGGCCGCCATCATCATGTTGGGGTTTTCGTCTTGAAGCGCCGCCAGCAACTTGAGCCCATCGTCCCGTAATTTATGTCGGGGATGTTCTTGAACCAAGGCCACCGCCCAATCGCGTGCCCATTCCAGCGCCCCTAATTTCTGGTACGATTTTGCCAACTGCAGCTTGGCCTCGACGGCTTCCTCCATGGAAGGGTAGCCGTTGATAATTTTCTCGAACCGTTTTGCCGCGGCCAGGTACTGTTCTTTTCGATAATAGAACGTTCCTACGAACAAATGGTTTTGGGCGAGGTAGCGTTCACATTCTTTAATTTTGACCCGTGCCTCCGCTTCGTACCGGCTTGCAGTGAAGGTGTTAATGAGTTCCCAAAATTCTTCGTGAGCCTTTTTGACGGGAGTCATGTCCCGGTCAATCGTTTGAATCATTTTAAAATGGCTGAGGGCCAACCGGTATTGCGCGTATGGGGCAAGGACGTGATTGCGGTGCAGGTCCAAAAAATGTTGATATTCGACGATCGCTTCCGCGTATCCCTCTTTTTCATGAAACGCTTCCGCTCGTTTCAGGATGACGTTGGGGTCATAGTTCATTTCGATGGTGTCCCCGACAAAAATCTGGGCATCGGTTCTCTCGGCACCAGCGGTAGGGGCAGGTGACTCGTTGTCCGAGAACAATGAACAGCCCAAGGTCAGGCAACTGGCCACGGACAGGATCAACATCGTGACCGGATGGCGAAACACGTACGTCAGCATATGCGTTGAAATCCTTAGAAAATTCGGTCTAGCCTCAAAGCATAGCAGAGTTCCGACCCTTAAGACAAGATTGACGACTTGAGAGAACAGGGGCGCAAGTTTTCCGTGCGCTAACCTGAAAACCAGGAGTTCCCCGAACGGGTAACGGTCAATGGCCCATTCCTATACCAGTCGAATCTGCGGGACCGGTTCATACGTTCCGGAACGGCGAGTGACCAATGAGGAGGTTGCAACGAAATTTGCCCTCCACGATCAGGACGTCTTTCGGGTCACTGGGATACGGGCCCGGCATTGGAGCCAAGCCGACGAAACCTGTTCGCACTTGGCCGAGCGTGCGGCTCGGCAAGCCTTGGAGTCTTCGGGCCTGTCGAGTGAAGCGATGGATGCCATTCTGGTATCGACCACTTCTCCGGATACCCCGTTTCCCTCCACGGCCTGTGCGCTTCAGGAACGGCTGGGCACGCGCCGCGTGGCGGCCTTTGATCTTGCGGCATCGTGCAGTGGATTTCTGTACGGCTTATCCATGGCCGATGCGTTTATCCGGTCAGGACAGTTTCGAAGCTGTTTGGTGGTTGCAGCCGAAGTCAAATCCCGCTATCTCCATGTTTCCCAGCCTGCGAGTGGCATACTCTTTGGTGATGGAGCCGGGGCGGCGGTGGTGACCCGGGAAGAATCGTCGAGTCGGAATCCGGCTGCGAACCCGAAGGTCGCCGGGATCAAGGAAATTCGATTATATTCGGAGGGAGCCTACCACGACCTGATTATGATTCCGGCAGGAGGATCGAGGCACCCCATGAGCCAGGAAACGATTCGCGGTCATCAACATAGTATTCGATTGCAGGGTGGGGCGGTCTATCGCGTGGCCGTCAAACGGTTGACGGAGGCGATCGAGACGATCCTTCGTGAGACCCGCACGAGCTTGTCCGAGGTGAAGCAAGTGATTACGCATCAGGCCAATGGCCGTATGCTTCACACCATTGCGAAACGGTTGGGCGTGCGCCAGGACCAAATGGTCTCTATCGTTGACCAGGTTGGCAACACGTCGTCGGCCTCTTTGCCGATGGCCTTGGATTGGGCGTACCGGCAAGGAAAATTTCGGGAAGGGGACCTCATTCTTCTTGGAGCGTTTGGCGGAGGATTGACCTGGGGTACTGCCTTGATTCGATGGTAAAGAGTCTTAACGGGCAGGGCCATGACTAAGTTGACGAATCTTCAATTTATGTCATAATGTCAACTGACGTTTCGCGGGCATGCCGTTTGCAGGGAACAATCATCCTCCAGCATCCCGATTTTCCACAGACCTTAGGGGGTCGAAGTGAGAAAAATTTATTTAGCCAATCCACGGGGGTTTTGCGCCGGCGTTGATCGGGCTATTGAGATCGTAGAATTGTCGCTGAAACGTTACGGCGCTCCGATTTACGTGCGACATGAAATCGTACACAGCCGGCACGTCGTCAATTCTCTTCGTGAACGAGGAGCGGTGTTCGTAGAGGAACTGGATGAAGTGCCGGACGGCGCGCTGGTGATTTTCAGCGCCCATGGGGTGGCCCAACAGGTGTGGGAAGAGTCGCGACGGCGCAATCTGAAAGTCATCGATGCGACCTGTCCCTTGGTGATCAAAGTCCACAATGAAGTCAATCGCGATTACAACAATGATTATGAGCTCATTCTCGTCGGCCATTCCGGCCATCCCGAGGTTGTCGGCACACTGGGACAAATTCCGGATAAATTTCATCTGGTGTCTTCCGTCGAAGACGTGGAAACGCTCGCGGTTGAAAATACGGACCATTTGTCCTATGTCACACAAACGACGTTGAGCGTGGATGAATGCCGTGAAATCGTAGAAGCGCTCAATCGGCGATTTCCGGGAATCAAAGGTCCGCATCAGGAAGATATTTGTTATGCCACGCAAAATCGGCAAAATGCCGTGAAAGAATTGGCCAAGTTTGTCGATTTGATCCTGGTCATCGGGTCTCCCAATAGTTCAAACTCCAATAGGCTTCGTGAATTAGCCGAACGATTTGCGATCCCCGCTTATCTCATTGATTCCTATCAAGACATCCGGCATGAGTGGCTCAAGGGGGTGGAAGCCATCGGAATCACGGCTGGAGCCTCTGCGCCGGAAGTTCTCGTCACTGAAGTGGTGTCGTACCTCAAAGGCATTGGGGCCACAGAGGTCGAAGAGCTAACCGTCATCGAGGAAGATGTCGAATTTCTGCTTCCCAAAGAATTGGTCATGCCCGGACAAAAGCGAAACCAAAAGGCTCTCGTCTAGTCCGGATTCCAACCGTTTCCCGTATCTACAGGAAACCCACAATATATACACAGCATCCCCATCATCACTACACTATTTAGTGTAAAATCCTTGATTTTTTTGTCTTCTGTGGTACAGTTGCGCTACGAGTCCGTTTGCCCCATCACCTATTTCCCGCTGAGAGTGTCCCATGAAGTTGAAATCCCTCCTGGTTTCCGGATTCAAGTCCTTTCCTGAAGCTCGACTCGACTTTCCCCAAGGCATTACCGCGGTGGTGGGGCCTAACGGGGTAGGGAAAAGCAACATCGTCGATGCCATTTTATGGGTCTTGGGTGAGCAAAGCACCAAAACGCTGCGTAGTGAACGCATGGAAGACGTCATCTTCAATGGGACGGAATCCCGTAAGCCATTGGGCATGGCGGAAGTCTCGCTGGTCGTCAGCGACGTGACGAGTCAAGAACTCGAACCTGTAGCCGGCGTGCTGGAAGCATTGCCGGGCAACAAAGAGTTAATGGTCACTCGCCGGTTGTACCGTGACGGGGAAAGCGAATATTCCATCAATAAAATCCCCTGCCGGCTCAAAGATATTCGCGGCCTCTTTTTGGAAGCGAGGGCCGGCACCAAGGGGCATACGGTGATCGAACAGGGTAATATCGATCAAATCCTCTCCGGGTCCCCCCAAGACCGCCGGACTTTTATAGAGGAAACGGCGGGAATCGGTCGCTTCAAAAAACAAAAGACGGAAGCGCTGAACAAACTCAAAACCACGCAACAGAACTTGACTCGCGTTCGAGACATTATTGCCGAGGTCCAAAAACAACTGCGGACCTTAAAACGCCAGGCGCAACAGGCCGAGCACTATCGGACGTTGAAGGAAGAATCGCGTGCACTCGAAATCCGGCTCCTGAAACACGATTTTGAAGGCCTGCATCACCAGCGGACGCACGTTGAATCCGAACTCGCCGGGTTGGAGTTGCGCGAGGCTGAACTCATGGCCGAGGAAGCACGCCTGATGGCGTCGTATGAGGAAGCCAAGTCGGTGCTTCTCCGTGATGGGGAACTCGTCGGACATATGCAGGAAGAGCTTCGACAATTGGAACATGGCATCGGGCAGGCGCTCACGACCATGGAAGTCGAGCGGAATCGCGCAGACTTGTTTGACCAGCAACGAACGCAAGCGTTGGAAGAACAGACTCGTCTCGTCACGGTTTCCGAGCAAGCCGCGACGAACATCCAGAGCCTTCAGGAGCAGGTTCAACGCTCTGAAGGAGACATGGCTCAGGTGACCGGACACTTGACGGAACTGGAGATGGAACAACAACAGCGAGGTGAGCGCCGGACTGCGTTACAGACCCAGACCGAGCAAAGCAGGCAACGCCTGTTCGATCTCGCCGTCGAGCGTTCGCAAACCGAATCCCAGTTGACGAATCTCGATACCAAAAAACGGGAACTGCTGAGCCGCCTCCAGGAAATTCAAGATGACCAAGCCCATTGCCGGCAGGAACGATCGAACGCCGAAGCGGCCCTGAGCGAGCAACACGTTCTCTTGCAACAAGTCACCCAACACCTGGCCGTCGATCGTGAAAAGCACGAAACGCTGTCAGCCGCCACGTTGGAACTCGAAGAACGGATTCGAGAGGTCGATCAACAGCGGATTCAGGAACAAACCAGCCGTGCGGCAGCCGAGTCGAGGCTGCGAGCACTGCAAGCCGTGCTTCAAGAAGAGTTGGGGTATCGGCAAGGCCACGAAGAGAACGACCCCTCCCTGCGACGGGTTTGTCAGGGGGTTCAGGAAGTGTTGGCTGAACGGTTGAAAGTTCCCCAAGAGTATGAAGTCGCAATCGAGGCGGCATTGGGAGAGCATATTCGCGCCTGGGTCGTGGACGGGGTTGACGATATTCTGCAAGCGCTTGCGTTTGTCACGGAACATGGTTGGGGGCGTGGGACCTTTGTGACCGTGCAGCCTCCCGTTTCCTCCGCCGGGTCGTTCCTTGAGTCGTGGCCTGCCTTGGAGAAGGCGAAAGGCGTGTTGGGCAGGGCAGTCGACTTGGTTGCCGTCCCCGAAGATCTTCAGGGGGTGTTGCATTGTCTTCTGGGACGAGTGGTACTGGTGGATACGCTCGAAGACGGTCTGTCGGCGATCAACCACGTCGCTCAAGCCGATCTCGGGTTCTTGCTGTTGGTAACGCGAACCGGAGAAGTCATTGATCCCCGGGGCATCGTCACCGGTGGTTCCTCCGGTGAGGCAAGTGGGCTGCTGCAACGACGGCGCGAAGTTCATTTGTTGGAGCAGGAATTGTCCTCGATGGACCAACGCATTGCCGGGTTTGACGGTCAACGCCGGACGGTGCAGGAACGGTTCGAGACGAATAAGCAAGAGCTTCAAACCCTTGAAGCCTCCTTGAAAGAATCCGAAATGAGGCAACTCGTGGTTGAGCAGGAAATCTCCACCCTTGCGAGTCGCCTGCAGGACGCGGAGCAACGGTTGGATGCGAATCAAATGGACCGTGATTCGTGTCAGGTGGAACTCGCTCGGGTTCGAGAGCACGAAAGCTTGGCTCGAACGCGGTTCGGAGAGATCGCGCAACGACACGGCGAACAAGAACAACGGCTGAAGGAATTGACCACGCAACTTCAGGAAGTGGACGACGCGATACGAGTGCTCTATGACCGGTTGACGGAGACGCGGTTAACCTTAACCACGTATCGGGAACGGCATGAACGGGCACGGGCGGATTTGGATCGCTTACAAGAGGAGGATCGCAGCCGCCGGGCACGGCTTCAAGGTCTTGCCGAGCAAATCGAGTCCCTGCAGACTCAAACCGGGAAGAGCCAGGAAGAACGCCGGCGAGCGGATTCGGTTTTTCAGGAATTGGATGCCAGGAAGACGAGTCTTCAGGGTGAGCTTCGTGAGGTCGAAGAGCGACATACGAACGGCCTTGAACGGACTCGGGAATATGAACACGGGCTCACTGAGAATCGAAAACATTGTTTTTCGACCAGGGAAACGCGGCGCGCATCGGACGTTCACCGTGCTGAAATCCGGACGCGAATGGAAACCATCGAGGAAGCCTTAACCGGCACCTATGGGGAATCCATGGACGAACGCGGAGAAAAAACGCCGCAGGCGGACGTTTCGCAAGATCCCGGGCCCGGGGCCGAGAACGAAGGGCCTGAGGCCTGGAAGGAACGGTTGCAGACCATTCGGACCAGGATGGATCGCATGGGGGCGTTGAATTTGGCCGCGATCGACGAGCATCGGGAATTGGAGGAACGCTATCGGTTTCTCCACGAACAGGAAGAGGATTTGTCTGAATCGATACGCTCGCTTCAAGAAATCATCGAACGCCTCAATCGAACGACGAATCGAATGTTTCAGCAGACGTTCGAGGCGATCCAGGAAAAGTTCGGGGGAGTCTTTTCGGCCTTTTTTGCCGGAGGACAGGCGGAGTTGGTGTTGGTGCAGCCGGACCCGGAAGAAGAAGGGGAAGAGATGGGGATGGAGCCCGGCGTCGATATTATCGCGCAGCCTCCAGGAAAACGTCTCAAAAACCTGACGATGTTATCCGGCGGGGAAAAAACCCTGACCGTGTTGGCCTTGCTGTTTGCCAGTTTTCTGACGAAGCCGTCGCCGTTTTGTATTTTGGACGAGGTCGATGCCCCATTGGATGAACCGAACGTGGTTCGGTTCGCTCGATTCCTGCCTCAGTTAATCCCGCTTTCTCAGTTTCTCGTGATCACGCATAATAAACGCACGATGGAAGTCGCCGATTCCCTGTTTGGGGTGACCATGGAAGAGCCCGGCGTCTCAAAGTTTGTTTCCGTGCGAATCGCGGATTTCGAGAAAGTATAACGGCAAGGGGTCGGAAGATTTTGCGCGAGGTAACAACACAAAGCCCCGTCTTCGTATGAAGAGGGGGCTTTGTCAACATCCTGCTAGTTTCGTACGCCGCTCCACACCTTCTCAGGATCGATTTCTTTATCAGGGTTCAAGGTTCTCGCTTTATCGAGTAAGACATCGGTGGTTTCAGGGACTTCCGGGTCAGAGATGCAACAGTCATCGACCGGGCAGACAGCCGCGCATTGAGGTTCGTCAAAATGCCCGACGCATTCGGTACAGCGTTCATGGGTAATCACGTACACCGTATCCCCCTCGCCTTGTCCTTCACCCACCGCATACCCTTTTTCTTCCGCGGCACTTCGAGTTTCGAAGATGGCCTCATTTGGGCATTCCGGCAAACATGCTCCGCAATTAATACATTCTTCCGTTATTAATAACGCCATAAATTCCTCCTTCTATCGAACCAGCAAGAGTCTCGGGTCACCCAAGCGATGTCAGACAGTACATTCTAGGCACCCATGAATACCGAGTCAACGGGACAGAAGGCCTAGAGCCCTAAGCCATTTGGACTGCTTTCCTGACAGTTCGTGGCCGGTGCCTCCCCCCCTTCCCACAACACCCTCTCCCCAAGTGGGAGAGGGCTGGGGTGAGGGGGAAATGGTTAACGAATGAGTGACCACATGCCGATGAGAATGGGGGTTGCAGAAGAGGACCGGGACAAAGCTTTTCCAACGGTCCGTCAATCTTCAGGGTGATAGTCCCAGCCCTGGATAAGGGAGGGCCTCCCTGCGACCGCCAATGCTCCCCAGAACCCTTGTCCCAAGGGGAGGTTAAACAGGGACCAATCATCAGGGGATGAGCCTGTCCCCGACGCTTGTCCCCGATCCCCGATCGAGTCGAGGACAGGCTCTGACCGGGGATCTAATCGGGGATTGAGGATCCGGGGCGGTTCGTCGGAGGTAAAGGAAACCGTCAGATTTTTCAGAGGAAACGAAAATCCTTTTCCGATAGCTTTGACAACGGCTTCTTTTCGGGTCCAACAACGGAAAAATGCCGCCTGTTGTTCGGCCTGGGGGAGCTTCCGGAAAGTCATGAGTTCATCAGGGTTGCAAATGCGTTCGGCAAGCCTCGCATAATCCAAGGAATTCCGGTCAGCCTCAAGGTCAATACCGACTTCAAAATCGTGGGAAACAGCATACACAGCCAAGTGTTGGGAATGAGCTAGGTTAAAATGAAGAGGGTGATCGACGAGGTCTTGCAAAAACGGTTTTCCAAAGGGACCCGATTGAAAACGGATGTCCCGGGGAGATGTCTGGAGGTAGCGAGCGAGAATATGTCGCAGGATTCCCCGTGCCGCCGTAAAGCGTCGTTGGTGTTGGGATAATTTAAAACGTTGCGCGCGTGCTTGCTCGTCCGGACTCAGGGTCTCTTGATACACTTGAAGACGTGCGAAGGGTACGTCTACAATCGCGCGCCACACGTGAATATGGCCCGCCTGCAGAAGGTGCCCGCCCTCGGGAACGTTCCCAAAAAATGAAGATGGGGAGGACGATGGGGTCAGGGAACTCTCGTGACTCATGCCTGATTCATAGGAATGACACATGCAGGCTTGCCGCCTGCACCCCAAGAGATGAAAATGACCCAGGTTGTCATCCTGAGCGAAGCGAAGGATCTGCTTTTCCAGGCATTCGATGGTTGAGCGAGAGATTCCTCGCTACGCTCGGAATGACAGATTCTGGTGTTGCTGGCTATTTTCATACAAAGACTACAGGAACATGTCTTTTCGTGCATGTTCGATCGGAGCGGGCTAAGAAGTATTGTACAAAGAAACGCATTCGTGAGGCGAGCGTTGAGTAGACCACCAAAATCAGCGGCTTATGCCGCATTAATCACCGCCTCGGTGGTGTGGGGCGGGTCGGTTGTGGCCCAGAAAGTGGCGTTGGGTGCCTTCTCCGTCGTGGAAGTGTCGGTGTTTCGAGGACTCGGCGCGTTGGTCATTCTGGTTCCGTTGTGGTGGTGGCAGGAGCAGTCCAAGACGCGTTTGACCGTGCGGGATCTCGGGGTGCTCACGGCCTTGGGGCTCGCCGTGCTCGGGAATCATCTTCTGGTATTGTATGGGCTTCAGTACATCGGGGCCGGGGCAGCCGGCGTGATTATCGGGGCCAGCCCGGCCATTACGGCTTTTCTTTCCTCATTGATGCTGCGAGATATCCCGTTTCGTCAAGTCTGGGTCGGGTGTGCGGTGTCGTTCATTGGCGTGGCCCTGGTGTCGGGTGGAGATGCAACGGCGGATGGCGGCGCGAACCCTGTGCTGGGTGGCGGTTTGATCGTTCTGGCTTTGATAAGCTGGGCCCTCTACACCATCGGAAGCCGCTGGATGATGGAAGGGCTGTCGCCGCTGACGGTGAATTGGACGACGCTCTTCATCTCCCTCGTCTTTCAAGTCCCGTTGCTGTGGATAGACCAGCAAGTGTTGGAGACAGGTATCGGGAGTATTCCCACCTCAGGGTGGGTGGCGTTGGTGTACGTCATCGTCTTTGCCACCGCACTCGGCCAGCAAGCCTGGCTCTATGGAGTGTCCGGTATCGGACCTTCGCGTGCCGGGGTGTTTACCAATCTGATTCCCGTGTCCGCGCTTATCTTGTCGTTTGGTATCCTCGGAGAATCCCTGGATCTGATCAAAGTGCTTGGCATCGGATTCGTTTTGGGCGGGGTCTGGTTGGTCACCCGGTCTTCAGGGACCTGAGGGGGCCGAAGGTTGCTCAAACGTCGCTCGAATGGGATGATGATTTTCGGGACGGCACGGGGGCCATGCCCTGCCTGATTGCGGAACGTGTTGAATGGCGAAGAAAGGTAAAGCCGAATGCTGAAAGAGCGAATCGAGGAAGTGACGTTGGCCAACGAGGCATTTTATCGGGCCTTCGAGAGTCTGGACATCGGGGAAATGGATAAGGTGTGGGCGCACCAGGAATACGTGACGTGCATCCATCCGGGCTGGAGTATAAGGGTCAGCTGGCCGATGGTTCGGGATTCCTGGGTCGTCATTTTCAATAATATTTTTTCCATGGGGTTTTCCCTCACGGAATTACAGGTCCAAGTCGCCGGTGACGTGGCCTGGGTGATTTGTACCGAAAATATTACGAGCCGGCACGCGGATGCCACCCAAAACAGTCGGGTCGTGGCGACCAATTTGTATGAGCGCATGGACGATGGCTGGAAGATCATCCATCATCACGGCTCCCCGTTAATGGAATAGAAACAATGTAGGGACAACCCCCTGTGGTTGTCTGGTCGGGGAAGGTTAGAGGTCATTGGCCGGATTATTCTCATTCAACGTAGGGACAACCCCCCGTGGTTGTCCGTTGGGGAGAGCCCGAGGTTCATGCGGGACGGCACGGGGGCCGTCCCCTACAATGACCACAATGTAGGGGTTGTTCGTCCCGGTTAGTGCGGAATGGCGAGGGTGTTGTACCATTCTTTGACAATCGGATCCCGTTCCACCATCGTCATGCCGTTATATTTCCGGAATATCCCTTTGCCACCCTTTTTTCGCCGCCAGGTCACAAAATCGGAAAAATGGTCTTTGCACACGGTGCCCGTTCCGGCCGGGGCATAGCCTTGGTTCGTGCATCCTTCGATCATACAATTTCGAGCATTCATACCGGTGACTCCTTCATGATGGTCCTCGGTCCAGTATGCCCAACCGTCACGCAGCATTGCAACGGCACGGCGAACACTTGCATTTTTGCCGACGGACTGGCTATCGTAGCCGACAGCTTGATTCGGGCGAAAAGCCCGTTCTGAACGGATTGAGAAAGGAGAGTGACTTGTGGTAACAGCGAAAGATGTTTTTGAAAAAGTGAAAGAGGCGGCCTTGGGGGCGACCGGACCGGATGAGCGCGCCTTGCAAATTGATTATCCCGCCTTGGAGAAGAAAATAGACGCGGCGCTGGGGACCCGGACTATCGCCATCTTGCATATCAATCAATATTTACCGGAAGGGTATGAAGATCAGGGCCACTTCAATGCGATCGCCGTGACGGAAAGCAACGTGGTGTATGATATGGTCATCGGCGATCAATATTTTCGCTATGATATTTTTTCCGCTGCCGATCTCACCAAATTCCAAACCATCGAGGGCATCTATAAAGATGAGGAAAAACGGGAAGAAGTTTCCTTTTTGAGTGTGCGACTCCAGCATGGAGACGAGGCGCATATTTTGTTGGGATTAGATGATGCCCAGCGAGCCAGTGCCCTGGCGGTCGGCGAAAAACTTTCGTCAGCGCGCCATCCGGAATAACAACCGTCATATTCTTGTATTTGTATAGGGCCGCATCCCGGGTCAATGCCTGGGACAAGCCTTGTGCGGCCTGGAAGAAGGCGCCATAAGCCTGCCCCGACCCTGATCGGAGGCAGGCGCAGCTACAAAATACTTGGAACCGACGCGAGAAGGCCTGTTCCTTAACTCGTAGGGTGAAACGGAAGGGCCTGCACGATGGAGGGCTGGCGTTGTCCGTTGACGTCCACGTCCAGGGCGGTGCCCGGAGCGGTGAAGTCCCGCAACGGAAAAGCAAAGGCAATGGTTTTGTTCAGGGTCGGGGAGTGAATCGCACTGCTGACCCACCCGACCTCTCGATCTTCACTGAACACTTTGGCATCGGGAGGCGGAACCGTGTTCTCCGGTGAATCAATCACCAAGCCGACCAGGCGCCGCTTGACAGTGCCGTACGTGTCCATGCGCGCGACGACTTCTTGTCCGGGATAGCACCCTTTACTCAGGCTGAAGGCTTTCCCTTGCAAGTTGGCTTCGGGCGGCACGATCCGTTCATTCAAATCCGGTCCCAGTTTGGGGATGCCCGCTTCGATGCGCAGGGATTCTCGTGCTGCCGTGCCGATGGCTCGCAGGGCAACGGCTTCCCCGGCTTCCCACAACCGGCTCCAAGCCTGGTCCATGGCGTCATTCGGCATCAGAATTTCAACGTCGCGTTCCCCGGTTTCCTGGGTGGTGGCAATCAGGGCTGACTGCCCATTCAGGTCGTGGGTCAGGAAGGACCCCGGTTTCAAGTCGGTGACGTCGACACCCAATGATTGTTGAATAAGGAGTGGGGCCTTTGGACCACTGACCAGAATAATGCCCCAGGTGTCCGCACCGTTCTTCATTTTGGCTTTGGTGCCGTAGAGAAGAAACTTGCGAAAGGTTTCATAGGTGACGGCTCCTGATTCGCCCATGTCTTCCACGAACAGAGATTCTTCAAGCCGATAGACTCGAAAATAGCTCAGCATCTTGCCTTTGTGCGTCATGAAACTCGAATACAACCAGTCTCCGGATTGGAGCGGCAGAATGTCGTTACTGATAATGCTTTGTAGCCAGGTGACGCGATCCTCTCCCGTGACGTGCAGTTTCCCGCGATGTGAGATATCGGCGATCCCCACGCCATTTCTGACCGCGTGATGTTCGGCAACGGGATCACCATAATGGACCGGCATCTCCCACTCCCCGGCAGGGCCGAAGTGGGCTCCCAGTTGCTGATGGGTGGTATGAAGGGAAGATTGTTTCATGCCGGGGGTTGTGTCACTTCCTGGAGGAGGGCCAGGGTTCTGGCGGAAAATTCATTGCGTGAGACGATTTTGTCGATGCCGAGTTCCTTGGCCTGACGCCACGTGTCGACTTCTTCATGATTGGCAAACGCCAGGACCGGGACGCGGTTCAACGCCGTCTCGCTTTTGGCGATTTTCAGCATGGTGGTGGCATCGAGCCCGGGATCGTTCATATTCAGCACAATGGCAGTCGGTGCATGGGCCTTTGCCTTTTCGAGGATCTGATCCGGAGAGGTGACGCGCTTGAGCCCATAGCCGGCGGGTTTAAAGGCATCACGAATCTTCGTATAGAAAAAAATATCGGTCACACCCACGAGAACGATTTTTTCGTGTTCCATGAGTTCCACCTTTCTTGTGAAAACCGGTCAACGAACAAAGTTGAGGAACCTCTGATCCCCGATAGATCCCCGCTAAAGCCTGCGGGGGACAAGCGTCGGGGACAAGTTTATTGTGATAGCGGGATGCAGTGCAAGGCGTCCCGCAACGAGACCCGAGACATATCAAGTCGATAGTCGAGGGTTGAGTGAGGACACAACGCAGCAATGCGCCCGATAGTGCAATAAATCAGTTCATCAAGGTGATCAGCCGCATCATCGCTCTTTTAGCCGGCATATAGTTGGCATTGAGCGTCACGGCGGTTTTATACGATTCGATGGCGAGTGACCAGTCGCCTTTTCGTTCATAGACGCGCCCCAGGTTCATGTGCGGAAAGGCCGGACTTTCATACCGTCTGGCTGTGGTGGCGCGTTCGAGCCAGGGGATCGCTTCATCCAACCGGTTCAGTTCAATGAGATAGGCCCCAATGTCATTATACGGATTCCCAAAGTCCGGGTCCGTTTGGATGGCCCGATGACATTCTTCAATGGCTTCGTCCAATTGCCCCATAAAGCTGTAGGTCCATCCGAGGAAGGTATACGCTTCGGCCGTCGGAAAAAGGTCAATGGAGTTCTGATATAATTTGACGGCGTCATCCAGCTTGCCTTTCATCTGACATTCGTAGCCCTGCTGGAATAAACCCCACGCGGTCAGTTTGTCCTCTTCCCGCCCTTCACCCTGTTGAATAAAATCTTGCTGGTTCATTGACTCCAGAAGGACCAATCGTGCAACGAATGAGTCCCTTACTCACCTTTCAGTTTGTGACGAACGAGGGCGGCGGCACGTTTTCCCGACAACAACATCGCCCCGAAAGCCGGACCCATACGGGGAGAGCCATCCACGGCAGCCACGGCCAAACCGGTGACAAAACAGTTCGGGAAGACCTCACGGGTATTTTCTACAACCATGGCCTCGGAGCGTGCAACCCACATGGCCCCGTTGCCCGGGACCGTTTGATGGAAACCGCGTTGGTTGAGCAATCCGACAATGACCGCGTCATGTCCGGTGGCATCGACCACGACTTTCGACTCGAGTCCGATAGGATCGACGTGAATGATATCGTGTCCGGCCATCTCCGCCGTCGTGTTATTGACGACGACGCCTTCGAGTACGCCCTCACCGCGAAGGATCAGGTCCACGACCCTGGTCAGGTTGAGCACTTTCGCCCCGGCTTCATACGCCGAGGCAATGAGGCGGGCGGTGGCATGCGGAGGGTCCACGATTCTCATGCCCGCGCATTCTTTAACGGGTTTGCACGGGACGCCCATGCTCTCAAGGATAGCGTGGGCGGGTTCGCACAGGGTGGCTTTATTCATGAGGTATCCGCCGGACCAGAATCCTCCGCCGAGCGCGAGACTTTGTTCGATCAAAAGGGTACGAAATCCTTGTGTCGCCAGGTCATGAGCGCAGACCAGACCCGACGGTCCGCCTCCCACGATAATCACGTCGCTTTCAATGAGTTGATCAAACTCTTTATAGAATTCGCGCGCGATGTGGCGAGTCACGTCTCGTTCACGAAGCGGCGCTGGCTGGAGATTGTCCATGGCAGAAATTCCTATGTTGCCCTCTCTATTGCCCTCTCCCTCTGGGAGAGGGTCAGGGTGAGGGACAAGGTCAGGGTGAGGGAGCAAGGCCCGTGCTTCCGTCGGTTACGGCTTTTCAGGTTGCACATACAGTTCCCCACCGGTTTTTCGAAACTCGTCGGCTTTTTCCCGAAGTCCGGCTTCCAGGGCTTGTTGTTCAGCCATATCGAGTTGAGCGGCATAATCACGCACGTCTTGCGTGATTTTCATCGAACAAAACTGGGGGCCGCACATCGAGCAAAAATGGGCGCCCTTCGCGGCTTGGTCGGGAAGCGTGGCATCGTGATATTCTCGAGCCGTGTCGGGATCCAACGATAAATTGAATTGATCCTCCCACCGGAACTCGAACCGGGCTTGCGATAACGCGTTGTCACGGCGTTGCGCCCCCGGGTGTCCCTTGGCCAGGTCCGCGGCATGTGCGGCGATTTTGTATGTAATGACTCCGGTCTTGACGTCTTCTTTCGCCGGCAGGCCGAGGTGTTCTTTGGGCGTGACGTAGCACAGCATGGCACACCCGTACCAGCCGATCATCGCCGCCCCGATACCCGACGTAATGTGGTCATATCCGGGCGCGACGTCGGTGGTGAGGGGCCCCAGGGTATAGAACGGCGCCTCGTGACACGCCTCCAATTGCCGTTCCATGTTTTCATGGATCATGTGCATGGGCACGTGGCCGGGCCCTTCGATCATGACCTGCACGTCGTGCGCCCAGGCGAGCTTGGTCAATTCTCCCAACGTCTCGAGTTCGGCAAACTGCGCCTTGTCGTTGGCATCGGCAATCGAGCCGGGTCGCAACCCGTCGCCCAGACTGAATGACACGTCATACGCCTTCATGATCTCGCAAATTTCTTCGAAGTGGGTATACGCAAAGTTTTCCCGGTGATGAGAGAGACACCATTTGGCATGAATGGACCCTCCTCGTGAGACAATGCCGGTCATACGGTTCGCGGTGAGGGGCACGTACGCCAACTTGACGCCGGCGTGAATGGTGAAATAATCGACCCCCTGTTCAGCTTGCTCGATCAACGTGTCCCGATAGAGTTCCCACGTCAGCTCTTCAGCTTTCCCACCGACTTTTTCCAGCGCCTGATAGATAGGGACGGTCCCGATGGGGACGGGTGCATTTCGAATGATCCATTCCCGGGTCTCATGAATATTCTTGCCGGTCGACAGGTCCATGACCGTATCGGACCCCCACCGGATGGCCCAGATCATCTTTTCGACTTCCTCTTCGATCGACGACACCACGGCGGAATTGCCGATATTGGCATTGATCTTCACCAGAAAGTTTCTGCCGATAATCATAGGCTCGATTTCCGGATGGTTGATATTGGCCGGGATGATCGCGCGGCCACGAGCCACCTCATCACGGACGAATTCCGGGGTGATGGTTTGAGGAAGCGTCGCACCCCAGGCTTGTCCGGGATGTTGCTCAACGCCACGGGGCGTGCCGTTCGAGTGGGCTTGTGCTTCCTCCCGTCGTTGTGTTTCCCGGATAGCCACAAATTCCATCTCGGGGGTGATGATGCCCTGGCGGGCATAATGCAGTTGTGAGACGTTCTTTCCCGGTTTCGCCCTCAACGGTTTGCGAATATGGCGAAAGCGAAGGGCGGTGAGAGTCGGATCATTGGCCCGCAGGCGTCCGTACTCGGAAGAGACGTCGGATAAGGCTTCCACGTCCTGCCGTGCCAGAATCCAATCATGGCGTAATGGGGAAAGGCCGCCTTGAATATCGATGCCCGTTGAGGGATCGGTATAAGGCCCGGACGTGTCGTACACGAGGACTGACGGTCCGGCGGACGCGCCGTTGTCCTTCTTGGGGGAGGAAAGAAAAATTTCACGCATGGGCACGGCCACGCCGTCTTGCTCCCCTTTGACGTAGACTTTCTTGGAGGCGGGAAGGGGAGTCGTGGTGAGGGCCGAAGTGGAGACGTGACCATGAGACTCCTTCCCGTTCGCGGAAGGGGGGTGAGGGAGTTCGGTATGGTTCATACGGAAATCCTTTCCTAAGGAACCTCTGATAATAAAAAAGCCGCTCTCCAACTTCCGGGAGCGGCTCACACACAAGGCAGCATATGTCCGCTTCCCTACGCTGGAATTACCCAGATCAGGTCCTGAGGGTTGTCTTCGTCACAAAGACTCTCAGCCAACTGGCTCCCCTAGCTATTTTCTAAACAAACTATCGTACGCCTTGCCCTTTTGCTTGTCAATCAACTATCCGTTCGTTCCCTCACGGTCCGGGTACTGTTGCAGGATAGTTAATATCTGCTACAATCGAAAGTTTAGACTGGATAGATACTTGTACCATCAAGTGAAGGGAGCAAACCATTGAGAAGGTTTGAGTCACCGGAGGAAGAGGTGAGAGCGTGAATTCCGTTGAAACCAGGGCCTTCCCCATAACCGATTACGAGTCGGTCCCGGTCGAGGAACTCTTTGACCGGACCAGGGCCGCCAAGAAGTCACTCGGCGATCGGGTGCTGATCCTGGGACATAACTATCAGCGGGATGAAGTCATCGTGCACGCCGACCTCAGGGGGGACTCCTTGTTGCTGTCCAAGTTGGCGGCGGAACGGTCGCAGCACCCCTACGTGGTTTTTTGCGGCGTCCACTTCATGGCGGAAACCGCCGATATTCTGAGCCGGTCGAACCAGACCGTCCTTTTACCGGATTTGGCCGCGGGGTGTTCCATGGCGGATATGGCGGCCATCGAGCAGGTGGATCAGTGTTGGGAAGAACTGGGGCGCGTGCTGTCCGTGGAAGAGGCAGTCATGCCCGCGGTGTACGTGAACTCTGCCGCGGTCCTCAAAGCCTTTTGCGGGGAGCATGGGGGCATTACCTGTACGTCGTCCAATGCCAAGGCCGTCATGGAATGGTGCTGGGCCCGGAGAGAAAAGATCCTGTTCTTCCCTGACGAGCATCTTGGGCGGAACGTGGCCAATACCATGGGGATTCCGCGGGAACAGATGATCGTCTGGGACCCGTACCTGCCTTATGGGGGGAACACGAAAGAGGCGATCCGGCGAGCCAGCCTGATTTTATGGAAGGGGCATTGCAGCGTTCATCAGATGTTTCAATCCACGCACGTGGAGTACTTTCGCAAGACCTATCCGGGCATTCGGGTCATCGTGCATCCGGAATGCCACGAAGACGTGGTCAAGCAGGCCGATGTGGTGGGGTCCACCGAGCGTATTATTCAGACGGTCAAACAGGCTCAACCGGGGACCCTGTGGGCCGTGGGGACGGAGTTGAATCTGGTCAACCGGCTGAAACATGAAGAAACCGACAAGCAGGTGTTTTTCCTGTCTCCCACCGTGTGCCGGTGCGCGACCATGTTTCGGATCGATGCCGCTCACCTGTGTTGGAGCATGGAGAATCTCGCGCAAGGCTGTGTGGTGAATCAGATTTCCGTACCGGACGATGACAAGGTCCCGGCCCGGATCGCGCTCGATCGAATGATGGCGGTCAGCTAACGAGCGGGATTGTAAATATTCACGAATTCGCGGACAGAATGAAAGATAGGGTTGTCAGCCCTGTGCGGGTCTTCTTCTCGGTTCCTCCCCTTTGTAAGGGGAGGATAGGTGGGGTAGAGTCGCATGCCCAAGGGACACCGGCACCGACCACCACACGCGGCCTGCCCACCCCTGCCTAGGTTCTACCTCCCCTCACCCCTCCTTACAAAGGAGGGGAAGGAAAAAGCCTGTCCCCGACTGGATCCCCGCTAAAGCCTGCGCGGACAAGCGTCGGGAATGCCAGAAGAAGACGATGGATTATAAATCAACACTCAATTTGCCCCAAACGGCATTCCCCATGAAAGGGAACCTGCCGAACCGCGAGCCGGAGTTCGTCGACCGGTGGGTGAAGCAGGGGCTCTATCAACGCATTCAGGCATCCCGGGCGGGCAAGCCGCTGTATATCCTTCATGACGGCCCGCCGTACGCCAATGGTCATATTCACATCGGCCACGCGCTCAACAAAATTCTCAAAGACATCATCGTCAAGTCCCGCACCATGGAAGGCATGCAGTCGCCCTACGTTCCGGGCTGGGATTGCCATGGATTGCCCATTGAACACCAGGTCACGAAGCAACTGGGCGAGAAGAAAAAAGGCATGAGCGCCACGGAATTGCGCCGGCAATGTCGCGAGTACGCGGACAAATTCTGGAACATCCAACGGGACGAGTTTCAACGGTTGGGCGTCCTGGGTGCTTGGGAACGTCCCTACCTCACGATGGACAAAGCCTACGAAGCGACCATCATTCGAGAGTTCGGAAAATTCGTGGAGCAGGGCGTGGTATATAAAGGGCTGAAACCGGTGTTGTGGTGCACGCAGGATCAGACCGCATTGGCCGAGGCCGAGGTTGAATACATGGACCATGCCTCTCCCTCCGTCTACGTAAAATTTCCATTCGATGCGCCCTCCAGGGAACGGCTTGGCCTTGCCGGACTCGAAGGAGTCGAGAAAGTCTCCATCGTCATTTGGACCACGACGCCCTGGACCCTTCCGGCGAATCAGGCTGTCGCGATTCATCCTGAAATCGACTATGCCTTCGTGCGCGTGGGCGATGAAATCCTGGTCATGGCGGAAGAGCTGGTCGGGAAAGTGTGCAAAGACTGTGATTTGAAAGACCCTGAGATCCTCGCTCGCAAAAAAGGCGATGACGGATTCGAATCCCTTCGCTGTCAACGACCTTTGAGCAACGGGCTTTCGCCGGTTCTTCTTGGTGAATTCGTGACGCTGGAACAGGGAACGGGGTGCGTGCATATCGCTCCGGGTCACGGGATGGACGACTACCTTCTGGCATTGAAATATAACGCACGTACCTCGGAAGGAATGCTGCCTGAACCACTGCAGGTCGTGGTGCCGGTCGATGATCACGGACGTTTCACGAATGAGGTGCACGAGTTTGCCGGGCAGCACGTCTTCAAAGCCGACCCGGCCATCGTGGAAAAACTTCGGCAACTGGACGTGTTACTCGGCCACGACTCATTGACCCATTCCTATCCCCATTGCTGGCGCTGTAAGAAGCCGGTGATTTTTCGCGCCACGCAACAATGGTTCGTCTCCATGGACGAGGGCCGGTTGCGCGAGCGGGCGCTCGAAGAAATCGACCGCGTGCAATGGATTCCGGAGCGAGGCCGCGAGCGCATCTATGGCATGATCGAGAACCGGCCGGACTGGTGTTTGTCCCGTCAACGGATTTGGGGAACGCCGATTCCCGGATTTACCTGTGCGCAATGCCAGACCTCGTTGATCAACGCGCAGGTCATCGAGCGAATCGCCGGCCTGGTGAGTGAGCATGGCTCGGACGTGTGGTTCGAACGATCGGCGCAGGAATTGCTCCCCGGCGGAACGGCTTGTGCAGCATGCGGGGCCACCGAATTCAACAAGGAACAGGATATCCTGGACGTGTGGCTGGAGTCGGGGGTGAGTCATGCCGCGGTCGTGAAACAACAGGGCGAAGGCTGGTGGCCGGCGAGTTTGTACCTGGAAGGGTCGGACCAACACCGGGGGTGGTTCCACAGCGCGCTCTTGTCGTCCGTGACCACGGATGGTCGAGCGCCCTATCGGGCCGTGCTGACCCATGGGTTCGTGGTCGATGGCCAGGGCAAGAAGATGTCCAAGTCAGCAGGCAACGTGGTGGCCCCGCAGGACGTGATCAAACAGCATGGCGCGGAAATCCTTCGTTTGTGGGTCGCGGCCCAGGATTATCAGGAAGACCTGCGAATCTCATCGCAAATCCTCAAACAATTGGTCGAGGCCTACCGGAAAATCCGGAATACCTGCCGATACCTGCTCAGCAACGTCTATGACTTCGACCCGCACAATCCGGCGCATCAGGTTGAGATCTCACGGTTGCCGGAGTTGGACCGTTGGGCCCTGCTGCGATTCAACAACCTCATTCGGCGCGTTCGGAAAGGCTACGAGGAATTCGATTTCCGGCAGATCGTGCATGAACTGGACTACTTTTGTTCCGTGGACATGAGCGCGACCTACCTGGATATTTTGAAGGACCGGCTTTACACCTTTCGAGCAGACTCACCCCTGCGACGGGGATCACAAATGGTACTGTTTCACATCGTCACGGGATTGGCCCGGCTCATGGCCCCCATCCTGAGTTTTACCGCGGAAGACGTGTGGGACGTCGTGCCAGGCAGAGAACCGTCTCCGGCGACCGTTGACTCGGTCCATCTCTCGACCTTTCCCGAGCCCATGGCGTTGTCCGATGAGGAGGACCTGGAAGCCAAATGGAAACAATTACTGGCCATCCGCACCGTGGTCCTTTCGGCATTGGAACAACAGCGGCGAGAAAAAGTCATCGGGTCTTCGCTGGAAGCTCGCGTGGTGCTGAACGTGGTTCCCGCCTTGCACGGGTTCCTGCAAGCCTATGAAAACGATTTGCCGACGCTGTTTATCGTGTCCCAAGTGGTCGTTCGTTCCACCGAAAACCCGTCCGGCGAGAGACACCTGGAGAGTGATGAAGCGTTGGGAATGAGCGTGAACGTCGTGAAGGCGGAGGGAGAAAAATGTGAGCGATGTTGGAATTATCGTGCCTCCGTGGGCAGTGCCCCCGAGCATCCGACGCTCTGTGACCGTTGCATCGAGGCCGTGACGTGAACCCCGGCGGATTCCAGCGGTGGGGTATCCTGCTTGGCGTCGGTCTCGTCATCGTGGTCCTGGATCAAATCACCAAGACCCTCGTCATGCATACCATGCACTTGCATGAATCGATCCCCATCATATCCGGGTTTTTCAACCTGACCTATATCCGGAACCCCGGAGCGGCCTTCGGCATGTTTGCCACGACCAACAGCGCGTTCCGGCTCATCTTTTTCGTCGGGACGTCCATCTTCGCCCTTGGGCTGTTGGGAACGATTTTTTATCGAATGCACCCGACGGACGTGTGGGGCCAACTGAGCGTCTCCGGCATTTTTGGAGGGGCGATCGGGAACCTTATCGACCGGTTGCAATATGGTGAAGTCGTGGACTTTCTCGACTTTTATATGGGGGGCTATCACTGGCCGGCATTCAACGTGGCGGACAGTGCCATCAGCGTGGGAGTCGTGTCCCTGCTGATCCTGTTTGCGATGGATAACAAGAAAGAACATCCTGCTCCCGGCGCGCCGGCGGAAGAAGGCGGCCTGAACGGCAAAGAGTAAGGCCGGAGGACAAACCATGATCTGTGATCGCTGTGGAGAAATAACCGAAACCTATATGACCGAAGAACACGGCGAAATCTGTGAAGCCTGCTTGCAAGCCATCCAACAAGAAAACCGCCAACAATTCGGCCGAGCCCGCCCGCAAGGCCAAGACGGCTAAGAACGTCCTTCGGGAATTGTAGATGTTCACTCATTCGCTGACAGAATAAAGGGCTGACCGCACTGTCTCTTAAAGAACCCTCGCCCCTGGAGGGAGAGGGCAGGGTGAGGGGGTAAGCCTTTCTCATTGTGTAAGCATGCGCTACAATGCGCCCTTCCAGCCCCAGGAGTCCTGAATGAAGGCACGGAAAACAAAGAAACCCGTAGGCGATACGACAACGAAGCCCGCTGGTAACGGTGCCACGACCGGCTATGAGGCCGAACTCTGGCGCATGGCCGACACCCTGCGCGGCTCGATGGACGCCGCCGAATACAAACACGTCGTCCTCGGCCTTATCTTCCTGAAATACATCTCCGACGCCTTCGAGGAAGTGCACGCCCGCCTCGAAAGCGAGCGTGCACAGGGTGCCGACCCCGAGGACCCGGACGAGTACCGTGCCGAAAACATCTTCTGGGTGCCGCCGGAGGCACGCTGGCCGCATCTGAAAGCTCAGGCGAAGCAACCGACCATCGGCCAGATTGTCGACGACGCGATGGACGGGATCGAGCGCGACAATCCGGTGCTCAAGGACGTGCTGCCCAAGAACTACGCCCGCCCCGCGCTGGACAAACAGCGACTCGGCCAACTCATCGACCTCGTAAGCAATATCAGGGTGGGCGACGAAGACGCCCGCTCCAAGGACGTGCTCGGCCGGGTTTACGAATACTTCCTGTCACAGTTCGCGAGCGCCGAAGGCAAGAAGGGCGGCGAGTTCTACACCCCGCGCTGCGTGGTCAAGCTTCTGGTCGAGATGCTGGAGCCCTATCAGGGCCGGGTCTATGATCCCTGCTGCGGATCGTCCGGCATGTTCGTGCAGTCGGTGGAATTCATCCGCGCCCATGCCACCGGCAACGGAAACGGACGAAAAGCACCGAAGGAGGCCAAGGCCGACATTTCCATCTACGGCCAGGAGTCGAATCACACCACCTGGCGCCTCGCAAAGATGAACCTCGCCATCCGGGGCATCGAAGGGCAAATCAAGCATGGCGACAGCTTCCACGATGATCGCCACCCCGACCTCAAGGCCGACTTCATCCTCGCCAATCCGCCGTTCAACGTCTCCGACTGGGGCGGTGAGCGGCTCGTTGAGGACAAGCGCTGGCAATACGGCACCCCGCCCAAGGGCAACGCCAACTTCGGCTGGGTACAGCACATGGTCCATCACCTGGCGCCCAGGGGCATCGCTGGCTTCGTGCTCGCCAACGGTTCCATGTCGTCGGGCCAGTCCGGCGAGGGTGAAATCAGGAAGAACCTGATCGAAGCCGACCTCGTGGACTGCATGGTCGCGCTGCCGGGCCAACTCTTCTATTCGACCCAGATCCCCGCCTGTCTGTGGTTCCTCGCCCGTGATCGTAAAGGAGGCAAGTTCCGCGACCGGTACGGTGAGGTGTTGTTCATCGACGCCCGCAAACTGGGCCGTATGGTCGACCGCACCCACCGCGAACTGACCGATGAAGACGTCACCCGCATCGCCAATACCTATCACGCTTGGCGCAACGGTGCAGACACCTACGCCGACGTTCCCGGATTCTGCAAAAGCACAACACTCGAAGAGGTCCGCAAGCACGGCCACGTGCTCACCCCTGGCCGCTACGTCGGCGCCGAAGCCCAAGAGGAAGACGAAGAACCCTTCGAGGACAAAATGAAGCGCCTCACCGCGCAGCTTCGTGAGCAGCAGGCCGAGGCCACGAAACTGGACGACACCATCGCCGACAACCTCAAGGAGCTTGGGTATGGTGGATGAATGGTCAGTTGATTCAGTCGGTGACTTCTTCGATCTAGTGACCGGTTATGCTTTCAAGAGTTCTGATTTTTCTAATGACGGTATTCCTGTAATAAAGATCAAGAATGTCAAGGCAGGCCATTTCAGTAAGCACGAGTTCTCGTATATCTCACCGGATTTTCTAAACACTCAATCGGACAAGATCGCCCTAGCCGATGACCTTCTCATATCCATGTCTGGCAATCGTCATGACGGATCACCAGAAACCTGGGTTGGGAAAATTGCGCTCTTTCGCGAGGAAGACACCTACTTGATCAACCAGCGAGTCGGCGCTCTTCGCTTGAAGAAGAACGCCGGCCTCGATGCACGATTTGCCAGTTTTCTGCTGTCGTCCTACCCATATCAGGAGCTTTTCATTTCTATTGCCACCAGCTCTGGCGGACAGGCTAACCTTTCGCCACAGCAGATTCTGAATGCTCCGGTTCGGTATCCCGAGATTGGTGAACAACGCGCCATAGCCCATGTCCTGGGCACGCTGGACGACAAGATCGAGTTGAACCGGCGCATGAACGAGACGCTGGAGGCGATGGCGCGGGCGCTGTTCAAATCCTGGTTCGTCGACTTCGACCCCGTCCGCGCCAAGATGGCAGGCCGCGACCCGGGTCTGCCCCAACACCTTGCCAATCTCTTCCCCGACCGGATGGTAGATTCAGAAATTGGGGAGATTCCAAAGGGGTGGAAGGTTGGCGCACTTGGAGACGTGCTGTTCCAGCGGGTGGAACGATGTCGTGCATCGCAAGAAACGGCGTCTCGTCCCTATGTTCCAATCGACTGCATCTCAAGCAAGTCTCTCTTCCTGACCGAAAGCAAATCAGGTGAGGAAGCGAAGAGCAGCCTCACAAAATTCTACACGGGAGACCTGATCTTTGGGGCCATGCGACCCTACTATCACAAGGTCTGTATAGCGCCCTTCGACGGAACGACTCGTACAACGGCATTTGTACTCTATCCGACGCAAAAGCATGATTTCGCTTTCGCGACGTTGCTATTACATGATTCAAATACCATCGACTTCGCGACGCGCAATTCCACTGGCAGCACGATCCCATATGCAGTCTGGACTGATTCTCTGGAGGCTATGGCAACAATTATCCCTACATCAGGTGTACTGAACACATTCAACGACACAGTTCGACCGCTCCTTATCCAGATTTCTCAAACTTACTTCGAATCTCGCACCCTCGCTATCCTGCGCGACGCGCTACTGCCCAAGCTAATCTCTGGCGAATTGCGAGCAAAGAATGCGGAGCGGCTCATCGAAGAGGCCAAATCATGACGATTCGCCAGTCTCTTTTCGATGATATGAAACGAACGGACGCAAGTTCAAGACAGCCCAATGAACCGTTCTTTGCGTACCTGAACCGATCTGCGGACCGCGAGGCAACCGAGATTCGAGGGCGGCTTGAGTCGTGGTTTGGTGGGTTTCCAGTCAAGGATCGAGATGATGTTCGGGGAAGGTTTCGCGAGGATGATGATCATGCCCATCGAGGGGCAACTTTCGAATTATTCATACATGAGCTGCTCATTCGCTTGGATTGCACAGTGGAAGTGCATCCTAAAATTTCCGGTAAGAACTCGCGGCCGGACTTTTTTGCCCGTCATGGCGGTCGTGTTTTCTACGTCGAAGCCACGGTTATTGATTCCAAAGAGAATCCGTTGGAAGAAGACGTTTTGGCCAAAATTAATAGCCTGACTTCGCCACACTTTTATATCTTTGCGAAAGTGGACGGGAAATTATCAAGTGCTCTCAGTTGGGAGCAAGTAGCCAAATCATTTTCCAGCCTATTGGATGCTCACAATCCGGATGAGGTCAAACGTTTAATCGACGAGGGAGGGCTAAGAGCAGCGCCTTCTCGAAAGATCGAGTGTGGGGCTTGGAGCTTACAAGGCTGGCTTGTTCCGACATCTCCGGCAAAGCGAGGAGATCGCAAATCCCGAACGCTCATTATAGGTCCCGCACGTAGTGAAATGGTTGACTGGTCAACTTCCGTTCAGCGTGCGGTACGGAAGAAGGCTGGCAAGTATGGTGCTCTCGGTGCGCCGCTTGTGGTGGCGGCGAATGTGCGCGATCCATTCTTTGATAAGGAGTCCGCGATGGAGGCATTGTTCGGCAAGGAGCAGATTACTTACGTCGAAGAACGCCCTGATCTCCCAACGAAGCTTGGTCGCAAGCCCGACGGAGTTTGGATCCAAGGGGGTTACCAACCGCGCTATACACGTCTTGACGCTGTGTGGATGTTCTCTAATGTCGTTCCATGGAATCTTTGCAGTATGTCCAACTGTCTTTATGTCAACCCGTTCGCACGCGACATGAAACTGCCTGATGTTCTCTATCGATTGCCGCACGCGAGAGCGCATGAATATGAAATCCGATGGTCCGAAGGCGAAAATATCGGCCAGTTGCTCGGTGGCGGCGAGGATGGATAAACAGAAGCGCGGGAAGTAGAACTCTCCTATTATCAAATCGCTTATAAATCGTACCGTGCCGCTGCCGAAGATAGTGTCGGGAGAGGTTAGAATGAAAATCATGGAGAGTATTTATGAGTAAAAGACCGCCAGTGGCCCGGAATACAGAGAGGATGCTCTGGGCCGAAGCAATCGGCCACTGCATGAATCCGGGATGTCAAACTGGGCTAATCGCGAACGGTGTTAATCTCGGTGAGATGGCCCACATCAAACCTCACGCAGACGGAGGGGATGGTTCCTTTGAAAATCTAATCCTCTTGTGTAGAAAGTGTCACACACAAACTGGCGGCAATCAGACGGAAGCTACCATTGGCTGGTTGCAAGAGTGGAAAAAAAACAGAAACAGTGAAATAGAGGGACAATTCGCAAAGCGCTACCCGTCATTCGAGGAACTGAAGGAGTCTGTTATACCCATTCTCGAGAGAAATAGGCAGATCTTTGATAGTTATGGTCCCAATGATGCCTCCAACAGTGCCGAACGACATAAACTCTGGCTGAAATTCGAAGGTGAGCTTATTTCTAATAATCGACGTCTAGAACTGATCTTAACAAAGAACAAGAACCTGCTTCACAAAGAAAACCAGGAAATCGCAGACCAATTTGTAGTCCACACTCGGGAGTTTATTGAAACCAGGGATAACAGCCAATTACAGCGGGTTTATCTTTTCCCTCAAGAGTTGCTCTCCATTTTCGGAATCGCACAGGCGCTTATTGGACTCCCACCTAACTTAGCTGCGCTTCAGAATTTTTTGTCATACTTGATTCGCGAGAATCGCTTCATCTCGTTGGACCTGAATGAAGATCCTCGCCTTACGTATCTCGATAAAGGTGAGAAAGTGACATTAATGCTAAAAGATCGACCTCGCGTCCAACAGATTTTCTGGAACGGTCATTTTTTCAAGCCCAATTCTACTACTAATGTGCGTATTGAAAATTTGGAGTTTTTTGTTCAATGGTTGTTCAAGAACAATATACAATATAGATTTGCCGATATGCGTAACTTGACGGAGTTGATTCTTAACGGCGAGTACAAGATAAAACTATGCTACGAGTACGTTCTGTCCCTCTCAAACGTGCATATGATGAAACTTGAGGAAGACGATATAGTGGTCAACTTACACAACTGGAACGGTGGCCCAATAAGTGAGGAGGCTCATGAATATGGCTCTCAGATTGGGATTCGGATGTTTAGCCAAAACGATTTCTTTAATTTCGCCCACAAGAACATTAAATGAATCAAATACTTGATGCCTTGCTCCACAGCCAAAATGATGCTTTTGGCTTCTTTGACCAAGTGTTTCTATTCGGATCTTCCCTGTGGACCGATGCTCCCAACGACATAGATATTCTTTTGGTTTACGTCACGGCGTGCCTGAAACAGGTGAACGTTGAGAAAGAAAGATCTGAACAGGTACTTGCGTGCAAACTCCCAGATTATGCCCTCCACTTTACAGTACTCAGCAAATCTGAATTGCAACAAACGAACTTTTTAATGAAAGTACCTCACCGGAAGATAAAGGGTTGATACGGATGACCACCATCACCGAAGCTACTGTTGAAGACGCCGTGCTGCTGCAGAAGCTCGTGTTGAGGGAATTGCGAGTAGATGTTGAGGGGTATATGAACCACCAATGGAACGGGGAATTGGGATGATCTGGTTGTTAAAGGCGGGAGTTCGGACGGGGCTTGTCGCTGCTGCAATGGCGGCGGCTGTTGCGATGATGGCGTTCGCACAGACGCCCGAGTCTACCAGTGAAAGCGTGCCTCCGGCAGCCAAGGCACCGGTCGACAACTCCAGCCCAACAGGTGACGAGAACAGCGTGGATAACGACACGTGCATGCAAAATGATCCGCCCTTTAAATCAGAGTTCCCCGCCGTCTCTGTTGAAATGCAACGTCTTTTCAACGAACTGCGACGTGAACTTCTAGATGATCAGGCGTCGTATATCGACCGCTGGCTCGCTGTCACTGCCATTGTCCTCACATTTTTCGGCATCATTGTTGCCATCGCTGGTATCTGGGGATTCAATAAATTCGGGGAAATCGAAAGCGAGGCAAAGAAGAGCGTCGAAAATGCTGAGCACCTTGTCGAGGAGATTAAGTGCCAACTAGGTGAAGCCGAAAAGATGAACAAGGCTATCAGTGAGATGAACGCCCAGATTGCTGCCGATGCCCCTGAAAGAGCGAAGCAGGCTATCGAGAATGTCCAAGACAGCCCTGCGGCCTCGCTGATAGATAGGGCAATTGCGGATGCCATTGCTCTCCAGCAGCAAGGCAAGAGAAACGCTGCAATCGAAAAATGGCGCGCCGTCGCCAGCCTTGTGGAAGGAACCAATAACGACCTCGCCGCTGCAGCTTGGTTTTCTGTTGGTTTTCTCCATCAGGATGAGAACCCGGAAGCCGGCATATTGGCCTATGACAAGGCGATTCGTCTGAAGCCAGATTTGATGGAAGCCTACACAAATCGGGGGAATGTGAATGTTGCGTTGGATCGATATGTTGAGGCCATCGCCGACTATGACGAAGCGATCAGCCTGAAATCAGACGACAAAGCCTACAGTAACAGGGGTGTCGCGAAGGCCGAATTGGGGCAGTACGAGGCCGCCATTGCCGACCATGACGAGGCAATCCGGCAGAATCCGAACAATGCCATCTTCTACAACAATCGCGGCACCACGAAGTCCAAGTCAAGACGATGGAATGATGCCATCGCTGATTTTGACCAGGCGCTTGGTCTGAAATCGGACCTTGCCGATGCCTACCACAACCGGGGAAGTGCGAAGTATGCGTTGGGCCTCAAGAACGAGGCGCGGAGGGATTTCGAGACCGCACTCGAACTGGCGCGGAAAGCGAACAATGCAAAGATAGTGGCCCAAGCGGAAGAAAAGCTTCGCAATTTAGCCACGGACGGGGGAGCATGAGCCCTTCTCGCATCACCGAATCCGTGGTTGAGGACGCCGCGCTCGACTGGTTGGATAGCCTCGGTTGGAGCATTGCGCACGGGCCCGACATTGCGCCCGACACCCTTGCTGCCGAGCGTGCCGACTATGGGCAGGTGGTCTTGGAACGGCGGTTGCGGGATGCCTTGGCTCAACTCAATCCCACTCTGCCCGCCGAGGCGCTCGAAGGTGCCTTTCGCAAGCTGAACCGGCCGGAAGGGACGTCGCTGGAAACTCGTAACCGAGCGTTCCACAGGATGCTGGTGGAGGGTGTGACGGTCGAGTATCGCGTCGATCAGGGCGCCATCCGTGGCGCGCAGGCCCGCGTGATCGACTTCGACGTTCCCGCCAATAACGACTGGCTGGCGGTCAACCAGTTTACGGTCGTCGAGAACAATCACGAGCGACGCCCGGATATCGTGCTGTTCGTCAACGGCCTGCCGCTCGGGGTGATCGAACTCAAGAACGCGGCGGACGAGGACGCCACCATCTGGACCGCTTGGAATCAACTCCAAACTTACAAGGCCGAACTGCCGTCGCTGTTCGCCATGAACGCGGCCTTGCTAGTCTCGGACGGGGTGGAGGCGCGGATTGGCACATTGACCGCCGGGCGTGAATGGTTCAAGCCCTGGCGTACGATCTCCGGCGAGGGCTTGGCCGATTCCCGCGTGCCCGAATTACAGGTGATGCTGGAAGGCGTCTGTGAGCCGCATTGGTTTCTCTCTCTGGTACGTGACTTCATCGTGTTTGAAGACAGCGGGAGTGGTGCGCCGGTCAAGAAGATGGCGGGCTATCATCAGTTTCATGCGGTGCAGGTGGCTGTGGCGGAGACCCTGCGCGCCGCCGAGTTGCGAGAGGGGGCGTCTGACGAAGAGGGCGGCCGCTATGAATCAGGCCGCAAGCCCGGAGGTGAGCTTGGTGACCGGCGGATCGGTGTGGTCTGGCACACGCAGGGCTCAGGCAAGAGCTTGACCATGGCGTTCTATGCCGGACGCATTATCCGTGAGCCGGCGATGGAAAATCCCACCGTGGTTGTCTTGACCGACCGCAACGATCTGGACGATCAGCTTTTCAGCACGTTCTCCCGTTGCAGCGACTTGTTGCGCCAGCCGCCGGTACAGGCGGAGAGCCGGGCGGATTTGCGCGCCAGGCTTTCGGTTGAATCGGGTGGGGTGGTGTTTACGACGATTCAGAAGTTTATGCCGCCTGTGGGGGCGCCCTCACCCCGGCCCTCTCCCAGTGGCGGGAGAGGGAGCGAAGAAGGTGGGGACATGCCTGCTTTATCGGGGCGGCGCAACATCGTGGTTGTCGCCGATGAGGCGCATCGCAGCCAGTATGATTTCATCGACGGGTTTGCGCGCCACATGCGCGATGCCTTGCCCCATGCCTCTTTCGTCGGCTTCACCGGCACGCCGATCGAGCTTCAGGACGCCAACACCCGCGCCGTGTTCGGCGACTACATCAGCATCTACGACATCCAACGGGCAGTGGATGACAAGGCGACGGTGCCGATCTATTACGAGAGCCGGCTTGCGAAGTTGACGTTGGACGAGGCCGAGAGACCGAAGATCGACCCCGGCTTCGAGGAGGCGACCGAGGGCGAGGAGATCGAGCGCAAGGAGAAGCTCAAGTCCAAATGGGCGCAGTTGGAAGCGGTCGTCGGCGCCGAGAACCGCGTGAAGCTCGTGGCCCGGGACATCGTTGACCACTTCGAGAAACGCCTCGAAGCCTTGGAAGGCAAGGCGATGATCGTGTGCATGAGCCGGCGCATCTGCATCGACCTGTATCGTGAACTGGTGCGTCTGCGCCCCGATTGGCATCACGAGGACGACGACAAGGGTTGCCTCAAGGTCGTGATGACTGGCGCCGCGTCCGACCCACCCGAGTGGCAGCCGCATATTCGCAACAAGCCCAAGCGCGAGGCGTTGGCGAAACGGTTCCGCGACCCCGGCAACCCGTTGCGCATGGTGCTGGTGCGGGACATGTGGCTCACGGGCTTCGACGCGCCGAGCCTGCATACCATGTACGTCGACAAGCCGATGCGCGGCCATGGGCTGATGCAGGCCATCGCCCGCGTCAACCGCGTGTTCCAGGACAAGCCCGGCGGTCTCGTTGTGGATTATCTGGGTCTCGCCCATGAACTCAAGCGCGCGTTGGCGACGTACACCGAGAGCGGCGGCACAGGGCGCACCTCGCTCGATCAGGCGGAAGCGGTGGCGGTGATGCTGGAGAAGTACGAGATCTGCCGTGGCCTGTTCCATGGCTTCGACTGGTCCGGGTGGTTCACGGGTACAGCGGCGGAACGGCTGAGCCTGCTGCCTGCCGCGCAGGAACACGTCCTGGCCCAGGAGAACGGCAAGGAGCGTTGCATGCAGTCGGTGCTGGAGCTTTCCCAAGCCTTTGCCTTGGCCGTGCCCCATGAGGAGGCGCTACGCATCCGCGACGACGTGGCGTTCTTTCAAGCCGTCCGGTCGGTGCTGGCCAAGCGCGCCCCGGCTGATGCACGGCCCGAGGAGGAGTTGGACCACGCCGTGCGCCAGATCATCTCGCGCGCGGTGTCGTCTGAAGGGGGTGATCGACATTTTCGCCGCTGCCGGTTTGGAGAAGCCCGACCTCTCGATCCTCTCCGACGAATTTCTGGCCGAGGTGCGAGGTATGCCGCAACGCAATCTTGCGGTGGAACTCTTGCAGAAGCTGTTAAAGGGCGAGCTTGTGACCCGACGGCGGAAGAACGTGGTCCAGGCGCGCTCCTTTGCCGAGATGCTGGAGCAGACCCTCCGGCGCTATCAGAACCGCGCCATCGAAGCGGCACAGGTGATCGAGGAATTGATCCAGCTTGCCAGGGATCTGCGCGAGGCCAATGCTCGCGGCGAAGCGTTGGGGCTGTCGGAGGACGAGTTGGCTTTCTACGACGCGCTTGAGACGAACGACAGCGCGGTCCGGGTACTTGGCGACGAGACCCTTCGGGACATCGCGCGCGAATTGGTCGAGACCGTGCGCGGCAACGTCACGATCGACTGGACGCTACGCGAGAACGTCCGCGCCCAACTCCGGGTGCTGGTCAAGCGCATCCTCCGAAAACATGGCTATCCGCCGGACAAACAGGAAAAGGCGACGCGGACCGTGCTCGAACAAGCGGAGGTGCTGTCCGTCGGCTGGGCCGCCTGAAGCGGTTTCGGAAGATCATTGCCATGAAGGGGAAGGGAAAAGATCCCCTCACCCCAACCCTCTCCCAGTAGCGGGAGAGGGGGTGAAGATGGGCATCTTCATCTTGACCCCCGGATCGATCCCCGATGGGGCCATCATCCGACGGGGTTGTTCTGGAATCGGTCGAGGTGTTCGCAGAGCATTTCCGCGACCTTGTCCAGGTCGAAGGGCCAGGCGTAGGTCAGGGTCACATCGGGATATTTCTGACGCAGTTCGGCCATTTCCTCGGGAATTTCATATTCCGAGTGCGAGCCGCCCGGGGTGAACATGGTGGAGATCACGGTCACGTCGTTGGCGCCGTCGGCGATCTGTTGTTCAATGGCTTCGCTGAGCGTGGGCGTGCAAAACTCGTTATACGCCGTGGAAAACCGTGCGCCGTGCAGGAGGGGCTTGAGGCGGGTGGCCAATAATTCCAGTCCGGCCTGATAGGGGTCGGTGTCCGGGGTGCGGGGCCACTGCCGGATTTTTTGGTCGAGTTCATACTCTTCGGGGGACATCGGAACGCCCGCGGCACGTCGTTGGGCTTCCAGCCGCTTGAGCTTCGTGACCAGTTCCCCGGGGTAATCCTTCGGAATGCCTCCATGCCCAACGAGCACCACACCTTTTGTTGAATCACTCATGGTTACCTCTCCTGAATTGATGGACAACCACGGGGGGTTGTCCCTACATCATGGTCGGAACGTGAACGGGTCGTCAATTTCCTCACGTGTTTCATCTCTCCAATATACCGAATTTTTATTGTCGTTGTAGGGGACGGCCTCCGTGCCGTCCCGTATGATCTGAAAATCAGACGTGGTTTCGCAACATGAGTTCCTTGGGATGAGGCGCAAGGTACACCTGGTCCCTCAGGTACGGGACGTCCAGCACCCGGACGTAGTGTCTGATCAAGGTGACGGGGACGCTCAGCGGCACAAACCCTTTCTGATAATCCCCAATCACCGCGTGGAGTTCATCCCGCACCGCGTCGCTTAAGGCGCCCTTGAAATGACCGGCCAGGTGTTGAAGCACGTTCACGTGTTTGCGAATGGTGGTCTTGACGGCCAGGGCCTCCATAAACAGTCGTCCGTAGGTCCGGGCCAACTCTCGAGCGGAAGACTGTTTGGCATTGGCGACGAATCGACCAAGCTCCCGGTAATGGCGCTGGCTGTGGGCCAATAAGAGATATTTGTGGGCCGTATGAAACGCCACCAGGCGCCCACGGGTGAGGCGTGCGTTGAGCACTTGCCACCGGTGATAGCCGAACACGCGTTCGATAAAGTTTTCCCGAAGGCCCTGGTCCTGGAGTCGTCCTTCTTCCTCGATGGGAGTCAAGGGAAACGTCTGTTGGAACGCATCGGCAAACAGTCCTTTCCCTGTTCCCAGGAGATGGCCATCGCGGGCATACACTCGAACGCGCCGGGTCCCGCAACTGGGCGAATCTTTTTTGAACACGTATCCGGACAGGTTCAACGATTGTAAGTCACGCAACCGTTTTCGGGTGTACCGGCGCATCCGGTCAGTGTGATCGTGATGAGCACGAACCGTCATCAAGCGCGGTTCAGCCACGTCATCGACCAAACGCATGGATTCTCTCGGCGTGCCGAATCCGGCTTCCACTTCGGGACATACCGGAACCCATTCCACGTGCCTCCCGAGCACGTCCACCAAAAAATCATTCCGTTTATGGCCGCCGTCGTACCGGACGGGTTCACCCAACAGGCAATGGCTGATACCCAACCGCACGGGAAGATCCGACGCGATGGGCGCCTCTGCCGGGAGCGCAAGTGGAGGCTTATGCGTGACGTGGGATGTCATGAGAGGCCTTGAAATGACGGACAACCACGGGGGGTTGTCCCTAAATTCGTTGTTCTTCGGCTAACCGCGACTCGCTGGCACGAATGATCTTCACTGCCTTCACGTCGGAAAAGGTTTTGACGAGGAGCGTGACGGACGTCCCGACCTCGCCCCGTATCATGGACACGACCTCCCTGTACGTTTTTCCTTTGACGGATTGGCCGTCCACGGCCAGAATTTCCTGCCCGTGCGTGAGCCCCGCTTTGATAGCCGGTCCCAGGGGATGAGTCGCCCGGATAAACAAGCCGGCAGGATCGCCGATGCGTTCGGCAGTGAGATGCAGCGCGACGCCGATGATTCCCGGCGGAGGCAGCATGGGGTCCGACAGGTCGCCGTGCGGATTGTCTTGTTGAGGAGGCCCTTGCTGCGCATGACCCGGTATCGGGGTCATCAACAGGAGGGCCAATAAGGCGACAAGCAGCATGCGACCCTGGAAGGCCCTTCGAATCGATAACGTCGTCGATGATGATGGCATCCGTATCCTCCTTCTTCGTGAGATCAATCCGATGAAACCCCATCCCGGAATGAGCATCACGCTCATCCTGACTCCTTGCCCAGGATCGCGGAAAAAGCCGATTCCAGGTTCGGATATTTGAAGGTAAATCCCAGCCCTTGCGCCATAAGGGGATTCACTGCCTGCCCATGAGTCATGAGCGTAGACATTTCACCCAATCCGATTTTAAGGGCCAACGCCGGAACGGGAAGCCAGGACGGTCTCCCCAAGACCCGCCCCAGTTGCAGGCAGAATTCTTTCATCGTGACCGGATGGGGGGACGCCGCATTGATAGCGCCGCTGTATGAAGGTTGTTCAAGAATGGCTACGACAAGCCGTCCCAGATCCTCGACGTGGATCCAGCTCACGGGCTGGGTGCCCTTGCCGATGGGCCCCCCAAGAAAGAATTTGAAGGGGAGAAGCATTTTTTGCAGGGCGCCGCCGTCTTGCCCCAACACCATACTGATTCTCAGACACACGGTTCGAATGCCATAATCCGTTGCCCGGAAGGCTTCGCGTTCCCACTCCACGCACAGGTCAGCCAAAAATCCGTTTCCCGGCCCCTGCATCTCATCGGCGCCGTTGGCGGCCTCGAGTCCATAGAACCCGATTCCCGACGAGCTGATAAAGACTTTGGGCCGAACGGGCGTGGAGAGACGGGACAACGCCGTCACGATCGTCCGCGTAGTCTCGATCCGGCTGGCACGAAGCACGTCCTTGCGCGACGGCGTCCACCGGCGTTCGGCGATAGAAGCGCCTGCAAGGTTGATGACCGCGTCCTGCCCGTGAAAGGGTTGTTCCAGGGTCTGCCGATTCGACGGATCCCATTCTCGGACGTGAAAACCGCTTCCGACAACGGCCGCCGCCGCGTGTGGGTTCCGGGTCAGAATGGTCACCACGTGTCCTCCTGCCGCAAGAACCGGGGCAATGTTCCGTCCGATAAATCCTGTTCCGCCTACCATGACAACGTTCATTGTTCACCTCGTTTTACCGGTCGGGGCGTTGCCTGCTTGTCCGGTTTTCATACCGCTTCCCCGAATGAAACTTTCTTCAGCAATTTTTACCATGGCAACGGGATCTCTTTCTCTAACTTTTTGAAGTTTTTGTCGTTTTTTTGTATGGGTTCACTCATTCGTTGACTATTTCCCCCTCACCCCAGCCCTTTCCCTATTTCCCGCATTACGCGGGAAATAGGGGAGAGGGGGCTTTTCTCTTCTCCTCCTTTGCTTGTCCTGAGCGTAGCCGAAGGATCAGGAGGGGTGAGGGGAGGTAGAGGGTTTGCCTGGAGGGGTGGAACCGCGCAAGGCTTCTTGGTCAAAGCCTCTATGCCCGTCCAATGTCTGCGACCCATCATGTTGAGAGCCGGAAGATCCGCGCCCATGCGGCGTTTGAGAATGAGCGAATCCACGATATCTCCACACTGCACGCACCGCCACGCCCATCGGCGCATGTGCCCCGTATCCTCGAACAGATCGGACAGACCTTCCCTGATCAACAGTCCGCCGCACCGAGTGCACGCTTGAATGTTGTGAGACGCGCCCAACCCTGGGCCCGAATGGATGTTGTTTGAGATAGACATATGTACGCCCCCTGGTTAAACGGTAAACGTTCCGGCTGTTGGTTTTTCCGTCTATCTCAACCTCTATCAAATTACGTGCCAAATTTTTCAATGAGAATTTTCAGTTTAATTTCATACCGTTAGAAAAATTCACGATAAAGGAATTGGAATGAATGCTTTTTGATGAGACAGCAAGTTGTCTCATGTTCTACAGATGAGACACACCGGCAATAATGTAGGGACAACCCCCCGTGGTTGTCCGTCGGGGATGGTATGTGGTTCATACGGGACGGCACGCAGGCCGTCCCCTACAACGACAAGGATGTAGAGGGTGCAGAAAATTTCCTCTCCCTTGATGGGAGAGGATGAAGGTGAGGGTGAGAGTCTTGTCGCGGCCGTATCCCGGCCTGTAGGGGACGGCCTGCGTGCCGTCCCGAATGCAGGACACGGCTACAAAGACAATCGTGTGTCGGGTATCGAAGGAAGGTTCGCCGTCCGGATCCAAAAATATTCCAAGGCTTGGACGACGGCGATAAAGGCTTCGAAGTTTGCAGGTTTGGTCAAATAACAGTTGGCGTGCAGATCATACGCCTTGGCAATGTCTTCCGGATTTTGCGAAGAGCTGAGGACAATCACCGGAATCCGCTTCAACGTCTCGTCACGTTTCACGAACTGTAAAACTTCAAATCCACTTTTTTTCGGTAAATTCAGATCGAGGACAATAAGCTGTGGGAAGCCATTTGAGGGCTCCCGTTTTCTTGTTTCCAAAAAGTGAGTGGCCTCGACTCCATCACGGGCAAAGTACAGGGTGGGGTCTATGGAGGACGTTTTGAATGCCTCCTTGATAAGGCGAATGTCCCCCGGATTATCTTCGACGATCAAAATGGCAGAGGAATTTTTCATTGATTATCCGCAGGGAGGCTTGCTCCCCGGTTTGCGCTCTCTTTGACTTTGTCAATATTCAAAGGTTGTGCCAAAGGTCACCGGGGAGAGACCAAATACAATGTCTCGTAGATTCAACGGGTTATGATTCCATCACGGTCGCCAACATTTCGCTGGCTGTCTCATTCATGTCTCATTCATGTCTCATGCAGGAGACCAAAAAGAGGGTCGGCCTATGAGAGATCGTGTTTGGAAATCTCCAAATCATCCAACCAACGATAGAAGGTTGCACGACTGATGCCGAGAAGTTGAGCCGCTCTGGCTCGATTCCCTTTGGTCTCTTTGATGGCACCTACAATACGTTCCCGGTCCTTGACGGAAGTATTCGTGGTCGTTTCTGAAGCGGGAAGCGCGGTTCCGGGTGATTCGAGAAGTTCCGGAGGAAAATGCCGTGGTTGGATGGTGTCTCCTTCGCATTGGAGGACGGCATATTCGATCACGCTTTTCAGTTCGCGAATATTGCCCGGCCATGGATACCGGGCCAGGCGTTGCAAGGCATCGGGGCTGACGTCCTGCACGAACAGTTTTCCCATCGCCTTGCGGCATTGGCTGACAAAAGCCCAAATCAACAGGGGGATATCTTCTTGTCGTTCTCGTAGCGGAGGCAGGTGAATGCGTCCCACCCGAATGCGGTACAGCAGGTCGGCCCGGAAGGCATGCTGCGCCACCTGTTCCTGTAAGTCGTGATGCGTTGCGCAGATAATGCGGATGTCCACCTTTCTCGGTTGAGATTCGCCCAGCCGGGTAATTTCTTTTTCCTGGAGCACCCTGAGTAAACTCGTCTGGACGGGAGAAGGCATGTCGCCGATTTCATCCAGGAAAATCGTCCCCCCGTGAGCGGATTCAAAAAATCCGCGGTGGTCGCTGTTGGCTCCGGTAAAAGCGCCTTTCTTGTGACCGAATAATTGACTGCCCAGCAGGGATTCGGTCAGGCCGGCACAATTCACCGCGAGAAAGGCCTTGTCTTTTCTCGGGCTTGAATCGTGCAGGGCCCGGGCGACGAGTTCCTTACCCGTCCCGGTTTCCCCTTCGATGACGACCGTGGATTCGACCTGGGAGAGATTGCGAATCTGCCGGTACACGTCCTGCATGGGCTGGCACTTCCCGATCATATCGTGAAATTCGGATTGCAGTTGTTTACGGAGCGTATGAATTTCAGTGACGTCATAGAGAAAGAACATTTTGGCCCGCGTGTCACGGGGATCGTCGTGGATATCGATCTCAAGCCAACGTGGGGAATGGCCCGGTGGCGTGAAATGGACGACGAACTTTTTCCGTTCATCCTGCTGCATGAGCCGTTCCAGGGCGTGGATGTCATGCTCGGCGAACTCCACGGCGTCCTGCCAGGGTCGGCCTTCCGGGATTGTTCCGTTTTTGCCCAGTAACCGAAGGGCGGACACGCTCATGTGGAGAATCCGGCCTTCGGGACCGATCAAAATCGTCCCGATGTGCAGTTGATTCAGAATGGAATGGAGATCCTCCGCGCTCTTTTGGAGCCGGGTGTTCGCGGCTTCCAATTCGACTTGGATGCGTTTCCTCTCGATGGCATAGTCGATGGCCCGGATAAGGACGTGCCCGTCCACCTCGCCTTTGAGCAGATAATCCTGGGCCCCTTCTCGAACGGCCCGGATGGCGGTTTCCCGGTCATTCAGGCCCGTCAGCAGGACTTGTGGGAGCGAGGGATAGCCTGCGGCGATCTTCCGAAACGTGTCCAACCCTTGGCTGTCGGGCAAGGACAGGTCGACCAGGGCGAGGTCCACGCGGTGTTCTTTCAAGCGATCATGGGCCTGCCGAAAGGATTCGGCGGTGAGGATTTCGAAGGATCGCCCTTGAAGGTCACGAAAGAGTTCCCGGATCAGGCGAGCGTCGCCTGGGTTATCTTCCACTAAGAGAATGGTCGTGGTGTTCATGTGACTGGGTTCTCCGGCCCTTCACCAGGAGATTGTAACAGATCCGGGGAGCCGGCCGTTTGTGGCACGGGCTTCATGACGTCTCGAGGGGTCGTCAGGGTGAAATAAAAGATCGATCCCGTGCCGAGTTCGGATTCCACCCGGATGTTCCCGCCGTATTTTTCCACGATTCTCTTGCAGATGGCCAGGCCGATACCCGTGCCCGGGTATTCGCTTTGACCGTGTAATCGTTGAAAGATCGAAAAGATTCGACCGAGTTGATCGGCCGGGATCCCGACCCCGTTATCGCGGATCGAGAATTCCCACCCGTCCGGGACCGCCTTGGCACCCACGTGAATTTTGGCAGGGGAGTCTCCTTGGAACTTCAGCGCGTTGCCGATCAGGTTTTGGAAGACTTGAGTCAGGTGCGTCGGGTTGGCATGGACAATGGGAAGCGGATCATGGGTCACCTCGGCGTGACGTTCACGGACCGACGCGGAGAGATTATCCAGGACCTGTCGCAACACGACTTCAGAGTCGGTGTGTTCAAGGGATTTGTTCTCGGACCCGACTCGCGAGTATTCCAGAAGGTCACGAATGAGCCGTTGCATGCGGGTGGCCCCGTCCACGGCGTACCCGATAAATTCATCGGCGTCTTTGTCCAGCTTGCCCCGGTACCGTTTGCCCAATAACTGCGTGTAACTCGCCACCATGCGAAGCGGTTCTTGCAGGTCGTGGGAAGCCACGTAGGCGAACTGCTGGAGTTCCGCGTTGGATTGGGCCAATTCCCGCGTCTTGTTCGCCAATTCCTCCTCATAGGATTTGCGTGCATCCTCGGCTTTTTTGCGCTGCTCGATTTCCCGTTCGAGCCGGCGGCTGGCGGACACGACCTGCCGGGCCAGGATCACGCTCAGGAAAATGACCAGGAACCCAATGACCGGTTCGCTTCTCAGGAGATTCACGATGTTTTGGCGGGAATGGGCGCTGAACAATTTGAACACGGTGTCGGCGTTGCGTTGCAGTTCCTGGTGGAGTTGATTGAGCAAGGCAACCGATTCCGGCGAAGGGAAGTGATCGGGGTCTTCGAGCAGCAGGGTTCTGGTTTTGGCGAAAAATCGTTCAAGAAGGGAACGTTGTTGCTCCAGGAGTTGCTCTATCCGGGCGGTCGAGGCCGCGGGAATCGAGCGCCGTTCGTCGGTGTACAGGTTCACGACCACGTCTCCCCCATTCTGTAAGGCATCGGCGGAGTGCAATAACGCCTGTTGCGTCTGTTGAAAATCCGTTTGAATCCCATGGGAGGCCAACAGCATTTCATTGAGGTGGCGTTGAATCATCATCCGCTGGCGGCCCGCCACGTCCAGCACTACCACGTCGAGCTCGAGCGTTTTCACCGCGGTATGGGTAAAGGCCAGGATGGCCCCCAACGCCAGAATGAAGATGACCACCATGGCGAGCAGGCGTTGCCCAATGGTCAATGGAAACGTAATCCCCGGTCCGGACGATGCATTCATCATTCACTGCCCCCCTGATGCCACCCTACTGCCCCTTAGGAGTAGGGGAAAATCTCACAAAGTTACCATAGACACGATGGAAGAAATTGTGCCCTGTTTGTTTGAGATCGGATACCGGCGGCGCCCATGGTTGCGCCGTTTACCCCATTATGGGTTGAGATAACGTCTTACACAACCAATACATCCCCATTGACAAACAGAGGAAAGTGCGGTTAACTACCACCTGAGAATGACAAAGTCGTCATTCCGCTGAAAGAGACAGGCCGTGTGAGGACAATGAACGTCCTTCCCCAACGAATGTTGGGAAAGGGCGTTTTTTTTTGCGTTTTTTGAAGACATGAGCAGCACACGATGAAACGCGATCTTTCAAAGGACGACGACAAGCTTATCACCCGACTGTGGACTATTCTGGATGGAAAGGATGCTCCTGAAACCCGGATTGGCCAAGCCCTGGTTTTGCTGGCGCGGGAATCTGAAACGGAAGAGACTCCAGGCCGTTCTTTCGAGGCGTCCGGGTCATCCCTGCGCCTTGAGCAAGCGGATGATTCGCCGAACCCTTCGAGTGTCGCCAGAAAAAAGAAGCAGGCGCCGGTTCTCATTGGAAACAGTACGGCGATGCAAGCGGTCTACACGGCCATTCAGCGGGTCTCGAACTCTTCGGCAACGGTCCTGATCCGCGGCGAAAGTGGAACGGGTAAGGAGTTGGCGGCGCAATCGATTCACCTCTCCAGTGCGCGCGCCGATCAACCGTTTGTGGCGGTGCATTGTGCGGCGGTTCCGGAAACTCTCATTGAAACGACCCTGTTCGGGCATGAACGGGGAGCCTTCACGGGAGCGAACCAGGCCAGAAAAGGACGACTGGAACACGCCCATGGCGGGACGCTGTTTCTTGATGAGGTCGGGGATATTTCACTGTCAACACAGGTCAAGCTCCTTCGCGTGCTGCAAGACAAAGAATTCGAGCGAGTCGGGAGTGGGCAGACGCTCTCCGTGGACGTCCGGGTGATTGCCGCGACGCATCGTCATCTCGAAGCCATGGTCCGTTCAGGCGAGTTTCGGGAAGATTTGTATTATCGGCTTAACGTCGTGCCGCTCACGCTCCCTCCCTTACGCGCCCGGCGGGACGACGTGCACCCGCTCATGACGCATTTTCTGGACAAGTTCAATCGCGCCAATAGCCGGCACGTTCAATTAGGGAAGGACCTGGTTGATCTGATGAGCGTCTACCATTGGCCCGGAAACATTCGCGAATTACAGAATTGCATGGAACGCCTGGTCGTCCTGGCGGAGACGTCGCTGATCGATGTCCGATCCATTCCCGCATCACTCACTCCCTATTTTGACAACATGCGAACCGTTCAATCCCAGTCCACTCCCAAGTCAAGCAGCCCTGCAGCCCAACAAACGCTCCCCGCACGGTTGGATGCGATGGAACGGGACCGTCTTCGAGAAGCCCTCAAGAGAGCAGGATGGGTCAAGGCGAAGGCGGCCAGGCTGTTGGGCATGACGCCGCGTCAAATCGCCTACCGGATCGAAAAGTACCGGCTTATCGAAGAACCCTGATCGCCTGAGGCGTACTTGGTTCTCGTCAGTGCATCCCCTACCGCCAAGACATTTTTGTCTCTTTGCCCACAATAGGGTGCGTGATGAACAGGAATGTCCGGTTTGGTGAGGGGGTTTTGTCATGATTGCGCTTGATTCTTTGAGGTTTTTGAAAAGATGTGTTCTGGCGTGGCTCTTGCAAGAAAAGTAGAAATGAATGCTTGGCGAATGGCGTATCTGCCTGGCTGTGGCGATAGAGATACAATCGTTTTTTTCTCGTGTTTAGAAAAAGAGAAGGGGTTCGAACAATGTATCAAGAAGATCTCAAGCGCATGTCAGACGTTTCAAGAAAAAAAGTCGACTATTTTCTCCACTCGCCCGGGGGCTACTTCATTTTGTCGGCCCTGGCAGGCATCTATTTGGGATTGGGGATCTGTTTAATCTTTAGTGTGGGGGCGCCGTTCTCCGCTCAAGGGTCGGCTGCGCTGAAACTTGTGATGGGAGCGTCATTTGGCATTGCCCTGACGTTGGTGATCTTTGCCGGATCGGAATTGTTCACGGGCAACAATATGGTCTGCACCATCGGCGCGCTTTCCAGGGCGATAACCTGGAAATACGTGGGTTGGATTTTCTTATGGTCGTTCATCGGGAATCTCGCCGGCTCGTTAGCCATTGCCTGGCTGATTGCTCAATCCGGGGTGGTGTCGAAGGCTCCGCAGGTGGATCTGTTCATGAACGTGGCTGAACTGAAAATGGCCGTCCCGGCCTGGGAACTCTTCAGCCGGGGCGTGCTCTGTAACATGCTGGTGTGTCTGGCTGTCTGGATGGCGGCCCGGACGACGAATGAAACCGCAAAAATCATGGTGCTCTTCTGGTGTTTGTTCGCGTTCGTGGGGAGTGGATTCGAGCACAGTATCGCGAACCAATCGGCGTTGGGGATCGCGCTGTTCCTCCCTCACGGCGAAGCGATTTCGTGGGAAGGATTCATGTGGAACCAAGTTTTCGTCGGACTGGGAAACATTGTCGGCGGAGCCTTACTGGTTGGTGCGGCGTACTGGCTGAGCAGCCCCTATCGCGTGACCCAAGAAGACAATCCAAGAGAAATGTTGACTCGTCTTTAGGAGGGATTGAAAAATGAGTCAAGGTCTCAATAAGATACTCCCCGGTTATGCAGACACTCGACGTCGATAATCCCGGCCTGCCGGACTTGCAATTCGTGCTCATGGTGGTGGCCTTGTGCACGGCTGACATCCCGAGCTTGAACGTGCCGGAAGACGTTCGACGAATGGTCTTTGATCGTTGCTGGGCGTTGCTGCACGACACGCCTCCCCCAACGGAGAACAAAGAACGCGTATTGGATCTGCGAGAAGGGGACGAGGTGACCCTTGAGGCGCTCGTCGAAGTCATCCGCAGCACACTGAATGAACATGGCTACTCCCGCATGACCTGGGACCAGGGGCCCAGTGAACCGAGCCAATCCACCAGCCCTGATGCCAAACCCCTGATTGACCGCTTACAGTATTGGGACCCTGCTGATCCGCCGCCGGTTGACGGGCCGCCCGAAGCGAGTCACAACTGATTCACGGCGATTCTTCATCGCACTTCTTGCAGGCAAGCGTTTCTCCCAACTTCTGTTCTCTCCCCTGTGGGGTCACGACCCAGGGCCGTTCGCTCCAGGGGGGAGTGTGGCGCACGTGTTGCCCGTGGCCGCATGCGAGGTCGGCGACCCAATCGCCGTGTTCGTCCTGGTGGAACCCGATGATGCGTTGTTTCATGGCATTTGCTTGACGGATCGATTCTTGACGTCCAACCAATCGCGTAGCCGGTCCCCGAGGACGTTCATGGCGAGGACCACGCCCATCAGGGCCAGGCCCGGGGCGATGACCATGTGCGGGGCGACCAGCATGTACCGGGTGCCGTCCCGAATCATACTGCCCCAGGATGCGGCGGGCGGTTGTACGCCCAATCCCAGAAAGGACAGCCCGGCCTCACCAATGACCACGCTCGCCATCCCGAAGCTGGCCTCCACGATCAGCGGAGCACTGATGAGCGGGAGCAGGTGGCGGGCGATGATTTGCGGCGGTGGGGTGCCGATCGCCACGGCGGCGTGCACGTGATCACGTTCTTTCACGGAGAGGACTTGCGCACGGGCGAGCCGGGCATAGCCCACCCAGCTCACGACCGACAAGGCAATGACGACGTTGTCGATGCCCGGTCCCATCACGCCGGCCAGCGCGATGGCCAGCAGGATTCCCGGGAACGCGAGAAAGACGTCGATAACGCGAACGAGGACCAGATCGATCCATCCTCCCGCATACGCGCCAATGGTGCCGAGAAGGCTCCCGATGATCAGCGAAATGCCCACGACGGCAAATGCCACGAAAAAGGACGTTCTTGCGCCCACCAGCAAGCGATCGAAAATCGGCCGTCCCAGGTCATCGTAGCCCAACCATTCGTCCGGGCTTCCGGACACGAGGATCTGCGGCAGGTCGATGGCGTTCGGAGTCAGGGGCAGCACGGGTGCAAGGATGGCGACAAGCGCCCAGAGCAGGATAATGCCGAGGGGCACCCGGATGCGCATCATGGTTGGGCTCCGAGCCGGACGCGCGGATCGACCCAGGCGTACGCGAGATCCGTGAGCACGTTCAGCACCACGTAGGACACGCTGATACACAACACGGTGGCTTGCACCACGGGATAGTCGCGGCGGTGAATGGCTTCGACGATCAGGGAGCCGATGCCCGGCCAGGAAAAGACGGTTTCCGTAATAACGGCACCGCTCAGCAACGCCCCGAGTTGCAACCCTACCAGCGTGATCACGGGGAGTAGCGCATTCCGCAAGCCGTGTCGAACGATGACGGTCCGGTCGGGGAGGCCTTTCCCGCGTGCGGTGCGCATGAAGTCTTCATTCAGGACTTCCAGCAGGGCACTGCGAATCATGCGCGAGAGAATAGACGCCAATGCCGTGCCCAGGGTCAGTGCCGGCAGGACGAGAGAGAAGACCCCTTCCCGTCCGCTCACGGGGAACCATCCCAGCCACAACGCCCCGACTAAAATCAGCATGGGCCCCATCCAGAAATTGGGAATGGAGACGCCGAAGAGGGCAATTCCCATGGCCCCGACGTCCCACGCGGTCCCTTTTTTCACGGCGGCCAGGACGCCGAGCGGCACGGCCAACAGCAGGGCCACCATGAGCGCCGCGACCCCGAGTTCCACGGTGGCCGGCAGCCGTTCGAGCAGCAGGTCGCGGACCGGACGTTTGGAGTAGAGGGAGGTCCCCAGGTCGAATTGACCCAGGCTTGCCAGGTATCGGCCGAACTGGACGTGGAGCGGCTGATCGAGTCCCAGGGCCCGTTGCAGGGCTTCCTTGTCCGCGGGGTGTGCCGATTCGCCCAACATCACTTCCACGGGATCGCCGGGAACGAGATGCAGCAGAAAGAAGACGAGGCAGACGACCCCGAGCACGACGGCGAAAGCCGTCAGGACTCGTGATATGAGCAATCGAACGAACATGATCGGTTACAACGCGTCGGGAGATGAACGGCGACGTACCTGCGTCAAGCCGTCATAATTGCCGTCCCGGGCCATGGTAAAGCCTTCGATCTCCCGGCGGGCGATGAAAATATGATCTTCGTACCATAAGGGGACGTACGGCAGCACGTCGGCAAGGTGATGCTGGAGTTGCACGTACCACCGTTGTTTGGTTTCGAGGTCGGGTGCCGCCCGTGCCCGGTCGATGAACGCATCGGCCCGTGTGCTGCGGAATCGGCCGCGATTCGCCCCGCGTGGGGGAACCGACTCACTGTGGAACACGTAATCGAAAATATCGGGAGTTTGGATGCCCACCCACGCCAAGCTGTACATCTGGAATCTGCCGGCCTTGATGTCTCCGTAAAACGTGCCCCAGTCGTAACTGCGCAGGTCCACGGCAATGCCAACTCGTTCCAGTTGATGTTGAAGAATGGTGGCGAGACGGATCCGAAAAGGATCGCTCGAAGTTTTGTAGACGATCCGGGGCGGCCGGTCGAGGGAGTATCCGGCCTGGTGTAACAACGCCCGTGCTTTTTCCGGATCGTGTGTGATCGGTATGAGATCTTGAGCGCCCGCCCAATGTTCGGGCGGCAAGAGCGACTGTGCGGGCCTGGCCGCGCCGTCCAGGACGTACCGGATAATCTCCCGGCGATCGATGGCATGGGCAATGGCCCGTCGAACGAGTGCCTGTCGGGTCACGGTGTCTTCAAAGTTGAATCCGAGGTACGAAAAATTCGTACCGGACGTTCGTTGGACTTTCAGCGTCTCGTCGTTTTCCAAATAGCCGATGAGTTCCGGAGGAAGATCGTTTTGGAGCATGTCGATTTCCCCGGCTATCAGTTTTAACGTCCGTACCGTGGGGTCCGGGACCGTCATGAATTCAACGCGTCGTTGATCCCGAATCCTGAGGAGGTGGAGTCGCGTCTCATCCGGTCGTGCCAGGAAGGAAAACGGCCCGCTTCCGATGGGGTGCTCGTGGAGCGGATGGTTTGTGGCGATGAGGCGTGCCGGCACAATGCCGATGACGAGATATCCGGGGAAGAGCGGCTCCGGATGGTGAAGAAAAAAGTCGAGACTCGTTTCGTTTCGAACGGCGATGCGGTCGATGACGGTCAACGCGGCGCGGTGCGGGGAGGCGTTGTCCGGATTCAGGATAAAGTCATAGGTGGCTTTGACGTCGTAGGCGGTCAGAACGGTGCCGTCATGAAACGGGTGATGGTTTGTTTTGAGATGGAAGCGATAATGGATGGGCGACAGTTGTTCCCAATCGGCCAGGGACGGAACGGGTTCGAATGCGTCGTTGAAATCCACCAACCGGTCATAAAGCAGACGGTTGATGCGGGTTGACGTCGCGTCCGTGGCAAAGCGCGGATCGAGGTTTGAGGGCGCACTGGCCAGACCAAAGCGGAACGCGTCGGAAGCGGGGTCCGTGCAAGCCGACCCGAGCAAAATGAGCGCGAGCGCACACAGCCGTTTCAGGCCGACCATCGGCTCCACCATTTCCCATCCGGGCGGATTGAGGTGAACCAAGGTGCAGGATGCATGGGTGGGATCCGGTTGAACATGACCCTACAAGAATACCCTTAAGCGGAAATTGTGTTCAATGAAAAAGAAGAGGCGCTGCCCATGGGCGGCCCCATGGTCTGTCTTGTGCCTTTTGTGCTACATTAAGCACTCGATATGAAAATTCCGCGTATGGGGGAAAAGTCTTAACACGAATGGAACATAGAGCCAATAGAATCCCTCATGCAGGCTTGCCGCCTGCACCTCAGTTAGGGATGAAAACGGTCCAGGTTGTCATGACTGATTCGGGGTGTTGTTGGCTCTTTTCGTATCAATGGAGATGATGGTCGTGCCATGGTTGCGGTGAAGCGATTTTTTGAACGAGAGACGTACGACCTGCTTTCCGGATAAGGGATTCACAAAAAAAACAGGTGCCCATGGCTCTGAAAGCCTTAATTGTAGATGATGAACAGGCGATCGTGAACCTTGTTCGCCACCACTTGGAGAAAGAAGGACTGTCCTGTATCGAGGCGTATGAGGGAGAAACGGCGCTCCAACTCGCACGGACCGAACGCCCTGATTTGATTGTGCTGGATCTCATGCTGCCCGGTATCGACGGGTTGGAAATTTGCAGGCTGCTTCGTCGTGATCAGACCCTCGCCAATATGGCGATTATTATGTTGACGGCGAAAGCGGAAGAAGTCGATCGAGTGGTGGGTCTGGAGATGGGGGCGGACGATTACCTCGTCAAGCCGTTTTCCCCCAGAGAGTTGGTGGCCCGGATCAAAGCGGTGTTGCGGCGGGGGCGCGATTCTCAAACCGTCAGCGTCAGGCGAATCGGGACGCTTGAAATTGACGAGGCGAAACATCAAGTCCGCGTTGGAAGCAGTTCCGTCGAACTTACGGTGAAGGAGTTTGATCTGCTCCGTGCGCTGATACAAGCCAACGGGCGGGTGTTGAATCGGGAGCAAATTTTGGAAATGGTCTGGGGATATGCCAATGCCGTGGAGATTGAATCGCGGACCGTGGACGTGCACATCAGACGCCTTCGAGAAAAACTCAAAAATGAAAGTCACCGAATCGTCACGGTCAAGGGCGTGGGCTACCGCTTCGAGGAAGAAGGCTGAATGAGGAGACCCCGATGTTGAAGGGCCGGTTGATTTCCCGTTTGGGTGTGTCCCTCAGTTTCATGACGTTGATCGGCATGGGGGCGATGTGGCTGTTGGCCTCTTCCGGGGCGAACGGCTGGACATTCTGGGTTGGGGTCCTGGTGGTTGCCGCGTTGAGTTTCCCTCTTGGCGTGTGGTTGGGCAGACGGCTTTTGAGGCCGGTCCATGAAATTGACACCCGCGCCGAGCGGCTGTTGCAGGGATGGAGGGAGCAGGAGAAGACAATCGACGAAGATGAATTGAGCGGCTTGAGAAAGGCGCTGGATTACGTCACGGCTTACTCCCAGGCACGGGTTCAAGTATTGGAATCTGAACGAGCCAAAGGCACCGCTATCCTCGACAGTATGACCGAAGGCGTGATCGCCCTGGATGGGCAAGGGTACGTGGTGCTCATGAATCCTGCTGCGCGAAGGATGCTCGATTTTGCCCAGGATCAGGGAGAAAGGCGCACTTTATTGGAGGTTGTCAGGGATCGGGGTTTGGCCGATTGGGTGGAGATGTGTCAAGCACTCGACACCACGGAGCCGTGCAAGCGGGAAATCGAATGTTATTTGCCCACCTTGAAAATCATTGCGGTGAATGCCATGCCCATGCCTTTTTTGTCGGAGCGCAGGGGCTTTTTACTCGTCTTGCACGATATCACCGAACTCCGGCGGTTGGAAAAAGTCCGTGCTGAATTTGTGGCAAACGTGTCCCATGAGTTACGCACGCCGTTGACGGCCATCAAGGGATACCTGGAGACCGTGCTCGATGAAACCATGCTGGAATCGGCCACGCACCGGCGATTTCTGGAGATCGCGAACAGCCACGCGGAACGGATGGGGCGCTTGATTAATGACCTGCTGAACCTTTCCGATATTGAAACGGGAAAAGTGATCCTGGACCCCACTCCCATCAGTCTTGGAGCCTTCGTGCAGGAAATCTCGGCGATTTTTGAGAAGGATGCCGCGAAGAAAGACGTGAAGCTTGTCAACCGGGTTCCTTCCGATGTATGGGTGCAGGCCGATCGGGACCGGCTCTCTCAGATTCTTGTGAATCTGGTCGACAATGCGGTGAAGTATACGCCGAAAGGGGGAACGGTCAGTTTTGAGGCAGAGAAAACAAACAGCCATCAAATCCGTATCACGGTCCGGGATACGGGACAAGGGATCCCGCCCAACGATTTGCCTCGCATTACGGAACGGTTTTACAGGGTCGATAAAGCGCGTGCCCGCGTGGAAGGCGGCACCGGCCTTGGTCTCGCCATTGTGAAACATTTAGTGCAATTGCATGGTGGGACGCTTCACATTGAGAGTGAATACGGCAAGGGTACCACGATCGAATTTTTACTTCCGGCCGTGCAACTCCAACCCGCTTCCTAGCTCCGAAATTCCTGCTCCTTAGTGGCTTCCCGGCACTCTGCCGCCAGGAACCGCTTTCAGCAAATTCCACAACAAAATTAACGGACGCGTAACCGTCCTTATACGTGACTGCAATACTCTTCTCGTATAGTGCGAACGTCGATTCTGAGGGTTGGCACGCCGGCAATGCCGGAGAACAAGGATCTGACCCCAAAAATCAGGAAATCCTCTGCCGTAACAATTTCGTAACCTGTTTTTTACACCGGAGTAACATCCAACGCTTAGAGTGAAGCAACTATCAGGAAGGGTCCTATGATTGAAGGAACGTTGCAGAATGAAGATTCACACGTGATGAGACGGTTCGTATTGGCAAGCGGTACACATCGATCAACCGGATTTTTCGGTAAGAGGGTTGTATTCCTCAGTTTCGTTCTCCTGGTAGTCGGCATGGGCAGTGCAGTCCGGAGTTGGGCGGCTTCCGACTCGATGGTGGATCCCGCCTGGAAAAGCTACAGCCAGGTGAGCGGGGTGTCCGGGAACCTGAACAGCATCGGGTCCGACACCCTCAACAATCTCATGACGCTGTGGGCCGAGGGGTTCAGAAAAGAATATCCCAACGTGAAGATTCAAATTGAAGGGAAAGGATCCAGCACGGCTCCTCCGGCGTTAATCGAAGGGACGGCTCAGGTGGGTCCGATGTCGCGGCAAATGAAAGCGAAAGAGATGGACAAGTTCGAGGCGAAATTCGGCTATAAACCCACCAACTTTCCCGTTGCCGTCGATGCGCTGGCCGTGTACGTCAATAAAGACAATCCCGTCAAATGTCTCAGTATGGAAGAAGTGGATGCCGCCTTTTCAAAAACCCGGCGGCGCGGGTATACCGTGGACGTTGACACGTGGGGAAAAGCGGGACTCGACGGGAACTGGAAGCGCACGAGAGTGAGCCTGTACGGTCGAAATTCAGCTTCGGGGACCTATGGGTTCTTTAAGAAAAAGGTGTTGAAGAAAGGCGATTATAAGAATGAGGTCAAGGAGCAACCGGGCTCGGCTTCGGTGGTTCAGGGCGTGGCTGAAGATCGGGGTGGTCTTGGGTATAGTGGTATCGGGTATCGGACCTCGGGGGTCCGGGAGATTCCGTTGTCGGCCAAAAGCGGCGAGGGGTGCTATGACCCCACCTTTACCAATGCCTCCGCCGGCAAGTATCCGTTAGCGCGTTTTCTCTACCTGTACGTGAATAAAGCGCCGGGAAAACCGTTGCCTCCGTTAGTCAGAGAGTTCTTTCAATATGTCTATAGCAAACAGGGCCAGCATATCGTGATCAAAGACGGCTATTTCCCATTGCCGCAAAGCGTCATCAGTCAGAAATTGGGTGACATGCAATAGTTGGGCTGTCAACAACTCTCCACACCCCATGAATCAGGCTGACCTCACAGCGAATCAGGTTGAGAGGGCAACTCCTCCTTCGCCATCGTTCCTTTCAAAGGTGACTTCAAGGACATGGCGGCGTTGGGCCGATCGGGGCGCAGCAGGTGTGATTACCCTTGGAGGATGGGCGACCATTCTCAGCATCTTTGGAATTTTTGCCTACCTGTTTATCGAAGTCGTTCCCTTGTTTTATGCCGCTTCCTGGACTCAAGCGACGTCCGTGCAAATCGACACATTCGATGAAGCAAGTCGGAAGCCGGAAAACGTTGCCGTGGGGATCGATGAATACATGGAAGTGGGATACGTACTCCGAAAGGGGGACATTTCCTTCTTTGCGTTTCCTGCCGGGACCCCGATGCATCTCAAGTCCGTGCCGAATTTTGAGAGCGGGGAAATTACCGCCCTGGTCCGCTCTCCGGGGAAAGACCATATCTATGGACTCGGGACGGTAACCGGGCGAGTCCTTCCCGTATACGTCACGTTTCGAATCACGTTCGAAGATGACGTACGAACAATTGAACCGGTTGTGACCTCAGGCGAGCCTTTTGAGGCCGTCCCGACCGGTGACTCCATTACACGACTTGCCTACCGGGAGACGGACAGCGGAACCATCGCCGCCGCCTTGACCGAGTCGGGACGATTGTTCCTCACGAAGATGCAGGAGTCGGAAGCGGAAGGGCTGTTTGCGTTCGAAACGGAAGCGGAACTTCTTCAGGCTGAGGTTACCGATGAAGGCGTGGAGGCGCTGTCCGTGTTGCTTCTGGATGACTTGGGCGAAACCCTGCTAGGAGGCACGAAGGACGGCAGGTTGCTGTACTGGGATATCCGGGATATTCAAAGCCCGAGACTGATGGGGATGTACTCCGCCGGGACGTCCATCACCGCCCTGTCCTATCTCATCGGCGACCTGTCCATCGTGGTCGGCACGGAAAGAGGGACGGTCGCCGTTTGGATGTCCGTGATTGACCCTGACGTGGGAGGCGACCCGCGTCTTGAAAAAATTCGGGATTTGGCTCCGCATGACGGGGCCGTGACCGCCATTTCCCCGTCGCTTCGGGATAAAGGATTTCTCACGGCCGGCGTCTCCGGCGAGGTTGCCGTGCACCATTCGACCTCCAGTCAGACGCTCATCCGAATCCCGGGAACCGGCTCCGCTGTTTTGGCTGCGATGTTTGCCCCGAAAACCGATGGCGCCTTGGTGCTCGATGACTCGGGACGGCTGATCACCTATGACATTGAGAATGAGCATCCTGAATCCACGTTCTCGTCCTTGTTCCTTCCCGTGCTGTATGAAGGGTACGAAGAACCCCTCCATATTTGGCAGTCAACCGGTGGGTCCGACGCGTTCGAGCCGAAATTCAGCCTATGGCCGATCATGTTCGGCACGCTGAAAGGGACGATCTACGCGATGTTGCTGGCGACGCCCCTCGCCGTGCTGGGAGCGATCTATACCGCGATGTTCATGCGTCCCAATATTCGCGCCGTGGTCAAACCGGTCGTGGAGATCATGGCGGCCTTCCCGACGGTCGTCCTGGGATTCCTGGCCGGGTTGTGGTTCTCGCCGCTGTTGGAGAAAATCTTTCCGGCCGTGGTGGCCCTGTTGATCGTGTTGCCGCTGGTTGTGGTGGTGGTCTGCATCGGTTGGCAATTCCTGCCTTCACGCCTCAAGGGCCACTCGGGGAACGTGACGGAATTGTCGGTGTTTGTGCTGGTGCTCGTCGGAACGGTGTGGCTCTGTCTCCAGTTGAATCACCAAGTTGAATCCTGGCTCTTCGATTCGGACTATAAGCAATGGTTACAGTCGACGTTCGGGTTGGCGTACGACCAGCGAAATGCGTTGGTCATTGCCTTTGCCATGGGCATGGCCGTGATCCCCACCATTTTCAGCCTCAGCGAGGATTCGCTGAGCAACGTGCCGCCCCACCTGATCGCCGGATCATTGGCCCTCGGGGCCACCCCGTGGCAGACCCTGACAAAATTGGTCATCATCTCGGCGAGTCCCGGAGTGTTCTCCGCTCTCATGATCGGGTTGGGGCGGGTCGTGGGAGAAACCATGATCGTGCTGATGGCCACGGGCAACACGCCGGTGATGGACATGAACCTTTTCAATGGATTCCGAACCTTATCGGCGAACATTGCCGTGGAAATGCCCGAGGCCCCGCATGGAGGCACGCTGTATCGGTTATTGTTCCTGGCCGGTCTTCTCTTGTTTGTGTTTACGTCCATCGTCAACACTGTTGCCGAAATTGTCCGGCAGCGGCTTCGGGCGCGATACAGCCAATTTTAGAGGGATTTCATGCCTGGTAGGATCAAAAAATTTCTCGACTCAGGGACGCTGTTCGTGTGGTTTTGCGGCACGGCGGTGGCCGCCTCGCTGTTCATGGTTGGCGGCGTCCTCCTCCTGATCATGATCAATGGCCTCGGGTTTTTCTGGCCCCATGTCCTTGTGGAAATGACGCTCAAGGACGGCACGCGCGTGCTGGGAGAACTGAAAGGGGAAGAAGTCATCCCCTATTCGGAGACGCCGGAATTTCCCGAAGGGAAAACGCGGGTAAGGCTGAAGGTCGGGAATCGTGACCTCTATGGTTTGGACTTCAGGTGGGTGGATACCGATCAAATCACGTCGGCGGAATCCCCGAAAGACGTGGCTGCGTTTGAACGGAGAGAATGGGGGAATTTTTATGGCCGGATTCACAAGGTCACGCGCGGTGAAGACGTCGTCGCTTCGGGCAATCAGGAAGGATGGCAGGCGTTACAGCCGCTGATCGAGCAGGCCAATGACCTGCATGACGAGATTGAACACCTTCAACGAGACGTCATCGGCGACATTAACTATGAAATCGAAGAAGCTCGGTTGGGAATCCGGGAGTTGGGATTACGAGGTCAACATCAGGCCCTGGAGGTGGCCGAGCTGCAAGCCGCCACGAAACAGTTGGAAACCCGATACCAGAAACACGTTGCGACCCTTCGGACATTGAGCGGTCAACTCGACGAGTATGCCGTGGTTCTCGTCGAGACAAATGGCCGGGAGAAGCCACTCGCGGTCGGCCAAATCGTGAAAGCCCTTCGTCCCAATGACATGGGCCTCTTAGAAAAAATTCTCAGATACTTCATGAATTTTTGGTCCGTGCTGAGCGAAGAACCACGGGAAGCCAATACCGAAGGGGGCATTTTCCCGGCAATCTTCGGCACCGTCATGATGGTGTTGATCATGAGCGTGGCCGTGGTGCCGTTCGGCGTGTTGGCCGCGTTCTACTTGCGGGAATACGCGCGACAGGGGCTGATCGTTCGAGTGATCCGCATTGCCGTCAATAATCTGGCCGGCGTGCCGTCGATCGTGTTCGGCGTCTTTGGGTTGGGGTTCTTCGTCTACGCGGTCGGCGGGACTCTTGATACCCTGTTCTATCCCGAAGCCTTACCGACTCCGACGTTCGGCACGGGTGGCATTCTGTGGGCGTCGTTCACCTTGGCCCTGTTGACGGTTCCGGTAGTGATCGTGTCCACGGAAGAAGGGCTTGCAGCCGTCCCCCGGGAATACCGTGAAGGGTCCTTGGCGTTGGGAGCCACCAAGTTTGAAAGTATGCTTCGCGTGATCCTGCCCTGCGCCCTGCCTGGCATTTTGACGGGGCTGATCCTGGCGGTGGCCCGCGCAACGGGTGAAGTGGCTCCCCTGATGTTGACCGGGGTCGTCAAATTGGCCCCGGCGCTTCCCTTGGACCACCATTTCCCGTTTTTGCACTTTGAACGCAAATTCATGCATTTGGGCTTCCATATCTTCGACGTGGGCTTTCAGTCCCCGAACGTGGAAGCGGCGAAACCGATGGTGTACGTCACCACCTTGATCCTGGTGATGGTGGTCATTGTTTTGAATCTCAGCGCCGTTGCCCTCCGCAATTATATGCGGAGAAGGTTCAAGGCGTCGGCGGTGTAAGGTTCAACGGATATCATGAGTTCACGGATTGACGTATTATCAGAACCCCGGCACACTGCTGCCCAACACACGCAGACCACGGAAACAACCATGGCTTCTTCTGAACGTTCTCAAGGCAACGAGCACAAAATTACGGTTGAGGATACCGACTTCTTTTACGGGGAGAAGCAGGCGCTGTTCAAAGTCGCCCTGACCGTCCCGAGACATCAAGTCACGGCATTTATCGGCCCGTCCGGTTGCGGAAAATCGACGTTGTTACGGTGTTTCAATCGGTTGAACGATCTGGTTGAAGGGGCCCGACTCATCGGCAAAATTTGTCTCGATGACGAGGATATTTACGATCCGTCAGTGGACGTGACCGACCTGCGGACCAGGGTCGGCATGGTCTTCCAGAAAGTGAATCCGTTCCCCAAGTCGATTTACCAAAACGTGGTGTATGGGCCGCAGCTCCAGGGCATACGGCGTCGTTCCGTGCTCGACGGCATTGTCGAAAAGAGCCTGCAGGGCGCGGGCCTGTGGGAAGAAGTCAAGGATCGCCTGCATCACAGTGCCCTTGACCTTTCCGGGGGACAGCAACAACGTTTGTGTATTGCGCGCGCCTTGGCCGTCAACCCTGAAGTCTTACTCATGGATGAGCCCTGTTCGGCGCTTGATCCCATATCGACCGCGAAGATCGAAGAGTTGTTGTATTCCCTGAAAGAGCAACTTACCGTGGTGATTGTCACGCACAACATGCAACAGGCCGCGCGCATCTCCGACCTGACGGGCTTTTTTCTCATGGGGGAACTGATTGAATTCGCCGATACCAAAAGCATCTTTACCAATCCATCGGACAGCCGGACCGAAGATTACGTCACCGGGCGGTTTGGATGATGTGACCCGTTCTTAAAGGGAAATCAGAAGCTATGGAACGTCACTTCGAAGAAGAATTTGACAGGATCAAAAGTAAAATTCTGATGATGGGCTCCCTGGTCGAAGACCAGATCAGGAACGCCCTGACCGCGTTGATTGAACGCGATGAAGCCCTGGCGCGGCAGGTCATCGAGAACGATCACAAGGTGAATACGTTCGACGTGGCAATCGACGAGATGGCTCTCGATGCGTTGGTCCGGTATCAGCCCGTTGCCAGGGATTTACGCTTTGTGACCACCGCCATGAAGATTTCCACTGAATTGGAGCGGATGAGCGATTTGGCGGAAAACATTTGCGAGCGGGCGATCGAACTCAACGAAGAGCCCCAGTTGAAGCCCTATATCGACATTCCTCACATGGCCGAGCGCGCCCGCATCATGGTGAAAGAATCGTTGGACGCTTTTGTCAAAATGGATTCGGCGTTGGCCAGGAAGGTCATTCATGATGATGATTTCGTCGACAACCTGACGGAACAACTGTTCCGGGAACTCCTGTCCTTCATGATCGAAAATCCCAAGACGATCAGCCGGGCCATTCGGCTCTCCTTTATTGCCAAGTACATTGAACGGCTTGCCGACCATGCGACGAATATCGCAGAACTGGTGGTGTACATGGTGGAAGGAAAAATCATCCGCCACACCATTCCCCCGCAAGAGGCCTGAATGTCCCTTGTCAGCTTCACGCATTCGTTGACCATTCCCGATCCTACAACTCCCTCGCCCCTTGAGGGAGGTAGGTCGGATTAGCGTAGCGTAATCCGACAATTCTGTCTTCGTCGAACGTGGCAGGGATGTCAGGTTACGCTACGCTAACCTGACCTACGGGGCTTCCCCCTCACCCTGCCCTCTCCCACAGTGGGGAGAGGGTCATGTAGGGACAGGCCCCTGTGCCTGTCCGTGGGGGATACGAAAGACGGGGAGAGAGACACGGCGGTTACAAGGCACCCGTGCCGCGGCTGTTCCAATTGTCCAGAAACCATTCCTGGGAGCTGAGGGGGGCATGCTCGGGTACGAGCTGGAGACGGGTATATTGGCCGTTCGACAGCAACTGGCGGGACTTGACGTTATCATGAAGCGCCACGTGCAGGAGGTCTTCGACAAGGACTTTCCGCAGTTGCGGGGACTCGATCGGAAACAGGAGTTCCACGCGCCGGTCCAGGTTACGGGGCATGAGGTCGGCGCTGCCGAGAAACAGTTCTTCCTGCCCGCCATTGCGAAAATAATAGAGCCGCGCATGTTCCAGGAACCGTCCGACGACCGAGGTCACGGTGATGGTTTCACTGATGCCGGGAATCCCCGGACGAAGCCCGCAGACCCCTCGAACCTGAAGGTCGATTGTGACACCGGCTTGGGACGCCCGATAGAGGGCTTGAATACATTGTGTGTCCACCAGGGCGTTCATCTTGAACGCCAGGTACCCGTCTCCATGTTCCTTGTGTCGTTGAATCTCCCGCTCGATCCGCTCCAGAATTTGTTCCCGCATCAATTGGGGCGCCACGAGCAGTTTGGCGTAGGAATTTTTGCGGGAGTAGCCGGTTAACGCATTGAAGAGATCGGCCACGTCCGCCCCCATGGCCGGGTCGCAGGTCAAGAAACTCAGATCGGTATACATCCGGCTCGTTACCGGATTGTAGTTGCCCGTGCCCAGATGCACGTACCGCCGGATGCTGTCTTCGTCGCGCCGGATGACCAGGCACATCTTGGCGTGCGTTTTCAGCCCGAAGACCCCATAGACCACGTGGATGCCTTCATCCTCCAGTTTCCGGGCCCATTCGATGTTGTTTTCCTCATCGAATCGCGCCTTGAGTTCAAGCAGCACCGCGACTTGTTTCCCATTCTCCCTCGCTTCCATTAACGCCTCGACGATCGGGGAATTGGCGCCCACTCGATAGAGGGTCTGTTTGATGGCCAACACGTTGGGATCGCTTGCCGCCTCGCGCACGAAATCGACGACCGGGGTAAAACTGTCATAGGGATGGTACAGTACGACGTCATTACGCCGGATAACCGAGAACAGGCTTTCTTTTTTATTGAGGGAATCCGGGATCTCCGGAACGAACGGCGGATATTTCAGATCCGAACGCTCGATGCGCGTCAACTCCATGAGGCTGGACAAACCGAGCGGAAGATCCTGGGTGTAGACCTGGTACGGCGCCAAGGAGAGATTCCTGATCAGAATGTCCCGGATATGATCGGGAGTCGTCTGGTCGATTTCCAGCCGGATCACCGAGCCGAAGTGGCGATTGTCCACTTGTTCTTCAATCGAAGCCAACAGGTCGTCCGCCTCGTCTTCTTCGATTTCGAAATCGGCGTCGCGCGTCACCCGAAAGAGGTAGGCGGCGAGAATGGTGATCCCCGGGAACAGGAGATCGAGATTGGCGGCGACAATGTCTTCGATCCAGACGAAGTTGTCGGTTGCCGAGTCGGGCAAGCCGAATTGGTCCGACTCGTTGACCATGTCTTCGTTTGGGATACGGACGAGACGCGGGAAAATATTGGGAATTTTGACGCGGGCGAAACATTCTCCTCGCTCGGGATCCTTCCCCACGACGGCTAAATTCAAACTCAAGTTGGAAATATGGGGGAATGGATGGGAAGGATCGAAGGCCAAGGGGGTGAGCGCCGGAAAGATTTCTTTGGAAAAATACCCGCGGAGTAAGTGTTGTTGTTTCGGTTGCAGTTGATGGTAGCGAAGCACGTAAACGTCCTGGGCGTTGAGCTTCGGCAGAATATCGTTCTGGCAGCAGTCGGAAAAACGGGCCAGTTGACAAAGGACTTCCTGCCGAATGGCCGCTAATTGTTCCGAGGTGGTCATGCCGTCCGGAGGTCCTTCACGCACTCCACCGGATAATTGTTCTCTCAACCCCGAGATCCGAATCATGAAGAACTCGTCCAGATTGCTCGAAAAGATCGACAGAAACTTCACCCGTTCCAACAGCGGGTTCCCCGGATCTTCCGCTTCCTCGAGCACTCGAGCGTTGAATTGGAGCCAACTGAGCTCACGATTCAAATACAGCTTGGGATCGTCAAAGTCCGGCGTAGAAGAAGCGGTTGGAAATTTGGTTTCGGCGGAACCGATTGCCATGGCTTTTACCTCGGCCTCATTGCGTCATGCGTGTCTGAACGTCCGTGTTCACTCATTTGTTGACCATTCCTCCCTCACCCCAACCCTCTCCCAGGGGGAGAGGGAGCCGGGTAGGTCGGGTTAGCGTAGCGTAACCCGACAGTAAACTCAGAAACCTCATAGGGCAAAGACCTCACGGCCTCGTTTTTTGAGTTTCGCCCATTCTCGTGGAAAAATCGCTTTCGTACGGCGCCGACGAGCCCGGAGTCTCTCGACGATCTGTCCGATGGCGAATGCGGTTTTCACGCCACGGGTCGTTTGGAGCAATTGCCGGAGTCTCTCTTCCGTGACCACGGCGTCCTGGTGATCACCCAGGATTTCCTGGTTCCGTTTGGTTTGGCGGACGAACCGTATGGCGGTTTTCCCCATGGTTTCGAGAGCGAGTTCGGCGGCATATCGCGTCCGTTTGGTACGAATTCTCAGTTGATGAAGTTCGTGGTCCGAGGGGTCGGCAGCCCCATTCTTGCCGGCTTTGATCAACTGTTTGAATTCCTGCGCAGCCAGGTGCATCAGGGAGCTCTCGGGCGCGTTGCGCAAGGCCGGGGCTTGGGCGGCCTGTTCGAGGCGGCTTAAGAGATCCAGATAGCGATCGCTACGAAGGGTGTCGAGTAATTGCCGGCGGGCTTGGGAACGATGGGTTTCAAGCGTGGTCAACAAGCGTTCGAAAATTTTTCGTTCGGCCGGGGGAAGAACGTGGGCTTCCGTATAAAGCCGGTCGAGCAGGACGTCCTGATCCCGAACGGTTCCAAGAATAGCGCCCAGCCATCTGAGTTCTTCTTGCAGGGACGCATACCATTCCGGCTCCAGTAAGGCGCTCGACGCCCGAAGAAGTGCTCGAAACCTCCTGATCCCGACGCGCATCTGATGGAGTTCTTCCGGGTCTTTGCCGAATCGCGTTCCGGGGTCGTGGAGAAGGATGTCCCGGAGCTGTTTTTGCAGGATGGTTTTGAGGCGTTCCGAAAGGGATGCTGATTCGGGAAGACAGGAACTGGAAAAATTCAGATTTAAGACCTGAAACACTTTCGGGCGGGAATCTCCATCGTACGCTCCTGCTTCACGAAGGACCTTCACGATCGCGGCGAGTTCCTTTTCCTTGCCTGACCGGAGTTCGACTTCGATCTCGCTTAGATGCCCGACCACGCGCCGGGCGTTGAGAATTCTGACACGGTCGATGACCACGTCGGCGACGGGTTTGTCATGCGGTTGAACCCTGATGCCGGCACGACGCGTCCGGAGTTTCGCAATGGCCGTCAACGGTTCACGTCGCAACAAGGCAAACAGGAGATCTTGCAACGGTGCCGGCGGAGTCGAGAGACCGGAAGCCATCTCCATTTCCAACCGGGCGGCATGTCTCGGGAGTTTCAATTGCCACAAGACGCGGTGGTGTTCGGTCCTGCGACGGAGCGTCACTCCCAGCCGGGCCAGTCTGAAATCAACGGTATCGAAGTAGGTGGAGGTAAACAGGCGAGGAGGAAGCGCCTCGCCCGGAAAATGGGGCAGGCGAAACGGGTTGCCCGTCTTGAGCTTGACTTCTCGCTCCAGAGTTTGCCGAAGAACGCATTCCATAACGTGAAACATTTAGCGAGTGTGGAAACTAATAGGCTAGCACGATGGCCCATGGAAGACAAAGAGAAATTACGCGCAGGTGCTTACTCGCGAACGTGAAGCTCATTCAGGAGTCGTTGCGCTTCGGGACGAAATTGACTTTCCCGGGTATAGGGGTAATGCGACATTTTTGACGGATTGGCGGGTGAGGCGCAAAATAGAACCCTCTCCCCAGCCGTCCCGCGTCTTCACGGACGAAGGAAAAAGCAAAGACCCTGGATCCCCGATCAGGTCGGGGATGACAGAAGGAGAAAGTCGGGTAGGTCGGGTTAGCGAAGCGTAACCCGACGGTCAATGGGTCATATTAAGGAACGTGAGTATTTCATGGAGACGACTGAACTACAACACCTGCTGGCCCTTTCAATCCGCGCGGCGGAAACGCCGGCCGGGATGATTCTCGACTATTTTGCGGATCGTGCGCTTTGCGTCGAATGGAAAGGCGATGGCTCTCCGGTGAGCATTGCGGACCGCGAGGCGGAAACCACGATTCGGACCATGTTGCAAGGCGATCCGGTCGCCGCGGACTTTGACGTTCTGGGAGAAGAGTTTGGAGAGCAAGGAAGTACGACGCGCTATCGCTGGTTGATCGATCCCATCGACGGCACGCGCTCATTCGTGAATCGGATCCCCTTATTCGGCACCATCGTGGCGTTGGAGGACCGGGAGACCGGCAAGGCGTTGATCGGGGTGATCCATGTGCCCATGCTGAACAGGACGTATAGTGCGGCTCGAGGGTTGGGGTGTTTCTGTAACGGGACGGCCGTTGCGGTTTCCCGGGAAGCCGAACTGGAGACCAGTATCATTGCAACGGGAGATATTGCCCAATTCATCAGTGCGGGCTGCGAAGGGATGTTCCGGCAACTGGCCGGCGCGTGTCCGTATCTTCGGGGCTATACCGATTGTTTCGGCCATACGCTGGTGATCGATGGAGCAGCCGGCGCCATGGTCGATCCGGCACTCAATCCCTGGGACGCTATGGCCACTCAAGTCCTGGTTGAAGAAGCCGGTGGGACGTTCGTCACTCGTCCGTCTCGCGTGGAAAACAAAATCGATACCCTGTTCGGAGCGCCCAAACTGGTGGAACGATTGATGTCATTACTGCACTTCTAGCAGGATGCGCCTGGCCGTGCCCATTCGCTCCGTCGTGGCCTTGAGTCTCCAACAAAATCGTAACATTCTCATAACCGTGTTGTTATAGAGCCCACTTATCCTGTTAACATGAAGGAGCGGAACGCAGGTAACGGTAGGAACAGGTGACACATGTCGAAAATCGCCGTGATAGACATTGGGACCAATTCGATCCACATGGTGTTGGCGGAAGCCGAGCCGGATGGCTCGTATAAGATTCTTGACCAGTTCAAGGACATGACCCGTCTGGGCGATGGGACGTTTCGCCAGCGACGTTTGTCGGCCGAGTCACGGGCGCGGGGAGTGGAAGTCCTGAAACACCTGACGACCCTGGCACGGAACAAAGGGTTTGATCGAATCCTGATGGCGGCAACCAGCGCGGTTCGTGAAGCGCGCAATAGCGGCCAATTTATCGAAGAGGTGTCCAAAAACACGGGGGTGCGGGTCAAGGTCGTGACGGGGCAGGAAGAAGCTCGTCTCATTTATTTGGGTGTTCGCCAGAGCATGGATTTAACGGACCGGCCGACTCTCCTGGTGGACGTGGGCGGAGGATCAGTCGAACTCATCGTGGGGAATCGAGAGCGCCTGTTGCACGCCGTGAGTCTCAAGCTGGGGGCCATTCGCCTGAAAGATCTGTTTTTGACCAAGGCGCCGCCTACGAAAGCCAAACTGCGTGCCATGCACGAAGTCATCGAGAAGGAAATTCGCGCAGCCTTGGAGAGATTTCGTCAACCGGAGTTTGATCGAATCGTGATTTCTTCCGGTATGGCCGCGAACCTGGCGGAAATCATTTATCTGGAACGGACCGGTGTTCCTATCCCCCAGATCAACCTCTCGACCATGACCCTGAAAGAAATTCGTGCCGTCGAGCAACGGCTCGCGACCAGCAACGTGGACACGCGGCTCGGCATCCCGGGTCTGGACCCGCGACGGGTGGATACGTTGTTGGCGGCGACGTCGGTGATTCGCCAGTGTCTCGACGCCAGCGGGCATAAGGACGCCACGATCAGCGACAGAGCCATGCGTGAAGGGTTGGTCTACGATTTTGTCCAAAAGAACCAGGAAGGCTTACTGATCGAGCAGGAAATCCCGAATATTCGCTTGCGGAACGTCGTGGCCTTGGCCAGACGCTGTCACTACCCCGAGACGCATTCTCATCACGTGGCGAAATTGGCCAAGTCGCTGTTCGACCAAACGCACCCCCTCCATGGCATGGATGATCAGGAGCGCGAATGGCTGGAATATGCCGCGTTGCTCCATGACGTGGGGTACGCCATCAACCCGCGCCAACATCATAAGCACAGTTATTATCTCATTACGAACAGCGACCTGGCCGGATTTACGGTCGAAGAAATCGAGATGATCGCCAACGTCGCCCGCTATCATCGCCGGGCGTTACCCGGAATAGAGCACCTGCCGTATCAAGTCCTTTCCCCTGCCAGGCGAAGGGTCCTGGAGACGCTCAGTGCGATGTTGCGCATTGCGGATGGGTTGGATCGCAGTCACTTTTCCATTATCCAGGACATTCACGTCACGCTTGGGAAAAAAGTGAATATCGAGTTGAAGGCAATGGCCGACTCGGAGTTGGAAATCTGGACCGCGCAATCACGAGTGGACCTGTTTCAGAAAGTCTTCGGACGAGAGGTGACCTTCACCGTTCAGGTGGAACCGAGGTTTTCGACAAACGCGGTGGAATGATTCACGTGCCGCCGGCCCAGGCCTGGGGCAACGTTGCGGTCAGCTTTTCGCCAATTTCCTGAGTTGAGCCGGTTCCAGCCACCATTGTAACACGCCGTTTCCGTGTCGGGGCTTTCCGTGAAACCGGATACAGCACGCTCCGGCTTTTTTAAACGACAGTCCTGAAACGGGCTGGCCCAACAGCATCGTTCCGGCGGTATGCCCCAAATGCGGTTCATGGCCGACGCAGAGTACGCAGTCATCATCGGAAAACGACATCAGCACGTTGAGGAAATCTTCCGGAGAGGCGTCCGACCGCAGTTCGGCACATTGTTGGGGTTGCCCGGTAAAGCCCAGCGTTTCTTTGGCAATATCCGCGGTTTGTCGGGTCCGGAGGTAGGGGCTGCAAAGGAGGTGAGTGGGGGTGACGTCAAGCCGAATAAAGCCTTTCACGGCTTTTCGTGTTTTCTCGATGCCCTCGTCGGTCAAGGGACGCGAGTGGTCTTCCTTTTGCCAGTCTCTCCAATCAACGGCGATGCCGTGCCGGAATAAAATACAATCCATGGTTGGATCCTCGGAAAAAAAGAATTTTAACAGAGGACGTTGAAGGAAAAAAGACGGAATACGTCGGGCATTCGGAGGGCCTCTTGGCGAGCGACGTTCGCATTTTCATCGCTCCGAACGGAAATCAAATTTCGTTTCATGAGTGTTTCGATGCGAAGCATAATTCTCCTTTCTGCGTATGGATAGAATATTCACGCAATGTAAAGAGAAGATTACCGTGACGTTAGCGTCGGGTAAACAAACGTCGAAATCACCGGAACGATCCGGGAAACCGGGGGAATCCGTCGTGACCGTATGCTAGACTGTGTCTTCGAAAACCCTCGCCCCTGGGGGGAGAGGGCAGGGTGAGGGGGAACATGCCTTATCCGTCCAGGAAAAAAACGTCTGATCAAAAAAGGAGTGAGAAGAGGGATGAAAGTCTTGGCAGGACTCGGATTCAGTATGGTGTGGCTGCTCGTCGCGTGCGGCGGCAACCCCCAAGTCGTGACTCAGAAAGTCCATGAGGACCCCAATCGGGAGGTCGGGCTTCAAGCTGTTTCCGAGAGCAGCCGGGGGAGCGGGTTTTCGCATCCGGCTGTTCTCAAGAACACCGATATTGTCAACGTGATGAAAGGACTGTACGTCGAGCGCCGAAGCTCCGCCGTTTTCCTGTCATTGTTGGGCAAGGGCGAATCGGACCGTTATCCTGTCTTTAATGAAAATGAAATCGCATTTTTTGCGCCCCTGCTTGCCAGGGGGCTCAGTCTAGCGCAGCCGAACGAAGTCGTCACCTTTTATGAGCGTGGGGAGATTTCCAACGTGCACGAACTGACGACTTCCGGAGGGATGTTTGTTCAGGGCAACGTGCTGTACGTGATCCTCAGCAATCATGCGGCCCAGACCGAAATTTGGCAGGACGTCGAAGAATACCACTCACCCGTGAGACTCCAGCCCCTCAAACAACTTGATCCACAACCAGGGCGACTGGTGTTTCATCCGGCCCAAGTCATGGTCCCACCACAAAGAGAAACCTTCGGCACCATCGCCACCGGAAAGCCGTGGCAAGTCGGCGTACGCTTTAAGGAATTGCGGTAAAGCATAGCGTGTTGAACGTCTCAGCCTGGGTAGCCTGCCCTCGGTCTGATCGGGGATCACGTGGCTACACATACCTGGGATGGGTTCGATAAGACACGTCCCTGTCTCGGAGCAGGGATCGCGTAGCTACAAAAAAGAGAGAAGACAAACCGCCTTATCCGACGCAGTTATTTTATTTGATGAGCCTCAGTCTCTTGAGGTCATCCTGGGACCAACCGATATCCTGAATCAATTTCCGTAAAAGGCCAAGTCCGTAAGTTTTTTGGGGATGATAGTGAATCACGACTCGTCGCTTGGTGGGTCCTACACTATTAAGAAAGGCACGTGTGGCACCCCTCGTAATATCTTCCTTCCAGCCGTCTGCCTTGAGCGCACGGATCAACTCGCCAGCAGTACAGTTCTTTAACTGATCCCAGACAAGCTTAGGGAAGGCCATTGCAGCGTGATATTCTGAAAGGATGCACCGTGTGGGACATCAATCTCTTGGATGGTGAGCCCGGGGCCTATAGGCAACGGATCACCGTGCTTACGAAGGGACTCTAAATATACGGCAATGGCCTCTTCGACGTTCGCTATCGCTTCTTCTTCGGTAGCTCCGTCCACGTGAAGGCCCTTGAGTGCGGGAGCATAGGCATGAAAGGCTTCTCCGTCTTTGGCGACGACAACCTGCACGGAAATATGTTGTTGTGCTTTCCCTTTCCTTGACATAGAAGGAATATTTCCCTCGTCTGCTTTATTTGTCAACATAAATATTCTGGGACTTATCCATTTAACTTGACGCCTATCTTGTGGTCTGCTACTATTCCCCTGCCCATATTCTTCAAGTTGCCCTTGTCGGGTCACTTGCGGAATACAACAACCTGATCTGTGATCGCGGGTAGCTCCCGTGCTTGGCAGATTGTTTCACCCACGGTAAATACGCAGGATATCCTGACACTTGAAGGATATGGGCTGGCCCGACCTTTGCGTCGAGGCCGCTCATTCATCTTTCAATACTACAGGAGTTCATCGTGAAACTCTTATCATTTGTCGGAACGGCACTCGTCGCCCTATGTCTGAGTGCGTGTGGTGGAGGCGGAAGTGGGGGAAGCGGCAGCATCATGGAACCCATCAACACCCCGCCTTCCATGACGACTTTGACCATTGAAGAGTCTGGCGGTCAGGGAGGCGTCCCACCCATTGCGCAGTTGTTCGGCAATCTCTCGGACGCCAACCAAGACAAGGACGGTCCGCTCTTTGGTAGCGTGCTATACAGTCTCGATACGGGCACATCACGACCCACTGGGCTTGAGACGACGTTTGCGCTCGATCGGCTCACCCTCGACATTACCCGGACCAATGGCACGGTGACGACGCTCGATACGGATCGGGACATTGTTGTCGATGTGACTCCGATTCTCCCGCAACACAATCCCGTCACGAATCGTCCAGCCGGGTCGGTGACGGTGTATAACGCCGATGAGCGGACCTTTACCGCCTCTACGGTCTTAGTGGAGTGGGAGAATGACGACGTGACGAATTACCTCGCGGGCGGGCATTGGGTGCATATTGATCTGAATGCACCCGGCGTGGAAATCGGGGCCTTTATTGATGGCCCCGCCTTTGATGAGGCGATCACCCCGCCTGTGATGGGTACGGCCACCTATGAGGGAACCGCCACGGGCGTGTACCTCTCTACTCATGGCACCGATACCCAGGCCCCGCAGGGGACATTCGAGCAAGGTGAGTATGACGGGCGAGTTCAGTTGACCGCTGATTTTGGCGCCATGAACATTTCTGGCCGAATCGATCAGGTTGGCCTCTCGGAGGTTCTACAAATTCCGCCTGGTGGCGGGGCCACGCTGGAAGACAATTACTTTCCTGATCGTGTGGCGACCGACTATCAAGTGGTGTTCAGGCCGACGCCGATCATGAGTGACGGCACGTTTGAAGGGCTTCGGCAGGACGGCGTTTTTCTCAGTGATTCACTCGATATCGCCGAATCAGAAGGTGATTGGGCAGGGCGCTTCTCGAATGTGAATGATGCCGCTGGTAATCCGCGAGCGGTGGCCGGCGCGCATCGCAACTTTTTTCAAACCACGGGTAACACGCAAGCCCTCTTTACCGGGGCCTTCTACGGGGCGACCGAACGGTTTGAGTAACCATCCACGGCGGCCCCACGCCGGAGTAGGGCCGTCACCACAAGCGAGGCGGCTGTATTCGCCGGACCTGCTCAATCCGCTCATCCAGAAAGGCCAGCATATCGGGGTCTGAGCAGTCCAATTTTAACCCTTCCAGTTCAGTGATCTGGTTCTGCTTCACCTGTTGCGTGTACGCGGCCAGTGCCGGCACGGACGAAAACGTCTTCGGCTGGATGGGGCTTGCAGGTTTTGTTGAGGATTGGTACGGTAGCCGTGAGCGGCTCATCATTCACCTCCTTGGCTGAAAAGTTCAGGTGAAGCACGTTGGCCCGTACTTCCCGGTACGGGCTTTCGTGTTTTATGTGGTTGTGGCTAGGATGTTACCCTGTCACGCCTTCCCGGTCAATGCCTTGTACGTGATCGGCTTCCCCGGCATCGCCCCGAACAGCGCCTGTATCCGATCTACCGTATCCACCTGACAGTTGCCTTCGTTCAGTCTAAACGTGAACTCGCTCACGTAGCGGTCCAGATGCTTCACGCTCACATGATGGAATGTCCCTTCGAGTCCACGTTTCAGCACAGCCCACATGCTCTCAATCCCGTTCGTATGGGCCATGCCTTTGACGTATTCATTGGCGGAGTGATTCAAGGCTTCATGCTGATAGCCCTTGCGGGTAATGCCCCGATAGGCGCCGTGGTCGTCCGTGTAGAGCGTACTGTCTTTCTTGACGCTTCCTTGGATCTCGCCCCACAGGGTCAGGCGATCCGTCGTGGACACGGATTTGGCCACGGTCTTGCCGCCACGTTCGCGCATCCCCAAGACCGCTTGCTTGCCGACGCCACCTCCACCTTGAGGCTTGTCGCCTTTCTTCAGGTGCTTATTGCGAACCTTGCCGCCCACGTAGGTCTCGTCAATCTCGACGATTCCCGAGAGCAACACCGATTCAGCTTCACAGGCCTGGCGGAGCCGATGCAGCATGTACCAGGCCGTGGGTTGCCGCACGGCTAGTTCCTTGCTCAACTGAACGGACGAGATGCCCTTGCGGGCCGTTAACATGAGGTACGCCGCGAAGAGCCACTTGCGGGCGTCAATTTTGTTCCGTTCGAGCGGGGTGTTCGTGAAGACCGTGAAGTACGCGCGGCACATCCCGCACCAGTACGTCCCCACCTTCTGTTGGGCCGTGATCTTGTCGGGTTTGTCACACTTGGTGCAGACGGGCGCTCCGTTCCAGCGAATCCCCTCGAAGTACCGGACGGCACTCTCGACCGTGGGAAACATCGTATTCAACTGGAACAGACTGAGCGTGGTGGCAATGCGTTTCGTCATGGTTGCTCTCCCTTCATCGTTAAGGAGAGCCTACCAGACTCAAAACAGCTTTGTCAAGTTAAATGGATAAGTCCCAATATTCTTGGGCAAGGAGAGGGCGGACTTTGCAGTAAGTGGAAGAACCTGAGGATAAGATCTCGCTTTGACGTTTGCAAAAACGCAAGGAAAAGGGAGGAAAACCACTGGATCCCCGCTACAAACTGCGGGGATGACAAGAAAGAACGGGAACACCAACAAAGCCGAACACCCATGCCCCCGCGACCAAAGCGTAGGCCCGCGTCTTATAGGGCCAAGAAGAGGACGCGATGAGATCGCGCGGCTACAAATACTTGGAACGGGTTCGATAAGGCATGTCTCTGTCTACGAACAGGGACGGCGTGGCTAAAAGAGAGAGTAGGGGGGAGGAAGCTCCCTGGAACGTCAGGCTCCAGGGAGCTTCCCCTACAGGAGGAGTCAAAGCTCCTCTCAGGAAAAGAGATCGCTCAGAAGGACACGTCCCACTGGAGGCGGACGCGCTGTTCAGCTAAGTCGTGACCGCCCATGGCGGGAGCTGGCTCGAGCGTCAGGTGCGAGGCGTCGAGCGTCAGTTTGTTGCGATGACCGGCAAAGAACCAATTGAAGCCCGTGGTAAATTCCTGGCGCATGTCTCCGGAGGCGTCGGTGTTCGGGTCGACGTGTGAATAGCGGAATGCCACTTCCAACGGCTTGGGAACGGCCGAAACAAGACCGTGCGGGAAATACCCGGCCTGGAAATAGCCACCGAACATATTCGTTTCCCCTCCATTGACCGGTGAACTATCGGAATCCTTGATTTTTTTCCAATGGGTTTCATGTTGCCAGGCAAACCCGCGATACTTGAAGGCCGACCCGATCTGCATCCCGCTGGTTTGGAACCGGCCTCTTTCGACACCACCTGGCGATGGAAATTTGGCATTATCGCTATCTATATTCCCGCACCCGCCAGCCGACCATCGCGTACATTTACCCTTATTCGTATAGGCGCCGAACGAGACACTTGCCGTGGGTTTCTTGTGGAATGAGACGTCGCTTTGTCGCCATTTGAGCTCCCGGCCGAACACGTTCCATTGGAGGCGCCCCACATACATCATGTTATCGTCATCATTGGCCACACCTCGACCGGCGCCGGTAAAGATCCCGAGGTAATAGTTTGCATCAAGGACCGTGCCGGGATTCACGCGACCGTACAACATCATCCCCATTTGCCGGTCGAGCGTAAACACCCGATTCATGATGGACCGTTCCACCATGGTCTGTTTCCCCGAGGAGTCGACCCGCTCTCTGCTGTAGTCGATTTTCCATTGGCCGATCCGCAATTTGGCCCATTTGAATTTTTCCAGCATGATACGCCAATCGATCAGACGGGTGGAAGCACGTGCTTGATCGTTATCAGCGGTACGCATGGGCTGCCAATCCACTTCGAGGTAATATTTGATCCAGGGTTTGTACCCATGCCCCCCGACCTTCAGCCGGACCCGGCGAAGTTCGAAGGTACTCTCTTCATCATCGCTGAAATGGCTTCTCTCCCGTGGGTCTCCCCGTTCGGGAAAGGTATACCGGCCTTGAAACCGCCATTGGATCTTGGTTTTGAATAACCCGTCCGCGGTGGCCAGGGTAAATCCCTTTTTTCCAAAGCCGACTTTGACCCCGGATTTCTTCTTGGCTTGCACGGCAGCTTTTACGGTTTGCTGCTTCTCTTTCACGACATCGACTTCGACCTCGGGTTTCTTCTTGGCTTGCTCAGCGGCTTTTGCGGCTTCCCGCTTCTCCTCCTCGGCTTTGAGCCGAATCAACTCGTCCTTTGTGAGGATGCCTTTTTCCAGCAATATTTCCAGGAGTAAATCCCCGGCCGTTGCCACTGGCGGCAACGTCATGGAGGCCATCATGACAAAGAGTGCCACAATTCCAAAGATCCATCGCTGATTGCTCATACGGCAATCTTCCCTCGAATGAATGGTAATTGGTTTGGAAATATCGACGTGCGTCCGATGCAAATTCATGCAGGAGAAGGTGTAAAACATTGTCGTTACGGTGGCGTTACGGAAGAATCAACGGGCCGTAAATTATCGGAGGATGCACAAGAAAACGGGACGGGGAAGAGGGGAACTGGATCACAGAAGGGAAGGGGCAGGTGCGTATCGATTACGCAGACAGGTTCTGAATTAACCGGCTTCTTTCAAAGGTGGCAATATTACCAACTCCGAATCGTGTGCAATGCGGAGAAAATCTCGATCGGCGGTCAACAAGGGGAAGCCCTGTTCAATGCAGACTGCGGCAATCAGACAATCGACGGGACCAGCCTGGGTCCCTTTTTCCCGGCACGAGGTTCTTAGACGGGCTGCCTCGATATGGGTCGCGCGGTTGGGGGCGAGGAGTGGGAAAGGCTCCAGACTTCGCGTGAGGCGTTGGAACTGGCTCCGGGAACGAAGGCCATCCAGCAGTTCCTGGAGAATATTGCCGATCAGGAATAGACCGTCTTCAGCCGTCAGGTGGCGGCGAAAGGCCCGGACGAATGGATTGGCGACTTCCACCTGCGGTCGCCGCAGGATTAGGGACCACACCGACGTGTCAACGACGAGATTCACGGCCGCGCCGATCAGCTTTGTAATCCCAATCCTCGCGAAATTCAAACGTCCCGCACGCGCGCAGGATTTTGCGTTGCTGCCGTCGTTGGATGAATTCTTCCAACGCTTTGGTCACGGTTTCCTTTTTCGTGCGGAGCTTTCCTGCTTGAACCGCTTTCTGTAACAACCGATCATCAATGGCTAAATTGGTCGCCATGAGGAACCTCCATGTGTAGCGTCTACACATACAATAGGCAAGCCGGACCTTCTTGTCAATGTGCCGTGTTCGTTCAGGGTAGGCCGGGTTAGCGTCGCGTAACCCGACAGCTAGTCCAAATGCCGGAAAGAGGCACAACGCGTCCACTTTGTCAGTCTGAGCGAAAGGAACGCATCGCTCAGCCGTCGTTGTTGAACGGCTTGCTCGTTATGGGTTTGATGGGTCGGATGGTGCCGGGTCGGGCACGGAATCATCGAAGCGGCGTTTGTAGATCAATTGTCGGCCCACTAAGAGGAGTCCGAACGCGATCCCCAGGGAAATCGGAACGAACAGGCCGGAGAACAGATCGTGGTTTTCAATCCAGCCCAGAGTTTCCATGGCCTTGAACACGTAGCTGCCGAGGCCGCTCAGGTAGTACGAAATGACGATCACCGATAAGCCTTCAACCGTATGCTGCAGGATCGCCTGGCGGCGGGTCGTCTTATCCATGTTGCGCAGGAGCTTCAAGTTCTGGTTTTCCAGCGCCAGGTTCTGGTCTTGCAGTTGGAGTTCGACTTTTGTGCGGATCACGGCAATGGATCCTTGAAAATCATTCACCAGCGCATTGATTCGCCTGACGAATTGCTGGTACCCATCGGCGACCCCGATGGTTTTCCCGTCCACGTATTCGGAGATTTGCCGGCGGCCTTCGAGGGCTTGTTCGTGCAGCAACGCCAGGTTGGCTCGAATGATGCGTTCGTACGGCACGGACGCGGACAGTTTGTACCGCATGGATTCGGCCATGCGACTGACTTTCATGAAATCCTGCGTCATCACGGTGAGCCAGTGCTGGAGTTTTTGGGGTGTGGCGGTCTCGATCTCCTCGGCGATGACGCCGCGTTGAGACAGATGACGTTGTTCATACTGATGGACCTCATCCACGGATTGGGCGAAGGCGTGAAACGGAAACAGGATCAGGTGCGTATAGTTTTCAATGGTTACCAGGGTGTCGATGGTGCGGGCCACGTGTGTGAGCAACACGTCAAACGACGGTGAGAGGATGAGATAGCGTTCGCGTTTATACTCGTCCGGGGTAAAGGTGGTCATCACGGAAATGTCCTCCCCGAAGATCCGGCTTCCATAGAGCTGGGGACCGGGCATCACGTTTTTGACTTCTTCGATGCCCAGCGTCACGTGCGGCAGCACCAGAATATCCAACGCATTGACCTGAACGCCTAACGGTGACAACGGCATGGCATAGTCGGGAAATCGAAGCGGCCCGAATTCGAGCGGTTTGAGCTTATCGTCGGGTATGTGCCAGACTTGGTAGCTGTAGTATTCGGTGTGGGCTTCCCACGTGACGAGCAGGCGGTCCCCATTGGGTGAAATTTTGGCGCCATGGCCGAACTTTTCGTGAATGACGGTCTGTTCTTCAGGTACGTCCAGGCCCTGCAGAAGATGTTGAAATTCTTGCCGGCTTTGGGGACGATCAACCGGCGGGTTTGCCATATGATGGGCGACGTGGTGAATGTGCGCCGGCACGTCGAACCATTCTTCCAAATATTTCTTGGAAGGTTCATGGAGCTGCCGAAGAAACCCTTGGTTGGAAGCCGGAAGTTTTTGACTCATGGTGTGCACTCAGGGTGATTATTGCCGATCGTGTCTCCTGCCATGTTCTACCTAATCTCTTGCGAGGGATCAAGGGGAACATGTCTCAGCCGTGCAAGGAAATGTTCACGTATTCGTTGACAGAATAAGGGGCTGACCACATCATATCTGTCATTCTGAGCCGTAGGCGAAGAATCTCGTCGTTTCAACAACGAGCGCCTATAAAAGCAGATCCTTTCCTTCGGCAGACCCTTCGCAAAACTCAGGGCGTACTCAGGACAGGCGCTTCGCTCAGGATGACAGCAAGTGAGGGCTATCAGGAAGATACTGTATGAGACAGCATCTAGTACGTTATTGACTTCTTCTACAAAAGGAACATGAACCATGAGTGACGTGTGGACATCTCCGGCGGTGTTTGAAACCAACCTCGGTCTTGGCCGGAAGCGGCAAGGCAAGGTACGGGACATGTACGACCTGGGTGACAGTTTGCTGTTGATCGCCAGTGACCGCATTTCGGCTTTTGACGTGGTCCTGCTGGAAGGGATTCCCGGCAAAGGCTACGTGCTCACGCAACTGTCGAAGTTCTGGTTCGATCGCCTGTGGCAGGATGGCGGCCTGGTGCCGCATCACCTGCGCACCATGAACCCCGAGGAATTCCCCGAGTCGTGCCGCCCCCACCTGGATCTCCTGGCGGGCCGCAGCATGATCGTGGAGAAAGCCGACCCGTTGCCCGTGGAATGTATCGTGCGCGGCTACCTGTCCGGGTCGGCGTGGAAGGAATACAGGACGCGGGGGACCGTGTGCGCGCAGCCGCTCCCCACGGGGTTGCGGGAATCGGATAAATTTCCGGAGCCGTTATTCACGCCGTCGACGAAGGCCACCGAAGGGCATGACGAAAATATTTCCTATGACACCATGAAAGACCTCATCGGCGAAGAGTTGGCGGAACAGGTCAAGCAGGTCAGCATCACGCTGTACCAGCGCGCGGCGGCCTTGGCCGAGGAGCGCGACATTCTCATCGCGGATACGAAATTTGAATTCGGGTTGCACCGGGACACGAAGCAGCTTCTGGTCATCGATGAATTACTCACGCCGGATTCGTCACGGTTTTGGCCTAAGCCGCACTATGAGCCCGGGAAGTCGCAACCCAGTTTTGACAAGCAATTCGTCCGGGATTACCTGGACTCCGTGGGCTGGGATCGAACCCCGCCCCCGCCCCATTTGCCCGATGAGGTTGTGACGCAGACGAGTGCGAAGTATCGAGAAGCCCTCGAACGCTTCCTGAACCCCTGAGGGGCCATCCTGAGCCTTTCGCGTGTCATCCACTGTCGGCTTACGCTACGCTAACCCGACCTACGGCTTTTGCTTGTTTGTCGTCCCCCGTTGAATAAACTCGATGATTCGATTTTCGGCCCAGTGTGCGTCTTCGCTCGCCCGTGCTCGTTGGAGAAAGCCGCAGTGCCCGCCCTTCGCTGGGGTGATGAGTTGAATGCAGGGATTGGTACGGATGCGTGGAAGATCGAACGAGGCAGGAGGAATAAAGGGGTCGTCCTGTGCCATGATGAGCAAGGTTGGGACTCGAATGTCTTCGAGCACGTGACGGGACCCCGATCGTTCATAATAATCGGCCGCATTGCGGTAGCCCCAATCAGGAGCCGTATAGGCATCATCGAATTGAGACAGGGTCCGGACGTTTTGCAAAAGGGACAGGTCCCATTTCCCCGGAAAGCGTTTCGCTTTGCGTTCGAGTCGCGCCTTGAGCTTGCGCACAAAGTTTTGCTGGTAGATCCAGTTACGCCGTTGCTCTAACGCCGCCACGCAAGCCGCGGGATGGACGTTGGGACAGACGGCGGCCACGCCTCGCAGACCGGGACAGGTCTCCCCGGCCTCTCCTGCCATTTTCAACACCAGGTTTCCACCCATCGAATATCCCGCGACCCAGAGAGCCTGGATGCCATCCTTTCCGACTAACTCGTCCACCACGGCCCGAACGTCCTGGCTCAATCCCGTGTTGTACAGAGTGGGGGTAAGGTGCTCGGTCTCCCCGCAATTGCGTTGATTCAAGCGGATGACGTGCAATCCGGCGTGCCAGGCCTTGTGGGCGATGCCTCGCATATAATGCGAATCATGGCACCCCTCCAACCCATGAACCAGGACGAGTCCGGAGGCCTGACGGTCCGGTTGCCAACTGCACACGCCTTTGATCTGCGATTGAGGATCGACCTGGAACAGGCGGTCCTCCATCGGGACGTTGGCGAGGAGATGGGGCCGGCGTCGATACCGGGACACCAGGGTTTGGAGATGAGGATTCGTCAGCCAAGGCTGAGGAGTAAACGGGAGAAAATGATGGTTCGGTTGCATTGAAAATCGTATTCCACGTTGGTTCGTCCTCAGCCTACCAAAAATACGCGTCTCAATGCTTCTCCTGTTGGTGAGAACCGCTCGCTTGTGCTAGAAATACGCGGGCGTCGTTTCGACTCCGGCCGGCAGGGAGGACACGTGGCTACGAACAAAAAACCGTTTCAGTGGAATAAAGAGACGATCATCATCATGGGGCTGATGTGTGTGGTGTTCTTTTGGACGCTCAACCGCATTCAACCGGAGCCCGGGCCTCAGGAGGAAAAAATTGAACAACTCAAGAACGAGGCAACGCGGGTGGTGGACAAGGCCATGGTGCCCCTGGCCACGGGGAAAGAGCCCATCGACAAAATTTTTGTCCAGTCCGGGTGTGCCGCCTGTCACATGATTCCGGGCATTCGCGTTGCAAAAGGCCGGGAAGGCCCGAAGTTGGAATTGGGCACGAACGCCCGTCGGCGCTTGGCCGATCCGAACTATCACGGGAAAGCCAAAACCGAGTGGGAATACGTGCAGGAATCCATCCTCAATCCGGGCGCCTATATTGTCCAGGGGTATCCCGACCGCGTCATGCCGCGGTGGTACGGTCAAAAACTCACCGCCGGCGCCCTGGACAAGATCATCACCTATCTCCTGAAGATCGAAGAAGTGCCGTAACCCGGCACCCTCTCTCCCACATTCGAAATTTGCGAATTACGCTACTGAGTAAATTAACTCAATAGCGTAATTTGTATTGTACGGAGTTGATTGCCAATTGTTTGGGCCTACGCTGCCAGGGATGATTCGGATTATCAACGATGCTGAAAATCTGCTACTCTGGAGACTTGTTTGAGATAAAGGAGGAATGTCATGTCGGTGATGGAAATCGGGAAGGAATTGGTGGCGCTGTGTCAGCAAGGGAAAAATCTGGAAGCCATTGAAAAATGGTATCACCCTGACGTGGTGAGCGTGGAAGCCTGTGCCATGCCTGAAATGGAACAGACCCAACGAGGCATTGAAGCGATTAAGAAGAAGAACGTGTGGTGGTTTGCTAATTATGAAGTCCACGGCGGGGAACTCCGCGGCCCCTTTCCCCACGGCGACCGGTTCGCACTCTGGTTCAAAACCGACGTCACCTGCAAACAAACCAAGCAGCGTATGACTCTGGAACAAGTCGCCCTCTATACCGTCGAGAACGACAGGATTACGAAAGAAGAATTTTTTTACAGCATGGAAGGTTAGATGCCCGTGTCCTCATCCCTCTTACGAAATCGGGAATACACCGCATGGTCTTTTGGATGGCAGGGTATGGTCGTGTCGGCGCTGCTGGCGTTTGCGCTGCTCGGCGCCCAGGCCTCGGGGGCGCCGACGTTTGACGAAGCCGTGACGGCGTATGAGCGCGGCGACTATGCTGTTGCCTTCGAGTCGTTTAGCACCCTTGCCGAGCAGGGCGATGCCCGTGCCCAGGTCAGTCTCGGGTACATGTACGTCCAGGGAAGGGGTGTGTCGCAGGACTACACCGAGGCGCTGCGTTGGTTTCGTCAGGCGGCCGAGCAGGGTGATGCCCGCGCTCAGATCAAGCTTGGGGCCATGTACGCCCTGGGCCAGGGCGTGCCGCAGGACCACGTTCAAGCGCATAAATGGTTCAATCTTGCGGCTTCTCGGTTTTCTAGCTCTGAGCAGGAATTGCGAGACAAGGCCGTGCAAGCCCGCAACGGAGTCGCGTCGCTGATGACGCCGGCGCAGATTGCCGAGGCGCAACGGCTAATGCGCGAGTGGCGACCCGGACAGTGATAGGGCTTCAAAAGGGGAATAAAAAGGGGAATAGAGTGCTCCGCAATTTTTGTGACAAGCCTGTTAAAGAGGTAATAGCTCCTGAGTGTCGGGTTACGCTACGCTAACCCGACCTACTCCAGTTTTACTTGCTCCAATTGCTCCTGCGTATGTTCCGCACTCACGGTCCGACAATCGCTTTTGCCTTGTATGGGTGACTCCTGATGAGTATCCTGTTCACATGGCGATGGTGCTCTCCAAAACGTACGAAGCATTCAGGGCGGCGGGCGCGTCCGATGACAAGGCGCGCGAGGCGGCCGAAGAGATTGCCGGGTTCGAGAACCGGCTGGCCACCATCGAAGCCGACATGAAGCTGCTTAAGTGGATGCTGGGGGTCAACTTGGCGTTCTCCTTGGCGATCTTGGTCATTCTTCTACGGCCGCTCGCGGCTTGATTCTTGATACGGAGGCTTCTCCAATGGCAATCCGGCTCACCAGCATTGATCATCGGCTCTCTTGGTTAAAAGCCGCGTTTGCCATGTTACCCTGAAGCGGAAGTCGACTTCATCGAAAACGCTTCCTGTGCCTTCCGAAACGCAGTCACCACGTTTTCCAACTGCTCCTGCGTATGTTCCGAACTCACGGTCCGACAATCGCTTTTGCCTTGCATGGGTGACTCACGATGAGTATCCTGTTTGCATGGCCGTGATGCTCGCCAAAACCTACGAAGCTCTCAAAGAGGCTGGCGCATCGGACGAGAAGGCGCGCGAGGCCGCGGAAGAAATTGCTGCATTCGAGAACCGCTTAGCGAGCATTGAGAACCGACTCATCCGCCTCGAAGTCCTGATCACCATTGTCCTGACCGGCGTGGTCAGCCTCGTGGTTAAAACCTTTTTCACCTGAAAGATCGCTGTAATCGCCGGGTTTAAGACCGGCTGGCCACCACGCCTACCCTGAAGCGGAAGTCGACTTCATCGAAAACGCTTCCTGTGCCTTCCGAAACTCCTGCACCACGTACTCCATCTGCTCTTGCGTATGTTCCGAACTGACGGTGAGGCGTAGCCGGCTGCTGTCTTTGGGAACGGTCGGTGGGCGGATGGCTGGAACGTACACGCCGGCTTCGTATAAGGCTTGCGACATCTCCAGCGCCGTCTCCGGCGACTTTACGATGATCGGCAGGATCGGGCTCTGCGAGTCGGCGAGTTGAAAGCCCATGCCCGTCAGGGCTGCATGGAGATCGTCTCGGTTGTTCCGGAGGCGTTCCCGGCGGGCGGGTTCGTGTTGAATGATCCGAATGGCCGCGGACGATGCGGCGGCGATGGCTGGTGGCTGGGCGGTCGTGTAGATGAATGCCTTTGACGTATTGATCAGATAGTCTTTGAGGGAAGCCGGTCCCGCGACGTAGCCTCCGCTGGTTCCGATCGCCTTGCTGAGTGTTCCCATCTGGATGAGGTCTTGTGGGTTCAAGCCGAAGTGTTCGACCGTTCCTCGACCGTTTTTTCCCATGACGCCCGTGCCGTGGGCGTCATCGATAACCAGCGTGGCCTCATGTCGTCGGCAGAGCGTCAGGAAATCCGGGAGTGGCGCGAGATCGCCGTCCATACTGAAGACCCCTTCGGTGACGACCAGGGTGGGCCAGGCCCGTTCCCGTTTCTTGAGCAGTTTTTCCAGGTGCTCGACGTCGTTGTGGTGAAACACGCGCAGCCGAGCCCTCGACAACCGGCAGGCTTCTATCAGGCTGGCGTGGCAGTAGCGATCGGCGAGGATGAGTCCCTCCCTGTCGATGAGTGACGGGATAAGCCCCAGGTTCGTGGTGTATCCCGTGCCGAAGGTCAGGGCGGCTTCGACTTGTTTGAATTGGGCCAGGTCCTGTTCCAGTTGGTGGTGGGGCGTCATGGTGCCGGAAATGAGACGCGCGGCGCCGGCTCCGACTCCCCATTGTTCAATCGCTTCGATGGCCGCCCGGTTGACGGCGGGATGATTGGCCAACCCGAGATAATTATTCGAGGCCATGGAAATGAACCGGCGGCCTTCGATGGTGATGGTGGTATCCGAAGGCGACTCCACGATCCGTAGCTGCCGGCGCAGGTGTCGAGTTTCTAAATTTTTTATCTCTTGTTTAAAGTCGCGTAACATGAGGCCGGGTCCGGGTGCGTAAGATTGTGTGTGTTCGGTTACATTGTCGGGTTACGCTACGCTAACCCGACCTACGGTGCTAACCTTGTATGTGTGTTGTACGTGATGACCCGCTGGCCATCCCCACGCGGGACAACCACAAGACGGACAACCACGGGGGGTGTCCCTACACGGTGCGTCGTCATTGGCATTGTAGGGGACGGCCTGCGTGCCGTCCCTTGACTTGTGGATAACGCAGGTTTATCATCACTCGTTTAGGGGTACAACCCCTCGAAACAATTGCGTTTCTTGGCCGACAGGAAACGTGGGGGCGGCACCACATATTTTTAACTGAACCGATCATGTATTGTTCATCATGGACGGTTCAAACCGATGAGGGAGATCATGGCACAGCTTACAGGAGCCGAAATTTTTGTGGAAGCCTTGAAGCGAGAAGGTGTGAAAACGATTTTTGCTCTTCCCGGTGGGGTGGTCCTGAAAATTTTCGACGTCCTGCACCAACAAAAAGACATTGAAGTCATCTTAACCCGACATGAGCAAGCGGCCGGCCACATGGCGGAAGGCTATGCGAAAGCCACGGGGAAACCCGGGGTGGCCTTGATTACGTCGGGTCCCGGCATGACCAACGTGATCACCGCCTTGGCCGATGCCTATATGGATTCCGTGCCCATGGTGTGCTTTTCCGGTCAGGTCCCCACGGCGCTCATCGGGAACGATGCCTTTCAGGAAGCCGACAACATCGGGCTCAGCCGTCCCTGCACGAAATATAATTTTTTGGTGAAGGACGTGAACGACCTGGCGCAGAACATCAAGGAAGCGTTCTACATCGCGTCCACCGGCAGACCCGGTCCCGTGCTGGTGGATATTCCCAAAGATATTTCCATGGACAAGACCGAATTTAAATATCCGGACTCCGTTTCGATTCGCGGCTACAATCCGACCTATGAAGGCAGCAAGTGGAAAATCAAGCAAGCCGCCGATGCCATCATGAAGGCTCGCCGGCCTATCTTGTACATTGGCGGGGGCGTGCAGTTGTCCGGCGCTTCTGCGGAGGTGCGCGAATTGGCCGAGATGACCCAGATCCCCGTGAACCAAACCTTGATGGCCTTGGGGGCCTTCCCCGGTCAACATCCGTTGTCTTTGGGAATGCTCGGCATGCACGGCACCTATGTGGCTAATATGGCCATCCATTATTCCGATCTTGTCATTGCGGTCGGCGCCCGGTTCGATGATCGCGTGACCGGGAAGGTGGCCGAGTTTTGTCCGAATGCCAAGATTATCCATATCGACATTGATCCGACGTCGATTCGCAAGAACATTCACGTGGACGTTCCCATCGTGGGTGATTGTAAATGCGTGCTCCAGGAATTGAACAACGTGTTGCGCGCGACGGTGAATGGCGACCAGAAAGAATTGCGCAAGCCGTGGTGGGATCAACTGAATGAGTGGAAGACCGCTCACCCCCTGAGCTACCAGCAGGATGCCGACAAGTTGATCAAGCCGCAGTACCTGATCGACCGGGTCTATCAACTGACGAAGGACCGCGACCCGATCGTTTCCACCGATGTGGGGCAGCATCAGATGTGGGCGGCGCAATACTTTCATCTCGCCAATCCGAATACGTGGCTGACGTCCGGCGGGTTGGGGACGATGGGCTTTGGCTTCCCAGCGGCCTTGGGGGCACAGGCGGCCTTTCGGAATCGACTCGTGTTGTGCATTGCGGGTGACGGGAGCGTCCAGATGAACACCCAGGAACTGGCGACGGCCGTGATCGAAAAACTGCCGGTCAAAGTGTTTATCATCAATAACCGGTTCCATGGCATGGTGCGACAGTGGCAGGATCTGTTCTATGAAGGCCGCTACGCGTGCAGCTATTTGGACCAATCTCCGGATTTTCTCAAACTCGCGGAAGCCTACGGCGCGGCCGGCCTTCGCATTCAAAACGTCGGTGAAGTGGATGACGGGATTCGAGAGGCGATGGCCATTGATAAACCGGTCTTCATTGACGTGCCGGTGGACCAATTCGAGAATTGTTATCCCATGATTCCGGCCGGGGGATGCAACCATGAAATGATTCTGGAAGATCCTCCCGAGTTGCAGAAGCGACAGACATCGGAGGCGGCGGGAAAAGGGGAGAGCAAGGACACCATTTTGACGGCGTAAGGAGCGAGAGCGAAGCGTTTGTGAAACGCGTAAACGGGAAAAAGGTGGAGCATTCGTGGAACACATTATTGCAGTGACGTTGGAAAATAAATCCGGGGCGTTGTCACGGGTGGCGGGCCTGTTCAGCGGACGGGGGTTTAATATCGAAAGTTTGTCGGTGGCGCCTACGCTCGACCCGACCGTGTCGATGATGACCGTTGTCACGAACGGGGATGAGCGCATCATTGAACAAATCCTCAAGCAATTGAATAAAATCATCGACGTCATCAAGGTGGTTGACCTCAATGAGAGCGACGCCGTCAGCCGGGAGAGCGCCTTGATTAAGGTACATGCCCGATCGGAGGATCGAGCCGAGGCCCTGCGGATTGCCGATATCTTTCGAGCGAACGTGATTGATTCATCCCCAACGTCATATACGATTGAAGTCACAGGTGACGTGCAGAAGATTCACGCCATTATCCAGTTGCTCCAACCCCTGGGCATCAAGGAAATCGTCAGGTCCGGCCGGATTGCCATTGCACGAGAACCCGTTCGCGCGATGGCGAATCAGTCGCGTCCGCTTGCCAAAGCTAACTAGAAGCTATCTCATACGATGCGGAACGCGAGGTTGTCGGGCGTGGGGCTCTACCCCACCCCCGCTTTCGCGGGGGCAAGCCTAGCTCACCCTCCCCTTACAAAGGGGAGGAAAAAGACTGGCATTCCTTCCTTCCCCTCTTTTGTAAGGAGGGGTGAGGGGAGGTAGAGGCATTTCTTATGCCGCCAACGAAAGCGCCATGAGGCATGTCCCTGGCTTTGACCAGGGATGGCGCTGCTACAAAGAGGAAAAGAAAATCAGCTTGCCCCTTCATTCCCCAAGGAGTTGTCCATGAAAATCTTGTATGACAGAGATGCGGATTTACAGAACATTTTGAAAAAGAAAGTGGCGATTATCGGATTCGGTAGTCAGGGCCACGCCCATGCTCTCAATCTGTCGGACAGCGGTGCCGACGTCGTCGTCGGTCTGCGGGAGGGTGCGTCCTGGAAAAAGGCGGAAGCCATGGGGCTGAAAGTGATGCCGGTGGCCGATGCCGTGAAACAGGCGGACGTGGTCATGATCCTGGCTCCGGACGAAGTGCAGCCGGCCATTTATCAGAATGAGATTGCCCCGCATCTGAAGGATGGCGCGTTTCTCGCGTTCGGTCACGGGTTTAACATTCACTTCGGACAAATCCAGCCGCCGGCCGAGGTCAACGTGTTTATGGTGGCGCCCAAGGGACCCGGTCATTTGGTCCGTTCGGAATACACGAAGGGAAGCGGGGTGCCGTGTTTGTTGGCCGTCCATCAGGATCCCAGCGGAGAGACCACGCAAGTCGGGTTGGCGTATGCCTCGGCCATTGGCGGCGGCCGCGCCGGCGTCATCGAAACGAATTTCCGGGAAGAAACCGAGACCGATCTCTTCGGGGAGCAAGTCGTCTTGTGCGGGGGGCTGACCTCTTTGATTCAAGCGGGGTATGAGACCCTGGTCGAAGCGGGCTATTCCCCGGAAATGGCGTATTTTGAATGCTTGCACGAGGTGAAACTGATCGTCGACTTGATCTATCAGGGCGGGATCGCCAACATGCGATACTCCATCAGCACGACCGCCAAATACGGCGACGTTACCCGCGGACCGCGCATCATTACGAACGAAACCAAACAGACCATGAAGAAAATTCTCCGGGAAATCCAAAGTGGCCGGTTTGCCCGGGAATGGGTCCTGGAAAATCAGGCGAATCGCCCCGTGTACAATGCGCTGCTCAAACGAGGCAAGGAGCATCCCATCGAAGAAGTCGGGGAACAATTGCGCGGGATGATGCCCTGGTTGCACAAGGACAAACTTGTGGACCAGAAAAAGAATTGATCTGGGCGAGCTGGGGAAACGGGTCGGAATGACTGATCGTGCGAAAGGTCTCCCGATTGCTCCGGAAGGGTTGCCCTTTGTCGTGGGAGCGGCGGCGCCGGCGGCGTTGGCCCGGTTGTTGGGCTGGCGAAAAACCGCCATGGCCTTTGGCGCCTTTGCATGTTTTACCGGCTGGTTTTTTCGAAACCCTCCTCGGACGCCCCCGCGGGGTGATGACCTGCTTCTGGCTTCCGGCGACGGGGAAGTGATCGCGATTCAAAAGGAATTTGAACCAAGATATTTGAAAGAGCAAAGTATCCGGATCAGTATCTTTCTCAATATTTTTGACGTGCATATCAATCGGATGCCGTGTGTGGGCACCGTGGTGGATATGGCCTACCAGCCGGGCCGGTTCCTCGACGCGAGCGATCAGGACGCGACAATGCATAATGAACAAAATGCGTTGATGATTGAAACCCCGTCGCAGAAAAAAGTGCTCTGTGTCCAGGTCGCGGGTCTCGTTGCCCGTCGGATCGTGTGCTGGGTCCAGCCGGGCGATGCCGCCGTAGCGGGTGAACGCTTTGGCCTCATCCGGTTCGGCTCACGGATGGATACGTATGTCGACGCCGGAAGCCGGGTCCGCGTCAGGGTCGGAGACCGCGTCAAGGGTGGCGAATCCATACTCGCGGAGTTCACGTGAAAGGCCGGATTTTTAAAAATAAGGAAGGGCAACGCCGCAGGGGAGTCCAACTGATCCCCAATATCCTCACCACCGGTAATCTGTTCAGCGGATTGGCCGCGGTGGTGTTGGTGTTCCATGGTCGATTGGAAACGGCGGCGATTGCGATCCTGATTGCGATGGTGTTCGACGTCCTGGACGGCACGTCCGCCCGGTTGACCGACAGTACGAGCGAGTTTGGCGTGGAATATGATTCGTTGTCGGATCTCATCTCATTCGGGCTGGCCCCGGCTTTTTTGATTTATGCGTGGGCGTTGAAGTCGCCGGGGATGTTAGGGGCGGCCATCATGTTCGCGTACGTGGCCTGTGGCGCACTGCGCCTGGCCCGGTTTAACGTCATGGCGAGCAGTGGGGACAGTCGATTTTTTACGGGGTTGCCCATTCCGGCGGCGGCCGGGTTCATCTCGACGTTTTATATTTTCGACACGCACATCGGCCATCTGCCGGAAAGCGTCCTGCCCTCGGTGGTGATCGCCTTGAGTTTGTTGATGGGGTTTCTCATGGTGAGTACGGTGAAGTACCGCGGTGTGAAACAGTTGAAGTTTGCAGGCCACAATCATTTTATGTATTTGGTCTGGGCCGTCTTGATTCTGGTGTCCGTGATGGCCTATCCTCAACTGATGTTGTTTGTGCTCTGTTTGGGATACGTGGCTTCCGGGTTGTTGGAAAAAGGCTGGAGTGCCGTCACCGTCGCAACAACGCGAGACACGCAGGTTCGGGCGCCCGTGTCGTCGGATTCAAAGGATTGACCGCATGGATCAATGGCAAGGAAAAGGAAGGGGCACCCTTCGCTTAAGTGACGCGGTGCTGACAGTGTCAGGTCTTCTGAAACTATCAGTGACCCCCTGATGACCCCGAAACAGGTAGAAAGCCTTCACCTCATCGGGGTGAAGGCTTTTTTATTGTCGGAACCGGTGATGATTGGGTTATGATTGAGAAGGGCCGGAAGCAGGGCTGCATGAGCGTCGATCCGGGCGCGGCCTTGTCGGAAGGCGGTGGATCCCCTTGTGAGGAGCATGGGCCATGAGACGACACATCAGAATTTTTGATACCACCCTGCGGGACGGCGAGCAGTCTCCGGGAGCCAGCATGAACGTGGAAGAAAAAGTGTTGGTCGCCAAACAACTGGCTCGCTTGAACGTGGATATTATTGAAGCCGGGTTTGCCTTCAGTTCCCCCGGCGATTTCGAAGCGGTGCAGCGCATTGGCCAGGAGGTCGAAGGCCCGACGATCTGTAGTCTGGCACGAGCCAAACCCGAGGATATTGATTCGGCGTGGAAGGCGTTGAAAGGGGCGCCCAAACCGCGGATTCACACCTTTTTATCCACGTCGGACATTCACCTGAAACACCAGTTCCGCATGACCAGAGAGCAAGCCCTCCGTCGTGCGGTCGAGATGGTCCAACATGCGCGAACCTACGTCGATGACGTCGAATTTTCGCCCATGGACGCGACGCGGTCGGACGTCGCCTATCTGTGCGAGGTGGTGGAAGCGGTCGTTGACGCCGGCGCGGGGACGGTGAATATTCCCGATACGGTGGGGTACACGACCCCCAAGGAATTTGAAGAAATTATTCGGACGCTCCGGACGCGGGTGCGTGACTGCGACCGCGCGATCATCTCCGTCCATTGCCACAATGATTTGGGGTTGGCGGTCGCCAATTCCATGGCGGCCATCTACGCGGGGGCCGGACAAGTGGAATGTACCGTCAACGGAATCGGCGAACGGGCCGGCAATGCCTCATTGGAAGAAATCGTGATGGGGCTGCGGACCCGCAAGGATTTTTATGATGCCGTGACGCAAATCCGCACGGAAGAAATTTCCAAGTCCAGTCGCCTGGTCAGCAAGATCACGGGGATGGTCGTCCAACCCAATAAAGCCATCGTCGGGGCGAATGCGTTCGCACATACCTCCGGGATCCATCAGGACGGGTTGCTCAAGGATAAAAACACGTATGAAATCATGCGGCCGGATTCCATCGGGTTGACGCAAAGCCGCCTGGTGATGGGGAAACTGTCCGGTCGCCACGCCTTTCGGGCGGAATTGGCGAAGTTGGGCTATACGCTCACGGACGAAGAAGTGAATGCGGCGTTCGATCGATTCAAACGGCTCGCGGACCAGAAAAAGGAGTTGTTCGAGGAAGATTTGGAATCGATCGTGTCCGAAGCCGTCACCAAGGTGACCGAACGGTACTCGCTAAAATCCCTGAATACGCAAAGCGGGACGAACCAGGTTCCGACGGCGACCGTGGAACTGGAAGTGGACGGACACGTGATAAAAGAGACGGGGACCGGTGATGGTCCGGTCGATGCGGTGTATCGAACGATTGCCCGGATCACGCAGACCAAGAGCAAATTGTTGGCCTACGTGGTCAAAGCCATTACCGGTGGAACGGATGCGCAAGGAGAGGTATCGGTGCGGATCGAACAGGACGGCGAAATCGTCACCGGGAACGGCGCGAATACCGATATCATCGTGGCCTCGGCTCAAGCCTATTTGAATGCCCTGAACAAGCTGGCGTCGCAATTGGAGCGTCGCGCCAACCAGGGCGATAAAATCGGGCTCTGTTGATCCGTAATCCCCTCTCCCTTGATGCAAATAATTCCCTCTCCCTTGATGGGAGAGAGTGAGGGTGAGGGTGAGAAAGTACGAGTAAAGGTAAGGTCATGAACAAGAAGATCGCAGTGTTGGCTGGGGATGGCATTGGCCCGGAGATCGTCCCGGCGGCCATTGCAGTGTTGGAGGCAATCGGGAAACGCGGTGGCCATGCGTTTGAATTCGTTCCCGCCGCGGTCGGCGGCAAGGCTATTGACGACACGGACTGGCCCCTCCCGGATGACACCCTCCATTTGGCCAAAACCAGTGACGCGGTCCTGTTGGGGGCGGTGGGCGGGCCCAAATGGGAAGGGCTTGAATATGAACGGCGGCCGGAACGGGCGTTGCTGGGCCTGCGGGAACGACTCGGGCTGTTTGCGAATCTCCGGCCCGCCAAACTGTATTCGGAATTGGCCGATGCCTCGACCCTCAAGCGCGAGGTCATCGAGGGCATTGACGTGTTGGTGGTGCGCGAGCTGACGGGTGGCATTTATTTCGGGATGCCCAAGGGCGTGGAGGCGACGCCGGGCGGCCATCGCGGATTTAATACCGAAGTCTACACCACGGAAGAAATTACGCGGATTGCCAAGGTCGCCTTCGACGTCGCGCGCAAGCGCCGGGGGCTCGTCACCTCCGTCGATAAGGCGAACGTGCTGGAATCCTCGGAGTTGTGGAGGAAGGTCGTCATCGAGGTCCACAAGGAGTATCAGGACGTGGAACTGCGACACATGTACGTGGACAATTGCGCGATGCAGTTGATCCGGAACCCCCGGCAGTTCGACGTGATTCTGACCACGAATCTGTTCGGTGATATTTTGAGTGACGAAGCCGCCATGTTGACCGGATCGATCGGGATGTTGCCGTCGGCCAGCGTCGGCGCGTCCGTCGGCATGTATGAACCCATTCACGGCAGTGCGCCGGATATTGCGGGAAAGGATGCGGCCAACCCCATCGGCATGATTGCCTCGGGTGCGATGATGCTGCGGTATTCGTTCGACTTGGGGGAAGAAGCGGATCTGATCGAAAACGCCATCCAGACCGTGTTGAGCCAGGGGTATCGAACCGGAGACATCGCGGCGCCGGGGACAACCCTCGTCGGCACCAAAGAGATGGGCGACCGTATTCTTCAGAATATCGGTGCGGGATAGGCGGAAGAAAGGGGAAGGGGAAAGATGTTGGAAGCCATTCAAGCCGGTGCGATCGGCACTATCGCCGGGACCGGGGAGCCGGGTTGGGAGGGGGATGCCGGTCCGGCCACCGCGGCCCTGTTGAACGAACCGAAAACCATTGCCCTCGACACCGCAGGCAATCTCTACATCGCCGATTCGGAAAATCACCTGGTGCGAAAGGTTGAGGCACGGACCGGGATCATCACGACGATAGCCGGAACCTGCGTGCGCGATGCTCCCGCTTCGATGCCGGCCCAGCCATTGCCCGAACATCCGGAAGACGACGAAGATCCGTTGGCGGATCCGGTGGGCAACCCGGGTGACGCCTACACGCAACAACCCGACTTGAGTGGAATGGTCCGCTACATGACCGGGACGCAATCGAAGGACCAGCGGTTTTCAGGGGACGGCGGCCCGGCGATCGCCGCCGCCCTCAATTTCCCCTCGGCCGTGGCCGTGGCTGAAGACGGGACCGTGTACATTGCCGATACCTGGAATCATCGTATTCGCCGGGTGGATCCCGGCACCGGGGTCATCTCCACCATCGCGGGAACGGGCCAGGCGAAAGGGTACGGCGACCAGGGTCCTGCCGTAAAAGCGGCCCTGAATGAACCCGTGGCCCTGGCCCTCGATGGGCCTGACCTGTTGTATATCGCCGATCAAAGCAACAACCGGATCCGAAAGCTCGATCTGACTTCCGGCGTGATCACGACGGTCGTCGGGACCGGGGAGTCGGGGTACAACGGCGATGAGGCGCCGGGTCCTGAAACCGCGTTGGCCGGTCCCAGCGGGCTCGCCGTGGATCAGGAGGGGAACCTGTACATTGCCGATACGTTCAGTGGCCGGATTCGGAAGTGGGATCGACACACCGGAACGGTTGAGACGGTGGCGGGAGGAATGGGCGCGTTTCAATTTACACCGGGGGAAAACGAATCCTCTCCCAACCTGTCTCGACCGTATGCCATTGCCCTGCATCCCGACGGCCGGCTGTTCATTACGGACAGCGATAACCACTTGATCCGGGTGTGGGATCTTCAGAAACGGGAAATGTCGCTTCTGGCCGGGAACGGGAAGGCGGAGTTTTCCGGCGATGGGAAGGATCCCCTGCACAGCAGTCTGAACTACCCGTTCGGTGTGGCCCTTGACGCCCGTGGGCACGTGTACATCGCGGATACCTTTAGCCACCGTATCCGGGTCGTGGTGAATGAAAACCCGTGAGACAACCGCTCTGCATAAGATGAAGAAGAAAGCAGCCTATACCGTCGCCGTCGTCGGTGCCACCGGTGCCGTGGGCACGGAAATGCTCTCGATCCTGGAAGAACGAAAGTTTCCCGTGGAAGAGGTGCGTCCGTTGGCTTCGTCCAGGTCGGCAGGTGGAGAAGTATCGTTTCGGGGTGATGACGTCACGGTGAAGTTGCTCACCCGGGACTCGTTCCGGGGGGTCGATATCGCGTTGTTCTCCGCCGGTGCCGGAGTGAGCAAGGAGTACGCGCCGGTTGCCGTCGAAGCCGGGGCGGTGGTGATAGACAACAGCTCGGCTTGGCGAATGGACCCGCAGGTCCCGTTGGTCGTCCCCGAAGTGAACCCCCACGATCTTGAAAAACACCGGGGTATTGTGGCCAACCCGAATTGCTCCACCATTCAAATGGTGGTGGTACTCAAACCGATACATGACCACGCCGGGATCACCCGTGTCGTCGTTTCGACCTATCAATCCGTTTCCGGCACCGGGAAAGAGGCCATGGATGAATTGGCGGAACAGTGCCGGCAGTTGTTGGGCTTCAGTGACGTGACCTCAAAAGTGTATCCGCACCAGATCGCGTTTAACTGCTTGCCGCACATCGACGACTTTGTGTCGTCGGGGTACACCCGTGAAGAAATGAAGATGGTCAACGAAACCCGGAAAATTCTGGGTGACCAATCGATCGGGATCTCCGCGACCACGGTGCGCGTGCCCGTGTTCGTCGGCCACGCGGAATCCATCAACGTCGAAACGAAAAAAAAGTTGTCGGTGGCGGAAACCCGGGCCATGCTTTCGACCGCCCCTGGCGTGCAACTGTATGACGATCCCTCGAGGGAATTGTATCCCCTGCAAGTCCATTCGGTAGGAACGGATGCGGTGTTCGTGGGACGGATTCGCGAAGATGAATCCATTCCCAATGGCCTCAACCTGTGGGTGGTGGCGGATAATCTGCGCAAAGGGGCCGCCCTCAACGCCGTCCAGATTGCCGAGGAATTGGTGAAGTGAGTCATGCCGGAGTTCATCGGGAAAACGCTCATCGTACTGGGTTTGGGGATTGTCGCCCTCGGCATCGTCGTCTCGTTGCTCGGCAAGTGGCCGGGTGCGGGGACCGGGCTCGGCTGGCTGGGAAAGCTGCCGGGCGATCTGTTCATCAAACGGGATAATGTCACCTTTTACTTTCCCCTGAGTACCAGTATCATCATCAGCATTGTGGGGAGTCTCCTCCTCTATTTCCTCCTGAAACGCTGACTATGTTCACCTCTGCTCCGGTCGGAATCCTGCTGCTGATCATCGGTATGGGGCTGGGTTCTTTTCCCGCCTCGGTTCACGCATCCGATCGCATTCGAGTCGCTCTCGCCGAACAGGCCGGCCACGTCACGGTCGCGTCCGCCGGAGACCTTCGTCTCGAACTGCCTTCGGGCGATCGGGTCGAGGTCGCGTCCGGGGTGACGATTATTCCGAAGGGGCATGAGTTGCAGGTCGACGACCGCCGGATGCGAGGCAACCGCCTTGCGATTCAAGGCACACACGAGGGACTGCAGGTGACGATTCAAAGACCGTCCCCTGATGCGGCGAGTCAACAGTGGGTGGTGTATGGAGGTCTCGATATCACGGTCAGGGACGGACACCTGCTGGTCGTAAACCTGGTTGATCTCGAAGACTACGTGGCAGGGGTCGTGAGTTCGGAAGTCAACCCAGGTTGGCATAAAGAACTCCTGCGGACGCAGGCCGTGGCAGCACGGACCTACGTGTTGCACAAGAAACTGGAAAATGCCGGGCAACCGTTTGACGTGTACGCGAGCGTCCAGGACCAGGTGTATACGGGCCGTCAAAACGTCAATCGTGCGGTACTCGATGCCGTGCGCCACACGCGTGGCCGGGTCGTCACCTATAAAGGCCGCCCCATTTTTGCCGTCTATTCATCCACCACGGCCGGGCGCACGGAAGACGCCATGAACGTGTGGTCCAAAGACTTGCCCTATCTGAAAGGAGTGGATTGTCCATTCGATCAGAAGTCCCCCCGGTATGAATGGCAAGTGACCATCCCGTTTGACGAGATCCAGACCCGGCTCAGGGATGAAGGGTATCCCATTGGCTGGCTCGCGACGCTTACGCCCTATCGCATGACCGCCGCCGGTCGGGTCAAGGACCTGAGGATCCTGCATTCCCGGGGAGAACTCATTATCACGGGCCAGGAGTTTCGACGGCTCCTCGGGTATGCCAAAGTACGCAGCACCCGGTTCTCCATTGAACGGATTCACAGACATGTGGTATTTGCGGGAAACGGGGCGGGGCATGGGGTGGGCCTCTGTCAATGGGGCGCCAAGGAAATGGCTGAACTGGGTTACCCCTATCAATCCATCCTGCGCTACTACTATCCGGGAACGGAGATCCTGCCACGCGACCAGGTGGTCATGACCCTGCCTGCTTCCGTCGTTCCCGGGAACGCGGGAATCCAGACTCCAAAGTAGGCCTTCCCTTTTCTGTCATCCCTGTATGTGTTCAGTAATTCGTTGACAAGATTCGTTGATCTGTTTCGGAGTTTGCCCCTCCAGCGCCTGATGCGGGCGCACCTCATTGTAGTAGAGGAGATATTGCTCCAATTCGTCCCGGAACTCCGCCAGGGACGCAAACGTGGTGCCATCGATCAGGTCATCGTTCAGGGTCCGCCAGAACCGTTCCACCTTCCCGTTCGTCTGTGGGCGGTACGGCCGGGTATACCGATGTTTGATCCCCAACTCCAGCAGCATCCGTTCAAACGGGTGCGTGGCTTTGGTGCGCGGGGCCGCGAACTCCGACCCATTGTCCGTCAAGACCTCGGCAAACTGGAGCTGATACCGCTGGTGAAGCAGATTGAAGCTCTTCAAGGCGCTGAACATCACCGTCAGACTCTTCAGATCGGTCACCACCTCGGCCCAGGCCAGGCGGGTACAGGCGTCGATCACGCACACCAGATAGTAGCGGGTGGGATCGGTCGCAATGAGATCCTTGCTCAAATAATGGCAGTCGAGATGCCCTAATTCTCCGGCTTTCTGCTTCACAATGCGGCGTTTCTCCTGTTTCAGCTTGGGCGTTAAGCGATTCAGCTCATGCCGCTGGATAATCCGATAGACCGTACTCGGCGACGGCGTCAGGTGCTTAAGCTTCGGGGCCAGAAGCTGGCAAATCTCATAGCGATTGACGCCCAGCCGCCGGTGCTGCAAGACCTGCTGCTCAATATACCCGTAGACCCGCCGACTTTTCCACTTCGGGCCGCGGGGCTGCGGCACCAGGGCGTGCTCGGCTCCGCTCTGGCGGAACCGGTGGTAATACTTGAAGAAGGTCTGCCGGTGGGTCTGATGAAACCGGTAGAAATCAGCGGCAAAGCGGAACTTGGGATGCCGTTTCTGTTTGACCAACTCGTACTCCTGGATCAGGAATTTCCACTTCCGAACATAGTTGCGATAAAGGGTCTTGTCTTGGGTATTGTGTCGCATGGGTTCGCCTCCAGATGATTGGGTGAGTTACCCTACATTCTGTCAACGAATTAGTGAACATCTACAATCCCCGCCCTGCTCGAGGGTCCGGGACAGTTTCTTCGCTGTCGCTCAAGACAAGTGTTGTCGACGTGGGTATTTGCTATGCGACTTTCCGAGTTCAACTTTCCTTTTGATGAATCGCTGATTGCCGATCACCCGGTTTCCCCGAGAGATCACGCGCGGCTGTTGGTCGTGCCGCGCAAGGGGGAGCCCGCGTTTCAACATGCCCGGGTGAAAGATCTGCCGGACCTGTTACGCTCCGACGACGTGGTGGTGTTGAACGACACGAAAGTGATGCCCGCCAGGCTCCACGGCACCAAACAATCGAGCGGCGGAAAAGTGGAGGTGTTGTTGGTGCGGCCTTTGGAGGCAGCTAGTTGGGAAGTCCTGTTGAAAGGCCACGTCGCCGTTGGTCAGATCCTGCAATTTCAAAATGAGGCGACCGCCGAGGTCCTGGAACGGACTCAGGAGCGAACGGTCCTGCGGATCGATACCCAAGGGTCCATCAAAGACCTGCTCGACAGGATAGGCGAAGTCCCGCTTCCGCCCTATATCAAGCGCCCGGCGACTGAGCGGGACAAAGAGGCCTATCAAACGGTCTTCGCGCGCTCGGAGGGGGCCGTTGCCGCACCGACCGCGGGGTTGCATTTCACGGAACAATTATTCGTTGCCCTCAAGCAAAAGGGCATTCAGCTCGCGACCGTCACGCTGCACGTGGGGCCTGGGACGTTTCGTCCCGTCGCCGTGGACCATATCGAAGACCATCACATGACCGCCGAATGGTTTGAAATTTCCGAGGAAACGGCGAAGCTTCTCAATGCGGCAAAGGCTGAAGGTCGGCGAGTCGTGGCGATCGGCACGACCTCGGTGCGCACGTTGGAATCAGCGGTCAACGAAGCCGGGGAAATCCAGCCGGGTCCGGGTGAGACGCGTCTGTTCATTACGCCCGGATTTCGCTTCGCGATGGTCGATGCCCTGCTGACCAATTTTCACCTGCCGCGCACCACGTTGCTCATGCTCGTCTCCGCCTTCACCGACCTCGACCAACTGCGAGCGGCCTACGCGGAAGCCATCACCGCACGGTACCGGTTTTACAGCTACGGCGATGCCATGTTGATTCAATAGACGAGGAAGGCTAGGCTACAACCCAAGAGATGTGATTCGAATCATCGGTGCAGGATACTGGAGGAGGGGTAAAAGGATTTATGAAGAACAAAATCAAATATACGGATGAGCCTCTTGGCCGATTAAGCGTGATTGAAGATTTTCTTACACCGCCGGACGAGTTGGTGCTTCGCCGGGACCATGTCAAGGTGACGATGTCTTTGAGCAAATCGAGCGTGGATTTTTTTAAGAAAGAGGCCGGAAAGCGTCGGACTTCGTATCAGGCGATGATCCGCAGGCTCATTGATCTGTACGCCGCCCAATATGAAAAGCGCCTGAAAAGGCGCTCTTCATGACGCCTCTCTCAACCACAACTCGCAGGTCTCTGACAGGGAATTATCTATCCCTATAAAGCTGTTGAATCGGTTCATGCTTTCAGCTTTGGATGGTCTTCTGCATCATTCGTTTTGGTCGGTTTCAACGGGTTCACCTATCATCTCACGGTATCGTTTGACGCACGGCCAGATCAGCCGATACCCAAGCCACCTCGCTTCTTTATTATTTTTGGCACATCGTTTTACCAAGCCGGCGTAGCGGTCTTGGTTTAACATAGAGACCACGAACCTGGAATAGCCGGTGATGGTCTCCTTCACGCATGGTGTATCATCAACAGCCGTTTTTTCATTGATGAATTTGATCAACAAATCGTTGTAAGTCCGAGCATCGACCAAGTCTTTGTATCCATTCCAATAATCACTTCGGGTCGGATTACGAAGGATGTTTTGTTTTACGAATCGTTGTTCATCTGCATAGCTTTCCGGGCGCGTTTCTTCAATGTTCCATGATATCCCTGCCTCTTTGATCCATTTGAGGCTATATCCGATTGTCGAGGTACAGGCCCCCACAATATAGTCCAGAGTTTCCAAACATTCGACGACCTTTACCGGATCATCCGATTGCAAGATAGCCTTGCAATGAGCGGCTCGTTTCTTGTGCCCTCGGCTTGCCTTGGCGTGGGCGATGGCTTCATCCAAGGCAGCAGCTTCACGTGCCGCGCGTGACTTGGCCCAGGCGTCCATTTCTTCTTGGGTTTTGGCCTCTTCAGATCGGGCACTGATTTCGTTGATGGCGGCTGTATATACAGAGAGGGCTTCAATCGTCGCTAGGTGTACAACCAAGGCTTCATCGATGGCTCTGGACAAGGTCTCCGCAGACGCGACTGCCGACACTCTTCCCTGTGTAGCTTTGGCTTTGTCGAGTTCGGTTATGGCCTCGGGCAACGTCTCGGCAAACGCAGCCGCCGGCACGCTTCCCATCAGGACGATAACGACAAAGAAGCTCTTGAACAAAATGGTCTTCATGGTTCTCTTGCTCCTGGTGTGTGTGATGGTTCAGTTGCTCGTTCGACACAAGCGTAGAAAAAGACAGGAAGAGCCGTCAAAGCCTCCCATATTTTGCAAACAGATATATAGTTCCCTTAAGATACGGGAAAAAGGCTATATGACGCCTTAATTTTGGAGAGGAGGATCTATGGCTGATGATATCTTTAACGAAGCTGACGAATTCATGGAAGAGGTTATAAACGATCCTGAAATACAGCGTGAGAAAGACGAATGGGAGATGCAATGCCTCGACATTGAATCAAGGCCACGATCCGGCACCGAGGCGCTAACAGACAGGGAACTTCTGAGCCTTATAAACAAAGGGTTCGACCTTTTCGGCGAGATCCCTTTTGGCAATGACTACGATCACCTGATCAAGCGACTCTCCTTCACGAATAGGCAGCTTGAATCTGAGGATGCAGGTGAGTTGAAAACGGTGTGGACGAGATTCCTGAACAAAGTTGACATTGCATTCGACTGGCCGTTGAGCGAAGGCATGGCTGGATGGTACGAGGAACGTGAGATGTACGCTCATGCCATCGCTGTGTATGAACATTTATATACTCTTGTCCGTCGAGAGAAACTAGAGCATGGCGATTTCGATCAGAGGTCAGATTCAAGCCAAAGGAGTTCTCTCGAAACTTGGCTGACCAGTCTTGTGAAACTTTATTCTCGCCAAAAACAGCCTGAGCGAGCGAGACACCTAGGCGAACTCATCGAGGATTATTACATCGATGGCTATGTGTCCCTCGGGAGTTATACAGAAACCTTATCCATTTTGCCCGAACTGAATCATACCGCAATTGCGCGACAATTTCATTCAGATCTAGATGAGGTGCGAAAAACACTGAAAGATGAATACGGCCCATTACTCGAAGATCTCCACGATAGGACGAAGGAGATGGTAGTAGAGGCGGAATTGTGGAGCAACAAGCATTGGATAAACATCAATCCTTGGTCAATTCCTCGATGTTGGGCGCTGTCAATAGAGTCGGAATTTCATCATAAGGTGTTTATGCGCAACCGTCCTCGAATAGAGAATCTTCTTGGCGATGATGCTCCACGTCCCAACCAAGTATGTGGTTTAGGGCACATTATCAAGGTGATTAGGAACGCGGGATCCAACGTTGGTCTAAAATGTCTATTCGCTGAGATGCGTGGCAGTCAATTCCTTGCTTCCCCGGATACGTTTGTAAAACTCGATAGAGTCCGTGACGATCGCAATCGAATAGCCCATATAAGCGAAAGGAAAACTTATACCTCGAAAGAGGGCCGTAATTTTCTCAGGGAGATCCGAGAGAGCAAGTGGATTTTCGATTTTTTGGACGCGTTGCAGCCGAGAAACTCCTCTGCTCGTAACTGACAAACGACGTTGCTGCTACGATGATGAAGAAAGCTAAGGCTACCCCCATTAAAGCAGCGTTGACATCAGATGTGCTCTATCATATCATCATCACATCATGCCGAGAACGACCGTTGACATTGATGGGCCTCTTTTGAAGGAACTCAAAACCCTTCAAAAGAGAGAGAACCGATCATTGGGACAAATTATGTCTCAACTGCTGGCGGAAGCTCTCTTTCAAAGGAGAAAAACCCCGCGAGTCTCCAAACTACCTTGGGTGTCTCGTTCTATGAAGGCCCGCATTGATTTTTCCGACAAAGAGGCCCTTTATACCCTGCTTGATGAGAACGTGAAGTGAGTTATTCGGTCGATGCGAATATCTTTTTGTATGCATCGGATCGGGCCAGTTCTCATCATTCGTCAGCCCTGGAGTTCCTTCAAAGCTGTACCATCCATTCTGAGCCGTGGTACGTGGCTTGGCCGACGTTGATGGCGTATCTCCGGGTGGTGACTCACCCTCTGATCTTCTCTCACCCTTTGACCCCACAGGAAGCCCTTGGAAATGTCCAGGCCCTCTTACGGTTACCCCATGTGAGACCATTGTCCGAAGCGGATGGATTTTTTGAAATCTATCGAGAAGTCACGCGAGACTTTCCCGTACGAGGAAATTTGGTTCCCGATGCGCATTTGGCGGCTCTTCTTCGGCAACATGACATCCTCAAACTGTACACCATGGATAGAGACTTCAGGAAATTTGACTTTTTGGATGTCCGAAATCCGCTGGAGTAGGACGGTATCGGCGATTCCCGGTTTTTGAAGAATCGGCGGTGCTGCCGTTTTGATCCGTTCAGGGGAGGAAAGATTGGGGGATCGCGAGGGAGCTAGAGGAAGTCCTGCAGGATCTCGACGTTGGAAGAAGTTCTCATGGCCTGTTGGAAGGCTTCGAGGGCGCGCTGTTTCTTCTGGATCAGGAGTTGAAGCCGGATGCGGGCGTTGATCGTTTCGATTTCTTTTTCGTCTTCCAGGCCCGCGGTTTGCCGCGCGGCGAGTTCCTTGACTTCTTCCTCTTCCACCGGATTGAGGGTCGCCACGTCCTGAACAAGGATCTGAACTTTTTGCCTGCGGAGGTCTTTGGTCAGGCTCTCCTCAAACTGCGCCGGAGCGATCTGGTTGAGCTCCAGGAGACGGTGGTAGGCCACCGGGTCAAAGGCCCCGTCCTTTTGAAACTCTTCGCGCTTCATGATGGTGTCTCGCAGTGCGTCCGGATGCACCTCCAGGTTGAGAACATCGGCAGCCACAAGCCACAGGTTCTGTTCGACCAGGGAGTTCATGACGGTCTGCTTGAGTTCTTTGGGGTCGGGGGCTTCCTGCCCGAGCTCATTTCTTCTATAGAAGGCATCGATTCTGTTATACGCCTTGCGGAATTCATCCAGTTCCACCTGGTACGACCCGACCACGGCCACTACGTTGGGCTGTTGCGAGGTTTCATACCCGAACCACCCCATCCCGATGGTAAAGGTGACCGCGATCACCAACACGACAAACTTCAGTATCCAAGGGTATTTCGTCGAGCCTTCGCGAATCAGCCTAATCATTGGACCAGCGCCTTTGTTGAGACATGAGTGAAAACTTGCAACCTGGAATTTGTAACACGCGGGATGTCACTTTTTCAAATCGCCAGCCCTTCCTTTCCAACAAGAGACGGGAACGGTCGCTCCGTAGGTCGGATTCGTGTAGCGTAACCCGACGGTGTAACCGCGGAGATGACAGGAGTGGGTACATTTGTGCGGGTTTCAGAGACTTTGTTAGACTCGATACGTACTTCATGAGGGGCCATAAGGAGAAAACACGATCGGACTGATGAAAATAGTCAAACGAGCCGGTATTCTTGTGGCCTTGGTGTGTGGTGTGTGGAGTCCGGGCATCGGCTTTGGCGAGCCCGTGCCCGCCGGGACGCAGGGTCAGGAAGATATCGCTGTGACGGTTCGCATCGAGAGTCGTCGGTTTATTCCCCACGTGGTGAACCTTCGCGTCGGGCAACAGGTTCGTCTTATCCTGAAGAACGAAGACGTTGAACTCCATGCGTTTGTTCCTGTGAATCTCCTGGTTCGGACGAACGTCCAGGTGAGTGGGAATGGGGCGCCACAGTTCGGCAAAGACGGGTTCCGCCGTGTGTTGATTCCTTCAGGCGGCCAGGTCGAGTTGGTGTTCACGTCGAAGGAAGCAGGCTCCTTCCCGTTTTTCTGTGATTTGCCGGGGCATATCATGAACGGAACGATCGTGGTTGACGGTTAGATGGATATGCCGGAATGAAATTTGTTGTGGTGATGATTGTGAAGAGGAGAAGTGCTCATGACGTTGGTTAATTTTTTATGCGGTGGACGGACCCGCGCAGGTCGCCGCAAGCAATCCCGGGTTTTCAAGATGCGTGCTCTCGGCCTTGGGGTCCTTATGGTCGGGCTGGTCGGGTTAGGGGCGGGCAATCTTTCACGTGCCGCAGAGCCTGTTCCGGCTGGACAGAGTCAGGCGGCAGTGCAGGCAGTCCAGAATTACGTTCACGCGGTGGCCGGTCGGGATGCCACGCAGGTGGCCCAAAACGATTTTGTCTGTCTGCTGAAGATGGTGGAAGCCGGTGCCACGGGGAAAGGGCAGTTTTTGCCTGAATCGGATCCTGTGTATTCCTGGTGTTGGGACCGGCTGGCTCAAGCGCACGCGGAAGTGATCGAGAGCCGCGACCGGGCACTGGATGAGTTATGGCCGGGTGTTGGGAAGTTGGTGAATTTCCTGGACTTTAAACGGTTCGAGATCGCGGAAACCCGCGCCTATCAGCGAGCCCCTTCCTTTTTTGTGATGCCCGAGATCGGTGACATGTCCGAGGTGCCGGGGTTCACACTGGACGTGCTCAATACGGCACCGCTCCCCCATGCGTCCTTTCAGGTACCTGGATCGGATCATGTGGTGGCCGTGCCGACGACGTTGGTCCGGGTACGGATCGCGTATCCTGATCCGATGACCTCGCCGGCGGCCCATGGCTCAGGTCAACAGGATTGGGTCACGCCGTATAAAAAACCGATGCACCCGGTCAAGGCCGTGACCGTGAAATGGGTCGTGTTGTCGGATCTGTTGCCGCATGGATTTCCCGTGGATACGGCCGCGCTCAATATTCCGTTGACGTCTTCCATGGGGACGCCGATTCCGTTCGTCGTCGACCCCGGCGGGTTTGAGCAGAAATCCACGGAGTTTTGGAGTCCGAAGGAAGCCCAAGCGGCAGTGACGGCCGGGTTGGCGCGGGCGAAAACGTTGCCGACGCGCCGGGAACGGATCTCCATGCTCAACCGGGTTCTGGTGGTGGACCCCTTGCACGTGGAGGGGTTGCAAGCCATTACCTCCGAACTGTACGACGGGCTGTTGGATTTCGGAGCACGGACGCATGGCGTTCAGTTACAGAGCGGTCCGCTTTATGAAGAATTCAACGCACTCTATTGGACCATCCAATCGCAAACCGACCGGATGGATATTTCACTTGAGATGGAAATGGGTGGGAAACTCGAACCGACCCCGGCCGATTATCTGTACCGCTTGATTCCCGCCATGGAAACCCTGGTTGATTTGGAGCCCGGGGATTTTGAAACGCGATTGAAACTGACGAATGCCTACCGGTGGACGAACGACCAGATCACGTCCATCATGGCTCCCCAGCAATTGCTCTCGGAATTGCCGACGGATCAACCCAACATGCGTGCCAGGGTGTTGATGGCCCTGGCCTGGTCACGCATCAGTAAGGTCGCGTGGAGTCGTTTTTTTGATGATCCTGATATTGTTCAGGGCTACCAGGAAGCCGATGAGGCCTTTACGTTGTCCTCTGATCCCATGGTCAAATTCTCCGCAGCCTACGCCAAGGCGTACAGTTTGGCCTTTCGCCCCAAACGGGATAATCAGGCGATGTTCGAACTCTTGAAGGAAGCACGACGCTGGTATCTGCAGATTCCGGGAGCCACGGCCCGGTCCTGGGTCTTTCTCCTGCAAAATGATACATTGAAAGGGTTAGTGGAAACGGACCCGACGTTTCACGCGTTGATGACGGCGAATTCTTAGACCCGACGTGTTCCCTTCATTCGGTGGGGAACGGGGTGGAAGATTTATTCATTCAACAACAAGGAGGTAGCCAATGTTGCGTTCCATGCGTTCAATGAGTTTCATCGTGCTGCTCAGTGTTTTCTGTATCGGATTGACGGTCACTCCGGCCATGAGCGAGGGCAATGGTCCGGCGGATGGCTTCGGTCTGCACGTCCAGGCTCCGCACATGATGGCCGACGGACAGATCGGTGGTCCTTTCCATCATTATTGCAAAGGCATTTCCAATGAAATCATCCAATGCCTTCTCTTTCCGTCCACCGACCCCAAGGCCCCATTGATCGGAGTGGAATACTTCGTGGCCAAGGACCTGGCCCGCAAGGAAATCCCGCTCATCACGTGGAACAGAAATTTCCACGACCATGAAGTGGAAATTGCCACCGGTCGCGTGCTCATTCTGGACATTGAGGATAAAAACAAGGTCGCGGAAATTGCCGCCGCCGCCGCGAAGACCGACGGAATCATTTATCACCTCTGGCAACCGGGCCTAAAAGTGCCTGATGGAACGGTGACGATTCCGAATGCGGTTGGTCACAAGTTCCGAACCGAGTAACGTATCGACGGTGCGGGAACGCATCACTTCCCGCACCGTCCCTCTCCCACCGTTGTCTCTTCACAAGAAGGAAGCGTCTGATGCCATTAACCGGCAAACAAGTGGCCAGCCACGTCCTGGTTCTGTTCTTGATGGGAGGGTCGGTTGTCCTGGCGGGTGATCCTGCGGTTCTCAAACCACGCGTCCCGCCTGACCGGATCGAAGAAGCCAAAACGTGGCAGAACCCTTATCCCGGTACGCCCGAACGTCTTGAACAAGGCAAAAAACTTTTTCATGGCAAAGGGTTTTGCGTGACGTGTCATGGAAAGGAGGGCAAAGGGCTGGGCAAGATTCCGGGACTGCGAGGAAAGCTCCCGAGAGATTTCACGGATAAAGCGTGGCAGGCCGCGCGGACCGATGGCGAACTGTTTTGGATTTTGAAAAACGGCAGCCCGGGCACGGATATGGCCTCGTTCATACCGCTCGTGTTGACGGAAGAAGAGGCCTGGCGCGTTCTCCTGTACGTACGTGCCTTTGGCGGAACGTAACGCGTAATGAACCTATAACAGAGGAGCATCAATCATGAAAGACAAGAAGCACAACGGTATGGCTATGGAGGCAGGCATGAGGAAGTATTGGAAATCGATGTCTCTCCTCATGGGAATCCTTGGCGTCTGCGCCTCAACATTGGTGGTCGTACCATCCGTTGCTCGTGCCGACGCTTCGCAGAATGACATCAAGGAAGCATTTGCACCTGTGTTGAAGTTAGAAGGAAAAGCCCGTAAGGAGATTAACGCGATTGCGAACATGATTGCTCCCGGGTCGAAGATGGTCCCTATTGATGCCACCAAGGCCAGCGGGGAAATGTGTATGCTGGAGACGGTGTCCAAACACAATATGATCCACTTTTCGCAAACCCCCGAACAAACCCATGAGGATGTGGTGTATTTCATCAATCCTGCCAAGTTTATCGAAAATGGCTTGGATATCAAGAAACTTCCTCGTCACCCCAGTGAATTGGGGAAGATGGAGCCACTCCAATGGTATTACTATGATGGGACCTATGTGGAACCTCATCAGGGCAGCCAACTGAATAAGGAATTCGTCATTATGAGCGTGGATGTGAAATAGCTCGGGATTCCCAAAGATCAAGACAGTAAAAATTAAAGGAAATGAGGCAGGAGGCCTGGATGTCCCTGATTCATGGGGCACGTCCAGGCACCCCTCAACGTACGCTCTGGATCAATTCACGAACCATGAAAGGATGTCGTCGCTTGTCCTTTCTCGCAGTCGTGTTCGTTCTATCGCTGGGTTCCCCCACCATGTTGTTTCGGCAAAAAGCCCCAAAACCGTTGTAGCTATGTGACGACCGACTGATGGTACAATGAGGGGGCATGAATTCTTTTCCGCATGTTCCCACTGCCGATTCCCTGGCCTTGCCCGGCCCGGAGCCCATCTTGCATGGAATCCTGTTGATCGGGTTTTTCCTTCATGCCCTATTCATGAATCTCGTTCTCGGCGGCACCCCCATTATGGTGGTGACTGATTGGCTGGGGTATGGGTCCGGTCGCGAACGCTACCGGCGGTTAGGGACGGCGCTGGCCAATATGTTGCCTTCGTTTCTGGTTGTCGCCGTGGTCTTAGGCGTGGCATCCCTCCTGTTTGTCCAAGCGGCATACGGCCCCGTGTTGTATCCCGCCATGCTCCTTGTCGGCAATATGTGGATCGCGGTCCTTGGTGCCGTCATTCTTGGGTATTATGGGTTGTATGCCTATAAATATTGGAGAGTGTGGTTAGGTGGCCGTCCTGGCCTTCAACTCGCGCTTGGAAGCGTCAATGTCGTTCTGTTTTGTGGCGTGGCATGGATCTTTGTGATGGTCGGCATCTTGATGCTGAATCCGGAGCACTGGCAAGACATTCACGTGAGCGGGTTGCGTGGAATGCTTTCCCTTCCTTCCCTGTTCCCGCGGTATGGACATATGATCCTGGCAGCCGTGGCAGGGATGGGAATCTTTCTGATGTGCTATGGGTTGTACCTGGGTTCGGGCTCTAGACGTCCGGACTCTCCGGGAGATGAACCGACAGAAGACGATGCGACCTGGGTGACCAAGTATGGGGTGGCATGGGCCTTGGCCGGCACGTTGCCTCAAATTGTGGTTGGACCATGGCTCATGTTGTCTCTACCGGACGGGGTTCGGGCCGAACTCATAAGCGGCCAAAGCTTGGGTTCTCTTGCGTTTTTCGTCGGACTCACCGTTGGATTACTCAGTCTGGTGTTCTTAAATGCGGCATTGATGATTCCCCACGTGCGGGGAATGGCGTTGGCCGGTATTGTGAGCGTACTGGTCACCGTGTGTCTGATGGTCGTGGTCCGGGACGCGGTTCGCCAATCCTGGTTAGCGAAACACTCTGTCGTGACGCAACTGAGCCCTGACTGGGGTGCCATGGCAATGGGAGGCGTCGTCTTTGTCATGGGCCTTGGCCTCATTGGGTACGTCGTGCATGCTTACCGGAACGCTCATCCTTCACGCCGTCGTTCTTAACGAAATCTCCAATTCAGCAGAATAGGTGTTGCAAGCCTTTATGCCGGTGGTCCTCTCATGGTTGGCTGCTTGTGCGGACTCATTTCGTGGTGCCTCGTCCCGTCCTATACGATACCCTTTACACACCGGTCTGATGCGGTAGCCGCAGACGGGTTGACAAACAGATAAAATTAGGAGTGTATTTGACAGAACGGTCAAATTACGGGTTGTATTAGTGCATAACCCTAGGGCAAAGAGCCTGTCAGGATTTCAGGAATCGTGAAAGTTCCAGCCAGCCACGTACCGATGAGAGCGCCCTACGACCCTTGTGACCGGGAACGAGATAGGGTGCGGCGACCGGGGATCGTCGTGCTGAGTGTTCTCCTGGCCTTCATGGCGGCGAGTTGCACGGCCATTCCTTCTAAGTCAACCAGGCAACTTCAGAGTGAATTCCCCAAGCCACAGGATTTCCAGCCTGATGCTCCTTCTGCGGAAGTAGCCGCCCGGCAACGTTCCGAAGCAACCCCGGCCCCGTTTTCTCTCGAAGATCGGATGTCGCTTGGAATCCCTTCAGGCTTCCCCCTCACCGACGGCAAGCCTGCACGGGTTTTCAGTTTTCGGGCACGGGAAATGCCGTTGGTCGATGCCTTACGTCTGTTCTCGCGTGCGAATACGCTCAATATCGTCGTGGAGCCGGGGGTCGAAGGCGTGGTGACGGTCGACTTTCAGGGCCTTGCTCTCGAAAGAGCCATGTCCGCGCTGTTGGACACGCAGGGGTACTATTGGGAAAACGATGGAGAACTGATCGTCGTACGCCGGCTGAAAACACGCATCTTCACAATGGATTACATTCGCCTGGAACGTTCCGGTGAGGGACGCAATAAAGCGCAAGTCACGTCCGGGTCCGGGAGAAGCGGTGGGCAGGACGCGGGCGAAGTGATCTTGAGCCAACAGGACCACATCAAATTTTGGGAAGAAATTGAAACGCAGCTCGGCGCGCTTCTCTCGCCCGAAGGGCGCTTCGTGGTGAATCGGTTGTCCGGCACCATTCAAGTCACGGATTTGCACCGGCGGGTCGAAGAGGTGGCGACGTTTCTGGTCAACGTCCGCAACTCACTCTATCGACAGGTTGAGATCCAAGTCAGGATTTATGAAATCGCGCTCCGGGACGATTACAGCCTGGGAGTGGATTGGAGCCGGATTGATCTCAGCACCCCCAAGGGCAGTTTCAAGCTGGCCAACATCATCACGGCGCCGGCCGGTGGCTTTGTCGCGCGAGCGGCGACCGCGGCCTTCAGTTTTAGTGACGGCGATTTTGAAGGCGTGATCCAAGCCTTACAGGAGCAGGGTGACGTGCAGGTGGTGTCCCAGCCCCGGATTCTGACGCTGAATAACCAACCGGCGCTGATCAAGGTCGGGACGGATCAATCCTTTTTTACTTCAACGACCACGCAGGGGACGGCAGGGACCGGGAACATTATTACGGAGCAGGTGCGGACCGTGACCTCGGGGCTCGTCCTCTCGGTGACGCCGCAGATTTCCCAGGACGGGTGGATCATGATGGACGTGTCGCCCATTATCACACGGTTGACCGATATCATAAGGTCAGAGAATGGATCCACCGCGCCCGTGTTGGAGGTAAAACAGTCCGGAGGGCTGGTCCGCGTCCGTGATGGACAGTTGGTGATTATCGGCGGGCTTATCCAGGAGCAACTCACGAATACCGAACGGAAGGTGCCGTTGCTGGGCGATATTCCCGTGCTTGGTTCGTTCTTCAGCGGTACCTATCAGGCCGAGAGAAACACCGAACTCGTCATTTTCCTCATGCCTCGTATTCTGCGGGTGACGTGATGGACAGGCTCGATCTGAACGTGTGCTACAAACAACTGGGCTTCACCGAAGCTCCGTTTCAGATGACGCCGGATACCGACTATTTTTTCCGCACGCAGCAGCACCTGCAAGCATTGGAGCATTTGCAATTCGGGATCGCCAGTGGTGAGTTGACGATGTTGACCGGTGAAGTCGGGGTAGGGAAAACGCTGGTGTGCCGGTGCCTGTTGCGGCAGCCTCCGAAAGGCGTACGCTTTGCCTACCTCTTGAATCCCGACCAATCGTACGTGGATCTTTTGAGTTCAATCTACCGGGACCTCACCGGGCAGGTCCCCGAAGATCGCAGCATCGGGGCGCTGCAACGGACGTTGTCCCACGTGTTACTGCAATTGGCCGGGCAGGGTGAACGCGTGGCCGTCCTGGTTGACGAGGCGCATCGGTTGAGCGGGAAAGTGTTGGAAGGACTCAGGCTGTTATCGAACCTGGATACCGAAAAAGAAAAACTCATGTGCCTGTTGTTCGTGGGACAACCCGAACTCGATCGCACGTTGTCTCATCGAGTGCTTCGCCCCCTGTCGCAACGCATCAGCATTCGATTCAGATTGAAGCCGTTCGATTGCCGGGAAACCATGGAGTATATCCGGCATCGCCTGCGGGTCGCTGGCCCGCGGACCCGGTTCCAATTTCCTCCTGGCGTCATGATGCTCACGCACTACCTGAGTGGAGGAGTACCTCGCCGGATTAACCAGATTTGTCATCGTTCCCTTCTTGCGGCCTATGCCAGCCGCCGGTTCGAGGTCAGCCTTCGCATGGTCCTGCGTGCGAGACGGGAAATCACCGGCTTGGCCTAAGGCGTCAAGACCATTCCCCGAAAAGAGAACGACGACAGGAAAGACCAGCCAACGACCAGAGACAATCAATGAGTATTATCACGGATTCGCTGAACCGGTTGCAGGCTGAGCGGGCTTGGCGCTCGGGGCAGCCCCGGGTTTCGGCAACACCGGAGAGTGCGGAAGCCGCCGATTTCCGGGACCCAGTTTTTTCTCCTCCTCATTCCCCGGCCCGGGCTCTTCGAAATCGTCTGTCATTGGTCGTGCTGGGTAGTGTCGGGATTGCGGCCTACCTGTGGGGATTACCCCTTATTGCAGCTCCGGACAAGGTGCCCCCGGCGCAGGAAACGGTGAAGGAGTTGAATCCCGTGCAACACGTTCCGTCTCAGATCGTCGAGGCGATTCCTGAACGACGGGAAGAACCTTTCACCGCGACGGTGGCAAAGGCGAGCGAGGATTCTAAGCCGGCGGAGGCAGCTTCAGCCACAGTAACCGATCCATCGGCAAAGACGACGGTTGCCAAGGACACACCGGCTCGAAGCACGCGTTCCTCTCCCGGTGTTCGGTCAACGGCGAAACCGCCACCGGCGCTCAACGTCGATTCGTCATCATCCAATCAATCGAAAAACCGGGTTTCCTCATTTCTTCGGAATGCCACTCCCCTTCAAGTCAAACTGGCCCGCGTGCAATATTTCATTAAGAAACGCCGATACGCACGGGCCGTGACCGTCCTGCAACCCCTGTTTGTAGAGCCGCCTGAACATTGGGAGCCCTGGTTTTGGTTGGGAACGGCGCAATTGGGGTTAAGCCAATGGGAGAAGGCTCGGGCGTCGTTGGTGGAAGGGCTCGCTCGTGATGCCACGGTGCCTCAATTGTGGGTGCAACGTGCCTTGGTGAGTCAACAGCAGGGCCGATTCGGCGAAGCGTTGGATGCCCTCCGGCAAGCGGAGTTATTGGCTCCGGAGCTTCCCGAGGTGCAACTGAACCTGGCGTATTCTCTCGACGTGGAGGGAAACCGGCTCGTCGCCGTCAGGTATTACCGGACGTTTCTGAGTTTGACCGAAGGCCAAAAAGCCTACCAGGCAACCCGCAAGAAGGTGCTGGATCGCATCAGTCGCTTAAGCAAAACCTGAGTCCTGTCCTCCTGCACGCAGCACCAGCAGTCTGCGTAGCGTGCCTAGCCTCCGCGGAACGTGCTTCGGATTGCCTGCAACAGCCGAGTCAGTATTCCCTTGGGCTCAGGATCGAGATGTTCCTCCCACAATTCCTGGTTGCCCAAATAGGCCTCTCCCTGAAATTGGAGGCGGCTGCGAAGTTGGGTGTAGCCTTGGTCCTGTAGTTGGCTGACGAGCATGGCGACTGCGGCTTGTTCAGTGGCTTGCGGCTCAGTTTCGAGAAGGAACCGCTCATACCGGAAGCTGGCCTGAAACGTTCCACTCAAGACTTTCATTTCGACCTGCCGATTGAAGCCTCGGCCCAGGTCATCGAGTCCGGTAATTTGATAGGTATTGCGGGTGGATTCCATTGCGTCAGCCCGTGTGGAGTGAAGCGTTTCCGGGAGATGCGCGTATCACGAATGGGTGTGATTGTATCACGTCTGGCGGTGTTTCTCGAAATGAACGGCTATGGTTCCATCATGAAGTGATGTCTTGTGGAAATCGCACTTGCCGGCTTATAAACTTTTTGTAAAATTCGACCCCGAGTCATTGATGGGTACGCAGGGATCTGTTATTGTCCCTACCGATTTTTCATTTCCGATCTGAGGTCTGAAGTGTTTACTCGTTCGTCTCTTCCAAGTATTCCGATGGTTGGTCCGGGAATTTTTGCCATAGTCCTGGCTTGGCCTGAGCTGTGTTTGGCCTCACAAAACGGCTCAACGCAACTGGATCTCACAACCTCGGCCGTCGGGTATTTCGCGCTGGGCATCTTCGTCCTGGCCTATGCGCTGGTCATGGCCGAGGAGTTTACCCACCTCAGAAAATCCAAACCCGTCATCTTGGCCGCGGGAATCATTTGGGCGTTGGTGGCGTGGTCGTATCCCGGCAATGACCCTCATGCCGTCGAGCAGGCGATACGTCACAATATCCTGGAATATGCGGAATTGATGTTATTTCTGCTGGCCGCCATGACGTACATCAACGCCATGGAAGAACGGCTGGTCTTCGAAAGCCTGCGGTCGTGGTTGGTGCGCAAGGGATTTACCTATCGCCAACTGTTCTGGCTCACGGGCATCCTGGCGTTCTTCATTTCGCCGGTGGCGGACAACCTGACGACGGCCTTGCTGATGTGCGCCGTGGTCCTGGCGGTCGGCGCGGACAATCCCCGGTTCGTCAGTCTGGCCTGCGTCAATATCGTGGTGGCAGCCAACGCGGGCGGGGCCTTCAGTCCCTTCGGCGACATCACGACGTTAATGGTGTGGCAGAAAGGGATCGTGGACTTCTTCACGTTCTTCCTCCTGTTCGTGCCCTCGGTGGTCAATTACGTGGTGCCGGCCGCGTTCATGCACTTTGCCGTGCCCCGGGTGTCTCCGGCGCCGTCGGACGAAGTCGTGTTCATGAAGCGGGGCGCCCACGTGATCATGCTCCTGTTCCTTTTCACGATTTGTACCGCCGTGAGTTTTCACAACTTCCTGCACCTCCCGCCCATGGTGGGCATGATGACCGGCCTGGCCTACCTGAAATTTTTCGGGTATTACCTGAATACGACGCACCATAAATACGAGGCGCCGGGAACCGCAGGTGGGGGCAACGCGCATGGTTCGCACGGCGAGGAGGTCCCGTTCGAAATCTTTCAACAAGTGTCCCGGGCGGAATGGGATACCCTGCTGTTTTTCTACGGAGTCGTCCTGTGTGTGGGCGGGCTGGGCTTTCTCGGCTACCTCGCGGTGGTGGCGCAGGTGATGTATATCGATTGGGGACCCACGTTCGCGAATACGATGGTCGGCATCCTGTCCGCGATCGTGGACAACATCCCGGTGATGTTTGCGGTGCTGACGATGAATCCCGACATGTCCCAGGGCCAATGGCTGTTGGTAACATTAACGGCCGGGGTTGGCGGGAGTATGCTCTCGATCGGGTCGGCCGCGGGTGTGGCGTTGATGGGTCAGGCCCGAGGCAAGTATACGTTCTTCAGTCATCTCAAGTGGACCCCGGTGATCGCGCTCGGGTATGCGGCGAGCATCCTGTGCCATCTATGGATCAACTCGAGTCGATTTTGAGGCGCTTGCCCGCGAGTCGTCCCTCGGCGGAAAGAAAACCTGTTGCTCCGCGGACGCTTGCGGGCTAAAATTCGTTGCATAACAAAGCAGGGAAGGCAATCCGGATCTTCGAATAATCCGGGCGGCTGTTGAGAAAGTCCTGTCTGCACGCAGGCAGGAGGTTCTTTGAACGGACGTGTCAGGCATGTAGGGTAGCTGGTTGTCGGCTGTCTGAGGCTGGCCACAGTACAAGCCGGTTGAGCATTCAGGAACGTGATCCCTGAATGGCAACCGGCTTTTTTGTGTCGCAGACGCACAATGAGGTGAGAGCATGAGCGCCGAGAAAGCAGACATACCGCGAGGAACGCTTGCCGGGCTTCGGCAAACCTGGAAGGCGGACCTTCTGTCAGGGTTCCTGGTGTTTCTGATTGCGCTACCGTTGTGCCTCGGCATTGCCCTGGCCTGCGGGTATCCCGCGATTGCCGGCATCTTCACCGCCATTATCGGCGGCATCCTGGCCACGTTCTTCAGCAATTCGGAACTCACGATCAAAGGCCCGGCCGCGGGGCTCATCGTCATCGCCATCGGCTGCGTGACGGAATTCGGGTTTACCGGCGGGAAGGACCCCGCAGCCGACTTTCAAGCCTACCGGCTGGCGCTCGGCGTCGGGGTGGCTGCGGGCGTCATTCAAATCCTGTTCGGAGTCTTCCGCGCCGGCATCCTCGGGGAATTTTTCCCCACGACGGCGATCCATGGGTTATTGGCGTCCATCGGGGTCATTATCATCGCCAAGCAGTTCCCGGTGGTGATGGGGCTCAGCCCCGAAGGAACCCCCCTGCAACTGCTGGCCAACATCCCCACGTTCATCATGGAGATGAACCCCAAAATCGGCCTGATCGGGATCGTGAGTCTCCTCATCGTGTTCGGGTATCCGCTTATCAAAACCCCTAAACTGAAAGTGATTCCGGCGCCGATGATCGTGTTGCTCGTCGCGGTGCCGATGGGCCTGTATCTCAACATCAGCGAAGAAGGCACGTATACGTTCAACGAACAGACGTACGCGTTGGGAACGAAGTTTCTGGTGGACGTGCCGGCGAACATGTTCAGCGCGCTCACGTTCCCGGACTTCTCGGGACTGACCACGTCCATCGGCATCAAATACGTGATCATGTTCGCCCTGATCGGGAGCCTGGAGTCGTTACTCAGTGCGAAGGCCATCGACCAGATCGACCCGTGGAAACGGAAGACGGACCTGGACCGGGACATGCTGGCTGTCGGGGCCGGCAATACCCTGTCGGCCTTCGTGGGCGGGCTCCCGATGATTTCGGAAATCGTGCGCAGCAAAGCCAACATCGACAACGGGGCCAGGACGCGGTTCGCCAACATGTTTCACGGCACGTTCCTGCTCGTCTGCGTGGCCCTGATCCCGGCCCTGATCAACCAGATCCCCCTGGCGGCCCTGGGCGCCCTGCTGGTGTTTACCGGCTTCCGTCTGGCGTCCCCCCACGAGTTCCTCCATATGTACCATTTGGGCAAAGACCAGTTCATCGTGTTCGTGTCGACGATCATCGGCGTGCTGGCCACGGATCTCCTGATGGGCATTGGCATCGGCATCGCCGTCAAGATCGTCATTCACGTCTTCAACGGGGTCCCGATCCCCTCGTTCTTCAAACTGCATGCCGAGATCACGCAGGAAGACGAGAAATCGGCGACCATCGTGGTACGGGAATCCGCCGTCTTCAGCACCTGGATCCCCTTGCGCAAACACCTGAACCGGTTGCTCCAGGAAGAGAAAACCGTCACCCTGAACCTGGCCGAAACGCGACTCGTGGATCACACCGTGATGTCGAAACTCTACGAGTGGGTCGGTGAATTCGAAGAAAAGGGCTGTGACCTGTTCATCCGGGGATTGTCAGAGCACCGGCCGATGTCCGACTCCATGGTGGCGGCGCACGTCAAGCCCAAGGACTAGAGAAGAGCTGTCTTGCCACGTTCCTATTTGACCAAGCCGAGGGTTGCGGCTTTTTCCTCAACTTTTCCCCAAGACCCGTCATGGGTTTTGGTGCGATTTCGCTCACCCGAGCATGTGCGTTTTTGCTTGTTGTCCCCACGTTGTCGGCCGATCCGGCAACTTCCATTCCTAACAGGTTGTTTTTTTGATGGTTTCGCGTAAGACGTCCACCCGTACAATCTGGCACATCCTTTGCTTAATACAGGATAGTTCTTGCTCAAACCTTTGGAGGGGCCATCATGAGTGAATTCAGCATCCTGTACAGAAGTCTTCATTGTGAGCAGAAAGCACCGAAAAAAGCCGACAAGACCGAGTCGTCCTCCCAAGCGAAGAGTGAGGCTCAAACCGGATCAACCGTTAACCCGCTTCGTGCGTTGATAGCCAAGATTTTCTAAACCGGTCGTTTCTCTCCGAAAGCCGAAGGCACCCTCAGGCCCTTCCCATTGGGAAGGGCTGTCTTGTCGGATCTCTCCCATCGTTCCAAATCCAAACGTTTTGTCATCCTCCAAGGCCAGTAGTCAGAGCAGAACACCAATAGACAGTCCGGCATGGGCTTGACTTGGCTCTCATATAACTAGATAATAAACTGGTTTGTTATTCAGGGAGGAATTATGAGAGAAGTCGGCATGTTCGAGGCGAAAACCCACCTTTCCGCACTTGTGGAGGAGGTCGCACGGGGAGAGACAGTCATCATCACCAAGCGTGGTCACCCGGTGGCTAGGCTGACACCACCGGAAGCACCAGACCGTGGAACCGCTGTTGCCGCAGTCAAAACCCTACGCGACCTGCGCAAGCGCATTGGGTGGGCGACGACCGAGGAAATTCTCCAAATGCGCAACGAAGGCCGGCGTTGAAGGCTTCCGTCCTGGATAGTTCAGTCACCGTGGCATGGGTACTCGGGGATGAACCATCGGCGAGCGCCGACGCTATCCTTCAGGAAGTGACGGAAGTTGGCGGCGTTGCTCCGGCACTGTGGTGGGTGGAAGTCCGTAACGCATTGGTCATCGCCGAGCGAAAAGGACGTTTGACACAAGAAGACACCGCGGCAGCGGTGCAGGCTATTGACGCGCTGGGCGTCCACTTGGACCAGGCACCTGACAGCGCTTCCCTACTCCGGCTGGCCAGGACACACGGATTGACCGCGTATGATGCGATGTACCTGGAATTATCGATCCGTCAACGGCGTCCACTTGCCACGCTGGACCGCAGACTCGGCGCGGCGGCACAAGCCGAAGGCATCACGCTAACGGCATGAGGGTCGGCCTCGTAGGTCGGGTTACGCCTCACTAACCTGACCTACGGGGCTACAAGATCTGGCGGAAGGTGTTGTCGAGGTCGTTTTCGAGAGTGAAGACGATCATCCGTTCACCGCTGTGCGTTTCGATGTCGGTGAACAGGCCCGTGACTTCCGTCCCGGTGATGGCTGAAATTTGACTGCAGAGTCGTTCCCGTCCTTGTGCGATGAGGTTCTGCCTCATGCGTTTGACCATGTCCACGCCTTCGGTATTTTTGGCGAGTTGGCGTTCGGCCGGCGTCAGGACGCCTTTGAGTCTCACCAGGACCATGTCGCGAAGGATGAACGCCTTGACCTCCGTCGGCCCGCGCCCCATAAATTCCTGTTCGAATTTGATGACGGCATTGCGGATGGCTGTCTCAGACTCGCCTTTGGTTGGTCCATTCTTCATGGGAGGAAGATCTTTTGACTGACCACTTGAGCCTGTCGGCAGTCCCTGATATAACAACGGTATAAGCGATTCCTTGGGATCGGTCAAGGAGAGTCCCCCGCTTCCCCGAGGCAATGTGCCTCTGAAGGCAGGCAGGGGGATTGAGCCTGAACCGAAAGTAAAGGCTGTGTGGTGGCTGGCTTCCCGATCAAGCGGTCAGCTACAGTACGAGCCAACCGTGTTCCTTCCGAGATGGATGGAACGGTTGGCTTTTTTTCTGTTCTCTCCCAGCAAGAGGCACTGTGATGACTACCACGTCGATGCATACGCTTTCCCAGGAAGAACGCGACCGGCTCCGGGAGGCGGTCGCCCGGGCCAGCGAACCGATTCCGCCCTTTTGGCCCATGCAGATCATGGTTGCCCAAAACCCCATGCACGGCTTGGAATATCTTCCTTTTGATGAGGCCGTTCGGAAAGGCAAACACCTGCTCGGCGGCAACGGGTACCTGCCCAATGAAGAGTATCGTCAGTTCTATCGAGCGGGACGCATCACCAGCGAAAATCTCCACCGGGCGTTGGCGCGAGTGGGTCCTCGACAGGAGCAACACCGTGCGATCGCGGTGGGGAGTCGCCGGATCACGGCCGATGAGGTGTGGTTTTTGCACGTGGCGTTTGGATTCGAGACGTTGGAGCCCGCCCTGTTGGCATGGGAACTCGTTGGTGACGGAGCCACGAAACGGTTCCGGGAAGACCTTCCGGGCGATTCCAGACAGCGAATCATCGAACGGACGCTCGAAGAGTGTGAGCAATGCCGGGATCATCCCGAAGAGGCATATCTGACGAACCTGTGGAAGGCCACCTTGGCGGCATTGGGGCTGTCTGATTCCGGCGAGCACACCGGGCTCGCAAGCCTCGACGCTTCAGAGGAGGCACGCGCCTCCGTCGACGTGGCCCTGCCGGCTCAGAGAACGATCAGCGATTGGGTGGACGTCCTGGCCGGAACGACGCTCGTCGAACAGGTCAACAACCAACTCATCAAATGGTTGGCGGCGTTTGCCGATGAAGGATTGGCCGGATGGGAAATGCCGGGCAGGCACGGAGGATTCCATGCGGCTTGGCGAGAGCTTGCGCCACATGATCAGTCCGTTCGTTTTTTGGGCATTCGAGAGTTCGAGGAGAACGTCAACGATCTGCCGATCGAGCCCGAGGATGCGATTGCGTCGAGTCTGCATCGTCTGGGCGTTTCCGAGGAGGAATGGAGCGATTACCTGGCACGGCAGTTGTCCCAATTGCCGGGCTGGACGCGATACGTTCGCTGGCTTGAGACGAATCCCGCGTATCACGCGCAACGAAAACACCCTATTGATGCCGTGCAGTACCTGGCGGTGCGTTTGTTTTATGAAGCCGAATTGACGCAGTCGGCCTGCCGGCGGGAATGGGGGATTGACGGAACCGTTCCGGCGCTGGTCGCCTACTGGCGGGAGCGTTCGGATGAGTACGGGAAACGGATGGGTCTGGGCTCACGTGCGGTTGATGCCACGACACAGGCTGTCTGCCGCGATGCCTGGCGGCTGTTTCGCCTCGCCCAGGTGTTGGAGTTGTCGCCTATCGAGATGTCCGATCTTTCCGCGGACGATGCGCGCACGGTGTTGGGATGGCTGGATGCCTTTCCCCCGGACCGGCACGGCCCGGTGTGGCTTGAAGCGTATGAAGAGGGCTTCCGGGGCGAGATCGTCCAAAAACTCTCGGCGCATCGAGGGACCGTGCCGCCGCTCGACACGCGCCCCCCCGCGCAACTGGTGCTCTGTATCGACGTGCGCTCGGAATCGTTCCGGCGACACGTCGAGGCGCAAGGCCCGTACGAGACGTTCGGGTTCGCCGGGTTTTTCGCCATTCCCCTCAGTCATCAAGCCTTTGACAGCGAGGAGCGGGCTGCCTTGTGCCCGGTGTTGCTGTCGCCCAAGCATGCGGTGACGGAAATCCCGCGCCTCGGCGAAGAACGGGCCTTGCAGCAGTATGCGACGGGGACACGCTGGCATCAACTGGGCCATCACCTCTTTCACGACCTGAAACATCACCCCGTCGGGTCGATGATGCTGATTGACGTGCTGGGGTTTTTCTTCAGTCTGGGGTTAATGGGCAAGACGCTGATTCCCAGGGCGTTCCACGCGATCCAGTCGAAATTTCAGGGATGGTCTGATGCTGTGGTGCCGACGCGGGTGGCCGTGGCCGCACCGTCCGATCCCGGCAATCCCCAATGGGCCGAGACGAAGCCCGAAGGGATTCCCGCCTGGCTCGCGCAGGGGTTCTCGCTTGCCGAACGGGCCACGTTCATAGAAACCGGCCTCCGGGTGATGGGGTTGACCCTGAACTTCAGCCGGTTGGTCGTGCTCTGCGGGCATGGGAGCCAGACCGACAACAATCCGTACTACGCGGCCTTGGATTGCGGGGCCTGCGGCGGGAACCACGGAGACGCCAATGCACGGGTGTTTGCGGCCATGGCCAACGAGCCTGAAGTCCGGCGTATTCTCAATGAGAATGGATTGCCCGTTCCCGAAGATACCTGGTTCCTGCCGGCCAAGCACAATTCCACCACGGATCGGATTACGTTTTATGACCTGGACGACCTCCCCGAGAGTCATAAAGAAGATTTGCAGGTGTTGAGCCGGGATCTGGAGCAAGCGGGGATGACCCAGGCGCTGGAACGATGTCGTCGCATCCCGCGCGCGCCGGACAACATTTCTCCTCGGAGGGCGTTTGCTCACGTGGAGGCACGCAGCCGTGATTGGGCCAATCCCCGGCCGGAGTGGGGATTGGCCGGGAATGCGGCTTTTTTGATCGGGCGGCGGCGGCTGACCAAAGGCCTGGACTTAGGCGGCCGTGTCTTTCTGCACTCCTATGACCCCATCGCCGACGCGGAGGGAAGCAATCTGGAAAGAATCATGACGGCCCCCTTGATCGTCGGGGAATGGATAAATACCGGGTATTACTTCTCCTCCGTTGATCCGTGGCATTATGGAAGCGGGAGCAAGGTGATCCACAACGTCGTGTCGGGCGTGGGAGTGATGCTGGGCAGTCAAAGTGATCTGCAGATCGGATTTCCCTTGCAGACGGTGAACGACGGCGACGTCCACTATCACGAACCCATGCGGCTCCTGGGCATGATTGAAGCGCCGCCGAGCCGGATCTCGTCCATCATTCAGAAGCATGCGATCCTTCAGCAACTCTTCCACAATCAATGGCTCAACCTCGTGGCCCTCGATCCATACACCTTCGAGTTTCATCGCTACCACCCCGATGCCACGTGGGAACGAATCGGATAAAACACGTCTTTCTTCGCCTTCACTCCCTCTCCCTCTGGGAGAGGGTTGGGGTGAGGGTGGCATTTGTCAGCGTTGCCGGCATGGTATAATCTCGTCGTCGGTCTTTGTGAAAAGTTCCAGATAAAGATAACGCTAAGGAAGGTACGATGCGAGTTCAACGGTCCTTGAGTACTGTCTTGAAAAACCCCGTCGTCCTGGGGATCGGGAGTTTTATCTGCGTGTGCGTGGCGTTAGGCGCGAGTGCGACGTTTTTCCAGCCTTCGACGGTCACTCAGGCTTCGGAAGAGCATGCCGTTCAACCGCCCCTGGTTCAACCAGCCGGCTTTGCTCTTCCCATCGCGAGCGAAGACCTGCTCGGTTTCAACCGGCATCTCATCGCGATTGCGAAAAAGGTCACGCCCGCGGTGGTCAATATTTCCATCGTGAAGACGACTGCCCCGCGAAGTTCTCCTTTTCCTCATTCTCCGTTCTTTGACGACCCCTTCTTTCGGAAGTTTTTCGGAGACAGATTTAGAGAGGAAGGCCGCCAGGCGCCCAAGCGCCGGCAGCAGGGCATGGGGTCCGGGGTCATCGTGAATCCCGATGGATACATCGTCACCAACAATCACGTGGTGGCGGAGGGCGATGAAATTCATGTGGTGTTGGGGGATCAGCGGAAGTTCGAGGCGGAATTGGTCGGCACCGATCCCAAAACCGACCTGGCCATTGTGAAAATCGAGGCGTCGGGTTTGCCCTTTCTCTCCTGGGGCGATTCAAGCACGTTGCAAGTCGGAGAAATGGTCGTGGCCGTGGGGAATCCCTTCGGCCTGAACCAGACCGTGACCATGGGCATTATCAGTGCCGTGGGACGGGCCGGCGTAGGGCTTGCCGATTACGAGGATTTTATCCAGACCGATGCGGCCATCAATCCGGGAAACTCCGGCGGGGCTTTGGTGAATGTGCAAGGGGAACTCATCGGCATCAACACGGCCATCTTCACACGAAGCGGCGGGTATATGGGCATCGGCTTCGCCATCCCGAGCAATATGGCCAAAGGCGTGGCGCAGAGTTTGAAAGCCTACGGCAAAGTGGTGCGGGGATGGCTCGGCGTTTCCATCCAGGACCTGTCACCTGAGCTTGCGAAACAATTCGAGGCGACAGACACCAAAGGCGCGCTGGTGACCGACGTAGTCGAGGGGGGTCCCGCACAGGACGCTCGGTTCCAACGGGGGGACATCATTCGGGAATTTGACGGGCGCCAAGTGGAGAATGCAAACAAACTACGCGCCTACGTCGCGGAGATTCCGCCAGAGACGAAGGTGGACGTAGGAATTCTTCGTGAAGGCAACAAGACGCGCCTGACCGTCGTCATTGGCCAGATGCCCAAGGATATGGCCGGTCTCGGCGACGCGGGTACGGCCGGCGCGCGGCATGCCCTGTCGGGGTTGACGGTCGAGTCGGCGGCTTCCGGCTCTTCTTCCGATGACAAAGGCGTGCGTGTTTTAAAAGTTCATCCCGACAGCCATGCCGCACGGGCCGGCATCCGAAAGGATGACGTCATCCTGGAAGTCAACCGGATCACCATCAAGGACGTGGAAGACTTCGATCGCGTGACCAGTCGACTCGATGAAGATGATTCGGTGCTGGTTCTCCTCAGACGAGGTCGCTCGATGCTCTTCTTATCGCTCAGTGGCAAATAGCGGAGGTGGGCGTGTACCTTCCCGTCATTGTTTCGACGCGCTGGAGGGGGCAACGATCGTTGCTCCCTACTTGTTTGGAATCTTTTTCCGTATGAAGTAAATCGGTTGTTTCATGAGCCCAATATTGGTATAAGGGCCACCAATACATAGCGGTCGGTCGTGGGTAAGGCCCTCTGAACCGATTCAGCGTGCCCTTGGCCGGTAGGGTGACCACCTGGCAGGGAGAAGGGTGGGCGCAGTACAAGCCAACCAGAAGCTTTTCGAATATTGCATTCGAGGCATCCGGTTGGCTTTTTGTTGTGAACGACGGTTGTGGAGGCAGCCCCATGTCGGCTAGAACGTTCATCTTGAAAACTATCACCTTATTCGGGCTTTGGGTTCTGCTTTCCGGCAAGATCGACGCGTTCCATCTCTCAGTCGGGTTGCTGGGCGCCGCTGTGATCGCCTGGATCAACACCAAGCCGCGACATCCGGATGAACCGCCGCTGCCTCTCATGCGGCTTGCGGCCTATGTTCCCTGGTTGTTCTGGCAGATCATGAAGAGCGGTCTGCACATCACCAAGGTCATTCTCGATCCGCAGTTGCCCGTCAATCCCAAGCTCATCCGGTACCGGACGAAACTCGGCAATAACCATGCCGTGGTGTTGTTGGCCAATTCCATCACGTTGACCCCGGGCACGGTCACGACCGACGTGGTCTCCGGGGAATTGGTGGTGCATGCCCTGGATGATCAGTCGTCCGGCGACCTGATGGCGGGAGCCATGGAACAAAAAATCGACGACGTCTTCCATTCGAACAGGTCAGCCTGATGTTTACGCTGTACCATTTTGTCTTTCTGGTCCTCGGCATTCTCATCCTCGTCTATATGTATCGGGTGTTTGAGGGACCCACGGTCTACGACCGCATCCTCGGCCTGAACGGGATTTCGACGAAAGCCGTTATTCTGTTGACCATTTTGGGAAGCCTGAATGAACGGTTGGACATGTTTGTCGATATCGCCCTGGGGTATGCCGTGCTGAATGTCGTCGGTGGCCTGGCCGTAGGCAAATATCTGGAACAGCAGAGGACCCCGTAATGCTGACCTTCGACGTTATCCTGATCGCGATCGGCCTCTTTTTCCTGACGGTTGCGGCTATCGGCATGCTCCGGTTGCCCGACGTGTTTTCCCGTTCCCATGCCTTAAGCGTTGCCGACACCCTCGGCGTGGTGTTTACCCTGACCGGAGTCGCCCTTTTTCAAGGCTTGACGCTTGCCGACGTGAAAACCCTGTTGATTCTCCTCGCGTTGTGGCATCTGAACCCTGTTGTTTCCCACGTGACCCTGAGAGCCGCGCTACGAAGGGGCGTGAGACCCTGGACACGGATGGACACGTGAGCCTGCTCGACGATTACCTGCTCCTTGTTCTGGCCGTGGTGACGGCCATGGGCGCGGTGGGCATTCGTGATCTTTTCGGCGGCGTGCTCATCCTGGCCGCCTACAGTTTTTTCCTGGCGCTGCTCTGGGCCGGACTCGGGGCCGTTGACGTGGCCTTCACCGAAGCCGTCGTGGGCGCCGGGCTGTCGACCGTGTTCTTTCTGGTGGCCCTGTTCCTGACGTCCCATCAGGAAGAAAGCCGGACGAACCTGCGGGACCGGGTGGCCGCGTTGGCCGGCCTGGGGATCCTGGGTTTTCTGCTTCTGTATGGGTCCGTGGATTTGCCGGTGGTCGGGGATCCGGCCTCGCCGCCCAATGCCCATATCTCTCCCGTCTACCTGGAAAAGAGCCTGGAGGATACGGATACTCCCAACGTGGTCACGGCGGTGTTGGCCGACTATCGGGGCTTCGACACCCTGGGGGAAACCACCGTGATTTTTACGGCAGGGATCGCCTGCTGGATGCTGTTACGGAGACGAGATGATCCGGCCTCATGAGAGCGTGATCGTTCACATCCTTGCAAGGGTGTTCACGCCCGTTATTCAACTGTTTGCCCTGTATGTCCTCATTCATGGACACGAGAGTCCCGGGGGCGGCTTCCAGGCGGGCACGTTGTTCGGGGCCAGTCTCATTTTGATGGTCCTTGCCTTCGGTATGGAGCATTCCCCTGCCTTGTTGGAACGGCGCGCGATCGTGTGGGGCGGGATCGGTATCCTGCTGTACGCCGGTATCGGTCTGCTGCCCCTTCTGCTGGGAGAGGCCTTTTTGAATTACGCGGCACTGCCCATCCCGGGTATGGACGCCGCCGCACGGAGGCATTGGGGTATTTTGGGCATTGAAATCGGCGTCGGGGTGGCGGTGGCCGCCACCGCGGTTTCGATTTTTTATAGTTTGCGCAGCGAGGAGCCCAGGCGTGACTGATCTCCTGCTCCATCGTCCCAATTTCGTGGCGTTCATCATTTTGTTCCTCCTGGGCATGTATATCATGGTGCTTCATCAGAATCTGGTCAAAAAGTTGATCGGCATGTACCTCATGCAGACCAGCATCATTTTGTTCTTCATTACGCTGGCGGTGAAAAAGGACAGCACCATCCCGATCCTGTTGCCTTCTGCCGCGGTCGTGACGCCCGACGCGTATGCGAACCCGCTCCCGCACGTCCTGATGCTCACGGCGATCGTCGTCGGGGTCAGTACCTTGGGCGTCTCGCTTGCCATGGTCATCGCCCTGTACCGGGAGTATCACACGTTGGAAGAAGGTCAGATGCTCGGGAAGCAGCCATGATGGCCAACCTGATCGGTTATTTGTTCGTCATTCCCTTTTTCGCGGCACTCATGATCCCGGTTGCCGGATTCAACTATCCGAAAATCTGCAGGCCGATTGCCCTCGGCGCGCTCCTGCTGCTCAGCGTGGTCTCGGTTGTGGTGTTGAGTGAAGCCGTGTCCCATGGACCCTTGTCTCACGAATTCGGCGGGTGGCCACCGCCTATCGGGATCGAGTGGGTAGTGGACGGATTCAGCGGGCTGCTGATGGTAACCATCAGTATCGTCTCCCTGCTTGCGCTCGTTCATGCGGGGCCATTGGTGGAAAAAGAATTGCCGGGGCGGGTGGTCCCGTTTTATGCCTTGGCCCTCCTCCTGGTCACGGCCCTGGGCGGCATGGTGTTGACGGGGGACCTGTTCAACCTGTTCGTCTTTTTGGAGATCGGCTCGCTGGCCGGGTACGTCCTGGTCGGGGTCACGGGCGGCCGGTCCCTCGTGTCGGCGTTTCGCTACCTGATTCTCGGAACGATCGGCGCGTCCTTATATTTATTGGGGGTGGGGTATTTTTATGCGGAAACCGGCACGCTCAACATGGCTGACCTGGCGACGCGGCTGCCCGAGGTTATCGATTCCCGGGCCGTGCTCACCGGGTTGTTGTTCATCGTCCTGGGCCTGGCCATCAAGATGGGGTTGTTCCCGTTACATGGCTGGTTGCCCGATGCCTATACCTACGCGCCCGATTCTTCCACCCCGTTGTTGACCTCGGTCGTGACGAAAGTCCCGTTGTATGCGTTCGTTCGTATTGCCTATTGGATTTTCGGGATCGCCACGCTGAGCGCGCATATCCCGATCATGGAGGTGTTGGGTTGGTTCGGTGCCCTGGCCGCGGTGGTCGGGGCCTTCCTTGCGGTGTCGCAAGAGAATTTCAAGCGCATGTTGGCGTATTCCAGCGTCTCTTCCATGGGGTTGTTCGTGGTGGGCTTCAGCCTGGGCACCAAGACGGGATTCGCCGGCGGCTTGTTCTATATGGTGTCGGATACCTTGATGAAGGCCGCGCTGTTCGGGGTGGCCGGAGCCGTGATCTATCAGGGCGGCATGGCGACCATTGCGGATCTTGCCCGGTTGCGCCGGTACATGCCCTGGGTGCTGGCCGCGTTGATCGTGTCGGCCTTGTCGATGATCGGCGTTCCTCCGACCGCAGGATTTTTCGGGAAATGGTATTTGGTCATGGGTGCCTTGGAAGCCGGACAGTACGTCGCCGTGGCCGCCATTTTTGCATCGAGTCTGCTGACGGCCGTGTATTTTTTTCGAGTGTTTCAACGGGTGTGGGCCGCTCCCCTCCCTTCGCCGGAGCCTGTTCTCCGGGAAACACCTTTTCCGATACGGATGAGCCTGGGCGTCCTGACGGTGGGGATTCTGGTGTTGGGTGCGGGAAGCGATCTGGTGATGGGCATTATTTTTGAGTCGGCACTCCCCGATAACTTGAATTGAGCCGGTCGATATGGCGTTTCTGTATCTCTTCATCCCGCTTCTTCCGCTGCTGGCCTCCGTTGCCCTCGCCTTGGGCGGCAGCCGCTTTCAGGGGCACGGTCACAGGGTCGGGATTCCCGCCATTGCGGGGTCTTTCGTTCTGTCCGTCCTGGCTTTTGCGCAGGTCTGGCAGTCCGGTCCCATCGACGTGCCGCTCTATACCCTGTTGCAGTCCGGGAACCTCACGATCGACCTGGGTTTGTTTCTCGATCAACTCACCGTGTTGTTGCTCCTGCTGGTGTCCGGGGTCAGTGGCCTGGTTCACGTGTACGCCTCCCGGTACATGATCGGGGACCCCCGATATAACCGGTTCTTTGCGGTCATTGCACTCTTTACCTTTTCCATGCTCATGCTGGTGATGAGCCGGAATCTGCTCATGCTGTACGTCTTTTGGGAAGTCATGGGCTTGTGTTCCTATCTCCTGATTGCGCATTGGTCGGAACGACCCGCAGCCTGCGCCGCGGCGACCAAGGCGTTTCTGGTCAACGCCGTGGCCGACGTCGGGTTCGGCCTAGGCGTGATCCTCACTTTTGTGACGTTCGGGACACTCGATATTCCCCAGATCCTGGAACAGGCGCCTGCCCTGTCCGACCATACCGTCAACGTGTTGGGATGGTTGGGGCTCGACCTGCAAGTCCGGGCCGTCACGCTCATCGCGCTGTGTCTGTTTACGGGTGCGATGGGCAAGTCCGCACAATTTCCGTTTCACGTCTGGTTGCCCTATGCGATGGAGGCTCCGACGCCCGTCTCGGCGTTGATTCACGCCGCGACCATGGTGAATGCCGGGCCGTTCCTGTTGGTGCGCTTGAGCCCGTTGCTCGTGCTGTCGCCCGTCGCGATGGCGGTGATCGCGATCATCGGGGCGAGCACCGCACTGTTCGCGGGCCTGGTCTCGCTGACCCAGTCCGATATCAAGAAGATCCTGGCCTATTCCACGATGAGTCAGATCGGCTTTATGATCATGACGTGCGGCCTGGGCGCGTTCGTCGTGGCGATTTTTCACCTGCTGGCGCACGGCTGTTATAAGGCGTTCTTTTTTCTTTCCACCGGCAACGCCCTGCAATCCGTGCAGACGGCTCGTGAACATGGGGAGGCCCACCCCGTGGCCCGGGGGATGGGCCCCTTGTACGGCGGGGCCTTCCTGTTAGCATGCCTGCCTCCGTTCATTCTGTTTTCGGGACCGTATGAATCCCTGTGGGGGATCACGGGCTTCGCCTCCGCCACTGTCGGGTTTCGGGTCATCGGCCTGGTCACGGTGTTTGTGGCTGCCGTGTATCTCTTCCGCAGCGTCACGTCCGTCTTTGTCCATACCCCCAGGACGTATTGGTCGACGGCAGGGCAACCGGACCTGGAGCAACGGTCCATTCACCCTCGGTTCGTGGACGGTTCGATCCTGGGCGGCCTTGTCCTGGCGACGGTTTTGCTGGGGGTGACGTTGTTTTTGTTTTGGAGTTGGTTCGCCGGCTTCCTGGCCCCGGCGGTCACCCCTGCCGGGGTCGCGTCGGGTGAGGGACATGCCGGGGCCGGGTTCCCAATTTGGATTGCGGTGTCGGTGGGCGTGGCTTTTGCGGGTTGGGTGTTCGCGTATTATTCGACGCAGTCGCCCTTTCGACAACGGGTGTCCGAATCGGCCGGCAGGAAGACCCAATTGTATGTCCTGTTTTGGAACAAATTTTACGTTGATGAGATCTACGACGCCTTCGTGGTGGATCCCACGATCCGGTCGGCGCAGCGGCTCTCCCGTCTGGCCGATACGATGGGGGTGCCGCAAATGCTCGCCATGCTCGACCGTTGGGTGACGGTTGTTGAAGAGACGTTGACCGCGCTCGAACCGAGCCTGGTCGGACGGAATATTCTCGTGCTGATTTTCGGGTTCGTCGTGACCATGAGTCTTCTGTTGCTTTAAGCGGGAGGACGTGCGCGGTTCGGCAGCGTCAGGAGATTTATCGATTCGATGTTTGCAGATCACCTTTTGAGTTGGCTGATTGCCCTTCCCCTGCTGGGGATCGGGGCGGTGTCGTTTGTTCGGGGCGAAGACATGGTCAAGCGTATCGCCTTGACCGGCACCCTCCTCACCTTCGGGGTGTCGCTGGTGGTCTGGGGAGGGTTCGATTCCGCCAGGGTGGACATGCAATTCGTCGAGCGATTCGAAGTGATGCCGACGCTTCAGGTCCATTATGCCGTGGGCGTCGACGGTATCAGCCTGCTCCTTGTCCTGCTCACGACCCTGCTGAGTCCGATTGCCGTGCTCTGCTCCTGGAACGCCGTGCGGACACACGTACGAACGTTCATGGCCCTGATCCTTTTGTTGGAATCTGCGGCGCTTGGGGTGTTTCTGTCACTGGATCTCCTCTTCTTCTACGTCTTCTGGGAACTCACGATGGTCTGCGCCTATTTCCTGTTGGTGGTCTGGGGAGGACCGGGTCGTAGCGCGGCCGGTTTGAAATACGTTCTGTACAGCTTTGTGAGCGGGCTTTTTCTGTTGCTTGGCATTGTGGGTCTGTACGTCTCAGGAGGACAGACCTTTGACCTGGTGACGTTGTCGGACCACGTCATTGACCCGGCCGTGGAGTATTGGTTGTTCCTCACGTTTTTTTTGGCGTTTGCCATCAAGGTGCCCATGCTTCCCTTTCATTCCTGGTTGCCTGATGCCTATGCCGAAGCGCCGATCGCGAGCGTCATTCTGTCCGGGGTGTTGACCAAGCTGGGGGCCTATGGGTTTCTGCGATTGAGCCTGCCCCTCTTTCCCGGGGCGTCCGAACAACTGGCTCCGTTTATTTTATGGTTGTCGATCGCGGCCATTCTCTATGGCGGGTACATGGCCTTGGCGCAGTCCGACATCAAACGGCTCGTGGCGTATTCTTCGATTTCCCACATGGGATTCGTGACCCTGGGCATTTTCGTCTTCAACAGCCAGGGCCTCCAGGGCGCGGTTCTCCAGATGTTCAACCACGGCATCACCACCGGCGCCTTGTTTTTGGCCATCGGGCAATTGTGCGACCGCACGGGCAGCCAGTCGATTCATGACTATGGGGGGCTCCACAAACCCATGCCCCGGTTTGTCGCGCTGTTTTGTCTGTTCTCCGTGGCGTCGTTCGGCTTGCCGGGTACGTGTAATTTTATCGGTGAATTCCTGGTGCTCGTGGGCACGTCCTCGGACAGTTTCGTGAAGGTGTTGCTGGCCATGGTCGGCATCGTCCTGGCGGCTTCGTATACGCTCTGGATGTTGCAGCGCGTGGCGCTGGGACAGTCTCGAACGCCGGTTGCCGCACGGCTCCCGGATCTGAACTGGCGTGAAACGGCAACCATGATTCCGTTGGTCGTTGTCGTGTTTTGGGTGGGGTTGTACCCGGGGCCCTTCCTCAACGCGATGGATGCGAGTGTCACGGCTCTCATTGAACACACCACCGGAGGTGTTGCGGTTTCCCAACTTGCTCTTGGCCCCTGACAAACCGTTATGGATTCTGTCAAGTGAATTTTTTTTTCTCCCTTGACTTGTTCGCGCTTGAGCCTTATCACTTTTAGTATGAATACAACTCGTCCCTTAACCCATGATGAGAAAAAAGCCGCGGAGGCGGCCTACCGGGGCCGAGCCTTCGATGCCTCGTGGTCGCAGTCTGCCCGGGCCGTATATGACGGCATTCTCACGGCCCGAGGGTATGCGGTGGATGTATTTGACTCGGGTCGCGTCGACCAGGAAGCCGTGCAGGAAGGCGAATCCCCCGAAACCGTGTTTGCGGAGACGATGGATCCGGCGCTCCTGTCCGATGAGAAAGGCGAAAGTGAGCCGGCCGGGGCCCGTCACGTTCTTTCTCGCCAGGAAGCCATCAAGGCCGGGTTGCTTGTCGATGTCACCAAGAAGGCCAAACGTATCGGATTTCACGTGGCAGTCGGGATCACGAAGTCCTTGTGGGATCTGAGCATCACGAAGTCCCTGGATCTCGACCCGCATGAATGGGATCTCCGCGTCCGCGATATGTTGTTGGCCGTTCGTCTGAGAATTGCCGGCCTGGGAGCGGCAAAACCATGGGTTGAAGTGCCGGTCGTGTTTCCGTCGACTCAAGGCGAAGAGCCACCCAACGTGTTTTCCATCTATGCGTTATTTCATAAAGATCCGGTGGCTGAAGACTGTTTGACCTTGATTCATCCCAACGAATTGTCTTCAATCCGCCCCTCTTCTTCTCATTCCGAGACGGAAGAAAACCCCTCTTTGCCCATCGATTCCCTTTAAGCGTCCCGTTCTCCCTGCTACGTTTGTGCTCTCTGCACCGTTCTTTTCCCCTCTTTTGTAAGGAGGGGCGAGGGGAGGTAGAGGTATTTGTAAAGGCCCTGCCTGCATCAGAATAAATATGCTAAGGTGGCGTCTATGCCGGATGATGCTGTAGGGGCGGACCTGCGTGTCCGCCTGTTAGTCAATGCCGTTCTTGGAGCCATGGCCGTCGCGGGAGGGCTCTGGTTTCTTCAAGGTGGCCTCTCCCTGGGCGCGACCGTTGTCGTGGTGGTGGGGCTCATGGTGGTGTTTGCGAAGACCTGCCCCGGCGTTGCTCACGTCTGGATGTGGTCCACCCTGCTGCTGGGGCTTGAAAGTCTGGCGTGGCCGTTTCTCATGTTAGGCGAACTCCGGCAATTCGGTCCCGAACCGCCTCTCGAAGAGATGAGTAGGGTCTTTACTGCGGTGTTGTTCGGGGTGTTTTCCGGAATTTTTTGGCTGACCTTTGCCTACGGACTGTATCGTCGGACCCAACCCAAAACCGAAGACCCGTCTGCTCCATTAACGTCCAATCAGGCCAAAGCCAAGCGGAGAAAACAACGGTAACGGCTATTGCACTCACGATCTCTTGACCATTTCCTATAATATTTCCAACGGGTCCACGTTCACCCCGAATTTCATGCGTCGATAGGTTTCCTTTTTCGTCATCAATTCGAGCGTCCGTCGAACGAGGGTTCGCCCGGCGGTGCCGTCCGCGACCTTGACCAACAGATGATAGCGGGAGAGCCCTCGCGGTTTGGCCCCAGGCGAGGCAAGGGGACCCAGGATGGCGTTCTGTTCATCTTGTTTCATCTCTCCTCGCGCGATCATCTGTGCGAGCTGTCTTGTGAGATGCTGCCGCCATGTTTTTGCGGTCTCCTCGGTTTCCGTTGCCTCTTGGCCTGATACGTGTAATTGGATGAGATGCCCGAAGGGTGGGTATCCCACCAGCCGGCGAAAGGCCAATTCATGGTCATAGAAGAGCTTGGGTTGTTGTTGACCGACGGCGTGCATCACCGGGTGCGAGGGCAACCGTGTTTGAATAATCGCGGACCCGGAGAGGCCGGGCGTCAGTAGATCGACGGCCTGTTGTACATGGTGAAACACGCGTTCCGACGATCGAAAATCCGGAACGTGCAGGCCGGCGTCCGCATAGGGAATGCCGATGCATCTCACCGGCGTGAAGGGTGAGGCCTGAAAGAGCATCTGTGTCCCAACGACAATCTGGATCTTCCCTTGTAAAAATTGCTCTCGGATGCGGCGTGCAGCGGCTTCGCTCTTGATCGTGTTGCCGTCATAGCGTCCGATGGTGGCGTGGGGGTACAAACGTTGCAATTCTTCTTCAAGGCGTTCGGTGCCGAATCCAACCGGTTCCAAACGAGTGCCGGAACAGGCTGGACACGCGGCCGGTATGGGCTCGGCCTGCCCACAATAGGGGCACCGCATTTGTGATTGTCTGAGACTCAATGAAATCCGGCAGCGCGGGCATTGTGGCGCCGTTCCACAATCCCGACAGGTGAAGGACGAAGAAAACCCTTTACGATTGTGATAGACAACGATCCCGCCACCTCGGGCCAGGGCCTGCTCGATGCCGTTCTGCAGGGCATCGGAGAAAATCGTGCCGAACGCGGTCTCTTGAAGGCTGACCATTTGAATCGGATTCGTCCGCCCGGCGAGAGCCCGTGGAGACTCGTCGTCGTTCGCAAAGCGATGGACCGTCTCAAGTGTGGGGTAAGGCGTGTGAAGCACCAGCACGGCGTCGTCCAACTCGGCTCTTTTTCGTGCGACCTCCCGAGCGTGATAGTGTGGACTCGGATCTTCCTTGTACGCGCTATCCCCTTCATGTTCGACCCATACGCAGCCCAGGGAAGGGAGAGGAAGGAAAAGCGCGGATCTGGTCCCTACGACCACGGGATAGTGCCCTTGTTTGATCGCTTGCCAGTGTTGAAAACGCTGTTTGTCTGAAAGGCCGCTGTGAAACTCTCCTATCGGATGTTTCACCGAGTGCCGAAGATGAGAGACCAGGCGCGTTGACTGGTTGATATTCGGAGCAATCACCAGGACCGTGCGTGCTTGGGCCGTTGTTTCTTGTATGACGTTGCCTAACAGGGGGTGCGGAAATTCCAATTCAGTGGTCAGCACCTCACTGAATCGTTTGGCCTGAAGGGATTGCTGAAAACGGCTCAACCATGAGAAAAGGCCGGGACGTTCATCCGGGATTTCCAGTAAGCTCTTTACGGGGGGTGTTGGTGTGGGGTCGATTTGAAACGGCAGTTCGGTCCAGTCTTGCCGGTCCTGAATCCATTTGTGTCGTTTGAGCCTTTGCAGGACCGTGGAGGGGTTATCCAGCAGCGTCTCGATGGTTGATTGCGCCAGACCTTTGGGACGTTTGGCAAGAGCGGCAAGGAGCCTGTGCGTGGAGGTGCCGGTCCGGGTGGTTTCCAAGCGTTGTTGCCCTTGCGGGGTCATGGTCCAGCGAGTGTTGCTGCGAAAGGGGATGCCCGGCGGTTGGATAAGCGCCAGGCAGGTTCCCGTTGGGGCCAGGTAATAGTCGGCCATCCATTCCGCCAAGGCAACGAGCTTGGGGTCCGGGTCCCAGTGCGCGGACGTGCTGAGATGCAATTCACGAATGCGGCTCGGATCAACGGGAGGTTGCTTCACGTTCCCGGCAAGAGAGACAATAATCCCCGGCTTGACACGTGGCCCGAACGGTGCCAGGACCCATTGCCCCACTTTGGGCTTGGAACTCCACGATTCAGGGATACGGTACGTAAACGATTGAGAGGTTCTGGGGGGAAAGACGACGTCGGCGTATGATGATGGCATACGGGCTATTGTGCCAAAGGAATCGTGACCTCACAACGAAGGGCATCAGGCTCCTGAGAAAAAGGCCCGGATCCGGCCTGAATCCGGGGAGCGGGAGAGTCGAACCCGTGGGGATGATCTGTGCTGCCGGCTTGAGGTTTTTCCGTTATAATACCGCTATGGAACAAGTCTCATGAGGTCCAGGTCATGATCAACAAGAGAACGTGGAACGGCGCACTCCTCGTGATGCTCTGGGCTCTCGTCGAGACTGTGGGCATGCCGACCTTGCCGGTTTATGGACAGGAAGATGCACCGGCCTCGCCATCGAGTCCTTCGACTTCCCAATCTTCGCAGGAAACGCATTTGCGGGATTTCTCTCCTCTCCCGGAAGAGCCCGAAGAGTTTGACGACCGTGAGGTCAAGGCGTATTACGACTGGCGCAATGACTTGTTCTTCCGGGAATTTGATATGAGCGGGGACGGCGTGGTGAATTATATGACCGCCCGGCGAACCTACAAGGTATGGCTGGATGAATTCGGCACACCGGTCGTCGTGACGGTGGGGGCTCCGTTGTTTTACTGGTTGGATCGCAACGGGAATGGGGAATTTGAAACAGGCAAAGGCGAGATGTGGTCGGACCCGGATGAGGACGGCATCACCGGAAATGAACGGACCTATGATACCAGCCATCTGGAAGAGCAGCCTTCGCGTATTCCGCAGTGGTCCGCGCCCGTTCCGTAGCTTTTGCCTGCTTCAGAGGATCATGGCTTGGTGTTGAAACTAGAGTGCGTATGGTGTCGAAGAAGAATATGAATACGCGAAAAGATCCGGAGTTGCCGAATCCACCAAAGCGCATTCAAACGCAGATCCATCGGCGCAAGAAGGCCAAGGCGGTCTCTCCCATGACGAATGAATGGGAAAGTTCGCAAGCGGAGCCTCCCAAGGGCTTGAAACGCCCACCGCAGGATATGCGGAAATCGTAACGAGCACTTCCTCTCTCCTTCCCATTCCCATTTCCTCTACCGTATCCCGAAAAATCGTACCTGCAGGTTCCCATTTCGTGGGTGTGTGCCGATTCTTTCCCCAAGGGAATTATGGGATTGGGGCTTTTGCTAACGGGGTAGGTCTTTTGTTCTCTTGATTCGTCCAAAAATGGGGTGCTACGATGAAAAACTCTGCGAAAAGATTGAAGTTTTTGACTCTTGCGAGGTCAAATTCTCATGGTCGGCGGGCTTGATCTGTTTTTAGACTATCTAGCGAAATATTCGCCAATAGTCGTGTTTATTATCCTGGCATTGGGATTTGGGGTCGTGACGCTCGTCCTGAGTTATCTCGTCCAACCGAAGTATCCCGAAGCTGAAAAACTCAGCGTCTATGAATGCGGCAGCGAGCCGTTTTCCGATTCTCGGATGCCGTTTCCCGTCCGGTATTACGTTATCGCGATGCTGTTTGTTATTTTCGACATCGAAGTCATTTTTCTCTATCCCTGGGCCATCACCTTTGACCAACTTGGCGTGATCGGCCTCATTGAAATGATGATTTTTATCGGTCTTTTTGTCGTGGCCTACGTGTATGCGTGGAGAAAAGGCGCGTTGGAGTGGGATTAGGACCGTGCGGCTCGGAATGATCGGGGCCTGGTAAAAGGACGACGGAGAACGAGGAATCCATGGGGCTGATACAAATAGGAAAAAAGCATGAAAAAGACGGCGATATCGGTGTCATCACGCTGTCTCTGGAAAAAGCTGCGAATTGGGCGCGAAAAGGATCGCTTTGGCCGATGACGTTCGGGTTGGCCTGTTGCGCGATTGAGATGATTGCCGCGGTCTCCTCCCGGTATGATATCGATCGGTACGGGGCCGGCGTGTTTCGTGGCTCTCCCCGCCAATCCGATTTGATGATCGTGGCGGGCACGGTGTGCCGGCGTATGGCTCCGGTCATTCGCAAAATCTACGACCAAATGCCCGAACCCAAATACGTCATTTCCATGGGGTCCTGCGCCACGTCCGGGAATATTTACGATAGCTACAGCGTGGTTCAAGGCGTGGATCGATTCGTTCCGGTCGATATTTACGTGCCCGGATGCCCGCCGACTCCCGAAGCCTTATTTGACGGGATTATGAAGCTTCAAGATCAGATTATGCAGAAGCGGGTCTTTACCAAACAGCCCGAACAGGTCAGGCCCAAGGAGAAGGCAATCGGGTAATGCATCCTCTTGCGGAAAACATCCAAGCCCGATTTCCTGACGGGTTCCTGAATGCCCAGGAATGGCGAGGTGATCTGGCCGTGACGGTGAAGCGCGAAGCCTTGCACGCGATCTGCCGTTTCCTGAAGGATGATCCGTCCATGGATTGCGATTACATCGTACACGTCAGCTCGGTGGATTGGCCGGATGAGGACGAGCGCTTTGAAGTCGTCTATGAAGTCTATTCCATCCGCCATCGCCATCGCCTTCGCGTGAAAACGCGGGTTCCGGAACACGATTGTTACGTGGAGTCGTTGACGGATATTTGGCCGGGTGCGGAGTTTATGGAGCGGGAAGTGTTCGACATGATGGGCATTCGTTTCAACAACCACCCGGACATGCGGCGGATTCTGATGCCGGATGACTTTCCCGAAGGCTATCCGTTGCGAAAGGATTTCCCGTTGCAAGGGAAGGGCTGGCGCGATACGTTTGATTTTTTGAATGAAGGCACGGCTCCCTGACGAGCAGGCACACTTCGAGAGCACCCATGGCGTACTTACCGGACCAACGCGAAACCGTCTATAAAGTCGACCCGGCCCATCCGGAGACCAAGGATCTTCCGATCCTGCGGACCGAGGAACTGTTGTTGAACATGGGGCCGCAGCATCCTGCGACGCATGGCGTGCTGAAAGTGATCCTCGATCTTGAAGGAGAGCGGATTACGAAATCCACGGTGGTCATGGGCTTTCTCCATCGGGGCGTGGAAAAACTCGCCGAACATGGGACGTATCATCAATTTATTCCTCATACGGACCGTCTCGACTATGTCTGCGCGATGTACAACAACTTTGCGTATTGTCGGGCCGTTGAGAAACTGATGAACGTGACCGTGCCCGAGCGGGCAGAGTATTTACGCACCATCGTGGCGGAAGTCCAGCGGATTATCGGGCATTTGTTTTGGTTGGGGACGCAGGCGCTCGATATTGGGGCGATGACCGTGTTTTTCTACACGTTCCGCGACCGCGAGATTCTGCTCGACTGGTTCGATGAACTGTGCGGGGCGCGGCTGACGACCAGTTGGTATCGGATCGGTGGCGTGGAACGGGATTTTACCGCCTCGTTGGAGACCAAGATTTGGGACTTTCTTGCGTACTTTCCTCCCAAGATTGATGAATACGTGGTGTTCCTGGAAAAAAACCGTATTTGGCTGGCTCGGACCGTGGGCGTGGCGGTCATCTCGGCGGAGGATGCGTTGGGTTTTGGGTTGAGTGGGCCGACGCTGCGGGGGTCAGGCGTCGATTATGACTTGCGCAAATACGAGTCGTATGGGGCCTATCCCAAGTGCGAGTTCAGCGTGCCGGTCGGCAAAAACGGCGACACGTATGATCGGTATTGGATCCGTATTGAGGAAATGCGCGAGAGCATCAAGATCGTTCGTCAGTGCATGGAGCAAATGCCGAAGGAAGGGCCGGTGATGGCCGATGTGCCCAGCGTCACCCTGCCGCCGAAGAATCGAGTGTTTACCAATCTCGAATCCATGATCCAGCAGTTCAAACTGTTTTCACAAGGGTTCGATGCGCCGCCCGGGGAGATTTATTGTGGAACCGAAGCGCATAAAGGTGAGCTGGGGTTTTATATCGTGAGTACGGGAGGAGGGAACCCGTATCGCCTGAAGATCCGGTCCCCGTCCTTTATCCATATGGGTGCGTTTGACTATATGGCCAAAGGGTACATGATCGCCGATGCGGTCACGATTTTCGGGTCGTATGATATTGTGATGGGAGAATGCGATCGATAACGGGTCGCCACGACGATGAAAATTTACAATCCACAATCTACAATCCACAATCCACAATGCGGGAGAGATAGATGGCACTCAAACCGGTCACGACACCCGATACCGAAGCCGCGACGATTGCCCTGAATATCGACGGCGAAACCGTCACCGCGAAAGAAGGGGTTTCGCTGTATGACGTGATTTCCAGCATGGGCAAAATCGTCCCGGCCATGTGTTACCACTACACGTTCGATCCCTTTGGATCCTGCGGCATGTGTCTGGTCCTGCAGGAAGGGAAGAAGTCGCCGGTGCGTTCTTGCACCGCCAAAGCGACCGAAGGGATGGTGATTCGTACGGAGGGGGATGATCTGTTTGCGGCTCGGAAAAAAGCCGTTGAAAAACATCTGTCCGTGCATCCGCTGGATTGTCCGGTCTGCGACGCGGACGGGCATTGCGAACTGCAGGACATGGCGTTCGAGCATCAGGTCACCGACCTGGCCAACGCCAAACAGAAAAATATTCCGGAAGATACGCGCAGCCTGGTGCTCGACTTCAACATGAATCGCTGCATTGCGTGCGGGGAATGCATCAATGTTTGCAAAGACGTCCAGCGCATTGACGCCTTGCAGTTCATGAAGAAGGGCGGGTTTACGCAGGTCGTGGCGAAGGGTGATCACGCCCTGGACTGCGAATTCTGCGGTGATTGCCTCGCGGTCTGTCCCGTGGGAGCGATTACCAATAAATTTTCAAAATACGTGTATAAGCCCTGGCAACTCCGAAAAACCACGACCACCTGCAATTACTGCGGTGACGGCTGTCAGATGTACGTGGAAACCAAGGATACGGAAGTCGTGCGGGTGACCTCTCCCTTATCCTGGAAAAATAAATGGGGCGACCGAGGGGATACGATCAACGGTCACGGAGGGCTCTGCGTGCGGGGGCGGTTCGGCTTCCAGTTTATCGACAGTAAAGATCGACTGAAGGAGCCCCTCATTCGGAAAGAGGCGGGTCTGGTTCCTGTCCCGTGGATCGAAGCCTTGGAGACGACCGCCGAGCGGCTGACGCACGTCAAAGATCGATATGGGTCTGAAGCCATTGCGGGCTTGATCACGGCACGGTGCACGAATGAAGAGCTCTACGTCTTCCAAAGATTCATGCGGACCGTGCTCGGAACGAACAACCTCGACAGTAGCGCACGGTACGGTCATATGAATTTTGTGCGAGCGGTTCATCATGCCCTCGGGATCAACCGTATGATGAACACCTCGGCGGATATCACGAAAGCCAAAGCCATCCTGGTGGTGGGAGCCAACGTGACGGAAACGAATCCCGTGGCCAGCCTGCGGGTGAAAGCCGCTATCGGCGCCTATAAGGCGTCGGTCATCGTGGTGGATTCCATGCAAACCAACCTGGCCAAGTTGGCGTCGCATCCGGCGATGGTCAAACCGGAGACGGAGGGAACGTTCGTCAAGGGATTGGTCAAATCGGTCTTGGAGCAAGATCTCATTGATCCTGACTTGGCCTCTCAGGCCCCTGAAGCCTTGGCTGCCTTGAAAGCCGCCGCCGATGCGGTTTCGCTGGAAACCGTGGCCCGGGAAACGGGAGTCCCGGTCGAAATGATTCAGGAGGTTGCCAGAGTGTTTGCGGAAGCCCCGCGCTCGATTATCGTGTGTGGAGAAGGGATCGTGCGCCAGCACAACGGCTATGACAATACGTTATCCCTGATCGACCTGGCTTGGGTGACGGGGAAATTGAATAAGCCCGGGTGTGGAATCAACACGTTCGCCGAAGAGGGGAATGAACAGGGAGCAGTGGATATGGGGGTCGCGCCCGAATTCCTCCCGGGACCGGTAGCCTATGAGCACGCCGCGGCACGGCAAAAATTTTCCGAAGCGTGGGGCGCGGCGTTGCCGGACGCACAAGCGGGCAAATCCCTCATCGAAATTTTAGAGGACTGTCGTGCCGGAAAAATTAAAGCCCTCTACGTGGTGGGAGAAAATCCATTGGCTACGCTTCCCAAATCATTCGGCGTGGAGGAAGCCTTGAGCCAGTTGGAATTGTTGATCTGTCAGGACCCCTTCCTGACGGAGACGGCGCAGTATGCGCACGTGGTGTTCCCCGCGTGTACGTTTGCGGAAAAGGACGGCACCGTCACCAATCAGGAAGGGATGGTGCAATTCGTCAGGCCGGCATTGGACCCGTTGGGCGAGAGCGCATTGGATTGGCACATCATGGCAGGGCTCGCCAACGGCATGGGGCATTCACTTCCTTATGAAACGACGCAGGATATTCAAACGGAAATTCGAAAGCTGCTCCCCGGCTACTATAATCTGGGCCAACCTCAACCCGTTGCCGCCGACCCCACTACGTACCTGCGGAACGGCTATTCGGATTCGGTCGGTGCCCGGTATGCCGTCGATGGCCATGCTCAAGCGTCGGGTCGGCCCTATGGGCTGAAATTGATTCAACTCATCTATCATTCGGGGAAACTGTCCACGAAAGCTTCCGGGTTGATGGATATTTCGCCGAATACCGGCGCGTTACGGATGTCTCCGGAAGAATGTGAACGGTTGGGCGTTGCCGAAGGCGGGCGCGTTCGCGTGACCTCGGATCAGGGAAGCCTGGAGTTGAGTGTGGAAGCCGACGTCAATATGTTGCCGGGAACCTGCGCGTTTCCTGAACATTTCAATGATCCTCCGGTCAAGGATTTGGTCCGGGTCGTCGTGGACCCCGTGACGCGCGTTCCCTATTTCAAATCGACTCAGGTAACGATCGAAAAAATTTAGGAGAGTCTCTTTTTTATGGATACTCCAACTCAAACGAAAAAATTACTGGACGCGGTACTGTTCCGCGAAATCTGGAAAGCGATGAAGGTCACGTTCAAGCATATGTTTCATCGCCCGATGACCTTCCAGTATCCTCGTGAAAAGCGAACGATCCCTGACGCGCATCGTGGCGCCTTGGGCTTGTTGCGGTACGACAATGGGCAGGAACGGTGCGTCGGGTGCGACCTCTGCGAGGTAGCCTGTCCGTCCCGGTGCATCAAGGTCATCAGTGAAGAAGATAAGTCCCTGCCGCTGCAACGGTATGCGACCGAGTTTTACATTGATATTACCAAATGCGTGTTTTGCGGGTATTGCGTGGAAGCCTGTCCGGTCAATGCGTTGGCCATGACGAAGATGTATGAGTATTCGACTCATGACAAACGAACCCTCCTGTTCGACAAAAAGCGACTCTACGAAATCGGCGAGCAACATCTGGAAGACGCCAAAAAGTATCTCTATGCCCATAATCAGGAACAAGATGATGAGGAGAGTCGCGCCTACCGCTATAATTTCCCGCAACCCATAGGAAAAACCGAGGACTCCGACTCTTAGTATTTCACGATGATCTATTTATTGTTCGGGTACTTTGCGACCGTGAGTATCCTGTCGGGTATTTTCACGATCGCCTTGAAAAATCCTGTCCATTGCGGCCTGAGCCTGCTTTCGTTACTCCTGCACGTGGCCGGGCTTTTCGTGTTACTCAATGCCGAGTTCCTTTTTGCCGTGCAAATCATCGTGTACGCCGGGGCCATTCTCGTGCTCTATCTCTTTGTCCTGATGTTGCTCAACCTGAAAACCGAAGAACAGTATCTGCATAAGAAATATCCCTTTTTCCTGTTCGCCGGCGTCGCGATTCTCGGCGAATTGCTCATTTTGGTGTTTCAAACCCCCTACGGCGGAGCCAAAGGGACCGCGACCCCGAATGTCGTGTTGCAGACCAGGCCGAGTCACGCCGTGGGCCTCACCATGTTCAGCGACTATTTGTTGTTGTTCGAGATCGTAGGGGTCTTTCTCTTAGGCGCCATTATCGGAGCGATCGTATTGGCCAAAACCCCGACTGCTCCGACTGCCGGGGCCGACAGGTCAACGTAAGCGGCTCGTCATGATTCCTCTTTCGGCATACGTGGCGTTGAGTTTCATCCTGTTTATGACGGGATTGTTGGGCGTCCTGATCCGCCGGAATTTCATCATTATCCTGATGTCGGTCGAGATCATGTTGAATGCGGCGAACATCAATCTTGTCGCGTTCTCCCATTACCTCTCGTCGATGGCCGGCCAATTGGCGGCGTTGTTCGTGATCGCGATTGCGGCCGGTGAGGCCGCCGTCGGCCTGGCGATCATTATCGTGGTGTTCCGTGGAAAAATTGCGACGAACGTCGATCAGATTAATCTGTTGAAGTGGTAACGTGTCGGATCTTCTCGTTATTCTCATACCGCTCTTCCCTCTGATCGCGGTGCTGGTGAATGGCCTGCTGGGTCATCGCTATGCCGCAGACCTGGCCGGCCGGCTTGCGGTCGGGTCAGTCGGGCTTTCTTTTCTGTGTGCCGTCGCGGTGGTGGCCGGCGTACTTTCCGATCCCACGCCCCGTGAAGTCATTGCCTATTCGTGGATTTTCGGCGGCGACCTGCACGTCAATTTCGGATTTCTGATCGATCCGCTGACCGCCGTGATGTTGATGGTGGTGACGGGGGTCGGATTTCTGATTCACGTCTATTCCATCGGGTATATGCATGGAGAAGACGGGTTTACCCGCTTCTTCGTGTACATGAATCTGTTCATGGTCTCCATGCTGTTGCTCGTCATGGGGAACAATTTCCTGGTGCTCTTCATCGGATGGGAAGGGGTCGGCCTCTGCTCCTATCTCCTGATCGGGTACTACTTCAATAAGGTCTCCGCGGCCAAGGCGGCCACCAAGGCGTTTGTGGTCAACCGGATCGGCGACGCCGGGTTCCTGCTCGCGATCTTTTTGGTCTTCGTCAATTTTAAGACTTTGGATTACTTGAAAGTCTTCGAACACGCGAACCAACTCTCCATCGAAATGGCCACGGCCATTACGCTGTGCTTGTTGGTGGGCGCGATAGGGAAGTCCGCCCAGATTCCGTTGTATACGTGGCTGCCCGATGCCATGGAGGGCCCGACGCCGGTGAGCGCGTTGATCCACGCCGCGACGATGGTCACGGCCGGGGTGTACATGGTGGTACGCACTCACGTGTTATACGACATGGCCCCCGTGTCCATGGCGACGGTGGGGATCATCGGTGGCCTGACCGCCTTATTTGCCGCAACGATCGGGCTGGTGCAAAACGACATCAAGCGGGTGCTGGCCTATTCGACCGTCAGTCAACTGGGCTACATGTTCTTGGCCTGTGGGGTCGGGGCGTATATCGCCGCCATCTTCCATCTCGTGACCCACGCGTTTTTCAAAGCGCTCCTTTTCCTTTCCGCCGGTGCGGTGATCCATTCGCTCGAAGGGGAACAGGACATCCGAAAGATGGGCGGGCTCTCCAAGAAAATTCCCGTCACGCACGCCGTGTTTCTCATCGGCACTCTGGCTATTGCCGGCATTCCGCCTTTGGCGGGGTTTTGGAGCAAAGACGAAATTATGGCCCATGCTTTTGTCCAGCACCATTACGTGCTGTATCTCTTTGCGGCGGTCGGCGCGTTCCTGACTTCCTTTTACATGTTCCGTCTCACCTATGTGACGTTTTACGGGCAGTCCAGGGTTGATCCGAAGGTGGAACATCATATTCACGAGTCGCCACGGGTCATGACCGTGCCGCTCATGATCCTGGCGGGGCTCTCCGTGCTGGGCGGGTTTCTGGGCGTGCCGCCGGAACATGGCTGGTTCCATGGATTTTTGGAATCCGTGGCCACTCCCTTGGGAGCGGTGACGCATGACGCCGGCGTGGGAACCGTCATCGGATTGATGGCGGTGGCCATCGGTATCGCGTTGAGTGGTTGGGGGTTGGCGCATTATCTGTATGCGATCAAACCCGGGACGGCGGATGACTGGTCGGCGCGGTATGCCGGGGCGTATCGAACTCTTTTGAATAAATACTACGTGGATGAACTGTACGATGCCGTCTTTGTCGAGCCCTGTAAACGCCTCGCCCGCCTATGGGATTGGATCGATCAACACGTGATCGATCGCTTCATCAGGGGGATCGGTCATGGGGCCGACGTCAGTGCGGCAGGAGCGACCTGGGCCGAGAAACACGTGATTTACGGGGGGCTCAACGTGATTGGGTATGCCAATCATTTGGCGGCCTGGTCGTGGCGGAGGTTGCAAACCGGGTTGGTCAATCATTACGCCGCGGTGATCGTCATCGGCCTCTTTCTTCTCACGCATTTTCTCCTGGTGTGGTTGACCGGAACTTCTATCTTGTAGGGTTGAGTCATCGACGATGCTTGAAGAACTGCAATTTGGATTTCCGATTTTGTCGATCCTGCTTTTTCTCCCGCTTCTCGGGGCGATCGGGTTGTGGACGCAGCGGGATACCGACCTGATCAAGAAGTTTGCATTGGGAATCGCGGTGCTCGAGTTGGCTCTCGCCGTCCTCGTGTTGCTCCGGTTCATACCGGAATCCGCGGCCATGCAATTCAGCGAACGGCTGAATTGGATTCCGGCTCTCGGTATTTCCTATCACCTTGCCGTGGACGGCATCAGCGTCTTGTTCGTCGGCCTCTCGGCCTTCATCACGGTCCTGATCATTCTCTATTCCTGGGACGCCGTTCAGGACAACGTTAAACCGTACTTTATGAGTATCCTGGCTTTGGAAACGACGATCATGGGGATTTTCGTTTCCATCGACCTGATTCTCTTCTTTGTGTTCTGGGAACTCATGCTCGTGCCCAGCTATTTCCTGATTAAACTGTGGGGCGTCGGCGAGGAAAAAGAATACGCCGCGCTCAAGTACGTGTTGTACACCCTGTTGGGCAGCGTGTTTATGTTGGTCGGCTTCGCGCTGTTGAGTTTGAATTACCACGAGGTCACGAATACCTACAGTTTCGACTTGTTGGCCTTGTTGCAAGTGCCCGTTCCGGTCGAGGATCAGATTTTGATCTTTTGGCTCATCTTCATGGGATTGGCCTTTAAGGCTCCGGTCTTTCCTTTTCACACGTGGTTGCCGGATGCGCTCGTGCAAGGGCCGATCGGAATGTCCGTGGTGTTGGCGGGTGTCAAGTTGGGAACGTATGGATTCCTGCGGTTTACCTTCCCGTTGCTGCCGGAAGCCTCCACCAATGACATCGTCGTGGTAATTGTCATGTGCTTGGCCATGGCCGCCATCGTCTGGGGCGCGATTATCGCCATCATGCAGCCGGACTTCAGGCGCCTGCTCGTCTTCAGCAGCATCAGCCATTTGGGGTTTGTCGTGTTGGGCCTGTTTGCCTTGAATTTCCAGGGACTGCAAGGCAGCTTGCTGCAAATGATCAATTTGGGGTTTACCACCGCAGGGCTCTTTTTCTTCGCAGGGTTTCTCTATAACCGGCTCGGTAATACGCTCCTCGAAAATTGCGGAGGCATTGCTTCAAAGATGCCCCTGTTGGCGACGTTCTTTCTGATCATCGGGATGGCCTCGATAGGATTGCCCGGAACCAATGGATTTATCGGGGAATTTCTGATCCTGCTCGGCGCCTTTCAAGCGCATTGGGTCTATGGAGTTGTGGGCGTCTCGGGGGTGATCTTCGCGGCAGTCTATTTCCTGTGGTATTACGAGCGAGCGATGTTCGGACCCATCGGCGAGAAAGTCCCTCAAGTGCTCAAGGACCTGACTCGACGCGAATCGATGATTGCCGTGTCTCTGTGTGTGATGATTTTCTGGATCGGATTATACCCCTCGCCGTTTTTGCGAATGGTCAATGGATCGGTACAGGCCGTGGTGGACCGGTTGGATCGCGGGTCGCTTGCGAGCATTGAACGGGACCGGACGCTGTTGTCTCATGCCGTAACCCATGAACCCGGAGGAAAGAACTGAGCGATGGCAATCCACAATCCGCAATCCGCAATCCACAATCCAGTCACCCCTGAACCCGGAGGGAAGGACTGAGAGATGGGACAGTTGGCTTTACTGGCAACCTTGTTTGCCCCGTTCCTGGGGGCGGTCGTGTTGCTGTTTGTTCCCAATCGTGAGCCGCTTCTGGTGCGTGCCGTGGCCGTGGCCTCCGCCGGGACGGCGCTGCTCGCTTCTCTCTACGTCTTTCTGGCCTATGATCCCGACCAGGGCGGCTTTCAATTCATTACCAAGTGGGCGTGGTCCGAGGAACTGGGCATCGCGTTTCATATCGGGGTGGATGGGATCGGGGCTCCCCTGGTCTTTGCATCGGCCATTCTGCTGTTTGCGGGTATCTTTATTTCGTGGCACATCAAGGATCGCACCAAAGAATTTTATATCTTCCTGTTGATCCTGGCGGCGGCAACCATCGGGGTCTTCATGTCGCTGGACCTGTTCTTCCTCTACTTCTTTTATGAAATGTCGGTGTTGCCCATGTATTTGTTGCTGGGCGTGTGGGGGAGTCATACCAAGGGGTATTTGGGCATGACCGATTCCGAAGGCCGCGAACTCCGTGATTCGGTCGGGTTCATTCTGAACTTCGGGGCGAACAGCAAAGAATACGCCGCGATGAAACTCACGCTGTTCCTCTCGGCTGGGGCGATGTTCGCGTTGATGGGCATCCTGCTGATTTACCATTTCTCGCCCGTCCAAACGTTCGATATTCTGGTGCTGCGGGAAGTGGCCCATTTTGATGGAACGCTGGCGACGATTATTTGGTTGCTGGTCTTTTTCGGTTTCGCATCCATCGCGCCCATTTGGCCTTTGCATTCATGGTCTCCCGTCGGCCACGCCGCGGCCCCGGCCGCGACCAGCATGTTGCACGCCGGCGTGCTGATGAAACTCGGCCATTTCTCCATTATTCGCGTGGCGTATGAAATCCTTCCTGAAGCCACGCGGGAGCTCATGCCCATCGCCGCGGTGTTGTGTGTGTTCAGCATTGTCTATGGCGGATTCGTCGCGTATTTCGCCAAGGACACGAAGTACGTCATCGGCTATTCCAGTTCCAGTCACATGGGCTACGTGTTCCTGGGCATGGCCGCCTTGGATTACATCAGCCTGACCGGCGCGGTGATTTACATGTTTGCGCACGCCTTGGCCACGGGCATGCTCTTCGCCATGGCAGGCTGGGTGTATGACCAGACCCATACCCGGGACATTCCATCCCTGGGAGGACTGGTCAAGAACATGCCGTTCCTGGCCGGGGCCTTTGTTATCGCCTGTATGGCGTCGGTCGGGATGCCGGGCACCGTGAACTTTATTGCCGAAATCATGATTATCGTCGGCGCGTGGGAGAAATATCCCTTTCAGGTGGTGGTGGCCGTGTTGGGGATCGTGTTGACGATGGCCTATCTCTTTAAAATGATGCGCGGGCTGTTTTACGGAAAAATGTCGCCTGAATATGAGCATGCCCGTGACACGTCGCAATGGGTGGATCGCCTCCCTCTGCTCGTGATGATCGGATGCAGCATCTTCTTTGGAATCTTCCCCATGCACTTTTACAACGTCGTGCGATCGACGGTTGTGCCGATGTTGGATCGAATCAATCAGGTGGCTCCGATGATCACCCAGAACACCACGGGGCTGTTACCGTAACCCGTCATGACCTTCGACCTCACCCTATCGGGCTCAGACCTCCTCCTCCTGGCACCCGAGATTTTTCTCACCATCTGGTTGTGCGTGGTGTTGGCCGTCGACTTTACCTTTAAACAGATCGACCACGAAAACCTGGCCTACCTGAGTGTGGGGGGCGTCATCGCCACGCTCGTCAATCTGATCTGGTTCGATTACACTGGAGTCCAGGGCGCGCTGTTCAAAGACACGTTTGTCCTGGATGGGGTTGCGATCTTCTTCAAGATTTTTATTTTGATCGCAACGGCGCTGGTCTTGCTGGCTTCGATCGATTACGTCAAATCGTTCAAGTTTTTTAGAGGCGAATATTATGTCCTGGTCATGATGTCGGCCTTGGGCATGATGTTCATGGCTTCGGCGCAAGACTTGCTCTCCGTATTCGTCACGTTGGAATTTTCCACCTTCGGCTTTTACATCCTGGTGGCCTATCTTCGGGAAGATCAGAAATCCAGCGAAGCGGGGTTGAAGTTCTTCATCCTGGGCGTGTTCACCGCGGGGTTGCTCGCGTATGGAATCAGTCTCGTCTATGGAGAGACGGGGACGCTGATATTTTCCGAAATGGCATCGACGCCCGGCAGCTATGGGCTGGCCATCGGCTTCATCATGATCTTCGCCGCCTTAGGCTTTAAAATCGGGGCCGTCCCCTTTCACTCCTGGATTCCCGATACCTATCAGGGGGCGCCCACACCCATCACCGCCTTTCTGTCGATCGCGCCGAAAGGTGCGGCGTTAGCCATTCTCATTCGAATGTTCTACGTGGCGCTCGCGACGTTTAAACCCATGTGGGTACTCTTGTTTATCGTGGCCTCCATCCTGTCCATGACCTACGGCAACATCGTGGCCATCGCCCAGAAGAACATCAAACGGTTACTCGCCTATTCCGGTATTGCGCAAATCGGCAACATCATGATCGGCTTGGCGGCCGGAACCAAACAAGGCAGTGACGCGATACTCTTTTATTTGCTCACCTACCTGTTTGCCAACCTGGGCGCCTTTGCCGTCGTCATCGGCGTCAGCAACCTGATCAAGAGCGATGAGATTGAAGATTACAACGGGTTGAATCGACGGTCTCCGTTTCTCGCGGCCGCCATGCTGATCTTTCTGTTGTCGCTCGCCGGCGTGCCGCCGCTCGCGGGATTCATCGGAAAACTCTATATCTTCGTCGCGGCGATCGAACAGGAACTCTACACGCTGTTGATCGTCGGGCTGATCAATATCGTCATCTCCCTGTACTACTACCTGGTCGTGGTCAAAAAAATGTATATCAACGAACCCCACGATCCCACGCCGCTCTCGGTATCGATCCCACTGAAAACCGTCATCTTCGTCAGTATCGCCGGCACCCTGCTTCTCGGCATCTACCCCAAACCCTTCATCGACTGGGCTGTTTCCGCCACGTTGATGTTCTCCAATTTGAATGCTCCCACGGCGGCAGTCCCTGCGTTGACGTCCTTGGTGGGCGGATAATACCGACGAACGTCGCTGGCTCAGAAAACAGGCAGAACTATTATTCTCCCCCGCAGACCTTATCGTATTGATATTTCAAGACTGCGTCCCAGTGCGGATGCAAATTTTTCCAAAGTGGACAAGCGAATGTCTTCCGCATGATTTTCAATTCTGGAAATAGCCGATTTCCGGGTATGCAGTTTCTCAGCCATTTTTTCTTGCGTTAAGCCTGAAGCCTCACGCGCCTTCCTGAGCAACACCCCTATTTTGAACGCTTTATAGCCTTCATCAAAGCCATCTCTGAACTCAAAATCAGATTTCTTTCTTTTACGGATATAGGATTTTAGATCAGTCATTTCGAATGCCTCCTGTTGAGATAATCTTTCTTGCGATTTTCAGCGAGCTTAATTTCTTGGTAATTAGGGCGAAACGTAACTAAAATAGATCTTGAGGAACTGTTTGAAGACATTCTCCTGTCGGTGATTAAAGCGATACTCCACTTCTTTCAGATACATCGGGAAATGATATTTGGAGACGCCCCGATACTGATACAAGATATGTTTGGCATAACTCCAAAAGCCTTCAATGCCATTCATGTGATGCTTCGTCTGCCGGCTCACCAACGCTTTCGCATGATTCACCGTATGATGGTGGCCATAGCGTTTTAAGGATTGATACCCGCGAAAGGCATCCGTGAAATAGACCGACCCTTTCCGCGTGTGCGCTTGAATATGCTGCATCAATTCCGCCGCACTGACCGATTCGACGACGTTCGTATACACGCGGCCTTCCCGCTCCAGGAGCCCGAAGACGACGCTTTTGCCCGCGGGGGCGCGGCCCCGTTGGCCTTTGCGCTTGCCCCCGAAATAGGCCTCATCCAGTTCGATCTCCCCCTTCAGTTTCCCGGCTTCCAGTTCGGTGACATGATACACCGCTTCGCGCACCCGGTGATAGACGCGGGTCACGACTTTCAGGTCCAGGCCCAGATCCTGGCTCAACCGATAGGCGGGTTGCAATTGATAGAAGCCTTGCAGGATCCGGATCTCCCGGCGCAATCGCCGGAGGCTCTTGCTTTTGCCACAGCGCCCACATTTCACATAGCCGCGGCGCGTATGCAACACCTGAAAGGAGCCGCAGAAAATGCACTTGCGACCGCGCAGAAAGTTGGCCGCACAACTAAAAACCGTATGTCGTCCTGTAACCATGCGTGTTTTCTACCACACATTGGTTACGAAACGCCCTAATTACCAATTTCTTTTTGGGAATCTTCTGAGTTTTCTTCTGAAACCCATGAGTTAAGATAACCACGTTGCCGCCCTCCTGGAAGCCCAGTAGCCGAAAAATATTACCGCCGAACGGGACTCTGACTTCCCAGATACCATCCGTACTGACCAGCTTTTTGAAATATTGGACGGGGACCACATCAAGTTCTTCGATGAGTTGCAAAACCCAGGCAACTTTCAGGGCTTGCTGGGACGCAAGACTGTCCAGGAATTCCTCAATAGGACATTCCCCGGATTTGGTACGGTAGAAAACTATTTCTCGCACGAGCTATGTTAACGCATATGTGAACATCGTTCAATGTATTGTGGAAAAAACTGTAGGCAGTTTGTGTTTGAGTGCCAAGTTACAGATCTTTCTGCTATCGGCAACTATGTTAACTATACTCCACATTTATAATATATATGGAGTATGTATAAGAGAGAACAAGCGGTCGGCCTGTTGAAGCAGAAGAAAAGAGAGATAGATGGGTAGGGACTTTTCCAAACTGAAGCGACCGCGATATCTGATGCCGGATTTTGTCAAGCAGGCTCTGGACGAAAAAGGCTTGATGGAAGCCTATCAAGAGCGCCCCGCGTATCAGCAGAATGATTACATCGGTTGGATAAACCGCGCCAAGCGCCAGGAGACAAAAGAAAAACGGCTTCGCCAGATGCTTGAAGAACTCGAAGCAGGCGGCATCTACATGAAGATGAAACATCCGGCATCGGCGTAGAAAAGCGAATGATCCCCAATAACAAGACTAACGGCTATGAAACAGTTACAAGAAGATTTATGGCAAAGCACGATCCATAGCATGGGCACGCTAAATACCCATGCGTATTTCCTCCGGCGAATGGAAGGAAACGTGCTTTTTTACAATACCGGTGACGATGGTGATCTCAAGCAAATAGTTAAGTTGGGAGGCATTCAGGCCCAGCTTTTAAGCCACCGTGATGAAGCGGGTCCATCGTTGAACCGTATCAAAGACCTGTTCGGTTCCAGGTTGTGTTGTAGTGCCCTGGAAGCTCCGATTGTCGGCAAAGATGCACCGGTTGATATAACCTTTCAGGTCAGCGACCATCAATTTGGCAACATTGACATCATCCATACCCCCGGTCATACCGACGGCAGCATTTGTTTTTTCTACAAGTCGCCGCATGGAAAGTCCTACCTTTTTACCGGCGATGCGATATTCCAGTCGAACGCGAAATGGGCGACGTTCGTGATCCCACAGGCAGGTGGCAGCAAGGCATCGCTAGCCGAAAGCCTGATGCGGCTTCGAGACCTCAAGCCCGACATTGTCATGAGCAGTGCTTTCGTCGGTGACGTGTCGTTCGTGGAAGACATTGGCGACGAATGGGCTCAAGCCATTGATGACAATGTCAGCCGATTGAGCAAAGAGTCCTGACCACCAAATTCAGTCAAAGCTCTACGTGGTAGGAGTATGGTTGGACGCCCTCGACGGGTGGGAGAGCTTCGGCCTTGGTGGCTTGAACTTCCCGCATGCGGATGAAGTGATTCGGGAGAGGCTATTTGGTCTTTTTCACGTAGACCTTGTACACCGTTTTGGGGTTCGTCTCTTCTTCTTCGAGGCCCACCCATTCGTGGCCGGTGGTTTGGCACCAGGCAGGCATGTCTTTTTTGATCCCTTCGTCGTCGGAGAGGACTTCGAGGACCTGGCCCGTGGTGAGTTCTTTGATTTTCTTGGAGGTGAGAATAATGGGCATGGGGCAGAAGTACCCCAGCGTGTCGAGTGTGGTATCGGATTGGATCATTTGAATTCCCCTCACCTTTCCCCTCACCCTTCCCTCTCCCTCAAGGGGAGAGGGTAAGACTTATCAAGGGGAGAAGGAATGCTCTATTGCTTAAATAAACAAATTCACCGAGCCGTCTTTGGCTTCCACGAGGTAGGTTGAGACTCCGGCGAGTTGGTCCACGCCGTCGATCAAGGTTTCCTTTGAAATGCCCAGTAAGCCCAACGTGGTGGTACAGGCGATCATTGTGACGCCGAGATCCTGTGCGGTTTCTATCAGTTCAGGCACGCCGGGCATGTGATTGTCCCGCATGACCTTTTTCATCATCGTGGTTCCCAGCCCGCCATAGTTGAACTTTGAAAGGGGGAGGCTCCCGGCTCCTCCTTTGTTGAGCCAGCCAAAGGCCTTGCGAAGCAGGTCTTTGGCGGCACTGGTCGACCCGGGTTTGCGAATGACGTTCAGTCCCCAGAAGGTGAAGAACATGGTCACGTGCATGCCCATGGCTGCGGCGCCGGTGGCAATGATAAAGGCGGCCATGGCTTTATCCATATCTCCGCTCAGGAGCACAATGGTCACCCGTTCCGGTTTGGATTCCTGAAGCTCGGCAAGAGTCGCGGTTGGTTCGACTTGGGTCATCGTCATGGGATCACCTGTTCGGAACTGCTAGAGGGTTAGGGGCCTGATACTCGTGAACGTGAAAAGCTATCAGTAGGTTTGACCATAATATCACCTTTTTGAGGTTGTCAACAAAGCACGATTTCAGTAAACAGGGATATGGCCGGCATGGTCGAGAGTATTCCCAATTTCAGTGAAGGGCGCGATCCGGGGGTGATCGAGACACTCAAAAACGCCCTGGCCTCGACTCAAGGCGTTGCCTTGCTTGACCAGCACCGGGACGTGGACCACCACCGATGCGTCCTGACCGTTGCCGGGTCTGTCGAGTCGATGGAGGAAGCCGCTTTTTCGGTGGTTGCCAAGGCTTCGGAATTGATCGACCTTACGCATCACGCGGGCCAGCATCCTCGTCTCGGGGCATGTGACGTCTTGCCGTTTGTTCCGTTGTCAGGCTCGACGATGGAGCAATGCGTCCGACTCGCGCATCGGGTTGGCGCGCGAATCGGGCAGGAACTGCGGATACCGGTCTTTCTCTATGAGGAAGCCTGCGAACGACCCTTTCGAAAGCGATTGGAACAGATCCGGAAGGGGGGGCTTGAGGCCCTGATGAAGCGAATGGCAACCGACCGCGCATGGGCTCCGGATTTCGGTCCGGCCGAGCCGCACCCGACGGCCGGCGTGATCGTCGTCGGGGCCCGTTATCCGCTCATTGCCTTCAACGTGTTGCTGCAGAGTCACGATGTGTCCTTGGCACGGAATATCGCCAGGGCCATTCGCGCGTCTAATGGCGGGCTACCGGCGGTCAAGGCCATCGGGCTGGAACTGAAGAGCCAAGGATACGTACAGGTGTCGATGAATCTCACCAACTATCGCCAAACGCCCATTCACGTGGCCTTCGAAGCCGTGAAACGAGCCGCGGCCCTCAAAGGTGTCGCCGTGGTGAAAAGCGAATTCGTGGGGTTGCTCCCTCAGGAAGCCTTTGCGCAGACCGAGGGGCACGATCTTCAGGTTGATTCTATGACACAAGCTCAAACCTTGGAGCATCGACTCAGACAATTGTCGTGATCAATCTCTTCATCGCGGTGGTGCTCAACAATCTGGAAGAAGCCAAGGCCGAGCGCCTTCGAGAACTGGAACAACCCGTATCACGGGAAGAAATCTTGCGCGACCTTCGCTCGACCCAGAAGGCCTTGCGCCGTTTGGAGGAACGATTGGACCGCCAGCGCGAGTCCTGACGCCCGTCGAGCAAGCGGCGCCTATCGTCATTGGTATGAAAATAGCTAAAGACACACAGAAGCTGTCATTCCGGGAATAAATGCCAAAAAGAGTTGGGGATATAAGAAGAAAGCCCTTTAAGCATCGTAGGTTACGCCTCTTTGTATTGAACCCGTTCAACAAGGGAGGCCTGCGATGAACAAAAGGACTCGTGCGGGCCTTCTCCCCACGCCTATTTTCGCTGGTATGGGCCTCTCTGCCCAAGCTAAAAACCAACTCTTTTTGGCATTTATTCCCATTCCGAGCGAAGAAAGGAATCTCTCGCTCAACTACCGAGCGCCTGGAAAAGCAGATCCTTCGCTTCGCTCAGGATGACAACCTGGGCCATTTTCATCACTTGGTGTGCAGGCCGCAAGCCTGCATGAGGGATTCCTTACCGTCATGCCCCGATCAGTTGTGCAATCTTCGAAACGCCCTTCTGAAAGTCCCGTTGATTCATGGTCGAAGACCATGACAGCCGAATCGCAGGTGCATCACCTTCAGGATAGTCCACAAAAGGTTTCACGATAATCCCCGATTCGGATGCAAGCCGTTCGGCAAATTGTCCATGATCCAGGTCATCCGCTCCTTTGAACGTAAGGATGCCGGGAGCATGGGGTCCTTCCCATTCCATGAAACGACAATCCGGATGCCCACCCAGCAGTTCCTTTGCCGTTTCTCGAAAGGCCCGCTGTGGTTCTGCGTTGATTCCCCGTTGCAGTCGTTGTTCGCAGGCCTTGGCGAGTCCTGCAATGAGTCCGACGTTCTGCGTCCCGATTTCAAATCGGGACGCCGACGAACGACCTTGGTGTTCTCCTTCGATCCCGCAGTGGTAGCGGGGATGCGTAAAAAAACTTTCACGCATCACCATCGCCCCCGTGCCGAGAGGGCCTTCACACCACTTGTGTCCGGTAAAAAAGTAGCCGTCGAAATCGAGCGCATTCAGATCAACGGGGATATGTCCAACGGCTTGCGCGCCGTCGATGATGACCAGACACTGCCGTGCTCTGGCCAAAGCGGCCACTTCATGGACCGGGAAGACACGCCCATCAACGTGCGACACGTGGCTCATCACGATGGCTTTGACGCCGGGCTCGCTGAATCGTTTTTTCAGCGCATGCAGGAATGTTTGCAGGGACGTAGGCCTGACGGCGTGAACGTGCACGCCGTCGTGTTCGAGGGCACGAAGCTGTCTCGTGATGGAAGGGTTTTCATGCGTGGTGGTGAGAATGGTATCGCCCGGTTCCCATTTCAAAGAAGAAAGCGTGAGATAGTGTGCGGTGGACGCATTCGTGGTGAATGCGATGCTCGAGGGATCACTCACGTGCAACAGGGTGCCGACTTTTTGCCGGCAATCACGAACTTTCCGGAGATACCACTCGATGCCGGCTTCCGAATACAAATAGCGTTTGAACTCGGCCAGCGTCCGTTCAACTTCCTCTTCAGCCTCTGCAAGTGTCGGGCACAGGGCTGCGTAATTCAGATAGATCATGCGAACCAGTCAGCCGGAAGGCTTTTGGGCCAAGGCGAGACCGTGAAGGTGGGCCGGATCGGTGTACCAGGCGACGGGGCTGAATCCCGCACGGGTCAAAAAGGCTTCCACGTGGTGACGCGTATATTTCGTACTGATTTCCGTGAGGATTTCTTCCCCTTCTTTGAGGCGAAGGTTCAACTCCAATTCGGGAATAGGAATCACTTGCTCTCGAATCGATCGAAGGTGCATTTCAATTCGATGTTCGGATTGATTGAAGCGGGCCACGTGGTCAAAGGCGTCAGGATCGAATTCGGCTCCAATCACGGACTGTAACGCGTACAACATATTCTTGTTGAAGGCGGCGGAGAGCCCGGCTGAATCATTATACGCCGCTTCCAAGCGATCCACGTCGGTGATAAGTTGAACCCCAATGAGAAAGAAATCGCCTTGATCCATTTCCTGAAAGACCGACGACAGAAATGCCGGAACTGCTTCAGGTCCCAAGTTGCCGATGGTCCCGCCCAAAAACATGACCAGGCGTCTCCCGCCCTGCGGAATGTGTTCCAGATGGGCCAGGAAATCCCCCACGACGCCATGAACCTGTAATCCCTCGTATTCCTCGACGAGCTCTTGCGCAACCCGTCGCACAATGCCTTCGCTGACGTCAAACGGGACGTAGAAGCGGAGTCGTTTCGCCCGTGCCATGGCGTCCAACACGACCCGGGTCTTGGTCGCGGCTCCGGAGCCTAATTCCACTAATTCCTCAGCACCGGTTTGGGTCACGACGTCATCGGCCACGGTTTTCAGCAATTCGTGTTCCGTGCGCGTCGGGTAGTATTCCGGCAATTCGCAGATTTGTTCAAAAAGCTCGGATCCTCGTTCATCATAAAAATATTTGGTAGGAAGCGTCCGTGGAGTCGAAAGCAGTCCCGCGCGAATTTCTTCCTTAACGGCATCGGGATCCTGGGTGTTCAGGTGCACGTCGATAATAATATTGGATTGCTCAAGCATGAATTCGAATCTTTGACGCTATGATAATGTGATGGGTTATGGAATTGAGAGGAGTGAATTCGTAGAATTTGCACTGTAACGGGTCGCCTCCATTTGTGCAAGATTCAGAGTGATACGCCATGCGGTCTGACCCACGTTTCCACTTTGCCGAGAAACCCGTCGATTACCAACGCCAGGGCTGCTGAAGGCAACGCCCCGGAAAGGATCACGGTGGTGTTGGCCATTTGCAATCCCGCGACAATCGGTACGCCCAAGCCTCCTGCTCCAATGAACGCGGCGAGCGTGGTTGTACCCACGGTGATGACGCCGGCCGTTCGTACACCTGCCATGATGACGGGCGCCGCCAACGGCAGTCGTACCCAATAGAGTATTTGCCATTCCGTCATGCCGAGCGCGCGAGCCGCTTCCACGGCCTGGGGCGCCGCGTCGCGGAGACCTGAATAGGTGTTTCTCACGATCGGAAACAGGGAATAAATCCATAAGGCGATCACGGCCGGCAGCATACCGATACCGAACACCGGGATCATAAAGGCCAGTAACGCGATGGAGGGAATCGTTTGCGTGAGTCCAATGCCTCGAATGACGGGTTCGGCAACCGTTTGGTGACGTTCGAGAAGTAATCCCAAGGGGACAGCCACCAGGATCCCCAACCCTAAAGCCAAACCGGCCAGGGTCAGATGTTCGACCGTTCGACGCATCAGAGTCGTTCGCTTCGACCAGGCATAGGCAAAGAGCCCTTCTCGATGAGGAACCGGTCGGGTGTCGGCATCATCGGTGACAAAAAGGTGAAGGGCCGACAAGGCATCGCGTGCCACCACCTCCAGCGGCTCCCCGCCTTCTTGCAAACGATAATTCAATTGCCGCATGGTCTTGGCGTCGAACGCGTTGGCCAGCAATCCCAGGATCGCTCCCAACTCGGGGTGTTGCGCAAGCGTGGAGCCTCGAATGAGTCCGGACGCTTCATATGGCGGGAAAAATTGTCGATCGTCTTCGAGCACCACGAAGTCATACACTGAAAGCCGTCCATCGGTCGTATACACGTCGAGCACGTCGATCTCTCCGGTAGCGGCTGCCTGGTATTTCAGGGACTGTTGCATGGCCTGCACGCGTTGAAAGGTGAGGCCATACTGTGTTTCAAGACCGGGTAATCCATCGGGCCGGTTGATGAATTCATACCCGAATCCCGCCGTCAGGGAAGGCGCAATCCTGGCGAGATCTGAAATGGTTCGCAGGGGAGTGCCGGCCGTTCGAGAGCGAGGGACTGCGAGCGCATAGGCATTCTCAAACCCCAACGGATTCAGCCACCACAAATCCCAACGCTTCAAGAATTCTGAACGAACGACGTTGAGTGCCGTTCGTGAATCTCCGGTCGGCGGTTGCTGAAGAATGCTGACGAGCCCGGTGCCCGTGTATTCAGGATAGAGGTCGATGGCTCCGGTGCGAAGCGCTTCAAAACAGACCTGCGTGCCTGCCAACCCCAATCGCCGTTCTACGGAAAGATCCGTGCGGGCTTCAATGAGTTGAGCGAAGATTTCACCCAGGAGCTTGTTCTCCATGAAATTCTTTGAGCCGACGACGATGCGGTCTTCCTGGGAAAAGGCCGGCAAGGGAAGCAGCATGAAGAAGACCAGCGCCACAAAACACATCGAATGAAGAGACCTGGTCATGGGTGATCTCCATGGGATCGATGGTGAAGCAATTGCACAATGTAGTCGTGGGCCGGAGCGTTGAGAAGCTCGGTCGGGGTTCCGATCTGCAAGAGGTGTCCTTCCTTCAACACCGCGATGCGATCACCGAGTTGCAACGCCTCATCGATGTCATGGGTGACCATGACCATGGTTTTTTTGAGGTGTTGCTTAAGACCCAGGAATTGGCGTTGGAGTTCGTGACGGGTAATGGCGTCGAGTGCGCCAAAGGGTTCATCGAGCAAGACGATCTCGGGATCGGCCGCGAGGGCTCTCGCAAAGGCCACACGTTGCCGTTGCCCACCGGACAGTTCAATGGGATAACGTGTTCGAAACTGGTGCGGGTCAAGATGGATGAGTTCCAGGAGCGCGTGCACCCGGCTCGTTCTTCGTTTCGGCTCCCATCCGAGTAACAGCGGCACGAGGCCGATGTTCTCTTCGACGGTCCAATGCGGCAACAATCCGGCGTCCTGCTGCACGTAACCAACGTGGCGACGGAGCACTATGGGGTCTTTGACTCGTACAGGTTTTCCACGAATGCGAACTTCTCCCGAAGTTGGATGAGTCAACCCGTTAAACATCCGGAGCAGGGTCGTTTTGCCTGACCCGCTTTCCCCGATCAGGACCAGGGTTTCGCCTTCAACCACTTCGAGATCGACGTGCTCAAGGACTCGAACACCAGAGCCGAACTCTTTGTTCACATCGTGGACACTGAGGACAGGTGGGTTCATCGTTTATTTTTTTCTTGACAAGACCGACCATGGATATATTACAAAAGCCCGTGAGAGAGAGGCCATCGATTCTCTCTCGACAGGAATTAGCGTGAAATCGGACGTCGCCTGATTGTAAAAGGACCTGATCGCGTCAATGATTATGCCGCGTTTAGCCGAAATACGAAAGGAATTATCCGCGGCGCGGGCCTGCACCGATTCCATCTTTTCCCTGTTTCAACCGGAGACGCTCTATGAGCGCCCCATTCCGGAACGCCATCGCGTCATTTTTTACGTCGGCCATTTGGAGGCGTTCGATTGGAACCAGATTTGCCGCTGGACGTTGGGACAGTCCTCCTTCCATGACACGTTTGATTCACTGTTCGAGGCCGGTATTGATCCCGAGGTAGGCTCGAAACAGGAAGACATGCCCTCGGACTGGCCTTCGCTCGAAGAAATCCGGCAGTATAACGTCAGAGCGAGAGAGTCGGTTGATGAAGCACTGGAAAACGTTCCCGAAACCGTCCTGCGCATGGCGATCGAGCATCGTTGGATGCACGCCGAAACCACGGCCTACCTGCTTCATCACGTTGCTCGCAGTGGGAAAATTCCGCCGTCTTTGTCACCACTGTCTGAAGGTCCGCCCCCCAATCATGCCATGATCGACGTTCCCCAAGGCGTGGCGACGCTCGGCCGTTGTGACGGGTTTGGTTGGGATAATGAATTTGGCGAACAGCAAGCAGACGTGCCGGCCTTTGCGATCAGCAAATATAAAATCACCAATCAACAATATGGAGAGTTCGTTGAACAGGGCGGGCCCATCCCCCCGTTTTGGGTCAAACGAGGAGATCGCTGGTTCCTGTTGACGATGTTCGAAGAAATTCCGCTCCCCCCGCATTGGCCCGTCTACGTGTCCTTGAGCCACGCGCAGGCCTATGCGCAATGGGCCGGCCTCTCGCTTCCGACCGAAGCGCAATTTCATCGGGCGGCGTACGGCACGCCAAGCGGCGAAGAACGTGCCTATCCTTGGGGAAACCGGATTGCCAATGGAGTACACGGGAATTTTCATTTCCGGTTTTGGGATCCAATCCCGGTCACGGCAAATCCGCAAGGTGACAGTGCATTCGGGGTTTCCCAATTAGTCGGGAACGGATGGGAATGGACCTCGACTCGGTTCCATCCCTTTGAAGGCTTCCAGCCTCATCCCACCTATCCCGGATACTCCGCTCGCTTCTTCGACGACGATCATTTCATCGTCAAAGGGGGAGCCCCCACCACGGCCTCATGCCTGGTGCGTCGATCATTCCGCAATTGGTTTCGCCAAGATTATCCCCATGCGCACGCCGGTTTTCGGTGCGTCAAAAACACCTGACCGACTTCTGGAATCGGTGATCACGCCTCCGGCAGGCGGATGCGTTCGACTAATGCCCTGATCTTTGCAGGCGGCGGTGCGGTGAATTGCGAGACCGTCAGCGCGACGGTCAGGTTCAAGAACATGCCGACCGTGCCGATGCCTTCCGGCGAAATTCCGAGAAACCAGTTGGCCGGGACGTTCTCCGCCATGGGGGCGATAAACACGCCTTTGAAATAAATAATATATCCCATGGTAAAGATGAGACCCGTCAGCATACCGGCAATGGCACCCCATTTGTTCATGCGTGTGCTGAAGATGCCCAGCAGGATGACCGGGAACAGGGACGAGGCGGCCAGTCCGAAGGCGAACGCCACCACCTGGGCCACGAAGGCCGGGGGATTGGATCCGAGATACCCCGCGATGGCAATGGACACAGCGGCAGCGATGCGGCCGGCGGTCAATTCCTGTTTATCCGACAGGTTTTTCGCGAAGGTGCTTTTTAAGATGTCGTGGGAAACGGCGACGGAAATGACCAGTAACAGTCCCGCGGCGGTGGACAGAGCCGCGGCAATGCCACCGGCGGCAATCAATGCAATCACCCAATCGGGCAGGCCGGCAATTTCCGGATTGGCCAAGACCATGATGTCCCGATCAACGTAGACTTCATTGGCAAAGGGCGCGCCCTCGGCCACGTCGCCTGGGCCGGGATTCGTGACCAGGCGCCGGCCAGATTCACCACGGGCATCACGATCAAAGACGGGTTTGCCGCCGGCAAAGGCCCTGCCGGCAGCGTGCTGGATTTTGCCGTCGTGATTGTGGTCGTACCAGGCGATCAGACCTGAGTTTTCCCACGTGCGAAACCAACTCGGCATGGTTTCATAGGCGGTCCCGGTGCCATCAGTGCCATTGACGGTTGCAATGAGATTCAAACGCGCCAGCCCGCCGACGGCAGGGGCGACGGTATATAAAAGTGCGATAAAGACCAGGGCCCAGGCGGCGGAACGCCGTGCATCTTCCACGCGGGGCACGGTAAAAAAGCGCACGATCACGTGGGGCAGGCCGGCGGTCCCCGCCATCAGGGCAAACGTAATGGCCAGCATGTTGATCATGGAACTGTCGTTGAAGGGGTGCGTATAGGCGTTGAACCCCAGATCCATGAGTACCTGATCCAGTTTCAGCAGGAGATACCCGGACCCATCCGCCATGGTGGACCCCAGTGCCAACTGCGGGACAGGGTTGCCGGTCAATTGGATGGAGATAAACACGGCAGGAACGGTATAGGCGAAGATCAACACGCAGTATTGCGCCACTTGCGTGTAGGTAATGCCTTTCATGCCGCCGAGCACGGCGTAGATAAACACGATACACATCCCGACGGCCAGACCCACCTCGATCTTCACTTCGAGGAAACGGGAAAAAACGATGCCGACCCCGCGCATTTGTCCCGCCACGTAGGTAAAGGAGATGAAGATGAGACACATGGCGGCCACGAAGCGGGCCAGGTCCGAGTCATACCGTTCGCCGATAAATTCCGGCACGGTGAATTTGCCGAACTTGCGTAAATACGGAGCGAGCAGCATGGCCAGCAACACGTACCCGCCGGTCCAGCCCATGAGGTACATGCTGCCTTCATACCCGAGAAAGGCAATCAGTCCCGCCATGCTGATAAAGGAGGCGGCTGACATCCAGTCGGCCGCGGTGGCCATGCCGTTGGCAATGGGTGGGACGTGTTTGCCGGCGACATAAAACTCGCTGGTGCTGTTGGCACGGGCCCAGACGGCAATCCCGATATACACCACAAACGTGAAACCCACGACGAGAGCAGTCAAATCCTGTAAACTCATTCGCCGCCCGATTCCCGTTTATCACGCTCCGCCCGGTAGCGTTGATCCAGCTTGGTGACTCGCCAATTGTAGAAGAAGATCAGGGCGACAAAACCATACATGGCGCCCTGTTGCGCGAACCAGAAGCCCAATTTGTACCCACCGAGAGAAAAGTGATTGAGTTGTTCGACAAAGAGGATGCCGCAGCCATAGGACACCGTAGCCCACAGCGTGAGGCACAAGGCAATAAGCCGTAGATTAGCCTTCCAATAGGCGTTGGAACGAGTACTCACGGTGTCTCGGTTTCCCGTTGTGTGATGGCCGATACGATCAGCCCTTGCCTCTTTCGCCGAATCATGGAACAGGGGTTGAATCTGACGTATAATGCCAAATTTGCCGACAATTTTACACAAGAAGAAAGTTCTTTAAAACGGCTTTAATTAAAACGATCTCTACAGAAAGCTTACATCCCGACTATAGTGTGGCAGGGGAAAATTAAAAGCCTGCAACGAAAGCTAATTAATTCGATATGAGACTTTATCACTTTCTTAACGAACAATATGGTCTTGAGGACTTAAGAGAAAATCGCCTAAAGATTGGGCGAATTATGGAATTGAACGATCCCTTTGAGTTTATAGGCGTAGATTTGTCAGACCGCAGATTTCGTGAATCCATGGAAAAAACAAAGAGAGATCTTTCTGGAAAATTTGGCATTCTTTGTTTTAGTGAAAATTGGAAGGATCCGGTGCAATGGGCACATTACGCTGACGGACATAAAGGGTTATGTTTAGGGTTTGATATTTCTGATCACCTTCTTGCTGAAGTCAACTATGTTGACGAACGATTACCGGTTGACGATTTTGTGGCTAAACAGAAAGCTTTTGGTGATAAGCTTGTTGGTGAAATGGGTGACTATATAGGCCAGCCAGCGTCTCGTGATGAGTTCGAGACTAAAAAGAAAGAGTTTATTGAAATGACGAGGGAACGATGGCGTAAGGAAGCTGAATCAGATAAAGAGGTTGAATCAGATAGGGAAGGCAAGGATCTCATGCAGAGAATCTTGGCTACAAAATTTTCTCATTGGAGTTATGAAAAAGAATATCGAGTTTTTGCATTATTGAAAAATGAAGAGAGCAACGGCCTTTATTATTTTAATTTCTCCGATGAGTTAAAGCTCAAGGAAGTGATCGTTGGTGTTCGTTCTTGCGTTACTCGCACCAAAATTGAAGATGCGCTCGGAGAAATGGCCGGCAGTGTGGAAATTTTCAAGGTTCACCCGGACTTCCGCGCATTTGTTGTAGTAAGAGAACAAAATAATGCATTTTAGGTCTAAGAAACACTGAAGATATCGCCAAACGTATTTATGTAAGTCGTGAGGATGGCAACAAGACTTCAAAAAAGGCAAGACGGACGTATGCGTGACTTATAATGCGGGCTATTGAGTAACTCAATAACCTAATGGAGGAGTGACGATGAGTCGAACATTACAGGAAATCGAGCGTGATGCAGTTCACCTGCCCGCGAAGGATCGAGAGGTTCTCGCTGAACGGTTGATACGGAGCCTGAAACACGAACCGTTGACTGAGGTCGAAGAAGCCTGGGTCAAGGAAGCGGAACGCCGGTTTTCAGCATGGCGCAGAGGGAGTCGAGTCGGAGTTCCACGAGAGCGAGCGTTTAAACGGATTCGCAAGGAACTTGGTTGGTGAGGTTAATCGTCGATCCGGAAGCCCTTCTGGAAGTACGAAACGCTGCCGCTTTTTATGAAGATAGCCAGCCGGACTTGGGGAAAGCGTTTTTAGCGAGTGTGGAAGCGGCAACTGAAGAGATCGTCCGGCATCCGTTACGGTGGCGAAAAATCAAAGGTAAATTTCGACGCTATCTTGTTCATGGGTTTCCCTATGGCCTTATTTATGCTGTACAGGATGACACCATCTATATTGCCGCAGTCATGCACCTCAAGCGCAAGCCCGGATACTGGCTGCCGAGAGCCAAGAAAATGTCTTCGTGAATAATTGAGATTAAGCCATCCCTATAAAATCTCTGAAAAACAAACCCAAACTCGAACTCACCTGGATCGGGAAGGACATGTAGATGAAGCTGGACCAAGTGTCAACACGCCACCGTGGACGAGAAAACGGGCTTTCTCTTTTTTAGGGGGAGGAGGTAACAGCAAATGGTCTGCCCCCGTTCTCTCTGACCAAAAAGATCCAGAAATATTGGAGGGAACCATGAAGGTGAAATACGACCAAGAAGTCGACGTCCTGACCATTCAACTGAGCAATGCTTCTGTTGAGGAAAGCGACCAGGACAAATCCGGGGTTATTTTTGATTATGACAGGGATGGCAACATCGTCGGGCTTGAAATCCTGAGTGCCTCTAAGCGGATAGAAAATCCTCGAACATTGGAATTTGCGGTGGTTTAGTTCACTTGTTGTGTGACATGCCCCATGTCGAGCCAGCTTGAATCTGCGGTCGTCTGTTAAAACCCCCAATGCACAACACTCTCCCATGCTGGAGTCCGCGTCGATGGTATAGGGAACTCCGGCACGTCTGGTACGACACCCGTCTGCTGGTCTTATCCGCGCAAATTGCGGCCATTTATGCGGCCGTGCTCATCCCGTTTAAAGTAGGGATTCCGATCATCCCCGGCTTTGTGGAACTGAGACCGGCCAACGTCATCCCCATTGTCAGTTCGCTCCTTTTTGGCCCGGCCGCGGCTTGGGGGGCGGGAATCGGCAACGTGATCGGGGATTGTTTTGGAACGCTGGGCCCGGCCAGTCTCTTCGGGTTTCTGGGAAACTTTCTTTATGGGTACGTGCCGTATCTGTTGTGGGGAAACCTGGGGTGGTTGTCGTCGGGCCGGGAACCCATGGTGCGTTCTTGGAGGCAAGGCGTGGAATATGTGATCGTCTGTGTCTGCGCTTCCATGGTATGTGCCGTCACGATCGGATGGGGCGTGGAACTTTTGGGCCTTCTCCCGTTTTGGCTTTTGTCACCGGCCATTTTTTTGAACAATCTGGTGATGGCGATGTTGCTCGGCCCGCCGCTTCTGTTGTTTCTCTATCCACGAGTCAAGCAATGGAACCTGTATTACGGTGATCTGGCGTTCGGTGGTGCGGCGCGAGAGAAGCAAGACCCTGCCGGCGATCTTCTCCATTCCGGCTCACCATCGTCGCCGCAATCGACGGAAGCCGAGTCCGTTGCCGTATCCATTCAGGACCTCACGTTTCGCCCGATTCATTCGGAGCATCCCGTGCTCAAACACGTGTTCCTGGACGTCCAGCGTGGAGAATTGGTCGTGCTGATGGGGCGGAGCGGATCCGGGAAGTCCTCATTGTGTTATGCCTTGAATGGGCTGGTTCCGCAATTTATCCAAGGCGAATTTACCGGCACGGTGATGGTACACGGACAATCCACGACTCGATCCCCGGTGTGGCAACAGGCGAATAGCGTCGGAATGGTGTTTCAGGATTTTGAAACGCAATTGGTCTCGACCAACGTGGAGACGGAACTTCGATGCGCCCTGGAAGCGCAGGGAGGAACGCATGACTTCGCCGACGAGGCGTCCTTCCGCGAACACGTGCGACGCCTCCTCGATCTTGTGGGGCTGTCGGGTCTGGAACGGCGTGACCCTTTTTCCTTGTCGGGAGGGCAACGGCAGCGCCTGGTGGTGGCATCGGTCCTGGTCCGGGAGCCTCGAGTGATCGTCATGGACCAACCGCTGACCGATCTGGACCCCGCGGGCAGGCAGCAATTTCTCCTCCTCCTGGAAGCGCTGAAAGCAAAAGGGATCACGGTCATCATTGCCGGACATGGGGTCGAAGACTTGATGAAAGCGGACCGGGTGTGTGTGCTGGATGAAGGAGAAATGGTTTGGCAGGGTACCCCTCGTGAAATGCTCAGTCAACCCGATTTGGCAGAACGATATGGAGTGAGTCCATACCCGTTGGCGGAATGTTTTCAGGGACAGGGCGCTCACGTCTTACCGGCAACAGTTGAAGAAGCCTGGCAATTGGCCGATACCCTCGGCCTGAGCATCGTCGCGCCGCAGTTTCACGAGCCGGGTGCAGACGTTGTCCAATCGGAACCTTCCACAAACGTTCTTGAACTCAGGAACGTGTCGGCGCATTACCAGCCAGGCGTTCCGGCACTTTCCCGGGTTTCCGTGTCGTTTCGGGCCGGGGAATTCGTGGCGATTCTCGGGCAGAATGGTTCGGGAAAAAGCACGCTTGCCAAATTATGCAATGGTCTTTTGTTACCATCGGAAGGCCGCGTCCTGGTTCTGGGAAACGATACGCAACAAACCGGGGTATTGTCGTCCATCGTCGGATACGTCTTTCAAAATCCAGACCATCAGATTTTCGCGGAAACCGTACGCAAAGAAATCGCCTTTGGCGCGGAGAATGCGGGATATTCACCCGGTGAATGCGAAACACGCGTCACCGAAGCGCTTCAAGCGGTCGGTTTGACCGGGGCCGAAGATCGGGACCCTTTTTCTCTGACGAAAGGCGAACGACAGCGAGTGGCGGTTGCGTCCATCCTTGCCGCCAAGCCCCGAATCCTGATTGTCGATGAGCCCACTACCGGGCTCGATGCGGAGGAATCGGCTCGCATGATGAACATGATGCGCATGCTGAATCGACAGGGACATACCATTATCGTGATTACCCATGACATGGGGATCGTCGCGAACTATGCGACGCGATGCGTGCTGATGCGACGCGGCACGGTATTGGCGGACGGTCCGACTCGGGAAATTTTCTCAGACCCTGAACTCGTCCGGTCTGCGGCATTGGCGTTGCCGGCCCTGACACGGTTTGCTCAGCGGTGGGGCGTGACGTTACTGACGGTCGAGGAAGTGCGAGAGGCTTGGCACGCGCCATGAATCTTTCATTATACGTCGATGCCCGGACGTGGGTGCACCGGCTCGATGGCCGGACAAAAATCCTCTGCCTGCTCGGGCTCTTTTCATTGAGCCTGATGTTTTCAGACCCGGTGTATTTGTTGGGGCTATGCGCAGGCGTCTTGGGGCTGGTCCTCTGGGCGCAAAGTCTCCACAATTTAAGGAAGATCTGGATTTTGCTGGTGTTGTTGTTTGTGTACAACGTGGTGCTCTGGCCTTTTTTCGTGGAAGGGACCATCCCGCTGTTCACGATTGGCGGGATGACCGTCATGCAGGAAGGCGTGCTGCACGGCATGGGGATGGGCCTGCGGCTGAATGCCATGCTCATCAGCGGCATCGTGCTCTTGTCTGCCACGGCCATTGAAGAGCTTGGCGAGGCCTCGAATCGATTAGGCGTGCCCCGCCCCCTGGGATTTTCGTTGTCGCTCGCCTTTCGATGGGTTCCCAATTTGCTCGGCTCGATCGGGGCCGTGATTCAGGCCCAGCGGTCGAGAGGGTTGGACGTGCAATCAAAGGGTGTGTTTGGAAAAATTCGCCGATACCCTCCGTTGATCGTGCCTTTGATCGGTCATACCCTTCGCCAGACCAATCTTCTCGCCATGGCCCTGGAATCGAAGGGATTTGGGGCCGGACAGGTTCGGCACCCATTATTTGTTTCGAAAATGAGCGGATCCGATTTCGCGGCGCTCGCGGTGATTGCCATCCTCGTGATGGGAAGTCTCTGGATGAGGCTCAACGGGTATGGTACTATTTGAACTGATACGATGACGTACTGCGGACCTTCCGGGGCTCGTACAACTTACAGCGTTTAGCAGGAAAGGTGGTGGCGGAATGAAAGGGTCTGTCGCTGTTGTGAAAATGTTTAGTGTCGTTTGTGTCCTCCTGTTGGCCCAGGGTCAGTCTCTCTTCGCACAGGATGGAGCATCAACCGAACCCACGAAAACGATTGTGGCTGATCTGCTGGATGTTGATCGGGACTTCTACATCGTGCGGGGCGAGCGAGGCGAGATTCAAATCGAAGCCACGTATAAAACCGAGATTACGGAAGAATTTGGATACGGCGATCGCATCAAGGCCCTGGTGCTCATGAACAACAAGGCGTTGAAGATCGAGCGCGCCGGGCCCGATGACGTGACGGGGGTTACGGAAAATCTGCCGGTCACCGCGCAAGCCCCTGAAGCCCAACAAGGCGGCAAGGGGCAAGCCCCTGCGCTGGCGGTGCAGCCTCAGCAACCGGAATCCAAAACCATTGTGGCCGACTTGCTGGACGTTGATCGGGACTTCTACATCGTGCGGGGCGAGCGGGGCGAGATTCAAATCGAAGCCACGCATAAAACCGAGATCACGGAAGAATTTGGATATGGGGATCGGATCAAAGCGTTGGTGCTCATGAACAACAAGGCGTTGAAGATCGAGCGCGCCGGGCCTGATGACGTGTCGGGTGTGGTGGAACATGTTGCCTCTTCTTCTTCGGGTGCCGATCAGGCTCCGGCCAATGCCGCGAGCAAACCAGGCGGCGCCCAGGCGGCGGACTCTCCAGCCGGGCCTCAGAGTGGCGACACCAAAGTTGTCGAAGGCCAGGTTTTGATGGTGGATGGGGACTTCTACGTTCTGCGCGGCGAACTTGGAGAAATCCGAGTGGAACGAACTCCCAAGACCAAGATGACGGAAGAATTCAAGTTCGGCGACTTTATCAAAGCCATCGTCAAGCCGAATGATCAAGCCTTGACCATCGAGCGGCTGGCGCCTTGAGGCATGTTCCCTGTCTCCGAGCGAAGATCGTGCCATTACGATGAAATAGAAATGAATGTGTCGGCTGGTGGTTGCTGTCAGGTCATGCTGCGCTAACCCGACTGACAACGACTTGATATTCCCTCCATTCCGTTCTTTAATTTTCATTGAAAATCATTAGTTGAAATATAGATTTTCAAGGAATATTATGGTCGTATGTTGATTGAACGGCCTAGGGCCATCGCCGGCATTAAATCCGCATTTCGTATTCATCCTGCGGTTGCCTTAACCGGTCCTCGTCAATGTGGTAAGACGACATTGGCACGTATGTTTGCCGGCAACGAGTTTTCCTTTTTCGATCTGGAAAGGGCCGTCGACCGTCGCAAACTGGTCTCGGCGGAACAAACCTTATCGCAACTGACCGATCTGGTGGTGATCGATGAAATCCAGCGGCAACCGCAACTGTTCGAAACCCTGCGCGTGTTGCTGGACAAGCCTGCGTATACGGCCCGTTTCCTGCTTTTGGGTAGTGCTTCACCCACGTTGGTCAAAGGTGTCTCGGAGACATTGGCCGGCCGTGTGGGTCTGGTGGACTTGTCCGGTTTTGACTTGAATGAAGTGCCGGGTACCCATTGGCGTACATTGTGGCAGCGGGGCGGCTTTCCACGCAGCTATCTTGCCCCGGATGATACCGCCTCTGCCTTGTGGCGCGAAAATTTCATCCGCACCTTCCTGGAACGGGATATTCCGCAATTAGGCATCACCATTCCCGCTGAATCACTCAGGCGATTCTGGACCATGATTGCTCATTATCATGGCCAGGTCTGGAATGCCGCGGAGTTTGCCCGCGCCATGGGGACAAGCGAGGTGACCGCGCGTCGGTATCTCGACATCCTGAACGGCGCTTGCGTGATCAGGGTGCTGGCGCCTTGGCACGAGAACCTGAAGAAGCGCCAGGTAAAATCCCCCAAGATCTACGTTCGCGACAGCGGTTTGTTGCACGCACTACTGGAACTCGATTCTTTCGACGCGCTGTCCGGCCATCCAAAGCTCGGCGCATCATTTGAAGGATTTGCGATTGAGCAACTCCTCTCCGGCCTGGATACCAGGAGCGCAAGTTTCTGGGCAACCCATGGGGGAGCGGAGCTTGATCTATTGGTCACCATCGCCGGCAGACGCTACGGGTTCGAATGCAAATACAGCGATGCCCCGGGGACGACCCGTGCCATGCGTATTGCCATCGACGACTTGCAACTGGCGCATCTCTGGATCATGTATCCCGGCGATGAAGCCTATGAATTGGATGAAACGATTTCCGTATTACCGGCAACGCAGATCCCGGCCCTAGTCAGGCAACTGGTTGCCTGATGTCGGCAGGGTGAACTCAGGTTGACGTGAGTACGGCAATGCCGTATGCTCTTTATGTGTACACAGTCATCGAAACGCCGGTCTATTCAAAGAAGGCGGAGCAGATTCTATCTGAGGATGAGCGTGACGCTTCTGCCGTATACATATCAAGAAACCCAAAAGCTGGAGTTGTCGTACGTGGTTCCGGCGGTGTTCGCAAAGTGCGGTGGGCACTTGAAGGCGGCGGAAAGAGTGGCGGCTGCTCAAGGAGGTCATTGACCATGACCGGTAAAACGAAGATGACGACAGAAGGCGCTGAACTACTCCAAGCCGTCAAACAAATGCAGGCTGGGGAAAAAGGCCGCGTCTACACACCGGAGCAATTATTGGCCATTTCCGCTCGCCGGTCAGTCAAATTGACTCAGCGGCAATTTGCAAGACTCCTCAATGTTTCCGTCGATTCGGTCCAGGACTGGGAGCAGGGCCGGCGGTCTCCACGCGGTGCAGCCAAGACCGTGCTACGAGTCGTCACGTCCTACCCTGAAGTATTGCAAGAATTATCCCAAAGATCCCCTGTTTGAGGCGATAGCCGCACGTCCCGGTCTCTTGCGGGGATGGCGCGGCTACAACTCGTTGGAAGGGTCTCTTCCTTAGTCTTCCAGATTGGCAATAGGGAAGGCATCTACGGGGTCGGCAGGGACAAAGCCGAAAATCTTCGAATAGAAATACAGTTCGTTGTCCAGGACTTGCTTGATGTGCTCGGCTCGTCGAAACCCGTGCTGCTCCCCTTCAAAGGCAATATAGGCGACGGGAAGCCCTTTCGATTTTACCGCGTTGAACATGTTCTCCGCCTGGTTCGGTGGGACCACTTTGTCCTCTAATCCCTGAAAGAGAATGAGGGGAGAGGAAAGCCGGTCAATGAAATGAATGGGAGATCGCTGATCATAGAGGTCTTTCCGTTCGGGCAGCGGGCCGATGAGCCGGTCCAGGTACCGCGATTCGAACTTATGGGTATCCCGGACGAGCGCCTCGAGGTCCGAGACGCCGTAGTAACTGGACCCGGCCGTAAAGCAATCGCGAAACGTTAAGGCGCATAACGTGGTAAAGCCCCCTGCGCTTCCCCCCGTGATGGTCACGCGAGCCGGGTCCACGGCATCCCGGTCGATGAGCGCCGTGACCGCACTCACGCAATCATCGACGTCGACAATGCCCCACTGACCGTTGAGGCGTTCTCGATAGGCCCGGCCGTATCCCGTACTTCCGCCATAGTTCACGTCGAGTACGGCAAATCCTCGGCTGGTCCAATATTGAATCATTAAGTTGAACGTCGGGAAAGAGGCGCCGGTCGGGCCTCCATGGCTTTTGACAAAGAGGGGAGGACGCTCTGAAGGCGGAGCTTGAAAATCCGCATTGTGCGGGGGGTAATAAAACGCATGCCCGGTCGATCCGTCCCGGGTCGGATAGGTGACGGCGGAGGGTATGGAAAGATAACGGGAGTCCAGGCAAAAATCCACCGAGCAGCGAAGGACGGTCACGGCGTGCGAACCCGCATCGATCTGAATGAGTGCCGAGGGGTCGGAAGGGGAACTGGCCGTACAAACAATTTTGGATTGATGCACGTGGACGTCGTCGAAGGTCGTATAGGGCAGTTCAAATCGTTCGAGGGTTTTTTGTGCCGTATCCAAACGTCCCAGGAACCAAAAGCCGTTTTGTGTATAGGCACATATCACGTGGTGAGACGACTCGAACCCATAGAGCCGTTGGCCGAACACCCATTGCGGTGCGCCGAATTCGGCCTCCATGGGATAGAGAGAGGCGACCTTCTCGTTTTCCAATCGATACAGGTTCCACCAGCCGGATTGATCCGACACGAAGTGCAATCGTCCGTCCGGTGACCATTCCGGTTGAAAAATGGAGACGTCGGTTCCCCCGGCCACGCATCGCGGCGTCCGGATCGAGCCGTCCTGTCCGAGATCGGCGACCCAGAGTTCCGTACCGTCCCATGGCATATTGGGATGGTTCCAGGTCAGCCAGGCTAACCGTTGCCCGTCCGGGCTCAGGCGTGGAGAGGCATAAAAATCATTGCCCGAAACCAGAATGTCGCCTGATGTGTTCCCTGAGCCGTTGTCGAGAGCAATGCTCACGATGGAGTTTTGGGGCTCCCGGTCGGAACGGGTATGATCTTCACGAATGCAAAGAAGCCGGCGGTGTCTATGGTCCGTGATCCCATCGGCATAGCACATGGGCGCGTCGGCGGTTATCGGTTCAGGCACTCCGCCCGGGCGTTGTCGATACAGTCGCTGATCGAAAAAATTGGAAAAATACACGACTCCTTCCGCAACGCAATACGCCCCTCCTCCGTATTCATGGACTCGAGTACGAACGTTCAGCGGGGCAGGGGTGAGGGTGCGATGAGTCCCATCGGCATCCCTTTGGACAATCGTATTCCTTCCACCCTCACCGGGACGGCTTTCGACCCAGAACACCTGATTCCCATCGAGGGCGATTTGTCCGAGTTTGATCGATTCTGAGACAATCCGGTCCGAGGTAAGAGGGGAGTTCCATGACCCGTAAGGAGCGATAAGCGGATTCGACATAAGGGACCTTTGTGTGTGGTTCAGTAATTCGTTTGCAATTTTCACCTTTTCCTTGCCCCTCCTTTGTAAGGAGGGGCAAGGGGAGGTAGAGCCTAGGCCGGGCGAGCAGGTTGCGTGTGGTGGTCGGTGCCCTCTGGGTATATGACTCTACCCCACCTGACCTCCCCTTACAAAGGGGAGGAACAATCTGATCCTGCTTTCTTGGTTAGCCTTTCACTCTGTCAACGAATGACCGGACACATAGCCCCGATCGTTTACGAAGGAATGGATTCACACAGAATAACCGGGAAGAAAAGGGGAATGGAAGGGGGAAGTTTGCCGCGAAGGGCTAACTTTGAACGGATGTAACTTGAACGGGGGTGCGGTGGCGTTTGTGTTCGCGTGAGGCAATGGTGACCAACTCACCGATATTGTCGAGACATCGCCCACAACAATTATCTTCGTCGTCGATTCCCAGCGTGGCGGCCAGTTTTTTCGGGCAGGTTATGCCGGCGCGACCGAGATCTTCGACGTCCGATTCTTTAATGCCTTTACAAACACAGATGTACATGATGTCCACCGAATGCGATATTGATTTCCGTTATCATCTTCACGTATTCTAATCGAGTCGGCGGCAGGTTGTCAAGCCGAAAAAATGGGAAATATGGAAATCGCAGATTACCACTAAGTGAGTGAAGTGAAAGACAGAGGTGATGAGCATGGCTAGGGAACCAATCCATCCCGGCGAGTTTCTGGCAGATGAGTTGGAAACAATTGAAATGACGGCAACTGAGTTATCACGTCAGATTGGCGTGCCGCCTAATCGTATTTCGCAGATCGTTCGTTGCAAGCGTGACATTACAGCCGATACCGCCTTGCGCCTTGGTCAGTTTTTTGGGACTGGACCGGAGCTATGGCTGAACCTTCAGAAGGCTTATGATCTGGACAAGGCCAAAGCATCACTCGGGATAAAGATTCGCAAAATACATCGCTGGCAACCCGAAGGACACACGGCAGGATAATCTTGTAACCAATGGACCGATCTTCCTCTCCACAAGCTCTCCGGGCTCAACTGGCCGTTCGGCTGAGTCCCGACAGTGCGCAAAAAGTCGCCGCCGTTCTTTTTGAGGCGGGTGGGGCCGACCACGTCTCCGAATTATTGAAAGAACTCCAGGAGCGTTCCGCGAAACTCGCGGGGCAGGCCATAGAAACGCTCCCCGAGATGGTGGAACGGTGTGGTCCCAAGCCGGTCGTCTCGTGGCTGGACGTGGCCGTGACCTTGGCCGGGCTATCGGGTGCGATAACCTTGAAGTACCTGAAAGAGAGCCCGCGTCTTTTGGGCGTCCTGGACTCCGCCGTGCTTCGTCAAGCGGTGATCGAGAGGACGCTGGAACTCGCCGACAACGACTCGGAGTTTGCGGCCAACTGCGCGTTTGAATTTTTTCGGAAGGCTCCGGAATTGTTGCTCGTCGATTCACAAACCGACTTGGCCCGGTGGGCGGAGATTGGCCGGGAACTGACGGATTGGAATCACGTGTTGGGCATCGAGTTTATCCGGGAATGTCCGAGGGTGGCCGAAGTGCTGGCTTTGGAAGAGGTGCGTCCCTGGGTGGCCTTCGGCATGAAACTGATCACCCAAAATAGTTTGGGCAAACCCGATTACGTGGGGATTCTGGAATTCTTTCGCACGAGCCCGGGCCTGATCGGAGAAATCCCCGATGCGGACGTGCACCCGAAAATCGTGAACGTGGGCTCGACCCTTGCGGATCAGTCGCCTGAAACGGCCCTGACCTTTTTGGCTGAAGCGCCGGGGCTGATGGCTCTACTGCCGTCAGCGGAACGGCGCATGAAAGTCCTCCGATACGGAGGGCTGCTTGCCGAACGAGATGCCGGCGTGACGATGGAATATTTTCGTCGAGCTCCGGAGGTTATTCGTCTGTGCGACGGAACGGAAGGCCGGGACGAAGCCTTTGACACGTGGTTCCGTGGCGGCATGGACGTGTTGGACTACAGCCCGGAAGGGGCCCGCGCGTATTTTGCTCTTGAAACCTCGAAAGCGTTGAGCGCGATCGAACAGGCCACCAATACCGTGCCGCTTCGACAGGTGGCGCGCTCGCTGAAGCTGCTGGGCCACATGATCTGCGGCCAACCCGTGCAGATTGAATCCCTGGTCGACTCGACACAGCGGCCTCGTCTGGAGATGAAAGCCGAAGGGCCCGTCGTCTACCTGCCTTCGATCATGAACCGATTTTCGGTGAAAGACCAGAACGCTCGAAGCTATACGGTCACGTTGGCGCATGAGGTCGGGCACGTGGAGTTTGGAACGTATCGAATCGATATGCCGTTTCTTCGGACCCTGGCTCGACGGGTGGCGGATCGCTATCGACTCGATGCCAGTGTTTCGGACATCAATCGCTTGACGGACTTCTTTTCCCTCTATCCTCAAAAAGGGGTGATCCGGGACCTGTGGACCATTCTTGAAGACGGGCGCGTGGAGTGTTTGTTGCAGCAGGAATACCCGGGACTTCGAAATGATTTGGCCGTCGTGGCCCGGGCGGCGGTGAAGACCCGGTCCTTTCTCCATGGCATGACGGCCAGGGAGATGGTGCTGGATCAGTTACTGCTGCTGTTTACACAAGGAGCGGAAGGACCGCGGATTCCGGACAATCTTCAGCGAGTCGTGGATCGATGTTGGGACGTGGCGCGGACGATTCGGCATTCCGACGCGACAAACGAGCATTCCATCGACTTGGCTGACAGGATCTATCAGGTGTTGGATGAGATGATCGGCAGCTTGGAGGCCGTTGTTCGGGATGAAGCAGATTCAACGCCCGAGGAAGAGGAGTTGGGCGCGGGCCCGCGTGCAGCGGAAGAAACCGCGGGCGGCTATCGGGGCATTACGAATTGGGCCTATCGCGGTGAAATGAATCCTGATTTCGTTCGTGGAGAACCGACGGAGTCGGACGACGGCTCGGACGCCACGGAACAGCCGGAGCCGGAGTTGGAACATGCCGGTGAGCCTGCTCTTTCTCCGGCGCGTCGAACCGAAGAGATGGAAACACGGGAAACCCATCAGGACGACACCGGCGAGCAGGTTTCACACCGGTCCGTCCTTGACGAGTATCTCCACGTGAAAGGCGCAGGCGATGGGCTGTTGCCCGTTCCGCCCGGTCAAGAGCAGACGTACGTGTACCCGGAATGGGACGGAGGGATCCAGGACTATCGGCTCAAATGGTGTCGTGTGGTCGAGCGTCCCGGCGAGGAAGGTGGTCAGGATTTTGCACAACGCGTCCTGGAAAAACATGCCCCGGCCATCAGAATCTTGCGTCGCTATTTTGAAACCATGCGGCCCACGGCTTTGCGGCGGGTCCATGGCTATGACCATGGCGAACAATTGGATTTGGACGCCGCGATTCGTCACGTGGCGGACCGGCGGGCGGGCATCGACCCCTCCGACCGGATCTATGATCGGCGGGATAAACGTGAACGCCAAGTCGCCGTGGCGTTTTTGGTTGATATGAGTGGCTCGACGGGCCGGCAATTGGAAACGGGACAGCGTCGGGTGATCGACGTTGAGAAGGAAGGCTTGGTCTTGCTCACCGAGGCCTTGGAGGCCATCGGGGACCAATATGCGTTATACGGATTTTCCGGCCAGGGCCGGCATCAGGTTGATTTCATGGTGCTGAAGGATTTCGGCGACACCCGGCGTTATCAAATCGGCCAGCGCATTGCGGCCATGACGCCGATGCAGCAAAATCGTGATGGGGCTGCGATTCGGCATACCGTCCAAAAACTGCTGCGCTGCTCGGCCCGGCACCGGTTGCTCATTCTTTTGAGTGACGGGCGCCCCCTTGACGGGGACTATGGAGAAGAATATGCCCTGGAAGATACCCGAATGGCGCTTCGAGAGGCGCGGCAGCAGGGGATCAGTCCATTTTGTTTAACCATTGACCAACAGGCGAGCGGCTATCTCAAACGCATGTATGGAGACGTTCAATACCTGGTCCTGGATGATATCCTGACCTTGCCCGAACGGTTGCCCCGGGTGTATCAACGATTGACGGGAAGGTCGTGACGCATCTCTCCGGTGCATTGTCCTTCTCCTTCTTTCGTAGCGGCGCCATCTCATGGCGCTTTCCGTTGCGGCATAAGGCATGTCCCGGGCCGTGAGCTGTGATGGCGCCCTTTTCCCTCCCCTTTGTAAGGGGAGGCCAGGTGGGGTAGAGTCGCATACACATGGGGCTCCCAGGACTCTCTACCTCCCCTTCACCCCTCCTTACAAAGGAGGGGAATGGAAGAGAGGGCGTACATGGTCGACGGATGACGGAATATTGGCAAGAATCCCGGATGAAGCAACGCGATGAGCGATGAATCCCGAGAACGAACGGTTCCGCACTGGCTGTATAAGCTGTTTACCGGGCACCAGTATCCGTACGTCCGTCGCTTGGCCAAATTTGAGAAAAAAGACCGCAAGCGCGGCGAGATGAGTTCCGAGCCGTCTCGCGAGGAAATTGATGCCAAATTCTGGGAAGTGTATCCTCGATCATCTGCCAGAATTTTGCAGGAAGTGAAACAGGGAATGATCGTGGGTTTCACGGAATTGGGGTCCTATCCACCCGGAGGCTATCAGGAATTGGTGGACACACCGGAAGAGTTCCTGGCCCGGGAATATGGAAGAAAAAAAATCAAGGTGAATTTTTATTATGGAGAAAATTTCGTCTGCACCATCAATTTCAAAGTCGGAGGATGGGCCAGTCACGATGATGACTAGGAACCGGAACGCCAGCCCGCCGGCAGTGTGCTCAAGGTGTCTTCGCGTTCATGGTTCGTATACGAGTCGGAACAACAATCTAACGTCAGGTGCGTCATGAGTCGACAGAAAATTACCATCGTCGGGGCAGGGAACGTGGGGGGCTCCGTTGCGCAGAGATTGGCCGAAAAGAGCGGGTACGACATCGTCCTGGTGGATATCGTGGAAGGCCTGCCGCAGGGTAAGGCCCTGGACCTGGCGCAAGCAGGCGCGGTGTGCGGCTATGACTCGCCGATTCGCGGGACCAACCGGTATGAGGATACGACGGATTCCGACGTGGTGGTGGTGACGTCCGGGATTGCCCGGAAGCCCGGCATGAGCAGGTCCGAATTACTGGAAACCAACATCAACATCGTTCGATCCGTCGTGCAGGAAGTGGCCACACGTTCTCCCGCAGCCGTTCTGGTCATCGTTGCCAATCCGTTGGACGCCATGACCTATGTCGCCTATCGGGTGAGCGGGTTTCCCAAACAGCGAGTCGTGGGTATGGCCGGGATTTTGGACTCTGCCAGGTTCTGTACGTTTATCGCCCGGGAGTTGAACGTCTCGGTCCACAACGTCCAGGCCATGGTGCTGGGGGGGCATGGGGATGCAATGGTGCCCTTGATTCGATATACGACGGTGGCCGGTCGCCCCGTGGATCAATGGATGTCACAAGAAAGACTCGATGATCTGGTGAAGCGAACGCGCGCCGGGGGTGGGGAAATCGTCAGTCTCCTCAAGACGGGGAGTGCGTACTACGCACCGGCGGCGTCCGTGGTCGAAATGGTCGAGGCCATTATCCGGGATGAACACAAAGTGTTTCCCTGTGCGGCGCTGTGTGACGGCGAGTACGGCCTGAAAGGGACGTACATGGGGGTGCCGATACGATTGGGGAAAACCGGCGTCGAAGAAATTCTCGAATATGATCTGACGCCCGACGAAAAAGCCGCGTTCGAGGTGTCGGCCCAGGGCGTCAGGGAATTATGCCAAGAGGTCGATAAAATCCTCGGCTTGTAATCGCCTATAGAGAGAATGCTTTAAAGTTTCAGTTCAGCTAAAGTTTCATGCACGAAACCGTCAGGAAGTGTCTCGGTGGTGGAATACCGGGCGCGGCGATGATGGCCGTTCAGATTAACCAGGCACAGCGCACCCCCTTCCGAATCGCACAGCAGAATGACTGACCGCCCTTGTCCATCAGGCGCATCGATGGCAATCTCGCCGTCCGGCGTGGGATACACCTCGAAACGACGAGGGGAAATTCCATACATCTCCCGCAGCAGCCGCTCCGCGTTTCCCAATGCAATATCGGAAGGCTGCGGGAAGCCTTCCTCGAGCGCCTCGGTTATTGCTTCACGAAGATCGCGCAAAGCGTCGTTCAGTTCCGAGATGTCGGCCTTATTCTTTAACGGCATTAAGCAACCCTTCGTCTTTCTTCAACCTTGCAACGATTTTATCACTATAGATCAATTCATGACTGCCCGCTTTGTATGCTCCATTATAAATGCTTATCGTCATGATTGCACTGCTTTCTGATTGGCGTTGGGATTGATCTGCCTGCTGACCCTCGTGAGACGGCCTTCATGATATTTCAACGATATTCAGCGAATAGCTGTCTTCGCTCTGTTTGGCTTCATAATATTTTATGGCTGGCTGCCGATCCTTGCACCAATCACGAATCAGCTTCTTGTGCTTTTCCGACATCCTGCAGCCGAAGATGACTCCGTTAAGCATTGAGGCAGGAACTGATGCGGCCCTGGGCCATTTATATCCACCATCCGCCATTCCTGCTCATATTTCCACTGCCTTGCTTTTGTAAGGCAAGTTTTTCTTCCAACTGTCATGCGCTTGTCACGAATAAAATTGACGACTGGATATTGCTTAGAGTACCGGACCGGCGCTGGGCCTAGGAATTCGGGCGTTTCCCCTCGCTCTTCTGGATTCGGTTTAACACGGAATCGTTGGCTTTGTTCATCCAAGAACTGGAGACAAAATCCCTGGTGCGCATTTGCATAGTGTGCCCACATGAGAATGTTGTTTGGTACTGCGGACAAACAGTATAGTCCCCACCGCCCTACTTCTAGTATGGTCTGCTTTTGAGCCATCTTCTCGAAAAACTTTATCATACCTGGACCTAAGTTCTTTTCTGCAGTATCTAAGGTTTCTTGTATTTTATGTCTGTCGTGAGAAGGTTCGTATTTTTCTAGTATGTACTGGTGATATCTACGACGCTCGGCTTCAGAGCAGCTCGAATCGACTTGGAATTGGCAATCGAATGGATCGTTAAAATCGTTGACTGAACTGAAATGCAATTCATTGTGCGTGAAAATACGACTGGAATATTCCGGATGATGCTCGTCGATAGATTTGTATTTGTAAAAAAACGTAGGACGACTTGGTGGTTGGGTCTGGCCTTTGTGTTTCAGTGGTGTCTTCCTCTCTTACGTTTTCACAATGTGGCGGGGGCAGACTCAGCCTTGTAGTCCCCGACACGAGCCCGGATCCTATCCCTGAGTTGTTTGCACAGGTCTTCTGGGCTTTCCCAGAGGATGTGGTAATATTGCCGGGTATCAAAGTTGAGTTCATTCTGCGGAGCCTTGCGGCAGGAGTAAATGACCTCTAGACCAAGACCATAAGCAAAGCCTGCTTCGTAGTACACGCTCCCACGAACACTTTTCTCCGCATCATGCGTAAAATCAGCCACCACGAAGCGGGAGCGGCGAATTTCAGCGATAATCTCATCGTCAATCTTATTCACGTCCAGCTTCTTGTCGATCCGCAAGGGCGTGTACCCGCACCCTTCGACCGCCTTTTTGATACCCTCTTCGTACGTCTGATTCATCGAGTCATCAAACCACATGGCGACAAAGCATTGGGACAGATCTTTCTTTGCTAACTGCTCTGCAACATGCTGATAACCAAGGACCGTTATCATGCAAGATCCACTTCTATGGCTGTTGATCCACCTCATGGTTGTCAAGTAGTCAACAAAGGGAGTTATCCATTTCGGAATTTCCTGGTTTAAGGTCTTATGATTTACAGGCCGAGGCGTTCACTCGCAGGTATTCGTCGATGAACCGGTCCATGTGCTGCGACACAACCGACAGGATGACACTTGAATCTCGACCATGCGTTCCGGCAGTGCCGGTGCCCCAAGTCTCAGCACGGTTGATTTCACCAGATGCTAAATCCATCATCAATTTATGATACGAGATATCTACATGAAACACTGGATCGCCGACAGTGATCCTCACAAAGAGCATTGCCGAATCTCGATCAGAGTAGAGCCGTGCAGCCAGAAGTCTGCTACGTACAGCCGCTAGAACTGCTTCTTTCGTCAATCCAATCTTTGCGGCGTCTCCCGTCATTCGTACCGTCAAATCAAGTGGCTCGCATTTGTTCCACAAGCTGAAGCGGTTCCAGCGGGCTTTACTATCGTCCGCACCGGCAGGCGCGCCGAAACACAAACTGGCGGAAATCAGCAGAATGGCGAAGCGATTCATAGTCAGTCGTCCAACGAAAGCTGGGCTGTTTCGTTCAGTTACCCTAGCAGACCACTAGCCGGACCACAATATAGCCGTCAAGTTAAATGGATAGTTCCCCCGAATTGCGAGTTCCGAAGTTGCAACGGCTGTGATAGTATCCATGTCCATGTCTGCATATTAGTATTCTTACATAAGTATGTCAAAGGGATAATCGCGAACATGTTTGGCGCGTGGCAACGCATGAGCTATTGGTGTTCGTACAATTCTGAGACGAAGGCGGCTGAGGTCATCGTCCATCAACGATAAAGTTGTTAGAGAGGAGAGCATGGCAAATAAGCTCACGAAGGAGAAGCCCACGAAAGAAAGGAACAGGAAACGGAAGCCCACGAACAGGACTACCGAAGACGAGGCCGCCCGCGGCCACTTGTTTAGCTGCATCCAAGACTTTACCAATGCCGCGATCGTCGTGGAAGATATGATCAAAGACTACGACCTTCGCGACGACAGCCGTGACGCCGTGCCGGAGATGAACGGTCGCATCCACCAAGACATGTGGGAGTCGATGAAGAACGTCTCCCATTTCAACCTCGGCATCGCCTTGGAGTTGATGATCAAGTACCTCCTGTCACGTAATGGCAAAGGTAAACGGCGGGGGCACAAACTGACCACACTCCACGATAAACTCCCAGAGCAAATTGCGCAGCGGCTCGAGTCCACGTTTCAGGACATCAAAAGGAAACTCCCAGGCGGATGTGAACTCATCGCGCTCCTTACCAAGCCGCCGCCGAAACCGTCACCGGAAAAGCCGTCTGCCCTACACCGAAAACTATCAAGCCTCAGAGATTTCTTTGAGTATTTTGATCAAGACGTCAAACTCGCGATGATGCGGTACTCCTATGAGCTGGTCGAGCAGCGGCGGTGGCGTCATTACCTCAGTGACCTCACCCTGTTCACTACATTCATTGACCACGTGCTGGGGAACATCGAACGATACATCGTTCCTGAGTCTGGTCGGGAACACGGGGGAACAGGCGAAAGAGTGTGCCTAAAGAGGGAAAGGAAACCGGCCCGTGGTCAGAGGGCACTCGCGGTATAAATGATGTTGTAAAAGGCCGACAAGGGAAATTTACGAAACCGCGAAATGCCTCGTCACTACTGCAGCTTCTCCGCCAGTACTTTTTCCGTTTGTTTCCTGCGGTACTCTTCCAGGTTTTTCTTGATCCCAGAATCTCCCAGGGCCAGGATCGCGGCCGCGAACAAGGCGGCGTTTGCCGATCCGGCTTCACCGATGGCCAGGGTGGCGACGGGAATGCCCTTGGGCATTTGAACGATGGAGAGCAGGGAATCGAGGCCTTGGAGCGCTTTCGATTGCATGGGCACACCGAGAACCGGCAGTGTCGTCTTCGCCGCAATGACCCCGGGCAGGTGCGCTGCTCCGCCGGCGCCCGCGATCATGACGCGAAGCCCTCGTGACTCGGCCTGGCTCACGTATTCGAATAAGGCATCAGGGGCCCGATGAGCGGAAATCACGCGACATTCATTGGCAATGCCAAGCTGCGTCAGCGTCTCACTGGCCAATCGCATGACCTCCCAGTCGCTTTTACTGCCCATAACAATGCCGACTAACGGCGTATCATTTGCTGAAGCCACAAGCGTTCCTCCTTAATCGAAGTTGGAGCGTTCCCGGCAAACGCGTTCTCCTCAAGAGCAGGATGAGAGTGTACTCACTCGTCATTTCATTTACAATCTTACAATCTGGTGCAGGGCGGGTGACGGTTTCCTCGACGTGGAAAGCATGGGCCTCCCCAAGGCCGCCTTCCTGTTTGCCGAAGGGGTCGGATAGAGTGTAACTCGTTGACGTTCAAAGGGTTTTGGTGTCCGTATGCAGGAGAACGGCTTGACGAAATCAAGGAGAGCCTGTAAATGTTTCCTGATTTGTTGATAGATAGAAAGGTCAGCCTGAACAGGGGGAGCAACCGTGTTCTTTTCTCCCCTTTGTCTACCTCCCCTCACCCCTCCTTACAAAGGAGGGGAATGAAGAAGCCTCCCTCTCCCCACCTGTGGGAGAGGGTTGGGGTGAGGGGGGAATGGTCAACGGCATGAACACATACAATGACAACCTGGGCGCGTTTCCAGGCTTAAGGCATTTTTTATGACGGAAGAGTTTCCACTTCGGTTACTGACCCCACTCGATGGTGAGCCGTGGGATATCGACGGCTACGTCAAACGTGGCGGGTATGAAGCTTGGCAACAAGTGGTTCGAGACTCCGATCCCGACCGGGTGATTGATGAGTTGAAACGAGCGTGTCTGCGGGGCCGGGGCGGAGCCGGGTTCCCCACGGGATTGAAATGGGACAAGGTCGTTCACCATCGGGAGAAAGAGCGATATTTTGTCTGCAACGCCGGCGAGCACGAGCCGGGCACCTTTAAGGATCGGTACCTGGTCCAACACCACCCGCACCAGTTGATTGAAGGGTGTTTGATCGCGGCCTTCACCATAGGCGCGCGGGAAGCGTACATTTATTTGAATGCCGAATTTCTGGAAGCGCGGGCGAGTTTGGACAAGGCCTTGGAACAAGCCCGAACGCGTGAGTTCCTCGGTCAAAACGTGATGGGTTCCGGGGTTGACCTTGAATTGGAGATTTTCGAAGGGCATGGCAGTTACGTCGCCGGCGAAGAGACCGCGATGTTGGAGTCCATGCAGGGCCGGCCGGCTCAACCCAAGGAAAAGCCGCCGTTTTACCCGACCGAGTTCGGACTCCATGGAAAGCCGACCCTGGTGAATAACGTCGAAACCCTGTCCCACGTGCCGCACCTGCTGCGCAACGGGGCTCAATGGTTTACGGAAGTGGGCGTAGAAAAAAGTCCGGGAACGATGTTGTTTTCGTTGAGCGGGGCCGTGAATCGTCCGGGTGTCTATGAATTGCCTTTGGGTACGCCGCTGCGTCATTTAATCGAAGAATGTGGAGGAGGCGTTCCTCATGGCCGGGCGATCAAAGCGATGTTTCCGGGAGGGCCGTCCTTTGCAATGGTGGGGCCCGACGCCCTTGATCTGCCCATGGATTTCGATGCCTTGAAAAAGGCCGGGACCGGGCTCGGCTCGGCCGGGGTGATTGTCGTCGATGATGCTACCTGCATGGTAGGGCAGACGCTCAAGCTCTCCACGTTTTTTCGGGAAGAAAGTTGCGGGCAATGTCCGCCCTGCCGGATCGGGACGGAACATCTTGAAGAACTGGTTGCGAAAATCGAAGATGGCACCGGGATGCAGGAAGATCTGGACAAACTCTTGCAGATTTGCGGGTTCGTCAAAGGCACGGGCTACTGCACGCTGGTGACGGGCGCGGCCGTCCTGGTCCAAAACAGTCTTCGTCTGTTCCGGAACGAATTTGAGGAACACGTCGCCAAGCGGGCGTGTCCTTTTCATCCTACCGCCACAGAACCGGCGGTTACCGTTGGGTGATGTCGGATGCCACGTGTCACTTTTATCCATCCCGAAGGCACAAGCGGCGAGGTTCCGGAGAACGTCTCACTGCTCGATGCCGCCGAACAGTTGGGCTTTCCGCTCAATCATGAATGCGGAGGGAGTGCCTCGTGCTCGACCTGCCGCGTCGAAGTGATCGTGGGGGGAGAGCATTTATCCGAAATAGATTTTGAAGAGCAGGACTTGCTCGATCGCGAAGCGTTGACCGAACCCTATCATCGTCTCGGTTGTCAGGCCATGGTCATGGGAGACGTCGTCGTCCAGGTGCCCGAAGAAAAATGGGAGCCCACGGCTGCCGACCAGCCGGACTCCTCGAATGCCACCAAGAGTTGACACGTGAGACGGCTCGGAACAGGGCGATCCCGATGAAGGAAAAAATCTGCGTGACCCGTCAGTATCGGTTCTGCGCGGCGCATCGGTTGCATACGGATGCCTTGTCCGATGACGTCAATCGAAAAGTCTACGACAAGTGCAACAACCCGAATGGACATGGCCATGACTATACCGTGTTCGTCACGGTCACCGGTGCATTGGATCCGCAAACCGGCGAAGTGACGGACGTCCGGGCCTTGGATCAACTGGTGAACCGCAAAATCGTGGAACGCTTCGATCACCGTCATCTGAATCACGACCCGGCATTTCAGCAGCTCGTGACCACCGGCGAAAATCTCGTCAAGTTTATTTGGGATGAGTTGGTGAACCACGTCCCGGGGGGACGGTTGGAAAAAATCGGGCTGATTGAAACACGTGACAATTATTTCGAATATCGGCAATCCGTTCGGCCTGAACACCAATCAGCCTGAGAAAGGTTCTTCCATACCCTATGAACAAGCGTCCTTCTCCCAATTCCTCAACGAGGCAACGCGTGCGGGCAACGAAGGCCGCCCCGGACTTCGACGTCAACCCCGGCGTCAGCAAAGCCTTACAGCCGCTGATTACGCAACTTTTGAAAGTGCTCGGAGAAGATCCGAAGCGCATCGGGTTGGAGAAAACTCCCGAGCGCATGGCCCAGGCGCTCGCGTTTTTGACGAAAGGATACGATCAGGACATCAGGGAGACCATCAATGGGGCCCTGTTCCCGCTCGAGTATGACGAGATGGTCATTGTCCGCGATATCGATTTTTACAGCTTATGCGAACATCACCTGCTGCCGTTTTTTGGAAAGTGTCACGTGGGGTATATCCCGAATAAACAGGTCGTCGGCCTCAGCAAACTGCCGAGGATCGTCGAAGTGCTGAGCCGGCGGCTTCAGGTGCAGGAACGCCTGACGGTGGAAATCGCCGAGACCCTCAAGACGGCGCTGAGACCCTTGGGGGTGGGAGTCGTCATCGAAGCGCAGCACCTGTGCATGATGATGCGCGGCGTCGAAAAGCAAAATGCCATAGCCGTTACGAGTCACATGCTGGGAGGGTTTCGCAGGCAACAACAAACCCGCGATGAATTTTTGAAGCTCATCGGTCGATCCGTCTGAGCCAGCTGTTTCCCCCCCCCCTCACCCCAGCCCTCTCCCACGGGGAGAGGGAGTAGGTCGGGTTAGCGGAGCGTAACCCGACATTATCCCTACGAATCCGAATTTGCCAACGACGTCAAAAAAGTCAGGAGCGCGGCGTTGAAGGCGCCGGGGTTTTCCAGGTTCGAGAGATGCCCGGCCTGGGGGATACGCACAAAGGTCGAGCCGGGGATCTGGTTGGCCATGTTTTCCACCTCCTCCGGTGGTGAGGCGAGGTCCTCTTCGCCCACGATCACCAAAACCGGCACGGAGAGGGTGCTCAACAGCGGAGTGGAATCCGGTCGTTCTTCCATGGCCATGAGATCGCCCACAATCCCGGAAACCTGATTGCCGGTGATGATCGTACGCAGGTGATCCCGTAAGTCTGCGCGGTGTTCACAAGAAGCGGGACTCAACAATTTGGGCAACATGAGATCGGCGATGGACGACGCCCCCCGGCGATACGCGATTTGGGCCATGGAAAATCGAGCGGCTTTGGCTTCAGGCGTATCGGCTGTCGCTCGGGTATCGGCCAACACGAGAGATTGAAAAAGCGCGGGATACTTTCGATAAAGCGCGAAGAGGATATACCCTCCCATGGACAATCCCACGAACGTCGCTTGTGCAATCCCCAGGTGATCCAGCAGGCCGTTGATATCCTCCGCAAACTGGTCCAGGGTATAGCGCCACATCGGCGCATCGGATTCGCCATGCCCGCGCAAGTCGATCGTGATGACGCGATAGCGATCTTTGAGTCCGGCCACCTGCGGTGCCCACGTCGTACGATTCAGCGGAAACGCATGGAGAAACACGATCGGCGTTCCGTGTCCTTCATCCGAATAGGCCAGGTCGATGCCGTTGACGTGCGTTTTCATCTTCTGTCATTCCCAACGCTTTTCTCCCTCTCCCTGTGGGAGAGGGCCGGGGTGAGGGAGAATCCAGGGTTTTTGCCTTTCCCTTTGCTCCTTCTGTCATCCTCGACATTTTTAATCGAGGATCCAGAATCTTTTCCCTCAGACGGGAAGAAATTATTTCATCGCGGTGAAATACATCCAGTACCCTGCATTCCAGCCAATCCTGACCTCACGAAATCCGGCACGATGCAGCCAGCGTTTTTGTGTTTCATAATCTTCAGGGTAGTCATGAATGCGATGGTGCTCCGTCAGCCATTTCCACTTTTCTCCATCGGGATAATGGGAATCGACAAAGAGCCTCCACTCTTCACAGAGCGTTTCATATTGAGCATGTTGCTTGCTGATCATGAGATCCGAGCAGGTGAAGAGGCCTCCCGGCTTCAGGGCATCGAACAGGATCGGAAAGATCCACTGTTTTTCCCCGCTGTCCAGATGGTGAAGGCTGAAGCTGGCGGTAATTAAATCGAAACGGCATCGAGGAAAGTCATAGTCACGGAAATAACGTTCGATGCAGATCACGTTGTTCCCTGAAAATCGTTGCTTGCACAGGGCCAGCATTTCCGGTGAAGCGTCGAGCAGCGTATAGTGTGCATGGGGAAATTTTTTCAGCAGGAGTGCCGTCACGTTTCCGTTGCCGCATCCCAGGTCCAGGATGGCGTCCGGTGAGAAATCATCGGGAAGACAGTCGCAAAAGCATGACAGTAATTTGCGGTAGTGTGGAACGCATTTGCTCATGTCCTCCGTATAGTTGCCCGAGAACTGATCAAATTCGGCAGCAATTGAATCTTTCACTTTCATAAGCGTTTACTCTATCGGCATACGGCAATCGCCATCTTGCAAAGCCACGAGCGGACATCATGCCCATCATTTCATTTGCACCGGCTTTCAGTGGCGTTATAGCATGGCAATGACGTTGGCTTCCGGAAAAACGTGATGTTTGACGAGACCCCACCCGACCTGTTCTCTTCCTCTCCCCAATCAAATCCTAAGTCAAAACGCAAACCGGCGCAAATTCTGTCCGCTCCTCTGGCCGAGCGGCTTCGTCCCCGAACGTTTGATGAGTTTGTCGGCCAGGACCACGTGCTCGCCGAGCATCAATCGCTCCGGCAGGCTATTGAAAATGATCGGGTCCCTTCGCTGATTCTGTGGGGGCCGCCCGGCTCGGGGAAAACCACGTTGGCTCACATCATCGCCCAAAAAACGAAAGCGGCATTCGTGGCGTTTTCCGCCGTGGTCAGCGGAGTGCCCGAGCTTCGAGCGATCATCAAAGAAGCCGTGCAGCGACGTCGAATGCAGGATCAGGCCACCATTTTGTTCGTCGATGAAATTCACCGGTTCAACAAAGCGCAGCAGGACGCCTTTCTGCCTCACGTCGAGAAGGGGGATATTATTCTCATCGGCGCGACCACGCAAAATCCTTCCTTTGAAGTCATTGCACCCCTGTTGTCCCGTTCCATGGTCGTGACCCTCAATGAGTTGGATGATGACGCGATGGGCATGATCCTGGGTCGGGCGCTGAATGACGTCGAGCGCGGGCTCGGGAAATCCGGGGCGACCCTGACCCACGAGGCGCGGCAGTATTTGATCCGGTACGGGAACGGAGACGCCCGGTCACTGCTCACGGCCCTGGAATACGTGATTCGGCAAGCCGCCGCCGCCTCCGAGACGCCGGTCACCCTTGATCGTCCCCAACTGGAAGGGATCCTTCAGCAGCGAGTGAGATACGACAAGGATGGAGAAGAGCACTACAACCTGATCTCTGCCTATATCAAGAGCATGCGGGACTCCGACGCCGATGGCGCGTTGTATTGGTTGGCCCGGATGCTGGAAGGTGGGGAAGATCCCAAATTCATCGCGCGACGTATGGTCATCTTTGCCTCGGAAGACGTCGGCAACGCCGAGCCCATGGCGGTGGTCGTGGCCACGTCGATTTTCCACGCCGTGGAAATGATAGGGCTTCCCGAAGCCCAAATCAATTTGGCGCAGGGCACCACGTATTTGGCCTCCTGTCCGAAGAGCAACGCGTCCTACGCCGGACTGATCGAAGCGCGGAAGGATGCCAAGGCCTTCGGCAACCTGCCCGTCCCCTTGCATTTACGAAACGCCGTGACGTCGCTGATGAAGGACTTGGGATATGGAAAAGGGTATCGCTACGTGCATCATGATCGAAAGGCCCAAACCGAACAAACCCATTTGCCGAAAGAACTGGACAAGAAAAAGTATTACCGGCCCTGACCGCAGGCGCTGGGAAGTCGTTAACCGACCCGGGCCAGAGACCGTAGGTCGGGTTAGCGTAGCGTAACCCGACAGCAGGCTCATTACAGAACATCTACTAGCCGACCCGTGCCAGTTGCTGTTTGAGTTCCGCGAGTTCGGTGGAAAGGGTTGACCACCGGTTCGTTAGGACGTCCAGTTCCTGTTTCCAGCCTTCATGTTCCTGATGCAACTCGTTCCACCGGGGAAAATCCCGGTAGAGTTTCGGCGCTGAGAGTTCTTCAGCCCGGGCTTTGATCCGGTCCTCCAAGGCCGTAATGTCCTCTTCCGACCGGGCCACCTGTTTTTCCAACCGGTTGATCGTCTTGGTCATATCGCGGCGAGTGGGTGTGCTCGACGGCAGGGATGCCTCCGCCGGGACCGGGGTGCGCCGGGTTTTTCGTTTTTCCGGTCTCGCAAGCGCCTGGGCCTCTTCCTGGGCTTTCAACGCTTCGAGTTCCTGTGCGCGTTTCCATAAATAATATTCATAATCTCCCAGGTAATCTTTGACACGGCCTTCTTCGATCTCCACGACCCGCGTCGCGACCCGGCTTAAAAAAAGCGGATCATGGGAGATGAACACCATTGTGCCCTGAAAGTCGAGGAGCGCATCGGTGAGGACGTCCACGGAGGCAGGATCCAGGTGATTGGTGGGCTCGTCCAACAACAGCGTGTTCGTCGGTTCCACGAGCATGCGAGCCAGGGCGACCCGGTTACGCTCCCCACCGCTGAGAGCCTTGATCGGTTTTTTCTGATCCTGTCCGGAAAAAAGAAAGACCCCGGCGGTACTACGCAAAAAATTGGTCTCGGCTTGAGGTGCGGCTTCAGTCAAGGATTCCAGAATCGAATGCTCGGGGTTGAGGATTTCGGCTTGGTGCTGGGCAAAATAATGCAGCGTCACGCCATGGCCTTCACGTCGCGTGCCGGCCTCGAAGGGTAACACCCCTGCCAGCATTTTCAGCAAGGTGCTTTTCCCCGCGCCGTTTTCTCCGACCAACGCGACCCGTTGCCCACAGTCAATGGAAAAGTGAAGCCCCTCATAGACGACGTGTTGGTCGTATTGTTTTCGGACGTCGTTCAGTTCCAACACCCGGATCCCACTCTTGGCGGGTTGCGGAAACCGGAAGCGAAGTCGTTTGGGGTCCCGCCTGGTCTCGATGAGTTTAATTTTCTCCAACTGCTTGATGCGCGATTGCACCTGTTTGGCTTTGGTGGCCTTGGAGCGGAATCGATCCACAAACTTTTGAACGCGCGCGACCTCCTTGGCCTGACGCTGTGCGGCCGTCGCCTGTTGGGCGTCGAGTTGTGCGCGCAAGGCCTGAAAGGTCTGGTAATTCCCGCGATATTCCTGGATGTGATGATTACGGATTTCCCAGGTATGCGTGGTCAACCGATCAAGAAATTTCGTATCGTGGCTGATGATGAGCATGGTCGTTTTCGAAGCGAGCAGAAAGGATTCGAACCAGGCCTGCGTGGGTTTGTCTAGGTGGTTCGTCGGCTCGTCGAGCAGCAACACGTCGGGGTTGGCAAGCAAAAGGTTCCCGAGCGCCACCCGCATGCGATAACCGCCGGAATAGGTTTGCAGGGATCGATGCCAGTCCGCCTCGCCAAACCCGAGCCCCGATAAAATCCGTTTGGCTTCATGTTCGGGGTATTGCTCGCGATGGGCCGCCTCAAGCACGGTCAGGTCCATGGGGGCGTCGAGCTCTTGGGGGAGATATCCGATACGGAGCCGGGGCCGTTTTCGGATTGCCCCGTCGTCAGGCGAATCCATACCCATAATCATCCGGAGCAAGGTGGTTTTTCCCGTTCCGTTTCGGCCCACGAGGCCGACCCGGGTTTCCGGACGGAGGTGGGCTGATGCCTCGGAGAAGAGCGTTTTCGTCGGATACTGTTTGGTTAAGGATTCAATATGGATCATCGTTCAATCCGAGAGGTCGGCTTGGCGCCGGGCTCTCAAAACCAGAGAAAAAATGAGAGAAATCGAGGTGGGATCCGACCAACCGCTACGAGTAGTTGGTGGAGCTGGCCGGGATTGAACCGGCGACCTCGTGAATGCCATTCACGCGCGCTCCCAACTGCGCCACAGCCCCACTCAGAAGTATTTTCGGAGACAACAGGCAACCAAGAGAAAATCTAACATGCAAGGTAGGATCGGTCAAGGCTGCGGGTGCGGGCATTCCCGCCGCCTGTTAGCGGGAAGCCAGAAGATCGTAGGTCGGATTAGCCTCGCGTAATCCGACACGTGCTATTCTCGTCGAATAGACGTAGGGCTGCGGTGTTGGGTTACGCCTTCGGCTAACCCAACCTACGGGGCTCGCTAAAAATAAAGTGGCAACCGGAGGGCACACTTTGATAAAAAAGAGGCATGACTGAGGTCAGAGTTCGTTTCGCACCCAGCCCCACGGGGTATCTCCATATCGGAGGCCTTCGCACGGCCCTGTTCAACTGGTTGTTCGCCCGGCGGCATGGCGGGAAATTTATTTTGCGGATTGAAGACACGGACCGCGACCGATCAACTGATGCCGCCATCGACGCAATCGTCAACGGCATGCGCTGGGTCGGGCTGGATTGGGATGAAGGTCCCCATCGGCAAAGCGACCGGCTGGATCTCTACCGGCAAAAAGCCATGGAATTGCTCGAACGGGGTCAAGCCTATTGGTGCGTGTGTACGCCGGAAGAACTCGAAGCCCGGAGGAAAGAGGCTCAGGCCAAAGGCGAACCCCTCAAATACGATGGCCGGTGTCGGGAACGAGGCCTGACCGCTCCCGCGGAACCGGCGGCGCTCCGGTTTCGATCTCCTCAAGAAGGACAAACCGTTGTCGAGGACCTGATCAAAGGCACCATCGTGTTCGAAAACACCGTCCTCGACGATCTCATCATTCTTCGATCAAACGGCTATCCCACGTATAATTTGTCCGTCGTGATCGATGACGCGCTCATGGGAATCACGCACGTGATTCGCGGTGACGATCACGTGAACAACACGCCGCGCCAGGTGCCGCTGTTCGAAGCGTTGGAGTATCCGGTGCCCAAGTTCGCCCACGTGCCGATGATCTTGGGTTCGGACAAATCCAGGCTGTCCAAACGACATGGAGCCACGTCGGTGCTGGCGTATCAGGAAATGGGATATTTGCCCCAGGCGCTGGTGAATTATCTGGTCAGGCTGGGGTGGTCGCACGGCGACCAGGAGATTTTTTCAATCCAGGAAATGATCGAGAAATTTTCCTTTGACCACGTGCAATCATCCGCAGCGGTGTTCAACCCGGAAAAACTGCAATGGCTCAATGCCGAATACATCAAACAAGGTGAGCCACGGCACATCGCGGAACTGTTACTTCCCTTTTTGGAAAAGCAGGGATACGACCGGGATGGACTCGTTCAACCCCAGGGTGGCATTGAAGCGGTGGTCCCTCACCTGCGCGAGCGTGCGAAAACGCTGGTCGAAATGGTGGACTGGACGTTGCCCTATATTATGGAACCCGTGGCGATGGATGAAGCGGCGGCTGAAAAGTTTCTCACCCCCGCGATTGCTCCCAGCCTCAACAAATTCGCCGAACGGGTGAAGACGGTCGATCCCTTTTCCAAAGAGACCCTCGATCCCGTGTTGCAAACCATTCTCGAGGAAGACCACCTGAAGATGGGGAAATTCGCCCAACCTCTTCGCGTTGCCCTTACCGGAAGAACCTCCAGCCCGGGCATTTATGAAGTCATGGAATTACTGGGCAAGGACCGGACTCTCAAACGCCTTGAACAGGCCCTACACAGAATCCCCGCGTCGTGACAACAATACGTTCTATTCTTTCGGCGCTTGTTTTGTTCATGTAGCGGCAGCATCTCATGCTGCCAAGAAAGACCGTCAAATTGGCGTGACGCATGGCGCGATAAGGCATGTCCCTGTCTCCGAACAGGGATCGCGCAGCTACGGAGAGATTTGTCGGGGCTTTTGTTGACTTTTAGCTACAGGATGAGCCGGAGAGGGCGAGAGGAGGGGTCACCTTACCGCCAGGGGTAAAAGGGTCTCCGCCTGCTGCGCGATCGATTGCAGCAAAACCTTCTCAGGACGGCTGCGGGAGAGCACCCGTAACCCGATGAACAGACTCAGTAAGGCGCGCGCGGTCTGGGTCGGCACCACCGACTTGGCGATCTCTCCGCTGGCTCGGCCCTTTTCGATCATTTTGCGGAAGAATCGTTCCCTCTTGGTGAAGGCTCGACCGACGACCTGCGCTATCTCTTGGTCGTGGGGCGATAACTCCAAGGCCGTATTGACCAGAAAACACCCGTCTCGTGCGCCATTTTTTACCACCGCAGTAATGGTATCCCGGAATAAGCTGAGGATAGCTTGGCGGGGTGAATGCGCTTTCGCCAGCGCTGCAATTTCGGTCTGGCGCATGATGTCGTATTGGCGCAAAGCATCGAGGAAGAGAGTGCGCTTATCGTCGAACGTGTTATACAGACTGGCACGCTGGATCTGCATGCAGTCCAGGAGATCGTTTAAGGACGTAGCCTCATAGCCCCGGTTCCAGAAGGCCTCCATCGCCTTTTTCAGAACCGTGTCGACGTCGAACTCTTTTTTCCTGGCCATGGCAGATCCCCTATAGGCGGGAAAGGGTCCAAAAAATAGTATCTGAAAATCATCATGATATGCAAGCATTCTGGAACGATAATTTCGAAATGAACGATCTAGAGAGATGCTCCCGCCCTCGTGGGATGCCCTTACTCAGCGGCTGCTTTGACCTGGGATGCAGTCCTGCGCATGACAACATAGACATACAATATGACAGACATGTTGCATGCATATGCCCTTGATTCCCGTCCTTCCCCGCCTTTGCCTGCCGTGAGCAAAACGAAGGGCCTGGCGAAGGAAGCACAGTAGGGTCAGGAGGGGTGCAGGGAAGCATGAGACTTGCCCCGGGGTAGAAGGTTTACCTGGAAAGAGGGAACTAGTATTTGTAGCAGCATATCCTCGTCCTGCGGGAGGGATATGCGTCAGGTGCCTTCTTTCAAAGCCTCACGGGACCTGGAAAAGCGGCTGTGTCAGGTCGGGGCTTTATTGGGCCATTGGCTACGGGATGCGCCGGAGACGGCGAGAGGAGGGGCTGCCGTATCGCCAGGGGGTAAAAGGACTTCCGCCTGGTGCGCGATCGACTGCAGCAAAAGCTTCTCCGGACGGCTGCGGGAGAGGACAATCAACCCGATGAACAGGCTCAGCAAGGCGCGCGCGGTCATGGCGGCACCACTGACTTGGCAATCTCGCCCCTGGCTCGGCCCTTTTCGATCATCTTGCGGAAAAATTTGTGTTCCATGTGGGTGAAGGCCGCGCGGACGATCTCAGCCGCCTCCTCGTCGTGCGGCGATAACTCCAAGGCCGTATTGATCAGAAAACACCCATTGCGGGCCCCATATTCCACCACCGCGGTGACCGCATTCTGGAATAAGCCGAGAATGGCTTGGCGGGGCGAAGGCATGTTCACACGCTTTGCGACCTCGGCCCGGCGGTAGATGACGTCGTATCGGCGTAAGGTCTCGAGGAAGAGGGTGTGCTTGTCACCGAACGCGTTATACAGACTGGCGCGCTGGATCTGCATGCAGTCCAGGAGATCGTTTAAGGACGTGGCTTCATAGCCCCGGGTCCAGAAGGCGGTCATCGCCTTGTGCAGGACCGCATCGACGTCGAATTCTTTTTTTCTTGGCATGGTGGATTCCTTCAGGCGTGGAAAAGCCAGAAAAAAAGTAGCTGAAAGTCATCATGCTAAGCAAGCATTTTGGAACAATCGTTTTGAATTGAACGATCTAGAAAAATGCCCCCCGCCCTCGTGGAATGACCCCACTCAGCGGATGCCGTGATCCGTGAAGGCCGCCTTCCCCAACTCCACGGGGAATAATCAAACAGAGTCGGGACCGATGGCATGAAAATCTGGATAATTTCTTGACTCGGCGAAACGGCTCCGTTTAAGCTTTTTTACGGACTGGGGGATCGTCTAAGGGTAGGACATCAGATTCTGGATCTGATTGTGAGGGTTCGAATCCTTCTCCCCCAGCCAATTTCCTTTTTTGGATGAATTAAAAGGAAGCGCCTACAGGTGTTCTCCCGTGGCGTGCTATTTTACCGAGAGAATAAAACGGTTTTTCAAATTGGGGGCGAACGTTCGCTCGGCAATGCATGGGTTCGAACCAATCTTTTTCAGGAAATCCCGACATTACAGTCACCGTTGCGTGGATCTGAGAGAGGCCTTTGAACGAACTCTCTCAAGGACGTTGGAACCGTAGTATGAGTGAGTTTTATGATTCCCATGGGGAAGATTCTCGGTACTTAGAAATCATAGTGAGTTGTGTCCGCATCTGCGCGGCCTACAAGCCGAAATTTGGCCAAGGACGAAGCAGTGGTTTGACGTTCCAGGCGTTTCAAGATTTATATCAGGGCGATCCGTTTTATAGTTGGTTTGGCCTCGATAACCCAATGATGTACGCCGCTCACAAGGCTGCGGGAGGCATAACTAGTGTTTACCGGCAAATTGGTATCGGTTGTGAGAAGGTTTTCCGTCAAGCACTGCAAGACGCGCTTGGATTGAATGAAGAAGATGTGGTTTGGTCCTATGAGACCACCGCTCCGGACGGAAAGACGCGGAAATTGTCCTTAGATGCCCGGGTTCCCCTAGATGGCATCGCGAATAATGCGGCGAAAGCGCGATTCCATGATTGGATGAAGCAATCAGCGGACGCCGTAGGTGTCGAACCTCGCGTTTTCGATTCGCTTACAGGAACCGTGTTTGAAGTGCGGCAGGGTTACAAGAGCAAAGACAGTAAACGTCAGAACGCTGATATTGCGAACGCCTCGACGGCCTACATCAAATCCTACCTGCCTTGCGCAGTAATCCTCTCCAACCAAATCGATGATGATATCCTGCGGCGTTACCGAACAGAGAAATGGGCGATCATCACTGGTGTGATTGGTCGGAATAATCCCATTACGTCCACCTATGACTTTATGCGGGATGTCGTACAGTACGATCTTGCTGGTTTCTTCGAACGAAATACAGAAACGCTAAGAGCCGAAGTCGATAAGGTGCTTCGCACGCTGTTGGAGCCACACGGCCAATGACTCAGCGCGTAAGAGAGCAACTGCGGCAACGTGCCGATTATACGCATAAATTCAATGCCAAAACTGGACGGCACGGATGGCTGCGTTTGACCCCCGCCTATTCGGTTAAGGTCGTTGAGGAGATTGTGTCACACTATGACGACACAAGGAACATCCTTGATCCTTTCTGTGGTACCGGAACAACCGTACTTAGTGCGGTCAATCACGGTCATGATGCTGCGACAACCGACATCAATCCGTTCTTGATTTGGCTAGCTCGCTCCAAGACGGCGCACTATTCGGCAACGGTGCTCTCCAAGGCAAAAGACGCGGGTCAGGCCGCACTTGACCTTGCTAGCCGAGAAGCCCTGGAACCAGCGCCAGAACCGCCTATTCACAATATAAAACGCTGGTGGACAGATCGGGAAATGTCGTTTTTGTGCCATCTGCAAGCGGCAATCCAACAGGTCGCGGGAGACGTGAGACCAGTATCAGACCTGTTGAATGTCGCGTTTTGTAGAACTCTTATTCATTTGTCGAACGCCGCATTTAATCATCAATCTATGTCGTTCAAAAATGGCGAACAATGCAAGATTGATTTTGGTCCTGAGGCAGGTTCGGCTTTCCTTGATGATTTGAAAATCGTTCTCGAGGGCGCTGCTGAAAATCCTCCGGGCAATGCATCCGCTATCCTTTGGGATGCTCGTGATCTACCAGCGTGTCTCGATAGCAAATTTGACGTGGTGGTTACATCACCGCCTTACGCCAATCGTATGTCGTACATTCGGGAATTGCGCCCCTACATGTACTGGCTCGGATACTTGGTGAATAGTAGGGAGGCGGGTGAACTGGATTGGCTCGCCATTGGCGGGACGTGGGGCGTTGCCACGAGTCGGCTTTCGGAGTGGGGAGCGAGCGACAACTGCTGGATGCCTGATGACTTGCCGGCCGTCTTAGAAAACATCGCACATGACGACAACAAAAACGGTGCATTGCTCGCAAACTACGTCGCGAAGTATTGCGAAGATATGTCCAGGCATTTCGAAGGTTTGCGCCAGGTGCTCAATCCTGGATCGCAGATTCACTACATTGTTGGCAATTCCACCTTCTACGGTGTGCTTGTGCCAACCGAACAGATCTACGCAGCTATGATGCGACAGTACGGTTTTACTGGTGTAGATGTGCAGGCTATCCGTAAGCGCAACTCAAAGAAGGAACTTATAGAATTTGATGTGTCCGCAACGTGGCCTGGTTAATATGGAACAAACCCATTAAGTGAAAATCCATTGTGGCCAACAGCGCCCCCAGACCTTCAACGGCCGGTGGATGATTTATGTCAGCATGGACACCGACCTTGCTGTGGCCGATTTTAGTAATTGGAATTTGCTCGTAATATGCCAGATATTCCAATAAACAAATTGTCGGTTTATCTCATAAAAGATGAATATTCCGACCATAAGGATATTTTGAAAGATTTGGGCAGGCTCAAAACTGCTCCAATTGATGATATTGGCACTTTTTACTATGGAGACTCCCACACCTTCAAGCCTTTATGGGTTGAGAAATTTTTTGGCTCATCGCTCGGTGACATATCAGAATTATTTAACGCCAGTTCAAAAGGAATCTTACTTATGACAGTTGAGGTTGATTCGAGGACCGGCAGGATTTTTGCATTTCCTTTTGGCCACGGCTGGACTTTGCTTAATCCAGGTGTATGGGAAGATCGCTTTGGACTAAAGGTTGTCCTGAATTTATTGGACGTAGCGAGCTTACGAAGGATTGACAAGAAAAATATGTCATCTGTCCCAAAAGATACCAGCGAACAATTGAGTCGTGCCGGTGTTGCCGCTGATTTTGGGATTGACTTTGAACAGGATTTAATCCGATCAATCACCGGAAAGACGAAAGATGAACAATTTGGCAAAACTATAACGGGAAAAGACGCACTTAACGTTTCTGCTCAAGTTGATCTTTCAAACATCAAGGAGTTTTTGAAAGTATGTTACGAAAAGTATAAAAGCGACGACTACAAAGAAAACTTTGGTTGGATTGATCAGATTTCAGACATACGGGATCCGAAAATTGTTGCGTCACTTAACAATTTATTGATTGAAAATATTAAGAACAAAAATCTGGATAAAACATGGATGGCAGTCCCCGAACTCGTTGATTGGGCAGATGTAGCGGGTTTTGCATACAAGAAGAATAGCGAAGAGTATAGAGATGATATATATTTGGATGATTTTTTCGCTAGTTTGTCAGAATCCGAGAGAGAAAACTTAGCCTTAGATACATTCAAGAGGAAAAAGATATTTTGCTTCAGCGCGAGCAGTGATGAGTTGAAGCACCAGTGGAAAGCATACGATTGCTTGTACTGCGAGATTCAAGATGACGATAAAAAGAAAACATGTCTTTTGAGCAACGGAAAATGGTACGAGGTGGAAAATGACTTTGCAAACCAAGTAAATACGGATTTTCAGCAATTGAGGGATCGTGCCACTGTTTTGGAGCTACCCTCGTATAAACACAAAAATGAAAACGAGTATAACGAGAAGGTGGCGAAGCAGAATCAAGAATTTTGTTGCATGGACAGAATTAACATCATTCATGGAGGAGGTTACAGCAAAGTAGAGTTTTGTGATTTGTTTACGAAAGATAAACAAATTATTCATGTCAAACGCTACGGTGGTTCGGCAGTATTAAGTCATTTATTTTCGCAAGGTGTTGTGTCGGGAGAGCTTTTTATTGCAGATGAAGAATTTAGAAAAAAGGTTAATAGGAAACTATCCGATTCTCACAAAATCACAGATGCAGTAAGCAAACCGGATGCTTCAGAATACAAGATAATATTTGCTATAATAAGTTCGTTCGAAAAAGTTTTGGAGATTCCGTTTTTCAGCAAGGTTAATTTGAAAAATGCAAGACGACGGCTGGAAACTTATGGCTATCAGGTCGCATTGCAAAAAATTAAGACAGAGAAAGCAGAGTAAGGCGAAGCAGAAGAAGGCTAACCCTGCCCACTGTTCAAGTTGAGGTCCTGCCGTCAGACGGCGCGCCGCTGGGCGGGTTCAATCAGCGAAATTCTGCGGATTTCGCTCAAAGGTTGTTCGAACTTCATCCAAAAAACACAGACATCCCGGTCCCTCTCTATTTTCGAGGATCCCATCAACGAGCTAACTCTTCACGCGCCATTTCTTAAACTGCTGGGAAGGACGCAATCATGCGTTTGCCATGGGTGTTAATGACCGTGTTAACCCCACTCTGTTTATTCCTCATTCTGCTGGTCCCGGTTCAAAGTTTTGGTTACCAAAACGAGGTGGACTGGATGTGGAACGACACGAAACCTACGTCCAAAGGGCGGTGCAAAACGTTTGTGGTCAAAGCCGGGCCTCCGAAAATTGTGCGAGGGACCGTCTCGGGTCGCACGTGCCTGACCAACGCCATTCAAGCCTATCGAAAAGGCGATCATGAAAAAGCATTCGGATGGATCCTGGCGGGTCAATGCCATAATCGGGCGGCCCGGGACACGTTGATCAAAAATGCTCCGCACGTGCTGCAGTATCTGCTCGAACAGTACGGACCACACGTGTCCGAGTAACGTGAAATTCTCCCCTTTCCAGCTTTGCCCAACGAGAAGCGCTGCCGTGCACAAAACCATCATGCGGAAAAAAGAATCCGGGAGGGGCGACGATGGATGACCAATATTTTTATGGCGCACTACTGCTGATCGTCGGGGTGATCGGCTTGTTGGTTTTGTTCAAAGGGAAGAAGCCATACTAGGTTCCTTGGGTGTGATGGTTTCTTCACTTGGAGCATGGTAACGGCAGATAAAGGACCTTGAGCATGTCCAACCCTCATCCGGCTTCCCAAGACTTTATTCGCGCGATCGTGGCGCAGGACCGGGAGACACGAAAATTCGACGGCGTTGTGCATACGCGGTTCCCTCCGGAACCCAACGGCTATCTTCATATCGGCCACGCCAAATCCATTTGTTTGAATTTCGGCATTGCCCGGGAATTTGCCGGGGGGCTGTGCAATTTGCGGTTCGACGACACCAACCCCGCCAAGGAAAACGTGGAATACGTGGAGTCCATTCAGGAGGACGTGCGTTGGCTGGGCTTCGACTGGCAGGACCGGTGTTTTTTTGCCTCGGATTATTTCGAGCGGTTGTACGAGTATGCGGTGTTGTTGATCAGAAAAGGCAAAGCCTACGTGGACAGTCTGACGGCGGACGACATCCGTCGCTACAGGGGGACCTTGACGGAACCGGGCAAGGAGAGCCCGTATCGAACGCGATCGGTTGAGGAGAACCTGCGCCTGTTCTCGCAGATGCGTGCCGGCGATTGCGAAGAAGGGACGCACGTGCTCCGCGCGAAAATCGACATGGCCTCGCCCAATATCAATATGCGCGATCCCACGCTCTACCGGATTCGGCGGGTTCCTCATCACCGGACGGGCACCGATTGGAACATCTATCCCACGTATGATTTCGCGCATCCGTTGTCCGACTCCCACGAAGGGATTACGCATTCCCTCTGCACCCTGGAGTTTGAAGATCATCGGCCTTTGTATGATTGGGTGCTCGGCGAATGTGAAGTGGCCTGCCATTCCCAACAGATTGAATTCGCGCGCTTGAACCTGACGCACACGGTGCTGAGCAAACGGAAACTGTTGGGGCTCGTTGAAGAGGGGCACGTGTCGGGATGGGACGATCCGCGCCTCCCCACGTTGATGGGCTTGCGACGCCGCGGGTATCCCTCCGAAGCGATCCGGCGTTTTTGCGAACATATCGGGGTGGCGAAACGCGACAGCGTGGTCGAAGTGAACCTGTTGGAGCATTTTGTCAGGGAGAACCTGAATGCGAGTGCGCAACGGGTCATGGCGGTGCTCCGGCCGCTTCGCGTCGTCATTACCAATTACCCGGAAAACCAAGTGGAAGAGTTACAGGCGGTGAACAATCCTGAAGATCCCGCGATGGGGAGTCGGGCGGTCCCGTTTTCTCGAGTCCTCTATATCGAGCGGGAAGATTTTCGTGAAGATCCTCCGAAAAAATACTTCCGGCTCGCGCCCGGCCAGGAGGTGCGTTTGCGCTATGCCTATATCATTCAATGCGTGGACGTGATCAAGGATGAGCAGGGCGAGATCGTCGAAGTCCGGTGTACGTATGATCCGGCGACGAAAAGCGGGTCGGGGCAGCCTGCCCGAAAGGTGAAGGGCACCATCCATTGGGTGTCCGTGGCGCATGCGCTCGAGGCCGAAGTGCGGTTATTCGATCATCTGTTTTCCGTTCCGGATCCGGAAAAGGACGGCCGGGATTACCGGACCGTGCTCAATCCCGACTCGGTGGAGCGGTTACGGGGCTGCCGGGTCGAACCGGCGTTGCAGGGCGCGGCCGTCGCCCAACGGTTTCAGTTTGAACGGCAAGGCTATTTCTGCGTCGATCCCGATACGACCGCCCAACGGCTCGTGTTCAACCGCACCGTCGCGCTCCGCGATTCCTGGTCGAAACTCGAAAAGAAATAGCTTCCTCACAAAAGTCCGGGCAGGTCGGGTTAGTCCGGGTAGGTCGAATTAGCGGAGCGTAATCCGACAGGGGCGTCGAACGGCAGATTGTCGGGTTACGCCTTTGGCTAACCCGACCTACCTATTGCACGAGCTGGTCGAAACGCTGGATGCCCAGCGTTTCATAGATGTGTAACGAGGTTTTGGATTTGTTCAGGGTGTAGAGATGCACCCCGAGCGCCTTGTTGTCCAACAGGTCCAGGACTTGTTCCGTTGCCCAATGGGTCCCGATTTTTGCGGCTTGCGCATCATCCTGCGCGCTCGCCAAGGCTCGAAGCAGCTTTCCCGGAAAGCGCGCTCCCAAGGCGAGTTCCGCCATCCGCTTCATCCCTTTGAGTGAGGTAATGGGCATGATTCCCGCGATGATGGGAACGTGAATCCCGGCCAGTTGGCACCGCTCGCAAAAATCATAGAAATCACGATTATCGAAAAAGAGTTGCGTGCAGATGTAATCGGCACCGGCGTCGACTTTGGCTTTGAGATACTCGATCTCTTGGAGTCGATTGGGTGTATCGGGATGGCCTTCGGTGAACCCGGCTACCCCGATTCCCATGTGGGGAAAATGTTTTTTGATAAAGGCGACCAATTCCACGGCGTAGCGAAAGCTCTGCTCGGACGGGTGCTTCAGCTCCTGGTTGGGCGGGTCGCCTCGCAGGGCCATGATGTTTTGGACGCCGTGTTCATCGTATCGTTGGAGAATCCGGAAAATTTCCTCCCGGCTCGACCCCACGCAGGTGAGATGCGAAACGATCGTTAAATTCGTCTCATGGTGCAACTTGACGACGAGGTCATGAGTCAATTCACGCGTTGATCCGCCCGCACCATAGGTGACGCTGACGTAGGCGGGTTTCAGGGGAATCAACGTTTCAATGGTATGAAACAACGCCTCGGACGCAGCCTCGCTTTTTGGGGGAAAAAACTCAAAACTGATTGCAGGCTGGTTTTGCCGAAACACTTCTGATATATGCATGCAGGACCCTTTTCGTGAAATGATACGTTCGCGTTTCGTCTAACAGTACTAGACCGGAGGAGATGAGGCAATACTTGATGGAAATCACTTGTCTTCAAGGCAGCCTCCTCGACGTTAAGGCGCAGGCTATCGTCAATGCGGCGAACAGTCATGGTCTCATGGGCGGGGGTGTGGCCGGAATCATCCGGCGCGCCGCGGGGTCGCACGTGGAAGATGAGGCGCGGCGACAGGCGCCGATCCCCGTAGGCCATGCCGTGCTGACGTCGGGCGGACGCACACGCTTCGAAGGGATCATTCATGCACCGACGATGCCCGAACCGGCCATGCGCATTCCCGTCCAAAACGTGAGATTGGCCACACGCGCCGCCCTCCGGCTGGCCGATGAACAAGGCTTTGTCTCCCTCGCCATTCCCGGAATGGGGACGGGAGTCGGCAGGGTCGCTCCCGAGGAAGCCGCGAAAGGGATGGTTGAAGAGATTCGCCAATTTCATCCTCAATCCCTGCAATCGGTCATTTTGGTCGATATTGATCCCGTGATGGTGCGGGCCTGGCAGTCTGCGTTGTCGCGCCCCACGGCACTCGAAGACGAATTTTGCGACATCGTGAAAAAAGCCCGGAGGGGGAGGGGCCACTCGATCGCCCACGTGGCGGACACCGCCCATCTTCGGAAAGACGAGTGGGAACATCTGGAACAGGGTGCCCGAGCCCCGTCGGAACACGAAGCCCATGCCATGGCCCGGGCCCTTGCCCTCAAAGACGAGGCGCTTGTCGCCGTTTCCGTAGAGGGATGGGTGCCGCAGCCTTCTCCGGAGTGGGTCTCTTCTCTCGTGGTGACGGTTCTTGGCGACATCGGGGGCTACGAGGTCAAGGGGTACGTCCTGGTCGATCCTCAAACCAAACAGGCCGTCTTTATCGATACGGCGTACAATGCGGAGGCCATGTTGGCGGTGCTCGAAGAACAACACGCGACGTTGGCCGGCGTGTGCCTGACGCATGGGCATATGGATCATGCCGGTGGCTTGGATCGGATTTTGTCCGAATGGCCCGTTCCGGTGTATCTTGGAGAGGGAGATTTCCCGCTGTTGCCCTGGAAGCCTCCGCAAGAGTCGGTCGTCGTTCCTCGAGATACCCAGGTCCTTGCCGTGGGGGACCTGAAGGTCGAGTGTCTCGCCACGCCCGGCCATACCCCCGGCGGATTTTGCTATAAGGTTCAATCCCGTGGCCAGGCGCTCTGTTTTGTCGGTGATACGCTGTTCGCCGGGTCCGTGGGTGGTTCCAATCCGCTTTCGTTGTATGCGGAACATTTGGCGTCGGTGCGCCGGCGCGTGTTGCAGTTGGATCCGGACACGGTGTTACTTCCCGGGCACGGACCTCCGACGACGGTCAAAGAAGAACGAGTCACGAATCCCTTTGGATAATTCCACAATGATGTGCCGCCCCTGAGTCGTCATCGTTTATGGATCAACAACAATTTCCGCCCGAACAGAACAAGGGGTTTCCCGGTGACCCGGAAGACAGGCCTCAGGGTCCCGATGAATGGTCGCCGGACTGGGAACAGTCCGAGCCCGCACCGGAAAGCGCGGTGTCGGCCTTCTACCTCCCGCTCGGCTTGTTGGTGGTGACCGTCTTCACCACGCTGTGGGCGGGAGCGTATCAAGTCAATACCGAGCCCGTGTCGGGCGCCTGGGATTTGCTGGTGCGTTATCCCGGCAGCCTGCTGGACGGTTGGCCGTTTGCCGGCACGTTATTGGGTATCCTCGTCACACACGAATTCGGGCATTTTTATTTGTCGCGTGTTCATCGGGTCCCGGCGTCGCTTCCGCTGTTCATTCCGGGTCCTCCTCAATTTATCGGGACGTTCGGCGCCGTCATTCGCATGCGTTCACCCATTATGAATCGTCGTGCCTTGTTCGACATCGGCGTCGCCGGCCCGATAGCGGGATTTATCGTGGCCGTGCCGGCCTTGATCATCGGGCTGTCCTATTCAAGAGTCGAACCCACGATAGGCCTCTATGGTTTGCAATTGGGGGAGCCGCTGTTGTTGCAATTTTTCGCGTGGCTCATGTTCGGACCGCTCCCCGACACCTATGACATCGTGTTGCATCCCATGGCCTTTGCGGCGTGGTTCGGCTTCTTCATTACCGCGTTGAATTTGATTCCGATCGGGCAACTCGACGGCGGGCACGTGGCCTATGCACTGTTCGGACACCGTCAACGGACCCTGGCGCTCACGACGATTCCCATCCTGCTGGTGTTGGGGCTCTGGGGATGGCCGGGATGGATTTTGTGGGCGTTTCTGGCCGGCCTGGTCGGGATCAGCCATCCGCCGGTGATCGATCCGGGAACGGAATTGGGGCGTGGCCGGCTATGGGTGAGCTGGGGCGCCCTCGCCATTTTTCTCGTCAGTTTTTCCCCTGTCCCCTTTTATTTCGGCTGACGTAACCATTATCCGTGCGGTGCCTTCTTTGCGAGTGGGCCGTGGGTTTCGCGCAGGTTGGATTGAAAGAACGCATTCGACAACGGGAACGTGAGCCGGATCAAGTTGACAGAATAAGTCAATCAGGCGATTGTAGATGCCTACAATATTGAGGCAAGGGCCATGACAGTTGAAATAAAAGTGCCCAGTGCTATTGGCGTGGAGGTGTCAGAAAGTACACTGAGCATCGAATTGAACGACGGGAGAACAATTTCGGTTCCTGTCGGCTGGTACCCCAGGCTTACTCATGCGACACGGAAAGAGAGAGACAACTGGAAAATCATCGACGGAGGCCAAGGAATTCACTGGGAAGACATCGACGAGGACATAAGCGTCGAAGGTCTGCTGCAGGGAAATCCATCTGGAGAGAGCCAGTCTTCTCTCAGGAAGTGGCTAAAAAGCAGAGACCGGAAATACCAGCCATGAGATTCAACCCCTGATGTGGAAAAGTCCTCCATCCAACCATTAGTAAGACGGGTATCTGACCCGGCCATCAATAAAGAAAAAGCCTGTCAATGAAGCGTCCCGGTCGTTTGGAATCCTATATCCGGTCGGTCCGGCCGCAGTTTGAGGAAATGCTCGGACATGCGGTGGAGATCCCGTCGGTCAGCTCCGATCCTGCACGAAGGAAAGATATGGCCCGGATGGCCACCGTCGCGGCGCAGTATGGACGGAGTCTCGGCGCACGGGTGCGGATCGTGACGACCAAAGGCTATCCCGTGGTATCGGGCGGCTGGCAGGTCGGGAAGCAATATCCCACGTTGACGATTTACAATCATCTGGACGTGCAACCCGCCCAGGAACCGGAATGGAAACAAGACCCGTTCGTCTTTCGCAAACAGGGGGATTGTTATCGAGGCCGGGGCACCACCGATGATAAAGGCCCGGCGCTGGCGGCGCTCCTGGCCGCCAGGTATGCCGTGGAGCAGGGTGTCGCGTTGAATATCCGGTTTCTCTGGGAATTGGAAGAAGAAATCGGCAGTCCGAATTTCCAGGATGCCTTGGATCAACGGAGCGCCGTCCCGCGTCCCGATTCGGTCCTGGTGTCGGATACCATTTGGGTCTCGCGCCAACGCCCGGCGATCTCCACGGGGTTGCGCGGGTTATTGGGCGCCCGGCTGACCCTGCGCACGGGAACCACCGACGTGCATTCGGGGTTGACCGGCGGCGGGGCCAGAAACCCGCTGGCCGAATTATGCGAAGCCGCGCAGTCGTGCGTGGATGCGCGAACCGGCCGCGTGACCATTCCCGGGTTTTACGATGAGGTGATTCCTCCCACGGCCGGGGAAATGAAGCAATTTCTCTCCTCGGGCTTTCAGGTGGACCGGTTCAAAAAGGCCTACGGGTTCCGGTCGATTCGGACGACAAACCGTTCAGACCTGATCCAACGGATTTGGGCGTCTCCCACCTTTGAGGTGCATGGGTTGGTGGGAGGGTACATGGGGCCCGGCGTGAAAACGGTGGTCCCTCCATTCGGTGAATTAAAGGTGAGTATGCGGCTGGTCCCGAACCAGCATCCCGCGAAAATACTCTCACGGTTAAAGACCCATCTCAAGAAACAGAATCCCGATATCCGGGTCGAAGCCGACGGGCAACTCGAACCGTTTCGGGGAGTGACGCAGGGACCGTATGCCCAGGCGCTGCACCAGGCAGTGCAGGCGGGATTCGGAAAGAACCCCTCACTGGTCCGGGAAGGAGGATCGATCGGCGCCGTGTCTCTGATGGAACGGACGTGGAAGGTACCCATTCTCTTTTTCGGGTTGAGTCTTCCCGAGCACGGCTACCATGCCCCAAATGAAAATTTCGATTGGCGCCAGGCATCGGGCGGAATCCGCGCCTTTGTCGACTACTTCACCCGCGTGGCAGCCTTATAAACCCCTCTCCCTCGGCCCTTTCCTGTCATCCTCGACCCCGATCGGGGATCCAGGGTCTTTCTGTAACAGGAATGACACGTCACGCGACGAATGGGTATCCAAAAAGGCGCTAAAAGGTATCTAAATAGATCCAAAAAGATGTAAAAAGTAGTCTAAAAAGAGTCAAAAAGGAGCAAAAAAGGTACAAAACATCTCCCGCCTTGGGCGTGGCTGCGCCCCGGTCCCGAATCTTTATAGGACGGCGAGGACTGTTTGAGCGAAGCGAGTTCCGCAGCCCTGATATTCGGGACTGGGGCAAAGGGACCCACGGGGCCACGCACGGGCGGAAATGGTTTTGGGTCCTTTTGCCGAAACAAAAGGACCTCGTCGCGCGGGGGCGAAACCCCGCAAATAGACTCCTTATGTTTTCTTCCTGACCAAAATCCGTAACGGCGTGCCTTCGAACCCGAACGTGGCCTGGAGTTGGTTTTCCAGGTAGCGAAGGTACCCGGAGTTGATCACGACTGACTTACCCGCAAAAAGCGCGAACGTCGGCGGTTTGGTCGAGACCTGCGTGATAAAGAGCGATTTCAGCGGATTCCCTTTTTTCGTGGGAATCGGGTTGTCCGTAAGCGCTTTTTGGAGGAATTGATTGAGGCGACTGGTCGGCACCCGGTACGAAAACGCATCCATGACCCGGGTGACGGCGCTGAACAGGTGATCGACGGTCTTGGGCGCCAGCGCCGATCCGAAGAGAATGGGAACAAAGGTAAAAAATGGAAACTGTCGCTGCAACTCCAGAGAAAATTTCTTTTTGGCCTCGGGCTGAGCCCGGCGCAGGTCCCATTTATTGACGAGCATGACGCAGCCCCGTCCTTGCCTTTGGATGAGCCCCGCAATCTTGGTGTCCTGGTCCGTGACGCCCTCGACCCCATCGAGTAACAACACGCCGATATCCGATCGCCCCAACGCCTTCATGGTCCTGGCCACGCTGTAGCCTTCGATGCCGGGCTCCACGCGCCCGCGACGCCGCAACCCCGCCGTATCCGTCAACAGAAATTGCCGGCCCTCGCGTTCCAGGTGCGTGTCGATGGGGTCTCGCGTGGTGCCGGGCACGTCGCTGACGAGGACCCGCTCTTCTCCCAGTATGGTGTTCACCAGCGTCGATTTGCCGACGTTGGGACGTCCGACCACGGCCACCCGGGTCGTGGCGGTTTCTTCCAGGTCCTGATCGAGCTCCGGCAAGAGATGCAGGAACGCCTCGAGTAATTCATCCACCCCGGTGCCGTGTTCCGCTGAAATGGGGAACAGCGTGTCTTTCCCGAGATGATAAAAGTCCGCCAGCAGGGAGTCCAGGGTGGGGGAATCGATTTTATTGATGACCCAGAACGTGGGTTTGTCCACACCGTGGAGCCCGTTCACGATCTCCTGATCCAATGGCGTCAGCCCGGCGCGGCCGTCCATGATCACCAGAAGAATGTCCGCCGTGGCGAGTGCGACTTGTGATTGTTGACGAATGAGTCCGAGCATGCCTTCGGTGGAAGTGGGATCGAGCCCGCCGGTATCGACCACCTGAAAGCGACGGCCCTGGTACGTGCACTCGGCATAAATCCGGTCACGGGTCACACCCGGCCTGTCGTCCACGATGGCGTTCCTGGTCCCCAGAATCCGGTTAAACAGGGTCGATTTCCCGACGTTGGGCCGCCCAATCACCGCCACGAGCGGCACACCCGAAGGTCGCAACCCGGGCAGAAACGTCTGATGATTCGATCGCGCTGAAGGTTTTCGTCTCATGGCAAAGCGGTTATCTCTTTCTCTTGTAGCCGCGCCATCTCATGGCGCTGTGTTCTCTCTTCGTCTTTGTCTGTCATCCTCGACGCTTGTCCCCGACATTCTTAATCGGGGATCCAGTGTCTTTATGGATCCAGGGTCTTTGTCTTGTCTTTCGTAGCCGCGCCATCTCATGGCGCTTTCCTACAAGCAGCATAAGATACTGCCGCTACAAATGGAAAAAAACGTTCTCCGGCAGGTAGAGGAATTGAAGAACCAAAAAACCAGTCTACGGGCGGGTAAGGGGAAAAGACAAGTCGTTACATACGGAAGTGTGTCATGGCGGCAGACGGGCGGCATAGTTGGCCAAACGGCGGCGGATTTCGGGCTTGGGAAGACGACAGCGCGGATGCTGCGATATGGCGGTCAAGCCGTTTACCGTTCCAGGATGCTCACGCGGCAGAGGCGTTTATCTTGTCGAGAAACCAGAACACACCGTGGCACTCGACCGCCTCGTCAGTCGCAAGGCGGCTGAGCACACCGTCGCCGCTCAACAGGATCCAAGAACGGATTTGCGCGAGCGCGAGAGCGAAGCAATCGGGAAGCGAAAGGGCGGGCATTCGCTTCCGGTATGCCAGGGCAAGGGCTACACCCTCGCCATCCAATGCCTCGACGACGAGGCCAAGCCGTCTCAAGTCCTCTCCGCCCCAGTTCTTCAATTCGCGCTCGTAGAGCAAATCGGGAACGACGAACCGGAATGCCGAGCGAAAGCTGGTCCCTAGCAGGGACCTGCATTCCAAATCAACCAGAGCAGAGGTGTCGAAGACCAGTATCTGCATAAGCTCAATCCCCGGTCGGCGGCTCCTTCATCCGCCGGGTCACATCACGCACTGAGATGCCGAGCAACTCCGCCGCCTTGGCTTCAGAGATTGCGCTTTCCGCGAGGGCGCGGAAGCACAAGCGCTCGAAGCGTTTAGGTTCTTCTCTGGGAATGGGACTCGGTTCCTGATATGGCGGGCTCCGCCAGCCGCGGCGGGAAAATTCTTCGAATAATAGTCGGAACAAGCTTGGGCTGAAGATGCCGAGATCCTTACAGCGATAGGTGAGGGCTTGTACGCTCACGCCGAAAATTTGTTTGAGATCGAAAAGTTCGCTCCAGCCCATGGATCTGCGTCGTTTTCCGATCTCGGTCCGGAGTGTTACAGCCGGCATGAGGAAAGCCCCGGCAAAGCGGTAAGCGGCTTTCTCCTCGTCAACTGTCGGGTCGACGATCAGAATCATATGCCCAAGCTCGTGCGCGATCGTAAAGCGCTGTCGCTCGCCTCGATCTCCCCGGTTGACGACAACCACGGAGGCGATGGCTCCACCTTCACAGCGTACCCGCGCGGTTAGTCCATCGATATTCGTCAGGTCCATCGAAAGGATCTTGACGCCACGTTCTTCCAGAAGTTCGACTAGGTTCGTGATCGGATCGTGTCCCAGACCCCAGTGGGCACGGAGTCCGTACGCGGCGTGCTCCGCCTCGGCAGGATCGCGCAGTACGGGCCACGGAGCTTCTCGCGGCTTGTCCCAAGCCACGCTTGGTAGGCCGAGAAGCCCCTCGACCGTAAGATAACGTTCGAGCAGCTGCAGCACCCTGGCTTCGACCTGCGCCTCCTCCCGCCTGCTCGTGCTCGTCTTCTTCCTGAAATCCACCGCTTCGAGGACCATTTCCTGGTCGCCGACCAGATAGTCCACAGAAACGTCGAGCGCATTGGCGAGCGCAATAAGGACATCCGAACTCGGCATCGATTCATTGCGTTCATACTTGCTGATTGCCTGTGCCGTTACGCGGTTGTCGATTTTGGCCTCTAAGTCGCGAAGCGATAATCCTTCGGCAGTACGAGACAGACTAAGTCTTTGACCTATCATAATTTTTTATCCAATTTTGATAGTTGAATATTATACAGTGTTTTTGTAAAATGTAAACCGTTCGCTGAATTCTCATACAGAGTCCACATTGGTGGAGAGCGACGGCAAAGGCTGTTGTTAAGAAGGTATGGGATTAATCACACGGTTCCATGTAACGCCCACAAAGCGGGTAACTGTGGCCCATCCGAAACCTGGGAGGTCTCTGGCGCGCCAAGTAGCGCGACCGGCAATCAGTTCTCAACCCTAGGTTTCTCGTGATTTCGACTGACGTTTTCGGGCCAACTTATTAACCAAACGCGGACAGGAGTAGAGGAATGGAAAAAGATAGTCTGCTTGAGCCGTTAGTCAGTGCATTAGCAACCGCGCGAAACGTGATCGATCATTATAGAGATCATGTAAGCAAGAATGAGATACGAACAAGAGAGGTGGCTGGGCTGTTTTGAACAGGTTGCGAGCTGTCGATAAGTGGATCTCCGCGCTGGTTATGCCGCCGCCGAGCTTGGCGTTGGCTGGTTGATATAGGCTTGATCGGGCGTTTGCCCGCCAAGCGATGAATGCGGTCGGCGCCGGTTGTAGAACGCCAGATAGCGACCAAGACTGCGACGCGCCTCCGAGACGCTTCGGTAGGCCCGGAGGTAAACTTCCTCGTATTTGATCGTCCGCCAGAGCCGTTCGACAAAGACATTGTCGCGCCACGCGCCCTTGCCGTCCATGCTAATCGCGATCTTGGCGTCCTGCAAGGCCGTGAGAAAGGCGACGGAGGTGAACTGGCTGCCCTGATCCGTGTTCATGATTGCAGGCCTACCATGTCGAGCCAGGGCTTCGCTCAATGCCTCCAAGCACGGCTCCGTCTCCAGCGTAATCGAGAGCCGCCAAGCGAGCACCTTGCGGCTGAACCAGTCGACGACCGCCACCAGATACACAAACCCACGCGCCATGGGTACATACGTGATGTCCATTGCCCAGACTTGGTTAGGCTTGGTGACAGCCACCTTCCTTAACAGATAGGGGTAAATCTGGTGGCCCGGGGTCGGGTGCGACGTGGTCGGGCGCCGATAGAGCGCCATAATCCCCATCTGCTTCATCAGCGTGGCGACATGGAGGCGGCCCACGACATGGCCTTCTTGCCGGAGCAACCCCAGCAACATCCGGCTGCCGGCAAAGGGATACTCCAAATGCAACGCATCGATCCGGCGCATCAACGCCAGATCGGCCGTGGAAGGAGGCCGGCGCTGGTAGTAGACGCTGCCCCGACTGATCCCAAGCAGCCTGGCCTGACGGCTGACACTCAAGCGGTGCTCGCGGTCGATCATCGTCTTGCGCTCGGCAACAAACCGGCCTTGCTGAGCGCACCCTCTAAAAAATCATTCTCCAGAGTCAGCTGCCCGATCTTTGCATGCAGCGCGGTCACGTCACTCTCAGGCGCGACCGCCTTCTTCACCCCACCGTCGAAAACCTCGGGCATGCCTGCCAGCAGGTGCTCCTTCCACTGCTTGATCTGGTTCGGATGTACGTCGAACTGCTGGGCGAGTTCTGCCAGCGTCTGTTCCCCCCGGATGGCCGCAAGCGCCACCTTGGCCTTAAAAGCCGGACTATGGTTCCGCCGTGTTCGTCTTGTCATGATTGCTCCTCGTGAACGGCAATGATGCCGATTGCGAGCAAAAATACCACTTATCCCCCTTGTTCAGATTTCCCCAGCCACCTCTTTCGTAGACACGATCCCTCATGAATTGGAAGACGGGCGACTATACATCGCCCTACAGTATAGGACGGTGACGCATAAATGCGCATGTGGGTGCGGAGTGGAAATCAACACGCCCTTACATCCTACTGGTTGGGCGATCACCTATGACGGGTCAAGAATAAGTTTGTGGCCATCGGTCGGGAATTGGAGCGAGGACTGCCAATCGCACTACTGGATTGACAAAAACCGAATATACTGGGCTAGGTCGTGGACAAGGGAAGAGGTGCTTGCGGGCCGCAATAGACGACTCGACGAAATACGGAAATATCATGAAACAACAGAGATAGATGCACTAACGGCCAGAAAAGCGACAGGGCCAAAAGAGAAAACCTTACTTGGCAGATTGAAGAGTTGGCTGCGCAATAAACTTCATTGAAAAGAGGAACACGGATGCTCGACTGTAACGAGGATAGACCACATGAGACGCGCGGCGATTTAACCACGAGCGAAGACCGAATAAGACCGCTGGAATTCCTACTTTACATCTGTCTCCTTGAGGAGACAGATTGACAATCTAACAAATTGCAATTTTTAGATAATAGAAGAAACCTGGTCAATCTGGAATCCGGGAGTGCCTTATACTACCCTAATTGATCGGGAGACCTTGATATGCAAAATAACGGGGAGCAACTTCGCAATCATGCAGCTTGCCTTAGGTTAACAGCAGACGACCTGCAGCGCAGCCTTAACAAAATGGACATAAAAACCATGAATGAAACAAGTGACACCAATGGATTGAGAAAGGTTGTAGGTTACACTTTCTCCATGGTTATCCTGCGTGCATTTGCAGTGGAATGTGCATTAAAGGCACTGGCATTCAAGAGGAAGGGCGCATATCGGACAGATAAAGACGGTCACGATCTCTGGATTTTGTTTGAACGAGACTTAGACAATGACGCAAAGGACCTTATTGCAAAAATTGCTAACCTTCACGGCGTAGCTCCACTTGGAGATATTCTCAAAAACCATCGTAGCGACTTTGTTGATTGGCGATACCCGCAGGGAAAAGCAGTTCATGCCAACTTTCTCGATTTAGATAAGGCCTTGGAAGTCTTGATAACCGCCTACACTCACAAAGACTTTCAGCCCTTGGGGCGCTAGAGTTGGTGGCCAGTAACTGTCTGTAAAAGGTAATTTGTCCTCTTCGCCTTCTTTCCTGTTGTCAACACTAAGAGGAGGACGCTCACGGCACCTCAACCGACATAGCGGCACCGGAGGTGTGATCACGCTTCCCACCGGCGCAGGGGCGGGCCAAGTCGCGCTTCAGCGGTAGATCTATATATAGTCCCTCTAATTTTGAGGCTTCCCTTTCGGCGCCAACGTCTCGTGCAGCAAAGCGTCGAGCAGGTGGCGGCGGGTGTCGTTGCCTGTGACGAGGCTTGCTTCCAGTTGGTCGCAGAGGGTCATTAGGGCATCAACCTTGGCGACGATGCGGTGTTGTTCGGCTAGGGGCGGGAGAGGAAATGGCGCTACCACGGCGTCTTCTGTTCTTAGGCGCGGCATCTTTGTTCCTTGCCCAAGTCGTGTGACGTAGTCGACAAAGTCGGGCCGTCGCAACGCCAAAGCGCAGTATTTGGAACAAAGAGGCAGATAAGAGCGGATGGCTACGATTTCAGTCGTCGAATATCCAGATTCATCCGCGACCAATACCTTGTTGAGGTAAGGCCGTAGTTTTCCATAAAGAATGTCGCCGATAAAAAACTCGGATTTGGTGCTCTTCGATTCCCGTTCGGATACCCTGCTCCGAACGAGCAATCGCCCGGTATCCTTTTCAATGTCTTCGAGTTCCAGTAACCATTGCTTCTGGTTAAGAATTCTTGGCTCTCGTTTAATGCCTGCGTCATATAGAAAAAGGTCGCCTATAGCAGCCCATTTCCACGAATTCGGCAGGTCAAAGGGCGAGTCAGCCATCTTGATCGGGTTAGCCTTGTTCTTCTTGATCTCCCCCGCCTTCACCAGCCGTGCTTTCTCGGCCGCGATGCGCTTCAGCAATTCTGACGCCGGTTCGTCGCTCGGGTCTTGTGGCACCAGCTTGCCGCGTACTGCCAGATCAAGGATGAACCGCCGCAGGCGCGGGATAGCGTCGGGGGTGTCGGCGATACGGTCGAAGTGGGTGAGCAGGTGTTCGGCGTTCATCTCCGCGGCCTTCTTAATGACAGATACATCTTCCATCCTTGACGAGTTGGATATCGTTCCCGTCTTTTCGGTGTTCTTTTATCCCCAGAATAGCCACTTCCGCTTCGGCAGTTCGTGCATTATCTTCCTCATAGAATCGACGATGCGGCGTGCGGTCTGTTTGTCGAGCTTGCGAAGTCGGGTCCGGGCGGTTTCGGTGTACTCAATTGTCCAAGGCAAGGGATTCACTCCCTTCGGCGGCCGCAGACATTTTCTCTGTCCCTGACCAAGCCGGCAGCGCAACGCGCTGGAGCGCGGCCCGACCAGCCTCGATCGGGATCAGATATCCGTGTCGCCGGAGGGCTCGGAGTCGCCGCTACGTGTCCGCAGGTCGATGATGCTCCGTGCGCTCGTCTGCGGCCGACCGGATGTCCGTTTTCGCAAAGTCACCGCCTTTGAACAGAAGTGGGACGGCCAGATGCTTGGCCAAGGCGTAAGAAAAGCAGTCACCATAGTTCAGAGCCGCTCCATGACCGCTGACCTTACCGTATCTCCGGTAGGCATCGAAGGCGATGTCGGCGATATGAGGAGAGACCTCCATGACGATCATGCGGCTCTTGAGAAGGAAGGCATCCAACGCCAGGACTGCGCTGTCGCCGGATCGGGCAAACAGAACCATCCGGGTCTCGAGCAGGCTGGCGGCACTGACATAGGTGGCAGTCGCCGCTTCGATCAATTCATTGAAACGGCGGCGTTCCGGTTCGTTTTGCATGATGGCGATGAGTGCCGATGTGTCGACCACCATCAGACCGGAAGGCCTCGTTTGTCATAACCGATGATCTGTTCCGCACTCCGCCTGTCGTGGCGAGGCAGATTAGCGCAATGCAGAGCAATGTGATCCAGTTCATCGGCAAGCCGGATGGCACGCCGGGTTTTTTCCACCTGCGCCAGTCTTTCCTGGACGGCTTGTTTGACGGCTTGGGTCAACGATTCTCCGGTCAGGCTTGCGAGCCGTTTTGTCAAGGCTTGCGTGTCGGCGTCTTTGATATTCAGTGGCATCGATAAATCCTCCATGGCTCAATATACGGAGGAATGAAGGAAAAATCAACCGGAGCGTCTCACGCACCGCAAGCTCTGGCTGGCTGAACGTCACCTGCACCTCTATCGCAATAGAGCCTCCGCCAGAATCGCTTTCAATTGGTCACGTAGCGACGCTGTTTCGGCCTCCGTGGCGGCCAGTTTCGCCAGCAGTTCCTCGGGGTCGCCGTGGTCGTCCTTGGCCGTGTGCGGGTTCTTGATGTCAAGGTTGTAACCGCGTGCCTTAATTTCTTCGGCGGTCACCTTCCAGGCGCGGTCGGTTTCCTTGCGGCCTTTGCGCTCTGCACCGCCCCACCAGTCGATGCAGGCTTGCAGGTGGTCCAGTTTGATGGGTTTGGTCATGGAATAGGCTTTCTGGCCTTTGGGGACGCGGTGTTCGTAGAACCAGATATCTTTTGTCGGCTCGCCTTTTTCGAAGAACAGCAAGTTGGTGCCGATGGAGGCGTAGGGTTTGAACACGGAGTTGGGCAGGCGGACGATGGTGTGTAGGTTGCACTCTTCCATGAGATGCTCCTTGAGCCGTGTCTTGACGCCTTCGCCGAACAGCGAGCCGTCGGGCAAGACGACCGCGGCGCGTCCGCCCGGTTTCAACAGCCGGACGATCAGGGCAAGGAAGAGGTCTGCGGTTTCCCTGGTTCGGAAATGCTGGGGGAAGTTGGTCTCGATGCCGTCTTCTTCCTTGCCGCCAAAGGGCGGGTTGGTCAGCACGACGTCCACCCGGTCCTTCTTCTCCCAGCCAATGTAGGGCCGCGCCAGGGTGTTGTCATGGCGCACGAAGCCGGGGTCCTCGATGCCGTGCAGCAGCATGTTGGTAACGCACAGCATGTGCGGCAGTTGTTTTTTCTCCACGGCGCGTAGCGCGGCTTGCATTTTCCGTTCGTCCTTGGGTCGTGTGACGTAGCGGTCGCGCATGTGGCGTAGCGAACAGGTCAGGAAGCCGCCTGTGCCACAGGCCGGGTCGAACAGGGTCTCGCCGGGTTTGGGGTCGATGCGGTCGGCCATGAAGGCGGTGACGGCGCGCGGTGTGTAGTACTCGCCTGCATTTCCTGCGGATTGCAGATCGTTGAGGATTTGTTCGTAGATGTCGCCGAAGTGCTGGCGCTCGGTCAGGTTGTTGAAGTCCACGCCGTTGATCTTGTTGACTACTTGACGCATGAGCTGGCCGGACTTCATGTAGTTGTAGGCGTCCTCGAATACGTCTCGCACCACGCGGCTGCGGTCTCCCGGTTGGCCGGTCGTCCGGAGATCCTTCAGGGCCGGGAACAGGTCGTTGTTGATGAATGCGAGTAAAGCGTCACCAGTGACGCCTTCGGGGTCGGCTGCCCAGGCGCGCCACCAGAAGCGTTTCGGGATCGGGGATTTATAGCCCGCCTGCATCAGCTCCAGTTCCTGGTCCTGATCGTCGATGATCTTGAGGAAGAACATCCAGCACAACTGGCTGATGCGCTGGGCGTCACCGTCCACGCCTGAGTCCTGGCGCATGATATCCTGAATGGATTTGACGAGGGTGCGGACGGACACGGGCTACGCGGTCTCCTGGTAGAGCGCGGCTTGCAGATCGTGGACGGCGGCAACGAATTTGTCCTTGCCGCCGAAGGCGTTGATCAACTGGACCGGGGTGCCGAGTTCGGTCAACGGCGGGATGTGCAGCACGCTGACGTCATCCAAGTTGAACACCCCTTGGTCGGCGTATTTGACAAGCAGGGCATCGAGCACGGCGCGGGCCTGTTCCCCGTATTTGTTGAATACGTCACGCTTCTTGACGTTCTCGGCACGCTCACGGCGGGTCAGCGGCTTGGCGTCAAAGGCGACGTGGCAGATGAGATCGAAAGGATCGAGTTCCTTGCCCAGTTCCGCGGCGATGGCGTCGAGCACCAAGCCCTCGGCCTCCAATTCTTCGACAATTGCCTGCTTGCGCTCTGTCGTCTTCCAGCGCCGAAGGAAGTCGTCGAGGCTGGCGAAGCGTTTTTTCAGGGCTTTCCTGGTGAAGTCGCGCAAGGATTCGGTGACCAACTTGCCGTATTCGTCCAGGTATTCCACCCGCTCGGCGATCACTGTGGCGTCGATACCGTCCACGTACACTTTGCGCGGGCTATCGAGGGGATACGGCGAAGGAGGGACATAGACGATGGTCTCATCCTCGCCAGGTTCCGGCGGGATGGGATCGTCGGCATCGTCCCGGGGCGGTACGGCGTCAGGCGGCACGATGGAATCGCCTTCGCCCGGTTCGTAAATCTGGACCGGCTCACCGTCGAAATCCGGGTCGGCGAAGTGATTGGTCGCACCCCGAAAATCCATCAGGGTGAAGTAGAATTTGTGTGTGTCGTCATGCACGCGGGTGCCGCGTCCGACGATCTGCTTGAACTCGGTCATGGAGCCGACTTCACGGTCAAGTACGATCAGCCTGCAAGTCTGCACATCGACACCGGTGGACAGCAGCCGCGAGGTCGTGACCAGCACAGGGTATCCGGATTCCGGGTCGATGAAGTTGCCCAACTCCGCCTGCCCTTCGGCATCGTCGCCGGTGATGCGCATCACGTAGCGGTGGTTGTGGTCCACCAGGTCGGCGTTCTCGTTGATGAGCGCCTGGCGCATGCGCGTGGCGTGCTCCTGGTCGACGCAGAAGATGATCGTCTTCTGGAAGCGATCACCGCTCTCCTTCAGGAATTCGGTCACCTTTCGGGCGACGACGTTGGTCCGGCCGTCCAGCACCAGGTTACGGTCGAAGTCCTTGGTGTTGTAGATGCGGTCTTCAACTTCTTCGCCGCTCCGGTCGCGTTGGCCTTTTTCCGGTCGGTAGCCTTCTACGTCCCGGTCGATATGGACCTTGATGACTTTGTAGGGGGCGAGGAAGCCGTCGCTGATGCCCTGTTTCAGGGAGTAGGAGTAGATCGGCTCATCGAAGTAATGGATGTTGGACACGTAGCGAGTTTCCTTGGGCGTGGCGGTGAGACCGATCTGCGTGGCCGTGATGAAGTATTCCAGGATTTCCCGCCAGGCCGAATCCTCGGCGGCACTGCCGCGGTGGCATTCGTCGATCACGATCAGGTCGAAGAAGCTGGGTGAAAATTCGCGGAATATTTTCTGGTGTTCCTCCGGTCCGGTGATCGCCTGATACAGGCCGAGATAGACCTCGTACGCGGTGTCGATGCGCCGCTTCTTATCAACGGCGGTGGTCAGGTCTTCTGACAAGCCGTCGTCGCGTTCGATGGTCTTCGCTTTGGTCGAGAGCTTGGCCATAGCCGGACCAAAGGGCCGGAAGTCGTTGACCATCGTTTGGTCCACCAGCACGTTGCGGTCAGCGAGGAACAGGATACGTTTCTTGCGTCCTGCCTTCCACAGCCTCCAGATGATCTGAAACGCGGTGTAGGTTTTTCCGGTCCCTGTGGCCATGACGAGCAGAATGCGGTTGCGGCCCTTGGCGATGGCTTCGATGGCGGCATTGATGGCGTTGACCTGGTAGTAGCGCGGTGTTTTGCCGCTGCCATCGTCAAAATAATCTTGAAGGACGATTGTCTCCTCCTCGGAGGTCAGACCCTTCCAGGCGCGATAGCGTGCCCACAGGGCTTCCGGCGATGGGAAGGCATCGTTGTCGAGCGTGGTTTCTTTTTTAACGCCGGAGCCTGTCCGATCATGAAAGACGAACCCGTCGCCGTTGGAGGAAAATACGAAGGGAACCTGTAACGTTTCGGCGTAGTCGAGGGCCTGCTGCATGCCGTCGCCCATGGCATGTTTGTTGTCCTTGGCCTCGATCACCGCAATGGGGATGTTGGGCTTGTAATAGAGGAGATAGTCGGCCCGCTTGGCCTTGCCCCTGCTGACCAGCTTGCCGCGCACGATGATGCGGCCCTTGGTGAAGCTGAACTCCTCGAGGATTTGCGTTATCTCGTCCCACCCTGCCTTGCGCAAGGCCGGGGTGATGAACTTGGTGCAGATGTCGCGCTCGCTCAGATTTTTCTTATCCATGAGCGCATGATTTTATATATTGTGTTGAAGTTGCACAATGCACGGTGAGAGGCTGCCTGACGTTCCACCCTGACACTGGCACTCGGATCGAGCCCGGGGCAGGCCAAGAAGGGGAATAGCGCCATGAGATGGCGTGGCTACGAATGCAAAAAACAAAGGCAACGACGCTGGATCCTCGATTAAAAATGTCGAGGATGACGGATGGGAGCAAGCAGATACTACGAGATTCCGCGCTGCGCCCGGAATGACAATTACAAATGCAGGTGTTTCATGGTGGCGGCGCAGAGGATTATGAGGACGCCTATCCAGAGGCTGGCTTTTTGGAAGGGGATGGGTTCGACGACGTGCTCTTCTTTTTCTTGTTCGTCTTCATCGCCCGTGGGCTCGATGCGGAAGAGGACGGTATACAGAAACAAGGTCAGAATGCCCAGGACCAACGTGAGTTTAATGAAAAAGACCGTCAGATATTTGGCGTTATGGGATAGGCCGTTGCCGGTCTGCATTTCCATGAGTTCGCCCACGTAATGCAGGTTGATGCCGCCGGTGAAGAGGATCACCAGCAGCAGGATGCCGACCACCTTGCGGTATTGCTTGTAGAAGACGTCGCAAATGGGTTTGACGTACTCCTTGGGTACGGCGGATCGGAGCCCCGGCGTCACCGCCAGGACCAGAAAGGCGAGTCCGCCGATCCACACGACGGCCGAGAGCAGGTGCAGCCAGTGGTTGACAATGGGAATGATTTTATTGAGATCGGAAAGCGTGGCCAGGAGAGCATTCATCAGAATTTAAACACCGGCTTCTCGTTGCCGAATCGTTTTTGGCGAAGCTCTTCCATCAGGTCAACGGTGATGAGCGAGATCTGGTGCTCGCGGGCGTGGCGTTCCACGCCTTTTTTCACCATGGCGCGCAGGAAGTACGGGATCCGGCTCAACCGCGTCTCAGCGGCTTCATCCCATTCCACCTCAACCTCTTCGGGCACGTTGAACGCGACCTGGATTTTTTCCCCGCCTTTGGGCGTATACAGGCACCACTGGTCCTCATCCATCCAGTCCCCGTGATCCACGTAGGGGCGCGCCCGGCAGCCGCCGCAGATCTCGCTGTATTCGCAGTCGCCGCATTTGCCCTTCAGGTGCGGGTACCGGAACGAATCGAAAATGTCCGACTTTTCCCACAGATCCACGAAACTGGTGTCCCGGATATTCCCGGCTGACAAGGGCATATAGGGACAGGGAGTCAGGTCCCCGTTGGGGGTGACTCGTGCATAATTCGTCCCCGCCAGGCAGCCCCCGCCCATGTACCCCTGGGCTTTGGTGATCGGGGAATTGGGATCTTTTTCATAGGCGAGCCGTTTGAAGTGCGGGGCGCACCGCGCGCGCACCAGCATATCCGAGTACCGGTCCTGGGTGTCCACCAGGAAGGTCAGCACTTCCTCGTACTGTTCAGGGGTAATATCGGTCAATTCCTCGCCACGTCCCGTGCACACCATAAAGAAGACGTTCAGCACGCGGGCGCCCAGTCCATGGGCCCATTCGATCACGTCCGGCAATTCCTTGTAGTTCATCGGCTGGGCGCTGAAATGCACCTGAAATTGAAGGCCGTTTCGTTTGCAGGCTTCAATTCCCGCGACCGCCGCTTCCCAGGCCCCGGGAATGCCGCGAAACGCGTCATGTTTACCGGAGTCGAGGGAGTCGATGCTGATGCCCATGCCCATGACGCCGATCTCGACGAGTTCAGCGGCGAGGCGATCATTGATCAGCATGCCGTTGGTGCCGAAGACGACCATGAACCCCTGTCCCACGGCGTAGCGGGCAATGTCGAGGATGTCCGGCCTGACCAAGGGTTCTCCCCCGGTGATGACCAGCAAGCACCCTTTATTGACCTCGGCGATCTGGTCGATCAACCGATAACATTCTTCCGTCGAGAGTTCGTCGGACCCCCCACCGGCCTTGGTCGTGGCATCCAGATAACAGTGGTCGCATTTCAGGTTGCAGCGTTTGGTGAGATTCAGGGCGAGGAGGTAAGGCTTGAAATCATCGACGGTCCGGCCGTCGCCGGGACCGGCCCCGGGAGAGGTAAACCCGGTGACGTGGGTTCCCGGATCTTCCCGTAGCGGGGAATTGATGACAGGGAGTGATTTGCCCATAACGTGGCCCGCTCCCTAAGGTTGAGCACCCGCGCCGGTCAGTTTGGCGATGATTTCCTTGACGTTGCCGGACTTCATGGCTTCTTCCATGGTGTGTTTGGCTTGCTCGATCCCTTCGTTGGCCACTTCGCTGGTGATGTGAGTGGTCCCCAGCTTCTCGGCGTGCTTGATGATGAGAGCCCTGGTGCAATCGCGCATGAACCCTTCGGGCGCGCGTTCCAAGCGTGTCAACGCCTCGGGCTCCCACTGATAGGGAGAGTCGGGTGCTGGCTCGCTCGTCTGCGGGGTGGGCTGTTCCGCTTCCGCATCCTTGTTGGCGAAAATAGGGGTATAGTCTTCGTTCGCGGCTTCATCAATCATGGGAGAGGCATACTCCAAGGTGATCGTGGTCATGCCGAGCTTTCTCGCGGTCTTTTCGATTTTGGCTTTGGCGCGGCGACGTTGGAAGCCCGCCGGGACCGCCCGAATGGCTTCTTTCGCGTCCTTGGTCCATTGCATGGGCACGTCGTCATACGCCAGTTGCGTTTCCAGGACCCCTTCCTGCTTGGCCGCCGCGTCGAACATGCTTTTGTCGACCATCTTGAAGCCATCGCCCGCTCCCCCGCAAATCGGACATTTCACGGGTTGGGCGCCTTTCCCGATGTACCCGCATCCATCGCAGACGTAATACGGTTGGGCCATGCGGTCCAGATAGGATTGAGTGGACGGGCTCACGGCCGGAGTCGCGGAAGGCTCCGTTTCTTCAACCACCTGGTTGACCATGCCGCTGAGGGTCGAGCCCATAAGATCGGTCGCCACGGCGTCGTCGGCTTGCATCTGGTTGCGGTCGATCCCGGCCTCGTCGAGTTGGCCGCCCAGGGCTTTCATCGCATCCATGGCCCCCTTCGGCAAAATATCACCGACCGCGTCATCGACCACCGAATTACTGATGATGGTATGCCCTTTTTCAATGGCATAGCGGTGAATGGCGGTCTTGGCGACGCCACGCGCAAACACCGGAACCTTTTCCATCCGCAGCAAGGCTTCCTCGGTCCAGGCAATGGTATATTCCGCTTGGGTGTCGATCGGCGGCACGAATTTTTTGTTGGAAATCAGGACGTTACAGGTCACCGCCCGAAGCAGGTTCTCGGTGTTGCTGCCGATATCCATGTCGTCGTCGCTGTGCACGCCGATGCGCCCGACGATCAGCAACCAGGGTTTTTCTTTCCGAACGTACTGGAGGACTTTTTCGAACGCCTTCCCGTCCAGGAGGGTCGTGCGAATATCCGATCCTTCTTCCTGGGCGACTTCGCGGGAAATATCCAGGTGCGATTGGTAGATTTTAGCCAATCCGCTATCGATCACTTCCTCATGGAGTTTTTCCTGTTCCTTGAAGCGAAAGACCTTGCCGGCCTCTTCGTTCAGGACCCCGGAGATGCTGTGAAAGGCGGCATAGTGAAAATACGGATCAAAGGCGGAAATGGCCTCGACCGGCTTGTTCAAGGCTTTCCCCAGGGCAAGCCCGGTTTTCAATCCGCCGAAGCTGTACGGGCTGCCGTCCACGGCCACGACGATTTTCCCGCCGTTCATGGGCTTCAGGTCTTTCACGATAAACATGTCCGAATTGCGAACCCGGCGCAGGACCCGTTCGGTATTACTGCCGATCACGGAATCCTTCACGGCGCCCACCCCCAGCGAGCCCATAATGGTCAGGTCGTAGGCATTGGTATTGATGTCTTCGGCCAACACCTTCCAATTGCGACCTTCCAGGGATCGTCGTTCCAGGGGGAGATTCGACTCGGTACACTTTTTATCCACGTAGTCGAGGTAGGAATCGGTAATGATCTGGAGCCCGCGCGTGATGAGGGAATCGTGAATCTTGCGTTGACGGTCGAGCTCTTTTTCGTCGTGATATTCTTCCGGAAGCCCCGCTTCCATTTGCTTGAACCGTTTATCGTGCATTTTCGCGGCATAAACGTGGCTGCCGACGATTTTAGAACCAAATTCCTGCGCCAACTGCACACCCAGGTCGACGGCCACATTCGAATGGTCCGAATTATCGACCGGGATGTAGATGGTTTTATACATGAGAAGCCTCCTTACGAAACTTCACGAGTCGAATCGGGTCTCACACCTTCAGTGGAATACGAGAAGTCGCACCACGAGTGCCAAAAATTGGAAATGGATCTTAGCACCTGGCATTTGGGCAATGCAACAAGATGTATGGAGCCGCCACGCCCCGACAGACCCCGTCAATGTCTGCGAGGGACAGGCGTCAGGAATGAAAGGTCCAAATACCGGCGTGTATGGCAAGACGTTGTGCCTATCGCTTACTCGGCGCGGCGCCAGTGCCTTTGTCTTCCCCTCCTTTGTAAGACAACCCCCTCAATCCTCCTTATCAGGGGGACTGCTTAGAGCCGCCCCCTCTGATCAGGGGGGCAAGGGGGGTTCATCTCTTACGACAACCAACCGCCGAACGACCGCTTCGCCAGATACGAAGCCACGAGAAGAATAGGCGCAGGTCGTCATCAGGAACAAGCTGGCCCTTCTTTCCGAGCCATCTGTCATCCCCGACGCTTGTCCCCGACGTTCTTAATCGGGGATCCAGTCAAGGAAGGGATCCAGCGTCGTTGTCTTTGACCTTGGCAGCCACGCGATCTTAGCGCGCTTCCGTTGTTGTCAGCCTCGCAAGTGGTTTTATATACTTAACGCCGCAAACGACATGACTCCAACGAACCGCAGGAGACTGAATGAATAGTCCGGGATGGTCTATTGACGTTAAGAGTTGTAGCGAACAAGGATTAGTCGATTTACTAAGACAAGTGAAGGGCAGTCAAAATGAAAATGCAGAGCTGGAAATTAAGGCCGAGTTAGTACAGCGTGCCAAAGATCGCGGATTGACCAACTCTCAAATAATTAATAGCCTTATTGGTCAAATACCCCCTGGAAGACAACGAAACGGCATTGCCAAGGAATGGGCGAAACCTTTAGGGATAACCGTAGAGGAATTTAAGAGACTTGCGAGCGGCGAGTAGGATCTTTTTTCTTGAACGTTGTTATAGTGTCAGCGAGTCGTTGAGCAGGTTCTATCACAGTAGCCTGTCTGGAATCATCTTTCTTTTTGTCCTGCTTCTTGATTCTGCCATTCTGTGCCATTGTTGATTTCATAATAAAAACTTCATCGGTGAAGAACCAAAAAGTAAATATAATTTTTATACGATTGACTTTACCATAAAAAATACCTTCTAGCAAAGGCATGACATCTCAAGCATAATATGCGACATCCTTGACATCAAGTAGTCTGCTTCGTCTTGTCCTTTTTGCTGCTGGTTGCCGCGCCATCCCCTCCTTCTGTCATCCTCGACCCCCCTCTGTCATTCCGAGCGTAGCGAGGAATCTGCCTTTTTCCTGCCTTCACCCCCGCGATCTCATCGCGCCATTTCCTGGCGCCTGCGGGCGAGGCTGCGCCCCAGTCCCGAACCCTCTGTGGGGGCGAGGACTGTTTGAGCGAAGCGAGTTCCGCAGCCCTAAACTTCGGGACTGGGGCAAAGGCACCCGAAGGGCCACGCCCGGGCGCCAATGGTTTTGGGTCCTTTTGCCGAAACAAAAGGATCTCGTCGTGCGGGGCCGAAACCCCGCAAGCCCCTGCTTTTCCCCCGCTGTCATCCCTGTATGTGTTCAGTAATTCGTTGACAAGATTCGTTGATCTGTTTCGGAGTTTGCCCCTCCAGCGCCTGATGCGGGCGCACCTCATTGTAGTAGAGGAGATATTGCTCCAATTCGTCCCGGAACTCCGCCAGGGACGCAAACGTGGTGCCATCGATCAGGTCATCGTTCAGGGTCCGCCAGAACCGTTCCACCTTCCCGTTCGTCTGTGGGCGGTACGGCCGGGTATACCGATGTTTGATCCCCAACTCCAGCAGCATCCGTTCAAACGGGTGCGTGGCTTTGGTGCGCGGGGCCGCGAACTCCGACCCATTGTCCGTCAAGACCTCGGCAAACTGGAGCTGATACCGCTGGTGAAGCAGATTGAAGCTCTTCAAGGCGCTGAACATCACCGTCAGACTCTTCAGATCGGTCACCACCTCGGCCCAGGCCAGGCGGGTACAGGCGTCGATCACGCACACCAGATAGTAGCGGGTGGGATCGGTCGCAATGAGATCCTTGCTCAAATAATGGCAGTCGAGATGCCCTAATTCTCCGGCTTTCTGCTTCACAATGCGGCGTTTCTCCTGTTTCAGCTTGGGCGTTAAGCGATTCAGCTCATGCCGCTGGATAATCCGATAGACCGTACTCGGCGACGGCGTCAGGTGCTTAAGCTTCGGGGCCAGAAGCTGGCAAATCTCATAGCGATTGACGCCCAGCCGCCGGTGCTGCAAGACCTGCTGCTCAATATACCCGTAGACCCGCCGACTTTTCCACTTCGGGCCGCGGGGCTGCGGCACCAGGGCGTGCTCGGCTCCGCTCTGGCGGAACCGGTGGTAATACTTGAAGAAGGTCTGCCGGTGGGTCTGATGAAACCGGTAGAAATCAGCGGCAAAGCGGAACTTGGGATGCCGTTTCTGTTTGACCAACTCGTACTCCTGGATCAGGAATTTCCACTTCCGAACATAGTTGCGATAAAGGGTCTTGTCTTGGGTATTGTGTCGCATGGGTTCGCCTCCAGATGATTGGGTGAGTTACCCTACATTCTGTCAACGAATTAGTGAACATCTACAATCCTCGACGCTTGTCCCCGACGCCTGTCCTTGACGTTAGTAATCGAGGATCTAATCGGGGATCTAAATCGAGGATCCAGGGTCTTTGCTTTTCCTTCCGTTCGCGAGGAGAACGACACTGGATTCCCGCTAAACACTTGCGGGAATGACAGAAGGAGAATGATCGCGCGGCTACAACTTTTGGGATCAGCGCTCAGCGGCCGGCTTGATCAGGCGAAGCATAGACGTCGCTCAGCCCACGAAGGAACTTCAGCAACACTTTTCGTACCGTGCCGGGCATCCGGCGAACGTGGTGAAGCAGGGTTTTTTCTTCACGGGTGAGGGGAGGATCGTTCAGTTTCGGTGGTGTCGCTCGTGTGTGGCGCACATATGGGAACACCGTGCCGGTTGCCAGCCATTGCGGGTCTTGCCTCAGCAATCTGGCGAGCGCGAAAAAGTGACTCAGTCTGATATTTTTACTCAAGCCCTGCTCCCACTGATGGACCGCAGAACGCGAGAGGCGCAAGGCCTTGGCGACGTCCGCTTGGGATAAGCCTGCCTGTTTCCTGGCGGTTCGAATTCTCTCGGTCAACGTGTTCATGGCAAGCAGACTTACCTTCCTTCTATCAATATGCTTTACTTTGTGATAAGCATGCTTGATTTTAAAAATTTACCATGCTACATTTAACCCGCACTTAACAAAACATGAGCATGTTCACAATACTATTTGTCTAAGTCTAACTATCATGAGGAGGTACTATGAGAACGCGAATGATGAGCATGATTTTTTTGCCTCTGGCGCTCGGACTCGTCTTCAGTGGCTGTAATGGAGGTGGAAGCGGTTCCGTGAATGGGGGACCCGTTGTCGAGCCGCCAGTTCCCACACCGATGCAATACACCGTGGACCTGATGGATCTGCCGGCCGTCATAATACCGGCTGACACGACCATCCCGGTCGGAGGGATGATGACGTTTGGCGACGTGACCTTGAGCTGTCCGACCGGTGGAGCCGATTGTGCCTTGTCGCAAGATGCTGATGGTAGTGTGACCTCGACCGGGGGCGCGGCGACAGCGGGCTATTCACAAGCAGCCCTAGATCGGATGGAAGAACAGCGTCGGCTGGAAGCCGCCCAACAAGATGCACGAATCAAGGGCTTGACCTCGGCCATTGCTGATCCGGATGGGGATGGAGATCCGAATACCCCTATGGGTGGCTTGAATAAAGGTAAGCGACCTGGGAGAACCTCGTTTGAGGTGATGTTAGATCCCAATGGGGTCATGAAAATTGGAGAGGATACCCTTGAGAAAATGGACGAGGGGGTGGACGATCAATTTGAGCCGTCTGCGACTGAAGCCATGCGGATCACAGGGTGGCAAGGCAGTGTGCATGAACGGACGGTGGACAATATGCAGGATACCTTGGTGGTCTATACCGATGTCGAAGACCCGAAGGATGTAAGCTATATGAAGTATTTAGCCGAAGGGAATCCAGCGTCAGCAGGTGTCAACGGTCGCCCTGCGATTATTGCCTCAATTGTGGATGGTGGGCCAGATGAGGATGACACGTACAAACTGGGTCGTTATGACGCTGAGTATGACAGTGAGGGTCGCGTTAATTTCGTCAATACTGAGCCAACCTCAGATACCGTGACGGTGGCTGAGAAAGAGGCCAGCCTCTTTTCACTCTTTACCTTCGAAAAAGGTAAGGAAACAGAAAAGAAGTTTTCAGGCGATGTCGTCGACAAGAAGAACGAATTTTCTGGCACCTTTGCGGGGATTCCGGGAACGTACATTTGTGGGAATGCTGAAGGCTGCACGGCCCACGGGAACACGAAAGGGCGATTGATTGAGTTGTCAGCCAACTGGTCGTTTCAACCCACTGAAACTGGTGCCCAAAGTAAAGTCCAAGATGTCAAAGTCGACGTGGATTACTTGTCCTATGGGTACTGGTTGCAAGAAACGACCAAGCCTGATGGGTCAATCACTTATGGAGTGAATACCTTTGCCGCGGGATCCATGCTGTTTGCTGGCAATAGCTATGGGGACGCGATGGCGGTCCTAGAAGACACCGCGACCTACAACGGCAAGGCCACAGGCATGTACGCGTTCAAAGAATTTGTTGATGGAACGGGTGTTCCGACTGCAGCGGGACAGTTTCAGGCCGATGCCAACCTGACGGCCTCGTTTGGCGGTAATAATGTGGCTGTCAACGACCAGTTCACGATTCGAGGCACGATTGACAACTTTGTCGATGAAGCCGGAGAGGATATATCTGGCGGGGGCTGGTCGGTTCGGCTTGGGAAAAGCGGGTCGTTCGAGAACGCGAATGAGTTTGGCGGCACGACAACTGGTGATGGGTCGTGGAACGCTTCGTTCTATGGTCCTCAGGTAACAGATAACATGGCCACTGATGATATGGAACAGAAGACTGGCTATCCTACGGGTGTGGCCGGCGAGTTCAATGCCCATCTTGGGAATGGCCACGTCATTGGCGCCTTTGGGGCCACGCAGTAACCCTTCGTCGCGGTATTGGCGCGGCACGCTTGCCTTGGTGAGGGTGCCGTCCAGGGGAGTGGTATAACGGCAGGCACCTCCGTTGGCGGGGTGCCTGCCTCGTCCCATGGTGGAGGTGGAACCTTATGCGAGGGGTTCTAGCACCATGCGGCCAGTCTCGTGTGAACACGTCTCATGTCCAGCGTGTTCCCATGATCTCCGGGGCGGGATCGGGGTGAAGTAGAGAGCACTCCCCCCGCCTTGACTGGGTTCCGTGCGTGTCGTCGATGCGTGTGAATCCCGGGAAGCCTGCGTGTATTCCCTTACTTTTATCATGCCCAACGTCCGATGTCAAAATTTGTCGGACTACCTCTTGGATCACGCGGCCTCTCCTTATTGTCGTTGCGGCATCCATTCGGGACGGCACGGGGGCCGTCCCCTACGGGGGCAGGGACATGCCCTATGCGCCTCCCACCTTTTTTGGCGCGCGGGAGCCTCAGTGGCTGAGGTTGGCAGGCGACACGTAGATATTGTTCAGCTCTTTCAGGAACCGCAGCACTACTTTTCGTAGTGTGTTGGGTATTTGGCGAAAATAGTGCAGCAGCGCTTTTTCCTCGCTGGTGAGGGTAGGATAGTCCGGTGCCGGCGGCATCGCCGCTGTCTCTCGCGTTCGGGAATGCCCCTTGCCCGTTGCCAGCCATCGAGGGTCTTGTCTCAGCAAACTGGCGAGGGCGAAAAAGTGATCCAGTTTCATATTTTTGATCAAGCCCCGCTCCCATTGATTGACCGCGGACGCCGAGATGTGCAGGGCCTTGGCGACGTCCGCTTGGGACAAGCCCGCTTCTTCCCGGGCGGCTCGAATTCTATCGGTCAGTGTCTTCATGAAAAGGATCGTTACCCTTCTTCTTTCAGGAGCCGGCAAGTATTCACCATTTTCTGATAAGTATGCTTGAATCAAGAAAATTAGCGTGTTGCCGTCCCTGCGCCGCCCCGCGAAGCAGGCGTCATGAGACATGTCCCTGGCTTTGACCAGGGATGGCGCGGCTACAACGACATAAAATACGAATGCCCCCTCACCCCAGCCCTCTCCCGCAGCGGGGGAGAGGGAGAAAACGGCAGGCGCGATTCCTGCCCGGTATTGAATTTTTTTTGAAATCCGTTTAGGATCTTCCCAATCCGTTTAGAATATGGCGGTATTGAAGACGCCCGGGGGTGCCAGGAGAGGTTTCTTTTTGTCCTTATCGAGTGCCCCTGCTTGGATACGCTCGTTCACGCTGTTTTCGTCCCTGCACAAGAGGCTTTCAACCATTTGAAAACAATGACGTTTTGCCGGAACGGGAATTTTTTGTTTGACAAACCTACCTGCTTTCTTTTTATGGTAGTACGTGTTCAGGCTGCCCGCCTGAGCGTTTTGGGCGTTCCAATTCTTTAACACTTCGCCAAGGCACTCCTCTCCGACACGCTGAGCAGGAGATGCCTTTTTGTTTATTTACAGGGAAGGGTCATCGTAATGAGTCACCAGAATTTCTTGTTTACCTCCGAGTCCGTCACCGAGGGACATCCGGACAAAATTGCCGACCAGATCTCCGATGGCATCCTGGATGCCATTATGGCGAAAGATAAACACTGCCGGGTGGCGTGCGAGACGATTCTCACGACCGGCTTGGCGTTCGTGGCGGGAGAAATTTCCACGAAGGCGTACGTTGAAATCCCCGATATCATCCGGCAAACCATTCGCGACGTGGGCTATACCGATGCCACCTGGGGGTTCGACTACCGCACCTGCTCGGTGTTGACGGCGATCGATGCCCAATCCGGCGATATTGCCATGGGCGTGGATACGGGTGGAGCGGGTGATCAGGGGTTGATGTTCGGCTATGCCACCAATGAGACGAGCGAATTGATGCCCATGCCGATCGTGTTGGCCCATCGCCTGACGAAACGCCTGGCCGAGGTCCGCAAAACGAACCTGCTGCCCTGGGTGCGCCCCGACGGGAAGTCCCAGGTGACTATCGAGTATAAAAACGGCAAGCCGGTCCGCATCGATACGATCGTGGTTTCCACCCAGCATAGCGACAAGGTAACGTCCAAGAAAATCGAGCAGGAGATTAAGGACAAAGTCATTAAACCCGTGATGCCGAAAGGGATCTTCGATCCGAAGCGGGTCACGTTTCATATCAACCCGACGGGCCGGTTCGTGACGGGAGGACCCATGGGCGATACCGGGTTGACCGGTCGCAAGATCATTGTCGATACCTATGGGGGCGTGGGGAGCCATGGCGGGGGCGCTTTTTCCGGGAAGGACCCCAGTAAGGTGGACCGGTCGGCGTCGTATATGGCCCGGTATATTGCCAAGAATATCGTGGCGGCGAAATTGGCCGAGAAATGTGAAGTGCAGTTGGCGTACGCGATCGGGGTGCCGGAGCCCGTTTCCGTGCTCGTCGATGCGAAAGGGACGGAGAAAGTCGCGATCGAGGTCATCGATAACCTGATCAGAAAACATTTTCCGATGACCCCGCGCGGCATTATCGATTATTTGAAATTGCGACGCCCCATTTATAAACAGACGGCCGCCTATGGGCATTTTGGGCGGAGCGGTCCGGGGTTCACCTGGGAAAAAACGGATAAGGCCTCGATTTTGAAGCAGGCCGTCGACTTGAACCTGTGAGGTTGAGGGGTTGGTCGAGTCCAAGCAGAAGGGAGCGGTGAATAGGGGTATGGCTACGCAACTTGAAAAACCGGTGTGTGATTATAAGGTGGCGGATATCAGTTTGGCCGATTGGGGTCGAAAAGAGATTCAGATTGCCGAAACGGAGATGCCCGGGCTGATGGCGTTGAGGGAAAAATATCGAGCGGCCCAACCGCTCAAGGGCGCCAGGGTTCTCGGGTGTATCCACATGACGATCCAGACGGCCGTCTTGATTGAAACCCTGATGGAGTTGGGGGCGGAAGTGCGGTGGTCCTCCTGCAACATTTTTTCCACGCAGGATCATGCCGCCGCCGCGATCGCGAGCCGGGGCATTCCGGTGTACGCGTGGAAAGGCGAGACGCTGGAAGAATATGACTGGTGCATCGAGCAAACCATTGTGAAGGATGGCCGGCCCTGGGCTGCCAATATGGTCCTGGACGATGGGGGCGATTTGACCCTGATGCTCCATGACAAGTACCCGGCGATGTTGGACAACATCCACGGCATCACGGAAGAGACCACCACGGGGGTGCATCGTCTTCAGGAACGGTTGGACAACGGGTCCCTGAAAGTGCCGGTCATCAACGTGAACGATTCGGTCACGAAGTCGAAAAACGACAATAAATACGGGTGCCGGCACAGTTTGAACGATGCGATCAAGCGGGGCACGGACCATTTGTTGTCGGGGAAGAAGGCCCTGGTGGTCGGGTATGGAGACGTGGGCAAAGGGTCGGCGCAATCCCTGCGCCAGGAAGGCATGATCGTGAGGGTGTCGGAAGTCGATCCCATTTGCGCGATGCAGGCCTGCATGGACGGCTTTGAAGTCGTGTCGCCCTACAATCAGGGAATCAATACGGGGAAAGCCGAAGATCTGAACAAAGCGCTGTTGGGCAATACGGACCTGATCGTGACGGCAACCGGCAATTACGACGTCTGTGACGCCGTCATGTTGCAAGCCCTGAAACCGGGGGCCGTGGTCTGCAATATCGGCCACTTCGACAATGAAATCGATACGGCCTATATGCGGAAACATTGGGAGTGGGAGGAGGTGAAGCCGCAAGTTCATAAAATCTATCGTAGCGCGCTCGCCAATGACCACCTGATCCTCTTGTCCGAAGGGCGACTGGTGAACCTGGGCAATGCGACCGGCCATCCCTCCCGGATTATGGACGGGTCCTTTTCCAACCAGGTCCTCGCGCAGATTTATTTGTACGGGAAGAAATTCGCCGACACTCCCGGGGCTCCCGTCGCTGTCGAAGTGCTGCCGAAGAAGCTGGATGAAGAGGTGGCCGGCCATATGGTGCGAGGGTTCGGTGGGACGCTGACCACACTCACCGATGAACAGGCCTCCTACATCAACGTGCCGGTCGAAGGCCCGTACAAGCCGGAAACCTACAGGTACTGATTGTCTCGTTCGTTCTTGTGTCGTGGCAATGCCCCGGTTGTGAATTGACAAGCTCTCCCGGAAATTCCTATAGTGATTTTCTTGGGCAGCACCGGGGAATGCTGGGTCAAAAGCCTCATGCAGCCGATCTTGAAAATGGCCTAAATATCCGGCCTGTTGGGGCTTTTTCCAGGTTGCGAAATTCAGTGGACCGGCATACAGTACTCGTGCAGTCAAGTCAGCGGTTCTTATATTCTGTATGAACTTGGGGAAATAAACCTATGGCGACAATGTATCAGGTTTTACGAGGTCCGGAGCATTTTCTCCCCCCGGCGGCAGCCAGTATGGGCATTCGTCTGCCGGATCCGGGGCAGGCTCATATTCATGGAAAAATCGTCAATGAGGATGAGGCCATGGAAGTCGCGGCCCGCCAGTTCCTGTCAGCCAAAGTTCCGACGATTTTTCCCGGTCCGCTTGTCCTGTGGGCCTGGAATGAAAAAGCGGCCGGAAAGGCCACGGCGATCAGGCATTTATATGAAACGCTCAAGGAATGCGTGACCCCGTCCCAGCAGGCGATGCTCATTCCCATGCCCGATTACCGGCCCAAGTATCCGAAAATCAACCCTGAAATCGAAATCAATCCCAACCATCCCAATCTCACCATTTGGCATAACAAGATCGACACCTGCATGTTCGTCGGCGTTCACTGCCACCAGGCGAACCTGTCCCTCAAGATTATTCGGGGAGGCACCTATTGTTATACCATCGCCATGTGCGCCCAGGCGGGCCATGAAGATGCCATGTTGTCTTTCCGGGATGCCACGGCCGACAAGATCAGGAAATTGGCCGATTGGGTGAAAAAACTAAAAGGGTCGGTCGAGCCGCCTAAAGACGACTGAGGCTTGAGGCCGGGGCGGAAGACATTTTTTCATTTCTTTACCATTCGTAAGACGTTACAATAGAACAACACGTTGTTCGGATAAAACGCCCTGTGAGAAAAAGCCGGCAGCCCTAATACAGAAGGAGACGCAATCATGGCAACTCAATCGTTAATCGGGACAAAAAACAGAGCCGGGCAGGTGGTGACGGATGCCTGGAAGCTGTTGCATGAAGCCGAGCGAACTCCCTGTTTTTATACGGGCAGTGAAGTCATTAAAGAAGCGGTCCGGCGTACGAATTGCGACGTCATGATTGCGTATCCGATTACCCCGCAAAGTGAAGCCGCGGCGTTGATCGGAGAATTGTTTGCCGAAGGGTTTATCGGAGACTACTTTCGCGGGGAAAGTGAATTCGCGGTGATGTCCCAATGTGCCGGGGCGGCCTTCGGCGGTGCGCGGGTGTTCACCACAACCGCGGGCCCGGGCACCATGCGCGCCATGGAGAACTTTCCGATGTGGGCCGGGGCGCGTCTGCCCATTCAAATGATCGTGACCTGTCGAGGCATTAACTCTCCCCTCTCCATTCAGCCGGATACGTTGGAAATCTCGTATCTCTTGAACACCGGGATGCTGGTCTGGCATGCCGAGACGGCGCAGGATTTTTATGACTGGATTTTAAAAGGGTACATGGTGTCGGAAGAGCCGGACGTGCATTTGCCGTTGGCGCTGTGTTGTGACGGGTTTTTCGTGACCCATACCAAAGACATCGTGAACCTGACGCCCGCCGACATGTGTCTGCCGCCCTATGATCCGTATCGGTCTCCCGTGCCGTGTATGGATATGGAATGTCCGCCGGTCCGCATGATGCGTGACCCGTTCGTCATGAAGAGCAATTATATCAGTTATGCCACCCATGCAAGCTGGCAACAGGAGGTGTGGGCAGCCATAGAGCGGTCCAGAAAACACACCATTCGGTGGTTGGACGGCCTGATTGAAGTGGACAAGCCCGATGCCGACGTTTTGATCGTCGCATCCGGTACGGCGGTTTCCCAAGGGCGTGAAGCCCAGGTCCTCCTGGAAGAAGAGGGCATCGACGTGGGAATCGTCAAAATTAAAGTGCTTCGGCCATGGCCGGGAGAAGAAATTCGGGAAGTCACCAAGCATGCCAAACATATCATCGTGCCGGAGTTCAACGTCACTGGTTGGCTTGCCAAAGAGATTCGTGCCACGATTCCGAATCCGGAGCGAGTGTATGCCGGTCCTCACGTTTGCGGGGGCATGACCATGCCGCCGGAAATTATTACGGCCGACGTCAAGAAGCAATTGGGCATTAAATCCGAAAGCCTGGCCGGACGCGGAAGCTGACGCGGTCTGTGTCGATCGCTGCGTCCGTCAAAACGGCATGCGGAATTAATGTGAAAATTTTGAATATGTGTTAGGAGGCGTCCATGAGTAAAGAACGAATTAAAATAGCTCCGGAAATGTTCGATATCATGCCAGAGGAGTATCAGGATCTGGTTGAACGAGCGACCTATGGTAATGAACACCGCGGGTGGAAGGATATCGGGACCTCGAAGGAATTGATTGAAGAGCATTCGTTGTGTGCCGGGTGTCCGGAGTCCATGGCGTTCCGGTACATCCTGGCGTCATTGCCTGCTCCGGAAGATACCGTGATGGTGGGTTCGACCGGCTGTACCAGCCTGGTCTTTCCGCACGTGGGTGTCCACAATATTCACTCCCTCTTCGGCAACCAGAACGCCATCGCCTCCGGGCTCAAACGCGCCCTCACGGTGCGGTTTCCGGGACGGGTCAAGGACGTGGTGGTGCTGGCGGGTGACGGGGCAACGGTCGATATCGGCCTGGATATGACGCTGCAAGCCTGGTTCCGCCAGGAAAAATTCACGACCATTTGTTTTGATAATGAGCTCTACGCCAATACGGGCGGCCAGGAGAGCGGGTTGATGCAAAAAGGGTTCGTGGCCAAGATGGCTCCCATGGGCAAAACCTTTGAAAAGGTCAAATTGCCGGAAATCGCGCGTGAGTCCGGATGCCACTACGTGGTGAATTGCACGGTCAGCAAACCGAACCTTGTTGAAAAAGTCGTCAAGAATGCGATCCACGTGGCTCGCGAAATCGGTCCCACCTATTTGCAGCTTTATACCCCGTGCATCCTGGAAATCGGGAAGAACAGCATGGAAGGCTTGCAGGAAATGCGGGACGCTGAAAAGCCGACCGAACGCTTTGCGTATAAAGAGTACGTCAGCGATCAAGCCAAAGAGTTGTTGACCGAACTGGCGGCCAAGGAAAAAGAGAGAAAAGCCGCCATAAAAAAGCAATTGGCGGGACAGACCTGAGCCCTCCTTACTGAATGCAAAAGGGGAAAGCATCATGATCAAGCGGAGATTGAATATTCGCATGTCGGGTCTTGGTGGACAGGGCGCCGTGACGGCTGCGCACGTGTTGGCCATGGCGGCGAATCGTGATGGAAAATTTGCGATCTCGAATCCATTTTTCGGTGCGGAAAAACGGATGGCGCCGGCCGAGAGTTATTGTCGGATCGGCGTGAGCCGGATCTATGATCGGGGGGAGTTGGTGTTTCCCGACGTGATCGAAGTGTTTCATCCGCAGGTGATCACGATGGGCAAGAGTTATACCATGCCGTTTTACTCGGGCATCAAGGAAAACGGCGTCGTTATCATTAATTCAGACGTGCCGCTGTTGTCGGATGAGGACGTGAAGCGGTTACAGGATCTGGACGTGGCGGTGTTTTACATCAAGGGAACCCAGGTGGCGTTGGAAGTGGCGGGTACGGAGCTTTCCACGAACATGACCATGATCGGGTCGGTTGCCGGTATTACCAAATGCGTCTCCCTGAAGGGACTCGAGGGGGCGCTGCAGGAGCGGTTCGGGAAAAAGTTCGTGGCCTCCGGTGGAACGGCTACCTTGGATGAAGCCATCAAGAAGAAATTTGCCAAGAAAGAAATGCTGTTGAAGAAAAACATGGATACGGTCGTCAGGGCATACGAAATGGCTGGTGAATGGGCGGAAAAGAACAAGATCGAGTTGGCCGTTGCAGCGGCATAAAGAAGTAAGACGGGGGGAAGAGTGTATAACGTAGCGCAAGTGATCGATGAAAAGTGTGTCGCCAAAAAAGGGTGCCGGTTGTGCATCATGTACTGCCCCGAGGCCAATTGCCTGGACCTGAACGTTGAAAAACAGGTGGCGGAAGTGATCCTCAACCGGTGTAAAGGTTGTGAGTTGTGCAAAGTGGTGTGCGACGCGGCAAAGCATATGGCAATCGACATGGTGGCGGTGAGTGCCGACGGCTCCTTGATGGACAAGGCAGGCGAAGCCGCCGGTTTGGGACAAGCCTATCAGGGGTAATTCACACATCAGATATCGGCATAGGGCCCTGCGGCAGAATCCTTTGCTTGTCGCAGGGCTTTATTTTTTCTCGATAGAAGACCCCACGCTAATCGAATAAAATAGAGGATGTGGACATGAGCGACGACCTCAGACAACTCATGGGCGAGATTACCCAGCACATGAGCCAATTCCACGACCGATTGGAGAGTCGTGCCAAAGAAATGGAACTCATGGGCGGAGATTCCGAGGTCGCCAAAAAGTTGGCCATGGGCGCCGATGCCATGAAAGACAGCGCCAACATCTATTTATCGTGGGCGCGGCACTACGTCGCGTTATCCGAAGGTGGCGCCGCGGAAGCCGAAGAAGGCGAAGAGGATTCCGACGATTTTCAGTTTTAGTCTATGAAACCGTTGTCGGCAGGAGCTATTGCTCCATTTCAAAATTATGTTATGATCAGTTCCACTATTGTGGGAAAAAAAAGCCAACGATCGTGTTCCTCGGTAGCTCAGTTGGTAGAGCGGTCGGCTGTAAAGAGAGGCGTGCGAGAGATGCACGCCGGATTGCAGCTTCCACAGGAAACTGTGGTTGAAAAATCGGGTGAATTCAGGGAAGCCTTCCCCGGGTTCGTGGCGAACTCGGAAAGGGAATCCTGAGCGAAGCTTGCCGAAGGGTCTTGGGTAGGCAAGAACGTGCAGAGACTAGAGGTTGAGGAACCCAATCCAATACGACCTCACAAGCGCCCGACACCCTCACCTGATGCGTCAGGCGGGTGATGAGATAGTCCGAGCCCGGTAGAAATACCGGGAAACTCGTAACCGATTGGTCGCAGGTTCGAGTCCTGCCCGAGGAGCCAATCTTCCAGCCGCTCATCCCAGCGGCGTGTTCATACAAGCGAGACCCCGAAGGGTGATTCTCGTCGGGGTTTTCTGGAGGTAAACCTCGCCGGCGACGACAGCCGTCGCCACTTGCTCGACGCCTTGCTGTATGGCGCGGGTACTCGAATATCGATAGTTTGAGAAATACCAGTTTTCGCCATTCCTGCACGGTTGTAACCGCCTGCTGATCTTAGACCAGGATACAGTCGTATGAGTTTGACCCACTTGGAGTTGCCGGTCGGCGACTGTCAGGTCGGTTCGCAGGGATGCCACTAACCAATAACCAAGGAGTTTGTTCTCTATGTCTTTTAAGTCTTTATCAACCCATCCACGTCCATCTACCCGGACACGGCGTCACCAGGCTGTTTGCGCTGCTTGCGATACGTCTACAACCGTCCCCTTCCGGCCAAGCCCGGACAGGCCGGTGTACTGCCCCCCGTGCTTCAAAGCTCATCGCAACGGTCTTTCCCCTGCGGTCAACGCACCGGTGAGTGAATCATGTGTTGTCAATCCTATCCCTCCCGATAGCGCCCACGCCGATGTTGCCGTGTTTCCTGGAATGGCATTGAATCGTGCGACCAGAGCGGCACTTTCCAAAATGGATATATCAGCACCCACGCCCATTCAAGAGCAGTCCATCCCCCATCTCCTGGCGGGGCAGGACTTGATCGGGCAGGCGCGCACCGGGTCCGGAAAGACGCTGGCGTTTGCCGTGCCCCTGGCAGAGCAATGCGACCCATCGGTCCGGCAGGTCCAGGCGCTTGTGCTGGTGCCCACCCGCGAGCTGGCTATTCAGGTCTCCGGAGTCATGAAGGCCCTGGCTTCATCACAGCGGCTGCGCGTAGCGTTACTGTACGGCGGCCGGTCGTTGAGGCCGGAGTACGCGGCGTTGAGGAACGGAGCCCAGATCATCATTGGCACGCCGGGCCGTACGCTGGACCATCTCCGGCAGGGCACACTCGACCTGCAATCAGTGCGATTCCTGGTGCTGGACGAAGCGGATGAAATGCTCGATAGGGGGTTTGCCCACGACGTTGAAGCCATCCTGAGCCGGACACCTTCCGGTCGGCAGACGGCGCTTTTCTCCGCCACGATGCCGGAGTGGGTGGCGAAGACCGCCAGGAAACACCTGCGCAACCCCGTCACGGTGGAAGTGGATGCAGACCTGCACGGGCTGCCCACTGTGGAGCACCTGGTCTATACCATCCAGAGGAGCGACAAGATGGAGGCCCTCAAAACGCTGTTGAACCAGCGGGATGGCGCGCCGATTATCGTCTTTGGCAAGACCAAGCACGGCGTCAATAAGCTGGCAAAACAGCTCGACACGTTGGGCTATCCGGTAGGGGCGCTCCAAGGCAATCTTAGCCAAAACGCACGTGAGCGCGTGATGCTGAACTTCCGTTCCGGCGCCGTGCCGATTCTGGTAGCGACAAACGTGGCTGCTCGAGGCTTGGACGTTGAAGGCATTGGCCAGGTCATCAACTATGACTTGCCGGACTCGGGACAACTTTTCACGCACCGGGTCGGACGGACCGGACGCATGGGCCGTTCCGGGGAGGCGGTCACGTTCATCACGTCGGACGAAGAGCGAAAATGGCGTGAGATCGAGCGGGGCCTGGGCCGCCGGTTCGTCCGCAAGTTATGGAGTACCGCCCGTAAGGCAGAGCCGCGTCGAGAGAGGCTCCAGCCCTAAAGAGGGGTAGTCGATCCCCGGGAGTCGGTCGAGCCGGTGTCGGATTCGTGGGGTCCGGCGTCGGAGCCGGCTGCCTGGCGGGCGGCGTGCTGCTTTCTTTCGTTCTGGTCGAGATGGCGTTTTCGCAGCCGAAGCGTATGCGGCGTGACCTCGATCAGTTCATCGTGGCGGATGAACTCGATTGACTGCTCCAAAGACAGACGCAGTGGAGGGACGATCTTTTCATAGGCATCGGACCCGGCCGCGCGCATGTTCGTCTGCTTCTTCTCCTTCGTGATATTCACGTCCAGGTCCGTGTCGCGGCTGTTCTCTCCGACGAGCATGCCCCCGTACACTGTCTCGGTCGGTCCGACGAACAGTTGCCCCCTTGCCTGCAAGTTGATCATCGCGTACCCGGTGACGCGGCCGTTGCGGTCGGAGACCAGCGCGCCGGTCGTCCGATGGACGATGTCGCCCGCCCATGGCCGGTATTCCGTGAACATGTGCGTGAGGATTCCCGTGCCTTTCGTATCGGTGAGGAACTCGGTCCGGTATCCGATCAACCCGCGGCTGGGTACCTCGAACTCCAGACGCACCCTTCCCGAGCCGTGGTTCACCATCTTGAGCATGACACCCCTGCGCGTGCCGAGTTTTTGAACGACGATGCCCATGTACTCTTCAGCCGCGTCGATGAGCGCCAGTTCGTAGGGTTCGTGGGTCGTGCCTTCAACGGAGCGGGTTAACACCCGCGGCATGCCGACTGAAAATTCATAGCCTTCCCGCCGCATCTGTTCGATCAGGATAGCCATCTGCAGTTCTCCCCGGCCGTACACCATGAAGCGATCGGGAGATTCGGTCTGCTCGACCCGCATCGCGAGGTTGTGCCGTGCCTCTTTGAGCAGTCGCTCCCGAAGGTGGCGTGAGGTCACGTACTGGCCATCCTTTCCGCTGAACGGGGCATCGTTGACGGAAAACTCCATCGACAACGTGGGTTCGTCCACGTTGAGCGTGGGTAAGGGCTTGGGGGTTTCACCGCCGGCGATGCTTTCCCCCAGCCCGATGCCGCTCATCCCCGCCAGCGCAACGATTTCTCCGGGACCCACCGAGGAGACCGCGATTCGCCCGAGGCCTTTGTAGACGAACAGCTCCGTGACGGTGGCCGAAGTCTGAGTCCCGTCACGCCGGCATAAGGTGACCGCCTGCCGGTTCCGAACCGTCCCGGCCACGACGCGGCCGATTGCCAGCGGCCCGAGGTAATCGTCGGGCTCGACGTTGGTGACCAGTATCTGTAGAGGATGGTCCGGGTCCCCGGATGGTGGCGGAATGTGCTCGATGATCATCTCGAACAACGGTTGCAGATTGGTGAGCTCCCCGTCGGGTGTTCGAGTACATTTTCCTTCGCGGGCAACGGAGTAGATGACCGGAAACTCGATCTGGTCCTCGGTGGCGTCCAGGTCGATGAACAGGTCGTAGACTTCGTTCAGGACTTCCGAGGCGCGTGCGTCCTGACGGTCGATCTTGTTGATCACCACGATCGGGGGCAGTCCCAGCTCGAGCGCCTTGGTCAACACAAATCGCGTCTGGGGCAGCGGTCCTTCTGCGGCGTCGACGAGCAACATGATGCCGTCCACCATTCGCAGGGTGCGTTCGACCTCGCCGCCGAAATCGGCGTGACCCGGCGTGTCGACGATATTGATCTTCACGTCGCCGTAGATGATGGCGGTGTTCTTCGCCATGATCGTGATGCCCTTCTCGCGCTCGAGATCCATCGAGTCCAGAATCCGTTCACCAACGTCCTGGTTTTCACGGAACGTTCCGCTCTGCCACAACATCGCGTCCACGAGCGTGGTCTTGCCGTGGTCGACGTGCGCAACAATGGCGATATTGCGAAGATTCATCACGATACGAAAAGAAAGACGTCCATCAGGCATTTTCCCCTTGCTCGAAGCGTTCGCGCACCTTAACCATGGCCGTCAACGGCACGACCTCGCCGTCTTGTCGGGATGATTGATCCGCGCAGAAGAGGTTGGTCTTTCCGGACTGACGTGGTCCGGTCACGGTGACAGAGGGTCTTGTTCAAACGGCTTGAACAGACAGGGTATCATCTCGCGTTTACTCATGTCACCTAACCTAACAAAAATACGCAATGACACAAGCGAAACTTTCACCTGCATTCCATCGAGGGACGCGTGCATTGGCGCCGCTGCCGCTCACGTCGCTGTCTGGTCCCGGCCAACGGCGGGGATGCCTCCACGGGGGCTTTATCGTTCTATTGTCATTGCGAGGCTGCCGCAGGCGGCCGTGGCAATCTGGAGTTGTGACCAAGCGGGGCGTGGATGCAGCCGTGCTCGTCCCCGTTGACCAGTAGCGTCGATTGGAGAAGATGGCCAGACCGGACCTCAAGGAACTGCTGCTCGCGCCGGAAGCGCGTACGGAAGCTCTCACGCCGCCGCGTGAAAAGCATCGTCATCGGGTGTCACCGGCTTTCCAGTAGGTCCGTGTATCTTCTCGACACCAACGTTGTTTCGGAATTGCGCCGTCCCAATTTGCACAAGGGCGTCCTGAATTGGATTACGGACATGCCCGCCGATCAGCTTTTCTGTCCGCGGTGACGGTGAATGTGCGCTCAGCTCGCCGAATTCGTTCCAAGGTTCTCAATGGGCCTGCGGGGCGAAAGGTTGACGCGGCTTGAGTATGGCCATATACTATCAATATGGCCATAACGACAATCAAATCGACCTACTCGCTGGATGTGGAATCCATGCGCACGCTTGAGACCCTGGCGCAACGCTGGAACGTGTCGAAGTCCGAAGTGTTGCGGCGCGCCATTCGGATTGCGGCGATAGATGGGATTTCCGGTGACGGTGCGGCACTGGGTACTCTCGACCGGCTGCAAGCCTCGTTACGTGCGCGCAGGGTCAACCTTGCACAGTGGGAACGGGACTTGAAGGCCGAGCGCCGTGCGACTGCTTGGCGGCTGCCTCCCAAGACCCAATGATCCATCTGGATACGAGTTTTCTGATTCGGGCGCTGAACTTGGGGACACCCGAGGATCGCAAGTTGCGAGAGTGGATCGGTGCGGGCGAAACGCTAAGCATGAGTGCGGTCGCCTGGGCGGAGTTTCTGTGCGGCCCACTTGATGAATCCGAGATAGCGTTGGCTGATCAGATCGTTGGACAGCGCAGTGACTTCACGCCGGATCAGGCGGCGATTGCCGCACGTTTATTCAATGAGTCGGGGCGGCGGCGTGGCTCATTGATCGACTGCATGATTGCAGCGGCGGCGCTTGCCGACGGCGCGCCCATCGCGACTGAGAATGTGGCGGACTTTCGCCGTTTCCAGGATTTCGGCCTGAAAGTGGTATAAGGCGTCTTCTTACGCACACGATGACAGGGGAAGGCGCTTTTGACCGGCTGGGAACCTAGTGCCCTTCCTTTACCAGGTTTTTATTCCATTCGGGGATTTCGACGACGAGGTTGGTTGATCCGTCGGGGACGCATTGGCAGGACAAGCGTGATTGCAGCGTAATCGCGGGGGCTTCGTCCAACTGGTCCAATTCGTCGTCCGTGGCTTCGTTGCACGTATCTAGCCCTTCCTTCACAACGACGTGACAGGTCGAACAGGCGCAGACGCCGCCGCAGGCATGCTCGACGTCGATTCCCGCGCCCATTGCAATGTCCAAAAGGCTGCCGGGTTGGCCGGTTGGTCCGTACGGGATTTTCTCCGGATCAACCTGAACCTCCAGCGTTGAGTCCGGCATGTGAAAGGTCACGGTGAAAGGTTCCGTGGCTGTTTTGACTTCGATTTGCTCAATATATGGATTACTGCCTCCCATCTGGTCTCCTTTTTATCTCGGATATGGAAAGAAAAATTGACGAATTACGACGTATTTTCAATAAGTTAGATGTTCCAATGGCTTTCCGGCTCTATCTCCGACCATTTTAATCTCCGACTAGAATACTCTTGACTACGAAGGAATGTCAATGCTAGGATTTACTCCGATGGTTTTGGTCGGAGATTCATTCACTCCACGTTTTGTGTGAGAAGTCATGTTGAAGCTTTCGAAAAGAGCCGATTATGCCTTGCTGGCACTTCAGTACATGGCCACGATTCAAAGCGGAATCGATGCCCACCCGCGTGTGGTGAATACCAAGGAAATTGCCGAAGAACATCATATCCCCGTGGAATTATTGGCGAAAGTGCTTCAGACCCTTGCCAGGCATCAACTGATCGAAAGTCATCATAATGGACCCAAGGGTGGCTACGTGTTGGGGCGGGAGCCCAAAGACATTACCATGGCACAAGTGCTCGAAGCCATAGAAGGTCCCTTGGGATTGACGGATTGTTCTCATGAAAGAAATGATCATTCCCAGTGCGAGCAGATGAATCACTGTAATATTCGAACGCCCCTTTTCAAAATTCAGGAAAGTATCTTCCAATTGCTGAACAGCATGTCCATTGAAGATTTATTGGTTGAGGAAACACCCCTGATTATCGTCGAATCTTTAAAGCCACAAGGAGTGTCATTATGAAGTTACCCATTTATATGGACAACCATTCGACCACGCCCTGCGATCCTCGCGTGGTGGATGTGATGCTCCCGTATTTCACCGAAAAATTCGGCAACTCCGCGAGTCGAAATCATTCCTTCGGCTGGGAAGCCGAAGAGGCCGTGGATCAGGCGCGCAAACACATTGCCAATTTCATTCACGCCGATGCCAAGGAAATCGTCTTTACGAGCGGAGCCACCGAGTCCAATAATTTGGCGCTGAGAGGCGTGGTCGAAATGTATAAGGAGAAAGGTGATCACATCATCACCACATCGACCGAACACCGCGCGGTGATCGATCCGGCGAAGTCATTGGAGAAAAGAGGCATTAAGGTGACGTATTTGCCCGTCGATAAAACCGGCAGGGTCGATCCGGACGACGTGCGGAACGCCATCACGGATAAAACCATTTTGATTTCGATCATGCTGGCGAATAATGAAATCGGCACGATTCATCCCATCGCGGAGATCGGCAAGATCGCGAAGGAAAAGGGCGTGCTCTTTCATTGCGACGCCACGCAAGGCGTGGGGAAAATCCCGGTGGACGTCCATGAACTGGGTGTTGACCTGATGTCATTTACCGCCCACAAGATTTACGGACCCAAGGGCATCGGCGCGCTGTACGTGAGACGGAAAGCTCCGCGAGTCCGGTTGGCGCCGATGATCGACGGGGGCGGTCATGAGCGAGGCATGCGTTCGGGTACGCTCCCGGTTCCGCTCATTATCGGTTTTGGAAAAGCCATCGAGTTGTGTGCGCAAGAGATGCCGGCGGAATCCATTCGCATGCAAGCTCTTCGGGATCGTCTGCAAGACGGCATCATGGACGCCTTGGAAGAAGTCTATCTCAATGGACACCCTTCGGAGCGTCTTCCGGGGAACCTGAACGTCAGTTTTGCGTACGTCGAGGGGGAAGCCTTGTTGATGGGGGTCAAAGAAATCGCCTTGTCGTCGGGATCGGCGTGCACCTCGGCCACTCTTGAGCCGTCATACGTCCTTCGGGCGTTGGGGGTCGGCTCCGATTTGGCGCATTCATCCATTCGATTCGGAATCGGTCGGTTTACGACGCCGGAAGAAGTGGAATATACTATCGATCGGATGATCAAGGCGGTCAATCATCTTCGCGAAATGTCGCCGTTGTATGAAATGGCGAAGGAAGGGATTGACCTCAAGACAGTCCAATGGGCGGCACATTGAACAGGACATGCAATACAACGTTTTTATAAATTTCCGGGGAGAAGGAGGGTGGTACCATGGCATACAGTGAAAAAGTGATCGACCATTACAATAATCCGCGCAATATGGGGTCTTTCAAGAAAGAGGAAGACGGCGTGGGGACCGGAATCGTCGGGGCCCCCGAATGCGGCGACGTGATGAAACTGCAGATTAAAGTGGAAAACGACACCATCGTGGATGCGAAATTCAAAACATTCGGGTGCGGGTCGGCTATTGCCAGTTCCAGTTTGGCAACGGAGTGGTTGAAGGGCAAAACCGTGGATGAAGCGGGAGAAATTAAAAATACCGAGATCGTGCAGGAGTTAAACCTCCCACCGGTCAAAATCCACTGTTCCGTGTTGGCGGAAGATGCGATTAAAGCCGCCTTGAATGATTACAAAAAGAAAGCGGACACTGAAGAGAAGACCGAAGAACCGGTCGCATCGGCCGGTGCCTGACCCGCGGAGTGCAAGGAGCGACGTGATGGAGACGACACAAACGACTGAATCCTCACCAACCACGCAGTCCTCCCTCGTCACGTTGACGGAGGAGGCGGTTGTTGAAGTGAGACGGCTCATGGATGTTCAGGATCTGACCGAAGGAGGCCTTCGCCTGGGAGTCAAAGGGGGAGGGTGTTCCGGTTTAAGTTATACGATCAATTTTGACGACAAAATCGGCGAGTTCGATACGGTGTGTGAGCAGGACGGCGTGAAAATCCTTGTCGATGCGAAGAGCGCCATTTATCTCGAAGGCATGCAGCTTGACTATCAAAAGGATCTGGTCAGCGGGGGATTCAAGTTTATCAATCCCAACGCGTCCAAGACCTGTGGGTGCGGAGAATCGTTTTCAGCGTAAAACGTTGAACGACGGGGTTGCGTGACAATCAGGGAGCAAGCAGACGGGCATGGTGAAGTCCTACCATGCCCGTTGTGCGAGTGAGGGAGATGAGCGAGCACACACATCAACCGGATTCAGGACGGACCCGCGAACTGCCGATGGCCCGCAGTATGTGCTGGCATTGTCAATCTGAAATGTCCGGCGAGTATTTTTGTGGCCGGTGCGTCAAGGTGCAGCCGCTTTCCAAGGAACTCGACTATTTTACCTGCCTGAACCTGCCGCGCAAATTGAACATCGACGAAAAGGCGCTTGAAGAAACCTTCTACGCCTTGAGCCGGAGCTTTCATCCCGACTATTTCGCGACGAAAGACGAAGGTGAAAAGGCAATCAGCCTGGGAAACACGGCGTTATTGAACACGGCGTATCGAACGTTGAAGGATCCCATGCAACGAGCCGAGTACCTCATTCGTCTCGAAGCAGGGTCGGCCAAGGATATTCGGACATCCCCCCCGGCGGACCTGTTCGATGAAATCCTGGAGCTTCAAGAGGATTTGGACGAGTTTCGGTCACTCTCCGCCGAGGCGTCCGCCGAACGCCGGCAGGAACTTCTGGAGAAATTGCAGGCCGACCGCCTGGCACTCGAAGCGAGAAAAGCGAAAATGGAAAATCGATTGCTGGAGCAGTTCAGCCGATGGGACGCCCTGCAAACCGAAGCCGAAGGAGATTCCGCCGTTCAGGCGCAGAAAGACGCGGTACTCACGGGCATGCAGGAAATTTTATCGAACCGCACGTACGTCAAGAATATCGTGAATGATCTGGAGGCGGCGACCAGCCCGACAGCCGAACCCGGAAGGAACATATGGCACTGATCGTCGGCATTGACCTCGGAACGACGAATTCATTGGTCGCGTACATGGCCGGTGACGATCCGCGGGTCATCCTCGGAACACGCGGCCAAGCCAAAGTCCCCTCCATCGTCGGCCTCACGGATAATGGACTTTTGGTCGGAGACCCCGCCAAGGAGTATCTCGTCCGCGATCCGTCCCGAACGATTTATTCCGTGAAACGCTTCATGGGAAAATCCGTGGCGGACGTGGCGGAAGAATTGAAATATTTCCCGTATACCTTGCAGGAAAAGGGCGGAGTGATTCGAATCCAGGTCGGAGAGAAAACCTATTCCCCCCCGCAAGTCTCCGCCATGATTTTGAAAGAACTCAAGCTCCGGGCGGAAGCGCACTTGGGTGAGGACATTACCAAAGCCGTCATTACGGTCCCGGCATATTTTAATGACAGCCAGCGACAGGCGACGAAAGATGCCGGCCTCATTGCCGGCCTGGAAGTGCTGCGTATCCTCAATGAACCGACGGCGGCGGCGTTGGCCTATGGGCTTCAAAAACACACACAGGGGTTGGTGGCCGTCTATGACCTCGGAGGGGGAACCTTCGATATCTCCATCCTGAAACTCAAGGATGGCATCTTCGAGGTGCTGGCGACCAATGGGAATACGCATCTCGGCGGGGATGATTTCGACAGACGGTTGGTTGATGTGGTCATACGGGACATCGACGTTCGGCATGGCGTGAAAGTGGAAGATTCCCTGGAATTGATGCAAACCGTCCGGCTTGAAGCCGAGAAGACCAAAATCCTCTTGTCGGACGAGCCGCAGGCGCATATGGCCTTCGCCCTTCCCGATGGGAAAGGGACCTATGAACGAACGTGGTCGCGTGATGAATTCGAAGCCTTGGTGCTGGACTTGGCCGAACAAACCATGGCTCCCTGCCGCTACGCGTTGAGCGACGCGGGCTTGGAGACCGCTCAAATCGACGAAGTGGTCCTGGTCGGCGGCAGCACCAGGATGCCGTTGATTCGATCCCGGGTTCAGGAGCTTTTCGGGAAGACGCCCCATTGCGACCTGAATCCCGACGAAGTCGTGGCGCTCGGGGCCGCGGTCCAGGCCGGTATTCTGGTCGGTGAGAACAAGGACATGCTCCTGCTTGACGTGACCCCGCTGTCCCTGGGCATTGAAACCATGGGCAACGTCATGAGTGCCTTGATTCGCCGGAATACCACCATCCCGACGAGTGCCAAGGAAATGTTCACCACCTACGTGGACGGCCAAACCGGCGTGGACATTCATGTTATGCAAGGCGAACGCGAGCTGGTGAAAGACAACAGGAGCCTGGCCCGGTTTCAACTCCAGGTTCCGCCGTTGCCCGCGGCCGTTCCTCGCATTGAAGTGACCTTTCTGATCGATGCGAACGGCATTCTCAACGTCACGGCGTCGGATATCCGGACCGGCGAATCGCAATCCGTTCAAGTCAAACCCTCCTACGGGCTGACCGATGACGAAGTCGAAACCATGATTCGGGAATCATTCCAATTCGCGGCGGAGGATATTAAGGCTCGTCAGGTGATCGAGGCGAGGACGGAGGCCGATGCCATCATGATGGCCACCGAGAAGGCGCTGAAACGGGCAACGGACCTGATCGCGACGGAAGAAATCCAGTCCATTCGCAACGCCATCGAGGAACTGCGCGTCGCAAACATCCAGGAAGACCATCGACTGATCCGGGCCAGGCTTGCCGACGTGGAAAAAGTGACCCATCACCTGGCCGAAGTCCTGATGGATGCCACGCTCAAAGAAGCACTCGAAAACAAAAAACTGTCCGAAGTCACGGATTGACCGTGCGGTTACCCGCCTGAGGAGCACCACATGTCTCAAGAATTAACGTGGGATATGGCCGAAGACATCGCGATTCGTCTTCACGAAGAACATCCGGACCTTGACCCGCTGACGGTCCGCTTCACCGACCTGCACGCGTGGGTCGTGGCCTGGCCGGAATTCACGGATGACCCCAAGGGCTCCAACGAAAACAAACTCGAAGCCATTCAGATGGCCTGGCACGAAGAATACCAGGACGCGCAATAGCGGAAGAGTTTCTCCCCCTGTCCTGAGCGATACCGACTCCCTATCCCATCCCGCCTGACCCATGCCCGAGAAAAAAGGGCTTGCGTGGTGAACGGTATTACCGTACGTTTATAACATGGTCGTCCGCTCTGTCCGTCACCGGGGATTGCGCCGTCTGATCGAGGACGACAACCCCGGGCTCCTACGGCATGACTTGGTCGACCGGCAGGATGAATGGAGCGTTTCGGTATCCGGTAATTGGCGGATCACTTTTGAAGAAGAGGGCGGCTACATCGACCACTTGAACTTGGAGGATTACCACTGATGGCTACCAACGGCATCAAAGTAAACATGACCCCTTCCCATCCAGGGGACTTCATCCGCACGGAGGTTATCGAGGAGTTGGGTCTAAACGTCACGAGGGCGGCCGAGATTCTGGGGGTTCGCCGTGCGACGCTTTCAGACCTGCTGAACGGCAACGCCGCGCTATCGCCAGAGATGGCATTGCGTATCGAGAAGGCCTTCGATGTGAGCATGGACATGCTGCTCAGGATGCAGGCCTGGTACGATGCTTCGCAAATGCGGGCTCGCGCAAGCGAGATCGCCGTCCAGCGCTACGAGCCCGCCTAGCGCTCGACGCGACCCGGTCGAACACGGCAATGTCTCTACCGCAACTCCGCGCCTGCCGCCCCAACTTGAGGTCATGATTTGTGACCTCAAATCGTCAAATTTCTGCTGACGCAAGTAATCCTCTGGGAAACGGTCAAAATTTTTAGTCGGTTTCGACGGCTGGGTCGAGTTGATCAAACTCGTAAAAATCTAAAGGATCGGCTGGTTGGCGAACAGGACGTTGGGGGATCGTTCCATCTGCAAAGACTTCGGTCGTGGTGCCTTTTGAGGGCTCGTCGACAAGGGCTCCGGTTTGTCGGTCGACCTCGACGAACTGGATCCCCTCCGGAACCGAGAAGGTCCGGACGGGGAGGAGTTTAAGTGCCTCCTTCATGAAATCCGTCCAAATGGGAAGGGCGGCATGGGCGCCGGACTCCACTTTGCCGAGTGTCTCCACGCTGTCGAATCCTATCCAGACGCCGGTGGCGAGATTCGGCGCATAGCCGACGAACCACGCGTCGCGGTAACTGTTGGTGGTGCCGGTTTTGCCGGCCAGGGGACGCCCGATCGAGCGGGCGCGTTTGCCTGTTCCGCTTTGAATGACGTCCATCATCATGTGTGTAATCAAATAGGCGGTTTCTTTGGAGACCACTTGCCGGGGTTCGAACACGTGTTGCTCCAGGATGTGGTCATTTTGATCTTTGACCAGGGAAATGGTGTAGGGTTCCAATGCAAGTCCCTGGTTGGCAAACACACCATAGGTCGCAGTGATCTCTTGAAGCGTCACGCTCGACGAGCCGAGCGCCAATGACAGGTCCGGGCTTAATGGGCTCCGAATGCCGAGTGAGCGTGAAAAATTGATGACGCGAGAAACCCCTATCTGTTCGAGCAAGCGTACCGTTGCCGCGTTTCTGGAATGACGTAAGGCTTCTCGCAAGGTGATAGGGCCGAAAAAGCGTTTTTCATAATTTTCCGGTTTCCAGGTTTTGCCGGGCTCTTCCTCCTTGTACACCACGGGAGCATCGAGAATGAGCGTGGCGGGTGTCAGCCCCTGATCGATGGCCGTGGCATAAATGATCGGTTTGAACGCAGACCCGGGTTGCCGGAAGGCCAATAAGGCGCGATTGAATTGACTCCGTTCAAACTGGTAGCCGCCGACCATCGCTCGAACCGCCCCGGTCCTGGGATCGATCGCAATAAGCGCGCCTTCGACCAAGGGGGTCTGATCCAGCCGGAACCGGATCGTGTCGTTGCGGGTCGATTTCAGCGAGACTTCGATCACGTCTCCCGGTTGGACCAATTGCCTGGCCGAGATAATGGGAGTCACCTCCGCTTCGATGACGGACGCTCCTTCGGAGAGCCGGCGTTCAGCCCAGAGCATATCCGGCAAGGTGATGATGCCGACCAGATCGTGCGCCAGGACCGTCACTTCCTCTTGGGAGACGTTCAGGACACGGCCTTCCATGATTTCCCCGAATGCAGGAAAGGCAATGGGTGGCTCTTCGGGCAGCGTTGCCGGCGGCTCCTCATGACGGAGCGGCCCGCGCCAGCCCTGTCGTTTATCGAGTTCGCGCAGTCCCTTCCCGATGGCTTCCTCGGCCAAGTGTTGCATTTGAATGTTCAAGGTGGTGGCAACCTGCAGCCCGCCTTTATACGCCATGGCCTCTCCGTATTCGTTGACCAGGTGTTGGCGGACGTCTTCAAGAAAATACGGGGCCACGCGTTCAAAGGATTGACGAGTAAAGGGCAGTGGGGTCTCGCTCGCCTCCCGGGCGAGGGGCTCCGTCAGAAAACCGGCCTGGACCATCCGTCCCAACACGTGTTCCTGGCGTTGCTTCGCGAGGTCGTAGTTTTTGTAAGGAGAATAGGTATTGGGGGCCTTCAGCAGTCCGGCGAGAAATGCCGACTCGTGTAGCTGTAATTCGGATAACGCTTTTCCAAAATACGTTAAGGACGCGGTGCCGACCCCATAAGCCCCATGGCCGAAGTAGATCTGGTTGAGATACATCTCGAGGATTTGGTCTTTCGTCAGAATAAATTCCATCTTCAGGGCAAGGAAGAGTTCTCGTATTTTGCGCCGGAAAGTCCGTTCCGGGGTTAAGAACAGGGATCTGGCCAGTTGTTGGGTGATCGTGCTGGCGCCTTCAACTTTTCCCCCACGCTTGAAATTCGTCCACGTGGCTCGCAGGATGCCCCAGATGTCCAATCCCGGGTGCTCGAAAAACCGGGTATCTTCAACCGCAAGGACGGCGTCGATCAAATGCCGGGGAACTTCACGAAGGGGAGTCAAAATTCTGCGTTCCACGTAGAATTGTCCGATGACCTGGCGGTTATCCGCCTTTACTTTTGTAATCAGGCTCGGCTGGTAATCCCGGAGCCCCCCGAGCGAGGGAAGCCCGGTTGCCATATGCCAGGCCGCCGCCGCCGTTCCCCCGACCGCCAGCCCGCCGACAATCAACACGGGCCACAGGAGGCGTTTTGTCAGACGATGGGATTCCGAAACGTGGAGACGAGACAGCAACGTGCGCATGGTCATGGTAAGGTATCTAGTGGATAAGGCTTATATACAATGACGATACCCTTGGTTGACCCAAAAGACAAGCTTCTCGAGGCTGATTTTCTGATGGAGGTTTTCACGGCATCGGTTTTTTGAGGTGAGCCGGGAAGCCCTCATTGGTCTTGGTGCCTGGGCCTTTTGTCTGGTTGACAAACTTTGAAAGGGCATGCTACGAAAAAAGTCCTGCAAACAACGAAGTTTAGCGTTCCACCCATTTCTATCATAACGGAGGTTAGTTCATGTCTGATGTTGCTTCAGAAATAAAAGTGGGCGACGTTGCCCCGGATTTCACCCTGAAAAACCAGGATGGAAACGAAGTCACGTTAAGTAGTTTTAAAGGCCAAAAGAACGTGGTCCTGGCCTTTTACCCCCTCGATTGGAGTCCGGTCTGTACGGGTGAAAACAAATGTTTGACGGACGATTTCCCGAGCTTTTCCGATGCCAACGCCGAAGTGTTCGGTATCAGCACGGATAGCTTTTTTTCTCACAAGGCCTGGGCCGACGCACTCGAACTGAAACACACCTTGTTGGCCGATATGCATCGGACGGTCTGCAAGGCGTATGGCTTGTATTTTCCGGATCTCAATTGTTCCAAACGAGCCACGGTGATTGTGGATAAGGAAGGCAAGGTCGCCTACGCCAAAGTGCAGGAAATCAAAACGGCTCGGGATGACAAGGAAATTCTGGAAGCATTGAAACAGTTGAACTGACGGCAGCGTCGAGGCACGTTGAAGGGGGATTCCATGAACAAGGGGTCCCCCTTGATTTTTGACGAACGGGAAGGGAATGCAGGATGGCCGGAACCGTAGAAAACGTCACTGACGAAAATTACGAAGAGTTAAAAGAGGCACAAGCAACCGTGGTCGCCTATGGCATTGCCTCCTGCGAACCCTGTGCGGCCTATGATCCCATCCTGGAAGAGGTCGCCCGGAAGCTTCCCGCCGTTCGCATCGGCAAAGCCAAGATGCACGTGCCGGGCCGGTGCCGCGCAATTAAAAAACAACACCAGTTCGAAACGTACCCCACCACGCATCTCTATTCCCGAGGGAATCTCCTGCTGACCCGCGAAGGCAAAGTCGAAGAAGACGAACTGCTCTCCCTCATCAAGCAATACCTGCCCGATTCCTGACCCCTGGGCATCCCCTGAAACAGTACCGCCTCCATTCCCTTTTCCCCTCTTCTGTCATCCCCGACCTGATCGGGGATCCAGCGTCTTTGTCTTTCTTGCCCTTTGTTTTTTCTGTCATCCTCGACGCTTGTCCCCGACAGTCTTAATCGGGGATCTAATCGAGGATCCAGCGTCTTTATTCTTTGCCTTTGTAGCCGCGCCATTTCATGACGCTTCGTCTTGGCCGAAGAAAAGAAGTTTTCAGATGGGAACCCTTATGTTACCATCTAAACAAGCTAAACTTTGGAAGGAATATAAGAAGCGAAAAAAACAGGAATAAAAAAAGTGGCATTAACAAGAGATTTTAAGGAAACAGTAAAAAATAGAGTTCAAAACGATCCCGTTTTCAGAGAGGAATTGTTAAAAGAAGGGGTGCAATGTTTGGTGTCCGGTGATATGGACACCGGCAAAACGATCTTGCGTGACTACATCAATGCCACGGTTGGCTTTGAAGAATTGGGCGATCTGACGGATAAATCTCCAAAAAGTTTGATGCGCATGTTTGGTCCTAAAGGCAATCCTCAGGCCAAGAACCTTTTCGAAATTATTGAATGGTTGCAAAAAAGAGAAGGCATCTGTTTGGAGGTAAGGGCAGTTCATTGAAGAACCGCGTTTGCGATTTTTCTCCACCTATGGCCCTTGTGGGATGTAGGTTTCGCGGAAGATCGTATCGGCCAGCCACTTCTTGAATGACGGGTTGTCACTGAATTGTTTAAACAGTTCCGTGTGGTCCGTCATCAGGTCGATGATGACCTTCTGAAGAACCTTGTCATGTTCAATTCTGGCATTCTGCTCATCCGAATGCTTCATCGCGTTTTGGTAGGCGGTATCCGCGGCGACCTTCGCGGGAATATCGACGGCAATGACTTGTTGAATTTTGTCGGCATCCTTCCAGTCAATGTTGCCGAACTGCTCGTTGAAGCTGCGAAGAATGTTACTTAAACGATCGAGTTCCGCTTCGGGCGTTCGACCACCGCCACTGGTGGGAACCGGCTCGATTTCGGCATCTTCATCGGCAAGGGTGACGGCCATGGTCGACCGTACCTCAACCCTGTAGCTGTCCATGTCGATGGCTTCAAGAATACCTTTGGAGAGATCCTCCTCTCTGGGAGCCGGGAGTTTCGGAATTAAAAAGTTCAGAAAAATGGACAGCTTTTCCCAGGCCGAGTTGGTGAAGGGCATGATTGCAGCGAGAAAACCATAGGTCCGCACAAAGGCTTTCGCATTGCCTTTGAAGGCAACTTGGCCATCCTCATCCAGCGTATTGACATAAGTCTCCACAGAGGCATCGAGGATGGGATCGAGCCGGTCACGATCAGCCCCACCGAGGTACAGTTCAACCAGTTGATCGATCGCCGCGTTGTCGTAGACTTGGCAGCCATCGAGGATGGCCTTGAGATCATGGAGCCTGTTCGGATCCGTCTCGCCGCTCAAAATCGTGGTGCGATAGTAGTCTTCAAAAGCCTGCCGGATCGTGTCGGAATCGTTCATGAAATCCAGCACAAACGTGTCATGTTTCTTCGGGTGTGCGCGGTTGAGGCGGCAGAGTGTCTGCACCGCCTTGATGCCGGAGAGCGGTTTGTCCACGTACATCGTGTGAAGGAAAGGTTCATCGTAGCCGGTTTGAAATTTATCGGCGCAGATCAGAAACCGGTACGGATCTTCCTGTATGCGGTTTTCAATCTTATTGCCGGGGAAGCCATTCAGCGAAGCCTCCGTCACCTTCCTGCCGTCATAGTCGTGTTCACCGGAAAATGCGACGATAGCCCGCCAAGGACTCTTCCGCTCTTTCAGATAATCGTGGAAGGCATGAAAGTATTGAATCGCGCGCTGAATGCCTCCGGTCACGACCATCGCACGGGCTTTCCCCCCGATCTTGTGCCTCGCCAAGACCTGCTGATGGAAATGATCAACCATAATTTCTGCTTTCTCGCGGATGGCATACCGGTGCGACTCGACGTACCGCCGCAATTTCTTCTGTGCCTTCTTCGTGTCGAATTCCGGGTCGTCCTCCACGGTCTTCATCAGCCGGTAATAGCTGTCCACGGGGATGTAGTGTCGTAACACGTCAAGGATAAACCCCTCTTGAATCGCCTGTTTCATGGTGTAGCCGTGGAAGGGCCGATGCTTGATCGTATCCCCCTCCGGATAGGCTTCGCCAAATACTTCGAGGGTTTTATTCTTGGGAGTGGCCGTGAAGGCAAAGTAGCTCGCATTGGGAAGCATCTTCCGCGATTCCATGATTCGGTTGATCGCATCTTCGGTCGTCTCTTCTTCGTCTTCACCGCCTTCTGCAGATAATGCGATGTTCACCTTCGCGGCCGTGCGTCCACCTTGGCTGGAGTGCGCTTCGTCAATAAGGAGGGCAAATTTTCGTCTACGATGTTCGTTCCCAATCTCGTCAAGGATAAAAGGAAATTTCTGCACGGTCGTGATGATGATTTTCTTGCCGCTGGCGAGAAAGGTTCGAAGATCGCCTGAGTCCGTGGCGTGCCCCACCGTCGCCGCCACTTGAGCGAACTGCTTGATGGTATCCCGAATCTGCTTGTCCAGCACTTTGCGGTCCGTGATGACGATGACCGAATCAAAGAGTGGGGAGCGGTCATGCTCCAACCCCACCAATTGATGCGCGAGCCAGGCAATGGAGTTCGACTTGCCGCTACCCGCGGAATGCTGGATAAGATAGCGGTGGCCGATACCCTGTGAAGGGATATGGGCCAGAAGCTTCCGTACCACGTCGAGTTGGTGAAAGCGCGGGAAAATCTGGGTGCGTTTCTTTCGTCCGGTGCGTTCGTCCTTTTCCTCTACGATTTGCGCATAGTTCTCGATAATATCCGTGAGACCCTCACGCGTGAGAATCTTGCGCCAGAGATAGTCTGTCTTCAAACCATGGGGATTCGGCGGATTTCCCGCCCCGTCGTTCCATCCTTTGTTGAAAGGCAGAAACCACGACTCCTTCCCTTTCAAGTGCGTACAGAACCGTACTTCATGATCATCCACGGCAAAATGAACCAGGCAGCGGCCAAACTGAAACAGCAGTTCACGCGGATCACGGTCGCGCATGTACTGTTGCACCGCATCGGCAACGGTCTGCTTGGTAAGACGGTTCTTGAGTTCGAACGTGGCGACGGGCAAGCCGTTGATGAACAACGCGAGGTCGAGCGAAAGCTGAGCCTCATCTTTGCTGTAGCGGAGTTGTCGGGTCACGCTGAAAACATTGGCGGCAAACCGTTCGACCGCCGTCGTATTGCCGGGTGACGGCGATCCGTAAAACAGGTCCACGTGGGCCGGGCCATGCTCCACCCCGTAGCGCAGTACGTTGACCACGCCGCGCTTGGTGACCTCACTTTGTAAGCGAGCGAGAAACTGTTGTCGCTTGGGGCCGTCTTCTTGTAAGCCCAGCCGTTCAGTGACCTGGGGTTGGGTCTTGTGGAGAAAGTCCAGGAGTTTGACCAAATCCACGGCATGATCGCGGTCATAGCCCTTGGAATCACCCGACACGTAACCCGCGCCGCCGTAGGTCTCAAGTGGATCGTGAGAGAATTCGTCGGCGGCTGGAGGGACCGCGCTGCTGCCCGTCAACGCGGCGACGATGAGGCTCTCAAGGCCTTTTTCGCTGGTGTCGGTGGTCATGGGGAACGCTTCCAATCAAAACGAACTTCAATCTCACGCAGCATCTCAAAGGTGTCCCGGTAACTAAGGCCGAACTGTCGGCAGACGTTGGGCAGAGGCACTCGTTTTTTTACTTCTGCGTTGAATACCTCATGAGTAACCACGATTGCGTTATAGACCTTGGCGTAGGCCGCAAGCCACCCATCGGCTACTCTTGCGAACTCCGCTTTCGCTTCAGGTCGAAACTGCGCATTTCCCTGAACCCAGCCCATCATTTCCGAGAAAGCATCTATGACCGATTGCTCCGCTGATGGCATGAACAGATTGTTCGGTGCGGTCTTCACCCACTCAACCAACTTATCCGGATTATCCTGATCATTTGGTCCTTCCATCAATTCATCACGAACCCGATCAATGCTCAACACTCGTTTCTCTTGGCAATAGTGCGTCAGGCATTCCCAGAACCCGGGGCACAGGTCTTGCGCGTAGTAGCGACGGTGTGCCTCTACGAAGATGTTCGTATCTAACACAAACAATGGGCGAGCTTGGTTCATCAAAGCAGCATTCCCATCTTTTTCGGCATTTTTTCAAAGGTATCTCCTTTCAGGCCGGTAAGGGTGTACGCTTCCCGATAGAGCAGACGGCCTTCCCTGACCGCGCGGATTACTGCGGTGCCAAAGCGTGGGCCTATGCGCCATTTTTGAGTGTTCCAGAAATTGCCGCCACTTGCCTCGTCCTGCTGTGTGCTGTGCCATTCAGTGTCCTTATATTCCTGATAGAACCGGAAGAATTCATCCCTGTCGATTAAGTCGAGATCGAGAGTACGACGTGCTGCTACAAGAGAACTCACCTTGAACTGGCGAGCAATGGCCTGATAACGATCACTCGCTTGCACGGCGGTAGGCCAGAAATTGTTTAAATCTTCCTCCGGCACCAGGAACTCAGCAGCCGTATGGTTGCAGAAACGCTCTGTGACATGAGGCGCTGGCTGAAAGTCTTTGAAGATGGATATACCTGTCTCTCCGACAAAGAGGTGTGCCAGCTCGTGGGCGAGGGTGAACATCTGCGCTGCCTTGAAGTCAGCGCTGTTCACAAAGATGAGGGGGGCATACTTGTCAACGAGAGCAAAGCCTTGAAACTCATCAGGATCGAGCTTACGCCGCGTGTGGTTTCCCACGATACCATTGAAAACAACCAGGACACCGACATCTTCGGCTTGATCCCGTAGAACCCTAAGCGCATCGGTCCAGGTGGACACTTGCGAGGCCCAGTTATAGGCCAGTTGCAGCGCATCACGCATGGCAACAGCTACTTGCCGGGGATGTGCATCGGTTGTTCCGTAGGAACCAACGAAATCCAGAGGTTCGGCTTCATCTTCAATGAGTTCATCGTGCATCCAGGCCTGACGACGCTGCATAGTCTCCACGGTTTCGAGCAGGTCTGGACTTGGCCGTGGCGGTGTGCCATCGCTTCGGATTCGAAAATCGGGTATTGGCAAGTGGTCTTCGGGCGGCTCTGTCAGGTACAGAAAGCCCAGAGGAGTATGGGTGCGTTGGGCAAGCCTGTCTGCCTGGGCGATACTGATCCTACCGGATCGTTCCCACTCCAACACGACTTCCAGTTTTACCTGCATCTTTCTGGCAAGTTCATCCTGGCTGATGCGCATTCGCTCCCGTGCCCACCGCAACACGTCAGGCTGCAACGTTATCTGCAAGCGTCGGCTGCTCATGGATTATACCCTTCATCTATGGAATGCATCAGGATTTCGTCAGCGTCATCGTGTGGCTCCAACTCGTCGGATTCATCGGGCAGATCGGCCGCTGCCTCGCGCACATCCAGCTTGCCGGTTACCACGTCGGCGATCAGGCGGGTACGGTATTCGCGGAGCAGGAAGATTTCTCGGTTAATTCGCTTGATTATAACTTCGACTCTCGCAAGCTTTTGCCTAACAGCAGACAGCAACTGCTCTTGTTCGTCTCTGGGTGGAAGTACAACCTTGAAATGCTTGATATCCTCACACGTCAACGCACCTTTCGTGCTCCCAGAATCATCACTGATCGCACGCAATTCATTATAGGCTGCGGCTAGATACATCTGAAGGTAGTGCGACGACACTCGCGCGGTACTCGGCGTAATGTAAGCTATGTGCTGATTTATCGTTGCTTCTATGGCAAGTATAGCTGCCACCCCCCGGGTTTTGCCTTGACCCGTAATCCCGACTAGCACACTGCCTGGTGATACCCGTGGCAAGTGGCACTCACGTAGCGCCAAGCTTGTAACAAACTGGTCAACCCTTGTGATTGTGCCTTGATTAACGCTGGAGCTATTCAGCCAAGGGTGTGTGCCATCGGACCAGTAGGCAGCCTTACCACGTGAAGGAGTAGAACCGTTGCCTACTCTAGAGAAGTGTCCGACTCGCCAAACCTCCCAATGTGTCGGTACGTCGCCGAGCCATTCGACGCCGGAGGGCCTGAGGCGGACGTTGGGGTCGAGGCCGCGGGTGACGGCATCGTGGATGATGGCCTGTTTCTCCTCATCCAGGATGGCGATGAGCCGCTGCTTGGCGCTGATGTAACGGCGAATGCGTTCGTCGGCGTGGTCGAGATAGCGGACGATGGCGGTTTGTTCAGGGAGGGGCGGAACAAGGCAAGGCAAATACTTGAAATCGCTCCAATTCAAGTTCTGTCGCAGACCAGAGCCTAAGCCATAGAATATTTTCTTGAGGTCATAGGTATGGAGTAGCAAGTGCCCATATTCACGCGACATTATTCCTTTTGTGTGGAAGCAAATATAAGCTGAAGTGATGGTCCCATGATAACGGCTCAAGCCAAAACGAAGGCTATTCCAGTCATTCTGCAAATCCGTCGGCCTGATGACTATATCGCCCGGCTCAACTACTTGGTATGTTTCGAAAGATGCGGGAACCAACCCGTGAAGTTGCTCAACGGGTTTGACTACGATTTGGCCATAACTCAAAGAAAGTACCGTCGTTTCTCGCATGCCGGTATTTGGTGCTTTCTTCTCGTAATAACAAGCTTTGCCGGACAACTGCCTCCAATGCGCCGGCACATCTCCCAACCACGGCACGCCGGAGTCCTTCAACGCGGGATAGGGTTTGAGATCGTTGTTCATTGAGGTCGCTGTTGTTGTAATCGAAAGATGTGTCTGCCAATCTGTTCCGCAAGCCTGACGGGAACCGCGTTGCCTATCTGCATGGCAACATCTTTGTTCGAACCGAAAAACACGTAACGATCGGGAAAAGACTGTAAAGCAGCAGCTTCGCGCAGCGATATTGCCCTGTCCTGTTCCGGGTGCCCGTATCTGCCGTTGGATATGCTGTGACAACGCCCCGTGAGGGCAGGTGCCGGGCTATCCCAGCGCATTCGTCCATAAACGTCGGTGTGGCCTTTGTAGTCACCTATGTGACACTCCAACCTCAAGTGTTTTGGCCATGACCTTCGGTCCCCACCGTCGTGCGGCGTCAGGCGCACACGTTCCAGGTTCAATTCCGTGATGGACGCGGCAACATGGTTCGGAACCTCGGGATGGCACTCCCCGGCGACAATCACGGGAAAGTGGGAAATGGCCTGCCGCACCGTCCTGAACGGACGGAGTTGTTTGCCGTATTTCGGCTCGGGCAGCGGGGTGAGTCGATGTCTTGTTGCCAGTAATACGAGGCGACGTCTGTTCTGGGGGACCCCGTAGTTCTTCGCATCGAGAACATCGGAAACGTACCCGTAGCCATTTGTATCCAACATCCTGAGAAATCGGCGAAAAATGCTGAAGCCGGGTACTCTCGCAATACCAGGGACATTTTCAATCAGCACGTATCCCGGCAACACGGCTTCCACCAGACGCCCGAATTCACCCAGCAATGTCGCGTCATGCCATCGTGTATTCCCTTTGCGTTGCGAACTGAATGGCTGACATGGAGCGCATCCGGCGAAGAGAACATCGTCATATCGCCCCGACCGACACTTCAGACCCAGATTCTTTGGTCCGATCTCCCTCAAGTCGGCCTTAACGAATCCAACCCCGGGATTGTTGTGTTTATATGTGGACAGACAACGTTCGTCGCAGTCAAATCCGGCGACGACTTCAATGCCCGCGTCGAGCAAACCGCGAGTCAGGCCTCCGGCTCCACAAAAGAAGTCATAGGCTTTCATGTTTGTTTGCCACTACCCTTGTTTCCCCGAGTTTCAATAATTTCTCTGCTCCACGAATCAATATCCCGATCCGGCAGACCCGGTCGACAAGCCGTTTGTTGATATGCCCACGCAATCAACTCTCGAAACGGACTATCAACGGAAGCGATTCGGCAAAATGCCCCGTCTGAATCGCTTATATCTTCAATAGGAATGAGTTCCAAATCCCGCAGATTGACTGCCATTGTCGGAATTCGATTCTTAAGACCTGGAAAAGGGATGACTGTCTTGAAATAACCCTGAGTGAGAATATCTGGCAAACGTTCCTTCAGTTTCCCATTCCCTATATTTTTCCAATTGATGAGGTCCAGGCCATCATTCATCGAACAACATTTTGCAACGAGAACGTTGTGCACCTTCGAACTGCGACTTCCAGAGGATACAAGGTCACATGAAGGTGTGAGAACTACGCGAAATAAAGCAAAATCATCATTTGCCGCGTTTTCCTTTTTCAGGATGTCACCTAACCGGATGTCCTCGCATATTGGCGGATACAGATACTGTTCCCAACCGGCAAGTCTGGTTTCGTCCCCTGAAATCTCATCCATTCTAGCGGCCAGCCGGCGTCTCCCCGACCGTTTAATCATATCATTGCGTTGTGTGGGATCATCAGGTAAGACTTCGAAGGCATAGGGTGCAACATCCCGCATGGCGCAGGAAAAAGAGTGTCTGATATAGCGTTCGGCTTCTTTCAATGCGTCGACATGAGGAAGGAATTCGCAAATCGCGTCCAATACCTTTTGTGGGCTGCCTGTTCCCTTCTTGATACTTTTCTCGAATGGATGCGGCTTAAATTCATCATCATAGACTTCTGGTCGCGCGGAGAACACTACAATCGGGCAGAAATGTTGCTGCCAGATAAATTCGCGGGTTTTCAAGCCCTCGGGTTCGCCCTCTTCCGGAGAAGCACCGCCGAACAGGAGATCGAGTATCACGATGTCGGGGTGGAACGACGCGATCCTCTCTTTGGCAGTCCCGAATTCCGATACCTCGCAGCACACGTTCTTTTTTTCCTTCTTTATCAGTCTTAGAACGGGTTCTATGGCTTTCTGATCATCCTCGATAAATAGCAGTTTGAGCATGTATCCCTCTCTTGCGCTCAGCGTTGTTTACGTAAAGGCAAGTCAAAGGCGAATGAGGCCCCACCTTTCGTGCCGTGATATTTTGTAAACATACGACCTCCGTATGCAGCAACCAATTCCGAAGCCACGGTGAGTCCCATTCCGATTCCGTCCGGCTTTCTGGTCACACCGGGCCAGAACACCTTCTGCATGTCATCTTTATCGAGGCCGGGTCCCGTATCCTGAACATCTACCAGCACACGATCTCCACTGTTGATGGGCATGAGGCTGAACTTAAGTTCTCTGTGATCTTTTGGAACTTCCCTCATCCAATAAACGGCATTCGTTACCAGATTAAGAATGATTGCATCGAGTTCACCTGGATCTACGGCCACTTTAGTCTCGGAATCCGGTAAATAGTATCGCACATTGTTTCTTTCTATCTCACTTCGATGAAGGATCAGGCAATTTCTGATCTGATCTTCCAAAATCGATTGCCGTTTCCGACGCCTGAAACTGCGGCTTGCAAGGGGAGAAAAGGTGTCGGCAAGACGCTCCAGCGCATCTACCGCACTTTGGGCAGAACGGAGTTCTTCTTCCAGAGCTTTTTCTTTGAACGGACCGAATCTGTCTTGGATGAATTCCAGAAAACTTCCTAAGGCTATCGTGCGATTGCGAATTTCGTGCACCAGCATATGGGCGATCGTTCCAACGGTTGCAAGGCGGCTGTAGTATATGAACCGTTCTTGAATCGCCTTGCGCGCCGAGTCCAGCGAATCGCTGAAGGTACGGAGGAGAGGAACCGCTTCCGATGCTTCGGCTCCTTCCTCCGAAAGGGTAATGACTTCCGCAGTCAACTCTTCCGCGGACAATTTCTCGAACAGATCATCCATCGGTTTTTCACGGTCAGGTTTAATCCGATCTTCATCACGTTCATTCTCGAGAAGAGTAACGACGGCCTTCAGAATTTCCTCGAACTCCGCCACCTCGATGCGTGAGGCAAGACGTTCGCGGTCGCTGGTGTCTTCTATTTGCGGATTGTCTTCGGCCGATATAGAAACGTAGCCGACAAGCTGACTCGTACTCAGCCGCGTTCCGACCTTGCTGACACGCCTGAGGTCGAGTCCCAGCCAGTCGCGAACGTTATCGGATTTGGGTAGTACCAGGATTCCGTCCCGATATATGGAAATCCCCTTGTGCGCACGAATGGATTTTCTGACCTGACTTTTCCTGAAATCGAACCTTTCGGCGATTTCCTGCGTATCGTCGGTGGCGATATCCCATGCCCGAACCTCGAAAGAAAATGGTCCGCAATGCGCCGCTTCGGGAGAATATTGAAACCCCTCCTTATCTTGAATGGCATCATAAATTTGTCGCCACGTGAGTCCCAACGTCTTTCCCCTGGCAACGGCATCTTTCGTAAGAGGGGCAAATCGATATACTCCTTTTACGTTTCCACTCTTGTCGGCACTTCCCCGGATGCTGTATTTCGGCTTCGACAAAAACTCGGTAGACTCGATCTCGACTTCCTCGGTTTGATCCTCGCCGAAGCCGGACAGGAAGATGTGGAAGTCACCAAGATCTGAAAACGGTGAAATCAAACGCGCGAGATTTTCTTTCAGGTCAGATACGTGACTCTCATCCCATTGTCCTTTCAAGTCATAAATGTCGAGCCGGGTCCCAGATTTCCCGAACGGCGATTTCCTGGGATATTTTCTGCATCCGGCGAAGCTTTTCGACAGATCGTCTCCTTCCGAAATGTCGGACCAATTGACGTTGACCTCCCAACAGGGAGCCTTGGGCGCCTTTGTCAGCATGTGAAGACGCTTTCCGAGCCGCGCGACGGAAAGACGGCCAAGGCCTTTTTCACCGGCAACGCGACGTTCTTTGTCACCGCTCTTTACAACAGGATTTAATTCTTTGTGGGGAGTTGCAACGAGACACCAGACATTTTCCAGGACTTCCCTGGTCATGCCATTGCCGTCGTCTTCGATTTCCAGAAACATGCCATGAGACGGATCGTCCCGGAATCGCAGGCGGACATTTTGCGCGAATGCATCGTATGAATTCTTGACAAGTTCGATTATGGCTACGACATCATTGGTCACGAGGTCCGCTCCCAGAGCGGCGAATACCCTGGGATGCATACGGAACGGTATCTGCTCGAACCCGTTTTTTTCTTCAGGTACTCTTTTTGTCATGAGGTTTATCTTCTCCCATCCAGCATTTTTCTCCTGCGATGCAATCTCGGAATCTCCAATCGTTTCTGTTTCGATTTCAGAAAATTCGCAGCTCGTACGGAAATGGTGTCCAATGCTTCTGTGTAGTTCGTTTTCGGCCTTCGGAATCCGCATTCCCAAATTATCAGTACCCGCCAGTCCAGTTTCCGCAATTCAGACACGGCTGCTGAATCGCGCCTCGCGTTCTCTTCAAGTTTTGTCCTCCACCATGAACGTCGGGTTCCGGGTATCGAAGAACGATGACATCCGTGGTAATGCCAGAAGCATCCATGTATGAACGCGACGGATCGATACTTCGGAAAGACCATGTCAGGTGTTCCGGGAAGGTTCTTTCGGTGCAGACGATAGCGAAATCCCATGTCAAAAAGACGACGGCGTATCTCCAATTCCAGCTTGGTGTTCTTGGCCCGAACCGAAGACATCATTCGGCTTCGGGTTTCTTTGTTCATGGTGTCTGCCATTATTTTATCCTATGCTTTGCGGCTGTCCGTACATCTGGGTAACAACTTTCCGGCAGGGTCTCTCACGGCGCCTCGGTTCCTTCGTCGAGAATGGAAAGATACTGCTCATAGACGAACAGCCGGTCACGGCGCTTCCCGGTAATCTCCCGGACAATCCCGTGTTTGGCAAGCAGTTCCATTGCCGAGGAAGCGGTGGGGAAGGAGAGTGTCGTGCGATTGTGGACCTCGGACAGGGACAGAAGCGGCCGCGCCTTCAGCACTTCATGCACGCGCAAGGCTGAGCGGGCGCGGCGCCCGGTCATTTCGATGCGGTTTCGGTCATTCTGAAACATCTGGGAGAGGCGTTTGGCGGTCGAGATAGCACCAGTGGCAGTCAGCCGTACTCCTTCGAGGAAAAAGGCGAGCCATGCTTCCCAGTCGCCGGTGCGGCGCACGTGACTCAGCAGATCGTAGTAGGTGTCCCTGTGTTGCGTGAGGTACAGGCTCAGGTACAGGAGCGGCTCGCGCAGCATGTCGGCATGATACAGCAGCAGCGGTATGAGTAACCGTCCCACGCGCCCGTTCCCATCGAGGAAGGGGTGGATGGTCTCGAACTGCACGTGCGCAAGTCCCACCCGTGTCAGCACCGGCAACCCGTCGGCCTTGGCGTGCAAGAAGCTTTCGAACGCCGCCATGCAGTCTGGCACGGCGGTGTGCGGCGGTGGCACGAAGACGGCAGTGCCTGGTCGGGTTCCGCCGATCCAATTCTGTGAGCGTCGGAACTCACCGGGAGTTTTGGTGCTGACCCGTTCGCTTGACAACAGCACACCGTGAATCTCGCGGATTAATCGATTCGATAGCGGAAAATTCTCCCGCAGGCGGCGCAAACCGTGTTCAAGCGCGGCTACGTAGTTCGAGACTTCGCGCACGTCATCAAGCGGGACCCCAGGCGCTTCATCCAGTTCAAAGAGCAAGAGATCCAACAGCGACGACTGCATTCCCTCAATTTGGCATGAGAGCACTGCTTCCTTGCGGACATAGGCATAGAGAAAGAGGGCCTGATCCGGCAGCAGGGTAAAGATCCCGTCGAGTCGACCGAGGTCGAGCGTCGCTGCCTCAAGCAACTGCTGTAACGAGTCGTCCAGTGCCAACGGGGGATTCGGCGGTAACAGGGCAGGGATGAACGCGCGGATCTGCTCGCCTCCAGTACTTGTAACCCGGTATCTACCGCTTTCCCCGCGTCGCATGATGGACTACCTTAATTAAAGTTGTTAAACAACACGCCTTGTTATTTAAAATTTGGTGGCAATTTTAAATAGTAGAGCGGATTGTAGCAAGGGTCAGGGTTTGAATCCGCAGTTATGGCCTTTTGCCATCTCCGATAATTTCATCCAGCAGCCCTTCGGTTTCCTTTTCCAGCGCCAGGATGTCGGCGCGGATTTCTTCCAGCGTGCGCAGTGGCCTTGGTTTATAGAAGTAGCGGGTGAAGGAAATTTCATAGCCTGTCTTGGTGGCGGGTTGGTCGATCCAAGCGTCGGGAACGTGGGGCAGGACCTCTCGTTGAAAGAAGGCTTCGATTCCGCCGGCTTCCAGCAGTGGCACTTGTTCGGTGTCCCGCAGGTCGCTGTCCGGTTCGTACTCAACAACCGTTGCCTCGCCATGATGAGTGATTTGATAGCGGCCATGGAACGGGTCGGCCTCTCCTTTGCGGGGCTTGTGGAATTTTTTGATGACCGGTGCGGCAGTGTCGTCTTTTTCGGCGAGCATGGTTTGTACGAGTTTTTGTCGCTTGGACGTGAGTGGCAGGTTCCTCTGGCCGGCGGTTTTTCCCACCTCGACCATAAATGCATTGAAATCCGTATGGGGTCCAGGGCCGAGAGTTTCAGCCAATTCGTCGATGAGATCGGCGAGGGGTGCTTCCTTTGCTTCAACACAAGCCTTCTTGAACCGTGTGCGGTTGGCCGCCGACAGCTCCACTTTCAAACGCAATGGACGTTCGACAATGATCTTCCAGTAGCCGAAAGCGGCGTTGGGAAAAATCCTGGATTGTTCCGTCTCCTTGAAGGCGAGGAAGGCTTCGAGAATGCGTTGAACGTCCTCGGCAGAGAGTTCACAGTTTTTCTTGCCCAGGTTTTTCCGAAGCGGTTTGAACCACGTGGTTGCGTCTATGAGCTGAACTTTTCCACGACGGTGCTCGGCCTTGCGATTCGTCAGTACCCAGATGTAGGTGGCGATGCCGGTGTTGTAAAACATGTTCAGCGGCAGGGCGATGATGGCTTCCAGCCAGTCGTTCTCGATGATCCAGCGGCGGATATTGCTCTCGCCCTGTCCAGCGTCGCCGGTGAAGAGCGAACTGCCGTTGTGGACTTCGGCAATGCGACTGCCAAGTGCCGTGCTGCGTTTCATCTTGGCCAGCTTGTTCACGAGGAACATGAGTTGTCCATCGCTCGAGCGCGTGATGAGGCTGAATTCGGGATCGCCTGCGTGTTCGATGAGGAAACGCGGGTCTTTGATGTCGCTCTTTCCGCCCATTCGTTCGAGATCGGTCTTCCAGCTTTTGCCATACGGCGGATTCGAGAGCATGAAGTCGAACTCGCGGGTTGCGAAACTATCCTGCGAGAGGGTTGATCCAAGGCCGAAATGTTCGGCTTCTTCTCCTTCACCCTTCAGAAGAAGATCGGCCTTGGTAATGGCGTAGGTCTCCGGATTGACCTCTTGGCCGAAGAGGTGGATGGATGCTTCTTTGCCGTGCTCTTTAGCTAACTCGCGCAGTCGTTCTTCGGCGACGGTCAGCATCCCGCCCGTTCCACAAGCCCCGTCATACACGAGATAGGTTCCTGACTCGATTCGGTCGACAATGGGTCGAAAGATGAGTTCCGCCATGAGTTTGACCACGTCCCGCGGGGTGAAATGCTCGCCGGCTTCTTCGTTGTTCTCTTCATTGAACCGCCGAATCAGCTCTTCGAAGATCGTGCCCATCGCGTGGTTATCCAGTGCCGGCAAGCGTTCAGAGCCGTCTAGATGGCGAACGGGTTGCGGACTCAGATTGATGGAGTGATCGAGGAACTTTTCGATGAGGCTGCCGAGGATGTCGGCTTCGACCAGCGTGGGGATTTGATTTCTGAATTTGAACTTATCGAGGATCTCCTGCACGTTGGGCGAAAAGCCGTCGAGGTAGGCTTCGAAATCCGCCTTGAGTTGGTGGGACTTGGCTCGCGCGCGAAGGTCACGCAACGTGAAAGGTGATGCATTGTAAAAGGCTTGTTCTGCAGCTTGGCACAGAGCGGCGTCCTTGTTGGCGATGGCTGCCTTGTCGAGTGTCTGGTTCATGTGCAACACCGCCTGTTTGGTCGGTTCCAGCACGGCGTCGAGCCGGCGAATGACCACCATCGGAAGAATGACGTCCCGGTATTTTCCGCGGACGTAGACGTCTCTCAGAACGTCGTCCGCAATGCCCCATATAAAATTGGCGATCCAATGAAGGTCTCCGTTGCTCATGTGGGCTGAATGCTACCCAACACTTGAGGAAAAGGAAAGGTTCTTTGCGTGCCGTGCGACTATTCCGAATAGTCCAGGGTCAGGTTGTGATGATCGGTGAGCCGGAGGCGTTCGAGACGCGCATCGGCAACGTCGATCAAGCGGGACCAGAGGACTTTGGCCAAGGTGGGGAGGGTCACCGGCCGGGCAGCAAATTCCGGGTGTTGCGACACATTCGTGCCCAACAGGTTGTTGAGGACCTGTTCCTGTACCCGCTTGTCCAACGCCATGATATCCGTGACGCGACCCGTGATGGGGTCAATCGGGCCTCGAACCGTGACGTCCAGGGAAAGGGGCCACGTCTCCACGTGGGAAGCATCAGCATTTCGCTTCACCGTCAGGGCATACCGGCGAGTCAACAGGGCCTCGGTCGGTTCCGCATTGTCCTGCGATGCCGGGTCGGTTCTTTTCGGCGGATAGAGTTCGGCCCACAGGTTTTCACCCTCGCAAAGCCGTATCGATTCGATATCCCGGGTCTCGGGGCGCTCGCGGAATTTTCTCCACAGTACCAGGGCCAGATTTTCAGGGGTGGGGACAAGACGTTCAAAGTAGGGCATATCGAAGTTGAGGTGTTTGTGGTCGAACTCTTCGAGTACGTCCGTCACGATGTGTTTCAGGTCGTACAAATTGATAATCATGCCCGTGACGGGATCGACCCGCCCGCCAAGGGTCACTTCAAGGAGATAATTGTGTCCATGCTCCTGAGAACAAGGGCCAAAGACCTCTTTATTGCGCGCCTCGTCCCACTCGGCTTTGAAATACCGGTGGGAAGCGGAAAACTCTATCCGTTTCGTGAGGGTCGATCGTGCCATACTCGATGAAAGGAAACCGGCTCTGAAGAAAAAGGCCAGGAATTCCGCCTGTGAGAGAGGCAAGAACCCTGGCCTTGTTGCGGTCGAATTCGATGGGGTCAGGTGCTAAAGGAACTGCCGCAGCCGCACGTGCTCTTCGCTTGCGGGTTTTTAATCGCAAACCCGGAGCCTTGCAGGCTGTCGACGTAATCGACTTCCGCGCCGCTCAGCATGGGAGCACTTTGCGAATCCACGATGACTTTGACCTCGCCTTTTTCAATCACCGTGTCATCCTCATCCATTTTGGATTCAAAGGACATCCCATATTGATAGCCGCTGCAACCGCCGCCTTTGACATAAATCCGCAATCCGATGACGTCCTCTTCTTCGTCGTGTATCAATTCTTTGATTTTTTCTTCGGCAAGTGGGCTGATAGTGACCATGACTTCCTCCGCTTGAATATGAGATGAATAGGTATCGTGTTTCCCGGATTCTCGACAATCCAGAACATTCTCCTCTTGGAGGTTAATAATAACCACCCCCCAGGCAGTTGTCAATTTGTATCGAAAGAAAAATCTGAAAAACGATCAGGCTTCCAGGTCCTTCAGCCACTCTTCTCGCAGGGCAGGTGGGACTTTCGCCTCTGCCCTGTAGTGCTCATGGGTAATCCGGATGCCGGCATGCGCCCCATCCTCTCCAAGCGCTTTCAGAAAAGACGAGGGAACCGGAAAGCGCACAAAATGAACCGCGCTGATTTTGTCTTCCTTGCTGTGGCCGGCTTCAAAGTCGGCAAAGACGGCTTGGTCCTTGACGGTGAGAGCCAGGGTGTCTGATCGATCGAAATGCTGGAAGGAGTCCAGGATCTCCTTGATGCGCTCCTGAGTCGTAATTTCAATCATCACGGTGGCACTGAGCTCGCCCGTTCCGGGAAGCAGGGCATTGTACACGTCAAGCTCCTCCTGGATTTTCGACGGCTCGAAAATGCGTTCGACGCGAATCATCTCCTGAATTTGAAAAAGCAGCGTCCGTCGATTCTCAAAGACCAGCGTGACCAAGGGGCCGACCTCGATCCGGCGCCGTTTTTTAAGGGCAATAATCTCCTGTCGAAACGTGGCGCGTTGCGCTTCGTAGTCCGCCGGGGAGAGGAGATCGGATTGGGTTAGACGGTTCATGAGGGCAGGTTGTACGCGTCGCGAACAATTTGAATGGGATGTCGAGCCGCCGGCATGTTTTCCGACGGCGTCGCCCCGGCCTGATCGAGTTGCAGCGCCGAAAGAGGACAATCCGACGCCACCAGGTCCGGCTCGCAATCGGAAACGGCGCGGACGGCTTTTTGGGCGATCTTCATGGAACGATCGAAAAATTCGACCTTGGCGCCCCAGGAGCCGTCGTGGCCGGAACATTTTTCAATCACCTCGACCCGGGCGCCCGTGAGTTCCATGAGTTCTTTGGATTTAAAGCCGATGTTCTGATCGCGCAAATGACAGGGCACCTGATACGCGATGCGCTGTTGCGTGTATTTGAACTCCGTGGACAACGCCCCGTCTTTTTTGAGCCGCATCAGGTATTCACAGATATCGAACGTGCGTTCGGCCAACGTCGTCATGTCGCGCGTCGGCACCAGATACGGATATTCCCGTTTGAACATGAGACTGCAACTGGGGGTGGGGACGACGAGGTCATATCCTTGTTTGAGATAAGGCAGGAACAGTTGGAGATGGTGCGTGGCCGTCTGCGCCATGGTCTCGGTATCCCCGAGATCGAAGGACGGCATGCTGCAACAGCGTTGGCCTTGGGGCACGACGACCTCCACGTTATTCTTGACGAGCACTTGCACCGTCGCTTTGCCGATATCGGTGGCCTGATAATTCACCATGCAACTCGGGAACAGCACGACTTTATGCTTGGCGATCTCGGGTTGCAGCGCCGGGCCGCGTTTGCGCCACCATGCGGGAAAGTTTTCTCGAGAAAAGGCGAGCACCTGCCGGTCCCGGTGCAGCCCGATGATCGGTTCCAACAGGTTCCGTATCCACGGCGTCGCAAGAACCCGGTTGGTCAGCGAGGCCGTCATGCCTCCCAGTTTCCCGATCAGGTCCGTTTTGATCAGCAGGCGATCGCGCCAGGACGCGCCCTGTTCCTTGACCCGTTGCTTTTTCCACGCGGCCATGAGACGCGGGAAATCGATCTGGTAGTCATGGGGTGGCGTGTACGGGCAATGGTTGTAACAGAGCTTGCAGTAATAACATTCCTTTTCGACCCGTTCATAATCCGGGGCGGTCATGCGGGAGACGTCGCTCTCATACTCGTCGATGCGGTCCAACAGCGTGTTGAAGGAAGGACAGAGGTTGAAACATCGACGACAGCCGTCGCAGACGTCGAATATGCGATTCGTCTCTTGTACGAGATCGTCTCGCGTCCAGTCAGGGGAAATAAGGTGAATGTTTTTCAACGAAGATCGTCACGTAGAAAACCACGTGAGGCGGAGTCGTGCACCACGGCGACTCCGCTCCATGGTTGTGAAGCAGGAATTACGCGTTGTCTAAAGATTCCAGCCCTTTGGTGAAACGGTTGGCGTGGGAGCGTTCCGCTTTGGCCAGGGTCTCAAACCATTCGGCCAATTCTTCAAAGCCTTCTTCCCGCGCGGTTTTGGCCATGCCCGGGTACATTTGCGTGTACTCGTAGGTTTCGCCTTCAATGGCCGCCTTGAGATTCGATTCGGTGTTCCCGATGGGTTCACCCGTGGCTGGGTCGCCGACTTCCTTCAGAAAATCCAGGTGACCGAAGGCATGGCCGGTTTCGGCTTCGGACGTATCACGGAACAATCCGCCGACGTCCGGGTACCCTTCGATATCGGCCCGACGCGCAAAATACAGATACCGGCGATTGGCCTGGGATTCTCCGGCAAAGGCGGCTTTGAGATTGTCATGGCTTTGTGTGCCCTTGAGAGTCTTGCTCATAGTTTCCTCTTTGGTAAGAAATGTTATGAAGGAATGAACCGGAGCCGACAACGGCTGACCGGCTCGGATAATGGTAATTCAACTTCGATGTTGCGCCTCGGGTTTGCCCGATGGTTGAAGCCCTCACAGCGGTTTTTGTGGCCGGTGCGGTTGTTCACGCGAACTTACGTGCCGAGGGTAAACGATCTGGTATACCCCAGGGAGACACTGACTTCGTCAACGTCGAAATTGTATGGCACATAGGCTCTGTCTTCTTGCGACCCATCACCGCTGGCGTAATCCATGCTCCAACTGGAATATTGGATGCGCACGTCAAAGCGATTCTTGCTGCTTCCGAACTCCAGGCCACCTCCGACAAGCCAGGGCATGGCATTGCGCGTTTTGCGGGTGGCGCCGCGAATAGCGTCATCACCAACCCCACGATTATCATAGGCGGATTCAAAAGTCGCGTCCAGCCACTTCACCCCGGAAATCAGGTATATGGAGCGGCCTTCGCCTAAGAATTCAAAAGCCTGGGGCACGTACCCCAGTCGTGCATTGAACCCGATACTGTGGTTCTTTTCCACGCTCCATGCTCCGGGAAAGACGTTTTGAGAGGGAATGGGTCTTGCGTCACCCCTGTACGTTCCTCGAAGAAAGCCTTGCACCGTATTGGAGTAGACCGCACCTTCAACCTCTCCCGAAAGGTATATCCGGTCGGACAAGAACGCGCGATATCCCAGGTTCGCCGAGAACGCGTTGATTCCGTCTTTTGCATTATCCTCGGTCGCCAGCGCACTTCCATCCAGATGCGAGGCGAGAACACCTGCGTTGTAGTGTACGCTTTTGGCATGCTCCACGTCGGCAAGCTCATGGCCGAACCTGACCCCGGCGAACAAGCCTGCCGTGTCGTTTGCCCACGCGCCCGACGCACCCAGAAGAAAAATTCCCGACGTCGCAATAAGAAAGAAAAGGTACCTATTGCGCAACCGCATCATGTACGCTCCTGCTACCTCCCGTATGTACTCACTGATTCGTTGAGAATTTCCGCTGTCTCATTCTGTGCCCAGTTCCCCTCCTTTGTAAGGAGGGGCAAGGGGAGGTAGAGGCTATGCCCAAGACGACACCCCCGTGCTCCAAGGACGGTTGGCTCTTCCCCCGAATCAATTCGCTAAAAACAGACCGGACGCGTGCTCGGACGATGCCATGAAGAACAACATGGGAATCGACAGCATCGTGTTGGTCCGTGAAGCCAGGAGGGCCATGCGGGCAGACCGTTTCTTTTCATCAGCCGAAGCTTCCTTGAGGCCCAGCACCTTTTTCTGGTTGGGCCAGATAATGCCCCAGACGATGAAGAGCATAATGGTGCCGAGCCAAGCCCCCATGCCGATGACGGCATTCTCTCCCTGCAGGGCAAACGCCGAACCGAACCGGGCTTGGTTCAGCAGGAGCGCGGCACCGAACAGCCACGTGGCAAGGGCGCCCCAACGGAACCACCAGAGCGCATTCGGGACTAAATGTTGAAAGGCCTCCGCCTTGGTTTCGGGAGTGACTTTTCCCAGAAAGGGAACTTGAACGAAATTGAAGTAATACAACAGACCGATCCAGGTGATACCCGCCAGAAAGTGTCCCCACCTTAACAAGGTTTCCATTAATAAGGGTTCCATGATCTATCCTCTTTGGGTTGAGTTCAGGTCAGTAGAAAACTAGACAAGCATTTTCACCACAAAATACAGAACGACGGTCAGCACGAATCCTGCGCCTATCGTTCCGGGGATCGAGTCGAGTGGATTCATGGTGTCCTCCTTTATAGTGGGCGATTTTTTGTCTGAGGGGAGTGGCCTCCGCTCGTCGCAGAGGCGATAAGCCGACGCCGCCTTGGCTGGCAATTACCCTATCCTATTCCATGGGGCGACTGCAAGCGAGTGTGCTCTGCCAGTGCTGCCATCTCTGGTCTTTTTGGCATTTGTAGCTACGCCATCCCTGCCCCCGGGTGGGGCTGCCTCCTGCTGTCATCCCCGACCTGATCGGGGATCCAGAATCTTTCTCTTCTGCCCATCGATTCGGGACGGCACGGGGGCCGTCCCCTACGGGACCATGGTTCATTCTGGTAGGGGCAGGCCCCTGTGCCTGCCCTCCACACTCAGTTCGCCGTAAGGAGGCAGGGTGGTGAGGCGATGATCGTCTACGGCGCCGCCGACGGTGAAGTGATACAAGGATTGAAATTGCGTGTCGGGATACCACCCGAGCACGCGATGTACGGGATCATCGAAAAAACACCCGATGCCGGTGGCACGGACCCCGGCCGCTTCCGCTTCGAGGTACAGCACCTGACCGATGAGTCCGGTCTCCCAAAACAGGCGTTTGTAAAACCATGGTCCATGTTTCTCCAACGACGCCTCGAACTCCGCAATCATCCCCAATGAAAACGCACTGGCGCTCGCCACCTCCTGGTGGCAACTCACCTGCATGGCAATGCGTTGGGCGTTTCCGTCCTCCAACAGATACAACGGAAGCGATGCCGGACACTGCTCGGGAATGGTCCATGCGAATTGCTCATGCATGGCTTGTTGAAAGATGGCCTTGAGCGCCGGGTCGGCGTTTCGCAGGAGCATATAGATCCCGGGTAGGAGGCCGTCGACTCGATGAACGAAAAGGGCCAGGTGGACGGTCGGATCCCACGGGAGCGAATCCCACGGCATGGGCCGTTGTGCGACCGGTCGATCCGGGTGAGGCATGACACGCTCCAGCATTGTGAAAAATTGTTGTGCGGAAATCGACGTTTTTCCGTCGAACGCCACCGCACTTCGCCGTTGATGAATGATCTGGTGCGCGGAGATCATGCTTGGCCGGGGATCGGGAGGGGACGCCCGTTCCGCTCCGCCCTGTTCCGGGAGCGGGGCGGATTTGTAGGGGACGCCCACCGTGGCGTCCCATCGAGTCTGTTCCACTGAGGTTTTCCAGGACGCCTTGGTCACGTCATCGATGATTTCCCAGGGAACGGGGTTGTCCCGGCTCAACCGGTTCGCCTTGCCTCGCCAGTCCCCTTGTTCCCAATGCTTGAGAACGGCTTGGTCAATGGGGATCGGCAGGGATTCCGGCGGGGAGTCGTGTATAGGACAGACGACACACAGCAGTTCGGGCAATTCGGGTTCGGCCTGTTCAAATTCATGCAACCGGTTCAAGCCGAGAAGGGCGCCAATCGTCCGGTCGTCGAGCTCGGTGAGCAGAACGACCCGCCAACCGAGGGTGGCTCCCGCAATCCGAAGCGTGCCCAGCGCGTGGCCCACGTCGTGCTGGCAGTAGCGAAACGCGCGTTCCCCATACTTCCACGCTTCCCGCCAATGGATCGAACTCAGCCCGACGAAAAATGATTGCGCGGGAAAAGGGTGAAGGAGTGCCTCGATCACCTCGTTTGAGCCATAACACCGGTGCTCCAAGCCGTGCTCTTTGGGGGCATAGTGATAGAGCCCCGCCTTCAGCGGGAGACCGGCGGTTTCCCTGATCAGCAGATAGCCTTCCGTGGGATGCAGATTGCCGCTGGAAGGATTGCTGCGTAATGCCCAGCGATTGCCCCCGTATTCTTTCCACGCCGTGATGGAGAGGCCGTATTCGAAAAATCGGGAAAGACTGTTCAGGCTCAAGGATTGAGGATCAACCGGCTGTGAGGAAAAGAGCGATTCGTAAGAAGGGGCAACGGGATCGTCGCCGGCCGCGAGCAGCGGTAATTCGTAAAGTGGAGCGCCTTCATATCGCCGAAAGGGATCAGGCTGGTTGGCCCAGTCCATGTACCCCAGAGCGCGGGCATACCGGTTGAATTCATGCTTGGTCTGCTCATGGTACTGTTTCACGAGTTCGAGGGGTTTCATCGGGTGTGGATTCTACCGCCCCGCACGCCTCCGCACAAAGCATCGTAGTTGTAGGGCGGCATCCCGGGCCATGTCTTTTCGTTCTCCCCTCACCCCAGCCCTCTCCCTATTTCCCGCTTCATGCAGGAAATCGGGCGAGGGAGTGAATAGAATTTCCTCTCCCTTGATGGGAGAGGATTAAGGTGAGGGTGATGAGTCTTGTAGAGCCGCACCTCATGCGGCCAACGGAGAACGCCATGAGATGGCGCCGCTACAAGACATAGCAATTTGTAGGGGCCGCATCTCATGCGGCCCTGAAAACTACACGTCCAGATTGTCGGCGAGGGCGGCATTGGCCATCAGAAACTCATACCGGGCTTCAGTGCGCTTGCCCATGAGATCGCGGAAGGTGAGGTCGGTGTCGAGTTCATCCTGAAGCTCGACTTTGAGGAGCCGGCGCGTGGCGGGATCGAGCGTCGTCTCTTTGAGTTGTTGGGGAAACATTTCGCCGAGACCTTTGAACCGGCTGATGAGCGGCGTCGCCCTGCCACCGGCTTCGGCCAGAATGCGTGCTTTCTCTTCATCTGTCCCCGCCCAATGGACGGCCTTGCCGATATCGATGCGGTAGAGCGGCGGCTGGGCAATATAGACGTGCCCGTGTTTGATCAATTCCGACATGTGCCGGAAAAAGAAGGTGAGCAGCAACGTGCTGATATGGTAGCCGTCCACGTCCGCGTCCATGAGCAAAATGATTTTGTGGTATCGCAGCTTCTTGAGATCGAAATCCCGCCCGATCCCACAACCCAGGACTTTGACCAGGTCCGCCAACTCCTTGTTCTCGACCACCTTGCCGAGGGTAAGCTCCTCGGTGTTCAGTACCTTGCCCCGGATAGGGAAGATCGCCTGCGTTTTCAAATCACGCCCCTGCTTCGCGGTGCCTCCGGCGGAATCACCCTCAACCACGAACAACTCGCTGAGCGCAGGGTCCGTGCTTTGGCAGTCCGCCAGCTTGCCCGGCAAATTCAGGCGATGACTCACGGCGGATTTTCGGATGACGGCCTTCGACGCCTCACGGGACGCTTCCCGCGCGCGTGTCGCCAGAATCATGCGGCCGACCAGGGTTTCGGCAATGGTTTGATTTTCGTGCAAAAAGTTTTCCAGGGACGGGCGCAGCGCGTTGTCCACGAGCCCCTGCACCTCGGGATTATTGAGCCGTTCTTTGGTCTGCCCCTGAAATTGCGGGTTCAGGATGAGCACGCTCAGGACGCAGGCCATGCCTTCGCGGATATCTTCCGCCTGGATGCTGAGCCCTTTCGGGGTGAGGTTGTGCGTCTCCATATAATGACGCACGGCTTTCACGATGCCGTTTCGCAAGCCTGATTCATGGGTGCCGCCGCTCGACGTGCCCACGCCGTTCACGTAACTGCGAACGAATTCCGCGGGTTCATCCGTCCATTGCAGGGCGACTTCCATGGCGAAGCCGTCGTCCTGTGTCGCGGGTTTGCCATTGTCGTCCAAGCGGCGTTCGCAATAAAACACGAAGTCGGCGGTGGGTTTGTGTCCGCGATCCCTGACGAGTTTGGTGAGGTATTCTTCAATGCCCTGTTCATGGACAAAGTCGTGCGTTTGCCGCGAGGGTCCATCCTTGAAGGTGATTTTGAGTCCTTTATGAAGATAGGATTTCGCCTCGAGGGTGTGCTGCAACAGGGTGGAGTCGAAGGTCGTCTGCTTTCCGAAAATGATCGGGTCCGGACGAAAATACACCGACGTGCCCATGCCCCGCGCCGGGTTCCCCTTTGTGACCGGCCCCAGGGGTTTGCCGGCCTGATATTGTTGTTGCCACTCGTGCCCGTGCCGTTTGACGGTGACTTCCAGATGATCGGATAAGGCATTGACCACCGAGGCGCCGACCCCATGCAAGCCGCCCGAGTGGATGTAGCTGCCGGTTTCGAATTTTCCGCCGGCGTGGAGCGTCGTCATGATAATTTCAAGCGCCGACTTTTTGTATTTCTTGTGCTGATCCACCGGAATGCCGCGTCCGTTATCGGTGACGCGGATGCCGCCGCCCGTCTTATCGAGTTCGACCGTGATCATCGTGGCATACCCGTTGATGACCTCGTCGATGGCGTTATCCAGAATTTCCCACACCAGATGGTGCAGCCCGGTCTTGTCCGTCCCCCCGATATACATCGCCGGTCTCCGCCGAACCGGGTCAATCCCCTCCAAAACAAGAATCTCACTCGCGTCATATTTCGTGGTCATGTGGGTCCTTTCGTTCTATAACACCCTCTCCCCACCGTGGGAGAGGGCTGGGGTGAGGGGGGTGCGTCTTCCTTCAAGCTTTGCCACTACCCCCGATGCCGTCCAACAACTGTTGGTGCATGTCCCGCCCATTGACGCTTTTCTCAACAACGACGAATACCCCCTTACCGTGGCTTGTGCGTTGCCACAATTCGCCGATTGTCCGCTTCTCCGCAGTGTCGGAACTGTCGGCGTCACGCGCGCCTTTGTATTCGACGACAAGCAGGCGGTCATCTTCCAGTTGCACCACGAAGTCGGGATAAAACTTATCCGTCGCAGTCGGCAGCCAGAACGAAGCTGGATGACGCGACACGTTGCGCACCCAGAATTTCACCTCGGGCAGGTTGTCGAGGGTTTGAGCGCACTGGACTTCCTCACCCTCGTCCACACCGCTAAAGGCCGGCACGGCATGGGGGCCGAGAAAATGTTTGCCGGGTTGCCAGCGCCCACGGTGGCGACGTTCTCCTTGATACATGCCGTCTCGGAAGACAAACGCGGTCTTGAACGAGATCTCGGGCTTGGCTCCGGGCTCAAAGAGGCGAGCCTGATACACACTGCTCCGTTCCTTCCGGCGAATCGCGTCGATCTTGTCACGTATCTTTCGAGCCAGGATGAACTTGCAGCGCATGAGCGCGGAGACGTGCAGGCCACGAGTGTTGATCAGGTAGGTGGAAAGATCGGACAGCCACTTGACCCGTTCGGCCTGACCGACGTCGGGTTGGCGCACCTGCTTGTCGAGCCACAGGACGAGCGCCTCTTGTGTCCAGCCTTCCACGTCCACGTTCAAGCTCAATTGCTCCTGTTCGCCAGCGAACCGGTAGGTCAGTCGATTCCCGTCCAAGTCGATCTCAAAGCCGTGGGCGGTCTCATGGATAGAGAACTCGTCCTTGTCCAACCTGGCCGGGTGATTCAGCAGCGACCAGTCATGAGAATCCATGAACACGTCGGTATCGGCAAACTCCAACTGACCCTGAATTTCCGTCATCAGGCGTGGAACGCTGAACGTCTCACCACGTTCGGCCGGCGATAGTCGCAACTTCGCTTCGAGTTCGTGTTGCGCGAAGACTTCAGCAAGCGCCTCGCGTTCAGCCGGTGAAAGCTGTCTATAGGCCTCAGCCAGTTTATCGCTCGCACGGCCGGCGACAGCGATTTCGAGCGTGCCTTCTTCAGTTGAGCTCACCGTCAGACCTTCGAGTTGTATCTTATCCAGTGCAGCGGCGACTTCCGGCGTAGCCGTCAGGATGTGCCTGAAAGTGGGTTGCTGAAACTCGTCCGGCGGAAAGAGCCCGTCGTCGTCAACCTCTGATCGGGCCGGTTCGACGTTGTCGAGCGCCTCGTCTTCCTCAAAGCCCATTGCCACCAGTTTGTCGACAAGTGAGCGGGCAGCTATGCCGGTTTCAGGTTCGGACAGGAAGGCATACGCGCGGTTCAACTCCGCGGCTTTACGCCGCTTGGCAAACGGCATCCGCAGCACCCGGCCGAGAATCTGTTCAACGTCCAGCGCGCTTTGGATGCGCGAGACCGAACAGAAGACGTACGCAAAGGAGCAGTCCCAGCCTTCTTTCAGAGCCTCGATGGTAATGACGTATTCAATCGGGCAGTGCGGGTCGAACAGGTTGATGCCGTCCAGTTCCCGCATGTCGCCGGTTGCGACGGCGATTGCAGACTCAGGAACGTTCTCGACCTCCAGCAGGTGTTTCTTTAGGACGCTGACGGTCACTTCCTCGTTTTTGGGTTGGGCCTGAAACAGGACAATGGGCCGAATGTAATCGGGGTCCTCCTTGGCCGTCTTGTCCAGTGAAGCACGGGACGCAATCGCCCCGTTCACCGCATTTTGCCACGTGGTGTGTTCAGTCAGCATGATCGGCAGCTTGATCATCTCGGCTTGCTTCAATTCCTGGGCCGAAACACTGTGCAGAATGTTCGATTTTGGCTTCGGTGTCGCGGTGAACTCGATGATGGCGCTGGGGTTGAGGCGTGCCTGCATTTCCCGGGTCAGGCCGGTGACGGCGTTATGCGCCTCGTCCACGATCATCAACGGCTGGTGGAGGTGCAGCAGATTGGCAAAGGAGAACTTGATCCCGCCGCTTGTCGATTGTTCCAAGCCCTGCGCCGAATCCCTAACGCCGGAAAAATGCGGCTCAAGATTCTCGTTGTGAGCGTAGACCTTGCGGCCACTGGTGTTTTTGACACGCAAGGTCTGGATGGTGCCGACCACGATGCAGCAATGATCACGAAGGTCGTGAGGCCGGATATGCGTAAAGTCGGCGATGTCGAACACTCGTACCCGGCCGTCGAACGCTTCGTTCAGCGTTTGCCGATACGAATGATGGGGCTGCTTCAACGCCTCGGCAGTCTGTTGGCGAATCCTGTCGGTCGGCACCAGCCATACCACCAGGGGATAGTCCTTCTCCACCCAGGTATCGCGGGCAATCGCGATGGAATGGGCGGCGAGAAGGGTTTTGCCTCCGCCCGTCGGCAGGCGCAGACAGACGTAGGGGGCGCCAGGCAGCTCGGCGAGCGGTTCATACGTCCCGGCATAACGCCCGATCCGCGCGGCCTGCTCCGGCTCGACGGCAATTGCCTCGTAAGCGGCCTTCGGCCCGGCGAGACGGGCCTGCTCAAAGAAGCGGCGCAACGTGTCGAGCGTGTGAGTCTGGTACTGTTTCAGTTGCATGACTCAGCCTCTCCCACCCACAGAACTGATCTCCTCTCCGTTTGTCCTGACCCTTCGACTCCGACCTCAAGAGGCCTACGCTCAGGATGCACGGATTATCCCTCCCCGTTCGCCCTGAGCGTAGCGGAGCGAAGTCGAAGGGCCTGTCCTGAGCCGAGTCGAAGGACCCCTAAGACCGTTGATGTCTATGTTTCCCACGAGACAACCGATTGACCGTGGCCCAGTCATCACGTAGCATGGCTTCTTTCTTCTTTCGACTCCAGCCTTTAATCTGTCGTTCAGCTTGCAACGCCTCTTCCCTTGATGGAAATGAACAGGAATAGACCAATGACAAGGGTTTCCTGGACGAGGTATATCCTCCGAAAGTCCCCGCCTGATGCTGGTGAAGACGGTGTTCAAGGTCATCCGTATGACCAGTGTAATAGGACCCGTCTCCGCAACGTAACATGTAAACCCAGAAATTTATCACAATCATACCCCCGTTCATCCTTCGACTTCAGGCGCGTTGCGCCTTACGCTCAGGACGAACGGAGAAGGGACCGTCTGACCTGAGCGTAGCGGAGCGCAGTCGAAGGGCCTATCTCCGCGCCTTTACGTCATACGGCATCTGCTTGAAAACGATGCTTTCCCGGTCGAGCGTCGTCGGCGTCAATCGTGACTGTTCACCGTAGACCGTCAATGGGCCGTCAAAACCGGCTTGTACCCGATCAATTTCATCCCGTATCCGCGCCAGTGTCGAACGGGTAAGCACGTTGCCGCCGGCCGGTCGCTTGTCACCCAAAATACCGTTGTAGAGCAAGGCATAGGCGCGGTCGTCGCACAGCCCCAACAACGGGAAGTCACCCTTGCCGTTCCACGGACGCCGTGTCTCGCTGAACCACACGTGGGCGGCCAGGGTGGGGAAGCGAATGTCCTGCCGAATGTGGCCTTGCTCGTCGAACACGGTGGGACCGAGTCGGTAGAACCGGAAGCCACCGCCGCCATGCCAGACGGCGGACTTGGAAATGCCGCCCTGTTCACCCTCAATGACTTTTCGCAAGCGAGGGACGCAATGCGTAACAGCGTGCTCGCCCATTTCAACGCCGATATAGCGACGCCCCATCTTGTGCGCCACCGCCGCAGTCGTGCCGGAGCCGAGAAAGGAGTCGAGGATGATGTCGCCGGGGTTGGTGAATAATTCAAAGATACGTTTTATAAGAGCTTCTGGCTTTTTGCCTTTCGGGAATTTAACGCTACCTTCATTATGGAGATTGTTTGAAAGAAGGTCATCCCAAAGATTGGTGAGTGGTTCGCCCGCTACCAACTCACCGTCAATTTCTTTGATTTTGTCCCGATAAAATAGCCAGCGTTTACCGTTGCATATATAGATGTCGGAGTAACCCTGCCGAACCTGAAGGTAAACTCGGTTCGGATTATCTCTTGATTTATCAATCAAGTTTCGGGTTTCTTGCCCTACGCCGTCATAAGCAGGCGGTACGGGCTGAACCACGCGGTCAGCATTCTTGAGCACAAATTCGTCAAGAGTTCTTTCATATTGATCGCAGAGACGTTTTTTCTTTTCACGTGGCGTTTCGCCTGATGTTTGGGCAAAAGCCTGCGAAAGCGAAATGAGCCGCCAGCTTGGATAGTCGTCTTCATAGTTTTCTATAAAAGACGCATACCTTGGATCACGCAGGCGCTTGGTAAAAACTCGGTTTGGCTTCCAGCCATTAGTTTTATCACGCGCATATATCACGACGTAATTGGTAACCGTTACTACACCTGGGTTGATAGCTTTGTGACCAACGGCTGCCCCTTGACGGAAGGTGCAGATATTAACCCGATTCTTCCTGCCAAATATTTCGTCAAGCACCACGATACAATAGGCAAGTTCTTCGTCATCAAGGTGGATTGCTATCGTACCTGTCTCCGCGAGCAAGTCGCGTAGAAGTTCAAAACGGCCATACATTATTCCGAGCCAGATCGAATGTTCGATGTTGTCATCGTAGTGCTCAAGGGCTTGGCCCGTGTTAAATGGCGGGTCAATATAAATGCACTTCACCTGCCCGGCATAGAACGGCAACAGCGCCTTCAATGCCTCCAGGTTATCGCCCTGAATCAGCATATTCTCCGCGTCCGGCTCCCCAGCCGACAACTCGGGCGCCTCTTCCAACAACCGATACGGCACGCGCGAGGCCGCGCGAAGGTCATCGTCACGTGTCAGCCAGTGTAAGGTTGGCATTAGTTGCTATTCGTCTTCTTCTTGTTTGCTATACATCGCGATTTTTTGAATTGTCGAGATCTTCCTCGTTTAGTCACCTTGCTTCCGCTATTCTTTAACACAACTCAGCGCCTTAGAAAATTTCCAAAATCAACGATAAGTTTTGGATGGAAAAGCCCACTTGTTTGAATGTCGTTTTCCAAGAGTCATTTCCTTTTTGTATTCCCGTTCTAAGGCATTCCCTTGTTTCTTCGCTTCGTCACACGCACTCCAATGCTTTGAGGTGATTCGTTCCAAGGTCATGAATTCGCAGTCTAATAATTCTCGGGTATCTTGAATAAAATCACCTCGGGGACCCTCAGTAGCACGCTTTCCTGCAACCCATCTCCAAAAATCTTTTGAGTTTTTGGGGAAGCGTAAATCTATATCGTCCTCAGCTGATTCCTGCATCATGTAGTTCCCTCGCTCTCCTCTTTCTTTCTGAGTATATAGCTTTACGGCATCAAGTTTCTTCGGGTCTATCCCAAGCTCGTCCATAAGCCTCTTCACATAAGTTCTATACTTGGAAGTGTTCCACCCCGCACCACTTTTTTCCGTAAAAAACGTAGTTGTATTAGCTAGTTCATCCGAACAATAGATAATCTCGTCGATCCGATGCGAGGCACCAGTTGGAGAAATTTTCCATATCAGTTGATATTCACGATTAAACAACACCCTTGTTCCGTCGTCCTCATAGTATTCCCCATAAGGATATGTAAACCGAATTTTTGTCTTTTCTTTCATTCGTGTCTTATAGCGTTTACTTTCTTTCATTGACTGTTTCAGGGAGTGTGGGTCATTCATTCTGCTAACTCCTTTCTTTTATGTGGTTGGATTATCACGGCGGCTGTGAACATTTCCTGCAGGTCTGGAGAAAGCCACAACTGTTGTCGCTGTAGCGTTTGTCGACAGAGGGTTCAGCGGAGGGAGAGCAGTCATTGGCCGCAATCCCGGTCAATTCGTCTCACGTATCCGTCACAAGCTGTCGAGCCTGTTGGTCGAGCCCCTTAATGACGCTCTGAATGGCGTCGACTTCGCGCTCCTCGAAGTACGCCTCACCACACTGGTGACAGACCCAGGCCGGGACTGTGTCGAGTACCAAGTGATAGCCGTTGCGGTCGACGTGGAATGGTGCCTTCGAGCGCTTCATCTGCCCATGACAGTGAATACAGTTCATTTGAGTCTCCTTGTCCGCAAGTTTTGCTCCCACTCGTCCTCTGTGGGAATGTATGCGGTGATTACTGCGAGGAAATCCTCTTTAGGTGCACAGACCACGTGAATGTCTCGCTGGTCAACTCCTTGGCCATGCAAGAGGCAACTATGGCCACGTGTGTCGTCGGGATAGTCCTCGATTAGCTCGCCTTGCATAATCACAGTTCGTATCTCGTCTGGTGAAATCATCCTGTCCGGCCGCGCCATTTGGCGAACTGCATGGGGAAGAAACAGTACGCGTTGAGTAGCGGCGCTTCGTACGCGTTCAAGGATTTCTTGTGAAGCCATTACAGCATTCCTTGCCCCTTATCAATATTCGGTGAGTATACCCTGGCAATCGCTATTATCAACCTGAATCAACAGATTGCCCGCGTCAGCCTCTCCCGCCGACAAGGTGAGCGCTTCCTCCAACATCCGACACGGCACGCGCGGCTGCGCGAAGATCATCGTCACGTGTAAGCCAGTGTAGGGGCGGCATGGGTTATTGTCCGTTATCAGCCTTCGGGACCGCTGACATGGCTTCTTCATACTCGGCAATCCATTGTTCGGCTTCTTCTTCGGTATAGGCTCCGGTAATGGCACCGCTGTTTTCCGGCAGTTCATTGCTTTCCGGCTTGCCGATGTGGGGTTCCAGTTTCGCTCTCAACTCTCTTGCTTGTGGATCGGGCAAGTCTTTGACAATGACCTTCAATTGTCTCTCGTCCAGCTTTCCTGCAAAAATCGCTCCAAATAGATCACTCTTTTTACCAATCGACTCTCTAATACTCTCCGCAAATGGGGCTAACGTCCAATCATCTCCACGTCTGTGTTTCACTCCTTGCAGATATGTCCTCTCAAGCGTAGCTTCTTGCAAGCCTGTATGGTAAAACTCTGCTGCTTGTAGACGCGCGTTAGTCAGGTCAGCCCCTTGTAGTCTCGCTAGACGAAGATCAGCCGCTTGCAGGTACGCCTCGACAAGCCGCGCTTGCTGCAATTGGCCTGACACAACAAAAGCTCCCTGTAGGTTTGCCCTCCTGAGATCAGCTTTCATTAGTTTCGCTCCGAAAAGATTAGCGGCCTGTAGATGTACCTGCATAAGATTAGCCCATTGTAGTTTCGCTTCCCGAAGGTCAGCACCTTGCATGTGTGCTTCCCGAAGTTCAGCACCCTGTAAATGTGTTCTCTCAAGCCGAGTTCCTTGTAGGTACGCTTCTCGTAGCTCAGCATCTTGCATGTTCGCTTCCACAAGATTAGCTGCTTGCAGGCGCGCTCGTGTTAGATTGGCCCCATTCAGCCAGCTTCCCTGTAAATTGATGTGACAGTCCTTAAAGACCGCGTGCTTTTGCACAAACAGCAGGGTCAACAGGCTTTGAATTTCTTCCGAAGGTTTGGAAGAGTAGTCTTCTCGATATTTTATTTCGCCCGTTGTCCGGCGGATGTGAGCGCAGAGAATGTCCATGACGGTCTGGCGTAAATTTTTCGTATCTTGCGCCAGATGGAAGAGTTCGTAAGCACCGCCCAGGCGTACCGAGTCGGAGTCGTGTCCCAGGTGCTCAATGGCATTTTTGAGGCGTTCCTGCCGCTGCCCTCGCTCGGTGTTCCGGTTAGCCACAGCTTGCGCGTTCGCCGCATCCTCCATGGCCTGAGCCCGCTTATTGGCTATGACAGCTTGCAGGGCCAGCAAAATACCGCCCATGCCGATTCCGAGAAAGGTCAGGATTTTGTTTTTCTCGTTTTCCTCTGATAAGCCCAAGCCCAAAAGTTGGCCGATAAATTTTTCAGTAGTTTCGCAAATCATGACGGCCACGAAAGTCGAAAACAGCACGACCAACAAGAAGATAAGGCCACTCTTTAGAGAAAAAATCGTCTTGATCCATTGAATCAGGTGCTCGAACCATGAGCGTATCGAAGTGGAGAGATTCATCGAGGATTTCCCAAGAGCGTCACCAAATTTTGAATCGGCAGGGTGCAGGGCGGACACGCAGGTCCGCCCCTACATCGGCGGCGAGCTGCTTTTCCGTAACCGCTCTTGGACCGCCGTTTTGACGTCCGCTGGCGTTGGGGTGCCGGGACCGCATTTCTCGTCTTCGACCATGGCGAGGCGAATGGCTTCGATTCCGGCGTCGCGTTGTTGCTGCTCCCGGATCAGGTCGCTGATGACTTCACTTTCGGAGCGATATTGCCCACTGGCGACCTGGGCTTTCAGCCATTCGTTGTGCGTCTCTGTAATAGAAATGCTTCTTTTTGGCATCGTTTTACCTCCAATTAGGGCGATTATGTTTCTATTGACACCAGATACAAGATATAGTAGCATGGCTCTCCACACTAAAACTTGTCAACGGCATTACACTTGTCAATTCCTTAGGGCCTGCTTTCGGCCATTTCCAGGAGATAAGTACGTCGCGATGTTTGAAGCCTATTGTGATGAGTCTGGACAGCCATCGGATAAAGGTGAGGATGCTGTCGTTACGGTGGCGGCGGTCGTTTCCGATGAGCAGGGGTGGTGTACTTTTGAGGAGCAATGGGCCCGGACGCTTCAGCAGTATGGGGTTTCCACCTTCCACATGAAGGAGTACACAGCGTGTCAGGGCGAGTTCAAGACGTGGAAGCATCACGAGAAACGGCATCGGCTTTTGATGGCCGACCTGTCTAAGATTTTCACTGATACGCTACGGTTTGCGTGTGTCGTTTCGGTCGCCTTGAAGGACTGGAATGAGGCCATGCAACGCGTGACATTCACAGACCATCGCCTAAAAACTATCGGTCCCTGGCTTCCCCTCTTTCTCACCTGTGCGGAGTCAATGTGGAGAACATCTCTGATCCCCGACCAGCAGAAGATCGCCTTCTGGTTTGAGCGAAATGATCTACTCAAAGCACCAGCCTTAGACCATTTTGATAAATGGAAGACGACGCATGGCTTTGAGGGCCGATTGGGTCCTCTAGCCTTTCTCGAAAAGTCCGACCATGTGGCCCTCCAAGCGGCTGATCTGTTGGCTTGGGAAGGGAGGAAGTATCACCAGAATCAACGCTTCGAAGGTGGGAAACGCAATGAACGGAAATCGCACAAGGCGTTGCTGGGTAGTCGCATCGTTGACGAACGGATGTTTACCCAACAGGGATTACAGGCCTACCTCTTGGAGAATCATTCCAGAAATGGAGCGGCTCCCCCCAGCGCAAGCCAAGGGGAGCCAAATGCCGAACCGAGGAGTCGGTTGATTCGGCAGGGGACCCGTTAAAACGCCAGCGTCAGCCCCACCAGTCCTCCATGATGCGTGTTGTTCACGTCCACGTCATCGAACGTCACCGTGGGCGTCCCGAAGAAGCGGTAGGACACTTCAAGGGCAAAATCATTAGACAAGGGGTATTCCACCCCGGCCCCGACCTGGTAGGCAAAACTCGTTTTGTCGTCGTCCACCGCCACATCGTATCCGGCGACACTGGTGACTTCGCCCTCCACCCTGGCGAGACCAATCCCGCCAAGAAGAAATGGCGTAAAGAGGTTGGTCATGGGAACCTCGTAGATCCCATTGACCATCCACGCGAAATTTCTCAGGGTGCCACCGACCGAGACCGACCCTCCGGGTCCCGAGACCTGATCCAGATCGTTCCGGCGCCAAGATAATTCGCTTTCGACGCGCCATTGGTTGCGGGCATAGCCCACGGTCCAGAGCACCGCCGCTCCCGTCTCCGTGCTAATGGAGATCGGCACATTGATCCCCGTGACATCCGCATCCGCGCCCGCATTAAGTCCACCCTTGACGGCCGTGTACCAGTGGCTATCTTGGGCGAGAGCCGGGGTTGTCAAGACTCCCAACAATACCATTGCCTGAATCAATTTACGCATAACGCCTCCCGTCATAAAAGGGTGAATGAGCAGTCCCGGCACAAAGGCCGGGCCGGCCCATCGCTGAAGGCGAGAGATTCCCTGCGTATTTACTGTTGGGTAGTCCTCGATCCGCGCTGGTGATCAGGCCAGTACCGACCGAGACAGTTCTTGTATTTCACAGGCGACCCGACAACGGGCAACCTTCAGCGATGAACGGAGAGAGGGTAGCAGAAGGAACAGCGGGCGTCAAAAAGAGCGGAAGGCCTCAAGGCCCCTGTCTAGGATTGTTGGCGAGGAGGCGCAGGTCGAGGGGTGGCCTTGGACGGAGACAGGACTTTCTTCACGGCCTTCTTAAATTTTCCGATGTCGGCGTGCTTGAGTTCCTTGCGGAGCCTGTCGTCGGCGTCTTTGGTCGCGCGAGTGATCGCCATACTGGTATTGTAGAGTTTTCAGCGTGACCTGTCTACCGGTTGCTCGTCGTTAGTAACTCCTCGAAGGCCCTGGGGTTCTTCCGCATGTTGTGCCGATAGGAAAACTCGTTGAGGTACAGGGGCAGATACGCTTTGCTCACGTGATGGAATGACCCGATGATCCCCCGCTTGAACAGGGACCAGAAGCTATCCAGGTTGGCTGTATGGACATTCCCCCGAACATACTCACCCTTGGCATGGGACACGGATTCATGAGGAAGACCCTGCTTCTTCAAGCCACGGTAGCCCGCCGCTTCATCGGTGGCCACCAACGACACGTTATCGGCGACGGTTTCATGGACAAACCGTTGAAGGGTGGCGGCGTTGGTTCGTTCAATCACTTTCGCCACGACCATGCCTTTTCGCGCAATCGCCCCGATCACGGCCACTTTCCCCTGTCCGCCCGTAATGCCGATCCGTTTCGCTTTGTGCCGGTTCTTATCTTTGCCTCCGACGTAGGTCTCATCGACTTCGACTTCACCGGTCAAGGACAACACATCGCCCTGCATGGCCGCACGCCAGCGATGGCACATGTACCAGGTGGTCCGGTAGTCCGACCCCGACGCTTCGCCGAAGATGACGCGGTGCAGTTGGTTCGCGCTGACACCTTTCTTCGCCACCAACATGAGATAGCCGACCTTGAACCACAGCACCAAGGGGATCTTGGTATCCTGAAAAATCGTCTTGGTCAGGATCGAAAAGCGGTAGCCATTCTTGCCGCCGCAGTCCGCATTTTTGCAGACCCAGTGAAACGGGCGGGCCTTCAAGGTGTAGATTTTCTCTTGGCGCTGGCAACGCGGGCACTGCACCCCTTTCGGCCAACGAACCTCAGCGAGAAAGGCTTTGCAATCCGCGTCGGTTTTGAATTGCTTGTCAAAGGCGTCGATGGTGTTCATGGCTGATCTCCCTTGCCGGTTCTCTCCTGATCGTTTACAAGGGGAATATACCAAATATGGCGCAAGGTGTCAATAGCAACATAAGCGCCCCAATTAGAACCTATTTAGCATATAAATAGCATCTATTTGGATCTATTATGCATCATATTGGAGACTTATTCAATAGGTCGGTCAGTCAGATGAATCTATTTGGAAGATGCAGGAACGGCATCGGTTGTCTCTACGGTTTGCCCGGTCGTGCCGTAGGGGACAGGCGTTTACGGAACGCGCGGGGGGTGAGAATCGGAACAGGAAAATCCTGGACGATGGCGAGCAGGTCTTTATCTCCGGTCACCAAGGCGTCGGCCTGGCCTGCGAGTGCAAGTTCGAGGAAGGGCCGATCGAATGGGTCGCGGCACTCCGGAATGTCGGCCGGATTCGATACGGTGACGGTTTCGCACCACGGCAGATAATTCGCCAGCAGGTTTTCCCGCTCGCCGTCGGTCAGGTTGAACTTCGGATAGCCAAGCGCTCGAATCAATTCGTTCATCGTCTCGCGGCTCACCAATGGACAGACGCGGCGGGCCTGCCATGCCATGCGCAGCCAAGAGAGAGTACCTGCATGAAACAGGAGCGACGAGAGCAGCACGTTGGTGTCGATAACAGCGCGCAGAAGGCTCATTCAGTTCGACGCGCCCAAGCCACCGCGTCGGCCACGTCTGCTTCGGATAGGCCCAACTCGGCCAACTTGGCGCGCACGGCGCCCGCGCGAGTGATGCGCACGGGAGTCAGCACGATGCAGCCGTTTTCTCCGGTCACGTCAAAATACTCCGCATCCTGGAAATCGGACAGGACTGCCTTTGGCAGAGTCAACTGGTTTTTAGATGTCAATTTGGCGAGCATGACAATCCCTTTTGTAAGGAAACAAGGAATTATTACATTATTCCATCGATCATTTCAATATTCATCTCGGCCACGCTGACCGTTTGGCCAACGGCGTATTGTGTACCTGCAAAGTAAACCCCCGTGCGTTGCCACACTGGGGTTGAAAGCTAGGCTCGCCTACGAGCGCTGTGGGGCGATGTCGGGTTAGGCCTTCAACTCACCCGACCTACCCGACCTTTCGCAATCATCATCACTCAAAGATCTGACCCCTTACTTTAATACTTATTGTTTAAGGCCGTTGACACTTGAGAAATATTGCATTAATGTCCATTATTATATACGATATTAATTATAGTGACCATATAAATGGACGAAATATGAGAAAAACAAGATTTGGCTTGATGGTACCGATTCTGGTCGGGCGGGCGGTGCGCAAGCTTGGACAGGATATCCGTGATGCCCGGCTCAGGAGGCGCATTTCAACGGCTGTCATGGCCGAACGAGCCTCTATAAGTCGGACAACCCTGAACAAGGTAGAAAAGGGCGACCTCGGTGTTTCGCTGAGTAACTATGCCAATGTGCTCTTTGTCTTGGGCATGGCTGAGCGGTTGGGTGATCTGGTGGAGGTCAAAACGGATATGGTGGGTCTGGAGCTTGAAGAAGAGCGCTTGCCGCAACGTATCCGCAAGCGGCGCCAGAATAAATCCGGGCGTCAGTCGTCCCAGTCCGGGCAGAAGAGTAACGCGTGATGGAAACAGAAGTGTTTGTCTATGTGGATATTGCCGGTACGCCGCATCTGGCCGGGCGACTATGGGCGCGCGTGCGCAAGGGCAGGGAAAGTGCCACGTTCGAATATCATCCGGACTGGCTTGAGTATGTAGATCGTTTCTCCCTGGAACCGGCGCTGACGCTTGGTCCTGGTCCCTTTCACACTCCTTCAGGCAGATCCCTTTTCGGTACCATCGGAGACTCTGCTCCCGACCGCTGGGGGCGGGTTCTGATGCGCCGGGCAGAACGGCGACGGGCAGCGCAAGCGAGCGAGACGCCGCGCACCTTGATGGAAATTGACTATCTGCTCATGGTTGATGATGCAGCACGACAAGGCGCCCTGCGCTTTGCCGTGCAGGAGGGGGGACCGTTTCTTGCCGAACATGAAGCCGCTCGCATCCCACCCCTGATCAATCTGCCACAATTGCTGTCGGCTGCGGAGCATGTCGTTGGTGGCACGGATAGCGACGAGGATCTGCGCCTGCTGCTGGTGCCCGGCTCATCATTGGGTGGTGCGCGTCCCAAGGCGTCTGTTCGGGACCGGGATGGGCATCTCGTCATTGCCAAGTTTCCACACAAGGATGATGAGATCAATGCGATTCTGTGGGAGGCGGTTGCGCTCCGCCTTGCCGCTAAGGCCGGTATCCTCGTGCCTGACTGGCGAATTGAACAGGTCGTGAACAAGCCGGTGCTGTTGCTGCGCCGGTTCGACCGTGTACAAGGTCAGCGTATTCCGTTTCTTTCGGCCATGGCCATGCTTGGCGCAAGCGATAACGAGTCGCACAGCTATCTGGAATTTGTCGACGCTCTTCGCCGATATGGCGCCAGCCCGAAACACGATATGCATGAGCTGTGGCGACGTATTGTCTTCAATATTCTGATTTCCAACACGGATGACCACCTGCGCAATCACGCTTTCCTCTATGCCGGCCCGGACGGCTGGCGGTTGTCGCCAGCCTATGATCTCAATCCGGTCCCCACGGATATCAAGCCACGTGTTCTGACAACAGCCATTGATCTTGATGACAACTCGGCTTCGTTGGATCTGGCGATGAGTGTGGTGGGCTACTTTGAACTGGATGAAGAAAAGGCGCACGTGATCGCAGCCGAAGTCGGGCAGTCAGTGGCAACGTGGCGTGAAGAGGCTGCGCAACTCAGTCTTACGCGAGCCGAGATTGATCGCATAGCATCAGCCTTTGAGCACGCGGATCTGAGTGCGGCACTTTCTATCCCTTAACGTCAGGGAAGGAGAGGAAGGTGATGAAATCTCGGGCGAATAAAAAGGTACCTGTTGACGCTAAACTGCTTACACTTCCTGCTAATGCTGGACGGGCCATTGTAAAAAACGAAGCTATCATCGCTTGCCCACTACGCAGGATTGAGAGCCGTCCTATCATCAAGGTGCTGGAGCGTGTGGCGCGACTAGCCGCCAGAAATCCGTTGCCAACGATGTACGAAACATGGGAGAAAAATCAGGCCTCGAAGTATCTAGGCAAGAAACGCAACCCAGACAGGAAATGAAAAAGTGCATAGCTGACTATCTCGCATATCTCACTGATAATTAGTGTCAAAGACTCCGACCCCTTCCTTCTCCTACGTCGTCTCTACTTGGCGATGGACGATGCAATGTTTGGGGTGAGCGGATTGACGATGACTTCTCTTGTTTTTGGCACGACGACCAAGTCCATGTCTTCCATTGGAATTGCTCCCAGTAAGGGCGTATCTCCCATGACCAGAGCGCCGCTGAAACCGATCCGGTTCTTGTAGCGTAACTCGATCGGGCCGACGTAGGGAACGAGTTTCCGGTTTCCGTCCGCCAAGGTCACTTCTTTTGTATCGGTCTCTTCGAGTTGCAACTGGATTTGTATATGCGGCGGAATGCACAGATGGACCGCGCCCGTATCGGCGAGTGCGTCGATCTCCACCGCTTCCAATTTTGGCAGTCTGGGATTTCGCAGTTGAATTTTTGCATTCGTCAGTCCCATACCATTTTTCTCCTTTGCGAAAACTGCCGCTAAATTATGGCAAATCCGGCAATGGGCTTCAAGGAGTGCGAAGTGTCAATGTTCACTTCATTCGTTGGCAAAATGAGGGGCTGACCATCTTCTCTTTATTTCGTGTTTGTAGCTGTATCATCTTGTGATGCTGGCTGTCTCTTCAGGCGGCATGAGATGCCGCGGCTACAACTGCGGAGCGCGTCCGCACCAAATACATTTATAAAGACACTGGATTCCCGATTAAAAATGTCGGGAATGACGGAAGGGAGATTACGGGCAGGATGAAAATCTTGATGAGAACACTTGTGTCGAAGTAAATCACTGGCGATCATCGAGAATGGCTTTCGAAACGGGCGGCCCGGAAATTTTTATCGGTTTCGGCTTGTGACGGGTTTGTCGGGTGGGAAGGGTGATGATGCCCAGGGCGGCCAGTCGAGACAAGCGAGGCAGGTAATGGGTCAGACGATCCTTTAATTCTTTAACGCCCACGGTGCTGGTCGAACGAGTCTTCATAGTGGCTATTGTCGCTACTTTACGGTGATTGTCAAGCTGGCAGGGTTCAATTGCCGTTCTTGTGATTCTCTGAATCGAGGGCAGGCAGTTCGACGGGTACCGCTTGGGCTCCTTTCAGGGTTCCGCGTTTGAACAGCACGTGACCTTTTCCTCCGCGGCTGACGGGTTGATATTTCCTCGTTGAAATAGTGAACGTGCCGCCGTCCTGTTTCAGGACGATCAATTGGTCCTGCTTCCGGGACAAGATCCGGACGGCCAGGACCCTGTCCGTGCTATCGAGTTTGATGACCGTCACGCCTCGGCCCGGACCGGAGAGCACCCCCACTTCCTCGGCGTTGCACAGGAGCACGCGTCCTCGTTGCGAGGCGACCGCGAGGATGGGCGTTGCCGCGGACGGGTCCGGGGTTTCGACGCTCACGACTTCTTCATGGTCCCGGAGTTTCATGAATTTTCGACCGAGTCGGGTCGAGGGCTCCTTGAACGGACCCCAATCAAAGCGCACGCCCATGCCGGCTGATGAGACGGCGACCCCCTGCCCCAGGGAAAGGGAGTCGGCTCCCTCCGCCGGTGATCCGTCGAAGAGCGGGAGCGCCGGTGCCGTGGGTTGTCGAGCGTCCGGCGGCGAGGCATACAATCGGGGGTCTGAACTGAGGGCCGCGATGATGCGCTCCCCGTCCTTGAATTTGAACAACTTTTGGGCGGGGTCCCCATAGCCGCTTCGAGCCGGTGGCAGATCACCGATCCGAATGGTGTACGCGCTGCCGAAATTCGAAAAGCACACCATGGTGTCCACCGTGCTGCCGATCAAGGCGGTCAGCAGGTTGTCGCCTTCCCGGAGCCGCGTTTTCGACAGATCCTTGACCATCCCGACGCGGCGAATCCACCCATCCGTTGAAATGGTGACCACGGCGTCTTCTTTGACGATGTAGGCCTCCGGGTCGAATTCGACTTCTTCGCCCTGGCGACGCCCGACCCTGGTCCGTCGTTTGTCGCCGTAAGCCTTGGCGAGGTCCTGGAGCTCTTTTTTGACGACGTTCCATAATCGCGTCTTCGAAGCGAGGAGGGTCTTGAGGTCCTGAGCCTGTTTCTTTTTGTCGGCAAGCTCATCCAGCATTTTCTTGATTTCGGTGCGGGACAGCTTATAGATGGGCGTTTCCAGGATCGCGTTGGTTTGGGCGTCGTCGAGGCGGAACCCGCGTTTCAGCTTTTCGGCGGAGTCGGCTTTGCCGTCACTTTGACGAATGATGGTGAGCACCCGGTCCAGCGCGTCGAAAATGATTTGAAAGCCCGACAGGGTATGGATGCGTTGTTCTAGGATTCTGAGGTCATAGGAGAACCGGCGCGTGACCGTTTCAAAGCGAAAGTCGATGAACTGTTCGAGAATTTCTTTCAGGGTCAGGCACCGGGGGCGCGTGGTCGTGGTGCCCGAAACCGGAATCAGACTCGTCAGGTTGACGGAAAAATTATTCTGGAGCGGGGTGTTTTTGAACAGGTAGGCCATGGCCAGGTCGGCGTCGGCATCCTTCTGAAGCTCCAACACGATTTGGACGTCGGTGGTGGATTCGTCGCGGACGTCGACCAACTGCGGCACTTTTTTGTTGGCGATGAGTTCGCCGATGCGTTCGACAACCGTGGCCTTGTCCACGGCAAAGGGTATCGAGGTGATGACGATTTGGGATTTGCCGTGCGAGGAGGGGACCACGGTGAACTCTCCGCGCAAGCGTACCAATCCCTGGCCGGTTTCATAGATCTCACGAAGCTCGGTCCGGGTGTTCAGGATTTCCCCGCCGGTGGGAAAATCAGGACCTTTAATCGATTTCATGAGGTCGGAAATCGTGCAGGTCCGATCATCGACCAAGGCAACGGCTCCGTTGACGACTTCCTCGAGGTTGTGTGGCGGTACGTTGGTGGCCATGCCCACGGCAATGCCGGTGGACCCATTGACCAACAGGTTGGGAAACGGAGCGGGCAGGACCAGCGGCTCTTCGTCCTTGCCGTCGTAATTTGGCTGGAAGTCGACCGTGTCCTTGTTCAGTTCGTTCAGCAGTTCGACGGCGACCGGGGTGAGTTTGGCTTCGGTGTACCGGTAGGCCGCAGGCGGGTCGCCGTCCAGGCTGCCGAAGTTGCCGTGGCCGTCGACGAGGGGGGCGCGAAGGGACCACCATTGCGCCATGCGGGCCATGGCGTCATAGACCGCGGAATCGCCATGGGGATGCCATTCCCCAATCACCGACCCGACGACTTTTGCGCTTTTGATGGGTGGCCGGTCCGGCGATAACCGGTGGTTGTGAAACATGGAAAACAGAATGCGCCGCTGAACCGGTTTCAGGCCGTCCCGTACGTCGGGCAAGGCGCGTGCGGTAATGACGGACAGCGCGTAGTTCAGGTACCGCTGGCGCGTGGTTTGATCGAGCGGCACCGTAGTGACGGGTGCGCGGGTCGTGCCCTTGCTTGGCGTGCGTGCCTGTGATCGTGCCATCAATCGTCTTCCAGGAATTTGTGTGTCATGTCGGGTTACGCTTACGCTAACCCGACCTACGGTACTTGTGATCGTGCCATAAACTGTTTTCCAGGAATTTGTGTGTCATGTCGGGTTAGACTGCCCTAGTCCGACTTGAAATGCCCCCTCACCCCAGCCCTCTCCCGCCAAGGGAGAGGGAGAGATCCACCCTCAAGGGGGTGGTGACGGTCCCATACGGTTTTGCGGAACCCGCGTCGGGGTGGCGGCGCCGCTCTTGCGAAGGGGATCATGAAGGGGATCACTGATTCGGGATTGCACCCACCGGCGGTCCCACCATTCCACGGGATTGATCTGGACGCCGTGCAGAAGCAGGCTGAAATGCAAATGATCGCCCCCGGCTAAACCCGTCATGCCGGACCTCCCGATGATTTGCCCTTTGCGGACAACGTCTCCGTTCTCGGCGGCGAACGAGGATAAATGGGCGTACAACGATTGGAGCCCATAGCCGTGATCGATCACGATGGTGTTTCCGTAAATGCCGAAATACTCTGCCAGCACGACTTTTCCATCATTGGCGGATTCCACGGGGTAGTGTTTGGTGACGGCCAGATCGAACCCCAAATGATACTGCGTGTCCACGACGTTTCCGCCATAGCGGTATTCGCGATGATCGGCAAACGCCGCTTCCACCTGGGAGTTGGATAATTGGATGAAGGCCCCGTTCCACAGGAACTCGGGTGGGCTGCCCGAGGCAAGGGCCGTCAGTTGGTCGGCCGTCCGTTGTCGCAACACGTTGTTGACTTGCAGAAAGTTGCGAAGCGGATCGTCCAGGTCTTCGATCTCAGGGGTCTGGGCAATGATGGGACGAATGGTCTGCTCGATGAAGCGATCGGAAATCGTGATGGTTCGGGATCGCCATCGTTTGGGAAGGACGGTGACGTCGAGCCGCTGTTCCGCGTAATTACCCAAGCCGTCATCCGCGACGAGTATCACCGGAGTCGAGGCCGGGACGTCATGAGGAAAGGCAAAGAGGGAGAACGCGCTGAAGGCTCGGTCGGGGTTGGGGTATCCCGGGAAAAAGGTCTCGCCGATTCGGACTCCGTATCGTCGGCCATCGTCGGAAACGCGGTACGCCACGACCCCCGCTCCTCCTTGCGAAACGGGTAAAGGGGCCGATAACACTTCCAGCCGCGGGGGAGTAAATTTCACAACGACGTCTTGTTCGATTTGCGCCCAATTTCCTTCAAAAAATCCTCGCCAGGAATAATCCCGGGCCGCAATGACCAATTTGACCTGTCCTCGACGTTTGGGAATGGTGTCGTCGCCAAAGGGGATGAGGTTGAGGTCGAAGGTGTGATGGCCTCCGCCTCCAATGGAAAGGGGTGATTGTGAGGAAAACTGTTCTTGCGCCAGGGTGTAACTCTCGAGGTTCTGGACAAGGCGGACGGTCACTTCCTGCAGACCCGTTCCCGTATCCTCGACGTGGAGGATCAACGGGGTCGTCGGACCGGCCTGGGTGAAAGGCTCGACCAGCGTGATTTGAGGTGGAGTCCCGTCTCCCCATCGATAAAAGGCCGTCATGACCAGGTAGAATGCGACGATGGCGAGCGCAATCGCGTAGAAGAGAGATTTTTTATTCACGGCTGACACGTCGAAGGGGGATAAACAAGATACAAGGGGAATAACAAGATACCATGATTCCGTCAACTAAACAAAGAAGGGACTTATGCCTTTAACTTGGCATGTCCTTTTGTCTGGCCTCGCGTTCCCGTTTCATCGCCTCGACGGCCTTCATGAGTACCGTGCCGAAGGTTTTGTCCACCGCCCAAAAGATGAAGATCACGCCGACAATTGGCAGTAAGGCGAAGAAAATGATCCCGACCATTTCAAGAATCGGACGCGAGCGGTCCAGCGCGTGATAGAGCCCCAAGACTATCGCATGGAGTGGGGTATCCACGACCAGTCGGAGGCCATAATCGACGACTGTCAGCCCAAGTAGGACACCACACACATGCAGAATAGCGGTCGCTCCCCGTTTTCCGTAGAGTCGCTCAAGAATTTCGACAGGTTTGGCTACTATTATTTCGTTCATTGCTGATCCCTCACCTTGTCAAGTTACAGGCATAAATCCCACAAAGAAGAGGGGGTGCGAATGGGCAGGTGCGGTGGAGTTGCCCGTTCCCTGGGCCGTGCGCCGGACGGCCTGCCCTGCCTGTCCTGAGCAACGCGAAGGGTCCGAGACTACTTGTTTGTCCTGGCCGGGGTGATTTTGTAGATGCCTCCCCCGTGATCCACGACGTACAGTTCGCCTTCTTCATCCTCCCCAAAGGAAGAAATTCTTACCCCCGAGGCCAGAAGGACGTGCGGTTGTCCGTCGATCAAGCCCATGATCCGGCCGCTGCAGTAATCTCCGAACACGTAGATTCCCCGTAAGAAACCCACGCGTGTCCCTCGATACACGTATCCGCCCGTGATGGAGCAATTGGGCGATTCATTCCGATATTCCGCCACGGGGAGCGTCAGGCCGGCCGTGACGCAGCCTCGAGACGGCTGAAAGCAATGCGCCCCTTCCATGACGCGCCAGCCGTAGTTGTTCCCCGCTTCCACGACGTCGATTTCTTCCCAACGATTTTGTCCCACGTCCGCGGCCCACAATTGGCCGGTCTGCCGGTCAAAAGAAAATCTCCAGGGATTCCGGAAGCCCAGGGCAAAGATTTCCCGTCCGCTTCGTTGCCCGGCAAAGGGGTTGTCGGGAGGAATGCCATACGGATCTCCTCGATCAATATCGATGCGTAGCATCTTGCCAAGCAGGGTGTTCGGGCTTTGCCCTCGATTGCCCGGGTCTCCGCCTGCTCCGCCGTCTCCCGTGGCAATGTACAGATACCCGTCCGGACCGAAGGCCAGCATCCCTCCGTTATGATTCGTATAGGGCTGTGGAACCATGACCAGGATTTTTTCGTTGTGGAGGGCGAGGTCGGGGTTTTGCGAAACCTGAAATTCGGCGACGATCGTTGCTCCATCCGGTTTTCTTGTATAATTGACGAAGAACCGTCCGTTTTTCGCAAAGCGGGGATGGAACGCCAATCCCAGAAGCCCCATTTCCCCGCCGAAGTCGACCCGGTCGGAGATGTCCAGAAATGCCGAGGCTTGCAGGGCGCCGTTTTGAAGGATTCGGATTCTGCCCGGCTGTTCCAGGATAAAGAGCCGGTGGCTGTGGTCACCCGCGTGCCCGATGAATACCGGTTGGATGAGTCCCTGCGTGAGGACGGGAGCGAGGGCGATTCGTTGAGAGGGCGGCTGAGGGATTTGAGCCAACGCCCATGCAGGATGTGCCGACAACAGCAAAAAGACGGTGGTACAAATCCCAAGCATGTTTAGGATTGCACACCGTTTGCCGTCCTTGTTATAACTTAAGCTTACTTTTACCGGGGAAACCATGATTCTCAAATTTGAAAATGATCCGTTGGATTCCGAACATGCCGGTGGACATTATTATCACGTTTGTCAGGGACAGATCCAGGAGAAGGAATTGTCTATCCCTCCACCGGATCAACCATACGAATGTCCGGAATGCGGCGTTGATCTTGAGACGGAAGATTTTTTTCTGGCCCAACAACGCGGCTGGTCGTGACGGCTGGAGATTTTGTGCATTGGGGAAGACGGCTGACGTGATCGAGACGTCCTATCGGGTCCTGAGAAGAGGTGCCGTATGACTGGGAGCAGCGGTCGAAAAACCGTGTCGGTGATGCGTGGAGTCATGATGTTATGTGATATCTGTTACCAGGACGTGCTGGAAGAAAAATTGGCCGACAACCGGAACTACGTCGAGAACCACGAGGCGCTGTTCGACGTCTTATGCCCGGGTTGTGAAGATATCAACCGTCCGTTGGTCGATGATATGTTAGGCAGTTCCGAGTAAAGATTCCCTCCACCGGATGTTTTTGAGTGGGTGGGGAGTGTGGTAGCATCCCCTCGGTAGGGCGCATGAGGTCACGGTTATGGGTATGAAAATAGCCAGCAACACCTCGAATCTGTCATTCCGAGCAAAAGCGCTTGTCCTGAACGTAGTGAAGGAACTATCTTTCCCTCAACAATCGAGCGCCTCAACGACGAGATCCTTCGCTAGGCCCGTTCGCTTCGCTCAGGGCAAGCTCAGGATGACAAATTGGGCGCGTTGTGCCTCCTTTCCGGCATTGATACGAAAAGAACCCGCCCTTTCCTTGGCGGTCTTCCTTTGCGTTCTGGGACTTCCATCGGCCCTTCCGGCCATGCCGTATTTTCCACCCGACACGGACAGTCGCTCGGGCGAGGAGAGGCCTTCCGGGGAATTCGACAAAGATGATGAAGAAATCCTCCTCATGGATGAAACAGTCGTCGAGGGCACGTTTGAGGATCCATTCGCGACCGAAAGCGAACCGGTGCAGGATCCCTGGGAGCCGTTCAATTCGAGCACCTTTACACTCAACTATAATATCGACCGCTATGCGCTGAAGCCGGTGGCCAGGGTCTACTCCGGCATCGTGCCGCCCGACGTTCAAGATTCTCTCGGCAATGCGTTTGACAATCTGGGGTTTGCCTCACGATTTCTCAACAGCATCTTCCAGGGAAAATTAGATCGGGCCGGAATCGAAATGCAACGGTTTCTTCTGAATTCGACCCTTGGCGTGGGAGGGCTCTTCGACGTCGCCAAGTACATGTTCGGCATTAAAGCCCCGCCGGCGGAAGATACCGGTCAGACTTTTGCGACATATGGGATGGCTTCCGGGCCCTATCTGGTCCTGCCGTTGCTTCCTCCGATGACCGTTCGGGATGCGGTGGGATACGCCGGCGATATTTTTATGAACCCCGTCAACTATTTTATCCCGTTTGGCCCGAACCTGGGCCTCAATGCCGGGGACCGTCTGAATGATCGTGCCATCAACCTCGAAACGTTCGAGGGGCTTGAAGAGTCCACTATCGATCTGTACGGGGCCGTCCGGTCGGGTTATATGGATCGTCGGGCCAAAGACATTCAGGAGTAGCCTCTCATTGTCATTGGCATGAAAATAGCCAACGGCATCCAGAATCTGTCATTCCGGGAATAAATGCCAAAAAGAGTTGGGGATATTAGCATAAGGCCCTTTATTCATCGTATGTTTCGCCTCTTTGTATTGAACCCGTTCAACAAGGAGAGCCTGTGATGAACAAAAGGCCTCGTGCGAGCCTTCTCCTGACGCCTGCTTTCGCTGGTAGGGGCCTCTCTGCTCAAGAGAAAAACCAACTCTTTTTGGCATTTATTCCCATTCCGAGCGAAGCCGTCTGGCGGCCTCTCCGCAGTTGTAGCTGCCGCATCTTATGCGGCTTGGAGAGGCCGCTTGGAAGAAAGCGTCATAAGATGACGTGGCTACAACTGCAAAAGAGATCCGAGGTAGGTCGGGTTAGCCGAAGGTGTAACCCGACAATCCCTTGGATCCCCTATCAGAGCCCGTCCTCGGCTCGATCGAGGATCAGACATGACGGGAAGGAAGTACAATGCGCCCAGAATGACCATTTGATGTTTTGCATAGGATGACCGGAAATGTTTGAAGAAGAAAAAACGTTTACCCTTCGATTTAATCTCGTTGCCGGGTTTCCGGAAGACTACGATGGCGACGACGATGGTTACGCTTGGCTGCATGATTGGGAGACCCGGGTCAAACCCGAATTGCTCAAGACCGTGATTGCGTCCCTGCGAGCCAATCCTTCATGGTCCGTGCACGTTCGCAATCGAGGAATGTCGGCGACGGATGAAGTGGAAATCGCTTTGGAAAAAACGTTTCCAACGGATGGGCGTTCGTTGCCGGAATGAACGGGAGGGTAGAGGAGAACGTCATGATCGGGTGCATCAGCCGCGTGTTCACACCATGGGCGTTCTGCGGTGCGGTGGTGTTGGTCGCTGCCGGTCCCGTTCTGGCACAGAACCTCGTCTTTACCCCGGTCTTGTCGGCACCAGTCGGTGCGCATCCGGAGGGGCTCACGGTCGGCGATTTCAATGAGGACGGGCACTTGGATATTGCAACGGCGAACAGTGATTCGGACGACGTCTCGGTGTTGTTGGGAAACGGAAACGGCACGTTTCGATCAGGCTATTCCTTCGGCGTGGGAAAGAGTCCCATGTTTCTGACGACGGGAGACCTGAACCTGGATGGGACGTTGGATTTAGCCGTGGCCGAGACCGGATCCGATCGCGTCGTCGTCCTGTTCGGCAAGGGGAACGGGTTCTTCGACGAACCCGTACCGTATCCCTCGGGGAAAGGCCCGACGTTTCTCGCGTTGGGTGACGTCGACGGGGATGAAGACCCGGATATGGTCGTGGTCAACAGCGGGCGATTCGGACATTATCCCCCATTCAGTTGGTCGGTCCTGTTGAACAAGGGGCAGGGAGATTTTGTGGTGACGCAACACGTTGAAGAGCAGGACCGGCGCGGCTTGTTCCCCACCGGTGCCTCGCTGGCGGATCTCGACGACGACGGGTTGCCGGACGTCACGTTGACGTGGAGCCAGCCGAGTTGGCGGACGCCGAATGGATACGTGTCCGTGTTGCGGAACCAGGGACAGGGAACCTTTTCTTCCTGGAAAACAATTCAAGCGGGGTTCACGTTGAGTGCCGTAACCCAAACGGATTTGGATGCTGATGGGAACCTGGATCTCATGGTCACCAGTTTGTTTACCGACAGCATCAAGCTGCTCCTGCAACTCAGTCCCGGCCAATACACCAAACCCGCAAACATGGAAGTGGGATTCGGCCCCGTGGCGTTGGGCTACAAAGATTTGGATGGTGACGGCCATCGTGACCTGATTGCCACCAATCGATCCTCGGATAGTACCTCCATCCTCTTGGGACGGGGAGACGGGTCGTTTCAGCCAGCCGGGCACTATGCCGTGGGCGCCGTGCCGACCGCCATGGGGATCGAAGATTTTGACAATGACGGGTTGCCGGACATTGTGACGGCCAACAGTGGATCCGATGACGTGTCGATTCTGTTGAGCGGGAAAACGGTCATTCCTTCCATCAGCCTGAGTGCCGAGGCCTTCCGGTTTTCAGCGGACGTCGATGCGCCGGCCCGCCGGACGCTTCAATTGACCGTCTCCAACGTGGGGCTCGGCGCCTTGAGTATAGACGATATCGTGTTGGAAGGGTCCCGGGCCTTTTCCGTTGACCGGGAATCCTGTGCCGGGGCCACCCTGACCACGGGGGAACTCTGTGCGTTGCCTATTCATTTCAAGAGTACGGCGCCCGGTATGCACCAGGCGTTGCTGCGTATTTTCGACAATGCGCCGGGCGGCCCAAGAATCGTGACCCTGAGCGGACAAGTCAAAGGCTGACGCTCCGCGCCGTCTCCCGCTTCGATCTTGCGCTTCCGGAGAACGTTCATGAGGCCGTGTGCGAGATGAATCCGGACGACGAACGAGCCCCCCTTTCAATCGGCATTGATATCGGCGGCACCTTCACCGATTTCGTGGTGTATGACCACGTCGCCGGTCGCGTGAAGACCTTCAAGCTGCTCTCGACTCCCGCTGATCCTGCACAAGCGGTCCTGGAAGGGTTGCGGAGGCTCTCCCCGTCCGCCGGCCATACCGTCGTGCATGGCTCGACCGTGGCCACCAACGCGTTGCTCGAACGAAAGGGGGCTTGCACGGCGTTCGTCACGACGCAAGGGTTTCGGGACGTGTTGCAGATTGGCCGGCAGACTCGTCGAAACCTCTATGATTGGTTCAGTGGCGGAGTGCCGGCGCTCGTGTCTCCGGACCGGTGCCTGGAGGTTCAGGAACGGCTCGATCATCGCGGGCGCGTGTTGCGGCCCCTGGCAAAAAAATCCCTGTCGTCCCTCATCGAGATCCTACGGGAAAAACAGGTTGAGGCCGTGGCGCTCTCCTTGTTGTTTTCCTTTGTGAATCCCGATCATGAACGTCAAATCGGGCAACGTCTCCGGGAGGCGGGATTCTTTGTCACGGCCTCGCATGAACTGATCCCGGAGTTTCGGGAATTCGAGCGAGCTTCCACCACCGTGGTGAATGCCTACGTTTCCCCGGTGCTCAACCGATATTTGGAAACCCTTGAACAATCGTTCGCAGGCGGCTCCTTCCACGTCATGCAATCGAATGGCGGGCGAATCCAAGCGGCGCAGGTGCGGCAGGAGGGTGTCCGTTCGATCTTGTCCGGACCGGCGGGAGGGGTGATCGGGGCCGAGTACCTTGCGCGGCTGGCCGGGTTTTCCCAACTTATTACGTTTGATATGGGAGGCACGTCTACGGACGTATCCGTCGTCAATGGCGCGATTCACATGACGTCGGAAGCGGAAATCGCCGGCATGCCCATTCGCGTGCCGGTGCTTGATATTCATACGGTCGGTGCCGGAGGCGGGTCCCTGGCGCGAGTCGATGCGGGGGGTGCCCTGCGCGTCGGACCGGAAAGTGCCGGAGCCGACCCGGGGCCCGCGTGCTACGGACGAGGAGGACGGAGGGCAACGGTCACGGATGCCAATGTCTTCCTGGGGCGGTTGCCGTCCACGGGCCTGTTGGGCGGCGAGCTGCCTTTGGACGTGGAGGCCACCCACGAGGCCCTCTCTGCGCTCTCACGAGAGTTGGTCCCGTACGCTGCCGGCTCCCACGTTGACCTGGAGGAGACTGCCTTGGGCATCCTCCAGGTGGTCAATGCCGAGATGGAACGGGCGATTCGCGTGACGTCGGTCGAGCGCGGGCACGATCCCAGGGAGTACGTGCTGCTTTCGTTCGGCGGAGCCGGAGGCGTGCATGCCTGCGAATTGGCGCGATCCCTCAACGTCGGACGGGTCCTGATTCCCTTGGCCGCTTCGACGTTGTCCGCCCTCGGCATGTTGACGGCAAACGTGTTTTTGGATTACGTCCAAACGGTGATGTGCCACGGTGAGACCCCGTTTGAAGAGTTGGAACGCCGGTTCGTTCCCATGGTGGCGCAGGCGGAGGCAGACCTCGCGACCCAAAAGGTCCCTGTTCCGGCCCGGCACGTTCATTGTGAATTGGATCTCCGCTATCAAGGTCAGTCCTTTGAATTGACCGTACCCTTTTCGCCTGCCTTTCAAGCGGCCTTTCATGAACAGCACGCCCAACGCTATGGGCATAAGGACGAGGCCGCGGGTCTTGAGATCGTCAATCTTCGGGTTCGTGCGATCGGCGACGTCAATCCCCCGCGGATAGAGACGCGGGCAACGGGGCCTGCTGATTCCTCCGGGGCCCTATGCCATGAACGCCGACTGGTTTTCGCTTCAGGACCCCGAACCGTCCCGTTCTTTGACCGTCGTCGATTACACCCGGGACATCACGTTCCCGGGCCCGCGGTCATCTTCCAGGACGATACCACCATTCTGTTGTCGGAAACCGATCACGCGCAGGTTGACGCCTGGCAAAACGTGCTGGTCACCATTGGAGAGGCTCGTGCAGAAAGCCGTTGAACGGGAAGTCTTTAAACATTTGTACGGTTCGGTGGCCGAGGAAATGGGGGTGCGCCTGCAACGATCGGCTTTTTCCCCGAATATCAAGGAGCGCCGTGACTTTTCCTGCGCCGTGTTCGACGAAGCGGGGCACCTGGTGGCGCAGGCCGCGCATATCCCGGTCCATCTCGGGGCCATGCCGCTCTCCGTCGAAGCCTGTCGCCGGCACCTGACCTTTGAGCCGGGAGACGTGGCGATCCTCAATGATCCGTTTCATGGTGGAACGCACCTGCCGGATATCACAATCGTCTCCCCGGTCTTCGTCGAGAACGGAGATCTCCTGGGATTTGTCGCCAATCGCGCGCATCACGCCGACGTCGGGGGGATGTCGCCGGGATCCATGCCGTTGTCCAGGGAATTGTATCAGGAAGGGGTGATTATTCCGCCCGTGAAACTCATGGAAGCCGGCAGGATGAATCAAGCCCTGTGGGACTTCTTTCTGGCGAACGTGCGGACCCCACGGGAACGTGCCGGTGATTTGCAGGCACAACTGGCGGCCAACCGAATAGGGGCGCAACGGCTTCAGGAATTGGTGTCACGCTATGGGGTGGAGCGCGTTCGGGAAAATATGTCCGAATTGTTGGCCTATAGTGAAAAGCTGACCCGGCACGGCATTCAGCATTTGCCGGATGGCACCTATCGGTATGAAGACGTGCTCGATGACGACGGCTTTGACGACAAACCGATCGCGATTGCCGTAGCCGTGACGATTGAAGATGAAGAGGTGGTGGTCAATTTTGAGGGGAGTGCGCCCCAGTGCGAAGGAAGCGTCAACGCGGTCTATGCGATTACGGTCTCGGCGACGGCGTACGTGTTTCGATGTTTGCTGGGGCTGGATATTCCCGGTAACAGCGGGTGTATGGTGCCTATCCACGTCCGGGCGCCTGAAGGGTCGGTAGTCAATGCCCGGTTTCCCGCGGCGGTGGCCGCGGGGAACGTCGAGACGGCCCAGCGAATCGTGGACGTCCTGTTGGGGGCCTTGGCGCAGGCCTGCCCCGACCGGGTGCCCGCCGCGAGTCAGGGAACCATGAATAATTTTACGATCGGGGGGTGGGATCGAGAAAAGCAACGGCCGTTTGCGTATTATGAAACGTTGGGCGGGGGCATGGGCGCCGGGGTAGAGCATCCGGGGGCGAGCGGCATTCATTCCCATATGACGAATACGATGAATACGCCGGTCGAGGCCTTGGAGTATGCGTACCCGTTTCGGATAGCCCGCTATGTCCTTCGAGAAGGGACGGGCGGTGCGGGAATCCATGCGGGGGGCAATGGAGTCACGCGCGAAATCGAATTCCTGCAGGACGCTCACGTGACGATCGTCTCCGATCGACGGGAATCGAGACCATTCGGGTTGGCCGGGGGAGAGGCCGGACAATCCGGTCGAAACGTGTTGATTCGGAAGGGCCGCGAAAAGCGGCTTCCCGGGAAAACGACGCTGGCCGTAAGCCAGGGAGATCGTTTGCGGATTGAAACTCCTGGCGGTGGCGGCTATGGTGCAGTGAGAGGGAAGAAGGCGTGATGAGCGTCTCTCTGTCTTTGTAGGGGCCGCATCTTATGCGGCCCAGAAGAAGCGCCATGAGATGGCGCCGCTACAAAAGAGGGAGAAGATGGTCAGGTCCTTATACTGTCAACGAATGAAAGAACACATACGGGAGTCCTAAACATGAAAGAAACTGATCCTGAACGGTTGGAAATGTTGTATGAACGTTTTTGCGACGTCTGTCTCGTTGAAAAAGAAGTGTGGACGGAAATTCTCCTGCCCCGGCCGGTTGAAAAAGGGGTGATCCTGACCAACGTGCAAGAGAAGTACGAAGTGGTCATCGACGACCCCGCGATCGAGGAAACGCTTGACGCCAACATCCTCCTCGGTAAATCCTCATTACGAGCGGCCATTCAGGAATACAGGGATCATATCAGTTTTCATAAAGCCTAGACCCGTCGGTCAGGTGAGGTCAGGTAGGTCGGGTTAGCCGAAGGCGTAACCCGACAATCAGAGGAAAACGATGACGGCTCCCGACGCGTTTATCAAGGCCCTTCAGCACGAACCCATCACCTGTCTTCGGGCGGCTTGCCCCGGACACGTGGACTGTACCGAGGTCTCTCACCCTCAAGAGCGCGTGAAGGCGTACCATCTCCGGTGTGAGGCATGCGGGTGGGAAGATCACGTCCGTGGACGTGAGGACGGCGCCGCGCAGTGGGAGGAGGCCGAATTGCAGGCGATTATCGATGAGCATCTCCTGCACCTCCAGCCCGTGTGCCCGTATGATCAGGCCCCCGTGGTGTTTACCTCTCTTCCGAATCCTCGCCGAAAAGCCCGGTATCGCATTGCTTGTTTTTATTGTGGACGTCAAGTCGAAATGGATTGGCCTCCGCGGTCCTGAAAGCATGTATCGCCTTCCGCCGGAGCGTTACATCTCCCAATTGCCTTCCACCCCGAATCGTACCCACGTCCCCGGTGCGCTGAACCCGAGAAAATCTTCGTACGTCACGTTGGTCAGGTTGTCCACGGCCCCGAAAATTTTCCATGCGTCGTTCAGCGTATAGGTGGTGGCGAGGTCGATTCGATAATACCCCGGCACTCTGGTTTGCGTTGTGGGAATTTGCAGGTCGAAGCGGTTCCCGACGGCTTGGAATTGGCTGCGTATGGTCAACGCGGGAGTAGCCTGTACCTGCACCGCGAAGCCGCCCGATGCCTTGGGACGATTCCGGAGCGGGGCGTTCGTCCCTGAGATGCGGGCGTCGAGGTAGGTCAACCAGCCTTCGATAGACACGTTCGGCAATGGGGTGGCGGCCACGTTCAATTCGATCCCCTGCGTCCTGACCTTGTTCAGATTGACCAGGAGGAAAGTTTTTTGTCTGGCAAGAACGGGGTCCAGGTCGATTTGATTGAAAAAGGTATTGTGAAACCAGGTCAACTGGATTTCACTATCCCAGACGGGGCTCGACCGGAGGATGCCCACTTCCCATCCGGTGCTGGATTCGGGAGACAGGTGAGGATTTCCGATAATGGGATCGCCCAGGGCATTCAGGCTCGGCAATTTGAACCCTTCACCGTACTGCCCACGGATTGTCGTTCGTGGAAACGGTTGGACGCTGACGGCGAGACGAGGGGTCACCCGGAGCGGAAAATCTTCCGGGCTGTCCACACGGATACCCGCACTGAGCTGGACCTGCTCGTTCGGGGAGATGATCGATTCCAGCACCCCTGCCGGCGTGGTGCGTGATCGTTCGAAATCCGTGACGGCTTTTGACGGAAACCCCAGGACGGTCAGGTCCTGTGTCCCGGTTCGCGTTCCGTTCTCGTGAACCAGTTGAAATCCGCCCGCCACTTTCAAAAATCGTTTCAGGGAAGCCCGAAGCGTCCAATGGAGACGCATCCTGGTAAAGTCCGTCCGGAAGACCGTCGGAGGGATTCGAAACATCCCGGGTGCGGAAAGAACCCCAGGGTTGTCAACGTCCTGTTCCCGGTGAAACACGTTGCCGGTCAGTTGATTCTCCCAGTTCGGGGCGAGCGGGAACGTCAGGTTGAATCCGGAAACGACTTCGTTGGTGCGCCGCTGCTCCGGCGTACGGAGAATGGCCAGGCGTGTGCCGCCACTGCCTTCCGGAAAGGAACGGGTGTCGGTTGTCGTGTATTGTCCCGTCAGTTCGAATTTGAGCGAATCCTGAAGCGACCAGTTCACATGGCCTCCGATCGTTCCGGACGCAAACCGGTTTCCCGTGACTTGCCCATCGTTCCGCGTGAAGGCGGCTGAACCGGCATATCGGAACCGGTCGGCGGACCCCGACGTTTGCAGGACCCCGCGGGTATAACCCCATTGTCCCCCCTCCGTGCGGGCAACCAGTCGATCCGCCGCCGTCCCTTTTTGAGTAATGATATTCACCACGCCTGCCATCGCGTCGGAACCATAGAACACGGAAGCCGGTCCCTTGACGATTTCGATCCGTTCAATACGCTCGGGTGTCAGGGACGACAAATCGACTGATCCACCGCGCTGGTTCGTCGGATCGTTCAACGGAACCCCGTCCAACAGCACCATCGTCAAATTCGGATCAGCCCCACGAATATAGAGTGAACTGATGCCGCTCCGGCCTCCCATTTCATCAACGAAAATCCCGGGCGTTTGTTGTAAGAGGGTGCCGAGCCTGTTGGGCTGCTGGGGATCAAGTCTCTTTCGCGTGAACACCTTGGTCCGGATGGGGGTTTGTGATTGGCTTGTTGGCAGGGCCGTGGCCGTGACCACCACGGGGTCGAGCGTTTCAACAGGCGGGGTTTCCGCCGGCCCGGCTGAAGGCAAGAAGCAGAGTGTGAACCCCAAGACCCCGGTGCCGGTTACAAGAGATTGTTTGGAATAAGCCGGATGCATCACTTCTTCAGTCTCTACCTCCCCTTTACCCCTCCTTACAAAGGAGGGGAACTTAAGAAGCACCTCTGATAGGTGCTGAATGAGTACAGCTTCTCATCAACGGCAGATCTGTGTTATACACCCGTTGGTTTCTTCCGGGACAGCCTTCATATCGGAATAACATCCGTCTGGAGTAGTCGTGAGCCGCGTGGGAGTCGAGATTTCGTCATGAGCAACATCCGATACCGTACCGAGCCCGAACGTTCGGGCCGTATGCCGTCCTGCCTCCCGTTCCTGATCGTGAACGAAGCCGCCGAGCGATTCAGTTTCTACGGCATGCGAACGATCCTGGTCATTTTTATGACCCAATACCTCTTGAACGTGGACGGCACCCTGGACGTGATGAGTGAACCCGAAGCGCGCTCCTATTATCATCTTTTTACGTCCGCGGTCTATTTTTTCCCGGTCATCGGAGCCCTGATTGCGGATATCTGGTTGGGGAAGTACCGAACGATCATGTCGTTGTCGCTGGTGTATTGCCTGGGGCACTTGGCCCTCGCAATGGATCAGACCAGGGTCGGACTGGCCGTGGGTCTCACGCTGATCGCCGTGGGTTCCGGAGGAATCAAACCCTGTGTCTCCGCCAACCTCGGGGATCAGTTCAGTTCGACAAACAGTCATCTGCTCAGCAAAGCCTTTTACTGGTTTTATTTTGCGATCAATTTCGGCGCGGGGCTTTCAACGCTTTTGACCCCGTGGCTGCTCAACCATATCGGACCCCATCTGGCCTTTGGCGTTCCCGGGCTGTTGATGCTGCTAGCGACGTGGGTGTTCTGGTTGGGGCGGCGGGAATATGCGCATATCCCCGCCAGGGGGAAAACGTTTCTTCGGGAATTGCTGACGCGCGACAGCCTGCTGGCCATGTGGCGGCTTACGCCGATTTACCTGTTTGTGGCCGTGTTCTGGGCGCTCTACGACCAAACCGGGTCGGCTTGGGTTCTCCAGGCAAGAAATATGGATTTATACTGGATGGGGGTGGAATGGCTCCCTTCGCAAATTCAGTTCGTCAATCCTTTTTTGATTATGCTCCTCATCCCGGTGTTTGCCTACGGCGTCTATCCCGCCATGGACAAGGTGTTTCCCTTGACGCCCTTGCGGAAGATCAGCATCGGGTTTTTTATGACGGTCATCGCCTTTGTGATTTCCGCGGTGATCGAGATGCAGATTGTCTCGGGACTGCGGCCGAATATCGCGTGGCAAATCGCGGCGTTCGTGGTGATCACCGCGGCGGAGGTCATGGTCTCGATCACGTGTTTGGAATTTTCCTACACCCAGGCGCCCAGGGCCTTGAAATCGTTTGTCATGGCGCTCTTTCTCCTGTCGGTGTCCCTGGGGAACGCCTTTACCTCGTTGGTGAATTTTTTCATTCAGAACGACGACGGCAGCGTGTGGCTTGAAGGCCCGGATTATTATTGGTTTTTCACGTGGGTCATGCTCGGCGTGTCGATTCTCTTTATCGCGGTGGCCAAACGCTACAAAGGCCAAACGTATCTTCAGGGCGGGGAAGGATGATTGTCGGGTTACGCTTCGGCTAACCCGACCTACCAGGCTGACCAGACCAGAATTGTCATTCTGAGCCGCAGGCGAAGAATCTCGTAGTTTCAAGTTTTGAGTAGGTCGGATTAGCGTAGCGTAATCCGACATGGAGCATCGACCGTTGCGCTGACCACAAGCGGGGAACCAAGAAAGAAGGGCCGTCGTTTTCCTCCCCTCCCCCCCTCCTGATCCTTCGGCTACGCTCAGGACAAGCAAAGGAGGGGAACTAGGGCACAGAAGGAAGCTGCGGAAATTGTCAACGAGTGAATGAACGCATACACGCCTGTCGGGACGATCAGGGTTTGGGGTTCTGGCTGAGATACAGGACCTGGTTGACCCGGAAAGCCTGGGTGTACTGGTCGGCCGTGATGTGCTGTGAATGAAAACAGCGCCCATCGAAAATGATCAGACGATTGGGCTTCATGTGGATGAGGAAGAGGAGTTCCCAATAGGCGTTCCCGTCGTTGATGTAGGCATTCTCCCGGTTGGCGAACAAGGGGTTGAAGATCATGCTGTTCTGAAAATTTTCATAGCCCTCCGCACTGTTGAGAAATTCATCGCTGAGTTCCAGCCTGTCGGCCAAATCGCGGATCTCCTGGTCCGGAACGATGGGCACCCGTTCCAATTCCGTGGGCACGTGACGGTACAGGCCGGTTCCGCCCATGCAGGATTCGGCGGGGTTCAGGTAGACCATGGCGGTCACGTCCTGATCGATATGGGGTTGACGTTGCCCGACGTTGAGGCGGTACGTCTGGTTGGTGATGCCTTGAAACACGACTGGCTGGGGCTCGAAAAATGGATGCAGCTTCATGCCCCAGAAGTCACTGATCGCATTCACGATCGGCCCGGTCTCGACGTTGACCGAAGCCCGAACGCCTGGAAAGTTGCCGACAATCTCGAAGCGATCGGTATACGGAAGCTCCAAGGCCAGTTGAAGGACCTGGTCGGGATGCCGGTAGAACCCGTCGACCATGACGACCTTGTGGCGGCCCAGGCCTATATGGTCGATGGAAACCTGGCAGTCAGGATTGATCGTGAAGGTTTCAGGAGTGGGTGGCACGAGCGACTCCCTGTTCCCCGTCGTGGGTTAATGCTAATGGTCGCTCATCAGTTCGAGAAACCGCGGCGCCAGGATACGGCTCTGAATCGTCAGCAATCCACGTTCTCCCAGTTCCCGGTAACTCAGGCTGATTTCGGTGTCCTCGAGACGCCAGGAGTATTCCTGGTTCAGCCCCCGGATCATCGAGCCGGGGCTGTGTCGAATTTTCCCGAATTCCGATTCCAGCGCCTGCTTGATACGGTTGTGCGTTTCTTCGTTTCGGTATCGGATCATCACACGAGCAAATTGGGCGTCGATGGTGTAGAGCTTGATGAAATCGACCGGTTCGTTCGCAAACTGCGGCGGGCCTTCCTTATACGCATAAATGTCGACCCGACCGTCGGGCTCGACGAGGACGAACTGAGACAATTCCGCCAGCGCACTTCCCCAGGGAATCCCCTGAAAGCCCGGTGGGGGCGCGGGAGTCGTATTCGCGGCGATGAGGAGTTCAGGCAACCAGAGGAAGAAGACCAACAGCAGAACGGGGTACGGAACACGACGTGTCATGATCCCGCCACACTAGCATCTCCCTCTTGAGAACTCAACGGCGGTGTCCGGTTGACAACCTGAGAACGAAAGACGTGAAAACAGGGGAATGGAAGGGATCAGAGCGCAGCGTTTGCAGGGAGAGGCATGGCATGAATCGAATCTTGTCCATTGGGGACAAGATCGGCTAAATCTGTTGCATGTTTCTCAGGAGGTCCCACAAGGGTCCAGGCCTCGGGGTTGTCCAGGATCGCCTGGACGAGTTGGGTGTGGAGATGATGGCCTGAACATTTGCCGACAATATGGCCGATGACGTGGATGCCGAGGAGAGAAAAGTCTCCAATGAGGTCCAACACCTTATGGCGAACGCATTCATCCGGGAACCGGAGCGTTTCTTCATTCATCATTCCGGTCTCCGTAAACACGATGGTGTTGTCCAGGGAACCGCCTTTTCCCAAGCCGCGAGCCCATAAGGCTTCTGCTTCATACGAAAACCCAAAGGTCCGGGCATGCGCGATATTGGTTTCGAACTCCACCGCCGACCACTCATGTTCATAGGTTTGCTGTTGGATCAACAGATGATCGTAGTCGATCGTATAGGTGATCTTGGGAAAGGGGGAGGGAAGAATGGAAATCCCTCGATTGTCATCACCGATATGAATGGGTTCTACAATTTTGAGATAGGTTCGAGGACGTTCCTGGGGCAGAATCCCGGCGAGTTGAATGAGTTTGGCAAAGGGTGCCGCACTGCCGTCCATCGCCGGAACCTCTTCCGAAGCGATATCGATAAAGGCATTATCGATTCTCAAACCCCAGAGGGCGGAAAGCACGTGTTCGGTCGTTTGGATTTGGAATCCATTGGAGCCGACCGCCGTGCACAACTCCATGGGCCTGAGATTACGAATCGACGCCTGGCAAGTCTCGACGTGACTGTTGACTTTCCGCCGGAACACAATGCCGTTGTCCACGGGTGCCGGGGAAAGACTCACCTTCGAAGCACGTCCCGAATGGAGCCCGACTCCGGATACCGAGATGGTTTGCTCAATGGTCTGTTGACGTTGTCCGAACATGTGTATCTGTTTCTCTGAATTGGAATAAATGTTCCACAAACTTGTCACGCACATTAAAATGCAAATTTCGGGCCATATTGATCATGACATAAGCTTTCGTAACACATTGAAATATAATGATAAATAAAAACTCGTTTTGCAAGTTAATGAAATTGATGTGAAAAGTCAATAGTGGTGTTGCAAAAAAACAGCATAGCGAAGCGAGGCATGGTCAGGCTCGAAAGGGCTCCAATAAATATCGCAAGGACTCGGGGAACTGATCGATGGCATCGGTGCGTGCGAGTCCGGTGATGATGCCCCGGTGTTTTTTGTGTAATCCGGAGTCGATAAAGGCCTGGACGTGGAGTTTCCATTTCAAGGAATCATCGCCGAGCAGTTGTGCCTGCTCCTCGGCTGTTTTGGTTTCGAGCAGGGTGGAGAGACCCCGTATGGTCTTTTCGACGCTATCATAGGGCGGAGCGAGCTTCAACGCAGCATAAAATGCTTCCAGGTTCTGACGGAATTCGTTGAGGAGGGCCTGATCATCGTGCCGTGACATGACGGAGGAGCGTTCCAACCGTTTTCTGTGTAGGGGCGGGCCCCTGTACCCGCCCGCCATGATCCGTGCCCGCCTTATTCGGAATTACTGAATCCGTCCAGATCATGCTCTTTCCCGATCATGACCAGGACGTCGCCTTTTTCGATCATATCGCCGGGGGAGGGAGTGAAATTAAAGGTATCTTCCTTCTTTAATTTTCCCTTGATCATGCGATTCACCTGTTTCTTGATGCCGATGATGTTGAGATTGTGAAGCTCACGGATTTTGGTTTCCTCGATGCTCATGCCGGAAAACCGATCCGGCACCGCGACTTCCTCGACACTGTACCCGGGGGCCAATTCGAGATAGTCCAACACCTTGGGGGAAACCAGTCGATGCGCGAGCCGGATCGCGGCGTCCCGTTCGGGGTAAATCACTTCGGTCACCCCGAGATTGCTGAGGATTTTCCCGTGAGCGTTGGTCACGGCCTTGGCGATGATGGAGGTGATCCCCATTTCGGTCAACGTTTGGACGATGAGGATGCTCGCTTCGATGTTTTCGCCGATGCTCACCACCGCCACGTCGACGTTTTGGGTGCTGACGGCTTTCAGGGCGCGTTCATCCGTCGCGTCGCACTGAACCGCAAAGGTCGCACTATCACTGATGGCTTGAATTTTCGCCTCTTCCCGATCGATGGCGAGGACTTCACATCCTTTTTGAACCAACGATTCCGCGACGCTATAGCCGAATCGGCCCAGGCCGATGACCGCAAACAGCCGCTTCATGGTTGTATGCCACTCATCTGATGATGTGGGTCGTGGTGGAAGACGTCCTACCTATGCTGAAGAGGAGTCTTCAGGTGGGGGTGGCGCTTTTGATGGTTCCGGGTTTTTAAGAAACGGGCTTAATAAGTCGATGGGCAAGGGAAACAGAATGATGGAATTTTTATCCCCGGCCACGTTCATGACGGTTTCCATATACCGTAATTGCAGGGCGGCCGGATTCTGGCTCAGGATGTTGGCGGCATCGGAGAGGCGCTGGGAGGCCTGAAATTCTCCTTCGGCATGGATGACTTTCGACCGCCGCTCCCGTTCGGCTTCCGCCTGCCTCGCAATCGCCCGCTGCATTTCCTGGGGGAGATCCACGTTCTTGACTTCGACGGCGGACACCTTGATGCCCCAGGGTTCGGTGGCCTGGTCGATAATCCGCTGCAAGTCCGCGTTAATTTCATCCCGTTTCGAGAGCAGGTCATCCAAGTGACTCTGGCCCAGGACGCTCCGCAAGGTCGTTTGGGCGATCATGGAGGTGGCATAATAATAGTCCTCCACCCCGACAATGGCTTTTTCCGACTCCACCACGCGAAAATAAATCACCGCGTTGACTTTGACCGACACGTTGTCTTTCGTGATGACGTCTTGGGGAGGCACGTCCATGGTCACGGTTCGGAGGCTCACGCGAAGCAGTTTATCGATCAACGGGATGATGATAACAATGCCGGGTCCATTCTTCCCGATGAGGCCTTTGGCCAGACGGCCCACGCGAAAAATGACGGCTCGCTCATATTCCCGCAGGATGTACAACCCTTTCGAGATGATGATGACGAGTCCCAGGAACAGGATAAACAGCATGGTGGAATTCAAGGGTGACTCCATGGTTATGGACTTTCGTTTTGAGGTTCTACGGGTTTGACGTGGACCGTGAGACCCTCGACTTGCGTGATTTGAATAGGCTGTCCTTCTGTCACCGGCGCCGAACTGACGGCATCCCAGATTTCACCTTGGAAAAAAATTTTCCCGGTCGGTGTCAGACTCGTTTTCGCGGATCCGATACGACCGATCATCCCTTCGCTGCCGGTGGACGCCTGCCGGCGTAAGGCACGGACGCCGAAATTGACCACGAGAAACGTAAACCCGACCGCCAGGGCGATGACGGGAAGCATAACAGACCAGGAGATCTGATAATAGGGGAAATCCTCGTTGAAGAGAAAAAGCGACCCCAGAATCATGGCGGTAACCCCGCCGATGGCCAACAACCCGTAACTGGTGACGGTGACCTCCAGGATCAACATGACGATGCCCAGAATGAACAACAGCACCCCCGCGTAGTTCACGGGAAGGGACTGGAGGGAATAAAAGGCAAGGATCAGGCTGATGGCGCCCACCACGCCGGGCAAAATCGCACCCGGGCTGTAGAGTTCCGCGATCAACCCGATGGTGCCGATGGTCATGAGCACGTAGGCGATATTCGGGTCGCTGATGGCTTTCATGGTTTCGAGTCGCCAACTCATGGGAAAATCCCGGGTGCGCGCGTCCTGAGTCAGAAGGGTGACGGTCTGTTCACCAAGGGAGAGTTCCCACCCGTCGAGTTGTTGGAATAAGTCATTGAGGTCCGACGCAATCAGATCGACCACGCCCAACTCTTGGGCTTCCGTGGCAGTGGCCGAGACGCTTTTCTTGACGGCGTTTTCCGCCCATTCGACGTTCCGGCCCCGACGTTCGGCAATGGAACGGATATAGGCGACCGCGTCATTCTCCACCTTTTCCTTCATCACCTCGTCCATTTCCCCGCCTCCCATGGCCACGGGGTGGGCCGCTCCAATATTGGTCCCCGGAGCCATGGCCGACACGTGCGCCGCCAAGGTGAGGAAGACCCCGGCCGACGCGGCACGCCCGCCGGTAGGGGCGACGTAGACCACAATGGGAAGTTGGGCCCCCGTGATATCTTTAATCATCAAACGCATCGACGTGTCCAGTCCTCCGGGCGTATCGAGTTGAAATACGAGAAGCTGGGCGCGTTCCTGCTCGGCATGGGCAATGGCTTCGTGGAGATATTCGGCGGCGACGGGATTGATCACTCCTTCATAGGCGGCGGTGACCACCAGGGAAGGTTCAGCCCGGGAGAGGCCGATGTGACAAGAGAAAAACAGAACGCTCAGCGCGATGAGCGTGCGTCCTTTCCGATTTTGCCACACGGAAACAGGCATGGGCCCAAACCGGAAAGAAGTTGTGCGAAAGATAGTCAATGCGGAGGAAACCTCCTACACAAACAATCTTACGACCCTCTCCGAAGGCTGTCAAGAAAATGCACCCGTTCGGTAGACCTGAGAATCCTTTCCATACCCTCGCCCCTGGCGGGAGAGGGCTGGATGAGGGGGAATCCAGCGTCTTTGATCTTTGTCTTTTGTATGTAGCGGCGTCATCTCATGACGCCTTTTCTCTTCTGTCATCCCCGACCAGATCGGGGATCCAGGGTTTTTGTCTTTGCATTCGTGGCCGTGACCTCCCTGCTCGGAGGCAGGGACATACCTGATATCGGATCATGGTGTGAAAAAAGAAAGGCAGCCACGTGGCTGCCTTTCTTTTGACCTGCGGTAAGAATGTGCCCCGCCATGCCGGACTACGGATGAGATTATTACTGTTTATACGCGCCGAAGACGCCGACGAAGTTTACGGCATCATCCGTAGAGTTTCCACCGAACGTTCCGCCGACCGAACCCGGTCTGCCGTCCGACTCCCCGTTGCCGAAAAACTGGCCGCCCCAGTTGCCCACGTACGTGCGCTCACTGTCGGCGCCGGTCACTGCACCCTCAAAGAAGCCGCTGTTCTGCGAACCGATGGCGGCCGTTCCGAGATTCAACCTCCCCGTATCCGGTTCACCATCGACCACAAAATTGGTGATCGCTCCACTGATCGTGCCAAGATCGCTCGCGCCGCCGAAGTTGGCCGTCAGCGCAACGTCGCCCTCGAATTCCCCAAGAGCGGTTGTTGTGGCAGTCTTCTCCGCATAGACACCAACCGCATTCCCGCGATACGTGGCCGAGCCGGTAAGTGGCATGAGGTTCGCCTGCATGAAGGGATCGTTCCCATCGCCAAAGACACCGAACGTGTAGCCGTCAGCATTGCGCGTATTGGTAGGAACGACCAGCCATACTCCACCCGACAGATAGTCGGTGTCGTTGACCGTCACGGTCTGCGTGCCACCAGACACTGGCATCGCACCCGAGGGAAGGGCAAGGATTTCCCAATTCCCATCAGCATTCTTTCTCGCCGAGAATCTACTGATGTTCAGGCCTTGACCCGCACAAATACCCACACCAAAACAGCCGAATCCATCTGGTCGGACCGTAAAGGTAAACATGTTTCCGCCGCCTTCATAGCGGATGGATTGGCCTGGAGCCACAATGGACCCCACGCCGCCCGCGGCGCTGGCTGACTGCTGGGTCGTCGACGCTTTGATATCCGAGTACGCGGCCACGTACACCGTGCCGCCGGTGACGCGCTTACTCAACTCGGCACCTTTCCACGGAGGCGTAGTCTCCTCAATCTGTTCGGGATTGCCTTCCCCCATGGCAAATGACCAGGCCGTGCCATTCCGAACTGCAAACCGGGGTCCGCTGGCGCTGTACGCCGTCGTGACCTCCACCTGATCGGTCGTGACGCCATTACTGTTCACATTCGATGATTGTGTGACACTGCCGGCACGGGGTGTGGCCCGTGCAGCTTGTCCGATTACGGCCACGATGTTATCAGCCTCCTCCTGGGTGGCCGATAAGTCGCCGAAGACTGAGACCGACGGCATCGTCCCATCGCCTGGCTGTTGGGCAGGTGGTTGTTGAGAGTCCGGCATTGAGCCGCCGCCCCCGCCGTTACCTCCCATCTGATCCATTGAACTCATCGAGCCGCCACCCCCGCCGCCGCCGCATCCGGCCAAGACCATGGTAGTAATTATAATCAAAGTACAGACCAATCTTTGCAAGTTCATAATGTGTCTCCCGTAACCCCTACCTTCTGAAAAAATAGGATAGATGAAGTAGATGAATAAGTGACCGCGACCGGAATGGTCGGGCCAACCCGTATCACCCAGGTAGTGTGGGAGACCCTGCGTATTCACCGTTAAAATCGATCTGCTAACTCTGGGAGCTACCCAGGTCGGCGAGATCAGGTTGTTGTATTAAGCAGGCGACCCGACGAGGGCAACCTGAGTAATACGGGCAGGCAAATGTTAGCAAACTCAATGAGGTATGTCCAGAGCCATGACTTGGAATGCGGTACCGACAAATGCAATGGCGTGAGAGGTGGGTTCAGGAATAACACAATTGTAGGAGCAGACCCCCGTGCCTGCCCCTACAAGGCGGCTCCCGGGTTACGGCAGCAGGGCGGGCACAGGGGCCCGCCCCTACTGATAAAGAACACGGGGTTGTAGGGGACGGCCCCTGTGCCGTCCCAAGTTCGGGAATCACGCGGCACAAGTTGCAACCCCAGGGGCAGGCTCCTAGAATGCGGGCGATGCCCACGTTTCAATCAGGTCAACGCGTCCATCTGGTCGACAAGAAAGGGCGGCAGTATGCCCTTACGCTCAAAGCCGGCGATCGGTTTCAACATAGCGGGGAGACCATTCCGCATGACGACCTCATCGGACAGCCTGACGGGACCATGGTTCGTCTTTCAGGGGGGAAGACCATGATGGCCTTGAGGCCCACCTTGGCGGAATACACGCTGAAGATGCCTCGTGGCGCGCAAGTCCTCTACCCCAAGGACATCGCCATGATCCTCATGTGGGCCGACGTGTACCCGGGTGCCTCCGTGTTCGAGGCGGGGGTCGGCTCCGCGGCCTTGACGCTGGGGTTGCTGCGCGCGGTGGGCGACCGCGGGCGAGTCGTGAGCTATGAAAGACGGGAGGACTTCGCTCGAACCGCGATAAAAAATATCGAGAGATTTCTGGGCCCCGTGGCCAACTTTCATTTGGTGCAACGCGATGCACATGAAGGCATTGGCTGGGACGTGGACGGCACTCCTCACGTCTTCGACCGGGTGATCCTGGATTTGCCGGAACCCTGGAACGTGGTGCCGCATGTGCCGGCTGTGCTCAGGTCCGGCGGCATTTATCTGAGTTTTGTCCCGACGGTGCCCCAAGTGGTTCAGACGGTGGAGGCCCTGCAACGGACCAGGGCTTTCGGACTGATCGAAACCTTCGAGACCCTTGTGCGCCATTGGAATATCGACGGGCGCAGCGTGCGGCCGGACCTGCGGATGATCGCCCATTCTGGATTCATCACCGTCGCCCGGCGCATGGAAAAGGGCGAGGCCCCTGCGGAGCCCGCTGTCGTATCCGGTGATGAAGGCGAAGCCGAAGACCCGGTGTGTGATGGCGGCTGAACCCGTTCCATCCGATGCGGACCTGCCGGGGCAGGCCGTAGGGGCGGTGTCCGCCCTGTGAGGCGATGAAAACACTCCTCATAGCAGACGATGATCCCGATCTCCGGTTGTTGCTTCAAACCACCCTGGAAGATCCGGCCTATCGCATCCTGGAAGCCTCGGACGGGGAATCGGCCTTGCACCTGGTTCGTCAGGAACGGCCGGACGTGGTGATCCTGGATCGGATGATGCCCAAACTCAATGGCCTGGAAGTGGCCCGAGCCGTGCTGGCTGATCCGGCCATCCGGCATATCCCCCTGATTCTTCTGACGGCCCTGGAGCAGCCTGCGGCCGGCGACGGTGAGCCGGCACCGGAGGTCTTTGCCTATCTGGTCAAACCCTTCAGCCCCTTGCAACTGCTCGAAACCGTCCGGCAGGCGCTCGGCCAAACGAGCATAGCCTAGCCCCTGGTCACCGATGAAACTCTCTCAGGATTTCGTCCCGGATGATGATCTCAATAAACAACTGCGTTCGGCCAAGTCGCAACTGGCCCTGTATGCCAAAGATCTGAAAGCCCTGTTGTCTCGTGAACGGAAAAAATCGCACAAACTGGAAACGACGAATAAGCAGTTGCAGGCCTATGCCCAGGACCTGAAGGCGGCCTATGCGACCCAACAACACAAAACACGGGAACTCGAAAAAGCCTATGCCGACACCGTGGTCCGCCTGACCCTGGCTTCCCGGTACAAGGACGAAGAGACCGGCGCGCACATTCAGCGCCTGAGTCACTACAGCAAAATCCTGGCGCTGGTCATCGGACTCGATGAACAGGACGCACAACTGATTTTCGACGCGGCGCCCATGCATGACGTGGGGAAGGTCGGGATCCCCGACGGGATCATGCAAAAACAGGGACCGTTGGATGAACAGGAATGGGAAATCGTCAAACGACACCCGATCCTGGGAGCCAATCTGTTGGCCGGTTCCCCGTCGTTGTTATTGCAAACCGCGCGAGACATCGCCCTCACGCATCATGAACGGTGGGATGGGAGCGGCTACCCGCAAGGGTTGAAAGGCGAGACCATTCCATTGGGCGGGCGTATGGTCATGTTGGGGGATACCTATGATGCGCTTCGGAGCGTGCGACCGTATAAACCGGCCTTTTCCCATGAAAAAGCCTGTGACATCATCCTGAATGGCAACGCGCGAACCCAACCCCGGCATTTCGATCCGACGCTCCTCGAAGCCTTTCGGGACAAGCACCTTGAGTTCGATCGGACTTTTTCGGAAATCAGAGAGGAAGAATCTTCGCCCTAGCCCTGTCTTGAACCCTCGCCCCTAGTCCGAAATGAGGCGAAGCCCCCGACATTTTTAATCGGGGGGGAGGGTGAGGGGGAGATGACAGGGATGGCACGACTACAAAAGGAGAGGAAAAAGACGATCATTTTTCCCCTGTTCCCCCTGAATTGTAGGGACAGGCCTCTGTGCCTGTCCGTGGGGAAGTAGAGCGCACAAGATGTCGGATTACGCGACGCTAATCCGACCTACGGCCTGCTCGCGGCGTGCAACGCTCAGCGCCGCGGGGAATCGACCGGGTATCCGGCTTCGGCCCAGGCGTTCATGCTCCCCATGACGTTATACACGTATTGGTATCCGAGGCTGGCCAGCGTTTCGGCGGCGATGTTGCTCCGGTGACCGGATTGACAATACACGACAATATGATCGTCGAGCCTTGCACCGATTTCCACGTGGCGACGGCCGATCTCCCGAAAATCGATATTGCCATCGGTGCCGGGAATGAAGCCCGTCATATGTTCATCTCCGGTGCGGACGTCAATCAGAAAAAACCCTTTCTGCTGGAGGCTCGGGGCTTTTTGAAGTCCCCGGTTCAACTCCTGGACGGTCAGCACGTACGTTTGTTGAGCCGAGACGGAACCGCCCAGCACCATCAATGCGAGTGAGAGACCCATGAGGCCACTGAGGATTGTCCGGATCTTCATATATAACCTCCCTGTCGAAATAGTGTGGAGGAGAATCAGGAACGACATGCACTTCCTGCGTATAGAATATCCTATGCCCACTTTCGGAATTTGGTCAAGAGCAGGCGTGACTCTCATCGTCGCGATGGGGTTCGTGATGGGGGGATGTGGCGGCGGCGTTCAGGTCATTCGAGAGAGCCCGGATTCTGGAGTTGTCCGGTATCTGTACAAGGGAGATGATGGACACCTGTACACCTCCAAGCGCGGCGAGGCGTTTGACAAGATTCGCGAGTTCTGTCGTGGCCCGTACCAGGTGCTTAAAGAAGGAAAAACGAAAGGCCGGCAACGGGTGGTCGAGGGCATGGGAGGCACCGAAGTCGTGACCGAAGACTGGTGGGGCATCCGGTTTCAATGCACGAAGTAGCGGAAGGCGCTATGAGGCCTCTCCCTGCCCCCGAGCAGGGATGGTATGGCTGCAAATATCTACCGGGACGACAACATACCGGATCGGTTCGGTTCGAAGCCTTTCGTCCCGGCTTCGACACGCATGCCGCGCGATTTCCTGCCGGGCATATACCAGGCCCGCTTGACGTAGCAGTTCGGGCCGCGCGCTTTGATTGCCGCACAAAGGGCGGCGGCCGCTTTGCGTATGGAAAAGGCATTCGCGACCACGACCCGCGAGAGGCCGCCTTTCTTCGGCGCGGCGATGGCCAGCATGGATTTGTCGTGACGGCGGAAGAGGCCCGACAGATCGCCGGCCAGTTTCGTCCTGGCCCTGACGGCGTTGGCATGACGCGAAAACGCCCCGAGCTGCACGAAATACCGCATGCTGCCAATCCGCTTTCGAGACTTCTCCGGTACCGAAGAAGACGGCGCGGCAACGACCCGGTGCTTGGCTGCGAGCGGAGCGGGCGAGGCCGGTTGTTCCCGGGCCGTGGTCTCCGGAAGCAGGGCCGGCGGCGCAGTGGCAAACGTGTTGACGGCGGATCGGGACCGTACCGGTGCCGCCTGCGAAGGGGGCATACCGCTGGCCCCGCCAAACCCTAGTTGGACATGGAGGTTGACGCGATGTTCCGGTCTGCCGAAGGGGTTCTCCATGCGCTCGCCAGCAAGCTCCACGCGCAGATCTCCTCCACGCGTTCTCGGCCGGTCGAAGACGAGGCTGACGCGCGACCGCGAGCGGCCTTCGTCCGTGAGATCCAGCCCGGTGAACGGCGTCACCGTGCCTCCCATTGATGGAACCCAAAAGCCGTAGCCCAGTTCCATGGCAAGGCGGCCGGTCGGATCGGCATTGTTGTTCGCCGCCAAGCCCGCCGTATCCTGCTGCGACCAGAGACGCTCCACCCCGCTCGATGCCGCCCCCCACGTCGGCGTCAGGGTCAGTGACAGGCCTTGGCCCGCGGTCCCCGGGTCCACCCGGACCGAGCCGCTGACCCCCCATTCCTCATAGTTGGTATCCTCGTGCGCGAGCAGTCCACGGGCGGCTCCTTCGACCGTCAGGCCCAGCCCCGGGTCTGCGTAGCGCACCCGCCCGCCCAGCTCCACGCCCAAGCCCGTCTCCGCGTCGCCCCAGTCATGCCGCAGTCCCAATTCCACCGAGGGCGCCAGCATCCGGCCCGCACTCAATTCAAACCCCCGGGAACCTTCCAGGATCAGCCGCAGCCGGTTCGCGTCCGCCTCCGCCGATTCCAATTTGCCGGCCCCGGTAGTCACCGCGTCCGAGGTCATCCGTGTCAGCATGGCTTCCGACCGCGCCGTCAGTTCGAAGCCGTCGTTCTCTCCTGCCGGCAGCAGCACGCCTCGACCCCCGAAGGCGCCCATGACCAGATCCGTATCGGTCTCGAGGGCGGCTTGGGCGTTGGCCTGCTCCAGGGTCAGATCGCCCCACCCGTACCCGAGCAGGCCCCACACGTCCAGCCGCTCGGTCATCTGATAGCGCAAATAGGGATGCACACTCGTCAGCGAGTTCTCCAACTCGCCCCGGTCCCCGGCTCCGGCCTGGGTCATGGTATACGAGCCGTCGCCCCGGCTGTGCGAGACCGAGAGTCCAGCCAGCCACCGGTCCCATTCGCCATCCACGCCCAGCGTGCCCGTCAGGACGTCGCCCTCCAAGGACAGGGTGCCATCCACCCCGTCGAACCGCGTGGCCGCCACGCGGCCCCAGGCCGTCCAGCGCGTGCCGGCCCGCCCGTCGTCGTCCGCGCCCAGGGTCAACCGGAAGGCACTCCCTACCAGGAGATCACGGCCAGTCAGGGTCCGGGAGGCGCCCGCGCGCCGCTCGGCCCACGGCCAGCCGTTCCCCGGCGCCGGCCCCCACCCGCCAGTGCCCGGCTCCGTGGAGCCCAGTGCCCCGACCCCCAGCGGCAGCCGGGTCTCTCCCAGCCCCGCCTCTGGCGTGCCCGCTGACCCGGATTCCAGCGACATCCTCCTCCCGCCGACCGTCACATACGAGCCCGGTGACCCCCGCAGCCGTTCCCCCACCGCATCCACCACGTGCGTCGCCACCGTGCGCCCGAACCGCGCCAACCACGCCTGCGGTAACGGATCGCTATTGACGATCGTGCCCACGGCCTCGGCGTCGGTCAGCGTCGCGCCCGTGGCGTTGCTGAGCCGCAGCGTGACCGTCTCCTCGCCCTCGTCATGCGCGTCATCCAGCACCGTCACCGCGATGGTCTGCTCCGTCTCGCCGGGCGCAAAGGTCACCGTGCCGCTGGCCGCGGTGTAGTCCTCGCCCGCCGTGGCCGTGCCGTCTGCCGTGGCATAGGCCACCGTCACCGGCGCGGGACTCGCCGGGCGCAACGTTACCGTGAACCCCAGCGTCGCGTCCGGGCCTTCGTCCACCCGCGCATCCGCGACCGCCAGCGCGTGCGGCTGCACCGTGAACGTCACGCTCCGGGCCACACTCGCCGTGCCCCCCAGGTCCCGCTCGGGGTAGGGCGAGGCCGTGACCGTGTACGTGCCCGCCGGGAACGCTTGCCCACCCTTGTCCCCGAACAGCGCGTAGGGGACCAGATTCTCGGTCCGCGCCGAACTCTGTGTCCCCGTTAACTCCATCTTCACGCTCCAGATCGCCGCGTTGGCCGACACCTCCGCCCGGATGTTGAGCCGGGCCGAGGCCTGGGCGGCCAGCACCATGCCCTCGGCCAGTGCAACGATGTCTGTCTGGCTGCCGCTGTCGAACAGCGTGAAGCCCGTGAGCGGGCTCGGGGGCGCCGCCGGCACCGGCGCGTGGTTGGCGATCGTGCCCACGGCTTCGGCGTCGGTCAGCGTCGCGCCCGTGGCGTTGCTGAGCCGCAGCGTGACCGTCTCCTCGCCCTCGTCATGCGCGTCATCCAGCACCGTCACCGCGATGGTCTGCTCCGTCTCGCCGGGCGCAAAGGTCACCGTGCCGCTGGCCGCGGTGTAGTCCTCGCCCGCCGTGGCCGTGCCGTCTGCCGTGGCATACGCCACCGTCACCGGATCAGCACTCGCCGGGCGTAGCGTCACCTGGAATTCCAGAACTGCATCGGCGGCTTCTCTCACCCGTGCGTCGGCGATCAAGAGCCGCGGCCGCGCCGGGTCCGTGCCCGCCACGACGCGGATCGTCCCGCCGTTCAGGGAGAGGCTGTTCGCCACCAGGCCCACTTGACCGGTGTCGCGGTCCGCCGTGGTCACCGTGTACGTGAACATCAGCCGGGCCGTGCCCGTGCCGCTGGCATAGGTCGCCTGGCGTGCCGTGCCGCCCACCGTGATCCCGATCGACGGCGTCCCGTTCGTGGTGTCCACCGTGACCGGCGTCTCGAACTGCACCGTCACCTCGATTTTCTCGCCCGGCGCGTACGCGCCGCCGCTCTCGGGCGACGACGTGATCGCCACGCTGCTGACCGTTGGGCCTGGGGCGCGGGCGCCCGATGGCTCAGCGTCCTGGCCCGCCGCCACCGTGAACGCCATGGTCCGCGTCGGCCCGGGTGTGCCGCCCAGGTTCGGCTCGGGATAGGGGGTGGCGGTGATCCGGTACCCTCCCACCGGGAAGGCCTGGCCGTCCTTGTCCCCGAACAGCGCGTAGGGAACAACGTCCGCGGTGCGTGCCGCTGTCTGCGCGCCCGTCAACTCCAGGCGCATGCTGCCGATCTGCTCGTCCGGTGCGATCTCGGCCCGGACGTTGAGCCGATCCAAGGACAGGCCTTCAAGCACTGTGCCATCGGCCAGCGCCCGGACGGCCTCCCCACTCGCGGGGTCGAACAGCGTGAAGCCCGTGACCGGACCACGCGCCGGCAGCGAGATGGTGAACGGCTCCGACGCCGCGTTGGGGTTGCCCGCCACGTCCGTCGCGACACCGTCCGGCACCGTGATCGACATCGTACCGCTCACATCAGGATACAGCGTCACGTGGACCGTGTACTCGGTGCCGTACCCCGTGCCGTCGCTGAAGCTTGCCATGCGCGAAGCGTAGCCGTTGTCAATCACTAACTCCGACATGTCGAATCCCGACGTCGGTTCGCTGAACGTTACCGCGATCGGGAACTCGCCCGACACCGGCGCCTCGGCCTCGCTCGTCACCTCCACCGTGGGCGCCAGAAGATCGGCGGCGATCCGCAGCGGCTGCGATGCCAGGTTGCCCGCGCCATCGCCGTCGCGTGCCGCCTCCGCCGGCACCGCGACCGTGACCGTGCCCTCGAAGCCCGCCGCCGGCTCGATCTCTGCCGTGTACGTCGCGCCGTCCACGCGCGCGAGCGTCTCGTCCGAGAGCGCGCCATTGCCGACCTCCACGTCCTCCCAGGTGAAGCCCGTCACTTCCCGGTTGAACGCGAACCTCGCCTCGAAGCGCTCGCGCACCGGACCCTCCGGGCCCGTGATCTCGACCGTCAATGCCTCGCGCGAGCGGGCCGACGTCAGGAGCTGGACGCTCAGCGTCGCCGCCTTGTTGGCGATTTCCTTCTTCATCGCTTCGCCTGCCTTGACCGTCGCCATACCGGCGGCCACGCTCAACACCACCTCGGTGGCGCCCGAGTCCGGCGTGATCTCGAGGGTGTGTGCGGCGCCCTCGTAGCTGGTGCGGAGCGAGCTCCCCTTCGTGCCGCCCGTCACCGTGATGTCGTCCAGCGAGAAGCCGTCCACGGCGATCCCGCAGACCTCGCAACCCGGCTGGTGAAACGCAAACAGCACGTCGAAGGGCCCCCGGTCCACCGAATCGTCTTCGTTTCTGTCCCAGGCGTGAACCACGATAGTCAGCGCCACCTCGTCCGCTTCGTCGTCCTCGATCGTGCCTGTCGCTTGCGCCCTGCCGAGGACCGCCTGCTCCGCAGAGGTCAGCGTCACCTGGAAGACTTCGTCTTCTGGCCGCCAGTTCCTCTCGAACTCGTACAAGTCGTCCTGCAGAATCGGCACCTCGATCGTGCCGCTCATCTCCTTCGCCGCGATCATCAGCGTGTCGTTCATCGCCGTGTAGTCCGCCCCGGCGGTCGCGGTCCCGTCCGACGTCTCATACGCGACGCTCACCTCGAAGCTGCTCGCCGCCGACAGCGACACCGTGAACGACATGGATCCGTCGTCCTCCGAGGCCGTCGCGTCCTCGATGGAAACCTCCGGGGCCGGACTCAGGTCCGCGGTCACGGTTGCGGTCTCCGACGCCTGGTTCCCGTTGTCGGCGTTCGCGGCGTATTGCGCGACATCGGCGGCAACGCTCACCGAGACTTGGCCGGACGCGGCGGGCATGATCGTGGCGACGTACTCCCGCGCGTTGGTCGCAACGAAGGCGGTCACCGCGCCGTTCCCGACCGTGATGTCGCTGTCCACGAAGCCGGTCACGTCGTGGCTGAAGGCGACCCTCGCGTCGAAGGGACCGCCGACCGGCCCATCGGGCAGCACGACCGTCGTCGTCACCCGGACGCCGTAGACCTTGTGCCCCGCGTCGTCGGCGAAGCCCTTGTGGTCGAGCACCGCGCCGTTGCCGGCCGCGTCCCGGATCCTGCCGCCGTTCGGCCTCATGGGGTTGGCGGCGACGGACACGCCGTCGGTGTCGAGATCGCCGGCCACGACCACGTAGCGGAACTCCTCGCCGTCGAGGACATCGAAGACTTTCACCGTGCCGTGATGCGGCGCCTGCCGCGACTGGCCTCCCAGCATGAACTCGATGGAGGGGTTCCCCTCCACCACAACGTCCTCGCTGAACAGCGTCACGAACAAGATCGGGTCCCCCGCGGTGTAGATGCGGTCCTCGCCGATACCCGCCTCCGACCCCTCGGCGATGGACAGCGCGATGAGACTGGGGACGATGCCGTCCACCTTGTGTCCGGCCTGGCCGGCCTTCGCGGCGTACTCGCGTTCCGCGTCCGTCTCGGTGCCGCTCTTCTTGATGGTGGCGCCCGAGGGGAGCGTCAGCCCGTTCGCCGCGATGCCCGCGCCGTCGCTGTCCTCGTCGCCCGCCACCACCACGTACTCGAAGGTGAGCGTGGCCGTGCCGTGGCCGCCGGTATAAGTGGCCTGCCGGGTCGCGGCGCCGATCGTCAGGTCCACCGTGGGCGTCCCGGTGACGTCCACCGCCTCGCTGAACGCCACTTCCACCTCGATCACGTCGCTCAGTTTGTAAGTGTCGTTCTGCCCCGCGGCCGGCGTCGAGGTGAACGACACCTCCGAGACTGCCGGCACGGTGGCCGACGCCTCGGTCGGCGTGGCGGCGATCGGGTCGGAGGCCGGGCCGTCGCCTGCCGCGCTCTTCGCCCGCACTTCGAAGGTGTATTCGGCGCCGTTGGTCAGGCCGTCCACCGTCGCGGTAGCGCCCGCGCCCGCGTCCGTCCACCCGCCGAAGGCAGCGTCCCCGTCCGCCTTGTACCGGTAGTCGTAGCCGGTGACCGGCGAGGTGCCGGTCTGGGTGGGCGCGGTCCAGGTCAAGGTCACCTGGGCGTTGCCGGGGGCCGCCGACGAGATGACGGGTTTGCCGGGAAGCTCGTCGTCGTCGGTGACTGTCTGGAACGCCGACGCCGGCGTCCCCACGTTGACCGAGACCATGGAGTCGTCGCTGTTCAGGAACCCGGTCACGGCCGTGATCGAGACGGTGACCGTGCTGTCGAGCTCGTCCGCGGCGTCGCCCGCGGTGGGGAGCGACAGCACGTTCGCGCTCCCGCTCAGCACGTCGGTCCCGCTCAGCGCGGTGGCGGGGGCTTCGTAAGCCGAGGTGGTCGGGTTGTACTGGAAGCCGAAGCGCTTCGTCCCCTCGGTTGCCGCCTCCAGCATGTCCCCGCCCGTCTCGATCACCGACAGGGTCGCCGTGTAGCTCGTCGTGGCGGCGGGCAGCGGGTCCACCGTCAGGGTGAAGGCGAGCGCGGTCCCTTCGGTCACCGACGCCCCCGCCGCGATGCCTGCCGTCGCGATGATCGGAGGGGCCGCCGTGGTCCCGGTCCCGGAGTCGGACCAGGCGCCGTCCCCCTCGGCGTTCCTCGCCCGCACCTGCACGTCGTAGGCGGTGGAAGCGGTCAGCCCCGTGATCGTCGCGGTCGTCGCCGTGCCATCGTGCGTCCACGCGGCGAACGTGTCGCTACCGGTGCGGTACCGCACGTCGTAGTCCGTGATGTCCGGCCCCGTGTTCTCCGGCGCCGTCCAGGTCACCGCCAGGGTGGTCGAGGTCGTTCCCGAAAACGTCGGCGCGGCCGGCTTGCCCGGCGCCTCGGCCACGTCGGTCACCGTCACGGTGATCGTCTGGTCGGTGGTCCTTTGCCGGTCCCCGGTCCCGCTGGTCGCCCGCACGATCACGATGTAGGCGCCGTCCCGGTCGGCGTCCCGGAGGTCCTCGAAGTTCGGCGCGCTGGCGAAAACCAGCTCCCGCGTGCTCGGATCGAACGTGAACTTCGACTGGTCGGCCCCCCCTTGGAGCGCGTAGCCCGTCACGTCGTCGCCGGTGTCGTCGTCGGTTGCCGCCACCGTGAGCACCGCCGTCGTGTTTTCCGCGACGCTCGGGTCGGCGGCGCTCGTGAAGGTCGGCGGGTTGTTCGCCACCGGGGTGGCGGTAGTCTCGGCCGTCTCGCCCTTGCCGACGGCGTTGACCGCCCGCACCTGGAAGGTGTACTCGGTTCCGTTGGTGAGGCTGGAGATCTCCTTCTCGAACACGTTCCCGGCGTCCATCCAATCGGGGCTCCAGGTCGTCTTGCCGTCCGCGCTCACCCGGTACTCGTAGCTCGTGATCGCCGAACTGCCGGGGTCCGCCGGCGCCAGCCAGGTGAGCGTCACCTTGCCGTCGGCCGGGGCCGCGGTCAGCGCCGGCAGGCCCGGCGCCGAGTCGTCGTCGGTGATGGTCACCGTGGCCGTGGCCGGGGCGCCCGCCGAGACCCCCGCCGGCAGGGTGGCGCCGAAGCCAAGCTCCACCGTCTCGTCCTCCTCGGCCGCGGTGTCCTCGGTGGTGGTGAAGGGGACCGTCTTCGAGATCTCGCCGCTCGCGAAGCTCACGCTCTCCGGCGCCGTGAACTCCGTCGCCTCCGCGCCGGTTCCGGGGGTCGCGGTGAGCGGAATCTCCACCGAGCGCTCGGGATCGGCGCTGAGCGTCACCGTGACCTCCACGTCCGCGCCCTCCGCCACGCGGTAGTCCGCCGCGCCGAAGCTCACCGTCACCACCGGGTCGTCGTCGTCGGTGATGGCCACCGTGGCGGCGGGGCGGGCGCCCTCCGTGACCGCGAACGGCAGCGTGCCGAAGCTCAGGGCCACCGTCTCGTCGTCGTCGTCCTCGGTGTCCCCGGTGGCGCCGAAGGTCAGGACCTTCGACATCTCGCCGGAGGCGAAGGTGACGGTGTCGGCCACCGTGTAGTCCGCGGCCGAGGCGCCGTCGCCCGGGGTGGCGACGATCGGAATCGTCACGCCGCGTTCGGGGTCGGCGCTCAGGGTCACGGTGACCTCCACGTCCGCGCCCTCCGTCACCGTGTAGTCCGCCGCGTCGAAGGTCACCGTGACCGTCGGCACCGATTGGTTCGTGACCGCCTGGTCCGTGAAATCCGCCGCCGGGTTGCCGGCGAGGTCCTGGAGGGCGCTCGCGCCCGACGGCGCGGTGTAGCTGATGGTGAGGGTGTCCTCGCGGGTGGTCGCGCGCGACAGGGTCAGGGTCACGACCGTGCCGCTGACCGCGACGCCGCCGATCGTGGGGGTCGTCCCCGTGCCGGTGTACCCCAGCGCGAAGGCGGAGGCCGCCGGCGTGGCGCCGGAATTCAGCGCTTCATCCCAGGTCAGCACCAACTGATCGCCGCTCACCGTCGCGGTCCGGAGCGCCGGCGCCGCGCCGTCCACCTGCTGGCCGGACTGGCTCGCGAGCGCGTCGAGCGCCAGGTTCGCGTCCTGGGTGGTGCTGTCCTGCTTCCGGATCGTCCCGCCCGCGAGCTTGAGGGCGTTCGCCGAGACGCCGGCGCCGTCCCGGTCCACGTCGTCCGCCTGCACGGTGTAGGCGAAGGTCAGGGTGTCCGTGCCCGTGCCGCCGGTGTAGCCCGCCGCGGCGGTGTCCGAGCCGACCGTCAGGTCGAGAGTGGGGGTCCCGGTGACGTCCACCGGCTCGCTGAACTTCACCTCCAGCGTGATGGTGTCGGCGAGCTTGTAGGTACTGCTCTGGCCCGCCGGCGGGCTGGAGGTGAACGAGACGCCCGTCACCGAGGGGATCGTCGTCATGAGGGTCAACGCCTCGGAGGCCGGCCCCGGGCCCACCACGCTTTTCGCGCGCACCTCGAAGGTGTGGGCGACGCCGTTCGCGAGGCCCGTGACGGTGTAGGTGGTGACGTTGCCGACGTCGGTCCAGTCCGGCGGCCAGGTGGTCCCCCCGTCGGTGCTCCGGCGGTACTCGTAGCTGGTGATGCTCGAGGTCCCGGCGTCCGGCGCGGTCCAGTTCAGGGTCACCTGGGCGTCGCCCACGGTCCCGGACAGGACGGGCTTGCCCGGCGGCTCGTCGTTGTCGAGGATGGTGATGGTCAGGTCCGCCGGCGGTTCGACCTGGAAGGACCCGGCCGTGCGCTCGGTCTTGATCCGGAAGGTCTCGTCCGGCTCGTCCTCGGTGTCCTCGAGGATCGCGATCGAGAGCGCCTGCTCCCGGACGTTCTGGTTCACGCTCGCGGTGTACCGATTCCCGTTGGCAGTGGGCGTGAAATCGCCGGTGCGGATGTAGATGATCTCGCTCAGCGCCGTGTAGTCCGCCCCCGCGCTCGCGTTGTCGGATTCCGTCCTGATGCTGAAGGTGATGTCCCTGTCCGGGCGCACCGTGCCTGCGGTCGCCGCGGTGTAGGTGATGCCGATGTCGCCCTCGTCCTCGTCCACCGAGGCCCCGGGGTCGAGCTCGATGGTCACCATGATCCCCGCCACGTCGTTGTCGAGCAGCTCCAGGCTCGCCGACGCCGGCGTTCCGGCGCGGTAGTCCGCACGCGGGGTAACGGTCACCTCGAGCCGGCCGTCGGGCTCGTCAATTTCGTCGTCATCGGTGGAGATGACGAGCGCCTTCTCGCTCTCGTCCGCCGCGAACGTCACCTGCCTCGCCAGGTCCGCGCCGCCCGCGAGGAAGCTCGTCGCCGTGATCTCCAGCCCCACCACCAGGTCCTTGGCCGCGTGGTTCGCGCGGGTGACGGTGAAGGTCGCTTCCCCGCCCTCGAAGAGCCGCGCCTGCGCGGTGGCCACGGTCACCACCGGCAGGTCGTCGTCGGTGATCGTCCCCGTGGCCCGCGCCCTGGCGAGGTTCGCGCCCGGACTGTCGCCGAGGGTGAGATCCACGTGGAACGATTCGCTGTCCTCCTGGATCTGGTCGCTCAGCAGCGCGACGCGGATCTCCTTGCTGGTTTCGCCCACGGCGAAGGTCAGCGCGCCCGAGCCCGCGGTGAAGTCGACGCCCACCGTCGCCGTGTCCGCGACGGTCGCCCAGCTCGCCTCCACCTGCCGCCCGCTCGCCGGGCTGAGCGTCACCGTGAACACCATCTCCCCGTCGGCCTCCCCGGCCGTCACGTCCGCGATCGAGAGCGCCGGCTCGGCGTCGTCGTCCACGATGAGGCCGTCGGCGAACGGCGCCGCGGGCAGGCGGGCGTTCGAGGGCGAGTGGATGGTGAGCCGGAAGCGCTCGGTCGCCTCGTTGACGGTGTCTTCCACCGTCGCCACCGCAACGTCCTTGGAGGTCTCGCCGGGGTCGAAGGTCAGCGTTCCGGTGACGGCGGTGTAGTCCTCGCCGTCCACGGCGGCTTGAGCGGCCGTATCCGCCGGGCCGTCGCTCGTCCGGTACTGCACCGTGACGGTCTTCCCGCTCGCGGGGGTCAGGGTCACCTCGAAGGTGGCCGGATCGCCTTCCGGCGGGGACGCGCCCTGGACCCCGAGCAGGGGCGGGTCGTCGTTGTCGTCGATGAAGCCGGTGGCCTCGGGGTTCGGGAGGGTCGCGTTGACGGGGTTCGCGAGGCGGGCCAGGAACTGTTCCCGGTCCTCGTCGGAGTCGTCGTCCACTACGGGTACGGCGAACATCCGGCTGGTGGTCCCCGGCGCGAAGGTGAGGGTCCCGGCGATGTCTTCGAAGTCGATCTCCAGCGCGGCGCTCCAGCTCACGACGCTGTAGTCCACGGTTACCTCCCGGTCGCTCGCGGCGCTCAGGTTCACGGTGAACTCGACTTCCCCGGCGGTCTCGGAGCCGGTGGCGTTCACGAAGCTCAGGGCAGGCTCGGGGTCGTCGTCCTGGATGGTGATCGTCGCCTCCCGGGCGCCCACCAGGTAGGCGTTGCTGTCGTTGAGCGTGGCGGTGAGCGTGCCGTCGTCCTCGTCGCGGGTGTCGTCGTCGGTGGGGATCGTGATGAGCACGTGGTCGTCGTTCGCCTCGATGGAGAACTCCCTGGCGGGGCCGAGGTCCGAAGCCGGGTTCTTGACGTGCTTGCCGGTCGCGGCGATGGCCACGAAGAAGCTGTCGTGGACGCCCAGGTAGCCGGAGCGGGTCAGCTTGAAGACCGCGTCCGTTCCCTCGGGCACCGTTGCGTCAACGGCCTCGACGGAGACGGTCGGCCGGTCGTCGTCCTTGATGGTCCCGGTGGCGGTCGGGGGGGTCGGCAGCGTCGCGTGCGTGGCGCTGCTCAGCGTCATCGTGAAGGTCTCGGTGTCGGCTTCGTCCGCGGTGTCGGCCACCAGGGTGACCACGATCTGCTTGCTGGTCTCGCCGGGGTCGAAGGTGAGGGCGTCGCTCGCGGCGGTGTAGTCGGCGGGGGCCTCCGCCGTGCCGTCCGCGGTCGCGTAGCTGACGCTCACCGGGTAGTCGCTGGCGGCGCTCAACCCCACGGTGAAGGTGAGGGCGCCGGCGGACTCCTCGGCCTCCACGTCGCCGATGCTGAGCACCGGCGGGTCGTCGTTGTCGCGGATGGTGTAGGCGGCGGTCGCCCTGGCGCCGTCGATCCCGTACGAGTCATCCGTCGGGGCCACCAGGGTGGCGGTGACCGCGCCGTCCGGCTCGTCGGTGCTGTCCTCCGTGGTGACCTGCGAGCAGCCCACCGCGGAGGTCGTGGCGACGACTCGCTCGTTCGCCAGGATCGTCACCGTGCAGGTCTGGCCGTCGGTGGGCAGGTAGTTGCCGTTGTCCTCCAGCGTGAACCGGACGGTGAGCGGATCCGCTACGACGGCGGTCTCGCGGCGCACCACGAACCAGAGCTGCGCGCCCTCGTTCACGACACCGCCCTGGAAGTTCGTGGAGCGCTCGATGCTCACCTTCGCCTGGTCGTCGTTCGTGATCGTGCCGGTGACGATGTTACTGCCGGAAGCGAGCTGGGCGTTGCCGACGCCAAAGACGCGCAGGGCCACCGTCTCGTCCCGCTCGTGCACGTCGTCCACGACCACCGGCACCTCGATGACGAGGTCGGCCGTGGACCCCGCGGTGATCGTGATCGCGGCGGCGGTGGGCGTGTAGTCGTCCGTCGGCGCCGCCGTGCCCCGCGAGGCGGCGTCCGTCTCGCCGGACTCGATGGTCTCGTACTGGAAGGTGACGTCCTTGCCGCTCGGCGCGCTGAGCGACGCCGTGAAGCGGAGCGGCCCGGCGTCTTCTGCGACGTCCGCCACGGTCACGGTGAGGGTCGGCTCGGGGTCGTTGTCCACGATGGTGCCGACGGCCTCGGACTTGCCCAGATCGAGCACGGCGTTCAACGACGGCGACTCCAGCACGATCAGGAGGGTCTCGTCCACCTCGTCGAGGGCGTCGTCCACCAGGGCGAGCGAGATCGCCGCCTGTGTCTGGCCGGCGCTGATCGTCGCCGTGGTCGTTCCCGTCGGCGCGCTGGTGAAGTCCGCCGCCGACGCCGTGTCGTATTCGATGCGCCAGTCGAAGGTCGCGTTCTGGGAGTGCGTCCGGCTCATCTCCACCGTGAATTCGAGCGAGCCGGCGTTCTCGGAGGCGCTGGCTGGCTCGATGGAGAGCAACGGGGAGACGTCGTCCTCCTGGATGAACACGAAGAACCGGGGCGGGACCGGGAGCAGCGCCGGGCCGGTGGGGGTGTGCAGCTCGACGTAGAACACCTTGCCCGTTTCGGCCAGGTCGTTGTCGATGATCGGGATGGAAACGGTCTGCTGCGTCTGCGGGGGCGCGAAGGTCAGGGTGCCGCTCGAGGCCGTGTAGTGCGTCCCCGCCACGGCCTCGTCCGCCCCGGTGGCGTCGGTGTCGCCGGCCGGTTTCCCCGTCGTCCGCCACTGCACCGTGATCTCCTCGCTGGCGGGGTTCAAGAGCGTGACCGGGATCACCGCGTCGCCGACGGACTCCAAGACCTGGGCCGGGTTGATGACGAAGTGGGGCTGGGGGTCGTTGTCGGTGACGGTGACCGACGCCTCCCGGGCGTCCGCCTTGGGGGTGTAGGTCCTCAGCGTGCCGACCTCGTTCACGGCGCCGGCGGGCTGGTCGGCGATGCTCACCTTGAGCGCGCCGTCCGCCTCGTGGACGTCGTCGTCCACGGTGGGCAGGCTCAGCGTGTAGGTGGTCGAAGCGACGGTGCCCGCAAACTCGATGTATCCGGGGATGGTGATCGTCCGCTGCCCCGCGGTTGTGTCGAGGTAGTCGCCCGTCTGCTCCACATCGAGGACAATCTTCAGGTCCTGCGAGGCCGCCAGTCCGTAGCCGTCGTGCCTGGTGATCTCGAAGGCCACGGTCGTTCCTTCTCCGACGGAGGAAACGTCGCCCGCGACTGCGATCGTCACGGTCGGACGACTGTTGTTGATTTCCACCTGGTAGGATTTCGCCTCCCCGAGCGTGTACCGGGGCTGGAACGGGAAACGCGTCTCGTCGAAGGGCAGCAGTTCGAACGTCCGCCGGACGCCGAGTGGGCCTACCCTCGTCGGGGTGTAATACCGATTCTCATAGACGGACTCGATCACTCCCACCGGCAGGCCGCCAGTGACGGTGTGGATCCGGCTGTCAGACACCGACCTCACATCCTGGTCGGGCGGGAGGTACCGTTCCAGGACGGTAGAGATGTAGTCGTAAGAAAGCAGTGTCTCGGAGTAGGCGGAGCGGGCGACCCTCTGAGTGAAGAAATCTCCTTCGAACATCTCGGTCTTGTCCGTAGTCGCCGTCAGGATGGGAATGTCGTCGTCCCTGACCAACATGCTGGCTGACCTCGCCGTGTCGCCGGCCTGGTAGTTGGCGCCGGCGGCGATTTCGGCGGTGATCTCGCCGTCGCCCTCGTTGAACTCGTCGTTGATGCTCGGGAGCGAGAACTCGGCGCCGGAGCTCCCGGCGGCGAAGGTGACCGACCGCGATTCCGTGGTGGTCTGCAGGAAGAGCGAAGTCGGGATCGTGGCGTGCTCGGTGAAGATCTTCGTGTGGTAGGTCAGGCTCAGGTTGACGGAGAGCGCGACCGCAGTGCCGCCGGTGCGGGTCAGGTCGAAGACGGCGGGGCTGCCCTCGTCCACCTGCTCGGCGCGCGCGGCGATGGTGACGGTCTCGTTGTCGTTGTCGAGGATGGCGACGGTGGTGGCGGCGGGCGTGCCCTCCGAGACCTTCTCCGGGAGGGTCGCGCCGAAAGTGAGCCGGACCGTCTCGCCGTCGTCGTCCTCGGTGTCGTCGGTGGCGGTGAAGGTGACCGTCTTCGAGGTCTCGTTGGCGGCGAAGGTCACGTTCGTGGGCACCGTCGAGTCGCCGCTGGCGGCGCCGTCCTGCCCCTCGGCCTCCAGCGGAATCGTCACTTCGCGGCCGGGCGCGATGTCGAGCTGCACGGTCACCTCTGCCGTACCGCCCTCGGAGACCTCGTAGGTTGCCGCGTCGAAGGAGACGGTCACCTCGAAGAGGTCGTCGTCCTCGATGGTCCCGGTCGCCGTGGCCCGCGCGATCTGCGCGTTCGCCGGCGAGGTGAGGGTGACGGTGAAGGTCTCGTCCGGCTCGATGTCCGTGTCGTCCCGGATCGTCACCGTGAAGGTCGCGCTCGTCTGCCCGGCGGGGATCGTCAGCGTGCTGCTGACGGCGGTGTAGTCCTCGCCGGCGGTGGCGGTCCCGTTCGAGGTCGCGTAGTGCACCTCCGCGTCGAAGTCCGTCGAGCCGGTGCGGGAGACCGTGAAGGTCATCGAGCCCGCGTCCTCGGCCGTCGTCACGTCCGCGATGGAGAGCATCGGCGTGGCGGTCGAGCCGAGTATCTGGTTCTCGGCTCGGCCCTGGGCGGCGGGGTGGTCGAGGACGGCGTCGTTGCCGGCCGCGTCCTTGAGCGTGGCGCCGCTCGGGAGCGAGATGCCGTTCGCGGGGACGGCGATGCCGTCGGGGTCGTAGTCGCCGGCGACGATGGTGTAACTGAAGACCACCACCCTGGTGCCCGCGATGTAGATGAAAAAGGCCGCAGTCCGGGTCCGGGTTCCCACCGTCAGGCCGAGCGACGGGTTGCCGCCGGCGAACACGAGCGGCTCCGAGAACTGCATGCTGACCTGGAAGGTGCCGTTGTCCGTGAAGGTCTCGACGTTGCCGCGGTTCGACGGGATCTGCACCAGGGTGATCGTGGGCGCGACGCCGTCCACCTTGTGGGCGGAGTCGGCGGCCACTGCGGTATGCGTCAGCACTGCGTCCGTACCGCCGGTGCTCCGGATGCTGGCGCCGGTGGGAACCGTCAGGCCGTTGGCGGCGATGGCGGCGCCGTCCGTGTCCTCATCGTCGTCGGCCACCGTGTACTGGAAGGTCAGGGTGGTGGCGCCGGCGCCCCCGCGGTAGGTGGCCTGCCGGGTGTTGGCGCCGATCACGAGGTCCAGGGTGGGCGCCCCGGTGACGTTCACCGCCTCGCTGAACACCACCTCCGCCGAGATGGTGTCGCCCTGCTTGTAGAACCCGTTCTGCCCCGCGGGTGGCATCGAACTGAACGACACCCCCGAGACCGTCGGGCCACCGGGGCCGTCGTCGCCCTGTTGCCGGGCGCTGACCAGAGGGTCATCCCCTCGTGGAGCGATGCGCCGCGGCTCGTCTCGTGCGGCACGTCGCAAGGCGCGATGTCGGACCTCGCGGGCCACATCCATCTCGAACGGCGCCCGATCGTCCACGCTGGCCAGCGCGTAAGCGAGGCGGGCCACGCTGCCGGCGTTCGTCGTCGTCCACTGCCTGGCCGCGGCTTCGAGGCTTGCCGCTATCTCCACGTCGGCCCGGTACATTCGCTCCTTCGCCGTTTCCTCGCTCGCGCCACGCTGGCGGTGCGGCAGCCGTCCGGCGGCGGCCGGGGTGCTCCCCTGCCGAGCGGTGCGGATTACCTCGGACCCGTTCACCCTGATTCTTATCGGGTTGCCCGTACCCCACCAGCCGTCCGTGGTTCCACGAGTACGAAACAGCGGAGAATCGGCTATACTCCATCCCGCCGCCGCGCCGGCATCTTCCTTATGACTTGTGGTCACGCTAAGCCGAGGGGTCGTTTCCCCTGCCGTGCGGGTATATTCCATGACCACGAAGTACGTGGTGTTTGCCGCAAGCATGGTGTTTGTCGAAGCGGTGAACGCCTGGCGTCCCCTCGACAGACTACCCGGATTCGTGAAGGTGTGCAGAAGTTTGCCTGGTCGATACGTGTTGCCTGGGGACCACAGGGCTACGGTCAGGTTGGCGGGATTCCCGGGTGCCCGGGCCAGATTCACTTCGATGCTGCTCAGGGTGTAGCCAGATGGATTCGAGCCGGCGGTGAATCCTTGCGCAATGACACGATCACCTACTATTGCCGTCGTGACTTCCTTTTGACCATCGTTGCTCCCGAGTACGGATGCTTGCGCCTGCGCGGGTGTACTGACACCAAGCAGGGCGGCGCCTGCGAGTACGAAGGCGGCGAGGGGGCGCCGGACCGGACCGAGGGTCGGGGAGCGCCCGGGGCTCGAAGGAGGGGGTGCCCGCCGGTTGCGGATGCGCCGGGATGCTCGGGCGCCACGGTCCGAAGCGCCGGCGCGCTCGGCCCCATCGCTTTCCTGTCGCGGAATCATCTTGTGATGCTCCCCAGATTCTTGCCTCCGAGTCCGCCGTTCCCATGCCCAGATTCGCACTACACGGGAGCATGGCAGTTTTCCCTGTGCCATGTATACGTAACTATTGGATATTATTGTAATATGCACACGTGTCACCATCAAGCGCTATGTGATGATGGAGGACGCTTCGAAAGAATCAGAAACAGCGTCAGACCCAGGTCGGGCGTCGGACCTTACGCTCCGGTTGGTCATTCATCCGTGACGGCCTTTCCCTGGCCGCCTGTGCAACGTCCCGTAGCCGTTGCTGCAACACAAAAGCCGGAGTCCCTTCCTGATTTCGACCCGGACCATCCTCAGGCCAAAGGGATCATTCTCTCATTTCACCGCTGGCCTGATGAAGGGGAACAAACAGTCATGCTTGAAAAGACAACGGAAGCGGGGCTGATGAAGAAAGAAGAGATCCCCCGTTTCAAAACCTGGGTTTTTGAATGGGGCGAATGGCGAAAGGCGGCAACGGCTCAGAAGGTCTGCTTCAGCCTGCAGGACCTTTCCTCCCTGGAGGCCCGTGAGCCGGATTATTGACTTGGCCCCGCCACCGGCTCTCTAAAGTAAAGAAAAATAACGAGCGAAAAGCTCCACCCGTCTCACCGAGCGCGCCTGCGACAACCGCAAGTCCGCCGCTCAATCCGAATCGGACGGCGAAGCCCCGAATAGGAACCCGACAAGACATGCAAGCGCATAGATGCTAAGATGCGCTGTTCATACGGCATCCATACTGCAAAAAGGAGGTGCGAAGATGTTTGGTAATCCATCGTTGACCACCCGAATCGCCGTCGGAAAGGCCGTCGGCTTCCTGATCGGCCTCGCTGGGTTTCTTTCGCTACCCTGGTTTATGCCCGAAGCGGGTTGGCTGATCCGATGGGGAATCTTGCTTTGGTACACCACGCTGGGAGCGCTTATCGGGGTATTCGGGGTGCTCACCTGGGACCCCGTTTTGAAGCTGCCCATGCCTTGGTGGGTTCGCGCACCGTTTCTTGGAGCCTGGATGAATTTTGTCCTGACATTTTTCGCCTATGACATGTTGAAACAGGCGATGGAGGCCATGTTCGGTCTTGATGGCGTCCTCAACTCGCCCTTCTGGTTCGTGGCCGAGGGCGCTGTCGTTGGGCTCATCATCGGCTATTTCGCGACACGCTTCGGCGGCGAGGGCGTAGAGACCGCTGGCCGGTGAACGGTCAGTTGCTGCCCCAGTACCAAGTGCTCAAAGAAGGAGAAACAAAAGGCGGGCAACGGGTGGCTCAGGCAATCGCCTGCAAGCCCTTCTCCTGAACCAGCGCCAAAAGTTTGAGAGAGGCACCGGCAGGGTGCTTCTCTCCGCGCTCCCACTGGCTGATAAGGCCCGTCGAAACATTCAGGTGAAGAGCGAACACGGCCTGACTCACGCGCTCGCGTTCACGGAGCGCACGAATGTCACCCGGTTGCATCGAGCGCACCGGGGTCAGGCAAAGTTCGTCGAACCTGCGCAGTGTCCGCTTATCCATGAGGCCCGCGTCGTGAAGATCTGATGCCGTCTCATGGATCGCCCCAAGGGCGTCACTTTTATATGTCTTATTCATGACGTGGCCGTAGAGTTTCTCAGGCCAATCACCTGCTCTTTCTACCAAAAAACAAAGGCCGTTCGTTTCCACGAACCGCCTGTTGAGCATGTGACTGGAAATATGGAACAAGCTACATCAGGAGCTTGTATTGGAATTGCCCGCCCGAGTGCGAGGATTCACTTCCGGCCTGACCCCCGGTGGTTTTTGTTCGTTCATGGGGACTTGAGGCCCCACTCGTTTTTCCGATGCCCCGCGTTTTTTCCAATCCTCGTAGTTTTCAGTTGTGTGGTTCCTGTCCCTATTGAATTTATCCTCCACCATTAGACTTACGTCCCGTTCTTATCCAAATTCGGATTGCCGCCGATAGAACTATATCATGACACACCGGCGCAAGTTGTTCCACGGTGAACAGGCCATCGCGAAACTCCACTATTATTCTGGAAGAAAGCACTGTGTTTTTAGAAGCCAGGTTATTTTTACTCCCCAATAGACTCATCCAATTTTCAGAAAGGCGTGGTGCATTTCTATCGGCGGAGTATTTGATCGACGATGACTGCTTCTCCAAACCCAAGGCTCGTCAATCAAGTTCGACCGTTTCAATTCTTCATCGAGGCGTCTCTTGCTGTTCAGATAGTGGTTGATGCCAGCTACAGCGGCAGCAGCGGAACCTGCGACCAAGTATCCGACCATGAATCCGGTGGAGTGGTTGCCCGCGTACTTGCCGTTTCGGAAGCGGTCAATGCCTTCCTTGACGTATTCGCGGCAGAGTCGGGAATCCCCGCCGGCGATGCGTTTGCATTCGATGATCGCATGAGGATCGTGTTCGCCAAACCGCAGGCGTATCTCAATTAGCAGAATCGGGATGTCGGTTCGACCGTCCGGCAGCAATACATCCGGGCGAGAACGAGATTCGGTACCGGGAAATACGACCATAGTCTGGCCCCATGGAAATTCGCCACTGTTCAGAGCCGAGCGCATGCCGTCGCGTAGCCGCTCGGTTATCGCCACCTCTCTGGCATCCGCGTTTACGTCCAGCGACTGCGATGCAAGCTTCCAGCCAGCCTCGACGGTTCGCAGGATCGTCGTTGCGATCTCAGGGGCAAGGTCGATGAACTGGCGGCCATTGGTAGCGGGAACGTCAAACGGCACCCTCATGCAATCGTTCCGGTGAAACTTTCAACGATGACGGCGTCCGCGTCTTCGAGCGCAGACACACCCATCCAGTGTCGGCGGGCAGCGGGCTTGACGATTACGACTTCGTTGCGGCCGTACACTCGTAACTCGCGCTGACCGATCAGGGATGTCGCAAGCGGATAGTTCAGGCGATTGCCGATCTGGTCGAGAACGTCTCTCAGGTTCCCGTCAGGCGTTACAAACTCCGGTACGGAGGGGCCTGAGCGTTCTTCAAGAACGAAACGAACGACCCGGAGTAGCGCGCGCTCGGGAAGATCGAAAACTTCGGCTCGCATACGGCGTCGATTCGACGCGGTGAGCCATACGTCCACTGCCGCCAGAAACACGCGGGCATATTCCATCAGGTACGGGTCCGTGTCCGCCGCCGCTACGGACTTATCTCTGCCGGGTTTCCACTGCCAGCTCGCGCGGAACAGGCCGTCACGAGCAACGATGCGATCGGCTTCGTCCATGTCGTACAGATCGAAAACGGCTTCATCAAGCGTTTGCCAATCGACGTCGCGTGGGGACCTTCGCTGTAACTTCTGGGCGAGGCTGGTCAGGCGTCGGCCAGCTTTGGAACGTAATACCTCTTCAAGATCGGGAGTCGGCATGTGCTCGATGTCGCGAAGCAGGAGTCGTCGCTTCCACAGTCCGAAAGCAGAAGCGGTCATCAGGAAGAACCAGGATGCAAGCGACGAACTGAGAATGGCGGCGATAATGTGGGCAGCCTCGCGGCGTTCTGGTGGAAACGCCGCTCCGAAATAGGCATCCCTGAAGACGGTATCACGATCGGCGACGGCAACGACGGGACGAGGGCCGCCTTTCAGGACCTCCTGGACGATTAGCAGAGGTGCTCGATAGATCTCGCGATTGCGAGTTCCCTCTGCCCTGGTCTCGTCAAACGCCCTTAAATCGATTGGCACGAAGAACGGTCGGAGCTCCCTCGTGTCCAGAAACGGGATGCCTCGAAGGAAACTCGCATTGCGGCTTCTGTTACCGAATTTCAGTCCCGCGCGGAGTTGTGTATTGATCTGGCGGAGTCTGGCGTCCAGCGGCGCATGACTCGATGTGAGTCGGTCCAATAACGCCAAGTCGCGGGGAGATCCGAAAAACGCCGCTTTCAGAAACTCTGGTTTCCGCTGCCACTCGGCCAACGGCACGGTGACGATGTCGCTGGGTGCTATTTCGAAGGTGTGGCTCCGAGCGCCGCTAGGAGACCAGGGAACTTGCACGGTGGTTATCGTGTTGAACGTCGTTGTCCGGTGTCTCGCGAAAAGCACGACCGCGGGCATATTGGCATTTGAAAACAGCCAATCGGATTGGTTTGACAGATTGACCAGCGTCACCGGAGACAGCTTTTCAATAAGTCGACGCGAAGTGGCCGCGCCGGTACCGCTCCGGCTGAAGAATTGGACGGCGCTCAGGATCAACCCGAATCGAGTCTCGTCGGAGGCGAAGTTTATGGCCCGAGAGGCGAAATCGAGACTTTCCCCGCGTGGCGCAAGCACATTGTCTTCACTGTCCCCCACGTGGCGCGTCGTCGTCGCCTCCTTGCCGCGATAGCTCCATGGCGGATTGCCGACGATGATGTCGAACTTCCTCGTAGTGCCTCGTTCGGTCAACGCCGCCTGACCATCGGCCATCTGCTCCATGTTTCGCGCGTCGTTGACAATGAGCGTTTTGCCGATCAGCGGCTTGAATTTCAGAGCCTGCGGTGGTTGTGGGTCCGGGTCGAGTTCCAAAGCCGCCAAGTAGAGGCTAAAGGCCGCAACGCGCACGGCGGCCTCACTGATGTCTACTCCGTAGATCTGCCTATGCAGCGTGGATCGGATTAGTTGGCGGCTCGGCTCAGCACCGCCTGATCGGATACGGACGAGCCTGCGCAATGCTTCGACCAGGAAAACACCGGACCCGCACGTCAGGTCGAGTACGGTTTCCTCGCCGGTCAAGCCTTTCGTGATCTCATCAAGAACCAGGGAAACGAGTGGTAGCCGGGTGTAGAATACGTCCCTTCCGTCGCTATTGTCGTGGGTCGGCGAGTCTTCCTGTGCGAATTGCTCGTAGATCGAGCTGATCAGTTCCACCGGTATCACGTCAAACTGGTACGGAAAGAGCGTTGTTTGTCCCGACTCGGGGTCCACGGCCTCGAGAAAGTCCGCGACCCGGCCGAGGTGGTTGGTGCCTGGTGCGGACGAATCCTGCGATGGGAACATGTCTCCATTGAAGATTTCCCGAAGCCAATCGAACAACCGCTTCGTGGTGCTGCGATCACGCAGTATGGACGCCAGGGTTCCGTGGCCGTAAACACGTTCAAGATGCCCCGTTTTTACGATCCGCCGATCAATGAGGTACTGGGTAAATATCGATCGGCCGATTAGCCCCTGGGCGTCTGATGGGCGCATGTCCGCCGATACGAGATCGCACTCAAGCACGGCGAGATCGGACAATAACTGTTGATCAACGCTGGTTTTTCGATCGACTTGGCGTGCAAGTGGCTCTTGCCAGAAGCGGCCGGTCTCCATGGCGAGTCGTCCGGCGAGCGCATCGAGTTCGTCCAACGCGCTTTTGATCCTTTTAAAGGTCTGCAGTCGGTGTGCGTCCGCATCCCCGGTCTCTTGGGGCAAGCCAAAGCCGTTGTAGAGTTCGATTTTTTCCGGCGAAATCACCCACAGCAGTGGAGCGAACCCCTGGTTCCAGATCTCCCTGCGCCACTCGGCGACCTGTTCGTGAGACGGAACTTCTGGTTCGAGCTTGAAGTAGACGGTAAGAGCCGATTCGCCTCTCCATCGGGCGTCAGGGCGAAAATTCCGTGTGCGGTACCTGCCGCGAGCGGCGTCACCCAGATGCACACCGTGGGCTGGTTGGCCATTGACTAGGTAACCGGTAGCTTCAAGCACCTCGTGCAGCGCTTGTATGGTCATGGCCTTTCTCTTCTCGTTTCAACCCTTTTACAGAACCGGCGTTCAATACCCCCCGCCAGTGGCCAAATGTCCGGGCACGGGGGGAGGTGGTATTGAGGCGAAAAGCAGCATATACGTCAAGTTAAATTAATCACTATACTGCTAATCATGATTATTTTCCACCGTTGCGATTTCTTCCGCCGTCAGGTCGTAGCGCTGATACACTAGTTGGTCTATCTCCCCTTCTTGTTCGCTGGTGTCCGCGGAAGGGTTGTCGGCTTTGGCTTCGAGGATGCGGTCAACCAAGCGGATAAACGGCCCCTGCTCCGCGGCGTTGATTTTGGGGATGGGTATTGTTTCAACTATCAGGCTACGGTAAATTGGGCCAAGCCGAGCCGAATCTGATTTGCCACGCCGAAATGGTTCCCTGAGGAAGTGTGCTAGAACTCGCATAGCCGAGACTGAGCGGAAAAATGGACTGGAAGCAATACGAGCAGGAAGTTTACGACGAACTCGTTTCGTTGTTTCCCGATGCGCGTGTCCTCCGAGATCAGAGGAGGATAGGGCGGTCCGGGATCATGAGGCAACTCGACATCCTTGTGGAGGAGCGTGTTGCTGGACGCCCGCTGTCCATTGTTTGGGACGGGAAATATTTTTCCTACAAGGTAGATATCGGAGAGGTCGAGGCGTTCACGGGTTTGGTTCGAGATGTCGGTGCGCACAAGGGTGTCCTTGTGACCAATGTCGGTTACACGGCCGGTGCGTTGAAGCGGGCGCAAAGCGAGGAGTGGGACATTGAGTTGGACATCCTCACCCCCGCGGAATTAGTGAGGTTTCAGGCCAAGTGCGCGATACCCTATGCTGACTCATGGGGCGTTTTGTTGCCCGCGCCGTTTGGATGGTTGGTCGACGGCTCCAGATTATCCGGCGGTGGGCCTTTGGCTGTCATGTACCGTCGGGGATTATGCTCCTTTACTGACGCTCAGCATGAGACCGAATTCATGTATGTAGACTTCTGGAATAAACGTAACAAGACGGACACGCTGAATAACTTGCTGGCTCAACAAAAAACGTACTTGAAGGATTACTATTCCGGAAAGGTTGAAGTGACGTATCCCCCCTCCCTAATGTTTCGACGGGATGCGGAAACTCGCCTTCGGCTCGCACGAATTTACAACAAGGCAGGGAATGTCCTGTTGGAATATAGCGGATTTGTTGATTTCCCAGGGTTTGTTTTCTTCGTAGTTCTCTTGACGCAGGAAACGACGGCAATGAGAAATTTGAGAAAACTTGAGTACGTCATAGAAAGGGTGCTTCCCATACCAATCGTGCATTCCTCATCGCCCGCCTAGCAGTCCGTTGAGTCAGTTCGCGTTTTCGTTCCACCGGTGCGACTTTTTCGGCAGTCAGGCCGTAGAGGCTATAGACAAGACAGGGGCACGTCTCCACGATCCTGCAGGGGGCCAGGCCCCCTCGCGCCGTCGCTTCGCGCCGGTCACCCCATGAAGGGGGAATACCCCCTTCAGAACCCCCGTTCGAACCCCACCCTCTTCTACAGCCTGTGGTTGTGGCGGTGGCTCCACTCTGTATAGCACGGCTCTTGATATTGTGGCGGAGAGGGTGGGCATTCGAAGTCGCGCGGCGGTTGCCTTCGCGCTCCCGCTAGGGGGCCAGGCCCCCTCGCGCCGGCGCGGGGCGCCGGTCACCCCCTGAAGGGGGCGCACCCCCTTCAGAACCCCCGTTCGACTCCCACCCTCTTTTACGGCAATTGGTTGAGGCTGTGGCTCCACTCTGTATAGCACGGCTCTTGACATTATGGCGGAGAGGGTGGGATTCGAACCCACGGACCGTTGCCGGTCAACGGTTTTCGAGACCGCCCGATTCGGCCACTCTCGCACCTCTCCGTGTATAGGTGAGCCCTCTCAGCTCATGGTGAGGGGCTGGTCGTGCCTGAGCCGTTGAAAGAAGCGTTGTAGAAGGTCACGACTCTCGTTTTCCAATATGCCGTGCGTGACGGCGATCTGGTGATTCAAGCGGGTATCCTCATGGAGCGCAAACAGGGAACCACATGCCCCGGCTTTGGGGTCCCAGGTGCTGAAGACTACACGAGGAATCCGCGCTTGCAGCATGGCGCCGGCACACATGAGACAGGGTTCCAGCGTCACGTACATGGTTGTGCCAGTTAATCGCCAGGATTGCAACTTTTCGGCAGCTTCCCGGATCACGATGAGTTCTGCATGGGCCGTCGGGTCCTGTTGGCGTTCTCTGGCGTTTCGTCCCCTGGCCACGATGGTATGCTCACGCACGAGTATCGCCCCCACGGGGACTTCACCGTCGGAAGCGGCTTGTTCCGCTTCCAGCAGCGCTTCGTGCATGAAGGCTTCATCGGCCGGTGGATCTTGCTTCGCCGTCGTTTCGAGGCCCATACCGCTCCTTTGGTTTACACGGGAATCATGGTAACATAGGGCCGCCTCATACTCCATGAGGATCCGTGTTGAGGGACATGGCGCTTCGCACTCCAATCAACGTTTCCCTTTCCGTCGAACACCTTCAGTCGATCTGGCAAGCGTTGAACGATTCGTATTTCCGGAACCGGCTGCCGGCCATTGATATTCAATGGAGCACCCGTCTGACGGCGTCGGCCGCCCTCTTTCGGAGCCGAACGGGTCCGCGCACCTCTTGGGTGGCTCCGGAGGAACGGCATGGCAAAGGACGAGTCATTCGTCTGTCGGTCCCGCTCCTTTCCGGGCAATCTTTTGAGGAAATACGGGGGACCTTGGCCCATGAGATGATCCATCAATGGCAGTTTGACGTAAAAAAATATTGTCCTTCGCATGGGCGGGAATTTCGACGGATCATGGCCCTGATGAATGACGATGGTTTGGGGATCACGATTTATCATACGCTGGCCGAGGAAACCCAAGCCTCCGCGAAGTTTACGTGGCATTGTGCGTGGTGCGGGCACGCGTATCATCGCCAACGAAACACCCTCTCAACGAAACGGCATCGCTGTGGGTTGTGCCGGGGGCCGCTTCAGGAAATTATTGCCCGTAATACGGGCGGGCAACCCTCACCCCAGCCCTCTCCCGGGGGGAGAGGGAGCATTAAGCAGGGTGGCCCTATTCAACTGGCCCTTGATTTTTGAACGTCGCAGGTGGTGGCGTGGACGAGCCCCGAGCCTCTTTTCCCCGGGCGTGGAGGAGGGCGAGGCGTTTTTGATCGTTCTCGATTTCCGGCAGGTGATACCGCCTGTCAACCTGGACGGCCCGTTCCAGGCAGCGCAACGCGGACACGTGGTCGCCTCTGGTTGCGTAAATATCGGCCAGGAGGCGGAGCACCGCGGCTTCGCCGGGTTCCTGCCCCAGTTTGATGAAATGTTCGCTGGCGTTATTGAGACAGCGTTCCGCTTGCTGCAGGTCTCCTTGAGAGAGCAGGGCCTTGCCGAATTGGCTGAACGTGTTGGCCAACCCCGATTCATCGCCGACCATGCGGTGGCACTCGAGTGCCCGTTGAAAATGCGAGATGGCTGCGTCGGGTTGCTTGGTGGCGAGTTCCATCAACGCCAGATTGTTATACAGAATGCCTAAGGCGCGATGGTGTTCAATGGGGTGAAGGACGTCAAGGGCCTCCAAATAATAGGCCTTGGCCGTTTCGAATTGGCCCGCGTCGGCTTTGAGATTGCCGAGATTGACCAATGTTTCTCCAACGATTGACGGATCATGTTCACGGCGTTGAAGCGTAAGCACTTCGTGATAACAGGCTTCCGCTTCGGCGTACTCTCCCAGTTGCGCGCACACGTTGCCGAGGTTTCCCAACGCGGTGGTCAGGGCCTGACCCGTCTCGTTGTTCCGGGCTTCTTGCACGGCTTCCCCGTACCAATGGCGCGCTTGCGTAAGATTGCCGCGATGCAAATGAATGCGGGCGCGTTGTGAGGCGTGGCTCATGATGGGGAAGGCATGGAGAAAACGGAGAGAGGGGCTCCCTCACGAATCGCAGAAACGTCGAGCGCACGGTGTTGCCAAACCATGCCGGGGTTTGCTACCTACGCATTTGAGCCCGTCCGGGTCCCCGAGCGGAGATACCGTATCACCGGCGAAAGGCATCTTTGCCTTTCACAATGTTGGAGAGCAGTTCATCGGCTTGTTTGGCCGCCTTTCGCTTGCGCCACCACCGGATTCCGAATCGGCAGGCAAGAATCCCGGCCAGACAACCCACGACGATTCCCATCTCATCACTCATGACGATAGTCTAGTGCAACCTCATCCTGTGATCAAGGCGGTTCCTCGGTGATTCCGGCCTGCCGTTCCACCGATAACGGCTCGTAAAAGAAAGCGTCACTCTATGGAATTGTGGGTGTTACTCATTTCGTTGATTGTGATCCTGATCGGCGCGGAAACGTTTACCAATGCGCTCGAGCATTTCGGACAACGGTTACGCATTTCCGAGGGAGTCACGGGATCGGTGTTTGCGGCCGTGGGCACGGCATTGCCGGAGACGATGGTCCCGATCGTGGCCGTGTTGGCCGCCAGTGGGGATTTATCGGTTCGGCATGACGTCGGGGTGGGGGCCATTTTGGGTGCTCCGTTGATGCTTTCGACCGTCGCGTTTTTTTTAATGGGAACGTTCGCCGCCCAGCGTCGTGGGTGGGCTCAAGCCTTTCGTCCCGAGCCCACCGGCGTGCACCGGGACCTGGATTGGTTTCTCTTTGCTTTTGCGTTGGCGACCCTCGCGATCTTCGTGCCTCCGGAATGGCGCTGGGCACGCGTGTCGTTGGCGTTGGGATTGACCCTGAGTTATTTTATCTATTTGCTGTTGACGATTCGCGCCTCACAGGGTCTGGTTGAGCAGGGCCATGGAACCGAGGCGGATCACCCGCTGTTTTTGAGCCGGTTCCGCATCCCCGAGAACCTTGCCACGATTCTCTTGCAACTGGTCCTCGGATTCGGGTTGATCATTGGAGGGGCCAAGGGCTTCGTTTACGGCGTGGAGCATTTAGCCGCCTGGCTTGGGCTTTCCACCTTGGCCTTGTCGTTGTTGATTGTACCGGTGGCGACCGAATTGCCGGAAAAAGTGAATAGTATTATTTGGGTGCGGCGGGGCCGGGATACCTTGGCCTTTGGCAACATCACCGGGGCGATGGTGTTTCAAGGGAGTCTGCTCCCTGCCTTGGGGATCTTGTTGACGCCCTGGGTTCCACGAAAAGAAGCCCTGTGGGGGATAGGGTTGACGTTCCTTGCCGCGGTCTATCTCAAACTTCGTTTGCGGTCCCGGCCCTTGAGGCCCTACCATCTGATTTTCAATGGCCTGTGCTATCTCGCTTTCGTCTTACTCATTGCTTTTGGGTAAATGAGCGGATGGAAGTGCCGGGATTGTGGAGCCGTATTCGGGATGAAAATGTTTGTAGTCTCTCTCCGGTTTTTTATACAATAGCGTTCTTGCCGGGTCGTCTTTTTGCTTTTCATCCGAAACTTGCGTGGTTTTGAGGGGCATATGAAATCACCCGTGGTGACCTGTTTGGATATGGAGGGCGTGTTAACGCCGGAAATTTGGCTGGCGTTGTCCGAGAAAACGGGGATTGCCGACTTACAGGTCACCACCCGGGACATTCCCGACTATGACGAACTCATGAAGCTTCGCCTGGACATTCTGGCTAAATTCCATCTTAAGCTGTCGGATATCAGTGAGGTGGTTGCGGGGCTGAAACCCCTGGATGGCGCCGTGGAATTTTTGACGTGGTTGCGAGAGCGGTGTCAGGTCATTATTTTGTCGGACAGTTATTATGACCTGGTCAGTCCCCTGATGAAACAACTGCACTATCCTTCCATATTTTGTCACACCCTGGAGATTGACGACGAAGGATACATTCGGAACTATTCGCTCCGGCAAAAAGACCAGAAACGCCATGCGGTGGCAGCCGTCAAGAGCCTGAATTTTCACGTATTGGCTGCGGGAGATTCCTATAACGACGTGTCGATGCTGCAAGAGGCCGATGCCGGATTTTTCTTCCGTCCTCCGGAGACGATTTGTTCCGAATATCCTCAATTTCCGGTCACCCGTTCCTATCCTGAACTGATGGAACAGTTCGTGTGTGCCGGAGGGTTACGTCACTGAGGTCACAACGTCAACCCGTTACGCATGAATCCGGTCGGTCGCGGCAAAACGCGAAGCAGGTGTCGTTCATGCATTACCCATCATTGCAACGGTTGGAAACTGTTGCTTGCCAAAGGAGGCAACATATGAGTCGCCTGTCTGTCGTGCACAAGGCGTGTGGTATTCTTCTGATCGTGTCATTGACGATAACGGGCTGCTTAGGCTCACGGGATTGGGAGTACCCGCCTCCCCCGGATAGGACGTATTTGAACGTGACGGCTGACCAGAAGGTTGCCGGCAGTCTGGTGGTCGTTCCTCTTGATGATAAGCGGGGCACGGAGGTGCGCGAACAATATTGGGCAGCCGTGATTCCCTTCGTTCCTCATGCCTCCACGGTCTATGATCGACCTGAGACGGTTTCGAGCCCTGCCCCCGTTGACGGAGTGTCCTTTGCCCCGTCACGCGATTTTGCGCGTGCCTTGGCGGATGAAATTCGAAAGACGAATATGTTTTCTTCCGTGACGTTTGTCGACCAGGACCAACCCCTGCCTCCCAGTGATTTTGTCTTGCAAGGGCGTCTCTATTCGACGCGGTGGGAGCGGAATATTTCCACGTATCTTTTAGGTCCCGTCGGCACGGTTTTGTGGATAGCCGGCCTGCCGCTGGGAACGACCGAAACTGAGGTGGAAATGGATCTGCAATTAACCCCGGCGGGGGAGCCGGGCAACGTGCTGTGGGGCTTTGCCATGGAATTTGAAGCGCAGGAAACGGATAGCCTCTATCAGGGGTTGGAGGATTCCGTGACGAATTACCCGAGAGGCCTTCAGGATGGGCTGCGGCTTGCCATTAACGATTTGGTGGCAGAAGCGCCCGCACGCCTCAAGCGCTGAGACGGCAAGAGGTTCCGAGGGGGCTTTGTCTCGCAAGGTGGGTGTCGGGCATGGGAGCAGTTGTTGTCCTGGTAACGGCTTCGAGCCAAGAAGAAGCGCTGCTGATCGGGCGCCGCGTTGTGGAAAAAAAGCTGGCGGCTTGTGTCACGGTCGTGCCCCAAGTCATGTCCATTTTTGAATGGGAAGGCAAAGTCTGCGAAGAACATGAATGGCTGCTGGTCATGAAATCGGATGCCGACGTCTACGAGGCCCTGGAAGCTGAAGTGAAAACCCTCCACGGCTATGAGGTCCCTGAAATTCTCGCCCTGTCGGTCGTGAAGGGCTCAAGCGACTATCTGGCGTGGGTCAAGGCCATGACCCGGGTGCCCGGTTAGCCTGCCTGCCGTTCTCCCTCAATTCTCCGGATGATGGGGAGGCGAGCCGTTTGTCAAAAGGAATACACAGGAGTACCCCGTATTGACCCTAGCGGACTGTGTTCAGTACAGTAGTGCGTCGAAAGCCAAGCGAACAATCGTGAACCCGGGTTGCTCTCATGAAACCCTCTGCTGACAGATGGACGGTGGTGTTGTTTCGGGGTACGACCGGGAACCCGCTCGGAACCACCGGGAACCCGCTCCGGATCAGTGTGCGCAAGACGACGGTCAAGCGCGTGCTGCTGGCGGTCGTGATTCTGGCGGTCGTGCAAGTGGGGGTGCTGGTGCAATACGTGGTGCAGACGACCCGGGTGACGAACCAGGGTGCCGAACTCGAAGGGTTGAAGGCAGAACTCAGCCAGTCCAGAGAACAAGCGGTTGGGTTTTCCGCAGCCATCGATGACATGCAGCAGCGTGTCCTGACGATCCAATCGTTAAACGAAAAATTGCAAGTGATGTTCGGGCTGGAACCCGAGAAAAGGGCGGACGCGGACGGCAAAGGCCAAGGCGGCGAAGAGGTGCCGTATGAAGCGGCCCTTGATCGGGTAACGGGGATCCGGGCTTTCGACTCGCTCGCGGCGGATGGAGCGGGCGCGTATCCCGGTAATTCCGATGCCACGATGGCGGCGGACATCAAAGAGAGACTGTCCTGGCTCGAGCGCCAGACCGTGCGCCAACTCCACATGCTGGCCCGGTTGGAACAAACAGCGGGAGAACGGGTGGGCCTGTGGGCTGCGACCCCGTCCATCTGGCCCGTCAAAGGCCCCGTGTCCTCAAAGTTTGGGCCACGCATTTCACCCTTTACCGGCAAGAAAGCCTTCCATGCGGGCGTGGATATCAGTGCCCCACGCGGGGAAACCGTGCGGTCCCCCGCCAAAGGCAAAGTCGTCGTGGCCGCCTATGATTCGAAGATAGGAAATTACATTCGGATCAATCATCGGCATGGCGTCGAGACGACCTACGGCCATCTGTTCAAAATACTCGTGCGCTACGGCCAGGAAGTGAAACGGGGCGACGTCCTGGGCCAGGTCGGCAGCACCGGCCGGTTTTCCACCGGTCCGCACCTGCATTACCAGATAGCCGTAAACGATAAAGTCGTGGATCCGCTCCAGTATATTTTGGATTAATGTCTGCATACGCTGATTCGTCCTGGGATTGAGCACCTCACAAAAAATGCGACGCGACGAGGTGTTCCCGCGTCGTGTTTCGTCGAAACAGGAGAATGGGGCCAAAGGCCTAGCCTCCAAATCCCTGCATAGGGCTTCTTTGTAAAGAGGTGGGTCTTCTTTTTTGTTGCCTTCTGCCATGGTTCGGTCTTAGGATAACCGTGTGGTCCTTGGCGTAGAGGGTCTGCCGGAGTGTCTTACCGAACAATGAAGGATCGTATGCTTCTCCGGAAAATCGGGAGGCGAGGAAACGGGTGGGATTCTCAGAGGTCTTTACTAGAGGCCCCCATCTACGCTAAGGTTGTGGAACCGTACCGGAAAGACAACGAGAAAGAGAGCAGAGGACCAGAGAGAACGCAGTCGATTTTCCGGGCACGCTGCCGATGGGCTGAGTCGCTAACGTAATAAAAACGTATCAAGAAGGGGGATCTACGATGAGCCTCGATTATGTTAAGTTTACACCAGGCTTTGGAAAGTTCATGCCGAAAGAATATCGGGATATGGTGGAGCATGGTCCATTTGGGAAAAAAATCTCAGTATCTCAAGTGGGAACCTTTAAGGAGATTTTAGAAGAACACCCAATGTGTGCGGGATGTGCCATGACCCTCTTCATTCGGCTGGCTATCATTGCTTTTCCGAATCCGGAAGATACCATCACGGTCGGGACGGCGGGTTGTGGCCGGCTGGCGATCTCGCAAGCAGCCATCCCATTCGTGTACGGCAATTATGGGGACCAGAATGGGGTCGCCAGTGGATTGGCCCGCGGCCTTCGTCTGCGTTTTGGTGATAAACCAAAGGACGTGGTCGTGATGGCGGGAGACGGCGGCATGGCTGATATCGGGTTCGCCCAAACCCTGCACTCGTGGTTCAGAAAAGAAAAATTCACCACCATTATGTTGGACAATGAGGTCTATGGAAATACCGGCGGCCAGGAAAGTGGGATGACGAACAAGAATCAGGTATTGAAAATGGCGCCGCTCGGGAAGAAGTTCGAGAAAATGGATATGTTGGGTATGGCAAAAGTTGCCGGTTGCGCGTACGTGGCGACGGTGGTTCCCAATAACCCACGGCGAGTTGAAAGTGTGATCAAAAAGGCCGTGCTGGTCGCAAGAGAAATCGGCCCCAGCTACATCCAGGCCTACACGTCCTGTAATATCGAATACGCGATTCCAACGGACAAGGTGCTGGAAGACTGCAAAACCGTGGAGACCGACCGCTACAAATTTTCGGAATACATTACGGATGAAGCCAAGGAGTGTTTGGCCCAGTTGTACGGGTACAAAGAATATCTCCCGAAGCCTGCGGCCGCCCTAGAAAAGCGGTAAGTGTGGTCGACTGAGAGAGGAAGGATTGGTGCGTACGTGACGAGAGAGGAGGGTGAAGACAATGGCGATTCGTTTTAACATTCGTATGGCAGGAGTTGGAGGACAAGGGGTCGTCACGGGCTCTCATATCTTCAGTACAGGGGTGATCAATGCCGGCGGAGAGAGCACGATCGTGCCTTTTTATGGTTCCGAAAAGCGAATGGCGCCAGTGGAAAGTTACGTGAGGGTCTCTGACGAGCCGATTTATGAAATCGGCGAAATCACGTTCCCCCACATTATCATGATCTTCCACCCGCAGGTGATTACCCATGGGAAAAGCTACACGAATCCGTTTTACTTTGGATTGAAAAAGGACGGGATTGCCCTGATCAACCACGATGGTCCGATGAGACTCGAGCCTGACCAGGAGCGTGAACTCGCCGAATTGAACGCCAAACTGTTCTATTTGCCCGCAACGACACTTTCGCTTGACGTGGCCGGAATCGACTTGGCCACGAATATGGCCATGGTGGGCGCCATGGGCGCCATTACGAGTCTTACGAATATGGAGGCCCTGGCCCAAGCGGTGAAGGATCGATTCCTCGGAAAAGGATTTGTGGTATCCGGAGGCACGGCAGCCTTGGATAGTGTGGTCGAGAGAAAGTTCAAGAAGAAGCAGGATTTGATCGAGAAGAATCTGGCGGTGGTCCAGGCGGCCTGGGAATATGCCGTCGAACACGATTGGGTTCAAGCGAAACGGACGTCCACCACGCCGGCCATGGCGTAATGCGCTAACCGACGAGAGAGGCCTGTATGTATTTAGTTGCGAATATCGATACCGAAATTTGTGCAGCCACGAGTTGCAAATTGTGCACGCAATATTGTCCTGAGGCCAATACCATCCTGTATGACAATGCGGCCGGCGAGGATAAAGGGTTCAAATATGGAGCCGCCTATGTTGCCGTGGATCGCTGTAAGGGATGTGCGCAGTGTGTCTGGGTGTGCGACAACATGGCCAAGCACAATGCCATCAAAATGGAAATGATTGATCAAATTGGTGACACGGCCCTGACGGAAAACGTGACCTATGGTGAAAAAACGAGCCATGCACTCTTAGCCAATCCCGTTCGAGGGCAAATGTGAGGGATTGCGTGTAGATCACAAGGACGGTATTCGTCTCAACCCGGAAAAATTGAGTGGAGGACATAAGTGGAAGCAACCAAGTTAGAAAGAATCGTTGAACCGGGTCCGGCTGGATTTCACCCGCCATCCGCGGCCGAATTGGGTGTCCTTCCCCCGGTACCGGAGCATGGACTGACGTTTGGCCATGAAGTTCCGGAAGAACAGGCGATGGAAGAAATGGCCAGAGCCATGTTCACGAGAAAAAATGCGACGATTTTCCCCGGTCCCCTGGTGTTATGGAATTGGAATGGGCACGCGGCCGAGAAGGCCAAAGCCGTCTTGGAACTCGCGGCCCAAATCCCGGAAGTGCTCATTATCCCGATGCCCGATTATCGTCCCAAATATCCGAAGATCGAGCCGGAGGAAGTGATCAACCCCAATCATCCCAATCTCACGATATGGGGCAATAAAATAGAAGCGTGTATTTTCATTGGCGTGCATTGTCATTACGCCAATCTGACGCTGAAAATGATTCGAGCCGGGACGAATTGCTGGACGTCGGCGATTTGCGCGGAACAAGGCCATGAAGATGCCATGTTCACGGTTCGGGATTCCGATGCAGCCAAGATTCGAAAAGTGACGCAGGTGTTCAAACGCGTTCGTGAGGAAATGGGGATTGCGTTGCCGGACAATGGCGAGAGTGTCCGTTTCACGGGGTTGCAATCCCGCGTGCATGACGGCAAAACGCATACGAATCCCTTGGACATTCCACTGGGAGAAGACGGGACGGCAAGTGCTGCGGCCTTCGGGCATAAAGCCGAAGATATGCAGCGTGAGGGCTAGGCCTATTATGTTTGATCACACAACCCCGGAAATTTGGTCTGGGATTGTCGCCACCCTGGAGGGGGTAAGCCATGAGTGAAGCATTAGAAACGGAAGTCAAAACCAATCCGCAAGGCGACCCGATTACCAGTACGGCTCCTGCACCTTCCAGTCCGGGAAAGAAACAGGATCCTCATGCGGACGCCAAACGGCAACAGGTGGTTTCCCCGGAGCACATGTTTTTCGAGGCGCCGCGTGAGCGGGAATTCATTACGGGCAGTGAAGCCGCCAAAGAAGCCGTTCGCCGGTCCAACGTTGATCTCTCGATCGCCTATCCGATTACACCCCAAAGTGAAACCATGCAGTTGATCGGGGTGTTGTATGGAGAAGGGTACGTCAAGGAATATTATCGGGGCGAAGAAGAATACGGCGTCATGTCGGCCATTGCCGGCGGGTCCCGTTCCGGCGTGCGGTGTTTTACCGCGACGGCCGGACCTGGTACGCTACGAGGGCTTGAACCGATTGCCTCATGGCCGGGACATCGCCTTCCCGCCGTGGCCATGTTTACCTGCCGGGTGGTGAATGCGCCGTTAGCCATTCAGCCTGACAATATTGAAGTCGCGTACTTATTGAATTGCGGCATGATCGTCTTTCACGCCGAGAATCAGCAGGATTTGTTTGATTACATCATGAAGGCGTTCATTATCAGTGAAAGGAATGACGTGACCCTACCGGTTGGGGTGTGCTGCGATGGGTTTTTCGTGACCCATGCACGGGGCTATTGTTCCATGCAGGATCGAAGCCTCAAATTGCCGCCGCGAGATGCCTGGAGAGGTGCGGTTCCCGTCTTGGATGCGGAAAATCCTCCGGCCAGGTTGTCGCGGGATGCGCCCGTCCAAAAATCGAATTTTATGGCGTACAATATCCACGCCGTGTGGCAACAAGAGATCTGGGCGGCGGTGGAACGGTCACGGAAATACATCGAACAATACATGGACGGCTTGATCGAGGCGAAAGACGTTGAGGGTGCCGACGTGCTGCTGATTGCGTCGGGAAGCGCCGCGGCGCAGTCACGCGAAGCCATCCGGATGTGCAAAGACAAAGGCATTCAGGCGGGGTTGATTAAGGTGAAATCGCTTCGACCGTTCCCGACCAGGGAATTGCGGAAATTGTGCGCCAAGGCCAAACTGATTGTGGTGCCGGAATTCAATTACGTCGGGTGGTTGGCCAAAGACGTGGCGACGGCCATTTATGGCTACTCGAAAGCCAAAATCGTGGCAGGACCCCACGTCTATGGTGGCATGTCCATGCCGGTGGAAATGATCTTCGACGAGATCGAATGTGGGCTGACCGGGAAAAAGTCAGCGACGGTTCCTTCTTCCGCCATAATGGGCGCTGTCGACCAGGAAGCCGTGACTCACTTTATGCAAAATATTTAAAAAAGTTTGTCATACTGTCTGTTGCGATTTTCGAAAAAAGCCTGCCTCAATTCCGTTGAGGTAGGCTTTTTTATTGGACGGACGTATCACGGTTCGGGATGAATATCTTAATCACCAATGACGACGGCGTCGAATCGTCCGGTCTCCGCACCCTGGCGAAACACCTGAAGAAACTCGGCAACGTGTGGGTGGTGGCTCCCGAACGACCACAGAACGCCATGGGGCGAGCCATTACCCTGCATAAGCCTCTCCGATTGAAGCAAATCGGTCGGCAAGTCTTTTCAGCGAACGGAACGCCGTCGGATTGCGTCATCTTGGCCGTGGGACAGGTCCTTCGGGATCGGCCGATCCATTTGGTGGTGTCGGGGATCAATAAAGGGCTGAATCTTGGTGACGACGTGACCAATTCCGGAACCGTGGCCGCGGCTCTCGAAGGCGCGATCCGCGGCATTCCCTCGATGGCCGTGTCGCTGGATGGCCTGAAAAGATTCCGATTCCCGGCGGCGGCCATGGTCGCGGTCGAGGTGGCAACCCTGGTGCTAAAGGATGGGTTGCCGACCGATACGTTATTGAACGTCAACGTGCCCGACGTTCCGGCTGAAGCCCTGACGGGGATGCAGGTCACGTCGTTAAGCCGGCGACAGTATCGCAATTCCGTTATTGAAAACGTCGACCCACGGGGGAACGCGTATTATTGGATCGCAGGAGAACAGGTGACCTGGAACCGAAGAAAGAATTCCGACGTGGATGCCATTGCCGACAAAAAGGTCTCCCTGACGCCGCTGCATTTCGATATGACGCAGTACCGCGCCATGAAAAAGTTGACGGCATGGGAATCCGCGTTGTCAACGCGAACGAGGTCATCCTGAGGGGTGGCGACGGGACACCATGCTCCAGGCACTGTATCAGTGGATGGTCTCCTGGTCGGAATCGCCGTACGCGGACCCCGCGTTGTTTCTGCTGGCGTTTGCAGAGTCCTCCGTCTTTCCGATTCCCCCTGACGTCTTACTGATGGTGTTGACCCTGGGGAATCCATCGTGGGGCCTGTATTACGCGGCGATCACCACCGTCGGCTCCGTCTTGGGGGGCATGTTCGGCTATCTCATCGGGTGGTGGGGAGGGAAGCCGCTCCTGCTTCGGCTGATGGGGCAAGACCGCGTCTCCAAAGTCCATGACACGTTTCAACGGTATGAGGGCTGGGCGATCCTGATTGCAGGCCTGACCCCCGTTCCCTATAAAGTGTTTACAATCGGGGCCGGCGCGTTCTATGTTAATTTTCGAGTATTCGTCGTGGCGTCTCTGGTCAGCCGGGGCGCCCGGTTTTTTCTGGTAGCCGGTACGTTGCAACTGTTGGGTCCATGGGTCAAAGAAGTCCTGGAGCAATACTTCAATCTGTTCACCGTCGTCTTGGTGACGTGCCTGGTTCTCGGATATTGGATCGTCAAACGGCAAACGAAAAAGGCCCTGAACCCTTCCGCTTCGCCGAACGCTGAATGAACGCTCCGTGAAGATTTTCAACACCCTGACGAATCAAAAAGAACCGTTCGTTCCCATCACGCCTTCCCGCGTGGGCATCTACGTCTGCGGTGTCACCGTGTACGATGAATGTCATGTGGGCCATGCCCGAAGTGCGATCGTCTTTGACGTGCTCCGGCGGTATCTCGTGTATCGAGGGTATGACGTGACCTACGTCAAAAACTTCACCGACGTGGATGACAAGATCATCAACCGGGCGGCGGAGGAAGGCATCCCCTGGGACGGAGTCGTCGAGAAATATATGCAGGCGTACGCCCGTGACATGAAAAGGTTGGGCGTCGGCATTCCGGACGTTGAACCGCGGGCCACGGAACACATGCCGGAGATTCTTCAGATGATCCGCACGATGCTGGAAAAAGGATTCGCCTACCGGGTCGACGGCGACGTCTATTATCGGGTGTCGGCTTTTCCGGAATATGGCCGGTTGAGTAAACGTCACCTCGAAGACATGCAAGCCGGGGCGAGAGTCGAAGTGGATGAACGAAAACAGGACCCCATGGACTTCGCCTTATGGAAAGCGGCCAAACCCGGGGAACCGGCCTGGGAGAGTCCCTGGGGACCGGGCCGGCCCGGCTGGCACATCGAGTGTTCAGCCATGTCCGTACGCCATTTGGGTGCAACCTTCGACATTCATGGAGGCGGCAAAGATTTGACCTTTCCTCACCATGAAAATGAAATTGCGCAGTCCCGTGCCGCAACGGAACAGGCGTTCGCCCGATATTGGGTGCATAACGGGTTCGTCACCATTGACGAAGAAAAGATGTCGAAGTCGTTGGGGAATTTTTTTACCGTACGGGATATTTTCGATCAGTCGAATTGCCCGGAACCCGTGACGGCCGAGGCGATACGCTACTTTTTGCTCTCGACCCATTATCGTGGAGACGTAAATTTTTCCAACCTGGCAGTGGCAGAAGCCAAATCCGCATTGGATAACGTCTATGACCTTTTCAGCCGTCTCTCCGAGAAGCCTGGTCCCGGTCCGGACCCCAAGGCTTCTTTGGGAAATGCCATGACTCGATTTCAGCAGGCTTTTGAAGAAGCCATGGACGATGATCTGAATACACCCAAGGCGTTGGCGGAATGCCAGCAACTTCGGGCCGTGACCAACCAAGTCCTTCAAGGGGGGCTGTCCGAGAAGGGCCGGCAGGAGATTCGAGAAATTTTTCGGCAATGTGGCGCGCCGTTGGGCTTGTTTCAACTCAACGAAAACGAGTGGGTGTTTCGTGAGTTGGATTTTGGCTTGGAGCAATGCCGGATGCGCGCTGAGCAGGAGTGCACCGATGAGTGGATTCAAGAACAGATTCAACAAAGGGCCGAAGCGCGGGAGCGAAAAGACTTCGCCGCCGCCGACCACATCCGAGAAGCCTTGGCGGCCAAAGGGATTCTCCTCGAGGACCGGCCGGACGGAGGCACCAGGTGGAAGCGGTGAGGCCGGCGACTTCCTGTTTGGGATTCGGGCGGTCACGGAGGCGTTGCGATCCGGGTCGCGAACGTTTATAAAAATCTTCCTGTCGCACCGCCATCGTCAATTTTCCCCGATCATTCGTTTCGCCAAAGTCCAAGGCGTTCCCTTGCAGGTTCAACCGCGTGAACGACTCGACCGACTGGTCCTCTCCGGAAATCATCAAGGCGTGGTGGCCCTGGTGGCGGCGAAGTCCTATGCCTCGGAGGATGAGATCCTCGGGCTTGCCGCGCAACAAGGGGAGCCGGGGTTTTTCCTTGCGCTCGACGGGGTGGAGGATCCGCAAAATTTCGGGGCGGTCCTCAGAACGGCTGCCACGGCGGGCATTCATGGGGTGTTTATTCCTGACCGTCGAGCCGTAGGCTTGACGGCGAGTGTGGCAAAAGCGTCCGCCGGCGCCGTCGAGCACGTTCGGGTGGCCCGGTGCGCCAATATCGGCAAACTGATCGAACGCTTGCAGGATCGTGCCGTGAACGCCGTGGCGTTGGATCCTCGCTCTCCCCGACTCTATACCGAGCTGGATTTCAAGGGACCGACTTTATTGGTGTTTGGGGGAGAGGGAAAGGGACTCCGATCGAGGATCGTCGAGCATTGTCATGCTCACGCCCGCATTCCCATGCACGGGCAGGTGAACTCGCTCAATGTCTCGGCCAGCGTTGCCGTGGTCGCGTATGAAGTGGTTCGTCAACGGATGGAGGGAGCGAAGGCGTTACCGAATTTGGATCAGCCCTTCTTGAATAGCCGCGTTTAAGAGTTGGGCGGCATTCGATACCCGTACCTTTTTCATCATATTGGCACGATGGGCTTCTACGGTTTTGACGCTGATCCCGAGACGTTCGGCGATTTCTTTATTTTTGAGGCCGGACCAAATCAGTTGAAGGATTTCCTGTTCCCGTTCGGTGAGCGCTTCGGGGCGTTTTCGCCGCATCGGAAGCAGGTCTCTCTTTTTGCTCACTTTTGTTTGGACGGCCATCGGGCACCGAATTTTTTCTCAAGATGAATTATCTAGGTAATACTAGCAGGGTGTCCATTGAAAAGTAAAGCACAGAAAAGACGTTCGAGGCGCAATAGACGAGAGTTTTTGTGGAGTCACGACATATAGAATGATGGAGGCATCAGGCGTCTATATTTTGTTGTTTGTGGTGGGATTGGTCATGGGGAGTTTCCTGAACGTGTGTATTCTGAGAATCCCCCACGGTCAATCCGTCATTCGGCCCGGGTCCCGTTGCCCGCAATGCAAGACGTCCATTCGCTGGTTCGATAACGTTCCGCTCTTGAGTTTTTTCTGGTTGAGAGCACGCTGTCGATGGTGTGGGGGAAAGATTTCATGGCGCTATCCCCTGGTGGAATGTCTGAATGGAGCGGGCTATCTCGGGATCGTCTATACGTTCGGCTGGAACCGCAGCGCCCTCGTGTATGCGCTGTTGTTGTCGTTGCTGTTGGTCGTGACGATGATTGACGTCGATCATCTCGTGATCCCGGACGTCATTTCTCTCCCGGGCATGGGCATCGGCTTTTTCGCGGCGGCATTCATTCTTCCTTTGGGTTGGGTCGGTTCGTTGCTGGGCATCGCGTTGGGAGGAGGGATCCTTTGGATGCTCGCGGTCGCCAGTCCTTATCTGTTTGGAAAGGAGGGGCTGGGCGGTGGAGACATTAAACTCCTGGCGATGATCGGCGCGTTCCTCGGTTGGCAGCACGTGTTCATGACCTTGTTTCTCGCATCATGTGCAGGGGCGATGGTCGGCATTGGCCTCATGGCCTTCCGTGGTATGGAGCGCGGTCAGTACATCCCGTTTGGTCCGTTCCTGGCGTTGGGGGCGGTGGCGTCAATGTTTTTTTATCAGGAGCTGTTTGGCATGTATGAGACCATGTTTTCGTAGCGAAAGCAGGGAAGGATCGTTGAGCAGGCATTCTTGCAACCCCGGACGTTCCGTCTTGTGGAGACCCTTACACAAACCAGTGTGCACTCTTGCGTGTCCGACGGATGAGCCATCAGGGTATACGCTGACGGAATTAATGATTGTCCTTGGTATTTTGGCGGTCGTGTTAGGGTTGAGCGGAACCTGGCTTGCCTCGCAACTGCCGCAGTATCGTCTGAATGGGGCGGTCCGGCAAATACGCGCGGACCTCTTGGCAGCCAGGGCACAAGCCGTCAGACAGGGCAATGAAGTCCGTATCTTTTTTACGGACCCGGAGCAGTATGATATTTTGGATGACGACAACAATAATGGAAGAGCCGATCCCGGTGAAGCCGTCGAATCCCGCTCGATCCGTGAGGATTTTGCAGGAGTCGAGATTCAGTCCAACAATAATCCGATCTTCCATCCGAGGGGCACGGCCTCAAGTCTTGCCACGGTCAGGGTTTCCAATGCCTCGGCAGAAAAAGCGATCACAATCAGCATTACGGGTCGCGTGAAAGTCAAAACCTCCTAGAATCCTCGTGTGCCTCGCGACAAACCATAAGGGGTTAACCCTCCTGGAGGCCGTCATTGCCATGGCTCTCTTTCTTGTCGCCGTCTTGGCCCTTTCAGGGCTGGCGGTCACGGCGAGTAAAGGCGCGGCAGCGAGTAAACATCTGACCATTGCCGCGACCCTGGCCCAGGATACACTGGAACAGGTGAGAAGCACCGGCTACGACGCGGGGTTGACGGCTCCCCTTGAAACCACGGAAGCCTATAACGCCATTCCGGACTTTCCCTTGTATCAACGCGTCGTCAGGATGCAGCCCAACCAGCCCGTTCCAGGGCTGCAAACGGCGACGGTCACGGTGTGGTGGGCGGACGACCGACACTCCGTGTCCGTATCCACGATTCTTGCACCTTAGAAAACGATGGGTTCCATGCCCGTGACCAATCAAAGAGGAGTCACCTTAACGGAACTGCTGATAGCCTTGGCACTGGGTCTGTTCACCGTTGGTGCGGTCTATGCGGTGCACCTGAATCAGGTGAAGCGCCAGATCGTTCAAGAGGACGTGTTGGCCATGCAACAAACCGCTCGTGCCGCATTGGACATGATGGCCAGGGAGATCCGCATGGCAGGCTACGATCCCATGGGGGTGAATCGGGATACCGATCCCTCGAATGATTTTCATGGGCTCAGCTATCATCCCACGGAGTTGCTTGTTCGAGCTGATTTGAACGGAAACGGCGTGCTCACCGATTCGAAAGAATCCATTGTCTACCTGTATGACGAGTCGACCTCCACGTTGCGACGCAAAGTGGGAGGTGGGGGGCGACAACCCATGGCGGAGCATATCGAGGCCTTTACCTTTTCGTATCGTGACGCCCTGGGGCGTCCAACGACGCACGCGCCGAGTATTCGGGCGGTTGACGTGCAGGTGACGGCCCGGTCCGCCCACGCCGACAGCCGCTATCCCGAAAACGGAGGCTATCGGACGTTGACCCTTCGATCCCGTATTACCCCGAGAAACCTGCCGTGACGGTTCACGCACCGTCTATTTCCTCTTCCTTGACGCCTCGGCAACGCTCCACTAATATCCGCGCCAATGCGAATCGGTCGATTCTTTCTTTCACATTCACAGTTCGCCGACGGCGGGAGGAGCGCGAAGATGAGAACGATTTTTACCCTGGCTTGCTTCATCCTGAGTCTTTGCTATTGCGGGATGGCGGTGTCCCAAGACCTGCCCGATGATATTCTGGCGGATCAATACCTGTTGGAAGCGAAAAAGGCCCTTGCAAGCGGCGAGCCGCAGATCGCGAGACGGGCGTTTGGGAAAATCGAAGCCTTGGATACCGAACCGCCGTTGGAGTTCTTCTTTTTTTACGGCAAACTTCTGGTTGAATACGGGACGGCAGAGGATGACGTCCGCCAGGGACAAGCCTTGCTCAAACAATTTGTCGTCAATATTGCAAAAGACTCCGAGCATTATATGCCGACTCTGGAACTGCTTTCCGTGGCAGGGGGAAAAATTGAAAAAACCGAGCGACAGCGAGCCGAAGAAGCAACACGACAAGCCGCGGCGCAGCAACGAGCCGCCAAGCTCAAGGAATTGTTGCCGTCGTTGTTAGCAAGTCTCAAGCAACAGATGGTCACCGTCCCGGGCGGCACGTTCACGATGGGCTGTACGGAGGAGCAGAGCAGTTGTGATGATGACGAAAAGCCGGTCCGTCAGGTACAGGTGGGCAGCTTCAGCATTGGCAAGTATGAGGTGACCCAGGATCTGTGGGAAGCGGTGCTGGGCAAGAATCCGAGCAAGTTCCGGAACTGCCCCCGGTGTCCCGTAGAGCACCTGGGTTGGGATGAAGCCAAAATGTTTCTCAAGGAATTGAACGCGCTGACGGGAGAACGGTATCGGCTGCCGACCGATGCGGAATGGGAGTATGCCGCCAGGGGCGGGCCAAAGAGTCAAGCGCACCTCTACGTCGGGAGTGATGACCTGGATTCGGTCGCCTGGTATGACAAGAACAGCGGGAACAAGGTCCATCGGGTCGGGCAAAAGCAACCCAATGGTTTGGGACTGTACGACATGAGCGGGAATGTCTGGGAGTGGGTGGAGGATTGTTGGAACAAGAAGTATCCGGGCCCCCCGACTAATGGGAGCGCGTGGAAGAGCAGGGATTGTTCACGGCACATGTTGCGTGGCGGTGCCTGGAGCAGCTACCCGAGGTACCTGCGTGCCTCGAATCGCTACAGGGAATTGTCCTCCTTCCTGCGCTACGACGTCGGGTTTCGATTGGTCGGGACGCCTTAAGTCATGAATCAGTGAGACGAAAACACCCAACGACACCCTGAATCCGTCATCCCGCCCCTTCACCTTAAGCAGTTTTAGAAAAGGAGAAACCGTATGAGTGCACCAGGTCACCCCCATGCGATTACCATCGAGAAAAATCCCAATCGCATAAAGGTCGCGTTTAACGGAACCGTGATTGCCGATACCACCCAGGCCCTGGTTCTGAAGGAAGGCCCGTTGCCGCCGGCCACGTACATTCCCCGTGAAGACGTGCAGATGTCCTATCTGCAGCGGACGGACCACTCCACCCACTGCCCATTCAAAGGCGATGCGTCATATTTCTCCGTCCACGTCGATGACCAAAGAGCCGACAACGCCGTCTGGACCTATGAAACCCCCATCGACGCCGTGCCGCAGATTAAAGATTACCTGAGTTTTTACGTGGAAAAGCTGAACGTGATCGAAGAATCGCCGGAGAATTGATTAACCGCCCGGTAAATCCCATTGCACGCCATAGAATTGTCGAATCAAGTCGGCACCGTACGCCAAGGATGGCAACTGCGGTTCGCTAAAAACGCACGAGCCCTGGCAGATGCTCTCTGCCAGGGCTCGGCATGCGGTCTGCCTTAATACAGGCTGATTGGGTCAGCCCAGGATGGCCAGGATATTGTTAAGCGTGGCGCTCGGGCGCATGGCCGCTTCGACCTTGGCCGGATCGGGGTGGTAATAGCCACCGACGTCCATGGGCTTGCCCTTCGTGGCCTTCAGTTCTTCGAGTATTTTCTCCACGTTGGCTTCAAGCTCTTTCGCCACCGGCGCAAACTTTTGCTGTAACGCCGGATCATCGTTTTGCGCGGCGAGTTCTTGTGCCCAATACATGGCTTCGTACACGTGACTGCCGAGGTTGTCCAACTCCCCCAGCACCCGGCCGGGTGACTTGCGGTTTTCCATGAGTTTGCCCGTGGCCCGGTCCAGGGTCTCCGCAAGGACTTGCGCTCTTTTATTGTCACGGGTTCGGGCTAAATGCGCAAAGGATTCCGCCAATGCGAGAAATTCACCCAAAGAATCCCAGCGCAAGTGGCCTTCTTTCACAAACTGCTGGACGTGTTTCGGGGCTGATCCGCCGGCTCCCGTTTCAAACAAGCCACCGCCGTTGATGAGTGGAACAATGGAGAGCATTTTGGCGCTGGTGCCCAGTTCCAGGATCGGGAACAGGTCGGTGAGATAATCCCGAAGCACGTTGCCGGTCGCGGCAATGGTGTCCTGCCCGTCTTTGGCCCGTTTGAGCGAATGCTGCATGGCATCCACCGGCGCCATGATTTGAATATCCAGGCCCGTGGTATCATGGTCCTTCAAATAGCGGTTCAGTTTTTCGATGAGTTGTGCGTCGTGAGACCTGTTCTTATTCAACCAGAACACCACGGGTGTTGAGGACGCCCTGGCACGATTCACGGCCAGTTTCACCCAGTCCTGAATCGGGATATCCTTAACCGTGCACGCGCGGAAAATATCATCTTTTTCCACGTCCTGTTCGTGCAGGACGTTCCCGCCTCCATCAATCATGCGGATGGTGCCCTCTCCGGGTGCTTCGAATGTCTTGTCGTGCGAGCCGTATTCTTCCGCTTTCTGGGCCATGAGGCCCACGTTTGGCACGCTGCCCATGGTTGCCGGATTGAAAGCCCCGTTTTCCCGGCAGAAGTCGACGACGGCTTGATAAATGCCAGCATAACTACGGTCCGGGATCATGGCCTTCATGTCATATTCTTTGCCGTCCGGGCCCCACATTTTACCGCCGACGCGGAGCGCGGCGGCCATGGAAGCATCGATGATGATGTCACTCGGCACGTGCAGGTTGGTGATACCCCGGTCGGAGTCCACCATGGCGAGATCCGGGCCATGTTGCATGGCCGCTTGCAGGTCGGCTTTGATTGCCTCTTGCTGCGTGGCCGGCAACGTGCCGATCTTGGCGTACACGTCGCCCAACCCGTTATTGGGGTTGATGCCGAGTTCGGCAAAAACCTTTCCATGTTTTTTAAAGACGTCTTCAAAATAGACGGACACGCAATGACCGAAAATAATAGGGTCCGAGACCTTCATCATGGTGGCCTTCATGTGCAGCGACAAGAGAATGCCGCTCTGCTTGGCGTCTTCGATCTGTTCCTTGAAGAATTGACGCAACGTGCCGGCGCTCATCTTCGTGGCGTCGACCACGTCGCCCTTGTCCAGGGCCAAGTTGTCTTTCAACACGGTCGCGCTGCCGTCCGCGCCGACGAATTCGATGCGGCCCTTTCCGGCCGTGTGTTCGGTGATTGTTGCCGATTTTTCATTGGCAAAGAAATCCCCACCTGACATGTGGGCCACGTGCGTTCTCGAATCCTTGCCCCAGGCCCCCATTTTGTGGGGATTGTTTTGGGCATATTGTTTCACGGAGGTCGACGCGCGACGATCGGAATTGCCTTGCCGCAACACCGGGTTCACCGCGCTGCCCTTCACCTTGTCGAATTTCGCTTTCGTGTTCTCCTCTTCATCGGTTTTGGGGTCTTCCGGGTAGTCGGGAATGGCGTACCCCTGGGATTGCAATTCGGCGACCGCGCCTTTGATTTGGGGAATCGATGCGCTGATATTCGGGAGTTTGATGACGTTGGCTTCCGGTGTTTCCACCATTTCGCCCAGGACGGCGAGGTCGTCGGGCTGCCGTTGGTCCGGCTTCAAGGCGTCGGGAAATTGCGCGATGATTCGGCCGGCCAGCGAAATATCCTTCCTACCGACGTTCACTCCTGCGGTGTTGGCAAAGGCCTGGATGATCGGCAGAAACGATCCGCTCGCCAGTTCCGGAGCTTCGTCGACTTTTGTATAAATAATATCCGGTTCTGCTGACATGGGTTCCTCCTCTAGTTTCAAGGTTGTATAAGAGCAGACAAAAACAGCCGGAATACGATTCCGGAGATCGAACGAACAATTCTAGAGAGAACCGGCATTCGACGCAATCAACCGAAAGCCCCAGTGCCTATCCAACGAAAGGACCAGAATGGAATGGGTCCGATAGGCAGACAGGACACGCTCCTTCCGTCACCCCCGTTTTTCCCTCTCCTGGCGCTTTTTCCCTTCCCTCTCCTCTGTAGTGGCGCCATCTCCTGGCGCCTTCCTCCGTCCCCCTCCTATGTACCCGCGCCATCTCATGGCGCTTGCCTGCCTCCTCTTCTGTAGGCGCCTTCCTCCCTTTCTATCCCTGCGGGTCCCGCTTATTGTAGAACAATCCAGGGTCAGGGGCTGGCGAAGGTGAAAGGCTCCGTAAAGCTGATAGCAAGCCGGGTTATCCGCCGTCGAGAGCCGTCAGCCGCTCGACCGCCTTCCGGTGAATGATCCGATCGTGGGCGTCTTTCGACGGTAGTTTTATCGCGCGCTCGAGCAGGTCGCGCGCCTTCCCGTGGTTGTCATCGGTATCCAGGCTCAGAAGGCCAAGCGCGTACTCGAGAAGCACAATCTTCTCTTGAGGCGCCAATTCGAGCGCCAGCTCGAAATACGCGAGAGCATCCTCTTCGTTCGCTCCATAGAGCAGACCGGCGAAGAAACCGCCGAAGCTGACGGCTCCCGCATGCCAGGCGGCGAAGCTCAAATGGGCGGCTGCCATGTCCGGGTCCAGCCGAAGCGCCTCTTGAATGGCATCGTGCACTTGACTGGCATAGCCCTCGTTCAATGCCGCCAACATTCCGATCACCTGCGCGTGGCGGCCCATGGCATGGGCCAATTGGAGATGGGCCTCCGGGTTGGCCGCGTCGAGCCGGATCGCCTTTCGCGCGAGCTCCTCGGCCCGTCTGAACAAGCCCTCCTTTTCGCTATCCGGCGCAATGTAGTAGCCGTAAATCGCCAGTGAATTGGCCGCCAATGCAAAGCCTTCGGAGGTGTCGAGCACCCGGGCAAGGTCGGCGGCCTCCGTGAAGCGGCCCTCGGCATAGACGGTGCGTGCTTCTTCGATCGACTGTGCGCCGGCGGTTCCCGCCGTCACGAACATGGACACAATTGTCAGGTAGGTGCGGAATAGGGACTTGTTCATGACATGCTTCCTACGGACTGGCGGATTCCATAGCCATTTCGGTTCAGGAGGGAGGTATACGAATATCGCAACTAACGATCGTTTTGTAAAGAAGTCGCGTATCCCTAATCCGGTTTCCGGGCGAGGATGAAATACATCGGGCTGAAAATGCCCAGCCGGCCGGCTTCGGCAAAGGCTGCGCCGGCGAGGTTAAGGATGCCGGAGACATGGGTCGTACCGCGCGGTACGACCCGCAGTTTTTCGAGTAGCCAGAGCGAACCGTGGGTCAGCCGGCGTCCGGCGGCCGAGGTGCGGAAGTTGGCGAACGACAGGCCCGATCCGGCCAGGGGCTGATACCAGGGGATGCCGGGCGGCGCGTCGGCGGCGAGGTCGCGTGCTTCCAGCAGCTCGAAGCCGACCGCGCTCAGCGCTTCGTCGATCTCATGCGGCCGGGCTATATCGGGCACGCCGCCGCCATATTCCAAATCGGCCTTGAGCTTCAGGTGTTCGGTATTTTGCGCATCGAAAAGGTCGGTCAGGCAAAATTCGTAGGCCGCGAAACGGCCCCCGGGCTTCAGCAGGCGGAACGCCTCGCCATAGACACCGGCCTTGTCGGGCGCGCAGCAGGTCGCCTCGATGGCGTAGACCGCGTCGAAGGCATTGTCCGGCGAGTCGACATTCATGAAGTCGCATTTGAGATACTCGACCAGATGGCTCAGGTTTTCTTCTTCTGTCCGCTTTGCGGCGCGCTTCAACTGGTATTCGTTGTTGTTGACGCCGAGGATTCTGGCGCCGGAAAAGCGGGCGATCTCGCGCAACGAGCCGCCGATCCCGCAGCCCAGATCGACCGCTGTCATGCCGGACTGCAGGTCGAGTCTGTGCGCCAGGTAATGTTCATGCCGCGCCATCGAGGCGGCAAAGCTCTCCCCTTCAACACGCGGCGCGAAGTGGAACGACCGGCCCCACCCGTATTCGTAGAAATCGGTCACCAGATCGTAATAGGTGTTCAAGAAATTCCGGTAGTCGGCCTTGCGCTCGTCCAGGCCGCCGCGCGCCGCGCCGCCGTATCGCCGCGCGTAGTCCCGCGCCCGGGAAGCGACATCCATGCCGGATTTTGCGTCTTTCAGGATGTCGGTGAGCTTGGATATCATCGTGATGCCTTGATCGGTTACGCCCGGGCACTCTGCGCGCGGCCCGTCACGGCGGATGCGTTGCCGGGAGGCTGTCGCCCCGCCAGCGCGAACGCCCCGTGCACCGGTCGGGCGAGACGGGCATGTATCATTGAGTCTTCCGGTCGATGGCTATCAGCAAGGGCGGGAGGAGCAGGAAATCGCAGATCAGCGCGAAGCCGATCGTGAGCGCAACCAGGAGGCCGCGGAGATAGTTGAGAATCCGGATCTCCGCGGCGTCCGAATGCTCGGGCAAGGCGAAACTGATCACCAGTCCGGCAACGCGCCCGTCGTGGGAGACAAGACGGCCTGCGACACTGGGCTCGCCTAACGCAATCCTCTTAATCCGCGCGAGGTCGTCATCGCTGAGCGATCCCGCGTCGTCCACGAGCCGCTCGACGTTCAAGTCGTCCTCGACCGACTCGGTGTGGGTATAGTTGGTAAGGGAGTCGACCCGGGTGGACGAGGGCACGCGCCACGCGGCCTCGGTCAACTCCTCGACGGCGCCGAGCGCCTCGCGGGTGAATACCGACCCGCCCTTGGGCGCGACTGCGATCATGGCTTCGCTGTCCGGCGGTTTGGAGCCGCGGCGAACCCGCCGGTTCCATCGGCGGTTGCTTGCTGGAGGTGCATCTCGATCATCGCCACGCGGCTTCCGTAAGGGGAGGGCCGGGACACTCGGGCTGCCACGGCAGGAAGCCTGCTGGGGCATTATAGCGCAGTGAAGTAATGGTATCCAGTATCATGCATCGGGCTCACTGGAAGACCCGCTCCTCCGCCTCACGTCCCAACGAGGCCGCAAGCCCCCGCCTCGTCGGCGCCATCCTCACCAGGTGGAACGATGAGTAAACAATCCAAAGAGTGCAATACATGACACTGGATTCTGTAGCTCCATTGGGCTATAGTGTCGCCCATCAGACAGCTTGAGTGTCCAGGCCGAGCCCACCGGAAGCCGCGTGGAGCAAAACGCTCCTACCCCACGCCTCGGGACACGATCCGGGAAAACAGCAGTCGAGCTGAAAGCGAGGAGATGCCATGAGACGTCTTTCATGCCGGATAAGCATGTTTAAAGGAATGATCGTAGCGGCCGCCGCCCTTGCCGTGTTTCTCATGCCGGTGTTCACACCCGATGCGCGCGCGTCGGAGCCGAGATGGTACGTCGGCATAAGCGTCCCGGTCATGTTCCTTGACGACTCGGAGAGCGTCACGAGCGGGGTAAACGCAGGAGACGAGTACAGCGCGAACGCCACCAACGAGTACAAGGCGGGGTTCAAGGTCAGTGGCATGCTGGGTCGCGAATTCGGCAACGGCTTCCGTCTCCAGGTTGAGGGGTTCTTCGCCAGGGCCGCGATCAGCAATGTGACGTACACCGGAGTAAGCACTGAATCACCCGTGGGGCCATTATCATTGCCAGGTACTGAGATTGACGCGTCCGGCCCAGCAGACCAAATAGGCGCCATGGTGAATGTCTGGTACGACTTCAATGAAGGTTCCCGCTGGAGACCCTTCATCGGCGGCGGCCTCGGCGTGATTCAGGTCGATTGGGGGGGTGTGAAGTATCCGCGTGGAGCGCTCGAGGAACACAATGTGAACGAGGGTGCGCTCCACATTGCGCGCCAACAAGCAGGTTTACCTGCGGGAGGCACCCATGATCCACCAGGGTTTCGACAAGCGGTCCTGAGTAACCCCTTACTCCAGGAAAGACGCGAGAATTTGTCTGTGCCCGACCTTTCCGACACCGATACGGTGTTCGCGTTTAAGATCGGTGGGGGACTGGGCTACGAGCTTACCAAGCACATTACCGTCCAAGCGAGCTACCGCTTCTTCAAAACCAACCAGTTGGAGTTCACCGGCAGTGGCTTCGGCAATACAGTCAAGGCGACGACCGATCTGCAAGGTCATCTCTTCGAGATAGGCGCACGCTATCGGTTCTAGGCACGTCCTGCCCGGACGAGGAATGCGATGACGTGTGCCTCAAGCGGTTGCCGGTAGGGCCATGCTGTTTGCCGCCCTCGCGCGACGCTTTGGGCAACCAGGCGATCCAGAGTCAAATCAATGACTGACTCCGCACGGGGGGCGAGCCGTTCAATCCAGAACTGGGCGCTCCGTTGAACTGGTTCGCTTGCAATCTCTTTCAGAATGGGGTCCAGGACGGGCTTGCCCGTTTCTGTCTCGTCCACAAGGAACAGGGATTCCATGTCCGTGTCGATGCGCGACAGGAGGGAGAGTTCCGCGAGTACTGCGCCGGCGACAGCGCAGTTCAAAGCCCAGCCGGGGACTTGGTGAAAGTAGCCGTTCTCCTCGTTGAGGAGCATCAGGATGAGCTCTTCGGGCAAATCGAGCGTTTGGGTCGTCAAACCCTCTTTAGTCACAGCCATCAGCCTTGGTCTCCCTGCATGACCTCGATACCATAAGGCCACTTGCCCTTTTTTACTATAACTCTCCGGCGATCCCGCTTGTTCGCGTCGAATGGGCAGGGTGCAGCATCTCTTGTAAAATCGCATAAAACACGAATAGAATCAGATGACGAAAAACCCCTCACGGGAGAAAGAGCAAGCAGGTCGGATGAGCGTTGCGTAATCCGACAGTTTCTGTTCTCGTCGTACGGCGAGGTTGTCAGGTTACGCTGAAATCACACGATGATCGCAGGTTCGAACGTTAACCGGCCCCGCGGTTTTGCGCTGGTGGCGGTCCTGTTGTTGGTAGCCGTCGTGAGTCTCGTGACGGCGACGGTTCTGCAGACGACCTCGACGGAAATCCAAATCAGTGGCAACCACAAGCGGGCGGTTCAGGAGTTTTATGCCGCCGAGGCCGGATTGGCGGAAGCCCGGTCGCGTTTGCGGAAGACGATGGGGGCTGAGGCGTATTTCATCGGGGACACGGGTATGGTGCCTGATCCGTTGTGGACTGCCTACATTGTGGCATCCGCAGAGTGGTCTCCATCCGTCGATCCCGAGTATTCTCCGCACAATACCAATGTGATTCCCGTTCCAGGCAATCCAACCAATACGGTGGTGCAACCGAACAGCGTGCAGACGGACCTGCCGTACTGGGTGAAGATTCGGCATAAGACTGAATACGACGCCAAGCAGGCCGGGCATAAGCCAGCCACGCCGCACTACGTTGACCGTGACGGCAGCGACGCTCGCCCTAGCAAGGGCAACCGGGGCAACGTCGTCTACTTCGGATACCCCTCGATCACGAGTGCCCTTCCGGTCTCCTTCACGACAAATACGTCCACACCGTGGTTACCCGTCGAGAAGATCGTCGCTCGTGGGACTGCGACGAGCGGCACCGTGATCCTGGAGGAAGAAGTGGTTCACCCGCCCGGCCCGAACCAGCTCGGGGCGCTCCATGCGTCCGGAGACGTCAGCCTCGCGGGCGCACCGGGCGCGATCAACGGCCATGACGGCTGTGGCGCGGTAGGCAGCTTGCCACCGGTCGTGTACGGAGGAACGTTGACGAGTACGCCGACGATTCAATTCAATGGAAACCCCGCGAGTCCCCAGCCCGGTTACCAGGTTCCGGCTCTTGCTTCTTTCCTGGTCGCGCTCAATGCGGAAGCGGCGGTCTTGAACGGGGATCAAATCAATCAGCACCTGGGTACGGTGCAGGTGCCCATGACGTTTCTCGCGAAAGGCGGGTCCTTTGTGCAACCACAAGGAATCCGTATTCAGCAAACCAGGGGATTCGGCATCCTCCTGGTAGATGGGAACGCTACCCTGGAAGGCGAGGTCCGGTGGGATGGCATGATCCTGGTCACCGGCACGTTGTTTCTCAACGGCCAGGGAAGTGGAATCGTGATTCGCGGGGCGGTCTGGGCCGGCCGGATCGACCAGCAGACGGGACCATTCACCGCCCAGTACGACAGTTGTCGCCTGCAAGCCGCGCTTCTCGCCGTCCCGACTCGGGTGAGAACTTGGAAAGAAGTGTTTTAACGGCTTGGTCCAAGCCGTGCCTCCAGCAGTAGGGGACGGCACAGAGGCCGTCCCCTACTGGGTCTTTCGTGACTCCCTGATATGGGCCTTTCGATTGATTGCGGCTGGGGTACATTCTCTTTACAATTATCAGTTTGATGTCCTGATCTCTACTTATCATTCAGACTAACAAAGGTTGCATTATGGCAAAGGTACTTGAAGGTCCGGGAATGGGCTTGTTGAAAAAATGGGGTCTGCAAACCCCGAATTATGCCGTGGTCGGTTCTTCGGAAGAATTGGAACAGTTGGCGCAGGCCAATGATTGGTTGAACAGCAGTCCGTTAGTGGTCAAGGCGCATGAGGCGTTGGGCTCGCGCTTTAAGCTCGGCCTCGTGAAGGTGGGACTGGATCTCAACGGTGCCAAGGCGGCCGCGAAAGAAATGCTCGGACGGACCGTCGGAACGTTGACCATTCGGGAAGTGATCGTGTCCGAAGCGGTGGACCATAGCGAGGAATATTACGTTGCCGTGAAGTCCACCCGTGACGGTGCGGACGTGATGGTCGCCAACTGTGGCGGGATCGAAGTGGAGTCCAATTGGGATCGCGTGAAACGGTGCTCCGTTGCCGTGGGCGATGCTCCGTCCGACGCGGTCCTTGAGGCTCTTGCGAAAGACGCCGGGTTTTCCGGTGAGTTAATCACCAAAATGGCCGAATTCGCCAGGAAACTGTTTCTCTGCTTCGAGAATGAAGATGCGCAATATCTGGAGATCAATCCGGTGGTGCGCAACGCCGCCGGCGACTTGGTCGCGCTCGATGCCGTGACTCTGTTGGACGGAGATGCCAAGTTCCGTCATCCCGACTGGACGTTTCCTTTTGCAGCCGAATTCGGGCGAGCCTATACCAGGAATGAAGAAGAGGTCATGGCCGTGGATTCCAAGGTGAAAGGATCGGTGAAGCTGATAGAAATTCCGGGTGGAGACACGGCGATGCTGCCGGCAGGCGGCGGGGCAAGCGTGTATTACTCGGATGCGGTCGTGGCCCGAGGCGGCAAATTGGCCAATTATGCCGAATATTCCGGCGATCCTCCGGATTGGGCCGTCGAAGTCCTGACGGACAAGGTCTGTTCCCTTCCCGGCATCAAAAACATCATCGTCGGAGGCGCCATTGCCAATTTCACCGACGTCAAGAAGACGTTCGGCGGCATTATCAATGCGTTTCGTAAAGCCAAGACGGAAGGGAGACTGGATGGTGTCAAGATCTGGGTGCGACGAGGCGGGCCCAACGAAAAGCAAGGGCTGGCGGCCATGAAAGCGTTGAAGGACGAAGGCTTTGACATCGAAGTCTTTGATCGTCGGACCCCGCTGACGGACATCGTGGACATGGCCCTGGCCAAAAAATAGCGGTCCTCGGGAGAGATCTTTTTCAACATATTGAGAGGTAGGAGAGTTCGATGAGCATTTTGGCGACGAAAGAGACGCATGTTGTGATCCAAGGCGGGGTGGCGGGAGTGAACGCGGCCCGGCGAATGGGCGAGTTCCGCCACATGATTCAGCAGCCCTTTAACGTTTCGGCGTTTGTGTATCCTCCGGATGCCGGGAAAACCAACGAAATCGTCTGCGGGAACCGACTCCTCACGATTCCGGTGTACAAAACGGTTGCCGAGGCCACCGTGAACCATCCGGAAATCAATACCAGCCTGGTCTATATCGGCGCGGATCGTGCCTATGCCGGCACCAAGGAAGCCCTGGACAATCCGTCCATTCAAGTGGTGTCGATGATCACCGAAGGCGTGCCTGAAAAAGATGCCAAATTGCTCGCGACGCACGCACGGAAACTTGGAAAAGTTTTTAACGGGCCTTCATCCATCGGCGTCCTGTCGGCCGGAGAATGCCGGTTGGGGGTGATCGGTGGGGCGTTTGATAACCTGGTGGCCTGTAAACTCTATCGTCCGGGGTCCTTCGGGGTGATCACGAAATCCGGTGGCCTGTCGAATGAAATCGTTTGGATTTGCTCGCAATTCGCCGACGGGGTCACGACTGCCATCGGTATCGGCGGGGACGCCTACCCGGGAACGGATTACGTGACGTACCTTGAAATGTTCGAAAACGATCCGCAAACCAAGGCCGTCGTCATTGTCGGCGAGATGGGCGGCGATTTGGAGGAACGTGCCGCGGAATGGTACGGCGCGAAAAAACGCCGGATTCAACTCTTGGCCGTGGTGTCCGGTTTTTGCCAGGAGAGTCTGCCCAAGGGCATGAAATTCGGGCACGCCGGCGCCAAGGAAGGTCTCCAGGGTGAAGGGTCGGCCCGGGCAAAATCGGAAGCCTTGAAGAAGGCCGGGGCCATTGTTCCCGATACCTTTGGCGCCCTGGGACCGGCGATCAAGCAAGCATATGAAGCGCTCGTGACGTCCGGTGAAGTGACGCCGATTCCCGAACTCAGTGAAGCGGAAAAGCCCAAACTTCCCAGGACCGTGGAACAGGGCATGAAAGACGGCGATATTCTGGTTGCTCCCCTGATCAAGTCCACCATCAGCGATGACCGGGGCGACGAGCCCCTGTATGAAGGGTATCCGGCGTCCGAACTCATCAACAAAGGCTACGACATTCCTCATATCATCGGGCTCCTGTGGGATAAGCGGCTGGTTTCCAAGCAAGAGGCCGAAGTCATCAGGAGAATCATCATCCTGTCGGCGGATCACGGTCCGTGCGTCAGTGGGGCGTTGACCACCATTATCGGGGCATGTGCCGGCATCGGGTTGTCTCAAGCCGTGGCGGCCGGGTTGATCATGATCGGTCCGCGATTCGGTGGAGCCGTGACCGATGCGGGCCGGTATTTCAGCTATGCCATCGACAATAATCTGTCCGTGGATGAGTTTCTGTCGTACATGAAGAAAAACGTCGGGCCGGTGCCGGGGATTGGGCATCGGGTGAAGAGCCTGCGGAATCCCGATAAACGCGTGAAGGAATTGGTGGGGTACGTGAAGAGTTTGGACCTTGCCACCCCGCATTTGGATTTTGCCCTGGAAGTCGAAAAGATCACGGCGGTGAAGAAGGATAATCTGATTTTGAACGTCGATGGGACCATGGCGGCCGTCCTCGTGGATCTTGGATTCCCGGTCGACAGTCTGAACGGGTTCTTCGTCCTGTCCAGAACCATTGGGCTGATTGGTCATTGGACCGATCAAAAACGTCAGGGCAGCCGGTTGATCCGGTTGTTCAACTATCTGGTGAACTACGCGGCACCCGCGCGTCGGGAAGTGCCGCCACTCAAATAACAACATTGACGGTTTTTCCTGACCCGGCCCGCAAACAGGATCGGGTCTCGGAAACCATGCGGAGAACGTCCTATGTCGATTGAACTTGTCCAAACATTGTATGCCAAAATGCCGGAAGCCGTGGAAGCGGCGAGAAAACAGTTCGGTCGTGGGTTGACCCTGGCCGAAAAAATTCTGGTTTCCCATGCGGATAATTTGGAGACCCAAGTCTGGGATCGCGGAAAGGCCATGTTGGTGCTTCGTCCCGATCGCGTGGCCATGCAGGATGCCACGGCCCAGATGGCCATGTTGCAATTTATCCAGGCGGGCAAGAAAAAAGCCGAGGTGCCCAGCACCATTCATTGCGACCATTTGATTCGAGCGGAAATGGGATCGTCCAAGGATTTGCTGCGCGCCTGCGATGAAAATCGGGAAGTCTATAACTTTTTGGAGTCGGCCGCCAGGAAATACGGCATCGGGTTTTGGAAACCGGGTGCGGGGATTATTCATCAGGTGGTCCTGGAGAATTACGCCTTTCCGGGCGGGTTGATTATCGGGACCGATTCCCACACGCCGAACGGCGGCGGGTTGGGCATGCTGGCTATCGGGGTCGGCGGTGCCGACGCGGGAGAGGTCATGGCCGGGTTGCCGTGGGAAGTGCTGCATCCCAAGCTGATCGGGGTCAAGCTCACCGGCAAGTTGAACGGCTGGGCTTCGTCCAAGGACGTGATCCTGTATATTTGCGGCAAGCTGACGGTGAAAGGCGGCACCAATAAGATCGTCGAGTACTTTGGCCCTGGCGCGGAGACGATCAGTGCCACGGGCAAGGGAACGATTACCAACATGGGGGCGGAACTCGGGGCCACCACGTCGGTTTTTCCCTTTGACCGGAAGATGGTGGACTATCTCACGATCACGGAGCGCAAAGAGATCGCCGACTTGGCGCAAGCCAATAAGTCGATGCTGGTGGCTGACCCTGAAGTGTATGAGTCGCCGGAAAAATATTTTGACGAGATCCTGGAAATCGACCTCTCGACCTTGGAACCGCACGTCGTGGGGCCGCATTCCCCGGACTTGGCCCGCCCCGTTTCCTTGTTGGAGGCCGAGGCCAAGGAGAAAGGGTATCCCGTAGAGTTGAAAGCGACCTTGTTGGGCAGTTGCACGAATTCTTCGTATGAAGATATCAGCCGGGCCGCCCATATTGCCCAACAAGGGTTGAAAGCCGGCTTGAAAGCCAAAACCGCGTTTTTGGTGTCGCCGGGCTCGGAACGGATTTTTCATACCATGAAACGTGACGGCTTTCTGAACACGTTTGAGGAGTTGGGCGCGACCGTGTTGGCGAACGCCTGCGGCCCGTGTATCGGGCAGTGGAAACGAGCCGACGGCGTCAAAGGCAAATCCGATTCGATCGTGAGCACCTTTAACCGGAACTTCCCCGGTCGCAACGACGGGATCGCCGACACGCTGTCCTTTTTGGCCAGTCCGGAGTTGGTTGCCGCGTATGCCCTGACAGGCAACCTGGGATTCAACCCCCTGGAAGACACCATTCCCACCCCGGACGGCAAACAATTGAAACTCGATCCGCCGCAAGGCGATGAATTGCCGGCCCAGGGCTTTGCCAAGGGTGAAGAAGGCTTTATTCCTCCGGCGGAGAACGGCGAGGGATTGGCCGTCGATCTTCCTCCGAACAGCGAGCGGCTGCAATTGTTGCAGCCCTTTCCCAAGTGGGACGGGAAGGATTTCGACAAGTTGCCGTTGCTGATCAAGACCAAGGGGAAAACCACGACGGATCATATTTCACCGGCGGGCCCCTGGCTCAAGTTTCGTGGACATTTGGACAAAATTAGTGACAATATGTTCCTGGGTGCGAATAATGCGTTTTCCAGTGAGGCGGGAAAAGGCAACAACGTGTTGACCGGAGAATCGGATCTCACGCTGGCACAGATCGCCCGTGATTATAAAGGCAAGGGCATCGGGTCGTTCGTGGTCGGTGACGAGAATTACGGTGAAGGGAGCAGCCGGGAACACGCGGCCATGTCTCCGCGCTTCCTGGGCGTGCAAGCCGTCCTCACCAAAAGCTTTGCCCGCATCCATGAAACGAATTTAAAGAAGCAGGGCATTCTGCCTATGACGTTCGCGGACCCCACGCAGTATGAGCAAATCGACCAGGAGGACCGCATCAGCGTCACGGGTCTCAGTACGTTGGCACCGGGGGAGCCGGTGTCCGTGGTCATTCATAAAAAGGATGGAAAAGAGATCACGGTTCAAGCCAAACACAGCATGACCGAACAGCAAATCAAATGGTTTCAAGCGGGTTCGGCGTTGAATGCCTTGAATGCATGATTTTTCCCCCTCACCCCAGCCCTCTCCCGCAAGGGGAGAGGGAGTGGGGGTGAGGGGAAAAGAAGAGAAGGCAAAGGAGTACAGCCAAACGGACATGACGGATTCATTCGATACGGGCAAGGCCGTGAGCCAGGAAGACGCGCTCCAACCCCCAATGGTTACGGTGGAGATTGCGGGGAAATCCTTCCGGGTTCCGGCGGGGATTACCCTGATGAAGGCGCTCTGGTATACCGGCCATGAAGTCATACGAGGTGCGGGATGCTTAGGCGGGTTTTGCGGAGCCTGCGCGACCTATTATCGCACCCAGGACGATCCGAAAGTGAAGACCTGCCTGGCGTGTTCACATGCGGTGGAAGACGGCATGTCGTTTTCGTTTGCCCCGGTTTTTCCCGCGCGAAAGGCCACGTATGATTTGAATCAACTCGAAAATCCCAAGCAGGACCTGTTCAAGTTGTATCCGGAAGCGCCCTTGTGCAGGAACTGCAACGCGTGCACCGAAGCCTGCCCTCAACAGATCGACGTGCGGGAAGGCGTGTGGAAAGCCGTCTTCGGGGACTTCAAAGCGGTTTCGGAGACGTTCATGGACTGTGTGATGTGTGGCTTGTGCGTGCCGGTGTGTATTGCCGATATTGCGCCGAATCTGGTGGGGGTTTATGCCAGTCGAGCCTATGGCGTACGGGAAATGGAAAAGCCGCCCGGCCTCTTCGACCGGATTCAAGCCATTGCCGAGGGACAGTACAATGACGACTGGGACCGAGTCTTGAAGATGACCGATGAAGAGTTACAACAAACCTCGGCCACGATCAAGTCGTAGGGGAGTGCGGCTGAGACGTGGATATTCAAGCCCTGCACGACGTGGTCCACAACTCCCGTGACGCCCGGCGACAACAGACCTTTCCCAAACTCTCTCCGGCCGAACGCGACACCCTGATTAAAAAATTTCATCCCGATCATCGGGAAGCCGCGTACCGTCCCGTTGCCTTCGGGCCCAATGAAGGCGACCTGACGGTACGGGAACTCGCCTCCGTCCTGGAAGGCGAGAGCGTGGTTTCCGAAGACCTCTCCTTGACGCCCGACCACGTGGTGGACGTCCTGGTGGTGGGCGGCGGCGGTGCGGGGTGTGCCGCGGCGCTCCACGCGCACGGGCAAGGGGCGAAGGTGCTCCTGGCTACGAAGTTGCGCCTGGCGGATTCGAATTCGGTCATGGCGCAGGGGGGCATGCAGATTGCCGTGGCGCCCGATGATTCCCCGGTCCAGCATTTCCTCGATACCCTCAAGGGCGGTCACATGAAAAACGACCATCAGTTGCTCAAGACGATGGTGGAAGAAGGTCCGTCCATTGCGAAGTGGTTGTTGGAATTGGGCGTACTCTTCGATCGGGATGCCGACGGCAATCTCCACGTCAAAAAAGGCGGAGGCAGTACCAGGGCGCGGTTGCTCACCTGCTCGGATTACACCGGTCTCGAAATCATGCGGGTGCTCAAGGATGAGGTGCTCAACCAGAAGATCCAGACCATGGAATTCGTCGCCGCCGTGGAACTGTTGAGTGACGAGCAAGGGGCGTGTGCCGGTGCGGTGCTTCAGGATTTGGACAATAAACGATTTGTCGTGATTGCCGCCAAAACCGTGATTTTGGCGACCGGCGGCATCGGGCGGTTGCACATTCAAGGCTTTCCGACGAGCAATCATTACGGCGCCACGGGCGACGGCCTCGCTTTGGCTTATCGCATCGGGGCCCCGCTCGTCCAAATCGATACGTTTCAATATCATCCTTCGGGAGGGGTGTACCCGGAACAACTCGTCGGGCAGTTGGTCACCGAGGGCATACGGTCTGAAGGCGGTCACCTGGTCAATGGGAAGGGCGAACGATTCGTGAATGAGTTGGATACGCGCGACGTGGTTTCATCCTCCATCATTCGGGAATGCGAAGAAGGTCGAGGCGTCCGCATGCCGACCGGTCGCGTCGGCGTGTGGTTGGATACCCCGATGCTCGAAGAGGAACACGGTGAAGGCACGCTGGATAAGCATTTCCCCGCCATGGTTCGCCAATATGCACGGTACGGCGTCGATATCCGTAAAGACCCGGTCCTGATTTATCCGACGCTTCATTATCAGAACGGAGGAGTGAAGATCGACGTCAACGGTGAAACGTCCGTGAAGAACCTTTTTGTGGCCGGAGAAACTTCCGGGGGGCTGCACGGGCGCAATCGTTTAATGGGCAATTCGTTGTTGGATCTGATGGTCTTTGGCAAACGATCGGGGTTAACGGTGGCGGCGCGCGTTCAGGCCATTCCTCAAGGCCGGTTGACGTTGAACCATTTACAGCGGTTCCGGGCCGAAGCGAGAACGCACAAGGTCACGAACCAGATCACGTCGCCGATCGTGCTGCCCGCCTATACTGAACAACCGTAGCATCCGCACCCTCTCCCGCGTGGGAGAGGGCTGGGGTGAGGGGGAGAATCATGAATATCCATGAGTTTCAAGCGAAACAGTTATTTGCTCAATTCGGGGTGCCGGTGCCTCGCGGCAAGGAAATCAAGACGCCGCGTGCCGCTGAAAAGTGGGCTGCGGCCCTGGATGTCCCGGTCTACGTGGTCAAAGCACAAATTCACGCCGGGGGACGGGGTAAGGCCGGCGGCGTCAAAATCACCAAGCAGCGCGAGGAGGTGCCGGTCCTGACGCGAGATCTTATCGGCAAAACCCTGGTGACGCATCAAACCGGACCGAAAGGCAGAAAAGTCCGGCGCCTGTTGATTGAGGAAGGGGCGGGGATCGACAAAGAGTTGTATCTGAGTCTGTTGGTGGATCGGGATAGCGGGTGCCCCACGTTCCTCGCGAGTACCGAAGGGGGCATGGAAATCGAAGAGGTGGCGGAGAAGACCCCGGAGAAACTGTTTCGGGAAACGATTGATCCGGCCGTCGGGTTTCATGGGTACAATGGCCGGAATCTGGCCTTTGCCTTGGGGCTGCCCTCCATGGAAAAAGCCGTCGTGACGCCCTTCATTCAAATGCTCGGGAACCTGTATCGTCTGTTTATGGAAAAAAATGCGTCATTGATCGAGATCAACCCGTTGGTGATTACCACGGACAAACAGCTTATCGCACTCGATGGGAAAGTCACCTTTGACGACAACGCGTTGTTCAAGCATCAGGACGTCCAGGCGTTTCGTGACCTGCACGAGGAAGACCCTCTTGAGATCGAGGCGGGTGCCCATAGTCTCAATTACGTGAAATTGGATGGGGACATCGGGTGTATGGTGAACGGGGCGGGATTGGCCATGGCCACGATGGACGTGATCAAATTGGCCGGGGCAGAACCCGCCAACTTTTTGGACGTGGGCGGAGGAGCCACCAAGGAGACCGTGGCGGCCGGGTTTCGCATTCTCCTCAAGGACAGAAAAGTCAAAGGCATTTTCATCAATATTTTCGGAGGCATCGTGCGGTGTGAACGGATTGCCTATGGAGTGATCGAAGCCTCGAAAGAAGTTGGCATGACCGTGCCCGTGGTTGTTCGCCTCCAGGGTACCAATGCGGAGGAAGGGCGGAAGATTCTCCTCGAATCGGGGTTGAAGGTGGACGTCGCGACGGATCTCTGGGAGGCCGCGCAAAAAATCGTGGCCATGAAGCGCAAAAGGAAGAAGGGCTTATAGAACCCTCTCCCCTCTCTTAATCCCCTCTCCCTTGATGGGAGAGGGTTGGGGTGAGGGTGAGCGAGGGGAGGTAGAGTTTGAGAGTACGGCGAGAATCAGTGACAGAATAAGGGAAGGAATGGCGCATGAGCATTTTGGTGAATAAGTCGACGCGGGTGGTCGTACAGGGGATTACGGGAAAAGAAGGATCGTTCCACGCCACCCAGTGCCAAGCGTACGGCACCAAAATCGTCGCAGGGGTGACGCCCGGTAAAGCCGGGCAGGACGTCGAAGGCATCCCGGTTTTTCACACGGTCCGCGACGCCGTGAAAGAGACGGAAGCCACCACGTCGTTGATTTTCGTGCCTCCTCCTTTTGCCGCCGATGCGATCCTCGAAGCGGCCAATGCGGGAATCTGGTTGGTGGTGTGCATCACGGAAGGGATTCCCGTCAATGACATGGTCCGGGTGAAACGCGCCCTGGCGAGTACGCAGACCCGGCTCATCGGTCCCAATTGTCCCGGGATCATCACGGCGGACGAGTGCAAGATCGGCATCATGCCCGGGTTCATTCATAAAAAAGGAAAGGTCGGCGTGATATCCCGCAGTGGCACCCTGACCTATGAAGCCGTGAACCAGTTGACGAATTTAGGGCTTGGTGAGACGACCTGCGTGGGCATTGGAGGCGATCCCATCATCGGCACGGGATACATCGACCTGCTTCAAATGTTCGAACACGACGAGGAGACGAAAGCCGTGGTCCTGATCGGGGAGATCGGCGGGGATGCCGAAGAAAAAGCCGCCGCGTTTATCAAAAGAGAAATGACGAAGCCGGTCATTGGATTCATTGCAGGCATGACGGCGCCTCCGGGCCGCCGCATGGGCCATGCCGGGGCGATTATTACCGGCGGGCAAGGCACGGCGAAAGAAAAAATCGCAGCCCTCGAAGCCGCCGGGGTGCGAGTCGTTCGCAATCCCGCGGAGATCGGGGAGACAGTCAAGGCCGCGCTCGGTTCTTAAACGGCATTGTTCATTCTTTCTCCGCGGGCAAAAGATTGTTGCTTTGCGTCCACGAGCGGCTACGCGCAAACCTCAACACGAATTATCCCCCACGCCAACGCCTGACCGGCTAACGTCACGCTTTTTGCCAGAACCATACCGACGTGATATTTTGAAAAATTGGTCGGTTTAGAGTTGAAGGAAGGTTTCCTCATTGACGGCAGAACGGATACAAGCGTTTCGTGCTGAGTTCATTCGGAGAGGATTGTCCGGATTCATCGTTCCTCATGCCGATGAGTACCAGAATGAGTATTTGCCGGCTTGTGCCGAGCGATTGGCGTGGTTGACGGGGTTTACGGGTTCGGCAGGGACGGCGGTGGTACTCTCCGAGCAGGCCGCAATCTTCGTGGACGGACGATATACCCTGCAAGTTCGCTCTCAAGTCGACGTGCAGGTGTTTGCCCCCCGGCATCTCATAGAGGAACCGGTGCATTCGTGGTTGTCCGCCGTCCTCCGGCCCGGCGATCAACTGGGGTATGATCCGTGGTTGCATGCGCCGCAGGAAGTCAAACAATTGGCAGATGCCTGTTCCAGAGCCGGCGCCGCGTTGATTCCATGTGAACCGAATCCCATCGATGCGTTATGGGATGATCGTCCCGCCCCTCCCGCGGCCAAGGTGGTGCCGCATGATCTCGCCTATACGGGAAAGTCCTCGGAAGACAAGCGACACGCGCTTTCCATGACGTTCAAAAGCGATGAGATCGGGGTTGCCGTCCTGACGGCTCCGGATTCCATCGCCTGGCTCTTTAATATTCGTGGCGGTGACGTGGAGCATACGCCGTTACCCCTTGGCTTCGCCCTGCTGTATCGTGACGGCACGGCGTCTCTCTTTCTCGATAGGCATAAAGTTTCCGATGCCTTGGCACCGCACCTGGGGTCAGCCGTGCGGATTCGTCCCGTCTCCGAATTTCATGAGGCCTTGGAACAATTGGGAAAGGTGGGCGAGCGCGTGTTGTGCGATCCCAAGCGCACGGCGAGTTGGATTCCCGAGCGCCTGGCTCGAGCCGGGGCCCAAGTGCTCGAAGGGGAAGACCCGTGCTTCTTGCCCAAGGCCTGCAAAAATGCGGTCGAGATCAGTGGGGCGCGGGAAGCGCAAAAAAGAGATGGCGCCGCGGTATGTGAATTTCTCGCCTGGTTGAGTCAAGAAGCCCGGAAGGGACAACTCTCCGAATGCGATGCCCAATCGTATCTTGAGGCTTGTCGCCGCCGGCAGCCGCTCTGGCAGGATATGAGTTTTCCCACGATTTCCGCGGCCGGCCCCAATGGGGCCATCGTGCATTACCGGGCAACCGATCAGCAGGCTCGAATGCTTGCGCCCGGCACCTTATACCTGGTGGATTCAGGAGGACAGTATTTGGACGGTACGACCGATATCACCAGAACGATTGCCATCGGGTCGCCAACACCGGAGCACCGGGATCGGTACACCCGTGTCCTCAAAGGACATATTGCCCTGGCCCTGGCCACCTTTCCGAAAGGAACGACCGGCGCACAACTCGATACCCTGGCCCGGCGGCCGCTTTGGGAGGTGGGGTTGGATTATGACCATGGGACCGGGCACGGGGTCGGGAGTTACTTGGGCGTCCACGAAGGCCCGCAGCGTATCTCGAAGGGGGGGCATACGGTCGCGTTGCAGCCCGGCATGATCCTTTCAAACGAACCCGGGTATTACAAAAGCGGAGAATACGGGATTCGGTTGGAAAACCTCGTTGTGGTGATCCCTGCTGCGACGGGTGACGGGGAAGGACGGGAATGGTTCGCGTTCGAGACGATCACGCTTGTGCCGTTTGATGTCTCGCTTATCGATGGGAGCTTATTGAATGCAACGGAAAGAGAGTGGCTCAATGCCTACCACGCCCGTGTGCGTGAGGTCATCGGGCCGCTGGTTGATTCGTCCACGGCTGGTTGGTTAGAACAGGCGACGGAACGAATCGCCTAGTGCTTCACCCTCTCCCCGAGGTGGGAGAGGGCTGGGGTGAGGGGGAAATTGTCAACGAATGAGTCTACACATGCCATTCACATGAACGGTCTGCAAACGAAATGAGTCAAGCCTTGACGGATGAACAGATAGCCGAGCGTATACGCGCGCAGTTAGGCCAGGCCGCGGCCGACCTTTTGGTTAAGGGGGACCTCCTGCAACTGCACGTCTCCGAAGATTTTTACAGACGGTTGGCGGTTGATCGGGATCGTAGCAGAAAGATCGTGCTGATGCTGATGCAGCAGATGAAGTCGTTAACGGGTCTTCAGGATGTCACCGTGAGAGTGTACAGTCAAAACGAAAAGATGATCGAAGGCAAAGTCAAGGCGTTCGGGGGAGATAATGTCACGTACATGTTGGATTTGTAAGGTTCGAAGCCGTTTACGGTGTCACGATGGAATCAGGTGATTTACTGGAATCCACGCCGTCGCTGACGACTGTTCCCGGCACGGCCCGCTCTTCTCCGGAAGTGCACGTCCTTACCGTTCAAGACAAAACGATTATTCTGGTCGGGACGGTTCACGTGTCACGAGAGTCCGCGGATCTGGTTCGTGCCGTCATCGAAGAGGAACGGCCTGATGCGGTCTGTGTGGAATTGGATTCTCGCCGGTACGAAGCCTTGTCCCAGCAGCAGAAGTGGGAGTCGTTCGACCTCAAAGAGGTGATCCGAAAAAAACAGCTCAGTACCATGTTGGCCAACGTCTTAATGGCCTCCTATCAAAAGCGACTGGGAGATCAGCTTGGCGTCCTGCCCGGCACCGAGATGCTGGAAGCCATCAACGTGGCCAAAAAGCACGACATCCCCATTTTCCTCTGCGACCGCGACGTACGCGTCACCATGCGACGGGCCTGGCGATCCACCCCGTTCTTCAAGAAAAGCATGTTGGTCTCGTCGCTCATGTTGAGCGTGTTCGACACCAAGCCCGTGAGCGAGGAATCTTTACAGGATTTGAAAAAGCAGGACGTGCTGTCCGAGATGATGCAGGAATTAGGCAAGGAAATCCCCACGTTGAAAACGGCATTGATCGACGAACGGGACCACTATTTGGCGGAGAAGACCTTGCAGGCCGAAGGCAAGACGATCGTCTCGGTGGTCGGAGCCGGACACGTGGAGGGGATTAAGGCCATTCTTCAAGGCGAGCGGGGCAACCTGGACGGCTTGGACGTGATCCCTCCCGTGTCGCCGGTATGGAAATGGGTAGGGTGGGCTATCCCGGCCATTATTGTCGGTTCAATCGCCTTGATCGGCTATCAAAAAGGGGCCGCAGCAGCCGGAGACAACGCCGTCTTTTGGATTGTGGCCAACGGCGTGCCCAGTGGCTTGGGGGCAGTACTGGCCTGGGCTCACCCGTTCACGATTGTCGTGGCAGTGGCCGGGGCGCCGTTTACGAGTCTGACGCCGGTGATCGGCGTCGGGTACGTGACGGCATTTGTCCAGGCCTATATGCAACCACCGCTCGTTCGTGAATTTCAGACCGTGGCCGAGGACGTGGCCATTCCGCGGCGCTGGTGGCAAAGCCGGCTGTTACGGGTATTTCTGGCCTTTTTGTTTCCCACCATCGGCAGCGTCATCGGCACGTGGGTCGGTGGAACGCGCATCGTGTCGAATTTGTTCTAGGGACTCGCTGATTGAGTGTTCGACTGTGCTAAGATAGCCAACTACCCTCGTTAGTTTGGAAGAGGTGAATTTGGAAAAGCCCCACCTGGACGCAAGCGATTTATGGTCAAGAAACGAATTGTCTGTCTCGCAAACTCGCGCATGAAGCCAGGCAGGTGCATTGCGGGCAAAGATATCGAAAGTGGAAGCTGGATTCGCCTTGTCAATGGCAACCCGGGGGAGGGACTTTCCGAGCGTGAGTACCAGTACGGAGATGGGAGCGATCCAAAGAAGCTGGATATCATTGAAGTTCCGTTGACAGAGCACTGCCCGCAGGGCCACCAAACCGAAAACTGGTTGCTCGATAGCGGCGATTGTCTGAAGCGTGCGAGCAAGCCTTTTCTGATCAAGCATCGGCCTTTGGCATCGGTCGTCAGTGACGATTGTCTGAAGCGCGGGCGGGTTACCTTGTCTGATCTCGCCAATCTGGTGGACGATCCGTCAGTGTTGTGGGGGTACGATTCATTAGCTAGGGAACTTGGTTTTGCTGCTAACGATCGTGTGACCCCCGAGATGGCCGAGAATTTATCTTGCTCGCTCTATTTTATCAAGGTGGACGACATGGTCCTTCGTGTCAAAGACAAAGAGTTTGGCGGTAGCGGCTCCAATCAGAAGCAGATCCGTGGAACGTTCACCTATTATAGCGATTCCTACAATCTTGTGGTAACCGACCCCGAAATTGAGGACGTTTATACTAAGAAGCCTCAGGGCGAGTATCCCATCGGAGAGTGTCACGTCACTGTGAGTCTTGCTGCGGAGCCATGGAAGCGTGCCTACTACAAATTCATCGCAGCTATCATCTTGCCTAAACGTGCCGGGGAGCGAACCAGATGACGGAACCAGTGGTTCTGACGGTTGGCCACTCGACCCATTCAATCGAGAAGTTCCTGGGTCTGATAGAGGCGCATGGCGTAACGGCCATCGCCGACGTGCGCTCGGCGCCGTATAGTCGTCGTCAGCCGCAGTTTAATCGTGATCCGCTACGTCAGACGTTGGAGGAACACGGCATCAGGTATGCTTTCTGCGGCCGGGAGCTTGGAGCGAGGCCGGAGGATCCTTTGTGCTACGACGAGCACGGACGAGTCCTGTACCGCCGGCTTGCGGGGACGCCTCTCTTCCGGTCAGGAATCGATTTCATCGTGCTGGAAGCGCAGGAACGCCGTATCGCATTGCTGTGTGCGGAGAAAGAGCCCCTTGAATGCCACCGCACGTTGCTTGTGGCGCGAGAGCTTGTGGCCAGAGGCTTTCCGGTTTCACATATCCATGCGGATGGCCATATGGAGACGCAGACGGAGGCGCTGACACGCCTTCTTGCGATACTAAAAATGCCGGAGGCAGACTTCTTCCTCACGCAGGAACAACTCATCGAGGAGGCCTGCGCCAGCCAGGAGAATAGGATTGCCTATGTCAATCCACACATGAGCCCGGCATCGGAGAAGAACGCGAGGTGAAGCTCTTTACAATCGGGTTCACGAAGAAATCATCGGAGGCGTTCTTTACGATGATCCGGGGTTCGGGAACCCGGCGCGTCGTGGACGTGCGGCTGAACAACGTCTCCCAACTCGCAGGCTTCGCCAAGCGGCGCGACCTCGAATATTTCCTGCGCGAGCTTTGCGACATTGACTACGTGCATCTGCCGGAGCTGGCGCCGACTCAAGAGATGTTGGATCACTATAAGAAGCACAAGGGCGGGTGGGAGAGGTACGAGCACGAGTTCCTCGCTTTGATGAAAAAACGCCAGATTGAGCACACTGTACCCGAAGAAGTGCTGGCCGACGGTTGCCTGCTTTGTAGCGAGGACAAGCCACACCACTGCCATCGCCGCCTCGTGGCGGAGTACCTGAAGGCGCGGCGAGGCGACATCGAAATCGTCCATCTCGTCTGATTGCGTGTCCCGTCGTCACGAGACGGCCCAAGCTGTCCATAGCTTTCCCTAACCACTATTCGTTAGCGTCACGCACTATGGCGTTTGCTGGTATGTTGAAAAAGACAGGACGGGCAGGTGTAATGAATGAAGCGGCCGTCGGCCACCAGTCGTTTATGCATGTTGACCCGGCACCAGGTGCATTGGCGGTCGGGAAGTTCGGTCTCCGACGGGAGGGGGAGGTCGGATGACGTTGGCGAAGGCGTGTCCATTCAGGCATTCTCATAAAGCCCGACCGTGGTTGTCAACGATGTGCATGTTCACTCATTCGCTGGCAGCAGGCTGACCCTCTGATTCCCCTCCTTTGTAGGAGGGGCGAGGGAATAGATGAAATTTCCTCTCCCTTGATGGGAGAGGATTAAGGTGAGGGTGGTTTAAGGTATGGGTGATGCGTGTGGTAGAGCCGCAGCCCGCGGTCACGGCCCAGACCCGGCCTTTCTCTTCTGCCCCCTCACCCAGCCCTCTCCCGCCAGGGGAGAGGGTTTTATGTGTTTGAAAACCTATGGTGCCACAAGACAATCTCCCTTCATCGCTTGAGCACAAGAAACCGGCGGGTGACTTGCCGGTGACTGGAACCAGTGTGCCGGCATTGGTCGTGTCCGGGTTCTTGGGTGCCGGTAAAACCACGCTCGTTCGGCACCTGCTTGAAGAGGCGCAAGCCCAAGGGGTGCGGATCGCGGTCGTGTCGAATGAATTCGGTGACTTGGGAATCGACCAGGCCTTGTTGGGAAACCAGGCCGGCCAAAGTTACGTCGAATTGGAAGGCGGGTGCGTCTGTTGCAAACTGTCTGATGAACTCGTGGAAACGCTTCAACGGATCCGGGAAGAGGTTCATCCGGATCGGATCGTGGTCGAAACGTCCGGTGTGGCTTTACCCTTTGACACGCTCCTGAATTTTTGGCGGGAACCGGTGTCCGAATGGGTCGGTGAGTGTCTCTCGGTGGTGGTGGTGAATGCCGAACAGGTCGCTGAAGGGCGTGACCTGGAAGGGACCTTTGAACAGCAGGTGTCATCGGCCGACTTGTTGATTCTGAACAAAATGGATCTCGTGCCTTCGGAACAACGTGAGCAGGTCCATGAACGGGTGCAGCACCTGGCCCCGGGGGCTCCCATCGTTCCAGCCGTTCACGCCCGCGTCAGTACGACGGTACTGTTTCCCCCTGATCCCGGGAATCTTTCCAAGCGAGCCGGCAAGCCATCGACACGTGAACCACATACCCATGAGGCGTTTGAGTCGGAAGAATGCGTCGTTGAGCCGGGGATCGACCCCGAGACGCTGGTCAACCGGATTCGAGCACGCCACGCCCTGCGAGCCAAAGGATTCGTGCAGACCTCCGCTGGCCTTCGTCTTGTTCAGGGCGTTGGCCCGCGAGTCGATTTGATCGAGCCTGCCATGAACCCGCCCGAGCATCTCCTGGGCCGTCTTGTTCTCATCAGAAGAAGCCCCGGCTCCCTGCGATAGAGGAGATAGGGCTCCCTGGCGTGCCTGAGAGGGCAAGGGGTTACGATTGACTCAGCAGGTGCGGATAGTCCTTCTCAACTGCTTCGTGAATCTGAGGATCGAGGCTGGCTTGGAAAAGCGTCTTGGCCTTTCCGAGGTACACCATGGAGATGTTTTTTGCGTGCTGCAGATTGGCGCGTTGAAAGATGGCTCCGGTCAGAGAGGCGTCTTGCAGGTTGGCTTCGGACAAGTCTGATCCCGTGAGGTTGGCTTCTCGCAGGTCAGCCATTTTCAGGTTGGTTTGCACGAACCTGCACCCCTGTAGATTTCCCCACGGCAGTGAGGCGCGCGTCAGGTTGGCCTTGGTTAAATCCGCGCCTGCGAGATCCGCACGGATCAGGCCCGTTCCACTGAAATCCGCCATCACGAGCGTCGCATTGGTGAGGGTCGCCTTGAGCAGATTGGCTTCGATGACGTCCGCTTCCGTGAGATTGGCTTCGGTCAAATCGGCTTCTTCCAGAGTTGCCCGGAGCAAGTAGGCATCAGACAAATCCGCGCCGGTCAGGTCGCACCTGGTAAAATCCATTCTCGTGAAATCATAACCCGAGAGATCTGCTTCCCGGAGGTCGGGTTGCACGGTTGGCTGGGTCCGTCGGAATTTATTCCAGACTTCCAGGCCTTGGAGTAACAGATCAAGATGGGCTTGATTGGCCATGAGCGCGGATTTTGGATTTGGAATCGTGGATTGTGGATTTTTGATTTGGGACTGCGGATGGGGGATTTGGGATTGTGGATTTTGGATTGAAAAAAATCAGCAATCCACAATCAGCAATGTTCGCTTCAGCGTTTCTTGAGGTATTTCAAAAATTCAGAGTCAGGGCTCAGCACCATGGTCGTGTCTTTGGAGAATATTTTCCGGTAGGCTTCCATGGAACGAACGAATTCAAAAAATTTAGGATCCTGGTTATACGCATTGGCGTAAATCTTGAAGGCTTTCGCATCACCTTCACCACGAATTTCCTGGGCGGTTTTGTAGGCCTCGGCTATGAGAATTTGTCGATCCTTTTCGGCTTCCGAACGAATTTTCTGCGCTTCTTCCGCGCCTTCAGCCTTGTATTGTTTGGCGATCCGCTCCCGCTCGGCTTGCATCCGATCAAACACGGCCTTGGCATTTTGTTCAGGCAGGTCCGCGCGTTTGATGCGGACGTCCAGGACTTCCAAACCGTATTTCGAGGCTTTTTGATTGGCGCGTTTGGCGACCTCGGACATGATCAACGAACGGTTCGCGGAGACAATTTCCGAAAGCTCGTGGCGACCCAGTTCCACGCGAAGCTCGGAGTAAATGATATCGTCCAGCCGTTGAAGCGCACCCCGTTGCGTTTGGAACGCCTTGTAGACTTCCAGTGGATCGACGATTTTCCATTTGGCGAAATTGTCGATCAAAATAGTTTTTTTGTCCTGGGTAATGACTTCGCGAGCGGCAACGTCATAATCCAGAAGTCGCTTGTCGAAGTATCGCACTTCCTGGACAAAGGGAACTTTGAATTTGAGCCCCGGCTCCGTCACGGTTCGTTTGGGTTTCCCGAGTTGGACCACAATGGCCGTTTGGGTTAAATCAAGAATGAAGAACGGAGAGGCTCCCAACACGACCAGCAGGACCAGGACGACGGCGATGCCGATAAACAGGTTTTGTTTCATCAGGGGGTAGTCACCGCCTTTCTGCCCGGCAGTTTCTGCAACCGATCCAACGGCAAGTACGGCAAGACGTTCCCCGCGGCTGTTGAATCGAGAATAATCTTGTCGACGTCGGAGAGGACTTCTTCCATGGTTTCGATATAGAGCCGCTTACCAATGACGTTTTTGGCTTTTTTGTATTCCGCCAACGTTTGCAAAAAGTGGTTGGCTTCACCTTCGGATCGAGCGACTCTGGCCTGGGCATATCCTTTGGCTTGATTGACGTCCTGTGCGGCTTGCCCTTTGGCTTTCGGAATGATGTCGTTCCGATACCCATGAGCCTGGTTGATCAGTTGTTCCCGTTCCTCCTTGGCACTGGCGACGTCTTTAAAGAACTTGGCTACTTTCTGGGGCGGATTGACATCGAGCAATTGTACGGTGGCAATCTGGATGCCACCCTCATATTCATCGACGATGGTTTGCAGTAATTCCTGCGTGGACAGCTGGATCGCGGCTTTCCCCACGGTCAACGCCTCGTCGATTTTATTTTTGCCGATAATTTCCCGCATCGCGGCCTCTGCCGCTTTCTGTATGGTTCCTTCAATATCCGCCACGTTGAACAGGTACTCTTTGGCATTGCTGATTTTGTATTGGACAATGAATTCGACGGAGAGAATGTTCATGTCTCCGGTCAGCATGAGGGCTTCCCGCGGGACGATTTGAGCCCGTCCACGGGTATTGGTGCGAAACCCGACTTCGATACGGTGGAGTTTTTCAACCTTCGGCGTGACGACGGTTTCAAAAAATGGCAATTTGAGGTGGGGCCCTGGTCCGACGGTCCGAACCACGTCGCCGAACCGCTTGACGAGCCCTTCTTCATCGGGCTCGACTTTGAACACCGATTGAGAGAGCACCAGGATACCCGCCACGACCAGGATGATGGACTTCATTCCACGCGTCGGTTTCATCCGTTGCCATTGCTCTTTCGCTTTATTGAGGACGTCATCAAGCGGATCGGCCCCGCCTTGCTGACCCCATGGATCTTTCGGTTCCCAAGCCATAATGTTGTCTCAATATTAGAGAAGGTTGATGGACAAAATGTTATTCATATTCGATCACAGTAACAGAAAGTCCGGAGATGGGCAACTTTGGTTGCGCCGTGAGCGCAAACCGTCCCGATCGCTTTCAGGTGAAGTCAGAGTCGGCATGGGCGCTTCGTCGGGCAAGGCAGGGAATTTCTCCTTGAACATTCAACCCGCGCTGGCTAAAATAATTGGCCTTTCAGCGATATTCTTCTTTACGATGCCCAAGACAGACACTGCGAATCCACACCTCTTGATTAAGGTAGAACGGTGACGAGGGAGATCTGTCGGGGGCGTTCTTGGATGAGTGAGTTACAATCCTGCCGGTCAGGTTATTGTTACTGAATATTTCTCCGTTTGACGAAGGGGGCGTTCCGTGAATATTGAGAGCTCGGTGATTATCTTTGCGTTAGTGTCCGGCGTCGTGGGTATTGCCTATGGGGTGTATCTCACCTTTTGGGTCCTTCGACAGGACGCCGGAAACGAGACCATGCAAACCATTGCGCTGGCGATCCAGGAAGGCGCCTCCGCCTACTTGAATCGCCAATATCGAACCGTCGGCGTTGTGGCGGGCATCATGTTTCTGATTTTGTGGCTGGCCGGGATATGGTCGGACAATTTCGGGTTGTTGCCGGCCATGGGGTTTGTGGTGGGCGCCGCAGCCTCGGCACTCGCCGGGTACGTCGGCATGGTGATCGCCGTGCGGGCCAACGTGCGGACGGCGCAGGCCGCCTCGGACGGGTTGGACCCGGCACTGCAGGTCGCCTTTAAAGGTGGAGCGGTCACCGGCCTGCTTCTCATCGGGTTGGGACTGGTGGCGCTGGCCGGCTTTTATGCCATCGGGTCCGCGATTGCAGGGCAGGAAAAAGCCGTGCACGCCCTCATCAGCCTTGGGTTTGGGGGCAGCCTCATTTCGGTCTTTGCCCGCGTCGGGGGAGGCATTTACACCAAGGCCGCGGACGTGGGAGCCGACCTCGTCGGAAAAGTTGAAGCCGGTATTCCTGAAGACGATCCTCGCAACCCCGCGGTGATTGCGGACAACGTGGGTGACAACGTGGGTGACTGTGCCGGTATGGCGGCCGACCTGTTCGAGACCTACGTCGTGACGATTGTCGCGGCCATGGTCCTGGCCATGAGTCTCTTTCCCGGAAACGTGGCCCCCGTGCTGTATCCCCTGGCCCTCGGCGGGCTGACCGTCTTTGCCACCATTATCGGGATCTTCTTCGTGAAGGCCAGTGAGGGCGGGAGCATCATGTCGGCCCTGTACAAAGGCTTGTTCGTCAGTGGAGGCCTTGCCGCGGTGGCGTTCTTTCCCGTGACGACCCACATGATGGACGGCGTCGGCGGAGTCTCGGGCATCAGTTATTTCATCGCGGCCCTCCTGGGCCTGGCGGTGACGTTGGCTCTGGTGTTCATTACCGATTATTTTACGGCCACGGCCTATGCCCCGGTGCGCGACGTGGCCAAGGCGAGTGAAACCGGACATGCGACGAATATCATCGCCGGGTTGGCCGTGGGCATGCAGTCCACCGGGTGGCCCGTGGTCGTTATCATCGCGGCAATTTTATCGAGTTTCGGGATTTGCGGCGGCGCCGAAGGCGGCGGGCTGTACGGGGTCGCGGTCGCCGCGGTGGCCATGCTCTCGATGGCGGGCATCGTGGTGGCGATTGATGCGTTCGGTCCGGTGACGGATAACGCGGGCGGTATCGCGGAAATGTCCCACTTGGGTCCGGAGGTTCGAAAGATCACGGATGCGCTCGATGCCGTCGGGAATACCACCAAGGCGGTGACCAAGGGCTATGCCATCGGCTCGGCCGCGTTGGCGGCCCTGGTGTTGTTTGCGGAGTATGCTCGCGAGGCTCGGGCCGGTGACCCAAGCCTGACCTTTGATCTGTCCGACCCCAACATTTTAGTGGGGTTGTTCCTCGGCGGGATGCTGCCGTTTATCTTCGGGGCGCTGTGTCTGAAGGCCGTGGGTCAGGCCGGTGGTCTGGTGGTCGAAGAAGTCCGCCGGCAGTTCCGGGAAATCCCCGGGATTATGGAAGGCACGCAGAAACCGGAATATGGCACGTGTGTGGATATCGTGACCCAAGCCGCCCTTCAAAAAATGCTGGTTCCCGGCATCATCCCCGTGATCTCCCCGATTCTGGTCGGCGTGATTTTAGGGCCGGCGGCCCTGGGAGGCGTGTTGGTCGGAAGTATCGTGACGGGCCTGTTTCTGGCCATTACCATGACGAGCGGCGGCGGGGCCTGGGATAATGCCAAGAAATACATCGAGGAACAGGGCCTCAAAGGAACCGAAACCCACAAGGCGGCGGTGACGGGCGACACCGTCGGCGACCCGTTCAAAGATACCGCCGGTCCGGCGATCAACCCGATGATCAAAGTCATCAACATCGTGTCCTTACTCATCATCTCCTTCATCGTGCCGTAACGGTCCGTTTCATAAACAATTCCCTCCTAATGTAGGGACAGGCCTATGTGCCTGTCCGAGTTCCCGTAGGTCGGATGAGCATCGCGTCATCCGATATGGGCTGGGGTAAGGGGGCATTAGGCCTGCCCCGGGCTTAACCCGGGGTAGAGGTATTTGTAGCCCCGCCATCCCCGCCTCTTCCCCCTCCTGTCATCCCCGACCTGATCGGGGATCCAGTGTCGTGCTCGTTGGTACTTGTCTTTGCCTTTCTTTGCGACAACCCAGCGTCTGTACAGCCCCGTACATGTAGAGTACATGTCCATGGAACGTGTGCAGGGGTGCACCCTTCTTTGCCATCCCGTGAACGAGCGACCACGTACCCGAACGACCGTTCTGTTGTTGACTGAAACGCTTACTCAAAATACTTAAGTACACTTACTCACTTTTTTTATTGACAAACAAATTTCTCTGTCTATACTCCGACTTATTTTCCTGTTCATGTAGCCGTCACACTACCCTCGAAGCTTGCCTGGCTGGCAAAACACTTTTTTTCTGACCATTCCATGTATCGAAGTTGGAGAGGGACGCAATGATGGTACAATCTGTCAAGAGCGAGAGAGAAGAGAACTCCAGGCTTCCAACTTGCCCACCTAGTCGGCGCCGCAGGATGCTGGCGGCCGCCGCGCTGCTGGCGCTCGTCGTCGCGCTACCGGTCCTCCTGACCGGCGGTAACGCCCTCGCGCAGACGCCGATCGACGCCGAGCAGTTCTGCATGCGCACCAAGGAAGTACGTAGCGCGATTTTGGCCGAGGTTCCCGGCGCCACGGCGACCTGCACCAAAGCAGGTCCGGATGCGGTTCCACCCGTCGATGCCGTGTACCTGACCAACCTGACGACGGAGCAACTCGCCGGGGTCTGGACGCTCGATTTCAGAGATGCCGACTTGTCAATATTCGCGGATGGCGATTTCGACGGGCTCACGGGTCTGAAAAAACTCAATCTTTCCAAGAACTGGTTCAGGGTCAGCCCTGCCGATGCCGGTGTGCCGCTGAGCATTCTCGGCCAACTGGAGGAGTTGTATATCGCCAACAACAATCTAGTCTCGGTTGGGCAAATAACGGCCGATTATTTCAGGGGGCTTCATAACTTGAGAATCCTCAATCTGGAACGAAACAACCTCAAGTACGACCGATCGGTAAAGCATCTGGCCACCGGGGCTTTCAAGAACCTCACGAACCTGAGGATCCTGAAGATCGGGAGCAATCGCCTGCTTACCCTGCCAAAGGGAATGTTCGAAGGGCTGTCGAACCTCGAAGTGCTTGACATGTATAGCCAGCGGTACGAATGGCCGGATATCGGGTTCGGCACGGAGCGCCTCGAAGCCGGGATCTTCGAGGGGCTGTCGAATCTGAAGAAGCTCGACTTGGGCTATAACGCGTTCGGGGCAGCCTCCGTGGACGAGAAAATTTTCGAGGGGCTGTCGAGTCTGGAAGTTCTCGACCTGCGCCACAACCCACTGACAGTGTTGCCGCAGAGCGTTTTGAGCCTGCCGTCAACCGTGTGGATACGGACGGATTCGAATGTCGCCTATCCGTCGCCGCCGGAGGATCCGCCCTCAACGACTGCGTTTCCCGAGGTCTCGATTGCCGCGGGACCGGATTCGGTGCCGGAGGGGGACCCGGCAACGTTCACGCTGAGCCGGACGGATCCGGCGGCGGCGTTGACGGTCACGGTGAGCGTGACGGAGAGCGGCGCGATGCTGAGCGGCGCGCCTCCGGAAACGGTGGCATTCGGGGCAGGCGAGTCGGCCAGGACCCTGAGCGTGGCGACCGATGACGATGCCGTGGTGGAAGCTGCGAGTACGGTCACGGCAGTTGTCGTGGCCACCTCCGGCTACCGGGTCGCGCCCGGGGCAGCCTCGGCCGAGGTCGAGGTAGAGGATGACGACGCGGCCACGTTCGACGTCACCGTCAATCCTGCCGAGATAGCGGAGGGAGAGGCATCGACGGTGACGGTCGCGATCACCAACGGCGTCACCTTCGCGGCGGACCAGGCGATTGCCCTGGAGTTCACCGGGAGTACGGCGGCGAAGGGGGCGGACTTCGTGGTTTCACCGGAGACGCTTACCCTTGTGGCGGGGCAGGGCACGGTGACGGCGACCGTCACGGCAGTGGACGACAGCGGCGAGGAGAGCGCCGAGACCATTGCGGTCGCGGCCAGCCATGACGGGACACGGATCGGCACGGCGACCGTCACCATATCGGCGAATGACGCGCCGGCGAATGGCCTGACGGCGAGCTTCAAGAACCTGCCGGAGACCCACGACGGAAGCAGCGAGTTCACGTTCCAGGTCGAGTTCAGCGAGGATGTGGGCATCAGCTACGCGGTGCTCCGGGACGACGCTTTCACGGTGACCGAGGGCGACGTGACCGGAGCGCGCCGGGTCAACGGCCGCAACGACCTGTGGGAGATCACCGTCGATCCGGACGGCCGGGAGGCCGTCTCGATCATGCTGCCCGGCGAGCGGGCCTGCGGCACGACGGGCGCGGTGTGCACGCGCGGGGAGGACCCGCGAGCACTCTCGAACAGCCCCTCGGCGACGGTCGCCGGGCCGACGGCCGCGGCGACGCCGACGGTGAGCATTTCCGATGCCAGCGGCACGGAGGGCGACGGCGACATCGCGTTCGCCGTCACGCTCGACAGCGCGGGCACCGATACGGTGACCGTCGACTACGCGACCGCGAACGACACGGCGGACGGCGACGACTACACCGCCACGAGCGGCACGCTCACCTTCGCCGCGGGCACGACGAGCGGGACGATCACCGTTCCGATCGCCAACGACGACGTGAACGAGGGCGACGAGACGTTCACCGTCACGCTGTCGAACGCCTCGGGCGCGACCCTGGGGGCGGCGAGCGCGACCGGCACGATCCGGAACCGGTACGTCACGCCGGCCGTGAGCATTTCCGATGCCGGCGGCACGGAGGGCGACGACAGCGCCATCGCGTTCACCGTCACGCTCGACAGGGCGGCCACCGCCACGGTGACCGTCGACTACGCGACCGCGAACGGCACGGCGGACGGCGACGACTACACCGCCACGAACGGCACGCTCACCTTCGCCGCGGGCACGACGAGCGGGACGATCACCGTCCCGATCGAGGACGACAACGAGAACGAGAGCGACGAGACGTTCACCGTCACGCTGTCGAACGCCTCGGGCGCGACCCTGGGGACGGCGAGCGCGACCGGCACGATCCGGAACCGGTACGTCACGCCGGCCGTGAGCATTTCCGATGCCGGCGGCACGGAGGGCGACGGCGACATCGCGTTCACCGTTACGCTCGACAGGGCGGCCACCGCCACGGTGACCGTCGACTACGCGACCGCGAACGGCACGGCGGACGGCGACGACTACACCGCCACGAACGGCACGCTCACCTTCGCCGCGGGCACGACGAGCGGGACGATCACCGTCCCGATCGAGGACGACAACGAGAACGAGAGCGACGAGACGTTCACCGTCACGCTGTCGAACGCCTCGGGCGCGACCCTGGGGACGGCGAACGCGACCGGCACGATCCGGAACCGGTACGTCACGCCGGCCGTGAGCATTTCCGATGCCGGCGGCACGGAGGGCGACGGCGACATCGCGTTCACCGTTACGCTCGACAGGGCGGCCACCGCCACGGTGACCGTCGACTACGCGACCGCGAACGGCACGGCGGACGGCGACGACTACACCGCGACGAACGGCACGCTCACCTTCGCCGCGGGCACGACGAGCGGGACGATCACCGTCCCGATCGCCGACGACGACGTGAACGAGAGCGACGAGACGTTCACCGTCACCCTGTCGAACGCCTCGGGCGCCGATCTCGGCGACGCCGAGGCGACGGGGACGATCCGCGACACCGAGACCGCGGCCGAACTGTCGGCCGACTTCCCCGAGAGCGCGTTCACCTCGAAGCGGCACACGGGATCGGACGACCGCCCGCAGGTGGTGGTGACGTTCAGCGAGGCGGTGGCCAATTTCGCGGCGAACACGCCGTCGGTGTCGGTGACGGGGGCGTCGAGGGTGTCGGTTCAGCCCCATACCGAGGGCGGGCTCGAGAACGCCTATGTTTTCTTCATGACGTCGGACGGGAACGGCGACGTGACATTCGCGTTGACCACGAACGCGGCGTGCGCCGCGGGCGGCATCTGCACGGCCGGCGGGACGGTGCTGACGCAGGCGCCGGCGGCGTGGACGATCCCGGGTCCGGGCGGGAGCTCGAGCAGCCTGTCGGTGGCCGACGCGGAGGCGACCGAGGAGGAGGACGGCACGATGGCGTTCGTCGTGACGCTGGACCCGGCGGCGCGCGACACCGTGACGGTGGACTACGCGACGTCGGACGGCAGCGCGCAGGCGGGCGACGACTACACCGCCACGAGCGGCACGCTGACCTTCGCCGCGGGCACGACAAGCGGGACGATCACCGTCCCGATCGCCGACGACAACGAGAACGAGAGCGACGAGACGTTCACCGTCACCCTGTCGAACGCCTCGGGCGCGACCCTGGGGACGGCCGGCGCCACCGGCACGATCCGGAACCGGTACGTAACGCCGCTGACCGCGAGTTTCGAGCAGGCGCCCGCCGAACACGACGGCACGACGTTCGTGTTCCACGTGCGGTTCAGCGAGGACCCGGCGGTGAGCTACCTGGTGCTGAGGGACGAGTCTTTCGACGTGACGGGCGGCAAGGTGGACAAGGCGCGGCGCAGGGACGGTCGCAACGACCTGCGGGAAATTCACGTGGAGCCCTCGGGCAACGGTGACGTGACGGTGTCGCTGCCGCCGACGACCGACTGCGACGCGGACGGGGCGATCTGCACCGCCGACGGCCGGCCGCTGTCGAACGCGAACTCGGTGACGGTGCGCGCGATGGCGGCGCTGACGGTGGCGGACGCGGAGGCGACCGAGGGCGCCGGGGCGACGCTGGAGTTCGCGGTGACACTGTCGCGGGCGGCGTCGGGCACGGTGACGGTCGGCTACGCGACGGCGGACGGCACGGCGACCGCGGGCGCGGACTACACGGCGACCAGCGGCACGCTGACGTTCGATCCGGGCGAGACGGAGAAGACGATCTCCGTGCCGGTGCTGGACGACGCCCATGACGACACCGGGGAGACGCTGACGCTCACCCTGTCGAACGCGACGGGGGCACGGATCCTGGACGCCGTGGCCACGGGGACGATCGTGAACGATGACCCGTTACAACGGGCGTGGCTGGCCCGCTTCGGGCGGACGGTGGCCACGCACGTGACGGACGCCATCGGGGATCGGCTGCGGGGTGCACCGGGGTCGGACTCCCATGTGACGGTCGGCGGCTACCGGCTGCCGCTGGGGCAGCCCGCCGCGGAGGCGGACGGGTCGGCGGCCGAGACGGACGGGCCGGCGACCGATGACCGTGGGTCGGCCACCGAGCCGGCGACCGATGACCGTGGGTCGGCCCTGCTGCAGGGCGTGGCGCGCCTGCTGGGCATAGGCCCGGGCGCGACGTCATCGGGGCTCGGGGGACCGGGGACGGACCCCTGGATGGACTCGCCGGACGCGGACCCGCGGCTGGGCCGCTCGCAGACCATCCAACCCCTCCGGCTGCGCGAGGTGTTAGTGGGCAGTTCCTTCCGGCTGACCTTGGGCGCGGATGACGGCGCCCTGGCCCGGACCCCGCGCCTGACGGCCTGGGGCCGGGTGGCGGCCACGCGGTTTGACGGCCAAGACGACACGCTCTCCCTGGACGGGGACGTGCTCACCGGCACCGTAGGCGTGGATAGCGAATGGGACCGGCTGCTGGCGGGCGTGGCCGTGGCCCACAGCCAGGGCGCGGGGTCGTATACCGGGGCGGGCGACAGCCGTGGGGATCTGGAGCAGACCCTGACGAGCCTCCATCCCTACCTGCGGTATGCGGTGACTGACCGGCTGGACGTGTGGGGCCTGCTGGGGTACGGGTGGGGCGAGTTGGAGCTGGAGCTGGAGACCGGCGAGACCCGGGAGACGGACACGAATTTGGTGATGGGGGCCTTCGGGGGCCGGGGCATTCTGCTGCCGGCGGCGGAGACCGGGGGCTTTGAGTTAGCCACGCGCACGGACGCCATGCTCACGCGGACGACCTCGGAGGCCGTCGCCGGCCTGGCTGCCGGTGACGCCGAGGCGCACCGGCTGCGGCTGGTGCTGGAAGGCAGCCGGGGCTTCACGTGGGCCGCCGGCCGGAGCCTGACGCCCACGGTGGAAGTGGGGCTGCGGCATGACTGGGGCGATGCCGAGACGGGCTTCGGGTTGGAACTGGGCGGTCGGGTGCAATACGCGGACCCTGGGCTGGGGCTGACCATCGACGGTGCGGTACGGGCCCTGCTGGCGCATGAAGACGCCGACTACCAGGAATGGGGGGCGAGCGGGAACATCCGTCTCGCTCCCGGGCCGAGTGGACGGGGTTTATCGCTGAGCCTGGCGCCGACGTGGGGCGCGGCATCAAGCGGCGTGGAGGGCCTGTGGTCCAGGCAGACTACGGCGGGTCTGGCGTTCGAGGGCAACACACGCGCGTCAAGTGGCCGGCTGAACGCGGAGATAAGCTATGGCTTCTCGGCCTTCGACACCGGCCTCCTGACCCCCTATGCGGGCACGGTGTTGTCGGATGGCGCGGACCGGACCTACCGCCTCGGCACGCGCCTGCACGTGACCGGGGGAGCGACCCCGGGGCTGACGCTGAACCTGGAAGGCACCCGGCAAGAACCCGCCGGCCCACAACCGGTCAACCAGGGCCTCCGCCTCCAGATCGAGTGGGGCTTCTAAACACCCCCTCACCCTACCCCCCGATTAAACATGTCGGGGGCTTCGCCTCATTTCGGACCAGGGGCGAGGGAGTGAAGAACATGTCCTCTCCCTTGACGGGAGAGGATGAAGGTGAGGGTGGTAAGTCCCGTCGTCCCGTAGTAGCCCCGTAGGTCAGGTTAGCGAAGCGTAACCTGACGTCCTCGCTGTGCGATGTGGCCTGCTCATGTCGGATTACGCGCTGCTAATCCGACCTACTCGCTCTTCCCTCCTTCTGTCATCCTCGACGCTTGTCCCCGACATTCTTAATCGGGGATCCAGTCAAGTAAAGGATCCAGTGTCGTTATCTTTCTTTCCCGGAATCCACCGTCGTTGTATTTGTAGAAAAAGCCTGCCCTCGACCCCGATCGGATCCAGGATCCAGTGTCTTTTTCCTATCCTCCCACCTCTTCCTGTTCTTCGTGACGTTTTGTACAATTTGTACGTATTGTTAATATGTTTACATTTCTTGCAATATTTTATTTTTTTAAACTTTGTAACATTCATGACAAACTTTAAACTTTGTAAACTTTGTAACATTCGCAATAATTTTTAAACTTTTAACATTTTGTCATTCAATGATAAATTTGTAACATTCGTGACAATCGTCTCTCTGCTTTCTATAGATGCCCAAAAGAGAACAGCAGGCGCGATTGTGCCAGGCTTGCCCCCGAGGCCTGTCCCGAATGGATAGCGCCGCGACAACATTCTCCAACCGCAACCCGAAGGCCAAAGGTGAGGGAGCCATACAGGAGCTTGACCCCTTCAAGAGGCTGGGCTATTCTATCCATGGCGTGCATTGGATTTCCGCCAAATAGGATTCTCTGGATTCCCGATTACACTGGATCCCCGATTACAAACGTCGGGGACAAGCGTCGGGAATGACAGAGGGGAGACGGCGGGAATGAGACGAGGAAAAGCGTGCGTGCGTGTCTCCTTGAGAGCCGGGAGGTGGGGCCATGGAAAGGCAGGAACGGAAATCCGAGGCAGCAAAAACTTCCTCCGATGATCAGGAAGTCAAGCCGAATCCTCACGTCATTGAAACCGGCAAGAAGCTTCAGGAGGACATCGATCATTTAGTTGATGAGATCGATGAGGTCCTGGAGGAAAACGCTGCCGAGTTCGTCAAGAACTACGTGCAGAAAGGGGGAGAGTAACTCCTCTTTCTTCTCTTTTTTTACCGCCATCCATTTTTTTGTTTCGCCAGGACAGTGTGGCTGGTTCATCGGCGAGGTTGGGAAGTCGCGCCCGGCCTTTGACACTCTTCGGATCAGTTCCTATGATCGCTGCTGCTCACGGTTCCTGCGACACACGTGAATCTCCGCCTATGACGATGATCTCACAAAATTGGCTGGTGCGTTCGATTGAGCAGAAACAGGTCGATACCCTGGCTGGGGCCCTGGGCCTCTCGCCACTGACGGCGACGGTTTTGTGTGGAAGGGGCGTCGTCGAGCCTGATCAGGCCAAGGCCTGGCTCTCATCCCCCGGTGGTGCGACCCATGATCCGTTTGCGCTGCCTGATATGGAACGGGCCATCGACCGGCTTCACCTGGCCATTCAACGAGGTGAGCGGATCTGTTTTTATGGAGACTATGACGTTGACGGTATGGCGGCCACGAGTCTGCACCTCCTTTTTTGGCGACGTGTCGGTGCCAACGCGGAAGTCTATATTCCTCACCGGCAGGAGGAAGGGTATGGCCTGCAGGAAGGGGCCATTCGGAAACTGGCCGATACGGGCGTTTCCCTGTTGCTCACGGCGGATTGTGGCACCACCTCGCACCGGGAGATCGAGGTGGCTCGTGGCTTGGGCATGGACGTCATTGTGACCGATCATCACCAGCTTCAATCCCGAATGCCTGAGCCGGTTGCGTTCATCAATCCGTACCGCCCGGATTCCGTCTATCCTTTCCAAGGGTTATGTTCCGGCGGCTTGGCCTACAAGGTTGTGGAAGCCTACGCGCAGAAGTATGGAGCCGCGGACGTATCGGTGGAGACGTTTCGAGACCTGGTGGCGTTGTCTTCCATCGCCGATCTGGTTCCGCTCCGGGATGAGAACCGGGTCCTGGTGCGGGATGGGTTGGCCCAGGTGTCTCAGGGGACACGATGCGGGATTCGGGCGCTGACCCAAAGCCTGGGCCTGACCGGGGCGTGTTCGGCCGGCACGATCGGGTTTGGTGTGGCCCCGCGTCTCAATGCGGCCGGACGATTGGCTCATGCCGAGTTGGGCGTCAGGCTGCTTACCACGGATTCCGAATCCGTGGCGTTGCAACTTGCGCAACAGTTGGAGCAACTGAACCGTCAACGGCGACAGATTGAAGAAGAGATGACCCGGGAGGCGATTGCGCAGGTGGAGGCCGGTGAACAGCCGCACGCGATTGTGGTGGGCGCGGAAGGATGGCATAGTGGCGTGATCGGCATTGTCGCGGCGCGGTTGGTGGAACGCTATCACCGTCCTGCGGTCGTGGTGGCGTTCGATCGGCATGGTATCGGGAAAGGGTCGGTCAGAAGCGTGGCCGGTTTCGACGTGTGTCAAGCCTTGCAGGAATGTCACCAGGACCTGGTGGCCTTTGGTGGGCATCCGATGGCAGCGGGCCTGACGGTGAGACAAGAAGTTTTTACTGATTTCAGACACGGGTTTTGGGGAGTCGTCGAGGGGTTGCTGGATGCCAGGCTGCAAGTTCCCACCCTGGACGTGGATGCGGCTGTTGCGCTTGCCGACGTTCAATTTCCCCTTCTCCGGGAATTGGAACAATTGCAGCCCTTCGGGATGGGCAATCCTGAGCCGACCTTTATGAGTCGAGGGATTTCGGTGCTGGAGAAACGAGTGGTCGGGGAGAATCATCTGAAATTGGTCCTTCGCCAGCACGGCTCCGTTCCCCTGGACAGTATCGGGTTTCGGATGGGCGGGCTCGCGAAAGACATTGATACGGGAAACGGGCGGATTGACGCGGTCTTCAGTCCGGAGTTGAATCACTGGAAGGGATCGAGCCGCATTCAACTCCGGCTGTGTGACGTGCGGGTGGGGTAGATATCCGGAGGGTCATTCATGGATGAAGTCAAGATATGGGTCATTGAGGATTCTCAGGCTGCACCATTGAACCCGGCTGGCCGAATAGAGAATGAACGACTACTTGAAGAAACCCTGGTCAAGCACCCGGATTTGCTGATGGAGGGGGTGACGTTGGTGGGCCGGCAGACCCCGACGGATGGCGGGCCGCTCGACCTGTTGGGGGTGGATGATGAAGGCAGGCTGGTTGTATTCGAGTTGAAGCGCGGCACGTTGTCACGGGATGCCGTGGCGCAGGTCATAGACTACGCCTCTTATCTCGATGCTATGGACGTGACCGACCTGGCCGAATACATATCCGAAAGATCAGGCGCGCACGGCATTGACAAGATTGAAGATTTTCAGGGCTGGTACAGCCAGGCCTTTGACGAATTGGAGTCATTAAAGCCGTTGCGGATGTTCCTGGTCGGATTGGGTGCCGATGATAAAACGGAACGGATGGTGAATTTCCTCGCCAACAACAGCGACATGGACATGTCACTCCTGACCTTCCACGGTTTCGATTATGAGGGGAAGATCATCCTGGCCAAGCAGGTGGAAATACAAAGGGTTGAAGACTTCGATCCTCGACCGACGAGTCGAAGACTGGGAAGGGCTGAACGTCAGGCGAAACTGGACAATCGCGTAGATGGATTCGGCATACGTGAACTGTTCGACGACGTGAAATCCATGTTCGAGGCGAACTGGCCTCAATCTGAGCAGATCGCACAAATGCAAACTCTCCGCATCGAATTGCCAAGGCACGCAAATTCGGGAAGTCACCGCCTTCCATATGCACGCATAAAAGCTCACGATGAGAGAGTAGGAGTAGTTTTCTTTCGACGGGCATTTGTCTTGTGTGTAGACGAGTTCAATGATCTGATCGAACAGATTCCTTTCCTCACGTTTCCTCGAAACCTAGACCCGTTGCAGGAAGCCCGCACAGCGGATTTTCTCTTGACTGCGGAAGAATGGGAGACTCATAAAGAGAAACTGACGGCATTCGTACAGTCAGTCTACAAGGCTTGGCAAAATAGAGAAGGGGACGAACAGGTAGTTATCCAGACCCGTAGGTCAGGTTAGCATAGCGTAACCTGACAGTCTTGTTGAGAGACGGGGATAGGACGTGTCGGATTACGCTACGCTAATCCGACCTACTCCTATTTGTTGTGGAAACGCTAGGGGTGAGAGTAAAGACGAAAGAGCCTGGATTCCCGATTAGAAATGTCGGGAATGACAGAAAGGGACGGCGGGAATTGTCAACGAATTGGTGAACACGTGCAGGAAAATCTTTTATGTCGCTGACCAGTGTGACAGAGATTGATGACCTGATTCGGCAGGTGCAAAGTTGCCATCCCGAGGCCGACGAAGGCTTGCTTCGGCATGCCTATGCCTTTTCAGCGAAAGCGCATGAGGGGCAGACTCGCCGGTCCGGCGAGCCCTACCTGCAACACCCGTTGGCCGTCGCCGGCATTTTAACTTTTCTCAAACTCGACGTGACCGCCATTGTGGCCGGGCTTCTCCATGATACGTTGGAAGATACCGTAGCGACCCAGGAAGAGTTGCAGACGCATTTCGGGCACGAGGTGGCGCATCTTGTGGAAGGGGTGACGAAAATCGGCCAGATTCCTTTTCGGACGTATGAAGAGAAACAGGCTGAGAATTTTCGGAAGATGCTGTTGTCGATGGCCGATGATATCCGGGTGGTCTTTATCAAGTTGGCCGACCGTCTGCACAATATGCGAACGCTGGGGCATTTGCCGGAGGACAAGCAAAAACAAATCGCCCAGGAAACCCTGGAAATTTATGCGCCGTTGGCCAACCGGTTGGGCATGAGTTGGCTCAAGCAGGAGCTTGAAGATTTATGTTTTCAGTCTCTCAAGACGGAAGCCTATTCCCTGTTGAAGCTCCGGGTGGCGCAACGAGACGAGGAACGGCAAGTCTCCGTTCAGTCGATTATCCAGTCGACGGTCGAGGCGTTGGCCGTGGCCGGGTTGCCCGGTCACGTGGTCGGGCGCCCCAAACATTTGTACTCCATTCATCAGAAAATGGAGAGCCAGGGTATTACGTTCGAGGAAGTGCACGACCTCGTGGCCATTCGCATTATCACCGGCACCAAGAGTCATTGTTATATGATTCTCGGTCTCGTGCATTCTTTATGGCCGCCGGTCCCCGGGCGGTTCAAGGATTACATCGCCACGCCTCGGACGAATCTCTATCAATCGCTGCATACGACGGTGTTGGGTCCGCAAGGCGATCACGTGGAATTTCAAATACGAACGGAAGAAATGCACCGTCTCGCGGAATATGGGGTGGCGGCGCATTGGCGCTACAAGGAACAGGTCAAAGTCGAAGAGCGCGATGAAAAGGTCTTCAGTTGGCTCCGGCAATTCGTGGAATGGCATAAGGACCTTTCCGATAATCGCCAGTTCATGGATTCCGTCAAACTCGATCTTTTTCATTTGGACGTCTTTCACGACGTGGTTTTTGCGTTTACGCCAAGGGGGGAAGTGAAGGAACTGCCGCTTAGCTCCACGCCGGTCGACTTTGCCTATGCGATTCACACGCAAGTAGGGGATCATTGCGTCGGAGCGAAAGTGAATGGAAAGATCGTGCCCCTTCGACAAGCGCTTGCCAGCGGCGATACCGTGGAAATTCTGACTTCACCGACCCAGGTCCCGAAGAAAGAGTGGTTGAAGTTTGTTCGGACGTCCCGTGCGAAAGCGAAAATCAAACATTTTTTGAAAGGCGAGGAGCAAAAGCAGAGCTTGGAATTGGGACGTCGATTGCTTGAACGTGAGTTTCGCCGGCATCAGCTCCCGTCCGCGCAGTTGTTCCAGTCGGACCGGCTGTCTCAACTTGCCGGCGAGAGAGGATATGCATCCGTCGAGGAGATGACCCGGATGGTGGGCTATGGGCGTCTGTCCGCCGTGGAACTGGTCAATTGGCTCGTGTCGCCCGGTGAAGATGCGGCGAAAGGCGACGAGGTCGTTCACAGGGTGTCCGGGACGGCCCCGGCGCCGGGTGCCCTGCAATCCGTCAAGGTCATGGGGGGGCGGGACGTCCTGATGCAGTTGTCAAAGTGTTGTGCGCCGGTGCCGGGTGATTCCATCTTGGGCTATCTCACCCGCGGGCGTGGGCTGACGATCCATTCGAAGGGCTGTCCCAATCTTGAGGCCATGGACTATGAAAAAGATCGCTTGGTCGAAGTTGAATGGGATATGACGATTGAAGAGCATCATTCGGTCAAGGTTTGCGTATTGACCATTGATCGCCCCGGAGTGTTAGCCAACGTGTCGTCGGCTATTTCCGATTCGAAGGCCAATATCAGTGGGGCGGAAATTACGACCAGGGAAGATCAAAAAGCCGTTCTCGACTTTGTGATTGAAATTTCCAATACCCGCCACCTCGAACACACGCTCGAAGCCATAGGGCGGATGGATGGAGTCATTTCAGCCAGGCGCGTTCGTGGTTGGGAAAATTCCTGAGTCTCCTACTTCGGCATCTCGATGGTGAGTCGGGTGCCTGGGGCGAGCTTCAGCGTTGCGGCTTGTCCCGCGCGAAGTTCCAGGACCTGGACCGCGGCGGTTTTCGGCCGATAGCGGGGACACAGATTGTCGGTTCTCGTGCAAATCGGGACGTACCGTTCGAGATGGACGATGGTCCCGTCCCGGTCCAACCATAAAATATCCAAGGGCATTTTGGTGTTCTTCATCCAAAACGTCCAATAGGCGGGCTCTTGAAACTCCGGAAAGGTAAAGAGCATGCCTCGATCAGGGGCCATTCGCGTTCGATACATCAACCCCTGACTCCGTTTTGCCGGCGTGTCGGCGATTTCACAATAAATCGTAAACCCATCGGGTGTTGAAACCGTGGCCAAACCGCCTGAGCCGGATGGTGGGGGAGGCGCCGCCGGCGCGGAGAACGCAAAGAGGCTCGTGCCCAGAACGAGGCAGGCCGTCAGGTGGAGTAACCATACTCTCTTGTTGGGAATCCGTGGTGCTGGTTCCGGTTGTGCCATGACGGCCATGCTAGGGTCTCTCGAAAAAGCCTGTCAACCAAGGACAACGTCGCCTCGAGTTGCGAGATCCCGTCGAATCGCCAAGAGGCAGAACCCGTTCAACCGGGAATGGAGAACCGTTGCGATGTTGTGCCCGTTCGCCGCTGCCCGTGCTTTTGATTTGGTCTCTTGACGGGTGCCCGGTGTCTCTATATAATGTTCCGTTTGGTGGGGTCGGCCCTTACGGTTTTTAAAAGGAAAAACTCGAGATGCCCTTTTTTGCCTGTTTCGGCAGGAAAAATTGGGCTTTGTCTTGTATCCCCGCTTTCCTCTTTCCCTTAATTGTATTGATGCAGGAGGGGACTGCCAAACGATTGAGTTGTTGAAAGGGCAGGTACCCAAGTGGACAAAGGGGGCAGACTGTAAATCTGCTGCCATCGGCTTCCAAGGTTCGAATCCTTGCCTGCCCACCATAAAGAAACGTATGTGACGGCATAAACGGGACGTTCATTCAAGTCAATGGCTTTTTGAGTCGAAGGAGTGAGCAAAGCCGTAGATCAACGGCGAATTCGAAAACGGTGGCGGGCGTAGCTCAGTGGTAGAGTTCCAGCCTTCCAAGCTGGCTGTCGCGGGTTCAAATCCCGTCGCCCGCTCCAGCGAACGTTTGAAGCGTAAAGAGGTCGACGTGGCAAGTGATGCAGGAGTTCACGTCTCCCATTCACAAGGCCCACGTAGCTCAGTTGGCAGAGCACGTCCTTGGTAAGGACGAGGTCACGCGTTCGATCCGCGTCGTGGGCTCCATTATCTCGATGAAGTGTCAATGAAATCTATTCTCTAGGATTTTACGGTTTCGTCTCGCGTGGGAATGAAGCGGTTCCCGCGGGGGACGAAGTTTTTGGGGAGGGGCAGATGGCGAAGGCGAAATTTAATCGGAAGAAGCCGCACGTAAACGTGGGGACGATCGGGCACGTGGACCATGGGAAGACGACGCTGACCTCGGCGCTGACGAAAGTCATGGGGCAGCAGGGGATGGCGACGTTTGTGAGTTATGACGAGGTGGCGAAGGCGAGTGAGTCGCAGGGGCGACGGGACCCGACGAAGATTCTGACGATTGCGATTTCGCACGTGGAGTATGAGACGGCCCAGCGGCATTACGCGCACGTGGACTGTCCGGGGCATGCGGATTACGTGAAGAACATGATTACGGGGGCGGCGCAGATGGATGGGGCGATTCTGGTGGTGTCGGCGGCGGATGGGCCGATGCCGCAGACGCGGGAACATATTCTGTTGGCGCGGCAGGTCGGGGTCCCGTACATCGTGGTGTTTTTGAACAAGGCGGACAAAGTAGAGGACCCGGAGTTGTTGGAATTGGTGGAATTGGAAGTCCGGGAGTTGTTATCGAAGTACCAATTTCCGGGGGACGACATTCCGATCATTGTGGGGTCGGCGACGAAAGCGCTGGAGGGAGACGACAGCGAGGTGGGCGTGCCGGCGATCATGAAGTTATTGGCGGGAGTCGACAGTTACATTCCGACGCCGGAGCGGGCGATTGACAAGCCGTTTCTGATGCCGATTGAGGACGTGTTTACGATCAGCGGGCGAGGCACGGTGGTCACGGGACGCGTGGAGCGCGGGCAGGTAAAGGTCGGGGATGAGATTGAGATGGTGGGGTTGGGCGAGACGCGGACCACGGTGGTGACGGGCGTGGAGATGTTTCGGAAGGTCTTGGACGAAGGGCAGGCGGGGGACAACATCGGCGCGTTGTTACGGGGCACGAAGAAGGATGAAGTGGAGCGGGGGATGGTGTTGGCGAAGCCGAAGAGTATTACGCCGCATGCGAAGTTCAAGGCGGAGGTGTACGTCTTGACGAAAGAAGAGGGGGGGCGGCATACGCCGTTTTTCAACGGGTACCGGCCGCAGTTTTATTTTCGGACGACGGACGTGACGGGGGTGGTGCAGTTGGCGGAAGGCGTGGAGATGGTGATGCCGGGGGACAACACGACGTTTACGGGCGAATTGATTGCGCCGATTGCGATGGAGCAGGGGTTACGGTTTGCCGTGCGGGAAGGCGGGCGGACGGTGGGGGCCGGCGTCGTCACCGAAATTCTCGCCTAGGGAATCTCTGATCCCCGATTACGAACCCCCGATTACAAATGTCGAGGGCAGGCTCGGGGGACAGGTTTATTGTGATAGCGGGATGCAGGGCAAGGCGTCCCGCAGCGAAACCCGAGACATATCAAGTCGATAGTCGAGGGTTGAGCGAGGACACAACACAGCCCTGCGCCCGATAGTGCAATAGATCAAGAGAGGAGGCGTTATGCGGGTCATTATTTCTTTAGCCTGTGGGGAATGTAAGCGGCGGAATTATTCGACGATGAAGAATAAAAAAAATGATCCTGATCGCTTGGAAGTGAAAAAGTATTGCCGGTTCTGCCGAAAACATGTCCCCCATAAGGAAGTAAAATGATGGGGTTCCCCATTGTTGAGAGTCATGAAGGGGCATGGTGTCAATGGCTAGCATGTCGGTCTCCAAAACCGAAGGTCCGGGTTCGAGTCCTGGTGCCCCTGCCACGAGACGGGTCGAATAAGGAAGACGGGATGAACGTGACATGAAGAAACTTTGGGCGAAGATTGCGGAATTTCTCTTTGAGGTAAAAGGGGAGTTGAAGAAAGTTTCGTATCCGACGCGTGATGAAACCATTGGGTCCTCGTCGGTGGTGGTCGTGTTTTGTTTCATTATGTCTTTGTACCTCTCGATGACTGATTCCATTTTAGTGTGGCTGGTCAGCCAAATTCTTTGAACATTCGAGGGCAGGCGCCATGGCCAAAAATTGGTACGTGATTCACACCTATGCGGGATATGAGGGTCGAGTGCGAACCTCCTTGGTTGAGCGGGCGACCCAGATGGGTCTTCAGGAAGAGTTCGGGCAGGTCCTGGTCCCTACCGAGGACGTGATCGAAATCAAGGATGGAAAACGTCGCGCGTCAAAGCGAAAATTTTTTCCCGGGTACGTGCTGGTCGAGTTGGAGGACCCTCTCCAGGACACCACGGTGATGATGATCAAAGAGACTCCCAAGGTCACGGGGTTTATCGGGGGAGAAGGGACCAAGCCCATGCCGCTGCCGAGAGAGGAAGCGGATTCTCTTCTGAAACAAATCGAATCGGGTGTCTCTCTTCCTCGAGAGCGGGTGTTTTTTTCCAAGGGCGATAACGTGCGGATCGTTGATGGGCCGTTCATGGGCTTTAACGGCTTAATCGACGAAGTGGATGACGAGCATAGTCGAGCCAAGGTGTTGGTGAGCATCCTGGGTCGTGCGACGCCGGTCGAATTGGTCTTTGCGCAGATCGAGCGAGGGTAGGGTCGTCGTTGACGTGGGTGCGTGAGTGTCGGCGAAAGTCGACGTGCATTAACTTTCCGGCAGGAAAAAGGACAGAGAGATGGCAAAAGAGGTTATCACGCAAATTAAATTGCAGATTCCCGCGGGGAAGGCCAATCCCGCTCCACCGGTTGGCCCTTCATTGGGTCAACATGGTCTGAACATTATGGACTTTTGCAAGCAATTTAATGCGAAAACGCAAAAGCAGGAAGGGAGTATCATCCCCGTTGTCATTACCGTCTATCGAGACCGGAGTTTTACCTTTATCACGAAAATCCCTCCGGCGACCGACCTTTTGAAGAAAGCGGTGGGAATTATCAAGGGATCCGGGGTGCCGCAGAAGGATAAAGTCGGTGCGATCTCCCGTGCCCAATTACAGGAAATCTCCAAGCAAAAAATGGAAGATTTGAACGCGGTGAATGTTGAAGGGGCGATGAAGATTATCGAAGGCACCGCAAGGAGTATGGGAATCACGGTGGCCGACTAAGGCGTTGGTCAGAGGGGGGTGTAAGTCGTGGGAAAGCAATTACGGAACGCCGCAGCAAAAGTTGAGGGTAAACTGTACGGGCTCCAGGAGGCCAGTGAATTAGTCAAGCAGGCGGCCTATGCCAAATTTGACGAGACCGTGGAATTGGCCATTCGGTTGGGCGTTGATCCCAAGCGTGCCGACCAGATGGTTCGTGGTACGACGGTGTTACCTCATGGCACCGGGAAAAAGGTCAGGATTCTGGTGTTTGCCAAAGGGGAAAAAGAGCAGGAAGCGCGGCAGGCAGGCGCCGATTTCGTGGGTGCCGATGAGTTGTTGGAAAAAATTAAAGGGGGATGGTTGGAGTTTGATCAAGCCATCTCCACCCCGGATCTGATGGCGTCGGTTGGGAAATTGGGGAAGGTGTTGGGGCCACGTGGCCTGATGCCGAACCCCAAGACGGGAACCGTGACGTTTGAGGTCGGGAAGGCAATCCATGAAATCCGGAGGGGTCGGGTCGAGTATAAAGTTGATAAGGCCGGGAGCGTCCACGTGCCGATCGGGAAGGTCTCGTTTGCCGTCTCGCAAATCACCGAGAATGCGCAGGCGGTGTTTACGTCGGTGGTGAAGGCAAAGCCCTCCTCAAGTAAGGGAAAGTATCTTAAAGGTGCGACCATGTCGAGCACCATGGGGCCGGGCCTTCCCCTGGAATGTACGACCCTGGGCCGACACGTTGATTAGTTGCGGTGTGAAAAGGAGCCGGGCATGAAAAAGGAACAGAAGGCGGGGGTGGTTTCCGATTTGCACGAGAAGTTTGTCAGGGCCAAGTTGGCCGTGGTGACGGAATGTGGAGGCATGCCGGTTAATCAGGTAACGCAGTTGCGCCATCAACTTCGTGGAGCCCAGGCAGAATTGAAAGTGGTGAAGAATTCCCTGGCCGTGAGAGCGGCGGAGGGAACGTCGTTATTGCCCGTCATCTCGTTGTTTAAAGGGCAGGTCGCGGTGGTCATCGGCTACGACGACCCGGTTTTGCCTGCCAAGATTCTTCGGAATTTTATCAAACACCAAAAATGTGACGAGAAAATTATCTGGCGAGGCGGAGTGCTAGAAGGCAAAACTCTTGAGCCCGCACAACTGATCGCGACGGCTGATTTGCCCTCCCAAGAGGTGTTGCTGTCGATGTTGTTGTCTGCCATGCAAGGACCTCTTCGAGGAATGGTGGGCGTGCTTCAAGGGATTTTACGAGGATTTGCGGCCGTGCTGGTTGCGATTCAAGACAAAAAGAAAGGAGACGGAGAAATGGCTGCGACGGAGGCAAAGCTTTCAAAGGATGACATTCTGGGAGCCGTTGAAAGCATGACGGTTTTAGAATTGTCCGAACTGGTCAAGGGATTTGAAGAAAAATTCGGTGTGACGGCAGCGGCACCGGTCGCCGCGGCTGCGCCGGCAGCCGGGGACGCTGCGGCTCAGGCTGCTGAAGAAAAAGACTCCTTTGACGTCGTGTTGGCCGGTTTCCCGGCCGGCAAGAAAATTCAAGTGATTAAGGTGGTTCGCGAGATCACCGGGCTCGGGTTAAAAGAAGCCAAAGATTTAGTGGAAGGGGCGCCCAAGCCGGTCAAGGAGGGAGCGGCAAAAGACGAGGCGGAAACGATTAAGAAGAAGCTCACCGACGTGGGGGCCACGGTCGAAGTCAAGTAGGGAGCGGTACGGGACCTGGTTGATCAGGACGGGTTGTCCTCACAAGCCTAGATGCAGAAGGAGCCGAATATGTCTCAACCTCCATTGCCGGGAATTATCAAGCGCACTGACTTTTCGAAAATTCAGTCGACGATTGACATTCCGGACCTCGTCGAAGTTCAGAAACGCTCGTACGAGGGGTTTTTGCAAAAAGAGACCGAACCTGAGCGTCGTGCGGAAAAAGGGCTGCAATCCGCGCTCATGAGTGTCTTTCCCATTGCAGACTTTAATAGTTCGGCCATTCTTGAATTTTCCAGTTATGCGCTGGGCACGCCCAAGTACGATATGCGCGAGTGTCTGGAACAGGGCATGACCTTTGCCGCCCCTTTGAAACTGCGTATCCGCCTGGTGGTGTTTGATCCGCAGGAAAAGGGGGTGAAGAACAGCAAGGTGCTCGACGTTCGAGAGCAGGAAGTGTACGTGGGTGAGCTGCCTCTGATGACGGACCGGGGCACCTTTATCATTAACGGCACGGAGCGGGTCGTGGTGAGCCAGTTGCATCGCTCTCCCGGTGCCTCGTTCAGTCATGATAAAGGGCGGACCCATTCCAGCGGCAAGGTGTTGTTTTCCGCGCGCATCATTCCGTATCGAGGGTCCTGGTTGGATTTTGAGTTTGACGCTCGGGATATTTTGTACGTCCGCATCGATCGTCGACGCAAAATGCCCGCCACGATCCTGTTGAAGGCGTTTGGTTTGTCAACGGACGACGTGCTGAAGATGTATTACCCCATTGAGGAGATTCGGGTTTCAGATGGAAAGCTGATGCGAAAGTTGGATCCCGAACTGCATACGGGATTACGTTCGTCGGTCGAAGTATCCGAAAAAGGCGCCAAGGACCCGATTGTTCGAGAAGGCACGCGGCTCACCAAATCGTTGATGGCGAAAGTGCGTGCCGTCGGGGTGAAGGAGACCCCGGTGAAGCCGGAAGAATTGGTTGGGCGAGCGGTGTTGACGGAGATCTTGGACTCGGAAAAAGGAGAGGTGCTGGTTGAAAAAAATCAACGGTTGACCTTGCCCATGCTTGAACGGCTTCTTGAATTGAAGCCCTCGAGTTTCAAGGTGATTTATTTGGACAGCGTGACGGCGACGCCGATCATTTTGGATACCTTGGATGCCGAACGGACGACGTCTCAAAAAGAAGCCTGGGTGGAAATTTATAAACGCCTTCGGCCGGGAGAAATGCCTTCCGTGGATTCGGCCAAGCTCTTGTTTGAGAACCTGTTTGTCAACTCGAAGCGGTACGATCTGTCTCCGGTCGGACGGTTGAAGATGAACAACCGCTTTTCGTTGGACCTTTCTCTCTCCCAGCGGGTGCTCACCGCGCAGGACGTGGTGGAAGTGGTCCGCTGCCTCGTCGAATTGAAAATGGGCAAAGGCGACGTGGATGATATTGATCATTTGGGGAATCGTCGGGTTCGGACGGTTGGAGAATTGCTCGAGAATCAGATTCGTTTGGGGTTGGCCCGAATGGAGCGCAGCATTAAAGAGCGGATGAACCTGCTCGATATGGAAACGGTGCTGCCGCATGACTTGATTAACGCCAAACCCATTGTGGCCGCCATTAAAGAATTTTTTGCCGGCAGTCAGTTGTCCCAGTTTATGGATCAAACGAACCCCTTGGCTGAAATCACCCATAAACGACGATTGTCCGCATTAGGGCCGGGCGGGCTGACTCGTGAGCGCGCGGGCTTTGAGGTCCGCGACGTCCACCCCTCTCACTATAGTCGTATTTGTCCCATCGAAACTCCTGAAGGGCCGAACATCGGGCTCATCACCTCGTTGGCCACCTATGCGCGCATTAACGAATTCGGCTTCATTGAAGCCCCGTTTCGAAAAGTGCAAAAGGGACGCGTCCTGCGGGACGTCGAATTTCTTTCTCCTTTGGAAGGCGAGCATTTCGTCATTGCTCAAGCCAATTCCCAAGTGGATTCAGCCGGTCGTTTGTTATCCGATTCGGTGACGGCGCGGGCCGAGGGGGAGTTTATCGCCACGACGCCGGATCGAGTCGATTACGTGGACGTGTCCCCGAAGCAAGTGGTCAGCGTCGCCACCGCGTTGATTCCCTTTCTTGAGCATGACGACGCAAACCGTGCGTTAATGGGATCGAATATGCAGCGTCAGGCCGTGCCGCTCGTGCAGAGTGAGGCGCCGCTGGTCGGAACCGGCATGGAAGCCGTGGTGGCCCGTGACTCCGGGTACGTTGAACAGGCCAGACGGGATGGGGTCGTGGAAAGCGTGGATGCCCGGCGCATTGTCGTACGAACTGAAGGCGGCAAGGCGGACGAGGGAAAGAAGAAGACCGGACGCTTTTGGGATACGTATGACTTGGTGAAGTTTCAACGAACCAATCAGAATACGTGCGTGACGCAGACCCCCATCGTGAAAGTCGGGCAACCGGTGAAGAAAGGGCAGGTGTTGGCGGATGGACCGGCCATCGATCGGGGAGAGTTGGCGTTAGGCAAGAATATCCTGGTCGGCTTTATGCCTTGGGGCGGGTACAACTTCGAGGACGCGATTTTGTTGAGCGAGCGACTGGTTCGCGAAGATACGTTTACGTCCATCCACATCGAAGAGTTTGAGGTGGAAGCCCGTGATACCAAATTGGGAAAGGAGGAGATTACCCGCGACATTCCCAATCTGGGTGAAGAGGCCCTGAGAAACCTTGACGAAAGCGGGATCGTTCGAATCGGGGCCGAGGTCAAGGCCGGGGACATCCTGGTTGGAAAGGTGACTCCCAAGGGTGAAACCCAACTGACCCCCGAAGAAAAGTTGCTTCGAGCGATCTTTGGAGAAAAAGCGGGGGACGTGAAGGATACGTCCCTTCAAGTTCCTCCAGGGATTGAGGGGATCGTGGTGGACGTCAAGATTTTTTCCAGAAAAGGCATTGATAAAGATGAGCGTTCGAAGAACATTGAATCCCAGGATCGCGTGAAAATCGAACGGAACTATCAGGATGAACTCCACATCATCGAGGATGAACGGAACAAAAAATTTCGGAGACTGCTGCTTGGGCAGGTGGTGGGTCGTGACTTGATGGATCCCGAAAGCGGCGAAGTCATTTTAAAGAAAAAAGGAAAAATCACCGCGGACGTCTTGCGGAAACTTTCCGATGACGACGTGCGGCGCGTGCTTCTGGGTGACCCGGAAGAGCAACGCAAGATCGAGGAGGTTGAACGAGCGGCCAAGGATCACATCGAGAGCCTGCAAACTTTCTATGACGAAAAGGTCGGGCGACTTCGGCGTGGTGATGAGTTGCCTCCGGGCGTCATTAAGTTGGTGAAAGTCTATCTCGCTATTAAGCGGAAAATTTCCGTTGGAGATAAGATGGCCGGGCGTCATGGAAACAAGGGCGTGGTCTCCCGGATTCTCCCCGAAGAAGACATGCCGTATTTGCCTGACGGCACTCCGATCGAAGTGGTGCTGAATCCGCTTGGGGTTCCGTCACGGATGAACGTCGGACAGATTTTGGAAACGCATTTGGGATGGTCCGCCAAGGCCTTGGGGATTTATGCCGCGAGTCCCGTGTTTGACGGAGCAACGGAGATGGAGATTAAGGAACTATTGCGGGAGGCGGGCTTGCCGGAAAATGGTCAATCGGTGGTCTATGACGGTCGCACCGGCGACCCGTTTAAGAGTCCGGTGACGGTGGGTTACGTCTATATGATGAAGTTGCACCACTTGGTGGACGATAAGATCCATGCCCGATCCATTGGCCCGTATTCGTTGGTGACGCAACAACCACTGGGCGGAAAGGCTCAGTTCGGGGGGCAGCGTTTGGGCGAAATGGAAGTTTGGGCCCTCCAGGCTTATGGGGCGGCCTCCACGCTTCAAGAATTTTTAACCGTGAAGTCCGATGACGTTCCGGGACGGTCGAGAATGTACGAAGCGATTGTCAAGGGAGAAAACTTCCTGGAGCCAGGCTTGCCGGAGTCGTTTAACGTGTTGGTGAAAGAATTGCAAAGCCTGGGGTTGGACGTTGAGTTGATGAAGTCCGCCGAATAACCCGGTCATTGCCACTTCTCTGCGAAGGTTTTCCAGTTTCCTAAAAGGAGGGTAGAGCCTTGGAAAGCGTCTATGCCTTGTTTGAAAGGCCACGCGATGCCATGTCCTTCGACGCCATGTGCATTCGGATCGCGTCGCCGGAGAAAATTCGTTCGTGGTCGTATGGTGAGGTCAAAAAACCGGAAACCATCAATTATCGGTCGTTTAAGCCGGAAAAGGATGGCTTGTTTTGTGCGAAGATTTTTGGGCCGACCAAAGATTGGGAGTGTAATTGCGGAAAATATAAACGAATGAAGCATCGCGGTATCGTCTGCGACAAATGCGGAGTCGAAGTCATTCAGTCGAAGGTGCGGCGCGAGCGTATGGGGCATATCGAGTTGGCCGCCCCCGTTGCCCATATCTGGTTTTTAAAAGGGGTGCCGAGCCGGATCGGAATCCTGCTGGACATGAGCCTCAAGCAATTGGAGAAAATTCTCTATTTTGAGGCGTACGTCGTCCTTGATCCCCTGGAAACCCCGCTGAAGGAAAAAGAATTGCTCACGGAAGAGAAATACCGTGAATGTGTGGACCAGTATGGACCACAGGCCTTTCACGTCGGCATCGGGGCGGAAGCGATTCGTGAATTGCTGAGACAGGTCGATATCGAGGCCCTGTGGGGCGAGCGCCATGAAAAGGTGAAGGCCCCGGCTTCTGCGGCCTTGAGCAAGAAGATCACGAAACGCCTGAAAGTCATCGAGGCCTTTCATAAGTCGGGCAATAAACCGGAATGGATGATTCTGGACGTCATCCCGGTTCTTCCGCCTGAGCTGAGGCCGCTGGTGCCGTTGGACGGCGGGCGGTTTGCCACGTCGGATTTGAATGACCTCTATCGACGGGTGATCAATCGCAATAACCGGTTGAAACGGTTGGTGGAGTTGAAGGCGCCCGGCGTGATTATTCGCAATGAAAAGAGAATGTTGCAGGAAGCCGTGGACGCGCTTTTTGATAACGGGCGACGCGGTCGGACGATTCGCGGGGCCAATAAACGACCCTTGAAGTCCCTCAGCGACATGCTCAAGGGCAAGCAGGGCCGGTTTCGTCAGAATCTCCTTGGGAAACGGGTTGACTACTCGGGCCGCTCGGTAATTGTGGTTGGACCGGAACTGAAATTGAATCAATGCGGGTTGCCCAAGAAAATGGCGTTGGAATTATTTAAGCCGTTTATCTTCCACAAGTTGGAAGAGCGCGGAGCCGCGACGACCATTAAAAGCGCGAAACGCCTCGTGGAAAAGGAGCGCCCCGAAGTCTGGGACGTGTTGGACGAAGTGATTCGGGAACACCCGGTGATCTTGAATCGAGCACCGACGCTCCATCGTTTGGGCATGCAGGCGTTTGATCCCGTACTGGTCGAAGGCAAAGCTATTCGGTTGCATCCGTTGGTGTGTGCGGCGTTTAACGCGGACTTCGACGGTGACCAGATGGCGGTGCACGTTCCGCTGTCGGTCGAGGCCCAGATCGAAGCTCGCGTCTTGATCATGTCCGTCAATAACGTGCTGTCGCCGGCGAATGGCCGCCCGCTCGCCATTCCCTCTCAGGATATGGTGTTGGGGTGTTATTGGTTAACTCAGGAACGACCGGGAGCGACGGGTGAAGGGAAGATCTTGTATTCACCCGAAGAAGTGCGGATTGCCTATGATGCCGGGCATCTGGACGAACAGGCCAAGATTAAGGTGCGAATCGATGGAGCCTTGGTCGAAACGACCGTCGGGCGCGTGCTTTTTGGGGAAATCCTTCCTGCCTCCATAGGGCTTTCGCACGTCAATCAGGTCATGACCAAGAAAGAAATGACGAAGCTGATCGATGCGGTCTATCGTGAAGTCGGGCTGCACGAAACGGTCAAGATGCTCGATAAGCTGAAGGACCTTGGCTTTTACTACGCGACCAAAGCCGGGGTCTCCCTGTGCATTGACAATATGCATATCCCGACCAAAAAGGAAGTGCTGCTGGGTAAGGCGCGCAAGGACGTCGCCGAGGTCGAGCGGCAATATAACGAGGGGCTTATCACGAACGGTGAACGCTATAACAAGGTCATTGATATCTGGGCCCACGTGAGTGAACAGGTCGCCAATGAGATGATGAAAGAAATTAAAGCCGGCGGTGGGCAAGGACCGGAAGATACCTTGAACCCCATCTTCATGATGGCCGATTCCGGCGCACGAGGGAGTTCGCAGCAAATTCGGCAGTTGGGGGGTATGCGGGGGTTGATGGCGAAGCCGTCCGGCGAAATTATTGAAACCCCCATCACCGCCAACTTCCGGGAAGGGCTGACGGTCCTCCAATATTTTATCTCGACGCACGGGGCGAGGAAAGGCTTGGCGGACACGGCACTCAAAACCGCAAACTCCGGGTACCTGACGAGGCGGCTGGTGGATATTTCTCAGGACGTCATCGTGAGCGAAGAAGATTGCAGGACGGCCGATGGGATCGACGTCTCCGCCCTGGTCGAAGGCGGAGAGGTGATTCAGCCGATTGAAGAACGGATTTTAGGCCGTATCGTGGCCGAAGATATCCTTGATCCTTTGACCGGTGAAGTGGTGGTGCCGGGGAATGAAGAGTTGGATGAAACGCGCGTGAAGGCCGTGGTCGAAGCCGGCATCGGGCACGTCCGCATCCGGTCGGTGTTGACCTGTCAATCCCGGTGGGGCGTCTGCGTGAAGTGTTACGGTCGGGATCTGGCCAGAGGGAAGTTGGTTGAATTGGGTGAACCCGTGGGGGTGATCGCCGCGCAGTCTATCGGCGAGCCTGGTACGCAGTTAACCATGCGGACCTTCCACATTGGAGGGACGGCGAGTAAAGTCGTGGAACAGAGCGTGGTCGAGTCTCGACATGATGGGGTCTTGAAATACCTCAGTTTCGATGCCAAGAAAAATGCCGATTTTCACAATCGGCACACGGCGGTCCAGAATAAGCATGGCGAATGGGTGGTCATGAATCGAAACGCGAAGATTGCGGTCTACGATGACTCCGGTCGAGAGCGGGAAAAATACCCGGTGGTCTATGGTGCGAAAATCATCGTGAAAGACGGCGGTCGGGTGACGGTGGGGCAGAAACTGGTGGAATGGGACCCGTATTCGTTAACCATTCTGACGGAAGTGGGTGGGAAAATTGCCTATGGCGATATCTCCGAAGGCGTCACCATGAAAGAAGAGGTCGACGAAATCACCGGCCTGTCCCGTAATGTGGTGATTGAGCAAGCCGGCACCAATCTTCGTCCACGAGTGTCGATTAAAGACGACGGGAATAAGACCGCAAAATTACCAGGTTCTGGTGCGCCGGCCCGCTATCTCCTTCCCGTGGGTGCGCATATCTTCGTGGAAAAAGGAGCGATCGTGCATTCCGGGGACGTGTTGGCGAAAATCCCTCGAGAAACCACGAAGACCAAAGACATTACGGGTGGGTTGCCACGGGTGGCAGAATTGTTCGAGGCGAGAAAGCCCAAGGAGCAAGCGGTGATCAGTGAAATCGACGGCGAGGTCTCCTTCGGCGGTTTCGTCAAGGGGATGCGAAAGATCGTCGTCGATAACAAGATGGGAGACATTAAGGAATACTTCATTCCTCGAGGAAAGCACGTCAACGTGCATGAAGGGGATTGGGTGCGTGCCGGTGAACCGCTCATGGATGGCTCGGCGAATCCCCATGATATTCTGAACGTGTTGGGCCCTCGAGAGTTGCAGCGATACTTGGTGAATCAGGTGCAAGAAGTGTATCGATTGCAGGGGGTATCGATTAATGACAAGCATATTGAAATTATTGCGAGGCAGATGCTGAAGAAGGTCCGCATCGAAGATCCCGGAGATACGAACTTTTTGCCTGGTGCCCAAGTCGGGAAATTTGCTTTCACCGATGAAAACCAACGGGTCCTCGCCGAAGGAGGGAAGCCGGCTATCGGAAAACCGGTGTTGCTGGGTATTACCAAGGCATCACTGAATACGGACAGCTTCATTTCGGGGGCCTCCTTCCAGGAGACGACACGAGTGCTCACTGAAGCCGCTATCAATGGTCGGGTTGATGATTTGCGAGGGCTCAAGGAAAACGTCATTGTGGGGCGCCTGATCCCGGCTGGAACGGGATTCTCGCACTACCGCGAAACCTTCGTACCTGCTCCTGAGGAAAAGGCAATCGAGTCCGGGGTGGATGATGATGGATTGGCGATTTCTCAAGGGGAAGAATTGCAGATGCAGTCCACGTAATGTACGAGCGTTTTATCTTGACACGTAGCATTAGTCCCACTAGAATTAAAAGGTTGTCCCAGAGAGCTAAGTTCATGGTGTCTTTGAAGGAAAAATTGTGATATGCCAACGGTAAATCAGCTTGTCAGAAAAGGTCGCAAGGCCCCAAAGGCAAAGAGTAAAAGCCCTGCCCTTAATCAATGCCCGCAGCGGCGGGGGGTCTGTCTGCGCGTCTATACCACAACTCCGAAAAAGCCGAATTCCGCGTTGCGGAAAGTGGCTCGTGTACGTTTGACCACTGGCGTTGAGGTGACGACCTATATCCCGGGCGTGGGGCATAACTTGCAGGAGCATTCCATTGTGCTCGTGCGTGGCGGTCGGGTAAAGGACTTGCCCGGCGTGCGTTATCATTTGGTCCGGGGTGCACTCGATGCGGTTGGAGTGGCCAACCGAAAACAGGGTCGTTCCAAGTACGGAGCGAAACGACCGAAATAGCAAAGACCGCGTATTTGCCTGGAGAAGGTGTTTTCACGATATGTCTCGCAGTCGAAGTGCCGTCATAAGAACTCCCTTGGCTGATGCCAAATATCGAGATCACCTTGTGGCGAAGTTCATCAATATTCTGATGGCGAAAGGGAAAAAGAGTACAGCTCAGCGTGTGTGTTATGGGGCGTTCGATGTTATTCAGCATAAGACGGGTAGTGATCCTTTGAAGGTCTTTCATTCTGCGCTTGGCAACGTCAAGCCAATGGTGGAAGTGAAGTCGAGACGGGTGGGCGGTGCGTCGTACCAAGTCCCCGTCGAAATCCGACCTGTCAGGCAAGTTGCCCTGGCCTTTCGATGGCTTAAGCGTAGTGCCCAGTCTCGAACGGGAAAGAGTATGCAGGACAAGCTTGCCTCCGAGTTGCTTGATGCTGCCAATAATACAGGGGTTGCGGTCAAGAAACGAGATGAGACGCACAGAATGGCCGAGGCTAATCGTGCGTTTGCCCATTATCGTTGGTAGCGGTTTTTTGTTGCTGTAGTCGAACCACCCTCCACGCGTGAGTCTTCTTTTTTTCTCAATCCATGTTCGGGTTTGGCGTTTGGGAGTATTGTTGCCGCCTGGTTGTGTAGAGAGGAATTGTGGCGAGAGAATATCCATTAGAGCGGACTCGGAATATCGGCATCATGGCCCATATTGATGCCGGGAAAACGACGACGACCGAGCGCATCCTGTTTTATACCGGTGTCTCTCACCGGATGGGTGAGGTGCATGAAGGTGCGACTCAAATGGATTGGATGGAGCAGGAGCGGGAGCGGGGCATTACGATTACGTCTGCGGCGACCACCTGTTTCTGGAACGATCATCGCATTAACATTATCGATACCCCGGGACACGTGGATTTTACGGTTGAAGTCGAGCGATCCCTTCGCGTGTTGGACGGAGCCGTGGCTGTTTTTGATTCGGTGCAGGGAGTCGAACCGCAGTCGGAAACGGTCTGGCGTCAGGCCGATAAGTATCGGGTCCCTCGCATTGCCTTTCTTAATAAAATGGATCGGGTGGGTGCTGACTTTTCAGGCAGCGTTCAAAGTATCATTGATCGCTTGGAAGCGAATCCGGTCCCGGTCCAGTTGCCAATCGGAAAAGAGTCTGATTTTCGAGGGGTCATCGACCTTGTCTCGATGAAGGCGTATCTCTTTGTGGATGAAACACTGGGCGCGGATTTTGTGGTCGAAGACGTCGCGCCGGATCTTCTGCCGATGGCTCAGAAGTACCGGGACAAAATGATCGAAGCCGTTGCCGAATTTGATGAAATGGTGCTTGAGCAATACCTGAATGGCGAGCCGCTGAAGCCTGAGGACATCAAGCGTGCCGTGCGCACCGGGACCAAGCAAATGCGAATGACGCCGGTGTTATGTGGCTCGGCGTTTAAGAATAAAGGGGTGCAGCCGTTGCTGGATGCCGTGGTGGATTTCCTGCCTTCGCCTTTGGATGTTCCGGAAGTGGAGGGGGTTGATCCGGTCAGCGGTGAGAAAATAAATTGTCCGGCCAGTGATGAAGAGCCGTTTTCGGCGTTAGCCTTCAAAATCATGGCCGATCCCTTTGCCGGGCAACTCACGTTTTTCCGCGTCTATTCCGGTCGCCTGGAAACGGGCTCGTACGTGTCTAACGTCACCCAGGGCAAACGGGAACGGATCGGACGTTTACTCAAAATGCATGCGAACAAGCGTGAAGACATTGACGCGGTATATGCCGGAGACATTGCCGCTGCGGTGGGGATGAAGGGCGCGAGAACGGGTGATACCTTGTCGTACGAAAAGCGCCCGATATTGCTGGAGGTGATAAAATTTCCGGAGCCCGTGATTTCCATGGCGGTGGAACCAAAAACAAAGCAAGATCTCGAAAAGCTTGGTTTTTCTCTGGAAAAACTGTCGCATGAAGATCCGTCCTTTCACGTTCGAACCGATGAAGAGACCGGGCAAACGATCATTTCCGGAATGGGGGAGCTGCATCTGGAAATTATTGTCGATCGTCTGGTCAGGGAATTTAAGGTGCAGGCGAACGTTGGCAAGCCTGAGGTCGCCTATCGCGAAACGATTCGCGGCAAGGGTGAAGCCGAAGGGAAATATATCAAGCAATCCGGTGGGCGAGGTCAGTATGGGCACGTGGTGTTGCGCGTCGAACCGTCTGAGCCCGGGGTGGGACTCGAGTTTGTCAATAAGATTGTTGGCGGCATTATTCCCCGTGAATATATCCCGGCGGTGGAAAAAGGGGTGCGGGGACGAATGGAGTCCGGCGTGGTGGCCGGATATGCCATGCGGGACGTTCGGGTGACGTTGTTTGATGGTTCCTTTCATGAGGTCGATTCGAGTGAAATGGGCTTTAAAATCGCGGCGTCGATGGCCTTTGAAGGGGCTTGTCGCAAGGCCAGCCCGATCCTCCTTGAGCCGGTCATGAAGGTGGAGGTCCTGGTTCCCCAGGATTTCATGGGCGACGTGATTGGCGACTTGAATGCCCGACGCGGGAAAGTGCAGGGGATAAAGGCGAGGGTCGGCTCTCAGGCCGTGGATGCCATGGTTCCCCTTGGGGAAATGTTTGGGTATGCCACGACTCTTCGCTCAAAGACGCAGGGGCGTGCCACCTATTCAATGGAATTTGCGCAATACGAACCGGTCCCCAAGCAACTGGCAGAGCAGATTGTCGGCAAGCAACGTGGAGAATAACGGGACGGCGTTTTGGAAAGGCAGGAAAGCGACGTGATGGGACTCGGTTCTTTCTCGCAGAGCCTCAAAAGATTCGCAATCGAAGAGGGAGGGGCAGATGGCGAAGGCGAAATTTAATCGGAAGAAGCCGCACGTAAACGTGGGGACGATCGGGCACGTGGACCATGGGAAGACGACGCTGACCTCGGCGCTGACGAAAGTCATGGGGCAGCAGGGGATGGCGACGTTTGTGAGTTATGACGAGGTGGCGAAGGCGAGTGAGTCGCAGGGGCGACGGGACCCGACGAAGATTCTGACGATTGCGATTTCGCACGTGGAGTATGAGACGGCCCAGCGGCATTACGCGCACGTGGACTGTCCGGGGCATGCGGATTACGTGAAGAACATGATTACGGGGGCGGCGCAGATGGATGGGGCGATTCTGGTGGTGTCGGCGGCGGATGGGCCGATGCCGCAGACGCGGGAACATATTCTGTTGGCGCGGCAGGTCGGGGTCCCGTACATCGTGGTGTTTTTGAACAAGGCGGACAAAGTAGAGGACCCGGAGTTGTTGGAATTGGTGGAATTGGAAGTCCGGGAGTTGTTATCGAAGTACCAATTTCCGGGGGACGACATTCCGATCATTGTGGGGTCGGCGACGAAAGCGCTGGAGGGAGACGACAGCGAGGTGGGCGTGCCGGCGATCATGAAGTTATTGGCGGGAGTCGACAGTTACATTCCGACGCCGGAGCGGGCGATTGACAAGCCGTTTCTGATGCCGATTGAGGACGTGTTTACGATCAGCGGGCGAGGCACGGTGGTCACGGGACGCGTGGAGCGCGGGCAGGTAAAGGTCGGGGATGAGATTGAGATGGTGGGGTTGGGCGAGACGCGGACCACGGTGGTGACGGGCGTGGAGATGTTTCGGAAGGTCTTGGACGAAGGGCAGGCGGGGGACAACATCGGCGCGTTGTTACGGGGCACGAAGAAGGATGAAGTGGAGCGGGGGATGGTGTTGGCGAAGCCGAAGAGTATTACGCCGCATGCGAAGTTCAAGGCGGAGGTGTACGTCTTGACGAAAGAAGAGGGGGGGCGGCATACGCCGTTTTTCAACGGGTACCGGCCGCAGTTTTATTTTCGGACGACGGACGTGACGGGGGTGGTGCAGTTGGCGGAAGGCGTGGAGATGGTGATGCCGGGGGACAACACGACGTTTACGGGCGAATTGATTGCGCCGATTGCGATGGAGCAGGGGTTACGGTTTGCCGTGCGGGAAGGCGGGCGGACGGTGGGGGCCGGGGTCGTCACCGAAATTCTCGCCTGAGGTACGTCTTGAAACGCAAAGGTGGTAGCCTGGCCACACGCAATTGTCGAGGAGTCGAGGCGCAGGGGGCGCCGTCTGCAGGATGGTCAAAAAGGTCGTCCGGCGCGGCCGCAGCAAGCGAGGTGGCGAGGCGTACGTCCGGTACGTTGAGCCTCCGAGTGCCGCGAGAACAAAGCTGGCGGGCTTTTTCAACATCCTGCTAAGGAAGGGATATAGTGGTGGTGAGCGTAGAGCAGCGTATTCGTATCCGATTGAAGGGTTTTGATTATCGGATCCTTGATCAATCGGCGAGGGAAATCGTGGATACCGTCAAGCAAACGGGCGCGCGCGTTGCCGGTCCCATTCCGCTTCCCACTCGTATTGAAAAGTTTACCATTCAGCGATCCACTCATGCGGATAAAAAGTCCCGCGAGCAATTTGAAATCCGAACCCATAAACGTTTACTGGATATTCTTGAGCCCACCCCGGAAACAATGGATGCGCTCATGAAATTAAATCTGGCTGCAGGGGTGGACGTGGAGATCAAGCTGTAGGGTGGCGTCATCGTCAAGGATTGGCAGGGGGCTGCATGATTAGTGGGTTAATAGGAAGAAAATTGGGCATGACGCAGATTTACGACGAAAATCGTCGTCTTTATCCCGTGACGGTTATTGAGGCAGGTCCCTGTCGCGTCACGGCCGTGAAGACTAAAGATCGTCATGGTTACGATGCGGTGCAGCTTGGTTATTCGGATGTCCAGGAGCGGAAGCTCACCAAAGCCCAAGTGGGGCATCTTCGTTCTTCCGGGCAAGAGAAGCTTCTCAGGTATTTGCGGGAGTTTCGTTGCGTGCCGGATTGTCAGGTGGGAGACGCCGTGACGGCCAATCTTTTTAAAAAAGGTGAAGTGGTTCACGTCCAGGGGACTTCAAAGGGAAAAGGGTTTCAAGGCGTCATGAAGCGTCACAATTTCGGTGGTGGTCCGGCCAGTCACGGTTCAATGTTTCATCGTGCGCCGGGGTCTATCGGTTGCAGCTCGTATCCTTCGCGCGTGTTGAAAAATAAGAAGCTTCCCGGACAAATGGGGAATAAGCGAGTCACGGTGCAAGGATTGACCGTGATCGAAACGCGACCGGAGGAAAATCTCGTCCTCATCTCAGGGGCCGTTCCCGGTCCCGTGGGAGGGCTGATCCTTATCCAGAAGGCAGGGGGGTAACGCGTCGGCATGGCCTCGATAGAAGTCGTAGACCAAAACAACAAGGCCGTAGGTGCCGTTGAGGTGAGCGAGGGCGTGTTCGGGGCTCAGCCTCATGGTGCTCTTGTCCATTCCGCAGTGGTGATGCAGCTTGCTTCGCTTCGGCAGGGGACTGCCAGTACGAAGGGCCGCAGTGAGGTCAGTGGGTCGGGCAAAAAACCGTGGAAGCAAAAACATACGGGACGGGCTCGAGCAGGTTCGAATCGTTCGCCGGTGTGGCGTCATGGCGGGACGGTTTTTGGGCCTCGACCCCGAAAGTATAGTTCCGCCATGTCGAAAAAAATGTATCGAAAGGCCATGCAGAGTGCCCTTTCTTCCAAGAAGGCAGCGGGGGAGCTTCTGGTTCTCTCCGATCTCTCTCTTCCGGAACCCAAGACCAAATTGATGGCGAAGACGGTGAGTCAATTGGGGGCGACCGGCACCGTTCTGTTCGTGGTGGGGAAAAACAATCATGCCGTCTTTCGCGCGACGAGGAATTTGGCTCAAGTGAAAGCCGTACCGCCGGAAGAACTCACGGTTTACGACGTGCTTCGATACCAGACGCTCGTGGTGTTGAAGGACGAATTGCCGAGCGTCCAGGAGTTGTGGGCATGAAGCGTGACCCATTTGACGTCTTGGTGAAGCCGTTGTTGACCGAGAAAATCACGGGGCTTCAGGAGTCCGCCAACCGTATCGCCTTCGTCGTGCAAACTGACGTGAATCGAATCGAGGTTCGTCAGGCGGTGGAGTCGGTTCTCAAGGTAAAAGTGAAGTCCGTGAATATCATGAAGGTCATGGGCAAGAAGAAGCGCCAGGGGCGCTATCTTGGAAAACGTCCGGATTGGAAGAAAGCCATCGTCACGCTTCATGAGGGAGAAAAGGTAGAGTTGTATGAAAGTGCTTAGCAGGAACGCTCAAAAAGACCGCCAGCGGCGTTCTCGGCCCGTTGTCGTGCTCACGTACTTCACGTACGCTCCGCGCGCCAACTGACCTGCGGCCTTGCTGGACGGGCCTTTTTGAGCGTCCTGCCTTGCCACGGGTGGTTTGACAGTTCCCTATGGAATGAACAAGGTCTGTAAAACTTTGAAGTTTTCAACGGATTTCCAGGCAGTCATTTTTGAAAGCGCTTCTTTCGTATACGTAGGTCTGGAGAAGGAAAAGGTCGCAAGCTATGCCGAGTAAACTTTATCGTCCAACGTCACCCGGGCGTCGAGGCATGACGGTTCTCAAGGACAAGACGCTGTCGAAAGAGCCGCCTGAAAAACGCTTGACCGCGGCGTTGCCCAGTTCCGGAGGACGAAACAACTTCGGGCGCATTACCACCAGATTTCGTGGTGGAGGGCATAAGCGCCTGTATCGCGTCATTGATTTCAAGCGAAATAAAGTCGGCGTGCCGGGGAAAGTCGTCAGGGTGGAATACGACCCCAATCGTTCGGCTCGCATTGCGTTGATTGTGTACGTGGATGGGGAAAAGCGATATATCCTGGCTCCCGTCGGCTTGTCGGTGGGGGATCCGATTCAGGCCGGCCATGGCTCGGACATTCGTCCTGGAAATGCGCTGCCCTTGTCGTCGATGCCGCTTGGCACCACCATTCATAACATTGAACTCAGGCCGGGGAAGGGCGCCCAAATAGCGCGGAGCGCCGGTGCTTCCTGTCAGGTGATGGGTCGGGAAGGGCAGTACGTTCAGGTCCGCTTGGTCTCGGGCGAGATGCGTCGGATTCTGGGAACGTGTATGGCGACCGTGGGGCAAATCGGGAATCTCGATCACGAGAACGTCACAGTGGGGAAGGCCGGTCGTTCGAGGTGGAAGGGTAAGCGGCCCCACGTACGAGGAGTCGTGATGAATCCGGTAGATCATCCGCATGGTGGCGGTGAAGGGAAGTCCGGACAGGGGAACCCCCATCCCGTTTCCCCTTGGGGTGTCCCGACTAAAGGGTTCAAGACTCGGAAGAAAAAATTGTCGTCGAAATTCATTATCTCCAGGCGGACGAAATAAGGAGAACCAGCGTCGATGCCGCGTTCAATTCGTAAAGGGCCGTTTGTCGATTCCCACCTCATGGAAAAGGTGGAAAGGATGAACGAGTCTCGTGATCTGAAATTAATTAAAACCTGGTCGCGTCGCTCGACGATTATTCCTGAAATGATTGGTCATACGTTTGCGGTGCACAACGGGAAAAAGTTTCTTCCGGTCTACGTGACGGAAAATATGGTTGGGCATAAACTCGGGGAATTTGCTCCCACCCGGTTTTTTAAGGGCCATGGGGCCGCCAAATCGGAAAAAGCCGTTCCATTGAAGTAGCGGCTGGTAAAGCATTAGGAAGGAACCTCATGGCCGAAGCAAAGGCAGTTTTGCGCTACGTCAGAATGACGCCGCGAAAAATGCGAATGGTCATCGATTTGATTCGGGGGCGTAACGTGTCTGAGGCATTGACGGTCCTCAAGTACTTGCCCAGGGCCGCTGCGCCGGTCGTGGAAAAGGTGTTGAATTCCGCCGTCGCAAACGCCGGACAACGGGAGTTGGGGGATCCTGAATCTCTGAAAGTCTCAAAAGCTTACGTGGACGGCGGTCCCGTTTTAAAGCGATTTCGGGCCAGGTCCATGGGCAGGGCGAATCCCATCCATAAGCGAACCAGTCACGTGACTATTGAGGTTTCTCCGATGCAGGGGGATTCCTAGAGGAAGCGAATGCCAGCCGTTTCAATTGGCGGAGCGAGGTAAACCGGGAGTATGGGACAAAAAACACATCCATATGGTTTTCGGCTGGGGTACACGAGGACGTGGAATTCACGATGGTATGCTAAAAAAGATTTTGTGAAGTTGCTGCATGAGGACGTGGAAATTCGAAAAACGGTAAAAACCCGGTTGTTTCACGCCGGCATTTCACGGGTAGAAATCGAACGTTCCGGGAATCAGGTAAAGGTGATCATTTACACGGCCCGTCCCGGCATTATCATCGGGAGAAAAGGTGCGGAAGTTGATAAGTTGAAGGCGATGCTGGAGCAACGATATAGTCGTGAAGTCTACGTGACGGTCAAGGAAATCAAGAAGCCGGAATTGGATGCGCAGCTTGTTTCTGAAAATATTGCCTTGCAATTGGAGAAACGCGTTTCATTTCGTCGTGCCATGAAAAGAAGCGTCGCTTCGGCGCTTCGGTTGGGTGCCCAAGGTATTCGAGTGTCTTGTGCCGGAAGGTTGGGCGGAAATGAAATTGCCCGGACGGAATGGTATCGGGAGGGCCGGGTTCCGCTTCACACGCTCAGGGCGGACGTGGATTATGGTTTTGCGGAGGCCCATACGACCATGGGGATTATCGGGGTGAAGGCGTGGATTTATAAGGGCGACGCCGAGTTGCCGAACGTCGCGAAAGACGAAGCTTCGTTGAATTTGCTTTAGAGAGACGGCGACGTTTGTCGAATGCATGAAAACGTCGGTCATATTCACTCATAATTTTTGATGAGTCCTGAGTATGTTAGCTCCGAAAAAAGTTAAATATAGAAAAGTGCAGAAAGGCAACATGCGGGGGAAGGCCTACCGTGGCGGTGACGTGTCTTTCGGGCAATTCGGGCTCAAGGTGCTTGAGCCCGGTCGGATTACGGCCCGGCAAATTGAGGCGGCGAGAATTGCGATGACGCGCCACGTCAAGCGCGGCGGAAGAATCTGGACCCGGATCTTCCCGGATAAGCCGATTACCAAAAAGCCGGCGGAAGTTCGAATGGGGAAAGGAAAAGGGAGCCCCGAGTTTTGGGTTGCCGTGGTGAAGCCCGGTCGTATTCTCTACGAAATGGATGACGTATCGAGAAGCGTCGCGGAAGAGGCGTTTCGTTTGGCCGGTCATAAGCTGCCGTTGGCGACAAAATTTGTCGTTCGAGGCGAATATTCCGTCTGAGGCACATTGATGGATGTCAAAGAATTGCAGGGCATGGAAGCGGAAGAGTTGGTCGGAAAAGTGCATGAGTTGAAGCAGGAATTGTTTCACCTTCGCTGTCAGCATGCTCTTGGACGAATTGAAAATCCAATGAGAATCCGTCAGGCGCGGAAAGAAGTGGCCAGGGCGAAGACCGTCCTTCGTGAAAAACAGGTGTCGGGACATTCGAAAAGCTAGGATTGACGAAACATGACTGTAAGGCGACAGCGTGCATCATATGGGCGAGTGATTAGCGACAAAATGGACAAAACGGTCGTCGTGGCGGTCCCGAGACTGGTGTCGCATGCGTTGTACGGAAAAGTGGTGCGACGGCTCACCAAGCTTAAAGCCCATGATGAAAAGAATGAATCTCGGATTGGCGACCGTGTGAAAATCGTGGAGACGCGCCCGCTCAGTAAGGATAAGCATTGGCGGGTGGCGGCCATTATTGAGCGGGGCGAGCAGAGCCCGTCGCCGTAATCGGCGACGCAGGCGCTACGTGGAGTTCTGATGATTCAAAGTTACAGCTATCTTGACGTCGCAGATAATTCCGGCGCCAAAAGTGTGCGGTGCTTTCACGTGCTAGGTGGGACGCGCAGGCGGTATGGAGGTATCGGCGATATCGTGGTGGTGTCGGTTCGAGAGGCGATTCCCAAAGCGTCCGTCAAGAAAGGCGACGTGGTCAAAGCGGTGATTGTGCGAACGAAAAAAAGCCGGCGTCGCGAGGATGGCTCCTACATTCGATTTGATCGCAATGCCTGTGTCTTGGTGAATAATCAGGGGGATCCCGTGGGTACGAGAATCTTCGGTCCCGTTGCTCGGGAATTGAGGAAAAAGAAGTTCATGAAAATCGTTTCACTTGCTCCCGAGGTGCTCTAGCGCATATGGGGACTCGAACTGCGACAGGAAGCCGGACGGTGACCAAATCGCGTATTCGCAAGGGCGACACGGTGATTGTGATTGCCGGACGGGAGAAGGGAAAGATGGGGAAGGTCTTGCACGTGAATCCACGGACGAGCCGGGTGACGGTGGAAAAACTCAACGTGATTAAGCGGCACACGAAACCCTCCCAAAAAATCAAGCAAGGCGGCATTTTAGAGCGTGAGGCGCCCCTGGCGATTTCGAACGTCATGGTGTATTCCCAGGACTTGGGGAAGCCTTCACGTGTCAAAATCAAGCGATTGGATGATGGGCGGCGGGTGCGGGTCTTGCAGAAAAGTCCGGATGATGTATTGGATAAGGTGTGATGGGTAAAAAAGAAGCCAATAAGCCCGCAACCCCCAAAAAAGCGGCACAGGGTGGACCTCCTCCGCGGTTAAGGGATCTCTACCGGAATGAGGTCGTCCCTCGGATGATGAAGGAATTCTCGTATGCCAACCCGATGCAAGTGCCTCGTGTGGAACGGGTGGTCCTGAACGTCGGTATGGGCGAAGCGATTCAAAACGTCAAATTGTTGGATAGTGCCGTGGCTGAATTGGCGTTAATCACCGGGCAGAAGCCCGTCGTGACCCGGGCGAAAAAAGCCATAGCCGGCTTTAAGCTGCGAGAAGGTATGCCGATTGGCGCCAAGGTCACGCTTCGCGGAAGCCGGATGTACGAGTTTCTTGATCGCTTGCTGAATATCAGCTTGCCTCGGATTCGAGATTTTCGAGGGGTGTCGCCCAAGGCGTTTGACGGTCGTGGCAACTATACGTTCGGGTTAAAAGAGCAGTTGACCTTTCCTGAAATTAAATATGATGACGTGGCAGCTATTCACGGTATGGATATTACGATTGTCACGAGTGCTCAACGAAACGATGAAGCAAAATCCTTGTTGGCTCATATGGGGATGCCGTTTCGTTGAACCCGCGCGATTGAGACGGAGGCCATTGTGGCAAGAAAAGCATTACGGAATAAGGCTGCGGCGGAACCGAAGTTTCCCGTCCGGCAATATAATCGGTGCCCCCTCTGTGGTCGCGTGAGGTCTTTTTTGCGGCGCTTCCATATGTGTCGGATTTGTTTTCGGCTGCATAGCCTGTGCGGGAATATTCCCGGGGTCACCAAGTCAAGCTGGTAGGTCGGCTCCAGGGTATGGATGATGAGGATATGACGTTATGGGTATGACGGATCCAGTTGCCGATCTTTTTGTTCGCATAATGAATGCCATTCGACGAGGGCATGCGACGGTGAACGTTCCAGCCTCCAAGCTGAAGGTCAACGTTCTTGCTGTCTTTAAAGCCGAGGGTTTTATTCATAATTTCTCACCCACCACACTCGATGGACATCCGGCTCTTCAGGTGGAATTGCGGTACATTCCCGGACGGGAAAAGAAACCCGTGATTGAGCGAATCAAGCGGGTCAGCAAGCCGGGTAAGCGGGTGTATGTGGGGGCCTTATCCATCCCTCGAGTGCGAGGTGGGTTGGGGGTTGCGGTGCTTTCGACGTCGAAAGGGATCATGACCGACCGGCAAGCCAGACAAAATAGTATCGGGGGAGAGGTGTTGTGCCACGTGTGGTAGGACTTGGACGAACCGGTTCGTCTCAACAAAGAAATCACGTCAACGATGTCTAGGATCGGAATCAAACCAATTGCGCTGGCCTCCACCGTCGAGGTGAAGGTTGAAGATCGGTCCGTTTCCGTGAAGGGACCCTTGGGCCAATTAGGGTGGGAGCTGAACGAAGGGATCGACGTCGAAATCAACGAGGGGACGGTCCACGTGGGAAGACGAGGGAATGCTCCTCGTGTCAAAGCCTTACATGGGCTGACCCGCATGGAGCTCTCGAATTTGGTCGAGGGAGTGACCAAGGGGTTTCAACGAAACCTGGAATTGACGGGGGTAGGGTATCGGGCACAGGTGCAAGGTCAATTGCTGACCTTAAACGTAGGGTTTTCGCATCCCGTGACTGTGTCGATCCCGGAAGGCGTGCAAGCTTCGGTCGAGAAGCAAACCATGATCTCCGTCAAAGGCATTGATAAACGGCTGGTGACCCAGACCGCCGCCAATATTCGACGGGTGCGACCGCCTGACGTCTATAAGCAAAAGGGCATCAGGTATGCCGGTGAAATCTTGATCAAGAAAGCCGGAAAAGCCGGCAAGAAATAGCGTATGAATCAAAAAACACAACGTCGTCGATTGGAACGGCGAAAAGCGCGAGTCAGAAAAAAAGTGCAGGGAACGTCCGGACGGCCGAGGCTGACGGTGTTTCGAAGTAATGCGCATATTTATGCCCAAGTCGTTGATGACGTCGCGGGTCTCACCCTGGCTGCGGCCTCATCCATGGACGGCAGTCTTCGCGAGACCGTGAAGTCCGGTTCTTCGAAGACGGCAGCGCAGGCTGTCGGAAAATTATTGGCCGAACGAGCAAAGGCCGCGAACGTGACCGACGTTGTGTTTGATCGGAATGGACGACTGTATCATGGGCGCGTGAAAGCGTTGGCCGACGCGTCCCGTGAATGTGGTCTTGCCTTTTAACCAAGAGGATGGCATCCGGTGCAAGTTAATCCTGAAGAATTGAACCTCAAGGATAAGTTAATCTCGATTAACCGGGTGGCGAAAGTCGTCAAAGGTGGAAAGAGATTTTCCTTCAGCGCGTTGGTCGTGGTTGGAGATGGGCAGGGATGGGTCGGCATTGGCAAGGGGAAAGCCACCGAGGTACCGCCGGCGATTGCCAAAGCCGTGGGGCGGGCCAAGAAACAACTGCTTCAGGTTCCTTTGAGAAACGGCAGTATCCCCCATGACGTGCATGGGCGTTTTTGTGGAGAACACGTGTACATGAAGCCGGCGAAAGAAGGGACGGGGATCATCGCGGGAGGGGCGGTCCGGGCTATTTTGGAAATGCTCGGGGCTCACAATATTATTGCAAAAACCTTGGGTCGCGGAAACCCCTATAACGTCGTGCAAGCCACGTTGGCCGGATTGTCCCAACTCAAGGGCCCGGAAGACGTCAAGCAACTTCGTCAGGTCCCGGATGGGTCGTCACTCTAACGTGGTATGAGGAGCGGTGTCGTGTCTCAATCTCCTGATCGGCTTTCCATTACGCTGAAGCACAGTCCCATAGGACGACCCTATAAACAACGGCTGTATTTACAGAGTCTCGGCTTACGAAAGCTCCATCAAACGGTGCAGCGCCCTAAGACGCCCCAGGTGTTAGGGTTGATTCTGAAGGTCAAGCACCTCGTTGAGGTCGACGGTCAATGAAACTCCATCAGTTGCAACCCGCCCCGGGTTCCAGGAAAGCGAAAAAGCGTCTAGGTCGAGGTCCGGGCTCGGGGTTGGGAAAGACGGCAGGCAAGGGGCATAAAGGCATGCTCGCCAGATCTGGCAGGGCGAACGTCGCGGGCTTTGAAGGTGGGCAAATGCCGCTTGCCAGGAGGTTGCCCAAACGAGGATTTCATAATCCTTTTCGGATCGAATTTGCCGTGGTCAATCTCAAAACCCTTTCTGCCCTTGGCGAGATCACGAACGTGACCCCTCAAGTCTTATATGAGAAAAGGATCGTCAAGAAGCAGTCAAGGCCCATCAAGATTCTTGGTGTGGGAGAGCTGGACAAGCCCATGACGATTGAAGCGCATAAATTCAGTCAGTCGGCTCTTCGGAAAATTGAACAAGCGGGCGGACAAGCCAAGGTCATCGGCAGTGCTTGAACGGCTCATTACGAGCTTCCAGAACATCCTCAAAATACCGGAGTTACGTAGCCGTGTCATTTTTACGTTGGCAATGTTGGCTGTCTACCGGATTGGGGCTCATATCCCGACCCCGGGGATTAATAATGATGAGTTGGCGGCATTCTTATTGGACCAAGGCGGAGCCCTTCTCGGGTTCCTGGATATTTTTTCCGGAGGCTCGCTATCACGGCTAACGATTTTTGCTCTGGGCATTATGCCCTACATCAGTGCTTCGATTATTCTGCAATTATTGACCGTTGTTATCCCGCATTTATCGAAGCTGGCCAAGGAGGGTGAACGAGGAAGAAAGACCATTATTCAATATACCCGGTACGGCACCATCGGCATTGCCCTTATTCAGGGGTTCGGGATTGCCATTGGGCTCGAGGGCATGAATGGCGGTCAATACGTGTTGGATCCGGGTTGGCCGTTTCGGTTCATGACCGTGATTACCCTGACCGCGGGAACCGCGTTCCTCATGTGGTTGGGTGAACAAATTACCGAGCGGGGAGTGGGGAACGGAATCTCGCTGATTATTTTCGCCGGGATTGTCGCCCGGCTTCCAAGTGCGGTTGCCCAAACCTTTGAAATGTACCGAGTCGGGGAGTTGAGCCTGCTCTTCCTGATCCTGTTAGGCGTGAGCATGCTGGCCGTGATCACGGCCATTGTGTTTTTGGAAAGCGGAAGACGAAAGGTTCCGGTTCAATATGCCAAACGGGTCGTCGGCCGCAGGGTGTATGGGGGGCAAAGTACTCATATCCCCTTGAAAATTAACACGGCGGGGGTGATCCCACCGATCTTTGCATCTTCGATTATTGCGTTCCCGGCCACCATTACCTCATTTGTTCAGGTGCCGTGGGTACAAGCGTTTGGGGCGCACTTGGCTCCAGGGTCGGTCGTCTATACGTTGATGTACGTAAGCATGATTATTTTCTTTTGTTTTTTCTATACGGCGGTCGTGTTGAATCCGGTCGATATGTCGGACAACATGAAAAAATATGGAGGTTTTATTCCGGGCATTCGGCCTGGCCAGCGAACGGCGGATTACATTTACAAAGTCCTCACTCGGATCACGTTCGCCGGTTCCATTTACCTGGCAGTCGTCTGTGTGATTCCGGAATTGTTGATTTATAAATTGAACGTTCCCTTTTATTTCGGAGGCACCTCGTTGCTGATTGTCGTAGGTGTCGGGTTGGATACCGCCCAGCAAATCGAGTCTCATATGCTGATGCGGAATTATGAAGGATTCCTGGCCAAGGGACGGTTGAAAGGCCGGAGTGGATAGCAAGCATGCGATTGGTTTTTCTTGGTGCGCCCGGGGTGGGCAAGGGTACGCAGGCTGAAATGGTGGCAGCCAAACTTGCCATTTCCAAAATTTCCACGGGAGATTTATTGCGAACGGGTGTGGCCAAAAAGACGTCGTTGGGTCTTGAAGCACAGCAGTATATGACGCGAGGGGAGCTCGTACCCGACAACGTGGTGATCGGCCTCGTCGCAGAAAAAATCGGTTCCCCTGAATGCGAAAAAGGATTTATCCTTGATGGATTTCCGCGAACCATTCTTCAAGCGGATGCCTTATCTGGCATTCTTCAGAAGCAGGAGGCAGTGCTGGACCGGGTCATGTATTTCGTGATCCCCCGCGAGGAAGTGGTGAGGCGGTTGAGCGGGCGAAGAAGTTGTTCGACGTGCTCGGCGGTGTATCATATTGATTACGTTCCGCCCAAGCAGGAAGGACGCTGCGACGAGTGTGGGGCGGCTCTTGTTCAACGCAGTGACGACAAACGGGAAACGGTGGAATCGAGGCTGATGGTGTATGAAGAGCAAACGTCTCCCTTGATTGACTATTATAAAGAGAAAGACGTGCTGGCTGAATTAGACGGCACGGGATCCGTAGAAGACGTACAGGGACGGTTACTCGCGTTGTTGGCCAGGTCGTAGCTCTTCATGATAATGCTCAAGACCGAGGAAGAAATTGCGCTGATGGCACAGGCTTCGAAAATTGTGGCCGAAGCGCATCAGGTCCTCCAGCAAGAGGTCAGGCCCGGTGTCACCACGTTGCATTTGGACGAACTTGCTGAAACGTTTATTCGTGACCACGGGGGAGTCCCGGCCTTTAAAGGGTACCGTCATTTCCCCAATACCCTGTGTGCCTCGGTGAATCATGAAGTGGTCCATGGCATTCCCTCTGACCGGGAACTGAAAGAAGGGGATATCGTCGGGCTTGACTTGGGGGCGATTTTTCAGGGATTTTATGGCGATGGGGCCGTGACCGTACCCGTCGGACCCGTTTCAGACGACATTGAAACCTTGCTCAAGGTGACGGAAGAGGCGATGCATAAAGGGATTGATCAAGCACGGGTAGGGAACCGGTTGTCCGATATTGGCCATACGATTCAAAGCTGCGTGGAAGCGCACGGGTTTTCCGTCGTGAGGGATTTTGTGGGCCATGGGATTGGTCGGCAACTTCATGAGGACCCTCAGGTTCCCAATTATGGACGTCCGGGGCAAGGCTCGCGTCTCCAGGTCGGGATGGTGTTGGCCATTGAGCCCATGGTGAACGTTGGGGGGCCTCAGGTGAAAGTGTTGGATAATCAATGGACTGCCGTCACGAAAGATGGCAGCCTGTCGGCGCATTTTGAACATACCGTGGCGATCCAACCCGAAGGGCCGCCAACGATTCTGACGACGGTCAAGGAGCAGGTGAGCGTCATTCATAGCGACGCGGTTCAAGGCTGATGGCAAAAGCAGACATGATTGAAGTGCAAGGGGTGATCATGGAAACGTTGCCCAATGCCATGTTCCGGGTTCAGTTAGAGAGTGGACACAAAATTTTGGCACATATTTCAGGGAAGATGCGGATGCATTTCATTCGAATTCTCCCGGGCGATAAAGTGACCGTGGAATTGTCTCCTTATGATCTCACGAGGGGACGGATCACCTATCGCTTCAAATAGCAAGGAGAGACACGCTCTCATGAAAGTCAAATCGTCCGTCAAACCGATGTGCTCAAAATGTATTGTCTTCAGACGACGAGGTATCGTTCGGGTCCGGTGCAGTAACCCTCGTCACAAGCAGCGACAAGGGTAACGGCACAAGCCGCGTTACGTGAAGAAGGAGGATACATGGCTCGGATAGCAGGCGTCGATCTGCCGGTGGGCAAACGCATTGAGATTGGCTTGACCTATATTTATGGGATCGGGCCGTGGAGTGCCAGGCAGATTTTACGAAAGACCGGCATTGATTACGCCGTACACGTCAAGGATCTGCGTGAGGAAGATATTGTCAAACTTCGTGAAACGATCGATAAAGACTACACCGTGGAGGGAGATCTCCGAAAAGAGATCACTCTCAGTATTAAACGCCTGATCGATACGGGGACGTATCGAGGTCTTCGTCATCGAAGAGGACTGCCCGTTCGTGGACAACGGACCAAAACGAATTCCCGAACCAGGAAAGGGAAGCGGGCTTCGATCGGCAGGGCTAAAAAATAAACAGCCATTCAGGGGACAGCATGAGCGTAAAAAAAGGTCGGAAAAAAGAGAAAAAAATCGTGCAAATGGGGATTGCCCATATTCAGGCGTCTTTTAATAACACGCTTGTGACCATTACGGATATGAGCGGCAATACGGTCTCGTGGTCGAATGCGGGAGGCTTAGGCTTCAAAGGGGCCAGAAAGAGTACGCCATTTGCGGCGACACGCGTGGGGGAGGCGGCGGGACGAAAAGCCATGGAGCAGGGCATGCGCCAGATTGACGTCTACGTCAATGGGCCGGGATCTGGCCGTGAGTCGGCGGTGCGAGCACTGCAATCCGTGGGCTTACGGGTGAATTTGATTCGCGACGTGACCCCCATTCCCCATAATGGATGCCGGCCGCCGAAAAGACGACGAGTGTAAGTGGTGATTGACTTAACCTTCAGACGTGCCAACGCAGGTTCTGAAGTCTTGCAAGTGAGAGGCTAGAGACGTGGCAAATTATCGTGGTCCAGTATGCAGGATTTGTCGAAGGGAAGGCGTGAAACTGTTTCTTAAAGGGACACGTTGCATGACCGACAAATGTGCGATTGAACGTCGCAGTTATCCTCCCGGTCAACATGGACAATCTCGTCCCCGTGTGACGGATTATAGTATGCAGCTTCGTGAAAAACAGAAATTGCGCCGGATGTACGTCATCCAAGAGCGTCAGTTTCGAGGAATCTTCGAGCGCGCTGAACGTCAAGAGGGCGTGACGGGTGAAAATCTCCTGGCACTGCTCGAGCGACGGTTGGATAACGTCGTCTACCGGATTGGATTGGCTTTTTCGCGCAAGCAAGCTCGCCAGTTGGTCAATCATGGACATATTTTGGTCAATGGCCGAAAAACCGACATTCCATCGTATACGACCGCCGTGGGAGACGTGATTCAAGTCAGGCCACGGAGCCTGGAGTTGCTGGCGATTAAAGCTGCGGCGCAGGCCGCCGACAGCCAGTCGGTGGTCAACTGGATCGACTGTGACCATGATGCGTTGAAAGGGACGATTCTGGCATTGCCGACGAAGGATGACATTGGGGCCCCGGTCAATGAACAGATTATTGTCGAATTATATTCTCGCTAGAAGTGAACAATCGGGTACCCATACGTTAGCTGACGTTTCGGCTGTGACAGATGAGGTGAAAGGGGGCGTAATGAGCAAAGGGATCAAGGATTTTCAGTTGCCTATGCGACTGGAATTGGAAAAGGAAACAGCCTCGTCCACCTATGGAAAGTTTACGGCTGAGCCATTTGAACGTGGGTTTGGGACAACGGTCGGCAACTCCTTGCGACGCGTGTTGTTGTCCTCGTTATCCGGTGCGTCCGTGACTTCTGTCAAGATCGAAGGTGTGTTTCATGAATTTTCCACCCTTCCCGGCGTCACGGAAGACGTGACCATTATCATCTTGAACATCAAAAATCTGCGTCTCAAACTTCATACCGATAAATCGAAAGCGATGCGGTTAAAGAAAAAAGGGCCGGGCGACGTTCGTGCCGCCGATATTCAGCATGACGCGGACATGACGATTTTAAACCCTGAATTGCATATCGCCACATTGGACAAAGACGGTATGCTTGACATGGAGTTGATCGTGAAGCCGGGACGCGGGTACGTGCCGGCTGAACGCAATAAAGAAGAAGGGCTACCCATTGGAGTTATCCCGGTTGATTCGATTTTTTCCCCGATTAAGCGGGTGAACTTTCACGTGGAAAATGCCCGTGTGGGACGGGTGACCGATTATGACAAACTGAATCTTGAGATTTGGACCGACGGAAGCATTACCCCGCAAGAGGCGATTTCCTCATCGGCCTCTATTCTTCGAGAGCATTTGGCTATTTGCATTCCCAGCGAAGAAATGAAAGAAGTGGAGCATGATTCCGCTTATGAGGAAACGCAAGCCGAATTGAATAAACATCTGGCTCGAAGCGTCAATGAACTGGAACTTTCCGTGCGTGCGGCGAATTGTCTGAAAAATGCGAATATCAAAACCATCGAAGACCTCGTGCAGAAGACGGAAATAGAGATGCTGAAAACCAAAAATTTCGGAAAAAAATCTCTCAATGAAATCAAGGAAGTGTTAGCCGAAATGGGGCTGAGCTTGGGTCTCAGAAGAGAAAGTCTGGTACAGACCAACAACCAATCGCATTAACCTTTTATCAAGAGAGCCACGCTGTGCGTCATAGAAAAAAAGGCAGACAATTAGGGCGAAATACCAAACATCGGCACGCGATGTTCCGGAACCTTGTCACCTCGTTACTGGAACACGAACGTATTGAGACCACGGAGGCAAAAGCCAAAGAAATCCGTGGCATCACTGAGAAAATGATCACCTTGGGGAAAGACGGCTCTCTTCATGCTCGAAGGCGCGCCTTGGATTTTATCCGAAAAAAAGAGGTTGTATCCAAATTGTTCGGTGACGTTGCAGGACGATTTCGTCGCCAGCCAGGAGGGTACATCCGGATCATTCGGACAAGACGGCGACCCGGTGATGCTGCAGAACTTGTGGCGATTGAATTGATCGAGCGCGGGCCGGTGGTTGACGACGTTCCTGAACCCGTGGTCGAAGACAAGACTTCATAATCTTCTTGCCGTTCTCCCCTCTCTTCAGGTGTCCGGCCGTTGTGGGAGTTCCTGCCGTGCCGTCCTCCTCCCTGACGCTATCTCAGCTAGAGTCGAACCGTGTTTCAGGAATATCCCTGCGACCGTTTAGTTTACTTGGTCCGGAGCGTATGGTATTCTGTTTCAGGTTCCTTCCAAGCCATTCACGTATACACGTATGCCTCGCTTATGGATCCAATGGATTTTAAGAGGGATTACCCTGAGTTTGGCGGGCTTTCTCGGGTATGTTCTGATGCAGCAAATGCAGTCCAATCATCCCCTCCCCGTGCTTACGGCGCCGGTTTTTGAAACGACCGATGCCGGCCTGGAAGGTTTTGTCTACCGTCAAACCGAGGAGGGGCGGGTCCAGTGGGAGGTGGAAGCGCAAAAAGCCGAAAGCCATGAGTCCGAACAGCACGTGCTGCTGAAACAGGTTCAGGTTCGGTTGTTTGACAAGGAAGGTCAAGAGCAAGAAATGCAGTTGGAGGCTGAAGAAGGAACGATTAATACGGCCAACGGCAATTTTGATCTTCGAAGTCAGGAAGAGTTGATTGCAATTGAATTGGCAAATGGCTATACAATCTTTACCCCGCACGTTCACTGGGTGGATGCGGAGCAGACCATCAGCACGGACAGGCCGGTGACCATACATGGGCATGGCGTGATCATTACGGGTATTGGTTTGATTGCAGAGTTGAAAACGGAAAAGTTAGGAGTGCTCGATGATGTACACGTTCGGATTACGTCCTGAATATAGCAAGCCCATCCTCATGGCGATTCTGGTGTGTGGTTTCGTCTCGGCGCAGGCAATCCCTTTCGCCTTTGCTGAAAAAAAAGAGCAAACGACGATTACGTCACAGACGATGACCATCCAGGGAAAATCCGGACAGACGATCTTCGAAGGAACGGTGGTCCTCAAAAAAATGGACTTCGTCATGCGATCCGATCATATGGTTGTGACGTTTAAAAAAAGCGCGCAAGCTGGCAGCCGGCAAACGGAAGGGGGGACCACGCATCAGGTTGACCGTATTGAGGCCAGCGGCAACGTGGTCATTGAGAAATCGGATGGGAAAGCGACGTGCGGGCGCGCATTGTATGACAAAGATGAAGACAAACTCGTACTGACGGAGTCGCCGGTGGCCTGGCAAGGTGGCACAAAAATTAAAGGATCCCAGATGACGATGTTTTTAAAGGAACAACGAAGCATCGTCGAAGGCGGATCCCATGTGGTTATCCTCGAAGAGTAAGGGCCGTAAGGCCGTTGACAATCGTTGAGCCGTTACAGCCCGTCATGGCGCACTCCAGGCTTTCCGTCAAGGAATTACGCAAAAGTTTCAAGGGACGGGATGCCGTTCAAGGCGTCTCGTTAGAAGTTGAATCAGGAGAAATTGTCGGGTTATTGGGGCCGAATGGAGCAGGGAAAACGACGATTTTCGACATGGTGGTTGGCCTTTGCCAGCCCGACTATGGCGAGATTTTCTTAAATCACGATCCGATCACTGCCTTGCCGATGTACCAGAGGGCTCGCCGCGGTATTGGGTATCTCCCGCAAGAAGCTTCGGTTTTTCGTCGATTATCCGTTCAAGATAATATTTGTGCCGTCTTGGAGACCCTGGACCTTTCTCAGGAGGAGCGTCAGGAACGCCTGGATCGTTTATTGAACGAACTCGGCTTAGCTCATATTCGAAAAAGCAAAGCCTTCACGCTTTCCGGCGGAGAGCGGCGTCGATTGGAAATCACGAGGGCTCTGGCCACGACTCCTCAGTTTTTGTTGTTGGATGAACCCTTTGCCGGCATTGATCCCATTGCGGTTGCCGACCTCCAAAAAATCATTCAGTCTTTGAAAAGCAAAAAAATCGGGATTCTGACGACGGATCACAACGTGCAAGAAACGCTTTCCATAACAGATCGGGCGTATATCATTAATGAAGGCACGATTCTGGAGGCAGGAACTTCAGAAGTCATTGTCAGGAGCCCCAAGGTCAGGGAAATCTATTTAGGCGAACGCTTCAGGCTCTGAACGTTCCGGGCCTGCCTGGATGACGGCGATGGAACTCAAACTCGATCTTCAGCTCAGTCAGAAGTTGGTGATGACACCCCAACTTCAACAGGCCATCAAGTTATTGCAGTTATCCAGACTGGAACTGCAACAGGTGCTTGCCCAGCATTTGCTGGACAATCCACTCCTTGAAGAGGTGAGTGCCGATGTGGATGAGGGGGATGGGCCAACGCCGGAAGAGACTGCTCCCGAGAGAAAGGAAGAAGTCGTCGATGACAGTGATACCGGCGACAGTGATACCGGTGGTGAGGCCGGAGCAGCCAATGAACTTTCCGAACCGCTCTCGCCGGAGGGGTGGGAAGATTATTATGAAAGTGATTGGCGACCGAGAGGTGGTGATTGCCAGGCGTTCTCAGACGAAGATTTTCCGTCTTATGACCAAACGCTGACCAAACCGACTACCCTGGAAGATCACCTGCTATGGCAGTTACGGCTTTCTTCCGAGGATGAGGAAGAGAAAGCCATCGGCCATATGATCATCGGCAATCTCGATGAAGACGGGTATCTTCGCACATCGATCGAGGAAATTGCCGAAGAAGCTCGGGTGTCCGTCAAGAAGGTGGATTCTGTTTTATCCCTGGTTCAGACATTCGATCCCATCGGCGTGGCTGCCCGCGACCTTCAGGAATGTTTATTGGTTCAACTTTGCCACCTGCATAAAAAACCCATTGGAAGTGAATATGTGCATGGCGGCGCTCACCAGGAATCCCTGCTCGAACTGATTATCAAGAACCATCTTCGCGACCTCCAGAAAAAACGATATTCCACCGTCGCCAAGGCAGTCGGGAGGTCCGTTGAGGAGATCGTGGAGGCCGTGCATATCATCGAAGGTCTGGAGCCAAAACCCGGACGGCCCTATTTTTCCGACAACAACCAAATCATCGTGCCCGATGTCTTCGTGTTCAAGGACGAAGGCGAATGGCAGGTGTCCCTGAACGACGGCAGGATGCCTCGTGTACGCACGGGAAACCTTATATCTATCGACTCCCATCAGGTGCTCCAGGATCTCGATAGGATACCTCGTGTGCGGATCAATCCTTATTATGCGCAGATGTTGGGAACGAACCTCGGAGCTGGAGACACCACGAAGGCGTACCTGGAGGACAAACTGCGAGGGGCTCAGTGGATCATTCGCAGCCTTGAGCAGAGGAACAAAACGATTCTGAAAGTGGTTGGAAGTTTAATCAGATTCCAGGAATCCTTTTTGGAAAAAGGCATTCAGTACTTGAAACCGCTTGTGCTGAAGCAAGTGGCTGAAGACGTGGGCATGCATGAGTCGACCATCAGTCGGGTGACGACGAATAAATATATGTATTGCCCCCAGGGCATGTTGGAACTGAAATTTTTCTTTAACGCGGGTATTCAACGGGCGGAACCGGGCGCCGAAGATTTATCCTCGATCACCGTTCGTGAGTTGATCCGTGAAATGGTCGGACAGGAAAATCACGGGAAACCGTTGAAAGATCAGGAAATTGTCTCGAGGTTGCGTGGCAGAGGGATTGTCATTGCCAGACGGACGATTGCCAAGTATCGGGCGGAACTCAATATCGCCACGGCCAGCCAGCGAAAACGTATCTATTGAGCCCACCGTGATTGCATCTTCACTCCAGGGCTTGCCTTTCTTGCCGATGAGAACGATGCCCCTTCTCCTGAGGTCGTCGTGACTGCGGAACGTTCACTCCATCTCGTGATTGTCAGTGGGTTGTCCGGCTCTGGAAAAACGCAAGCCCTGAAATGTCTCGAGGATATAGGGTTCTTCTGTGTGGATAATCTTCCTCCGGCGCTGTTTCTCTCATTTGCAGAATTTTGCGGCCAACGAAGTCACACCGTTCGCAAGATTGCCTTGTGTATTGATATTCGCGAACGCGAATTCTTCTTGGATTTTTTCGAAAATCTCGAGCGGCTCCAAGCGAACGTCTCCATCGTGGAACTGTTGTATTTGGAAGCGAATGACGTTGTCCTGACCCGTCGTTTTTCGGAATCCCGTCGTCCCCATCCGCTCCTGCCCCAGCAGCCCGTCCTGGAAGGGATCCGACTCGAACGGCAGCACCTTGGCGAATTACGTTCTCGTGCCGATCGCGTGTTGGATACGTCGGAGTTGACCGTGCATGAACTGCAAGATTGGATGGTGCAGCGGTACGGCGACCGTGACCATCGGCATTCGATGAAGGTGTCCGTGATGACGTTCGGTTACAAGTTTGGCGTGCCCTACGAAGCCGACCTCGTGTTTGACGTTCGATTTTTGCAAAATCCTCACTTCGTTCCTGAATTGAAACCGTTAACGGGAAACGAAAAAAATATCCAGCGGTACGTTCTCGAAAACAAAGAGGCACAAGGTTTTCTTGAGCACATGAAGGGGTTTTTTACGTTTCTCCTTCCGCTGTTTGAGCGAGAACGACGGAGTTATTTGACCATCGCCATCGGCTGTACGGGTGGGAGGCATCGTTCCGTCGCGATCGGGAACAAGGTGAAGGACCTGTTTGCGCTGTTAGGCTACAGCGCCACGCTCAGCCACCGGGACATGGATCGTTCGGAATATTGACGTGCCGTTGTTTCCGGCTACGGGCTTTTCCGCATTGCACGTTCTTCCTGCCTGCGCCGTTGCCATGCACAAATCGCGGCGAGGAAACGTTCGCCGCCACCGTCATTTTGCGAGAAATCTTATCGGCACGTGAGCCAAATCGCCATTGTTTGACGGTCAATCGAGAACAGTGTAGGGTTGAATATTTTAAGCGGGAACATGAGAGATGTTGCCTTCGACGTCAACCCGCCCTCGCAATTGACCGCCGATGATGAAGCGACTCCGGAGATGGGCCTACGTCTTTTCACGACCGCAATCCCGTGTCGGATTGGACATCGGCTCTTCCACGATCAAGCTGATTCAGCTTGAGCAACATGCCACCGGGTATCGTCTCAAACGATTTGGCGTCCGCAGTCTCGATCCAGACGTTGTGGAAGAGGACGCGAGCCACCATTCCCATCGGCTCAAAGCCGCACTCAGCGATCTGCTTCAAGAATGTGAGTTGCTCGGCAGCTCCGTTGCCATCTCCGTATCCGGACCATCGGTGATGGTCAAGCGGATACGCGTGTCCGGTGTCGAGCAAGATGCCCTTGATGAATATTTGACGTGGGAAGGTCATCAATACATCCCCTATACCATGAGTGATATTTATTTTGATTATTGGATTCTCCCTCCCCATCAACCGCAGCCCGCCTCTACGGAGACGGAACTGCTGCTTGTGGCCGCCAAGCAACAGGTGGTTGAAAGCCGCAAAACGTTATTGGAAGAAATCGGGGTTCATCCGATCGTGTGTGACGTCGATGGTCTCGCGCTGATGAAGACGATTATGCGGAAAAGTCCCGCCTTCCGGGGAAGGTCGTTTGCCATTGCAAACGTGGGAGCAAGCGGAATGAATATCGTCTTCGTAGCCGATGAGTATCCCCTCGTGGTCCGCGATGTCAGCTTTGAGGGAACTTCGTCAAGCTGGGCAGTCGATCACACGGGAGCCGTCGAAGACACCGCTGGGCAGCACGGTCCGGGTGGAACCGGTGGCCCGGAGAATCCATCCCTCGTAGCAGAAGTCGTAAGGGAAACCAAATGCTGTTTCGAGTCCGTCCTGGAACGCTACCCGGAACTCGACGTGGAAAAGATGTTTCTTTGCGGAGGACAATCGAAATATCCGCGATTGCGAAGTGAGTTGCAAAACGCCTTGGCGATTCCCACTCTGCCGTTCAATCCTTTTGATGAAATCGAATGTCTGGCCGATCATCGGGATCATGACCATCTGTCGGCTTCGGCCCACCTCGGAGGAGTGGCCCTCGGTTTGGCCCTTCATAAGGACAACCATGGTTAGCATCAATTTACTGAAAGGCCAACGACACGATGAACGCCAGGTGCGGAGTCGCTCCAAGGCAGAGTTGTTGGTGGGGGTAGGCGTCCTGGCGAGTGTCTGTGCGTTTTGGGGATGGGTCTCCATTGATGTCAATCACGCTACGCAACGGCTTGAACAAGAAATGCAGGCAAAACAGGCACGTGTCGTTTTGCTGCAAAAAACCCACGAGGAGGTTTTGACGCTGGAGAAACGACGGCAAGCCATTGTCACCGAACGGAACAGGCTCAAGGCATTGACGAGTGAACTGCCCATTCACCTGCTGTCGATCATCGGCCGGGCGGTTGACCCTCTGGACGTGTGGTTGCTGCATCTTCAGGCAAAGGATGAAAAGATCACGTTATCCGGTTCTGCCCGTTCCCTCGAAGACGTGTTGAAACTGGCGAAGGATTTCGAAAAAACCGAAATGCTTGGCCCGGTCGACGTTGTTGATGCCGGGCCGCACGTGCAGCAGCCTGACCTCTTTCAATTCTCAATGAACGTATTCATGGACTCGACGGATCATGGTCGAAAGCATTCTTGATTGGGTGGAAGACACGCGTATGGCCCACAAGGTCATCATCCTGCTTCTCTTTGTGGGATTCACGTCGATCATCCTGTTTCAATTCGTTGTGGAACCGCAACGGCAACGAACCCAAGCGTTTCAACAAACCCTTCGATCACTGGACCATCGACTTGCAACGATGAAACGGGACCCTCAATTGGAGACTCTCAAAGATGAAATCGCCAACCTGACCCGCCAGCTCAAAGCACAAAAAAGAGTATTGGCGGTGCCCATGGATCAAATACTTTCGGGCGTCCTGGACAAAGCCCAGTCGGTTGACGTGGTACTCACGTCCTGGAAGTCCGAAGAGCCCGTTCCGTTTCCGGAAACGGATTTGAATAAAGTCACGCTTCGGCTCTATGCGGAAGGGCGGTATCATGCACTCGCGCACTTTCTTGAAGAGCTACGAACGCTTCCGAACACGTTGACGTTGAGGTCGCTGGACTTTCAAATCAGGGAAGCGACTGAGGAGAGCCCGGAGCGCCCCATTCAAGCTTCTTTTGAATTGATAGGTCTCCAGGCGACTGCCGTCGGACAAAGGGAACAGCGCGTTGCCGTGCAGGTCACAAGTTAAGGGAGCAAACCCGTGATGCGTGCTATTGCCGTGCTCATGTTCTTCGTGTGTGGGAGCGTTTTTTTGTTCACCGGGACCCAAGTCCATGCAGGGCCGGGTGAACAGGTGGTAACGAACGCTCCATTGAATGAACCCTCTCGCGCATTCCGGTATCGTTCGGATCGCTATCGCGATCCTTTTGTGCCGAAATCGGTTGTCCGGAACAAGGCCGGTTCTTCCTTGCAGGGGCAAGACGTGAGTCACCAAACCGTGAAGGTCGTTGGAACAATGTCATCCGCTCAGGGCCGTTGGGCTCTGTTGGAATTTGAGGATGGGAAGCGACTCATTGTCAGGCAGGGACAAGTTATTTCCGCCTATTCCCGAGTCGTGCAACGCATCACGGATCACGGGGTGACTCTTTCGGCGATAGGGGAAAAGGCAAGGCCTCAACAGGAGAGGACATATTGGTTGTACGAAGAAAAGGACTTTTGGGAACCGCGTTCCGGCGGGGATTCCTGAAAGCCCTGATGGATGAAGGTGCAAGATGTTGCGTTATTTAAATGCCGGTGAGTCCCATGGAAAGGGATTGATGGCCGTGTTGGAAGGGGTTCCGGCAGGGCTTCCTCTTACCGCGGAAATGATCAACCATGATCTGGCGAGAAGACAGGGGGGGTATGGCCGTGGGGGCCGGATGCGAATCGAAAAGGATCAGGTTGAATTTTACTGTGGCGTCCGAAAAGGGAAAACGTTGGGAAATCCATTGGGATTAGTCGTTCGCAATCGGGATTGGGAAAATTGGCAGGAGATTATGGCGGCCGAACCGGGTCCTCCATCAGAGGAACGAGTCGTGACCCGTCCGCGACCCGGTCACGCGGACCTGGTGGGGGCCATTAAATATGGACATCGGGACATTCGCAACGTGCTCGAAAAGGCGAGTGCGAGAGAAACGGCTATCCGGGTGGCCCTCGGTGGCGTGGCCAAGGCCCTGTTATCTCAATTTGACATGCGGGTGGTGAGTTATACGACCCGCATCGGCTCGGTCGCGATCCCACCGGTGAATGATCCCTTGGCGGCGTATGAACGGGCTGAGCAGTCGCAGGTGCGGTGTTCTGATCCGGAAGCGAATGAAAAGATGATCGAGCAGATCCAATCGGCGAAACGTAACGGCGATTCATTGGGTGGAGTCTTCGAGGTCGTCGTGACCAATCCTCCCATTGGGTTGGGCAGTTACGCGCAGTGGGACCGGCGTTTGAGTGCACGGTTGACCATGGCGGCCATGAGTATCCAAGCCATGAAAGGCGTGGAAATCGGCATGGGGTTCGAGTCTGCTTGTCGCTTTGGATCTGAAGTGCACGACGACATTTATCCCAGTGAAACCAAACCGGGCTTTGCACGAAAGACCAACCATGCCGGTGGATTGGAAGGCGGCATGACGAACGGAGAACCCGTTGTCGTGCGGGTCGCCATGAAACCGATTGCCACCCTGTATCAACCGAAGAACAGCGTGGATATTCAAACGAAAAAACCATTTGAAGCCACGGTGGAACGTTCTGACATCTGTACGGTTCCCGCCGCCGGCGTGGTAGGGGAAGCCGTCATTGCCTATGAAATGGCCAATGCCATGCTGGAAAAGTTCGGCGGTGATAGTTTGGATGAAATGAAACGAAATTTCGACGCCTACCAGGAATACGTCAAGAATTTTTGAAAGGCACCCTGGTTTCTCCATCCTTGTCCTCAACCAACGTGAACCGATTACATCGCTCAACCGGAAAAGCCGAGTGCAGGGCTGCTCATGACCCACTCTAACCAAACAGTCACAGTCGGTCTCGGCAAGCGAAGTTACGATATTGTGATCGGTCCCGGCAGCCTTCACCGGATGGGGCAGTATTTACAAGCATTGGGACTGTCCGGAAAAGTCGGAGTCGTGACCAATCCGACGTTGGCACGTCTCTATGGGGCATCGCTCAAAAAGGCGATCGTCAAAGCGGGATTCACCTGCCACGTGATAAGCATTCCGGATGGCGAGCGAACCAAAACGCTTCGGTGGGTCTCGTCCATCGTCGATGAATTGGTCAAGCATCGATTCGAACGCCGGTCCGCGCTCGTGGCGTTGGGTGGAGGGGTGATTGGAGACATCACCGGCTTTGCCGCGTCAATGTACCTTCGGGGCATCCCCTTTATTCAAGCACCCACCACGCTTGTGGCGCAAGTGGATTCCAGCGTGGGTGGGAAAACCGGGGTCAACCATCCCTCCGGGAAGAATCTGATCGGCGCGTTTTACCAGCCGGCCCTCGTAGTGTCCGATACGAATACGTTGCAGACCCTTCCCAAGCGGGAATGGCTGGCCGGGTTGGCCGAAGTGATTAAATATGGGGTCATTGCCGATAAAAATTTCTTCGCGTTTTTAGAGGACCGGATAGAACATATTCTCGACATGAAGGAGAAAGACGTCCAAAAGGTCGTGACGCGTTGTTGTGAGATCAAGGCGCGGGTGGTGGCCAAAGATGAACGGGAATCGGGTCTGCGTCGGATTTTGAATTATGGACATACCATCGGTCACGCGTTGGAATCCTTGGGCCGGTACCGACAATACATCCATGGTGAGGCCGTGGGAATCGGCATGGTGCATGAAGCTCTCCTTGCCAATTATTTGGAACTGTGCTCCAAAAGCGTCGTGGACAGGCAATGTGCCTTGATACAGCGAACGGGCCTTCCCGTGCGGATGCCGGCCCATAGTTTTTCGAGATTTTGGGGTGCCATGCGTCATGATAAGAAAGTGGCACAGGGAATCGTCCACTGTGTGCTTCCCAGATCAATAGGGAAAGTCCAAGTCATGCCGCTGGAACCGCGCACGGTGAGACGGTGGTATGCACACTGTCATGAGCAGTCTTCCTAAGGCATGCTGGACAAGGTTGCCTCGCTAGGATTCTTGAGATGACTCCAACAAAGAAATCCCCCAAGCGGCCCAAGCAGGACGTCAAGGCCGTCCTTCGCGAAAGAACGCGGGAAGTGGAAGTGCTGTATCGTATCAGTGAATCGATCAGCAGCACGCTCGATTTGGAAGCGGTTCTCAAACACATCGTGGAAGTGGTTGTCGAAGTGACGAAGGCTGATTCCTGTTTGTTGTATCTCGTCTCCGAGAATCGGGACGAACTCGTTTTGCGATCATCCAAGAACCCTCATCCCAAGCTCATCGGACGAATCTCCGTGGGGTTGGGAGAGGGGATTACGGGCTGGGTGGCACAAGAAAGGGTGCCGGTGGTCATTCCCCGTCACGCGAGTGACGATCCACGGTTTAAATTCTTCCACAATCTGCCTGAAGACCGATACCAGGCGTTTGTGTCGCTTCCTGTCGTGACCAAAGGCAACGTCATCGGCGTCATTAACGCTCAACACAAACGGGCGAGGCGCTATCAGGATGCCGAATTGGCGCTGTTATCGACGATCGCGAACCAGGTCGGGGGCGCCATCGAGAACGCGCGATTGTATGACGAAATGAGGCGGCAAACGGTACAATTGGATACCCTGTCCCAGGTTTCGGAAACCGTGGCTTCCAATCGTGTGATAGAGGAAGTGCTCCAATTGATCGTGATGACGACGGCTCAGATGATGGATTCGACGATCTGTTCCCTTATGTTGGTTGATGAGGAGAACCAGAAGTTGCATATTGCGGCGACCCAGAGCTTGAGCGAAGCCTATCGTCGGAAACCTCCGCTCAAGATCGGCCAGAGTATCAGCGGGCGGGTGGTCAAGGAACAACGGCCGATTTACGTTTCGGACGTGAAGAAGGAAAAAGAGTTTTTCTACCAGGATTTAGCCAAACGGGAGTCGTTGTGTTCGTTATTGTCGGTGCCCATGATGAGTAAGGAAAGGGTCATTGGCGTGCTCAATACCTATACCTCCACGTTGCATGCGTTTGACGACAAGGAAATCAAAATCATGCAGGCCATTGCCAACCAGGCAGCGGTCGCCATTGAGCATACTCGTCTCATGGAAAAATCATTTGAAATGCAGGAAGCCCTGACCGTCAGAAAACTCGTCGAACGAGCCAAGGGCTATCTTATGCATTCTCGCAAGTTATCAGAAGCCGATGCGTTCAGGTTGATCCAGCGCCAAAGCATGAACATGCGAAAGTCCATGCGGGAGATTGCCGAGGCTATTATTTTGGCCGGAGAATTGGAAGGTGGGTCCATGGATCAGTAGGGGACAACGATCGTTGTTCCCTCCGCCTCCTTGACAGGCTGTCCGAATCGTTGGTACAAACTCAAAAGACGACTCGTGCACGTTTGATAGGTGTTAGGACAAAGGCGTCCTCCCTCCCCTGAAGGGAAGAGGACGTTTTTTTTTGCGATGCGTGTTTGCCGAATTGCCATGGTTCAAATGAATCCCGTCGTGGGCGATGTGGACGGGAACGTGCGTGCGATGGGCAAATGGGTGACACAGGCTCGTCGGGTGGGAGCGGATATTGTCGTCTTCCCTGAACTGGCGATCACCGGCTATCCCCCGGAAGACCTGGTCTTACGACCAAGCTTTCTTCGCGACACCAATCACGCACTCCAATGGTTGACCAAACAGTGTCGGAACCTCACCGTAGTCGCCGGCTATCTTGAAGAGGGGGGAATGATTCGTTTGCGGGATTCGACTCCTTTCGTCGTTCCCTCGGGACCCCGGCACGTGTTCAATGCGGCGGCGGTGATTCATGACCGGCAGGTCGTCGCCACCTGCCAAAAAACGTTCTTGCCGAATTATGGGGTATTCGACGAAAGCCGGTATTTTTCGCCAGGCAAAAAAGCGTTAGTCTGCCAAGTCCAAGGAGTGCGGTTTGGCGTGAACATCTGTGAGGACATCTGGTACGCCGGTGGGCCTACTCGCGATCAGGTATCCGTCGGGGGTGCGCGACTGATCCTGAACATCAATGCCTCGCCCTATCACGTGGGAAAAGCAAGAACGCGGGAACGCATGTTGGGGCAACGCGCCAGGGAGAATGACGTGGTGGTAAGTTATACCAACATGGTCGGGGGGCAGGATGAAATCGTATTCGATGGAAACAGCATGATTGTCGATCGAACGGGAAAGGTCATCACGCGTGCCAAGGCGTTTGAAGAAGAGCTTCTTGTGGCTGACCTGTCTTTCGATGGTCCACGGGAGACGCGCCCTGCGGGTCGAGGAAAACGGGCAGGGCAACGGTATCCCGTCAAACGAGTGCAACTTTCTCCGGTGGTGCAACGGAAAGCGAACAAGCCCGTGCCGTTGAAAAATCCGGCCGTGTCTCACGATGTGGAAGAAATCTATCAGGCCCTGGTGACGGGCGTGCGTGACTACGTCAGGAAGAACCGTTTCCAACGCGTCTTGATCGCCATCAGCGGGGGAATTGATTCAGCCCTGACGACAGTGATTGCCGCCGATGCCCTTGGGCCGGATCGCGTGACGGGGGTGTTCATGCCCTCACCGTTTACCTCGCGGGAAAGCCGCGTTGACGCCAACGCCTTGACGAAGGCACTGAACGTTCGTTTGTTGACCATTCCGATCACGCGCCTCTGGAAACAATACGTCCGGGCATTGTCTTCGACTTTCGGAGAACGCGCTCCAGATACCACGGAAGAAAATCTTCAGGCTCGCATACGTGGAACCATCGTGATGGCCCTATCCAACAAATTCGGTCATTTAGTCTTGACGACCGGCAATAAGAGCGAAATGAGCGTCGGCTATGCCACCTTGTACGGGGACATGGCGGGCGGGTTTGCCGTGATTAAGGACGTACCCAAAATCCTGGTCTATGTTTTGGCTCGGTATCGCAATCTCAAAGCCGTTGATGTCCAAGCCGTGATTCCTCAACGTATCATCGACCGGGCGCCTTCGGCTGAACTCAAGCCCGACCAAACGGATCAGGACGCCTTGCCGCCTTATGAAGTCCTTGACCCCATACTGGAGGCGTACGTCGAAAGAGAATATTCCTTTCAGGAAATTGCCGGAAAGGGCTTTCCATTGCAAACCGTCAAACGCGTGATGGCCATGGTGGACCGCAGTGAATATAAACGCCGCCAGGCTCCGATCGGGATTAAGATCATGCAAAAGGCGCTTGGGAAAGATCGACGGATGCCGATTACCAATCGGTACGTCAAGCGTTGACGAACAATGTTCGAGCTAGTATACGAACCCGATAGGGAACAACGATCGTTGTGCACTGACGAGAACGGCACAGGAGTACGTCCGTGAATCAGGAACGTATGGAACAGTTGGAGCGTCCCATCGACTCGTCTCAATCGAGTGTATCCTCAACGCAAGCCGTACTCCAGGCGCGACGCGAAGGCATCCACCGGCGATTGCGGGAGGGGGCATCCGGGACGGAAGTCGTGTCGGATTTTACCGCCCTCGTTGATACGGTCCTGATCGGCCGGTATCGAAACGTGGTCAGGCAGTGGGGCGGCGATGCGCCTTCGGGTATGCAGCACTGTTGCCTTGTGGCTGTTGGGGGATATGGTCGACGCGAACTTGCACCCTATTCCGACATCGACGTCATGATGCTCTATCGCACAGGCGGGGGAAAGGTCGTCCAGGATCTCTCGAAAAAAGTGTTTCACCACTTGTGGGATTTGGGGTTTCAGGTGGGGCATAGTGTCCGGTCGATTCGCGATTGCGTGGTCGTTGCGGAAGAAGATTTGTCGGCAAAAACCGCGCTGATGGAGTCGAGGTTTTTAGTCGGAAGCCCATCGGTCTTTCAAGAATTTCGGCGACGTTTTGCCAAGCGCGTTCTTGGAAGACGAGTGGAGAATTTTGTCCGGGAAAAGCTTGAAGAACGGGAGCAGGACTATGCCAAATTCGGCGAGACCGTGTTTCTCCTTGAACCGAATATCAAAAGAACCAAAGGCGGGTTGAGAGACGTCCATTTGCTCCAATGGATCGGCATGGCCCGGTATCAGGCCTCCACGTTGCAGGAGTTGGTCGATCGTGGAGCATTGGTGCACCAGGATTATACGGCGTTACTCGAAGCAAGAGAGTTCCTGTTCAAGGTGCGCGCCTTGCTCCATTTGGGGGCGGATCGCGCCCAGGAAATATTGTCGTTCGACGAACAAGTACGCATGGCTCAAGAGTTCGGCTATCGGGATGAACCGCATATGCTGGGTGTCGAACAGTTCATGCAACACTATTATCGTCTGACCACGGGCATTCATCATCGTGCGATGCGCTTTGTGGAGCGTGCAGGTTCCACGCCCCTATGGACTCGCCTCAAAAAACTGTGGCCTTCTCCCGTGATCGACGGCTTCTTTCAGGTCGTTGACGGGAGGCTGTCCATCCATGATGAAAAACTCATGCAGGTCCTGGATGATCCGGAGCATCTCTTGAGTCTCTTTCAGGTTGCTCAAAAACAGGGGGTGACGATCGATGGCCTGGTGCTGGAAGAGATTCACCGCCACATGGAAAGCATGCCCGACCACCTGTTTGCGTCCCCGGCCGTGAGCCGGCGGTTTCGGGAATTGTTGTCGGGCCCCGAGGCGGTTGCCGAAACCTTGACGTTGATGCATCAGGCTCGGGTTTTGGAAAAACTGATCCCGGCCTTTGGTCGTGTACGGGGCCTCATGCAATTCAATCAATACCACAAATATACGGTTGATGAGCACAGCCTCCTTGCCGTGAAGAAAGTCGAGTCTTTAGGGAAACAGTCCGGAACGTTGGGAACGGTGTACGAGGAGATTCAAGAGAAGGATCTCCTGCACTTGGCCGTGCTTCTTCATGACGTGGGGAAAGGCCTCCCTGAAGACCACAGCGAAGTCGGCAAAAGGATCGCCCAGGACGTGTCCGTCAGGTTAGAATTTGACGCACAAGAATCCCGGACCCTGGAATTTCTTGTCCATGAACATCTGCTGATGGCGAATACGGCCTTTCGGCGGGATCCCCATGATGAAAAAGTGCGGCTGACGTTTTGTCGGGCCGTGGGCAGTCCCGAACGATTGAAACAACTCTTGCTCCTGACTGCCGCGGACATTGCGGCGGTGGGGCCGGACATGCTGACCAGATGGAAAGAAGCGTTGCTGATCGAATTATATCTTCTGGCGCTCCCCGAAGTTTCCGGAGAAAGTGAACAGGTGGAATCCGCTCTTCACATCGAGCGCGTCACCGACGAGGTCTTAGCGGTCTGTCAGTCGAAAGCTCAACGCGTTGAAGCAGGTGGGCAAGCCGCCGAGAGCCCGGCTCTTCTGAACCGTGAGTGGGTCAAAAGCCAATTGGAAGCCTTTCCGGTGCGCTATCTTTCCGGAACGGCCAAAGATCGAATCATCGCTCACCTTTCTGCCATCCAGTCCTTGACCCCGGAACGTCCCAGGGTCGAATCCACCTACAACCGGGAACTCAAGGTGTGTGAGTATTCGTTAATTGCCTTCGATTCCGTGTCGTCCGGGATGTTTATGAAGATGACGGGCGTGTTGGCTGCAAAGGGCCTTCGTGTGCTTGATGCCCAGATTGTGACGAGACCCGACGGCATTGTGGTGGATACGTTTTTGGTCAAGGATCCCGATTTCAGCGGCGAGCCGACGCCGGCACGGTTGGAAAAAGTGGGGAGGGCGATAGTCAGCGTGTTGAAGGCAGAACTCTCGATCGAAGCGTTTATGGAACAGAATCAACGCGTGTCATTTCGCAGCCAAATGCCGATTCGCCAGCATCGCACCGAAGTCAAAATTGATAATGAAACGTCGGACCAGTTTACCGTGATCGACGTGTTTGCCGATGACAAGCAGGGCCTGCTGCATGAAATAGCCAAAACCTTGTATGACCTCGGTCTCTCGGTTCATTCGGCCAAGATCGGGACGCGCCTGGATCAAGTCGTGGACGTGTTTCACGTCACGGAACGGAACGGCAACAAAGTCGAAGACGTTCGGACGTGCGAACTCATTCAAACGACGTTACAAGAAAAGGTCGATCGATTTTTGCAATCCTGATAATACCCCGCATTTTTCAATTTCCCCGCCACGAATTTGTGTCGTGTGCTTGAGATGAGAGTTTGGTAGGGCATCCCTTCCTTTACCGCTTTCTCAGGCTTGTATGGACCCATCTCAAGTTGTGTGCCTTTTGTCAACAGTCACGCAATTGGAACCCTATTGATGGGGCTTGTGGGGGGCGGGGGGCTTATCAGGAGGAACTTGTAGCCCCCCGCTGGAGAAGAGGTGGGCTGGGATTCACCCCACTCCTTCTTTGCCAAACTCAACAAAAAAGCCCAAGAACGCATCGTGCATGCTTGGGCTCTGGACGAACAGTCTCTGGCTCTATTTCGAATGATTAGTCAGAAATTTTTATCCACAAGGGCGTTACTCAGTATCTCCTCGCATCATAAAGGGATGATTCAAAATCCACATTTCATACATGGGAATCGCAAACATGATCAAAAATGCGACCGTCATGAGAACGTCGCCGGTCAACAGGGTCACCACGAAGAGGGGAGACACGTAGGTGATCAGCCACGGCGACACGAGATCCAACGTCACGCCTAGAAAGGCGCCCCACGTGGTCAATGCTTTCACGAGAGGACTGGCCATGGTCAGATACAACACGTGCACCATGATCAGGAACACGACGGGCATCGTGAATAAGTGAAAGTGCGAGGTTTCGGCCAATTGCCCGAACGACATGGGCTCGCCGAAGTTTTCAGGGGATCCGCGATAGTGTAGGGCAATGCCCTTCGGCGTCAGGTCGGTCATGCTGTGCGCCCATAAAAAAGTGAAGACGAATCCCACGAACATCAGGAGCAGGAACCACGTGTACACCAGCCGGATCTGTCGGTCGGTATCACGTAGCCGAAACCGGGTATTGAAATTACGCATCGCAATGGAATGAGCCCCTAAAGCCCGAAGAGGGCTTCAAAGAATCCTTTTTCTTTACTGGTGGCCGCAACGACGTCGATGCCGAGCCCGCGAGGCTTCAAATAGAATTCATTCACCAGGACGAGGACGCGTTTCACCCCGGCGCTCGCGGAACGCACCGACATCGTTGCTCCGGTGATGTTGATGATATCCCGATTGATCCGTACCGGGTCCCCGATGGTTTTCCCCTGATACTGATAATTGAACCGTTTGGTGGCGATCTCGTTGCCCCGGGCTTCCCGGTACACCAGTACTTCAAAGTTCGTGACTTGGCCCGCCAAATCAACGCCCACCATGTACGTAATGGGTCGATGCTTGCCGATGGTATTCTGGATCAGTGCATATCCGTCGACGTTCCCTTGGGTTTCGCCGACAAAGACGTCGAAAGACGTTTCCGGAAATTTCCAGCCGATGACTTCTTCGACAAACGTTTTTTGCTCTGCCGTCAACGGCAAGGTTTCACGGCGGATCTTTTCGGAATCCGGGAACATGACCTTTGCGGCTTCTTCCTCGGTAAAATAAATTTCCAGATGTCCCAGTTCCTCCGGGGTGAGCCATCGATTGAGTTCATGATCCCAGATTTGTTCCAGCGGTTTCTCTTGGGCGAGGACCTGGAACGCGGGAAAGCCCGTCAAGACACAACAAACGGCAACAATTCCTGCAAGCCTCTGCATTAACTTACAATCAGACATCCTTTATCCCTCAGTTGCTTGGTAATCCGTTGGGCCAGACGCCGCTCTTCCTCGGCGATGGGGGGAATGCGTCGCCAGGACGTGGATTGCGACTGCACGCCCATGGGAGAAAAGAACTCTCTGGCTTGCTGAACGGAAATCTCGACGGCCCGCCCGGCCGGTTCGAGGTTCACAAAAAACCGGGCGCGTTCCTGGTTGGCATCGCGCGAAAACATCCCGGCTGTTCGCTTGGAGGCAAAGCCCATCCACTCGGTGGCAATCACCCCCTTGTCTTTATCGGTTTTACTCAACGCGAACTCATCCACGCTCGCGATAGCCACGGCCCATGTCTGGTCATAGGAACAGCCGGCCTTCACGGTGCTGGGTGCGCCGGAAACTGTGGCGCACCCCACCGTGGAGACGACCAGAAACAAGGAAAGAACGATATGCCTACGCATAGACGGGTGAAGCTTCCTTTCGGTTAAAAGTACGTCGACATGTTGAACTGGAACCCGTTGCGATCAGAGGCACCATGTAGCACACCGTCATCGTCGCTAAACTTCCCATGTCTATTAAACGTATAGGCCAACTTGATGACCGAATCTTCCAACGGCCGGAAATTGATCCCCAAGGTCAACCGGTCGATGCGATTCGGGTTGCTGTCGTCATCGGTGTTGATATCCACCTGTCCCCAACGAATGATGCCCGTAAACGTCGAGTCCCGGCCGAAGTAGCCGGGAAGGGCCTTGATGAGCGCGTCCGGCATAAAGTGGTAATTCAATTGCACGTAATATCCGAACATATTTTCGGGGACGACGTAACTTGAGCCTCCAGCTCGCACTATCTGGCGCCTCGTTGCTCCGGTAGTATCCTGAGTGAATCCTGGGGTATCATCGAGAAGCGTATTCGTCCCGTACCCCTCGGCGTTGGCCCAGGCGGTTTCACCCTGGATGTCAAAGGCCCCTCGTTGCAGGTTCCCGTCGATGGCCAACAGGGTCAGGTCATGCTTATCATTTTTGTCCCATTTGCCGTGGTGAATGGACCCGGCCACCTCGACGCCCAACATAGGGCTGAACGAGACACGGCTGACGATAGCCTTGTTTTCGTTGTTATCCTTTTGAAAACTTCCGCGAGCACTTCGCAGCCCGCTTCCTTCCTCAACCGAAAAGTCGCCGTCATCGCCCTGAAAGCCGTTCGTGACGTACAATTCGTAATCGATCTTGGAAAGCTGGGTCGGATAGAACGTGCCGTAAAAGCCGAGTCCGCTTTCGGCAAACGTGGAAGGCAGGATCAATCGGCTCACCATCGGCCGAAGAGGCAAATCGTTCAAGGGCGAGTCGTGGATGAGGTTGAACCGGCCCATCGGCATCAGGATGATGCCCCCCCGCAGGTTGAGTGCGTCATTGAACCGATAGTCCATGGTGGCGAATTCCATCTTGATGTCCCCGTCCGATTTGTTGCCCTGGGGGCCGCCATGTTCAACCTCGAGTTCGGCGGCCACGCTGAGCCGGTCCGTAACCTGGGAATAGAAGAACGGCACGAAACGTTCCTGGTCGAATTCCAACCTACTTCTACAATCCCGTGATCCCCCGGAACATCGCGTGAGCGAGAAGTCGATGTAACCACCGATGATGGTTTTCGGAGCCTTGACGAAGGGTTTGGCGTAGATGGTCCGTCCACCCTGCAGGGAACTACCACCCGAGAAGTCCGTGCCGTATCGGATTTGGGCTTTTGAGGTGTCCCCCATGGCCGGTCCTGAGATTTCTTTCGGCGGCGGGGCCATGGGAGGTGGAGCCGCCGCAGGGGCTGCAGGGACGCCTTTCTCCATTTTCTGTCGTTCGGAATACCACTCTTCAAACATTTTTCGTATCTGTTTCATTTGGGCGGGAGTAAATTCTCCTTCGGCCCAAACAGTCGGTTGTGGCACAATCATGAGGACCATCAATGCCCCCGCGATCAACAATCGTCGCATCGGACGACCTCCTTGTTGTTGGGGACTCTGCCGGTCCTCTTGGTCACTAAAGGGGCTCCTGGTGCCCTCTCGAGTGAATGTCTTGCCGTGTTTAGTAGATTCGTCGTCCTCCTTAACAGCACCCTCACTCTGATGCTACTGTCCGCATGGTGCTAAGATGACTTCACTCTCCTTGAGTCTGTTATAGGAAATGGAGACAATCCGCTTGCAGCGTTTGCACTTGAGTTCGAGATTATCTCCACGAATTTTTGCGATGAGTTGGCCGCATTCACATCTTGCTTCGGCAGGCTTGAGTTGTTTTCCCAGCCACCGGGTATTTCTATCAAAATTCATTGAATTCAAAAGGAAAGCAATGGGAATTTAGTAAATGAGCAACCAGTTGACAAAAATAAAAATGATTTTTGTTATTATCTACATTGATTTTGATAACGGTTATTAAAATATAGAATTTTTTGAAGCCTGTCAACCTTATTCCGCAATGAAGAAATAATGAAGAAAATATGACTGCAACCCGTTGCCCGTATTGGTAAAATGAGATGATTGGCTCTTATGATACCCTCTCGCCAAGTGGGAGAGAGCCTGCCACGGACTCGATCCTGAGGTTGGGGTGAGTGAATGTTTACAAGGCAGGCGCAGGCGATATAATGGGCGGAAAAATCTGGTTAGCGAGTCTTTCTCTTGTTCTAGTGACGGGCTGTGTGTCCGGGCTTCAGGATACTTCCCCGGACTCGACGACGCATGAATTGGCGTTTGGCTCTATTCAAGTCGAGACCAAGGGTCCTAATCCGCGTATTTTTCCCACCAAACTGAGATTTTTTCTCCTGACGAATGCAGAGACCGGAGCAAGATCCCGGGTTAAGGTGAATTCCGAATCGGGAGTGTTTTCCGTGAGGCTGCCGGCGGGACGGTATGCCGTTGACCGTGTGCAATTCAATGAAGGCCCATTCAGGGCCGAATCCCACGTCCAATTGAAATTTCACGTGCCCGAGAAAAAACAGGCCTATTTAGGGTCATGGCAATTTGAGGTGGATACACCTCGCACCATTCGGCTTGTGAGGGTCCGTATCCTTGAAGGGGAGGCGGAGTTCTCAAAGAAATTTTCCGCAGAGCTTGGAGCGGAACGAACACCCATTGAAACAGTCTTGCCTAAACCTGATACATTTGAAGCGCGGGTGTTTTCGGTTGACCCTCAACCGAACGCCAAATATTTCCGTCGTCGATAAGCCGCCGTATACAAGATGAAACGGATTCCTCTTATCTTGTTGATGCTCTTCACTAGCGCTTTCGTGTGTTGGCTGGGCCCGGGTCTGCCCGGACATGCTGCTTCACCCCACGTGGTCAAGCGCGGCCAAATGCATATGGGCACCCTGGTCTTTCTGACTGCCGTGGCTCCTGACAAACGGCTGGCCCATGATGCCATTGAACAGGGGTTTGCCGAAATTCATCGCTTGGAGCAAATCCTGAGCACGTGGATTTCCGACAGCGAACTCTCACGGATCAATGCCGCGGCAGGGCAACGGGTCGTCAAGGCCGGTCCGGAAACCATGAATCTCTTGGAGCACTCTTTAGAAATGGCCCGGTTGACGGAGGGAGGCTTCAACATTGCCATTGGTCCGGCCGTAGAGGCCTGGAACGTCAGTCGTGAAGGGCGTATCCCGACTCGGGAAGAATTGGATGCCACTCGTCCTCTCATGGACCTTTCCGCTCTTCATATCAACAAGGAAGCGGGCACCGTGTATCTGGCACGTTCCGGGATGCGGGTGGATATCGGCGGCATCGGCAAGGGATATGCCGCGGATTTCGCGGCCCGCGTGATGCGGGAAGCCGGGGCATCAGCGGGCGTGGTCGCCATTTCCGGAGATATTAAAACCTTTGGACGCCTGCCTGATGGCCAACGGTTCGTGTTTGGCATCCAACATCCCCGAAAGGAGAATGGGATCACGATCGGGCAACTCGAACTCGAAGATGAGGCCATTTCCACGGCGGGTGATTATCAACGATATTTTGAGAAAGACGGCATTCGCTATCATCACATTCTCGATCCTCAAACGCTTCAGCCCGCTCGTCTTTCTCAAAGTGTAACCATCGTAGCCCCAACCGGGGTGCTGGCCGATGGGCTCGATACCGGCATCTTCGTCATGGGTCCGGAAAAAGGGATGGCTTTGATTGAACGCCTGCCCGGAATCGAAGGCGTGATCGTCGGTGCGGACGGCACCGTGTCCGTCTCTTCGGGTTTACAAGGCCGGTTGCAATTGAGCCCGCAGCCGTAACTTCTGCCAAGTTACAAGGGACGGCGACTGACGCAAGACACGATCAGCACGGTCATGCCTGTCTGGCCTTAGCTGTCATGCATAAATTATCCATTTTGCATGCATTTGGCCTACAAATTACCACTTTTATATACCTTTTTGCATCTATTTGTCACCTTTTTGGAACCATATGGGAAGCGACTGCTCCTGGCCTCGAGGGGAGGGCTCTGGTTTCTAACCAATGAGCGCCCGTCGACGCAGAACCATCTTTTAAAGATTCTTGCAAAACTCAGGAGGACTCAGGGCACGCGTTTTATCGGGATGATGGACCTTCGCTCATCTTGTCCCCGACATTTGTTATCGGGGAAACCGCGCGGATGACAGGACGGAGAGCAGCAGGGCCGCGCATGGCGGCCCTGCTATGTGTCGAGCGTTGCAACGGAACGAGTTAATTCTTGTGCCCGTCGGTTTTTATGTGGCCCTCGGTTCCGGAGCTCTTGCTTTTCTTACATTCTTTACTTTTTTTACTTTTCTTGTACTTGGAATAATCGCCGGAATGCTCCTTTTTGCCGCCATGGGACTTCATGCGTTTGTGCATTTTGTCCATCCGTGCTCGCTGTTCGTCGGACAGCACGGCTTTGCCGTCCCGTGGGGCTTTGATCGACGCAATGTGGAGTTTTGCCATCAAGCCATGAACAGTGTTCATTTGCGCTTCAATGTCCGCTAGTTTGGCTTTTTCATCCCACAGCAATACATGCAGGTCGACTTCGGCTATGTCCACCTCGGCCTTCATCCTGATCCGGTCTTTCTTATAATTGATTTTGAGATCGCGAAGCTGTTGGACCTGCTCGTCCGTCAGACTCATCCCTTCCTTGTTCTTCAACATATGTTTGAAGAATTTCATAGCCTTCTGATGGGCCCGTTCGTGCATGGCACCGGAACCATGCCCTTTCTTATGGCCCATTCCAGGTCCTGAAGCGCGCATTGAATGACGGCCTCCGCCGTGTCTCTTATGCATGCCGTCACGCTGCGAAGACCAGGAATGGTCCCCAGACCCTTTATGCCTGGAGGCGCCATAGTCGCCTGAACTCGAATGCCTACTCTTCGATTCCCCATGCATGGAGGCGGGAGGGTTGGCAAAGGCCGGACCGGCAGTCAGTAGAAAGACAACGGCCAACAGGGAAATGAATGGAAACGGGGAACGTGGTGTACGAAACCTCATGTCGATTTCCTCCTTTGAACGGTCAGATTGATAAAACAATGGTTTGTAAGTCCAGTAGTTGACGAACGCCATGGCTTTCCGCGCAGGTTGCTATGCGCCTTGGTGAGTCAGCCGGCGAACGACTTTGTTTATAGAATTGAATTTAATTATCATTACTATAATCAGGTCTTCATGGAAAGTCAAGGTGCCGGCATTTTCGTCATGATTCAGGAAAAAGGAATGGCGTTGATTGAACGCCTGCCCGGCGTCGAAGACGTGATCGTCGCCGCGGACGGAACCGTGTCCGTCTCTTCGGGCTTACAAAGCCGGTTGCAGTTGAATCCACAGCCGTAATCGGCTTGGAGAGGTTTTATGATAGAAAAAAGGGCCGCTTGATGCGGCCCTTTTGTTTGGAGAGCGTTGCCAGGGAACGAGTTACTGCATGTGCCCGTTGGTTCCGTGGCCCTTGCTTTTCTTGTACTTGGAATAATCGCCGGAATGCTCCATATTGCCGCCGTGGGCCTTGATGCGTTCGTGAATTTTGTCCATCCGTGCTCGTTGCTCTTCGGACAACACGGCTTTGGCGTCCCGCTTGGCTTTGATTGAAGCCATGTAAAGCTTCGTCTTCAAGGCATGAAGCTTGTTGAATTCCGCTTCAATGTCGGAAAGACTCGCCTTCTCGTTTTTCAAGACTTCATGCAAATCGATACTGGCTAAATCCAGTTTCGCCTTCGCTTTGATCCGGTCTTTTTTGTAGTTTGTCTTGAGCGTACGAAGTTTTTGCTCCTGCTCGGCCGTGACGCTCATTCCTTCTTTAAATTTCAAGATGTGCTTAATAAATTTTATGGCGTCCTGATGGTGGCCGCCATGCCCTTTGCTGTGGTGCTTCTCATGTCCTGACGAATGCATGGCATGATGGCCTCCGCCGTGTTTCTTATGCATGCCATCATGATGAGAAGACCGGGAATGATCGCCATACCCATCATGCCTGGATGTGCCATGGGTGCTTGAACTCGAATGCATGTTCTTCGAATGTCCGGGCATGGAACCATGAGGGTCGGCAAAGGCCGGAACGGCAGCCAGCAGGAAGAAAATAGTCAATAGGGAAAGGGGTAAAAACCAGCAAGGTGGTTCATGGATTCTCATGTGCGGTTCCTCCTTAAATCAATAGACGTTCAGACATTCAGTCGATGGGATAAAGGGCTTAGAAGTTTCAACGTTTCCGGCATGGCAACTTCAGCCATGAGACATTATAAACACTGAATTCTGAGATTGCGAATTGAGCCTTCCGGCCTTTTTCAAGTGACGCCATAAAAAACATGCGTCACCTCGTCCATGCCTTTCTGTCGAATAATACCGTATGGGTGGCAATGACTTCCAACTCCACCTTCGAATCGAGAGGGAAGAACCGGGTCGACGCTTCGCTGCTGTGTACGAAGTCGCCGGAATCCAGGCGGATTCCATAGATGATCTCCGAGCCTCGAAACTGACGGGATTCCACGGTCCCGTCTCCATTTCCGCTTTCACGAATGTGAACGTCGTCCGGTCGAATCATGACCACGACCTCGGGACCGCCCCGGTAGCCGTGGGGTACAGGGAACGTGCCGAGTTGAGTCACGACCACGGAATCGCGAATGGTTCCGGGAATGAAGTCGGCCTGTCCCACGAACTCCGCGACAAAGGGCGAAACCGGAAGATGGTACATGGTTTCGGGTGCTGAGCATTGTTCGAGCTTCCCGTTATTCAAGACGGCCACGTAGTCAGCCATGGCAAAGGCCTCTTCATGATCATGCGTCACGAGAACGGCGGTGGTTTGGGTGGTTTTCAGCAGGTGCAGGAGTTCCGTGCGCATGCGTTCAGTCGTATCGGGATCCAAGTTGCTGAACGGTTCGTCCAATAGGAGCAGCACGGGTTGAGGGGCCAGCGCGCGCGCCAATGCCGCACGTTGCTGTTGGCCGCCGGACAGCGTGTGAGGGTAGCGCAGGGCAAGTTCTGAAAGCCCGGTGAGAGCCAGCATCTCGTCGATTCGGTTTCGACGGTTGTCCGCCGTGGCATACGCCAGCCCGAAGCCCACGTTGTCCCGTACCGTCAAGTGAGGAAAGAGGGCATAGTCCTGGAAAACCATGCCGACACGCCGTCGTTCGGGAGGGACGTGCCGGTCCGTCGCCGAGACGGTGCCACCGTTCAGCCTGATTTCGCCGGAGGAAACCGGTTCAAATCCCGCGATGGCCCGAAGCGTTGTGGTCTTCCCGCATCCTGAGGGTCCCAACAAACAGATGATGTCGCCTTTCCGTGCCGAGAAGGAAATATCCTCCAGCGCGAGGGAGCCGGTTTCATACGAGCAGGCCACGTCCTGCAGTTCGAGCACAATGGGTTTATCGTCGGGAGGAGTCATACCCGTGTAAGAGAAATCATGCCCGCAGGGCTTGCCGAAGATGAACTCATGGCAGAGTGTGTGGCGCGGTTGCGTCTAATCTTTTCGCATCAATAGTAACACGACCGGAATGGTAATGACCACGATCAGCAGGGCAGGGGGCGCGGCCAATTGATACAGTTCCTCGCTGGCTTCAAGCCAGATTCTGACGGCGAGGGTATCGAACCCCACGGGACGCAGCAGGAGTGAAGCCGGTAATTCTTTCATGCATTGGACGAATACCAGGATCCAGGCGCTCAGAAATCCACCTCGCACCAACGGCAGGGTCACGTGAAAAAAGGTTCGAAGGGATCGAGCCCCAAGGCTTCGCGCCGCTTCTTCGAGATTCGGAGTGAGCTGCTGGAGCGTGGATTCCATGCTTTGCAGTGCCGCCGGGAGAAAATGGACCAGATACGCCATGAGCAGGATGAGAATCGTGCCATACAGTTGAGGAACTGTTTGTGAGACCAGGACCAGGACGGCGAGGGCGGCGATCGGCCCGGGAAGCACGTAGCCGGTATACGCTCCTTGCACGCAAAAGGTGCTGGCCCAGGTCCGGCGCCGGCACGCCAGATAGGCGAGGGGAATCCCACAGATCACGGCCACGGTGGCCGTGATACCTGAGAGCGAGATACTGTTCCACACGTATCCGATGAACTCGTGAGAAATCTCACCGGCGGATGCGGCCTTGACGGTCCATTGAATGAGCAGAAGCACCGGCAGACCGAATGCGGCTCCGAACACGAGAAGCAGATAGCCGGTAAAAAGCAGGGCCGTGAGGGGACGGCAGGGTTGAGGAACCGGTTTTCGATACCGACCGGTGGTTTGGTAAAACCGGCTTCGCTGCCGGAACCATCGTTCGCCGAACAGAAAGACAAACGCGCACGCGACCAGCACCAGGCTCAAGCAGGCGGCCGCGGTGTTGTCGAATCGTCCGGTCATTTGCTGATACACGGCGTAGGTAAAGGTTTGAAAGCGCAACAGCGAAACCGCGCCGAAATCAGAAGCGACGTAGAGAATCGCCAGGAACAGTCCGGCGATCAGTGACGGGCGGATGAGCGGAAGCGATACCCGGAAGAACGTCGTCACTCGATTGGCTCCGGTCGTGCGGGCGACTTCTTCAAAGGAGACGTTGAAATTTTTTAAAGCCGATCGAGCCAGCAGGTACACAAACGGAAACGTGTTCAATGCAAGCACGAGCACGGCGCCCGCGAAACTGAAAGGTGAAAAGAACACGGCCTCCGGCCCGGCAATGGTTTGCCAGACCTGTTCCAGCGTGCCCCCGCGTTTCAACAGGTACGTGTAGGTATAGGCCAGGACGTAGGAGGGGATCGACAAGGGTAAAATCAACAACCAATCCCATATTCTCGACCCGACAAAGGTATAGCGAGTCACAATCCAGGCGAGTGAAACGCCCAGGGTCAGATTGATGACCGCGACGCCCAGGGATAAGGAAAGCGTGTTGAGGAACAGTTCCGGGACCCTCGTGGTCCAGAGTCGTCGCCATACCGCCGGGTCTGCCGTTATGGCCGAAAAGACGACGTAGAGCAACGGCAGCATGAGCGCAACGGCCAGACAAAAGCCGAGCAGGACAAGCGGAGAAGGAAAACGAAAACGGAGCGATGCCAGTGGGGGAAAAGGGTTAGCGGAGTCCAACGTTTTCAATGACGGTCATCGTGGGATCGCGGAGTTGAGCCAACCGGCTTAACGGGACGCGGGCCACTTGAAAACTCTGAAGCGGCAACAGCTCAGGCGCAGCCGTTACGTGAGGATTCAAGGGGTATTCTTTGTTCACGTTCGCGAACATGCGTTGCCCTTTGGGAGAGATAAGAAATCGGATTAGAGCCTGAGCGGGCGCAAGGCGTTTGGTCTGCGCGGTGATGCCGATCCCAGCGGCATTGAGAACGACACCCATGCCCTGATCCCCTTGATCCGTCAGCAGGGGGGCAATCGGCGCATCCGGGTGTTTGGCCAGGTGGCGGTTGATATAATAATGATTGACCAGGCCGGCGGCCACTTCCCCGCGTGCCACGGCTGCCACGATTTGTCGATTTTTCCCATAGACGAATGATCCGGCATTGTCTTTTAAGCCTCGCAGGAACGCGGCGGTGATCTCGTCCCCCTTTACCGCACGAATAACCGACACGCCGGTCTGCAAATAGACGCTGCCTGAACTGGGGATCGCGATTTTGCCTTTCCATTGCGGGTCGGCGAGATCCAGGATGGAGGAGATGTCGCCCGGGCGGATCATGGTGGTGTTATAGACGATCACCCAAATGCGACCCGATAAGCCGATCCAACTGTTATCCGGCGCCCGGAAGCGGCTGGGAATGGTTGCCGCGAGGTCGGGTACGCTCGTGGTTTGGAGCAACTGCAATTCACGCGCCCGTTCCAGGGTTCCGGCGTCGTTGGTGATGAGCACGTCGGCCGGCGTCCGAGTTCCTTCCATCTGAAGCCGGTTGATCAATGCTGTGCTGTCTGCCGTCAGCATTTGAATGCTGATGCCCGATTCGGCCTGAAACGCATCGAGTACCGGTTGAATCAGCCGTTCGGCCCGGCCGGAGTAGACGACCAGCGTGTCCCCGGCATAGCCCCAGGAGGGAAGGACCAAAGCCGCCACCAGGAACAAAAAGACGTTGCGAATCAGAATGGCGGGACGATTGCGGCGAATCCGTTGTCTCAACGTTGGCCTGTCCTTGCCTTGGCGACCAAGTCTCGCCCGCAATTTTTGCAATCGCCATTCGGCAACTGCATTGGAGTGCCATACAACTCCAATTTATGGGTGCGAATCGTAAAACCGTTCGTTCTGGCGACTTCATCCTGCAACTCTTCAATCTGGCAATTCTCGAATTCTATGATTTTATCACACACCGTGCAGATGAGATGATCATGGTGCCCTTTGTGGGCCACGTTGTCGAACTGTGTCTGACTGCCGAAATGTTGCTCTTGTGCAAGGCCGGTCTCGCACAGGAGTTTCAGCGTGCGGTAAACCGTGGCCAGGCCGATATGGGGGTCTTTCCTGGAGAGCAGCCGATACATCTGTTCGGCCGTCACGTGTTCCATTTTCAAAAAGGTCGTGAGGATGTTCTCACGTTGACGGGTCAGTTTCAGGCTGTTTTTCGAAAGGTGTTGCTTGAGAATCTCAAGTTCTTTGGTGGGTTTCGCCATAACAATGAATTTCCGCGTATATGGGAAACCTATTAAACCGGAATATGGTTGAAGGGTCAAGCAGGAATCATGGCACGTTTATGAAATGACCAAAAGTCCCAAGATTTCCCCTCGCGTTGACGAGTCTTCTTGTGGCTCGTTAGGATCACCCTCCTGTTGGGTCACTTCTATTATGCGAAAACCGCAAGAGATCACGATTGACCGGACGTTGCTGGTCTATGGGCTGCACCTGGCCGAGGAAAAAGAATGTTCCATGGTCAGCGACGTGAAGGTGCAACAACTGATTTTTCTGGCCGAGTTGCAAATGCTCGGGAAAGGGGTGCGCGGGTTGCATTACGAATTTATGCGATTTCCCTATGGGGCCTTCAGTAAAGACCTCGATAACGATTTGCTGGCGTTACGCAAGAAAGAACGGTTGCAGAATTTTGACGTCGTCGGTCCGGCGGAAGAGTGCATCCCTTTGTTGGATGCTTTGTTGGATGAAGAGGTTGCTTCCGGTGGTGAGACCAATGAACAGGTTATGGAAATCCTCCGATCCGTTGTGGAGACGTATGGGCCTCAAGATGTGGGGGAGATCACGAAATCAGTGGAAGACGTTGAAATCAGCGTGGTCGATCGGCCCGAAGAAAAATTGTATATTCGGGATATTCCGTTTCATTCTATCGTGCTTGTCCCCTCCCGCATCGAAGTCACCGGAGAATTTTCCGTTCCTCCCAAAACCTTAGCTCTCCTGAATAAAGCGCTTGGCTTGTAGCAGGCTCCTGTCATTACTCCCTCTCCCCTGGCCACCCTCACCTTAATCCTCTCCCATCAAGGGAGAGGAAATTTCATCCTACAAAAACGGTGCGGAGTGGGGCCGGGCCGATTCGACCCCGCCCCACTCCGCCGGCTGCCGGTGCCTTGATGAAGAAAGCCCGTTAGTTACTGTGATGCCGCGACTTGGTCGGGGTTCTCAATCGCGAGGCGTTCCTTCATCTTCGCGAACGTTTTCTTGCCGATACCCTTGACCTGCATTAATTCTTCCACGCTTTTGAATGGCCCGTTGGTGGTCCGGTAGTCGACAATCCGTTTGGCCAACCCTTTGCCGATTCCCGGCAATTGTTGAAGCTCTTTGGCGGTACTGGTATTCAGATCCACCTGGCCGTCACCCGCGAAGGTCATTCCTGAAAAGCTGACGATGAGCATCAGCGCAAGCAGGCTGATCGTGAAGTAGGACCGACTCAGTTGGTGAATGTGTCTCATGGCTGTTCCTCCTTTGAAAGATGGTGATTGGAAAAAGTAGCGCCGATAGTTTTTCTATCAGCAAGGAACGTGCCAGAAAAACGAGAACACGAATTGTTCGGGAAAACATTTGATTGATAAGGGTTTTTTGTTTGCCTCCTTCCGGAAGGGCAGGAAGGCATGGTCCTGAGGAGCAAAACGAACCGTCTATTTTGGTGGACAGGTTTGTATCCTCAGGTGTCAGGCGAGGAAGTTTTTGCGAACGGCAAGCCGAGTGCGGGACGTAATGCCACGGCGGTCACCGAGTGATGGTGAAGCCGTAAATGTCCCCGATTTTAGTCTGGAGGTATGACAGGAACGGCTCGACGCTCAGCGCGCGGCCGGTGATTCGGTGCAGGAGATCGGTGGATGAATATTGCCGCCCGTACTGATGGATATTACGGTTGAGCCAGTCTTTGAGTGAGAGCAGGTGGCCCCGTTGGATTTCGGTTTCCAGTGAGGGGATATCCTGGCAGGCCTGCTGAAAAAACATGGACGCATAGAGGTTGCCCAGGGTATACGTGGGAAAGTAGCCCAATGCCCCAAGGGACCAATGGACGTCCTGCAGCACACCCTCGGCGTCCCGTTCGGGGGCAATTCCGAGATATTCCTGCATCTTCTTCCGCCATAGACCAGGCAGGTCCTTGACTCCCACCCGTTTTTCAATCAGGGCCAACTCTATTTCAAAACGCACCATAATATGCAGGTTGTACGTGACTTCGTCCGCTTCCACCCGGATCAGAGAAGGTTTCACCCTATTCAAGGCGGCATGGAAGGCGTCCAGGGAGATCGCTCCGAGTTGTGACGGAAAGTGTTGTTGAAGCGAAGGGAAAAAATGCGTCCAAAAGGCTTTGGACCGCCCCACGTTGTTCTCCCATAGCCGTGATTGGCTTTCATGAATGCCGAGAGAAATCGCCTCGCCCAAGGGGGTGCCGTACTGCTCCTGGGGCAGGCCTTGCTCATAGAGACCATGGCCTCCCTCATGGATGCAACTGAACAGGCAGGAGGGAAGATCTTTTTCAAAGACGCGCGTCGTCACGCGTACGTCAGTGGGGTGAAAAGACGTGGTAAAGGGGTGGGCCGAGAGATCCAACCGTCCCCGGTTGAAGTCGTACCCCATGCCGTGGAGCGCCAGTTTTCCAAACGCGAGTTGCTGCTGTTCGTCGTAGGCTTGAAACAGGATCCGGTCGTCCGGCGGTGAAGCGGCTTCCCGGACGTGTTTCAACAGCTCGAGTAATCCGTGACGAAGCGTGGCGAACAGCGGTTGGAGTTGGGCCACGGTGGCCCCGGGTTCGTAGGTGTCCAAGAGCGCGTCGTATGGGGAATCGTCGTAGCCTATGTAGTCGATCTCTTCAAATTTCAAAGCGATGACCGTTTGCAGGTTTGGAAGAAAGTGCATGAAGTCATCGCGCCGGCGCGCCTCGGCCCACACTTGCTGGGCAAGGGAGCATTCGCGCTCCAGGCGATTGACGAAATCGGATGGGAGTTTTTTTGCCCTGCTGAAGTCGCGCCAGGTTTCCCGAAGCAGGGCCTTGGATGCGTCATCGATGGCTTCGGTGTTCGCCAAACCGGTTGTCGGATCGATATGATGCAACAGGAGGTCTTCGATCTCGGGGGATACGAACTTGGCGTGGGCCAGGGTCTGGAGCGTGGCCAGTTGCTCGGCACGGGTGTGCCCCCCGCCGGACGGCATATAGGTTTCTTGATCCCAGGACAGCAGGGCTGCGGCGTCCTTGAGATGTTGTATGTCCAGGAGTTTGGATTTTAAGGTAGCCAGTGCCTGTGTGGGGTTTGGCATAAAAAGTGCCTCTCGTTATTCAACGAATGTTCTCGATGGTTAATGCCGAAGAGGACTGTACAAAGCGTCATGTCCGAATGCAAGGTGGAGATGATAAAGGTAACAAGGAAAATCTGATTCGGCTCTATCCCTTCATGACGGAAAACGCGAGAAAGGAGAGACAGATGAAAGAGTTAGTCGCGTCTGACGTTGAAGCTTATGCCGAGGCGCATTCGATGCCGGAATCCGATGCCCGTCGTCGGCTCCGAGAGGACACGTATCGTTCCGTAGAACTTCCGCAAATGGTGGTCGGTCCGTTAGAAGGAGCGTTTTTGAAAATGATGGCGATGTTGGTGGAGGCCGAACACGTGCTGGAAATCGGCACCTTTACCGGGTATAGCGCCCTGTGCTTTGCCGAGGCGCTGCCTGAGGGTGGAACCGTGATCACTTGCGATATCGATGCCGAAAGCACCGAACTGGCCAAACGGTATTGGGCCCAAAGTCCCGTTGGCGGAAAGATTGAGTCACGGCTTGGGCCGGCTCTTGAGACGATGCAAACACTTGAAGGCGGGTTCGATCTGATTTTTATCGACGCGGATAAAACCAATTATGTGAATTATTATCGACGCGGGTTGGAGTTGTTGTCTCCCAAAGGCGTCATGCTCATTGATAACGTGCTCTGGAGCGGGGAAGTGCTCAAGCATCCAGCCCCGGATGGCACCACCGCAGTGCTTCAGGATTTAAATCGGATCGTCGTTGCCGACCCTCGCGTAGCGGCAGTATTGGTGACGATCAGGGATGGCGTATTGGTCGTCCGATTCAGAAACGAAGGCATACAATAAGCCGAAATGGACGAATGATGTCCGTTCTGCCATTCCTCTAAGTACCCTCCCCCAAGGGTCTTTCCCTCACTAGATTTTGTGGTGTAGACCATGAAGTCCCTATGCCCAAAAGATAGGCAAATTGGTCAAAAATACCTTCTGTACTCTGCATTTTTTTGTAGTACAAAACGAATCCACAATGTTATCCCCATTTTTTGTTGATGCATGGGCTCGCCATTCATTTTCATAACAAAAACAATAAGTTATGTTAATCTATTTACGTAATGCACAATAAGTACCTGTGAATAATTAGTGGATGACTTACAGAATCGCTCCCTCTGTTGAAACCGGGAGAGGGTCAGAGGAATGCGGCCTTCACATGCAATGGATACCCGCTGACAGCCAGCGGGAAGACTCATCAGAAAACGGATCCGACTCTGTTAACGAAGTGCGGGGCAATAATCACCGGAGAGACTGGGGAGTTGGCAGTCTAACAATTTTCGGAGTTCGAACTCGGCACCCTCTCGAAACCGTTCTGCCTCGTGCTCATCCGGGAAGGGACCATAGACTCGTGGTTCGAGAAAGTTGCAGGATACGCGAACGAACCATCCTGTTTGTCCCTCGGGCTGGTGTTTTTCAAAAATTGCGACTTCCCGTTTAATGGTGCCTCGACTTGCCATAACGTGCCTCCTTTCGCGTGGAAACAGCTATGTTCCTCTCTGCCATTCTCATTAATATGAATGAACCATCGAACCTGAAAACATCATCTTTCTGGCGCTGAAATGGCTTCCTGCCATGGTGCCATGTAAGAGAATTGTTACAAGTCCGTTTCCATTTATATATTCCATATGCTGTATAGAATAAATCTTTTGCTACAATATATTGTCATATTTTATTTTTTTCAAGGGTTTTTATCAGATTTTCTCAAAAGGGCGAGGGCCTCATTTTCTCACCCTGAACGAAGCGCCCGGTATCGAAAGCAATCGGTCGTATGATCGTTGACCATTCCAATGGCTTGCATGAACGCATAGCAAATCGTCGAGCCGACGAATGTGAACCCCCGGCGTTTCAGGTCCCGACTCATGGCCTCGGAGACCGGCGTGTGGCAGGGAACGTCTTGGGCAGATTTCCAGCGGTTGTGAATCGGTCGCCCTTTAACGAATTGCCAAATATACTCATCAAAGCTGCCGACTTCCTTTTGAACGAGAAGAAAGGCCTGCGCATTTGAAATGGCCGCTTGAATTTTGAGTCGATTCCGAATGATACCGGAGTTGCTCAACAGGTCCCGCACGTTTCGTGCGTCGTATCCGGCGATTGACGCTGGGTCAAAGTGATCAAAGGCCGTTCGGAATGCTTCACGTTTTTGCAGAATCGTGTTCCAACTTAACCCGGCTTGAGCACCTTCAAGTATGAGAAATTCGAATAACCGCCGGTCGTCGTGCACGGGGACGCCCCATTCGCGATCATGGTACTGAATCAGGAGCGTGTTGGTTGCCCAGGAACATCGTGTGGGTGATGGCTGGCTCATGGTCAGTCCAGGTCCCGGTTGTCGATCTCGATGATCACGGGGCAATGATCGGACAGTCGTCGATAGGCGAGCGGGTATTCCCCTTTGATTCGCCGGCATTCGGCCACGGCACAATAGCCGGTGACGCGCGCCGACCGCGTACTCATTTCGGCCATGTCTTTGGCGACCAACACGTGATCCAACCAATCGCCCCGACCGCGGAAATAATGCGAGCACCGAGGCTCCAGGGAAAGATCGTCGAATCCGGGCGCTTCTTTCGCCACCATTCGTCTGAGGTATTTCAATTCAGACCTTTGTGAATGATGATCGCCGGCACCCATGGTATTCAAATCGCCAAGGATAATCACGTCTCGATCCTCTTCGAGAAAGCGTGCAATCGTGGTGTCGATACGGTTGATCGCCGCGTGTCGAGCTTCCACCGCAGAGACCGTGGGGCCCGACTTGAGGTGAAGACCGATCACATGGAAATCTGCACCCGGTTGGTGTGTTGATTGAACGCGCGCGTAATGGCCGGGGCGGAGTCCGCCCGCGCACGGGTTTTGCGCGGACTTGGCTTTACTGTTCAAGGGCCAGAGGCTCTGAATGGCAGAAAGCGTCACCCGATTCGCGTTCCACAACACCCCTACGTGATGCCCATCAGGCCTTCCGCATTGTTGCCCCGACCATTGCCAGGAATCTCCCGTTCGTTGTTCGAGCGCCGTCAACACCCGGTCCCATGCGTCCAGAGCCTTGGTGGTTGTCAGGCTTTCTTGAATGAGCAGGATATCCGTTTGCATCCACACAAGGGTGCACGTCAGCCATCCCAAGTCGGTCGGCACAATGGACTGCTCCGGCCGGTCAGGCGGGCTGCCGTGAGGAAACCACCGGATATTCCACGTCCCGATTCGAAGTGTATCGGGAGTGGAGACGGCCATACGACCGCCATCCTTGACAACGCGTTCACAGTGCGTTGAAGATTTCCACACCAACGCTTCTTCCGGAGAAGAACTTTGATGGAAAGCAGGATGCTGCGCCGCGTCAAAGGCATCGGCCACGGCTACAAGAAAGACATTGATACCCCCGAACGTTGCGACGACGATGAGAGTGAAAACCAAAGAGCCAATCCGCATCACGATCTCCTGCCTAAGATACACGTTGCTCATACATACCAAACCTTGGCCGAGAAGGATAGGGTGGTCTCGTCTCAGCCGCTGGTTGTTGGGGCATGGGGCAACACGGTATGCTTTTTAACAATCGTGGGGCAAAAACGTGAATGGTGTTGACTGAGGCGAGGCATGGCACAGACAAACATCAATAGTGAAATCGCCAGCAAGGCGATCCTCCGGCCAATTGAGCAGGTGGCGCAGGAAAAATTGGGACTCGACCGGGAGACCTTGGACCTCTATGGAAAATATAAAGCCAAAATTCCGTTTTCATTACCTGGCGGCTTGAACGAAAGGCCCGATGGAAAATTGATATTGATGACGGCCATGACGCCCACCCCGGCCGGGGAAGGCAAAACCACGACGTCCGTCGGCTTGACCGATGGTCTGGCGAAGATCGGGAAAAAAGTGATGGTGGCCTTGCGGGAACCGAGCCTGGGGCCGTGTTTCGGCATGAAAGGCGGTGCCTGCGGAGGCGGGTACGCCCAAGTCGTGCCGATGACCGACATCAACCTGCACTTTACGGGAGATTCCCACGCCATTACGTCGGCGCATAACCTGCTCGCGGCGATGGTGGATAACCACTTGTATTGGGGGCATGCCCCTTCCCTGGATGCGCGGCAAATCAGTTGGCGGCGGATCATGGATATGAACGATCGGTCGTTACGCCAGATCGTCACGGGGCTGGGCTCCGCCGTGAACGGCTTTGCCAGGGAAGGGAGCTTCGACATCACGGCGGCTTCCGAGGTCATGGCGGTGTTGTGTCTGGCCACGGATATACACGATCTGCAACGCCGGTTGGGGAACATCAAAGTCGGACAAACTCCGCAAAAAGAATTTGTCTTAGCCAAGGACGTGAAAGCCCAGGGTGCCATGACCGCGTTGTTGAAGGACGCGTTCAATCCCAATCTGGTTCAGACCTTGGAATGGAACCCCGCCTTTGTACACGGGGGGCCGTTCGGCAATATTGCGCATGGGTGCAATTCGGTCGTGGCTACGAAGGCGGCCTTGAAATTGGCGGACTACGTGGTGACCGAGGCAGGGTTCGGTGCGGACCTGGGTGCGGAGAAATTTTTTAACATCAAATGCCGGCGAGCAGGGTTGACGCCGGACTGTGCCGTGGTGGTGGCAACGGTCAAGGCGCTGAAGTTACACGGCGGAGCCAATCTCAAGGAACTGACAACGGAAAACCTCGAAGCCCTCAAACGCGGTCTGCCGAATTTAATCCGCCATTTGGACAACGTGAAGAAGTTCGGGGTGCCCGTGGTCGTGGCCATTAATGAATTCACGAGCGATACCAAGGCCGAATTGGAACTGGTACGTGAAATCTGCGCCGGTCGTGGAGTGAAAATGGCCTTGGCGAACCATTGGGCCAAAGGCGGGGAAGGAGCCATCGCGTTGGCGGAATTGGTGGTAAAGACGATCGCCGACGAACCCACCGACTTTCGTCCCCTCTATGCCGACGACCTGCCGCTTGCCGAAAAAGTCCGGATCGTGTCGAAAGAGATTTATGGTGCGAATGATGCGGATATTCCTTCAGCCGTGCTCAAACAATTTGAGGAACTCGAAAACAAAGGGTACGGCCGATTCCCCATCTGCATGGCCAAGACCCAATACAGCTTTTCAACCGACCCTGACAAAAGAGGCGTCCCCACCGGGTTTACGATCCCCATTCGAGAAGTCCGGCTTTCCCTGGGGGCTGAATTTCTCGTCGTGTTGACCGGCGGGATCATGACGATGCCCGGGCTGCCGCGAGTCCCGGCTGCCGAAGCCGTGGGACTCGATGCCAAGGGCGACGTCGTCGGGCTGTTTTAGGGGACCATCAGAGCCGCGAAGACAAGTCGCGCGAGCGTGTCGTCTTCGACCGGACAGAAGACAGGCGATGGGACGACGAGTTCTTCCACCGCACGGAGTCATCCATTAAGGTGCGCCAATGGACCAAGCCCCAGAATGTAGACCCTCAGCGTTTGAAGCTGGAAAAGATCGGAGGGAGTACAACGTCTACATCGAGACCGCCCACGTGGAAAATGCATGGCCTGTCATTCCCGAATGGCCGCTCTCGAATCAGGGGGGACCTCTTCTGGTAAGCCTTGAGATCGTACTCAAAATTCTGGATGACACCCTCGACGAGACCGGAAATCGCATGTACCTGAATGATGAGGCAAAGGCTGAAGTTGTCGTGAGGAGTATCTGTTCGCTGCTGAAGCTCGTGGCGGAAATTGCATGCGAAAGAAGGTCGTGCAATGGACAAGAGGAGTTGGATGGATCATCGGCGAACACGCCCGATGTCCTGTTTGGTTCACCCTCCAGGGAATCCGCCTGGAGAGGTGTCATGGAAAAGTTGGAAAAGGTCGGAAACGGAGAGCGACTGAGAGAGGAAATCCGATCCCAATACGATCTGGCCGTCAAGGCTTTAGGCTTTGATTTGGGGTTGACCGGCACGCCGGGGTTGCGGAGCATCGACTACGATAAATGGGTGCGGCCGGTTAGCGTCCACCTCCTGTACACCCCGGATCGCCGGCGACGCTACGTCGAAGACGCTATTTTTGTTCGAGTTCATCAAGCATCCGAGGGTATTCTGGAAGCATTACTCGTGGAACTCGATAAGGTAGAGGCGGCCTTATTCAAAGCTGATTATCCCACGGCTGAAAAACACGTCTTGATGGCTTCCCGTTTTGCAAAGCCTTTTGAGTGCACGATTAACCTGCTCGGGGAAATGAGCCAGATCGACTATGCGCCCCTGAGAGTGGCACTGAGAGATGCCAGTGGCATCCAATCGGCACGTGCGCAAGCAAGGAAATTCATTGTCAAGGATCACTTCTGGTTATTTCAGCAACAGTTGGAACACCATGGTCTTGATTGCTTTGTCGTTTTCGCGAACCACGATGAGCACGTATGGGAATATCGTCTTCTGCAGGCGTTTAAGGTTCTGTCGAAGAACATTCAGGAGACCATGTCCAATCACGCCCATTTGGTTCAAAACACCCTGGGCTCAACGGTGATAGGCACTGCCGGTTTCCGGATATTGTCTTTGGGCGAGATTGCGGCCCTCCCCATGTTGTCGGATCTGACGGAAGCCCTCGACTTGTTGACGCTATGGACCAATCTAAGATATGCCGATCACTCGGGAAGAGTGATTCAGGAACAAGAAACCAAACATGGCGTCGCAAGCAAGTACGAGTTTTCATTTCCGAGTCGTCCGTGCGACCGCGCTTTGATGACCGAAACGACAGCAGCGTACTTTGATGCAATTCGGAAACACGACAAGGAGAGTTGGAAAAAGCTTTTTTCCGATAGCCCGTATTTTGAAGATCCCCAAGGAACCAAGCCCTATGTCTCGGAGTGGAATCTCGACATATTTTTCAGAAATTTCCAAAAACTTTTCCCGAAAGTTCTTACAGTCGAAAACCGTATTATCGAAGAGGGAGACAACCACCTGAAGGTGGAATGGGCAATATCGGCAGAGTCATTCTTGAGAGGCATGGAGGTGCAATTTGGCGGAACGGAGACGTTCTATTTCGATCCACAAGGCAGAATCCTGATCGCTTTTGCAGAGTGGGAACCAGCGGCACTGGCCGGGCAATTGATGGAAAAATATCGCGCGTCCCTTAGCAGGCCGTTGACGAAGTCTTCGCCGGAAGTATCTCTGCAATAACAGGAGAAACAGCTATGAGTAACCGAACTCGGTTTTACATCAATGGCGAATGGGTCGAACCGTCAACAAGTGAAACGTTGGATGTCATCAATCCTGCTACGGAAAAAGCTATCGGTCCCGTCGCGATGGGCGGCAAAGAAGATGTAGACAAAGCCGTCGCTGCGGCGGCAGCCGCGTTTGACTCCTATTCGCAGACGTCGCGCGAAGAGCGAGTCGAGCTGTTGGAAAAGATCATTGATCAGTACAAGGCTCGGACCGGCGACGTCGCTGCAACGATCAGCGAAGAAATGGGTGCGCCGGCAAGTCTCGCCCATGCGGCGCAAGTTCCTCTGGGATTGGGTCACTTTATGACGACGCTTAGCGTCCTGCGCGAATTCGAATTCGAAGAAGACATCGGCTCTGCTCGCGTCATACGCGAACCGCTAGGTGTCTGTGGATTTATCACTCCATGGAATTGGCCGATGATTCAGATTGCGTGCAAAGTGGCGCCGGCGTTGGCGGCAGGCTGCACCATGGTGCTGAAGCCGTCGGAAGTTGCGCCGTTCAATGCGATTCTGTTTACTGAAATCCTGGATGCCGCCGGCGTGCCTGCAGGTGTATTCAATCTTGTAAACGGTGATGGTCCGACGGTCGGAGTTATTCTCTCCTCGCATCCCGGCATCGATATGGTTTCGTTTACCGGTTCGACGCGAGCGGGCATTGAGGTCGCTCGAAATGCCGCGCCTACCGTTAAGCGGGTGGCACAAGAGCTGGGCGGCAAGTCCGCCAACGTCATTCTCGACGACGCAAATTTCCAGGAAGCGATTGCTCGCGACGTCTTCGGCCTGTGCATAAACTCGGGCCAATCCTGTCTCGCGCCGACGCGAATGCTGGTGCCGAAGTCACGCATGGACGAGGCAGCAGCATTCGCCAAGGCGGCCGCGGAAAAGCTGAAGGTCGGGGATCCGAACGCGGCGGATACCACGATCGGTCCGGTGGTTTCAGAGCTGCAGTTCAACCGGATTCAAACTCTAATCCAAGCCGGTATTGACGAAGGAGCGAAGCTGGAGACTGGCGGCACCGGTCGTCCGGACGGCTTAACCGTCGGCTACTACGTGAAACCGACGGTTTTCTCGCACGTCACCAACGACATGGCGATTGCACAGCAGGAAATCTTCGGTCCGGTGCTGTCTCTGATCGGCTATGCGGATGAGGACGAGGCCGTGCAAATCGCCAACGATACGGTATACGGGTTGTCCGGCTACATATCGGCGGGCGATCCTGAACGCGCTCGGGCCGTCGCACGTCGTATCCGGACCGGAAACGTTCATCTCAACGGAGCTCCCCTGGACAACAGGGCGCCGTTTGGCGGATATAAGCAGTCTGGAAATGGCCGGGAGGGGGGGCGATACGGCCTTGATGAATTTCTCGAAGTCAAAGCGATCATGGGCTACAACGGCTAGCGAATCTAGCACGATATATGCGTAAGCTTCCCCGTCAAGGAGACAGGTGTATGCTGCCGTAAAATGCCATTCCTGAGTTTCTGCCAGGGCATACAGTTGATCCCTTCGGTTTACCTTCTTTTCCATTCACACAAATTATTACATTTCATGTAAGGTTCCTGTGGCCTTTCCACCGGTATGCTGGCGTGTATGCTATAATGACGGTTCCGGGTTCGTCATGAACACGTTTATTCTGGAATCGGAATTTTCGCCCAAGGGAGATCAGCAGCAGGCGATCGAGGCGCTGACCGAAGGGGTGCACGCCGGCAAGCGGCATCAGGTGCTGCTGGGCGTCACTGGGTCGGGCAAGACGTTTACCATGGCGAACGTCATTGCCACGGTCCAGAAGCCGACGTTGGTCGTGGTACACAATAAGACGTTGGCGGCCCAGTTGTACCAGGAGTTCAAGTGTTTTTTTCCGCACAATGCCGTGGAATACTTCGTCAGTTATTACGATTATTACCAACCCGAAGCCTACATTCCCTCTACTGATACCTATATCGCCAAGGACGCCTCGATCAACGATACCATCGATCAGATGCGGCACGCGGCAACGTCGGCCCTGTTGGAGCGCGACGATATTCTGATCGTGGCCTCGGTCTCCTGCATCTATGGCTTGGGCTCACCGGAGGTCTATCACGGCATGTTGCTGTATCTCGAAGAAGGGATGACCATTCGACGAGAGGCCATTCTCGCCAAGCTGGTGGAGATTCAATATTCCCGCAATGACGTCGAGCTTCAGCGCGGCACGTTTCGGGCACGCGGAGACGTGATCGAGATTTTTCCCGCCGCGTCGGATTCGAATACCGTCCGCGTGGAATTATTCGGCGACGTGGTTGAGTCGATTGCTGAAATTGATCCGCTGACCGGCCGGTCACTCGGGCGATTGTCCAAGGTTCCCATTTATCCCAAGAGTCACTACGTGATCGCTCCCGACCGGTACGACCGGGCCCTGCAGGGCATTGAAGAAGAACTGGAGGAACGCCTGGTTTATTTCCGGCGGCATGATCAACTCCTCGAAGCGCAGCGCGTGGAGCAGCGGACCAGGTTTGATCTCGAGATGATTCGGGCGATGGGGTATTGCCACGGTATTGAGAATTACTCACGGCATCTGAGTGGGCGTGCGCCGGGTGAACCGCCCCCGACGCTGCTGGACTATTTTCCCAAGGACTATCTGTTGATTGTCGATGAAGCCCACGTGACGGTGCCTCAATTCGGCGGGATGTACGAAGGCGACCATTCACGCAAAAAGACCTTGGTCGAGTATGGGTTTCGGCTGCCGTCGGCCATGGATAACCGTCCGCTGAAGTTTCAGGAATTTGAACAAGCCATGAACCGGGTCATGTACGTGTCGGCCACGCCAGGACCGTATGAATTGACGCATGCCGGCAAGAGCGTGGTGGAACAGATTATCCGGCCGACGGGTCTGATGGATCCCGTGATCGAGGTCAAGCCGGCAAAGGGGCAGGTGGATGATTTATTGCAGGAAGTGCAGGCGGTCATTGCCAAGGGCTTTCGGGTGTTGGTCACGACCTTGACGAAGCGCATGGCTGAGGACCTGACGGAATACTACCACGACTTGGGGTTGAAGGTGCGGTATTTACATTCCGATATCCGGACGCTTGAACGGGCGGAGATTATTCGCGATCTTCGCAAGGGCGTGTTTGACGTGCTGGTCGGCATCAATCTGCTGCGTGAAGGGTTGGATCTTCCGGAAGTGGCGCTCGTCGGCGTGTTGGATGCGGATAAAGAAGGGTTTTTGCGGGGCCACCGTGCGTTGATTCAAACCGCCGGGCGCGCGGCCCGCAACAGCGAGGGCAAAGTGGTTCTCTATGGCGACACGATCACCAATTCCATGCAGATGACCATTGAGGAAACCGCGCGTCGCCGTCAGATCCAGGCCGATTACAATCATGAGCATGGGATTACGCCGGAGACCATCAAGAAACGTATTCATGATCTGGAATACCACGTTGCCGAGGCTGATTACGTTGAAGTGAGCATCGCCGCGGAGGAAGAAGCCGTCTATGCGACCGAAGCCGACGTGGAGAAGACGATTGCTGCCTTGGAACAGGAAATGAAGGCTGCGGCAAAAACACTGGAGTTTGAACGGGCGGCGAAGTTGCGTGATCGGATTCGGGCGTTACGACAGCAAGAGCTTCTGTTTGGTGAATCGATACGCTGACGTGCTCCGGTGCCGGCGGTGTTTTCAACGCGCCGCCAGCCCGCATTTCTCTCCAGCCTCCTGCTGCGGGCGCCGGTCCACTCGCTGTGCCGAGGCGTACTCCCGCAAGCCACTTCGACATAGTGTCAACTATGCCTTCAGCGTCTTGCAGTCCGTGCGCCACAGCACAGCGGCGTCTCGACGCCCTCGCGGCGGAGCCTGGTGAGAAATGCGGGCTAGATGTTTTTGTAGAGATAGATGCCGAGAAAAATACCCAGGATCGTGAGCAGGTTTATTTTGAAGAGAAAGCCGAGGGTGACCTTGATCAGGACCAGATCGACGGTCAGGGGTGGGTTTATGCCTGGGGAAAGCGCTCGCGCAAAAATGGTTTGAATCTGTTCGGAGGGCGAAAACACGGTGAGAATTTCACCTAACATTCCGCCCAACAGACCACCGATAAAAATAAATCCCAGTAACGTCCAGCCTGATTTTTTCACCGGTGCGCTCGTTGAAACTGGCAATAGAAAAAACGTACTTCCCTCAAAATAAGGGAAACTACTGGGAAACGTACGGCAATCTTCACGGTAAGTCAAGAAAGCGCTTTTCTTGACAGGCTTTTGAGGTCTTGATTAGACTGCACGAAATTTTCTTTGTATTTTCGAATGGTTAGGAGCGTTTTCGTGTTTTCATCTCTCACCAACAGAATTGACGGCGTCCTCAAAAAACTTCGGGGTGCCGGCGTTCTCAAAGAACAGGACGTCGTCGAAGCCTTGAAGGAAGTTCGTCTGGCTTTGCTTGAAGCCGACGTCAATTTTAAAGTCGTCAAGGACTTCATCGGGCGCGTGCAGGAAAAAGCCACGGGCAGCAACATTCTCGAAAGTCTGACGCCCGGGCAGCAAGTCGTCAAAATTGTGTGGGAAGAATTGCGCGACCTGATGGGCCATGACCATTCCGGCCTGTCGCTTTCTTCTCAACCACCGACAATCGTGATGATGGTGGGCCTGCAAGGGGCCGGAAAAACCACCACCTGCGGTAAAGTCGCCCGGTTGTTGACCCAACAAGGGAAGCGCGTGTTGCTCATTGCGGCGGATCCCCGACGTCCCGCTGCCGCGGAACAATTGGCCGCCTTGGGAGCCAGCCTCGACGTTCCCGTTCATCGTGCCGACCGGCTGCTGTCGACCCGGCAGGAGGTCGTGCGTTTTTGTTCGGAGGGCGTCCGTCGCGGTCGGGACCACGGCTATGACGTCGTGATCCTGGATACCGGAGGGCGGCTTCATATTGATCACGAATTGATGTTGGAACTCGAACACGTCAAAGCCGCCGTAACGCCGCAAGAAGTGTTGTTGGTCGCGGATGCGATGACCGGGCAGGAAGCCGTCAACGTGGCGGAGCAGTTCGATCAACGCGTGGGCGTGACCGGTGTGATTCTGACGAAGATCGAAGGCGACGCGCGAGGGGGAGCCCTGCTTTCGATGCGGGCGGCTATCGGAAAGCCGGTGAAGTATCTTGGCGTGGGTGAAAAATCCGATGCCCTGGAACCCTTTCATCCCGACCGTATGGCCTCCCGGATTTTGGGGATGGGTGACGTGTTGTCGCTGATTGAAAAGGCACAGCAATCCTTTTCGCAGGAAGAAGCCCTGGCGCTGCAAAAAAAGGCTTCGGGCAATACCCTGACCCTTGAAGATTTTCGAGACCAGATCAAACAGGTCAACAAGTTGGGGTCCATGGAGCAAATTTTGGGGATGCTGCCCGGGGCCGGGAAGCTGAAGTCGATGATGAATGCGGGGGTGAGCCAGGAACTGCCGGAAAAGGAAATGAAGCGGACCGTCGCGATTATTGATTCGATGACGCCCGCAGAGCGTTCGGATCATGCGATCCTGAACGGCAGTCGCAAGAAACGCGTGGCCAAGGGGAGTGGAACCTCCGTTCAAGAAGTCAATCGGCTCATCAAGCAATTCCTGACGGCACGCAGCATGTTGAAGTCATTGGTTGGGGGAAAGCCCGGAAAACCGGGGAAGCCGGGGAAACTCAAAAAACGGGGAAAGCTGATTCGTGTCCTTCAATCCCCTTAACCCGGCTTGTTTGCCGATGGCCGGCTCCCTCGGTTGTCTGCTTTGCGGGACGGCGCGCATTCTGTCTCGTGACGACCGAGCGTGCGAAGAAATTCGGTCCAGGGTGTATTTCTGATCTTAAACCAAGTATAATGATCAACTTTTGAAAAAACTCACTTTGCAGGAGGTTTAGACTCGTGGCAGTACATTTGCGTTTAACCCGAATGGGCCGGCACAAACGGCCTTTTTATCGGGTCGTTGCCGTGGATTCCAGATCACGTCGAGATGGGAAGTACCTCGAGATTGTCGGCACGCACGATCCCTTGCCGGAACCGGCGGTCACAAACCTGAAATCGGATCGTGTGTTGGACTGGCTTCAAAAAGGGGCCCAACCTTCGGTGACCGTTCGCACGCTCCTTCGGCGGTCCGGAATTTTAAAGACGTTCGAAGAATCGAAAAAGAAGCCGAACGCCTGAGCGCTCGGCTCGATGAAGGGTGCCTTCCCCATCGGGATGTGCGGTGAACGTGGGGGCCGGAACAGTGCCGGATGAAGGAAACGTGACGTCGATGGAGACCATGGTCACTGTCGGGAAGCTGGTCAAACCCTTTGGCGTGAGAGGGCAGGCTCGGGTTCTTTCACTCACGGACGTTCCGAATCGATTCGAGAATCTCAAGGAAGTGACACTGGAGTTGCCAACGGGTAAAACCTTGGTGACCACGGTCACCGACGTCCATTCGGATGGCCGATCGTATCTCTTGCGATTTGGGGCCTTCTCGACGCCGGAGGAAGTGAGGGACTATCACGGGGCGTGGTTGAAAATTCCTCAAACGGAGGTTCCTCCCGCACCTGAAGGGCACTATTATCAGTTTGAATTAATCGGGTTAACGGTGAAAGACGAGTCGGGCAACGTGTTCGGAACGTTGGCGGAAGTGGTGGCCTTACCGCACCAACATCTGTTTGTGGTTCGCGGAGCCGACAAGGAATATCTCTTGCCCGCTTTGCGTAAATGGATCTCTTCGGTCGACCTCGCCGGAGGCGTCATGACCGTCACGCCGAATGCGGAATGGGTGGGTGACGATGCAGTGTGACATTCTGACGTTGTTTCCTGAAATGGTGGCGAACGTCGTCTCGCACTCCATCGTGAAGCGTGCGCAGGACAACGGGCTGGTTTCGATTCGCATCCATAATATTCGTGACTTCAGTGATGATCGGCATCGAGTGGCTGATGATACGTCCTACGGCGGCGGGTCCGGCATGATCATGAAGGCCGAGCCTATTTTCCGGGCGATCGAGGCGTTGCGCGAAGAGCGAAGTCAATTACGGATCATCGTGCCTTCACCGCAAGGGCGGCCCTTTACGCAACGGCTTGTCGAAGAGTTGAGTCGGGAATCACGACGGCTGGTGTGGATCTGCGGTCATTATGAAGGCATCGATGAACGTGTGCTGCTCCGGCTGGAGCCTGAAGAAATTTCTCTTGGTGATTACGTCCTGACGGGAGGGGAATTGCCGGCCTTGGTGATGATCGATGCAGCCGTCCGCTTGGTGCCCGGGGTGGTGGGAGATCCCGCGTCGGTGGAACAGGACTCCTTTGCCGAACCCCTGTTGGATTTTCCCCATTATACCAAGCCGCAGACGGTTCGCGGGTGCCGGGTTCCCGACGTCTTACTCTCAGGCAATCATGAGGCCATTCGACGGTGGCGTCGAAAAGAAGCCTTGCGGAACACCTATTGCAAGCGTCCGGATTTGTTGCAGCAGGAGCAGTTAACCCAAGAAGATCAACAATTACTGTCGGATATTTTCCACGAACGTGAATGTAGGGAGGGGACCCCCGTGTCCCCCCGTGAAGGGGGAGGATGACCATCATGAATCGGCTTCAACGGCTAGAGCAAACGTTCCCGACGAATTCGGTCCCCGTGTTTGAAATCGGGGACACCGTTCGCGTGCACGTGAAAGTGATCGAAGGTGAGAAAGAACGGGTCCAGGTATTTGAAGGCGTCGTGATTGCTCGAAAAGGCAAGAAAATCAGTGAGACGTTTACCGTTCGTAAAATCTCTTATGGGGTGGGGGTTGAGCGGGTGTTCCCCGTGAACTCTCCCAATATCGCGAAAATCGACGTGATGCGAAAAGGGAAAGTGCGGCGGGCAAAGTTGTACTATCTGCGTGACAAAAAGGGGAAGCAAGCCAAAGTCGCCGAACGGGATTTTTCCCGGACCGCAAGCAGAACAAAGGCCGCAAAGAACAAGCCTGCGGCGACGGTAAGCGCAGGGACTTCTCCAGAGGACGTTGCCGAATAATTCGATGTATTGTGACGTTGACCAATGACGCCATAGGGTTGGGAACGTTTGGCCCCACGTGCGATTTCGAAGAGGAGGCGCGGACCCGTGGGTATCGACGGGTCGCCGGATTGGACGAGGCCGGACGTGGTCCCTTGGCCGGGCCGGTTGTCGGCGCGGCGGTGATTGTCCCCCGCCGGTTTTCGTTGCGGAATCTTGACGATTCCAAAAAGGTGAGTCCTGCGGAACGGGAGGCGCTCTTTTCGGTGATTACCGAGTCCGCCACGGCGTGGGGAATCGGCGTCGCGTCTGAAACCGAAATCGACTCGCTGAACGTGCTCCGTGCGACGTGGCTGGCTTGGCAGCGGGCCATCAATCAGTTGCGTATCCCACCGGATTTTTTGTTGATCGATGGGCACCTGGGTGCTGATTTGTTCATTCCTCATCGGTCCGTGATTCACGGCGACCGGCTTTCGTCTTCCATTGCCGCGGCGTCAATCCTTGCCAAGGTCTTCCGTGACCGGATTATGTGTGAATACCACCAGCGTGATCCCCGGTATCGGTTCCATATTCATAAAGGGTATCCCACGCCGGAGCACCTCCGCTTACTCCATCAGTTTGGACCGAGTCCGGTCCATCGGCACAGTTTTGGTCCGGTGCAACGTTGTCTGACGACCCGTCAGGAGGATGCATGAGCCTCACCCGACAACTTCTGGGCAAGGAAGCCGAATCCGCTGCCGAACGGTTTCTTCGCCGAAAAGGGTACCGGATTCTTGATCGCAACGTTCGGGTCGGTCGTGGAGAATTGGATATTGTGGCCCGGGTGGGGGAGACGTTGATTTTTGTCGAAGTCAAAGCTCGCCGAACGGATCGCTACGGAGGCGTGGCCCACGCGGTGACGGCACGAAAAGAGCGACAACTCATTCAATTGGCTGCCCGATACCTTGCGCGCCATCGCCTGGAAAATCAGTCTTGTCGGTTCGACGTGCTCCTCTATGATGCCGGGGCTCCGGCTTCTCCCATTCTTGAACACATCGAACATGCCTTTGAGGTGGCCGGCGATGATCGGCGTTGGTAAGCACACGGAAGATCACCATGAGGGTCAGGGAACATGTCGCCGTGCCTCGCCGTTGTCCCCATGCTGAGCCATTGTCCCCATGATTCAGTTGTTCCATGTCTCCAAATTCTACGATCGATGTACGGCACTTGATGATATCTCGTTTCGGATCGACAAAGGTGAATGTGTCATCCTGACGGGACCGAGTGGTGCGGGAAAGACCACGCTGCTGAAGGTGATCTTTGGCGCCGAGCTTCCGGATGCGGGACAGATTCTCGTGCAGAACCGCAACATTGCCAGGTTACGTGGAGGCGCCATTCCCTATCTGCGTCGTACCATGGGTATCGTGCTGCAAAACTTTCAGTTGCTTCCGAAGAAAACCGTCTATGAGAACGTGGTCTTGCCGCTCATTATTCAAGGCGTCAAAAGACGCGAAGCGCGGAAACGGGTAATGGACGTCCTGAAGGCCGTCAGCATGGACCATAAACAGACGATCCGCACGGGTGTTCTCTCGGCCGGAGAGCAACAACGAATTTGTATCGCACGGGCTATCGTGAACAGCCCCATTCTGTTGTTGGCCGACGAACCGACGGGAAATTTGGATGCGGAATTGGCGGTTGAAATCGTGGAATTGTTTAAACGGATTCATGCTCAGGGGACGACGATTCTCTTGGCGACGCATAACCAACGGGTGGTGGAGCAGATGAATGGTCGGGTCGTCCATCTGCAAGCAGGCCAGGTCGTGTCTGATGAAGGGGCGACGTCGTGATGCGGCCGCTGTATCTGCTGAGGGAGGCGATGACCAATCTCCACGCGAATCGAGGGAACGTGATGATCGGCATCGTCACGACGGCCTTTACCCTGGTCTGTTTCGGAGTGTTTTTGTTGCTGTATCTGAATATTAAAAATCTGACCGGAACGCTTCAGAGCGACATTGAGGTGATCGTCTATCTGGATCCTGAGGCTTCGGAACAGGTGGTGTCTCTGGTACAAAAACGTCTCCGGACCGAACCGGCAGCCGTGGCGTTGACTTTCGTGTCCAAGGAACAGGCTCTTCGAGAATTTTCCGGACAATTTCCGGACGAATCTCTCTTGTTGGAAGGGATGGAAGGCAATCCGTTACCCGCGTCCCTTGTCGTCAATTTGTCCCCGCGGTTTCTGGATACCGAATCCCTTGGTGCGTTTGCGGAACGCGTCAAGCAGCTTCCCGGTGTGACCCACGTGGCGTACAGCCAGGACTGGGTTGACACGTTGACGTTGGTGGTCAGTTACTTTGAGTTGGGGGCGGTGGTGATTGGGACGATTCTGGCCGTGGCGACGGTGACGATTATTGCGAATACGATCCGTTTGTCGTTACACACCAGAAAAGAGGAAATTGAAATCCTTCGGCTGATTGGCGCCACGGGGGTGTTTATTGCGATACCCTACGTGATCGAAGGCATGATTCTTGGGGCCGTCGGTGGCGGTCTGTCCCTGGCGTTGTTGAAAGGGGTTTTTGAATTCTTTCGATTAGAACTCAATGCGTCAGGTTGGTTCGTGGGAATGGAGCATATTTTGCCGGTTTTCCCGAGACAGGTCTCTTTTCTTTTGGTGATGACTGGTCTGGTGTTAGGATGTGGGAGTAGTGTGCTCTCAGTCTTCGGCTTGATGAAGGTGAGGAACTGATGGGAAATCCACAATCCGCAATCCGCAATCCGCAATCCGCAATCAAGGTTGAAAACCGCCGTCTTGTGCTCACGTCTTGTTTGGTGATGGCCGTTGGTCTCATCGCCGTCCAGCCGTCGTGGGGAGCCTCTTTGCAGGAAAAAATTGAAAAAGAAAAACAGACGCTTCAACAGTTAAAGCAGGAAATCCGGAAAACCAGGAAACAGCGGGATCAGGCACGGAAAAAACAATCGAAGGTCCTGCAATCGATCGAGCGTCTCGATCGTCAATTGCACAAGGAACGGCGGGAAGCTGTTTCAATGAATCGGGAAATAAAACAAAGCGACCGGGAACTGGATAAAATAGATGCTCAGTTAACCCGGCTTCGATCTGACATGAACGACAAGCAGACCGTGATTGGAACCCGTTTGAAACGACTCTATATGGAAGGGCGAGCCGGTTGGGTGTCTCCCTTGATGGCCGCGGCTTCTTATGCGCAGTTTCAACGCCGTTTGATGTATCTCTCCTCGCTTGCCACGTGGGAGCGTGATTTGTTCGAGGAATACCGGCGACAGGTGGCTCAAAGCGAACAACTTCATGCCAAACAGGCGAAAATCCGTGAATCGTTGGTAGCACGGAAGGGCCGCGTCGACAAAAAATTGAGCGTGATTCGAGACGTGAAGTCCCAAAAGCGCGTGGTCTTGGCGAGTTTGAAAAAAACGACGAAATCCCATGATCAAATGCTGTCCACGCTTAATCAGGCGGAAAACCGAAAGGAAACCCTGCTCAAAGAACTGAAGCAGCGAAGTCACATTACCGCCGGGAGAACCAAGAAACGCACGACGGATTCGTTTCGAAGAGGCGCATTGTTGTGGCCGGCTGACGGCGATTTGGTAGGATTCTTCGGTCGGCAAAAACACCCGACGTTCGACGCGTACGTCCGGAAGAAAGGAATTGAAATTGCCTCAAGAGAAGGGAGTGCGATCTGGGCCGTTTCAGGCGGGGACGTCGTTTATGCGGATTGGCTCAGAGGGTATGGACTTGTGGTTATTTTGGATCACGGCAATAATTATTTTACGTTCTATGCCCATGCCTCCAAGTTGTTGGTGAAAGAGGGGGAAACGGTTGCCAAAGGAGCCGTGCTTGGGGAAACCGGATCCTCCGGATTGACCAATAGAAACATCTTATACTTTGAGTTACGGAAAGGAACCAAGCCGGTGAACCCGTTGGGCTGGTTGGCCAAACGGTGAGCATGTCCGGAACCGGCATGATTTTTTTATTATCATGTCCGCTTGGTTCCCCTCCTTTGCCTGCCCTGAGCGAAGTCGAAGGGTAAGGAGGGGGTAGGGGAGGTAGAGCCTGAAGCAGGGTATTCCCGCGAAAGATTGCGGGAGTACATCATGTTCATTGTCTTTTTAAGGAGTTAGGACGTCGCTATGGAAAAGGAACGCTCTTCAATAACGTGGGTTTCCGGGCTGGTTGTGTTCGGTGCACTCGTCCTGGGGTTGATGCTTGGAAAAGGAGTAGAAAAAACAAGCCATGCCAGTGAATCCTACGAAGAACTCAAAATTTTCGCGGAAGTCCTGACCCAGGTCAAGAAACATTACGTCGAAGAAGTTCAGACGAACGATCTTGTCCATGGGGCCGTTCGCGGCATGCTGAAAACGTTGGATCCGCATTCCGCGTATATGACCCCGGAGATGTATAAAGAAATGAAAGTGGAAACCAAGGGGGAATTTGAGGGATTAGGAATCCAGATTGGGATCAAGGATCATCACGTCACCGTCATTGCTCCCATTGAAGGGACACCCGCTCATGCAGCGGGTATCGAAAGCGGAGACGTTATTTTGAAAGTCGATGAGACGCCGACGAAAGACCTGACGCTGATGGAAGCGGTGCAACGTATGCGAGGGCCCAAGGGGACCGCGGTCACGCTGACGGTCGAGCGCGAAGGGGCCTCGGACACGCTGAGTTTCACCTTGATTCGGGATACGATAAAGATTCGCAGTGTCCGATCCCGGACCTTGGACGATCGCATCGGCTACGTCCGGATCTCACAGTTCCAGGAATCCACGCCCAAAGATCTTGGCCGGGAATTAGTGAAGTTGCATGACGAGGGCACTCAGGGTCTCATCTTGGATTTACGCAATAACCCCGGGGGATTATTATCCTCGGCGGTTGGGGTATCCGAGCAATTTTTGCAGCCTGACACTTTAGTCGTGTCGGTCAAGGGCCGCGATGGGCGGAAAGACGAGTATCGCGCCAGCCCGCCGATGGATCCCCATGAATATCCGATGATCGTGTTGGTCAATCAGGGCTCTGCAAGTGCGTCGGAAATCGTGGCTGCCGCGATGCAGGATTGGGGGAAAGCCGTCATTCTGGGGAAGACGACGTTTGGAAAGGGCTCCGTGCAGACGATTCTCCCGTTGTCGGATGGGTCGGGACTTCGGCTGACAACGGCGAAATATTATACGCCCAGCGGTGAGTCGATCCATTCCGTTGGCGTCAAACCGGATATCGTGGTGGAGCAAAAGCCGATCATCTTGGATGAGGAACAAAAAGATAAGGAACAAAAAGAGGCGACTTCCCCGGAAGAGGACGACCGCTCTTCCTCGGACAATGAACAGGGCAATGCTCCGGATAAGCAAAAAGATCTTGAAGCGGAATTAATGAAAAAGGACGTGCAGCTTCAAAAGGCGATCGAGTTACTCAAGACCTGGAAAGTCTTCAAAGACCTGCATCCTCTCGAATCGGCATAGACGGGTTACAGGTTGAGGATAATGGCGGTACTGGTTTTGATGACGCCGTCCACGCCGCGTATTCGTGAAAGAACCGATTCGTTGAGGATCTCCAACGTCTCCGCTTCAATTTGGACTACGAGATCAAAAGGACCGGTGACGGCATCGACTTTCTTCACCCGGGGAATGCGGGTGATGGTTTTGTACGCACTTTTCGTGTGATCTCCCGCCACGTCAACCATGATAAACGCAGAGACGGCCATGACCGGTTCTTTCCTCTTTGTACGGGTAGGCGCGCAGTTCTTTTCCCCCGATAGATCCCCCGCTAAAACCTGCGGGGACAGGCGTCGGGGGCAAGGCTACAGTCTGCGAGGACTGGCGCCGGGGAAAGGTTCTTCTGCGAGTGACCTTATCAAAGGCTTTGCCACCCGGTCAATCACTCCTCGATTGTTCGCGTAAACGTTGAATGGCCGCGAGCAGTTCGTCCGCGGTCACGCTGACCCCCGGTCGCGTCCTCAACAGATGAGAACGGGCAAGTGTCTCCAGATCGTCGAGCGTCCGGATTCCGAGTCGATAATACAAGTCATGCACAATGGGGTCGGAAAGGCCGGGAAGAACGATCCATTGACGAATGGCGGGTGGCAGGGGCGTTGTGAGCTCTTCATAAGCCTTGATCGCGCCGGTCTCCACGTATTCGTGAATTTTTGCCGCGAGGTCTTTCCCAATGCCGGGAAGGGTTTGGAGATCCCCGGCCTGCGCAAGCTCGGCAATGGGCGACTCCAGGTTGGCGATCGTGTCGGCTGCCCGTTTATAGGCCCGAATCCGATAGGGATTTTCTCCATTGTTCTTCAACAACTCTGCCATGGACAGGAAGAGATTGGCGAGCGTGTTGTTTGAGTCGTGGTCGGTCGGCATACCGTGAATTCATTTGAGAAGGTGATTCTATTGTAAAAGATTGTGCTTGGCGATGATAGGTTCTTGGGACTTATCCATTTAACTTGACGCCTATCTTGTGGTCTGCTACTATTCCCCTGCCCATATTCTTCAAGTTGCCCTTGTCGGGTCACTTGCGGAATACAACAACCTGATCTGTGATCGCGGGTAGCTCCCGTGCTTGGCAGATTGTTTCACCCACGGTAAATACGCAGGATATCCTGACACTTGAAGGATATGGGCTGGCCCGACCTTTGCGTCGAGGCCGCTCATTCATCTTTCAATACTACAGGAGTTCATCGTGAAACTCTTATCATTTGTCGGAACGGCACTCGTCGCCCTATGTCTGAGTGCGTGTGGTGGAGGCGGAAGTGGGGGAAGCGGCAGCATCATGGAACCCATCAACACCCCGCCTTCCATGACGACTTTGACCATTGAAGAGTCTGGCGGTCAGGGAGGCGTCCCACCCATTGCGCAGTTGTTCGGCAATCTCTCGGACGCCAACCAAGACAAGGACGGTCCGCTCTTTGGTAGCGTGCTATACAGTCTCGATACGGGCACATCACGACCCACTGGGCTTGAGACGACGTTTGCGCTCGATCGGCTCACCCTCGACATTACCCGGACCAATGGCACGGTGACGACGCTCGATACGGATCGGGACATTGTTGTCGATGTGACTCCGATTCTCCCGCAACACAATCCCGTCACGAATCGTCCAGCCGGGTCGGTGACGGTGTATAACGCCGATGAGCGGACCTTTACCGCCTCTACGGTCTTAGTGGAGTGGGAGAATGACGACGTGACGAATTACCTCGCGGGCGGGCATTGGGTGCATATTGATCTGAATGCACCCGGCGTGGAAATCGGGGCCTTTATTGATGGCCCCGCCTTTGATGAGGCGATCACCCCGCCTGTGATGGGTACGGCCACCTATGAGGGAACCGCCACGGGCGTGTACCTCTCTACTCATGGCACCGATACCCAGGCCCCGCAGGGGACATTCGAGCAAGGTGAGTATGACGGGCGAGTTCAGTTGACCGCTGATTTTGGCGCCATGAACATTTCTGGCCGAATCGATCAGGTTGGCCTCTCGGAGGTTCTACAAATTCCGCCTGGTGGCGGGGCCACGCTGGAAGACAATTACTTTCCTGATCGTGTGGCGACCGACTATCAAGTGGTGTTCAGGCCGACGCCGATCATGAGTGACGGCACGTTTGAAGGGCTTCGGCAGGACGGCGTTTTTCTCAGTGATTCACTCGATATCGCCGAATCAGAAGGTGATTGGGCAGGGCGCTTCTCGAATGTGAATGATGCCGCTGGTAATCCGCGAGCGGTGGCCGGCGCGCATCGCAACTTTTTTCAAACCACGGGTAACACGCAAGCCCTCTTTACCGGGGCCTTCTACGGGGCGACCGAACGGTTTGAGTAACCATCCACGGCGGCCCCACGCCGGAGTAGGGCCGTCACCACAAGCGAGGCGGCTGTATTCGCCGGACCTGCTCAATCCGCTCATCCAGAAAGGCCAGCATATCGGGGTCTGAGCAGTCCAATTTTAACCCTTCCAGTTCAGTGATCTGGTTCTGCTTCACCTGTTGCGTGTACGCGGCCAGTGCCGGCACGGACGAAAACGTCTTCGGCTGGATGGGGCTTGCAGGTTTTGTTGAGGATTGGTACGGTAGCCGTGAGCGGCTCATCATTCACCTCCTTGGCTGAAAAGTTCAGGTGAAGCACGTTGGCCCGTACTTCCCGGTACGGGCTTTCGTGTTTTATGTGGTTGTGGCTAGGATGTTACCCTGTCACGCCTTCCCGGTCAATGCCTTGTACGTGATCGGCTTCCCCGGCATCGCCCCGAACAGCGCCTGTATCCGATCTACCGTATCCACCTGACAGTTGCCTTCGTTCAGTCTAAACGTGAACTCGCTCACGTAGCGGTCCAGATGCTTCACGCTCACATGATGGAATGTCCCTTCGAGTCCACGTTTCAGCACAGCCCACATGCTCTCAATCCCGTTCGTATGGGCCATGCCTTTGACGTATTCATTGGCGGAGTGATTCAAGGCTTCATGCTGATAGCCCTTGCGGGTAATGCCCCGATAGGCGCCGTGGTCGTCCGTGTAGAGCGTACTGTCTTTCTTGACGCTTCCTTGGATCTCGCCCCACAGGGTCAGGCGATCCGTCGTGGACACGGATTTGGCCACGGTCTTGCCGCCACGTTCGCGCATCCCCAAGACCGCTTGCTTGCCGACGCCACCTCCACCTTGAGGCTTGTCGCCTTTCTTCAGGTGCTTATTGCGAACCTTGCCGCCCACGTAGGTCTCGTCAATCTCGACGATTCCCGAGAGCAACACCGATTCAGCTTCACAGGCCTGGCGGAGCCGATGCAGCATGTACCAGGCCGTGGGTTGCCGCACGGCTAGTTCCTTGCTCAACTGAACGGACGAGATGCCCTTGCGGGCCGTTAACATGAGGTACGCCGCGAAGAGCCACTTGCGGGCGTCAATTTTGTTCCGTTCGAGCGGGGTGTTCGTGAAGACCGTGAAGTACGCGCGGCACATCCCGCACCAGTACGTCCCCACCTTCTGTTGGGCCGTGATCTTGTCGGGTTTGTCACACTTGGTGCAGACGGGCGCTCCGTTCCAGCGAATCCCCTCGAAGTACCGGACGGCACTCTCGACCGTGGGAAACATCGTATTCAACTGGAACAGACTGAGCGTGGTGGCAATGCGTTTCGTCATGGTTGCTCTCCCTTCATCGTTAAGGAGAGCCTACCAGACTCAAAACAGCTTTGTCAAGTTAAATGGATAAGTCCCAGGTTCTTCGGCCTTTGCACATCGAAAAGGCCGCGTTCCCAAATTGACAAGGCTTGAGAGGCTCTCGTAGGATGCTGATCGGAGACACGTTCGGAGTGAATAGAGCGTGACGGAGGTTTTTCGAAAACGTTCCACGCATGCATATTCAAGTCAATGGAGAGTCACGCCAGGTGCGTGAGGAGATAAACGTGACGGGACTGCTCCAGGATTTGCAGTTGAACGTTGAACGAGTGGCGGTCGAGATCAATCTTGAAATCCTTGATCGACGGGACTTTGATGCCAGAATTCTGGAGGAAGGTGACCGCATTGAAATTATGAATTTCATCGGAGGAGGCACCCTCCCCGTAGTTGTAGCTGCCGCATCTAATGCGGCTTTTTCCCCTCCTTTGTAAGGAGGGGGAAGGGGAGGTAGAGGCAAAGAGATGGAGACAAGCCATGCGTGACGATCGTTTGACCATAGCCGGGCGAGAGTTCCGGTCTCGTTTGTGGGTTGGAACGGGCAAGTATAAGGATTTTATCGAGACGAAGAAAGCCATTGACATGTCCGGCGCGGACGTCGTCACCGTCGCCGTACGTCGAGTCAATATCACGGACAGAAATTCCGAGAATCTTCTGGATTATCTTGATCCCAAACACTACACCATTCTTCCCAATACCGCGGGCTGCTACACGGTGGAGGATGCGGTTCGCTATGCCCGGTTGGCCCGTGCCGCCGGGATATCGGATTTGGTCAAGCTCGAGGTGATCGGCGATGAACGGACCTTATTTCCCGATACCGCCGGACTCCTTGAAGCCGCCAAGATATTGATCAAGGAGGGATTCGTGGTGTTACCGTATACCAACGACGATCCCATCGTGGCACAAAAGCTGGTCGATATCGGATGCCCGGCGGTCATGCCCTTGGCGGCCCCCATTGGTTCCGGATTGGGAATACGCAATCCCTACAATTTGAAGATCATCCTCGAAACCGTGAACGTGCCCGTGATTGTGGATGCGGGAGTGGGCACCGCCTCCGATGCCGCCTTGGCCATGGAATACGGAGCAGATGCGGTGTTGATGAATACCGCGATCGCGGGGGCCCAAGAGCCCATTGCCATGGCTGAGGCCATGAAGTATGCGGTAGAGGCAGGCCGGTTGGCGTATAAAGCCGGGCGCATTCCGCGGAAACTCTATGCCACCGCGAGTAGTCCGATCGAAGGCATGTTGTAGGCCGACGTTGAACGTGCTCTCCGATGTGTCATTGGTATGAAAATAACTTCAAGCAGGCTGCCTTTTCTGTTCCCCTCCTTTGTAAGGAGGGGTGAGGGGAGGTAGAGTCTGCGGAGGTGAAAATCCGTGTCCCATGGGCTTTCGACTCTACCCCACCCCCGCTTTCGCGGGGGCAAGCCTAGCTCAGCCTCCCCTTACAAAGGGGAGGGAAAAGGAGGGCCGTTGCGTTCTGCGCAGGATGACAAATGACTGGATCCTCGCTGACAACCGCGGGGCTGACAGAGTCGACCGTCGAGGCCTTCGGTGTTTGTGACAACGAGCCGTCTCCCGCCTTTGTACGTTGTCACCGACCGGCATCAGACCGGAGAGGACAGATTGCTCCGGATCCTCGGAGACATCATCCCTGAACAGGGGATGATGGTACAAATTCGGGAAAGAGACCTCGGATCCCGAGAGCTTCTGCGGTTTGTGGAGGCGGTTCACCGGCTGGCGCATCCCTTCCGTGTTCCGTGTTTGATCAATGACCGCGTGGATCTCGTCCTCGCCACCCAGGCAGCGGGCGTACATCTTCGCTCGGACAGCATGCCCACCAAAGAGGCCCGGAAATGTCTGGGGGCCGGCTATCTCATCGGGAAGTCGGTCCATTCCGCCGAAGAGGCCCTCCAAAGCGAGAAAGAAGGTGCGGACTTCGTTGTGCTCGGACCGGTGTATGAGACACCTTCAAAACGGCAGTATGGCCCCCCGTTAGGCGTCCCCGTTATTCGCGAAGCGAGCCGGCACTGTACCATTCCCGTGTATGCGATTGGCGGGATGACGCCTTCTCGCGTGGAGAACGTGATGGCGTCCGGCGCCGCCGGCGTCGCGGTCGTTTCTTCAATTTTCCAGGCCGCGTCTCCACGTGAAGCGGTGACGACGTATTCCACGCAATTGCGCAAATGGCGACCACGGTAATACGGTCCCCTTTATAGATTGACCCTTTCCGAAAGCCAGTGCTAAAATTTATTCCCTGATGAGAGGGAACGACGGGCTCATTGGGGTTGAGCCGTATCAAGGTTTCAGCGGTGGAGAAAGGAATCGGACTGGCGCTCTTTATTTTGTGATCGAGCAAGGGAAGATTCTATGGGATTGAGAAAACACGAAGACTATAATCGGGAGATAGAGAAACTGCGCGGAGAACTCCAATCCCTGGAGAACGAAATGCGCCACCTGTACGAAACCCGCATGAAATTGCAGCAATCGCAAAAACAGAATGAACGGTTGACGTCCAGCCTCCAGGAAGCAAAAATCCAGATTGAAACCCTTCGTACGGAGATCGCCAAACTCACGGCTCCCCCGTCGTCGTACGCGCTCTTCTGCAGTCTGAATGATGATTCCAGCGCCAACGTCTACGTCTCAGGCAGAAAAATGCGCGTCAGCGTGCATAGTTCGGTGGCGAGTGCGACCCTGCGAAAGGGGCAGGAAGTGATTTTGAATGAAGCCCTGAATATCATCGAGGCGCGTGCCTTTGATCCCCAGGGACAAGTGGTGAAGTTAAAGGATCAGCTTGATGGGACGCGGGTGCTGATTCAGTTGCACCACGACGAAGAACGCATCGTCGAACTGGGTGAGCCGTTACTCCATGAGCCGCTCAGTGTGGGTGACCATCTGCTCTATGATCCCCGGTCCGGCTACGTCATTGAGAAAGTCCCCAAAGCCGAAATCGAAGAGTTGGTGATCGAAGAAGTGCCGGACGTGCGATATGAAGACGTTGGGGGATTGGCAAAAGAAGTCGAGCAGGTGACGGATGCCGTGGAATTGCCATTTTTGTACCCTGAACTGTTCAAGGAACATCGTCTGAGCCCGCCCAAGGGCATCCTGTTGTACGGGCCTCCGGGGTGCGGAAAGACGATGATTGCGAAAGCCGTGGCAAATTCCATTTCCAAAAAAATGCGGCATTTATCCGGTAAAGAAATCCGAAGTTACTTCCTGCACGTGAAGGGCCCTGAACTGTTGAACAAATACGTGGGCGAATCGGAACGGTACATCCGGGAGGTGTTCGCCAAGGCGCGGGCCAAGGCGGCAACCGGTAATCCGGTCGTGGTGTTTTTTGATGAAATGGACGCGTTGTTTCGTACACGGGGGTCCGGAATCTCGTCCGATATCGAGTCCACGATCGTCCCGCAGTTTTTGGCTGAAATCGACGGGGTCGAAAAGCTCAAAAACGTGATCGTCATCGGGGCGAGCAATCGGCAGGACCTCATCGATCCGGCAGTGTTGAGAACGGGGCGGTTGGACGTGAAAGTCAAAATCCCCAGACCGAATAAACAGAGCGCTCGAGATATTTTTGCCAAATACCTCACCGGTGATCTGCCGTTTGCCAAAGGAGAACTTGACCGGCACGGACAGGATCGGCAGGCGGTGGTCTCGCACCTTCTGGACGTGACGGTGGAGTCGATGTATGCCACGTCGGAAGAGAATAGGTTCCTGGAAGTGACGTATGCCAATGGAGAAAAAGAACTCCTCTACTTTAAAGACTTTTCCAGCGGCGCTCTGATCGAAGGCGTGATCTCACGAGCGAAAAAATTCGCGGTGAAACGAGCCATCGACACGGGTGAAAAAGGCTTGAGAGAAGAAGACCTGTTGGGGGCCATTCGGGATGAATTCAAGGCGCATGAAGATCTGCCCAATACGACCAATCCCGATGACTGGGCCCGCATCGCCGGGAAAAAAGGCGAAAAAATCATCCACGTTCGGACCCTGACCCCCGGCTCGGAAGAAACGCGCGAAATTGAAACCGTGAGTGCCGGGCATTACTTTTAATGCTCTTGCTCAAACTGGAATGAGGAGCCCTTGCAGCGCATTATCGGCACAGAAACGGAATTTGGTGTGGCCTCGCGCCACAGCCACGCCTCCGATCCCGTTGAGAATTCCCTCCAACTGATCAGTTCTTACCCGTCTCTCCTTGCCCCACAAGCTCTTTGGGATTACGAGAACGAAAACCCCCTGCGGGATGCTCGAGGGTTTGAAGTCGAGGGCGAACGTGAATGGCCGGGTCCCGAGTATAACCGGGCGCTCAACAAACTGTTGGCGAACGCCGGGCGACTGTACGTCGACGGGGCGCATCCCGAGTATTCGACGCCGGAATGCAGTACGGCTCGTGAACTGGTTGCGTATGAACGGGCCGGTGAACTCGTCGTCGCCAAGTGCCTGGAAGCCATGAATCGGACGACGGAGGGAAACGAGTGCGTGCTGTACAAGAACAACTCCGATGGAAAGGGCAACAGCTACGGATACCATGAAAATTATTTGATGGACCGTTCAGTGCCGTTCGACGTGATTCTTCAGGGGGTGCTGCCGTTTTTCGTGTCGCGTCCCATCTTTGCGGGAGCCGGGAAAGTCGGAGCTGAAAATGGAGCCGGGCCCGCGACCTATCAAATCTCCCAGCGCGCGGATTTTTTTGAATGCGTGGCGGATCTCAACACCATGGTCAAACGACCCCTGATCAATACACGTGATGAGCCCCATGCGGACGCCGCGCGGTTTCGACGGTTACACGTCATTGTCGGTGACGCCAATATGGCGGAACTGTCCACGTATTTAAAGGTGGGCACCACGGCGATCGTGACGCATATGTTGGACGAGGGTGCCGACGTTCCCTCGTTTGTGCTGGAGAATCCCGTGGAAGCCGTCAAGATCGTCTCGCGCGATCTCACCATGAAAGCCGACCTGAAGTTGTCCCGTGGCGGTGCGACCAATGCGCTTGCCATCCAGCGCGCCTATCTCCGGGCCGCGCATGATTTTTACGCCTGTCGCGAGTTGTCGCCCGCGACGAAGGACGTGTTGGTGAGATGGGAAAGCGTCCTGGATAAACTCGAACGGGACCCGAGGCAATTGGTCGCGGAACTCGATTGGGTGGCCAAACAACAGATGATCGAGTCGTACGTGGAACGGAAAGGCTGTGGATGGGATGACCCGCGCGTGGCATTGATGGATTTGCAATACCATGACGTTCGGCCGGAAAAAGGCCTGTATTATACGCTCGAGCGGAGCCGGCGCATTGAGCGGTTGCTGGATGATGAGGAAATCGCCAATGCGGAATTTCATGCGCCACGAGGCACGCGCGCCTATTTCCGCGGCGCCTGCCTCCGGAAATTTCCTCACCAGATCTATGGGGCCAGTTGGACGTCGGTGCTCTTTGACGTAGGCGACGTGTCCGTCAAACGGGTTCCGCTAATGGATCCATTGCGGGGAACGCAGGATTTGACCAATGAGTTGTTGGAGGGCGTGGAAACGGCGCAACAACTCCTGGATCGTTTGTCGGCTTGAACCCCCGTAAAACCCTCTCCCCTGGTGGGAGAGGGAAGGGTGAGGGGGAAAGTGGTCAATGAATAAGTGAGTACATACAAATCACAGAGCATGAGGTAACTTCTGGTCAGCATGGAATCAATCCTGTCAAAAATGCCCGTGGATCAGTGTTCGAGTTTTTTTGATTTTATCCATCACACGCGACCCGAACTGACACCCGCCGTGCGATGGGGAAGCGGAGGGCACCCGTCCGTGTCGGTGGACGAGATGCAACGGAACGTTCTGTCGCAACTCTCTCACGGAACGACCGTGTTGGCCGTGAAATACGAGAAGGGCGTGGTGATCGTCGGCGACCGACGCGCAATCGAAGGGTACCAAGTGGCGTCGCGTCGTATGGAGAAGGTCTTTAAAACCGACAACCATTCGGCCATCGCCATTGCGGGCGCCGCGGGACCGTGCCTGGAAATGGCCAAGTTGTTCGGGATTGAACTGGAACATTATGAAAAACTGGATGGAGTGCCGTTATCCTGCGAAGGAAAGGCGAATCGGTTGGGGCAAATGGTAAAAGCGAATTTGCCCATGGTCATCCAAGGATTGGTCGTCATTCCGTTGTTCGTGGGGTTTGACGTGAAGCAACAACAGGGCCGGATTTTCAAGTATGACGTCACCGGCGGGAAATATGAAGAAACGGAGTACCACGCGGTCGGGTCCGGGGGAAAGGACGCCCGTGTGACCATCAAAGAACGGTTTCGCAAAAATCTGTCCCAACCGGAAGTCATCTCCCTCGCGCTTCAGGCGCTCTTGAGCGCGGCGGAAGAGGACGTGGGGACCGGGGGCCCCGACCTGTTCCGGGGCATTTATCCCACCATAAAAATCGTCGATGCCCAAGGCGTGCGGGACGTTGAAGATGCCGACGTGGCGTCCCAATGCGACCAGTTGGCTCGCTCGCGATCCGAACGGGAATCCTGATGACGCTTCCATTTTACGTTTCCCCCGAACAACTGATGCAGGATAAGGCGGAGTATGCCAAAAAAGGCATTGCCAAAGGCCGGTCGATCGTGGCTATCGAGTACCGGGACGGCGTACTCTTCGTGGCGGATAATCCAAGCAATTCATTGTTCAAGATCTCCGAAATTTACGACAATATCGCCTTTTCAGGAGCAGGGCGATACAGCGAATTTGAAAGTCTGCGAAAAGCCGGCATTCAACACGCCGATTTGAAGGGGTTCATGTACAGTCGCGAAGACGTCACGGCTCGTTCCCTGGCAAATGGGTATTCGCAGACCCTGGGCACGATTTTCAGCCAGGAACTGAAACCCTTTGAAGTGGAAATCCTGTTGGCCCAGATCGGCGAACGGCCGGACCAGACGGAATTGTATCGCATCGCGTTTGATGGGATGATCGTTCACGAAAAGGAATTCGTGGCCATCGGGGGACGTTCGGACACCGTGGTCTCTGCCCTGCGCGCGACGGGCTCGGAAGACGTCCTGGATCTGAAAGCCGCCCTCACCCGGTGCATGAAAGCCCTCGAAACCGCGACGGGCCAGAACGTGTCCCTGCCTGCGCTTGAAGTCGCGCTACTCGACCGGACCCGTACCGGCCGAAAGTTTCGCCGCGTCGGTGCAGAAGAAGCCGGCACCCTTCTTTCATAACCTCCCAGAACCCTCTCCCTCTGGGAGAGGGCAGGGTGAGGGTGACTTCTCCTCCTTCTGTCATTCCTGTTTTTCCTTTTCCGTCATTCCTGTATGTGTTCACTCATTCGTTGACAATGTTCACTGCTTCCTTCTGTGCCCCCGTTCCCCTCCTTTGTAAGACAACCCCCTCAATCCCCCTTATCAGGGGGACTGCTTAGAGCCGCCCCCCCTGATAAGGGGGGCCAGGGGGGTTCATCTGTTACGACAACCAACCGCCGAACGACCGCTTCGCCAGATACGAAGCCACGAGAAGAATAGGCGCCGGTCGTCATCAGGAACAAGCTGGCCCTTCTTTCCGAGTTCCCCTCTTGGAGTCAGCCCCTCATTCTGTCAGCGAATTAGTGAACATTTACAATTCCTCCGAAAGCAGGAATCCAGAGTCTTTGTAGTGGCCGCATCTTATGCGGCCAATGAGGATGCTTGGAAGAAGCGCCATAAGGCATGTCCCTGCCCCCGAGCAGGGATGGCGCGGCTACAAAGGCAAAGACACTGGATCCCCGATCGGGGTCGGGGATGACAGAAGGAGGAGAGTCAGGGTAGGTCGGATTAGCGTAGCGTAATCCGACATCCTCGCAGGAGGCGTCTGTTGTCTGCGTGGCGTCTATGCTAAGATGAGTCCATGAAACGAATTTTTGGACTCGAGTGTGAATACGGTCTCACTTTTTCCCCCAATGGCCGGGTCTATCTGCCCATTGAAAAAATCCTGGGATACATTTTTGAAGGGTTGATCCCGAACAGTTGGCCGTCCAACGCCTTCCTCACGAATGGAGCCAGATTTTATCAGGACACCGGATGCCATCCCGAGTATTCCACTCCGGAGTGCGACGACATTTTCGAGTTGGTGGTTCACGAAAAGGCCGGAGAGCGAATTCTCGAATCCTGTTTGCCCGCGGCGGAAGAACGCCTCCGGGAAGAAGGGCTCGCCGGGGACATCTATATTTTTAAAAACAACACGGATTCCCTGGGGAATACCTATGGGTCCCATGAAAATTTTCTGATGCAGCGTGACGTTGATTTTTGGAAGGTGGCTGAACAGCTCATTCCATTTTTTGTGACGCGACAAATTTTTTCAGGCGCAGGAAAAGTGCTCAAAGTCTCGGGCAAACCGCACTATTTCCTGTCCCAGCGAGCCCAGCACATTCACGAAAAAACCTCTTCCTCCACGACGTCGTCCCGAAGCATTATCAACACGCGGGATGAGCCGCATGCCGACGCCGAACGGTATCGACGCCTTCATATCATCCTCGGGGATTCGAATATGTCGGAGTTTGCCATTTACCTGAAGGTCGGCACGGCGGACCTGGTGTTGTCCATGATCGAGGAAGGGTATTTTGTCAAAAGCATTGAATTGGAAGATCCCGTCAAGGCCATCAGGGAAATTTCTCGAGACCCCACGTTGAAAAAAAAGGTGAAGTTGGATGATGGACGAGAGTTGTCCGCACTGGAAATCCAACGGATCTATTTGGAAAAGGCTTCGGAATTTCTCCACGCCCGACCCTATGACAAAGTGCTGGCCGACGTCCTGACGGAGTGGGAACGCGTGTTGAATGCGTTGGCGGATGACCCCATGCAATTGGTGCGGGAGATCGATTGGGTGACGAAACGCTGGGTGATCCAATCGTATATCGACCGAAAAGGGTGCGGGTGGGATGATCCGCGCGTGGCGATGATGGACCTGCAATATCACGACGTGAACCGGAAGCGCGGGCTCTATTATATTTTAGAGGCGCATGAGAGGACGGTGAAGATGGTGGATGAACGAGCCATTGAACGCGCCATGTCCATACCGCCCCAGTCCACCCGCGCCAAGGTTCGAGGCGATTTCATTCGATTTGCCCGAGCCAAAAATCGATCCTACACGGTTGATTGGACCTATTTGAAATTAAACGGCTATTGGGAAGAAACGATCTTGTGTATGGATCCCTTTTGTGCGTTCAATCGGCGGGTGGATGAACTGCTGGCCCAGGTATCTCCCGCTTCCCTCCATACGTGACATGCCATTGCCTTCCTTTTCTTTCCACGCGAACATCGTCACTCGTCCGTGGCTCGTGGCACTGGTGTTGGTGCTGGCAAGCGTGTTCCCGGTCAGCCTTTTTTTCAGGGCAGGGCCTCAGTATTCCGTGGGGGCCGATGGACAAGTCAGTGGCAAGCAAGGGGAAGTGTTGTTGGTGACGGTCCCCGTCCGGGACCGGCCGGACCGGGTCGAAGGGCGATTCTTGGAACGAACGCTGACCTTCTTCCCCTTCAAGGAACAGGTGTATGCGGGACTGTTGGGGCTGGATATGCAGGATCGTCCGGGCCGTTATGAACTCACGATCGAGGTCGTCTATCCTCAACGGACGGAACGTCGTAGCCTGTCGGTGCTGGTGATGAAGGAAGAGTATCCCGTTCAACGGTTGACCTTGCCCTCGCGAATGGTGGATCTCGATCGGAAAACCCTGGTCCGGGTCGAGACCGAATCCAACGCCGTCCACCGGGCTTTTGCCGGTTTCGTCCCGCACCCCCTGTGGAAGGGCGGGTTTCTTGAGCCGGTCCATGGGGAAATATCCGGGCGATTCGGCAGTCGACGGGTCATTAACGGGCAATCCAGAAAACCCCATAGTGGTGAAGATATCGCGGCGCCTGAAGGAACCCCCGTGTTGGCCATGAATGACGGGATGGTGCGACTCACCGCGGATCACTTCTTTTCGGGAAAAGGGGTGATCGTGGATCATGGGCTTGGCCTCTTTTCCATGTATTTTCACTTATCCAGCGTGGACGTAGAGCAGGATCAGGTCGTGAAGAAGGGTCAGGTGATCGGGAAAGTCGGCTCCACGGGACGGGCGACCGGCCCGCATCTCCATTGGGGCGTGCGCCTCAATGGATCGCGTGTTGATCCCTACTCTCTGCTTCATCTGACGGTTGACGAACAATCGTAACTTCAGCGGTTTCTCTGAAATGTATCCATGAACAACGTCTGTGTGTTTTGTGGCTCCAGTACCGGCCTGAAGAGTCGTTATGCCGATATGGCCGGGCTCCTGGGCAAAGAACTCGCCGCGCGTGGGCTGGGCTTGGTCTATGGTGGAGGCAACATCGGGTTGATGGAGGTGGTGGCGAACGCCTGCCTCGCCGGAGACGGCCGGGTGACCGGCGTCATTCCGGAATTCATGGTGGACAAACAATGGGCCCGGCACGACGTGACCACGCTCCACGTGGTGGGATCGATGCATGAGCGCAAAGCCCTCATGGCGGATTTGGCTGATGCCTTTATCGGGCTGCCCGGCGGGTACGGGACCCTGGAAGAGTTTTGTGAGATGATCACCTGGCGACAGCTTCAGTTACATCATAAACCCTGTGGGCTGTTGAACGTCGATGGATTTTTCGATGCATTCCTGACGTTTCTGGATCATCAGACACGGGAAGGATTTTTGGCCCCTGAAAATCGAGCGTTGATTCGTGTGGCCTCTGATCCGGCGACGTTGCTCGATCTTCTGCATGAAACCTGAAGCCCGGACTCTCTTCTACCTCCCCTTCACCCCTCCTTACAAAGTGTACTGTCCCGTGTGATTCTGGAGCAGTTGCAAGGGCGTCTGATAGTTGAGGCACTTTAACCGAGTCCGATTATAATTGTCCACGAACCGCGTGATAAACGCGTTCCGCTCGGCGTGGGTCCGAAAGCGGTTGCTGCAATGAGGCCGGAGCGGCGGCTGGCTCTGTAACGCGTCGTTCAACCGCCGGTTAAACCGCTCGACCATCCCATTCGTCTGGGGATGATAGGGCCGGATCAGTCGATGTTTGATCCCATGCGCCTGGCACACCCGGTCCAGGCGATGCGTCCCGCTCGGCTGCCCGGCGGGTTTCCCTTTTTTGTGCACGGCAAACCGATCGGTAAACGCGCCATCATTATCGGTCAGGAACGTATGGACCTTGTGCGGAAACGCGGCCAAAAACTCTTCGACGGCTTGCGTCACCGTGGCAGCGGTGCGCCGGGGCAGCACTTTGACCCACACATAGCGCGTGGCGCGATCAATGGCCACCAACACATAACTGGGCTGCTTCTGTAATTTGCTTAACACTTTCAGATCCAGATGAATGTACCCGCAGGGCGTTGCCGCGAACCGCTCCACCGGCGGCGCGTCGGGGGAGACGGGAGGCAACCGCGCCACGCCCAGCCGCACCAAGCAGCGATGGATCGCGCTCCGACTCAAGGGCGGCGCACTGCACCGATTCATGACCTCCGTGACATCGTCGAGGGATAAGCGCAACTGGGTGCGCAATTCGGCGATGAGGGCTTCCTGCTCGGGAGAGGTACTGGCATGGAGCTGGTGGCGGACGTGGGAGCCATCGTGGACCCGGCCGGCGTGCTTCCATTTATAGATGGTCGTCAAGGCGACGCCGAGTTCCCGGGCGAGCGTCGCGGCGCTTTTAGGGGCGGTCTGGATGTACCGGCGGGTCGCCGGGGTGGTGCGGGCTAACTTATGCAATTTGATGTCCATGGGGCCTCCGTTGTTGGATATACTCAATCCCACGCATGATAGCATCTGAGTCTAGCCAATCAAACGGGACACTACAACAAAGGAGGGGAACGAAACATGCCTCCCTCTCCCACTGGGAGAGGGCCGGGGTGAGGGAGGAATTATTGAAAAACGTTAACCGGTGCAACAGGCCGGTTCAGGGAACCTCTGATTTATTGTGATAGCGGGATGCAGGGCAAGGCGTCCCGCAGCGAAACCCGAGACATATCAAGTCGATAGTCGAGGGTTGAGCGAGGACACAACGCCGCCATGCGCCCGATAGTGCGATAAATCAGAGGTTCCCTAATATGCCGGTGGTCGAGAAAGTGGTTCGCTCGTAACCAATTCCACGGCTCGCAGATTATCAAAGGCGAATTTTCCGTCACCGGTGGTCAGGAGCCCGATCCGGCCCGTCCGGAAGGTGGAATCATACACGGAGAGGAAGAATTGGTTATCGAACGAAATTTCAAAGAAATCTTTGCTGACGATCGTATTTCTCTGGACTCGCAGGAAATGCCATGGAGTTCTTTTCAACGGAATAACCTCATGCTCCTCGATCAGGGTGGGGTTCCCTTCGAAAAAACGATAGACCCTGACCATATTGCTTGCCGGATAAATGAGGACGGCATAGAAGTTCTCGAGATCCTGGAGGTTCAGCACCAAGCCGGCTGCCGAGGTCGGTGTCCCGAGTTTGGAAAGGATGCCTACCGTGAGGTCGACGTATTCCACGCGAATCGTGTCGTTGATCAGCAGTTGATAGCAGCCAGCGGCGGGGCAGGAGGTCGGTTGTAACAGCGCATGGGTCCGGCTTGGCGCGTCGTCATCGGCAATAATGATCCATTCCCCCAGGTGCCCATGCCCCAGGGTATGAGAGGAAAACCCGGGAGGCAGAACCGAATCCAGGTTCTTTTCAAAAGTCCATTCCTGAAAAATCGGAGGAGTATGCCGTAAGACGGCACGGGGCAGTTCTTTCAGGGGCTCGGCGTCTTCTGCGAAAAGATCCGAAACGCCCGTGCACAGGACAAGGGCTGCGAAACCGAGGATGAAGCCACGAGTAAGAAAACGGCCTGCCCTCGCGGAGGGTTGCCGGGAAGGAATACGGAAACACCGAAAGGGACCTGTGTTGTGCATGAATCTCACCAAATGAGTAAATGCGTACCAATGGGTTTTCGTCCGGATCATACGAAGAAAAAGTCTCTTGCTGCAAGGTGACAAAAGGAGAGATTCCGGACCGTCTGACGTGAGGGAATGCGCATATGCCGTGGGGGAGAAAAACAGTGGCAAAGGCCGTTCAAGCGGATGAACGCGCGACGTGGTTGGCGTTTGTTCCAATCTGCCTGACAGGATGCTTTTATCTTCTCCCTGCCTCGACCCAGCAGAATCTGCTCCTGCAATTTTTACCGCAACTCGCCGGATACGCGGCGCTCGTGATCTGGTGGAACTTCAATGCGGATGCGCTGCCTGCGCTGGGATTTTCCCGGAGTTTCCTGAAGCAAGGCGTCGCGTGGGGGATCGGCACGGGGTGTATCCTGGGGTTGGTCAACTCGACCGTGATTCTGTGGATGGTGCCGGTTCTTGGTGGCGACGTTCAATTTTTGGCCGACACGCCGCATGCCAAGGTGCCCCTCTTCGTGATGATTCCCTGGTTCACGGTCCTGATCGCAATCGGAGTCGAGTTGAATTTTCGAGGATTTCTCCTGGGCAGACTGGAGTGCTTCTGTTGCCGATGGATTTCGACGGCGCAGGCAAACGGTCTCCGGCTTGGTTCGATCGTGGCGATGCTGATTTCGGCGTTGGTGTTTGCATTCGATCCTTTTATGGTGATGACGTTTCGGCATCTCCACTGGATCGCGGTATGGGACGGACTCATTTGGGCAGCCCTCTTTTTGCGGTGGCGGAACCTGGTGACGGTGATTGCGGCCCATGCCATTGAGGTGATGATCCTGTATCTCAGCGTGAAAGCGGCGCTCACGTAATTCCCGCGGCGTGCTGCTCTTCAGTGTTCCACGATTGGGATTTTGGACGTCGTTTGCAGGAGCGATGACGCTGTACGTTTTGTTCGTATCGGTGACGAGGGTCATGCTACGATGAGGAAATATGGAATCGCTTGAACCGGCGCGAGTACGGCAACCGGGCGGAGTCATGAACAAGAGAGGAGCGACCCCATGGACGAACTTGTCAAACCCATCGTGCAGGCCTTTTTGGTTTGCGATTCGGTGATCCTGGACAGTCTTACCGGAAAGAAGAGCATCATCGGAACGTTCACGCACTTGTGGGCACCACGATTTCCCTGCCAACACCCCCAAATGGGCGTCTATTTTTGTTTGACGGACGCGGAAGGCCAGTATGAGTTTGAGCTTCGTCTCGTGTATTTGGATCAGGATCAGCTCATCGGGAAAGCCTCGTTGTCGTCGGTTGAAATCAAAGACCGGCTGCAGATTCATGATTTCGGTGTGAATATTCCCTCGTTGGTCTTTCCGGCACCGGGCCGGTATGAGTTCCGATTGTTCGCGAATGGGTATTTCGTCACGCAAAAAGACTTCAACGTGATTCAACAAACCCCTCCGCAGCCCAACCCCGAATCCTCGTAGGCGTGCCGACACGACTTTGAGTGCTCGCTTCATTCCTCGCCTCTCCGTCATCCTGCACAAAACACCAGCGTGGTCATCCTGAGCTTGTCCTGAGCAGAGCGAAGGATCTCGTTTTTGACAGCCGGGCTTTTTCGACAAGCGCCGGATCTTGACTTTTTGAAGGCGGGATTTATCTGGAAACATAGAAGCGCTTCAATGGAAACAGCAAACGCTAACGAGGACAAGAGGAGGTGCATAATGTTGGTCAAATGGAATCCGTTTCAAGAACTCGAACGAACATTGGGCTGGTGGAGCACTCAGCCGTTTCGACGTCCGCAATGGGACGATCCGCAGGAGTCAACGGTCAATTGGGTGCCACCGGTGAACGTCTATGAAGATAAAGAACACCTGTTTGTGGAAGCCCAATTGCCTGGCATTGACATGAATGACGTGAAGATTTCCGTGACTGACCACACGTTACAACTTCACGGAAAACGGAAAGAAGATCGTACGGAAGACCGGGACAACTATCATTTCCGTGAAGCGCAGTATGGGGTTTTTGCCCGGAGCTTCCGTCTTCCCAACTACGTGAAACCGGATCAGGCGACGGCGCGCTATGACAAAGGCGTGCTGACCGTGCAGGTTCCCAAGCTGGAAGAAACCAAGCCCAAATCGATCCCGATCGACGTCAGGGGATAAAGGGCACCCAATGACGCGTTGAACGTGCCGGTGCCAATCCCTCACTCCCCCCTTGAGGGGGAGTCGGGGAGCCGAGGGCGCAGCCCGCAGGCGAACCGGTGGGGGGTGGGGCTGAAAGAACCCATGCCTTGCCCCGGCGCGTTCGCGCCTGCTCCGCATTCAATCTCTCCCGTTTTTTTCTCACGGTTTCTTGTGAAAAATGTATTTCTCGTTTAATCTGCCCCTCCTGATTGTGGCCGTCCCATGAGTCGGGGTAGGTCGGATTAGCGAAGCGTAATCCGACAATCCCAGCGTAACCCGACAACTGGAGACCCGAACGTTCCATTTTCGTCTCGTAGGTGCGGGCGGCAAGCCTGCATGAAAGATTCTCGTGAGGGAGCAAGTGATTGCCGTAACGTCCCAGTTATCCATTCCTGAACAGGAACTCCGATTTCGCGCATCACGCAGCAGTGGCCCCGGAGGGCAAAACGTCAACAAGGTGAATACGCGCGTGATGCTGCATTTTGACGTCCGGCATTCTCCGTCGTTGACGGCCGTGCAAAAATCCCTGATCGGCAGAAAGCTCAAGACCCGGATCAATAAGGAGGGGGTGTTGTATCTGTACGCCCAACGAGCTTCGAGCCAGGCCATGAATCGAGCCGATTTGATCGAGAAGTTTTCCCGGCTTCTTCACGAGGCCCTGGCTCCCCGGAAAATCCGAAAAGAAACCCGGATCTCCCACCATTCCATTGCAGAGCGATTGGATCAGAAGAAACGCCGAGGACGGGTCAAGCAATTGCGCAATCAACCGATCCGGGCCGACGACTGACCCTTCACAAGACCTGACAAGAGGTGTTTCATGCCAGCCGACCGAAACGCGTCCCTCGGGACGTTGACTCCTCCCATAGCCAAAACGATTCCCACGACTTTGGAAGAGCACGGCCGGTCACGGGTCGATCAGTATTATTGGTTGTCTGAACGAGACAATCCCGACGTGCCGGCCTATCTCGAGGAAGAGAATGACTATGCCCGGAGAGTCATGGCCCATCGATCGAAGTTCGAGGAAACCCTGTTTGAAGAGATCAAGGGCCGAATCAAACAGACCGATTTGTCCGTTCCCTACAAACTCGATGACTACTACTATTTCACGAGATATGAAGAGGGGAAAGAATATCCCCTGTATTGCCGGAAGCGAGAGACGCTGGACGCCCGGGAAGAGCTGATGTTGGACGTGAACGTGTTGGCCGAGGGCCATGAATTTTTTGCCATCGGCGGGATGGCCGTGAGCTTTGCCCGGGATCTGCTCGCGTATGCGTTCGATACGCAGGGGAGGCGCATTTACACGGTGCGATTCAAGAATCTGGCAACCGGTGAGTTGTTGGACGACGTGCTTGAAAACGTGACGGGAAACATCGCCTGGGCCAATGACAACAGGACGCTGTTCTACGGCAAACAGGACCCGAAGACCCTGCGCGCGTTTCAGGTGTTGCGGCACCGGTTGGGTGGTGACCCGTCTTCCGACGTCCTGGTGTTCGAAGAAGAGGACGAGGCGTTTTCCACGGCCGTCTTCAAGACCAAATCGAAGCAGTACCTGATGATTGCTTCGCATCAAACCGTGAGCACGGAGTATCGCTATCTTTCAGCGGAAAATCCGGACGGCGAATTTTCAGTGTTTCTCCCTCGTGAGCGGTTTCACGAATATGACGTCGATCATTACGAAGACAGGTTTTATATTCGGACCAACTGGGAGGCGAAGAACTTCCGTCTCATGAAGACGCCTGTCCGGCAAACGGACCGGTCGTCGTGGCAGGAGGTCCTGCCCCATCGTGACGACGTCCTGCTTGAATCCTTTGAATTATTTCAGGATTTCCTGGTGGCGGAAGAACGGCATCAGGGTCTGGTGCGGTTACGAATTATCCCGTGGAGCGGGGCAGACGAACATGACGTGGATTTCGGAGAACCGGCGTATTCGGCAGCGTTGGGGAAAAATCCCGATTTCAACACGTCGACCTTGCGGTACGGGTATACCTCCATGACGACGCCGGATTCGGTGTATGACTATGACATGAACACCCGCAACAAGGTCTTGCTGAAACAGGAAGAGATCCTGGGCGGGTTCGAGATCTCGCACTACGCCACTGAACGAACGTGGGCCACGGCACCGGACGGAAAACGGATTCCGATTTCGTTGGTGTACCGGAAAAATCTTCAAAAACCCGGGGGGAACCCGCTCCTGCTGTATGGCTATGGGGCCTACGGGATGAGTTTTGACGCGGATTTTCGCTCTCCACGCTTAAGCCTGCTCGATCGGGGATTCGTGTTTGCCATCGCGCACGTCCGGGGAGGGGAGGAGTTGGGCCGTGAATGGTATGAGACCGGAAAACTCTTTCACAAGAAAAACACGTTTACGGATTTTATCGCCTGTGCCGAACACCTGGTGCAACAGGGCTATGCGGCAAAAGAGCACGTGTATGCAATGGGTGGCAGTGCCGGAGGGCTGCTCATGGGGGCGGTGGTCAACATGCGGCCCGATGTGTTTCACGGGGTGGTGGCGCAAGTCCCGTTTGTCGACATCATGACCACGATGTTGGATTCCAGGATTCCCCTGACCACGGGAGAATACGATGAATGGGGCGATCCCAACCGAAAAGAGTCTTACGAGTATATGGCCTCCTATTCCCCTTATGATAACGTCAGGGAACAGGCCTATCCTCATTTACTGGTGACCACGGGGCTCCATGATTCCCAAGTGCAATATTGGGAGCCCGCGAAATGGGTGGCCAAATTACGTCGCGTGAAAACCGACCGGAACCGATTGCTCCTCAAAACCAACATGGACGCGGGCCATGGAGGGGCGTCCGGCCGGTTTCAGCGATACAAGGAATTGGCCTTCATCTACACCTTCCTCCTGGACCTGGCGAATCTGGCGGATGCGCCAACCGCGCCTTAGCAGGCGGCCAACTGCGCCTTAATCGTCGGCTCGCGAAGTTTTTTCAGAGCCAGCACTTCGATTTGCCGAATCCGTTCACGCGTCACGTTCAAGAGTTTGCCCACTTCCTCAAGCGTGCGGGACTGTCCGTTGCCGAAGCCGAAACGTAACCGGATCACTTGCTCTTCTCGTGGCGTCAGGACCCGAAGAACGTGTTGCAGTTTGGTCCTCATCTGTTCTTCTTGAAGATGTTCATCCGGAGACGGAGCATTGTTATCCGGAAGACAGTCCGCCAGGAAGTTCTCACCGTCGGCATTGGGTTGGTCAAAAGAAATCGGTTCCAAAAACGCCCGCGTCGTGTGCTGCACCCGTTCGGGGCTGATGGCCAACGCCAGGGCAGTTTCCTCGTGACTGGGCTCGCGGCCCAGTTGTTGCGCCAAACGATGGGAGACCTTGATCATGCGTTGCCACGCTTCGGTCGTATGAACCGGAACCCGAATGGTCCGGGACTGGTCGGCCACGGCGCGTAAAATGCCCTGGCGTATCCACCACGTGGCATAGGTGCTGAATTTGAACCCCTTCTGATATTGGAAACGTTCGGCCGCCCGCATCAACCCGATGTTGCCTTCTTGAATGAGATCCAAAAACCCCAGCCCGCGTCCCGTAAAGCGTTTGGCAATGTCAACGACCAGGCGGAGGTTTCGCTGAACCAATCCTTCCTTGGCCCGTTCCAATTGCCCGCGGTGTTCGGCCAACTCGTGTTGAAGCCGTTGCAGACGTTTCCCGAGCATGCGGTCTTTGAGTCCACGACCGGATAAGGCGTTTCCGAGGCCGGACAATCGTTCTTCCGCCTCGTTCAAGGCCGGAGCCGATAAGCCGCTCAGCCCACGAATTTCGGTCAAGGAATGCAACGCCTCCTGAAACTCGGGCCTGTCGCCGAGAGCGCCGACGTCTTGGATCGCTTTGGTGAGCACGGTCCGAATGCCTTGGCTGCTCTCGTCGATACATTTGGCCAGTTCCAATTCCCCCTTTTTATCCAGGAGGGGATGTGACCGAAAGGTTCGAAAATAGATGGGTTCGAGCGCGGTGTCTTTGGGTTCCTTGCCGTCATCTTTCTCATCGCGCGGAAAATCCTCCACCATGGTATCCAGCGTGGGGCTCCCGTGCGGGAAAAAATTCGAGTGGTTGCCCTTTGTCGAACGTCGATGCGCTCCTTTGCCGAGGTCGAACGGTTTGTTGTCGAGTGCTGTGTTGCTCATGGGGCTCTCCTTTCTCGTCACAAAAGGATCCAACTCCGGGGATGCCGCAGGGAACAACGATCGTGGTTCCCTGCGGGCCCTCCCCGGTTACACCTTGACGGTCAGGAACAGCGGCGTTCCCTGACGATTGATAAACAGGAGAATCGGTTGCTCGTTCGGTAAGGTCTTCACCGCCTGTCGAAAGTCTTGCGACGATTGAACCGGTTCATGGTTGACCTCGCGGATCACGTCGCCTTGAACGAGTCCGGCCTTCTCGGCCTGACTGCCTGCGCGGATGCCCGTGACCACGACGCCCGTGACGCGGCCGTCAACGCCGAGTTGTTCGGCCATGCGCGGGGTGAGATCCTCTACGCTCAGCCCGGCCAGACGGGATTCGGTATCGGGTTCCTGTGCGGAGGCGACCCGTTGACTCATCGGATGTGCAACGATCGTCGTACGCAGGGCCTGTTCTTTCCCGTCACGCACGATCGTCATCGTGACCTCGGTCCCGACCGGGGTGGTGGTGATCGCCCGTTGCAACGCCCTGGGACCGGCAACCGGCTGTTCCTGATAGCGAATGATGGTATCGCCTCGCCGGAGTCCGGCACGGTCCGCCGGGCTGTCTTTAGGCACCTCGGTCACGATGCCTCCATCGGGACGATCCAGGCGAAACGACTTGGCCAGGTCAGGGGTGACGGCTTGAATCCCGACGCCTAAAAACCCGCGGGTAACTTTCCCCGTCGTCACCAGGCTGGTATAGACGTGTTGGCCGATGCTGGCGGGAATGGCCAATCCCACACCCTGATAGCTACCCGTCCTTGAGAGAATGGCGGTGTTGATGCCGACCAATTCGCCACGCATGTTGACCAGGGCGCCGCCGGAGTTCCCGGGGTTGATCGCGGCGTCGGTTTGAATGAAGTCTTCATACTGCGTGATCCCGACGGCACGACCCTTGGCGCTCACGATACCCTGCGTGACCGTGGAATGCAGCCCGAAGGGACTCCCGATCGCGAGGACGTAGTCCCCGACGTCGAGTTTGGACGAATCACCCCAGGGGATGAACGGCAGGGTGTCGCCGTGAATTTGAATCACGGCCAAATCCGTTTGCGGGTCGCCCCCCACGATCGAACCGGTGAACTCTCGTTTGTCGAGCAAGGCGACCGTCACCGTCTTCGCTCCTTCGACCACGTGATGGTTGGTGACCACGTACCCTTCGGGACTCACGATGACCCCGGATCCCGTACTCATCCCATGAGGCTCTTGCCGCGGGTTGGGATCGGGCGGCATCCCGAAGAAGTGTTGGTTCTGCGGGCCGGGCTTGAACCAATCGGGAAGGCCGGGAACGTCGGAGAATCCGGTGCTCATGACCCTGGAAGCGGTGATGTTGACGACGGCCGGCCTGACCGCTTTGACAATGTGCGCAAATCCATGCCCGACCTGAGAATCAGCTTGGCCGGCCTGAGCGATGGAATGAGGCGGAGTCGAGACAGCGGAATGGGCCGGCGATCCTACCGCGCCGGTTGAAAAAGCGGTGATCAGCATTCCCGAAAAGAATAAGCACACCGCGAGGCCGACCAGGACTTTTTTCCTGTCCTGCGTCGCAGTGAGGGAGATGAACGATGTGTGGTGCAACGGGTTTTTCATAGTTTTCTCCTCTTTATGTAGGGGCGGTGTTCGCCCTGTTCAATCATCAGTTGAAACAGTTGTAGCACCGGAACATGAAAGAAAAATTAATCACGGATTAAAAACTTCTAATCCGAAACGAGGAAAAACTCCCCAACTCCCTCGCCCCTAGTCTGAAATGAGGCGAAGCCCCCGACATTTTTAATCGGGGGGCCGGGGTGAGGGGACTAAAGACACTGGATCCCCGATCAAGTCGGGGATGACAGCGGGAGGTCGGGTAGGTCGGGTTAGCGAAGCGTAACCCGACAGTCCGTAGCGTCAGCTTCCTTCCCTCTCCCCAAGGCGGGAGAGGGCTGGGGTGAGGGGGAAAGAAAAGACGGGATTAATCAACGAACAGGGTCGGCAGGCAGGAGGGGAAGGGAAATCGTGAAACAGGAACCCTGGCCGAAGGTGCTTGCGACCTCGATGGTTCCGTGGTGTGCTTCGGTAATCCATTTGCAAATCGACAGGCCAAGGCCGGTGCCTTTTTGCGCGTGCGCCCGCGCGGCATCGGTTCGGTAAAACCGGTCGAAGACGAGACGTTGTTCATCCGGAGTCATGCCGATCCCGTGATCCTGAACCATAATCCGGGCCATCCCGTGGTGTTGCGTGACACCGATTTGCACGATTCCCCGTGGCGATGAATATTTGACGGCGTTGTCGACCACGTTCAGGATCAACTCCCGAAGCCGCCATTCATCTCCCGATACCCGGAGCGGTTCGACCTGCCCGAGGGTCGTTTCGATCTGCCGCTCTTTTCCGAGTACCATGGCTTGCAGTTGAATTTCCTGCACCAACGTATCGAGTTGCACGGGGTCCGACGCGATTTGCACTTCCCCGAGATCGGCGCGTGAGAGGAACAGGAGTTCTTCCACGATGCGACTCATCCGATCAATTTCTTCCAGGTTGCTTTCCAGGGCTTCCCGGTAGACTTCAGGCGAACGGGGTTTTCGCAAAGCCAGTTCGGTTTCACCCTTCGTGATCGTCAAGGGGGTGCGCAATTCGTGCGAGGCATCGGCGCTGAATTGACGGATTTGTCGAATCGAGGCCTCAAGCCTGGCGATCATGTGGTTAAACGTGGACGCCAAGCGACCGATTTCGTCTTTCGAGGTCGTTTCAATGCGCTGGGTGAGATCGCCTCCCGCAATCCTTTGGGCGGCCAGGGTCATGGTGTCCACGGGTCGCAACGCCCGGCCGGCCAAAAACCAGCCGCCCAACACGCTGACCACCACTGCCAGCGGAGAGCCGACGAGCAGGACGAACACCAGGCGAGCCAGCATTTCTTCCTCGGGCTGGAGGGACGTGCCGACCCGTAATATGTTGACGAGGGTCTCCCCGTGTCGAATGGGATACGAGAGGAGTCGAATCGGAATTTCATTTTGGAACCGCACGGTTTCGAAAATGGCGCGGCCTTGCAGGGTCGATTGGAGGGCGGTTTGACTGAGAGGAATATTCCGCGTTTTGATATTGGCGGACTGGAGGGTGATTTGACCTTGCGGGCCGAAGATCTGGAAGAATTTGTCAATGAGGGCCAACTCGGGAAACGCCTGCGCCAGGTCGTCCAACAACAGGAATGGGCCGAAGCGGTGTTCTTCGAGAGTCCGGGTGGCCGCGACGGCCGCTTCCTCCAGCGACCGGTCGATGTGATCCTGCAACGCGCGTGACATGACGACGTAGAGCGCGCTCGCGAAGAGGATCATGATCAAGGCCAAACCCCCGCCATACCAGATGGTCAACCGGACGCGGATGGAGGTGTTAGGCATCGGTCAACTTCAGGGTGTAGCCACTGCCCCGGACGGTGTGGATGAGTCCACGGTCATGGCCTCGATCGATTTTGTTCCGGAGATAATTGATATAGACGTCGATGACGTTCGTGAAGGTGTCAAAATCAAGGTCCCACACGTGCTCGGCAATCATCGGGCGCGTGAGTACGCGTCCCTCGTTTCGCATCATGTATTCCAGCAACGCATATTCCTTCGAGGTCAGGTCGATCCGTTGTCCGCCGCGCGTGACTTCGTGGTTGATGGGGTTCAAGATGAGATCGTCGATTTGTAAAATGCCCACCGTGTCCCCACCGGCTCGACGCAGCAAGGCCCTTGCCCTGGCGATCAGTTCTTCAATGGCAAAGGGTTTGGTGAGATAGTCGTCCGCGCCGGCATCCAGCCCTTTCACGCGTTGGTCCACTCTCGAGCGAGCGGTCAAAATGAGGATCGGGGTGGCCACCTTGGCGTCTCGTACGGCTTTCAGCACGTCAATGCCGGAAAGGCCGGGAAGCAGGAGATCGAGGATGATCAGGTCATAGTCGACTTCCGACGCCAGGTCTCGACCCTGAATGCCGTCGGGGCATACGTCCACCGCGTAACTTTCTTCTTCCAGCGCGCGGCGAATGAACGAGGCGACTTTGGGTTCGTCTTCGACAATCAGGATACGCACGGTGGTCTATTATAGCATGGACAGCGAAAAGGACGGGCATGGTACAGATTCATTCATCTTATAGAACCCTCGCCCCTGGTGGGAGAGGGCCGGGGTGAGGGGGAATGGTCAAGGCGTGAACGCGTTCACGGCTATTCGGCCTGTTTCAGCCGGAACCCGTATTGCCGGCTTGTCAGTGCGACGATGCTCCCGGCCGTGTTGTCATAGTAGGCGGCTTGCCACGTGGGTTGTCCCCGGTCATCGAGCGTGGTCGCGGCACAGCGGACCACTTTATCGAGCGCGTGTTTCTCTGCAAGCGGAAGGGCGTGCCATCGTGGACCGATATGGACCCACAGCAGGTTGGACAGGCTGGGCGGACGGCTTGTGCCGTGGATGCCCTGATCGGCATACGTGGCTAACGTGGCTTCAGCCTTTTGCGGGTCACATTGCGGAGACCCGGGCCGGTATACCAAAATAGCCAGGAGAACAAGGCTCGCGGCCACCAGGATGATCGGCAGGATCCGGGATCGGAAGGATGAACGAGTCATTGTGGCCATGGAAATCAGAAGCAAAAAGACGCAATCAGACATTTTTTTAGTGGACCCATGATGCCTTGGGGGATATTATCAAAATTATGAGCAACGGTCCGCAACATTCTGATACCCTGAACCACCATCGACGGGTCGAGAGGCACTAGCCGGACATGCCAAAAGCGATACGTGACATGATAGAGGCCGATCTCGTGTGTATTGGAAGCGGACCGGCCGGCCAGCGGGCCGCGGTGCAAGCGGCCAAGCTGGGCAAGCGCGTGGCCGTGATCGAAAAACGGCGGGTGATCGGCGGGGTCTGTCTGGATACGGGCACCATCCCCAGTAAGACCTTTCGGGAAGCCGTCCTGGCGTTTGGCCGGCAAGCGGAACACTTTCGTAAACGTCATGGGTTTGCCGCTCCATCCCGACCCGGGGTTGATCAGTTGTTTTCGAGAGTGAACGAAGTGGTGGAACGAGAAGGAGAGGTGGTGGAACGACAACTGCAACGCAACGACATCATGGTGATTCGGGGCGAAGCGTCCTTCATTGACGCCCAAACGGTCCAGGTCGTCGGAGAGGAAGCCCTGCAATGGATTCAAGCGAAACATATCCTGATTGCCGTGGGCACCGTTCCCACTCCGCCGCTTGGGATGAAAAGCGAGAATCCTCAGATTATCACCAGTGATAAAGTGATGAGTCTGGAACGCCTTCCGCGAACCATGGTCGTCGTGGGCGCAGGGGTGATCGGTCTCGAATATGCCTCGATGTTTGCCTCCCTCGGCGTCGACGTGACGTTGGTGGATACACGCCGGCGGCCTTTGGAATTTTTGGATACTGAAATCGTTGACGAACTCATTCATGCGATGCGGAATTACGGAGTGACCTTTCGATTTGGGGAAACGGTTGAACATCTGGAATGTTCCGAGGGGACTCCTGCGAAGGCCGTCATTCGGCTGGTCTCGGGGAAAAAACTCGTGTCCGATCTGGTGTTGTTTTCAGTCGGCCGAATCGGGGCGACCGAATCGCTGGACTTGGCGCGGGCGGGACTCGAAGCCGACGAGCGGGGCCGGCTGAAAGTGAATGAACGATTTCAGACCGCCGTGCCCCATATCTTTGCGGCCGGTGACGTGATCGGCTATCCCAGTTTGGCCGCCACGTCGTCCGAGCAAGGTCGGCTTGCGGCCTGTTACGCCTTTGGGGTGAAGGCGGAGCCCATGACGTCGTACTTCCCCATCGGGATTTACGCCATTCCGGAAATTTCCATGGTGGGCGAAAACGAGCAGGACCTCACCATGAAGAAAATTCCCTATGAAATCGGCATGGCCCGCTATCGGGAAATCGCCCGAGGGCACATCATGGGAGATGACAACGGACTCCTGAAACTGCTGTTTCACCGGAAGAATCGCCAACTGCTGGGTGTGCACGTCATTGGAGTGGGCGCCACGGAATTGGTGCACATCGGCCAAGCCGTGTTGGGCTTGGGCGGCGGGCTGGATTACTTCTTGAGCACCGTCTTCAATTACCCGACCATGGCCGAATGCTACAAAGTCGCCTCACTGGACGCCTTCAACAAGTTATCGCGATAACCTCTTCCCCCGTCGTTTTCATATCGCTACGCCATCCTTGCTCGCATCCCGGGACATGCAGGACTCCCTCGCCCCAGGCGGGAGAGGGCTGGGGTGAGGGGCCTGTCCTGCTTGTCCTAAGCACCGGAAGCATAGCGAAGAAAAGGGACTTGTCATTCCGAGCAAAGCGAGGAATCTACTTTTTCCCTTCTGTCATTCCCGCAATTCTTTAGCGGGAATCCAGGGTTTTTGCTTTCGTAGCTGCGTCATCTCATGACGCTTTGTTGTGGCGCTGTACGGCCCGTCTCGGGTCGTGAACTAGGTACTCTATGCTTTGTCCCATAGAACCTTCTCCCCTATTTCCCGCATTAAGCGGGAAATAGGGAGAGAGCTAGGGTGAGGGGGGCATTCTTTGTAGGGGCAGGCCACCGTGCCTGCCAAAGCAAGAAAGAGATTTATGTTTAAGTGTGTAAAAATATAGAATATTTACACACCTATTGACACACATAAAAACCCACATTACAATGCGCGTCAAACTTTCGGGAAAGGAGGAGCCATGGCTCGCATCAACGTGATGATGCCGGAAGACATTTTGCAGGCAGTCGATCACGCGGCAACGGAAGAAAAGCTGACTCGCAGTGCGTTGCTCCAGAAGGCGGCCCGCCGGTATCTGGAGGCGAAGCGGTTGGAAAAAGAAGCCAACGAGCGCAAACAACGGATGCAAAAAGCCGCCGCGAATATGGATAAACTGGCAAACAAATTCGGCAAATGGGATGGGGTGGGAACCATCCGCCAGTTTCGTGATCGGCGAACCGGAGCGAAGCGATGATCCCGGCGTATCATGCCGGCTACGTGGTGGACGCCTCCGTCGGGGTGAAATGGTTTGTTCGAGAACGGGAAGCCGATCGCGAGGTCGCCCTGGCCCTTCGACAACGCCATATCGAGGGCGCGACGCGCATGATCGTGCCGGAATTATTTCTATTGGAAGTGCCCAATGCCATCAAAACCGGTCGCAAGAGCACGGAAGAAGAACTGGCCGAAGTGCTCACGACACTGGCTGACCTGGACGTCCAGGTCGAACGGCATACGCAACGGGTATTGCGGAAAACCAATGCGGTCGCGTGGGCCTACAATCTCACGTGGTACGACGCCGTCTACGTCGCGCTCGCCGAGACCTTAGGATTCCCCTGTGTGACGGCGGATGAAGCCCTGCTCCGGAAAATGAAAGGCCACAGCATCGTGCTCCGGTTAAAGGATCTGGCGTTTGAATAGTCATGCACTGGTCGTATTTTAAAAAAGTTTACAAAATGTACAAAACTTTACAAAGTTTACAAATTGTACAAAAATTATTTTTTGTAACAAAGTTTACAATTGTAAACATTTCTCCCTTTCTGTCATTCCCGCAATTTTCTAGCGGGAATCCAGTGCCTTGGCATTTTTTATTTGTAGCCGCGCGATCTCATCGCGCCTGCCGTTATCACCCTCTCCCCGCCGTGGGAGAGGGTGAGGGTGAGGGGGTCGAAGGGAGTATTAGACGTTCCCCGGAGTAGAGACTGAAGCCGTTGTGAGGGAAACGATTGGTGAGCGGCTGGAGATTGTGCCGTGATGAATGCGCAGATTTCATGTTTTATCTCACCTAGCAGGAAGCAGAGCAAATGCGGCGTTCAAGATCACAATCTATACTCTTGAAGCGAGGCCACAGCATCGTACTTCGGCTAAGGGATCTGACGTTTAATTAATATGACTCCGACACAATCAAAACAATACCTCGCGCATGTTCGCAAAAAGGATGACGGTTCTTTTGAGATTCATGAGCTTGAGACACATTTGCGTGAAGTTGCCAGGGGCACTGAAAAATTTGCTGAAACTTTTGGGAGCTCGGATTGGGGCTTTCTCGCAGGGTTGTGGCATGACTTGGGGAAATATAGTGCTGAATTTCAGCGGCGCATCGAATCCGTGTCCGGTTATGACCCCGAAGCCCATCTTGAAGGCCAACCCGGCCGAGTTGATCACTCCACAGCCGGGGCACAGCACGCGATAGCCAAATTTGGGCTGCATGGACGGATTTTGGCTTACCTTATTGCCGGTCATCACGCGGGCCTGCCAGACTGGCACGCAAACGAAACCGTGGGCGCGGCGTTAAAGGTACGCCTTGAGAACAACCTCCACCTTCAACGTGCCCTCAGCCAACCGATCCCTCCAGAAATTCTTTCACAGCCCAAGCCTGGTAGCGAATTATTGGGCAAGGCCGAAGGATTTGCCCTATGGGTACGTATGCTGTTTTCGTGTCTCGTGGATGCGGATTTTTTGGATACCGAAGCCTTCATGAACGCCGACAAGGCTGCACAACGTAAGGATGTCCTGACGGTCACAGAGTTGCTCTCACGTTTCGATGCCTTCATGGAGGATAAGTTTTCAGATGCTCTGCCTACCACCGTGAACCGTGTCCGTGCCAACGTACTTCATCAATGTCGAGAGAAAGCACGCGAAACGCCAGGACCATTCTCGTTGACAGTCCCCACTGGTGGCGGCAAAACGCTGTCGAGTCTCGCCTTTGCTCTAGAGCATGCTAAGTGCCACGGCAAACGGCGGGTGATCTATGCCATTCCTTACACCAGTATTATCGAACAGACCGCCAATATTTTCCGCGAAATATTCCCCGATGCGGTGATTGAGCACCATAGCAACCTTGATCCCGACAAGGAAACGGCGAAGAGTCGCTTGGCCGCGGAAAATTGGGATGCACCATTGATCGTGACAACCAACGTTCAGTTCTTCGAGTCGCTGTTCGCCGCCAGGACCAGCCGGTGCCGCAAGCTGCATAACATTGTTGACAGCATCGTGGTTCTGGACGAGGCACAGCTTTTACCGCCCGAGTTTTTACAGCCGATTCTCGACGTGATGAATCTCTTGGTGCGTTATTACGGCGTGACTTTTGTCTTATCGACCGCAACCCAACCAGCGTTGGGCACCCTAAAAAGTTTCCAGCGCACCCTGCGCGGCCTCGATAATATGCGCGAAATCATCGACGACCCGGATACCCTGTATCACGATCTGGATCGCGTTGCCGTTTCGATGCCGAAAGACTTCCATCGACCGCAAGATTGGGACGAGATTGCACAGCAGATTTGCCGACATCTTTCCGTGTTGGCGGTAGTCAACTCCCGTGCCGATGCGCGGGAACTCCATCGTCGCATGCCCGAAGGCACCATTCATCTGTCCGCTCTCATGTGCGGTGAGCATCGCTCGCGTGTCATCGCTGAGGTGAAACAGCGTTTGCGTGCTGGTGAGGCCGTGCGCGTGGTGAGCACGCAATTAGTAGAGGCTGGGGTGGATGTGGATTTTCCCGTGGTCTATCGTGCGCTGGCGGGCCTGGATTCGATCGCGCAAGCCGCGGGCCGCTGTAACCGAGAAGGCATACTGGAATGCGGTGAAGTGATTGTGTTTGTCCCACCCAAGCCTGCACCGCCCGGTCCGTTGCGTCGCGCGGCGGATACGACTATTTCACTGTTGACCGGTTATGCCGGCCATCTGCTTACGCGAGACTTGTTTTCCCGTTACTTTGAGTATTTCTATATGCGTGCTCCATCCCTCGACAAGCACGACATCACCGAATTGCTTACACCGCAGGGGGGAAACGACGACCCGTTGAAGGTCCAGTTTCGTACCGCGGCCCAACGTTTTCGGTTAATTGACGAGTCGGGCTATTGCAGCATCCTTGTGCGTTATGGGGAAAGCCCGGTATTGATTGGCCGTTTACAGAAAGAAGGGCCGGAACGCTGGCTGATGCGCAAACTTCAGCGTTACACCGTGTCGCTGCCGGAATGGCAATTCCAAAAATTGCTGAACAACGGCGACATATCTGAAATCTATCCCGGCATGTTTGCGCAGACTGCGGACGTGCTGTACCACCCACAACTCGGGGTATTGTTGGACGATACGAACCCCGACCCAAGTGATCTGATCAGCTAGGGAGGAGAGATGAGAACCTATTGTCTTGAAGTCAGAGGTGACTTTGCCTGCTTCACGCGACCGGAAATGAAGGTGGAGCGCGTCAGCTATGACGTGATCACACCCTCTGCTGCTCGTGCCGTGTTTGAATCGATCCTGTGGAAACCGGCGATACGCTGGCAGGTGAGTAAGATCGAAGTGCTCAAACCTATCAGATGGATCAATCTACGCCGCAACGAAGTCGGCAGCGTTGCTTCAACGCGAAACATCGAAGGCGCGATGCGATCCGGAACGGGACAGTTGGGCATGTATATCGAGGATGAACGTCAACAGCGTGCCGGGTTGTTTTTGCGTGATGTGCAATACCGCATCCATGCTTCGTTCGAACTGCGTGACCCCAGTTCCCATAAACCAAACTTTCCGCATCTGAGCAAACGAACCGTGAACACCGACGAGGCCGATATGGACGACGAACCTGACCAAGCCGTGAAATTTATGACCATGTTCGAGCGCCGTGCGAGCAAGGGGCAGTGTGTGAATCAGCCGTACCTGGGCTGCCGCGAGTTTGCCGCGGATTTTCGGCTCGTGGAGCCAGGCGATTCCCTGGCGCAATCGATCGCCGAGACACGCGAGTTGGGCTACATGCTGTATGACCTGGACTATCGAGACTCTACGAGTCCTACGCCGCGCTTCTTCCGAGCCAACTTGGTGAATGGTGTGGTCAACGTTCCAGCCTGGGATAGCGAGGAGGTACGGGGATGATTATACAAGCGCTCTATCAATACTACGAACGCAGAAGCTTCGACCCAGAGGCACATATGGCTCCTCCGGGGTTCGAGTGGAAAGAGATCCCTTTCATAATCGAAATTGACGCGCAGGGAAATCCGATACAGATCGAAGACACGCGCGAAGGCGATGGCAAGAAAAAACGGGCACGTGCTTTTCTGGTCCCGCAAGGTATGAAGAGAGCTGTCAATATTACGGCAAACTTACTCTGGGACAACGCGGCCTACGTCTTGGGTGTAGCTACGAAGGGGAGCCCAAAGCGTGTTGAGGAGCAACGTCGAGCCTTCATCGCCAGAATCGAATCCCTACCCATTCCGGCAAAGAATGACGCTGGCGTGAAATCTGTGCTGAACTTTCTTCGGGGGGCAAATACTGAATCGCTGTCACAATGGACTGAGTGGGAAGAGATTGTCACGACGGTTCCGAACCTCACGTTCCGCTTACGAGGTGACATAGATCTTGTGTGCCAGCGGTCGGCAACGATTGAAGCCATTAGAATGGCGCAAGTTACAACGAGTGCGGACGGATTGTGTCTTGTAACAGGCGAGAGAGGCGAAATAGAGCGTTTGCATACAGCTATCAAAGGCGTATGGGGAGCGCAGACATCGGGAGCAAACATCGTCTCGTTTAATCTTGACGCGTTCAATTCCTACGGAAAAACACAGGGCGCAAACGCACCTGTCAGTAAAAACGCCGCGTTTAGCTATGCCACTGCGCTCAACCACTTGCTGCGCAAAGATTCGCCGCAGCGTCTGCAAGTTGGAGATGCGAGCGTGGTGTTCTGGGCGGACAGACCAACAGACTGGGAAACCGGAATCGTCAATATTTTTGGTGAGCCGCCTAAGGATGATCCCGACCGTAATGTGCGGGCTGTAGAAAACCTCTACACGGCTATCAAGCATGGCAAGCTGGATAACGAAGAAGGCCAGGCAAAATTTTTTGTCTTGGGCCTTGCTCCGAATGCGGCGCGTATTGCCATCCGTTTTTGGCAACACGGCACAGTGGCAGAAATGGCTGGACGCATTAAGCTGCACTTCGATGATCTGACTATTGAACACTCACCACGTGATCCGCTCTATCTTTCGTTGTTTCGTCTGCTGGTGTCCGTGGCAACGCAAAGTAAGGCGGACAATATCCCCCCGAATCTCGGGGGCGAATTGCTGCGCAGCATTCTTGCTGGCTTGCCCTATCCGCAGACCTTGCTCGCGGCTGCGGTGCGCCGAATTCGTGCCGAGCACGAAGTGACGTATGCCCGTGCCGCTTTAATCAAAGCCTGCATCAATCGTGCGATACGTTATTCAAACCCGAATATCAAGGAGGAGCTAAAAATGTCTCTGGATGAAGCCAATATTAACAGCGGCTATCGCTTGGGACGACTGTTCGCGGTCTTGGAGAAGATTCAGGAAGAAGCGAACCCCGGCATCAATGCCACCATACGTGATCGGTTTTACGGAGCAGCGTCAAGTACACCGGTCACGGTGTTTTCAACTCTGATGAAGCTGAAAAACCATCATCTCTCTAAATTGGAGAATCGTGGCCGTGCAGTTAATTTTGAGAAGCGCGTTGGCGAGATCATGGAGGGTCTGAGCGATTTCCCTGCGCAACTCCCGCTTGCAGATCAAGGCCGCTTCGCCATCGGCTATTACCACCAACGGCAGGATTTCTTCAAAAAAACCGAATCAAACTCACCGGAAGGAGCATAACCATGGCAATTGAGAATCGGTACGACTTTGTCTTGTTATTCGACGTGAAAGACGGGAACCCCAACGGCGATCCTGACGCGGGCAATCTGCCGCGCGTGGATGCCGAAACTGGGCGTGGACTTGTAACTGATGTGAGCTTGAAACGTAAGGTGCGTAACTACGTCGGCATGGTCAAAATGGAACAGCCCCCATTTGAGATTTACGTGAAAGAAAAAGCAATCCTCAATAAACAGCACGAACGTGCCTATGAGGCCATCGGTGCCAGTGACCTAATTAAGGGTGATGACAAAAAGCGTAAAGGCGGCGACAAAGTGGACGAGGCGCGTGCTTGGATGTGCAGAAACTTTTATGACGTACGTACTTTTGGGGCAGTGATGTCCACCGGTGTAAACTGTGGTCAAGTGCGTGGCCCTGTGCAACTTACATTCGCACGCTCGGTCGATCCTATTGTTGCACAAGAACATTCGATTACTCGTATGGCGGTGGCAACGGAAGCGGAAGCTGCTAAACAAGGGGGAGATAATCGCACTATGGGCCGCAAGCACACTGTGCCGTATGGTCTGTACGTAGCACATGGTTTTGTGTCGGCACATCTCGCTACGCAAACAGATTTTTCCGACACTGATCTCAATCTGCTCTGGGAATCGCTCGCCAACATGTTCGAGCATGATCGTTCGGCTGCACGAGGAGAGATGGCAACGCGTGGTCTGTACGTGTTCAAACATGACTCTCAACTGGGTAATGCGCCTGCGCATGACCTGTTTGCGCGTATTCAGCCGAAGCTGAAAGAAGATGTCCTTGTGCCACGTGATTTTACCGATTATAGGATCTTAGTTAATAGCAAGGATATTCCTAGTGGCGTGACGCTAATTCCATGAATAGAGTGAACAGATGGCTAGCTCTGATAATCCTCAGTCTTTGGGTGAGGTGAGTACTGAAACAACTGAATGGGATGATGGTGAACTCATCATGATCTCCGCCCTGCAGCACTGGAGTTATTGTCCACGGCAATGTGCGTTGATTCATATCGAGCAAACGTTTGACGAAAACCTGTACACGTTGCGTGGGCGGACAGTACATAAGCAAGTTGATGAAGTTGAATCAGTGGCTGAGCACGGCGTACGGGTCGAGCGGGCTATGCCTATTTGGAATCGGCGCCTTGGCCTGATAGGAAAGGCCGATGTCGTGGAGTTTCACGCTGATGTTCCGTACCCTGTGGAGTATAAACACGGGCCACGTCGTCAAAAAGAGCATGACGACCTGCAACTTTGTGCCCAAGCCATGTGCTTGGAAGAAATGACAGGCCAAGCCGTACCGCGGGGGGCAATCTTTCATCACAAGTCTCGTCGCCGCCGGGAAGTGCTCTTTGCACCAAACTTGAGAACGCAAGTGGAAGAGGCCGTTACAGCCATTCGGTCGTTGTTAGCTGACAAAAGGCTTCCACCACCGGTCAACGATCAGCGGTGCGAGAAGTGTTCACTCAAAGAAGCCTGCATGCCCCAGGTCATTGAAGAGCGGAACCGTGAGAAACGGTTTCTTGCCAACCTGTTCGAGGTCGTAATCCCTTAGAGCAAGCTTATGCACCAGTTTCTTAATACTCTCTACATTACCACGGAAGGCGCCTATATCCGTGCTGACCATGAAACGTTGAAAGTGGAAGTTGAAAAAGAAACGAAATTACAAGTGCCGGTTCACCATATCGGCAGTGTTGTGTGTTTCGGAGACGTGCTGATGAGTCCGGCGGCTATCCATCGGTGTGCGGGTGAAGGACGCTCGGTGGTCTGGCTTGACCGCAATGGTCGTTTTAAAGCGCGTGTGGAAGGTCCGGTATCGGGAAATGTGTTATTGCGTCGAGCCCAACATGAAGCCTCATTGAATTCGGAGGTAGCTCTGGCTATTGCCAGGAATATGATAGCGGGAAAGGTCCAAAACGCTCGTCAAGTTGTTCTTAGGGGAGCAAGGGAAGTCACCAACAACGAGCATGCTGATGCGTTACGAGATACGGCTGACGTGTTAGCCCGGACGATTCAACGATTGCCTGCCTGTGAAAATCTGGATGCCTTGAGAGGGTTTGAGGGTGAGGCGGCTCGTGCCTATTTCTCGACGTTGGATCGACTCGTTACTGTTGATCGAGAAACCTTCAGCATGAATGGTCGGAGCCGCAGGCCGCCGTTAGATCCGTTGAATGCCCTTTTGTCTTTTCTCTATGCCCTATTGATGAATGACTGTGTGGCAGCGGCTGAGGGGGTGGGGCTTGATCCGCAAGTCGGCTTTCTTCATGCCATTCGGCCTGGCCGGGCTGCGCTGGCTCTGGATCTGATGGAAGAATTGCGCTGTATTCTGGCTGATCGACTGGTCTTAACGTTGATTAACCGGCGACAGATTGCGGCGGGGGATTTTCTGTCGCGACCGGGTGGGGCCGTGCATTTGCACGATGAAAGCCGAAAGGCCGTGATTGTGGCGTACCAGAAACGCAAACAAGAGGAAATCACGCATCCTCTGCTGGATCAAAAAATGCCATTGGGCTTGGTTCCGCATGTGCAGGCGCGGTTGCTGGCGAGAACCCTCAGAAAGGATATGGATGCCTATATCCCATTTACCACCAGGTAAGGACAACTTGTATGCATATTCTGGTTGCCTATGATGTCTCCACAGAGACGGCTGCAGGGAGAAAACGGTTACGCAAGATTGCCGAAGCGTGTCAGGATTTTGGACAGCGCGTACAAAAATCCGTGTTTGAATGCGCCGTCAACGAAATGCAGCACGAGGAATTGACCCGGCGATTAGTCGAGATAATGAACGAAAAAGAAGATAGTCTCCGTGTCTACCGGCTGGCCCAGCCCAAAGAGCAATTCATGAAAGTTTACGGCGTTGACACTTCGGTGGATTTCGAGGGGCCACTGGTGCTGTAAGCGCGAACCTAAAGCGCTGGCAAATCCCCAGGAGGTTCGCGGACGCGAAAAAGGGCTGATTTCACAAGGGGTTTAAGTATGGTGACCAACAATTGGGATACAGACTATGAGATGCGAAAAAGAGGTTCGCCGGATGGATATATTAACTGCCTGAAAGTTTGGCAGATTTTCGCGATACAGTAGCGCCCACCTTTCGGGGTGGGCGAGGATTGAAACGACATTTCGCCCCGAAGTTGCCGCTCGCCCTTCGGTAGCGCCCACCTTTCGGGGTGGGCGAGGATTGAAACGGGAAAGCGGTGATGGGCGGTATATGGAACTCATGTAGCGCCCACCTTTCGGGGTGGGCGAGGATTGAAACATCGTTTGCGTCACGCATGCCTTGACGCCGCGAATCGTAGCGCCCACCTTTCGGGGTGGGCGAGGATTGAAACAGGTAATCAGTTAGCCCAATGGCTGCCGCCCCGAAGGTAGCGCCCACCTTTCGGGGTGGGCGAGGATTGAAACTCTCGCACTCGGCGACTCGCGCCGATCGTACTCTCGTAGCGCCCACCTTTCGGGGTGGGCGAGGATTGAAACACGGCAAACTCCACGGACCACCCGCGAAGAATACCCGTAGCGCCCACCTTTCGGGGTGGGCGAGGATTGAAACCCACCCAGACGACGCCTCGATTGCCGCCTGGCCATAGTAGCGCCCACCTTTCGGGGTGGGCGAGGATTGAAACTATCTCTGCTTGCGCTTGTTGGTAGGTCAACATGGTAGCGCCCACCTTTCGGGGTGGGCGAGGATTGAAACGCACAAAACGATCCCATGATTTCCATTTCACAGGAGTAGCGCCCACCTTTCGGGGTGGGCGAGGATTGAAACAAGAAATACCTTACCTACTGCTTCGCAAACCTCCGTAGCGCCCACCTTTCGGGGTGGGCGAGGATTGAAACATGATGATTGTAGTCGCTTAATGGTAAATGTTGGCCGTAGCGCCCACCTTTCGGGGTGGGCGAGGATTGAAACATTGTAAACCTTCTTTGTTAAGTTTTGGTGTTTAGTAGCGCCCACCTTTCGGGGTGGGCGAGGATTGAAACATTAATCAATCACAATCAAAAGGAGGGATCATGTTTGTAGCGCCCACCTTTCGGGGTGGGCGAGGATTGAAACTGCTTACTCTAGATCGTTTGAACGTGTCCACCTGAAGTAGCGCCCACCTTTCGGGGTGGGCGAGGATTGAAACATCATTGCAGAAGGCTTTGTAGGGAAAAAACCGGAGTAGCGCCCACCTTTCGGGGTGGGCGAGGATTGAAACTATGAAAGAATACAAAGCAGTATCGAAGGGCATTAGTAGCGCCCACCTTTCGGGGTGGGCGAGGATTGAAACTCTATTACCAAGAGAGAAATCCCTGTTGGAAGTCGTAGCGCCCACCTTTCGGGGTGGGCGAGGATTGAAACTAAATCCCATGCTTTAGCTTTTCGATCAAAGAAAGTAGCGCCCACCTTTCGGGGTGGGCGAGGATTGAAACTCTTTCTCTCTTTTCTGCTTCGGACAATGGAAAAAGTAGCGCCCACCTTTCGGGGTGGGCGAGGATTGAAACGCTCTAAGCCTTATCAAAAAGAGAGGGAGTTACACGTAGCGCCCACCTTTCGGGGTGGGCGAGGATTGAAACCATTCTCTTCTTTCCACTTCTGAAAAGCCTTGTCTAGTAGCGCCCACCTTTCGGGGTGGGCGAGGATTGAAACACTGCGCTATAAACATAATCCGTACCGTTTAGCGTAGCGCCCACCTTTCGGGGTGGGCGAGGATTGAAACATTTTATCACCGCATACAAAAGTAAAAGCCCGGCCGTAGCGCCCACCTTTCGGGGTGGGCGAGGATTGAAACTAATGTACCCACATGCAAGGGGGAAAACTCCCTAAGGTAGCGCCCACCTTTCGGGGTGGGCGAGGATTGAAACTAATGTACCCACATGCAAGGGGGAAAACTCCCTAAGTAGCGCCCACCTTTCGGGGTGGGCGAGGATTGAAACACTTTAACCCAGGCAAAGGGGCATGGGTTGCCCCGGTAGCGCCCACCTTTCGGGGTGGGCGAGGATTGAAACATGAGTACCACAGCCGCGATGGTGGCCGACCCGACGGTAGCGCCCACCTTTCGGGGTGGGCGAGGATTGAAACAAACTCGGCGTAATAAAGAAGATCAGATAGGCGTGTAGCGCCCACCTTTCGGGGTGGGCGAGGATTGAAACCCCAAGCTCCATGGGGTCTGTCGGGGGCCGGAGCATGGTAGCGCCCACCTTTCGGGGTGGGCGAGGATTGAAACTATGATGACTGGATCGGGAACCCGATTGGGTGGATGTAGCGCCCACCTTTCGGGGTGGGCGAGGATTGAAACACATCCATGGCTGGTCACTGACCCGCAGGTTGCTGTAGCGCCCACCTTTCGGGGTGGGCGAGGATTGAAACATGACGTACAGGAGATGATGCACAAGCGGTTAGCGTAGCGCCCACCTTTCGGGGTGGGCGAGGATTGAAACATGGCGACCACTCACGGAAATGTCGGATGCAGACGTGTAGCGCCCACCTTTCGGGGTGGGCGAGGATTGAAACCCGCTGAGGCGGGGGCGTCCGTGACGATCACAGTGTAGCGCCCACCTTTCGGGGTGGGCGAGGATTGAAACCCGTCGAGTGCGGACTTGGGCAACTTGATGATTAGTAGCGCCCACCTTTCGGGGTGGGCGAGGATTGAAACACAAGAACGGGGGGTACAAAATCGCTAGTTCCCTCCGTAGCGCCCACCTTTCGGGGTGGGCGAGGATTGAAACATTCAACTGTTGCAGTTGATCAATGAGGCGGGCCTGTAGCGCCCACCTTTCGGGGTGGGCGAGGATTGAAACAGGAGCACATCCAAGTTGCCTACCTTCCCGAAGGCCGTAGCGCCCACCTTTCGGGGTGGGCGAGGATTGAAACGTCTATTTGATGATGGACCATGTGGCCGCCGGTGGTAGCGCCCACCTTTCGGGGTGGGCGAGGATTGAAACAGGATGGCGATCCCCTTCTTGTTGATCAGCCAAAAGTAGCGCCCACCTTTCGGGGTGGGCGAGGATTGAAACAAATGAAGTATGACTCATGAAGGTCTGTGCCCGCGGTAGCGCCCACCTTTCGGGGTGGGCGAGGATTGAAACGATTCAACAAGCTGATTGACGCGAGCGTGCAGGCGTAGCGCCCACCTTTCGGGGTGGGCGAGGATTGAAACGTAGACAACCAACGCCCCTTCTTGGTCCATAACCGTAGCGCCCACCTTTCGGGGTGGGCGAGGATTGAAACACTTGGCAATATCGAATGCCAAACAATCATTCAGAAGTAGCGCCCACCTTTCGGGGTGGGCGAGGATTGAAACGATTCAACAAGCTGATTGACGCGAGCGTGCAGGCGTAGCGCCCACCTTTCGGGGTGGGCGAGGATTGAAACGTAGACAACCAACGCCCCTTCTTGGTCCATAACCGTAGCGCCCACCTTTCGGGGTGGGCGAGGATTGAAACACTTGGCAATATCGAATGCCAAACAATCATTCAGAAGTAGCGCCCACCTTTCGGGGTGGGCGAGGATTGAAACTATCCATAGTCCAATCGTGACATCATCCGGTATGAGGTAGCGCCCACCTTTCGGGGTGGGCGAGGATTGAAACAGGGTTCTGCACGGCAAACGAGAGGGAAGCCGAATAGTAGCGCCCACCTTTCGGGGTGGGCGAGGATTGAAACAAGGTCGGTCGGGACCGCCTGTGCCGGGGCTTGTAGTAGCGCCCACCTTTCGGGGTGGGCGAGGATTGAAACTTATTAACGGTATTTCTTGGAAATTTAGCGAGTGGTAGCGCCCACCTTTCGGGGTGGGCGAGGATTGAAACCTTCGCCGCCGCCGTCATCACCGCGCCCATCGTGGTAGCGCCCACCTTTCGGGGTGGGCGAGGATTGAAACACCTGATAAGACACGCCGAAGAAGGCCAATCGTGAGTAGCGCCCACCTTTCGGGGTGGGCGAGGATTGAAACAAACACACCCCACGCGGTAGCGTAGATGCAAGCAAGTAGCGCCCACCTTTCGGGGTGGGCGAGGATTGAAACACTTGAAGAAACATACGACGGTGGACACCGCTATAGTAGCGCCCACCTTTCGGGGTGGGCGAGGATTGAAACTTCGGATGCTCCGGCCTCACCCACCGTCGTTGCAGTAGCGCCCACCTTTCGGGGTGGGCGAGGATTGAAACAAATAAGCTATTATGCCCTTATCGTCACGGAATGGTAGCGCCCACCTTTCGGGGTGGGCGAGGATTGAAACATTTGGCTATATGTGCAACGGTTTCGATTCCTGGTAGCGCCCACCTTTCGGGGTGGGCGAGGATTGAAACACGTCCAAGTGCGTTTGACAGAAACGCGATATAGGGTAGCGCCCACCTTTCGGGGTGGGCGAGGATTGAAACAACGGCCTTTGCGAATATCGGGCAACGGCAATCTGAAGTAGCGCCCACCTTTCGGGGTGGGCGAGGATTGAAACGCGGGGGAGTGGATGCGGGGCGCGTGGGCGTGGGCGTAGCGCCCACCTTTCGGGGTGGGCGAGGATTGAAACAACCACAACAGCGACCACTCCGCATCGAGCCAGGTAGCGCCCACCTTTCGGGGTGGGCGAGGATTGAAACATCAACCCGGAGATACCAAGGCTAGCCGACGTGCTGTAGCGCCCACCTTTCGGGGTGGGCGAGGATTGAAACAAGAAGGAGGGGTGGGGATGAACCAACAGGAAGAGCGTAGCGCCCACCTTTCGGGGTGGGCGAGGATTGAAACAATTCTTCCGTGACGGGGCGGTGGACCGAGCCATTGTAGCGCCCACCTTTCGGGGTGGGCGAGGATTGAAACATACAAGTTAGCTATCAGACGTGCCCACCGGGTGGTAGCGCCCACCTTTCGGGGTGGGCGAGGATTGAAACATCACTCCCCTCACCACGACGCGTTGGCAGTTCGAGTAGCGCCCACCTTTCGGGGTGGGCGAGGATTGAAACACCCGTGCCCACACGGACACGGGCAGGTCTTTAATGGTAGCGCCCACCTTTCGGGGTGGGCGAGGATTGAAACTCCAATGGCGTCCGTGAGGCTTTCGGCATCGTGCCGTAGCGCCCACCTTTCGGGGTGGGCGAGGATTGAAACTGGTCATCAAAGAGGCCACGTTGGTCCTGCATGTAGTAGCGCCCACCTTTCGGGGTGGGCGAGGATTGAAACAATATCTCGCAAGCCTTAAAGAACGTCCACACGTGGTAGCGCCCACCTTTCGGGGTGGGCGAGGATTGAAACACATCTGTGGCGCCGTATTCGTGAGGCACATCATGTAGCGCCCACCTTTCGGGGTGGGCGAGGATTGAAACACGCCAGATCGGACTTGTATATCGGCAAGACTGATGTAGCGCCCACCTTTCGGGGTGGGCGAGGATTGAAACAATGAGTCGATCAGCCGCAGACTTGGCATGCCGTAAGTAGCGCCCACCTTTCGGGGTGGGCGAGGATTGAAACAACGGGACATAGCGAACATTGTCAACTTCCTAAATGTAGCGCCCACCTTTCGGGGTGGGCGAGGATTGAAACACCGATGGGTCACCACCCGTCGAGAAGCAACCCAGTAGCGCCCACCTTTCGGGGTGGGCGAGGATTGAAACTTCGCCCGCTTGATGTAGAGCTGAATATAATGATTGTAGCGCCCACCTTTCGGGGTGGGCGAGGATTGAAACGCGTGGGAGTGGATGCGAGCCGGGCATCGGGGCGGTAGCGCCCACCTTTCGGGGTGGGCGAGGATTGAAACATACTCCCGTCACCCCCTTTCCCGGTCCGATCTGGTAGCGCCCACCTTTCGGGGTGGGCGAGGATTGAAACCAGGATGACCGGGGGCCGGCGGTGTTCTGTAACAGTAGCGCCCACCTTTCGGGGTGGGCGAGGATTGAAACAAAACACCCGCCGAACTTATCAAGGTTAAGGGGATGTAGCGCCCACCTTTCGGGGTGGGCGAGGATTGAAACTTCGAGCCCATAACAGTCCGGTGGTGGTACGGGGGTAGCGCCCACCTTTCGGGGTGGGCGAGGATTGAAACTGGTTATGATATGGTCCTATTGTAGTAGATATTACGTAGCGCCCACCTTTCGGGGTGGGCGAGGATTGAAACTCATTATGATATGGTCCTATTGTAGTAGATATTAGTAGCGCCCACCTTTCGGGGTGGGCGAGGATTGAAACAGTTGCCATTGCGAGCGCCCTCCAAGTGCAAGCAGTAGCGCCCACCTTTCGGGGTGGGCGAGGATTGAAACGTGTGAGATCGGAACACAGCATCAATGGTGCACGGTAGCGCCCACCTTTCGGGGTGGGCGAGGATTGAAACCCGACACCCGGAGGCGCAATCACCGCCGCGAGCCGGTAGCGCCCACCTTTCGGGGTGGGCGAGGATTGAAACACCGGCAACGCCGGCCTGATCGTCACGCTCCCCACCGTAGCGCCCACCTTTCGGGGTGGGCGAGGATTGAAACTTCTTGCTTAATCTGGTCCAGCGCGGCCTCGAGCGTAGCGCCCACCTTTCGGGGTGGGCGAGGATTGAAACACAAGCAGACCTGGATTGTCCACTGCAATGACTGGTAGCGCCCACCTTTCGGGGTGGGCGAGGATTGAAACACATGCACCGGCACCTTGACCTGGATGAACTTCTGTAGCGCCCACCTTTCGGGGTGGGCGAGGATTGAAACCTGGGCCTGCCGCTCGCCGCGTGGGCGCAGGTCGACGTAGCGCCCACCTTTCGGGGTGGGCGAGGATTGAAACGGCGTAATACCCCTCCTCTAGCGCCAGATTTTGGTTGTAGCGCCCACCTTTCGGGGTGGGCGAGGATTGAAACACGCTAAGCGTGGCCCTGGGAAGGCCCGAACGGCGTAGCGCCCACCTTTCGGGGTGGGCGAGGATTGAAACACGCGAAGCCTTACCCAAAAAACTGGACACGTCGGTAGCGCCCACCTTTCGGGGTGGGCGAGGATTGAAACTCTCGATTCGACAACTTGTTCCGCGTTTTCGCCGGTAGCGCCCACCTTTCGGGGTGGGCGAGGATTGAAACTTTATTGAGCGTGTCATTACCACACCACTGTTGCGTAGCGCCCACCTTTCGGGGTGGGCGAGGATTGAAACGCCTTGTTGCCGCGCGGAATTGCGGGAGACGGAGGTAGCGCCCACCTTTCGGGGTGGGCGAGGATTGAAACATTTCCGACTTGATGGGCTGGACCAATCACGCGCGTAGCGCCCACCTTTCGGGGTGGGCGAGGATTGAAACATCTTCTCGACCCTCAATCGCACGGTTTTCCACCGTGTAGCGCCCACCTTTCGGGGTGGGCGAGGATTGAAACTCGTACATTTCGGCACGAATAATCGTCATGCCGTGTAGCGCCCACCTTTCGGGGTGGGCGAGGATTGAAACACCGCAAAAAAATTACACAGGGATTCCTCCTGATTGTAGCGCCCACCTTTCGGGGTGGGCGAGGATTGAAACAGGGGTCAGTGCGGTATCGGGTGGCAAGTAGGAGGCGTAGCGCCCACCTTTCGGGGTGGGCGAGGATTGAAACTCACACCCCTCGCTTTTGTGCCTGATTAATCAGGTGTAGCGCCCACCTTTCGGGGTGGGCGAGGATTGAAACGACAAACACCAATGCCTTTTAATCGCGGGAACGAACGTAGCGCCCACCTTTCGGGGTGGGCGAGGATTGAAACCGGTTGATGATCGAGGAGACCCCGTGACGGCGGCGTAGCGCCCACCTTTCGGGGTGGGCGAGGATTGAAACTACGGGCCACGGACGACCCTTTGACAAGGCGTGCGGGGACGTAGCGCCCACCTTTCGGGGTGGGCGAGGATTGAAACAGAAAGGAATTTGGTAATGACTGACAAACCGAAAAGTAGCGCCCACCTTTCGGAGTGGGCGAGGATTGAAACGGGTTGTTGTGCGAGGGCAGCGGGTACAACGTCAACGTAGCGCCCACCTTTCGGAGTGGGCGAGGATTGAAACACACTCCGCGCGATAGGCGGCTAAGAGCGTCGGCGTAGCGCCCACCTTTCGGGGTGGGTGAGGATTGAAACGGGTCAAGCAGGTCGGGAAGTTGGTGAATGCTGACGCGTAGCATCACCTTTCACGTTCCCCTCAGGTGCGGGGATGAACTGCGACTCTGTCCTTTGTTCTCCTCCCTATTGTTCCCTGTTGCCCAAAGAATCAGATGGATGGTTACGGCAAAAATATGCGTATAGATGGGAGATTGCGTTTTTGAAGAAATGTCGACCGGGGAGCGGGATGGAAACGCGGGTTTCTTTTTTGACGGAATTATGAAAATTGGATGCATTGATTCCAATTTTCATGGTATAATCTCTCGCGATGATTCAACGTCCTGCACATTTACACGCATTGAAACGGCTTGTCTCCCATCATCCCGTCGTTGCCCTGCTGGGAGCGCGACAGGTGGGGAAAACGACTCTGGCCCGTGAGCTTGCCTGGTCTCGAAAGGGTCTGACTCATTTTTTCGACCTTGAGTCCACCGCTGATCTCTCACGTCTTGCCGATCCGTTGCTGGCGCTTTCCCCCCTGCGAGGGCTCGTTGTACTGGACGAAGTCCAGCGGCGGCCAGATCTTTTTCCCACGTTGCGCGTGCTGTCCGACCGCCCCCACCGCCCCGCTCGCTTTCTTGTTCTCGGCAGTGCGTCTCCCGACTTGTTGCGCCAAAGCTCGGAAACCCTGGCCGGACGCATTGCCTACTACGAACTTCCCGGGTTCTCTTTGTCCGAGCTCACCGAAAGCAAAGCGGATATTCTCTGGCTTCGAGGTGGTTTTCCGCGTTCGTTTACCGCGCGCAGTCACAAGCAAAGCTATGAATGGCGTGGGGAGTTCATCCGAACCTTCCTTGAACGGGACGTTCCCCAGTTGGGGATCACGATCCCAAGCCCTACGCTTGACCGGTTCTGGTCAATGCTTGCGCATTATCACGCCCAAGTCTGGAACGGTTCGGAACTCGCACGTGCATTCGGCGTTTCGCACCATACCGTGCGTCGCTACCTCGACGCACTTGAAGCGACATTCATGGTGCGAAGCCTGAAGCCTTGGAGCGAAAACATACGAAAACGCCAGGTGAAATCACCGAAGATTTACATACGCGATTCAGGAATCCTGCATCGCCTTCTCAATGTGACGACTCACACGGAACTGGAACGCCATCCCAAAATCGGGGCGTCATGGGAAGGGTTCATCATTGAAACCCTTATTCAGGCGCTCGGAGTCGGGGACCGGCAATGCTATTTCTGGGCAACGCACTCCGAGGCGGAAATTGACCTTGTCGTACGCCAAGGCACCAAACTTCGTGGTTTCGAGATCAAACGCACGACAGCCCCTGCATTCACTCGCTCAATGCGATCGGCTTTTCGTGATCTGAACCTGAGCCGAATAGACCTTATCCACGCCGGCACGGAGAGCTTTGCGTTGGACAAACAGGTTCACGCGGTGGCGGCTCAACGACTCCTGCGGGATATTACCTGATATGGGGGTGGACCTTTGTCGTCGTTGAAGAACAACGACATCGGATACGTTCCCGCCCTATCGGAAAGACCCGATAGGGCGTGGGGTAGCGATCGTGTCGAGGGAGAAGTGTCGTGACTATGTAAGTGGGGAATTGCCTTGAAGCTTTCAGGTGGCTTGCCTTGCTTCATGTTTTCCGCGAGTATAAGGCCGAATCTGGGAAGAATCATGGATCTTATCAGTGACATTCAAGCGCAGCCGATCGCCGGATAACCCGGAACATACAGCCGTGCTGCGTTTGCAGGCGTGACCATTGTCACTGCCATGAACGTGCAACATGATTGCCGGCCGATCCCAATTTGCCCCACGCGTTTTGGCCATGATTTCCGAAATGAGGTGCTACGGCGGCCAGGATCATTTGATTGACCTCAGAGTATTACTGGAGTTATACTCCTATTCATGAAAACAGCGATCTCCATACCGGATGCCGTGTTCCAACAGGCAGACCGATTCGCCAAGCGCAAGGCCATCTCGCGTAGCGAACTCTACACCAGAGCCGTCAGGGCCTATCTGGAACAAGAGGAACACGTTACGGAGCAACTCAATGCGGTTTACGATACCGAGGAGTCCAAGCTGGACACGGTGTTGGAAGACCTTCAGTATCATTCTGTACGGGAGGATCGTCTTGCGGAGAGGTGAGATCTGGTGGGCTTCTCTCCCTGTTCCGCGTGGGTCCGAGCCCGGGTTTCGCAGACCGGTGGTCATTGTCCAGGCGGATACCTTCAACCGGAGCCGGATTCAAACCCTGATCGTGGCGGTGGTGACGACCAACCTGAGGCTTGCTGCCGTCCCGGGAAACGTTCGGCTGAGCCGAGCGGAGGGTGGTCTGCAAGAAGAGTCCATTGTCAACGTCTCTCAACTGCTGACGATTGATAAAGGGTATCTTGACGAACGGCTGGGCTCCCTGAGTGCCACTCGAATGACCGCGATCGACGACGGTCTCAGGCTCGTCCTATCTCTTTGACTCATCATGCAGGGTGGCAAGGCCACCCGACCGTGTGTTTCCCGAGCAAGGCACCATTGCCGCAGGCCTATGGAATTCCTAAATGAAAGCTCTCAGATATTTCGGTCATGGGCCGGTGTTGGCGGTGTTGTCATGCGTGTTGATGCAACCGGCCCATGCCCTCGAATGGAGCAGGACCGAGCTGCACCTGCAATACGGCAACCTGGCCGTGCCGACTTTTGCCGGCGGAGGGGATGCGGAACATTTTATCTATACGCTGCAACATGCCAGTGGATGGCAATACGGGGACAACTATTTTTTTGTCGACACGCTCGACGCCCAGGATTCGGAGTTTCAGGATTTCGACGTCTATGGCGAGTGGTACGCGAACTTCAGTCTTGGCAAGATCACGGGTCGGAAGATTGGTGCCGGGTTTGTTTCAGACGTCGGCGTGATTCTCGGCTTCAACTGGGCTCGCGAGCCCGGTGTCAAGAAGTATCTCCCCGGCCTGCGGCTGTCTTTGGACCTGGGCGGATTCACGTTTGCCAATCTCGATTTCACGGCTTATATTGACGATAGTGACGGCGTGGCCGCCGGAGGGGCGCCGAGCGAAAGCAACTCATTCATGATTGACTTCAATTTTATGCGGCCCTTCACGATTGGCGGAGCCAGTTTCAGCATCGAAGGTCACGCGGAATATATCGGCGAGCGGGAGAACGAGTTCGGCGGCACAGTCGAGTCATGGATTTTTGCGCAGCCCCAATTGCGATGGAATGCGCACGACCGGTTTTCCCTGGGCATTGAATATCAGTTTTGGATGAACAAGCTTGGCGACGGAGCCACTGATGAGAGCGTTATGCAGGCGTTGTTTGTCTGGAAGTTTTAGCGGGCGGTATGTGCATATGGCTTGCTTGATGAACGGAAGGATCAATGGATGGACTCTTGCGGGTCCCGTCTTCTTGCTTCTTTGCCTCTCCCTGGGCGCGCCGGCACAAGAGGCCGGCGCTACTCCACTTTTGTCTCAGGCATCCGGTTCAAAGCAGGCTGAGGTTCCTCTGTCCCGAGTGTCCCCGACAGAGTCGCCCATGATTACGGGCATCGTTCTGGCGTTTCATGATTGGCCTGATGAGGAAGAAAAAGCCGTCATTCTTCAGGACACACAAAAGGTGGGCCTGAAAAAAACGAAAGACGAGCTTCAGTATACGAAGGTATGGTTTTTTACATGGATAGATCAAGAGCCACGAAATGTCATAGAGGCGCACGGGATTTGCGAACCATTTTCCGGCTTGTCCACGTTACGGTACTGTAGGCCGCTTTATTTGGGCAGGCCTAGATGATGCTAACCCAAATGCAAGAAATGGAGTCCGAAGATGTCACGTCCGCCATTCCCTCCTTTCACCGAAGAGACGGCAACGCAAAAAGTTCGCATGGCCGAGGATGCGTGGAATGGTCGTGACCCCGCCAAGGTCGCCCTTGCGTACACCCCCGACAGCACATGGCGAAACCGCGCCGAGTTTCTCGATGGGCGTGCTGAGATCGAGGCCTTCCTGACCAGGAAATGGAACAGGGAACTCGATTATCGACTGATCAAGGAACTCTGGACGTTTGGCGGAAATCGCATCGCCGTTCGCTTCGCCTACGAGTATCACGACGACAGCGGCAATTGGTTCCGCGCCTACGGCAATGAGAATTGGGAATTCGATGAAAACGGCTTGATGCGCCGTCGAATCGCCAGCATCAATGACCACCCGATAGCCGAAAGCGATCGCAAATTCCGATGGCCCTTGGGCCGCCGTCCCGACGACCATCCCGGCCTGAGCGACCTTGGCCTGTGATCGCAGGCGAAGGAAAGGGTGGGGATTGTCAGTGTTCACTCATTCGTTGACAATTCCTTCTCGGTTCCCCCCCTTTGCCTGTCCTGAGCGAAGCCGAAGAGTAAGGAAGGGTGAGGGGGCATTAGGCTTGCCCCGGACTTGATCCGGGGCAGAGGTCTTCGTAGGGGCCGCCTCCCATGGCGGCCCTTTCTCTTAACCCCGTAGGTCGGGTTAGCCGCAGGCGTAACCCGACAATCCCAGTCGTTGTAGGGGACGGCCTGTGTGCCGTCCCGTCTGAATCATGTGGCAATCCCCTCGGACAGGCACGGGGGCCTGTCCCTACATGAAAGGACAAGACGTAGGTCGGGGTAGCGAAAGCGCCACCCGATAATAAGTTCTGCAAAAAAACCCCCTGGATCCTCGATTACTAATGTCGAGGATGACAGAAAGAGGTGTCGGATTACGCTACGTTAATCCGACCTACGGGCTCCTACTTATTTTCCCCTCCTTTGTAAGGAGGGGTGAGGGGAGGTAGAGGCATGTGTCGGTGAAGTTGTAGGTCGGGTTAGCCGAAGGCGTAACCCGACAAAGAACTGCGCTGCTCCGGCTCAGACGCCTGCTTAGTCCTCGGCGGCATCCCTGAAATGCAGGGAAAGGGAATTGATGCAGAAACGTTGGCCCGTCGGGGCAGGGCCGTCGTCAAAGACGTGTCCCAGGTGGGCATTGCAGCGGTTGCAGGTGACTTCCACGCGCGTCATTCCGTAGCTGTGGTCGGTGTTGGTCTCCAGGGCCTCTTCGTTCGAGGGTTGCGTGAAACTCGGCCACCCCGTCCCGGATTCAAACTTGTTTTCCGAGAGGAACAAGGGGTTCTCACAACAAATGCAATGATACGTCCCTTTGGCTTTATGGTGGTAGTAGGTACCACTGAAGGCCGGCTCGGTTCCCTGCTGGCGGGTCACGGAATATTGTTCCGGGGTGAGTTGTTGTTTCCATTCATCCTCGGATTTGTGAATTTTCTCAGTCATGTTCCTTCACCCCGGCCCCCGGATCAAGTCCGGGGCAGGCTCTCTCCCGGAAGGAGAGGGAGACGTTGATAATAGAACGGCCTTTTTCTGCACGGCGTCCAGGATCACGCGATCATCCATGCCGGCGTTCCACACGGTGTTCAAGAATTCGGCCGGTTCCATGTTTACGCTCCGCAGAAACGGCCGGTCGGCACCGCAGCCGAACATGATATCCGGTGTGAGTTCCCCGCGCAGCTTGGCACGAGCCTTGGTGATAATGCGGGGGAGCCATCGATATCCACCCAACTCGGCATCACCGGAGGGCAGGGTGGCCGAAGGGATGACCTTGTCGGAGGGCTTCCCTTCCTGCACGGTGAGAAAGTACGTGCGCCGGACGCCGGTCATGGCCGCAACGGCGTCGAAACCCGGCTCGCCGTCTTCGACCCAGTCCTCCACGAAATCATACAGTTCCCGGGCGGAGGTGCCGATCGAGTCCAGGAAGGCCAGGGCCTCGCGCCCGACGACCTTTTCAGGACCGCGATGCCCCTGTTCAAACCGATGCACGGCTTGGTCATACATCTCGCGAAATTGCAAAAGCCAGTCTTGAGAACCGTGATCTTCCGTTATCGTTTTCTCTTGCATGTCTTCATTGTCCGGGCAAAGTGGGGGCGTCGTCAAGCCCTCGGGGATTGTGCCGGGCTTTTGCAAAAGAATGGTCAGTTGGTCTCTGGCGAGAGCGATGCGGTGAGAGAGCCGGTCGAGTTTGCAAGCCGATGAAAGGTCAGGTAATCCATGGCTTCCTGACGAACGGTGATTCCTTTGGCGAGGAGTTCGCGGTAGGCGCGAGGCGTCGCCTTACCCGCAATCCACAACTCGACGTTCTCAACTTGCCGGGCGGATTTCCAGTGTGTGACGGTTGCTACGGCTTCGGCAAGTTCGGCTCTCCATGGAAGATATCCGATGGGAAGCATGCCGACCAGCGTCTGATCATGCGTCCTCCCCATCGGCAGCCTGTCTTCGACCGCCACGATTTCATGAAGCGGGTTCACGTTCCGATGGTACGAGAGCAGCATTTCAGCCATTCGCTGGAAAAACAGGGCCTCTTCTTCGAACTCGGCCGACGTGGCGACTTCAATAAACGTTTGTCGATTGTTGACGGTATCCATTTCGAACAGCGCCTGGACCAGAACCGTTTCATGACGGGGAGAGTACCAGGGGTGTTTGAGAAAGGCTTCGACGAGCGAGTCGTCAATATTCATGATCTCAAGTTTGTCACGGTTGAGTCGGCGAAGTTCTTCAGGCGCATGATCCCGTAAGAGTTCGCTCACGGTGGTACTGAACGACGTCCCGGTGAGCATGACGCCGGCCGGGCCTCCAATGGGAAGTGTCGCGAGTCGAATGGCTGCATCCCCGGCGTACCCTGCCCAACTCAAGCCATCGAGTTTTTCCTGCAAGACCTGGTTGGAGGAATAGACGTCCACGCCAAAGTGATCCGCGACTTGTCGTTTGACCGTTGAAAAACCCATCAGTTCCTCGTTCTTGGTGTCTTCGAGGTTTCCTCGTTCACCGGTTGCCATTTCTCCGATTCGTGTCGCCATGCGCCACATGCCTTTCGGTACGGACAAAATAGTTTTCGTGGGTTCGGCGAACAGGTCCAGGGCAAATTTAAAGGGGCTCAGGATCGCATGCTGTGCCCCCGCTGCCAGACTCTGGAGGTGGTTCACTTCTTCTTCCATGGTTGCGATAGTCTGAATTTCCCGAATCCGGATCTTCAGCATGTCTTCCCCATAGGCCTCGAATTGTCCATAGGGTGAGGTGATCCTGAAACGATGTGTGTATCGAAAGGGAATCACCTCGTCCAGGACGGTATGGTGCTCCCCTTTGCGTATGTCAGGAGAGAGTATGGCTCTCGCGTCGAGGATGGACCGGGCTTCATATCCGGCGGTCGTGCTCGTCGGAGCATGGGTGAAAGGTGAGACGGCTGTGGCAAAATTTGCACACAGCAGTGTGAAAAAGGCTATGGTCACAAGGGCAAGGGACCCTAGACGCCTTGAATGCGCGTGCTGCCTATGGGAAGTGTGATCCTCGTGTTGTCGCATGGACTTGCCCTCGAGTTGGACGATACTTGCTAAGCTAATTCATGCAAATTCCGTTCCAGATACGTGTCTCCTGAGGGTAAACGGGGCTGGGGTTAAGGGGGTGCTCCTTCTTTTCCCCTCTTTTGTAGTGAGTAGGTCGGATTAGCACAGCGTAATCCGACCTCTACAGTGAGGATGTCAGGTTACGCTTCGCTAACCTGACCTACGGGGCTAGGCCGAAATCGGGACAAAAAAAGAGGAGCAAGGCTCAGAACCCTGCTCCTCCGAACGAACGATCAACCGGAATTACGGCTTGATGTAGATATATCCTTGTTGTTGAAGATCGGCAATGCGTTTCACGGCCACAGGATGTTCGGTCGGTATAAAGCCCGCCACGAGTTTTTCAAGTGGTGTGCCGAACAGTTTCATCGACACTTGGCACATTTCGGCTGAGGCGCCCTTGTCCATTGCGGACTTGAGTTTGGCTTTGAGTTTCGGGTCAACACTGTCCGCCTTGAAGAGCTCGAGGGCCGGACCATGGACCACGAGCTTCACGTCGATATTTTCCGGACCACCTTCGGCTTCAATGTGTTTATTGATGAGTGCCATCGCATACGTGGCAGTCGCCAGGTCCTTTCCGTCGACGTGATACAGCACCTTTATTTTCTCTTTGGCCATGGCGGGGGCGGAATCAATGACAAGTCCGATTCCAACGGCTAACGCCAAGCCGACAACAAGAGAGCAGATCAGAGATGGTTTATGAGAGGACATGGTTTCCTCCTTTGAAGAAATGGTAAAGAAGCTCGAAATCTTCCTTGAATAGCAACATTATCCCAGCTTTCACCAGGAACAGGCAAGAAAACACAATGGAAAGGTGAAAACAAAACCTCTTGCCCCCTTTGATGGTACCCGCTAAGCTTTGCCGGACTATCCTGGAACGATTCATGTCATTTATCGCCGATCTCCATATCCATTCCCGCTATTCCCGTGCCGTCAGTAAAGACATGGTCCCGGAGAGTCTCTACCGTTGGGCGCAGCTCAAGGGGATTACCGTCGTCGGAACTGGAGATTTCACGCATCCCGGCTGGTTTACCGAACTCCAGGAGAAACTCGAACCGGCCGAACCGGGACTGTATCGCCTGAGGCCGGAACTTGCGGCTCCGGTGGATGCCGAGATCCCCGCGTCGTGCCGAGCTGACGTCCGGTTCATGCTGACTTCCGAGATCAGCAGCATTTATAAGCGCCATGAACGTACGCGCAAAGTGCACAATTTGATCTTTGCGCCAAGTTTCAGCGCCGTGGGGAACATGACGGACAGGCTGGCGCGCATCGGCAATCTCCATTCGGACGGACGGCCCATCCTGGGATTGGACAGTGAGGAGTTGTTGCGCATTATGCTGGAGCGTGCCCCGGAGTCCCTGTTCGTTCCCGCCCATGCCTGGACGCCGCACTTTTCGGTGTTCGGGGCCAACTCGGGTTTTGACTCGTTGGAAGAATGTTTTGGAGAACTGAGTCCCCATATCCACGTGATTGAAACCGGACTGTCTTCGGACCCGCCCATGAACTGGCGGCTGAGCCAGCTCGATGGCATTAGCTTGATCTCGAATTCCGATGCTCATTCGCCGAGCAAGCTTGGTCGTGAAGCCAACGTGTTGAACGGCGAATTGTCGTTCAACGGCATCAAGACGGCGTTTACGAGTTGCGATCCCGCGCTGTTCCTGGGGACAATCGAGTTTTTTCCGGAAGAAGGCAAATACCATTACGACGGGCACCGAAACTGTCAGGTCCGCCTGTCCCCGGAGGAAGCCAGAACCCACGACAACGTGTGTCCGGAATGCGGAAAGCCCGTGACGCGCGGGGTCATGCATCGTGTCGAGATGCTGGCCGATCACCCTACCGGACACCGTTCCCGCACGGCGTTGCCCTACCGGAGCCTGGTTCCGCTCGTCGAATTGATTGCCGAGGCACGCGACGCCGGGGTGAATACCAAAGGCGTGACCGAGGCCTACCGGCGGTTGCTGGCGAGTTTAGGTAATGAATTCGAGATTCTGATGAACGTGCCCGTTTCGGATATCGAAGAGCATGGGGGAGGTCTTCTCGCCATTGCAATCCAACGCATGCGCGCGGGCAACGTGACCATTGCCCCGGGCTACGACGGGGAGTACGGAACCGTGTGTGTGCTGTCTCAAGAGGACCGGCACTCCCATTCCTCCCAAATACCGTTGTTTTAGCAGAAGGCGCCATTACAACAAATGGTCATCCTGAGCGAAGCGACGGCCTCTTTTCCTCCCCTTTGTAAGGGGCGGGTGAGCCAGGCTTGCCCCCGCGAAAGCGGGGGTGGGGTAGAAGCCCGTAGGTCGGATTAGCGTAGCGTAATCCGACAGGTTTGGCATACGGACGAAGGGCAGCGGTGTTGGGGACGCGCGAATTGTCGGGTTACGCCTTCGGCTAACCCGACCTACAAGGCTAAGAGAAAGGGCCGCCATGGGAGGCGGCCCCTACAAAGACCTCTACCCCGGATCAAGTCCGGGGCAAGCCTAATGCCCCCTCGCCCATCCTTACCCTTCGACTTCGCTCAGGACAAGCAAAGGAGGGGAACAGGGGAACTGCCAATGAGGTATCCATGAACGTCGAGATCAACCTTTTGCTCGAGAGCCTCAATGACCGGCAGCGGGAAGCCGTGCTTGCCGGTGATGGTCCGGTACTCGTTGTCGCGGGGCCCGGTACCGGCAAGACCAAAACCTTGACGGTTCGTCTCGCGTACCTGCTGGCCGAGCGGCACGTCGCACCCGAGGCATTACTGGCCGTGACCTTTACCACGCGGGCTGCGAGAGAAATGCGTGAACGGTTGGAACGGCTCGTCGGGTCTCAGGCGGACAGGGTGTGCCTGGGGACTTTCCATAGCTTTTGTTTACAATTGCTGCGAGCGGAAGGGCATCGGCTTGACCTTCCGCGGGACTTCGGCGTGGCTGATCGGCGTGCTCAGGTGACGATGATGCAGCGGGCCTTGAGGCGACTGGGGCAGCCGGACACTCGAACCGCCACTCAACGGATGCTCCATGACGTGTCCGCGTTCCGCAATCGACGGGCCAAGGTCGATCCGTCTCCGGACGACGCGGGCCTGGCGGAAATTTTCGAAGCCTATCAACGACAATTGCGAAAATGTGACTTGCTGGATTTCGATGAGCTGTTGCTCCTCGGCGTGCGGTTGCTCGAACGCTTTGCAGACGTCCGGGGAAGCATCCAACAACGATTGACCCACGTGTTGGTTGATGAATATCAGGACGTCGATCCTGTGCAACAGCAACTGCTACGGTTCCTGGCCGGCGATCGAAACTCCCTCTGGGCGGTGGGAGACGGCGACCAGGCGATTTACGCGTTTCGAGGCGCGGAGTCCGAACACGTGTTACGGTTTGAGCAGAGTTATCCGAATGGGAGAGTCATCACGCTGGACCAGAGTTATCGTTTCACGCCGCAGATTGCGGCCGTCGCTTCACAAGTCATCCGGCAGAACGTGTCCCGACGGGCCTTGACCCTGAACACCGCGAATGCGGCTGGGCTACCGGTTCACGTCCTGAGTTTTCCCGACGAGCAGGCCGAGGCCGCCTGGATCGTCAGGCAGATCGAGGAACGCGTCGGCGGTACCAGCCATTATCAACATTACAAGGGGAAGGTGACCGATACCGTGAGCCGGCGCGATCAAAGCTTCCGGGACGTTGCGGTGTTGAGCCGGCTTCATGCCCTGACGAAGCCGCTTCAAGAGGCCCTGAGAAACTCGGGCATTCCCCATCGGGTCGTGGGAGAAGTCCGATTCTTCGACAAGAAAATCGTCAAGGACGTGCTGGCGTACCTGCGGGTCATCCAAAATCCGCACGACGACGGCAGCTTTGCGCACGTTCTCAATTGTCCGCCACGTGGAATCGGCGGGCAGACGCAGGCGGCCCTTGAAGCAGAGGCCGAGCAACACGGTCTTTCGTTGTGTGCCGCCTTGGAACGATCCGTGATTCTTTCGTCATCGCAAAGAAGAGCGGCCAAATCGCTCGTCACGCTCATTGAGGACGTGCGCCGTGACAAGGATGAGAGACCTTTTTCACAATTCCTTGCGTACGTGGCCGACGTCACGGGACTCCGGCAATGGCGGATGGAACAGGACCCACGTCATGAGAACGACTTGTTGCTGCTTCGCTCGATTGCCGCGAAATACGATGAGGTGAACACGGGAACGGCCCTTCCGAAATTCCTGGAAGAGGCAACCTTGGCCGTCGAGGTCGATGACTATGACGCCTCCATCGATGCGGTGAGCCTGATGACCATTCATGCCGCCAAGGGATTGGAGTTTACCGAAGTGATGGTGTGCGGGGTCGAAGAAGGGAGCCTGCCACGCGAAGATGGAGACCTCGAGGAAGAACGCCGGCTGTTTTACGTCGGCCTGACTCGCGCCAAAGAACGAGTGTCTCTCCTCCATTGCCGCAGCCGGTTTTTGTTCGGGACCCGACGCGACCGTGAACCCTCGCGATTTCTCCTGGAATTTGATGAGAGCCTGAAAGAAACCACCGTCATTCCCAGCCGGCCTCGACGGTCAAAACAGGAACCGGAACAACTCTCTTTACTAGGGTGAGAGTTCCCCTCCTTTGTAAGGAGGGGTGAGGGGAGGTAGAGACTTGCCCTTCTTATTGAGTCTACCCACGAGGACTATGTTCATTCTTCAACCATAAGAAATGAGAGTCGGCCACATAAAAGATGGCACTAAGAGCATGAAAATCTCTTTCCTGATCTTCGGGTATTTCCGTCGGATTGTTTGTAAAAAAGGTGATGGAAAATGGATGCCCAAGCATGCTGGGCGATCGTCCTGATCTGTATTTCAAAACGCAAATCATGCAGACTTTGCTGAAGGGAAGAGTTCTGTTCGGCGCCTAATCTGGCGATGATGTGGGCGGACAAATACCCAAAGCGGTCTGACTCTTTGCTGTCAGTTTTATCGTCATCACTGATGACTTCGAAAGTGTCACGAACAACGTCCTTGATCTTTGCTACGTCATCTCGATAAAGGCAGATGACTCGTATTCCTACGATGTCGTTGATTTCTAGGAAGGGGTTTTGAAAGTTGTTTTTCCGAATTTTTTCCATGAATGAATCGAATTCTTTGACTCTGCCGTTTACCGCGTCGAACGGTATTTTTTTGTGAGAAATACTCTGCTGGAGGCTAATGGCAATTCTGTCCTTCATATCTTCAAGATCAGACCATCTCCGTTCATATTCTTGTCTGAGTTCTTCACCACTCATAATTCTTACAATTCTTCCTTTTTCGTGCCTACGATCCGTAGCTTCCGGTCAGGGGCGCTTGCCATCGAAGCCGTTCCCTCAATTTGATAGTCTTGCACCTTCCCTTCGAGTTTCAAGGTGAATTGTCCGGTATCTCCAAAAACGGAAATGCTTCTCGGGTTGTAACGGGTTACGTGAATGGTTCCGGAAAACTGACCGTTCTCTGTGTCGTAATGGCCGCTATAATAATACCCTTCATCGCCTCCAAGGAGCCGTTTGTCGTGTAGAACGGCAACTCCGGATCCTACAAGGTGTAAGGTTGAAATGAACTCGATAGTCCATAAACCGTCTATCTTCATAGCTTCTCCTTTTCTGCCGCTTCGATCCTAGTGCGGATTTTGATTTGTCAGCGGTCAGGCAATCTAACGTCTCTTTCAATACGATTTCATTCGTATGACTTTTCTAGGATACCACGATGCCGGAGAAGGTGTGAAGACGAACTCTGCTCCACACTCTCTCCCGTTAAGAAAGATGGCTGGGTGGGAGAATGGTTGATCTCAACTCGATAGTTTGCTATTCACGGAACGGGTACCGGCCTTTGCAAATGGGGTCGGTTGGGTAGTAATGTACACCGCTCGTGCAATGATTGATTACCTGGCTCCACCGCCCACTGTCTCGTCTGAATGTAAAGCTAAAGTCATGCCCCCTCCGGTTGTCGAAAAAATCAACACGTTCAATGCTATCGGTTGTGCGAACATTGTCGCCTGGGGTTTTGTGCTCACGTTCGTGAGTGTGAGTGGAATGGGTGCCGGTCCGGCTTGGAGTGACGAGGGCCCGAACACCACCGCGAAGAAGACCTTGTATCTGGCGAATCCGTATGGGTTCTCTGCACAGCAGCGGGAGGGGCCGTTGTTGGCACTCGTGGCGGCTCTGGAGGCCATGGGCGCCGAAGTCTGGGAGCCATTCGCTCGCAACAACCAGATCGACCAAACAATCCCAGGCTGGGCTTACCGGATCGGACAGGCCGATCTTCGAGACGTGCGGGACGCCGACGGGCTGTTCGCGGTCGTCAACGGCTGTCCCCCGGACGAAGGCGTGATGGTGGAGTTGGGTATGGCGGTCGCCTGGGACAAGCCCGTGTTCCTGTTCCGTGACGACTTTCGTCGTTGTACCGACAGCGAGGCCTATCCGCTGAACCTGATGGTGTTCACCGGCCTGCCGGAAGTCGGCTGGCAGGCCTATTGGTACGGCTCAATCCACGAGATTGCCAATCCCGACAAGGCGCTCGCCCGATGGTTGAAGGACGGCACACTGCCCTGAGCGTCTCCAGTAGTCCTGACTTGGAATACAACGCCGCTTCATCCTGAAACCCTGCATGGGGATCCATCATGAGTTCGAGGAAAGAGACGGTCATGCAATACGCGGGTTGGCTCGTCATGGTGCTGGGGATTTTGTTTCAGGTGCTGGTCCCGCTTGGTGTCCTGGGAAGGCCCACGGGACGATGGTTGGGCATGCCGGCCGAAATCGCCGCGTTGTTTTTCGCTACGTGGACGATTGTCATCGGGATGATTATCGTCTATCTCACGTGGTTGAGGCCATACGCGGCACGCCTGGATCGGAGTGTCAAGCCATAACCGGCGGGAGGCAGCGATCATGAGCGTGGCGCAATTTACCATTCTCCTGTTGTGTGTCTATCTTGTGGGAATAAAGTGTATTTCGTATTTTGCCTATCGGACCTCCAGAAGCGATTCCGAAGATTATTTTTTAGCCGGTCGCAATGTCGGCATGATCGCCCTGACCGGGACGATCATGGCCAGTATCTTTTCGACCGGGACCATCGTGGCCTCGCCCTCCGAGTTTTTCAGACAGGGAGCGGGATATTTCTGGTTCTTTTTCTTTGCGCCCATGCCCGTCATCTATTTTTTCCTTGCGACCAAGATGTGGAAGCTCGGGAAAGTGAAGGGCTACGTCACGCCGGGAGATATGCTCGGCGACTTTTTTCAAAGTCACTCCGTCAAGTTTTGGGCGGGAGCGGTCGGGCTCCTGGCGTTATTGCCGTATGCCGTGGCCCAACTCGTGGCCATTGGTAAGACCTTTGAGGCGCTCACCGATGGCAACGTGACCTATTTCTGGGGCGTCACGATTGCATCGGCGTCGATTGCCGCGTACCTGTACTTTGGTGGCGCGCGTGCGGTGGTATGGACGGATATGGCCCAGGGTTTTCTGTTGGCCTTTCTGCTGATTAGCGCCGCGCTGTTATCGATCAAGTGGGCCGGTGGTTGGGAGACGATGATCGATGCCTTGATGACCCATGCGCCCGAGAACGCGACCTTTGCCGGAAAAGTGTCGTGGACGGGGTATTACGAATTCGGGTTGCTGACGCTGTCGTTCCCGTTTTTGCCCTACATCTGGCAGCGTATGTACATGGCGCGATCGGCGTCGGCCGTCGCCTTCAGCCTATGCTCCTACCCCGTCATCTTCATCATTCTGTTTTTTTCCGCCTGGGTGCTCGGGACTTCGGCCTTTTCCCTCTTTCCGGACGGCTTGCAGGATGCCGATACGGTGGTCGGAGCGATTTTTCGTGAAAACGCTCCCTATTTTGGGGCGATGGTGCTCGTGGCGGCCTTTGCCGCCGGGATGTCGACGGTCGATAGCCAGATGCTCTCGGCCGGGTCGTTATTCGCCCGCGACCTCACACCGCTGGTGTTCAAGCGCGTCAATCAGCGCAGCAGCTACCTGATTGGTCGCTGGGCAACCATGGGCCTGTTGGGGCTCCTGTACCTCTGGAGCCTGACGCTGCAATCGCAGCCGGTCCTGGATCTGATCGTATTCGGTATGAGCCTGACCGTGATCTTCATCCCGTGCGTGTTCGGCATGTTCTACTGGAGGCAAGCCACGTCCTTGGGGGCGTCCTGGTCGATGGGCCTGGGGCTGCTGGTGTTTTTGGTGAAGCAGTTTCAGCTTTTCGGCTTGGATGCGTACTTGCCCGTCATGGGTCCCATTACCTGGGCGTTGATGACGGCGGCATTGGCGTTCGTGGTGGTCAGCCTGCTGACGAGTTCCGAGAAGGTCGCGGCGAAACGGCGGGAGTATGACGAACTTCTGGGATTGGCGTCGAAAAAAGATCGACTCTCGGGTACCATTGACTCGCGTTGACTTCAACACCGTGGGGGATCATTCAGTGAGCAACGGCGAACGTCACCCAAACCGTTCTCCTCTTCGTGGACTTCTTATCGCCCAGTTCTTCGGGGCGTTCAATGACAACGCGTGGAAGTTGATGGTCGCGTTGTTGGCCATCAAGCAGTTGTCCTCGCACATGGGAGTAGGCCCGGAATTCGAAGCCGCGTCCCAAGCCCAAACGACCCTCACCTTTGTCGTCTTCACCTTGCCGCTGATGCTCGTGTCCATCTTTGCCGGTGTCTTTTCGGATCGATTCAGCAAGCGGTCCGTGATTGTGGTCATGAAGGTCGTCGAAGTGGTGCTGATGGCCTTGGGGACCTTGGCTCTCTACCACAATCCCTCGGGGGGGGTCCTGCCGCTCATCGTGTTGGGCGGCATGGCCGTCCAAAGTGCGCTCTTCAGTCCGGCCAAGTACGGCATCCTGCCGGAACTGCTTCCTCACGAACGATTAGCCATGGGGAATGCGCAACTGGAATTATGGACCTTTTTGGCCATTATCGGCGGAACGGGGATAGGGGGAATCCTGCTCCAAATGTCTGGCTCTTCCCCCTGGTTGGGTGGGGTGGTGCTGGTGGTGTTTTCGGTCGTGGGGTTCGCCGCTTCCCTGATGGTGCCTGCCGTCCCGCGTGCTCGCGAGGAAGGCGGGTTGAGGTCAACGCTGCAAGGGGCCTGGCAGGCCGTGCAAGCGGATCGCGTGTTGCGATTGGGTATTTCCGGCAACGTCGGTTACTGGACCATCGCCAGTTTGGTGGGACAGGACGTGCTCGTCTATGCCAAGGCCGTGTTGGGGCTGTCGGATTCCTTATCGGGACTGCCTTTGGCGACGTTTGGGATTGGGGTCGGCTTTGGATCGGTGTTAGCCGGAAAACTCTCGCATGCCAAAGTCGAAGTCGGGCAGATCCCCTTGGGTGCGGTTGGGTTGATGCTGGGGTTGCTCCTGCTGGGCACGCTGTCTCCGGGATTGACGGGGACGTTGCTGGGTATGGGGTGGCTGGGGTTCTCGAGCGGGTTCATTCTGGTTCCGATCAACGCCCTGATTCAATGGCGTGCGCCCCATGATCGACGAGGCGCCGTGATCGCGTTCGGGAATATCTTTGTGTTCGGCGGCGTGGTGGTCGGGTCCCTGGGTGCCGGGACGTTGTCGTTCGCCGGCCTCAACGCCAGTGAAATTCTGGTCGCCGCCGGGGTGGCTGCGGCAGCGTTGACGGCGTGGGTCGTGTGGCTCATGCCTGAAACCTTCATTCGAATGGTGTTGTTTCTTGTCACCCACACCCTCTATCGGCTTCGGGTCATTGGACTGGAGCACGTGCCCGAACGTGGAGGCGCGTTATTGCTGCCGAACCACGTGTCGTTTGTGGATGGGGTGTTGCTGTTGGCGAGTATCGATCGTCCGATTCGGTTTCTCGTCGACCGGCACTACTATGAGCTCCCTCTGTTGCATTGGGCGGCGCGTATCATGGGCGCCATTCCCGTTTCTGCCGGCGGGTCGCCGCGAGACATCCTCCATGCTCTCCGCGAGGCCGGCCGCCAGCTGGATGAAGGTGAAGTCGTCTGTATCTTTCCCGAAGGGCAGATCACCCGGACGGGCGGTCTCCTGTCGTTTCGTCAAGGATTCGAGCGTATCGTCAAAGGGCGGGAGGTTCCTGTGATTCCCGTTCATCTCGATCGGATATGGGGCAGCATCTTCAGTTTTATCGGCGGAAAATTTCTGACGAAACGGCCGGACCGCGTTCCCTATCCCGTCACGGTTTCTTATGGGGCGCCCATGCCGTCGACCGCCACGGCGACCGAGGTGCGGCAGCGCGTCCAGGAATTGGGCGAGGAAGCTTGGCGCTATCGAAAATCCGACCGGCGGCTGCTTCATCATTCCTTTATTCGTGCGGCTCGCCGCCATCCGTTTCGTTTTGCCTTTGCCGACGCGACCCGGCCCAGAGTTTCGTGCCTGGAATCGCTCGCCGGCGCCGTTGCGTTGGCCCGGGCGCTCCGCCCGCACTGGATGAACCAGTACACCGTGGGCATCCTGTTGCCGCCCAGTGTCGGTGGGGCATTGGTCAACCTGGCCGCCACGCTGTCGGGACGCACCGTCGTCAATCTCAATTACACCGTCGGGCGAAGCGGGATCGAGTCGATGACGAAGCAAGCCGGCCTCGAAACGATCGTGACGAGTCGCGTGTTTCTTGAAAAGGCCAATCTTGAAATGCCCGAAGGCGTCAAGATCATTTGGATCGAAGAGGTTCGCAAGACCATCGGGACAGCCGAACGAGTGAGGGCGTTTGCCATGGCTCTGTTTGCGCCCATCGGTATGCTGGAGCGGCGCGTCAGTGCGGTCCATCGTCCGCAACTCGACGATCTCGCGACGATTATTTTCAGCAGCGGCAGCACGGGAGAGCCGAAGGGGGTGATGCTCAGTCACTTCAACGTCGATTCCAACGTCGAGAGCGTGGCGCAGGTCTTCCACCTGGGCCCCGCCGATCGGGTGTTGGGCATCCTGCCGTTTTTTCATTCCTTCGGCTACCTTGGGACGTTGTGGTTGACCGTCACCCATGGCGTGGGTGTGGTGTATCATCCCACGCCGTTGGATGCGGGGGCGATCGGCGAACTCATTGAAAAGAAGCGGGTCACGATTCTTATTGCGACCCCGACCTTTCTGCAACTCTATTGGCGGCGGTGCATGCCGGAGCAATTCGGGTCGGTTCGCGTTGTGCTGACCGGCGCCGAGAAATTATCGGAACGCCTTGCCACCGCGTTTGAGGAAAAGTTCGGGATTCGTCCCATCGAAGGATACGGAGTGACGGAATGTGCCCCCGTGATTTCCGTGAATTGTCCGGACTTTCGTGCGGCGGGATTTTACCAGCTCGCCTCGCGTCGTGGGACGGTCGGCCGGCCCTTACCGGGCGTGTCCGTACGCATCGTCGATCCCGATTCCTTTGAACCCGTACCCGTCGGAACGGCCGGCATGCTGCTCGTCAAGGGGCCCAACGTCATGCAAGGCTACCTGAACCGTCCGGACCTGACGGCCGAGACCATGCATGACGGGTGGTACGTGACGGGGGATATTGCCGTCCTGGATGAAGACGGATTTCTTGCCATTACGGATCGTCTGTCCCGTTTTGCCAAAATCGGCGGGGAGATGGTGCCGCATGGAAAAGTCGAAGAAGCGTTACATGAGGCTGCCGAGTCCGACGTGCAAGTGTTTGCCGTGACGTCCATCCCCGATGAAAGAAAAGGCGAACAATTGGCCGTCCTGCACACGCTCGACGAAGCCGTCATTCCCGGTCTGTTGGAAAAAGTGGCAGCGAGCGGATTGCCGAATCTCTTCATTCCCCGCAAAGACGCCTTCGTCAAGGTCGAGCAGCTTCCGGTGTTGGGAACGGGGAAGTTGGACCTCCGCGCCCTGAAACGAGTCGCATTGGAACGGCTCTCAGACCGTTAGCCCGGCGTTGTCTTGCGGGGATTGTAAATATTCACTCATTCGTTGACAGAATGATCAGACTGAGAGGGAGGCGACCGTGTTCTTTTCCTCCCCTTTGTAAGGGGAGGGTAGGAGGGGTAGAGTCACAGGACACATGAGGCACAGGCAACGAATCCAACGAGGACTCCCAAGGTCGCTTTCCCTGAAACGGCGACTTCGGAATCAAATGACTCCAGCGGAAAAGCTTCTTTGGACCAGGCTCCGTTCAAAACAATGTCACTCATTCAAATTTCGTCGGCAACATGCAATTGGTCCGTTTATAGTCGACTTTTTTTGTCCGGAACAATTACTCGTAGTTGAAATTGATGGCGACGTTCATGTCGAAAAGACCCAACGTACAAAAGACTGGAAACGTGAAAGGTATTTGCGTTCCTTGGGTCTTCAAGTTATTCGATATACGAACCATGAAGTGTTAAACAATCTGGAAGGTGTTCTTGAACATCTGCTTGCAATAGTATCTGTAGGCTCTACCTCCCCTAACCCCTCCTTACAAAGGAGGGGAATCAGATGGCTCTGAAACAACGCCGTCTTTGAAGAATATGATCGATTGTCACGTGCACCTGGCCGCGCTCCCTGAAGGGAACAATGGTTGTTACGTTTCTTCAAAACTCTTGAGGAGTCCACTGTTCAGGTTTTGATCTGGAAGCATGGGCTGGACGTGAATAGTCCGCGCGCCGCCAACCAAAAATACGTGGATGATTTGCTCAATGAACTACGGCAGTCTCTCCACGTGAGGAAGGCGGTGGTGTTGGGAATGGATGGGGTCTATGACGGAAGCGGAAAACCGGATCAATCGGCAACCGAATTGTTGGTTGGGAACGATTACGTTCTGCAATTGGCGCACCGGTTTCCCGAGACGTTTTTGGCCGGCGTGTCCATCAATCCGCAACGACGTGATGCGATCGAGGAAGTCCATCGATGCGCCGATAAGGGCGCGGCGTTGGTCAAAGTGCTTCCGAATACCCAGCAATTCGATCCGGCGAATAGCCGGTACAGGGCATTTTATCGGGCGATGGCCCAACGGCACGTTCCTTTGCTGAGCCACGTGGGCTACGAGTTCAGCCTGATCGGCAAAGATCAATCCGTCGGTGATCCGAACCGGCTTCGGATGGCCCTGGATGAAGGCGTTGCGGTGATCGCCGCTCATGCCTGTAGCTACGGCTTGATGCTCTATGAAAAATTTTATCCCACGTTGTTGGAACTGGTCGAGACGTATCCGAACTTCTATGCGGATATTTCCGCGCTGACGCTCCCCAATCGGTTCAGGATGCTCCTGCGCCTGCGTGAGAATCCTGAGGTGCATCATCGCCTTCTGTTTGGAACGGATTATCCGCTGTCGGTCTTTCACCTGCCGGCATGGGGCCGGATAGCGAGGGGCACGTTGTGGGACATCATGAACACGACGAACCGGTTTGATCGGCAGTTCAAGGTGTGTGAATCGCTGGGTATTCGATTCCATTCCTTCGAGCAGGTCGTGGGAGCCTGAAACGCCCTGGCGTCTGCGACGCATCAGGCCAACATCGGGCGATCACATCCGCATTTCCAGCACGAGGTGAAATCTTTCTCGTGTGATTCTCCGCAACGGAAGCAGGTCCAACTCGTCGATTCATAGGGTTTGGCGGTGCGCCAATTTTCCAAGAATTGTTGAGCCGCGGCACAGTCGGCGTCGTTCAGCACCCAGAGTTCGGGAAAGACTTCGGCGAAGGGGACTTCACCGGCCAAGGAGGAACCTCGTTGGTTTTTTATCCAGGATTGAATGCCCGCTTGGTCGAGTATGTCTTTGAGCGATTCAACTTCGACCAAATTCGATGAAACAAATAATTTCTGCATTATCGGGGTTATCGCAATGAACGGTTTTGCCGGTTCTCCAGTCCTTCCCGCGGTTTTCCTTAAATTCCCCTCCTTTGTAAGGAGGGGTGAGGGGAGGTAGAGGAAAGGGGAGGGCAAGACGGCATGAGAATCTCAGGTGTAGAAGATGAGTGCCAACCCCGTCAGTGATAGTCCAAGAGCGACAATGCCGATGATCAGCGTGCGCCAAAGAATCGTTTGCAAGGCATCGACTTGTTTCGTCAATTTCTCGATGAGTTCAAGCTGCTGAGTCAATGTCTGTTCCATTTCCGCAATGCGTGCCTTGAAAGGCTCCTCGCGTGGTTGGGGCTCTGCTTGCTGCTTCTTGAGGGTCGCAATGGTGGAGACGACGTCGGGAATGCTGGGGGCAACCAGTTTAAAGAGAAACTTGGCGATGGGCCAGGCAGCGGGCATGCCTTGAATTGTAGCGTTCCCCCCGCAAAAAGAGAAGCGGTTTTTGCCTGACCCGGGTTAGCTCCGTTTTGCCAGCCGGCGGACCAACCGGCGCTCGTCGGTTTCGGTTTCCACTTCTCCATTCAATCGTGCATCCAAAAGCCGGTTCAGGATTTTGTTGTACGAGGGGCCGGGGTTGAGGTCCATCGCTTTCAAATCGTTCCCTTTTAAGATCGGTTTCACCCGTCGATAGGTGGTGAACTGAGCGGAAATGTTTTGTTTCACCTTTTCCGATCGGGTTTTGGCCATAAGAAAAACAAGTGTCTCATCAGGGAGGTCGCAGAGTGCCCGGAACGTCTCGGATGGTTTGACGTTTTGGTTGAGGGTCCGCAAAAGACGGGTACCCTCTTGGACCACCCACAACATGGATTGGGTCTGACGCCGGGGAAACGTCAACCGGGTCAGGATTTCTTCAACGGCAGGTTGGGGGAGAGGATCCATCAAGGCCATGCCGTAGACGACCCATGGAGACGTGAGGCGATTGAGAGAGAGCCCGGCATGCCATTCGACGGCTTTTTCGGCGGCTTTCAGTAGCCGAGCCGGTCCGGGAGACCATTTCAGTCGCGGGTGAATGCATTGAAGCAAGTTAAAGTCCGCCAATCTGGCAAGGGTTTTGCCGGTCTCACGTTCCGACAACACGTGAAGGAGTTCAGCCGAGAGTCGAGACGGGGAGAGGCGGTGTAAGAATCCCATTTTCACGGCCTCTTTCATCAGGACGGTCGTGTCCCGGTCCAGTTGAAAATCCAGGCGTTGCTCAAAGCGGATGGCGCGAAACACCCGAGTCGGGTCTTCTATGAAGCTGAGACCGTGCAACACGCGAATGGTTTTGTTGTGCAAGTCCCGCCGGCCGCCGTGGAGATCCACCAATTCACCGAAACGAGGGGCATTGAGTCGGATGGCCATGGTATTGATCGTGAAATCCCGGCGGGAGACGTCTTGCGTGATGGAACTCCGTTGCACCGTTGGGAGCGCGGCCGGAGAGTCATACGATTCGGTTCGAGCCGTGGCCACGTCGCATGTGTGCCCGTCCGCGAGCGTGACGACGGCCGTACCGAATCGTTCATGGATGGTGACGCGAGCCTTGTATCGTTGGGCGAAGGCTTGTGCAAAACGAATCCCATTGCCTTCGACGACCAGGTCCAGGTCAACGTTCGGGATGCCAAGGAGGAGATCTCTGACGAATCCGCCTACGGCATACACGCGGACGTGGCGTCTTTCAGCGAATTCACCGGTTTTTTGCAGGAGAGAAAAAAGCGGTGCGGACAACCGGTCCTTCATGAAGGAATAAATAGAATCCAGCACTGGAACACCATGTTTCTTCTTATTGCCGCCGTTGGTTCAAGGCAAACGCATGATAGATGCTTGGGACGTCATGGTGCCACTCGCGCAGAATGATCGACGCCCAGAGCCCTTCCAGGTTGGTCAGGATCCCCAGGATCAATGCTCCAAGAAAGCCGATTCCTGCAACGTCAAAAACTAAAATTTCCGTGAATCCTACAAACAGAAAAATGCCCCAGGCTTTTGCGCTCCACATGTGGTAAGCCGCAGACCGACCAAATTTCACCTGGTCAACAATGTGACGTCCTATCTCCAACAGAAAAAAGCAGGCTAAAGGAAGCCAGAAGGGCATGAGGAGTTGAGGATGCTTCAGTGCGGCGACAAGAAAGACGCCAACGTAGAAAATCGTGTCTGCCGTGCTGTCCAGGGAACGTAATTTCTCCGTCGCGATTCCTAATTTTCTCGCAAGAATTCCGTCGAAGACATCGGAAAGAAATCCGACTCCCAATACAACGCCGTACCATACGGATTCGACATTGAAGCCGTACATGAGTAGCAGCACGGGTGCCAACAGGATTCGGAGGCCTATAAGAGACAATGGAATCTGATGAAACATTTATATTTTTTATTGTGGGCATTCTTGGGATTGAGGTGCCGCGAAAAGGTAAACGGAGTCGTCTTGTTCGATCGCAATACAACCGATCGAGTCGGAAAGAAGTATTATCCCCGAGAGCCTAAAACCCGGTCCAGGTTGAACGCGGCACTGATCAGCGCCAAGTGCGTAAACGCTTGTGGGAAGTTCCCGAGGCCTTCGCCGTGATGGCCGGTCTCTTCGGCGTAGAGTCCGACGTGATTGGCATAGCCCAGCATTTGCTCGAACGTCAGCCGTGCCTCATCGACCCGGCCCGCGCGGGTCAGCGCTTCGACTAACCAAAACGTACAAATGTTGAAGGTGCCTTCTTCGCCTCGAAGACCATCCTCCGTTTCGTTGACGTTATACCGGTGCACCAGGGCATTGGCGACCAATCCCCCTTTCTCCGGAGACTGGTTGATGGCTTCCAGGGTCCTGAGCATCCGGGGATCGGTCGGGGAGACAAAGAAGACCAGGGGCATCATGAGGTTCGCCGCGTCAAGGGCGTCGCTGCCGTACCGCTGAACGAAGGCGTTTCTGGTCTCATTCCATCCTTTTTCCATAATTTCTTCGTAGATGGTATCGCGGACTTTCAGCCACCGGTCACGATCCGCGGGAAACGAGCGCTTGTCGGCGAGGCGCAAGCCCCGGTCGACGGCGACCCAGCACATGAGTTTCGAATACAGGAAATGTTGCTGGCTGCCCCGAACTTCCCACACCCCTTCATCCGGACGCATCCAGTTGTCACACACCCAGTTCACCAAGCGGCGTAAATGGTTCCAGAGGTCGTAAGAAATCGGGCTGCCGTATTTGTTGTAGAGATACACCGAATCCAACAGTTCGCCGTAAATATCCAATTGAAGTTGATCGTAGGCACCATTTCCGACGCGGACGGGACGCGAGCTTTTATATCCGTCGAGGTGAGACAAGGTTTCTTCATGCAATTCATGCCGGCCGTCGATGCCGTACATGATTTGCAACGACCCGTCGGGATTGAGTTCATGGCAGCGTGCTTCAAGCCAGTGCATAAATTTTTCCGCTTCTTCCGTGAACCCGATGCGTAAGAGGGCATAGATGGTAAAGGCCGCATCACGGATCCATGTGTAACGATAATCCCAATTGCGTTCTCCCCCGATACCTTCCGGCAGGCTGCACGTCGGAGCGGCGACAATTGCTCCCGTTGGCTCAAAGGTGAGCAGTTTGAGGGTCAGGGCCGAGCGTTGAACCATTTCGCGCCATCGACCTCGATAGGTACATTGAGAAAGCCATTGTCGCCAGTAGGCGACGGTTTGGCGGAAGAGTTTATCGGCCTGATCTTCGGAGATGGCCCCGCGACAGGCCTCGATCCGCTCGACTTGTTGCAGGGAAAACGTCAATTCGTGACCTTCCTGTATCGCAAATTCAGCGACGACGCCGTTGCCTTCCTGTTGTAAGGAAATGGTCGATCCCAACCACAAACTCAGGCCCGGGGCTTCGAAACAAGCGCCCTCGGAAGTCAGGGTTGTCGTGTGCGGGTCTCGAGCGTAATTGAATGCGGGAAAACATTCCAGGCGAAAAGTCATGTTTCCGCGAATCGCCTGTACGCGGCGAATGATACCATAATGGCCCACTTCAGTGGCCTTAAGACCGACCGGCATAAAGTCGATGACTTGTCCCACGCCCTGTTTGGAAAGAAACCGCGTGACGAGAATGTTCGTGTCCGGCCAGTAGTACTGCTTGGGCGTGGCCTCATTGCCTTGGGGTGCAATCTTACACCATCCGCCTTTGCGATCATCCAGGACGGCGCCGAACACGCTGGGAGAATCGAAGTAAGGAAAACAGAACCAGTCGATCGAGCCGTTCACACCAACCAACGCACTGGTTCGCATGTTGCCGATCAGGCCGTACTCTTCAATTGGCAGGTAGGGCATATGAGACTTGTCCGTGTTCACTCATTCGCTGACAGAATGAGGATCTGACCACACCATAGCTGTCATTCCGAGTGGAGCGCTTGTCCTGAGCAACGCGAAGGAACTATTTCGTGTCGAGACCTCGCTTTTGAGAGTCGATTTACCCAAGACGTGAACGGGTAGTCAAGCAGAAAATCAAATGTTTCCGTCTATCTCATGGTATGTGTAGGGCGGCATTCCGGGTCAAGGCCCGGGATGCCGCCCCTCCTTTGACGATGCCTTTCAACCGTTACCCGTTTCGTTTACACTGTTTCTCACTCATGAACAAGTCAAACGACTCCCGTATCACCACGCGGCCTAAAGAGCCACCGACGCGTCGAGCCTTTTTGGCCGGAGCCACGTCGGTGTTGGGAATGGCCGCGGCGCACATGTTGCTTGCGCCTTTCTTGGGACACGCGGCAAACGTTCCCGGCGATCCCACCCGGGTGCCCGGTGCCCAGGCGACGGAATATGGTCGACGCTCACCCTTCGAACGTGCCAAGCGATTGACTAGGCCGCAGCGGTCGAGAACGCCATTACAGGACTTGCATGGCATCATGACTCCTTCGGCCCTGCATTTTGAACGCCATCATAATGGCGTGCCCCTCATCGATCCCGCAAGACATCGTCTCCTGGTGCATGGCCTGGTGGAACGGCCGTTGCTCTTTACCATCGATGAGTTGAAACGGTTTCCCGCGACTTCACGAATTGCCTTTGTCGAGTGTTCGGGAAACAGTGGGAAAGAATGGAAAGGGCCGAAGGGCAGGACCGCTCAAGAGATCCATGGCCTGACCAGCACCAGTGAGTGGACGGGTGTTCGACTTTCGACGGTCTTGGCGGAAGCGGGTCTGACCCCCGGAGCTACTTGGATGTTGGCCGAGGGCAGTGATGCCGCTGCGATGACGCGGAGTATCCCGTTGGATCGGGTTCTGGATGAAGCCCTGTTGTGCTATGCGCAAAACGGGGAACCGCTCCGTCCGGAGCAAGGCTATCCCCTGCGCTTGTTGTTGCCGGGCTTGGAAGGCAACACGTGCATCAAATGGTTGCGACGCCTGAAACTTGTTTCCGCGCCAGTGATGACTCGTGAAGAAACGTCGAAATATACCGACTTGATGCCGGATGGGACCGCGCGTCAATTCACCTTCGACATGGAAGCCAAGTCGGTGATCACGGTGCCGTCCGGCGGGCAACGATTAAAAAAGCCGGGTTACGTTGAAATCCGGGGTTTGGCGTGGAGCGGGCGTGGCCGAGTCGAAAAAGTGGAAGTGAGCGTGGACGGGGGAAACAGTTGGCGGACCGCAGTGTTACAAGCCCCTGTCCTGCCGAAATGCCACACCAGATTTTGTCTCGATTGGTGGTGGGACGGCGGGGATGCCATTCTTCAAAGCCGCTGTACCGATGAAACCGGATACCGGCAACCGACGCATCAGAAGTTGGTTGATGTTCGTGGCACCAATTCGTACTACCATTACAATGCCATCCAGAGCTGGAAGATCGACGAAGAGGGGAGCGTGCGGAATGTGCAGGTATGAGAGTCAGGGGAGACGGCTGACGGTGGCCGTTTTTCAAAAAAGTGTATTTCTCGTGTTTCTCGTTCTTCTCGGGATTCCGCTGCTTGCCGCGTGGAGTGCGGGAAAAGGCGACATCTTTCATCTCGGGCGTGTTGCAACCCAGGATGAAATTCAAGCCTGGGATATTGACGTCGCGCCGGATGGCGAAGGGTTGCCGGTGGGCAGGGGTACGGTGCAGGAAGGCGCGAGCGTGTATGCCCGGCATTGTGCGAGTTGTCATGGCGCGACCGGTGTGGAAGGTCCCAACCCAAAGTTGGTCGGCGGGCAGGGGGCGCTTGCGAGCGCTCACCCTTTGAAAACGGTCGGCAGTTATTGGCCGTATGCCACGACCTTGTTCGATTATATTTATCGGGCGATGCCGTTTGTGGCGCCGCAGTCTCTGACGCCTGACCAGGTGTATGCCGTGACGGCCTGGATTCTGTTTCAAAACAGGCTGCTGGAAAAAGACGCCGTGCTGGACAGGGAGACGCTTCCCGAGGTTCGGATGTTGAATCGCGACGGATTTGTCCCCGACCCCCGTCCCGACGTGAACCGATCGAGTTCTCACACAACAACCGCTTCCTCACTCGGTGAGATTGATTTTCCCGCCTCGGGTTCTCCGGAGGCCCGACAACCGTTTCTTCGGGGGGTGTTATTGTTACACAACTTTGAATACGACGACGCCCAAGTGGCCTTCCAACGGGCGCAGGAACTTGACCCTGATTTTGCGATGGCCTACTGGGGAGAGGCCATGACGATGACGCATCCCCTGTGGAGAGAGCAAGACGTTCAAGGGGCCCTGGATGTGTTACGGCGACTGGCTCCCACGCCAACCAAACGAGTGGCCGCGGCGCCAACCAAACGGGAACAAGGGTATCTGCGAGCGGTCGAGGCGTTGTATGGGGAGGGCGATAAGAAACAACGCGATCAGGCGTACATGGCTGCCATGCAAGCCCTTGCCCGAGAATTTCCCGAAGATGATAACGCCCAGGCATTCTATGCGCTCTCGATTTTGGGTTCCGCGCAGGGCAAACGAGTGGAGAAACGCTACCTGGATGCCGCTTCCATTGTCCAAGCCGTTTTTGAAAGAAGTCCACGCCATCCCGGTGCCGTTCATTATTTGATTCACGCGCTGGACGATCCGGCTCATGCGCACAAGGCCTTGGAAGCGGCACGTGTCTACGCCGGCCTTGCCTCGGCGGCCCCTCATGCCCAGCACATGCCCTCGCACATTTTTATGGCGTTAGGCCTGTGGGATGACGTCATTCAAGCCAATGAAAGGAGTTGGGCGGCAGGTGAGCAACGGCGAATCCGTCAAGGGTTGAGCGTGGCGGAGCGTTCCTATCACGTGGCACATTGGCTGATGTATGCCTTGCTCCAGCAGGGTCGCGTGGAAGAAGCCAAGCCCTTTCTCCACATGGTTGAGGAAGATGCCGAACGGGTCAAGTCTCGGGCCGTGCAGCGGTACCGGGCGGCCATGCGTGCGACGTATATTATTGAGACAGGGGAGTGGGACGTGACCGGACTCGATCGTGATCGGTCGAGCGTGCGGGTATCCGCGGCAATGAGTGAATTGTTCGCCATCGGGTTGAGCGCATTCAAAACCGGACACGGGGAAGTGGCCGACCTGGTGCTGGATCAGTTCCGCCGGCAAACGGATCATGCGGAAAGTACGACGACTCACGGACCGGTGAAGGTGATGAAGAACCAATTGTCCGCCATGAAGTTGATTGCGGAAGGAAACGTTGACGAGGGGCTCGCGCTGTTACGGGAAACGGCTTCTTTGGAAGATACGATTCCCTTTGCCGCCGGTCCGGTGTTTCCGGTCAAGCCTACGCATGAGTTATTCGGCGAGGTGCTCTTGAGCCTGGGGAAACGAGACGAGGCGCGGCGTCAGTTTACGTTGGCGTTGGAACGTGCGCCCAACAGGATGTTGTCGCTTGCGGGGTTGACGCGGGCGCCGGCTCACTAAATGGTTGTGGAAAGCGGGGTCAGGGGATTTTGGAAGAAACCGAGGGCTTGCTCGCCGGCAGAAGACGTTTCTTGATGCTACTCCACGTAGGGAGATTGATGGAAGTCAGATAGGCTTGAACCCTTTGCAAAATTCGTGCGCACAGGGGCAGAAAGGCGCGAATGCCGCGAGACATTCTCGCGTACAGGGGGCGGATCAGTTCGTTCCAACCCGCGCGAATGGATGGCAATCCCTTGATCTTCGGGCGCCACTCGATGGCGCCATACACGCCCAAGCCCGCCAGGAGCCCGGCCAGGATCGCGGTGCTCTTTTGACCCGTCGTGGCGTCATCCAAATACCCCATGACGCTGAAAAACCCAAAACACACACACCACAAAAAAACGATCACGAAGCGAAGAGCATTTTCCATCAGGGTTCCCTTCTCTTTATTGTGCGGGTTTTGCGCCCTTCACGCAAGCCAGGGGAAGAAGGCCCCCTCTCCCCCGTCTTATGACTCTTTCTCGATGGCGGCGATACGGTCTTCGAATGCCTTCGCGTCTTGTTCCCGGTTGGTTTTCTTCAACAGCGCGACGTAGTTCTTGAGCGTGCGGGCAACGACCGGGTGCTCCTTGCCCAAAGCCTGTTCATTGATCGCAAGGGCCCGGGTGAGGAGCGGTTCGGCTTTCGCGTACTTTCCTTGTAAAAAATAGAGCAGCGCCAAATTGTTGGCGACGTTGGCGACCTTTTCATGCTCAGGGCCGAATTTTTTTTCGTTAATGTCCAGGGCAACGACCAGCAAGGGTTCAGCCTTCTCGAATTGCCCTTGCAGGCGATAGAAGTCGGCGAGTTTGGTCAGGCTGGACACCAATCGCGGGTTCTCCGGCCCAAACGATTGTTCATTGATGTGGAGCGCCTGCTTCAGAAGTCCTTCGGCTTGGTCGTGTGCTCCTTGGGCCGCGTGCATGAACGCGAGGTTATTGAGGCTGCCGAGAAGCCCCGGGCTCTCGGCGCCATAGCGTTTCGTATTGATGGCCAGTGTGCGTTCCAGCAACGGGATGGCTTTCTCATAGTCCTGTTGGGCCCGGTAAAGGAGCGCGAGATTGTTGAGACGTTCCACCAGCGCGGGGTCGTCCGGGCCGGTGGCGTGTTCAGTAATCGTCAGGGCCCGGGTTAAATGCGTCTCCGCTTGGGCATAGTGTTCTTGAGCGGCCAGCACGCCTGCCAGATTCTTGAGATCCAGGGTCAAATCAATATGGTCCGCTCCGAGTGCCTGTTCACGAACGTGTAAGGCCCGTTCAAAGAGGGGCAGGGCTTTCTCATAGTGTTGTTGCGCGTGGTACAGGGCCGCGAGGTTACTCAGGCTGACGGCGAATTGAGGATCGCGGTCTCCAAGAATGTTTTCATTCAGACTGACGGCGCGACTCAACAGCGGTTCGGCCTGTTCATATTCCCCCTGCGCGTCATGGAGCCCGGCCAGTTTGGTCAGCGTTCGGGGCAGCCGGGAATCCTGTTCTCCGAAGGTTTCCGCTACGTCGAGCGCGGCGGTGTATTGTTCCTTGGCCTCTTTGATTCGTCCCTGTTGAAAGAGAAGATCACCCTGGTCCACGTGCCTGTCCCAAGGGGTTTTCGCGTCCTCGCATCCCGTGAGGCCGATCACCCCAACCAGGCATGCTGCCATCAGCCCTCTCCAATAACCATTCAGCATATCGTCACCCCTTTTTGGATTTGCAAAAGTCTCTCATACAGGCTTGCAGCCTGCACCCCAAGAAATGAAAAGGACCCAGGTTGTCATCCTGAGCGAAGCGCTTGTCCTGAGCGTAGCGAAGGAACTATCTGCTTTTCCAGGCGTTCGGTTCTTGAACGAGAGATTCTTCGCCTTTGGCTCAGAATGACAGATCCGGGCTATTTTCGTATCAAGGGAGAGAATAAACCTCCCATGATTCTTGGGTCGGCAGAAACCACGTTCTCTGATTGTAAAGAGAGCAACGGCCCCGTGCCAACTGAAAAATGTGAAGGATCGGGATTCCTCAAAACAGCTTGAGTTGAGCCGTTGGTGGTCTGGTGAAGGTTGCGGGAACGGTGTCGTCTCGTTCGAATCGATCAAAGCCTTCTTTGCGAAAAGCCAAATCGAATAATTGTTCGATGGTTTGCCACGTCGAGCCTTGTCCTCGGTGGCGTGCGAAGGACCGCTTTTCTTCCAACGTGCCGCCCCTGGTCTCTTTCAGACGATTGGTGATTTTTCCGATCCGGTCTGGAAAGGCTTCTGCCATGCGTTCCAGAAAGACCGGTTGCACGTTGTCGTTGAGCCGTAAAAGCGTATAGGCGGCGCGTGTGGCGCCGGCCTGTCTCGCAAGGTGAAGAATCTGTGGAATGTCCTGTTCATTAAGCCCGGGAATGACGGGACCGATCATGACGGCCGTCGGGATGCCGGCTGAAGACAGGGCTGCCATGGCCTCCAGGCGTTTGGTGATGGAGGGTGTTTGAGGCTCGACTTTTCGAGCAACCGCGTTGTCGGCAAACGGAACACTGAAATACACGCGGATCCAGGCTCGTTCATGGAGGGTGTGCAGAAGATCGAGATCGCGTTGGATGAGCGCGGCTTTGGTAATGATGGTGACGGGGTTGCGAAATTCGGCGCACACCGCCAAACAGGCGCGGGTGAGTTCATACGTCGCTTCCAGCGGTTGATAGCAGTCGGTGTTGCCGGAAAAGACCACGAGTTCGCCTTTCCACGAGGGTTTCAAGAACGCCGTGCGAAGCGCAGCCGCCGCGTTGGGTTTCACGATGAGTTTGGATTCGAAATCCGTTCCCGCGCCGAATCCCCAATATTGGTGACTCGGTCGTGCATAGCAATAGGCACAGGCATGAAAGCAGCCACGATAGGGGTTCACGCTCCACCGAAAAGGCAGGTCGGGGCTGTCGTTTCGACTCAGGATCGCCCCTGTATTTTCCTCAAACACTTGAGTCTCGACGTGAGGAGCCGGTTCAAGGAGTTCCCGGTGGTGAGAGTCAAAGGGGTTTGGCGGATTGGCGATGGGCTTCACGGGTTCATCTTTCGGCGGGGCAGTCGATCGGCTCGAATCTCACATCCAATCATACCGCTCAACGGCACCTTGAACCAACTATCTTTCATGGATTCCGAACCGTTGTCTCGTCCTGAGCGCCGTAGGTCAGCCCCCGTAGGTCGGGTTAGCCACAGGCGTAACCCGACAATTCGCACAACTGTCGGATTACGTTATGCTAATCCGACCTACTCACTCAGTCTGCCGAAAGACAAAAGCCCCTCCAAAAGTCAGGGTGACCCTCGCTTCTTGACGCTAATATGGCAGGGAATGATAATGGACATAGTCTGACCATCATGCGAAGGGGGTTCTGCGCCGTGAGTCCGAAATTGCAGGAAGAGCTGCTCAAGGAGATGGCTCGGCTATCGCAAGAAGAGCAACAGAGGGTCATCGCCTTCGCGAAGAGCCTGGTTACAGGGCCCACCGGGAAGGCCAGGAATGACTTGGCGAGATTCGCCGGAGCGATTGACCCGGAGGATCTCAAGCTGATGGCCGCAGTCATCGAGGAGGGCTGCGAAAGGATAAACGAGAGTGAGTGGTAGTGTCCTCTTGGACACCAACATTTTGATCGGTATCCTCGCGAAGGACGAAGCCATTCTTTCCCGTTTGGTGGAAACAGAAGCAGTTTTCCTTCCAAGCATCGCACTTGGCGAACTGTATTTCGGAGCATTTAAGTCAGCTCATCCCGATGACAACGTCGAACGTATTGCCCGCTTGGCGGCTTCCACGGCCATCCTCTACTGCGACGGCACGTCCGCTCTGTACTATGGACGGATCAAGACAGGTCTGCGCGCAAAGGGCCGGCCGATTCCTGAAAATGACATCTGGATCGCAGCAATCGCGCAGCAACACGGCCTAACTGTCGTCTCCCGAGACCTGCACTTTAAGGAAATCGAGAACCTGCCTGTCGAGGAGTGGTGAGCAGCGAAAGTTGGATCTGCCAATCAGCATACTTAAATAATTGGGCAACATAACCTGTAAAAACAGGACTTATTTATAGGAAGTGCATATGGGTATTTTCTCACGCTTGTTTCAAGGTCCTGATAAACAGGTTGAGGCGGAATTGGAAGAACTCTACTCAAAAGCCTGCGTCTCGTATAGTGGTCAATCGATTTCAGAAGCCAGAAGAACTGTGCGTGAAGCCATCAAAGGGTGTAAGGAACAAGCGCAGCAGGAGGGTACTGATAAGTTACCTGAAAACTTCGGAACACTATTAACCACCAAATCAAAGGAGCTTCGCGACATGGGTTTCACGATCGTTCAGAATGCGAGGGCAGACGGCGCTTGTGATGAAGACATAGAAGAGTGGTGGAACCTTCACGACCTTCAACGACGGATGGTGATCTGGAACGAAAATGCACTCCGTTATACAAACTTCATATCTCTTCGGGAGGGCGGTTTGGATGCTGATAAAGCTATGGTAAGGGTTCGAGCTATTTTCCCAATGTATGGTGATCCAAGTGACACCACCCACACAAGTGGTGACGACAGGCCACTGCGTCATGAATTACGAGATCGCGTCGACCGGTACCGAGAGCGTTACAGTCCGCAGGAAGTTGCTGAGGCCCGCAAGCATTTTACTACATTTAATGCATTCGTGAGATCTGAGATGAGAAATGGCCGCCTCTAATCTGCACGTTGCAGCGGGACTGGTGCTCGCGCTACTCGCGCCTCGGCTGCTGACCGCGAACGTTAGTCAGGCCGCTCGCCGTGAAAGTAGCGAGTACTCATGATTCGACTCTATTCTGGAAGTGGATCTCAGGAGATTCAGGTCCTTGGTGAAACCTTGCCTGATCAAGCTTGGGCAGCCACCCGGAGTAGAGTCGTCCGCCTGCTTGAAGCCAGAAAAGGGGGACGGCAGGCGGCAGAACTGCTCGCCAGCATACCTTTCGAGTTGCGTAACGGCACAAACGGTTTTAATGACGAATTTTCGATTCTCTACTATAAATGCCCCGTAGACCGATACATTGAATTGGCGGAAACCCACGAAAGGGATAAGGATAATCTTAAGCACGAATATTGCCAGATCGCAGAGGCCGTGAACGAGGCTGGGTACTATGTCCGGTTCATCGTCCTAGATTTAGATCCGGAATCTGGTCCGGCACCAGTGGCGACTCCTGCCTTAACGATCCGTAGCGATTCCGTCGAACGGGCTCTTGCAGACGCTGAGCAGCTTATTCACAGTCGTGGCGCAGCCAGTGGAGTGGATCGGGTACATACCGCACTACATGCGTACCTTAAGGGTATTGCGGAGAAGGCATCCATACAGTTCCAGGATGATGCCAGCATCACGATTTTGTTCAAACTCCTCTGCGGTTCTCACCCGGCACTTCGTGTTCCAGAACCGCGCGCGGGTGAAATCAACCGTGTCATCCGATCCATCTCCACTATCCTTGATGCGCTGAACCCGGTTCGTAACAGAGCGAGCGGGGCTCACCCAGTCGATACGGTTCTCCAGGAACCAGAGGCCATGCTCGTGATTAATAGCGTGAGGACACTGCTACATTATTTAGATGCGAAGCTGCGATAGCGACCAACTGCCTAACTTCGCGCTGTAGTGGCCGCACTCGCGCTCAAGACGTTTGCTGATAAATCGCAAGCGGTGCGCCCTGAGCGTGGGTTTAGCCACACCAAAGAGGAGCGCATGGACCACAACGTGAGGAGGTCGTGGGAGGAGTTCCTGAACCCGGAGGTCACGCGTGCTCGCCTGATTGCCGCCTCCATCTACATCGCTGGATTCGAGATGCTCAAGGAAGCCATCGTGGACCACATTCGCGACTTCTTTTGGATGGGCTTCGACGAGTCCGGTGACAACATTGACCCCAGGTACCAGTCGGATGTCCTCGCTCGGAATAGGAGTCCCGTCTACGCCAGCCTCGATTGGCTGACGGAGATGAACGCGGTCGATGATGCCGACATGCGTGTCTTCAATTGCGTGAAAACCTGCCGAAACACGCTTGCGCACAAGTGGTTCTCCACGCTGGGCTCAGAGAGCTTGCCGCCCGATTTCGAGCAGCGCTTCACCGAGATGGTGGCGCTGCTCCGCAAGATCGAAGTGTGGTGGATCACCAACTTCGAGATTCCCATCAACCCAGATTACGACGGAAGCGACATCGATGAAGAGAGCATTGTGCCGGGTCGGCTCGCGGGCCTTCAACTCCTCTGGGACATCGTCCTCGGAGATGAGGCGCGAAGCCGGTTCTACTACAATAAATTTTGCAAGCAAAGTGGGGATGGCTGACGAGGCGATGCGGTGGACGGCCTCCGGTCACCGCTGATCGTCAAACTGTGTAACAGACACACGAAAAGAGGAGACAGACATGGGCTTTACCGACAGACAAAAGACAAAGATCATCCAAATGATCACCAAAGGTGAAAAAATGCATGCGATCGCGGAGGAGATCGGAGGGAATTGTACTTGGCAGGATATCCAACAGTTTTGTTGGGAATCTGGCTATATGGGCTGGCAGGGCTCAAAAAGGATGATATCAAATCGGCTAAAGCGGTTCAAAGCGGCTGGAAAACAGGCGGAAAGAATAAGACTCGCGACGGAAATCGACGAAGCAGTGAGCTACCTTTACTACTGCGCAAAAGAAATGCGGAGTCGCATCGTCGCGGTTGAAAAAGCTTTGAAGCACATCTCTTGACTCGCCGTCGAACAAAGGGTTCAACCGAACGCTGTTAAACGCACGTTGCGCTTTGCGGTGCTGTCAATGGCGCACGAAAAATCTTTCTTCTTCCACCGAACCGTTGTCTCGTCCTGAGCATTGCGGTAGACTTCAATTTTTCGACACATCCATCCCTGAACGACATATCATGGGCTGCCCCCGTAGCTCAGGTGGATAGAGCAACGGTTTCCTAAACCGCAGGTCGGACGTTCAAATCGTCTCGGGGGCACCATGTTTTGATAATAGGGGATCTGAGTGAATCCCCCGTCTTCTGTTCAAGTCGGACCAAACCGGGACACACGGTTGGTGGCGGATCAGCCGGATGGGCATTGTCCGGAAAACGAAGGAGACCATACCATGTTTCGTCATGTTCGTCTGTTCGGCGTTCTCGTTTTCATCCTTGGTTTCACCGGTAACGCCTGGGGCCAGAACTTCAGCAACGTCGTCGTATTCGGCGACAGCCTGAGCGACTCCGGCAATGCAGGAAGCCTCCAACCGTTGCCTCCGGGTAGCAGCTTTACCACCAACCCCGACCCGGTCTGGTCCGAGATCGTGGCGGAAACCTTCGGCGCGTCGGGAAGGAACGATCTCGCCGGCGGGCCGAACTACGCTTTCGCCGGAGCCTGTGTGAACCCGGCTACGCCCTGCGATTTTGATCAGTCGCCGACGGTGACGGAGCAGATCGCAAAGTACTTCTTGAAATCGGACGGGCGAGCCGACCCGAACGCGCTCTATGCCATCTGGGGCGGTGTGAACGACGTCGCCGACTCCCTCGGATACTTCTTGAAAAATGATCCAAATAACCTACCCATGGCGCAACGCCTCACACCACGGGAGGCGACGTTGGCGGCTGCAAGCGTCAACGTCGCGCAGATACGGCGTCTTCAGGGCGCCGGCGCCCGCCATATCGTGGTGTACAACTTGCCCGACATCAGCAAATCTCCTTATGCCGTCAACCTGGGTCAAGTAGCTCAGGGAGCATTGACCCAACTGGGGACCGCATATAACAAGAGGCTGTACGCCGGCATTCGCGAAAGCGAGGAGGGGATCGTCCCCATCAACATGTTTGCCTTCTTCAATGAAATCGTCGAAAACTACGAGACGTACGGTTTCACCGACGCCGTCGGCACGGCCTGCGGGGAGCCGGACGCCACAAGTGCGGTCTCGCTCGCGTGCGGTCCTGAGGGCTCCGGTTCTCCCGTGACCTATGAGTCCGGCGCCAACCGGCAATATCTGTTCGCGGACCGGAGCCACCCAAGCGGCGCGGTCCACGCGATGATCGCGAACGTGGTCACCTCCACGCTTGCGGCGCCGGTCCAGGTTTCGCTTGCCGGCGAAGGAGGCGTCGAGATGGCGGGGATTCACCGCAGTGCCGTGTCCGCCGAGCGGATGGCGGATCTTGGGCTCGACCGTTCGGTCGGGAGTTGGCGCGCCTACGTGACCGGCCGCATCGGTAAGCATAAGCTGGATGCTCTGCCGCGTCTTGGTGAAACGCAAGCCAACGTGCAGGTGCTCACCCTGGGGGCCAACCACCGGGCGGGAAGCAACCTGTGGTGGGGCGCCGCCTAAGCCTCGGTCGCTATAACAATGACGCCTCTGGTGCGAGCCTGGACAGCACAGCGGTGATCGGCTCGCTGCACGGCACCTGGCGTCGCGGCGGTCTCTACGTGAGCGGCGCCCTGAGCGCGGGTAGCACGTCGGTGGACGTCAAGCGCTCGATCACTCTCGGACCCGCGGTACGTGCCGAGCAGGGCTCTACCAGCGCCGGTCAGTTCGGGGCGGAACTCGACGCCGGCTGGATTCTCGGTCCTGCCGATGGTCTCCAGCACGGTCCCTTCTTCGGTCTCGCCTGGCTCAATCAGACGGTCGACGGGTACCGCGAAAGCGGCAATTTATCCACCTCGATGAACTTCTCCGGCTTCGACCGCGATTCCCTCATCGCGCGTGCGGGCTACCGCGTCACGAGAACGCTGGTCTTGGACCGCGTGGGGCTTCGTCCCTATGCCAACGTTGCCGTTGCGAAGGAATTCAAGGACGATCCTATTTCGGTGACCGCTGGCTCCAATACCATGCCTGGGCGCTTCACCCTTTCTGGGTTCACGCCGCCGCGCCATTGGGCGAGCACCGACCTCGGTCTTGTCGTGAGCCTGTATGAGAAAGTGAGTGTCTTTGCTGGATACTCCGGACGCTTAGGCAGCGAGTCGAGAGAGGACCACCGGCTGAACCTCGGCCTGCGCATGACCTTCTGACCGGCGTTTTGACGGACCTATCAGCGAAGAGAGAACATATATTAACTAATGAAGTGAAAGGAAAATGTCGCTTTATGCGACATGTTTTTGCAGAAATAGAATTAAGTAATCCTAGGCAGCCGGATTTGGCTCCCGTGAAAGTGAAAGCGTTGGTCGATGCTGGGGCACTGATGTTGTGTATTCCTGAGCACGTTGCTCTCCAACTGAGCCTGACAACAGAGTCCATGAGAGAGGTCTCTGTTGCGGATTGGAGAGACCTGAACGTTCCATACGTTGGTCCGTTACAGGTCACGTTCGGTAAGCGGTTTTGCTACGTTGGCGCCCTGGTTATCGGCGATGAAGTGCTGCTGGGCGCAGTGCCGATGGAGGACATGGACCTGGTCGTCAATCCGAGCCGTAGAGAAGTAACCGTAGACCCCGCCAGCCCCAATATTCCTCATGCGCGGGTCAAATCGCTGACAAGGGGGTGATGAAGAAAGCGTCATGAGGCACGGTGCCCCGTAGGGGACGGCCCCCGTGCCGTCCCGAATGGATGGGGCCGCTACACATACCAATGACAGCTTCGGGGTAGCGTTGGCTATTTTCGTATCAAGGGGACTTTTGAGATCAGGGCGTTTGGATTTGGTGGGTGGGTTGAATGATGATTCGTTCCCCAAAGGTGTCGAGCGTCCCGATCCCGAAATGGGGATTTTTAACCATCTTGGTATGGGCCATGCGACGATCCGTGGCGTTCTCGAATTCGAACCTGACTTGCAGGGTATCGTTTGAAAGCACGACGGCCTTCATATCGAGAATGCCTCCCATGCCCGGATGCCAGGCGATGAGGGTGTAGACGCCTTCCGGGATGTCCGAGATGGTGAAATGACCCTGGGCATCCGTCACGGCATAATAGGGATTCGTCACGGCCACGCCCCACGTCTGCATGAACTCATGGAATCCACATTCCAGGTAAAAGACACGCCGCCCTTTGGTGAAGGCAATCGTATCGACGAGCGGGGTGCCCGGGAGATGGTCGTGGGCCCTGGCGTCGGTCTTGGGGTGATAGGGGTTCATGCGCAACGGGCGATGAAACATCACTTCGGAATCGAAGGGAGCGACTTCATACACCTGGATATCGTGGATAATGGGGTCCATGTTCACGATGCGGACGTCCTGGTGGTTCCGTACGGCCATCACCGGCGGAGTGAGCGTACAGTCTCGGGCTTGTATGGTGGGCGAGGAAGAAGGAAACGGTTTCCCCCGGTGAATGCCTTCCAGCATAACCACGGCATGTTGTAGTCCTCCGTCAGGCGCGACGTGAAACTGGTCAAGCAGGCGCCAAGCCGTACCGGTGGAAATGCGGCCGCAAAACACGGGTTCAGGATAGGTAATGAGATTAAAGGCTTTCGGCGGGGGCGGGGGGCCGTTCAGGATAACCTTGCCGGAAACGTGGCCGCCATTGGCCACGGGTTGCTCGGTATAGGCCCAACCCGGAGAAGCCAGGAGCACGATGATGAGGACGCTGAGCGGTTTCATCGGGACGGCCCTCATCGGAGACCGGGGTTCACGAATGCGAAGACACAACTTGTTGGGTTGATGATCGCGTCGCGTGCTTCAGGCGCGTTCTTGCCACGGCGGAAAGGACTTAGGACCCCTGATCCTCGAAAAAAGATCGGGGATCAGCAGTTCCTTTTATTTCACGCTCACCCGGACAGCATCCTTTTTGGGGCGTCCTTGTTTGGCTCGGGTTCGGGCGCGAGTGTTTAACGCCGTGTCGTCCGTCAGATAAAAGAATTGATCATCCACCGACAGCTTGTCGGACCAGGCCCGGCAGGCGTCGCACATCCGGATTTTGCGTCGGTCGGGACTCCAAAAGCGTTTTTCGCAATGACAGGCTTTTCCGCAAAGACAGCTGACCCAGCCGGCATAGGGAGACGGCTCGGGTTCGGGAATTTCTTGCTGATTCACCAACTCCCGCGCTTTTTCGACGGCACGAGCCCATGACCCCCAATGCCGGACGAAAAATTGAACCGAGTAAGCTTTTTCTTCGGCGAGATCGTATTCCAACTGTGTCAGATGGGTACGTCCTTCTTGTCCCATAAAACGTGCCAATTCCTGCAAGGCTTGGTGTCGTTTCCACGCACTGAGCGGTTCCAACGACCCTCGGCCTCCTCCTACGGTTTTACTTTTTGCCATTATTTAACCCCTTATGTCTCTAGCCAACCGGTTTTCTGAACTAAAGCAAAGACTGGTTATTTTCTTGTCTGTTCCATTATTATAAACACATCGGGGCCCAAAAAGTAAGGGTGAGCCCTAACAGCATGAAAAAACCCGATGTATCAGGTATGTTTGGCTCGTCCGATTGAATGCCCTCAATTTTTATATCCGCACAGAATAACATGGTTTTTCTGATAAAGCTAGGAAAAATCAGAAAAAAATCACGAGGCCCCAAGTGGGAAGCCAAGAGGGTAGACGTTCGTGACAAGGGTCTGGTTGAAATGGAGGCCAAGAACTTAGGGCGCCCTTGAGGTAAACGTTCTTGGGGGTGCCTGATGCGCGTGCGTGCCCGGCAAGAAAGGTCTTGAGCGTGGGTTTGTCCATCGATAAAGAAACATTTTCTCAAGCGGATTATGGGCTGTTTGCCGAACGTCTGCAGCAGAGTCTGGTGGTGCTCCGGGATTTGCTCGATCGTCCCGGGTTCGGGGACGGCCCCAAGACGCTGGGTGCTGAAATGGAGCTGTCCATCGTGGATCAGGAAGGGTGTGCGTATCCCATTAACCGGTCCGTGTTGGCCGGGAATCTTGATCCTTCGTTTCAATTGGAATTGGATCGCTTCAATCTCGAGTACAATACTTCCCCGGTTCCCTTGGCCGGAACTCCCTTCAGTCGAATGTCGGAGGTCATTCGGACACGGATTCAACGAGGCTGTACGGGAGCCCGGTGGCAACGCCGGATGTTGGATTACCTGGAAAAACGCTCACCGCGTCGGCAGGCGGTCGTCGCCTTGCTGGACCGGTATCTGGAAAAATTGGACCAGGACTGTCCCGTTGGAGAATGGACGGTGCCCAATTGAGTCAGGCAACAGCCGGGGAGTGGGCGGACCCCAAAGCCCGGGACGTCGGCACGACGGTTGAAGAATTCCTGACGCGACTCGGTGGCCCGACGTGGATTGTTTTGTCCGGGCGAGATCCTTCGCGAACGCGGGCCGTGACGACCTTGTTGCATGGCAATGAACCGTCCGGCGTGCGGGCGATCTTTCAGTGGCTCCGTTCCGGAACCCGCCCCCGGGTCAATCTCGCCTGTTTTATCGGGGCCGTCGAGGCTGCGTTGGCTCAACCGGGATTTGCGTATCGGCATTTACCGGAATGCCGTGACTTGAACCGCTGTTTTCGTATGCCGTTCGAGGGGCGTGAAGGTCGGATGGCGGCCGGGGTCCTCGACCGGTTGCGTGCGATCAACCCTGAAGCCTTGATGGATTTTCATAATACGTCCGGACGCAGTCCCGCGTACGGCGTGACGACGAGATTGGGGGAACCGCAAAAAGCCTTGACCGCCTTGGTCTCGGACCATTTGATCGTGACGGATCTGCGGTTGGGTACCCTGATGGAAGCCACGGAAGACGATTTTCCCACCATTACGGCTGAATGCGGCGGCGCCGGGGACGCCCGGTCTGATCAAACCGCGATGACGGCGCTTCGGTCCTATGCCATGGCTGAAACATTATGGGACGCTCCTCATCGGTACGCCCACGTGAAAACCTTTCATCATCCCATACGGGTGTCACTCGAGGCGGGAAAACAGGTGGCGTATGGTGCCTCTTTCGTGCCCGGCGTCGATCTGACGTTACGGAAGGATGCCGACCAGTTTAATTTTGGCGTCCTGAATCAAGGGGAGACGCTGGGGTGGGTCCGGGACGCCTCTCTCAGCGTCGTGGCCGCCCGTGATGCCAAGGGGCGAGATCGAACCCGGGAGATGTTTGCCGTGGTCGAGGGCCGGCTCGTGGTGGCGCAGTCCTCTCGAATTTTGATGATGACGACGAATCCTCAAATTGCCGTGAGCGATTGTCTCTTTTATTGTCTGCCCGTGTCGTCCTCCGAATTGTAAATTCGCTAATTTGTTGACAGAATCAAGGGCTGATCAGGGAACCCGAAAAGAAGGGCCGTCTGTTTCCTCCCCTTTGTAAGGGAAGGGCAGGTGGGGTAGAGCCGATCGTCCATGGAGCACAGGGTTTCGTTGTCCTGGCCACAGACTCTACCTCCCCTCACTTCGCCTGTTTTTACAAAATTGTACGTCTTGTACAAAACTATACGAAATTGTTATTTATCTCATTTAGGTTACATTTGTACAGAATTATACATTTTGTATCATAATAGTACAAGAGGTAGTGTAACTGTACATTTTCTGTTTTTGGGGTCAAGGCTGATGGGGCTCTTCCCATGGATACCCAGGCCGGCGGGGGAGTGGGGATGTAGCGAGCGCTCTGTTTTCGCGCCCATGCCTCCCGGAGCGGCTGCACGGCCGCGGTCCGGCTCGATCCGGCCGCGCCCGGCCCCCGGGCGCGGCGCCGTTACCAGCCCAGCGTGACCCGTAGCAGGACGCCGTGGTTGGGTGCCCGGGTGGTCTGGGCGTGCTCCCGGCGTATCCCTTCGAGGGTCAACGCCCCGGACGGCCCCAGGCGGTACCCATAGGCCAGCCGCAGGGTGCGGCCGTCTTCCTGAAAGAGCCCTTCGAGGGTCAGGGTGGAGGATGGCCCGAAGCCGAGGCCATAGCCCAGCCGCACCGCCGCCCCGCGCGCCGACAGCAAGACCCCGGCAGAGGGGGTCGAGACCACCCAGCCCTCGAACGCGGAGAACCCGTAGCCCCCGTTCGCTTCCAGGGCCGGGCCGGGCCCGTACGTGTCGTTCGCCGCGATGCCCGCCATGGTGGGGCGTTGCCAGAGCGCGTCCACGCCGCTCGCCGTGGCCCCCCGGGACAGGGCGAGGCCCAACGCCGGGCCCAACGCCGAGGCCGGATCCGGGTCGTAGCGGAGCGAGCCGGCCGCCCCCCATTCCCCGAAGCCGCTGTCCTCGTGGGCCAGCAGGCCGCGCACGCGCAGATCCGCCGTCAGCCCCCGCGCCGGGTTCGCATAGCGCAGGGCCCCGCCGAGTTCCAGGCCGACCCCTGTCTCCGCAGCGCCGCCGTCATGGCGCAGCCCCACCTCGAAGGACGGCGCGAGCGACGCGCCCCCGTCAAACGCGAAGGCGTAAGTGCCGTCCAAGCCGAGCCGCAGCCGGCTGACGTCCGCTGCCGCCGACTCCAGGCCCGCCACCGCCGCCGACGTCATCCGCGAGAACAGCGCATCCGTCCGGGCCGCCAGTTGAAAGCCGCCCGTCGCCGCCGCCGGCACCAGCACCCCCCGCCCCCCGACCGCCCCCATGAGCAGCCCCGTGTCGGTTTCCAGGGTGGCGTCGGCCCGGTCCTCGACCAGTGACACCTCGCCCCACCCGTAGCCCAGCACCCCCCACACGTCTACGCGCTCGTTCACCGCATAGCGCAGATAGGGATGGACGCTCGTCAGGGAATGCTCCAGGTCGCCCCCACCGCCGGCCCCGGTCAGGTCAAATCCCCCGTCCCCCTTACTGTGCGACACCACCACGCCGGCCAGCCAGCGATCCCAGGCGCCATCCACCCCCAGCATGCCCGACACCACCTCGCCGTCCAGCACGACCGGCCCGCCGCTGCTGTCGTCCACGCCGTCAAACCGCGTCGCCGCCACCCGGCCCCAGGCCGTCCAGCGCGGGCTGGCGGACCTCTCGTCGTCCGCGCCCAGTGTCAACCGGAAGGAACTGCCCACCAGGACGTCGCGGAGGGTGAGGGTCCGGGAGCGGCTCAGGCGCGGGTCAGCCTCCAGCCCGCCATCCCAGAACCCGCCGTCCCACGCCGCAGCCGGCTCCGGCCAGTGAGCCGCCAGCTCCGGCCCCGGCTCTTCGGCGCCCGCCGACCCCGACCCCAGCGGCAGCCGCCGGCCACCGACCGTCACATGTGAGTCCGGCGCCCCGCGCAGCCGCTCACCCACCGCATCCACCACCTGGCTGGCCACCGTCCGCCCGAACCGCGCCAGCCACATCTTCTGCAACGGGTCGCTGTTGGCGATCGTCCCCACGGCCTCGGCGTCGTCGAGCGTCGCGCCCGCCGCCCCGCTCAACCCTAGCGTGAAGGTCTCCTCGCCCTCATCCTTCGCGTCGTCCAACACCGTCACCACGATGGTCTGCGCCGTCGCCCCGGGCGCGAAGGTCAGCGTGTCCGAGGCCGCGGTGTAATCCTCGCCCGCCCTCGCCGTCCCGTCCACCGTCGCCCAGGCCACCGTCACCGGCTCGGGGCTCGCCGGACGCAGCGTCACCGTGAATTCGATCGTCTCATCCACCCCCTCTTTCGCCTTGGCGTCGGCCACCGAGAGTGACGGCAGGCCCGGATCCGCCGCATCCGCCGACACGTTTCCCTGCGACGCCACGCCGTACGCCAACTCCGCATCGAGGCCGACCCCATTGCGGATCGTGCCCCCGTTCCGCGACAAGCTGTTCGCCACAATGTGGACCGGGCTGGGGTCGCGGTCCGCCGCCGTCACCGTGTAGGCAAAGGTCAGTTTCGGCGTGCCCGAGCCACGGGCGTACGCGGCCTCGCGCACCGCCGCACCCAGCGTCACCCCGATCGACGGCGTCCCCTTCGCCGTGTCCACGGTGACCGTTTCGCTGAACCGCACCGTCACCGCGATCATCTCGCCTTCGCCGTCAACGCCGGCCGCGCCCGGATCGGAGATGACCGAGACGTCCGTGACGACGGGCGCGACATGGAAGGCCGGATCCACGTCAAGACCCGCGCCGTCCCGGATCGTCCCGCCGTTGAGCTTCAGACTCCCCGAGAGGACGCGCGCCTGCGCCACCCTGGCGTCTGCCGCCCCCGCCTGGTAGGCGAAGACCAGCGCACGCGTCCCGGAGCCGCGTGCATAGGCCGCCAGCCGCGGCTTGCCGCCGACTGACAGGCCGATTGTCGGCGTTCCCCCCGCGGTGTCCACCGTCACCACCGCGCCGAACCGCACCGTCACAGCAATCGTCTCGCCCTCGACGTACCGCCCGCCGGCCGCGGGCGGCGCAACCGAGACCCCGGTCACCGCCGGCCCGGCCGGCTTCGCCGCGGCGGCCCGCGCCGCGCCCGCCGGCGCGATGGTGACGGTCACCGTCGGCGCGGACCCCACGGTGTAGCCGCTCGCCGTATGACTCAGGCGCACCACGCCGGCCGGCGCGGCGCCGGCCACCCGGACCGTGACCGCCTGCGGACGAAACCAGTTCTCCTCGGTGAAGGTCACCGTGGCGGGGGTGGCCGTCACCCCCGGGCTCTCCGCGGTCACCGACACCTCCGCCCGGCGCGGGCCGAGGGTGGGCGACGAGGTCAGGCGGATCCGGTACTCCCCCCTCCCGCCGCGCGCCACCGTCACCGCCTGCGGCGACACCTCGAGCCCCCTCCGGTAGCCGGGATTGCCGTAGAGGCCAAGCTCGGTCAGCGCCGGCAGCGCCTCGAAGGCGGCGAACGGGATCGGATCCAGCGCGTTGTCCCGCAGGTTCAGCTCGGTCAGCGAACCCAACCCGTCGAAGACCGCCGCCGACAGGGTGCGCAAGCGGTTGCCGGACAGTTTGAGCTCCGTCAGTGCCGTCAGATCCGCGAACACGCCCGCCGGCAGGCTGCCGAGCGCGTTGTTCCGCAGATTCAGCTTGGTCAGTCCGCTCAGCCCGGCGAAATCGCCCGGCTGCAGCGCGCCGATCCCGCTTCCGAACAACTCGAGATGCTCGACCTTCGCGAGCTCCGCCGCCGGCACCGCCGCGCATCCGTCATGGTAGTGGTGCAGATATCTGAGCATGCTCATGATGCCGTCGCGCACCGCCGGCGTGCGCCCGCAGATGTCCTCGGACGGCGCGGCGACGGCCGGATCGTCGTTGTCGACGAGGCTCACCGTGGCCGTGGGCCGGCTTCCCGGACTCACGCCCTCCGGCAACCCCGCGAAGCCCAGCCGCACGCTCTCGCCGTCGTCGTCCACCGCGTCGTCCACCGCCGTGACCGTCACCGTCTTCGAGGTCTCGCCAGAGGAGAAGGCCACGCTCGTCGGGGCAAGGGACCAGTCGCCGGCCGTGGCGCCGCCCGCGCCCACAGCGGTCAGCGCCACCGTCACCGCGCGCACGGGATCGGCGCTCAGCGTCACCGTCACCGGGGCCGCGGCCCCGCCCTCCGTCGCGGTGTACGCCGCCTGCCCGAAGGACACCGTCACCGCGGGCGCCGCGGCCCGGGTCACCGTCACCGTGTAGGTCTTGCGCGTCCTGCCGTCCGCCGCGGTCACCGTGATCGTGATGGCGGTGTCGCCCGCGGCAAGCGCGACCTGGTGACCCGGCATGCCGGCGTCCGCGTCCAGGACCGGATCGTACGCGACCCCGGCCTTGCCGTCATGCGGCTCGGCCGTCACCGTGACCGAGCGCACCGCATGGGCGACGCGCGCCGTGTACCGCTCCGTTGCGCCGCTGAACGCCGGGCGGAGCGTCACCCCGCTCAACGTCAGCGCGCCCAAGGTGGCGTCCGTCGAGAACGGTGTGTGGTTCGTCACCGGTTCGCGGACCAGCGCCGCGACCCTGTTCCGCCCCGCGTCCCTGAGCGGATTCCGGGCCGGCACCGCGTAGCTCACCGCGACGGTCTCCCCGGCCGCGACCGCCCTGTCCAACGTCAGCGTCGCCGTCGCCCCGCGCACCACCACCCCGGCCGGCGTCAGCCGCGTCTCCGGCGGCCCCGCGAACACCGTGAAGGCCGCCGGGGCCGGCACCGAGGTGCCGTCCAGCGCCTCGGTCCAGGTCAGCACCAGCGTCGCCCCGTGCACCTCCGCGCGCCGCAGCCCCGGCGGGGTTTCATCCGCCACGTCCCGTAGCCGCACCGTGAGCGCGGCCTCGACCGGATTGGCGCCGTCGGTCACCCGTACCGTGACCTCGTAGGTTCGGTCCCGACCGACGTCGTCCGGCGCCTCGAAGTCCTTCGCCGCCGTGAAGGCAAGCACGCCGGCGGCGCTCAGCGTGAACTGACGCCGATCGGCGCCGCCCGCGGAACCGGACGGAATCGACCAGGTCAGGCGGTCGGCCGCGGTGTCGGCATCCGTTGCCGTGAGCGTCGCCACGGTCGTCGCGCCCTCGTCCACCGTGACCGCCCGCGGGCTGGTGATCACCGGCGCCGCGGGCGCCACCGGGCCAGGCACGACCCGCGCCGGGGGCACCACCGACAGCACGGTACCCCCCGGCGTGCAGATGCCCCCCGAGGCGCAGGCGTGCCCGGGCAACAGATTGAAGACGAGCGGGCCCTGGCCCACGGGCTGGAGGATGAAGATGTAGGCGTTGGCCAGGTCCGGCTCCACGTGATGGGGCCAGACCCCCACCAGCGCCGCGCCCGTCACCGCGACCGACGGCGTGGCGGCGGCGAAGTGCGCCACCGCCTCCGTGAAGGCCACCACGACCTGCGGTCGGTCGGTCGGCCCCTTGTGCAAGGCCGAGGCGTACAGGGCCCCGGGAAATGCCCCCGCCAGCGGGGTCACGCCGACCGGGCCGCCGACCCGCTGCTCCAGCCGGTTCGCAAGCCGCTGCCCCGCGGCGGTGCAGATCGCGCCGGGCGCGTCGCAGGCGCGACCGGCCGGCAGGGCGATGACCACGGCCGCGGTGGAGTCCGGCGTGACGGTGATCTCCCACAGATCGCCGCGCCCGTCCACCTGGCGGGCCCCCGTCACCGCGCCCCCCGTCACCTCCAGCGCATGGTCCTTAAAAGCAGCGGGCGTACTCGTCACCGGTTCGCTGAACAGAATCCGGAGCGTGAACGGGCCCGACCCCGAATGCGTCGCCGGGGCCGTGGCGACACTCGCCGTCAGCGCGGCCGGCGCGTCGCTCGCCGCGAGCGTGACCGTCGCCGTGCCGATACGCGTGCCGGCATGAGCCGCGGCGAGCACGACCGTCTCGGCGGGCTCCGCCTCGGCATCGGCCACGGCCGTTATGGTCGCCGTCACCGCGCGCCGGCCCGCGACGAGCGTGAGCGTCGCCGGCGCCCCCGTATAGTCCGGGCCCGCGGCCGTGCCCCCGGCCACGGTGAGGGCGATCGGCTGGTCCCCCGCAAAGGTGACGCCGTTGGTGATCGCAACCGTCACCGTCGCGGCCGCGCCTTCCCGGATCGTGGCCGGGTCGACCGACAGCTCGAAGGTCGCGACGTCGTCGTCCACCACGCTGACGGTCGCCGCACCCGCGCCCGCGGCGACCCGGTAGCCGGGGCCCGCTACCACCGCCGCGGTCACCGTGCTCGCCGCCTCCACCACGCGATCCCCGGCCGTCGCCACGGTCAGGGGCTTCTCGCGCTCGCCCGGCTCGAACGTCACGCTGTCCGGCGGTGGCCCGCTGAGCATCGCGCCGCTCTCTGTTACCCGCACGTCCACCCTCAACGCCTGCGGCGTCGGCCCCGTGCGGCGCAGGGTGAATGCCGCCGCGGTCCCCTCGGGCACCGGGCTCGCGCCCGCCACGAGCGTGAGCTCGGGCTCGGGCCGGGGCGTGGACGCCGCCACGGTGAACGTGACGGCCAGCGTCTGCAGCGCCGGCCCCCCGAGCTCGTCCTCGGGATAGGCGGTGGCGCTGACCCGGTAGGTGCCCGCGGGAAAGGCCTGCCCGCCCTTGTCCCCGAACAGCGCGTAGGGAACCAGGTTCTCGGTGCGCGCCGAGGGCTGCGCCCCGTTCAGCTCCAGGCGCACGCTCCCGATCGTCGCCCCGGCCGCCACCTCGGCGCGGATGTTGAGCCGTTCCGAGGACCCCGCCGCCAGCTCCGTGCCCTCGGTCAGCGCCTGCACGTCCGCCCCGCCGTTGCCGTTGTCGAACACCGTAAAGCCCGTCAGCGGGGCCGGCGCGTCGCTCGCCGCGAGCGTGACCGTCGCCGTGCCGATGTGCGTGCCGGCATGAGCCGCGGCGAGCACGACCGTCTCGGCGGGCTCCGCCTCGGCATCGGCCACGGCCGTTATGGTCGCCGTCACCGCGCGCCGGCCCGCCGCGAGGGTGAGCGTCGCCGGCGCCCCCGTATAGTCCGGGCCCGCCGCGGCCGTACCCCCGGCCACGGTGAGGGCGATCGGCTGGTCCCCCGCAAAGGTGACGCCGTTGGTGATCGCAACCGTCACCGTCGCGGCCGCGCCTTCCCGGATCGTGGCCGGGTCGACCGACAGCTCGAAGGTCGCGACGTCGTCGTCCACCACGCTGACGGTCGCCGCACCCGCGCCCGCGGCGACCCGGTAGCCGGGGCCCGCTACCACCGCCGCGGTCACCGTGCTCGCCGCCTCCACCACGCGATCCCCGGCCGTCGCCACGGTCAGGGGCTTCTCGCGCTCGCCCGGCTCGAACGTCACGCTGTCCGGCGGTGGCCCGCTGAGCATCGCGCCGCTCTCTGTTACCCGCACGGCCACCCTCAACGCCTGCGTCGGCAGCCCCGTGCGACGCAGGGTGAATGCCGCCGCGGTCCCCTCGGGCACCGGGCTCGCGCCCGCCGTGAGCGCGAGCTCGGGCTCGAGCTCGGGCTCGGGCCGGGTCACCGTCACCGTGTAGGTCTTGCGTGTGTTCCCGTCCTCGGCCGTCACCGTGATCGTGATGGCGGTGTCGCCCGCGGCAAGCGCGACCTGGTGACCGGCGGTCTCGCCGTCGGCATCGGCGGCGGGATTGACCGTCAGGCTTGCATTGGCGTCGTGCGGCTCGGCCGTCACCGTGACCGAGCGCACCGCAGGGGCGACGCGCGCCGTATACCGTTCCGTTGCGCCGCTGAACGCCGGGCGGAGCGTCACCCCGCTCAGCGCCAGCGCGCCCAAGGTCGCGTCCGTCGAGAGCGGCGTTCCGGTTCCCGTCACCGTCACCGTCACCCCGGGGACCGAGGCCCCGGGGTAGTCCGTCACCGCGTGGCTCAGGACCGTCCGGCCGACCGCCGCATCCCCGGCCACCTCGACGGTCACCGCTTGCGCACGGAACCAGGTCCTACCCGTGAACGTCAACGTGGCCGGCTCGACCGTGAGGCCCGGGCTCTCCGCCGTCACCGTCACCGTCGCCTGGCGGAAGCGAGGGCGCGTCGTCAGCCGTATCCGGTATTCCCCCGACTCCCCCGGGGCGAGTGCCAACGCCACCGGGGCTACCTCAAGCCCATTTTCGTAACCAGGATTGCCGGCGAGGGACAGGTCGGTCAGCGCCGACAGCGAATCGACGGCGGCAAACGGGAGGGTGTCCAGGTGGTTGTTGGACAGATCGAGCTCCGTTAAGGCCGTTAGCCCGTCGAAGAGGCCCGCCGGCAGGGTGCGCAGCGCGTTATGGTCCAGATCGAGCTCCGTCAAGGCCGTCAGCCCGTCGAAGAGGCCCGCCGGCAGGGTGCGCAGCGCGTTATGGTCCAGCTCGAGCTCCGTCAACCCGCTCAGCTCGCTGAAATCTTCCGGTTTCAGCGCGCCGATGCTCCTGTTGCTCAACTCGAGCGATCTGATCTTCGCGAGCTCCGTCGCCGTCACTCTCCCGCATCCGTCGTCGTACCCAGGCCCGTGTAGAAGCACGAAGAGGATGCGATCGCGCACCGCGGGCGTGCGGGCGCAGATGCCGCCGGTCTCGTCGTTGTCGGCGAGGGCCACCGTCGTGGCGGTCGTCCTGCCTCTCCTTACCTTGAGCGGCAGCGCCCCGAAGTTCAGCCGCACGCTCTCGCCGCGGTCCTCCTCCGCCGTGTCGTCCGTCGCGGTGACGGTGACCGTCTTCGTCCTCTCTCCGGCGGCAAAGCGCACGCTGCGCGGCGCCAGCGTCCAGTCTTCCGCGGTGGCCCCGCCTTCGCCCGTCGCGATGAGCGGGATCCTCACCGCGCGCTCCGGATCCGCGCTCAAGCGTATCGTCACGGTTGCCGCCGGTCCGCCCTCAGCGGCGGTATAGAAGTCTTCTCCAAACGAAACCGTCACAGTCGGCGCGTTCGCCGCCGGCGTCACCGGGTCCGTCTCTTCGCTCGTGAGCATCTCCCTGCTGCCCCCGTCATCGGTGAAGGTTGCACGCACCTTGATCCTGCTCCCCGTGTCCGCGGGCCGCAGCACGTAGGCCGCTGTCGTCGCCCCTTGGATGTCTCTTTCCGTGGACTCCTCCACCGAGATCCACTGGTAGTGGAAGACCGCTTTGCTCAGACCGTTCCCGTCCGCGATGCCGCTCGTGTCCGCGCTCAGCACACGACCCGCCTGCGCGGTTCCGACGATGGCTGGCCGGCCGGTCGCGGGGACGTTCACGATTGCCGCCGGGCCGGGAATGACGTACGCGGCCGGGACCTCCGACAGCATGCCTCCCTCTGCCGTGCAGATCCCTCCCGATTCGCACGCCCGGCCCGCTCGCAGGCTGAAGACGATCGGATCGTTGCCTGTCGGGCTCAGGAAGAAGCTCCATGCGTGGGTCAGCCCCTCCTCGCGATGGCTCGCCACCCTGTCGACGCCGGCGCCCGCCACGGAGACCGAGGGTGTCGTTGCGCCGAACCCTTCCACCGGCCTGTTGAAGGACACGATGACTTGAGGCCTGTCGCCCGGCCCCTCGTGCGAGGTCGCGGTGTGGTCGCTTCGTGCAAGCTCGGCGGTCAGCCTTCTCGCCGGTGTCCCGCCGGTTTCCAGCGATGCCGCGCCGTCTCCGTTGTGGTTCCAGGCCCGCACCCGCGCGGTATGGCGGATGCCGTTCGTCAGCCCCCCGATCGTATGACTGTGCCGGCTCGGATCCTCGATCCTCGCTTGCCGGGCCGTCGTGTATCCCTCCCCTCCCCCCGATCGCCACTGCACATTGTAGCCCTGGATCGGCGACCCGCCGTCGCTCGCCGGCGGCTGCCACGAGACCGTCAGAGATCCACTTCCCTGGGTTGCGGCAGGGGCGCGCGGGGCCCCGGGCACGCACCCTCCGTCCCGCCACGGGTTTCTCGTGGCTCCCGACCCGAACATCGAAGCGCTCGCCTTTCGCGCATCGCAATAGCCCCCGAAACTGTTGCGGAGCTGGAAGAACATGGCGGTTCGATCATTGCTGTCCCCTACCGCACGTATGTCGCTCCACAGTCTCTCCAGATCGTAGGCTCCACCCGGCCTTCCATAGGCGGCGTCGAGCCATTTCGGCATGACTCCCAACAGCGCACTGTGCACGACGATCTTTGCCTCTTGCGTTCGTGCCCTGTTGCCCCCGTTGCAGTACCACCAGGTGGCCGTCCCGGCGCTTAACTCGTCCACCACCAGCAGCGTCATGACGGCTACATACATCTCCTTGGCTCTGCAATTTGTTCGATCGAGCGAGCCTGCCAAGAGCGACTCGAAGTACACCATCGGGATCGCGAGCGGCCCTGGAGTGGATGCCACGCGGTTTACCTGGGCGTAGACGTGTCCGAGCTCGTGCACGGCCACGGAGATGTCCCGATTGGTCCCGAGCGCATCCAGCGCGCACTCCCTCAGCCCCGACGCCCCTTCCCACCAAGTGCATGTCCTATCGACATATCCGCCGGCGGCGGGGGCCTCGACGAGCCGCGCGTTCACGGCATTGACGTGTGCCCACGCCGTGCGCAGCCACGGCCACGACCGCTCGTAACGCTTCACGACCTTCTCTTCGATGAAAGTGTGCAATGCTTCGGCGGCGGCGATCGTCACCGTCGTCGGCCCCGCGCTGGCCCTCTTCCCGGACCCGTGTCCGTCGTTATAGGACGCGGTGGCCCTCAGGTGCTTGTTCACGTCAGCGGCAACCGGCGTGTACGTAGCTGACGTGGCCTCGCCGATGTCGGTCCAGTTCGTGCTTCCGCCAGGGGAACTGGCCCACTGCCAGCCTGTATTGGTCACGCTGCCGTCGGGATCGGTCAGGCGGGCGGTCAGCACGGCGCCGACCCGAGGTTGAGTCGAGGACAGGGTTACCGTTCCGGGTTCGTCGACGTTGTCGATGTTAAGGGTGACGTCGATGGTGGCGTCGACGGTCGTGTCGGTATTGCCATTGGCGTCCTTGGCGTCGTGGACCGATACGGTGACGGAGTAGCTGGTCCGCGTCTCGTAGTCCAGCGCGGTACCAGCGCCCACCGTTATCTGGCCTGTTCCGCTTTCCACGGAGAACAGGCCGGCATCGTCGCCGCTCAGGGTGTAGGTCAGCGCGTCGTTATCGTCGTCCGTAGCCGTGACCGGGGCGCCCACGTTGCCGCCCACCGCCACGTCCTCCGCCACGGTGCGCGTCGCGGACGGGTCTTCGTCGAAGGTTGGCTCGCCGTTCTCGTCCCGTGATTGTGCGTACAGAACGGTCGGCGCGCCGGCTAACAGGATGAGGAGCACTGCCAGCGCCAGCAGAATGGCCGGGATATTTGCTGCATGAAAAGGGCTGCGGCTCGTCATGATGCGTCACAACAGGATTGGGGAGCAAAAATCGCACCGTCTTGTTGGGCGCGTCCAGTTGTTGTTTACGGCCCGCACCGTCACCGTCCCGCGGGCGGATTGCACAAAGGAGCGATTCTGCAACAATCCGGCACACGACGAGTTTTCAAGGACTCGTGGCTAAACCAGCACCGCCGGATTGTCTTCGTCATCATTGATCGTCCCCCCGTTCAGGACGATGCGGCCGGCCGCAATGCTCACGCCGTCGCTGTCGCCGCGGGCATCGACAGCCGCAGTGCCGCCGAAAACCATGAACTGCAAGCTGTAGGACTGAACGTCCATATGGCCCGCGGTGGCGGTGCTTACGAAGTGGGCGAGGCGTCCCCGACGCTCATGACGATCCCGGCGCACGGCGTCACCTGCCAGAACTACCTGGCGGGACCATGCGAACCACAGGGCTGTCGGGGAGTAGCGGAACGCGGCGCCTGAAGCTCAATACATCGTTAAAAGACTCCGCCGATATCAAGCTCTTATTCGACGTCCACGGACCTTCTTTCGCACCATTGGACCGGGCAATTACCCGCGCCGAGGAGAGAGAGCAGGGCGCCTTCTGGAAGGAGTTCTCGACAGGGACAAGATTGGACGAGCTGTGCGACGTCGCCCGCCTCAGGGCTGATCTTCCCTCCGGCAGGTCGAAACACGGCACGCTGGCCCGATTTCCCATGACTTGATCCATTATGCCCCCCGTTGCGACCCCACTCCGCCCACGCGCGCTGGATCAATCCCGAACCATGACAATCGTGGCCGAGCATTACATTATTTCGTTCGACCCGCCAAATATCGGGGCCGAATCGAGTGTTGACTCTTCGATTCCCGCGAAGTTGATGTGGTCGTTACGCCACGCGATACCTCTTCATGTTTCTGCAGTTTGTCCATATTCGTGGGGCGTTCTGTATCCGTTGTTTGCGTGCCTTCTCCACCGCCAGCTTTTGGGGTGTGAAATCGCGGGGGCCTTGTTTTTTCCGCAACGACAACCTGCCTCTGTGATCTGGCCTTTTTAAGAGAATGATCATTCCGGAACGTTAACAGAACATTCGTCCCAAAATCAAGGCAGGTATCCAACAATCCGTGCTACCGCTCTTTCGTTTTTTATGATGTTTTTCCTCCTTGTTCCAGCCACGTACCGTATCATGTGACGGCTTTTGGCTTCTGACTGAGGAGCGGACCGTATATGGGTTCTTCACACTTGAAGTCAAAAGCATGCAGCCACGCATCCTGGTATCATTCTCTTGAAAGAATTCCTTGAACCATTGGGGCTTACACAAAAAGCACTGGTAACGCCCATAGGCATTCCGGTTCAAAGAATTAATGAAAGTATCAGGGGGAAAAGAGGCGTATCTTCTGATACGGCATGGTTGCTTGCAAAAGCGTTTAATACATCGCCGGAGTTTTGGTTCAACCTCCAGGCTACCCATGACCTGTCGCTCCACAGACCAACAAACCAAATTCAGTCTTTAAAGGAACTGTCAGTTGGGGCAACGAAAGCGACTGACTCCGGTGCCGTGGAAGATGCAGATGAATGAGCCGTTCGTTTCATCATGCCTCCACATACCGGGCATGAGAAAACCGGACAGATGATGTGTGACAGAAGCGGACCGTTCGTTTATGTGTTCCTACATGTAAGGAGGGGAACAGGAGAGGCGGCCTCGGAGTGAGGGTATTTTCATGCCAATGACAAGAGGAGATCCTGCGGGCGTGATGGATTATGAGACTGTTTTCAATCTGGAGGTGAACTGCTGGCGGAACTTTGCGAGCTTGGGGGCGATGAGGTAGGCGCAATAGGGTTGGGCGGGATTGCGAATGAAGTAGTCCTGGTGATAGGCCTCCGCCGCGTGAAACGTTTGTGCGGGTGAGACTTCCGTCACGATCGGAGAATCGAACACTGTGTCCGAGGTGAGGGTGGCCATGACGTCCTTTGCCGTGGCGGCCTGTTCCGGGGAATGATAAAAAATCACGGATCGATATTGCGTGCCGATGTCGTTGCCTTGGCGGTTGAGCGTCGTGGGATCATGAACGGCAAAAAAGATTTCCAGCACTGCACGGTAAGCAATGACGGTAGGATCAAACGTCACCTGCACGACTTCGGCATGGCCGGTCACGCCGGTACAGACCACTTCATATGAAGGGTCGGGGTGCTTTCCTCCCATGTAGCCGGATTCCACCGATGCCACGCCCCGCACGTGCTCGAACACGGCTTCAATGCACCAAAAGCATCCACCCCCGAGGGTCGCAACGTCTGTGCCGTTATCGGCTGTATGAGTCATGAGTCCTCCCGTATCCGCGTCGTACGCGTTTTGCCGAAGAGTAGAGATATCGGTCATTATACCGTCTCCCGGCCATGTGATGCGACTGTTTCGGACGTTCGCCGGAATAGTCCAGGGAAATCCTCCACCCCGGCCGGTTGTTTCTTTTTTCTTGCGTCGGCTCGCGCGTTTATTTACGGTATCATTCCAGAGAATTTCTCCGGCCTCGGATGTCGGGGTCGCGACGGCACAGGGGCCGTCCCCTACAGAGAGAAACGTTGTGAGTGCACGCTTGCTTCGACTGTATAGAGCGCTCGTGATCGATCGACCGGTCATGGCATTGGGGCTGGTGTTGGTCCCGGTGACGTTTTTCTCGTTTTACATTCCGGATTTCAAACTCGATGCGTCCTCCGAATCGATTATCCTGGAGCACGACGACGCGTTGAAATATTATCGAGCCAGCCGGGACATCTACGGCTCGGATGATTTTCTCATCGTCGTCTATACGCCGCATGACGATTTGTTCTCTCCCTCTTCGCTCGCGCACTTGCAAAAGCTCCGTGATGATTTGGCTCGGATCGATTCGGTTCAAATGGTGCACTCTATCCTGGACGTGCCGCTCGTGAATAGCCCTAAAGTGTCCCTTGCGGAATTGAGAGATGGGGAGGGGATACGGACGCTGGAGACGCCGGGTATCGATAGGAAACTCGCCAGAAAAGAATTTCTGGAAAGTCCCGTCTATCAGAATAATCTCATCAGTTCGGACGGTCGCACGACGGCGCTGCAAGTCCTCTTTAAGGAAGACGCGACCTATAAAACGCTGTTGAAAAAGCGAAACCGGTTGAGAGAGAAAGAAGTCGAGTCGGGACTCACAGCGGAAGCAGCAGCAGCCTTGCAGTCGGTCGAGCGGACCTTTCACAAATATCATGCCATCGTGATCGAGGCCGAAAACAAGGATACCGAAGTCGTCCGCGGCATTCTCGATAAGTATCGTGACGATGCCCAATTGTATCTGGGCGGGGCGCGTATGATCGTCGCCGACATGATCAGTTTCATCGAACACGACATTACCGTGTTCGGCGTCGGCATCCTCGTGTTCTTGCTTGCGGCGTTGGTCTACTTTTTTCGTGCGTTGCGCTGGGTGCTGTTGCCCATATCCTGCTGCCTGATTTCCGTCGTCGTGATGGCAGGCTACCTGGGTTTTGTGGATTGGAGGGTGACGGTCATTTCCTCCAATTTTGTTTCGCTGTTGCTCATCATCACCATGTCCTTAACCATCCACCTCATCGTGCGCTACCGGATTTTGAATGAGGTGCGCTACCGGATTCTGAAAGAGGAAGCCCCGATGGTGAACCAGAAAACGTTGGTCTTTCACACGATGAAGGACATGACGAAACCCTGCTTTTACACGGCCATTACGACGATTGTGGCGTTCTGTTCCCTGATTGTCAGTGACATTCGGCCTGTCATTGATTTTGGCTGGATGATGACGATCGGCATTGCCCTGGCGTTCGTGCTGAATTTCATCTATTTCCCGGCGGTGCTGGTGTTGCTCAAGCCGGAGAAGGTCAGTTTGCGAACGGATGCCACGAAAGCGTTTACCATGGCGGTGGCCGGCTTCACGCTCAAGTACGCCAAGCCGATCGTGCTGGCCTCCGTGCTGTTGGCCGTGCTGGGTGGATTGGGTATCGGGCAACTGGAGGTGGAAAACCGGTTTATCGATCATTTCAAAAGCACGACGGAAATTTACCAGGGCATGGAATTGGTTGATACGAAGTTGGGGGGAACCATTCCGTTGGACTTCGTGATTGACGCCGGTGAAACGGTTGCCGCCTCCCCTGAAGCGGCTGACGATCCGTTCGAAGATCCGTTCGATGATCCGTTCGCCCGGGAAGAGGGAGCAACCGACGAAATCTCCTATTGGTTCAATGGATACCGGTTAACGCAGATTGAAACGATTCACGATTACCTCGAATCGTTGCCGGAAGTGGGCAAGGTCCTGTCCCTGGCCACGAGTATGAAAGTGTTGAAGCAGTTGAATGACGGCCGGATGCCGGAGGATTATGAGTTGGCCCTGCTGAGAAAGTACGTGCCCGAGGACGTCAAGAAAGCGCTGATCGATCCGTATCTGTCTCCCGATGCCAACCAAACGCGCCTGACCATGCGACTGATCGAGTCCTCACCCACGCTCAAACGAAAAGAATTGATCGAGCGCATCCGAAGGTACCTGGTCGAGGAAATGAAGTTTGCCGAGACGACCGTGCATCCCACGGGCATGGCGCTCCTCTACAGTCATTTGCTGCACAGTCTCTACAGGTCTCAGATTTTGACGATGGGCATGGTCTTCGTGAGCATTTTCCTGATGTTCATCGTGCTTTTTCGCAGGGTTTCGTTGTCGATTGTGGCGATCCTGCCGAACCTGTTGGCTGCCTGTGCGGTGCTTGGAGTCATGGGGTGGTGGGGGATTCCCCTGGACATCATGACTATTACGATTGCGGCGATCACGGTGGGCATCGCCGTCGATCACGCCATTCACTACATTCACCGGTTTCAAGTGGAATTCGTGAAACATCAAACGTATCGGGAAACCGTCGTGGCGTGTCATGGGAGTATCGGCCGCGCCATTTATTACACGGCGCTCACGATTACCGTGGGGTTCAGCATTCTGGCCTTTTCCAACTTTATCCCGACCATCTACTTCGGGTTGCTGACCGGCTTTGCCATGATGGTGGCCCTCATGAGCAACCTCACCCTCCTGGCCGCGTTACTCATGATCGTGAAGCCGTTGGGCCCGGAAACCACGTAGACCCATTCCACGTGAACAAGTTTTCGTGCGATCCCGGGCCGTGGCTAGCCAACACCCTCGCCCTGGAGGGAGAGATCTTGTTGTTAGCTCCCTTTCCCCGCTGTGAGGGAGAGGGCTGGGGTGAGGGGGCGGTCTCTCTACGTCGATTGATGCGTGATGATGATGTGCTCTTTGGATTTGGGCACCGCGTGAAGTTCACTACGCCCGAATCCGGCGTTTTGAAACATGGCGTCCCATTCCTTGAACGTGTACGCGTCGCCCCCGGGTGTGGCGACGAGCATGATCAGTGCAAAATCCGCGGACGCGGGACTGATCCGATCGTCATTCGGGACAAACTCCAACGTGATGACCCGGCCACCCGGCGCCATCGAGGCCCGGACCTTTCGGAGAAAGTCTTCACATTCCGGTATCGCGAAGTGGTGAAGAAAGTTGGTGAGTAGGACCAGGTCATACCCCTCACCGAAGTCGACGTCAAAGGCGCTGCCGGGAATGGTTTTATAGCGGTCTCCCAACGACGCGGCATTGGCGTTTTCCTGAGCCACGGTCAGGACGTTGGGCCAATCCACGGCGGTGACTTCGGCGGCCGGAAACCGCTTTGCGATTTCCACGCCGAATATTCCATGGCCGGCGGCCACGTCCAGGACCTTGCGGATCGTCCCGCCCGTCGACACCAGATGCTCGGCGATCCAGTTGGCCGGTCCGATCATCATGGGAACCATTGCACGGGCGAAGGTCACCCACTCCGGAAATTCCTCGGCTATGGTCCCTTGGTCATCCATCGCCGTCCCGCCTTTCCGGACGGCCTCGGTGAGGCGGCAAAAGCCGTTGAACAGCGTCGGACTGAGGAGGAACTCCAGCGTCCCGCCGAGATAGGCCGGAGAAGTTTTGACCAGAAACACGCCCGAATCCTGCGTGAGGGCGTATGTGTTTCCCGATTTCGTGAGAAACCCGAGCATCACCAGATAGTCGACCAGCATGCGTATGCCCCGCTCCGAGGCATTGCACCGGTCCGCCAGGGCAGGCGTGGTATCATGGCCTTCCTTGATGGCCGTGAAAACTTCCAGGTCGACGGCGGCTCTGATGGAGCAGGTGCGTTGAATCGCAAACGCCGTTTCAAGAAACAACAGGGGAGACGGAGATGTGGCTTGTGTCATGGTTCTACCCTTTTGCAGCGAGATGGTTTAAAAAAACGCACACGTGACGAAAGACTTGGACATCCTCAACTCTACCACGTTCTTAAATCCGTTTCGCAAGAGTTGGTTGAATCATGGACGGATGACGGAGGACCGGAGTTCCCGTAGGTCGGATTAGCGTAGCGTAATTCGACGTGGAGCTGTACTCCGACGTTATGGAAATCCCGGTTGTCTTTATTTATAATCGCCCTCTTCTTGGTTGGCCTGAAACGTAGCGATCCGACATTCATCCATTCTTAAAACATTCAGGGGGGGCTCGATGAAATTCTCAACGGTAAGGTTGCTTACTGTCGGTGCGATAGTGATGGTGTTTGCCACGTCTGGCGAAGCGGGCGCGGAGCCGGAACGGTCCGGGTGGTACATCGGCGGGGGAATAGGGGCGAACTGGACGTCCCGGATGGATCAGGCGGGCTGGAACCGGGACACCTACTGTTATCCCGATTCTTCTTCTTGTGACGTGCCGGGGCCCAGTGAGAACATATCCGGCTACCGCTGGATGTACGACCTTGACATGGATGCCGGCAGCGCGTTCGAAGTTTCAATCGGTCGCATGTTCAACCGTTGGCGACTGGAACTCTCTGCCGCGCAACGCAACAACGCCATTGAACAGAAGTTCAAGAGTGTCACCTTTTTGGACGGCAGGCTCGACACCCGACCACCCGGCAACAGAGTGGAATCCAATAGCATGTCCAGAATTGACGATCTCACGACGCGCACGCTTTCGCTCAACGCGTACTACGACTTCACGAACGTGTTCGAGAGGATCACGCCCTACCTGGGCGTTGGGCTGGGGGTCGCGTTCGTCGAGATATCCGGCGTCCATTTTTCCACCGATTACGAGGACCCGGCGGATCCTTCGAGGGACCTGTCAGAGTTCGACGGCGCACAGGACGCCGATCTTTCCGATACCGTCTTCGTCGGGAATGTCTACGCCGGTGCGGATTACAGCCTGACCGCCGAGACCTTATTGGGTGTGAAGCTGACGTATTCCATCATGGACGATATCGAACACACGGGCGGCTACTCGGTTCATCCGATGCATACTCAGGATCCCGCCTTCACCAACAACAACACGTTCAGCGGTCCGCGTCAATTATCCGTGATGTTCACGTTGAAATACCTGTTCGGTGACTGAGGCTGACCCATCAGAGCCGTGGGGCGGGCAACGCCGGTATCACGGGCGGCTTGAGATATGGCGTTGGCCACCGCCGGCACGACCTGTGGATCGAACACGCTGGGAATGATGCAGTGTCCGCTCAAGGACTTGGCGGGCACGAGGTCGGCCAGAGTGGACGCGACGGCCAGGAGCATGGTCTCGTTGAACGTGGTGACCCGGGCGTCCAGGGCGCCGCGAAACATGCCGGGAAACGCCAGCAGGTTGTTGATTTGGTTCGGGCTATCCGAGCGTCCGTTGGCATAGATTCGGCAATGCCGGTACCCGAGCTCCGGCGGCAGTTCGGGATCGGGGTTGGCCAAGGCAAAGACGATGGGGTCATGGGCCATGACTTTCAGATCATCCAGGGTCAGCACGTTGCTGGCGGACAAACCGATAAACACGTGGGCGTCCTGCAAGGCTTGCCGGAGCGTGCCCACCGGGTGATCGTACCGGATGAGGTCCGGCAATTGGTGACGGGAATGACGCAATCCCTCCGGCTGGCCGGTGAACACCAAGCCCTTTTTGTCGCACCCTCGAAGATGTGTGGCCCCTGCCGCGAGTAAAAGTTGACAGCAGGCGGTCCCCGCGGCGCCCAATCCGTTCACGACAATGGTGACCTGATCCAACCGGCGTCCGGTGACCTTCAGCGCATTGATCAGTGCGGCCAGGACGACGACGGCCGTGCCGTGTTGATCGTCGTGCATGACGGGAATATCCAGTTGTTCCTGCAGGCGACGCTCGACCTCGAAACAGTGAGGCGCGCTGATGTCTTCCAAGTGGATGCCGCCGAAGCCCGGCGCGATCGCCGCTACGGTGCGCACGATCTCGTCAGGGTCCTGTGTATCGAGGCAGATGGGCCAAGCATCAATCCCGGCCAGTTGCCGGAGAAGCATGGCCTTGCCTTCCATCACGGGAAGCGCGGCTTGTGGTCCCAAATTCCCCAACCCCAACACGGCCGACCCATCCGTCACCACGGCCACGCTGTTACCTTTGCCGGTCAACCGGTAGGCAAGGGCCGGGTCTGCGGCGATCGCCTGGCACACGCGGCCGACGCCCGGTGTATAGGCCATGGAAAGCGTATCGGGGCTTTCGATTTGAAAGTTGCCGGCGACGTGGATTTTCCCGCCTTGGTGCGCCATGAAAATCCGGTCGGTCAGGGAAACGGGACGGCTGTTTTCCGGATTCTCGAAGCATTGCAGATTCTTGTTGAAGGGCTCTTCGGCGGTTTTATCAGTGACAGCCATCGCTGGTCCGGCTCTCCTCCTATTGACATTGTACACCCAATGCCCACCCGTTTCAGGCGTCAAGTGTAAAACCCTCACACCTATTTCCCGCTTAATGCGGGAAATAGGGAGAGGGCCCGGGATGTGCATGATGCAGGCCAGAAGAAGCGCCATGAGATGGCGCCGCTACAAAGACAGGGACAAAGGCAAAGGCAAGGAGAACGACACTGGATCCCCGATCAAGTCGGGGATGACAGTAAAAGGAAGGCGTCATGAGATGACGCGGCTACAAAGACAAAGCCCCTGGATTTCCGGATTCCAGCTCACCGAGCGCCGTGAACAGGTCCGGGTGTTTCAGTTGGTACTTGAAATCGGACAGGATTTTCCGAGGGGAGAGTCGTTTCCCCGTGTCGCGGGCGGCGGTTGCCGGGGGAACGGCGATCTGAAAGCGCACGGCGGCAAAGTGACAGATTTCCGCCCAACGTCGTGGTTGGCCGTCACTCACGATATACGTCGAGCTTGGCGAAGCGTATCGCAACGCGAGCAGGCATAGTTCCGCAACGTCTTCCACGTGAACCAGGTTGACGTATTTGTTGGAATTTTTGATTTTTCCTCTCCGGATCCAATCGAATACGTGTCGCCCGGGTCCATAGAGTCCGGACAGTCTCAGAACCGTCGCCCCGAACATGGTTCGCAAATGTTCTTCGCTGGACACGCGGGGCATGGAGAGCTTGACCGGCACGCGTTCGTCTATGAGCTCGGGGAGGCCTCCCGGAAAAGCCGAGGTGCTGCCCAGGAGGAGCAAACGGCTTTCCCGGTCGATCGCATATTGCGCGAAGGTCTCGGCGGTGTTTTGGGGAAGCGCCGGAAAGCACCAGATGATGTCCGACTGCGGGGGAATCTGCGCCCACGTCTCGGGTTGCCGTAAATCAAAAAAGATACGGTGGTCGGGTTTCGCAAACGAAAGATGAGCCGCCGGGGAAGGACTCGTTGTCAAAACCGGACGACGGTGTTGCCGGGCGGCGTGGTAGATGAATCGTCCGGTATACCCGGCGCCGAGGATCACGAGTGGAGCATGTGCGATACGACTCATGGGGTACGCGGGTCCCGGTCCGGAAAAGACGCGGAGGTTACTCGGTCATATAGTTGCGGGCATAGTGGACGTAGTTTTGAGCCGATTCCTTGAGCCAAATCACCTCGGTATCCCGTAAGGGACGCTTGATGCGAGCCGGGGAACCGAGAACCAGGCTGTGAGGCGGGATTTTGGTGTGTTCGGTCACCAATGCCCCGGCCCCGATCAGACAATCGTCTCCGACCACGACTCCGTCCATCAGCACCGCACCCATGCCGATCAGGACTCGATTGTGAATCGTACAGCCATGGAGTACGACGTGGTGACCGACCGTGACATCGTCGCCGATAATCAGGGGATACGTGTCGTGAGTCACGTGGAGAAGCGAGAGATCCTGGATATTGGTGCGCCGGCCGATCCGAATGAAATTGACGTCGCCACGGACCACACTGTGAAACCACACGCTGGATTCCGATTCGATGACCACGTCGCCGACGATCACCGCGGTTTCTTCAATAAAGGCGTCTGCCGCGATGGTCGGGGTGACGCCTCGGTAGGCTTTAATCATGGCAGGTCTCGCGTTCGTTCTGGAAATCCCGGGAACCGTCAGCTTTTGCTTAAAATCGAAGCTACGACGAGAATCGTCAATGCCGTAATCACGGCAACGTAAACGGTTACGCTTCGATCATTCAACCAGGCGGTTTGCCAATCTTCCGGGTATAGGGCTTTCCCCACCAGATAGAGGCCCTCTTCGTACAGCCCGAGCACCTGTTCCATCTCGATCAGGGTTTGCTTGGCAATGCGGTGGCGATTGCGTTGCTGCAAAATAAGATAGACGAACAAGGCCGAGAACAGGGCGGTGCCGGTAATGGCAAAGACCTTGATGGTGAGATGCATGGGATACGGCGGGGAGAGCGCGAGAATCGTGATGAGGAGCAGGACCAAAAACGCGCTGCCGAAGGCCGTCAGGCGCATCATCTGTTCCCGGCGGCGGAACACCTCTTCCTTATACCAGGGGTAGAGCACCCGAAAGACTTCGAGCTGTTCCTCACTCAATTTGACAGGAGGCTTGGTCATGGTCGGCTTTGCGTCAAGTGTGAAAGATGGGTCTGCATCCAGTTTGCCAGACGAACGGTCATGTGACGAAAATCTTCGGGCCTTCCGAACTGGTGGTCGGCCCCGGGAAGCAGCACGAGTTCCTTATCGCCGGGCAAGGCGTCCTCCAATCGTTGGATTTGGTGGAAGGGGACCAATTCGTCCTCTTGTCCATGGACGATCAGGACAGGCGCGTTGATTTTTCGGGCGGCCTCATAGGCATCGAAGGCACGACAACTCCCATAAAATGAAAAGTCCAGAGAAATCGGTGCCGTTCCACCTGTCACGTCGGGAATATAATTGGTGCGTTTCCATTCTTCAATGCCATCGGACCCGAATTCGTGTTCCAGCATTTCCGGAAAATCCGGGACCGGACATTTCAGGCCGATGGCACGCAGTTCAGGATGATTCTGACCAACCAGGATGGTCAGGAGCCCGCCGAAACTCGAGCCGATGATCCCTAATTCAGAATACCCGTGTTCGCGCATCAGGGCGAAGGCGTGTTCCAACTGGTCGCAACAGGTTGAAACCGTGATTCGACCGAAGTCCCCCTCGGAGTCGCCCATCCCGAACCAGTCGAAGCGAAAGGTGCTGATCCCCTGGGCGACCAGGAGTTGAGTCAGGCGGAGGTTGGTTCGACTCTCTTTAGTCGAGAGAAAGCCATGGCAGAGGATGACGGCTCGATCACTTTTCCGATCGGGCTCCGCCAGGATTGCCGAAACTGAATGGTGTGCGCCGTCCTGAAAGGCGAGAGGTGTCTCTTGCATGGCCGAATCCTGAAGAAGAGCAGGCGATGCTGTCAATCGGTACGCGTTTTTTCCCCTGCTGTCATCCCCGACCTGATCGGGGATCCAGAGTCTTTCTCTTCTGTTCCTCCATGCGGGCCGCCCTGTCTAGAACAAAAAATCCCTGGATCCTCGATTAAAAATGTCGAGGATGACAGGAGGGGAGTCGGAAATGACAAGAAAAAACCCAAGCATGGCAGGTCGGGTTAGCGTAGCGTAACCCGACAAGGAACCGCCCCTTAGGACAGGCACGCAGGCCTGTCCCTACGAGAGAAAATAGAAATGATTGGTCGGCCCCCGGCCCCGGCCGATGGCCAGGCCATGACGGATCGCCGCCGTGACGTATTGTTTTGCCGCTTCGACCGCGTCAGGGAGGGGTTTGCCCAACGCCAGGTGAGCGGACAGGGCCGAGGCGAAGGTGCAGCCCGTGCCATGGGTATGCGGCGTGTCGATCCATTCTCCCTTGTACATACGGAAAAACCGGCCGTCATACAACAGATCGGTGGCGGGCGACTCCAGTAAATGTCCGCCCTTGATCAGGACGTGTTGGCAGCCAAGCTGGTGAAGCGCTTTCGCCGCCTGCCGGGCTTCGGCCAGTGATCGGATTGTCAGGCCGGTCAACCGTTCGGCTTCATGGATATTGGGTGTGATGACGGAGGCCAGGGGAATGAGGGCCTGTTTCAACGCATCCATCGCATCGGCCTGTAACAGGTCATGCCCGCTTTTTGAAACCATGACGGGATCGACGACAATCCAGGGCACGTGGTACTGTTGCAGCTTCCGGCTGACCAGGGACGCGAGTGCAGCGGAGGACAACATCCCCGTCTTGACCGCGGCCACGTCGAAATCGGCAAAGATCGCGTCGATCTGCGCTTCGACGATGGATTCAGGGAGATCGTGAATAGCCGTGACGCCCGTGGTATTTTGTGCGGTAATCGACGTAATCACCGACATGGCATAAGTGCCGTTGGCGGACATGGCCTTCAGGTCCGCCTGGATCCCGGCGCCGCCACCCGAGTCGGAACCGGCGATGGTCAGGACTTGTTTGAGCATGGTTTGGGAGAATAGTCAGGAGAATAGAAGAGAACGAAAGTCCGGAAGCCTTGACGTCAAGTCACGGGCTTCGACTCTAGCATGGGGCATGGGAGTGGTCAAATTCCTTCCGATTTTCTTGTTGAGTCTTGGTGCCTGTGTCTCCGAGTATCAGGAAGTGAAGATCGTCGTTGACGATTTTCGATTCTCTCCGTCGCGGGTTGACGTGCGGGCAGGGCAATCCGTGCACCTGGTTGTGAGGAATCAAGGCCGGGAAACGCACCGGTTTCACAGCACCCTGTTGGCCCACCCTCGGGTCGACGTCGTGTCGGATACCGGCCGGCAGACAGACGCATTCGAGCAGGGGGTTCCCCTGGCCCCCGGCCAACGGCTTGAACTCATGCTGACATTGCCGCCGGGGGTCTATCACTTTCGGTGTCCCATCAAAGGGCATCGCGGGATGCGGGGCATGATCGTGGTGCAAGAGCCCGCAAGCGCATGAGCCGAGTCCAGCAGACACCCACCGGGGCAATCGCTAGAGTCGCAACTCGTGGTTCCAGACGCTTTCCCTTTTGAGATCGTTTGCTGCCATGTAGCCAATTTATCGGTTCTGTTCAAATTTGATACAGTTTTGCCCGGCCTTGGAAAGGGGAGAGCGTGCGGATCGCTATTCGGGATGCAGTGAACGTGTCGAAACAGCATGATGTGTGGAGAGGGGTCGCGGTGGGGGCGGCATTTCTGCTGGCTGCCGTCGCCACACCGGTTCTTGCCGCGGACGCTGAGCCGCCGGGGGTTAAAACCGGCGACGTGCCCGTGCGCTTGGAAGAGGTGGTGGTGACCGGTTCCCGCATCCACATCCCCAATTTGACCGGCGCCAGCCCGATCTACCACATCGACTCGGACGCCTTGTCGTTCCAGGGCAATGTCCGGGTGGAAGACACGTTGCGCATCCTGCCACAGGTGTTCTCCGGGCAGAACGCCAACATTGCCAACGGCGCCACCGGGACGGCAACCCTGAATCTGCGCAACCTGGGTACGAAGCGCACGTTGGTGCTGATCAACGGCCGGCGCCTTCCGGCCGGCTCACCACTCCAGGGCGGTATCGGTGCCGATATCAACCAGATTCCCGGCTCGTTGATCAAAAGCGTCGAGGTGCTGACCGGCGGCTCCTCGGCGACCTACGGGGCCGATGCGGTGGCCGGGGTGATCAACTTCCTGATGGTCGATGATTTCGAGGGCGTCAAGCTCGATTATCAGTTCAGCCAGTACCAGCACGGCAACAGCAACGACAAGTGGCAGGGGATCGTCCGGGACGCCGGGTATTCGGCGGCCGATGGCTCGGCGTGGGACGGCGGTATCTCGAATGCTTCCCTGGTCATGGGGAAAAAACTGGGGAGGCGCGGCAACGTCACGGTCTACGGCACCTATCGCAACATCGCCTCGGTGTTCCACGGGGATCGCGATTACAGCTCGTGTGCCCTGGTCAAGTCCGTGACCACCTGCGGCGGTTCGGCCACGCAACCGCAGGGGACCTTCTCCGACTTCGGCGCGTTGGGCAGCCGGGGGTTGGAGAGCTTCGATTACAAAGTAGAGGGCCACCAATTCGTGCCCCGGGAAGGCACGCTGTACAACTATGCGCCGACGAACTATTTGCAGCGTCCCGACCAACGCTGGACCGCCGGCCTGTTCGCGCACTACGACGTGCACGACAAGGTCGAAGCCTACGCCGAGTTCATGTTCATGGACGACCGGTCGGTGGCCCAGATCGCCCCCTCCGGGGCGTTCTTCGTCACCGACATGCTGAACTGCGACAATCCCTTTCTGTCTCCGCAACAGTTCGAGGCGTTATGCGGTGCCTATGGTTTGACGAAGGACGATATGCAGACGGTGAACATCGGCCGGCGCAACGTCGAGGGCGGCAGCCGGCAAAACGATCTGCATCACACCTCCTATCGCAGCGTGTTCGGTCTGCGCGGCGATCTGAGCGACCGTTGGCGCTACGAATTGCACTATCAATATTCCAAGGTCAGTATGAAAAACGCCTACCGGAACGACCTGTCGACCACCCGGATCAGGCGCGCGCTGGACGCGGTGGAACACCCGGGGACCGGTGAAGCCGTGTGCCGGTCCGTGCTCGATGGCTCCGACCCGAGCTGTGTGCCCTGGAACATCTTTCGGGAAGGCGGGGTGACGTCAGACATGGTTGACTACCTGATGTTGCCGTTGTCCGCCGAAGGTTCAACGGACCAGACTGTGGTCTCCGGTTACCTGACCGGTCATCTCGGCCGGTACGGCATCACATCGCCCTTCGCCGAAACCAGCGTGGACGTGGTGCTCGGCGGCGAATACCGCGCAGAAACGCTCACGTTCAATCCCGACGAGGCCTACCGTAGCGGCGACGGTGCCGGCCAGGGCGGCGCCAGCCCTCCGGTCAACGGAGATTTCGACGTGACGGAATTCTTCCTCGAAGCCGGCATCCCGCTGGTCGAAGGCGCCCCGTTTGCGGAAGAACTGGGGCTCGACGTGGGCTATCGCTATTCCGCCTATGATTACGACTTGCAAACCGATACCTTTGGTGTCCGTTCGGGTTGGGCCGTGAATTCCGGTATCAAGCTGCGGGCCAGTTTTCAACGGGCGGTCCGTGGACCGAATGTGCGGGAACGGTTCCGGCCGCAGAGTTTCAACCTGTTCGACATGCCCCGTGATCCCTGTGGCGGTCCCGTGACCAATGGCCGAACGGCTGCGGGCCGCACCTTTCAGGAATGCGCCCTGAGCGGCGTCACGGCTGCCCAGTTCGGCAATATCGCCCACTCGCCGGCTGAACAATACAATGTGCTGCAAGGGGGGAACCCTGACCTGGTGGCCGAAGAAGCCGACACCTATTCCTTCGGTCTGGTGTGGACGCCCCGCTTCGTCGAAGGGTTCAACTTCAGCGTGGATTTCTATTCGATCAGAATCAGGAAGGGGATCAGGAGTTTGAACCCGCAGCTCATCATGAATGAATGCCTGGACGGCAATGCCGCACAATGTGCCAAAATCAGACGCGGGCAGGGCGGTGATCTGTGGCTGGGGTCCGATGTCGACCGCAGCGGCCGCATCGTGTCCCTGTTGGACAACCTGGCCATCGAGAAAGTGCAGGGGTACGACATTACCGCCCTCTATGACCTTGGCGTCGGCGGGTGGGGACGGTTGAACTTCAGCGAGATCCTCTCGATCACCGCCACGTGGGACCAACAGGAGTTGGAAAGTGCGCCGATAGTTGATTGCGCAGGCAAATGGGGTCTCACGTGCGGCTCGCCGACCCCGAGTGTGCGCAACAATCTGCGCGCCACCTGGATCACGCCCTGGGGCTTGCGGCCCAGCCTCATGTGGCGGTACATCAGTGGCGTCGAAGCCCTGAGCGCCGGCGGGGTTGATCTCGGGGAACGACATTATATCGATCTGGCTGCCATATGGGATTTCGCCGACTACGCCAGCCTTCGGATCGGTATCAACAATCTGTTCGATCGAGAGCCACCGATCGCCGGCCAGGAGGCCGGTCCAAGCATCTCCGGCAATGACGTCACCTTCCCCGGTCTCTACGACGTTTTGGGCCGGTATTTGTTCATCGGGTTGACTGCTAATTTTCTTTAGCGGGGTAGCGGGGTAGGTCGGGTTAGCGTAGCGTAACCCGACAATCCACTGGATCCCCGATCAGGTCGGGGATTGTAGATGTTCACTAATTCGTTGACAGAATGTAGGGTAACTCACCCAATCATCTGGAGGCGAACCCATGCGACACAATACCCAAGACAAGACCCTTTATCGCAACTATGTTCGGAAGTGGAAATTCCTGATCCAGGAGTACGAGTTGGTCAAACAGAAACGGCATCCCAAGTTCCGCTTTGCCGCTGATTTCTACCGGTTTCATCAGACCCACCGGCAGACCTTCTTCAAGTATTACCACCGGTTCCGCCAGAGCGGAGCCGAGCACGCCCTGGTGCCGCAGCCCCGCGGCCCGAAGTGGAAAAGTCGGCGGGTCTACGGGTATATTGAGCAGCAGGTCTTGCAGCACCGGCGGCTGGGCGTCAATCGCTATGAGATTTGCCAGCTTCTGGCCCCGAAGCTTAAGCACCTGACGCCGTCGCCGAGTACGGTCTATCGGATTATCCAGCGGCATGAGCTGAATCGCTTAACGCCCAAGCTGAAACAGGAGAAACGCCGCATTGTGAAGCAGAAAGCCGGAGAATTAGGGCATCTCGACTGCCATTATTTGAGCAAGGATCTCATTGCGACCGATCCCACCCGCTACTATCTGGTGTGCGTGATCGACGCCTGTACCCGCCTGGCCTGGGCCGAGGTGGTGACCGATCTGAAGAGTCTGACGGTGATGTTCAGCGCCTTGAAGAGCTTCAATCTGCTTCACCAGCGGTATCAGCTCCAGTTTGCCGAGGTCTTGACGGACAATGGGTCGGAGTTCGCGGCCCCGCGCACCAAAGCCACGCACCCGTTTGAACGGATGCTGCTGGAGTTGGGGATCAAACATCGGTATACCCGGCCGTACCGCCCACAGACGAACGGGAAGGTGGAACGGTTCTGGCGGACCCTGAACGATGACCTGATCGATGGCACCACGTTTGCGTCCCTGGCGGAGTTCCGGGACGAATTGGAGCAATATCTCCTCTACTACAATGAGGTGCGCCCGCATCAGGCGCTGGAGGGGCAAACTCCGAAACAGATCAACGAATCTTGTCAACGAATTACTGAACACATACAGGGATGACAGCGGGGGAAAAGCAGGGGCTTGCGGGGTTTCGGCCCCGCACGACGAGATCCTTTTGTTTCGGCAAAAGGACCCAAAACCATTGGCGCCCGGGCGTGGCCCTTCGGGTGCCTTTGCCCCAGTCCCGAAGTTTAGGGCTGCGGAACTCGCTTCGCTCAAACAGTCCTCGCCCCCAACTGGATTTCGGGACCGGGGCGCAGCCACGCCCGCAGGCGCCTTGAGGTGGCGCCATGTGATGGCGCGGGTACAACTGCAAAAGGCGAAGACAAAGGCTCTGGATCCTTTACTTGACTGGATCCCCGATTAAGAATGTCTGGGACAAGCGTCGAAGATGACGGAATGGGAGAGGGCTTGCGGGGTTTGGCCCCGCGCTTGACACTCCCGGGGTTTGTTGCTAATTTCCAATATTTAGACCTTTTTTTGCCGGTCGGGTCGAAACGGCTACCGGAGCCTGGCGGCAACGACTTCCGTGACCGTTCAGAATCTTATCCTTTCGCTTCATCAGTTCTGGGCAAAGCAACACTGTCTCATTTGCCAGCCGTATGATTTGGAAAAGGGTGCCGGCACCTTCAATCCGGCCACCTTTCTGCGTGCCTTGGGGCCGGAGCCCTGGCGGGCGGCCTACGTCGAGCCCTGCCGTCGTCCTACCGACGGCCGGTACGGAGAAAACCCCAACCGGTTGCAGCATTATTATCAGTACCAGGTGGTCATCAAGCCTTGCGTGGATACGATCCAGTCGTTGTACCTGGAGAGTCTCTCGACGCTGGGGATCGATCCTCGAAAACATGATATCCAGTTCATCCAGGATGATTGGGAATCTCCCACGTTGGGGGCTTGGGGGCTGGGGTGGGAAGTCCGGCTCGACGGCATGGAGATTACCCAATTTACCTATTTCCAGGAAGCCGGCGGGCATACCCTCGATCCGGTAACCGTAGAACTCACCTATGGGACGGAGCGGATTGCCATGTATTTGCAGGGGGTGGACAACGTGTACGATCTCCGGTGGTCCGAAGACGTCAGCTACGGAGATTTATTCCACGATTCGGAGGTTCAGTTCTCTCAGTATCATTTCGAGGTTGCGGATATTGACATGATTCGTACGATGTTTGCGTCCTGTGAGAAAGAATGTCGCACGTTGTTACGGCAGGAACTCGTTCTGCCTGCCTACGATTATTGTATGAAGACCTCTCATTTGTTCAACGTCCTGGATGCGCGGGGCGCATTGAGCGTGGCTGAACGGACGGGATATATCGGGCGCGTGCGCGGGCTTGCGAGAGGCTGTGCGGATGCGTACGTCGAAAGAAGAAAAAGCCTGGGTTTTCCGTTGTTGACCGGATCAGGGGCGACACCGGCCGCGTCTGCCAAAGGAAAGTCGAAGCGTCTTCCATCATAATTTTCCATAGCCTGTCCTATGCCATCCCGACGGCCGACTTCAAACCAAGTGCCCACGAAAGACCCTAAACGCGACCGTCTCCCCACCACGTCCTTCCTGTTGGAAATCGGGTCCGAAGAGTTGCCGTGGCAGATGATTCACCCGGCCATGACGCAACTCGCTCAATTGCTGGAAGGCTTTTTGGCGAATCACCGTCTCTCCCATGACTCTATCCGGACGTTCGGGACCCCGCGTCGTCTCGCGGTCTTCGTCCGTGGATTGGCCGTCAAGCAAACCTCGGTCGTGCAGGAAACGTTGGGTCCCTCCAAAGCCGTGGCGTTCGACGCCCAGGGGCATCCGACCAAAGCCGCGCAGGGTTTTGCGAAGTCTCAAGGCGTGGGCGTTGGCACATTGGAGACCCGTGAAACGTCCAAAGGGGTCTATCTCTGCGCGGTCAAACGGGAGAAAGGGTTGCCCGCGGCCAAGGTCTTCACCGAGCATCTCCCCGGTCTCCTTCAACAACTTACCTTTCCGAAAACCATGAGATGGAATGCTTCGGGGGTCCGGTATCCACGGCCTATCCGGTGGTTGGTCGCGCTTGTGGGTGCCCGGGCCTTGTCCTTCGAATTCGCCGGGGTGCGGTCCGGGGGGCGTTCGTGGGGACACCGGTTCTTGTCGGGTGGAAAGATCGGCAGGGCGAGTAAGGGAATCGGAATCCGACGGCCGGAAATGTATGAAACGGCCTTGGCGCGCGCGGGCGTGGTGGTTGATCCGGTCCGGCGGCGGGAGGTGCTTGCCGGACAACTCAAACAGCTTGCCCGTTCGGTCAGCGGACGGGTGTACCAGGCGAATCATGAAGCACTCCTCGACCAGGCGGTGTTTTCATTGGAATGTCCCAATATTCTTGGCGGGACGTTTGATGAAACCTATCTGGCCTTGCCCCCGGAAGTGCTGATTACCTCCATGAAAGAGCATCAGGGATTTTTCTCGGTCGTCAATCGGAAAGGGGAATTGCTTCCCCGGTTTTTCGCTCCCACCAACATGAATGTGAAAAACATGGAGTTGATCACCGTCGGCAACGAGCGAGTCCTGGCCGCCCGTCTGGCGGACGCCCGATATTTTTTTGACGAGGATCGCAAGGTGAAACTGGCTGACCGCGTGTCTCGACTGAATGGAGTGGTGTTTCATAAGCAACTGGGTTCCTTGTATGAGAAAACCCAACGGACGATTTCACTGGCGGGAGCCCTGGCCGATGCCGCTGGGGTCCCGGAGGTGAAGGAATCGTGTCAGCGGGCGGCGCTCTTGAGCAAGGCCGATCTGGTGACGGGGATGGTCGGGGAATTTCCCACGCTCCAAGGCGTGATGGGCGAAAAATATGCAGCGCATGACGGGGAGTCCGTCGAGGTTTGCAAAGCCATCGGGGAATACTACCGGCCCCGAACGCCGGACGATGCCGTCCCCGAGACCACGGTGGGCCGGTTGCTGGCGCTGGCCGACCGGTTGGATACCCTGGCGGCGTTTTTCTATGCCGGGATCGTCCCGTCCGGCTCGGAAGATCCTTATAGCCTTCGCCGAAGCGCGTTCGGCGTGATTCGAATCGTGGTCGAAACCGGGTTGAACATCAACCTGGGCGACGTCGTGCGGCAGGCGGAGCAACGGCTCGTTGATCAGGGTATCAAGGCGGGCGGACACGCGGGTCCGCCCCTACTTAAATTTTTGGAGGATCGGCTTCGCTATTACGGCCGCACCGTGCCTGGATATCGTGAAGACGTGATGGAGAGTGTGTTGGCCCGTGACGATGATGCCGAATGTGATCTCCGTGATTTGTTTTTGCGCATGGACGCGTTGCAGGTTATCACGAGTCAACAGGACTTCGAGTCGTTGATCGTCGGATTCAAGCGGGCGCACAGGATCGTGAAAAAAGAAGCCTGGTCGACCAGGAACGTTGATGTCGCGTTGTTGAATCACCCGACGGAGCGGACGTTACATCAGGCCGTGGAAACGGCCAAACGTGCGGTTGGGCAATCGCTTGCAGCGCATGATTATCACGGAGCCCTGAAACAACTCATCGGGTTGAAAAGCCCCATCGACCAGTTTTTCGAGGGTGTGCTGGTGAATGCCCCTGAACCCGAGGTGCGGGCGAACCGGTTGTCGCTCTTGTGCCAGGTCGATGACCTGTTCTCGGCTTTCGGAGATTTGTCTCAAATTCAGGTTCAGGGTCAGTAGGGGGTATTATGTGGTTTGTTGACATTCCCCCTCACCCCAACCCTCTCCCTATTTCCCGCATTAAGCGGGAAATAGGGGAGAGGGGGTTTCTTTAATTCCCCTCCTTTGTAAGGAGGGGCGAAGGGGAGGTAGAGGCAATGACCAAGACGGTGCCCTCGTGCTCCATCGACGGTTGGCTCTACCCCACCTGGCCTCCCCTTACAAAGGGGAGGAAATGACACAAGAAGGCACGTGCAGAGTTATTCCTCTTCTCCAGAATTCCGTCAACGAATGACTCAATGCATACGAGGATAACACAAGGAAGCCATAAAGCACCTAAAAGGAGCAGAAATACATCTAAATAGATCAAATATGTATCTAAAAGGATGCATAATGTACGCAAAAAAGATCCATAATGTATCAAGTCTGTCGCCATGACTTTTTCCGAGTCCGGATTCCGATGGTTTCGCCGTGGGATTACGCTGGGCTTGATCGTCGTCTGTAACCTGGTGCTGTTGGGGGCGTTGTGGGTCTCCGGTGTGGATTTGGATTTTGTCCTGACCAATTCGGAACTCTACGATCCGAAATTGGGGCATTGCGTGGGGGTGGCCTGGGCCGAGGTGTCCGGGGTCGAGGGGCCGGTCCGGGTGTGTTCGGAATGGTTGGATACGACCGACCCCACCGGGCGGGTCCATACATTACGGGCGGGCGAGCCGTTGGCCATGAGCACCGAAGGGAATCTGTATTATGAAAACCTCAGAAGTGCCGACCATTGGGTGTTGGGGCTGTTGTTGTTTACCGTTGCGGTCATCTATCTGGGCATGCGGACCAAACGCGTGCTGTTGACCTGGTACGAGACGCGCCTTCGACGAAATGAGCGTTGAATAAATTTTTGAGGGGAATTCGATCGTTGTGCTAAATTTTCATTTCGGAGGTTCACCGGCAGGAACGAAGGAGTCGTCTTGTGCCGGTCAAGGGGGAGAACTTATGCATGCGTAACAAGAAGTACGTCTATTCTTTTGGGGACGGCAAAGCCGAAGGCACCGGTACCATGAAGGCGCTGCTCGGGGGGAAGGGTGCCGGCCTGGCGGAAATGACCAATCTGAAGATTTGCGTCCCTCCGGGATTCACCATCACGACCGACGCCTGCCTCGAATATTTCAGCGCCCGAAAACGGTACCCGGCCGGCATGTGGGATCAGACCCTGAAAGGGCTGAAGCGGGTGGAGCGGTTGATGAAAGCGGGGTTCGGGGACCCCGGCAACCCGTTGTTGGTGTCCGTGCGGTCCGGGGCTCGCGCGTCCATGCCCGGGATGATGGATACAGTGTTGAACCTCGGCTTGAACTCGGAGACCGTCAAGGGGTTGGCCGACAAGACCAACAATACACGCTTTGCCCTGGATTCGTATCGCCGGTTCATCACGATGTTCGGCGCCGTGGTGATGGACGTGCCGCGTGAAAAGTTTGACGAGGTCCTGGAAAGCAAAAAGCAGGAGGTTGGAGCCGCGACCGATACCGACCTGTCCGCGGAAGCTCTCGGCGAGTTGGTCGCCACGTATCAACGCGTCGTCAAGCAGGAAACCGGCCGGGCGTTTCCCGAGGATCCGCTCGAACAGCTCAACATGGCGGTCCGGGCGGTGTTTGCATCCTGGTTCGGTGACCGGGCGGTGATCTATCGAAAGATTTACGGCATTTCGGACGCGTGGGGTACAGCGGTCAACGTCGTGGCCATGGTGTTCGGCAACATGGGCGAGACCAGCGGGACCGGCGTCATGTTTTCTCGAAACCCTTCCACGGGCGAGCGAGCGATTTTCGGGGAATATCTCTTGAATGCCCAGGGTGAAGACGTGGTGGCGGGTCTTCGTACGCCCCTTTCCGTGTCCGCCCTGAAGGACGCGTTGCCCGTTGCCTATAAATCTCTCATGACCACCCAAAAGATTCTGGAGAAACATTATCGTGACATGCAGGACATGGAGTTTACGATTCAGGAAGGTAAGCTCTATATGCTGCAAACGCGGGCCGGCAAGAGAACGGGGATTGCCGCGGTTCGGATTGCCGTGGATATGGTCAAAGAACGGCTGATCGATAAACAAGAAGCCGTGCGCCGGGTCGAACCGGAACAGTTGGCTCAGTACCTGTATCCTATTTTTGAGCAGGCCGAAGAAAAGAAGTTTCAACCGATCGGCAAGGGGTTGCCGGCCGGGCCGGGAGCCGCCTGTGGAAAAATTGCCCTCACTCCGGATTATGCCGTGGCACTCAAGGCGCGGGGAGAAAAAGCCGTGCTGGTCCGGAAAGAAACCAGCCCGGACGATATTCATGGCATGCACGCCGCGGAAGGCTTCTTGACCGCCACGGGGGGCATGACCTCTCATGCCGCGGTGGTCGGACGACAAATGGGCAAGGTCTGTGTCGCCGGGTGTGAAGACGTGGAAGTCTTCGAGGAGGAAGCCAAGGTCCGCATCGGACCCTCGGTCTTTAAAGAAGGAGATTATATTTCCATCAATGGATTTTCCGGCTGTGTCTACGGCGGGATGTTGTCCGTGGTGGATTCCGAAGTGATCCAGGTGCTCCAAGGCAAACGTGCGGCTGCTCGATCGGACAAAATCCGCTATTTTTTCACCATTCTGAAATGGGCGGACGAGATCCGGCGCCTCAAGGTTCGGGCCAATGCCGATGACCCGGAGCAAGCCAGAATCGCGCGCGGGTTCGGTGCGGAGGGGATCGGCCTCTGTCGAACGGAGCATATGTTTTTTTCGGAAGAACGTGCGCCGATCATGCAAGCGATGATCCTGGCCTCGAACCGAAAAGAGCGCGAGCAGTATCTTGAACAACTGCTTCCCCTCCAGAAACAGGATTTCATCGGGCTCTATCGGGAAATGAAAGGGTACCCGGTCACCATTCGGCTGTTGGATCCGCCCTTGCATGAGTTTTTGCCGAAACGCGAACAACTCATGGTCGATATCGCGCGAGCCGACGCCGCGAACGTGAATGCACCGGAAATCGAGGAAAAACGAAAAATGTTGTCGCGGGTTGAAGAGTTGCATGAATTCAATCCCATGCTCGGGCTCCGGGGCTGCCGCTTGGGCATTACCATGCCTGAAATCACGCGCATGCAGGTGCGGGCGATCATGGAAGCGGCCTGTGAGGTGGCCAAGGAAGGGAAAAAGATCGTACCGGAAATCATGATCCCCCTGGTGGGCATGTCATCGGAAATGAAGGCGCAAAAAGCCCTCATTAAAGAGGTCGCCGAGGAAACCATGCAACGCTGCGGGAAGACCTTGACCTATCTGGTCGGCACCATGATCGAGTTGCCGCGGGCCGCGGTCACGGCCGGACAGATCGCCGAAGATGCCGAGTTCTTTTCATTCGGCACGAATGACCTGACCCAGACGACGTATGGATTTTCCAGGGACGATGCCGCCAAATTTACGGGCTTTTACCGGGACAACGACCTGTTGGCGTTCGATCCTTTTGCCGTGCTCGACCGTGAAGGGGTGGGTGCGATCATGCGGTTGGCCATGCGTGAAGGGCGAGCGACTCGTCCTGATATCAAACTCGGGATATGCGGGGAACACGGCGGGGACCCCAGTTCCGTTGAATTTTGCCATCACCTCGGTCTCGACTACGTGAGCTGTTCTCCCTATCGAGTTGCCATCGCCCGGTTAGCCGCCGCCCAGGCCGCGTTGGATGACGAAGGTGAACGCCCGGAGCCGAAGAACAAAGCGGCGAAGGCTTCGGCAAAACCCCGCGCACGTCGCGTGACTGCCGCGACGTCCCCGTCCCCGTCGAAAGCCCGTGGACGGTCACGCAAAACCAGATCCCGCCGGTGAACGACGTCGAGCAAGACGTCCATTTCATGAACCAGGCTCTCAGGCTTGCGGCTCGAGGCCGTGGGACGGTTCGCCCGAACCCCATGGTCGGCGCCCTGGTCGTGGCGAACGGGACGGTCGTGGGATCCGGTTATCACAAACGGGCCGGTGGCTCCCACGCGGAAATCGTCGCGTTACGACAAGCCCGGGCCCGGTCGCGTGACGCGATCCTCTATACCACGCTCGAACCCTGTTGCCATACGGAGAAACGTACCCCGCCCTGCGTGCCGGAGATTTTGCAAGCGGGGATTCGTCGCGTCGTCGTCGCGATGCGCGACCCCAACCCTCAAGTGGCGGGTCGCGGCATCCGGCAACTCCGGCGGGCAGGAGTAGCCGTGGACGTTGGTTGTCTCGGCAACGAAGCGGCAACGCTCAATGAGGTCTATCTTCATTGGATTCAAACCGGCCGGCCCTTTGTCGTACTCAAGGCGGCGATGACGCTGGACGGCAAGATTGCAACGGCGACCGGCGAATCGCAATGGATCACGGGAACCAAGGCGCGAGCACACGTCCATCAACTGAGAAGCCAATTCGACGTGATTGCCGTGGGAGCGGAGACGGTTCTCAAAGACGATCCGCAATTGACTGTCAGGGTCTCCGTGGGTAAAAGGTCCTCACCCGGCATCCGTCAACCGGTTCGGCTGGTCTTTGACAGCCGTCTGCGGATTCCCTTCGGGGCGCGCGTGCTTCAGGGGATCGAACAGGCCCCCACGTTCATTGCCACGACGAACATGGCCGGCCACCGAAAAGTCGAACGATTACGAAAGATGGGTGTGCAGGTCCTGGTGCTGCCTCGAAAAGGAACCCGCGTCTCTCTTGGCAAGTGTCTTCAAGCCCTTGGGAACATGGGGATCACCAGTATGCTGGTGGAAGGGGGGAGTGAGTTGAACGCCGGTTTTTTGCGTGAAGGCCTGGTGAACCGGGTATCTCTTTACGTGGCTCCGACCTTGTTGGGGGGACAAAAGACCAAAGGCCTGTTGGGAGGCCGCTCACCTCGACGTTTGGCCGAAGTCGTCCCGGTGTCCAATCTTTCCATTCAATCTCTGGGAGAGGACGTGTTCATCACGGGAGATGTGTAAGAGAGAATCAGCCCGTTATCGGGGCCTACAATCAACCGTTCAGCACTTGGGGAGGGTGTCATGAAAAAAGTCGCTGTCATTTTATCGGGCTGTGGGTTTTTGGATGGAGCGGAGATCACCGAAGCGATCAGTACGTTGGTGGCTATCGGGCAACACGGCGCGGAGTATACGTGTTTCGCGCCGGATAAGGACGTGGCTGAGACGAACCACCTGACTCAACAGGCCACCGGCCAAACGAGAAACGTGTTGCAGGAGGCGGCCAGGATTGCGCGAGGGGACATTCGGCCCCTCGAGGAACTCAAGGCTCATGACTTCGACGCCTTGGCGTTTCCCGGTGGGTTTGGGGCGGCGCTTCATTTGTGTGATTTTGCACAGAAGGGGAGCGGGGGAGAGATCGATCCGCAAGTCCTTCGTATCGTGAAAGAATTTCACGAGGGCCGGAAACCCATTGCCGCGATTTGTATTGCCCCGGCTATCATGGCCTTGGCATTCGGCGAGAAAGGAGTGAACGTCACGATCGGCGATGATCAGGGAACGGCTTCGGAGGTCGAAAAGACCGGGGCCAAGCATACCACTTGTGCGGTCGAGAAGTTCGTGGTCGATTCCGCCAATAAGGTGATCACCACTCCGGCCTATATGTATGGAACGGCCAAACCGCACCAAATTTTCGAAGGCGTGAGCGGGGCCATCGCCGAATTGATGAAGATGGCGTAGGGGGGCCGGTGCTTTCTACTTTGAGAATGCCTTATGCTTCGGTGGCGGGGCTGGTACGCCGGTGAGCATGCCGAGGGCGCTGAGGTCCTCATCAATATCCGGCCAGTGTACCCCTTGCCCTGTCCCGATAATTTCAAAGTGCTGACGTTGCGCCGGGGTCGCATTGGATAAACGCCACGACCACGCCAGCGGAACGCTGACCGTTCGGCCATCTTCGAGATGAGCGACGATGAGGTCTTCCGTCACCTCCACCGTCATAATCCGTGGATCGTTACTCGCTGCAATGCTCATGCCACGCCTCCTTGATGTATTCTTGATGATCCAGAATTATTGCCCAGATACGATTCAATTCGTGTGGTGAAAACCCATGATTCGTACTTAACACAATTGGCTCCAGCCAAAACTTACATGTCATTCGTTCTCGACGTATGTGGATATGCGGAGGTTCATGACAGTCAAAGCTATAAAAGAAAAAACGGTAGGGGCCTGGGATATTGGGAACCGTTGGCATGTCATCTGCTTTATAAAGATGCTAGTCACGCAAAGAATAGGAATTTAAAGAATACCTGATCTGTGCACTGAGAGTGACTTATTATTAACATTTACGCCCAAAAAGCAAATAAGAGTATTATGCATATGGTGAGTTCAGCCAGCAGGCGCTGAACCCTGGCCTATTATTGTCAATCTTCCATATCCAAAAAACCGAAGTGGCCGACACGGAGCAGGTTCTCGCGGGCGCGTTCGGCGTTCTGACGGACGCTTGCGTCGCTGCTTTCAAGACCCGCTTTCAGGATAGTGCGCGCCTTAGCGGTTTCAACAATGTAGATCTTGTGCTTGAGAGCACAATCGGTAAACCTAGCAAAGCATTCGACAACCTTTGCGGTGTGATCTGCCAGCATTCCAACCAGTATCTCTAATACTCCGTCTTTACCTGAAGGTTCCACATTTTTCGATATGCAGACATCCAAAATCCTGGAATAAGCCTGTAACCGCCATACAGCGTCCAGGCATTCGGCTTTCAGCCAGAAGAAAAATTCCTGGAGTTCCGTCGGCTCCCCAACTTCAAGTCGCCAGTCAAAGAACTCAATAATCTTTTCATGCAAAGTAGCATCAAGAGCCTTCCCGCTGTTGCTTAACGATTTGCCCTCGTAGTCGAACAAATTCGCCCAGTACGCTCGTTCGTCATCTGTGTTCCGGTAATAACGTTCAAGCAGACTTTCTTCTCCGTTGAGTGGGTACACTCCCCACAAATAATAAGTGAACAGGTGTTGCCCGAGCGTCTCAATCGGCTTTTTGCCAAAACTTTCTTGTTCCTTGAAGTCGTCCAGATGTTCCAACGCAAAATCGAAGTCGTCGCGAAGAATCTCAAAGGTCGGTTTAAACGGATTATTAAAGCAGATGAAACTATCAAATGCCTTCATCCATGCAGGAAATTCATGCCGTGGGAAAAAATCTGATTTGTGCTCAGTCGCCCATGCCTCATCAAGGTTGAAAATACGCCTATAGTTTTGTCCTAAAATGGCACGTTCAGGCAGTGACAAAGGATGTTCTGTTTCAGGGGCGAAGCGTTTTTCAAGAATCGTCGTTACTATGGCAACATCGGTCGTTTGGTCATGTTTCCGCAACCAGAAACCTAAATTGACGAGACTTCGTAGCGCGCGGCTCCTGGTATTGCTAAAAGCCTCTGTTAACTGGTCGTCGGGGGGCAAAAGGACCGGCTCATTCCGATCTAGTCTCCAATCAAATTGCGTACATAGTATTTCCAAAAGCTTGGCTAGTTGCTTCTGAGCGGAAATTGGCACGTCTTTTTCTATACAGACTCCTATAAAATCACCGACTGCCCGCCGTGAGCTATGCCAATAGGGATGCTCCCGGGACTCGTCGCTGAGTCCGGCGCCTTCTTCCGGGTCCTGGTCTGGGTGCGAAAGTACCCATTCGCAAAACATTAACCATTCTTTGAGTTTGTCGAAGGTTTTCGCCTTGACGCGTTCTTTCATCTCATCGACCATTGCCCGGATGTAAATGGGCCGCTCGATCCGTTCGCAATTGTCGAGCCAAAACTTGAGCCTGCTCGCATCCGGGATGATTGATTTACTGAAAACGGTTTGAAACGCTTCTGCGAGGGCTGCGATGTTAATCTCTACCAACCAGTCATCCTTATCGTGATGTTCTTCCTGCCATTCGTTAGTGTAGGTGAGTAGCTCTTCATCTGGGAGGTTTTCGAGTTCTTCTTGTGATCTCGGGCTCTGAGAAGACATCGTTCCGACGCGACATATAACAGGGGAATAAGTCTCATCGGAAATCTGTTTGTCGGCTTCAATCTCCAACTCTTGGAAGTAGGTCGCATATTCGCCAAATAATACAGAAGCAAAGGGTTTGAACTGCATCCTCTGGAAATGCCGCTGGCGTTGTATGAAAAGCTCTTCGGTGAATTGATCGCCCATCGATTCGCGGTAATTCGTTTTTGACGGACCGCTACGGATGGCATTGAAGATTGCAGTACGCTCTTCTTCTGTGAGCAACTCCGTGCCGAAGTGTTCACAGGCGATCCGTATCATTCGCTGAAATTCGTAAGGGTATTCCCATCGAGCGTAATCTCCATGGTTCAGGATCAACTCTCTGATCCAGGGTTTGGTTTGCTCGTTTGGGTGTAGGACGTAAAGGTGCTGACGAAGGCGTCTAAAAATCTTCCACCGCTGCTTGCGTAGTACTTTATCCAGATCTCCTATAGAGCCGGGCGATGTTTCGTAAACCTTCTCAGATGCAAAAGTCAGGGCATGAATAAGTGCTGTTTTGGCGTCCTGGTAGTCGCTGTCTTGTTCATCGAACCGAGGCCACCAAATTTCAGATGCGTCTTCGTCTTTGCCCTTGTCAAGTTCATCCTGGTCCTTGTGCAAACGAATCATATCAGCCGTAGCGTCAATAAGGATGCAGGCAACTTTGAGTGGTTCCTTTTCAATCAGCGGACGGACACCTTTCTCTAATACCTTCACATATTTCCATTCATCGAATCGTGGAATAGGTTCCAGCAGTCGAGGCAAATTGAACCCCTCTTTAAAATAGTCATCGTTTGTCTTCTGTGACGTTGTCCAATCATCCGGGTTCTCCTTCCGTTGTGCTTGCTTGTATTCTGATTGAGGGTCAGGCACAAACTTGACGAGTATCTGTAAAAGCTCCAAAGCAGTCTGTATTTGATTCTCTGTTGTCCAATGGGCTAACAAATCTGCATATCTGTCTGCGTAAAACTGGTACTCTATGCCGGTATATTCAAGTATCTTGGGCTTAAGTCTTGCAGATTGCTGGCCGTGGATTCGCAATGCGATATCGAGAATGTCATCGTAGACCCTTGGGTTATCGACTTTGGGAAGCCGTAATACTATTTCAATGACTTCGTCCGGCGTATGATCAGACATGTTCTTCAGGTATTGAAGCTCTGGCCAGAACGGTAATTGAACATAACCGTCAGGCAAACGCCTAACTCCCGGGGGAAATTGGAAATAGCCACGATCAGCCAAAGGCTGAATCCAGAGGGGATTTTTTAGACGAGAGAAGAAATACTGACGGTCAGTTTCCTTTTTTACTGAAGCCAGAGCCTTCTCTATCAGTTCATCCGTTGGTTTCTTCCAGGATTTCATGGATGCCCTTTATTCGTTTGAATTCGCTACTTGCAGCTACGTATAGTAAGCCATCCAGCGTTTGAAAATGTTTTGCCACTTCAGATGGCGCATCCCCGTCAAACCTTCCTTTTCGTAGATGGGTGTGGGCAAAAAACCATTTTTTTGCCGCCTTCCATTCCTTTAAAAAATTTTGGGGTATTCTGTCTTTGTCGTCGTAATCCAAAAAGGTTCTAAAAAAGAGGATATCAGCCATGTTCTCTCTTTCTTGACCTGTTTCGTGATCAGCAATCAGGTCTTTTATAATCTGGCATATATCGTAAGGAATCAAATGTCCCACTTGAGCATTATCGGATGTTGTTAATCCCTGACCTCTCCATTCGGGTTGCCATTTAGCCTGTAACTTGTTGACATGCGTGCGATACTGAACCAAACCACCCTCAGTACCGGTGATGGTTCGGGCAAGAAGGTTCATTATGTCCCTACCAGTATGGGCCACGAAGGTAATGTAACCCGGCGGCTTCTTGTCCAGGAGATCCAGTGCTCCTTTGTACGCTTCAGCAAACACCGGTACTTGGAGCTTGTCGTTTAGCCAATCGAAGACATTTTGTTGTTTTGTTGTAAGCATTATGCCTGTATAAATGCCTTCTAAGGATAAGGTAAGTCTCTTCTTCACATCTAAGTCAACTCGCGGTCCAAATTTCAGGGGCCACCTCAGTGGTCGGTTTGCACGAATTTGCTCATGGGGTTAGCCTCAACAATGGTTGCTATTGGTGATCAGGTTAAAGAAATATTATATCCCAATCACTAACGAATCCGTATATCCTTCGTCTCAATTGCCGTTCTGCTATAATGCGCCGGCAGTGCGGATTGACCGTTACCCACGTTATCGTGGCTGGGCAGGGACTCAGCGAAAACACGCAATGGAACTTCTCCGATCCACCGACGAGCCTCTTCGTCTTCTCCGGACCGTCTTCGGGCATTCTTCTTTTCGCTTGCGCCAGGAGGAAGTGATTGATGATCTGTTGGCCGGCAGGGACGCCATGGTCCTGATGCCGACGGGCGGCGGGAAGTCGTTGTGTTACCAGGTGCCGGCCATGATGCGTGACGGGGTGGGCGTCGTGGTGTCGCCCCTGATTGCGTTGATGAAGGACCAGGTGGACGCGCTCTGCCAGTGCGGGGTGCGGGCGGCCTGTCTGAACTCCACCCTGGACTTTGCGGAGGTGCGAGCGGTGGAGGCGGCGGTGAACGGCGGGAATCTGGATTTGCTCTACGTCGCGCCGGAGCGCCTGCTGCAGGAGCGTACCCTGGAGTGGCTGGACGCGCAAACCATCGCCTTGTTCGCCATTGACGAAGCCCACTGTGTATCGCGCTGGGGGCACGACTTCCGCGAGGAGTATTTGCAGTTGTCGGTGCTGCACGAACGGTATCCCTCGGTCCCGCGCATCGCCCTGACGGCCACCGCCGATCAGGCAACCCGTCGAGAAATCATCACCCAACTGCAACTGGAAGAGGCCAATGCCTACGTCCACAGTTGTGACCGCCCCAACATCCGCTACGCCATCTTCGACGACGATAACGGGCGCGAGCGCATGTGGCGCTTTCTGCAAAGCGAGCACCCTGCCGACGCCGGCATCGTTTATTGCCTGACGCGCAAAAAAGTGGAGGAGGTCGCCGAGTGGCTGCGCGCCCGTGGGCGTGACGCGCTGCCCTACCACGCTGGCCTTTCGGATCACACGCGCCGCCGGCACCAGGAACGTTTCCTGCGCGAAGATGGTGTGGTGATTGTCGCCACGGTTGCGTTCGGCATGGGCATCGACAAACCCGACGTGCGCTTTGTCGCCCACCTCAGCCTGCCGAAGAGCATTGAGGCCTATTACCAGGAAACGGGGCGTGCGGGCCGCGACGGCCTGCCGGCCAGCGCGTGGATGAATTACGGCCTGAGGGAAATCATCATCTTTCGTCAGTGGCTGTCCGAGTCCGAAGCCGATGAGGTGTACAAGCGGGTGGAGCACCAGAAACTGGAAGCCATGGTGGGCCTGTGCGAACTCACCACCTGCCGCCGTCGTGCCATTCGCGCCTACTTTGGCGAAGAGCCGGGAGAGGCCTGCGGCAATTGCGACAACTGCGTGGACCCGCCGCAAACCTGGGACGGCACCGAGGCTGCGCAGAAGGCCATGTCCTGCGTCTCCCGCACCGGCGAACGCTTCGGCGTGAACTACCTGGTCGAGGTTCTCATCGGTAAGGACAATGCACGCATCCGCGACTGGCGCCACGACCGGCTGGAAGTGTTCGGCACCGGCGCGGAGTACACCGCCACCGAGTGGCGCTCCATTTTTCGCCAGCTCATTGCCCAGGGCTGCCTCCGGGTGGACGCCGAGCGTTTCGATGCCCTGCGCCTGACGGAAGAGTCGTTCCCGGTGTTGCGCGGCGAGCGTGGGCTGACCCTGCGTCGATTGCGGCGTGCCGTCACGGTGAAAAAAGAAAAGGTTGCCGTGTCTCATGCGCCGCTTGCGCCAACCGACGAGGCCCTCTGGCAGGCTTTGCGAGAGGCGCGTACGGCCCTGGCCCGTGATCAGGGGGTGCCGCCTTACGTCGTGTTTCACGATACGACCCTGCGTGAGTTGGTGCGGCTCAAGCCCCTGAAGCAGGAAGACATGGAGCGAATCCAGGGTGTTGGCGAGCATAAACTGAGGAAATATGGTGAAGCCTTTTTACGGGTCGTGCGGGAACATGTGCCGTCGGAACGTGACGGTGAATAAAGGGGCCTTTGCCCGCCGTGGTTTGGTTATGCTGCCGCCATTCATGGTTGTTGTCGCATTACTGGCCGTTGGGAGCCTGTATGCCGGTCATGGCGCCTGGGGTCAAGAAACGCAGTCCGGTTCAGCGGCTGTGGAACCTCAGGCATCCGGTCAATCCTTGGCGACGCTCATCACGCGCTATCTTTCGGTTGAGGATCGTGTGTTGGCTGAGCCGTTGTTGCAGGCGATCCTGGCCCATCCCCGGGCGAGTCTTCAGCGCGTGAGCCGGTTGCTTCGAGCAAGCCGAACCTACGAGGCTGCTCCGGTGGGCATGCTTCCGAATCAGCCGGTTCAGGTTCGCGGAAGAACCTTGTCTTATGGGTTGTTCGTGCCGCCTGCCTATGATCCCGAGGTCGCCTTTCCCTTGGTGGTGTGTTTGCATGGGGCGGGATTTACGGGAGATTCTTATCTGGAACGATGGGCGACACGCTTGGGCGGATCGCATATTCTTGTCTGTCCGACGTCCATGGCGGGGTCGTGGTGGACCAGGCGGAGCGAAGAGCTGGTGCTCGCGACCATCAAAACAGTCCGTGCGCAATATCGAATCGATCCCGATCGCATCTATCTGACGGGCATGTCGAACGGCGGAATCGGCGCCTGGATTATCGGGATGCACTATGCGCCTCGGTTTGCGGCGGTGGCGCCGATGGCGAGTGGAATCGATCAGGTGCTGTTCCCCTTTCTGGAAAATCTTCGGCACACGTCGTTGTACGTGATCCATGGGGCCAAGGATCGCATCATGCCGGTCTGGCTGAGCCGGAACGTGACGAACGAGTTGGCCCGGCTCGGCATCGCGTTTACGTATCGTGAACATGAATGGACGCATCCTCATGCCGGCGGCCATTTTTTCCCTCGACAGGAGTTACCGGCCCTGGTGGAATGGTTGAAGAAGCAGCGCCGTGATCCGTATCCGCGGAGATTGACCGTGGTTCGTGACGCGAGCCATTTGACGGACTTCGGTTGGGTGCGCATTGATGCCACCGATCGTATCGCCATGTTTTCAGAGCAGTTGGTGGATCGGCATGATGACCTGATCAAAAACAAGGTCTACGCGAAGTTAGCGGTTGATGTGAGAGACGAGAATCATATTGAGGTCAGAACCGAACGGGTCCGGCGCTATACCTTATTTTTGAACGACGCGTTTGTCGATTTTTCCAGGCCCGTGACCGTGGTGACCGACGGCCGAACCAGTTTTCAGGGTCCGGTGACTCCCCGAATCGACACGCTTCTCCGTGACGTGCGACGGCGACAGGACGTTGACGGCCTCTTTCCCGCCCACGTGACGATTGATGTCCCGCGATAACGTTTCCCTGCACCCGTTCATGCCTCCTCTCGCTTGACAAACGAATCCCGGGTTCCCTATAAGTCTTGGCAACGACAGACATAAGACGCACGGGTGCAGGGAAGAAGGTGCAACTCCTTCGCGGTCCCGCCGCTGTAACCGGAAACGAACCCCGCAAATGCCACTGTCAAAGATCCGTTTTGACGGGAAGGTGCGGGAAGTAGGTTTGAATCCGGAAGCCAGAAGACCTACCCGAGCTGGGAATTCCGGCTTCGCCATTTTGCATCAGGCGAACGGGATTCACGACCTTCGATCCCTCGTGGGCTGGGGAGCGGGTGAGGATGGATACGCGGGAAGAATCCTCAGGGTCATTCAGGCCTTGGGGATTTTTTTATTTTGTCGGGTGTTCAGCTTGTCCGAGATTGTCGGCAGACGCAAGAGAGGAAATGGTCCCTTCGTTTTGCCTGTATCCTGACGATGACCGTTCTGGTTGTCCCCGTCTGTGAACCGCTATTTGGTTTTTCCGATCACTCCACGACCATGAAACGTCGCCAACAGGGAATTCTCACCGGCATGCCGTTCATGGCCAACGTGGCGCCCCGCACGTTTGTGGATGATCTCGGGCGAAAAATTTATCTGGCCAAGATCCCGAAGCGAATCGTTTCCCTCGCACCAAGTATTACCGAGATGTTGTTTGCCATTGGCGCCGGGGACTCAGTCGTGGGCGTGACGGAATTTTGCGATTATCCCCCCGAGGCACGGACGAAGACGCCGGTGGGGGATTCCCGTCCCAACCTGGAGGCGATCCTGGCTTTAGAGCCGGATCTGGTCCTGGCCATGGAAGTGGTCCGGGATGACGTGCTGGAGAAGTTGCAACACCTGAAGATCCCGTTGTTCATCATGGAACCCCAATCCTTTGAGCACGTGTATTCCCATATTCAGACCTTAGGCCGGATCCTTCATCGTGTGAAAGACGCCGATGCGCTGGTGCATACCATGCGCCGGGACATTCAAGCGATTGGTGATAAAACGAAGTCTTTACCCAAACCCCGTATCTTGTACGTGGTGTACCACGAGCCGTTTATTACGGTCGGGCCCGGGAGTTTTATTCATCACCTCCTCGAACTGGCTGGTGGAGACAACGTCGCGAAGGACGCCGGGAATGCCTATCCGCGCTTGAGCATGGAAGTCGTGCTGCAAAAAGACCCTGAGATCCTGTTGTTTCCCTCAATGGGAGGCCAAGGTTCTCCCGAAACCGATCTCGGACAATGGACGCGCTGGACCGCAATGACGGCAGTGAAAACCAATCGTCTTCATTTTGTCCCCTGGACGTTGATCAGCAGGCCCGGGCCGAGAATCGGTCAGGGGCTCGCAGTCTTGGCCAGAATTATTCATCCTGAAACGTTTCAGGGGAACTGATCGTGGGCAACGGTCAATTGGGCAACCCGACGTCCGATCTCCGGGTCGAGGTGCCTCGTTTTTCCGAGACGGGGAGGGCGGAAATCACGATGGCCTCCCTTTCGGCGTTTCGCTGGTTAACCAGTGTGACGGGTTTAGTCTTGTTGAGCCTGTTGGTTGGAGTCGGGTGTCTCACCCTTGGCGCGAATCCTCTTTCCTTAGGGGCCGTGCTTCAGATTCTGGGGACCGCGTTTCAAGCCGGGGGGGAGGCTTCCGAATCGGTCGGCAGTATCATCCTCTTGCAGGTTCGCCTTCCGCGCATCGTGTTGGCCTTTTTGGTCGGGGGGGCCTTGGCAGCCGTGGGGGTCGGGTTGCAGGCGCTTTTACGGAATCCCCTGGCTGAGCCGTACGTCTTGGGTATTTCCAGCGGTGCCGCGTTCGGCGCCACGCTTGGCATACTTTTGGGTGTCGGCGGAACGGTCATGGGGCTTTCGATTCTCCCGGTTTGGGCGTTTCTCGGCGGCCTTCTCTCCATTCTGGTGGTCTATCGAATCAGCGTGACGTATCGCATGCTCTCCGTCCATACCCTGCTGTTGGCCGGTGTCATACTCAATGCCCTGTTTTCGGCACTGATCATGTTTGCCGTGTCCATCGCCGATCCGACCCGGGCTTTCCAAATGATGATGTGGTTGATGGGAACATTGATTGCTCCGGAATACTCGACGTTGCTCTGGCTTGGGTTGCTCCTGGGAATCGGTGGCGTTCTCTTGTTCTGGCTGGCTCGACCGCTCAACGTTCTGACCATGGGAGAAGAAACCGCCAAGGCCTTGGGGGTCGAGATTGAACGAGTCAAAAAACTGATCTTCGTCGTTGCGGCCCTGATGACCGGTGCCGTCGTTTCCATTGCCGGCCTGATTGGATTCGTCGGGATGGTCGTCCCCCATACGGTTCGAATGCTTGTCGGAGCGGACCATCGCCTTCTTTTGCCGGCTTCCGCATTGGTGGGAGGCACGTTTCTCATGGTGGCGGATACCGTCGCCCGTACCGTGTTGTCCCCGACCGAATTGCCGGTTGGGGTGGTCACAGCCCTCATCGGAGGGCCGATTTTTATGTATTTGTTGGTCAAACGTCGTGCAGGAGTCGCCTTGTGAGGGAGACCGCGGAGAAACCCTTGGCGTTTCACGTTCGAGATCTGTCCTTTCGCTACGATCATTCTCCGGATCAAGGATGGGCGCTCAGAAATGTGGAGTGTTCGATCCTGGCCGGAACCATTGTCGGAATCATCGGTCCCAATGGATCGGGGAAAACGTCGTTTCTTAAACTGTTGATGGGGCTCCTGCGTCCGGAGTCCGGTGTGATTCATTTCTTTGGGAAAGACCTCGCGAGTTTGTCACCCGCAAGTATTGCCCGGCAAATGGCCTTCGTTCCGCAAGAGACGTCCCAGGTGTTTCCCTTCACCCTGGGTGAGTTGGTGCTCATGGGGCGGTTCCCGTTTCATCGCCCGTTTGATGGGTGGGGATGGGATTCAACGGCGGACGTCCTTCGTGCGACCCAAGCCATGCACGCCATGGAGATCGGATCGTTGGCCGGTCGCATGATGTCTGACGTATCGGGCGGCGAACGGCAGCGCGCCATGATTGCTCGCGCGTTGACACAGGATCCTCAAGTCCTGCTCCTGGATGAGCCCACCGCGTTTCTGGATCTCCATCATCAGCTTGATATCGTACGGAAGCTTCGACAACTGAATCAGGAGCGTGGGCTGACGGTGCTGATGGTGTCGCACGATTTAAATCTTGCGAGTCAGTGTTGCGATCAATTGCTGTTGTTCCATCGGGGAGAAATCGTCAAACGGGGGTGTCCTCGTGACGTGATTCGGCCTGAGATTCTTGAACCGGTGTATCGTTGTCAGGTCGTCGTGGATCAACATCCACGATCTCAGGCGCCGCGAGTGACGTTGCCCGTGTGAGAGGTTTCGTTTCTGTAGCGGCCGCATTTTATGCGGCCTGGATTGTTCAACCATTTAAGAAAGGAACGGGATAGAAGCGTAATTTCGGCATGTGTCGGGGAAGATGGTGCAAATCCATCACGGTGCCGCCACTGTAAGCGGGAAATAACCCTGCAAAAACAGCCACTGGCAAGCGAAGTGAGTCGTGAACGGTTGCTTTCCGCCGTGACGACCAGGCCGGGAAGGCGCAGGGGAGTGATGATCCGCGAGTCAGGAGACCCAACTGCCGTAGACTTCTCAGCCCACCCTTCGAGCCAAAGGGAGGTCGGTCATGTTTAAGTCTCTAGGTTTCTTTTTGCTTTTCTCCAGTATCTTTTTCCCGCCCATTCATTTCACCTTCGTTTATGCTGCTGAATCTTCATTAGAGGATTCCGACCAGGATGTGCAGAAGGTGGATGAATACATTGTCAGTGATACACGCCTGCCTACCTTTAAAAGCAACCCCTACGCTATTCCTTCAAAGGTTTCCATCATTACGTCTGATGATATTCAAAAACGCGGCGTCAGAACCGTTCAGGAAGCCGTTCAGTATGCCACTGGGGTTATTCTTTATGATGCCGTGGGCAATAATTTTGAGCAAACCATTGATCTGCGAGGATTCAACGGTCAACCGTTTCCTTCTACGACCGTCTTTGTTGATGGTGTTCGAATAAATGATCCGGACAGCAATGTCGTAAATTTTGATCTTGTTCCTATCGAGTCGATTGATCGAATCGAGATTTATCCCGGGTCATCAGCCATTTTTGGAAAAAATGCGTTGGGTGGAACGATCAACATTTTGACGAAGAATGGATCTTCACGGCATCGTCTGAGGAGCGGCGTCAATTTTGGCAGTTTCCAACGCCAGATTTTTTCGGTCCAAGCTTCAGGGCCGATACAAAAAAAGTTCCAGTATTTCACTTCATTTTCTCGTGAGTTGGAAAAAGGGTTTCGAGATAATTCAGGAGCGAGAATTTCCCGGTTTTTCGGAAAATTCGGATATAACCCGTCTTCACGTACCGATATCAATGCTTCTTTTACGTACGTTAAAGACAGAATTTATCAAGCCGGTTCTCTACCCCTCTCGATTGCTACCGTTGATCCAACCAGGAATTTTACCAGCGGTGACTTTCATGACAGGGAAAGTCATGCCGTCCGGATCAATATGAAGCAGGAGTTGTTTGGTGGTTTTTCCGTGACGGTCAATGGGTTCTATCAACGGTTTCAAGAAGAAGGCCAAACCGTTGGGCAAACTTCACAAATTAATGCCTTATCGGACGTTGAGTCTTGGGGTGGGGCCACACAAGTAGCCCACCACTCTCAAATTTTTGGACAATTAAACGATTTGGTGTTCGGAGGAGAGTTTGCAAGAAATGATTTTGGGAATAATGATCGCGCGTTCTTCTTTAGTTTTCCGGAATTCCCGACCCTTACTCATACCTCTATTGATGAGGATGTACTCGGTTTGTATTTCCAGAATACACTAACGCTCTGGTCAAAATTCATTGTGATGGGTGGTGTCCGGTACGACCATGATCAATTTGGCTTTAAAGATAATAAAGCCCCGGCAAATAACATAAGCCGCCGCTTTAATCGAGTGACCCCGAGAGCAGGCGTTACCTATAGAATGTTTCCAAGAACAAGTGTGTTTTTCCAATACAGTAAGGGGTTTCGTGTTCCGACAGTAGGACAACTTTTTACTTCAAGGGGCACCTTCGGATCTTCCGATCCCAACTTGAGGCCCGTCAAGACAACAAATTATGAAATAGGAATGAAATCCCGTTTAGGGAAGCACTTGGAAGGAACGGTTACGGCTTTTCATACTGATGTTCAAGATGAAATTATTACATCTTGTGGCGATCCAACTTGTGCGCCGGTTGCCTCAAACAGAAATGTCGATGAGAGTCGTCGACGTGGTGTCGAGGCATCGGTGAAAGGATTTTTCAACGGCTATTTCGATGGAAGTCTGAATTATACTTTCACAGAAGCAACGTTCCAATCGAAGGTGATTACAAATCCTTTTTTCCTGATGGGCAGCCCATTTATCGAAAATATTTCAATTGGAGATTCCTTCCCTATGGTTCCTGAACATCGAATAAGTGTTACTGGAAACTATCATCCTATACAGGGAATGACTCTTTCTTTAATGGGGCTCTATGTTAGTCCCCAATTCCTTCTCAATGATTCAAGTAATTCTAAAGCACGGCTCCCCGGTTATTTTGTTTTGAATGCAAAGGCTTCCTTGGAGCGGCCGGTGCCCGGTGGAATTTTGAAAGGGTTTTTAATGCTGAATAATATGACCGATTCAACGTATTTTTCCCAGGGGATTTATTTTCCTAACCTGAGCACCGGAGGTGGGAAGCTTGAACAGTTTGTCGTCCCTGGATACCCATTCAATGTCTATGGAGGAATCAGTTTCGAATTTGACGGGTTTTCAGGATAATCTTTGGAAAAGGCAAGGTTCAATTGAATGATTCCCGTCCAGATATTGTCGGTAGTGGAGGACGACGGTCGCCATGCAGGAGGTTGTGAAACGATTGCCGTTCACGCACAATGAGTCTGAACCCGGTGAGGATGAATAGTGAGAATCTCTAAAGTTTATACGAAAACCGGCGACGGCGGTCGGACTCGGCTTGCCGGTGGGCAAGAGATCGATAAAGATGCGATCCGAGTGGAGGCCTATGGAACGGTTGACGAGTTGAACTCCCTTCTCGGCCTGGCTCGTGCGTTTAATAAGGAACAGGCCGGAGTAGGGGAGATTTCCATACGATTGGAAAAGCATTTGAAATGGATACAGCACAAATTATTTGATATTGGGGGATTACTGGCCACGGCTTCGGGGCAGGAATTTGCGAATATGCCTCACGTGACCGCCAGGCACGTGGCACGGTTGGAAGAATGGATTGATGGGTGCCAGGAAGATCTGGCGCCGTTAAAAGAGTTCCTGCTGCCGGGAGGCGGAAAAGTCTCAGGCTTTCTGCATCAAGCCCGGACCGTGTGCCGGCGTGCGGAGCGCATGTGCGTTCACTTATCTCATGAGGACTCCATGAATCCTCAGATTATTCCATTTTTGAATCGTTTGAGTGACGCGTTGTTTGTCTTCGCCCGGTGGACAGCCCATCATCAAGGAGAGCCTGAATTTTTGTGGGATCGAGCGGAATCAGAAGTGTCCTAGGTTTTGGGGTATTAGTGCTCCTTCTCGTCGTGGGTTTCGTGTTTTCCCGTCCCCAAGGGGGAACGCCCGATGTCCCGGATGATCCCGAGGCGCACGAAGCGCTGGAGTTGGTGCGTTCCCATCCTGCTCGAAATGCCCCGACGTTGGAGGATGCGATCAATCAGTACGTCGAAGAATTAAAAGCTCAGGGAACGCCCCTGCATCGAGGTGAGTGGCAGGTGGGAAAAGAACGCCCCGGCGTCTATGCGGTCAGGATGCTGGTTCGTGAGAAAGGGTTTAATGAATGGATTGAACGGGAGTTTGCCTGGCGGGTCACGTTAAAGGGTAAAACCATCAGGGTGATTTCTCTGGCCGCCATTCACTTTATGCCGTTTCATGAGTTGCCGCCGTTGCCGCACCAGGACCAGATATCAGGGCCACTCATGGAGTCTCCGGTGGAAAAGCGACTTGGATGATGCCGTTTTCCACGCGAGTCCGGTAACAGGGCACGGCCCAATCCGGTGTGGGATTTTCAATGCATTGTCCCGTGCGCACGTTGAATTCCCATCTGTGCCACGGGCATTCGACGACCTCTCCTTCCAGCGTCCCTTCCCCAAGCGGGCCTCCCGCGTGAGGGCACGTATTGTCCAGCGCCAGAATTTCCCCATCGACGTTAAATAATGCCACGCCGGGAGCGTTGTCGAGTTCAACCGACAGGCACGTTCCCGGTTCGAGGTCTTCGAGTTTGGCAACGTCGAGATATTTCATAACGGTAAATTTTCATGAAAGACCGCGAACCTTACCAAGGCATTCGTCCCGGTGCAAGCCATGCATTGGGGGGTCGTTGTTGCTTCGGCATCGCTCCTGATGCTATACAAGCGTTCAAACTCCGGGTCCGTCGATGACGCTCTTGTTAAATGCCACATATGAACCCTTGCGGGTCGTGCAATGGCAAAAGGCCATTACCCTTCTTTGCCAAGGGAAGGTCGAGGTCCTCGAATTCTATGATCGGGACATTCGAGGGGTGTCGATCAGTTTCAAACTGCCCTCGGTGATGCGGCTTCTGAAAATCGTCAAGTTGAAGTCCAATCATCGGGCCGTCAAGTTTTCGCGGATTAACATTTTTACTCGCGATAAATATACGTGCCAGTACTGTTGTAAACGGTACCGCACGGAAGAACTCACGTTTGACCACGTGGTGCCGATTGCCAAAGGCGGTACAAAGACCTGGGAAAATATCGTGACGGCGTGTTGGCGCTGTAATAACAAAAAGAGCGGACGAACCCCGAAAGAAGCCTATATGCGCTTGAAGAAGAAACCACAAAAGCCGAGATGGAATCCGACCCTTACCATCATGATCGGCATTCGGAACGCTCCGGAAAGTTGGCGGGATTATCTCTATTGGCACATGGAGTTGGACTCTGATGAATAATGCCGGTTTTCAAATTTCGTTGGACCTGTATGGCCGCTTATGCGTGGTGATCGGTGGTGAAGACGAAGCGGCACACAAGACCGCCCTGTTGTTGGACGTTGGGGCCAAAGTGACCGTGGTGAATCCCACCTTGAACGGGCCTCTGCGGAAGCTCACGGCTGCCGGAAAAGTCCTGCATCGGGGACGGCGTTTTCGATCGATGGATACCCATGGAGCTTTTGTCGTCCTCAATACGCTGCCGGATGATACGGATCTTGCAAAATCGTTACGTGCCTTATCGGAAGATGAACGGTTTCTGGTGTGGTCGATTGATCAGCCGGAGTTGTCGAATTTCATGATGCCCGCTTTGGTCCAACGTGGGGCGCTTCGCGTGGCGATCAGTACGGGTGGGGCGTCTCCCGCCCTTGCCGGCACCTTGCGGCGGAACGGCGAAGAGATCTTTGATGAGGAATTTGAGAAGTTTTTGGATTGGCTGGGAGCGTTACGTCAAGAAGTCCAGGCCAATGAGCCGAGCATGGAAAAAAGGAGAGAACGATTGAAAGCGGCGGTCGAAGGGTTCCGGTTGACCGGAAACGTCGAGTATCCCGCTGCCTGGATCGCGGAGAAAGCTTCTTCTGATTCATAACGAGGATGGTGCGGTATGATCTTATTGGAATTCAGCATGTCTCCCCTGGGAAAAGGCGAAAGCGTGGGGAAATATGTCTCTCGCTCTTTAAAGATTATCGACAAAAGCGGAGTCGATTACCGGCTGAATCCCATGGGGACGGTGCTCGAAGGAGAATGGGATGAGGTGCTTGACGTGGTTCGTCAATGTTATGAGCGGATGAAGAAGGATTGTCCCCGCATCTCCTGTACGATGAAAGTTGATTATCGGAAAGGACACACGGGGCGCCTCAGCGGGAAAGTGGCCAGTGTGGAAAAACGGCTGAAGAAGAAGCTGAAGACGTAAATGGCCTGACGTGCACGGGGTAAGCACGGCCCCACCCCTTTTTCATTCCTCATCCATCGCGAAGTTCCAGAGGTTCATACACGCGAGTCACTTTTGCCCCGAGATTGCAGAGAACCTCATAGGGAATCGAGTCCTGCCAGTTCGCCAGATCGTAGGCCGTGATCTCCTGATTTTCCGATTTGCCCATCAAAATCACGTCGTCACCCGGTTTGATCGTGGGGCCGTCGGTGACGTCGACGACGGTCATATCCATACAGATTGGCCCGACGATCGGGAAGCGTTGGTCGTGAATGATGACTTCTCCCGTATTGGAGAGCCGGCGGTTATATCCGTGGGCATAGCCGATGGGAAGAACAGCCAACCGGGAATCCCGCCGCGTGCGATAGAGATCACCGTAACTCACGGGTTCTCCTTTCCCGGCCGTTTTCAGGTGCACGACTTTGGTCGTCAGGGACATGACCGGCTGAAGGGAAACGGGTGCGTCCCTGTCGGGCACGGGTGTGTACCCGTATAACAACAATCCGGGGCGAACCATATCCAATTGAGCCTGAGGGTGCCAGAGTATCCCTGCGGTGTTGGCGGCATGCCGGCAGGGACGAGGCCCATTGACGGCATTCAGGCTCGAAACGGATTCGTGAAATCGGTCGAGTTGGTGAAGGGTAAACGTCGGGTCATCGTTGTCGGCATCGGCCAGATGAGTCATGAGCCCCTGACAAACGAGGGTGTGGGAAAACATGGGAGATTGCAAGAGGGGGAGCACCTCTTTGGAGGCGAATCCCAAGCGTCTCATGCCGGTGTCCACCTCGACGTGAACGGGGTAGGGGCGAAGGTTTTGTGAAACTTCTCGGCTCAGGGCATGCACGGTGTCGGCATCGGAGAGCGTGGGAATCAGGTTGGCCTGAACGAGATCCTTGACTTGCCCGGGTAAGATACCGCCCATCACGATAATGTCTTCGCGCATTCCGGCTTTCCGCAGGAGAACGCCTTCTTGTACCGTGGCCACGCCGAACCGCCGGACGCCGAGTTGCGACAGGGCTTCGGCGACGGCGATGCAACCATGGCCATAGCCATCGGCTTTGATCACCGCTAAAATTTCAACCTGTGGTGCGAGAACGCGACGAAGTTCACGGAGATTGTGAGCAACGGCGTGAAGATGAATGGTAGCCAGAGTCGGTGACAGCGCGGAAGAAGTGGTCACGGAGGTTGGAGAAGAGGGAGATGACACGACAAAGACCTTAAATCTCTAAGATTTCTTCCTCCTTTTTCTTGAGAAGCTCATCGACCAGCTTGATCTTGTCGTCCACGATTTTTTGAATACTCGCTTCGCCGCGTCGCAGGTCGTCTTCGGTAATCGTTGAGTCTTTTTGGAGGCGCTTGAGTTCATCATTCCCCTCTCGACGAATGCCCCGAATGTGGATTTTCGTCTCTTCCCCGTATTTTCGACACACTTTCACGAATTCCTTTCGACGTTCCTCGCTTAAGGCGGGAATCGGAATGCGAATCACCTTTCCGTCGTTGGACGGATTCAAGCCGAGATTCGAGGAAAGAATGGCCTTTTCAATGTCTTTCATGCTGGTGGGGTCCCACGGCTGGACCATGATCAATCGGCTGTCCGGCATCGAGAGGTTTCCCACCTGTTGCAAGGGGGTCGGCGTCCCATAGTAATCAACTTTAATATGATCGAGGAGCGACAAGGAAGCCCGACTGCCTCTGATCGAGGCGAGTTCTTTTTTAAGGTGCTCGAGGGCTCCATCCATCTTTTGTGCGAGCTTGTCAATCGTTGTCTGGGACGACATGATGAACCCCGGTTAAGTGAGGACCGCGTCTTGTTTCACGAGGGTCCCGATTTTCTCTCCCAGGACCACGCGTTTCAAATTGCCCGATTCGGTGAGATTGAACACGATCAAGGGAAGATTGTTATCCATGCACAGCGTAATGGCCGTGGCATCCATGACCTTCAAGCTTTTGTTGAGTATGGAAAGGAATGGCAGTTCATCAAACATTTTTGCCGACGGGTTATTCAGCGGATCGGAATCATAAATTCCGTTGACCTTGGTTCCTTTCAAGATCACCTCGGCCTTTATTTCCATCGCTCGCAGGGCCGCGGCCGTGTCCGTCGTAAAATACGGGTTCCCGGTGCCGGCGGCAAAAATCACGACCCGTTTTTTTTCAAGGTGCCGGATGGCCCGTCGCCGGATGTAGCTCTCGGCTAACTGCCTCATTTCAATGGCCGATAACACGCGCGTGGAGACCCCGGCTTTCTCAAGCGCGTTTTGTAACGCAAGGGCATTCAGCAGGGTTGCGAGCATGCCCATGTAGTCGGCAGCCGCGCGCTCCATCCCGTCTGCGCTGGCGGCGATGCCTCGAAAAATATTCCCGCCACCGATAACCAACGCGACCTCGACTTCCATATTCACGACCTCGCGAATCTCATCGGCGAGCGTCGTGAGGATATCGGGGGTAATGCCGTAGGTTTGTTCCCCTGCAAGCATTTCCCCACTGATTTTGAGGAGAATGCGGTGGTACTGAATAGGCATCAGTCCTGGCCTAGTTGGTATCGCGTAAAACGGGCAATGCTAATGTTTTCACCAAGCTTGGCAATCTTTTGCGTGAGGATTTCGGTGATCGTGACGTTGGGATCTTTGATGAAACTTTGCTCGAGGAGGCACTGTTCCTGGTAGAACTTCTCCAGTTTGCCTTGAACGATTTTTTCAATGGCGGCGGCAGGTTTCCCGAGTTCTTTCGCCTGTGCCAGGTAAATGGCCTTTTCCCGTTCGACTTGCTCGGGGGAGACCTGGTCGCGTTTGACGTAGGCAGGACTGGCGGCGGCAATTTGCAGGGCGACGTCTTTGACCAATTCCTGAAATTCGTCATTTCGAGCGACGAAGTCCGTTTCACAATTGACTTCGACAAGGACGCCGATTTTGCTCCCGGCGTGGATATAGGATGAGACGACGCCTTCCTTGGTTTCCCGCCCGGCTTTCTTTTGAGCCGCGGCCAGACCGCGTTGACGAAGGAGATCAATGGCTTTTTCAATATCCGAATCGGTTTCTTTCAGCGCGTTTTGACAATCAAGGATTCCGGCTCCTGTCTTGCCGCGTAGTTCTTTCACCAAGGTACCCATGCTGGACATCGCGTATCCTTCTTCCTTATTTGGCTAAGATGAAAAATATTGCCGACGACGTTCTATGAGGAAGGTGCTTGAACGCTTCCCACCTGACTCTCGGTTGAACGGGCAGAGATCAAGTCGGTCATAATGGTGTCTTCTTCTCCTCCACTCGAATCCTCCTGCTTGTTTCGAAGGGCCTGGCCTTCCAGACAGGCGTCTGCAATCTGAGCGGTAAAGAGTTTCAAGGAGCGGATGGCATCGTCATTTCCGGGGATTGGATAATCAATCCGGGTGGGATCACAATTGGTATCCACAATGGCGACAACGGGAATGCCCAAACGATTGGCTTCCTTGACGGTAATGTGTTGAATGCGCGTGTCGAGGACGTAGATACATCCGGGTAAACTCTCCATTGTCTTGATGCCGCCCAAATATTTCTCCAGTTTTCCCCGCTCTTTTTCCATCAGCAACACTTCTTTTTTCTTCAGCCGTTCATGGGTTCCATCGGTTTGAGCGGCTTCGAGTTTCTTGAGTTGGCGGATACTTTTTCTGATCGTTTCGAAATTGGTGAGCATGCCCCCCAGCCAGCGTTGGGTGACGTAATACATTCCACACCGCGTGGCTTCTTCTTCAACGATGTCGATAGCTTGACGCTTGGTGCCCACGAAGAGGACCGATTCCCCGGCCGCAACGGTATCCCGGACGAAAGTATAGGCGTCGAGAAAGAATTTAGCGGTTTGTTGTAAATCAATGAGATAGATGCCGTTTCTTTCTCCGAAGAGATACGACTTCATTTTGGGATTCCAACGATTGGTTTGATGTCCAAAATGTACGCCTGCTTCTAACATGTCTTTGATGGATACCATATTGGGGTTTTTCGCCTCCACTCAAGTAGGGATATTAGGAAATTTCGCCATCGTTTCAAAAGGGACTCTGATGAGAGTCGTACCACACGGCCCAGGGCGAGTTCGCCCAATTACTAAACCAAAAAGATTTAACATACCCCTTGTTTTTAATGCAAGGTCAATTGCCATGCGTTCCTGCAAAAGAGTAAAACGACGTAGGAACCGGCGCAATCACGGATCCCCCCTTAACCCGCATTTCTCACCAGCCTCCTGCTACGGGCGCCGGTCCACTCGCTGTGCCGGGGCGTACTCCCGCAAGCCACTTCGACATAGTGTCAACTATGCCTTCAGCGTCTTCCAGTCCGTGCGCCACGGCACAGCGGCGTCTCGACGCCCTCGCCGACGGAGCCTGGTGAGAAATGCGGGTTAGGGGAGCTTGAAGCTTTGACGGGGATTCCTGAATGTCGGTACAGTGACTTTTTGCCTGATGGATGACCGCTGTGTGCCGGATGAGGGGTTCACACTAATCCCTGGCGACAATTGTCAGCGAATGAGTGAACACATACTGGAATGGCAAAAAAGAGTTGGGCTTCTGGTGCAAAAACTTTTGAATAGTCAATAAAATCATACGTTATTCACGTTTTGTGAAATGAGGGTTTTATAATGGTTGAAGTTCCTATCAAACTGTATATTCAGGGTCTTGCCAAACAAGCCAATGCCGCGACTCGTGCCCTGTCGTTGATGACGGGTCATGATCGTGCCTTGGCCCTCAGGGCCATGGCGGAACAGTTGGAAGCGAGCATGGAAGACGTGTTGGCGGCCAATCAACAGGATCTCGATGCCATTCCCAAGGAACTGGGGATGGAGGAGTATCGGAAAGCGAGAAAACAAATTTCCGTGACGGAAGAAAATCTTCTCGATCTCGTCGCCTTTATTCGTGGGATTGCGGAGGAACCTGATCCCACGGGCGAAGTGTCCCAGGGCTGGGTGACGCAGGAAGGTTTGCAGATTCATCGGGTTCGTGTCCCTATCGGGGTGATCGCCGTCATTTCCGAATATGGCCCGTCCGTGGTTGCCGAATCGTTTGCGATGTGTCTCCGGTCGGGAAACGTGTGTGTGGTGCGGGGCGGCAAAGAATGGTTTGAGACCAATTCTGCAGTGGCCAGGGTCTTGCGTGATACGGCGGAACAACACGGCGTTCCCCAAGGGGCTCTGACGTTTGTGGATCGCCCCGACCGTGAGGGCGTGCTTGAACTGACCCGATTGCGAAACATGGTTCACGGCGTCGTTCCCAGGGGAAAAGCGAGTCTGCGCAAAGCCGTGATGGAGCAGTCTCGGGTCCCGGTCTTGGGGTATGACGGCGGAGTGTGTCACGTCTACGTCGATAAAGAGGCGGACGTGCCGTTGGCTCAAGGGATCGTGGTGAATTCCAAGATTCAGGATCCGTTTGCCACCAATGCCGCCGATACGTTGTTAGTCCATCAGGCCATCGCACGGCACTTGCTGCCGGGCCTGCTCCGGCGATTGCTCAGTGAATTTACGGTCGATCTCATCGGCTGTCCGAAAACCATTGCCATGATGGGAATCATGGCAATGACCGGGCATAAGGGGATTCGAGCAGCCACGGACGAGGATTGGGAACAAAAGAGGCAGTCCCTGACGCTGGGAATTAAAGTCGTCAAGGATCTCGACGACGGCATTGCACACATTGCGGCTTTCGGGCCGGGGCATACCGATACCATCGTGACCCGTCATTATGAAACCGCGATGCGATTCGTCCGGGAAGTGGATTCCGGCTCGGTGTTGGTGAATGCCTCGACCCGCTTGCATTCAGGGCCGCAAATGGATTTGGGCGAGGAACTGGGAGTGAATACAGCTCATTTCCACGTGAGAGGGCCGTTGACGCTTCGAGCCTTGACGACTGAAAAATACGTCGGGTTTGGATCGGGCCAATTACGACAGCCTCATCCCGTTCCTCAGGCCTACGAAGATGCAATGATGTTATCCGCAAAGTTTTAGGTCTTCGTAGCGTTCTCTTTCCAAGGGTTCACGGCTCAGTTTCGCGCTCATGGCCAAATTGGACATTGCCCGGCATCTTGCCGCATGGGGACTTCGCGGATTTCCCGATGAAGATTCCTATTATGCCTGGCAACGGCAATCCTTATCCGGAGAGCAACTTCGGCTTCTTCAGCAAGCGGTTCAAACCCGTCACGAAGGCGGGGACGCGGATCAGGAATTTTATGATCTGGCGGCTTCCCCCGACGTTCTTCCCGTTTTATACAGCCAGCGATACGGCTACTATCACGTGCTCGGCCCCGCGATCGCGGACGTGCTGGAAGGCGGGCGGCAGGTGTTGGACGTCGGGTGCGGGATCGGGATTCTCACGACCTGGTACGCGACCTGTTTTCCGGACGTGACGTTTCTGGGTATCGATCGGTCTCTGAAATCGATTGAAGTGGCGCGGCAGTTTGCTCAATCGGTTCATCTGGAGAACGTGAGCTTTCGCCATTGCGAAATGCCTCAACACGAGATTCCCGAGACATTTGATACCATCGTGTCCACTCAGGCCCTTTTTCAATCGGAATCCGATCCGGGGCTTCCGAGCCTGAACTGGACGAGCTTTGAACGCGACCGGGATACACGGCAACAACGGAGTCTGGAAGAGCGGACGGGCATCGGTCCTCGTTTGGATTGGCTGTTGCAAGTGCTGGCTCCCTCGGGCCGGTTCGTGTTCTTTGAAAAGGCCGTTCACCCGGGAAGACGCGTGTTGTTCCAGCGGGCCTTGGAAGCGAGAGAGTGTGTTCCCATGACGGATCCGCGGCTGTTGACGTATTCGGAACTCGGGGAGCCGGTTGAGGAGGGGCCTTTGTACGTGATGAAACGAGGTGCCGCTTTCCCCGACGTGGCGTTACGGGAGGACGTGCGGCATGATCCGCAACAGGGACTGTATCGTTGCCAAGGCACCCATGCGGATTTCGTATATGCCAGGTTGCCGAAAGACGACGCGCATTCGGAGAAGGTGGCTGAGAGGTTCGGAGAAAAGGATGGCTATTACGAGACGGGACGAACGGGTGGGGGGTTGGGCTATGTCCGTCTCATGATTCCTGGGACGTTTTCCGGTCTTCTGGTTGGCATGGTGGAGATCCAATCCCTGATGGTCGAACTCGTACGACATGAGATGCAACAGCGACAAGAGCCCATCCAGACTCGACTCACTCGTATCTGGTCGGAACAGGAGAGCGGTTCGCCCGAGCAGGCGCCTCTTTATGAAAATCATTCTTCTGTTGCCGAGCAGGTTTGGCAAAAGCTTCCGGACCGGGTGGTCCTGCGACAGCAGACCGACGAGGAGGCGGACGGGCGACAACGGCACATTGAATACGGGCGCTGTGCCGGGAATTTCCATTACCTGTATTGGGCGAATACCTTTGATCAACGGCAAATCGTGATCATGGATCAGGAGCGAAGCGCCCTCCTGGAGACCTATTATTCCGAAGCCATCGGTGAGGGCTAAGCCATGCACCCGTCAAGATCGCAAAGCGTGGTTGATAATTTGCATTCAAAATGCAAAAATATGACATGTCTTCGTTGTACATCAGTCGCTCTCTGGAACCAGTCCTCAAAAAAGCGGCCTCCGAGTTTCCCGCCGTTGTTCTGACCGGGCCGCGCCAATCCGGTAAGACGACTCTACTGCAACATCTCTTCGGCAGTCGTTACCGTTACGTATCCCTGGAGCCGCCCGACGTGCGTGCAGCCGCCACGGAAGATCCGCGCGGTTTCCTGGAGCTTTACCCGTCGCCAGTCATCTTCGATGAGGTGCAGTACGCCCCCGATCTGTTTCCCTACATCAAGGAAAAGATTGACGCGGACCGCGCCAAGAACGGTCAATATCTGTTGACCGGTTCACAGCATCTGTTGCTAACCGAGAAGGTAACTGAGTCATTGGCCGGCCGCGCGGCTATGCTTCGCCTGTTTCCGCTGTCGAGGCGGGAAGCGGAAGGCCAGCCGCGGCTTGCCTTCGTCTGGGAGCGCAAGTTGTCATCGTCTTCGCGGTCGTCGCATGCTTTTGGTGAACTGTGGAGGGGCTTCCTTCGAGGCGGGTACCCGGAGCTTGCGGCACAACCCAACCGGGATGTCTCCCTTTGGCATGCCAGCTACATCCAGACCTATCTCGAACGGGATGTACGCTCGATTCGGCAGATCGGGGACCTGACCCAGTATCAGAGTTTCCTCCGCGTGCTGGCAGCGCGAAGCGCACAGCTCGTGAATCTAAGCGACGTTGCCCGGGACCTCGGGGTAGCGGTCAACACCATCAAGGCTTGGCTCTCCGTGCTTGAAGCCACCTACCAGGTAATCGTGCTGCGCCCGTATTTTGCCAACGTCGGGAAACGGCTCGTCAAGACCCCGAAAGTGTATTTTACCGACGTCGGTACGCTCTGCTACCTGACGGGTCTCAAGGATCCCGAACATGCGCCCTCCGGCCCCATGGGTGGTGCCATCATGGAAACGGCAGTGCTGTCCGAAATCGTCAGGACCCTGACGCATCGAGGAATCGACCCGCAAGTCTACTTTTGGCGGACCATGGCAGGAACGGAAGTGGATTTCGTCGTCGAGACCGGTGCAGGGCTGATTCCCATCGAGGTGAAGTTATCAGCTACACCACGGCCGGCCATGGGCGGCGCCATCAAGACGTTCCAACGGGACATGGCAAGCGCGGCGATGCCCGGATACGTGGTGCATCCCGGTGACATACGCCTACCCCTCGGTCCCGGCGTGACCGCGCTACCTTTCGCCGACCTGTAGCGTTGTGCTTCTCATTTGATGACGACAAACGGCTAAAGAACAGGCGTCACTTTGGAGGACTCTTCTTGGAGCGATGGCTCGGCTGGCTAGGCGGGCTTTTTCAGGATTCTGCCGGAAGAATGGTGGCGGGCTTGCAGTCTTCCCGTAATACGCTCTCCCCCTTACCACGGACATGCGTAATCCGTTGATTTGCAGAGCCTGATGAGCGTTAATGGATGGTTCGCCAAGTTTTCCGATGGCAGAAGTCCTTTTGACCCTAATTTTGGGATTTACCCCTTTAAGTTGACGGAGAGGGAGACGAGTGGCACGCCTTTCCTTCTCATTCGCCGGATTCGCGTGGGGCTTTTAGTTTCCCATAGAGCCATCCCGCAGCAGCGGCAACGATCCCAGATCCTAGAATGGCAATCAGCCACAACGCTACAGACGTGGAATCGTGGAGTCGTATCACGCGCGGGAAGGTGGACACGGTGACCATCCCTATCAGCATGCCTGCCCATTTACGGGCATACGTGATGGGCTTATTCCGAGTCATCCATTTATACAATAGATAGCCAAGGGCCGCAGATAACGTCACGTGGACAATGGCGAGAAAGAGTGGCGCAGCAGGGTTAGTCATTCACTTCTTAAGAACTAGGTGATTATCCCCTTGACATGCTTAGGTGAACAGAGATCAGCGATGCGACAGGAATTCTTCTTTTGAAATATTGGCCTGCTTCAAAATATGGCGGAGGGTTCCCTCGGGGATGTCCCTCCGAGGATGATATGGAATCGTCGTATAGCAATCCTCATTCTTTCAGATTTGATGTGAGCCCTTGGCTTCACGACATTGGGCGAACCCGAAGCGCTTCAAGACTTTCACAACGTCTCTATAGCGAAATCCGGCGAGATCGCCCATTAGACGGCCACGACGAGTTGTTGTTGTCGAGGCACACTTAAGGCCGGCACGTGGGATCGTAATTTCTTCCGTTCGTCCAGTAAGGTTTTGGCGATGTCTCGTGCGTAGCCAATCACTTCGTCCATGGTTTTGCCTTGAGCCACGAGTCCTTGTACTTCTTTGGAGGTTGCGACATACCCGCCTTCATCGAGGGGTTCAATGGTAAGAGTGATGTGGGTCATCGTTGGTCCTTTCGGTGATTGGAAATCTGAAAAAGATGCTATCAATGAAAACATTTACCGGAAAATTTAGACTTCATTGTAAATGGATGGGACGAGACGGTCAATTCCCAAAATCCTGAATAGAATTTTTGCGACACACTACGGCTGGATTCGTGAACACCACTGTCAACTTAAAGGGGTAAATCCCCTAATTTTCCCACCCATCGCACAATCATCAATCTTGGAAATTAACACCAATTTTCGCCCCTCCGGCCCCAAGGGCTCCAACTCCGACCTGGGTGCCAGGATGTCCGGGGCGTCGTTCTCAGCGCTCACACCGCGTGGCGAATGACAGCGGTGACCCGTTCGCGAGCAAAGCTACGCTGTCAAGTGGGAACTTGACAAATATGCGGCATTGCCGCATATTTGTCGCCTGTGCGCCTCTTCACTACCAACACGTTCGAGCGTGCTATCCATAAACTGATGTCGGAAAGCCAGCGGAGGGAGATGGAGGCGGCCATCGTTGCCAATCCCCGAGGAGCGCCTTTGATTCGGGACACCGGAGGGATTCGCAAGTTGCGTTGGGCCGGGTCGGGACGGGGCAAACGAGGTGGAATTCGAGTAATTTATTTCTATCACGCAGGACCCGAAGCAATCTATTTATTGACAGCCTATGCGAAAGCGGACCGCGAAGACCTGAGTCCAGCAGATAAGAAGGTCTGTCGCAACTGGTGGCTGCGATTAAGAAAGAGGAGACGAGTAGATGACGACGGAACGAACCCGATTGGGGCAAGAGGTGGAAGCGGCCTTGGGCGAGGTTGTTGCCCACGTGCGCGGCGAAGTGGAGCTACCGTGCCGCATTGTCGTCGAGCCTTCGGCAGAGCACATTTTTGCGGTACGGAAGCGCATGAAACTGAGTCGCCAGAAGTTCGCGGACCGTTTCGGTCTCGACGCGCGTGCCGTACAGGATTGGGAACAGGGGCGCCGTGTTCCCGATCGCGCGGCCCGTGTTTTGCTGACCGTCATTGACCGCGACCCCCAGGCAGTCGTGCGTGCGCTCGGTCAGTGAGTGACGAATTCAGATCTCGTTAGCTCCATTGATAAGCTCATTCGCCAGCGCGGACTCAAGTAGGTCGAGACGTCGGAGTTGAGCAGACTGTCTCACCCTCGTTCCTTATGCTCCCTTTTTGGAGTCTTTCTACGATTACTTGTATTGGCTGGCCAAGTTCCCTGCGAAGCTCGACTCGTATCGTTGGAAGAAGCACTGCAAGGTGGCGTTGTCGCCGCTTTAAAGTCTGATCGTTTGGCCCGTTATGCGTTCTTTAGACGAGAAGATTCAATGGGCTGGTCGCTTAGTGGCTGTTCAGCCGAGAATCCGATTGACTCGCTCGTTTGACGAGAGAAGCCACACCTATCAGGGGTACGTTCTTCGGGTTCAGGGAACATTAGGGAAGGTATCGGGCGAATTCCTGGTTGCTGTCGGTCCTACCACCCATGCCAAGCACCGATTCAGAGTCGGTGACGAAGTGCAAGGAATAGGGCATCCTGTTGTCGACCCGCGGATGGAAACGGCTGAGATCTATAAGGTTAGCGGTCTCAAAGTGCTGATGCGAACCGGCGGAGAAAAACAGGAGGGGCCGCCGTGGTCGGGAGTTCCCCCTTCATTGCAAGTATACCGAGCTCGAGGTCATCGACGATTGGCGGCCCGGACCTACGAAACCAAATGCCAAGGTTGCATCTGGGGATGTAACATGGCGGTCGAGATGATCATCGACCATTGGAACCCCCATGTTCGTCGCTACCGCACTGAGACGTTCTGCTATGGGCCGTTGTCGTGTTCGTTCTACAAGTCGGGTCCTACGCGAAAGGTCCCGGGCCGCCGAGGGATGACCTACGAGGAAGAGAACTGGGTAGATGAAGAGACCACATCTCATCGCTATCCCGACGAATGAACCTCCGCACGGAATCCGTTTCGGTTGCGATTCCCCCCGGACGAGTTGTTCTTTTGAAGAATGGTGGCGGTGGAGGGTTTCGAACCCCCGGCCCGCGGCTTATGAGTCCGCTGCTCTACCACCTGAGCTACACCGCCACGTGTCGTTCCATGATGGATATACCACATGGCATGATGCTTCGACAATTCCCCAATTCGAGAACGCCTTTCGCGGATAAAGCCCCCATGATTTATTGTGATAGCGGGATGCAGGGCAAGGCGTCCCGCAGTGAAGCCCGAGGCTTATCAAGATAGATAGGCGAGGGGTGAGCGAGGACACAACGCCGCCATGCGCCCGATAGCGCAATAAATCTAAGTGGTGCGTTTGTCGTCGATCTCGCCGGCCAGAGCATTCAAAACCCCGAGTGCCTGTTCACTGAGTTCGGCCGCTTGCTCATCGGGTTGGTGGGCGGGGAGTGCATCGTCTTTGGATTTTGGTCTTGTGGTTTTGAGGAGTTCCTCTTCGAGCTCATCCAGCGTAGGTTCGGAGTCGGATTGAATGGCAAACAACCGTTGCAGGGCAAAGATGGCCCGGGCGTGGCTGTACCAGGGCCCACTATGTTCACTGTCATGAACGCGAGTGATCAATTGCCAAAAGCCTGATTCGGCTGCTTCAGGCATGGTGCCGTCCGCCAAGGTTTTAAGTTTTTCAATCAACGCCTCTTCCGTTCGCTCAATGCCGGGGATGAAGGTGACAATCGAACGCTGGGAGGGCTTTCTGGAAAGAACGCGCAACGTCTCTCTCCAGAGATCCGGGTACGCCTGATGCGAGTCGGATGACGCCGACTCTTCATCGAGTTTTGCCTGGAGAGCCGTGATGTATAGGGTCAACGCCTTGACCTTTCTTGCGGACAGGCTTCCCAGCGGGATTCCCCAAATATGAGCGACTTCGTGATCTTGCAGGGAGGAGATCCCCGAGAGTTCATACTCCTGCTCGGCATTTTTCAGTCGCCGTCGTTGTCGTTCCCGTCGTCGGAGCAGGGTCTGATATTCAACAAGCAGCCGTTCGCGGTGAAAGTCGTCTTCAGAGATTTCTTCTTGTTCCAGGGTGCGGTCCAACCGCCGGATTTCCGGTTTCGGGAGTGCGGACACGGCCGTTTTTTTGCGTTCCTTCAACTCCGTCAGGTCAACCTGAAATTTCGAAGTGAGCAACCCTTCCGCCGCCAGAATGGTTAAATCAGCCAGAGCTATTTGTTTTTTCAGGCATTCGACTTGGAGCCAGGGACGTTCGCGCTTTTGACGAAGAAACCCGCTATATTGTCCGATGCGCCCGGTAACCTCATGGATAGCAGCCACAAGCGAGGTTCTTTTCTTGGGTTGATCTCCGGCCAAAAAACGAGAGTCCGGCTGATCCTCCACGATAAATTGAATATCCTCTTCAGACGGTTCCAGATACTGAACCAGGAGCAGGCGGATCATGATCCGGCTTTGTACGGGAAGCGTCTCAATGACGGTTTCGATGTATTCAAACGTGAGCGGCGAATGAGTGATGGCTGTGGTCATGTTCGTCAAGCTTCGTCTTTCGTTTCCAAATATTGTGCAACGTATTCACGGACGTCTTGAATCGTTCCTTCGGCGTACAATTTTCGAGGAATTCTCACGACGTGCAGGTCTTCCAGTTTCATGCCTCGCTCGAGAGCCCATTCTTCATCGGAATACAGCGTGACGGCACCGTCCGGATGACGATACACGAACAGGATATCATTCTCTTGATCACGAGTCTCTTCCATAGGCCTAACGAAGCGCGATGCATTCGGGATAGCACACCACACTAAACTCTGTCAAAACAACGGAATCCGGATCAACGGTCGTTTCAGCTTGCCGTGACGGTCCGAGCGGGCCGGAAACAGGAACGACGCCAAAACACATAGAGGGTAAACGCCACCAGCGAAAGAAAAAACACCGTGCGAATGCGTCCGTACCCGAAACAGGCGAAATTGGCCACGGCATTACACAAGCCGAACCCGGCATAGGCCATGTACACCAACAGTGCCCATGGACGAAGCGTAAGGAATCCATAACCAATGGCAAGGTGAAGGGCGGGGGATTGGGCCTTGGCCAGGAGACCGGGCACGCCCTCGGGTTTGGAACAGAACAGGGTGAGACTGTATTCGGGATTCGCCAAAATAATGTAGAGGTCCGTGAACGCGGTGAAGAGAAACAAGCCACCCAGGTATCGAATGTCGTGGGCGCGACGCCAAGCCGTTTTCAGGGCCTCCACCTGACCCGGTGGGTTGGGGAAAGAGGCCTCATAGGCTTGAAGACACCACCAGGGCACGATGATCAGCAGGGCAAAAAAGAACCCCGCGCCGGTTCCGCCAAGATGACTCAGTCCCCAGGTGACGACCCCCAGGAATCCGCCCGTGGCGAGGACCCTGGCCGCGTGGAGAGGATAGCCGCGCACCCCTTGTCCGAGGCCCGGGACCAGGGAAGACAGGATCGCCCCTTTGATGGATGATTCGGGGAAGAGCGTTGCCGGCGAATCCGGTTGCTGCATGGGCTTTTCACCGGGCCGTCAGGAAAAATTTTGGCTGGGCGAGAGGAAAAACAGCCGATTTACAGTGAAAGTCGAGTGGAAACTCCGTCGGGATTACCCGCCGAGGGTATCGAGGGCCTCCTTGAGGCTCTTCATGACACAGGTAAAGATGGGGATGTCCCGCTTCGTGTATCGACTCCCTTCCGCCTCGCGAAGGTGCATGACGAGATCAAGAAAATCTTGAGGCTCGTCGGTTTCGAACGCCACCACGAATTCCTGATCATCCAGTCCGAAGGAGTAGGTCGTGTTGAGTTTCACCGAAGGGTATTTATGGCCGATTTCAATATGCTCGTCCATCATTCCTTGCCGGGCGGCCTTGGTCAGGAGGTACCACTCACGGGTTTTCTCGAAGGGATAGATGAAAATGTATTTGCTGCGACCGGGCGTGATCTTCAGCCGGCGGCTTTCCTGGCCTTCGTGCACGTGGTGGTCCACGTAGACCGAGCGTTTCGTCATCGAGAGATAGGAATAGGGGTTCGTCAGATACTGCCCAAGCCCGGTGGCTAACGCCTTGGACATTTGCTCCTGGAAGAGTTCGAGTTCATAGGTAATGCGCCAGAGCAGAAAATCACAGTCGCCACGAATGCCGACCGTCGAATACGGGACAATAATAATTTTTCCGGAGAATTCCTCAATGGCCCGGATGAATTCTTGCTTGCCGGCTTGTCGCTCGTCATGCGCGAGTCGCCGCCAAGCGGGATCGACCTTGAAAAAGCTGAAATTGACGTATTGCCGTTTGGCCGGTTGTTCTCCTGCAGCCATACGAATTCCTCCCCATGCACATGAAGCAATGAATGAACCGACTATCTATCAATTTTTCATCGGCGTTGTCAACGCAGTGTGGGTATCGCACTAGCTTCTCTTGCTTCCGTAGCGGCGCCATCTCATGGCGCTTCTTTCAAAGCGGCCTCTCCAAGCGGCATAAGGCATGTCCCGGGCCTTGACCCGGGATGCCGCAGCTACAAAGGCGGAGAGGCCGCGTGCCCCGTGCGGCTCGGGTGTTAGGCCAGAAAGACGGAGAGGGGAGCAATGCTTGAATCTGCGTCAAAAGCCGTATACGGTGAGCGCTGGTGATAGGGGGGTGCCGATGCCGAAATTCCGGTTCCATCCAGCACACGTTGTAGGGGCCGTCCCTATGTGGCGGCCCAAGATGTCTCTTGCGGGTTTTTGTCTCTTCTGTCTCGCGGGAGGGCTTGGCATTCCGGCAATGGAAAGCCTCGCGATCGAGGTGTCACCGACGAACGTGCAGGTCGATCACGCCGTGGAGCAAGGGCTCCGGGCTGCCAAAGATCGCGTCCTGCCGAATCGACTCTATACGTGGTTCGGGTCGGATCAAGAGTTGCGCCCCAAAGGGTTTCTAATGACCAAAATGAACGGCTTGGCCGTGATGGCGAGCCATTTCGGGCTGCGAGGGGAAACGCCCTCCGAAACGGAAATCCAGCGCATTCTTGCCGGGGAAACCATGCTGGTGAGCGTGACGATCTTCGGCGAAACCCGGACCTTTGCCGATAACAGTTACATCGTGTTGAAACAAGGTGAGAAACTGGTGAAGCCCCTGAAAGTGCGATTCGACGGAGTGGCCCAACGGACGAAAATCTGGCCCAAGACTCCACGCTACAAGGCCAAGGTCATCGGCTCCTTTCGGTATGACGCCTTCGATCCGCAAGCGAAGACCACGATCATCGTGTTCCCGAGTCAAGGGAAAGAGGTCTCGTTCGAGGTGGAATTTTCAAGCGTTCCGTAGCGGATACAGGGTTTTCTCTCGACCACGTGAGAATTTGTTTTCTACTATGCATTCTACAATAAAATTCATGACACTATTGACTTAAATGGCTATACGGTTATACTTAAACCTTCTTTTTCCATCAGTCCTGAAAAAAAAGGAGGAGACAATGAAGAAATACGTTTCTCCACTCTGGATGTTTGTCCTCGCCGTGTTTGTGATGGCCCCGGGCTGGGCAGAGGCACACTCGGGTTTCTACATCAGCGGCGACATTGGCCTCAACGTCGCCTCGGGGATCGATACCAACGGATACAGCAACGACCGCGCCAGTGTGTGCGATCAGTACATCAATCCGGATTTCGCCACGGTCAACGACACTCCGGGGTTTGAGGATCAGAACAGCTACAATTGCACCGGCCCTAATCGCGGTTCAACTGGCGATTGGCAGAACAATTTCGACAGTGCAACGGGCATTCTGGCCGGCGCGGCTGTGGGCTACAGCTTCGGGGCTCAGAACCCGAACGGACCCTTGAGTGGCCTTCGCGTTGAGTTGGAATACTTTTACCGGCAATCGAAGTATGATCAGACAGCCGATATTGGCGGTGCATCGGGCGAGAGCGGGGACAAGCTCGAACAGGAACTTGTGACCGCGACGGATCGGATAGGCAGCATGGACTCGCACAATATCTTCGGGAACGTGTATTACGACTTCGCCAACACAAGCCGGTTTACGCCCTACCTCGGGATTGGCGGTGGCATCGGGGTCACCAACATGGAGTATGGAAGCGTCTGGGCGAGGAACAGTAACGCGGACAATATCTCGACTGGCAACGGGTTGCCCAATGCTGACATGATCAATCAGAACCTCGCCAGTACAGCCAGCTTTGAGGACACCATTCTCAGCGACACGCTCTGGGGTCTCCAAATCCTGTTCGGAGTGGATTACGCGGTCACAGAGGCCATGTCCCTGGGTCTCAAGGGGCGCTGGGTCAGGTTCGGTTCCTTCGATAGTGGTCAAGGCAGTCTCGTTTGGGACCCCCTTCGGGGTCACCCCCCGAATCTACGGCTAGACGGAAGTGAACCGGTAGCGGGTGGGATCGAGACCACTAACAACATCCAGTTTTTCGGTATCAGCTTGAACCTGAAGTATCATTTTTAGGAACTCGTGTTCTTTCGCCGGCCCGGGTGCAACAGCGACCGGGCCGGCTGAGTGCATCAACCCGCCGTACGCAGCTCTCATCGTTTTGTTTTGCTCCTGAAAATATGGGAAAGGGAATGAAATACACTTCTTCATTCTTGGCATTCGTCCTCGTCACGTGGGTGGTTGCCCCGGGCTGGGCGCAGGCGGGCTCCGGGTTCTACGTCAGCGGCGACTTGGGCATCAACATCGCCAGTGGCATGGATACCATCGGAACCAGCGACGACCGCCCCAGCGTGTGCGATGAATACATCAATCCGAGCTATGACACAGTCGAGGATAGTTCCGGCGCTGATTCTAAAGGAAAGCTGTACAGCACATATAACTGCACGGGCTCTGATCGCGGTGCGGGTGGCAGATGGACAAATGAGTTCGACGGGGCAACCGGCATCCTGGCCGGAGCGGCGGTAGGTTACAGTTTTGCGGGTCAAAACCGGAACGGCCCCTTGGGCGGTCTCCGCGTGGAGCTTGAATACTTTTACCGGCAATCGAATTATGATCAGACAGCCGACATTTTTGGTGGAGCGGGCACACAACAGGACAAACTCGCGGATGAAATTGTGCAAGCGACGGATCGAATAGGCGGCATCACCTCGCACAACCTGTTCGGGAACCTGTTTTACGACTTTGCCAACACCAGCCGGTTCACGCCTTATATCGGGGTTGGCGGTGGCGTCGGATTCACCGATATGGAGTATGGAAGCGTGTGGGCAAGGAACGAAGATTCGAAGAAGGCCGACGATTCGTACAGGATTACGACTGGTGAGGGGTTGCCCAATTATGACGAAATCCGCCGGAACCTCGCCAAGACGGTCAGCGTTGGGCAAGCCACGCTCAGCGACGTGCTTTTGGGGTTCCAGGTCCTGTTCGGGGTGGATTACGCGGTGACGGAGGCCACGTCGTTGGGGCTCAAGGGACGCTGGGTCAGATTCGGGTCCTTCAGTGACGACTTCATCTGGTACCCGCTTCGGAGTCATGAGCCGTATCTGCGGAAGCCAGGTGCAAGCGACCGCGAACCGGTGTCGGGCAGGCTCAAGACCGACGACGTCGAATTTTTTGGCATCAGCGTGAACCTGAAGTACCGTTTTTAGGGAACCTGTACTCTTTCGTCGGTCCGGGCGCAACAACGACCGGGTCGGCTGAGTGCATCAACCCACCGTACGCGCCCCTCCTGTTCCCCTCCTTTGTAAGGAGGGGTGAGGGGAGGTAGACCCCGCGCTAGGATGGCGAAACCCTGTGCTCTATGGGCGTTCCACTCTACCCCACCTACCCTCCCCTTACAAAGGGGAGGAAAAGAAGGCTCCGTTTCGTTTAAGATGACCGATATGGTGTGGTCAGCCATTCTGTCAACGAATCAGTGAACATTTACAATTCTGGCTTTCCTTCCCCGTTTGTCTTTAACGTTGCATTCTCTTGATGAACACGGCTGAAATCATTGCGGTCGGATCTGAACTGCTGCTTGGCGGACGGGTCGATACCAATTCGCTTTTTCTCAGCGAGTTGCTGGCAGCGCATGGAATCGAGGTTCGGTTCAAGTCCGTGGTCGGGGACGACGTCGATGACATCGGTGTAGCCGTCACGAATGCAGCCAAACGAGCGAAGCTCGTGCTCATCACCGGTGGTCTTGGTCCAACCGTGGATGACGTCACCCGTGAAGCCGTGGCTCAAGTGACCGGAAATCCGTTACGCCTCCGTCCCCGGGCCCTCGAATCCATAACGACGCGCTTGCAATCGGCGGGAAGGGTCGTTTCTGAAAACCAGCGCCGGCAGGCGTTCCTGCCTGTCGGCGCCGTCCTGCTTCGAAATGCTGCCGGGATCGCACCCGGCTTCTCCCTGAAGTGGAAGCGTTGTCGAATCTTTTGTCTGCCCGGCGTCAGCCATGAGGCCCGCAGGATGTGCGCGGAATCGCTCCTTCCGATTCTTCGGCGGGAAGGGTTGTTGTCGTCGGCTATCGAGACCAGGACGATTCATACCTTTGGGCTTCTCGAGGGAGAGATCGATAATCGAATAGCAGGGATCATTCCCGCCGCAAGCCCTTTCCGTCTGGGTCTTCTCGCCTCTCCACTCGGGGTTTCGGTGTCACTCACGCGATCGGAGAACATGGAAAGACGCCGGGCCGGGAAGGGGCCCCCGATGAAATCCGATGTGTCACTCGATAGCCTGATGAATGACGTGATCGCCAGGTTGGGTCAGCATGTCTTCTCCATCGATGGATGGACCATGGAAGAAGTGGTGGGACGGCATCTCCGTGATCGAAGATTCACCATTGCCTTGGCCGAGAGCTGTACGGGCGGACTGATTGCGCATCGTTTGACGCAGGTGGCCGGAAGTTCGGCATACGTGGATCGAGGGGTGGTGTGTTACGGCAATCGTGCGAAAATCGAACTGCTCGGGGTTTCCGAGTCGTCGCTAAGAAAATATGGGGCGGTGAGCGCGCAAGTCGCCAAGGCTATGGCCCAGGGTATTCGAACGAGAAGCAAGGTGGACGTGGGGTTGAGCGTGACGGGCATTGCCGGCCCCGGAGGCGGGACCACACATAAGCCTGTCGGCCTGGTCTACATCGGTCTGTCCACGTCCAAGCAATCCTATACGAAAAAATTCCAGTTTCATGGAGAACGGGAAACGATTAAACTCCGGTCGTCACAAGCAGCGCTCGACATGTTGCGGCGATGGTTGTGCCATGCTTTTCCCCGACCCGATCGGGGATCTAAATATTTGTAGGGCCGCATCTTATGCGGCCAAGAGAAGAAAGCGTCATAAGATGACGCAGCTACAAATACAAAAGAAAGAACAGCAGGTGCCAGGAGGCATGTCCCGCCCGTAGGGGACGGCCCCCGTGCCGTCTCGAATGGATGGCGCAGCTACAAAAGAGGGGCTCAGGGGTGAATATGGGATTACGAACGTTTTTGGCGATTGATCTGCCTTCTTCTCTGCAATCGGCCATAGCGCAGAACATACGAACGGTAAAACGAGAATTTCCAGGAATTTCATGGAGCAAACCTGAAAATCTCCATGTTAACTTGAAGTTTCTCGGTGATACGACGGAGAGCCAGGTCGACCAAATCCGCCAGGTGGTGGAGACGGCGGTCTCCCATGTTTCCCCTTTTGTTATTGAACTCAAGGGGTTCGGGGTGTTTCCGGATAACCGGTCGCCCCGCGTGTTGTGGATTGGTCTTGGCGGAGCCCTCGATAGCCTGACCACGTTGGCCGAGTGCGTCGGTCTGGCAGTGGTCCCTTTGGGGTTTCCTCAAGAAGACAGACCGTTCCGAGCTCACCTGACCGTGGCTCGCGTCAAAAAGGATCATCGTGAAGTCGGGCGAACGCTGGATGCTTTGGGCGTGTTCACGGACCCCTTTCTCTGTGGGCCGTTACCCGTTGAACGCGTGGCCTTGTTTAAAAGCGAACTCCGTCCGGGCGGGGCCGTCTATACAAAATTATGGACCGTCTCCTTGAATGCGTAGGGGGGAATGATTTTTCTTTGCGAAGGATGGTTGGCCTCCTCCCGGGTTTTCAGTATGATATTCAGTATGATAGAGACGTGATGGCTTGAATCGAGGAGGCGTTATGAGCGATCGAGGTACGGATAATCAGGGGAAAATGAAAGCATTGGAACTGGCCGTGACCCAAATTGAAAAGCAGTTTGGGAAAGGCTCGATTATGAAACTGGGAAGTGGCGACGTGTCGGATGACGTGCAAGTCGTGTCCACGGGGTCGTTGTCCCTGGATCTGGCCTTGGGGGTCGGCGGGTTGCCGCGCGGGCGAGTGGTGGAAATTTTTGGTCCGGAATCCTCGGGGAAAACCACCTTGTGCCTCCATGTTATTGCGGAAACGCAGAAGGTGGGTGGGTCCGCGGCGTTCATCGACGCGGAACACGCCTTGGACGTTTCCTATGCGAAAAAACTGGGGGTTCGAGTCGACGATCTGCTGGTGGCCCAACCCGACACCGGGGAACAAGCCCTGGAGATTACCGAGACGTTGGTCAGAAGTGGTGCGATCGACCTGGTGGTCGTGGACTCCGTCGCCGCCTTGGTGCCCCGTGCCGAAATCGAAGGTGAAATGGGCGATTCGCACATGGGGCTTCAGGCGCGCCTGATGTCCCAGGCTCTCCGCAAATTGACGGGGGCCATTTCCAAATCCCTGACCACGGTGATCTTCATTAACCAGATCCGGATGAAGATCGGGGTGATGTTCGGCAATCCCGAAACCACGACCGGCGGGAACGCCTTGAAGTTTTATTCTTCGGTGCGGCTGGACATTCGGCGAATCGAGTCCATCAAAGAGGGGCAGGAGGTGATGGGGAGCCGGGTCCGCGTCAAAGTGGTGAAGAACAAGACGGCGCCTCCTTTTAAGCAAGCCGAGTTTGACATTATGTTCGCCGCGGGCGTGTCCAAAGTCGGAGAACTCATCGACCTGGGGGTTGAAAAGAAAATCGTCGATAAAGCCGGAGCGTGGTATTCGTTTCGTGAGGAGCGGTTGGGCCAGGGCCGTGAGGCGGCGAAAACGTTTCTGAAGGAGAACCCCGGGACTGCGGGAGAAATTGAAGCGAAGATTCGGGAGCAGGCCGGACTGGCTGCGATGCCGAAGGACGCGGGGTCAGCCGAAGCGGAAACGGGAAAGAAATCGGCCCCCACGCAGGGAAAAGTCTAGAAAAAATGCCCCCTCACCCCAGCCCTCTCCCTCCAAGGGAGAGGGAGGTAGATGATTACAGCAACCCACAAAGGATCCTGTCTTTCCTATGTCTTTGACTGCCAATGAACTTCGCCGGTCGTTTCTGGATTTTTTCCGTGCGGCGAACCATGCCGTGGTTCCCAGCGCGTCGCTGCTTCCCCAGGCCGACCCCACGCTCCTGTTCACGAACGCGGGCATGAACCAGTTCAAGCGGGTGTTCCTGGGAGAAGAACCGCGTTCGTATTCCCGGGCCGTTTCCGTGCAACGGTGCATGCGGGCCGGGGGCAAACACAATGATCTGGAAAACGTCGGGTATACCCGTCGCCATCATACGTTCTTTGAAATGCTCGGCAATTTTTCGTTCGGCGATTATTTCAAAAAAGACGCCGTCCATTATGGCTGGGACTATCTGACGAAGACGCTGGGCCTGCCCGCCGATCAATTGTGGGTCACGGTCTTTCAGGACGATGATGAAGCCTTTGAATTGTGGAACAAAAACGTGGGCGTGCCCGCGGCCAGAATCGTGCGGCTCGGGTACAAGGATAATTTTTGGCAAATGGGGGAGACCGGGCCCTGTGGACCCTGTTCTGAAATCTACATCGATCAGGGCGCGGTCCTCGGGTGTGGCCGGGCTTCGTGTGCGGTGGGGTGCGACTGCGACCGGTATCTGGAAATTTGGAACCTCGTGTTCATGCAGTTCGACCGCGATGCCGAAGGCAACCTTCATCCACTGCCGAAACCCAGTATCGACACCGGCATGGGCCTTGAGCGGCTTGCCGCCGTGGTCCAGGGCGTAGACAGCAATTATGCGACCGACCTGTTCATGCCGTTGCTCTCGGCGATTGCCGACCGAACGGGTTGCGGGTACGGCAAGGACGAAGCCGCTGATCGTTCCCTGCGGGTCATTGCGGATCATTTGCGTGCCATCACGTTTATGATCGCGGACGGGATTCTTCCTTCCAACGAAGGCCGGGGATACGTGTTGCGACGTATTTTACGGAGGGCTTCACGGCATGGCCGGCTCTTGGGCGTGACCGAACCCTTTCTGTATGAGTTGACCGGCACGGTGGCGACTGAAATGGAAGGGGCGTATCCCGAACTGGCCCAGGCGGGTGAGACGTGTCGCAAGGTCGTCGAAGGTGAAGAAGAACGCTTTATCGGGACGTTGGATCAGGGGTTGCCCATTCTGAATCGCATGGTCACCGAAGCCACGGCCGGGGCTTTGGACGGCGAGAGCGTCTTTAAACTGTACGATACGTATGGCTTTCCATTGGATTTGATCGAAGAAGCCGCTCGTGAACACGGGCTGGTCACCGACCTTGAAGGCTTTCAACGCGCGTTGGAAGCGCAACGTGATCGGGCGCGCAAGTCGGCCGTCTTCGTCGCGGAACAGGAGAAGCCCCTCATCACTGAACTTGCCCAACGGCTTCATCCCACGGAGTTCCTCGGGTATCAGGCGCTTCAATCCGAGAGTGTGGTGCAGGCCCTGCTCAAGGGAGACGCCTTGGCGGACGAAGTCGTGGAAGGGGATGACGTGGAACTGGTCCTGGACGCTACCCCCTTCTATCCCGAAGGTGGCGGCCAGGTTGGGGATCAGGGGACGTTGACGGGCCGGGAGGGCCGGATACACGTCCGGGAAACCACCAAGGTTGGCGGCAAACTCTTGCTTCACAAGGGAAAGGTCGTGTCCGGGCGTGTTCGCAAGGGCGAGCCGCTGGCTGCGACGGTGAACTCGACGACCCGCCACGGCGCAGCTCGAAATCATACCGCCACCCATCTCCTCCACGCGGCGCTTCGTGACGTGTTGGGTCCTCACGTGAAACAGTATGGCTCGTTGGTCGCCCCGAACCGGTTGCGTTTCGATTTTTCATACTTCAAGCCTCTGCGTACCCGAGACCTTGAAGAAATCGAATCGATGGTCAATTTTCACGTGTTAGGCAACACGCTCGTCCAGACCGACGTCATGGGTATCCAGGAGGCGGTCCACGCCGGAGCCTTGGCGTTTTTCGGTGATAAATATGGTGAACGGGTGCGGGTCGTGGGGATTGGCGAGTTCAGTAAGGAACTGTGCGGGGGAACGCATTGCCAACATACGGGAGAGATCGGCTCGTTCCGTATTACCTCCGAAGGCGGGATCGCGTCCGGGGTGCGGCGAGTCGAAGCGCTGACCGGGACAGGGGCGTTGGAGCACGGGAAAAAATTTGAATCCGACGTCAGGGAATTGGCGGAATTGTTGAAAAGCAGCCCGTCGGAAATCGTCCCGAAAACCCGGAAACTCGTCTCCCTGTTGAAGGACAAGGAGCGGGAAGTCGAGCAGCTCAAATTGAAACTGATGGACCAGAGCGCCGGCAGTGGCGATGCCCGGGTGCGAGAGATCCGGGGCATTCCCGTTTACGTTCAGGAGGCTCAGGGTTTATCCATGCAGGAACTTCGGCTGCTTTCCGACAAAGTGCGGCATAAGGTCCCCAAGGGCGTGATGGCCTTAGGCTCGGTCGCGGATGAGAAGGTTTCGTTATTGGTGATCGTGTCTCCCGACCTGACCCACACCTTGCAGGCCGGGAAGTTGATCAAGGAAATGGCTCGCGAAATCGGCGGATCGGGTGGAGGACGACCCGAGATGGCTCAGGCCGGTGGGAAGCATCCTGAAAAATTGGGCCAGGCCCTTGAAAAAGTGTTTCACCTGATCGAAGCGCAGGTGTCGGGACAGTCGTGAGCCCGGCTCTACCTCCCCTCACCCCTCCTTACAAAGGAGGGGAATAAAGAATGTTCCTCCCCTTTGTAAGGGGAGGGAAGGGTGGGGTAGAGGCAACCGTCCATGAAGAATTGTCAACGAATGAGTGAACACAGACAGTCTTCGTCCTCCCGTTGAATCATTGATGGTCAAAAAAAGCCTTATCATCATCTCGTGCTTTCTCCTCCTGGGGTTCGGCTGCGGATTCGCGGTGCTGAGTCAACTCCAACCAGTCGGCAATTCCTCCCGGTTTACGGTTTTGGATATTGCCGAAGGGGCCTCCTTGTCCGAAGTGGCGGAACGACTTCGCCGAAAGAATCTTATCAAGAGCGATTGGGCGTTTGTGTGGATGGGCCGTCTGGCGGGCTCGGATCGGAAAATCATTCCGGGGGAATATGAATTGCGTGGAGGCATGGACCCCTCGGCCATTCTGGAGAAGATCGTCAGGGGCGAGGTGATCCAGTATACGGTCACGATTCCAGAAGGCTTTTCAGTGAGTCAGATTGCCGATGTGTTGCACGAGCAACGCCTGGTCGATCGTGAGGAGTTTCTCCGGTGCGCCGGGGACCCGGTCTTCATTCAAACCCTGTCGCTGTCCGTCGATAACCGCGTCGATCACCTGGAAGGCTATCTCTTTCCCGATACCTACCAGTTTGCTCGTCACGTGGCACCGGAACAGTTGATTGCGACGATGGTGTCCAGGTTCAAGCAAAGCGTGACGGAGGAAGACCGGCGGCGGGCCGCGGAATTAGGTCTGTCCATGCACCAGGCGGTCACGTTGGCGTCGGTGATCGAAAAAGAAACGGCCCGGCCCGATGAACGCACCTTGATTTCCGGAGTGTTTCATAATCGACTGCAAAAGAAAATCCCGCTGCAAAGCGACCCGACGGTCATCTACGCCTTGAATGGATTCGACGGCAATCTCCGCAAAAAGGACCTGTCGATCGAAAGCCCTTACAACACCTACCGTGTCGTCGGGTTGCCCCCAGGTCCGATTGCCAATCCGGGAAACGCCGCTATCCATGCGGCCCTCTATCCTGCGCCGACCGAATATCTGTATTTCGTCTCTCGCAATGACGGGAGCCATGCGTTCTCGGAGACGCTTGCCGAACATAATCGGGCCGTGAAGAAATATCAGTTGCGTCACCGTCGTCGTTCCTCGTAATCTTTCCGGACCATGTCTTTTGAACAACGCGTCACGTCCCTGGGCCTGACCTTACCGGCGCCTCCCAAGCCTGTGGCCACGTACGTGCCCTCCGTTCGAGTCGGCGACTTGCTTTTCATCAGTGGCGTGGTGCCCAGCCGTGACGGGCAGATCGTCTTGCAGGGAAAGGTGGGGCGCGATCTCTCCAAGGAAGAAGGCTATGAAGCGGCAAAGGTGTCGTTGCTCAATGCATTGGCCAATATCCGTCAGGCCGCGGGTTCTCTCGACCGGGTGCAACGCATCGTCAAAATGACGGGCTACGTGGCCTCTCACGAAGGGTTCAGGGAGCAGCCCTACGTGATCAACGGCGCATCGGATTTGCTGGTGGCGATCTTCGGAGAAGCCGGACGGCACGCTCGCGCGGCCGTGGGAGTGGCCGAATTGCCTCTGGGAGTTCCCGTCGAACTCGAATTGATCGTCCAACTTTTGTCCGATGACGCGTAGACCGCTGCTTCTCGGGATCAGAGGCTCCTAAGGATGAAAACGCAAACGCGATGGTTGTTCCCGTTCGTCATGATGTTCATGGTCTGCGTGCTCGTACCGGACCGTGCCCTGGCGGACGTGAAGTCTTTGGCCGACCCGAACGTCTTTCCCATGCGAACGGCCAACACGATTTACGTGGAAGTGCAGACCTCGACCTGGAAAACGCGCGGAAGGTTTTTGTGGGATGCTCCAGCGGACATTCGAGCCAAATTGATTGCGGTGGGTTTCGAGATCGTGCGGGAAAAGACTCAACCGCACGCGTTGACCTTGTCCGGTTCGTATGAAGAAACCAGGGGCAGGCAGTTTGGCATCAATCGCTACGGCACGGTGCTTTCAGGAACCTTCAGGATCGAACACCACGAGAAAGGCCCGTTGTTCGAAATTACGATTCAGGAAAAAGCCACGCTCACGCCTTCGGGAACCTTGCCCTACCTGGATTCGCTGCATAATTTCCTGACCAATCCCTATTACCATTTTCTTGCGGAAATCGTAGACGGACAAATTCATCGAAACCACGACGCCCATCGCGTCTTCCTGAAAGAATTGCACGCCAAAGTTGCTCACGATGTTGCTCCAAGAGTATCCGACAACCCTGACTGGATTCCCGAAGGTATACACAGCATGCAACAAGCCCATACGCTGTATGAACCGGTAGCCGCCAGACGGACGATCAGGGAATTCGTGCAGGCTGAGGACGACCAAATTATCGACCTCTTGCCGGATCTGTTGAACCATCCTGACGTGTACGTGAAGGTACGCAGTATCCAGGCCTTCGGCGATTTCGGCGTCATGGAGGCCCTTCCGCTGTTGAGGGATCTTGAAAAAAAAGCGAAAGAGATTGAAGTCAGAAACGCCGCGTCCGCAACGATTGCCCACTTGACCGGAACCGCGCCATAAGCATCCCCCGCCGGGTGGTCCCGTGTTGTATAAAAATAGCCGGCTACACCCCGAATGTGTCATTCTGAACGAAGTGAAGAATCTGCTGCCTTTGCATGTGTAGCCGCGCGCTCTTATCGCGCTCTCTTCTCTTGGTGGCCTCTGCAAGCGGCATGAGATGCGCCGCTACAACTGCGGAGAGGCCGCCGATAAGATTGCGCCATCAGGCATGTCCCTTTCATCTCTTCGAGTGCCGGTCAAAACCCTCCTATCTGGGGTGTGTCCTGATCTATCGGTCTCATACGTCCCGAATAAGTGCCGCTTATTGACAGTAAAATCGGTTTACCGTAAACTCCATTGCACTAATTATATTAGTCCAAAGCATGAATTATATTATGTCAAAGCATGCAGAATAATATTATGAACAAAAGCGGGGTAACGTCATGAAAAAAATCTTACTCGTGCTGATGGGAATAGCGTTCGTGCTCTCTTCAGGCCAGGTATGGGCCAAGGACGGGTTTTACCTGGGGATGGACCTGGGAGTCGCGGTGGCCCCGGACATGAACGTAAAGAACGGGGGAACGGATGATTGGTCAAATGAGACGGGGCCAGACGGTACCTCGTTGGGATCCCGATGCGACTTGACCAACAATCCGCGGGGTCTGCAGGTGCCGGGGGGTGTGAGTGGATGTGGGGCTGATCCGGACCCCTGGGGCCCGCTGACGGAGTCTTTTGATGGCGGCTCGGGCATCCTGGCCGGCATGGCCGTGGGGTATCGTCTGGGGAGCTTCAGGGTCGAGGGTGAATATTTCTATCGCAACACTAACCATGACAGTACAGCTAACTCGTTCCCAGCAGGTACAGCACCGGGGGGAGGATACGAAGTTATCGAGGATCACGTGGATGACGTGTTGTCGCACAACTTCTTTGCCAACCTGTATTACGACTACCGTTCGGACTCGAAGTTTACCCCGTATCTGGGCATTGGCATCGGGCTGGCCAAGGTTTCGGTCGACTACAGGACACTTTGGCAGCGATCCACGGATCCCGCTCAGATCACGGTTTTCGAGAGAGGCAAGCTGGGAGAGGAGTTGAACCAAAAGCTTGTCGGGTCCTTGACGTATGACCAAGCCAAAATGTCGGATACGCTGTTCGGGTATCAGGCGCTGGCCGGCGTGGATTATCAGGTCAGCGAGCCCCTAACTATTGGGCTCAAGTTCCGGTACGCCGATTTCGGGGAATTCGAGGCCGAGTCGGCCTATACGAAACTCCGCGGGCATGAGTCCGTGGCCGGGAATCCACCGGTCCCCGTGACCTACTATATCAGAACGGATGACATTCAATTCTGGGGCGTCAGCCTCAACATGAAGTATCAGTTCTGACCGGCAACTATCGGAATGTTTAGGAACGCCGCTTCCGCAACGATTGCTCGCTCAGCCGGAACCTCTCCGTAACCATTCGCTGCCGGCTGGGCGCGTCGTTGATGCGATAAAGGCCCCCTTCTTTCATCCTCGATCCCCGATTACTAACGTCGGGGACAGGCTATTTTTAATCGAGGATCCAGTGTCTTTCTCTTTCGTATTTCTCCTTCTCCCACCGGGAGAGGGTAGGGTGAGGGAGCATTCTTATTTTCTGCCTTCTCACCCGCGCCATGTTATCGCGCGATTCCCCCCTCTCCTCCCCGCGCGCGCCGTCCCGCAACGACCCCGCAGTTGCCAAAATTAAATAAGCCCTGAGCCCAAAATCTTTGCGTTTCACAAACCCCCGGCGATTGGTCTATTTTAGAGTAATTGTTCTGGAAGTGCTCAACCCCCGGGGTGGAGGCGCCTGCGCTGGTCCTCGACAGCCTTAATCGAGGATCCAGTGTCTTTCTCTTCTGTCCCTCCATTTATGCGGACTCGCCTGGAACAGACCCCTGGATTCGTCCCCGCAGGTGTTAGCGGGGATCCAGTTCTTATGGTCGGGGATGACAGAAAGAGTCCTTGATACGAAAATGGCTCTCAATCATGCCCTTTTCATCTCTTCGAGTGCGAGTCACAACTGAGCCATTCTGGGTCGCTCTCGACCTACCGATCTCATACGTCCTGAATAAGTTCCGCTTATTGACGACAAAAACGCCTTATTATAAACTTCGCTGTACTAAACAAAGTCAGGCCAAAGTACTCGGAAATACTATTATAAAAAAGAGAGGTGACATCATGAAAAAATTCTTATTTGTGCTGTTGGTCATGGGGTTGGTGCTTTCCTCAGGTCCGGTTTTGGCCAAGGACGGATTTTATATAGGAGGGGAATTGGGCATCGCGGTGGCGCCGGGCATGGATATTGAGGCCTGGGATACTGATGTTGCAACTCAATGCGACAAGTTCATTAATAATGACGGGTCAGGGGATTATCTGGTGACGCCGGTTAAGACATGTGGTCAGTCTAATAGAGACGATTTCGCCTGGCTACAACAGTTTGATGGAGGCTCCGGGATTTTGGCGGGAGCGGCCATTGGGTATCGGATGGGCAGTTTCAGGGTCGAAGGGGAATATCTCTATCGCAACACGACCTATGATGAGTTGGACGAAGGCGAGGCGATACGGGGGAATTTTCAGCAGGGGAAGGACAAAGAACTCCGTATTGTAGAAGGCGGGGTCGATGACGTGTTGTCGCACAACTTCTTCGCCAACCTGTATTACGATTACCGATCAGACTCGAAGTTTACGCCCTATGTGGGAGTTGGCGTCGGGTTTTCGCGGGTTTCGCTGGACTTCTATAACCGTTGGGCGCGGCATTATGAGCCCGATAGAATCCCGACATTCGACGACGCGGCGTCGGGTAGTGATGCTGAGAAAGACATGCTGAATGAACGGCTTGTCGGTACGACCACCATCGGCAGGGCCAAGCTCTCGGATACGCTGTTCGGGTATCAGGTGCTCGCGGGCGTGGATTATCAGGTCAGGCGATCCGGTCACCATCGGGCTCAAGTTCCGGTGGGCGGATTTCGGTGAATTCGAGAGTGATCCAACAGAGTGGGATCAGCTTCGCAGTCATGACTCCGCGGTTGGACCGGAAGCAGGCAGTCCGCGGGTGCGGTACACAGCGCTAACGAATGACATTCAATTCTGGGGCGTGAGCCTCAACATGAAGTACCAGTTCTGACGAGCATCGATACGACGGTCGGAAGCACTGTATTCTCGACGGTTTTTCGGTTGACCGAGGTCTTGTCCTGAGCATTGGCCGTTGGTTGACGGCAAAAAGTGCCTCGTTATATAAGTGGCTGCGTCAGTTTTGTGGCGCAGCCACTTCCCGTTTCAAGTCATGGGAAATGCCTGATACGTCCGGAAAAGGCGCTATAATTCTCCTTAGAGAAGGAGTTGTAAGTATTCATTCGTTGAGAGAATAAGTGGCTGACTGCAAGCGGGAGGCCAGGACATAAGGGACGTCTTTTCCTCCCCTTTGTAAGGGGAGGGAAGGGTGGGGTAGAGCCAACCTCCATGGAGTATAGAGTTTCGCCCTCCTAGTCATAGTCTCTACCTCCCCTCACCCCTCCTTACAAAGGAGGGGAACTGGGGAACAGAAGGAAACGGTGGAAATTGTCAACGAATGCGTGAACACATACAGTGCACGGATGCGATACAATGTGACGACGGATAACATTCAATTCTGGGGCGTGAGCCTCAATATGAAATATCAGTTCTGATCATGGAAAGGGTCATTGCGGTATGAGACACGTGTTTCTTGCTTTACTGATTGTTTGTGGAACGGCTTCGTTTGTTCATGCTGAATTGTTTCCGGACTCGGGGCCTCCTGGAGCCACGGTGACGATTGGCGGGCCAACATTCGGAGAGTTTGTTTCGACTGCGGAGAATCGAGTGGAATTTAACGGCGTGCCCGCGTTGATTCAACTCTGGGAACCGGATCTGGTGATGGTCAAGGTGCCGCTGGACGCCAAGAGCGGCGACGTCACGGTTTCAGGACCGCAAGGAACCACGGTCGCAGGCCGGTTCACCATTCAACGGGTGAAGATTACCAAGCTGGTCCCACCGGAGGCGGAACCCGGATCGATACTCACGATCCAGGGTGAGCATTTCGGCAACACGGCAGGGTCTCGTGATCCCAATACCATGTTCGGCGTGAACCGGGTGTTGATTAACGGCATTCTGGCGGAAATCCGGAAATGGCGGCTTGCGAAGATCGAGGTCAAGATTCCGGCCAATGCCGACTCCGGTGACGTGGTCGTACAACTCGCCTCCTCCGACCCGCTGCCGGATGGGTCCTGCTGTGCGCCGGTCGCATATACCGAGAGTAATCCCATGCCCATTTCCCTTATTCCCAGTATTTCGTTCTCTCCGAATAAGGGACCCATCGGGACCAAGATCGTGCTGAGCGGACAACGGTTCGGCGAGGCCAAAGGGCCGCAGGACGCGATTTATGTCGGGGGCAAACCGGTGATGATCTCGAAATGGTCTCCGCGCACCATCGTGGTCCATGTACCGTTAAACGCCGTCAGCGGGCCTGTGACGTTTCAACACAATGGTCGTACGAGGGACTTGGGACAATTCGAATTAGTCGAACCCCAATTCGAACGATTGTTCCCTGCTGAGGGCCCCATCGGCACCCTGGTCTACATTAAAGGGGAAAATTTCGGGGTGTTCTCCGAATCGGGGAGTACGGCGTACGCGTTTGATTTCAATCCGGGCCAAAACCGGGTGGAAATCGGCGGAGTACCCGCTATTATTCACCGGTGGCAGGATAAAGAAATCAACGTGTGGGTGCCCTATAGCGCCAAGTCCGGTCCCGTTGTCGTGAAACGGGGAGCCACCATTCCCAAGCCCGACGGGACCTGTTGTGCCCAACAGGACGTGATGGCCTTTGAAGTAGGCTCGTTTACCGTAAAGACGCCGAAGGTGACCTCCTATTCGCCGATTGAAGCCGGGATCGATGAAATCGTGACATTGAAAGGCGAGGGGTTCGGCGAATTTCTGAAAATCGCGGAGGCGACGCGGTTGGAATTGAATGCCGAAGCCCATGATTGGAAAAACTATCGTCTGGGTCCGGACGTCTCACGAACGGAAGTTCTGGTGAATGGGGTCGCGGCCGTCGTCGTTTCCTGGACGGATCAGGAAATCAGGATTCAAGTGCCCAGGCGGCACGTGTTCGGGTTCGGGCATCCCGAAGGGTTTTACGTGGACCCCACCAAAGGGGAAATCGTCGTGCGTCGCGGGTCCTGGGATTTACTCAAGAATGGCCGGTGTTGTTCCCGGAAGCAGTGGCTGAGTGCCGTGGCGGGCGAATTCAAGATTCTCCCACGGGGATTGCCGCATAAAGAATATTTCTACGATTACACGCAAGAGAACTGGAGAACTGATCAGGCACCGTGAAAGTCGTTTTTTTCTCTTTTCGTACGCTACTTCGGTTGATGGTGCTGGCATTGTTCTGTCTCCCGGGCTTTGCCGTTCAGGTCGAGGCCGGAGAGAACGTCGTCTCGACCATTCAGAACAGCGGAACCAAGTCCACGCTTCTCGGCACCTTTTTCGTGAGCGCGCAAAATGGCTGGGCCGTTGGGGCCGGGGGAACGGTCTTGAAAACGGAGGACGCGGGGGCAACGTGGCAGGCGGTGACTCGTCGCACGGCGGCCCTGCTGACGAGCATCTATTTTACGGATGCTCACCACGGCTGGATCGTCGGACAGAACGGAACCATTCTGCATACGAACGATCACGGGAAAACGTGGCGCCGCCAGGTTGCCGGAGTTGGTGTCGCACTCTATGACGTGTATTTCCTGGACCCCTTGCAGGGCTGGATCGTCGGAAACCGGGGAACCATCCTGCGGACCGTAGACGGCGGCGTGACCTGGGAGGATCAAAGCAGTTCGACCTCTGTTGATTTGTTCGGGGTGCAGTTCATCGATGCGCAAAACGGGTGGGCGGTCGGTGCGATCGGTACGATCCTCGTCACGCAGGACGGAGGGCAAAACTGGGTTCAGCAAACGACCGGTAGTGCCACGACGTTCTTCGATCTGTACTTTACGGATCCCCAGGGCGGTTGGGTCGTCGGATCCCAGGGTGCGATTTTTCAAACGATTACCAGTGGAAAAAAATGGGTTGACCGCACCCTTCCGTGCGGGTCTCCCTGTATCAGACCACCGGACTTTTTAAAAGTCCAGTTTACGGGGTTTCGTGCGGGTTGGATCATTGGAGAACGAGGCGCGTTCCTCAAAACCACTGACGCCGGCTTCACGTGGGACGGGCCGGAACTCTCCGAACCGTTCAGCCTCTATGGGTTATCTTTTCCCGATCCCAACGTCGGATGGGCCGTGGGGTACGGTGGAACTATCCTGAAGATCGCCCCCGCTTCTTCCTCGTGATTGGTTTATCCCAGGTTCCCTAAGAAACCCCTGATTTGATGCGCAAATAGCCCGAAGCTGTCATTCCGAGCGTAGCGAGGAATCTGCTTATTCCTCTGTCATCCCCGACTTGATCAGGGATCCAGTGTCTTTGTAGCCTCAGCGTCGGGTTACGCTTCGCTAACCCGACCTACGCGGTTTACTCGTGTTTCAGATGTGTCCCAATCGATGTTGCAGGATGCTCAGCGCTACCAATGGCGCGGTTTCGCTCCGAAGTATGCTCTCGCCCAGTGAGATGGCTTGAAAGCGTTGGTCGAGGAGTTCCTGCATTTCCTCCGGCGTCCAGCCACCCTCGGGGCCGACGGCCAGCACAATGGTGCCTCTGAACGTGTGATCGATGGAAAGGGTCCCGAGGCTGCGCTCCGCCCCCCGTTCGAGTAGCGCACACTGGAGCGCCGCATGAGGAACGTGCTGGAACAATTCGGGCAGGGCCATGGGTTGCGTGACGCCGGGAAACTCCCATTGCTCCGATTGCTGGGCTGCGTCGACGGCGATCCGTTGCCACCGTTCCCGTACCGTTCGGATTCGACCGGCCGGTGGGCGGGCGATCACCCTCGATGTGAGTAATGGAATAATGGCGGTGACTCCAAGCTCCGTGGCTTTTTGGATCACCCAGTTCATGCGATCCCCTTTCAGGATGGCCTGGGCCAAGACAACCGAAGCCTGTGGCGTGGGAGGACCTGCCACCGTTTCAATGATAGAGGCCTGAAGCGAGTTTGAATCCAGGTGGTCGACCCGCACGTGGTATCGAACCCGGTGCTCGTCTCCGACCCAAATTTTCTCACCTTCACGAATGCGGAGGCTCTTCGAAAGATGGGAGAGGAGTGGATCGTCAATCGTGACGGTCTGGTTGGAAATTCTGGTTGACTGAATGAAAAAGACCGGCATGTGACGGGAGGACGTGAAAAGGGTAGGGAAGGTAAAAGACGATCGCGTTACTCGAAGATGTTTTTAACCTTGTCAAACAGCCCATCCCCCTGGTCTTTTGACGAGGTCCCTTTTTCCTCGGCAAAGGCGGCCAGCAGTTCCCGTTGTCTTACCGACAGTTTGGTGGGAATGGTGATGTTGATCCGAACGAGTTGATCTCCGGTGGTCCGACCTTTCAAGGCGGGTGCTCCCAATCCCTTGAGTCGAAGAACCTGATCGTGTTGGGTGCCTTCGGGAATTTTGACGCTGGTTTTTCCCTTGAGGGTCTGCACGTCGATCTTGCCGCCCAGGGTTGCCGTGACTATGTCGAGAGACAAATCAACGACGATGTCATTGCCCTTTCGGGTAAAGACCGGATGTGGTTTGACGGCGACCGCAACGTAGAGATCGCCGGGCGGGCCGCCATTCACGCCGTGCTCGCCTTCGTGGGCCAAGCGAAAGCGCATGCCGGTCTCGATTCCCGCGGGGATGGTCACCGATAAGGTGCGTTCCCGATACACCCGTCTTTGACCGCGGCACGTAGGACAGGGGTCCGTAATAATCTGCCCGGCTCCCTGACATTGCCCGCAGGCCCGGTTGATTGTAAAGAATCCTTGCTGCAGTCGAATCTGTCCGGTGCCCTGGCAGCCGCGACATTGTTGGATGGCATCGGCCGATTTGGCTCCCGTGCCTTTGCAGGAATCACAGCCTTCCCATCTCGGGATTTTGAGCTTGGCGTCTTTCCCCTCGATCGCTTCTTCAAAGGAAAGTTCCAAATTATATTGCAGGTCATTGCCCTGCTCCGGGCGACTTCGGCCTCCTCTCCCTCCTCCGAAGAAGTCTTCAAAAATATCACCGAAGACGTCACCGAATCCTCGACCAAAATCGAACCCTTCGGCTCCTCCGAATCCTTGCGGTCCCGCCGAATGCCCGAACGTATCGTACCGCTTTCGCGATTCCTGATTGCTCAGGACTTCATAGGCTTCATTGGCCTCTTTGAATTTGTCTTCGGCTTTTTTCTTGTGTTGCGGGTTGCTCTGCAAGTCAGGGTGGTGTTGACGGGCGAGCCGTCGAAAGGCCTTCTTGATCTCGTCATCAGAGGCGGCTCGATCGACTCCGAGCACTTCATAATAATCCCGTTTGGTCACTGCAGCCATCTTTTCCGTTCTAGGGAGACCTCAGCATTTTCCCTTGTCGAATCTGCACGTTTCAGGAAAACGGTCTGAGGGTAAAGTTATTTTTCCTTATCGACCTCTTCAAATTCGGCATCGACCACTTTTTCGTCGGTTTCTTGTCCGTCGCTCGCTCCACCGTTGGTGCTTGAGCCGTCTCCGGTGGTGCTGCCGGCGGCACCGTCAGCCGACGTCTTTTTGTACATTTCTTCCGCGAGCTTGTGCGAAGCGGTCGTGAGGGTTTGCATGGCCGCTTTCATGGCTTCGACGTCGTCTCCCTCCATGGCCTTTTTCATGCCGTCAATCGCTTCTTGAATGTTGGTTTTCTCTTCCTCGGGAATTTTATCTCCGTGCTCCTGGAGATTTTTTTCCGTTCCATAGATCAAGGAATCGGCCTGATTTCTGATTTCCACGGTTTCGCGGCGTTTTTTATCCTCTTCGGAATGCGCCTCGGCATCCTTCACGAATTGTTCGACTTCTTCCTTGCTCAGGCCGCTCGACGCCGTGATCTTGATGGACTGTTCTTTTTGTGTGGCCATGTCTTTGGCCGAAACGTGGACGATCCCGTTCGCGTCGATGTCAAACGCGACTTCAATTTGCGGCATCCCTCTCGGGGCAGGAGGAATGCCCACCAGATCGAACTGGCCGAGCAGTTTGTTGTTGTCGGCCATTTCCCGTTCGCCCTGGAAGACCCGAATGGTGACGGCGGTCTGACTGTCGGCGGCGGTGGAGAAAATTTGACTCTTTTTGGTCGGAATTGTCGTATTGCGATCGATCAGACGCGTGAAGACGCCTCCCAACGTTTCAATGCCCAGGGATAAGGGGGTGACGTCCAGCAGCAGCACGTCCTTGACGTCGCCTCTGAGGACGCCGCCCTGGATGGCGGCTCCAATCGCCACGACCTCGTCGGGATTCACGCCCTTATGGGGTTCCTTGCCGAAGAACGCTTTCACTCGTTCAATGACTTTGGGCATCCGCGTCATCCCTCCGACGAGCACCACTTCATTGATGTCGCCGGCGGAAACGCCGGCGTCGGCCAATGCTTTTTTACAGGGTTCGATGGAGCGGGTGATCAGGTCGTCAACGAGTTGTTCCAATTTGGATCGGGAGAGTTTGAGCACCAGATGTTTGGGCCCGCTGGCGTCGGCGGTGATAAAGGGAAGATTGATTTCAGTCTCCTGAGCCGATGACAGTTCGATCTTGGCCCGTTCCGCGGCTTCTTTCAGACGTTGAAGCGCCATACGGTCGTTTTTCAGATCAATCCCCTGATCTTTTTTGAATTCGTCCACCAACCAATCGATGACTCGAAGGTCAAAGTCGTCACCACCCAGGAAGGTGTCGCCGTTGGTGGATTTCACTTCGAAGACCCCATCCCCGATTTCGAGGATCGAAATGTCGAAGGTTCCGCCGCCAAGATCGTACACGGCGATTCGTTCTTCTTTCTTTCTCTCCAGGCCGTACGCCAATGAGGCCGCCGTGGGCTCATTGATGATCCGAAGGACGTTGAGCCCCGCAATCTGGCCTGCGTCTTTTGTGGCTTGGCGCTGGCTGTCGTCAAAATACGCGGGTACGGTAATCACCGCCTCCGTCACTTTTTCCCCTAAAAAGTCTTCAGCCGTCTGTTTGATTTTTTGGAGAATCATCGCCGACACTTCAGGGGGGCTGTATTGTTTGCCTCGAATTTCCACGTGCGCGTCCCCATTCGAGGCATCGAGAATTTTATAAGGCAACCGCTCGGTGGCCGCTTTGACTTGCTTGGAATTGAACTTTCTTCCCATTAAGCGTTTGACGGAAAAAATGGTGTTTTCGGCGTTTGTAATCGCTTGACGCTTGGCAATTTGGCCAACTAAACGCTCATTCTTATCCGTCACCGCCACCACTGACGGCGTGGTTCGACCGCCTTCCGAGTTGGTAATCACTTCCGGGTCGCCACCGCTCATGATAGCGATACACGAGTTTGTCGTTCCAAGGTCAATTCCAATAATCTTACTCATGCTTCGACTCCTTCCTTCGATTGCTGTGCTTCTCCATCGCCTGGTTCTGTTTGGGCCTTGGCAACTGTCACCATCGCCGGCCGTAATATCCGATCGTGGAGAAAATACCCTTTCTGATATTCATCGACGATTACGTTTTCAGGGATAGTTAACGATTCGACCTGCCCCACGGCTTGATGTTTGGCCGGATCAAAAAGTTCTCCCACACTCGCGACTTGTTTCATGCCCATTTTTTGAAGGGTATCGAGGAAATGCTTATACGTAAGCTCGACCCCTTCCAGCAGCCCTTCGATCAGGGCTTGCTCGCGCCCGGATTGCAGGGCTCGTTCCAGGTTGTCCAACGTGGGCAGTAAGTCCTTGAACAACCGTTCGTTTGCAAACCGGATGGTGTCACTTTGATCGCGTTGAACCCGTCGCTTGTAGTTGTCAAATTCCGCTGCCAGGCGCAAATATTTGTCATTGAGGGCGTGCAGTTCCTCGTTTTTTTCGAGAAGCTGGTGGCTCAGTCCTGTAACCTCTTCATTTTGTTGAGAATTTTCATCAGATTCTTCTGCTTCCTGGTCGGTGGAAGGGGTTTCGGGTTGATCGGCAGGTGACGCAAGTGCCGTGTCCTCGTCCTGTGCTTCTTCCGGTAGTGGATGATTTTTTGTCATTTCGTGTCTTGGGTATCAGGTTCAGATAGTCATCAAGACAGGGGAAGTCAACCCAAAAGGTGAAAAAAACGATGGAAGAGCTCGAAAGGAAGGCAGGGTTCCGGTTAACGCCGGAATCCTTATTGGGATGGGGTTTCCTGGTCGTTTTTACGGCGATAGAGTAATTCCAGACCCTCCAACGTTAACGTCGGCCGGATTTCGTGAATGGTTCGAGAAATCGGCGCAAGAATCGAAGCAAGGCCGCCGGTTGCGATGACCTTGGTCGAATGACCGATTTCCTGTTCGATTCGGGCGACCAGTTCATCGACCAGACCCGCGTAACCGAAAATCAATCCGGATTGGATGCTGCTCGTCGTATCGGTTCCGATGACACTTTTCGGACGGGTCAGTTCCACGTTGGGTAATTTGGCGGTATGGTGATGAAGCGCATCGGCGGCGCTTTTCACCCCTGGGGCGATCGCGCCCCCTAAATATCTTCCGTCTTTGGTCACGGTACACAACGTCGTGGCGGTTCCAAAATCCACGATGATGAGATTTGTCCGATAGCATGCGAATGCCGCCGCCGCGTTGACCAGGCGGTCGGTCCCGATTTCCTGCGGGTTGGCATAGTCGATGGTCAATCCAAAGGGAAAGTCGGAGGAGACGATGAGCGGGGCATGATGAAAAAAGGTTTCGACCATGGATTCAATCGTCGGGGTCAGGGGAGGGACCACGCTGGAAATAATGGTTCCCCGGATATCTCCGGCCGGAATCCCGGATTTCCGTATGAGCGACGCGAAGACGATGCCGTATTCGTCAGCCGTTTTCGTGTGGTCCGTGGACAGGCGCCAGGAGCTTCGCAGGGTGTGCCGGTCGAACACACCAAAGACGATTTGGGTATTTCCAACGTCAATTGTCAGAAGCATGTGAGTTACCGAAGATGTTCAACGTCCCCGGATCGAATTTCCAGGGTGTGGGGCTTGCCTTCTCGCACGGTGGATACCAGTAACGCTCCATTTTTCCCGATGTTGGTGGCCGTTCCGTGAATGGTTTGTCCTGCAAGACAGGAAACCTCCACTTCTCGTCCGAGCGTCGCACACGATGCCTCATATGATTTTCGCACGTGTTCGAATTGTTCGGATTCCACACAATCATACCAACTTTCCAAATGGTTGAACATATCGGCGATCAGGCCGTTTCGATCATGGAATCGCCGGGTGGCTTGGTGACACGAGGTGGCGAGAGAGCGAAGTTCTTCGGGGAAATCCGTCTCCCGGCCATTGACGTTCATGCCGAATCCCACGACGCACATCGACAATTGAGAACCATGGCTCGAACTTTCACATAAAATGCCCCCGATTTTTTTGTCGCCGCACAGCAGATCATTGGGCCATTTCAATGAAATCTCGATGCCGCAGGAACGTCGGGTTGCTTCGGCAAGGGCGAGTCCCGTGACAAGAGGGATCCAAGAGACGTGACGTGAAAGTTCCGGATTTTTGAGTATCAGGGAGCAATAGATGTTGAGGTGAGGCGGTGAGGTCCAATGCCGTCCCAGTCGTCCTTTCCCGGCCGTTTGAGCCTCGGCGAGAACTGCCGTTCCATGGGCTGCCCCGGAGCCGGACAGCGTAAAGGCCGTGGCATTGGTCGAGGCGAGTTCCTCAAACAGATGAAGCGGGCGACCCAGGCTTCGTGTCGTCAACCGTTGCCGAATGGTTTCGGTCTCCAGTCGTGTGGATTGCATGGGCGTCGACACGCTCAAGTGACGTTATCGGGAGAACGCAGGAAGCACGTCCAGACTGATATCGACAGCAGGTGCGGAATGGGTGAGGGCTCCGATTGAAATAGAATCGACGCCCGTGGCGGCGTATTCACGGACGTTCTCGAGCGTGATGCCGCCCGAGACTTCGGTTTGCGCCCGCCCTTTGACGAGGCCCACGGCTTCCCGGACGAGAGATGGAGACATGTTGTCCAGGAGAAGCACGTCGGCTCCGCCGTCCAGGGCCTGGTCAATTTGCTCAAGGGTCTCGACTTCCACGCAAATCCTGAAATGATGGGAGAGTCGTTCCTTGGCTTTCCGGCAAGCTTCTCGAAGGGTCGTCCCTTGAGCTTCCAACAGCACCAGGTGATTGTCTTTGATGAGAACGCCGTCGCTCAACGATGTGCGATGGTTGGTCCCACCGCCGAGTGCAACCGCCCATTTTTCAAGCCGTCGAAGGCCGGGAATGGTTTTTCTGGTATCGACGAGAATGGCGGGATAGTGCCGGATCTCGGCGCAGAATCGGGAGGTCAGGGTGGCAATGCCTGAAAGATGTTGCAAAAAGTTCAGCGCCACTCGTTCCCCTCCCAAAATGGAATGGGCCGGTCCTTGAAGGGTTGCGAACGTCTGCCCTGCTTCAAGAGTTGCTCCATCCTCGAATGGTGCAGTCACCTCGACGGCGGGATCCAAAGCCCGATACACGGCGTGGAGAACCGCGACGCCGGCCAGGGTCAGGTCCTGCTTGGCTACGACGTTGGCTTGAGCATGAAGGGCCGGATCAAGAAGCGCGTGCGTGGTGATATCGCCATGTGGCGCGTCTTCTCGCAGGGCCGCTTTGACCAGCGATTCGAGTTCAAACGGAGGCAGAGGAGTGAATGACATGGGATTCTATGACACCATTTTCCTAAGTTGCTGTTCGCTACTGGCAAAAAGCGAGAGTTCGGCGGTCAGCAGGGCCAGACGATCCTTTGATTCTTGAATCACGTCGGGCGAGGCCTTGGCCGCAAAGTCCGGGGAGGCCAGACGTCCTTGGAGGCGCGTGGCTTCCTTTTGTTTGGTTTGCGTTTGTTTGTTGATGCGCGTCAATGCGTTATTGAGGTCCACCTCGCCCTCAATCGTCATGCCGATCATGAAACTTCCCACCGCGAGATGCAGGATGCGATCGGCCGGCCATGTATCCTGATCGGCAATGGAGACTGTCCCTCGACAGAGATGCGCGACGTGGTGTCGTGTTTCATTCAACCGTGCAATCTCTTCAGGATCTTTTGCCGTAGCCAGGATCGTCAGGGATTTTGATGGTCCGTAATCCAGGAGGGCACGCCCGGTTCGGACCGTGGTGACGATTTGTTCGATGGTGGTGAAGGTCTGCTCCGCCTCGGGGTTCTCCCATTCCCTGGTCGCAACCGGAAAGGGCTGGCGGACGAGGGTCTCGCCCTGGTGCGGCATCGTTTGCCAGATTTCTTCGGTCAAAAACGGCATAAAGGGATGGAGCAGGCGTTGAAGATGTTCGAACGTTTGCAGCAGCGTGGCGCGCGTGGATCTGGCAGCGGGTGAGTCCTCGTTTTGCAGCACGGGTTTGATGAGTTCCAGATACCAATCACAGTATTCGTGCCAGATATGCTGATAGAGTTGTCCGGCGGCCTGATCGAACCGGTATTCTTCGAGACGGACAGTCACGGCGTTGGTGACGTGGTTGAGGCGGCTCAATATCCATTGATCCGCGAATGGCCTGTCGGCAACCGGCTGCGATTCAGACGGCCCATCCGCGTGCATCAGGATGAAACGGGCGGCATTCCAGATTTTATTGGCAAAGTTTCGATAGCCTTCGATCCGGTTTTCGGAGAGTTTGATGTCCCGGCCCGGCGAAGCCATCGAGGCTAAGGTGAAACGTAGCGCGTCGGTCCCGTATTGCGACATCTTGGTCAGGGGATCGATGACGTTCCCCTTGGATTTACTCATTTTTTCGCCTTCGGCATCGCGCACCAGGGCGTGAATATAGACGTCACGGAATGGGGGCTTGCCGGTAAACTTGATGCCCATCATGATCATGCGTGCCACCCAGAAGAACAGGATATCCAACCCCGTGACCAACGTGGACGTCGGGTAATACGTCTCGAGATCTTTGGTGTTTGCAGGCCAACCCAAGGTGGAAAAGGGCCAGAGGGCCGATGAAAACCACGTGTCGAGCACGTCGGGGTCCTGGATGAACTGCCCCTCCCCACAGGTGGCGCAGGTGGCTGGAGCGGTCTCGGAGACCATGGGCTCGGCGTGCGTGGGAATCAGGTGACTGCCTCCGCCTTCGAGAATCCTGCGGGCTTCGGGATAACACGTGGTGCAATACCAGGCCGGGATGCGGTGCCCCCACCAGATTTGCCGGGAAATACACCAGTCTTTGATCCCTCGCATCCAGCCCAAATAATTGTTCGACCATTCTTCCGGAATGATGCGAACGTGTCCCTGTTCCACCGCTGCAATCGCCGGGTCGGCCAGCGGTTGAATCTTGACGAACCATTGAGGTGAGAGGAACGGCTCCACAACGGTTTTGCAGCGATAGCACTTCCCCAAGGCCATTTGGTGATCTTCGACTTTGGCCAGGAGTCCCTGGTGTTTCAGCGCTTCGACGACAATGGGGCGTGCCTTGGTTGCCGAAAGGTTGGCAATGTTGTCCATGACGCCCGGCTCAACCCCTGCGTCCCGAAGCGCATCGGGATTCAAGAGGGCCTGATGGGTCAGCAGGGCAATACGAGGGAGTTGGTGTCGTTCACCCGCCTCAAAATCATTGAAGTCATGAGCAGGAGTGATTTTGACGGCACCGGTTCCGAATTCTCGATCCACCAGGATCGAATCGCCCACGATCGGAATGGTCCGGTTGGTGAGCGGAAGCTTGATCAATGTTCCTATATGCCGGTTGTATCGGGGATCCTCTGGATGAACGGCAACCGCGGTATCGCCGAGTAACGTCTCCGGTCTCGTGGTGGCGATGATGAGGGACGTACCGTCGTCATCGGCCAGCGGATAGGCAATGTGGTACATGGTGCCGTGAACCGGCTCGTGCTCGACCTCAATATCGGAAAGGGCGGTGAGACAGCGGGGACACCAATTAATCAACCGGTGACCCCGATAAATGAGGCCTTCTCGATGCAAGCGAACGAAGACTGCTCGAACGGCTTCGGACAACCCCTCATCCATGGTAAAACGCAGGCGAGACCAATCGCAGGACGCCCCGAGTCGTTTCAGTTGTTCGAGTATCGTATCGCCGGATTGCTGTTTCCAGGACCAGACCCGTTCAATGAACGCGTCTCGCCCGAGTTGCTCTCGTTGGATGCCTTCTTCCAAAAGCTGACGCTCCACCACGTTTTGCGTGGCGATGCCGGCATGGTCGGTTCCCGGAAGCCAAAGGGTGTTATGTCCTTGCATGCGGCGCCAGCGAATCAGAATATCCTGAAGCGTATTGTTCAGCGCGTGGCCGATATGAAGAGAGCCCGTGACGTTGGGAGGAGGGATGACGATCGTATAGGGTTGTCCCGTCGAGTCGGCAGTGGCGCCGAAGTATCCCCGGTCGATCCAATACTGGCCCCACCGAGCCTCGACGGCTTGAGGTTCATACGTTTTATTGAGTTGCCGGGACGCCATAAGGATAAGACTCGTGCTGACAAAGCCAAAAATCTTAGCATGGAGAGGGTATATCCTCGCAAGCAAAGCCCTGCTTGTTTCCACGGGAATGAATATGCTAAAACTTCCTCACGGTTTTACCGGGAATTTTACTGAGTTATTGACGATCACACCAAGGCAGGATCAGGGAGAAATTCGGATGCCAAGAGGACGAGAAAAAGATCGAGAACTTCGTCGCAAACACCGAAAGAATCAACAACGCTTGAAGGCACTTGAGCAAGCACAACGCAAAGCCGGCTCCAAAAAATAAGCGCCTGCATTTTTCTCGCTTGTAGCGGCGCGATTCCTCGATGAGATCCCCGCTCCGGTCGGGGACAAGCCTATTCTTCCCTAGCTCCATCGACATGCCGGTATCGCGCATAAAAGTCGTGTTTTTCGATGCCGTTGGAACCCTGTTTCACGTCAAGGGGTCCGTCGGGGACGTCTATCTCCGGCATGCGGAAAAGTATGGCGTGCCGCATTCGGTTGATAGGGTGGCCAAGGTGAACCAGGCGTTCAAGGACGCCTTTCGCCAAGCCCCCCCCCCGATTTTTGCCGTGGAGCAACCGGAAAAATTAAAGCAATGCGAACGACTCTGGTGGTTTGACATCGTGCACGCGGTGTTCTATCGCGTTGGGATGTTTGAAGGGTTCGATGACTACTTCGATGAAGTCTACGAAGCCTTCAGCACGGCAGATGCATGGGAAATTTATTCTGAAGTGCCGGAAGTTCTTCAGCAGTTGCGCTCGCAAGGATATGAGCTTGGGGTGATCTCCAATTTCGATACGCGGTTTTTCGAAATTTTCCGGGAGTTAGGGCTGGAACGCTTTTTTGATTCCATCACGATTTCCAGTCTCGCCGGGTCGGCCAAACCGTCTCCGAAGATCTTTCGGCATGCCTTGGATCAACACGTGGTTGAGCCGGAAGAGGCCATGCACGTGGGTGATGATCCAAAGGAAGACTTTGAGGGAGCCACCAATGCCAAGTTGGCAGGGATGCTCCTCGATCGGGACGGGACAGGAAAAGGTGGAACGACATCCTGTATTGCGGACCTCGGTGAATTGTCAGGCATGCTTCGGCAGTAGTAACACCTCGTTAGCTCGGTTCGATGCGAAATCGTATCTGAAGAGTTTTCAAAGTTGTATCAACTATGGCTTTAATACAGGATGAGGTGGGGGAAATGAGTGATTACAGACCTTTCTCGGAAAGAGAGGGTTTTGTCTCAATGAAAGTTTATCAGGTTGATACAATAGACGCTGACACGAGGATTAAAATCTACAACCAAATTTACGATTTTTTACATCCTTCCTATGATCCGTATGATGATAATGATCTTGCTTGGCGTGCTGATAATGAGGCATGGGACATTGTATATCTGCATCATTTTTGGGCCGAATTTTTTTTACAACCTGTAGATGAATATACGCGAGATCTTTGTGATACTTCTCTTAAGAGTATGCTGCTTAGCGATGACCCGTGGCATAGAGTCTTCGATTGTGTTGAATACCTACTTGAACTCTGTACCCATACTTATGAAGATGAAGGACTAAGTTACATTTACAATAAGAAAAGGGGAGTTTCTCTCATTGCAGCAATTAGCAGAGTCTTGGAGGAATCCAGAGTTGGCTATGAAATTATTGCCAACAAATTTGTTCCTATTTTGTCTGAACAAGAGAAACAAGAAGTGGAAAAAGCCCGCAGCACGCCATTCCATGGAGCCAACCAGCATATTAAAAAGGCCATAAATTTTTTGGCTGACCGCAAGAACCCTGATTATGAAAACAGCATCAAAGAATCTATCAGCGCGGTGGAATCAATCGCAAAAGAAATCACTGGAAGAGAAAGATCGCTCAACGGCCTGACGCAGAGCTTACAACTCCACCCCAGTTTCAAAGAAGCGCTTGACAAACTTTACAACTGGACCAGTACGGAAGGAGGCATCCGTCACGGCGCAAGTGGCACACCTCTAACTCGTGACCAAAATACCGCTCGGTTCGTGTTGGTTCTCTGCTCTTCTTTTGTGAACTACATAATCTCTCGGAATCCATAAAACCATGGATAATGATAAAATTCTCCTTGAAGAAATAACCTGCTCACGTTTCTGCATCTGGCAATGAAGAACAAAGATACCCCCATCGTTGATATGCTGACGTTGCGCAGGGACTTATACTTTGTGATGAGTCTGCTTTTGGCCGATAAAGAAGTAGCCAAATTACATAACGTGGTTGACTGGACAGAGGCTTTCCACGAAAACGAGGTAAGAAGGTTGATGCTATGGATCGTAGCGGCGATGCGTGGCTTGTTAGACTTGCTGGACGAGGAAAAAGACAACTTCGGCGGACAACATTGCGGAGAATATTGGGATGATTTTCCAAACGGCAAAAAGGCAGCGCTGAAATTCAGGCAGGCTTGCAATTCTGTTATTCATGCCAAAGAGATATTGCCTTACTGGATCCCAAAACAGGAATCAAAAAGAACAGTCAAGCGAATTTATACTGACAGACTCACTGTACGGGGCACTCACAAAGGCAAGACAACTCGTGTACAGCTTGATATAATTAAATTCGTGCGGATAGCGGATACTTTGATAAACTCTTTTGAGGAGGCTGACAATGCCAACGAATAGAGATACCTACAAATACCATTTCAAGAAAGGCAACAAAATTGTCTATACGGGCATTACCAATGATATAGACCGACGTGAGGCAGAGCACCGGAGTGACCCTGGATGTAGCAAAGGACATATCAAGCAGGTAGGTTTCCGCACCACCCGTGAAGCCGCCCTTCAATGGGAGCGGGAACAGGGGGAAAAAGGGTAAACCGATAAGAGAGGAATAGTATCTGAAACCGTCATGGGAATCAGAATCTCACTCCCTCGGCAACTCCAAGATTTTCAATTAACATAAAACTGAGTTCTTCTGCTCACGCCGCTACATCGCCGACAAGATTGTCATTGGCGCTTCGCACTTGCCTTGACTTCGGAAATAATGGCCTGTTAGACTTTTTCCCAACTGCTTGGTTTTATTTGAAAAATTCAATTGATTCATAAAAATAAATACGTAAAGTCAAAGAGCTATCGAGTAAACCTTTAGTAAGACTTGAATATTATGAGGGGTGTCATGAAGGATTTTTTTGAGTTAGATCGTGATCTGATTCCGCAGTGGGGGCAGTGTGTTTCAAGAGTCGAAGGTCTCGAAGAAGACTGGGGTGCAGGCGAAGACGCCGATCAGGAGAAACTGCCCGATCCGCCCTCTGGCGTCAAGGTCATCGCAGGAAATGGATTTATTACCTTGAGTTGGGATGCCGTTCCCGATGCGATGTACTACAACGTCTACTATCAGACCTCTCCGGGGGTCAACATCAAGCCGAATGAACTGACTCGTCCGATCGCGAGTCAGGACGATTTTAATCCTGTCATCGGGGTGACCAAGGAAAAAGGGAATTGTATCGAAGGTCCTTCCTGTCCCCACACGCATAACGACCTTGCCAATGGGTTGTGTTACCACTACGTGGTCACCGTCGTGACCGCCGATGGAGAAAGTCATGAATCGGAAGAAGTCATGTCGATCCCTTCCCCGTATTTGCCCGTGCTGCAATTCGGGCAGGAAGGCGTCGATGACGGGGAATTTCGTTCACCGACCGGTATTGCCCTCGATAGCGACGGCAACGTCTACGTGGCGGATACCGATAATCATGCCATTCAACGGTTTGATAAGGACGGAAAATTTTCGGCTCGCTGGGGCGGAGAAGCGGATTCGGAAGAAGGCACGTTTTATTATCCCAGAGGGTTGGCGACCTCTCCTGAAGGACACGTGTACGTGGCGGATAGTGGAAACAACCGCGTCCAGAAGTTTGATCCTGATGGAAATTTTTTGCGTGCCTGGGGCAAGTTCGGTTTTGCCTGGCGAGGCGCCGAGGCCGGACAGTTTGACGTGCCATGGGGGGTGGCTACGGATCAGCAAGGGAATCTCTACGTCTCGGATACGAGTAACGCTCGCATACAAAAATTCCAGCCGGACGGCACCCCCTTGCTTAAATGGGGAAAAGACGGGAGCTTCGATGGCGCCTTTTTCTATCCACGAGGCCTGACGATCGACTTTGCCGGCCATATTTACATTGCCGATGAAGGCAATCATCGCATTCAAAAATTCGATTCCCGTGGAAATTTCCTGGCGAAATGGGGGAGAGAAGGAAACGGGATCGGACAATTCAAATCTCCCTGGGGCGTGGCATGCGACGCCTTGGGCAACGTGTACGTCGTGGATAGCGGGAACCACCGGATTCAAAAGTTCGATTCGAACGGAACCTATTTGTGTTCCTGGGGCAACCGTGGGCTCACGGAAGCCCAGGTGAATTTTCCTTCCGGCATTGCGGTGGATAAAGAAGGGTACGTCTACGTGGTGGATAGTGGGAACTATCGGATCCTGAAGTTTGCGCCCACGGAGGAAGAACTTGCCAGGGGAACGGAAAAATCCGACAAGGTGGCACAGTCGGAGAGTGGCCTGCTTGCCGCGCCGTTGGTGGGGAAACCCGGAGATACGGAGGCGATGCTCAGTTGGATGGAGGTGCCCGGCGCCGTGTCTTACAACCTCTATTTCAGTACCGCTGCCGGTGTGTCCAAAGAGACGGCTACTCGAATCGAAGGGGTGACGAGTCCCTATACCCATACCGGATTGACGAACAATACGGCCTATTACTATGTGCTCACGAGCGTTGATGAGAATGACGCCGAGAGCCCCCTGTCGGAAGAACAGGAAGTCATGCCCGTTTTGATCGACGTGGCTGCCCCGCAGAATCCGGATATCGTCCTGAATCACTGGGCGTACATGACGAATTCGTTGGACGTGGTGGCGACCATTTCAGCCAGGGACGTCGATACCGGCGTGGCGGGATATTTCATTTCTGAAAATCCCATGACTCCAGGTGCGACCTTGCCTGGCTGGATCGAGGTCGAGCCTGAAAATCGTTTTGGGGCGACGATTCCCCTGACGTTATCGCCGGGTGACGGGCCCAAAACGGTCTACGTCTGGTTTAAAGATGCCGGCAATAATATCTCGGTCCCGGCCAGTGCGAACATTTTGCTGAATACCTCGGGGTACGTGTGTACGGCGAAATGGGGGAAACCCGGTCGTGGCGCCTCGTTACTGCACGGCGGTGAGTTTATGGCGCCGCTCTATGGGCTGACCATCGATCATCAGGGGTCCCTGTTCGTGGTCGATAACGGCAATACCCGTGTCCAAAAATTCGACGGCAATGGAAATTTCATCCTGCTGTGGGGGAATTTCGGCACGGCCAATGGGAATTTCAACAACCCCACGGGCATCGCGTGCGATGGAAAAGGTGACGTGTACGTGTGCGATACCAGTAACCATCGCGTGCAGAAATTCGATGGGAAACTGGGCCATTACCTCATGAAAATCGGTAATCGCGGGAATGGGGAAGGTCAGTTCAATGCCCCCTGGGACGTGGCGGTCGACCGGGTGCGTGGGTACCTGTACGTCGTCGATAGTGCCAATTTCCGCGTCCAGAAATTCGATGAAGACGGTGAGTTCGTGATGCAGTGGGGAAGTTTCGGGAATAATGACGGGCAATTCTATTTTGCCCGGGGCGTGGCCGTCGATCAGAATGACGGGATGGTGTACGTCGTGGATATGGGGAATCATCGAATCCAGAAGTTCGATACCAGTACGAACGTCCTCCCGCAGCTCGTCGCCAAATGGGGCGGTGGGACCAGTCCGGGCCACGCGAGTAGCGCCCAAGCCCAGGAGCCGGGCCAATTCCGTTCACCCTGGGGGATCACGGTGGAGGGCGCGGGCGACGTCTACATATCGGACACGGGAAACCAGAGGATTCAAAAATTCGATCGGGATGGAAATTTCATCACCCAATGGGGTGGATTCGGTAATTCCGAGGGGCAATTCAACTTTCCCTATGGGCTCGTGGTTGATCACAAAGGGCACGTCTTCGTGGTCGATAGCGGCAATATGCGCGTACAACACTTCATGCCGGCTGAAGACGCCGAAGACTTTCTGCGAGAGGAATCGGAAACGGTTGCGGCCTTACCGGAAGGAGAGGCGTAATAGCGTCTTGACCTCCATGGATTGAGTAAAGCTCCCGTGATTGCGGCATGCCCCATCAGGGAGCCCTGTTTTTTCAGTTTTGGCCGTTAAGCCCATCGATTTTTTGGGAAAATCTTGGTAAGCTGTTTTCACGCTTTTTCTCACCGGTTTTTGTTCAACGACAATTTTGTGACGTCTCTCACGATAACTCGGTCACGGGTATTTTCTGAGGAACACGCAGATGGCACTCTGGGATAAAACACGAATCGGGTTGACCTTTGACGACGTGGTATTGGTGCCCGCCAAATCGGAGGTGATGCCGAGCGATGTGGATTGTTCCACGCACGTCTCGCGCCATATTACGATCAATATTCCGATTCTGAGTGCCGCCATGGACACCGTCACGGAAGGTCGTTTGGCCATCGCGTTGGCGCGAGAGGGAGGTATCGGGGTTCTCCATCGGGCCATGTCGCCTGAACAGCAAGCCCTCGAAGTCGATAAGGTGAAAAAATCAGAGAGTGGCATGATTCTCGATCCCATTACGATCGCACCCGATCAAACCATTCGTGATGCCCATGAAATTATGGCGACCTATCGGATCTCCGGCATTCCGGTAACGAGAGAAAAAAAGCTGGTGGGTATCCTGACCAATCGGGATTTGCGATTCGAGTCTCGTTTTGATTTGCCGGTGTCTCAGGTGATGACTCAAGAACAGTTGGTGACGGTGCCGGAGGGGACGAGTCTCGCCAAGGCCCGGGAAATCCTGCACGAGCATCGGATTGAAAAATTGCCGGTCGTCAACGACGAATTCGAGCTCAAAGGGCTCATCACGATCAAGGACATTCAAAAACAGATTAAATACCCGAACGCCTGCAAAGATACCCATGGTCGGCTACGGATCGCCGCGGCCGTCGGCGTGGGAGAGGACGTGCCGGAACGCGTCGAGCGACTGGTCAAGGCCGGTGTGGACATGATCGTCGTGGATACGGCGCATGGTCATTCCCAGAGCGTCATCGATACGGTGAAAATGATTAAACAACGTTATTCGTCGATGGAGGTGGTGGCCGGGAACATCGGTACGGCGGAAGCGGCCAGGGAACTCGTGGACGTAGGCGTTGACGCGGTGAAGGTTGGCGTGGGGCCTGGCTCGATTTGTACGACGCGGATCGTCTCGGGAGCCGGCGTTCCCCAACTGACCGCCATTGCCGATTGTGCCGAAGCGCTGAGCGGAACCGGCGTTCCGGTGCTGGCCGATGGGGGCATTAAATATTCAGGCGATATCTCCAAAGCCTTGGCTGCGGGAGCATCAGCCGTGATGATCGGGTCCCTGTTTGCCGGTACCGAAGAATCACCGGGGGAAACGGTCTTGTATCAAGGCCGCACTTATAAAGAGTATCGGGGCATGGGTTCGCTCGGAGCCTTGGAACGATGGGGCCGGGACCGCTATCGGCAGGAAGGGCAAGCAGCGGGAAAGCTGGTGCCGGAGGGAATCGAAGGCCGTGTGCCCTATAAAGGCCTGATGTCCAATATGGTGTATCAATTGGTCGGCGGCCTGAAAGCCGGCATGGGCTATTGCGGATGCCGGTCCATTCCCGAGTTACAGCAAAACGCCCGGTTCATTCGTTTAACCCACGCCGGATTGAGAGAAGGCCACGTTCATGACGTGGTGATAACCAAGGAGGCGCCCAACTATAGGGCTGACGTTGAATAACGTGAGTGCCAGGACCCGACTAACCATGTCATCCTCCAGCGCGTCCTGTCACGATACGGTCGTCGTTCTTGATTTCGGGTCACAATACACCCAACTGATTGCCCGCCGGATTCGGGAATCCCACGTTCATTCCATTATCCTGCCTTCTTCCGCTTCCCTGGAAACGATTCAAGCGAATCGACCCAAAGGCATCATTCTGTCCGGGGGGCCGGCCAGCGTGACGAGTGCCGGGCGTCCGGAATGGTCAAAAGCGATTATGAAGGAAGGGGTGCCGGTTCTCGGCATTTGCTACGGCATGCAATTGATGGCGCAGTCTATGGGTGGGCGAGTCGGCCGGGCGAAACACAGGGAATTCGGTCGTGCGGAGTTGCTGGTTCAGGATGGATCGGATTTATTCAGGGGGCTGGACGAGAAGAGTCCCTTTTCGGTCTGGATGTCGCACGGAGACCGCATTGAAAAGGTGCCATCCGGCTTCAGGCCCATTGCGCGGACGGCGAATTCTCCTATTGCCGCGATGAAATCGGTCAACCGGAAACATCGCCTCTACGGCCTGCAATTTCACCCTGAAGTCGCCCATACCACCCACGGCGCACGTATCCTCAAAAACTTCGTCCGTCATATTTGTGGGGCAAGGCCGACCTGGACCATGGGGTCGTTCCTGCACGATTCCATCGACCGGATTCGCGGACAAGTGGGGAGTGAGAAGGTACTCTGTGCCCTGAGTGGAGGCGTCGATAGTACGGTGGCGGCAGCCATGACCCATCAGGCGATCGGGAACCAACTGACCTGTGTGTTTATCGATAACGGCGTGATGCGGAAACATGAAGTCAAACAGCTTAAGCAGAGGTTCAGGTCGTTTCACTTCAACTGCCGCATGGTCGATGCCTCCGAGCAATTCTTACGAGCACTGGGTCGAACGACCGATCCGGAAAAAAAGCGCAAGATCATCGGGCGTCAATTCATCAAGGCGTTTGATCGCGAAGCGCGGAACATCGGCAACGTCCGTTACCTGGTCCAAGGTACGCTCTATCCCGACGTGATTGAAAGTGTCAGCCACAAAGGGCCGTCCGCGACGATCAAGACGCATCATAACGTCGGAGGCCTTCCCGCGCGGATGAAACTCCGATTGGTCGAACCGCTCCGGGAATTGTTCAAGGATGAAGTCCGAGTCCTGGGCAAGGAACTGGGTTTGCCGGATGACGTGGTTCATCGTCATCCCTTTCCGGGCCCGGGCTTGGCCATTCGCATCCTTGGAGCGGTGACACTGCCTCGCGTAGACATGCTCCGTGAAGCGGATGCTATTTTTATCGATGAATTAAAGGCACAGGGGTTATACCGGCAGACGTGGCAGGCGTTTGCCGTGTTGCTGCCGATTCGCACCGTGGGGGTGATGGGTGATCAACGGACGTATGAGCACGTTATCGGGTTACGAGCCGTGACCAGTGTGGACGGCATGACCGCCGATTGGGCGCCATTGCCGCAATCCTTTCTGGCGCACGTGGCGAATCGGATCATCAACGAAGTATCGGGGGTGAATCGCGTCGTGTATGACATCAGTTCCAAACCACCAAGTACGATCGAATGGGAGTGATTTTCCATTATTGACAAGAAAACAATAATAAATAAAAAAATTTCAAGTCATGGCCCTAGGTAGCAATAGAAAACGTTTTATTTATAAGAACTTAATTGTTATCGCCCTTTTCAACGAGGGAAATTTCAAGGGTGTTGCGTGGTCAGGAAAAAACAAAGTTTTTGAAGTTCAAGGTCAGGACGGAATAGATGACAGTATTAAAAAAATCAAAAGCTTGATTGACAAAAACCCTGATAGAGTTAAGCGTGCGGTGTCGGAACAACATAAGGAATTCTTGTTGAGTAAAGGGTTGGGGCAGAGTAATTATGCTGGAATAAGGAGTGTCGAAAAACAAAAACTTCATAGAAGTTCACACTGTTGGGCGTGTCATCATCCAGTAGATAATTCAATTCAATTTGAATGCCTTAAATGCGGGTGGATTATATGTTTCTGTGGTGCATGCGGGTGTTCTTACAAAATGGCCTGAACATTTGTAACCCTTATGATGTAAAAATGAAAGTTGCAGGTAGAATTTTCAGTGGACCATCAAAGTTCCCGAAACTGGATAAAAACATTGAACTAGATGATATAAATCTCTTGTGCCTGCGAGGGGTCCATGGCGACTTCTTCTGGGCAGCGTAACATCCTGTCTTTACAAATACAGAGAAATTCATGATGGTTCGATTGCAAAAAGTCATTGCCGCCAGTGGGATATCGTCACGGCGCGCGGCAGAAACCATGATTCGGGACGGTCACGTGACGGTAAACGGGAAAGTTGTGCGTGTGCTCGGAACGTGTATTGATCCGTCGAAAGATCACGTGAAGATCGATGGTCGTCACGTGCAACCGTCCGAGCCCGAAGTCTTTATTCTCCTGCATAAACCACCAGGTTACGTGACGACGATGGACGATCCTTATGGCCGGCCTACGATCGCGGATTTGGTGGCGAAAGTGAAAGTGCGGATCTTTCCGGTCGGCCGGCTGGACTATGACACCGAAGGCCTGTTGCTGTTGACGAATAATGGAAATGTGGCGCAAGCGTGCGTCCATCCCCGGTACCACGTGCCGAAGACGTATTTGGTAAAAGTCTCGGGGGTCTGTACGGAAGAGGAAATCCAAAATCTTGAAGACGGTATCGCCTTGGACGACGGGATGACCGCTCCCGCCGTGATCAGGAAATCCGGAAAGGCCAAGGCCAATTCATGGCTGGAGATCACGATTCACGAAGGCAGGAAGCATCAGATCAAGCGCATGCTCGAAGCCTTGGGCCACCGGGTCATGCGCATCATAAGAATTCGTTTCGGTCCGCTTGACCTGGGAGATTTGCCCGTAGGTGTGTCCCGGTTTGCCACCGACGTCGAAGCCAATGCGTTGCGGGGGATCCTTCATCGAACGACCAAGGCCCGTAACGTCCGTGCGCAGGCCCCACGGTCCGACTTGCAAAGGTCGAGGCCGGATAGGGATACTGGGCCGCCGCGCGTGCGGACAACGAGTCCTCCGGCAAAGAAGGATTCACGCAGCAAGGGCAGCAAGGCTCGTCCGGCTCCCGGCAGTGCCCGGCGGCCAGGGCGAGTCGTGAAAGGCAGAGGTCGCCCACAAACGCGAAAAGGGTGAGCAGTGAAGCGTACACACTATTGTGGAGAATTAACGCGTGAACAGGATGGCCAATCCGTCACGTTGATGGGATGGGTGCATGGCCGTCGTGATCACGGCGGCGTGTTGTTTATCGACGTGCGTGACCGTTTCGGTGTGACGCAACTCGTGTTTGACGTGGAGCACGATCAGGCTATTCATGAACAAGCCAACGAACTCCGCAACGAGTTTGTGATTGCCGCCACGGGAACTGTGCGGCTCAGGCCAGAGGAATCGGTTAATCCACAGATCACGACCGGGGAAATCGAAATCCAAGTCGGCGCTTTGGACGTGTTGAATCGAGCCAACACGCCGCCCTTTTTAATCGAAGACGACAGTCAGGCCACGGAAGCCCTTCGTTTGAAACATCGATATTTGGATTTACGCCGGCCGCCCATGCAGCGGTTACTCACGCTGCGTCATGACGTGGCCTACCGGACCAGGCAGTTTCTCCATGAACGGCGGTTTCTGGAAATTGAGACTCCGATCCTCACGAAAAGCACCCCGGAAGGGGCCAGAGATTATCTGGTGCCGAGTCGCGTCAATCAGGGCGCATTTTTTGCCTTGCCGCAATCGCCGCAATTGTTCAAACAGATCCTGATGGTCGGCGGAACCGACCGGTACTTTCAAATCGCCCGATGCTTCCGCGACGAAGATCTCCGGCTCGACCGGCAACCCGAGTTTACGCAAATCGATCTTGAAATGTCGTTTGTGGAACGTGAGGACGTCATGAATCTGACGGAAGAGTTGCTGAGACTCGTGAGCAAGGAAGCCGCGGGTATTTCGTTGCCGTCTCCGTTCCCGCGCCTGACCTATCAGGAAGCTCTGTCGCGGTATGGGACGGACAAACCCGATCGTCGCTTCGGGTTGGAGCTTCGTGACCTGAACGAAGTCGCCAAACACGTCGAGTTTAAAGTGTTCCGGGAGACGGTTGAAAAAGGCGGGCAGGTTTCCGGGCTCGTGGTCAAAGGCGGCGCGGACATTGCGCGCAACCGGATCGACCGTCTCATTGAAGTCGCCAAGGGGTTTGGGGCCAAGGGCCTCGCCTGGGTCAAGATTACCCAAGGGTGGCAGTTCGAGTCGGCCATTGCCAAATTCCTCAATGCCGAACTGTTCCAACGGGCGCTTCCGGACGCCGGTCCCGGGGATCTCATGCTCTTTGTCGCGGACAAGCCCGCCGTCACGTATGAGGTATTGGGCCGGCTTCGGTCATACCTTGGCGTCGAATTGGAGTTGATCGATCACGACAAATGGGAGCCGGTGTGGGTGACGGATTTTCCCATGTTCGAATACGATGCGGCGGAACAACGGTACGTGGCGCTTCATCATCCCTTTACATCGCCTCGTGCGGACGATCTTTCCACCATGGATTCCGCCCCGTTGCACGTTCACGCGCAAGCCTATGACGTGGTCCTCAACGGGTTTGAAATCGGCGGGGGCAGTATTCGTATCCACCATAGCGAGTTGCAGCAGAAGGTGTTCAGCCTGTTGGGGATTTCCAAGGAAGCCGCTCAGGAAAAATTCGGTTTTTTGCTGGACGCGCTGGAGTATGGCGCCCCTCCCCACGGTGGGATTGCCCTGGGCCTTGATCGTCTGATCATGTTGCTCGGAAAAACCGAGTCCATTCGAGAAGTGATTCCCTTCCCCAAAACGCAAAAAGTTCAATGCCTGATGACCGAAGCACCGTCGGACGTCGGGCAGACCCAACTCAAAGAACTGGGTATCAAACTCGACGTTGAAATTTAGCGGCGCGGAGACAAGCCTTTTGTAGTATCTGGCAGCCATTGTGCTCTATGCCTTCAAAAGTCAGCTAGCAATTTTCCACTATTGAGCCCCTGTTTCCCCACATTCGTCGAAAATATACGCGTTCAAAAGCTGTCCACATGAAAGGGACCGTGAGAGATCGGCGGTGACTGAGGCATCGGGACGGTCTTCCGTCCGCCGGTCAGAACAAGTTTCGTCCGCTTTGTCGGTCTGTCATAACCGTCGAAATCCAGACGATCTTCCTTAATTTTTGATCTTAATTGTTCCTTATGACATCATCAATCAAGCATTGGACCCGTAGGAGCACGCCCATATAACCGATCCGACCGAACAATGAGAGCGATGTAATTGTGCCTAAACGATACTATTCACCAAAGACGCTAAAAGTTTTGTTCGCTTTGAGTGGGAACCAATGTGCACACCCGGAATGCCCTAACACCCTTGTTGAATCAGCTACTGAACAATCCGACGCTATTATCACTGCACACATTTGCCACATATATGCTGTTAGTGTCGATGGTCCAAGAGGAAAATCTGGCCTTACCGAAAAAGAACTAAATTCTCCAGAGAATCTGATTTTGTTCTGCCGTCATCATCATGCTGTAATAGATGGTCAACATGAAACTTATCCAGCAGAACTACTCAAGAACTGGAAACAAATACATGCGGATAAGATGCGAAAAATCATTTCTAATAATTTGGAGCATCTACCACCAGATGTCTTTTCCCATCCGTATTTCCCAACAAGCCTTGTCGATCAAAAAATTGAGGATGAGATCGATATCCTCCGAAAGTCGAGATTTTTCGGAGAATTCGATCTAGTCAACTTTTCATTGGGGCTTGTGAGAAGAATGGTGGAAGGAGAACTTTCTGGAGGTACGGATACAGTAAGAAGCCGAGCCCTAGCTTGGTGCGTACGATTCTTGTCACGTGCCGAAGAATTGGACAAAGCAGAAAAATACCTCAAGCTAGCGAAGGAACTAGGAACTTGCCAGGAAATAGATATAGCCGACGCCTTTATATTGTCACAGAGAGGTGATAAGAAGGCTGCCCTTAGCACTTTAGCCAGCCTGGATTCACCGCCATCTCGGTCCGCGGCTTTTATAATCGTTGTACATCATGAAGGTCCGCAGGAAGCTGTTAGCTGGCTGACTGCCGCTGGCATTGATTCTATGAACTTGGATCCTGAGGGCAAACGCTTCCTCTTGGGGTGTCACCTTGAACTCGCCGATTCGGAATCCGCCCAGAGTTGTCTTGATCTATTGACCGATGACGATCTGCATGATGTCCCTGTCCTTCATCACATGGCGGCAATCACACACCTCCTACAGGCGGTGCCTAACGAGCTTCGCGCTGCTGTGCTTAACCAGCCACCGTTCGATGCCAGGAATTTCCCACTTGCATCTGATGCGGTGGCACTTGAAGCCCGTCGAGTAGCGCGTGCCCACTTTGTCGACGCTTCAAAAATTGCACGTGAGCTAAATCTTGATCGTGCAGCGACAATAGCTGATGAGTACGCACTTTGGCTTGAACTTAGAGATTTCGATGAATCCGAAGGAGCAAAGATACGACTGGCATCCAAACTTCGAGATTCCAAGTCTGCCCTTCGTCTTGTCCATCTTGGTCTTGAATTCGGAATAAGACTAGACTTGCCAGCAGTCGAACGAGAGATCGAACGTCAAGTTATCCTTAAGGGTGGAATTACTTATGACACCGCGCTTGCCCGTTTTTCTCTCCTTCTCACACAGAATACTCCAGAGGATATTGCGAACTCCATCGGTAGACATTTTGATGAACTTGCCGACTATATTGACAAGAAAGCCATGCGATCTATCCAGCTTGAGATGTTTTCGAAAGCTGGATTGCTTGAAAGAGCGAAAGAGTGTCTAGAAATTCTTAGGCAAGAGGGACTTTCTGAGGGAGAAGAGAGCCGCCTCTGGAACATAATTGCCGAAGCAGAGGGGACCGATCCGGTTGAAAACCGAAAGGCTCGGTTCGAGGAGACGGGTTCTCTGAGTGATTTGGCAAGTCTTGTTGAGGAACTCGAAATCAAGAGAGATTGGGATGGTCTTTGCAAATATGGTGATATTCTGTTTCAAAGAACCGATTCCTTGCAGGACGCCGAGCGTTTTTCAAGCGCACTATACAACGCAAAAGAGAATGAACGAGTTGTAGAGTTTTTAAGATCAAAAGAAACGCTTGTGGCACAATCCAAGCACCTGCCAATGATTTTCTGCTGGTCTTTGTACCATGAGGGCGCGCTTCTGGAGGCGCGCTCCAAATTGGCGAGATTGAATAACGATAAGGATGATCCAAACTATCGCGCACTCCAACTTAATCTTGGAATCTCACTAGGTGATTGGGCCTCCCTTTCTACGTTCGTAGATAATGAATATTTAGAGAGAGACAAGAGAGATGCTCGGGAGTCGTTGAGAACCGCTCACTTGGCTCTTCGTTTGGGTTTGCCTCGCGCCAAAGAGTTACTGTTCGCAGCAGCAAATAAGGGGAATGATGATGCACGTGTATTAGGAGCAGCCTACTTTCTTGCAGCAAACGCTGGTTTGGAAGACAACAAGGAGGTCATTCAGAGGTGGCTGGGGAAATCTGAACAAGGGGGATAAGTGGTATTTTTGCTCGCAATCGGCATCATTGCCGTTCACGAGGAGCAATCATGACAAGACGAACACGGCGGAACCATAGTCCGGCTTTTAAGGCCAAGGTGGCGCTTGCGGCCATCCGGGGGGAACAGACGCTGGCAGAACTCGCCCAGCAGTTCGACGTACATCCGAACCAGATCAAGCAGTGGAAGGAGCACCTGCTGGCAGGCATGCCCGAGGTTTTCGACGGTGGGGTGAAGAAGGCGGTCGCGCCTGAGAGTGACGTGACCGCGCTGCATGCAAAGATCGGGCAGCTGACTCTGGAGAATGATTTTTTAGAGGGTGCGCTCAGCAAGGCCGGTTTGTTGCCGAGCGCAAGACGATGATCGACCGCGAGCACCGCTTGAGTGTCAGCCGTCAGGCCAGGCTGCTTGGGATCAGTCGGGGCAGCGTCTACTACCAGCGCCGGCCTCCTTCCACGGCCGATCTGGCGTTGATGCGCCGGATCGATGCGTTGCATTTGGAGTATCCCTTTGCCGGCAGCCGGATGTTGCTGGGGTTGCTCCGGCAAGAAGGCCATGTCGTGGGCCGCCTCCATGTCGCCACGCTGATGAAGCAGATGGGGATTATGGCGCTCTATCGGCGCCCGACCACGTCGCACCCGACCCCGGGCCACCAGATTTACCCCTATCTGTTAAGGAAGGTGGCTGTCACCAAGCCTAACCAAGTCTGGGCAATGGACATCACGTATGTACCCATGGCGCGTGGGTTTGTGTATCTGGTGGCGGTCGTCGACTGGTTCAGCCGCAAGGTGCTCGCTTGGCGGCTCTCGATTACGCTGGAGACGGAGCCGTGCTTGGAGGCATTGAGCGAAGCCCTGGCTCGACATGGTAGGCCTGCAATCATGAACACGGATCAGGGCAGCCAGTTCACCTCCGTCGCCTTTCTCACGGCCTTGCAGGACGCCAAGATCGCGATTAGCATGGACGGCAAGGGCGCGTGGCGCGACAATGTCTTTGTCGAACGGCTCTGGCGGACGATCAAATACGAGGAAGTTTACCTCCGGGCCTACCGAAGCGTCTCGGAGGCGCGTCGCAGTCTTGGTCGCTATCTGGCGTTCTACAACCGGCGCCGACCGCATTCATCGCTTGGCGGGCAAACGCCCGATCAAGCCTATATCAACCAGCCAACGCCAAGCTCGGCGGCGGCATAACCAGCGCGGAGATCCACTTATCGACAGCTCGCAACCTGTTCAAAACAGCCCAGCCACCTCTTTCAATGGATTTACAGAGCCGCCGCACTCTCTGGCCAGGATGGGCCAATACAAATGCTGTCACTGAAAGATATCTTGGACCTGAAGCCGAAGTGGGATCGTCGAGAGTCTGAAATATGGCAGTTGTTGAGCCGTGGTGAGATTCCCATGTTTCTGGCAGCTCAAGCCCTCAATAAGTCTCTTATTAGTCTGATGCTTTTCCCCGCGCTGGCAAATCTGTCGGAGAACGATCCACGTCGGAGAGGCGCTGTTCCTGCATATAGTGGTCAGCGACAATCTACATCGCTCAATACTGGCAGACAGATTGGAATGGATGCCACTGTATTGATCACCTTAGGTTTTCTGAATTTGCTTGATGAGGCATTAGACGCTTTTGATGCGGTGCACGTTCCACATTCAACTCTTGCATGGCTTTTTGAGGAGAAGCAAAAGGCTGCATTTCATCAGCCAAGTCAGATCAAGAATGCACGGCAGATACGAGACTTGCTTGCCACAGATGTTCTAAGGAGATTGGAACCGAGTAGCGTGCCGGATGGCGATCTGTCTGATCAGGTTGGGGAGGAGTTGGCGCTATTGATAGGAGAAGCGGAAAAAGTGCGGCATGAAGAGGACTTACAACGCATTGTTGTTCAGCCGTCTCCGGTTCATCGGATCGCCTCACTGATGGAGGAAGAAGCTGACCTGACTGCACATGCAGCAGTGCTGAGTAGCTGTCAAGCCATTGTAGATAAGTTGCGGCAAAGGGGACAGATTACGTGGGAGGAAGAAAGAAAGGCGCGTTCCTATTTACAGCTTCACGAGAAGCCGTGGCCAAATCAGCCGGAGATTGCTGATGGAGCAATACTGTACTTAGATGGTCTGGCCATCAAATATTTCCTTCATCTTGGAATACTGGAAAAATTACAAGTCTCGGGATTCAGACCGATTGCTTCACCTTACACGGTGTCTGAAACAGACAAACTAAAGAGGTGGCTGGGCTGTTTTGAACAGGTTGCGAGCTGTCGATAAGTGGATCTCCGCGCTGGTTATGCCGCCGCCGAGCTTGGCGTTGGCTGGTTGATATAGGCTTGATCGGGCGTTTGCCCGCCAAGCGATGAATGCGGTCGGCGCCGGTTGTAGAACGCCAGATAGCGACCAAGACTGCGACGCGCCTCCGAGACGCTTCGGTAGGCCCGGAGGTAAACTTCCTCGTATTTGATCGTCCGCCAGAGCCGTTCGACAAAGACATTGTCGCGCCACGCGCCCTTGCCGTCCATGCTAATCGCGATCTTGGCGTCCTGCAAGGCCGTGAGAAAGGCGACGGAGGTGAACTGGCTGCCCTGATCCGTGTTCATGATTGCAGGCCTACCATGTCGAGCCAGGGCTTCGCTCAATGCCTCCAAGCACGGCTCCGTCTCCAGCGTAATCGAGAGCCGCCAAGCGAGCACCTTGCGGCTGAACCAGTCGACGACCGCCACCAGATACACAAACCCACGCGCCATGGGTACATACGTGATGTCCATTGCCCAGACTTGGTTAGGCTTGGTGACAGCCACCTTCCTTAACAGATAGGGGTAAATCTGGTGGCCCGGGGTCGGGTGCGACGTGGTCGGGCGCCGATAGAGCGCCATAATCCCCATCTGCTTCATCAGCGTGGCGACATGGAGGCGGCCCACGACATGGCCTTCTTGCCGGAGCAACCCCAGCAACATCCGGCTGCCGGCAAAGGGATACTCCAAATGCAACGCATCGATCCGGCGCATCAACGCCAGATCGGCCGTGGAAGGAGGCCGGCGCTGGTAGTAGACGCTGCCCCGACTGATCCCAAGCAGCCTGGCCTGACGGCTGACACTCAAGCGGTGCTCGCGGTCGATCATCGTCTTGCGCTCGGCAACAAACCGGCCTTGCTGAGCGCACCCTCTAAAAAATCATTCTCCAGAGTCAGCTGCCCGATCTTTGCATGCAGCGCGGTCACGTCACTCTCAGGCGCGACCGCCTTCTTCACCCCACCGTCGAAAACCTCGGGCATGCCTGCCAGCAGGTGCTCCTTCCACTGCTTGATCTGGTTCGGATGTACGTCGAACTGCTGGGCGAGTTCTGCCAGCGTCTGTTCCCCCCGGATGGCCGCAAGCGCCACCTTGGCCTTAAAAGCCGGACTATGGTTCCGCCGTGTTCGTCTTGTCATGATTGCTCCTCGTGAACGGCAATGATGCCGATTGCGAGCAAAAATACCACTTATCCCCCTTGTTCAGATTTCCCCAGCCACCTCTTAATTTCTTATGAAAGAATTTCCGGAAAGGTCGAGGAAACCATAGAACGTATACGGTCTGCCGTCAATTCACGAATAGAGTCGGGAAAAATAAAGGTAGGCAGGCGACTCCATATTAATCAGCCAGCAGAGCGGTCAATGCCAGAGCATCCGACTATGGATCTTATCACTCTAGCCAAGTATTGTGACGCAGTCATTACGGACGATAGATTTCTCAATCAACATGCTCATATCGATGGCGGCAGTTCACTGACGCCAATATTTTCAACGTTGGATCTTATAGATGCGCTGGTCACAACCGGTTCTATAACATCAGAAGACCGTTGGGGGTACAGGACTCGTCTTCGTCGTGCCGGATATTTCTTTGTGCCCGTGAGCGAGGACGAACTGGCACATCATCTTAACATCTCCATCGTCGATGATGACAAGCTTATTGAAACAGCCGAACTGAGGGCTATCCGGGAAAACATTCTTCGTGTTCAAATGAGTTCTTGGCTTCAGATTCCGAAAGAAGCTCTATGGCTAGATTCTATACGAAAAGTGTTCATCGGAGTGCTGAAAGGTCTGTGGAAAGCCGACGCCGACTTTTCCAGTTCCCGGGTCCGCTCCGACTGGATCATGGATCAGATCGACATTCGTGGCTGGGCTCACAGTTTTAGCGGCGAGAATGGACCTGATATTGTCAAAAAGGTCCATGTTGAGCAAATCCTGATGATGCTTATATCTCCAGTCAAGGTACCACAAGAAGTAAGGAGTGAATACTGGAGTTGGGTCGAAGATAGGATTTTGGTTCCGATCAAAGAACAATATCCTGATCTCTATTCTTGTATTGTAGAATGGCACCGGAGAAGTATTGCAGAAATGGCTGAGAGGAGCCTAACTAAATGGGAGCGAAATAATGAATAATCCCTATGTTAGATCTGCGTTGGCACAGGCGGCCTTGAAGCTTTTTCCTCCGCTTATACGTGAGACTTTGCTTGAAGAATCGGAGTTTCGGGAGGAATATGGTTTTACGATAGACGCCGTTATTTCATTTGATGGTTCCGCTGTTTCTGTTCAAAATTCTATCCTGTTCGATGCTGTCCGAAAGGTCCTTTCTGGAGCGTCGGTCAAGAAAGTGATTGACACGAATGGCTGGAAATGGACACTAAAGAACAGTAGTGAGATGGGAATGCCACCCAGTCTTTCGCTTGCTCGGGGCAAGCGACATCTCACCTTCCCTTCGTACTTTGCTGCGCTTTCTCCAGATAGAAGTATACGTCTACGCTCTCTTGATGAAGCCGTATCCGAGTGCAATTTGCCTAGCAGTGCATCAGATCCATTGCGTGATATTCTTGCAGAACGTGCTCTCGAAAATGAGGAAGTTCTGGCGTTCCACAGTGAATTTCTCGATACGCCATTTAAAAAGGCGCGTTCCATAAGCCGTGAGATTTTAGGCAGGCAGATCAGTATACCCTCCCTGGTTCCCCATTCACGCAGATATTTTGAACGACTTGTGGGTGCATATGACGGTAGTACTTCCATTGCCGAGTATGCGGCCGGTAGCGGTGGCATGCTTTTTAAGCAACTGTCTGCGTGGAGACCTTATGATGGCTTTTTGTTTAGCCTTTTCCTGTCATCACATTCTTCAATGACGGATGAAATCAATATCGATCTGTTAGATAGTGAAGACCTTGTAGGCGCCTTCGCTTTCTTGGACAAGCATGGAGACAGACTTTCACAGTTGGGTGCCATTGAAGTCGGCTTGCGAGTTTTTCCCTCAAGACCCGAGATAGAACGAGTTCTTATTCGTCTCATTGAGCAGATTCGTGACGAGGATGTTGACGGACAAGCGAGTGGTTTCAAGCTCCTCTCAGCACTCTTTTGTCTTGTGGATGGAGAGTTATCAAGAATCCGTCTATTGTCTTCGGAACCTCCTTTTTATAGAAGATTAGCAGCCTTGTCGCAAGCAGCATTGATTCATCGTCAGATTGTGAATTCGTCCATTCATATTGATCAATTCAGTGAATGGGCGTTTAGCAAGCGTGGATGGCAACATCATCTACAATCGCTTGCCGATATGCGTTTGGAGCCGCGCTGGAATCCTAATCTTGCAATGGCTTCGCAAATGAAGGCTGAATTTTTCGGTCGTATTATAAACACAGCAAAGAAATATGAGGAAAATATCAAGGGCAGCGAGTTATTTGAGCTTATTCTCACAACCAACCCAAGGAGTTTGTGCTCACTTGGTGATTTTTTCTATCCATGCTTGCCAGGCCCCCTAGAGGGGGGCGAGGAAGCGAAAACTGATTTACCTGCCGAACTCGAAGAAACGATTGAAGTACAGCTTGGCACAGAAAAAGTAGCACCATCGTCGTTTATTGCTCTTGTGAATTCTGCCTGGCTCTTCCGCATTGGTGTAGATAAGGCTGAATTAGCCGCTAAAGGGCTGAAGCTTGCCCGTTATCGTTTGCTGAACATAGAGAGCAAGCCCGAGCTTCTCGCTATCTTAAATGGATTGGCTACGGTTGCCGCCGTTTCGAGGAGTCTTACCCTCGCGGATGAATTACGAATTCTTGTTCGTAAGTACAGGTACAATGCTGAATTCCCTTTGGCCATCTCCGAGGCCATAGAGATTTGCCTAGTGGCCGCTGCAAGCCGCACGGATCTTAATGCGTGGAGAGAGTTCGTCGGAGATTGGCTGACGGAGTTGGCGTTTAGCGACTTGTCGGACAACGACGGAGAGGTGCTCTATTCGTATGTTCGATGCTTGTGTGACTTAATTCCTGAGCTCTGGGTTTCCTGTGGAAGAGCAGACGCAGCCTTAACGGCGTATAACAAATCGTTGACTAAGTGATTTTTTTCAACAATCTAGCGCAGATTAAGCGCGTTAAACGGCGAGATCGAACGGGAGGTCGCTGATGTCACGCAATCGATTCCCCTGAATCATGGTTTCCAGCATTTCCAATTGATCTTCTCCTCTGGGAAGGGTTGCGCATACTTCTCTCAATTCGTCCAGGGCAAAGTGATAGACGCAGTCAAGGTCGCCAGTACCGAGAGCCAGAGAGGCAATCCGCATCGGGAGCGGTTCAGCCGTGACTGCCACGATATGCGGTAGGTTGCCCTTACGATTGCGGATCAGGTTTAGGGCCTCTGTGCGGGTGTTTTGGGAACGGTCACTTCGGATTGTCCACTTACACGAAATACTCGCATGCAAGAAAGGAACGGACGTCGATTGATTGCCATCCAGGAAAGGTGTGAGAGAGGCCATGCCGGAATCATCTAGAAAAGCCTCGGACACGTTGATTTCATCTTGCGTGGCGGGGTAGCGAGCAATAACGATGTCCGGCGTCACAATGTATCCATGCCCTAGAGCCGTGGAGAGGGTTTGGTTGTCGCTTACAAGGGAGTCGAGTGTTTCCAGGTGCCGATACTGCACAAAGTTGGAAATCTGTGTCTGGGCCGTCAGGTATTGCCATCGACCGGGACGCAAGTGTCTGATAGCCGTGAATGCATCCTTAAAAAACTCGCAGGTGAGCTTTTCGAATAGTGTACCTGCTGTTTGCCCCGTAATTTTTGGGGTTTTCTTGACGGGGAATCTAAGTGCTTTGGCGATACCATTTGCGATAAGAACGCTGGAGTGACTGCTGCCGTCAGCGAAATTCGGATAGAATGTTCCGTTTTTCTTGGAAATTCGAACGATTTGTGAGCCAATTTTGTCGTGATAGCTTCGCCGCAATTCTACGAGTGTCTTCATGGCATAAATCGAGAAACAAGTCGCTATGATTAGATGGGAAAGGCCTGTTGTGCGACGGCATTGAATCGTGTTTTGGAGTGTGACACGTATTCTTCGTTCAGTTCGATAAGCACCGCATTGCGATTCAGTTCGGCGGCCACCATGCCAGTCGTTCCGGAACCAGAAAACGGGTCAAGGACCAAATCTCCGGGACGACTGCCCAGGAGTATGCAACGCCTTGCCAATTCTTTTGGGAAAGCGGCAGGATGGGGCGTGCTACTGGAATCGGGTCCCAATAACCAATAATTCTTGAGATTCGCGCCGGTTTCTTCGCGGACTGCTTGATTGTCGTAATAGTAATTGGGAATCTTCGAGAACAGGAAAACCTCCTCGGTCGCATTTGAGGGACGATTCTTGACGCTCTCTGGCATAGGTGCTTTCTTTACCCAAGTGATCTTCGAACGCAGCAACCACCCATCCACTTGAAGCGCAAATGCCACTCGCCATGGCAATCCCAGCAGATCGCGGTCTTTCAGCCCCCAACAATCAGGTACCGTACAGTTGCGTCTTTGAATCAGTTTCTTCGTGTTGCCGACTTGGGCATTGGGACCACAATTGCCGGTTCCGCCGTTCCGAGCGTATCCGTCACCGACGTTCAGCCAAAAAGTGCCATCATCAGCCAGCACTCTTCGAACTTCCCGGAAAATCCCCACGAGGTTTTCCACGTATTTTTCAGGAGAGGATTCAGCACCTATCTGTGCTGAATGATCGTAATCTCGCAAGCCCCAATATGGCGGCGAAGTAACGCAACATTGAACCGATCGGGTTTCAAGTTGCGGGAGAATATCTCGACTGTCGCCCGGCAGTATTTGCACGCTACCGTATTCGGGTTCCTTTTGTGTCATGCGCCTTTCCGTCATTGTCATGAAATATGCTCTAAATCCAAAATTGCGATTTCACCGACAACCACATGATTGGTGAAAGATACAGGCTAGGCCTTGAACACGTTCACCACGATGCTGTGCAGGCCCGTGGCACCGTTGGGTTGGGGACGGGTGATTGTTGAGGTTTGCACGGTGCCGGTGGTATCAACGGCACGAACGGAAACCATGCTCTTGCCGTCCGGCATATCGGGCCGTTGATAGTTCCAGACCACCCAGGACCAAGGGGAGTGGGGTGGTTCGATGGTGGCTTCGCCCCAGGTTTTCTCCTGGTCGAAACTCAGTTGCACTTGAGCTATGGAGTTGGGCCCGCCGAATGCAACGCCGCGGAACTGCACGTTGGGCCCGCGGACGTCCTGATAATGTCCCGGACTATCGATTCGGGAAAAAACATGGATCGTCCCCTCGTCGGTCCATCCTTTGCGTTGCCAATATCCCTGATAGTCGCCGTTGTACACTTCAATTTCCGTAATCCATTTGACGTTCTTGATGCCGTATAACCCGGGCACGATCAGACGGAGCGGAAATCCATGGGCCTTCGGGAGCTTTTCCCCGTTCATGAGATAGGCCAACATCACTTCATCGTGCATGGCCCGTTCAAAGGGAATGCTGTCATGATAGGCGTCGGCTCCTCGAAAAATGACGTCCCGTGCGGTTTCAGGGTCGGCACCGGCTTCGATGAGCAACTCTTTCAGAGAAATCCCCCGCCAAATCGCATTGCCCAGACTCGTTCCTCCCGGCAAGGTATCGATGCATATGAGTGTGGAAACCTGGTCGAACGGTTTGCGATTCAGGACGTCCCGCCACTTGAGCACCATGGGGTTGGCGACGGCGCCTTTCACTATCATTTGCCATTGTTCTTGATCAAGATCGCGCGTGAAGTTGTACGGAGAGTCCATATAATTGACGGTATAAAATTTATCATTGGGCGTGAAATACCGTGTTTCTCGTGAGGGGACTGCAAACATGCTGCCGAGGTCACACCCGGTGGTGAGGCTGCCGAGGCCTGCCAGGGTTCCCATGCTGCTCAGTTGAAACAATTTGCGACGGGTGATGTCCATGATTGGGTGGGCACGTCTTGGAGGATTGTCGTCTTCTTGCAATTACTATAGTACAGTGTCGGACCCTCTGCAAGAGAGGGAGTGTTTTCTTTCAACTAAGTCATTGAAAAAACAGGAATCTCTAATGCATATTTTCTCCATGTCTGCGCCGATGCAGACATGGAGTAGTGCGATGAATCAATGAGATAACGGTTTCCCTCTACTCTTTTATGCGTTACCATAATTTCGCTTTGCCTTTCTAGAGTATCTATTCGGTGCCGCATTCTGCGTCCAAGGAGAACTGCAGCCATCGTCATGATCACCAAGTAAACCGTCAATGCACTGGCCCCGCACGAGCGCGAGCACGTGGTCTGGGACGTCAACATAAGGGCTTCTGTGTGCGCATCTGTCAAAAGCAGATCAATCTAGTGGAATTGCTATGAAAAAACTGTCACATGAAGAAAGGATTAAGCACAGCAACCTCATGAGAGAGTTCTGCTATGACACTATAGAAAGCAAATATGACGCCATAGAGGGCAAAGGAAGATACCCATGGGAAACAGTTATTTGGCATATTAAATGGCCAGAATTAAGTGCCTTCTTAAGCGATAGAGACTCTACATACGGATCGTCTAAAGAGGACTATGAAACAATTATGGAACAATTTTTTGATGTTCAGCTTGACTTCAGGTGGATGATCAAGGCTCATTATTTATATATGAAAGAAAATGCGCATAGATTCGGCCTTGAGGCGATGCCGTCAGTGGTTGGGTTCTACCTTCCGAAACTAATTGTGGTCTTGATCATTATTGCCGTCGCAGTCTACTTTTTTATGACATAACAATAGCAACAAGGTCGGTTAGATCCACTCTACGCTTGAGGCAATGAAAAAATGCGCTGGCTAGTTGACCTTTTGAAGGAATATCTGCTTTCAGCCGTTCTCCGAGAAAAGGTTTCTTCGGCGGAGAAAGAGCGAGACAAGGCAAAAGCTGAAGCTGAGGCCCTTCGCCAGAGAGTGGATAAGTTGGAGCGCGAAATAGAGCGACTGCGTTCTCAGATCGAGTTAGATGCTGATCATAGCGACTTCAGCCAAGAAACACGCAATGTGCTTATCTACTTGTTTCGGTCCGATGGAGAGGATTGCGACACTGGCCTTATGGCCCATGACCTTCAAATGGAGCAAGGCGTAACTAACTACCACTTAGACGTGCCGGAAAAGCGCGGCTTGGCTCGTTGTACCGGTGGTAACGTCATTGATGGGCGCGTGTTTTGGGGGCTGACGCCAGATGGCCGACGACACGTTGTGGAGAAAGGGCTGCTTGATCGGACAAACTGAGATCACCTCCAACTTGCAATGGCGAGTGTAGCACGGAATTTCTCGTTCCTTCACTTTGGGGTGGACAAAATGAAAGTTATATTTTCAAATTGTCCATTTATGTGAACAAACCTCACAGGCGCTTCTGCTCTTGCCGATCTGTTCAAGCTAACGAATTGAAAAAACAGGAATTTCTTATGAAGGCCGTTGTGCCAAGACTAACGGAACGGGTTCCCATAACCGGCCGCCGTTGTTCGTCCTGAAAAGACCGGCTCGATTCGTCCCGACGTACAAGGTCGAAGGATCCGTCGGACTGATGACCAAGGCACGGATGTTAAGATTGGTCAGCCCTTCATTGACCGCGTCCCAGGTTCGGCCACCGTCCCGGCTTGTATGGACTCCGGCACGACTGGCCACAAAGACGACTCCCGGGGTTATCGGGTCCAGAATGAGGTCGCTGAAAAATTGGTCGGGGAGTGCTTCACCGATACGTTGCCAGGATTCCCCGCCATCGGTGGTTTTATAGAGTCCTTTCAACGTGGCCGTATACACGGTGTGGGGCGCATGCGGGTCGATCTTGATTTTGACCACGCTGAGTGCGCGGGACGATTTCAACACGTCTGGCGGCACCAGGCCGTTGTTGACCTTTGTCCAGGTTTTGGCTCCGTCGAGAGACCGATAAACTCCCCCGCTGGTGCCGGCATACAGGGTCTGCGGCTGGTTGGGGTCGACGTCGATGGTGACGACCATGAGGACTTCGATCATGCCGTCCATGCGTTTAGCCCAGGTTTCTCCGGCATTGTCCGTTTCGAAGACTCCCATCGACGTTGCGGCGAAAATATGTTGGCTCGATCCCGGAACGAATTTGATTTCGTGGACCACCGAGGTAATGGTCACTCCTTCCAGGCCCTTGCGTTGCGATATCCACTGGTGGCCGCCGTTAAAGCTTTTAAAGACCGCATCGCCTTTGGTGCCGGCGTACACGTTGGCGGGAAGCAGGGGATCGACGGCAAGCGCAATGACGCGCGAATGGGTCATGCCTTTTGACACGTTTGTCCAAGTCTTGCCTGCATCGCGTGTCTTGTAGATGTAATCGTTTGTGGCGAGGTAGAGCAGGTTGGGTTTGGTCGGGTGCAACGCAATCTCGACGACCGGTTCACCGCTTCCCCCGCAAGCCGAGAGGGCCAAACAAAAAACCAGAATTGATGGGAGACGTGTCAAGGTGGATTCGTGATTTGGGATGGACCGTTCCGCCACACTACCACACGCATGACTGGTTGAGAAGGCCGTTGCGTGTGCTCAATGACGTAGGCGAAATTGGCTTGAAGGAGAGCTTCGTCACAGGTATGCGGTTTGAGGTGGTTACGTTGGTTTGTCTTCGTGTTCCGTCAGCCGAAGCTGGCGTTCACTGCGCCATATACGCACAATCCGCACGGTATTTGGATCGCGCCGATACACGATGCGAAACGGGGGGTAGATGATTTCTCTCAAAAAGGTTTGACCGAATTCCGGAACGACACGCCCCACGTCGGGATGATCGGCAAGGCGTTCAATCCGTTTGACGATGTCGCCAACCAGACGAGCGCCTACATCCGGTACTCCCTGTTCGGCGTACCAAGTTTGGATGGTCTGGAGGTCGGTCAACGCGGATTTGGCAAAGCGGACCTGGACGGGCATGCGCTACTTGATGTCCAGCTTGGCCTTGACTTCGTGCAGCGATACTTCATGATCGTTCTCAAGATCGGAGAGCCCTTCAACCACGGCCCGCATGAAGGCCCGTTCCTCCTCGGCAATCTCAAATTCGGTGACGGACTGGACGATTGCGACGCCGCGCCCTCGGCTGGTTAGTAGCACCGGGCGGTTTGTTTCGGCTACCTGTTTCACTACGCGGCCGGGATTGGTTTTCAGATTTGTCAACGGTACGACGTCCTGAGAGAACTTCACGGCCATGATTCAGCCTCCTCATGAGATAAGCTAAAGAGGGCTTATTATAGGTCCGTTATAATGGTCTTTCAATAGGTCTTTTGAAGAGGTTGAGCCCAAGGAAACAAATCGCTCGTTTTGGGAGCGGTCATGTGCCCATGGATTCTGCCGAGCGGCGTCACATGTCAAAAAAGTACTTGAGATTCAATGACATTCCCCAGAAGTTCAGGTCATCGGCTTGAATGGCATAACGAACGGGCAGATTGCTCCCTGGAGTGCCGGGTGGCCCGACCGTGGATTCGTGGCCTCTCAACGGCTTCCACGCATTATCGCCGTTCTCGAAATCGTCAAAGGAATCTCCGTAGCGGAATTTCAGCCCTACTGAAAATCGTTCACTCCATGCGTAATCCAGGCCCGCTATCCACTGATACCCGAACAACGTGTCGGACAGCGCTTCGTCGGCTAACGATCGCGTTCCCGCTGCGTGACGATTGTGCCCCAGTCTGTTTAGTTGATTCCCATCGCCTATTCGGATTGACGTTGCAGAATAATCCATTCTCACGTGCATCACCCCTAACCCCACACCCACGTAAGGAGTCACCCGGTCCGATAGCATATGGTGGAAATCATAGTAGACGTTTGCGAAGAAGTTATCTGCGCGGAAATCACTGATTTTTTCACTTCGTTCGGAAAATTGTGCCTGTTTAGGATCACCGGGAACGTTGAGTGCCAGACGTTCACCGCTTTGTTCGCGACGAAAATACTCGGCTTCAAGACGAAAGTCGCGCAAGGCATAGCCGAGATTGACCCCGGCCAGAAAACCCGTGCCAAGATCAAAACTGTTCGGACTGCTCGGCAGGGCTCTGGGTGAACATTCGGCCAGTGGAAGTGGCACTGTGGTGCCATCGCCTAACGTGTCCCCTCCCAACCACTGATCGCAGTTTGTCGAAATGCCGTTATTCGTACGGGTGGACTCGAGATCGTCCGGTACGGAGACCCCTATGTCCGCACCGAAATAGAATCCTTGACGAGCACTCTTTGATGTCTCGGAAGCTCCCGCGTCTGTTACCAGGAACAGGACAACCGTCATGAAAACCGATGAGATCAAACGATGTACTATCTTACTCATCGATAATCCTCCATACCGTATCGAAATTACGCGAGACCAGAGCAACGTTACTCGATAGAGGGAAGGGGTGAAATGGGTGCTTTCGGGGCGCGTTTGTAACGGGCCATGGCCTCGGGCATCCATTTCTGAAGGTCTTGAATGCGTGTGTCGTGGGCAGGATGAGTGGACAGAAATTCCGGGGGGCCGCCTTTCGAAGATTTTGCCATGCGTTCCCACAGCAGCACGGCTTCTCTTGGATCGTATCCGGCCTCGGCGGCGAGGAGTAACCCGATGTAGTCTGCTTCCGATTCATGACCTCGACTGAAGGGCAGTAAGACGCCGATGCCCAATGCCTGCATGGCCAATGATTGAGCGATAGGCTTCAGGTCAAAAGCCGCTGCGGCGATTCGCATGCCCAGATTGGCTGCCGTATGCTGGCTGACTCGTTCGGCGCCATGCCGGGCCAAGGCGTGAACCACTTCATGTCCCATGATCGCCGCCAATCCGTTTTCGTTCTTCGCCTCAGGGAAAATGCCGGTATAGACGGCGATTTTGCCGCCGGGAAGGGCCCAGGCATTTTTGGTCTTGTCATTCTTGATCACCGTGACTTCCCATTGAAACGACTCCGCGCGCTTGGCGTATTTGGATTGTTTGGCCGCGGCAATAATCCGTTCGGCCACGCGCGTCACGGGTTCCACTTCGGCCGGGTTCTTGGAGATGACGACTTTGGGATCATTGAGAGCTTGGGCGTAGGCCTGGTTACCCATGTGGATTTCCTGGCTTTCCGGGATAAGCAGAAACTGCGACCGGTTCGTGTACGGGTTACTCGTACACCCCGCAACGTTGATGAGGACAAGAAACAGGGTCAGCGTTCGGATCGCGCGTTTGACCGTATTTCGGAAGTGCATCAGCGTTCCTTTGCCTGACTCAATTTGTGAAGTCGTCTATTATTACGATTCAGGGATGGAAATGTCGAGTTCTTCGACCGTTTCATATCGCGCCAAGGCGGGCGCCGTGCCTTGGCGGGGCCCCATGATGAAGATCACGAACTGGTCCGGTTTGATGTGCGTGTGAGCCGCTTTCCGAACTTGTGATCCAGTCGCTTGTTCGATGCCTGTTCTGAATCTGACGAGCCAATCAGCAGGATACCCGAAATATTCATAGGTGAGAAATTTCCCAAGAACTTTTCCTGGAGAATCGACTGAAAAGACAAAAGAATTCAGGAGACTGGCTTTAGCCTTGTTGATTTCTTCTTCGGTTGGGGGTTCCGTTTCCATGATTTTACGGGCTTCCTCCAATAAGGCGTCGATACCCGCCTGCGTGGTGTCCGTTTTGGTGGACATTGAAAAACTGGCGGTTGCCGGATAATCCCACCCGAACCCGACCCCACCATGAACGTCATAGGCCAACCCTTTTTGAGAACGAATACTGGAAAAGAGCCGGGCACCGAAAGAGCCGGATAGTATTTGGTTGATGATAACCACCGGATGGTAGTCCGGATGGTTGCGCATGAGCCCCAAATGTCCAATGACAATCTTGGCTTGGGTCATGTCGGATTTTTCCACGTAATAGACCCTTCTGGTCGTGGAGGGCTGGTAGGGGACAATCGGGTCGTCAAATCTCTCCCCTTGTGGCCACGTCCCGAACGTACGTTTTACCAGGTCTAGCGCCTGCTCCGTTTGAAAATCTCCGACCAGGCCCAGGATGATGCGATTCGGGGCAAAATATTTCGCATGCCAATCGATAAGATCCTGTCGGGAAATACTGTTGATGGTGGCATAGGACTCGACCCGGGCATAGGGTGAATCCTTGCCATATACCAACTTCGCAAATTCTCGGGACAGAATGCCGTCGGGGTCGTCATTTTGCCTGGCAATACCCGCCATGACCTGGTTTTTGGCGATGGCCAGTTTCCCCGGATCGAATCGTGGGTTTCGCAGGACGTCGCCGAAGACGGCAAAGACTTCGGAAAAGTCTTCGCTCAAACACGTCATCGAGGCCGAGCCCGCGGTAACGCCGATGCCGGTTTCAATGGAAGCGGCTTTGCGTTCCAGGTAGTCATCAAGCTTGTCTCCGGTGCGTGTTGTCGTGCCTCCGCTTCGCATGACGGTCCCCGTGAGCGAGGCCAACCCCACCTTGTCGGCCGGTTCCAGGCGGGAGCCGGTCCGTATGCGCGCCGAAACGTGAACGGTCGGGAGTTCGTGATCTTCCAGGAGAAACACCATCATGCCGTTGTCCAGGACGACCCGAGTCGGTTGGGGAATGTGAATATCCGGCAGAGGGGGGTACGCCAGTTGCTCAACCGTGTTCACCTGACCGAGTACCTGCGTGGTCAGCGAGAGAGAGAGCACGACACACGTAATCAAGAACGGCAGGGAACGTCGTAGCCCGTGGGCCGGCCGGAACCTGAGAGATCGGAACGCGGCTTTTCTCATGTCATGGTCCTTCTTGGGGTGCCGTCGGCATGGGAGCAGCGGGTGCTGTCGCGGTTTCGATTTGTGCCACGACCCGATTGGGTGCAATAAACGTTTGCCTGGCGATACGCCGGATGTCTGCTTTCGTCACTCCGTCAAAGCGTTGAATATAGCGAAACAGTTCGCGCCAATCACCAAAAAGGGTATGGTAGTCTGTCAGCTTCATGGCCAAGCCGAGGTTGCTTTTCAGGGAATAGATCAGACTGGCTTTGGCCCTCGTCCTGAATTTGGCCAGTTCCTCGTCCGTGACCTCTTCGGTTTTCAGGCGATCTAATTCCTCGCGAATGGCGTGCTGAACGGTTTCATTGGAGACCCCGCGCGCGGGAACCGCATACGCCACCCACAGATGCGGATACTTTTCACCCGGGTAAGCCCCATAGGCCCCGGCGTCGACCGCGATTTGCTTGTCCCGGACCAACGAGCGATAAAATCGGGAGGTCCGTCCATTCGTTAAAATGTCGTCGATGGCGTCGAACACGGGTTGATCGGGATGCGTGGCCGCCGGTTTATGGTATCCCTCCAGATAAAATGGTTGAGACGGATCTTGAATCCTCACCACTTTTTCCGCGATTGACGGGGGTTCCACGGTTCTCAAGGGCGGAGGTTTCGGTCCGCCGGGGATCCGGCCGAAATACGTTTCGAGAAGAGGGATGAGGGTTTCCGGGTGAATGTCTCCGACAATCGCCGTGACCATATTGGACGGGACGTAGTAGGTTTCAAAAAATGCTTCGGCATCGGTCATGGTATAGGATTGAATATCGCTGGCATAGCCGATCACCGGATGGTGATAGGGGTGGGCCGTAAAGGCAGTAGCCACAAACTGTTCAATGAGCCGGCCGACGGGCCGGCTTTCCGTGCGCATCCGGCGCTCTTCCATGACCACGTCCCGTTCTTCGTAGAACTCACGAAACACCGGGTGTAAAAATCGTTCTGATTCCAGATAACAAAAGAGCTCGATCTTGTTGGCGGGGAGTGCGTAAAAATATCCGGTAACGTCGGCACTGGTAAAGGCGTTCACGGCAACTCCGCCTTCTCGTTCAACGACGTCGGAGAATTCGTTTTTCTTCACGAACGTCGCGGCGGCCCGTTGCTTGCTTTTATAGACGTTCCACAGGTGTTTGAGGCGTTCAGCATCGGACGGGGAACCCAACCTGGTTTCCTGATGAGCCAGATAAGCCCGTTCCAACTCCTCCAAGGCTTTTTTCTCTTCTTCGTAGTTCTTGGTGCCGAGGCGAGGCGTGCCTTTAAAGGCCATGTGTTCGAACATGTGCGCGAGCCCGGTCCTGCCGGCGTCTTCTTGCGCCGACCCCACGTTCACGGCCGTCATAAAAGCAAAAACCGGGGCCACGGGTCGCTCGACGAGAATAAACGTCCAGCCGTTTTTGACGGTGTATTCCGTGACTTTCTGCTCGAATGACGCAAGGTCTATTCCTCGAGAAATGGAAGGAAAACAGAAGATGCAGAACAGAAGAAGGATGAAAAGACGCCGTGGTGTTTGCTGTGCGGGAATCGAAATCATAGGCAGGCTTGAGCAATGGTCCTCTCTGGTATCCTACCCAGTTCAATGGCGCCTTGCAAGTAAACGGCAAATCGTGCGTATGGAGCCCGAACGATCAGGCAGGAGGAGAACGTGATCAGGGGGGCTGTTGAGCTTGGCCGGTTGTGTTTTCTTGAAGTTTCCTGAAGAAATAGGAGCCCCCGTAGGGCCCGGGCGGAATGGCGAGGTTTTCGCCGACGCGGGTATACCACCAGTTCCCTTCGGCAGTTAAAAAATCTTCTGACAGCAGGACTTCAAACTCTCCTTCGCGGTCATTTCCGGTTTGAACCCATTTCCCTGACCAGAGCCGTCCATCCAGTTTCGTGGTGGTGAACCGGCCTCCTTCATGGGTATAGGGCCCGTTTCCTTGCGCATCCAACGTCGCATGATAGGTTTTGTCTTCTTCTTGAATTTCCCATGTCCCGCTCAGGTCCGGGGAGTGTGTTTCCGTAACGGGATTGCCCAAGGCAAAAGCAACGACAAAGACACCACTCGTCAGAAGAGAAAAGCTTGTAGCCCCGGCCAAGGTCCACAAAGCTATGAGGAGTCTCAAGCAGGTCCTGTTACTGAGCTTGATGTTCGGAGAGTATGACGTGTGTCGCACTGAGAAGAAAAGCAGGAGGTAGCAACATCGCTACGGAGTCACGTGTGCCCAACACGAACCTTTTATTTGTCATCTTGCAAGAGCGGCAGGGGATTGGACTTTGCGACCTTGGCTTTTGAGGGAGCGTGAGACGGGGTGGGGAAGGGCTGCATGATCGCCAGGGGGTAAAAGAGCCTCCACCTGGTTCGAGATCGACTGCAGCAGAGCCTTCTCAGGACGGCTGCGGGAAAGCACCCGCAATCCGATGAACTGACTCAGCAAAGCACGCGCGGTCGTGACCGGAACCACCGACCTGGAAATCTCTCCGCTGGCTTGGCCCTGTTCGATCAGTTTGCGGAAAAAATTTTTTTCTATGTGGGCGAAGGACTGATTGACGATCTTCGCCACCCTTTCGTCATGCGGCGATAACTCCAAGGCCGTATTGATAACAAAACAACCATTTCGTTCCTCACCCTTCAGTACCCGGGCACTGACCTCATGGAATAAGCCGAGGATGGCTTGGCGTGGCGAATACGCCTTCATTCTTTCTGCGAAGAAGGGCTTGAGGTAGATGAGCTTATAGCTGTGCAAGGTCTCGATGAAGAGGGTATACTTATCGCCAAACGTGTCATACAGACTGGCTCGGTTGATACCCATGCATTCCACGAGATCCTGTAAGGACGTTGCCTTATAGCCATGGTCCCAGAAGGCAACCATCGCCTTGTACATGACATCATCAACGCCGAATTGTTTTTTCCTGGGCATTTCTGGTTCTGGCAGAGAAAAGAATAAAACTTTAAGTATGCTATCAGATTTCGTTCAAGTTATGCAAGTGTTCCGCAGGTTCTCGTTTTACAGGTGGTCGGACGTGGCAGCCTGAAAGGAAGGGATATCGAGATCAAGTCCGGGCCCGTGCCATGGTTGAAGCAGTGGTCCTTCGTACGTATACCCTCCATCAATCGGATCGGTTTCCATCAACAAAGGCGTGTCGAGATCCAGGACGGGACAACCGCCGAGGCCCATGGCGAGGCTGTAGGAACACCCCATGGCTACCCGGGTTTCCACCATGCCGCCCAGCATCACGCCAAGACCGGCGGCTTTCGCAACGGTCACCATGACGATCCCTTCCGTCAAGCCGCTCTTGGTAATCTTAATATTGACGTAGTCCGCCGCACGGTGCTGAATAACGGCTTGGAGGTCGCGCAGTGATTGCGCCGATTCGTCCGCGGCAACGGGAACGTGGAAATCGAGGCGGAGTTTGGCGTGACCTTCAAGATCGTCCTTGGCCAGCGGTTGTTCAAGGAGGCGGATCGTGCCGCCAAACCGGTTGACGCCTTTGATCAAGGTTGCGGCTTCCTCGCGCGTGTATCCTTGATTGGAATCGATCACAAACGCCACGCCGGCACAATGACGATGAAGGGCTTCCACCCGGCGAACGTCTTCGTCCACGTCATGGCCTACCTTTATTTTGAATAGACGAAAGCCCCGTTCATACCACTGTCGAGCGAGTTCCAGGGTCCGCTCCAAAGAGGCGATGGGAATGGTAATGTCCGTTTCACGCGCGCGTACGTCCGCTCCACCCCACAAGGCCCACAGGGGGACGTGAATCGCGCGCGTGAAGGCATCGAGTAAGGCGGTTTCCAATCCACACCGAGCCGCGGGTGCGTCGGGGGCGAGTTCGGACAGTTCGTGTCCGAGTCGTTGGTAATGAAGAGTCGATTGTCCGAGAAGGTGGTTTCCCAATATCCGGGCCTTCTTCAGACTGCTCTCGCGATCTTCCCCGGTAATGGCGGGAAAGGGTGCAATCTCGCCGTATCCGATTGTTCCATCATGCAGGGTAAGCCGTACGAAGGCATTTTGCGCCACCTGGAGTTGGCCCGTTGCGACGACAAAGGGATCGGTGATGGGAAGATCCAGTGAACAGAGTTCGATTTTCGTGATGGTGAAGGAGGTGGAGGCGCTCATTCTATAAGATGAATCTGGAGGAGAAAAAGGGTAGGGGCTAGAGAGGAACGGTCACAACAATCGATCAGCCATACCGATCATTCTCCCACGGCAAGGCGGTGTTGGAATACCCACGCACTTCCCAGAATCCTTTTTGATCTTTTTCCACGAAGGTGATGGTTCTGATCCATTTGGCTCCCTTCCATGCGTACCGTTTGGGGATAATCATGCGAACCGGTCCCCCATGATCTTTAGACAGCGGCTTGTGATTCCAGGAATGGACAAGAAAGACGTCCTCGTCGTCGCAGACCGAAAGAGGCAAGTTGGTCGTATAGTCGTCATACGACTCAAACAGCACATATTTGGCTTCCGGCTTAGGGTGCACCAGGCTGAGTAGATGCCGAAAACTCACCCCGACCCATTCCATCTCAAGCTGGCTCCAAGAGGTCACGCAATGGAAATTGGACTCAAACGGCTGCTGTGGCTGAGCCTGATAATCCTTCCAGGTCCACGTGATGGGATGCTCAACCAATCCATCCACCGTGAGTTTCCATTCTTCAAGTGAAATTTGAGGTTTATGCCCAAGGTCCAGCACGGGCCAAGTATTGACGATATGCTGTCCGGGGGGGAGGCGATCATCTTGATACTCCTCGTCAACCTCACGCCCGGAGATCTCACGGCGGTGCTGAGCCATTTTCTGTTTGGCTTGAATGGTTTTTTCGTTAAATTCCATATGACGCTCTTCGTTCTCCGTTCACCATGGCTGGCGATGTAAGGTTTCAGGCTTCGTTGTTACTCTTTCCAGGTGAAGCCGGCGGCACCGGCGAGTGTTCGAGGGGTTTGTAAGCCGGTGTAGCGTTGGTCGTCGATGATCCAGGTCGGATAACTGCGAATGTCGTTTGTCATGCACGGCGCGGTGAGGGGACTGCCTCGACCGCCTGAACTGCATTCAACGTAAGGCAACCGATCCGCGGACGCCTTGAACAGGGCTTTCTGCTCCTGGCAGCGGGGACACCAATAGGCGCCGTAAAATTTGGCTCCCGTGTCGGTAAGGTGAGTGGTCAACGCCTGAAGTTGTGGATCCTCGGGACCGGCCGCTTCGTCGAACACTCCGCTGTAGTGCATATGGAGCCCGCCGATGATGAGCACGGCGACCACGCTCGCTTCTTTCAACGACGTTGCCCAATCTGGCGGTCGCTGCACGAGGGTCAGGATCATGATGGCCGTGATGATGCCGAACGAGGCGAGACAGTAGGAACAGGTCGCTTCGATTTCCACGATCGAGATCACGGTCAGGTAGGCACTAACCCCGAACCCGCCGACTGCGACGAATAGCAGGGGAGTCCAACTCTTGGGTTTCGTCCTGGCTCGCCACGCCAGCGCCGCGAGCACGATGTAGGTGAAGAGGCCCCACGTGGCCATGGGCATTCCCAGAAACGTCGCCCAACGACTGCTTTGAACCAGGTCGCATCCTGACCCCTCGCTGCAGAAGGCCGGGTGCGTCCCGAACGACGCGACGTAACTGAGGTACGTCGTCAGCACAATTCCGAAAAAGGTCAGCACGAGCAGGACGATGGTCAGTGGGGCGCTGAGGCTCGGTGCGCGAGTCGGAGGAGAATGCGAAACACGCTGTGTGCCTCCGGCACTTGCGACTTTTTGTCCTTTACGATGTTTTGCCATTGCCACGTCCTTTGTGACCGGAAACCTGATGCAAGGCTTTCGTTTTGATCACGTTAAAGCGTGGTGCATGATACCCGCTGTCGTGCGTACGACGCAAAGGTTGCGTGAGGGACAAAGGGGTCGTTTCTCTCAGGCTTTCCCTAAAATCACCCGTATCAATTTTTCTTTGTGATCCCGCAGGACTCGAATGCTGACCGGCTGAAAGGGCCGTGTCTGTTCGATCAAATAGGTTTTTAATTGACTTGCCGAGTCGACCGGCTGGTTGTCGATGGACAGAAGGACATCGCCTTTTTTAAAGCCTGCCCGTCGTGCCGGCCCCGTTGCTTGAGCCACGGCCATGTGCCATTGTTGCCCGATTTTGACGGAGGTGAGTTGCAGCCCGAGTTTTGAAAAGTGGAAAGGTTTCCCCTGTATGAGAGCCGTGACGATCTTGTGGACCAACGGTCCCGGGACGGCAAACGCAAATCGGCTGCAACGACGTTCCTCCCGGGTCGTTTCGGTTTGAATGATCGCGTGGATAAGGCCGACGATTTCCCCTTGTGTATTGAACAACCCTCCGCCGGAATTGCCACTGCATGCTGAAAGATCGACTTGCAAGAGACGTGATTGAATCGTCTGCAAAAACGTATGGGGATTGCCGATGTATCCGTAGCTGATGGCAGGCCCCCAACCCAGCGGGTAACCTACGGTGAATACCTGCTCTCCAGGCAGGGCCTCAACCTGACTGAACGTCCTGGCGGAAAGCCCGTGAGGCAACATCTCCTTGGGGATGTGATACAGGGCAACGTCCAAAAATTGATTCACGCCGATAAACGTGGCAGATGCTTCTTTCAACGTGCTCGAAATAACGGAAATGTGCGGAGGATCGACGGTTGCTCCACCTCCCGGGAGCTTCGTGGCATGACGGGCGGTAAGGATATACCCGTCTCCCAGATAAATCCCCGACCCTCTCACGGACAAAGGGTTCCCGTCGGGCGCAGTCGATTGAGCGTCAGCCTGTTTGAGAATGCCCACCGTTCCGTGCTTGGCTTCTTCGACAATTTTGGCAAAGTCTGACGCGTTTGCCAAAAGCAGCGAAGGGGTGAGCAGGTATGTGCCTGAAGCAAGGCAAAGGATCGTGGTGATCGTTTTAAACATGGCGTGCCTCTGATTTCTTGCCTTGAATTCTTATGATGCCCTTGAGTACTCTTTGGTCCGGACATTCCATAATTGACGATTTTTCACTCGATGGCGTCGAAGTTGAAATTCTCCTCTCGAAACCATTACCCCGGATTGATCATGGTGCCGTGTGCCCTCGTGCTGTGCATGGTCCCTTTTCAACTGGTTCTGGCTCATGGGGTCTTGCTGGAATCTTCCCCGACGCATGGGTCCGTGTTACGAGCCAGTCCCGACCGGGTTGTCTTGCATTTCAATGCTATCCTTGAACCTTCCATTACTCAAGTCAACCTTGTCGATTTGCAGGAAGTCCTTGCTCCGTTGGGTGTGACGAACGCTTCGACGATGAATTCGGTCGTGGCCAAAACGCCGCCGTTGCAACCGGGTGTCTACAACGTGCAGTACAAAGTACTGGCGACCGATGGTCACGTGACCGAAGGCTCCATTCGCTTTACCATCATTACCCGATAGATCATCTCGTTTCATGACGGAACTTCTAGAATTCATCAGCGGGTTGCTGGATGGCGCGTCTTTTGTTGCCTTGGCGTTATCCCTGGGAGGCATTGCCTGTACGCTGGTGGTCCTGAGACCGCTTCGCGATCAGGACCCGGTTGTCTTGTCCGCGAGCGACATGCTGTTAAAGGTGAGCGTCCTGAGCTTGTGTGCCATGGCCGGATTACGGGTCCTCCAGTTGGCGTTAAAAGCCCTGGCGTTGAGCGATGTGCTTGGGGCCTTGGGGGTGCAGGCCTTTGTGCAAACTCGACTGTTTCGATTCGGGACATCGGGTATCCTGCTGGCATTGGGCATGGCCGGGTCGGTGGCAAGGGTACGGCGAGACGTTTCCAGGCGACTCCCGTGGAGTGTGGTCTTGCTCATGGCCGGGTTGTTTCTGGTGAATGAAGCGTGGCTGAGTCACGCGGCCAGCCGGTTGGACAATCAAGGACCATTGATGGTGGCGACCATGGTACACGTGTGTGGCGCGACGGTCTGGGCGGGTGTGGTGGCCCACATGGTGCTCCTCTGGAGAATGACGCGGAAAAAGCACGCCGGCCGATGGCCACGCATGGTGGCACGTTTTTCTCCGTTGGGGATGGGATGTGTAGGGCTCATCGTTGGGCCGGGAGTGTTTCTCTGGTGGCATTACGTAGGTGGTTGGGCGGGATTGATCGGGACGGGATACGGGAACATGCTTCTGGTCAAGATCGTACTGTTTGTCGGTGTGCTGGCGTTGGCCACCATCAGCTTGCTGTCTGCCAGGCAATGGGCCAAGGGTAAAGCCGCTGACGTGCTGTTTTCGCACGTGCCTTCTTATCTTGAAGTGGAAATGCTTCTGGCAGGGGTCTTACTGTTTGCGGCCGTTTCTCTGACGGGATACCCCCCTTCGGTCAACGTGACCGAGGAAACCGTCACGTTCTCGGAAATCCGGGTGATGTATGATCCGAAATTTCCTCGCCTTCTCGGCCCGGAACGGATTCTCATCGATGCCCCTGAATTGACTGATCTCGCAACCGGTGAAATAGGAAAAAAAGAAGACGTGAGTTGGGACCGCTTTACCCATAATATTTCCGGTGTCATTATCCTCGCAACGGGCATCGTGGCCCTGCTTGAACAATGGGGAGGGGTTCCATGGGCGCGACTGTGGCCGCTCATGTTTCTCGGGTTTTCCCCACTGATTTTTGTTTTTGCCAATTCGGATCATTGGCCGTTGGGACCCGTCGGGTTTATGGCCAGCGTGCAAAATCCTGAGGTGATTCAACATTGGTTCGCTGCGATGCTTGTCTTTGGTTTGGGTTGGTTCGAATGGCTGGTGAGAACGCAAGCATCAGGCAGGAAATCCTTCCAATTTGTCTTTCCTCTCTTGTGTATTGCCGGCGGCATGATCCTGTTGACCCATTCCCATGGGGTGATGGAACGAAAACAGGAATTCCTGATTCAAGGCACGCACGTCTCGATAGGAGTCCTTGCCGTTCTGATGGGCTGTGCGCGCTGGCTGGAGATCCGTCTGCCGGCGCCGCACAATCGTCTCCCCGGCCTGCTTTCGTTGTTGGCGATGGTGCTGGTCGGATTCGTGTTGCTGTTTTATATAAAACCCGGCGCAGTGGTCCTTTGAAGAGAGTCGAGGTGTATCATATGAGGAAGTATCGAAGAATCTGGACACGGTCTTCTCTGCGTAGAGTAGAATAAAGAAAAAGCCTCGCAATCGATACTTGTCCTGAGCGTCGCGAAGGAACTAAGCGAAGGAAAGGAGACGCCGTCATGAAAATCTACAAATTGTTTCTCTTGCTCGTGCTGGGGGGAGGGCTGCTCCTCGGTATGAACAGCCCGTCGATCAGTGAAACGGCCAAGGGCGGCCAGGCCATCGCCACGTTCGCAGGAGGGTGTTTCTGGTGCATGGAAGGCCCGTTCGATGAACTCGATGGAGTGCTTTCCACGACGTCGGGATATACGGGTGGGCAGACGGTCAATCCGACCTACGAAGAAGTCTCTGCCGGAGGAACGGGACACGCCGAGGCCGTTCAGGTCGTGTATGATCCTCAAAAAATCAGTTATCAGGAGTTGTTGGCCGTCTATTGGCCAAATACGGACCCCACGACGCCGGATGCACAGTTTTGTGATCATGGAGACCAATATCGTCCTGAGATTTTCTATCATGATGACAAACAGCGTCAGTTGGCGGAAGCATCGAAAGAGGAAATCAAACGGACCAAAACGTTCAGCGCCCCGCTCGTGACGGAAATTACGCAGGCCACGGCGTTTTATCCGGCAGAGGAGTACCACCAGGATTTCTACCGGAAAAACCCCATCCGGTATAAATTTTACCGCTTCACCTGTGGACGCGACGCCCGTTTGGCAACCTTGTGGGGAGACGAACACGAGCGCCATGGATAGAGGTTGATTGAATGTGAGTCGGGTGTGGGAACCAGCCGCCAACTGGCGTCCGCATCGTGCTTCCGTCTCGCTCAAAGGCTCGGCCAGTAGAAACCGCTACAATCCCGACGGTTAGAGCGAGCGCTCACGCCTCGTGGGTCAGTGTTAGACCTGAAAGTAGTTTACTGACTTCTATCTTGGCCCTGCCCAGTGTTAACGCGTCGCATTTACTTGAAAATTAGGAAAGGAGGTGATCAACTTGACAAAATCAATGCGCGCTTGACGGCCTCCGGCTCCCTTTCAATTACGCGCAAAAGGGTTGCGGCCGGGCCGCTGACCCGACGCGTTCCCTGTTCCCACTTCCGATAGCCGGAAAGGCTCATGCCCATCAACGGCGCCATCTGTGCCTGTGTGAGCTTTGCTTGCTTGCGAACCTCGCGCGGCGCCACGGGGACGTGGACGATGGCGGGGCCTTCGCCCTTTGCATGGGCTAGGGCTTCAGTGAGGGATTGGATCAGATCGTTGCCAAAAGTGTTCCTTTGATCTCCTTCCGTGTGGCCTTGAGCGCGGCTGCAAGGGCCGAAACCACACGTCTTTCGTTCGGCGTCAGATCGGTTTTCGTTGCTTTCGTATAGACGAGTAGCGCATAGACCGGCATTGCTTCGTCGAGATAGTAATAAATCACCCGTGCGCCGCCGTGCTCCTGCTCTCAGTCCGTGGTGTGGCCTTGGGCCCCGTGGAACAGCCAGGCGAGTGCCGGTACCAGCAGCACCGCGCCAGCCATGTTGGCGAGGAACATGAATGCCAACAGCAAACCCATATCGGCCTGAAACTGGAGGTCGGAAAATATCCAGGTTATCACGCCAAGGGCCAGGGTCAGTCCGGTAACCAGTACCGCGTTGCCGGTGATCGCGAGCGTTTGCCGGAATGCATCGGCGAGGTTCACGCCGACGTCCAGCCGACGCTTCACGTCGCTGAAGATATAGATTCCGTAATCGACCCCGATACCTACGCCGAGCGCCGCCACGGGCAGAGTCGAGACCTTCAGCCCTATTTCCAGAAGTGCCATGAGTGCAAAGGTGAGGGTCGAGACCAGCGCCAGCGGCAACACCACGCAGAGCATGCCGCGGATCGAACGGAAGGCCAGGAGGCAGAGCACGCTGACGGCGCAATAGATCCAGAGCAGCATCTCGAACTCGGCGTCCCGCACGAGGTCGTTGGTCGCCGCCATGACGCCAAGATTCCCGGCGGCAAGTCGAAAGCGAATGGTTTCGTCGTTATGCCGGGCGGCATACCCGGTGGCCGCGGCGACCACCCGGTCGATGGTCTCGGCGCGGTGATCGGTGGTAAAGATCAGGACGGGCATGACGGAGCAGTCGGCATTGAGGAGCGCCGAGCTGGTCTCGATCGGACCCGTCGATTGCACCAGTGTCGTCGTCGTGCGCGGCAGGACCTGCCATTTCGGGTGTCCTTCGTTGAATCCGGCGTTGATCCGTCTGGCAACGCCCGGCAGGGACAGCGTGGATCGCACCCCGGGAAGCTGGGCTATCCGCGTAGCGAAATCATCAATCCGGTCCAGGACCGTGAAATCGATACAGGCGTCCGGTTTGGTCTCCACGATCACCGTGAAGACGTCAACACCCACGGCGAAGAGCCGTGTGATCGCGGCGCTGTCACGGTTGTACCGGGATTCGGGCCGCAACTCGGGCACCCCTTCATCGACGTCGCCGATCGCATAGTCCCGCGCGCCATAGATGCCTGCCCCGAGCACGACCAGCGCCAGTAATAGCATCAACCCGGATACCGGCCACGACGTCAGACGTGACAGGTGGTTCCATATGGGAGCCCTGGCCTTGGCCGCGGCCCGCAGGCGTTCGCCGTATGAGGCACTGTGCCTGACATAGGACATCAGGACCGGCAGGAGCAGGAGGTTGGTGAACAGGATCGCCGCCACGCCGATGCTCATGGTCATCGCGAGGTCGCGGATGATTTGAACGTCGATGATCAGCATGGTCAGGAAACCGGCGCAATCGCTTGCCAGGGCCACCGTTCCCGGGACAACGAGCCGTCGGAAGGCGGTGAGGGCGGCCTCGGGCGCGGTCGCCCCGTCGCGGATCGCGGCTCCGGCGGCGCCCGCTACCTGCACCCCGTGCGAAACGCCGATGGCCAGGACCAGGAACGGGACCAGGATCGACATCGGATCGATGGCGAAGCCGAACAGCGACAGGAGGCCCAGGGTCCAGACCACCGCCATGATCGAGCACAGCAGCAGCAAGCCCGTGTACCGAGCTGAACGGGTGAACAGATAGACCGGAATCGAGGACAGCGCGAGGGCGATAACGAAGAACGTCAGCACGTTTCCCGCACCGTCCGCGAGATCGCCGACCACCTTGGCGAAGCCGATGATGTGAATCTCCGTGTCCGGGTTGGAATGAGGCGCGCGCAACTGCTTTTCCAGGAGATGGGAGACCTCGATGTAGTCAAGCCGCTCACCGGTGTGGGGATCGACCTCGACCAGTTCGGCGGTCACCATTGCGGCCGACAGGTCGTTGGCCACGAGCCGGCCGACAATCCCGGCCTTGAGTACGTTGGCCCGAACCTGTTTCATGTCTTCGTTGCTGCCCCGGTAGTCGTGCGGCACGACGTTGCCGCCGGTGAATCCACCTCGTACCACCTCGACGAAACGGACGTTAGGCGTGAACAGCGAACGAACGGAGGCCTTGTTGACGCCGGGCAGGAAAAACACGGCATCCGTCACCTCCCTCAGCGTCTCCATGAACGGCGCGGAAAAAATGTCGCCGGTGCGCGCGCGAACCGCGATCAGCAGGCGATTGGCGCCGCCGAACTCGCCCTGGTGCTTGGTGAAGACCTGCATGAAGGGGTGGCTGCCGGGCAGGTGTTTTTCAAAGCCGGCATCGATCTCAAGCCGGGTGGCGGACACCGAGAGCACGAGACTCACCATGGCGAAGACAGCGATGACCAGCGGCCGGTGGCGGAACACCATGTCCTCAAGCCGGTGCGCCCAGTGCCCCGTCTTCATCTGTTTCACCTGGCCGTTACTGTCCATCATCCGCGACCGTCAGGGTTAGGTGATCGATCCCGCCCTCGCCGAATAAAAGGACAGAATCCGGCCCCGTTGTCAGGACGGCGGTGATCGCCTCCCGGCTGGCGCGGTTGATACGCTCGAAGCCACCAGTCGGTGATTCAATCAAGACCGTCCCGTCGGCGCCGACGACGACCGCTTGGCCGTCGGGCAGAAAGACGGCGTCATAAAGCGCGGAGAAAACGTCGCTTTCCAGATGGCGCCAGGTTTCGCCGCCGTCGTGGCTTTCGAGGAGCGTGCCTTCGAGCCCGTAGAGCAGGAGCCGTCCGTCATCACGGGCCCGAAACCCGAAGAAGGTGCCATTCCAGCCGGTATCCAGCCTGGTCCAGCTTTCGCCGCGGTCCCTGGACCGGAGCACCGTCCCGAATTCGCCGACGATGAAGAGTGTTCCATCCGGGGCCTCGCGGATGGCGTAGAAGTGCGGTTCGTCCGGGTCGATCTCCCGGGTTGACCAGTTGCGGCCGTGGTTCTCAGTAGCCAGCGCCATTCCGTAGGCGCCGACTGCGAGTCCTCTGCCGTCCCCGGCGATCCAGATGTCGAGCAGTGGCGCATCCAGTTCCGGGCTCGCCCGAACGACGGTCCAGGCAGCCTCGGGTCCGGCGCGTGTCAGAATCAGGGCGTCATGTCCGACGGCGACGAGCTTTCCGTCATCGGTTCCGGTAACGCCGGTCAGCATGCGTCGGGACGGTGCCGGAGCCTGTTGCCAGTTGCCAGCCGTGCCGTGAACGATCAGGCCGCGTTCACCGACCGCGACGAAGCCGTCCGGAATCGCGACGGCGGCGGTGATCAGGCCGCACTCCGGACAGACCACCATCGCCGCCGCTTCGTCAAGCGGTTCGGCGCAGAGCAGGGATGGAGCGGTCGAGGCCGCAACCAGGAACAACACAAGTGCCAGGGATCGAGAGGGGGGTAGGTTCATAAGCATCTTTCGGGTAAGGGCTTACACTTTCCTCCCCCGAACGGCCTGTCCTGTTTAGCGGCGGCCGAGTTTGCGCAAAGCTTGTGGGGTGAACCTCTGATGCTTCATCGGCACGTCGAACTCGACGATCGTATTCTCGACGGTGAGCCCGTTGACGATATAGCGTCCATTCTGCACGTCGTATGCCGCTACCGTCGAGGTCCAGACCAACGGTACCTGGTAAAAATTGATCACGTGCCCCTCGTTCACTCGCCAGATCTGATCGCGTCCGTCATAGTGGTCCACGATGGCGACTTGCCAGCTATCCTCGTCGATATAGAAGGTGCGCCGGGCGTAGATGTGTCTTGTTCCTTCTTTCAGCCGTGCATCGACGACCCAGACCCGGTGCAGTTCGTAGCGTACCAGGTCCGGATTCATGTGGCTTGGCTTCAGGATGTCGTCGATGGGGTGGTTGCTGTGCAGCTTGTAGCTGTTATAGGGAATATAGAGTTCCTGCTTGCCCACCAGCGTCCAGTTGTAACGGTCCGGTGCACCGTTGAACATGTCATGCTGGTCGTTGGTGCGCTGGCCGTCCGATGCGGTACCGGGGTTGTCATAGGCAATATTGGGCGCCCGGCGCACCCGCCGCTGGCCCGGATTGTACACCCATGCCTTGCGCGGCTCGGCCGCCTGGTTGAGCGTCTCGTGGACCAGCAGAACTTGCCCGGCGAGCCTCGGCGGGGACATGACCTCCTGTATAAAATAGGCGAGAACGTTGTCCACTGTCTCGGTCGTGGCGCCGGGCTGGTAGTACGCCCACAGCAGGTCCTCCTTGAGGCGCACCACGACGTAGTTCCCATCGGCTGTCGGCGTCGCCTGGCCGGTTGTCTGGCGCGTGGTCTTGCCGCGGTACCGCATCAGGTGGTTCCAGATCGCTTCGAGCCCGTTTTTCGGGATCGGGAAGGGGATACCCTCGCCGGCGTTCATCACCCCGTTGCCGTCCTCGGTCAGGGTTGCGGTCGTCGCGTTGGCGATCGTCCGGTCATAGATTCGCTGCGGCAGGGACGCGCTGCGCCGGCTGGGATAGACCCGCATCCGGAAGGTTTTCGGGTAGCGTTCGAAGAGCGCGATTTGGCCGGGAGAAAGATTCGCTTCGTAGCTACGGAAATTGTCGCCGGTGATGGTGAACAGCGGTTTGTCGTCCGCGAACGGGTCGGGAAGACGTGCGCCCGGTTGGTAATTGGCCGGCGGCTTGGTGATTCCGCCCTCCCACGCCGGGATGGAACCGGATGCGTTCCCGGCCACCGTGGCACCCAGCGGCGTCAGGTCCTTGCCCAGTCTCGCCGCCTCGGCGGCCGTGACCTTCGCCGCCGCCGGTATGACCGTGGTCAGTGCTACCAGCACTGTTGTCCCAATGATCCATCGTGCTTTCATGAGTCTTCCTCCAAAAGTTGTCATGAGAAACGTTAGGTTTCAGAGTGACTTCGCATCCTTGACTCAAATCTCATCAATATTTCCGGTGGACGGCTTATCATCCGTATCCCGGTTCAGAAGGAATAGTTCACCGTGCTGGACACGAAGTCACGATCGTTCAAGAGGTTGAACGCGCCGCCGTCGAACGAGTTGTTGTAGGACAGGATGGCCTGCCACGAAAGCAGGTAGGTCGCCCCGATCGACAGCGTGATGGTCTTGCGGCCCTCGACGAAATTGCCGATCGGTGACGGCGTCGTGCCGTTCACGTCATGCGCAAACGAGATCTGCGGCGACAGGTTCACGGAGCCGAGGGCGTTGTTATAGGTCGTCCGCGCGACTATCCGGTAACCCCAGGAGAACGGATCGGCGAAGCCGCCGTTCTGGGTCACCGGCTGAATTTGGGCCTGCGTAAAGATCGGGTTGCCGCTCGTCCACGTGGCCGGTCCGTCGTAGCGAAGGACCGATTTGTCCTCCATGTCCCGGACGTAGGTGAAACCGGTCTCGGCCAGGAACAGGGATTGATCGGCGCCGAACCTGGGACCCAGCACCTTTGAAACGGCGACCTGTACCTGCAGCACGTCCTTGCGGCGAAAGCCGGTGACCTCTTCTCCAGGAGCGAGGGGGCCGGTTTGGCTCTGGCTGAACAACCCTCCCGCCCCTCGTAACCGTGCCAGTCCTTGCGCCTGTTTGCAAACAGCTAAATTCTGTGCGCAAGCAGCCGGATTTTGTAGCAGCGGCAACAGAGTCTGGGGCACTTGCACGAACCGGAGCGGTGACAGGGTGGAATAAATCACTTCCACGGCGTCGATCTGAAGCGGCTGGTTCCGGCGATAGGAGACCTCCCCCTGGATCGCGAACCCGCTGGTGCCGATTTCGGTGTTGAAGCTCGCGCCCATGATGTCGATGTCCTCGGGAAATTCCCGGAAATACTGGACGGAGCCGGCATAGCCTTTTTGGTCCGTCAGCGCTTGGGGGTTCCCCGCGCGGGCCGAAACCAGTGGCAGGCGGCTGTGGATGCGTGCATAGTAGAGACCCAGTTCGGCGTCGTTCAGCGCCGGTGCGAAATAGCGCACCGCCAGACCGAACTGGCCCTGGTGTCTGGCATCCCGGTCGCTGACGCGTGGCAGACGGGAGCAGAGACCCGGGCACGATGGGTCCGGCGCATAGTCGTTGTCGTTGCCTCTGGCCGGATCGCCGAATCCGAAATGGATGATGTCTCCGCCAGGGCTTGCGGCGTCGGTGGTCGAGAAGAACGTGCCCGCCGGTTCGAGCCGGGTATGAAGCCACCGGAACTGGTAGAAGCCTTCCAGGGACAGGTTGTCGGTCAGGCCGACCTTGAGATTGACCGCCGGGATCGGAGTCACCACGTCGCGTACCTCCGCGCCGGCGATGCGGACCTTGGAAACGTCAATCGGGTTGATCGAGTTGAGGCCGTTGCGGATGAAGACGCTTTCGCCCCAGTTGAGCACTTGATTGCCGATTCGAATTGAAAGCGGGAATTCGCCTACGTCGATATCGGTGTTGACGCATGCATCCAGAAGTTGGATGTCGTGTCCGGCATACTGCTGGGCTTTCCCCGACAGAGACGTGCGGCGGGTGTCGTTGGCCGCGGCGGCGTGATCGTAAAAATAGAACGCACGGCTAAAGAAACTCAGTTTGCCCACGTCGAGCTGCAATTCGTGCGAGACCTTTACGTTGGCGGAGACGAAATCGCCTTTGTTGTAGTTGAGATTGCCGTCATCTTCGTTGAAGGAAGGCGCGTAGCCGCCGTTGGCGATGGCGATTATGGCCTTGTCCCGCCCCTGGGTCCGTATCGCCGTACCGATCGAGACGGTGGTGTCGAAATACCCCGTGATGCCGCTCTCGTTGTAGGGCAGTTCCGCAGCGATGGATAGGGAAGGTGGTGCGACGGCCGACATCAGTAAGGCCGTCACCGCCGCGCACGCACCAGCTTGCAATCGGAACCCGGAGCCCGATCGGCGAGCACCGGCCCGTGAATTTTGCCTCCACATGTTCATATTTGTCGTTGCGCAGGCAGAGGTTGAATACATGCGTTCAAGAGCGAGGTGAACAGGCGAATAAAACCAAAAATCGGAGCGCCCGTCAATATATTTTTACCAATAGGTTCAGATAGTGTACGGCTTTCTCTTGTCATGCGGGTGCTTGCCGATCTCGAGAAGTTGAGATAAGGTAGGGCGCACTTCCTGCTGGCGTGTACTTGAGACTGACGTCGAAATGACTAAGCGACTCTCAGGCCGACAAATCGGACTCTTGAAAGAGTATATGCATGATTTGGTCGAACAGGCCAAACAGGAAGAAGCCACCACGGAAGCATTCGGATATGCTTCCAAGCCGTATCGGGCTGATGAGGCTATTTCAGACCTGTTGGCCATCCTGGATGATCGCATTGAATCGGAAGGGGTTCAGGTTGGATTGTCGGTAGAGTTTCTTCATCACATGTGGACCCTGTGCAATCAGGCGAACGCCCAAGTGCAGGATACGGTCTGGCTGAAACGCAGTTTGGATGGAGAGCCGGCGACGAAAGCCAGAGTCCGCGAACTGACGTATCGAGCCTTGATCGAGTATTTGGAAAGCCTGCCCGAGAACCTGCAATTGTCTTCCGACTAACCTGCCTATTCTTTCCTCACTCGTATCCACAGAGGCGAATAGTACACTGAAAAGGTACTCATGTGTGGTGACGCATCTTTTCACACGGATCGTCATTGGTCAGCATCATGGATGACAAACGGCACAAACGCGACTGCATGATCACTCGCGGCAGTGAACGAGGAACCCGCCTTCTCCAGAAAGGCCAACGCGTCAGTTTGGCGATGAGCCGGGGCCGTATGGGACTCGTACTTCTCGGGATTCTGGTTTGCGCCGCGTCGTACGAACTTGGATGGTTCGTCACGGGAAATTGGGCGCTTCTGGGGTTTCTTCTTTGCTTTCTGGGAGTGGTTCACGTTCATAGCCGATTGGAAAGCCGGCTGCATCGCCTTGGAGTGTGGCTTGAGATCCAGGAAAGAAACCTGGCTCGTCTTCGTGTGGATTGGAAAGGCATCACGGAAACAACGATGAGTCTGCCCTCCGATCACCCGTACGGTGCGGATCTTGATCTTGTCGGGAGGTATTCTTTGTTCCGTTTGTTGGACACGACGGTATCGCGAGAAGGGCAGACACGGCTGATGGCCTGGGTGGCGTATCAACATGATCCCTCGCTTTCTTTCGACCAATGGGAAAGTCGCCGGAAACTCGTTCAGGCCCTTACCTCGTTGCCGGGATTGCGGAATCGGATTCGACTCGTGGCGAAATGCATGAGTCCCAAACCGATCAATGCCGATCGCCTGTGGAGCCTGTTAGAGAATCCCCGGTCCGTGGCTCAATTGGGTCCGCTGTTGCTGGTGGCAAGTGCTCTGGCCGGCCTCAATATTGTCCTGTTTGGTTTTTGGGTCGTCGGTGGAGGGCCCGGATATTGGATCGTTTCCTTTCTGTGCTACGCGTTCTTGATGCTCGTCACCGGCGGGCGGTTGAGCCACGTGTTTGAACGGACCGTCGATCTGCACCTGGAGTTGGACAAACTCGCCGCGGTCATCGGCATTTTCGAGAAGCGGTCGTTTCGACCTTTTCCCGCGATTCAAGCCGTGACCGAACCGTTGAGAGCCTGGGCCAGGCAACCCTCGGTGGCTATCAAACAACTTGCGAGAATCTGCAGCGGACTCAGTCTGAAAGCGCATCCGTTCTTTCATATTGCGATGCACGTCGTGGTCCCCTGGGATCTGGCGTGGACGTGGTATTTGCAGAAGGTCTGCAGCCGGCTGCGACCCGTTCTGCCGGATTGGATCGAGCGACTGGCGACCATTGACGCGGCGATGGCCCTTGCCACGTTTGCCTATTTGAATCCATCCTACACGTGGCCACACAGGCGGACGGAGGGGAACGCTGTCGAGATCGGCATTTCCGGGACGGCTATCGGGCATCCCCTGATTGCCCATCAACAACGGATCAACAATGCTTTGACACTCGGAGGCTTGGGCCGGGTCTTCCTGGTTACCGGATCAAACATGTCCGGAAAGAGCACGTTCTTACGAACGGTTGGGATCAACGTGTGTCTGGCGCAGGCCGGGGGACCGGTGTGTGCCGAATCCTGGGAATGGTCGTGGCTGCGGATGCAGACCTGCATCAGAGTCGGGGATACCCTCGAAGATGGGTTGTCGTATTTTTACGTTGAAGTCAAACGCCTGAAAAACCTGCTGGTGGCGATGGGCGATCCTCGGGAACCTCCGGTGTTGTTTCTCATCGATGAAATTTTCAAAGGAACGAACAACCGGGAACGATTATTGGGAAGTGAAGCGTTTATTCGCGAGCTGACTGCCGGACGGGGATTGGGCCTTGTCACGACGCACGACCTGGAGTTGGCTAACCTGGAAAAAGAATTGGCCAGTCTCGTCAACGTTCATTTTCAGGAAACGGTCGGTGACAAGGAATTGACGTTCGACTATCGGCTCCGTCCCGGGCCTTGTTCCACCACCAATGCGCTTCGCATCATGGCCATGGAAGGCTTGCCGGTTCCCGAAACAACGTCCGGGCCGTGAGACGATTTTCAAAAAAGTCAGGGAATGATTAACGTGGGGGCTTGGTGGTCCTGATCGATTTTTTCGCCGGTCGAGGTCCCGCAGTAGGAACACACGTATTCATATTTGTTGCCTGACGGCAGGACGAGCAAAAGCCGTTCACGTGCCGGTGTCGCCTCTTTGCAATTCGGACAAAACAAGAGGGTGGCATTCAGCGAACGAAATTGGGCGGTGGGATCAGCCTGAGAAGGACCGGGTTGGGGGCGCATGCGCATGGAACCCAAGGAGCGAGGATCAAACGGAATTCGTGCCATGACCGGATCTTACCCGTGGTGAATCCGGTGGTCAAGATGCGAAAAATTCAGGTTTCGTGCCATCCGCCACAGGGTGTTTTGTGAACACATCGTTCTCTCCCATGTCGACCTTCAGGCCGGTTTACTCATGAGGAGGGGAGAGTTGATTCGTCGCTCGAATAGCTTCAGCCTGGCGATCGACAACTTGTGCTTCCTCTTCACGGTCGGCTTGGCGCAATAATGACGCATATCGTTCATAGAGGGGAATCAAGCTGGGATGGTCGTCACCCAGGGAACGTTTGCCGATTTCAATGGCGCGAATATAGTAGGGCTCCGCTTGATTGAACTTTTTTTGTGCCTGCGTGACGAGTCCTAAGGTGAGAAGGGTCTGAATAAGGTGGGGGTGCGCCTCTCCCAAATAACCTTCACTGATGGAGAGCCCTCTTTGCCAAAGCGGCTCTGCCTTGTCGAACGCTCGTTGCGAAAAATACAAAGACGCCAGATTGTTTAACCCGACCACGACGTCAGGATGATCGGGGCCCTGGATCGTTTCGATCATCGTGAGCGCATGACGATAACGGAGCTCTGCTTGTTCGTACTCTCCCAACGCTTCGTGGGTTGCGCCCAGATTGTTCAGGGTCGTGGCGATGCGAGGATCGAGTTCGGTTGTTCCTTCGAAGACGTTCAAGGCCCGGTGAAACATCTCTTGTGCCATGGCAAAATTGCGTTCTTTGTAGGCCAACATGCCGGCGGTATTGAGTGTCTTCCATGATTCCGTCTCCGCTTGCACGGGGGAGGACGCCAAGACCATTCCTAAAATCAGTATCAAAGCATACATCGTTGAATTCCGGGCTGTAAGGTACGCGAGGGTTGAGCAGTTTTTACCACATCGCCGTGAATAAGTTACGCTGCATGCACGCAGAGATCAAGACGTGGTATTCTGACTTCGACGCGTGATGAAATTTCAACCGACGAGGAGGGCGTTATGGACGTGCCGGATCAGTCTCGAAAGATGTGCCTGGGTCTTCTGTTGTTGTTTCTCGGATGGTGTCTGACGGGAACAAGTGTGTCGGTTGCGGACGTAGGGGACGGCCCGCGTGCCGTCCCAACAATCGACCCTCCGTTGGCGCGGGCCAAAGTGTATCTGGCTGCCGGGGATTACCGTCGTGCGGTCGAAGCCTGTCAAATGAATATCGATCAATCGCCATCCGTTGAAAGTTACGTGTACCTCATTTACGTGTATCATGCGCTGGATGGGTATTTGGAATGGTTGTCCAAACGCGATGAGTGGGTCAAGGTGGGGCAGTTGTCACTCTCCATGGTCAACCGCGGAACCATGGATCTTGTCGATCCTTCCGATCTGTTGGCCAGGATGGCCAAAGAACTGCTGCATGAGGGGATCCGGCAGCAATATGACCTGGTAGCCGGCATGGCCAACCGGCTCGATAGGACTCGTGCCGATGAAATATGGTTGGAAATGAAAGCCTGGAAAAAGACGCACCCTGAAAATTGGTGGGCCGGAGTGCCTGAACAATGGCAATGGGCAGGCGACGCGACGCGATGACGTAGACTGAAGTTGACACCCTTTCGACGGCGCGTTTAGGATTCTTTCCACCATTTGCAGAAAGAGATCGTGTTGTCACGTTTGGAAAAAGGAGGATGCCGTGTCCGAACTTGTCGCTCAAGCAACGACTGTCAATTGGGAAGCTGAGGTGGATCAGACCGATGCATTGGTGATGGTTGATTTTTGGGCCGTCTGGTGTGGGCCCTGTCAGATGGTCGCCCCGATCGTCGAAGAATTGGCCAAAGAATACGAGGGAAAATTAAAGGTCATGAAACTCAATACCGATGAAGTTCCCGAGATTGCAGGCAAGTTTCAAATCATGAGCATTCCCACGATTCTCTTTTTCAAAAATGGACAACCGGTTGAAAAGATAGTGGGGGCAAGACCCAAACCCCAATTCAAACAAGTCATTGATTCGCTTCTCGCACAGCACTCTGCTCCTGCCTAGGGTGGTGAGTATGCGCCGTGATTATGCTCACTGATCTGCGCATTTCCCATTTTGCCCTCATCGACTACCTCGAACTTGAGTTCTCGCCGGGCTTCCAAGTGTTTACGGGAGAGACCGGAGCCGGGAAATCGCTCCTGGTTGACGCCTTGATCCTGTTGCTGGGCGGCCGCGCCTCCGGCGAGCATATTCGAAGCGGGGCAAAAGAAGCCACGTTGGAAGCGGTATTTTCCTTATCAGAACACCCGCCGATTCTCGAAAAGTTGAAAGAATGGGACCTGCTGCCCGAAGGCACGCAAGATCTCCTGCTTCGCCGGATTCTTTCCCGGGAAGGGCGGAGCCGGATGTACGTGAACGGGACGCTGGTCCCGTTGCACCAGATGGTGGAATTGGGTGGTTGGTTGGTCGATATTCACGGGCAGCATGAACAGCAATCGCTGCTCTCGTCAAAAGTGCAACTGCACGTCCTCGATGCATTTGGAGGCCTGCTGGCGTTACGCGACGAGTACGCCGCACACTATCATCGCTGGCAAGACCTCGTTCGTGCCGTGGCCGACGTCACTCAACGGTCAAAGGAGCGGCAGGAACGCGAAGAGTTTTTGCGTTTTCAATGCGAGGAATTAGGCAAGGCCCAATTAGTCCCCGGAGAAGATGACGCCCTCATGCGAGAACACAGAAAATTGCAGAATAGTGGCCGGTTGTTGGAAATCGTCAATCAGGCCTATGACCTGTTGTATCGTAATCAAGCGTCGATCCTTTCCCAACTGACGGAAGTCAGGAAACTGGTGCATGAGCTTGGGGCAATCGATGAAACCGTTCAGCAGTGGAATGAGTCGACCGATGGCGGCATTGCCCAGGTTGAAGAACTGGTTTGGGCCACCCGAAATTATAAAGATGCGTTTGATCACGACCCGGCGAGACTCGCGCAGATCGACGAACGACTGGCATTGCTGCAACGATTGAAAAAGAAATACCACGAGTCGCTGGAAGGTTTGCTTGCCCGTCAAACCCGGATTCAATCCGAATTGGAAGAATTGACGAACATTGAGGAACACACGCAGAATCTTCAGCACCAAGTCTCACAGGCCTATCAGGACACGTGGGCTTTGGGGTTGAAGCTGTCCGAATCCCGTCAAGCCGTAGCCAAAACACTTGAAAAACGAATCGCAACCGAGTTAGCCCAATTAAAGATGGAAAAGTCACGATGCCACGTCGGGATCTCGACGGCATCTCAAGCAGAACAGGCCGGACCAAACGGCATCGATCAGATCGAGTTCACGTTTTGTGCGAATCCCGGAGAAAGTCTGCAACCATTGTCGCGAGTGGCGTCAGGCGGGGAACTCTCTCGGCTGATGTTGGCGATGAAAACGGTGTTGGCGAGTGTGGATCAAGTGCCGGTGTTGATTTTCGATGAAGTGGACGCGGGAATCGGAGGCAACGTGGCCGCGACCATGGGGCAACGTCTCAAGGCACTGGGACAAACACACCAGGTGATGTGCATCACCCATCTACCGCAAATTGCAGCGCAGGCCCACCACCATTATCTGGTGAAAAAAGAGAGCGTGAACAAGCGAACCGTGGCAACGGTCACACGCCTCAAGACCGAGGATCGAGAAGAAGAAATTGCACGAATGTTGGGAGGAACGAGGATTACGCAAACGGTCAGGAAGGCTGCCGGAGAAATGCTCAACGCCACAAACTGAACCCTCACCGGACAAGCAGGCATTTCGCCCCGTTTGTCATGCTGCATGTTCCCCCTCCGACACCCTCTCCCCAAGGCGGGAGAAGGCAGGGTGAGGGTGAGGAGTCTTGTAGTCGGGTTAGCGTAGCGTAACCCGACAAGCGGGGCTGAGCGTCCCATTGTCATCCCTGGGTGTGCAGGCGCACGCCTGCATGGGGGATGCCTTTGCCTGCCCTGCCTGTCCCTCCTTTTGATACTTGACTAATCGCATCAATTTTTATACAATAGTAGACCGATCATATTAGTATTTCATCATATGCAAGACCCGCATAATTAAAACCACTCATGCCATCTTGCTTTTGGAACGCGTGCCGGGGCAGACGCCGGTTTGAGGAGAATGTCCAAATGCATCTGAATCGCTATGGGTGGAGGGAGGGCAGTTGTGGCACAGTTTATGAAGAGAGAGAGAGAGAGAGAGAGAGAGAGAGACCGCGTCTTCCTGCCTGCCTGAAACCCAGGCCGATCTCAGCCCCCGCCGCCCGGCGGGAACCTCCCCGCAGGGCGCTTCCCCGCTTCCCCGCCGCCTTCCTTCGGCACGAGTAACCGAGAGCCCTACCATGTCCTCGCCTGCAGCGCGCGGCCCGATGGTTTGCGCGTTCGCCGCCTTCGTCCTGGCCTGCGCCGCGCTGCTCGGCTTCGGCGCGGAGGCGCAGGCGCAGACGGAGACGACGGTCTGGTCGGTCACGCTGACGGCGGAGGCGGATCCGCTGAGCTCGGGGCGGGTTGGATTCTCGGGTCCGGATTACGGCGACTACGGCTCGCTCTGCTCCCGTGCGCCTTGCACCGTGTCCCCTCCCCGCAGCACCTGGGGGGGGGTCTCGCGGACGGTGGGTGGTATTCCTATACCCACGGGGATGCAGGCGACCGCGAACGGGCAGACGCAGATCGACCTGTCCTGGAACGCGGTTGTCGTACCGGACCACGAGGTCCATGGCCCCTACAATGCGCCTGTCCGTTACCAGCTGGAGGTGCGGGGCGGCTTTCCGAGCGTGTGGGGCGATCTCGGCGGCGACAGCCTGGAAGCCACATCATACCGCCACACAGGGCATACGGCCGGCGAGAGCAAGGAATACCGGGTCCGCGCGTGGGTCACCCACAACAATGCCAACGTCATATCTCCTGCAGGCGGCGCATTCCCGGACATCGTGAGCGCCACGACGGAGGGGTCGGGGGTCGAGCGCTTCAGGAGCTACGGCAACTTCTACTATGTCAAATTTCTCACGGAAGAGAGCGGCGTCGTCCGTATCGGTTTCAATCGGGTGTTGGAGCCAACCGCCAAGGCCGCCCTGGTCCTCCGTTTGGGCACACGGCGCCTGGCGTTTGCAGACGCGACGACGAGGGAGCACGACACCTTCGCCTACCAGTGGGACAACACCGGCGTTTCGTGGAACACCGGCGGCCAGGTGACGGTCGCCGTCATCGACGCGACCACGACGGTCCCGGGCGCGCCGACCGGACTCTCTGCGACGGCCGGCGACGCCCAGGCAACACTGACTTGGAGGGCGCCGTCGAGCAACGGCGGCGCGGCCATCACGCACTACGAGTACGAGCAAGACGGTGACGGAACCTGGACCACGACGGGCGCCGCCGCGCTGAGCCACACGGTCACCCGCCTGACGAACGGGACGCAGTATTCGTTTCGGGTGCGGGCGGTCAACCGCGTGGGCGCGAGCACCCCGTCCAACGCGGACACCGCAACCCCGACCGCGACCACGACGGTCCCGGGCGCGCCGACCGGACTCTCTGCGAGGGCGGACGGACAGACGGCGATCGCGCTGTCGTGGACGGCGCCGAGCGGCCCGGTCACCGGCTACAAGATCGAAATCTCCACCGACGGCGGCTCGACCTGGAGCGACCGCGTGGCGAACACGGGGAACCGCAATACGACGTACCGGCACACGGGTCTGGCGCCATCCACCACCCGCCACTACCGGGTCTCGGCGATCAACCGCGCCGGGACGGGCCCCGTCTCGAACGTCGACGAGGCCACCACCGCTTCGGCTTCGGCCGTGCTGCCTGGCGCGCCGACGGGGCCGACGGCGACGGCGAGCAGCAAGACGCGGATCGCGCTCTCCTGGACGGCGCCGACGAACACCGGCGGTCCCGGCACGGCGATCACCGGCTACAGAATCGAATATTTCGCCCCGGACTTCTTATTCTTCTCCGGCGCTGACGCGTGGGAGGTACTGCACGCGAACACCGGATCGACGGCAATAACCTATACCCACGATCACGTGCTGGCGCCCGCCATCAGACTGCAGTACCGCGTCTCGGCGATCAACGCTGTTGGGACGGGCGATCCCTCGACCACCGTTGCCGAAGCCACCACGCAGGCTGCTCCCGATACGGCCGGCAATGGGGCGCCGGACCGCACGGGGATCACCGTGAATCACAGGCGGATCGTGATCACGTTCGACGAGAATCTGAATCCCACCTCGGTACCGGTCCCAACTCAGTTCCCAGTCACGATTAGTGGGGTTTCGAGTTTTCCCAGGCCAGAGAACGTGGACGTGACGGGTACCACGGTCGTGCTGACGTTGAGCGCGGAGCATGCGGTGGATGCGGATGACGTGGTGCGCGTTCGCTACTCTCCACCGCAAGAAGAGATCGGGGATGCGGAAGTTCCGATCACCACGAACGCGTTGCAGGATTTGGAGGGCAACCTGGCCAGGAAGTGGAATCCTGAATTGGCGACAAACAATACGCCGCCCGGAGTGAAGCTGGTGCTGACGCCGGACTCGATCGCAGAGAACGGCGGGGTCAGTACGGTGACGGCGACGATGGTGCCTTCTACCGCGCCCGCGCCCGCGGCGTTGACGGTGACGGTGACCGCCGAAGCGATGTCGCCGGCGGTCGCCGCCGACTTCGATCTGAGCGGAACCACCCTGACGATTGCGAGCGGTGAGACGACCAGCACCGGCACGGTGACGATCACGGCGATGAACAACGACGTAAGGGCAGCGGCCAAGCTGGTGAGGGTGTTAGGCGAGGTAACCGGCAGTTCGGAGGTGCTATCTACCGCGTCCTCCGTGACGCTGACGATCCCGGACGACGACGCGCCGCCGCCGCCGCCGCCGCCGCCGCCGCCGACGACGCCGGGGAACCGCGCGCCGGCGTTCACGAGCGCGGACGCCGTGAGCGTGCCGGAGCACACCACCGTGGTGTTGACCGTGCAGGCGAGCGACCCCGACAGTGAGGACCCCGTGACGTATGCCCTGGTGGGCGGCGCGGATCGAGCGCAGTTCACCCTCGACGGAACGACCGGGGTACTGGCGTTCGCCACGCCGCCGGACTTCGAGCGCCCGACCGACGCGGACGGCAACAACATCTACCTCGTGACGGTACAGGCCACGAGCGGCGCCGGCGCCCGGGCGCTGACCGCGGACCAGTCCCTCACGGTGACGGTGACCGACGCCGCCGAGGCGCCGGACAACCGCGCGCCGGCGTTCACCAGCCCGGCGACCGCGCGGGTCCGGGAGCACACCACCGCGGTGCTGACCGTGCAGGCGAGCGACCCCGACAGTGAGGACCCCGTGACGTATGCCCTGGTGGGCGGCGCGGACCGAGCGCAGTTCACCCTCGACGCAAGCACCGGGGAACTGATTTTCAGGACGCCGCCGGACTACGAGCGCCCGACCGACGCGGACGGCAACAACATCTACCTCGTGACGGTGCAGGCCACGAGCGGCACCGGCGCCCGGGCGCTGACCACGGACCAGCCCCTCACGGTGACGGTGCTCGACGTGTTCGAGACGAGGCAGGCCATCACCCCGACCGCCCCGATAGGGCTGGTGAGCAACCCGGCCAACGTGGCGGGCTGGCAGCTGGACCTGCCGGCCGGCACGCCCGTGGCCACGCGGATTACGATCGGGCCGGCGAGCCCCGGCGCGGCCCCCGGGTATCGGTTCGGGGCGGACGACGGCAGCCGGAACGTCGTGGCAATCGACATCGAGCCCTTCACGCCGGGGACGACCGTGTGCCTCGAGGTGCCGGCGGCGTTACGGGCGGCGGCCGCGGCGGAGGGTCGGCCGCTCGTGCTGCTCCACCGGGCGGCCGCGGGCGGGGGCTGGAATGAGTTACCGTCCACCCCCAGGAACGGGCGGCTCTGTGGCACCCCGCCCAGCGCCTCGGACTTTGCCGTGGCCATGCGAGTGGTGGATCTGCAGCAGCGGGTCACGCGGCTGAACCGGGAGATTCTGACCCTGCAAGCCTTGAGTCTGAGTGACCAGACCAGCCGGGCCCTGACCCAACGGCTCGCCACGCTGCGGCTCGGGCAGCCGGAGACCGCGCAGTATCAACTGGGCGGGGTAGGCAGCCTGGCCCAGACCCTCCACGCGACGTTGACCGCGGGTCAGGGCCAGGAGGCCCCCCGGGTGCATCTCAAGGAACTGCTGGGCACCTCCTCCTTCGTGCTGCCGCTGCGCCTCACGGACACCGGGCTGGGCGTGGATCGGCTGACGCTGTGGGGCCAGGGGGCGTACACGAACCTCGCGCGGGACGCGGACGCGACCCTGGATTGGGACGGGGACACGTTCAGCGCCCAGGTGGGCGCGGACTTCCGTCTGCAGCCGGACCTGCTGGCCGGCGTGACGGTGACGTGGGCGGACAGCGGCGTGGACTATCAGGCTCGGCCCGGCCCGGGGCGCGCCGTGGGCGGCACGCACGAGAACTGGCTGGTGAGCCTGCAGCCGTACCTGGGGTGGCAGTCGGCCACGGGGGTGGGCCTGTGGGCCACGGTCGGCTACGGCTGGGGGGAGGTGACCCTGACGGACGAACAGGCCGGGACCCAAGAGAGCGACCTGACCCTGCAAACCGCGTCGGTCGGGGCGCGGGGGCCGTTGCTGCGGCAGACCGGGGTGTTGGGCCCCGGGGCCACGACGGTGACGCTCAAGAGCGACGCCACGGTGACGCGGGTAGACGTGGCCGGGAACGGGGCGGCGGTGGCCGAACAGTTGGTGGACGCGGGTCGGCTGCGGCTGCTGCTGGAAGGGCAGCACGTGCATGAGACGCCGACCGGGGCCCGGGTCGCGCCGTTCGTGGAACTCGGGTTCCGGTATGACCTGGGGGACGGCCTGACGGGCGTGGGGGCCGAACTGGGCGGCGGGGTGCGGTATACGGTGCCGCGGCTGGGGCTGACGGTCGAAGGCCGGGGCCGGGGCTTGGTGGGACACCGGGGGTACACGGAATGGGGCGCGAGCGGGCTGGTGCGAGTGGACCCCGGGGTGGCGGGGCACGGGCTGGCCGTGAAGCTGGCGCCCACGTATGGCCCGGCGGCGAGCCGGGTGCAGCAGCTCTGGGCGCAGGCGCCCGGGCAAGAGATCGTCCCCACCGGCGGGCGGGCGGCCCTGCAAGCGGGGGTGGACGCGGAGCTGGGCTATGGGCTGGCGAACGTGGCCGGGGCGACGGTCTTGACGCCGTACGGCGCGGCCACACTGGGCCGGGGCGCGGCGCAGTACCGGCTGGGCGGGCGCTGGACCGGGGGCAATGGGCTGCGGCTGAGCCTGGAAGGCGTACGGCAGGAAGCCGCGGGCCAACAGCCCGCGAACCAGGGCATCCGGCTGCAAGCCGACTGGGCTTTCTGAGAATTCTTCTCCTTTGGAAACAACCCCCTCAATCCCCCTTCTCAGGGGGCCGGCTTAGCGCTGCCCCCCTCACCCTGCCCTCTCCCACAAGGGGCGAGGGAGTGCATAGCATTTCCTCTCCCTTGATGGGAGAGGATGAAGGTGAGGGTGATGAGTCTTGTAGTCGGGTTAGCGTAGCGTAACCCGACAAGCGGGGCTGGGCGAAGCAAAGGAAAGAATCTGCTTTTTAAAAGCAGGCCCCTTTCCTTCGACGGAGTCTCTTCCTTACCGGACTTTCCAGAAAAACACCACGGCCATCCGTTTTGAAGCGAGTTCGGTGCCCCACCCAAAATATGAAGTGGCAGAATGAATCAGGTCGGATTTGTAGGCCAATAGTCGATTGAACACGTAAGGCACCTCCAAAATTTCCTCAAAGAGCGTAGGGTCCATTTCTTGAGGCATCCCCGGAACGTCCCGCAAACTTTCATATTCCCGTGGGCAGACGTTGCCCCCGGGTTCTTTCCCCTGCACGTGGAGCCGGTAAAACGACGTCCCGGCATGAGGGGTCGGGGGACTTGGATGGAGGTACAGTACTGCCGCATAATCGCAAATAGCTGCGGAATCGACGTGAGGACGTGCCACGCCTTCGGCCCCGCCACAAAGTTGTATATGATTATGGCCGGAAATCCCCATGTCCGAATCGGTTTGCGGTTGCAATGCCGTGATGCCGAGTCGTCGTGTGACGCACTCCTCGATGTGACGCAATTCCTCGGGCAGCAGGGCATTGGGGGCCCTCATGCCGGGCCAGGGTTCCGGACGCCACGGTGAGCCCAACGTCCAGGTACTGTTTGCAATACACCGTTGCGCCACTTCCAGGGCATTGGGAAGAATATTATCTTCGATCCAATAATCTTGTCCCAACCGTGGTTCACGAAAGGGAAGGGCAACAGTCATGAGCCGCTCCGTGAGGTTCGCATCTCGCCCGTGCCGTCAGTGAAGAAGATGAAGATAGAGCAAGGGAGCATAGTGACAGAATTGCTCAGCGGTCAAGAGAGAGTTCCTGAAAGGCGGCAGTGTGAGTTATTATTTGCTTCGCCGGGCCGCCCCGTCGATTTTGTCTTTGTACCAATCACCGGCGTTTATCGAGTGGCTCAGCCGAATCGCCGGGATGCCTTTGCAACGGTGTCCCGATGATGATCCCCATGCCTGCGCCCTGTACTTTTATACCAAGGCCGACGATCACATTGGTTGGCACTATGATACCTCTTATTACAACGGCGCGCGTTATACGGTCTTGCTTGGGTTGCTGGATCGATCCGTCAGCCAGTTGGTGTACCGCTTACATACCAAAGAGCCTGGACGTGAAGTGCAAGAATTCAGCCTCTCAACTGATCCCGGTTCGTTGATTTTTTTCAATGGCGACAAACTGCAGCATGCCGTGACCCCTCTGGGTGAAGGAGAAGAACGTATCGTCCTCACGTTGGAATACGTGACCGATCCCACGATAAGCCGACCCAAACGCTGGTTCTCGAATTTAAAGGATGCCTTTGCGTACTTTGGTTTCCCTGTCCTCTTCCGGCAGTCGGATTCACGTTCCTGAAAATTATCGCCCCTTCTTACAAAGGAGAGGAACTAGGCTGCATGAGGCATGTTCAGGGTCGTGACTCGGGAGGCGGCCCTATACATACTTCATGCGGGACAACACGGGGGCCGTTCTCCTACATCGGAGATGACAAGAGGAAGGTTTAGGGTTGGGCCTCTTCCTTTAAGGGGTGCCCACGTGCATGGGAGATTGTTTCGCCAACGTATCCGCCAGTTCGTACAACAGGGTTTCCGTATCCTCCCAACCGATGCAGGCATCGGTGATCGAGATCCCGTATTCCAATGGTTTGTCTATTTTCCAGGATTGCTTGCCTGGTTTCAGATTGCTTTCCAACAAAAGTCCTAAGATATATCGCTGCCCCTCGGAATATTGTTTTACGACTGAGTGAGCGACCGGAATCTGGCGAGTGTGATCTTTGTCGGAATTTCCATGTGAGCAATCAACCATAATGGGTCTCGCGATTTTCTCATCCACCAGCCCGTCTCGGGCTTGAAGAATGTGTTCCCGGCTGTAATTCGTCTTTCCGCCGCCGCCGCGTAACACGATGTGTCGGTCGGGGTTCCCATTGGTCTTAATCATGGATGTGACGCCATCGATGCTAATCCCGACGAAACTGTGAGGCTGCCGCGCTGCCACCATGGCATTGAGTGCGACTTGCAGACTGCCATCCGTTCCGTTTTTGAAGCCGACCGGCATGGACAAACCACTCGCCATTTCCCGATGGGTCTGGCTTTCGGTGGTCCGTGCACCGATGGCTGACCAACTGATGAGGTCGGAAAGATATTGGGGAGTGACCGGGTCGAGCAATTCGGTGGCGCAGGGCACACCGCGATCATTCAGGTTCAGGAGAATGGTTCGGGCCTGCCTGAATCCTTCGGCAATGTCACAACTGCCGTCCAGATGAGGATCATTGATCAGCCCTTTCCACCCGACCGTCGTTCGCGGTTTTTCAAAGTAGGTCCGCATGACGATCAGCAGATGGTCTTTGGTGGCCTCACCCACCTTTTTGAGTGAGGACCCGTAGGCATAGGCCGCTTCAGGGTCATGAATGGAGCACGGCCCAATGACCACGAGGAGCCGATGTTGGTCTCGTCCATAGAGGACGTCCCTGATGGCCTGACGGGTTTGAAGTACCGTGGCTTCTGCGGCCGCGGTGATCGGAAGTTGTTCCTTGATCTGCCGGGGGGTCACCAGTTCTTTGACTTCAATGACGTGTCGATTATTGAGAGGTTCTGTCATGAAAACGACCTTCCTGAGAAATGCGAGAGGCTCACGAAAGAAATGAGTAACACTCGTACAATTGCCTACATAGGGTAGCGGAAATGAAAATTCCTCGCAAGAGACGATACGGGGCCACCACTTCCCCGATAGATCCACTCCCCGATAGATTCCCACTAAACCCTGCGGGGACAAGCGTCGGGGACAGGCTTTGGCACTCGATGTTGTTAAAGCAGGAATTGTACCGGAGATTGTCAACCGAGGCTATGATAGGGCGAGACGGGAATGTTGATCGCAGTTGGCGAATTCCCCGCAGTTTCCTATACTGTTATAGCAAGAATGCCCTAAGAAACCTGGATGCCAGAAGGGAAAGGAGTGAGTTGGATGAACCGACCGCGTGAACTCTTTGTTCCTGCGAGGATAACCAACGTGCATACCTACGACCCGGGCGAGGTGAGAAAGGTCGCCTTCACGTTGCCGGAGATCTTCGAGGTCGATGGACGGCCCGTTCCGGTTGGTGATCGCATGCGTCCCGGATCGGCGTTTTTGGTGAAACCGTTTGGTGTTCGGACGCAAAAGTATCGCCGCAGAATGTATACGCGCACCAATTGTTCGGATGAAAGCCCGCGCGTGTTGGAAACGATTATCAATGATACTCATAAGGAAAAAGCCGATACCTCTCCCTGGTGGCAGACCGATGATCTCGTGCAGCGTTGCCGCACGGGCGGCTCGATCGACGTGTGCGTGAATTATGACGAAACCCGTTCGGAACTGGTGGTGTATCAAAACAGCCATGCGGTTGACCCGACGACCCTGGTTTTGGAAGCCGATCACGAATGGCGTTCCATACGGATCGTGGCATTGGCGCTTTCGACGGGCATTACGCCGTTCTTGTCGCATCTTCGGTATATGAAAGCCAGAGCATTCGGAACCCTGGACGGCACAACGGAGGGACATTTCAGCCTTATCGTGAGTGTCAAAACGCCTCGTCAGTTGATGGAGCATCAGACATTGCTGGATCTGGCCCAGGAGTTTCCGCAACACTTTTCGTATCATCCCGTGTTGACCCGGGAATGGCCGGAAGATTGGTCTCATGTGAAAGGGCGAATCATGCAAGTCCTGACCAACGGGGGACAGGAAACGCGCGTGAACCTTACTCCGCTCATTGCGCTGGAACCAAACCTGCGGCAGTGTCACGTTCGGTTTTGTGGCAATACGCTGGCAAAGGATCAACTCATCTTGGGGCTTGAGCAGGCACAACTGGCTCCGCTCAGTTTTCGATCTGAAACGTGGTGACGATCGTGTTTCTCGCGTCAAAAGCTTGTAAGGAGAGGAGAAAGGGCGGCTCGATCCGGGGTGAGTGGAGGATGGAACGTGACCCGATTGGCTTCGATATTGTTGAATAACCTGTAGCCATTGGCCTCTCGTTCTTGCCAGAAGATGCCCTGAATCTCAACGGTTCGACCGGTGGTCATCTGGATGTCACCTGAGGTTCGATCGTGTCGCCCGAAGACCAGCACGCGGTCGGGTCCTGTTTTGAGGTGGAACACAAAATTGATGAAATGTTTCGAGTCATCGAGGTGAAGTTCCAGGCGCGTGACGGTTCCTCGGATTCGAATCAGTCTTTGGTGGTATTGGCTGGGGGTCTGAAGCAGTTGCGGGATGGTGACAATTTCAATAAGCCTTTTGTTTTCAATTGGTTGCGAAAAACTGGGAGAAGGAAAATGGCTGGGGATCAACTGTCCTGACAGACATGATACGATGAGCCCCCACCAGAGGATACACATATTTTACCTTATCTTCACGGATTTGACCTACTGTCTCATGTATTCTTTTCCAGAGCAAGACCGGGATATCTTGAAGCGGATTGGGGCGGTGGTATAGAGTAAAAACAGAAACGAGTTTTCCCTTAAATATAACTGACTCAAAATTGGTATAGTATTCCTATGACACGGCAACAACGGTATCAGCGGCGTCACAAGGAAGCAGGCCTGTGCATTTATTGTCCCAGAAAAGCCGTCAGCCAGTGGTTTTGTGCCATGCACTTGAAAAAACGGCGGACATTGATGCGGGTGCGTATGGGCAGTCGTCCCTGGCATCCTGGCGGCCCGGGGCGTCCGCCTCTCACCAGACGATCCCTCAAGTCTGAGGGATAGATAGGGCTTTCCGGGCTGCGTTCTTCTGCCCGTCAGGTATGCGCCTTCCGTCTTTCCTGCAAGGAATTGTCGTGACGGCATGCGGGCAATCCTTTGTCAGGCGTGGTTTCCCAACATTTCTTGCAACCAGTCGAATGCTTCATGATAAATGCCCGGGCAGGTACTTTCCCGGGGTCCGGCCACGTTCAGAACGGTCATGCCCGTATGGGAAATCCACGAGGCGACAACATGGGGGTCCGGTTTTGTCGTCAAGTCGATGACGCGATAGGGCTTGTGAAGGTGTCGGGCGGTGTGGATCGTCAGGGCTGTGCCGCCCGTGGGGTCGTTGCGAGTCAGGATTAAGGTTCCATCCGCGTCGCGGACGTTCCACCGTGTTCGTTGGGAATAATGCGGCGAAGGCGTTTCCTGCAACGGGTACGTCATCGGGATCATGCCATCTTCGGCCAGACGCCTCTTCGGGCACCAGCCCCCAATCGGCAGACCGACAGCCAGGGCGACGTCGAGGGCTGCCCGATCAACGCCTGTTTGACCGCCTGAAATCAATTTGGCAATAAGAACGTGTGACACGACGGCAGATGACCCAATGCGTGAGAGTGGGGTAGACGGATGATGGCCCCCCTGGGTTATAACATAGTGGACGAAGTGGGAGCAGACGACGCTTGTTCCGCAACTCCGTCCCCCGTTATGATTGAACCACAAGGAGCTGGTGAGAGCTGATGGCACAAATCCATCTTGATTACTATACCACCCTGGGGGTGACTCCAGAGGCGTCGGATGAAGAGATTAAGCGATCCTATCGCAAACTTGCGCTCAAATATCATCCTGATCGCAATCAGGGAAACAAGAACGCTGAAGAAAAAATTCGGGAAGTCAATGCCGCGTATGAAGTGCTCGGTGATCCCGAAACCCGGAAATCTTACGAACGGCTTCGGTTTGGGGGTTATGGCCGGAAATCGGATTTTGCCGCAGAAGAACCCGCCGAAACAATCGATCCCGGGGTCGTTCTCGAGGCCATGGAGAAAAAGTTGTGGGAGGAAGGGCGAGTGGAAATCTTTCGGAAATTGATGAATGCCCTTTCCCTGGTGAAACAGGAACTGGCAAACATTCGCAAAGCCACGGTCGCCAAATTGGGCTATGACAAATTTCATGAAGAGATTGTGAAGATGTATGCCAAACACGCAATCGATGAAATCATAACTCCTGAGATGGAAGAGCGAAAAGAACGGTTGCTGGACGTGGCCTTACACATGATGTTGTCCCAAGGCGTCGACGGCCGGGGCGGCCAGGAAGGAGAGGAGTGGGTCAGACGGCAATTGGCCGCGGCGTTTCGTCGGGGTCGGGTGGATGGCTATTGTGAAGCCTGTGAGTTGCTCTACGTTCGGCGGTAGCCTGCCCGCCGTGGCAGGCAGGCAAATTTCATCACACTCCCTCTCCCTATTATGGGAGAGGGGTGGGGTGAGGGTGTCGTCCCCGGCTTAGGCTTACTAAAACCGGTATTCAAAAGCTGCGTAATAGAATCCGCCGTTGAAACCAAAGGGCGAGGAACGGCGCGAGTACTGGAACACGCCAGGGGAGTCCACGATGAGATTGCCCTGGCTATCGATGATTGTTCCGCGACGATGTCTATCAATCGTGTCTTCGTCAGGCGTCACGTCGAACAGGTTGTTGGCACCGATTTTGAAAATCCCGAATGATCCTAAGTTGTAGCTTGCCTGTACGTCGGTGACGTATTTAGGGTCGAATTTTTGCTTTGCGGGATTATTTCCATCGCCGCTCACCGTGTATGAGCCGTAGCGATGCACCATCACCGATGCGGAGAACTGGTCCAGTTGGTACAAACCGGACAGTGTGAAGCGGCTCTTGGGCTGCCATTCTTCTATGATTGAGCGTTCACGGTCTTGAAACAGCGAAGAAGGAAGACCGGCAGGAAGTTTGACGTCACGGATTTGAGTTTGCATGAGGGCTCCCAGGAAATTAAGCTCCAAGGCCCCGCGATTGATGAACGGTACGTTCCAGGAGGCCACCACATCCATGCCCCGGGTTTCGGTATCTGCCGCATTCATGAAGAACTGTCCCGCAGTGACGCCCGCATCATCGAAAGCTTTACCTACGCTGGGTGGAAGATTCGGGTTCTCTGCGGGCTCCAGATCTCCGCTTATGATGATTCTGTCCTTGACTTCGATGCGGTAGAAATCCGCGGTGAGAGTGAACGAGTGGGCTGGTTGGTACACGACCCCGACGCTCAGGTTGGTGGTGGTTTCCTGCTTGAGCTCCGGAATGCCGATGGCCTTTGCGATGGCGCTGTCGTTCCTGAAGGTACCGGTCTGGTTAGCCACTGCCTGTCCAGTGACAAATTGGGTGCTCACGTTGTTGAAGTAGAGTTGCTGCATCGAAGGTGCCCGAAACCCGCTGCTCATGGAGCCTCTGAGGGCAAATGCTCTGGAGAAGTCCAGTTTTGTGGCGAGTTTGCCGTTGACGGTATGGCCGAAGTCGCTGTAATGCTCGTAACGCACTGCCGGGCTGACCATGACCTTATCAAAAACACCAAGATCATTCACAAACATCTCCGCATCTGTATAGAGGGAGAAGGCGTGCCGCGACTCGTTGACTTCGTTTCCAGGTTTGAAGCCATTGAAGACCTCAATGCCTGCGTCTCCCCTTCCCGGCCCATCGTAGTCTGCGTACGAGTATTCTTCTCCAGCTTGGATCTGGTAGTTATCCCTCCGGTACCCTGCTCCCCATGCCAGGTTCATGTTCTTCTCGGGTATCGGCAGGGAGAAATCCAGGTTCACGGTCGTGAGGTAGAGTTCCAGGGTTCCGGCATCCGCGGACGTTGCCCCGGGCTGTTGATTGGCCGCAACCCATGAGGCATTATGGGAGTTCGTGATATTGAAATTGAACGTGTTCCCGCCGTGGACCACTCCAAGGTCAGCGGTGATTCCATTATCGAATTCTTTGACGATACCCGCGCCGAAGGAATAGTCCCAGATGGTCGTGTTGATCAACGGGAGAAATCCATCGGGATAGGCACGGATGGGTGGGTTTCCAAAAGGAGGGTTGTCTTTGTCAGAATTTCCCTGTCTCCAAAAACCACCGCTTTCGTTTTGTCGCCTCGATACGTCGGCAAAGGAATAGATTTCGGCCCCACGCCAAATTGAATCGATGGATTTTTCGAAGTTGAGTGCGCCGCTGAATTGTTCCGAGTCGGAATCCCCGACGCGGAAGTTGCGACGGTTAAAATTCTTCTCTCTGTCGCCGGGGTCATTCGTAATGACTTTGGTGTCTCCTCCATATGTATCTAAGGCATCTTGCTTCCATGATGCCCCGGGCGCACAGTCGCTCGCACTCAGGGTACAAGTTGTGTTGGGATAATTGGGAATCCCGAACAGCCCAGCACGGTTGGTCCGCTGGCGATTACGATACTCGAACGTCGCGTGCAATCTGCCGTCTTCTCCGATCTTGAAGCCCTTGTCCATGCTTGCCACAAACTGATCACCGTCACCCTTGTACGTCGTTCCGTAGTTCGTGCGGAACCCTCCTTCGTAATCATCCTTGAGGATGACGTTGATGACGCCGGCTATGGCGTCCGATCCGTATTGTGCGGAGGCTCCGTCCCGCAGGACTTCGATACGTTTGATCGCGCCCATGGGAATCGCGTTCATGTCAGTGCCCGCTGTGCCGCGTCCTACTGACCGGTTGACGTGGATGAGTGCACTGCCGTGACGCCGCTTTCCATTCAACAGCACGAGCACCTGGTCCGGTCCCATTCCTCTCAGCGTCGCTGGACGCACGGCGTCCGTTCCGTCGCTGATCGACGAACTCGAGAAATTGAACGAGGGGATCAATCGTTGGATGGCCCGGCCCACTTCGAGTTGTCCCGTGTTACGCATGTCTTCCTGTTTGATGAGGTCTACAGGTACGGGGGAATCCGTTATACTTCTGCCTAAGATCCTGCTGCCTATAACGACGATTTCCTCAAGTCTGGTCGGTGCGTCTGTGGAATCGACCTCGTTTTCCTGAGCGGCTACGCCTGGTGCCAACATACAGATGATCAAGGCGTTGAGTAGTAGTTTCCTGTATGGCATGTCTCGTTCTCCTTATCTTCTATTGGATAGAAGAAAACGGAAGAATATAGCAAAAAACCACCAAAATAAAAAGGCAAGGCATTAAGTATTGAATACTATTAGAACCCTCAGTTCGAACTCCACCCTCATGGACGGCAATTAGTTTGACGTGGTGGCGAAGGGGGCGCACCCCCTTCAGGACCCCCGTTCGCATCCCACCAGCCTCTGAAGCGCAGATAGTAAAACAGGTGGGGAGACTTTCCTGTAAGCAAACAACCATTGGCGGAGGGGGTGGGGATTCGAAGTCGCACAGAGGACGCCTCCGTGCTCCCGCTAGGGGGCCACGCCCCCTCGCGCCGTCGCGTTGCGCCAGTCACCCCGTGAAAGGGGCGCACCCCCTTCAGAACCCCCGTTCGCATCCCACCCCCTTCTACGGCCATTAGTGGGAATCGTGGCTCCCCTCTCTGTCTTTTGGCTCTTGTCGTTATGGCGGAGGGGGTGGGAATTCGAAGTCGCACGAAGGGATGCTTTCGTGCTCCCGCTAGGGGGCCACGCCCCCTCGCGCCGTCGCGTTGCGCCGGTCACCCCATGAAGGGGGCTCACCCCCTTCAGAACCCCCGTTCGAATCCCACCCCCTTCTACGGCCATTAGTGGGAATCATGGCTCCACTCTCTGTCTTTTGGCTCTTGTCGTTATGGCGGAGGGGGTGGGAATTCGAAGTCGCACGAAGGGATGCTTTCGTGCTCCCGCTAGGGGGCCACGCCCCCTCGCGCCGTCGCGTTGCGCCGGTCACCCCATGAAGGGGGCGCACCCCCTTCAGAACCCCCGTTCGAATCCCACCCCCTTCTACGGCCATTAGTGGGAATCATGGCTCCACTCTCTGTCTTTTGGCTCTTGTCGTTATGGCGGAGGGGGTGGGATTCGAACCCACGGTCCCGTGAAGGACTCCGGTTTTCAAGACCGGCCTGTTCGTCCACTCCAGCACCCCTCCGGGTTGCGCCCTTTATTGCATGGGTTCTTCGATGAGAAACCAGCCGTGCTTTTGCATGCAGACTGTGTAGCTTGCGTCACCTTTGAGCCCGGCCATTCCCGGGTCGTCTTCACATTTGACGCTCACGCGTTCAAACTCACCCGGAGGCGCGCCTGGTTTCGACCATGAGGTTTGAACTTTCGTCATTCCGCACCCGCTCATGATGCCGAGGACGGCCAGAGTACAAGCCGATAGTCTGATCAGGTTCCCAATACTCACAGAAGACCTCCTTGTTAGGCATATAATATGGTCGTAGGGCAGGACCTGTGCCTGCCCGAACTCTGGCCCATCGGCCACGTCAAGGTGTCGAGTTCGAGGCGATTCGTTCGACACCGTTCATATACGGACGCAATGCCTCGGGAATGATGACTGATCCATCTTCCTGTTGATAGTTTTCCAGAATGGCGACGACCGTCCGGCCCACGGCCAGACCGGATCCATTCAGCGTATGAAGATAGGCCGGCTTGCCGCCCTTGGGCCGAAATCGAATATTGGCTCTCCGCGCTTGAAAGGCTTCGAAATTGCTGCACGACGAAATTTCTCGGTACGCGTGTTGCGAGGGGACCCAGACTTCGAGATCATAGGTTTTGGCAGTGGCGAACCCCAGGTCGCCGCGGCACAAGCTGACGACCCGGTAGGGCAATTCGAGCGTTTGCAGTATCGCTTCGGCCGCGTTGGTGAGGCGCTCGAGCTCGGAATACGATTCCTCCGGTGTGGTGAAGGCCACGAGTTCGACCTTATGGAACTGGTGTACGCGAATCAGTCCACGTGTGTCTTGTCCGTACGAGCCGGCTTCTCGACGAAAACAGGGTGTCGAAGCCACGTGCCGAATCGGCAAGGCGGTATCCGGAAGAATTTCGTCCCGGTACATGTTGGTGACCGGCACTTCGGCCGTTGGGATTAAGAGGTACTCGTCATCGCGGAGGTGAAACAGGTCGCTTTCGAATTTCGGAAGCTGTCCCGTGCCGATCATGGCCTCTCGATTGACGAGATAGGGAGGGAGCACTTCGGTATAGCCATGCGTCCGGATATGGATATCGAGCATCAACGTGGTTAACGCGCGTTCGAGTTGGGCGCCCGTGCCCAGTGCCATGGAAAAGCGCGCTCCCGCGATTTTGCCTGCCCGTTTAAAGTCCAGAATGCCCAGGGACTCTCCTACTTCCCAATGCGGTTTGGGTGGAAAGGCAAAGGATGGCGGCTCACCCCATCGACGAACTTCGACGTTCTGCGACGCGTCAGTGCCTTGCGGAACCGTGTCATGCGGGACGTTGGGAATGCCCAGCGCATGTTCTTCGAGTCGGGTCTCAATCGTCCGCAAGTGTTCTTCATGGATGGCAATGTTGTCGCCCAGTGCCCGCATGGCGGCCATGGCTTCTTCTGCCGGTTGGTTCGCGCGCTTTAATCGAGCAACGTCCTCGGAGCCTTTTTTGAGTTGATGCCGGAGGGCTTCGACTTGGGAGAGTCGGTCGCGGCGGTCCTGTAGGAGCTTTTCGACTTCCTCCCATGCCACATCTGCTCCACGGGGTCCGAGTTGGTCGCGAATGGCGGGTAATTGTTCTCTGAGCGATCGAAGATCATACATGGAGAAAATCCCAACTTGTTGAAAAGACGGATGAAAGTTAGCATGTGTCTCGGAGCCAGTCAACGAAGAGGCGACGAGGCGTTATACTTGCGGTAGCGTGCGGTTTCTCCTACTCTGAGTCTATGCCGTATCTGTTTCCGTACGAAGATCTTTTTGTCGGGGGTGTGGTATTCATGATTCTCGGGCTTTTGCTCGTGCGAGCGGTCGTTGCAAAAAAGCAGAGAGGAAAAGGAAGATAAGCCTATGAATGACATGTCACGAGTGCAACGACCCGATGGCCGCCGACCCGATGAAATCCGTCTCGTCAAGGTGACTCGACCGTTTATTAAGTATGCGGATGGGTCCGTCCTGCTGGAAATGGGCGAAACCAAAGTCATTTGCACGGCGTCGGTTGAAGAAAAGCTCCCGCCGTTTTTACGGGATAAAGGGCAAGGCTGGGTGACGGCTGAATATGCCATGTTGCCACGGGCCACGCATGATCGCATGCCCCGCGAAGCATCACGAGGAAAGCAAAGCGGCCGGACCCTGGAAATTCAACGGCTTGTGGGCCGAGCGTTACGCGCGGTGACGGATTTACCTGCGATGGGAGAGCGCACGATTTGGATCGATTGTGACGTCATTCAAGCCGACGGCGGCACGCGCACGGCCTCGATTACCGGAGCCTTTATCGCGCTTGCCGATGCGTTTGCCGCATTGAAAGAGAAGAAAATGCTGAAGAAGACGCCGCTGGTTGATTATCTTGCCGCCATCAGTGTCGGAAGGGTCGGAGGGGTCTCCTTAGCGGACCTGTGCTACGAAGAAGATTCCATGGCCGAGGTGGATATGAATCTCGTGATGACCGGCAAGGGGCGCTTGGTCGAGGTGCAAGGGACAGCCGAACGCGGGTCGTTTGGCAAAGAGGAGTTGGACCAATTCCTGGTTTTGGGGTGGAACGGTATCCAGCAATTGATCAAGCTGCAAAAAGACTGTATCGGCAATCTCGCGTAGAACGTCATGGAGCTTGTGTTAGCGACGGGGAATCGTGATAAACAGGAGGAGATGAAGGCGCTCCTGCAGGACCTTGGTTTGACCATTCGGACGCTGGATGAGTTTCCCGCCGCTCCGATGGTGGTTGAAGATGGCGAGACGTGCCAGGCGAATGCCGGCAAAAAGGCCAGGGAGATTGCGCAGTTCACCGGCGCACTGACCCTCGCCGATGATACCGGCTTGGAAGTCGACGCCTTAGGAGGGCGGCCTGGTGTATTTGCCGCTCGATATGCCGGAGCCCATGCCACGTATGCAGATAATTGTCGAAAATTGTTGGACGAACTGACGGGTGTCCCGGCGGAGCAACGGGGGGCTCGTTTTCTGACGGTGGTGGCCATTGCCGATCCTGTTTCTTCCGTCGAGTTCGTGGAGGGTGTGTTGCAGGGACGGATCGCGGACCACTGCTCCGGAGGCCACGGATTTGGGTATGATCCGGTCTTTATTGTTCCTGAACTGGGAAAAACCCTGGCGGCATTGACGCTTGACCAGAAGAACCAAATCAGTCATCGTGGACAAGCGTTGGCTAAAGCCAAAGACGTGTTGAAACGCAAACTTTGGAGAGACGTCGGGGCGTAGCGCAGCCCGGTAGCGCGCCTGCTTTGGGAGCAGGATGTCGGAGGTTCAAATCCTCTCGCCCCGACCAGTCCCAACACGTCACCTTGCCTCACTTATCGAAGAATAAGGCCGAGCGCCCGTAGCTCAGTGGACAGAGCATCGGCCTTCTAAGCCGAGGGTCGCAGGTTCGATCCCTGCCGGGCGCGCCAATCCGTTTTCCATAATAATTTCAGCAAGTTGCCATGTTTTAATTGATGACGATTTTGTGCATGACAAATGGGTGACGGAAAAGGTGACGTGTCATTTGTGAAACAAGAGTGATCTGTCTCATGTCTTGTCAACTCTTACATCTGGCAATTCTGTCAACTGCTTGACTCAAAAAGAGAAATTCAGGCTGAGACACTGCCGAACAGACATTGTCATGACGATCTCTGCGTTCATCATTCTGACGGCTATTTTTGCATTAGGCCTTGATGCAATCAGCTACAAATACTATGCAACCTCAGCCTATTGGCCCGTCGGAGAAATTTTGTACAAGGATGGCTCGTGGCTCCATGCCTTAGGATTTTTCGCCATTCTATCCACTCCTGGGATCGCATTTTACCTTGGATCTTGGTGGCATGCTCTCATCCTTATCATTATGGGCTTCCTCACAGGCTTTGTATTGATGATGCTGCTGAAAAGTAAAATTCAGCCTCTGATCATTTTGGGATTACCGCTTCTATTGGTTTTTGGAGTCTCTTATATATTCATAGTATCTGAGTAGAAACAACGCGGCTTGAGGTGGAAGCCAGACGATTTTCCCTCCTGGAATCTGCGGCATTTTTCAAATGCAAGAAAGGAGAAGGGCATGAAGCGACGAAAGCTTATTCTAGTTGGTGAGGTAGGTTTGTTTTTCATTGAGTCCCTCGTGTTGAGACAGATGTCCCTCGCCCTCGCTGTCCTTCTCCTGGGACCTGCTCAACAGTTTAGAGCCGCGACTAAATAGAGGAGCAAGGCCAACCCGTATGACATTTTGTCACCCGGTACGTGACATGTTATATTCTGTTACGTGATTAAGGGCTTCAAGCATAAGGGCCTTCAATGGTTTTTCGAGGCCGGTACCAAAAAGGGCATTCAGCCCAAGCATGCCAATCAGTTGAGGGATATTTTAGCCGCATTGGATGCGGCGACCTCTCCCAAGGATATGGGGGCGCCTAACTTCCGGTTACATCTCTTGGAGCCTCGCGGTGCGAAGAGGTGGTCTGTCTATGTGGCCAAGAACTGGAGTGTGGACTTTCGGTTTCGTGGCGGGCACGCCGAAGACGTGGATTACGTGGATCATCATTAGGAGACAGTCATGAGAATGCACAATCCTCCTCATCCTGGCGGGGTGTTGCTCAGACAGTGGATCGAACCGTTAGGGATCTCTATTACCCAGGCGGCCAAGCATCTCGGTGTTTCTCGCAAGGCCCTATCCGAGCTTGTGCACGAGCACACCGGGGTCAGTCCGGAGATGGCGGTGAGGCTTTCCATTGCGTTCGAGACCAGTGCAGAGCTATGGATGAATATGCAATCCAGTTATGACTTGTGGCATGTCGAGCAGCACCGGACGGAGCTCAAAGTCGAGTCTCTGGTTGCTGGATAGCGATGTGAACCTTCAATTTGTGGCGTAAACCGGCATCAGGCTTAGGAGACAGTCATGAGAATGCACAATCCTCCTCATCCTGGCGGGGTGTTGCTCAGACGGTGGATCGAACCGTTAGGGATCTCTATTACCCAGGCGGCTAAGCATCTCGGTGTTTCTCGCAAGGCCCTATCCGAGCTTGTGCACGAGCACACCGGGGTCAGTTAGCTGTCGGGTTACGCTACGCTAACCCGACCTACGGTCTGCCGGCGTTTCAGTGTCTTCAAGGAGAAGGATGCGTTTTTACAAAAAGGTAAAGTTGTAATGGGGCATAATCCTGGATTCGAACGGCTGGTTGAGATAAGAAAAAGCCACATTCGTGAGTGCAGGCCGAGTGAGGTCATGGCTCGCCTCGAACGTGGTGAAGCCTTTCATTTTATCGATGTTCGGGAAGATCGTGAAGTTGCTCAAGGTTATGCCCAGGGGGCTATTCACAAAGGCCGGGGGATTCTAGAACGTGATATCGAGGAAATGATTCCTGATAAAAACGCGGAAATTATTCTCTATTGTGGTGGAGGATATCGATCGGTCTTGTCGGCCGCCAACTTGCAAGAGATGGGCTATACGCAGGTCTTGTCTATGGCAGGAGGCATCAAGGCATGGCGACAGGCGGGGTATCCTCTGGAGCCAGGCCCTGATGCTCGAGACTAGAATGCAAACGGCACTCTTCCCTCGTATGAAGGCAGAGCCATTTATTTGTGGGTTTGATTAAACTCCTTCACGACCTCATCGGTAATATCCATGCCCTTGGTGGAGTAGATCACAATTTGCATGATTGCCTCATTGCCTTTATCAATGACCAACGAAAAGCCATGCCGTTCGGCTACAGTCTTGGTCACACCTTCGATTTTCTTCATGTAATCCACCATCAAAGTCTTTTGCTTTTCCTGCACTTCTTGCTGGAACGTTTGGCGCCGCCGCTGATAATCCTGGATTTTGCTTTGTAGCTGTTCCCGCAAGATTTGCGTTTCGGTTTCGCTACGACCCGTACCGCCTTGAAGCTGCTGTTCGAGTTTCTGTATTTCTTCTTCGTCCGTTTCCAACAGTTTTTGACGAACCATCACGTGTTCTTTTAAGGTCGCCAGCGCCTTTTGCCCTGCGTTGGAATTTTCCAGGACCGCTTGAGGATCAACGATGGCTATTTGAAACGATTCCTCTGCAAAGGCGTAGGGGAGGCTACAAAACAGGCTTTGGATCATGAACCATCCGAGCAGGGAGAGGATCACGTTGCCGCGTTTATGTGAAGTATGCTGATGACGTCCTTGCATAAGACAGAACTCCTTCCTCAAAACAGACAGTGAGTGATGATCGGTAACGGAAAACAAGTGTTGTTATGGAAACGAATTGCCTCGATCGGTCAATCTTTGAATTTATAAGGCTATTCATTGAGACTGGGCGATGTCAAGAGGAGGGTTTCCGGCAATGCCTATAAGTTTCAGGTCGCACGCTCATTCCTCTCCGCTACTCGTGTGTTTCGGTGATAGTCTCACCGCGGGGTATCAAGTTCAGGCTGAGACGGGGATGCCTCTGCCGGATACTCCCTACGGCGGATTTATTCAAGAATGGTTGGGCGAACGAGGAAGGGTCTCCGTTAAAGGAATGTGCGGTGAAACAACGTCCGACATGGTGACGCGATTTCCTCGCGACGTCGTTGATGTGGGTCCCTCTTCTACCGTGATTTTAGGCGGAACGAACGATTTAGGATGGGGTGTTGCCCCTTCTACGATTATCACGCACCTGGAACGTTTATATACGTTGGCGTTGGCCGCGGGCGTGCAACCCGTTGGAGTGACGGTCCCTTCCATCAGGGCCGAGGAACCCGGCGCCGGCCAACTGCCTGCCTGGCTTCACTCGCATATTCAACATCGGTTGGAATTGAATCGCCTGATTACAGAACGGTGTCAACGTCATCACATGCCATGCGTAGATTTGTTTCAGGCGACTTCGGAAGGCCCCTCTTTTCTCCTGGCCTCGCACTTTTCCGGCGATGGTCTGCATCTCAATGCCGCGGGTTACAGGACGTTTGCCCGGTTGGTATGGAACGAATTATTCGCGGATCGTTTCGGCGCTTGCCCCGGTTTGCCGTAATATGGTGTTTTTATCGTCATACCCGCAGTTTTTAGCGGGGCTCCAGTACATGTGTAGGGCGGCATCTTATGCCGCCAACGGAAAGCGCCATGAGATGGCGCCGCTACAAAAGAAGGAGAAGATTTTCAGCCTTCATTTTGTCAACGTCTAAGTGAACCCATACGGCGATAACAGATTTGGGGTGCTGAGAGGAATCAGGTCGTGGAGTCCGAAGACGAACCTGAGTTTGAAGGTGCCGGACTCGACGGAGGAGACGTGGGCGAGGATGATGACGTGTCAGGGGTGGAGCCGGATTCGTTTTTCGCGGGGGTCTTTTCCGATCCATTGCCTGCTCCGTCCTTGGCCTGGCTCTCACTGTGTTTCGCTTGGCTGGGATCTTTCAGCTTATTTGAGTAATCCGTCACGTACCAGCCGGTCCCTTTGAACATGATGCCGGGCGCCGATATGAGTTTTCGGACCCCGTGCCCGCATTGTATGCATTTGTCGATCAACGGGTCGGAAATTTTTTGCCGGACTTCGAATTGATGGTGACAGGTCTCACATTGATATTCGTATAGTGGCATCGTTACCCTCTCGTTTCACGGTCTTTCTATTTTCAATGCTATTTTTATCGGCAAAGTCAAGGATCTTCGGGGATCAAGCAAGGGCCTGAATGGCCTTTGCGACCCTTTTGAGTCCTCGTTCGATCGAGTCGAGCGTGGGGGTATAAGTCAACCGCAGATGGTGTGGACTTCCGAATGCTTCACCGGGCACACATGCAACGTGAGCGCCATGTAATAAGTAGGTGGCCAGGTCTCCCGAGGTCGTGATGGTTCCATTTGCATGTTGTTTGCCCAAGACTCCCGAAACGTTGGGAAATGCGTAAAAGGCTCCGGCAGGGGTTGGACAGGTCATGCCGGGGATCGCGTTCAACGTGTCAATCATGAGGCGACGCTTGGGGCTGAGATCCGCAAGCAACTCTTTGAAAAATGGGGTCCCGTCCCGGAGGGCGGCCACCGCGGCTTTTTGCGAAATCGACGTGGGATTGGACGTGCTTTGGCTTTGAATCATCGCCATCGCGGCGATTAACGCTTTCGGTCCCCCTGCGTAGCCGATACGCCATCCCGTCATGGAAAACGCTTTGGAAACACCATTCACCACAAGAGTCTGCCCGGCAATCTCGGGTGCGGCGGATACGATACTCAAGAACGGGGTTTCTCCATAGACGAGTTGTTCATAAATTTCGTCGGAGATCACGAGAAAGCCGTGACGTTTGGCCACGTCGGCCACGGCTTCAAGCGTCTCTCGTGTATACAGCGTCCCCGTCGGGTTGCACGGGCTGTTCAGGATCAGCGCCCTGGTGCGGGGGGTGACGCTGGCTTCCAATTGTTTGGGATCAAGCGCATACCCGTTACTTTCCTTTGTTTCCAGAATAACGGGTTGCCCATCGGCCAGTCGCACGATATCCGGGTAGGACACCCAATACGGAGCGGGGATCATGACTTCGTCCCCGGGATCCAAAAGGGCTTGCGCGACGTTATACAGGGTATGCTTGGCCCCGCAGGACACCAGGATTTGCGATTTCTCGTAGTGGATCCCCTGGTCCCGTGAAAATTTCTCGACGATGGCTTGTTTGAGTTCATCGGTGCCCGAGGCCGGCGTGTATTTGGTAAACCCGGCCGTGATGGCCGACTTCGCGGCCGCTTTCACCACCTCAGGCGTGTCACATGCCGGTTCCCCTGCGGAAAAATCAATGACGTCCACGCCTTGGGCCGCCATGGATTTGGCCGTTGCCGAAACGTTCAAGGTCGGGGATGGGACGATGCGAGTGGTACGGGTAGCCAGTTTCATGGTGAGTGATGCCCATACTTTTCACGAAGGTGTTTGGCCACCTCAGGGATGAGAAAGGCCTCCAATTCACCTCCGAACAGGGCGAGTTCTTTGACGATGCTGGAAGTCAGATACGAATATTCTTCGCTTGGCATCAGAAAAACCGTTTCCAACTGTTCATCGAGCTTGCGATTGAGTAGCGCCATTTGAAACTCGTGTTCAAAGTCGGAAACCGCTCGTAATCCTCGAATAATGGCATGGGCTCCCCGCTGTCGAACGTATTCCACTAACAGGCCGTTGAACGATTCCACTTCCACGTTGGGGAATTCCTTTGTGGCGATTTTCGCAAGTTCGACTCGTTCCTCGATAGACAGAAGCGCTCCTTTTCGCGGATTGGGAGCGATAGCCACGACCAGCCGGTCGAAGACGCTGAGACTGCGACTGACAATATCCGTGTGCCCACGGGTAATGGGATCGAAGGTGCCCGGATAGACGGCTAGTCGCATGTCTCCTCCGCAGAACGTTGATAGAACGTGAGCATGGTGTCGCCATACCGCGACTGACGCGTTTGCGTGAGTGCTCCGATTCGGCTCGGTACGGGATGCTTGAAGAAATGTTCAAGAATGACCATCCCTTGGGAAGCGATTTTTCCACTCAGGCTCAAGCGTTCGAGCAACCGGGTCAGGTCGGTGGTGTGATAGGGCGGATCCACAAAGACAATATCGAATGCAGGCGGTTCGCCAAACGATGGAGGTGCGGTTAAAAACGTCTCAACGTCTTGTATGATGACGACGCATCGTTCGTCGTGGCCGCACCGGGTGACGTTTTCCCGAAGGATTCGTGCCGAGGTGACGTGGTTCTCCACAAATACGACCTGGTGGGCCCCACGACTCAAGGACTCGAGGCCCAATGCCCCGGTTCCGGCATAGAGATCCAATACGCGTGCGCCTTGCGTGCGATGGGCCAGGATCGACAATAAGGCTTCGCGGACTCGGGCCGAGGTCGGACGAAGGTCCTGCCCTTCTGGCTCTTTGAGACGACGCCCTTTTTGTCTTCCGGCAACGACTCGCACGGCTTGCTCCTTTCAGACGAGAAAAAGTAGCATACTGGTTCGTGAGCGGCAAGATACGCCCGTCAGAAGGAGTTTCCGCTTTGGTGGGGTGTGAAGTTGCGGCCGAATGGTTTACCCTCGCGGCAACGGTCGTCGAGAGCTTCCGGTAAGAGACGAGGAGGGGATGGACGAAAAACCTTCTAAAGCGATCCTGCATTGGCCAAAAGGTGAACGGCCGCGTGAGCGACTGCTGGAAGAAGGTCCGGGGTCTCTGACCGATGCGCAACTGCTGGCCATTGTGCTTCGGGTGGGCCGGCATAAGACGTCGGCTGTCGAGGTCGGCATGGATCTTCTGAAGCATTTGGGAGGCTTACAGGGATTAGCCAATCGGGGCGTCCAGGAACTTTGTGCCGTGCCGGGTATCGGCCCGACCAAGGTGGCCCAGATCAAGGCGGCCATTGAGCTGGGAAAACGTGTGTTGTCCACTCCGCTGACGACCGGGACGGTGATTACCCAAAGTCAAACGGTTTTTGACCATTACTATCCGCTGTTGCGGGACTTACGGCGTGAACTCTTTAAGGTGATCCTCCTCGATGCCAAGCATGCGGTCATCAGGGAAAGAACCGTCTCCGAAGGGAGTTTGACGAGCAGCCTGGTGCATCCGAGGGAGGTGTTCAATGAAGCCGTCCGCGAGTCGGCAGCGGCCGTGATTTTTCTGCACAATCATCCGAGCGGTGATCCCAAGCCGAGTAAAGAAGACCGGGCGTTGACGGCACGCTTGCAGGAAGCCGGTGACATTCTCGGGGTGCAGGTTCTTGACCACGTCATCATTGGTGACGGACGCTATGTCTCTTTTGCCGATGAAGGGTGGATGTCGCCGCCGATGGCCGCGTTGTCGAGCAAATACGTGCGTTGACGAAACATCGTTCGCCCCGAAAGTCCGTCGTATGGTGACGGTCTTCCGTAGCTTTCCAACGCCCGTCATGATAAAATGGTGAACTCTTTGTAGTCTTTCGGCCCTAATGGTATAATCCTTTCCCGGAGTGGCGGGAAAGCCCAACCCGAAGGGGAGAAGGCCCTCGTTGATGAGCATCGAGATAAGTCAAGTGGAACACGTGGCGGATCTTGCGCGACTTCAACTGAGCCGTGAGGAATTGGAGCGGTTGAGCACCCAACTGAGTCGTATTTTGACCTATATGGAAGAGTTGAATGCCGTTGATACGACGGGTATTCCCGGGACGACGTCGGTGGTCGTGGGTGACGCCAACGTGTTGCGTGAAGATGAGATACAACCTTCCCTGTCGCAAGTGCACGCGTTGAGCAACGCGCCGAAAGCGCTGGATGGCTTGTTTCAGGTTCCGCAAATTATCAGTGATCGGTGATTCCAAGGGAGTCGAGGAAGCAATGTTACGGCACATGTTACGGGCGAAAATCCACCGAGCGTTGGTCACGGATGCCTGTCTGGAATATGAGGGCAGTCTGACAGTCGATGAAGATTTGTTGGATGCAGCCGGAATTTTGCCCTATGAACTCGTGATGGTTTCGAATTTGAACAATGGGGAGCGGTTCACGACCTATGCCATCAATGGAAAACGGGGGTCCGGCGAAGTCGTGCTCAATGGACCTACGGCCAGAAAAGGGGTGATTGGGGATCGGGTCATCATTTTTTGTTATGAATATTACAATGACGACGAAGCAAAGCACCATTGCCCTCGAATCATTCAAGTAGACGACGACAATCGAATCGCCAATTGCTCCTGATGCCGACGGCGGTTTCTGATCGTCGCTTCTTCCTTCACTCGTAAGCCCGTTTCATAGCCATGTCACTTGTTAAATGTACCCTGAAAGAGCTTCAGGATCGCTTTACGCGCGGAGACGTCAGTGCCGTGGAGATTGCCCGCGCCTACTTTCTGCGGATCAGCGTCGTGGAGTCGAAGGTCAAAGCCTATATTACGCTGAACGACAAAGAGACCATTTTGTCTCAGGCCCAGGCGCTGGATGAGTCGTTGAGCGCCTGGAGAAAAACCGAGCCCCTGATGGCGATGCCGATTGCCATCAAGGATAATATTTGCACGGAAGGCCTTCCCACGACGTGTGGGTCTCGCGTTCTTGGGGGCTTCACCCCGCCGTATTCCGCCACCGTGGTGAACGCGCTGCAGGCGCAGCAATGTTTACTTATCGGAAAAACCAATCTGGATGAATTCGGGATGGGGTCTTCCACCGAATATTCGGCTTTTGGCCCGAGTCGAAATCCCTGGAAACTCTCCTCTGTGCCCGGTGGCTCGAGTGGCGGCTCGGCTGCGGCCGTGGCTGCCGATGAATGCGTTGCGGCGCTGGGGACGGATACGGGAGGGTCTATCCGCCAACCGGCCGCGTGTTGTGGGGTCGTCGGCCTGAAACCGACGTATGGACGCGTGTCTCGTTATGGGCTCATTGCGTTTGCTTCTTCTCTCGATCAAATCGGGCCCATTACCAAGGACGTCATGGATGCCGCGTTGATGTTGAACGTGCTTGCCGGGCATGATCCTCGGGATTCGACCTCGGCGGACACACCGGTTCCCGACTTTACGCGGGCTTTCAAAAAGAAAGACGTCAAAAAACTGAAAATCGGGGTCCCGCTTGAATTTTTTGCAGAAGGCCTGGATCCGGAAGTCAGCGACGCCGTGGGCGAAGCCCTCTCCGTTCTGGAAGAATTGGGCGGCACGCTTCACGAGGTATCGCTCCCGCACACGGGGGTTGCGGTGGCGACCTATTATATCGTGGCAACGGCGGAGGCGAGTTCAAACCTGGCCCGCTATGATGGCGTCAAATATGGATTCCGGGCCAAAGAAAGCGCTGATCTCCTGGAGATGTATCGGAGCACGAGGCAAGAAGGGTTTGGCCCGGAGGTGAAACGACGGATTATGCTGGGCACCTATGCCTTGAGTAGCGGCTACTATGATGCCTATTATGCCAAAGCTCAAGCGGTGCGGACCCTGATTCGAGAGGATTTTGATCGGGTCTTTCAGGACGTCGATCTGCTCGTGACCCCCGTCATGCCGACTCCGGCGTTTCAACTCGGTGAAAAAATCGAAGATCCCCTGCAAATGTATTTGTCGGATCTGTATACCATTTCCGCAAGTTTAGCCGGGATTCCGGCGATTTCCGTGCCTTGCGGGTTGAGCCGGAAGAAGTTGCCGATCGGCATGCAAATTTTGGGTCGTCCCTTTGAAGAAGACGTCGTTCTTCGGGCCGCACGTGCGTATGAGTTGGCCACGGACTGGCACAAAAAACGACCACTTATTCGATAAGGAAGGTGACGTATGATTGAGGTTGCCGCAGTGGTAATTGCCGTAGCCTTTGTGGTGCTTGTGGGCTACGTCGTTCCGACCGTGATTCAGGTGCGGAAGACCGCGACTCAAGCCGAACGATTACTATCGCAGATTAATTCCGAATTGCCGGAGATCCTGACAGAGATCAAGCAGACGAATCAGAACGTCCGAGCCATGTCCGCGCAAGCTAGGGAAGGAGTGGGCAGGGCGTCGGTGTTGATGAATGCCATTGGCGACGTGGGTGAGACGGTCAATCAAGTCCATGGAGTTCTTCGTGGACAAGGTACGACGCTCATGAAGAATCTGGCCAGCGTGCTGGTGGGCATGAGGGCCGTGGTACTCACCTTAAAAAATCGTGCACAAAAAAGGGAGGGCAGATAAATGGGAAGCAAGAATTCTGGTGCATCAGCCAGCAGCGTGATGGTGGCGTTTTTGAGCGGGATGGCGTTTGGCGCCGTTGCCGCCTTGTTATTGGCTCCGCAAGCCGGACGGGAATCGCGGGAGACCTTGTTCCGTACGGTGCGACAGGCGGGCGATGACGTTCGAGATTTTTCGGAAAGAGCCACGGATACCTGGGACGATGTGATGAACAAAAGCCGGGAGTTTTTGAATGAAGCCGGGACGGTCGTCAAGGATGCGGTGGATGCGGGGCGGGAGTCGGTGCAGCAAATGCGGCGTCCTTCTTCAGAAGAATCCGATCCGACACGGTGACGTTCGAAACCATCATTGGGTTGGAGGTTCACGCCCAACTCCAAACGCAGTCAAAAATGTTTTGCGGCTGTGCGACGGAGTTCGGGGTGCCAGCCAACACTCGGACCTGTCCCGTCTGCCTGGGATTGCCCGGTGCGTTGCCGGTCGTGAATAAACGTGCGGTGGAAATGGCGATTCGGACGGGATTGGCTTTGAATTGTACCGTTCGGACAACGAACCAATTTGCCCGAAAGAATTATTTTTACCCGGACCTGCCGAAGGGCTATCAAATCTCCCAGTATGACCGGCCCATTTGCGAGAATGGCTGGCTGGCGTTCAAGGCAAACGGGACGTCCGGACGGGTGAGAATCCGTCGAGCGCATTTGGAAGAAGACGCGGGGAAAAATATTCACGCGAGTGAAGATGCCGGCAGTTTCGTCGATCTTAATCGAGCGGGAACACCGTTGATAGAAATTGTGACCGAGCCCGATATGCGCTCGGCAGAGGAAGTCGTCTCGTATTTGAAGTCCTTACGGGACGTGTTGATGTATATAGACGTCTGTGACGGCAACATGGAACAGGGCAGTCTTCGCTGTGAACCCAACCTTTCGCTGAGGCCGGCGGGGTCCGATGTATTTGGCACCAAGGTGGAACTCAAAAACATCAACTCGTTCAAGTTTGTCAAAGACGCCATCGAGTATGAAATCAAACGTCAAACCAAAGTCCTCACGGAAGGAGGAACGGTCTATCAGGAAACCCGATTGTGGGATATTGAGCGTAGCCAGACCGTTGTCATGAGAAGCAAGGAAGAAGCTCATGATTATCGCTATTTTCCCGATCCCGATCTCGTTCCGCTTGTGATTTCCGACGAGTGGGTTGAGGAATTGCGATCCACGATTCAGGAATTACCCCAGGACCGTCATCAGCGATTTCTGAAGGACTACGGATTGCCGGACTACGATGCCGGTGTGCTCACGAGCTCTCGTGCCTTGGCCGATTACTTTGAAGCCTGCGTGACGTTGTTTGCCGAACCCAAAACCATCAGCAACTTCATGATGAGTGAATTGTTGCGGGCGCTGCATCAATCCGGGACGACCGTCGAGTCTTCCCCCGTGTCTCCGGAACAGTTGGTGGGATTATTGGAACTCGTGCATGATGAAACCATCAGCTTGAAAGTCGCCAAGGAGATTTTTCCCGAACTTTACGCCGGAGACAAATCGGCCTCGCAACTCGTAGAGGAAAAGGGGCTCCGGCAACTGTCTGATGAAGGGGAGTTGCTGGCCTTGGTCGACGCCGTCATCGAGCGGCACCCTGCGCAGGTGGCCCAGTATCGAGAGGGAAAAGAGACGGTGATCGGGTTCCTGGTCGGCCAAGTCATGAAAAACTCCGGGGGCAAAGCCAATCCCCAAAAAGTGAATGCATTGTTCAAGACACGGCTTTCGCCATAACATTCGGTGCCCTGCTTCGCTGACAATTTCTGCTGTTTCCTTCTATGCTCCGGTTCCCCTCCTTTGTAAGGAGGGGTGAGGGGAGGTAGAGGCCATGATCAGAACGGCGACCCTACGTGCTCAATGGACGTTCAACTCTACCCCACCTGACCTCCCCTTACAAAGGGGAGGAAAAAGGCTGGAGACCGGTGCGTATTTGCAGACGGCAAGCCCGCATGAGCTGTTCCTCTTTGTGAAAAGCGACGCGTGAATGAGCAGAATTCGGGAAATCAAAGCAAGAGCCATACTTGATTCTCGCGGGACTCCCACGGTGGAGGTGGACGTTCTGCTGACCAGTGGTGCATGGGGACGGGCAGCCGTGCCTTCCGGTGCATCGACGGGGACACGAGAAGCGCTTGAATTACGGGACAACGATCCTCAACGGTGGATGGGGAAGGGGGTCACGAAGGCCATTCGGAACATTACGAAAACCCTGGCCCCCAAACTTCGGGGGATGAATGCCCTGGATCAAACGTTGGTCGATTCCACAATGCTCGCGTTGGATGGGACTCCGGGAAAGTCCCGACTCGGGGCGAATGCCATCCTGGGGGTTTCGCTCGCCGTGGCCCGTGCTGCATCGGCGGAAACGCGGCAACCCCTCTATCGATACATTGGCGGAGCCAAGGCCCGTGAATTACCGGTGCCCATGATGAATATTATCAATGGTGGCGTTCACGCGAATAACGGATTGGATCTGCAAGAGTTCATGATCATGCCCGTCGGCGCGACGCGGTTTCGCGAAGGGCTGCGGATGGGCGCGGAGGTGTTTCACCATTTACGGGCCGTGCTGAAGGCCAAGGGCTTGAGTACGGCAGTGGGCGATGAAGGTGGCTTTGCGCCGGCCCTGCAGTCGAATGAAGAGGCGTTGGCCGTGATTAGTCAAGCCGTTCGCAAGGCAGGGTACCGGCTCGGCTCGGATATTGTGTTGGCGATTGATGCGGCGGCCAATGAATTTTACGGTAAAAAGGGGTATGTGCTTCGCGCGGAAAAACGTGCTGTGCGAAGTTCTGCCCGGATGATCGATTTTTACGAAGAGTTGGTCGAGCGTTATCCCATTGTGTCGATTGAAGATGGACTCCATGAAGACGACTGGAAAGGCTGGAAACTCCTGACCGACCGGCTCGGCACACGGATCCAGTTGGTTGGAGATGACTTGTTTGTGACCAACGTCGATTATTTGTCAAGGGGTATTCAAGAACACGTCGGAACTGCTATTCTGATAAAGGTCAACCAGATCGGCACCTTGACCGAAACCCTCGAGACGGTTGAACTCGCCAAGCGTGCGGGGTTCGGTGTCGTGATCTCCCATCGTTCCGGAGAAACGGAGGACACGACCATTGCCGACTTGGCCGTGGCATTGAACGCCGGGCAGATCAAGACGGGTTCGTTGTCTCGAACGGACCGTTTGGCCAAGTACAATCAACTCCTCAGAATCGAAGAAGAGTTGGGGAAATCGGCGGTTTATAAAGGAAGAAAGGTGCTCCGAACCCGGAAGGCATAAGGTGGTCCGCCAGAATCGAAAACTGGAGAAACCGAGTCGATGGTCCATTCCACGATCGGTGGTCTATCCACTTGGTGTCAGCATTGGGATCGTGCTGTGCCTGGTTTGGATGTTGGAGGGAACGGGGTTGCCCCAGTATTGGAAGATGACTCAAGAACTTGATAGGACGCAAGAAGAGATTGCCTCCTTGGAGCAGGCGAACACTGCTCTTCGAGAGGACATCGATCTTCTGGAATCCGATCTCTTTACCTTGGAACAAGTGGCACGGGAGCGGTTAGGGTACGTGAAGGAAGGAGAGACGGTGTATCAATTTGTTGAGTCGCCGTAGACGACAATGAGCGAAACCGGCATTGACACAATGACAGAGAGGGGGGCAGCCCTGCATGGTCCCTCTTGTCGTTGTTTCTCCACTCGATAAAGGCTCTCTGTCTCCCCTCACCCCTCCTTTCAAAGGAGGAGAAGAAAGAAGGGCGCCGCTTCCTTCAGGGGAGAGGGCGTCATACGGATAAATCCCCGTTGGATTGGTGACGTGATGAAATTCGGTACGATGGCTGTCGTGGGCTGTTCCAACGTGGGGAAATCCACCCTCGTCAATACGTTGGTCAATCAAAAAATTGCCATTGTTTCCGACAAACCCCAGACCACGCGTTCCCGGATTCTCGGAGTGGCGCATTTCCCGCAAGGTCAATTGGCGTTATTGGATACGCCCGGGCTGCATCGGCCTTGGCATCGACTCAATAAACTCATGGTGCGAACGGCGTTGGATGCCGTTCACGATGCCGACGTTCTTGCGGTCATGGTCGATGGACGAAATTTGCCTGGCCCTGCCGATCGATTTGTGGTAGATCAAATATTCTCGATGCACGGGCGACCTCAAGGGTTACCTGTTTTCTTGTTGGTGAATAAAATCGATTTGATTCGTAAACGTCACGTGTTGCCGGTGATCGAGGCATATCGTACGTTGGAGGAGTGGACGGAAATTGTTCCATTATCGGCCAAAACCGGCCTGAACGTTGACCGGTTGGCGTCGCTGGCCTTTGATCGAGTCGTCGAGCAGGACGAAGCCTTCGATGAAAGTTTTGTGACGGACCAGTCATGGCGTCATTTGGCGGCGGAGACCATACGGGAAAAAGTCATTGAATCGACCAGGGCGGAACTGCCTTATGCCGTAGCCGTGAAGGTGGACGAGTTTCAGGAAGAAAAGCGCGTCACCAAAATTGCCGCGTCCATTTTCGTTGAAAAACCCGGCCAGAAGGCGATTGTGATCGGAAAGTCCGGGGCGCGGTTAAAAGCGATTGGCACCGCCGCCCGCTTGGAGTTGGCGGAGGCCTTGGCAGGCAAGGTTTTTTTGGAACTCCACGTGAAAGTGAAAGAGGCCTGGCGCGATGATGATCGTTTGTTGGTAGAATTGGGATACGAAACACAACCATGACGGATCCGGTAAAGACCATGACCCCAGGTGCCTCTGTAACCGCCAAGGAGCAGGCCGCTTCGGGGCCGACCAATAGTCAGAGCAAATTTGACGTGGTGCGGCTCTCGACGCGTCGTCTCCTGAAGCGTGGTGCCATTTCAAACCTGACGAATCTGATTGCCCGGTTGCATCCCGCGGATATTGCACGGGTGATTATGAATTTGGATGCGTCTCAAGAACGACGGACGATCTTTGAATTGGTCGAAGGGGTGGCGGAGCAGGGAAAAGTCGTGAGCGAGTTGAGTGACGAGATAATTCTGGAACTGCTTGAGGAGCGGAACGCCGCCGATATCGCGTGGATGTTACGGACCGTGCCGGCTGATGACGCCGCGGATATTTTAGGCGTCCTGCCCGAGGACCTGGCGCAGAATATTTTGCCGCTGATGAAAGCCGAAGAGTCTCAAGAGGTGGCCAATCTGATGGCGTACCCCAAGGGAACGGCCGGCAGCATCATGACGACGGAGTTCTTCTCCCTGCCTGAAGAAACCATTGCCCGTGACGCGATTCAGCAACTTCAACAGGCCACCAAGGCCGAGACCGTGTTTTATATTTATGCGACGGACCGTCAAGGGCGGCTCACGGGCGTGGTGTCGTTGCGCGAATTACTGGTGGTGGCTCCAACGGCGCCCCTGAAAAGCCTGCTTTTCCGCGACGTCATCAGTGTGAGCGTGGAGACCGCACAAAAAGAAGTCGCCAGTCAGGTGGCAAACTACAACCTCTTGGCGATCCCGGTTGTCGATCCCGAACATCGGCTCGTGGGGATTATTACGGTAGACGACGTGGTGGACGTCATTCGAGATGAAGACACCAAGGATATGTTGAAGATGGCCGGAGCCACCGAAGAAGACGCTCAGATGCGCACCCCCAGTCTTCTGGCCGCGGGCCTGCGGTTCCCTTGGTTGTTTACCAATTTGGCCGGAAGCCTTGTGTCGGGACTCATCCTGTGGTGGTTCCGGTTCACGATTCAGGAGGTCGTGGCCGTGGTGATCTTTATTCCCGTGATTGCGGCGATGGGTGGGAACCTGGGGCTTCAATCTTCGACGCTGATCATTCGGGGGCTTGCGACGGGTCGTGTTGAGCACAGTGATATTTGGAAAGTCGTGTTTCGAGAAATGCGTATCGGGTTACTCTTGGGTGTGCTCTGTGGAACGTTGCTTTTTCTGACGGGATGGATGTGGCAGGGAAACGGGTATTTAGGATTGGTGGTTGGTGGAGCCTTACTGATTACGTTTCTTATTTCGTCGAGTATGGCCACGGTGACCCCGTTACTCTTACGAAAGTTTCATATTGACCCGGCCGTGGCGGCAGGACCGTTTATCACCACGGCCATGGACATCACGGGGGTCAGCATCTACCTTGGATTCGCCACCATGATGCTGGACTATCTGAGATAACTGTGCCGTTCCCACACACCCTCTCCCTTGGCGGGAGAGGGCTGGGGTGAGGGGGGGGAACGGGTTCTTGGTGCTCCCCCTCTGAATCCGACGAGTGACGTCCTTGTATGGCTCTTGTCACCACCAATGCGATCGTGCTCAAAAGCATGCGCTGGGGAGAAGCTGACCGTATTCTCACGTTTTTTTCTCTTCGACTCGGCAAGGTTCGAGGCATTGCACGCGGCGCGCGCCGGATGAAAAGTCGATTCGGCGGCATGCTCGAACTTTTTTCGTCGGTCAATCTCACACTGTTCGACAAACGCAATGACGGCCTTGCATCGGTCAGCCAAGTTGATAGCCTCGAATCCTTCATCTCGTTGCGAGAGAACTTGGACCATATCTGGGCGGCTTCTTGTATGGTGGCCTTGGTTGACGGCGTGACGGCGGACCGTGATCCGAGCCCCACGATTTTTCACACGCTGCTGGAGGGATTGCGCTCGTTGGTCCGAACGGATGATCCGGGATTACTCACGTTGATTTTTCAGATTCACGTCCTGGGACAATCAGGGTTTCAACCACAGATCGATCAATGTGCATCCTGTGGCCGGGATGTTGCAGCGCAGTCCTCCAGGTTTTCTCCTTCGGCCGGGGGGAGATTGTGTGGACCGTGCGACCGGGGCAGTTGGGACTATTGTTTGCCGATGTCTCAGGGAAGCACGGCGTTTCTCCGCCAAGCTCGGCGCATCCCATTTGCGCTTGCGGCGCGGCTGAAGGCGACGGGCCAGGTACGGAGAGAGGTCGAAGACATTGTCGAAACCTATGCGAGAACCGTTGTCGGGAAACGGTTGCCGGAGAAAGAGCTGTTGGCCGCGGAACCGGCACCGGTGCCGTATGGTCTCGTGTAGAAAGACGTGATAGCGGGAAAGGCGTGGACACATGGGCACGGAGATCATTCACCCCGAAGATATGAAGTGGCTCGAGAAGGGCGTGTTCGGTATCGCGTGGAGCGATGGGCACCAAGGCGTCTATCCGATTCGGTATCTGCGGTTACACTGCCCCTGTGCGGCCTGTACGGATGAATGGACCGGCGAGTTGAAACTGAAACCCGATGACGTCCCGATGCTGATCATGCTGAAGGATATCCAGCCGGTGGGGCATTATGCCTTACGCCTGATTTGGAGTGACGGGCATGATACCGGGTTGTATGCGTTGGGCAAACTCCGTCAGATGTGTCAATGCGCCGTCTGCCAGCCCAATCCGGCCGCAGACAAGAATACCTCTCGCCGTCTCCTCTAGCCAGGATTTCTCGTCTCTCCGGGCTTCAGCGTTTGCGCGGACCGAGGGTTTGCTCTTCGTAGTTCGCAAACAGGCGCTTGGTTTCGGGGTGGATGGCAAAGCCTTTGCCGTGTGCAATGTCTCGCGTGCGGAAGAAGGGTGCGAGTTTTCCGGAAGGATCGAGATAAGCGGCACGAAGCGGGACGGAGCGATTTCGATGATGGATCAGGTGACAGGACGTGGAACGAATCGAGCTTATCCAGGCGGCGACTTCGTCAGGGTTCCCGATGGAGGCCGACAGCAGCAGTAGTCGCGATTGCGCGGGAGCGAAAATAATCGTTTCTTCCCAGACCACTCCACGTTCCCGATCAGCCAGAAACTGCGATTCATCCAAAATGATCAAGCCCAATGTATCCAACCGCATATCGATCTCACCGCTTGCGGCATCGTACAGTAAATTCCGCAGGATCTCCGTGGTCATGATCAGAATGGGAGCCTGCGGATTGTCACGACGATCGCCCGTGAGAATGCCGACCTGATCAGAACCGAACATCTGCGAAAACTCCGTCAACTTTGTGTTTGAGAGCGCCTTCAAGGGTGACGTGTAAATAATCGTTTGCTCGGCTTCGATCGCCCGTCGCATGGCTTCTACCGCCACGTAGGTTTTGCCGCTGCCGGTGGGTACGCTCAAGATCACGTCATTGGTCGCCAAGTGGTTGATCGCTTCTTGTTGCCAGTCGTCAGGCTTGAAAGGCCGTGGCGGAGGAACGCCGATCCCTTCAAAAAGCTCCTTCGTGCTGATAGCCGGTGCCGGTTCCGCCGGTACGTTGTGCCGGGGCGGGGAGGGCCGGGACGGCGTATCCGGTGGCTTGGGAGGGTCGGGAGGGCGTGCAGGTTCTTGCAGGAGGGACGCGAGGCTGGTTTTGATTTCTACCTGCTGATCGGGTGACAGGGACAAGAGCGTTTGAATCAGTCGGTTCTTTCCCATTCGGAAATGTCGCGGCACCCGTTTCCTCGCCAGGTGGTGAAGCAGTTTGACGGGCAGGTCGGCCAATTGTTTTGCCAATGCGTCGTTCGTCATATGTTTGCTCGATGCGTGTTCGGCCGTTCTCTCCATGGCCTTTCCTCGTACATCTTCGGAGTCGCTGGGTAGTGGTTGTTCACCTCTTCATTTCTCATGGCAATTCTTGCAGCACGTCCCGGCGCATGCGGTCCATTGCGTCTCTCGCGCTATCGGCCAGCCCGGGATGAGTCGATCTTAATCCATGCAGTTGCGAGAGATATTCCAAGGTCCTGGCCAGGAGTCGATAGATATCCCCTTCCGCCATGGTGGTCGAGCGAATGAATTCGCTCCAGGGCAGGGTGGGCTCGCCGATCCACAGGTCGGCTATCGCTGCGATGTCCCACCTCAGGAGGGGTGGCTCTTCATACGCGGACAACGAGTGGGCTATCTTCCGGACCTGTCCGAGGGTAGAGATCAGCGCCGGATGACGTCCGGGAAAGGAGGCCGGTCGGTCGTCGTCATGTGCGATGCTCGCCAACACTCCCGCCAGTAGAGAAGCGCTGATCCCTTCAAACGCCCCCATCCGTATCAATTCCGTGATGAGTAACGAATGATTGATGCGAATCAGGCGTGCCCAGTCACCCTCGGGGGTCAGCTGGCACGTGGGGGTCAGGTAGCCGAATTTCTGTAACACTTCCACGTGTTGCTGGAAGCGATGCCAAAGTTCGGTGCGCAAGGCATGAATGGTTTTCGTCAGTCGATGATCTTCCTGGCGCAGTTTCAGCGCGTGCGGGTGGTCCTTTTGACAAGCAGGACGGGCCGGGCAGGTTGGGCAAGGGAACTCGTGGCTGAGCGTCTCGGTCAGGACCGGGCTGTCGGTGTCGTCCTGGTCCACCCGAATGGGGAGGCGTCGTAATCGAGTGGGAAAATTTTCCAAGGTTTCGATCGCGTGCTCCAGGCTATGAGGCGTGCACCATGGAAATTTTCGGGCCTCCGCGACGTCAATGATTTCATCGATCACGGCGGTTATCGTGTTTGCGGGATATTCCACAATGTGTCCGCCACTTCGAATCACGGTCAACATGGCGTACCCCTGTCCGCGGCTTCGATATTGACGCAGGACGATGGCGTGATCCTTGGAGAGTTCGACTACGCGACCTGGTGTCAGGAAAGCCAATTGGGCCGAAACTTCCGGCGGGTCGTGCCGCGTTTTCAGGCGATGGTGTGAGCGGTGTTTTTTGGCAAGGGTGAAGGATTGCCATTGCGTAATCCAATCGGCGCATTCACGCTGGCCATAGGCTTCCAGTTGCGTTTCCACTTCATCCAGTTTGGTTTCATACCTGTCGGCTCGCTGGTTGATCTGAAATTGCGCAAAGCTCTTTTCCAGAATGGGTTGAATATGATCGATGGTATGGGCTTTCAAGAGATTCAGGACCATGGGATAGGAGAGGAGAAATTGACTGTCGATAGGCTCCGGGTGGTTCGTGAGTCCATTCGCGATAGGGCCGATGTCGATATACGGCGACGGCGTGACCACGACGAAGCCCACGTAATCTTTCCCTCGTCTCCCGCCGCGGCCGGCGAGTTGCTGAATTTCGTTGACGGTCAGTTCCATGATGTCGCGGTCCTTGCGAACACTCGATTGGGTAATCACGACGGTGCGGGCGGGAAAGTCCACACCGGCGGCCAAGGTCGTGGTGGCAAAGACCGCATCCAAACACCCATGACGCATGAGTTCTTCAACGGCAATTTTCCAGGACGGCAGATGTCCGGCGTGATGGGCCGCCACTCCATAGTGTTGAACCGTAGGAATCAGGGGGTGGTTGGCGATACTGGGATATTCGGCAGTCATCTTTTCCAGCACTTGTGTGATGGCGGCCGATCGCGTGGCTGGAATGGAGACATGGCGATGTTCGAAGCTATCAATGGCCTCATCACACGCGCGCCGGGAAGTCAAAAAGACAATGGCCGGGGTCAGACGTTGGTGTCGAAGGGCTTGGAGAAGATCGACTGGGTGAATGGCAGGCGGCATGAATGAAAAAAATTGTAACAGGATCTTGTCGGAAGCACAAAGAAGACCGCCACCCGACGAGGCTGGATGGAGATGCGGCTATTCGTCTGAAGATTCAGGGGAAGACGGTTTGCCGAAGAAAATTTTCGTGAAGGTCGTGCGTCGGAATTTGATGTTCCACGTGGCACCCTCGATTTCCTGTTGAGACGCGAGCGAAAAAGTCGGCGATTTGGATTCGTGCAGCAGTTGCGTGGGGATGACGCTCCGATGACCCGTGAGCAGGTAACTCATGGCGCAACTCGTGGCTGCGTACGGCGCAATGGCGGGGCCGAACAATTCCATGGCCAGGACAATGGCGGCGATGGGAGTATTGGTGGCGCCGGCCAACACGCTGACGAGCCCCAGCGCGGCAAAGGTGGCGGGATCCATTCCCAAGCCATTGGCCAAGGCCGACCCAGGGCGGCCCCGTAGAAACAGAGAGGAAGAAGAATGCCGCCACTGCCGCCGAAGTTCAACGTCACACTGGTCGTCACGGCCTTGAGCATAAAGGCGTACCAAGGAACGTCGTCACCTCTGAGTGTCTGCGAAACCGTCGTCCATCCCAGGCCGAGGTAATCGTCTGAAAAAAGAAGGGTTATGGCGATGAGGACCACCCCACCGATCAGGCCAGTCAGCACGGCGGAGGTTTTGGTCAGGTTCGAAAGCCGCTTTCCGATCCCCAGTATTTCCACGAAGAGGAACGCCGCGACGCCGAACGTGACTCCCGCTAATCCGACGCTGAGAAAGAAGGGAACACTCAACGGCGGGATCGACGGCGATGCGGGCGAGAGATAAGCAATCCCCAAGGTCGAGGCAACCTGATAGCCGACAAATGCTGAAACCAGAGAAGGGAACAGCGCGCCGTAGGAGAGGCGCCCGACCCAAAGGACTTCAATGGCAAAGAGGGCCCCGGCTACCGGGGTGCCGAACACGGCGGCAAAGCCCGCGCTGATTCCACAGACAACGAGTCGTATGCGATCAACGTCCTCCAGGCGAATGAGTTGTCCGAGGGCCGAACACAATCCTCCGCCGATTAGCGCACAGGGCCCGACGTTGCCTGCGGAGCCCCCACTCGCAATCGTGGCGATTGCGGCGATAAATTTGACGGGAATCACACGAGGGTTGATTTTCCCACCCTCTTGATGAATGGCACGAATCACTTGTTCCGTGCCGTAGCCTTGAGCCCCCGGGGCGAGTTTGGTCGTCATGATCGCGGAGAGTGCAAGGCCGACCGGCAGGAGGAGAAACGCATACGGGAATGATTGCGTGAAGACGAGGCTGCCCTGGAGCGAGATGAGAAACAGGGTGGAGGAGAGCCCAACCAGCAAGCCCACGACACCAGCCAGGAAAAACCATTTGACCAGGCTGAGAAACAGAATGGACAGTTCCGTAAGACGCGTCGTCATGAATCGTCAAGCCTTCGGAAAGGTTGCGAGAGGCAAAACGCCAAAAACGTATAGTACATCTTGAAGACGAAAACGACAAAAGGGGTGCCTTTGATGGCTCTGTTGGTTTTCCACCAGGCTGCCTTCCTTGCAAAATGTCCATGGCATGGATAAAAACCAATGCTGCGCACCCGATCCTGAAGGAACTGAAGGTTGCAGGCTCCCATCACGCTTTAGAAACTGTTCTTTCACACCCGCCTGTGCCGGTTTGCACGCTTGAGAAACGAATGACCGTCGTCCCGATTTTCGTTCTGTTGTGTGGCGTGGGGTTTTGTTCCTTCGTCAGCTACAACCTGGTCCGCATGCCGGCCTTGGCTCCGTTCGCTGAAACGTTGGGTGCCGGACCGGTCACGGTGGGGTTCATCGTCGCCGCTTCGACCATGACGGGCATCCTTCTGAAGCTCCCGGTTGGCACGTTATCCGACCTGGTGAACCGGCCACGCTTGATGTTGATTGGCGTCTTGGCGTTTGCATTGCCCCCTTTTGTCTATCCGTTGGTGCCCAACCTGGAAGTCCTGACGGTGTTGCGGGTGGTCCATGGATTGGCCACGGCCGTCTTTACGCCGTTGGCCCTCGCCATGGTTGCAGACCTGTATCCCGCGACGAGAGGTGCGGCATTGGGTTGGTATACCTCCGCCGCGCAAGGTGGAGCACTGTTAGGCCCGATGCTGGGTGGATGGATCATCGATACGGCCGGATATACCGAAACGTTTCTCACCGGTGGCGGGTTCGGGCTGGCCGCGCTCGCGTTTTATCTGGCGCTTTGGTGGCGCTATCCCGCCCCGTCGCGCACCGTGAAGCTGGAGCCCAGGGTTCTTCTCTCAAACGTGCTGCAAGGGTTGCGGACCGTGTTGCGACATTTCCAGATGCTGGCCGCGAGTGTTGCGGAAGCCTCGAAGATGATGGCAAACGGCACCCTGATGGCGTTTTTGCCGTTATACGGGCTTTCCATCGGGCTGAGTCTGGCAGAGAGTGGATTACTGTTTGGAATGCAAGGACTCACGTCGTTTCTCTCCAAGCCGGTGATGGGACGCGTATCGGATCACGTCGGGCGACGGCCGTTGATCGCACTGGGCCTTCTGATTTGCGGCGTTGCCATCATGGCCGTTCCTCAAACGACCCACTTGGGTTGGTTGTTCCTGTGCGCGGCGGGGTTTGGCTTTGGTGAAGCGATCATTACGTCGTCATCGGCCGCGATGATCGCGGATCTGGGAAAAGCCGAGAACGTCGGAGCCGGTATGGGACTGCGCGGGACCATCATGGATATCGGGCATGCCGGCGGGCCGATCGTGGCAGGTGTGCTCGTCGCCGCAATCAGTTATACTGGGGCATTTGCCATAATCGGCTGCCTGCAATTCATCACGGCAGCGGGTTTTTTGGTGGCGACCAGCCGGCGGTTCGGGCGTCTCTAACGGGACCGCCGCGCATCGACGGAAAGGATAGACAAGCATGGAAGAAGCGATGACAACGGGCGACGTCGTCATTGGTTTGTTGGCCGCGGCGGGAGTGGTCGTGTTGGTCGTGATGTTTATCATCGTGTTTCGCATGGTTTTTTTTAGCGGCGACAAGGATCAGTAACATGTTCAGCGGGATTGTCGAAGAAATGGGCGTGGTAAAATCCTTTGAGCCAGGACTTGCCGGTGCGCGTTTGTCGATTTTGGCGCGTACCCTTCTCAAGGATCTTCAGCTTGGTGAAAGCGTGAGTGTCTCGGGGGCCTGCTTGACGGTCTCTGACGTTGGTGAAACGGATTTTTCAGTTGACGTCTCGGTAGAAACCGTAAGCGTCACCACGCTGGGCACGTTCACGGCAGGCGCGGCAGTGAACCTGGAGCGGGCCTTGAAACTGAACGACCGTATGGGGGGGCATCTTGTGACGGGTCACGTGGATGGAACCGGCATCCTTCGAGAGCGAACTCAAACGGGCAACACCTTACTGCTGACGGTTGAAGTGCCGGACCCCATCCTCCGGTATTGTATTCCCAAAGGATCGATTACCGTGGATGGTGTCAGTTTGACAATCAATACGGTGTTGGAGAACGGTGTGTCCGTGGCGATTATTCCCCACACGGCCAAGGTCACCACACTCGGGATCAAACAGCCCGGGGATGCCGTCAACCTGGAGTCGGACTTGATCGGCAAATACGTCGAGCGGTTGCTTCAACACAGCGGCAAGCTGCCGGAAAAATCGGCTCCGGTCATCGACCACGACTATCTGCAAAAACACGGGCTGACGTAGGCCAACGATAATCGATGGTTTCCTCGCTGATCAAAAAACTTTCAGTTCCCGTTCGCGTCCTGTTGTTTGCCATGCTTGTGGCAATTACGATCCCATTGCTGTTGTGGCTGCTCATACAATTCTACGAATGGAGTTGCGCAACTTGGCTCACGTGCCAGCCCATGGGCGGGCAGTACTGACTTATAAAACCCTCGCCCCTGGCGGGAGAGGGTAGGGTGAGGGGGGACGACAAGCCATTGGAAATGCCGCCCATCTTTTCCCCTCCTTTGTAAGGAGGGGTGAGGGGAGGTAGAGCGCTGTTATCGAGTGGCGACAACGGCCAGTGTCGTAGGCCGGGTTAGCGTAGCGTCAGTGTAACTGACCTTCAAGTTGAGTACGGTGTTACTCATCGTGGTCCTGAGATCAGGATCACGGTCGTATTGTCACGGCCTCCCAGAATATTGGCTTGATCGATGAGTGCCTGACATTTATGTTCCGGTGGTTGCGATTGCGTCGTCATCAGGATGTCCAGTATGTCTTCATCATTCAACATTTTGTTCAGGCCGTCGCTGCACAGGAGAACCTCATCTGTTGGCTTAAGTTTTGTCGTCGAGACGTCCGGCTCGATCGTACGGCTTACTCCAACGCCCCGGGTAAGTCTATGCGCGAACGGATGACTGGTCGGCGTTGATCTCGGCAGTAACCCTTGCTGGATTCGTTCCTCGAGCACGGTGTGATCTCTGGTCAATGCGGAAATCCGTTGATCGCGAATAAGATACGCACGGCTGTCACCTGCATGGGCGACCCACGCGAAAGGGGAGGAGGGTGCAGGCAGATAGAGAAGAACCAGGGTCGTTCCCATCTCGCTGAATTCGGGGTTGGCTTTGGCATAGGCACGAACGGTTTCGTTGGCGTACCCGATCGCCGAACGTAAAAAAGAAGGGATCTCCTCCGTCCTGGTTGCTTGGCCCTGTCCCGCACGTTCCGCGACGTAGTCGTGAATCGCTTCTACGGCTTTTTGGCTGGCCACGTCGCCTCCTGCATGCCCGCCCATGCCGTCGGCAACAATCCATAACCCCAGTTCATTTGAAACCAGGAAGGTGTCCTGGTTCGTGGGACGTACGAAGCCGACGTGCGTCACGCCGACTCCATGCCATTGTGTCGTGCGGTCCATGGTCAATCCTGAACGGGTCCGTGCCGCTCTCGAAGGGCTTGATACAGATATTCGGCAAGCGGCTCGAGATTGCGGACGTCCGCCTCATTGTACTCACGCAGGGTCTCGCCGGCCCGCTCATCTCCGGCTTGCCATGCGTGCCATAAATTGACGGCATCCCAGCCATCCAAGCCTTGAACCTCGGCGGAGCGAGCCAGCCCGATTTCGGCTTCGATGTGTTTTAATCCGCCTCGTAAGCCTAATCGTCTGGCGGCGAAACACAGGTCGAAATGGGCGTGGGTGAGATCCAATTGAGGGTAGCTTGCCCGCAAATACGGCAGGTCGAACCCCGATCCGAAAAACGTCACGATTAGGTCATAGTTGGACAGTTCATCCTGCAAGCGATCCAGGGTCAGGTTCTGATGGCGAACCAGTGTGGTCATCGTGTGATTGCCGTACAAACCGACCATGGTGATTTCACCCTCTCCGGCCGGGTATCCGGTGGTTTCGATGTCCAGGAACACCGTCCGTGTGCGAAAGGCTTCGAGCAGTCGCCAATGATGGGCTGCCTTGAACCGCTTGGCCACCCTGCGCCATTGCGCACGTTGGAAATCGTTCCACGCTTGTTCCACTTCACGGTCATAGAGCGCTTTTCGTGAAGGACCGATGCCCAAGGCGGTGGAAGTCTCCAGGAATTGCCGCCAGTGGGTCATGCCGTCGTCCCACAGACGCCGTTCCGTGGTTTCTCCAATACCATTCAGAAAAATGAACGAACATTCAAGCATGATGGAGTCGTGCGGTCCCCTGTTTCTTGTATTTGCGTTTCGGAACACGCTACAGTCGGTTTCCGGGAAATTCAAGAAAGATGAACCGTAACCCACAAATCACAGGAAATATGGGCATGTATTACACATGCTATAAGCTGTCGTGCATGGGGTGGAATGTTATGCCTACAGCACGCAATGCTCGCGGCATAGATATTATTGCCTATAACAAAAACAATACAAGATTCATTGGTGTCCAGGTTAAAGCGTTATCGAAAAGAAATCCCGTTCCTCTTGGCAACAGTATCGAGAAGGTAATGGGTGATTTTTGGATTATAGTAAACAATGTGGCTAATGAGCCAAATGTTTTTGTAATGTTTCCTGGAGAAGTCAAGTCTTTAGCACATCGAGGCGAGAAAAATGGAAAAGTTTCGTATTGGCTTCAACCAACCTCTTATGACTCACCACAATTTAGAGAAGCGTGGCATAGAATAGGTCCTGGAGATGAACAAATGAGTAAACCAGTCAAGCCAAGTGGCAATCGTGCCAATCAGCAAAATCCAAACAAACGAACATCTGGTACAAATCGCCAATATGATCACAACCAAGGCAATCGAGGGAAGCAGATGAATCAAGTTTCGGGAGGAAAGAAAAAATAATCAACGATTCACTGGTGAACCGGCTATCGTCAATCTGCTGATTGATGGAAGAAGCTAACCAAGCACTCCACGCGGGCCCGTCCAACCGCTACGCGGTTGAGCGACCGGTCAGCTTGGTCGTTTGGTGGGAGTCAGTAGACATTGAGAGAAAAATCAGATAATATGATTATCAGTTTTTCGTGGATGATCTATGATGGCACAGACACTTTCTGTTACTGAAATGGCCCGTCACTTCGCAGAGTACATTAACCGCGTTGCCTACCGTGGCGAGCGTTTCGTACTCGTGCGTGGCAACAAACCCATGGCGGAACTCCGCCCGCTTCCTACGGGGAAACGGCTTGAGGAACTCCCCGCGCTGTTGGCATCGCTTCCCCATCTTTCCTCAGCCGAAGCCACGCAGCTTGCCAACGACCTCACGGCGGCTCGGGCGGAGCTTGCTCGTGCGGAGGTCCACGATCCGTGGCAGTCTTGATTGATGCCAGTGTCCTGATTGAGTACGAGCGGAGGCGTCTCGACCTGGACCGTCATCTCGCACAGAGACAACAGGAAGAGTTCTTTCTCTCAGTCATCACAGTGAGCGAACTCCTCCACGGAGTGCATCGTGCAGTGCAGTCGGAGGTTCGGGCGAAGCGTTCGGCCTTTGTCGAAGCGCTGCTAGAGCGCTTTCCCCTGTTGCCGATAGATCTGGTGACCGCCCGAGCGCATGCGCAAGTGTGGGCAGAGTTGGCCGTAGCGGGCAGGATGATTGGGCCGAATGATCTTTGGCTTGCAGCCACGGGTCTTGCCCATGGTCTGACCATGGTCACGGCCAACGTCCGCGAGTTTACCCGCATCCCGGGTCTTGCGGTTGAAGTATGGGGAGAGCCTGCCAAGCGTGTCTGACCACGCCGAAATTTCCATCGAGAGCGACCAGGAAAAACACTGTGCGCTATTGGAGCAAGGAGTGATACGCGGATATGGAAGAGAAACAAAAACGGATTAAAATTACGATCGGCGGCGTTGCCGTGGAAGTGGAATTGAAGCCTACGCGTACGGCGCAGGACATCTACGACGCCTTGCCGGTTGAAGCCAGGGTGAATCAATGGGGAGAGGAATTTTATTGCCAGCTTCCCGGGGTCAAGGACCACCGTGAAACCGCGACGACGAACGTGAAAGTGGGCGACGTCGCGTTTTGGGGGCTTGGTGGGATGTTGGCTGTTTTTTTTGGACGGACCCCCATGAGTATCGGAGAAGATCCCGTTCCTGCTGATCGGGTGAACGTTGTCGGACGATTGATCGGAGATCCAACGGTGCTTCATGGAGCCGTCGGTGCCACGATGATGAAAGTCGAAAAGGTTTCTTCCTAACGGGATGCGAGTGACCGAAGAACGCATTCAATCGCTGGCAACGGCTGTCGTGGAGCGCTTGCAGGAGCAAAATCTTTTGGAGATTTCCGGGTCGAAGGAGCGTTTGATCCATGTCGTCCGGAAAGCCATCACCGACGAGCTTTCCGTGGAAGACCGGCTTCATGCCGAAATTCGAGCCCTGTTGAAACAATACGACGCGGAGTTTCAAAGCGGTCGATCGGATTATCAAAAGATGTTCACAATGGTGAAAAACAAACTGGTCAAAGAGCGCGGGTTGGTCCTGTAAGCGCAAGTGGCCACTACGCTCTACCTCCCCTTCGCCCCTCCTTACAAAGTGTAGTGTCCCGTTTGATTGGCTAGACTCAGATGCTATCATGCGTGGGATTGAGTATATCCAACAACGGAGGCCCCATGGACATCAAATTGCATAAGTTAGCCCGCACCACCCCGGCGACCCGCCGGTACATCCAGACCGCCCCTAAAAGCGCCGCGACGCTCGCCCGGGAACTCGGCGTCGCCTTGACGACCATCTATAAATGGAAGCACGCCGGCCGGGTCCACGATGGCTCCCACGTCCGCCACCAGCTCCATGCCAGTACCTCTCCCGAGCAGGAAGCCCTCATCGCCGAATTGCGCACCCAGTTGCGCTTATCCCTCGACGATGTCACGGAGGTCATGAATCGGTGCAGTGCGCCGCCCTTGAGTCGGAGCGCGATCCATCGCTGCTTGGTGCGGCTGGGCGTGGCGCGGTTGCCTCCCGTCTCCCCCGACGCGCCGCCGGTGGAGCGGTTCGCGGCAACGCCCTGCGGGTACATTCATCTGGATCTGAAAGTGTTAAGCAAATTACAGAAGCAGCCCAGTTATGTGTTGGTGGCCATTGATCGCGCCACGCGCTATGTGTGGGTCAAAGTGCTGCCCCGGCGCACCGCTGCCACGGTGACGCAAGCCGTCGAAGAGTTTTTGGCCGCGTTTCCGCACAAGGTCCATACGTTCCTGACCGATAATGATGGCGCGTTTACCGATCGGTTTGCCGTGCACAAAAAAGGGAAACCCGCCGGGCAGCCGAGCGGGACGCATCGCCTGGACCGGGTGTGCCAGGCGCATGGGATCAAACATCGACTGATCCGGCCCTATCATCCCCAGACGAATGGGATGGTCGAGCGGTTTAACCGGCGGTTGAACGACGCGTTACAGAGCCAGCCGCCGCTCCGGCCTCATTGCAGCAACCGCTTTCGGACCCACGCCGAGCGGAACGCGTTTATCACGCGGTTCGTGGACAATTATAATCGGACTCGGTTAAAGTGCCTCAACTATCAGACGCCCTTGCAACTGCTCCAGAATCACACGGGACAGTACAACAAAGGAGGGGAAAGGCGGGGCGCGAATGGTCAACAAATGACCGAACATATAAACACGTGACCGTATGGGCCCCCTCTTATCTGACGACAAGCACACGCATCTTTCTCACGTGATTCTTCAGGCTCTTCAAGGGACGTCTGAAGGGACGCTTCGTGGTGCTTCCGCTCAAGCGTTGAAGGAAATCAAACGCATCCTGACGGACTCGATGAAAGCCGAGGAGCACATTCATCGGTTGGTTCGATCCCGCCTGAATTCCTACTCCCGCCGGATTCCGGAGGGTTCCTCGGAATGGGACGTGCTGTACCAGAAGACGTATGAGGAAGAATTGCGCAAGCGTCAGCTTGGCTAGCGGCGGAGAAATCCCGGCTGGATCTATCCAGGATCGGCATGCTACATTATCTCGTTGAAAGTGGTTTCGAGTCTGACAGGCCTCCGGTTCGACGTTCTTTAGGATTTCCCTCGTGAACGGTGTTTTTCCCTTCCGATTCGTCTTGTTGATTTTCATCGGCTTCCTTTTCATTCCCGGTACGACTGGGGCACAGGATAAAATAACGGGGCATCTGATTGTCGAGGACGTCCTGGCTCGACCGGGGACCTCCGTCATGTTGAAGGCCGCGTTGATTGAAAAAGGGCTTTTGGGCAACAAGGGTTTGGGAGGAGAAACCATTACCTTTACCGTTCAAGGCCGGCATGCCGGTACGGCGCTCACTGGTGGAGACGGCCGGGCCTTTTTGGAATTCAAGACCCACATGCGAGGCAATCACAAGATTGTCGCTACCGTTGAATCCAGCCCACGTGTCGAATCCGTGGAAGGGACAGGGAATCTGGCGTCCTGGGAACGCCGGCGTCCGATTTTATTGGTGGACTTTTCCACTCTTGTTCAAGGAGATGGTTCGATCCCGTTACCCATTCTTCCCGTTGTCGGGAGCCTTGGTGCATTGGGAAAGCCTCAGGAGGATGCCGCGCATGTGCTGTCGAAGCTGACCGAATTTTATTACAACGTGATCTATTTGCATGAACATCAAGGCACGGCTTTGCACGAAACCCGTGAGTGGTTGAGGCAGCACGAATTTCCCGTCGGGATTACCAGAATGGTTCCCCAGGACCCCAAGGCTTTGTTGGCATTTATGGAAAAGTTGAAGGAAGGCGGGTGGGATAACCTGGAAGCTGCTATCGGACGAACGTGGGAGTTTGCACAAACGTTGGTAAAAAATCGGGTCAAGACGGTGATCTTTCCCGATCCCAGGGAAAAGAAGAAATATCCACGACGTGCGAAGATCGTCACCTCATGGAAAGAAGTGCGGAAACAGTTATAACCTCCGACGATTCTCCGGCTGCGCAAACGTCTTATGAAGACCGGTAAAGCTCGCACGATTTTCGTCTGCCAGGAATGTGGGGGCCAAACGCCACGGTGGGCCGGGCGTTGTCCGGATTGCGGACAGTGGAATTCCCTGAAAGAGGAAAGCGCCGTTCGGCCACGATCCCATGGACAGAGGACGGTTGGCGACAAAGAGTCTGCGATGCCGATCAATGAAGTGGCCGTCACCAAGGAGCCCCGCTTTGCAACCGGGCTAACCGAACTTGATCGTGTCCTGGGTGGTGGCGTCGTCCCCGGGTCGATCGTCCTGGTCGGCGGCGATCCCGGAATCGGAAAAACCACCTTGCTGCTTCAAGCCTTGCATGGGCTGGAGCAACGAACTCCGCCGGTACTCTACGTCACGGGTGAAGAATCCGCTCAACAAATCAAAATGCGCGGGGATCGCCTGGGCGTCTTGAGTTCCTCGTTGTATATTTTAACGGAAACCTCTCTCGAAGAGATGCTCAAAGTCGCAAGCACTCTTTGTCCTACGGCCCTGGTCGTGGATTCCGTTCAGACCGTCTATACCGACCAGGTGACGTCCGCTCCCGGAACGATCAGCCAGGTGCAGGAAGTGGCGTACCAGCTCATGTGGTATGCCAAACGAACGGGTGTGCCGGTATTCCTCATCGGGCACGTGACGAAGGAGGGAATGATTGCCGGTCCCAAACTGCTTGAGCATATCGTGGATACCGTCCTGTATTTCGAAGGCGACAAGAGCCACGCCTACCGTATCCTGCGGGCCGTGAAGAATCGGTTCGGGGCGGCCAATGAAATCGGCGTGTTTGAAATGAACGATGAAGGGCTACAGGAGGTAACAAATCCATCCGAACTGTTTTTAGCGGGACGGCCCGCCAGGAGCACGGGGTCGGTCGTGGTGTCGAGCCTGGAGGGCAGTCGCCCGATTTTGGTCGAACTGCAAGCCCTGGTCACTGCCACGGGGTATGCGATGCCCAAGCGTATGGCGAATGGTATAGAATTGAATCGTGTGGCCCTCTTGCTCGCCGTGGTGGAAAAACGATTGGGGTTGCACCTGTCCGGACATGACGTGTATCTCAACGTGGTGGGGGGGCTTCGACTCGACGAGCCTGCGATTGACGTTGGCATCGTCGCGGCCATCGTCTCCAGTTTTCGTGACCATGCGCTTGACGGGCAGACGTGCTGTATTGGGGAAGTCGGTTTGGGAGGGGAGATTCGTCCCGTCAGTCAAGTCGATTTGCGAATTCGTGAAGCCATGAAATTGGGTTTTCAACGGTGCGTGTTGCCTCAGGGGAATCTGACCAAGCATTTGAATAACCCGGGGATTGAACTTTATGGAGTTCATGAAGTCGGTGAAGTGTTCGATCACGTGGTGACGTCAGGAACCTCGTAGCCGTAGCTTGGAGGTACGCGTACGTGTCTTATTTCAGGCGCCCTTTCTTCGCGTGGGTTGCCGGCGGGGTGTTGGTTCTCAGTCTTGGCGCGTGCGCCGGTCGTGCTCCTTCACCGCCGCTGGTCGCGCCGGGACCCGTGCTGACTCCCGAAGCCGTTCTTGCGACCATCCACGCACGTGAAGCAAACATTACAAGTTTAAAGGGGTTGTTTCAGGCCGACGTCCAAGGGCCGCTTTCTCCTTTTTCGTACCGCATTCAAGGGACCCTGTTCTACCAACGACCACAATCGATTCGTATTAAAGGGTTTACACGATTCGGTGGCACGATCTTTGATTTCCTGTTGCACGGACGATCGTATGCGTTACGCATGCCGCAACGCCGAAACCCCGTGGTCGGGCAGGTGCCGGATTTTCGTCGTCTTGGGGATCTCAGCGTCCCGGTTCAATTAAGTTTGCGCGCGATCGATCTTCTCCTTGGAAAAATTCGATGGACCGCGGATCAGTTTCGCGAGGTTGGGGTTGCGAAAACAGCCTATCGATATACCGTGTCCCTGTCTCCCGTGAATGCTCGGAATGACTCTGTTCTGCAACACGTGTGGGTGGACCGGCGTTCGGCTCGGATTCAAGCCATTGAATATCGCACGTCAGAGGGAGAAAAGCTGATAACCCTCACGGCTTCGGATTTTCGAAACGTTCGGGAAGGCTCGCATGATCAAGCGGGTTCTATGGGGTTCCCCTTTTTAGTTGAAGTGAAAGATCACACGACGTCAGGATCGGTAACATTGGAATTTTCTGAGCTTGTGGCCAATGTTCCGGTGTCCGGAAACGAGTTTGCGCTTCGGTGATACAGGCACGTCATCCGGGCGCTGTCACCGATATTCGGAATACGAATGAAACTACTCGCCGTTGAAACCGCCACACGGTACCAAAGTGTGGCTCTTATGGATGGGACGGTATTATTGGCGCAAAAGAGTCAGGACAACTGCTCCTCTCACGCCAGCTCCTTGATTCCTGCCATTCAAGCCCTCCTGGCCTCGCGGCAATGCTCGTTCTCGGTTATTGAGGGACTTGCCGTTTCCGCCGGCCCCGGGTCTTTTACGGGTTTGCGCGTGGGCCTTTCGACTATGGTAGGATTCCGAACCGTCACGGGGTTGCCCCTTGTCACCGTGCCGACGTTGGAAGCGATGGCATGGAGTCACCGAAGCTCCGTGCACCCCGTCTGTCCCATGTTGGTTGCGCGAACCAATGAAGTGTATTGGGCACAGTTTCAATGGAAAGACGGGCGCGTGGTTCGGTTATTGGAAGATCGAGTTGGCACGATTCGGGACATGATGGATTCGATTCGCCAACCCACGGTCTTCTTTGGAGAAGGGTGGTTGCGTCATCAGCGCGTGATCATGGAAGCGTTGGGAGATGTTGCCATCTGCGGTGCGTCGGAGTCGATGAACCCGTCTGCCTACCACGTTGGGCTGGCGAGTTTGGACGCTTTTCAAACCGGACAGTTTGCCGGCTCTCATCTCTCGCCGCATTATGTGCAACGTCCGGAAGCGGAAGTCCAATGGGACCTCAAAAGACGGCGCACGTCGCCCTGAGTATCGCACGATGGTGACCCGAACCTCATCCCGTCTCGATTTTCACGTTCACCCGTTTCACTCCCGGGATTTGGACGACGTCCTTGCCATTGAGGAGGAATCGTTCTCGGAGCCTTGGACGCGGGGGATGTTTGAAGCGGAGTTGCTGGGGAATCCCTTCGGCCGGTTCCGCGGAGCCTTTTGTCACAGCGAGATGCCTCCCGCGAAGCGGCTCCTGGGGTATATCTGTTACTGGGTGGTCTTTGACGAGTTACGCCTGATGAACCTGGCGGTGAGACCGGGTCGCCGGCGCCAGGGAATCGCGAGCCATCTGGTCCGGCATGCCGTAGAGGAGGGGATTGCTCAAGGAACGACACGAGCCCTCCTGGAAGTCCGGGCCGGCAATCGCCTGGCGCAGAAGCTGTATCAGACGTTGGGCTTTCAGCAATACGGCCGACGCCGGTCCTACTATACGAACCCGGATGAGGATGCTATTCTTATGCAATTGCAATTGGCGGAAAATGTTCAACCGTAACATTCATTTCTTGACAAAGGAGGGGCCTCATGCTGACTGATGACCAAATCGCCGAACACCTCCGGACTACCAATGCCGATTTTCGTGAACTCCAAGAGAGGCATCATCAATTAGACGAGCAACTCCAGGAATTACTGAAAAATCACATTTTAACTCCTGAAGAAGAAGTGCTCAAAAAGCAGATCCAGAAGGAAAAGTTGGATAAGAAGGACCGAATGGCAATGTTCATCCGCGAATACCGGAATGAGCAACAAAAAACCGCAGCCTCGTAACTCGTGACTTCGGGTTAACGTTCCGCAACAGACAATGGCCACACTCGTCCATCCTTTTGCTCGCCATATCCGTGACGTGAAACGTCGGCTGATTATCGTCGGGGCGACGATGATGGTGGCGTTTATCGTGATGTTTTCGATTTCTGCAGATTTGATTGAATGGTTCAAGCGACCCTTTGCGGATGATCTTATATTTTATGGGCCGGCTGAAGCCTTGTTTGCGTCGATCAAGATCTCGTTTCTCGCCGCGGTCGTGGCCAGCCTGCCCGTCATTCTTTATCAATTTTGGAAATTCGTTCAACCAGCCTTGTTACCGGGAGAACAAGGCTGGGGCATTCCCCTGTTCTTGCTCGCTACCGGCTTTTTCGTGCTGGGCCTGGGCTTTTGCAATTTGGTGATCCTCCCACTGGTGATTGATTTTTTCGTTTCATTCGGGCTGGAGCGAGAACTCAAACCAGAATTGGCCGTCGGCACCTACGTGGATTTCAACGTAAAATTTTTAACGGCGTTCGGATTTGCGTTTGAAATTCCGTTGGTACTTTCTCTCCTGGCGCGGGTGGGATTGGTGTCTCACACGCACCTGGCTCAATACCGTCGGCACGCGGCCATGTTGGCGCTTATCCTGTCGGCGGTCATCACGCCCGATGCCACCCTTTTTACGATGCTCCTCATGGCCATTCCACTGATCGTGTTATATGAAATCGGCGTTTGGGGCGCCAAGATCTTTGGACGGACCCCGCCTGAACCTTCCGAGGAAAAAGACGACAACGACGACAACGACGACCGGGAAGAAGAAACGCCCTTGCCAGCCGGAACAGCGGGTCATCGTGTGTCCTAATCGAACGTACCGGTTGCTTGTCAGGTTGGTCGCCTCGTGACGTCGCACGTCTCATTCCGCGTAGTGTTCCTGCTTACCCTCATCATTCCGTGTGGGGGAGTTCTCTGTTTCGCTGAAGACAAGGGGCATCCCAACCCATTTGAACGCGACGGCGGCGTACCGCCGAGTATCCAAGCCTTGGCGACGACGGGCGGGGGAGTGCTCTATGCCGGTTCGTTCGGGTTCGGGGTGTTTTTCAGTGACGATTACGGCGAGACGTGGGAATCGATCAACAACGGCTTGGGGAATCGCTTTATTCTCTGTTTGAGTGCGGATGAGAACGGGACGGTCTATGCCGGGACGGTGCGCGGTGGCGTCTTTCGCACAAAAGAAAATGGAAAAACCTGGGAATCGATCAAGGCCGGATTGAGACTCGTGGAGGTCAAATCCCTACTGGCTCATCACGGGACGATTTATGCGGGCACGGGGAAGGGCGTCTACCAGTGGGACGAAGCCGTTCAACAATGGTCTGCCGTGGCACCAGGTCTTGATCAAACGCTCATCGCAAGCCTGGCGATGACGAACACGTCTCAATTATTCGCCGGCACCGCCGGCAAGGGACTGTATCAGATCGATGCGACCAAACACGGCACGGTCCGTTGGCAAAAAGTCGGTGATCCCCTGGTGGATCCCAAGGAACATCTGACCCATACGTATATTCGCGTGACCACGGTGAGCCCTCAACAACATTTGTACGTGGGCACCCAGGATGGAGGTGTGTATCGCAGTAAAGATTCAGGGAAGACGTGGCGGCCGATCGGTCGTTCGCTGCCGAATGATTCGATTCGTGGCATCGTTGCCACGAGGGCGGCGTTATACGTCGCCACGGGGCGAGGGATCTTCAGGAATGATTTTCACAATTCCGAATGGGTGCCGGTGAATAACGGGTTAACCGAATTATCGATTCAGGTCTTGATGGCTTCTTCGGAGGGTGAATTTTACGCCGGGACCAACGCGGGCGCCTTTCGCAGTCAGGACGCCGGCAACCATTGGGTCAATATCAGCGAAAAGCTGGGCATTCACTACGCGATGCCCCGGCCCTATTTTTGAAAGGAGAACGTATGTCCGAGATGATCGAGGTCACCACAAACACCCGTGCGACCATTGCCGTGTCTTCTCAAGGGGAGTCCTGGGGAGACATTGTCCTGAAATTTTATCCGGACGTGGCGCCGGATCACGCCAAGAATTTTTGCAAACTTGCGGCGCAGAATTTTTACGATGGAACCACGTTTCATCGAGTCATACCCGGATTCATGGTCCAGGGCGGCGACCCGAACAGCAAGAACACCGATCGCTCCAATCATGGGATGGGCGGGCCAGGGTATCACATCAAGGCTGAGTTTAACGCCATGCAACACAAGCGGGGCGTGCTCTCGATGGCTCGGGCCCAGGACCCGGATAGCGCAGGATCACAGTTTTTTATCTGTGTGGCCGATTCGTCTTTTCTCGATGGTCAATATACGGCCTTTGGAGAAGTCGTCAGCGGGCTGGATGTCGTTGATCGCGTCGTCGGCGTCAAGCGTGACGGTCGTGATAATCCCCTTGAACGCATCGAAGTGACGGTGAAGATTGCGTCATAAAACGGGCATGACGGCAGAAACAGACTGATCGGATCTGTTATCCCTGTCTTTCCTTCTGTCATCCCCGACATGATCGGGGATCCAGAGTCTTTTCCCTTGTCTTTCGTAGCCCCGCCATCTCATGGCGCTTGATTCCCCTCCTTTGTAAGGAGGGGTGAGGGGAGGTAGAGGTATTCATAACCCCACCTCCTACTGTCATTTTCGCCGTCTTTTAGCGGAAATCCATCCTTAAGCTTCATGCTCCCTCTCCCCAAGGCGGGAGAGGGTTGGGGTGAGGGGGGGATGAGAGAGCGTAGATAAAATTGATGGTCCGGAAAAGCCCGAAAAGCACCGAAAGAAAAAATGGAGCTGGCGAGAGGAATCGAACCTCCAACCAGCGGTTTACAAAACCGCTGCTCTGCCATTGAGCTACGCCAGCCCGTCTCGCAATGGGATCCTAACATAGGATCACGGGTTGGCAAAGAGGCTACCTAGACCCATTGTTAAGAAAACTTCGATTGCGGCGCGTCTTCTACGTCATTTTCAGGAGCACCTTCAACACGCCTTTGGTTGCCGCATAGGCAAAGGCGTCGGTGGCTTGTTCAATCGGAAAGCGTTTGTGGATGAGCGATTGTACGTCGATGGCGTTTTCCCGAAGCAACGCAATCGCCGGTGGGAATGGGCCGCACCGCGAGCCCACCACGGTTATTTCATGAATCACGAGCGAGGTCATATCTGCGGCGGTTTGCCCATGGTAGGTTGATTTGAGCACGATGGTTCCCCTGGGTCGTACGTATTCACGGGCCAATGCGAATCCATCGGGTGTGCCGGTTGCCTCTACCACGATATCGAATCCGGGAGAAAGCGATGCAGGATCTTTACTCGTGTCAATGCCGTGAGCAGCAAGGATCTGCAATTTTTCCGGATGACGTCCCAAGACCGTTAAGCGGCACCGGGTACGATGCAGGACTTGGGCGCATAATAACCCCAGTTTTCCATCGCCGATGACCAGGACCCGATCCGTTGCGTCGATAGGAACCTGTTCGAGAATTTGGCAGGCCGCGGCAAGGGGCTCCGTAAAGACGGCTTGATCGTTGGTGATCTCGTCTGGAAGGGGATAGAGATTTTCGGGAGGCAGGGAGAGAAAATCGGCAAAGGCTCCATCCCGGCGGTCGATACCCAAGGTCGTTCGACGCGGGCAATGGGTCGGTCGTCCGGCCTGACAGACCGGACAGACCCGACAGGCCGCGTTGATTTCACCGACGACACGCTTTCCGACGAGGTCAGGATGGTGCGGGGCCTCTTGGACGATTCCGACGAATTCATGGCCCGGCACTCCTTGAAAGCCCATATAGCCTTGCACCAATTGCAGATCCGTGGCGCAGATTCCCGCCTGGATGACCCGAACGACGGCTTCTCCGTCGACCGGCGCCGTGGTGGGGTACTGCTCGCAATATTCCAAGCCGGAGCGTAAGGTCAGTGCGCGCATAGGGTCAAAGGAGCCAACCGCGTATGGATCATGGCAAGAGGCGTGATTCTGTTTTTCCGGCTCCCTTTCAAGGCGTTCTCGATTGGCCTTTGAACAGTCGAAAGGGATTAGTGTAAAATCTGTTAATTCTAGCGATCTTTCCGGGAAACGGCGAGGGGTTCCCCTGTCTCCCGTGTTGGTACTGACTTGAGCCATTAACCTTAAAGGATAAACTTTATGATTATGGAAACTTCACACGGGTGTCGCAAGGGGAAATTTTCATTTGGTCTTATCGTACTGGCCTTTGTGGGGACCATGGCCGTTTTTTCGCCACAGCCGGCGTCGGCAACGGTACCCGAGGCCTTTAGCAGAGGATTCTCCGACATCGTTGCGAAAGTGCAACCCGCCGTGGTGAACGTCGCGGTCATAGAACCAGCCAGCCCCCGGGGACCCAGACGGTTACCTCCGGGCCCCTTTGGTGGTCCGCCAGGGCCTCCTGGGCCTCCCATGCCACCCCCAGGACCTCCCGGAAGACCGCCGTTCGGACCGCCCGGCATGAGTGCCGGGTCCGGAGTCGTCATCAGTCCGGAAGGGTACATCGTGACCAACAACCACGTCGTGGAAGATTCCACGAACATTACGGTGACGACTTTCGATGGAAAAGAATTTGCGGCGAAGGTCGTGGGGACTGATCCGAAAACGGACTTGGCTGTGATCAAGATTGAAGGAGAAAATCTCCCGTTCATTCCATGGAGTGCGCACGAGACAATCAGGGTGGGTGATCTGGTCCTGGCCGTGGGGAGTCCATTTGGCCTGAAATCATCCGTGACGATGGGGATTATCAGCGCGATGGGTCGGGGAAACGTCGGAATCACGGAATACGAGGATTTTATCCAGACCGATGCGCCGATCAATCCCGGTAATTCCGGTGGCCCCCTCGTGAACATGGCGGGTGAAATTGTCGGCATCAATACCGCCATTTTCTCGCGTACCGGCGGCTCGGAAGGGATTGGGTTCGCCATTCCCGTTGATATTGTCAGGGATATTACCAGCAGCCTGATCAAGAGTGGACGAGTCGTGCGAGGATGGATGGGGATTGCGATTCAAGAGTTGAGTCCAGCCCTGGCGCAGTCTTTTCGGTTGCCGGAATCCCATCAGGGCGGGGTGCTGATCAGTGAAGTGAATGAAAAAGGCCCATCCGCGGGCGGAATATTGCAACGGGGAGACGTGTTGCTCAAGTATCGCGGTCAGAAGATTCGAGACGTCAATCACCTCCGAAATATCGTCGCACGGACGCCAGTCGACTCCGAGGTTGAAATCACCGTGTTACGCAACGGCGAAGAACAGACGTTGACCATGAAAGTGGGAGAACGGCCAACGGATGAAATGCTGGCCAGCAAAGGAGGCGTCTCTCCTCCCACGTCAATGGAAAAGCTCGACAATGTTCTTGCCGGCTTGGACGTCGGACCATTGACGGATGAACGAAGGAAACAACTGAGCCTCCCTGAAGAGGTTGCCGGCGTCGTGGTGAATGAAGTGAAACCCGGGAGTGCGGCGGAAGCCGCGGGCTTGCAACAAGGGGATATCATTCAGGAAGTGAATCGAGAAGTCGTGAAGAGTCTGGCCGATTACCAACGGGTGGCCCCCATGATTAAAAAAGAGGAGTTGGCCGTTCTCTTTTTAAGCCGGAGAGGGAATAATCTCTTTGTGGCGGTCAATCCCCAATAACGTAGTCATCATGCCGGGTCGCGGCCTGGGCCACGGCCATTGTTGACGGGGTTTCCCAGCGGAATCGAAGAGTCGTACTGAGACATGGCGGAACAATCGAAAATTACAACGTGGCTGCAGGACAAGGTCTTTAATCCTCTCGAGGATAAAAAGATGCCGGTCATGCAGCACTTGTTTGAATTTCAGGCAAAGCTGACGAAAGTAGTGGTGGTCGTGGCCTTGTTTTTCATCGGGACGTTTTTCTACGCCGATATCCTGGTGCAGTGGTTGCGGATTCCACTGCAGAACATGTTCGTTCCCGGAAACCTGGAATGGGTTCCGACCGACTTGCCGAAGATTCCCTTTATCTTTTTGTCTCCGGCCGAAGCTTTATGGCAAAACCTCAAAGTGGCGGCTCTTTTTGCCCTGGTGCTCGCAACGCCCTATATCCTGTGGGAAATATGGTCCTTCGTGGTTCCCGGCTTGCACGCACAGGAACGCCGGTTCGTGGCACCGTTTGTCATGACGAGTGCCGTCGCTTTTTATTTGGGATTGGGATTCTGTTTCTTTTTCGTGTTGCCGTTTGCCCTGAACTTTTTGATTTCCTACGGCGTCAATGCGGGATTCATTCCGCAATTGTCGATTGCCAGTTACGTGGGATTCGCGCTGTGGTTACTGGTGGTCTTCGGCCTGATTTTTGAAGTGCCGCTGGCGCTCACGCTCATGGCCAAATTGGGGTGGGTCGATGCGCCATTTCTGAAAAAGTACCGAAAATGGGCGTTTTTGGGGTCATTTCTTTTTGCCGCACTGCTAACGCCGACTCCTGATCCCTTTAATCAATGTATCATGGCGTTGCCGATGTACTTCTTCTATGAAGTCGGAATTATCAGTGCCGGGTTTTTTAAGAAAAAACCAACGGACGAGGCCAGTGAAGCGGAAGAGAAGGCTGACGCAGGTCCCGCGTCAAAAGGTTCCGGCGCGTTGAAACCCCAAACGGCAACCGGTGGTCAGGATGACGAGTACGTGGGTGTGCCCTGACGTCTTTAGGAACTTTGATTTATTGTGATAGCGGGATGCAGGGCAAGGCGTCCCGCAGCGAAACTCGAGACATATCAAGTGGATAGTCGAGGGTTGAGCGAGGACACAACGCCGCCATGCGCCCGATAGTGCAATAAAGCAGAGGTTCCTTTACCTGGTCATATGATTGACGTCGCCATATTGGTTATCAACAGTAAAATCTGTTCCGGAGAAGCGGAAGATCGTGGAAAAGAAAGCCTTTGTCGATACCTGCAGGACAATGACCTTCATCTTGTCGGGTATGAAGTCGTGCCGGATGACCGCGAGGCCATTCGCAAGCATTTGGTGAGCCTGTGCGAGAAACAGGATCTTCAGGTGATTTTCACCGTAGGAGGAACCGGGGTTCGGCCTACGGATTGGGCTCCGGAAGCCACGCGGGACGTCATCGAGAAAGAAATCCCCGGCATCGGGGAAGCCATGCGTGCGGAAAGTCTTAAAAAAATGAGGACGGCCATGCTGTCCAGGGGAACGGCCGGGATTCGCGGCAAGACCATGGTGGTGAATCTTCCGGGCAGTCCGAAGGGTGCGATCGATAATTTAGCGACGTTGCTTCCGATTCTCGATCACACCGTTGGGAAAATATCCGGTGTTTCTTCCGGTAGAGAGGGGAGCGGGAGGCGTGCAGAATGACAGCAAAGGTGTGTCAGCCTTGAACGGTTTTTCTTGTTGTTACCTCCCCTTTGTAAGGGGAGGTCAGGTGGGGTAGAGTAGAATGTCCAAGGGCACAGGCAACGACTAGCGCCCTGCCCACGCCGGCCTAGGCTCTACCTCCCCTCACCCCTCCTTACAAAGGAGGGGAAATGGGGCACAGAAAGAAACGGTGGGAATTGTCAACGAATGAGTGAACACATACAAGAATGACAGCTTGATCGTAAATTGTTTGATTGATCGAAGCAGAAAATTTGGAGGCGTTCATGAGTCCTGAATTGAAAATGTTTCAACCTTCGACAACAGAAGGCGATGCCTGTACGTATATGTGGGCCTGCGCGATTTGTGACGAGAATGAAACGTGCCAAAAAGACAAGGAAGGTCATAGCCGGTGGTTGGTGGCCAAACGCATGGAGCGGATCGACTACAAGATCCTCGTCATGAGTAACAAAGGTGGAGTTGGCAAGAGCACCCTCTCCACGAATCTGGCCGTCAGCCTGGCATTGAAAGGCTACGAGGTGGGTATCTGCGACATGGATATTCACGGCCCCAATATTCCCAAAATGGTCGGAGCCGAAGGCCAACGCCTCAAGATCAGCACGGGTGGCGGGATTATTCCCCATCAGGCCTACAACATGAAAATTGCCTCGATGTCGTTCCTGCTCCAAAACTCCGATGATCCTATTATCTGGCGCGATGCCTATAAATTCGAATTCATCAATCAATTACTCGGCGGCGTCGAATGGCAGGATTTGAATTTTCTCATCGTGGACTTGCCGCCCGGAACGGGAAATGAGTCGGTCACGACGATCGACCTGATCGGGGAGGTGACCGGGTGCGTGATCGTTTCGACCCCGCAAGAAGTGGCCTTGCTCGATGCCCGAAAGTCCGTCACCTTCGCAAAGGACAGTGAATTGCCGATTATCGGTATCGTGGAGAATATGAGCGGTCTCGATTGCCCGCATTGTCACCAGCATATCGAAGTTTTTCGCATGGGTGGAGGAGAAGCGTCCGCCCACGATATGGGCGTTCCCTTTTTAGGAAGGATTCCGCTTGATCCCGAGGTGGTGAAGCAGTGTGACTACGGCGAACCCTATGCTTTGTTCCATTCGGATTTGCCGACGGCCGACGCGTATCACGGCATAGCCAATAAAGTTGATGAGTTTTGCAAGAAAAAAGGGTCGCTGGTGGAGATTGCGACCAAGAGCCCATTCAAGAAAAAGTAGAGACGCATGGACGGGTTAACCTCTCTCACACAAGCTCAAGAGATCGTGCTGGACGCCGCCACCCCGTTGGGGTGCGAGAAAGTCGGATTGCTGGATGCATTGGGCCGGGTCCTTGGTGAGGATATCGTGGCGCCACGAGATAATCCCCCGTGGAACAATTCCGCCATGGACGGGTTTGCCGTCCGGTGGGAAGATATCAGGAAAGAGCATGAAATTACCAAGCCGGCGGAATTGACGATCGTCGAAGACGTGCAGGCCGGCCAGATTGCCACGAAATCCGTGGGGCCCGGTGAAGCCATTCGCATCATGACCGGCGCCCCGGTTCCGGAGGGAGCCGATACCGTGGTGCGGGTTGAATTCACGGAACCATCCGCAACCCACGTCCGTATTTTCAAACCAGAACCCCAGGGTGCCAATATTCGTCCAAAGGGCGAAGACGTCAAGGAAGGCGAATGCATCATTCCTAAGGGCACCCAACTGCGTCCGGCGGAAATCGGCATGCTCGCGATTTTGGCGAAATCGTTCGTGTTGGTGCATCAACGTCCCAGAGTGGCCATCCTTTCAACGGGTGATGAACTCGCCGATCTCGATGAGAAATTCGACGAGAATAAAATCGTCAACTCGAACAGTTATGGCATTGCGGCGGCGGTGCAAGAGGCGGGTGGGATGCCGCTCTTGTTGGGCATTGCCAGGGATACGCCCGAATCCCTCAAGGAAAAAATCTCGCAGGGATTGGGCTGTGACATCGTGGTTCTCTCGGGCGGCGTGTCCATGGGCGACTCCGACTTCACCAAGGTCGTGTTCGCGGAACTCGGAGCCGACATGCATTTCTGGAAACTGGCGATTCGACCGGGACAACCCCTGGCCTTCGGCAAGATCCATGGTAAATTGGCTTTCGGGCTACCTGGGAATCCCGTGTCGTCCATGGTCACGTTTGAACAGTTGGTTCGGTTGGCGGTCATGAAGATGGGAGGCTGCCGGCACCTGATGCGTCCGGTGGTCGAGGCCGAGTTTCAGGAAAAGTTTTCCAAACATCCTGATCGCCGGCATTTCCTTCGAGGGATCCTGGAACAAGAAAACGGAAAACTCACCGTTCGGACGACAGGGCCGCAAGGTTCAGGGATTTTGACCTCCATGGTCAAGGCCAACGGGTTGATTGATATTCCGGAAGAAGTGGAAAAAATCAATCCCGGCGATACCGTTCGCGTACAAGTGCTCAGCAAGAATTTTTAACCCATGGCGCCACCTATCCTATCCTTTGTCGGTCGTTCGAACAGCGGGAAAACCACGTTGATTGAACGGGTCATTCCCGAACTCACCCGCGCAGGGTATCGGGTGGCCACCGTGAAGCACGCGGGACACGGGTTCGAGTTGGACACGGAGGGAAAGGACAGTTGGCGACACAAACAAGCCGGGGCGCATGCGGTCATCGTGATTTCCAAGGGAAGCCTTGCCATGTTTGCCGACGTCTCCGAAGAAATGAAAGTGGAGGAGGTGCGAGACCGGTTTTTGGACAGCCGCACGGATTTAATCATTGCGGAAGGGTGGAAAAGCGAAGGCTACCCGAAAATTGCCGTGGTTCGTGAACAACTGGAAGAAGTCAACGTCGCCATTGACGGGTTGTTGGCCATCGTCTCGATGAAACCCATAGAATCATCCGTTCCGTGCATCGATCGCGACGATATCGCGGCGCTGGCCAAGCTGATTATTCAGCACTACCCCAAGCCCCCTTCCACTTGACATGAACCGCAGGACCGTCATCGTCCTCCTGGTCGCTGTCGTGGTCCTCTTTGTAGCCGGGACAGCAGCCATTCCAATCACCAACCATCCCGAGTTTTGCGCGTCCTGTCATACCATTCGTCCCTCGGTCGACAGTTGGAAAACGTCGTCTCACAAAGACGTCACCTGTGTGGAGTGTCACGTTCGCCCCGGCCTGCAAGGATTTTTTGAAGATAAAGTGTATGCCGGCCTGAAAGACGTGGCGGTCACGTGGTTCGGAACGCCGACCGAGCCCCATGACTTGCAAGCGCACATGGATTCAAACGTCTGTTTGAGTTGCCATCGTGCGATACTCAAGGTGTCGGAAGTTTCAACGAGAGACCTGCCGAAGCCTGTCAATGATATCGGATTGATCATGAGTCATCGGAAACACATGGAAGCCTTCCAGAAACGCGGGCAAGGGGAGGGCTGTACCACCTGTCACGCGCGCGTGGTCCACGGCAAGCCCGTCAAAGGCTACCCCATCGTGATCCCACGGGGTCACGTCAAGTTGGACATGCAGCCGTATCATCCCGACCATCCTGAAGGCTCGGCATTATGGAAATCGTCATTGGCCGATTGTGTGCGGTGCCACGACAACAAGACCGCATACGAAGGCAAGGTGCTCAGCAAAGATTGTGAAGTCTGTCATCTCCCGGACGAAATCGGAAATTTTTTATTTTAACCCCACGTAAATGTCACCGATGTCGGCACCAATCCTTCGCGTTCACAACCTGACCAAACGATTCGGCGATTTCACCGCGGTGGATCACGTGTCGTTCGAGATCCAACCCGGAGAAACCATTGGCCTGCTCGGACCCAATGGCGCTGGGAAAACCACGACCTTTCAAATGCTCCTGGGGGTGGTTACCCCCACGCATGGGACGATAGAGATGTTTGGACTCGATCTCCTGCATCATCGGGAAACGATTCTCCGGCAGGTCAATTTTTCATCCACCTATATCTCGATGCCCTTTGCCCTGACCACGGAAGAAAATCTCCGGGTGACGGGTCGGTTATATGGTGTATCGAATATCGACAGGCGAATCGACGACGTAATCAAAAAACTCGAGATGGAAGACATGCGCCATAAAGTGACCCGCAAATTGTCGTCCGGACAAATGACGCGGCTGACGTTGGCGAAGGCGGTCCTGACCGAACCGAAAATCCTGTTTCTCGACGAGCCCACGGCCAGTCTGGACCCGGATATCGCCCACAAGGTCAAAGGGTTTTTAAAGGAATATCGCGCCACGTCGGGCCTGAGCATGCTGTACACCTCGCACAACATGCGGGAAATAGAAGAAATGTCCGACCGGATCGTGTTCCTTCAACGAGGGAAAATCATCGCCCAGGGAACCGCCGAAGAAGTCATTGCGCAATACGGTGAAGACGACCTTGAACAAGTCTTCCTCAAAATCGCCCGTGAAAGTTGATGCTCGTATCAGGGTAGAGAATTTGAAGATTCGTTATCCTTGTGGGGATAGGGCAAGGAGCTTGGGAATGACCGTCATTTCCTCCCCTTTGTAAGGGGAGGTTGAGCTAGGCTTGCCCCCGCGAAAGCGGGGGTGGGGTAGAGCCGAATGCACAATAGGATAACCACCTCATGAACGTCGGTCGTATCACCGCACTGATATACAGGCATCTGTTTCTCTATCGCCGGAGTTTTCCACGGTTGTTGGAGATTTTTTACTGGCCTTTGTTGGATTTGGTGGTGTGGGGCTTTATTACCATGTACCTGGCCCAGGAAGGAAAAGAACTGCACGGGGCCGTCGTTTTTTTTCTGGGTGCGCTCATTTTCTGGGACATTCTCTTTCGGGCGCAACAGGGGATCACCATCTCCTTTCTCGAAGAAATCTGGTCGAGAAATCTCATGAATTTATTCGCGAGCCCGCTCACCGCCGGAGAATTTCTGGCGGCGATGATGGTCATGAGTATCTTCAAGGTGGCCGCCGTTTCCGTCATTATGGCGTTTGCCGCCCTGTTCTTTTATTCCTACAACGTCTTCATCATGGGACTGACCCTGATCCCATTCATCCTGAACCTGATTGCCTCCGGGTGGCTCATCGGGATTTTAACCACGTCGGTGATTATGCGATTCGGCCAGCAAGCCGAAGTCCTCGCCTGGGGGTTGGTCTTTCTTTTCCAACCAATCTCCTGCGTGTTCTATCCGCTGTCCGTACTGCCGGGTTGGCTGCAACCATTTGCCCTGGCAAATCCGGCCGCGCACGTATTTGAAGGTATGCGGGAGGTGTTACTGAATCAGGTCGTGCCGTGGTCCCATCTGTGGTGGGCGATGGGCCTGAACGTCCTGTATTTGCTGCTCATGATCGCGGTCTATCAATACACGTTTTCCGTGTGTAAGGATCGTGGCATGCTGGTCAGGGTTGGGGAGTAATGGGCCGTTGTCTTTTTTTTAATCTCCCGGATTCTCTTTTTTTCCAAAACGTCCGGCCATGATGATTTCATCCAATGGGCGCCGGTCGTTCGGACGTTCCATCTCTTGAAGCTGAGGGGGCAAGGATTCCTTGGGTGCGCGCTTTCCAATGGCGACCATGGCCAGGACTTCGTAGTCTTCGGGCACGTGCAGTTCTCTCCTGGCCTTCTCATAATCGAATCCTTGCATGCCGTGCACGACTAATCCCCGTCGTGTTCCCTCCAACGCCAGATTTTCCCACGCCGCACCTGCATCGAAGGCATACGTGGCGGCGGGCTTGTCATTACGTTCGAAGAACTTCCTGGACGTGACGACGACCAACGCGGCGGCCTGCTGCGCCCATGCCCTATTGCCATCTGCCAGTAAATCCACGAACGTCTCCCAGAACTTCGTCTGACGTTTCGCATAGACGAATCGCCACAGTTGCGCATTATACGACGACGGAGCCCAGCGAGCCGCTTCAAAAAGCGGCATGAGCGCATCGTCGGATAATTCCTCGCCGGTCATCGAACGGGGAGACCATCGGTTGACGATAAGGGGATGAATGTCATAGTTCGTTTTTCGCTGCTCTCGTACTTCTTCAGTGAGTGAATCGTTCATGACGTGCTCCTCATGCTTTGAACAATGATACTTGGTCAACAGATTCTTTCAGTCGATCCAAACGTGCCTGGTCCACGAAGACCCACAAGCTCTTTTCCTGGGTCACCGTGACAGCCCCGGGTTTCGCGCCCTTGGGTTTTCTGACGTTTTTTCTCAAGGTATAGATGACTTCGCCTTTTCCGCTTTTTCGTAAATCGCTGTAAAACAAGGCCAGGGTCGCGGCATCCTTCAAGGTTTCAGGCGGCACCTGCTGTTTCTTTTCCAGTTTGATGACCACGTGTGACCCCGGGGTACCCCTGGCGTGCAGCCAAAGATCGTCGGGTTTGGATACCTTGAAGGTGACGGCATCATTATCTTTGGCGGTTTTCCCGACCAGGATGGCTTGTCCATCCTGGGAGTAAAACTGACGGTAGGGTATGGCCGTTTGTCTTTTGAGCCCGGAGCGTTGGGGATCTTGTGGCGGCGGTACCGACTGCGCTGGCCCCTGATCATCCTCCTGCTTGGATTGGTCCGTCACTTTTCCACTTTCCAATTCCTGTAATTCGTTTTGAAGTTTACCCAGTTCGTTTTTAGTCTCCTCGATACGAGGCACAAGGTTCTTTTGCGCTCCGGCAAATTTCCCATGCTTTGTGAAATAGGCTTTCAGATTCCCGGGTCCATCTTTTTCAGGGTCCAGCGGAAGCGTGAGTTCGGGCAGTTGTTCATCAAAGTAATCAACCACGGTAATGTGTTTCTGCCCTCTTCCCATGGCAGAGACGTGGTTTTTCAAGAGTTCGCCGTACCGGCCATACTCACGATAGGCACTGACTTTTTCAAGATCCTGGGTCAATTTCGTTATCCGTCGCTGTATCTTTTTCACGTGTTTGCGTAAGTGAGCGATTTGTTGATGACGTTGATCCTCGATCCACGCGCTCCGTTCGGATAGGGAGTGAGATGCTTCGATGCGTTCGGAAACGGGGAAATGTAACCCCTCGGCATCATGAACGGGTGTGAGTGATTCCTGCGGCATTTCGGCGTCCCAAGGGCAAGGGGCGAGGGTAAACGGTTGCCCCACCGGCTGGCGATTCGGTTTGAGGGACCGTAGCACCGTGGTCCGGTCATCCAGGATGAAGATATTGGCCGAACGTCCGATAAGCGCGACGACCAGAAAGAACACGTGCTCGCTTTTTTTCAGCTCGAACCACACGATGCGATCCTGAGGTGTTTGGGCGAGACGATGAATTTTTGCTCCTGAGAGATGAGCACGTAAATATTGACAGAACGATGGCGGAGTTTGAGTGGATGAGACTTTTTGGCTCAGGATATGCAACCGTCCGTATTGGGAATGGGCCGAGAGTAAAATCGAAAGAGAACGCCCCGGTCGGCGAAGAAAAAGAATGATCGTATCGGGTGTCGGCTGCTGGATTTTTTGGATAAATCCGCCGACGCAAGCCGGTGCCATTTCGGTGAGAACGGCATTCACGTCATCGAGGCTTAACACGATGTTTGCTCTTCAGATTTCATCAGGACAAAGTGGCGCATTACTATCACTCTACCCCACCCCCGCTTTCGCGGGGGCAAGCCTAGCTCAGCCTCCTCTTACAAAGGAGAGAGAAAGACTGGGGCAGGGAAGCGTTACTCCACGCCGTTACCGGAGAGAGCGGCTTTCAAGCTGGCCGCGAATCGGCTGACTTCGTGAATCAGATCGGCAGAATGTTGGAGTTCTTCAATTTTGCGGACGAGGGCGCTGCCCACGATGACGCCATCGGAAAAGACCGCGATTTGGCGGGCATCGTCGGGTGTGGCAATACCGAATCCCACGGCTACGGGCTTTTTGGCTTTCTTTTGAAGCGCGCGCACGTTGCGTTCAATGGAATCTGTATCTTGCAGTTTCGCCCCGGTGATTCCGGTAATGGACACGTAATAAATGAATCCGCTGGTGCGTTTGATCACTTCGGCTTTTCTCGCCGCAGTGCTCGTCGGCGCGAGAAGAAAGATCAGGCAAGGGCCTTTCGCCGCGGAGGCTTGTTGCAACGGGCCGGCTTCTTCCGGAGGCATGTCCGGAATAATGACTCCATCCACCCCGGCTTGAACCGCTTCATCACAGAATTCCTGTTCTCCCATTGCCATAATGGTGTTGTAATAGGTCATCAGGATAAGCGGCACCTGGGTTTTTGTCCGCAAGGATCTAACGGTCCGCAAAATGCCGCGTAACGAGGTGCCGGCTCGCAACGCCCGTTCGGCCGCTCTTTGGATCACGGGGCCATCGGCAATGGGATCGGAAAACGGGACACCGATTTCAATCAGATCGGCCCCGGCTTTTTCCAATGCCACCACCAAGGCTTCCGTCTCAGCCAATGAAGGATCCCCGGCCATGAGATAGGGGATCAGCGCTTTTTCCCCTTGTCGGCGAAGACGGTCAAAGGTGGCGGTTATGCGATTGGAAGGAGCAAGCATGATTTATAATTGGATGCCCCGCATCTGGGCAATCTGGTTGACGTCTTTATCTCCGCGTCCCGACAGGTTCATGATCAGGATTTGGTTTTTCTTCATCTTCGGTGCCCGTTTCATGACTTCGGCAACCGCATGTGCGCTTTCCAGGGCGGGGATAATCCCTTCTTCCTGAGACAACAGATCGAATGCTTCCAAGGCTTCCTGATCGGTCGCCGATGTGTACTCAATGCGACCCGAGTCATGGTGCATGGCGTGTTCAGGGCCGACCGCGGGATAATCGAGTCCGGCTGACACCGAGTGTGTGCTGTTGACCTGGCCGTGCCGGTCCTGAAGCAAATAGGTCATGGTTCCATGAAGCACTCCCGGTACGCCACCGGCAAATCGAGCGGCATGTTTGCCACTGGCCAAGCCCATTCCACCAGCTTCCACCCCTACCATTTGAATCCGGGCATCCTTGATAAACGGGTAGAACAGGCCGATGCTGTTGCTTCCGCCTCCCACGCAAGCCACCAGGCAATGGGGGAGTGTGCCCTCTGCAGCCATGATTTGTCGTCGCGTTTCACGTCCGATCACCGATTGAAAATCACGGATCATCATCGGATAAGGATGGGCCCCCAGCACGGAACCCAGCAGGTAATGCGTGGTCCGCACGTTCGTGGTCCAGTCACGCATCGCCTCACTGATGGCGTCCTTGAGCGTCCGGCTGCCCGCGTCCACGCCGGTGACTTTCGATCCGAGTAATCGCATGCGAAAAACGTTGAGCGCCTGGCGCGCCATATCTTCCGTACCCATATACACTTCCGCTTCCAGCCCGAACATGGCGGCGATGGTCGCGACCGCGACGCCGTGTTGTCCGGCACCGGTTTCCGCGACGATTCGCCGTTTCTTCATGCGTTTCGTCAGCAACGCCTGGCCCACGGTGTTGTTGATTTTATGCGCGCCGGTATGACAGAGGTCCTCTCGCTTGAGATAGATCTTTGCGCCGCCCAACGTCCTGGTGAGTTGTTTGGCGAAGTACAAAGGAGTCGGACGCCCCACGTATTGTCGTAAACATTCGTGAAATTCTTTTTGAAACCCGCGGTCTTGCCGCAGTGCCGCATAGACCTTTTCCAGTTCCAGGATGGCCGGCATGAGGGTTTCGGGAACGTATTGCCCTCCGTATTTGCCAAAACGGCTTTGTTTAGCGGGAATTCGTGCCATGGGGTCTTATTGCCGCTTCAGGACGGCTACGCGAAAGCTTTCGAAAAACGATCTCTTGGATTCCTTCATTCATCAGGAAAGGGGAGAAGATGCGGGATGTTGTTCACGGATCGAAATATACCGGCTCGATTTATGATGAGACAAGTTTGACGGCCCTGATAAAGGCCGTGACTTTGGCCGGATCTTTCTTGCCCGGACTGGCTTCGACGCCGCTGCTGACGTCTACACCGTACGGTTGTACTTTCCGGATCGCCTCTTGAACGTTATCCGAAGTGAGCCCCCCTGCAAGCAAAAAGGAAAAAGATTGAGCGGCTTCCGCGGCAAGGGCCCAGTCCGCGGTTTTGCCGGTTCCTCCATAGGCTGTCGTTGAAAAGGCATCCAGGATGAATCCTCGAACTCGGGACCGGCCCTTGTACTCGGCCATGGCGAATAGGGTGTGACGGTCACGAAGCCTGATCCCTCGGATAACCGGACGTCCCAGTGATTCACAATACTCCGCCGATTCGTCTCCATGAATTTGCGCGAGCGCCAACCCGCATTCATCCATGGTCTTGCGGACGTTCTCGGGTTTCGCATTGACGAACACCCCGATGGGCAACACGAACGGCGGCAAATTGACCACAATGGACTTGACCACGTTCACACTGACGTTGCGCGGGCTTTTCCTGTAGAAGACGAAACCGAGCGCATCAGCTCCGGCGTCGATGGCCTGTAAGGCGTCGATGGGGTTCGTGATCCCACAGATTTTGATTTTCGGCAGAGCCATGGCGTGATAAACGGGGAGAGGTTGTTAAATCCAGCGGGTTCCTTGCGCGGGCTGTTGGGCTTCGTTTTCCTGTCCGGCCGTTCCTCGCAGGTCTTGAATCCTGGCACCGATATCATCGGCTCGAACCAGAGACTCACCCACCAGCATGGCCTTGGCTCCGGCTTCCAAGATCTGCAAGACGTCCTCGCGTTTGTGGATTCCACTTTCACTCAAGATGATTTTCTCGGAAGGAATCCGTGGGGCCAGTCGCCGGGTAACCGAAAGATCGGTCGAGAAGGTCGTCAGGTCCCGATTGTTGATGCCGATCAGGGCCGCGTCGGGAATTCGTTCCAGGACCATATCGATTTCCGATTCGTCGTGCGTTTCAACCAGCACGTCGAGTGCCAGGCCCTTGGCCATCGTATAGAAGTCTTCGAGCTGAATCCGATCCAGGGCCGCCACGATGAGCAGGACGGCATCGGCTCCATAGGCGCGTGCTTCATAGAATTGGACGTCTTCGATCATGAATTCCTTGTTCAAGGCCGGCAGCCCCACGTGGTCCTTGACGAGGGCCAGGTGGTCCAAATGCCCTTGAAAGAATTCCTGATCCGTCAACACCGACACGGCTGCCGCTCCGTGTTCTTTATACGTGCCGGCAATCTCGACCGGGTCGAACCGGTCTTTAAACTCCGGACGCATCAAGCCCTGGCTGGGTGAGGCCTTCTTGACTTCCGTAATCAGGGCCGGGCAGTCCGGCGTACAGGCCGCCTCCAGGGCTTTGATAAAGCCCGACGGCGCGGAGCGGTCGGCGATTTTCCCTTTGAGGCCGACCAGGTATCCGCGGCTTTTTTTTCGGCGGAGTTCCGACTTCTTATGTTCCAGGATTCGATCCAGGATCATACGGCGGCCCCATTCGAAAACCGGACAAGTTTCTGAAATTTCTCGTAAGCGGCACCGCTATCCAATGCATTCGCGGCTTGGCCATACCCCTCCTTCAGGTTTTTAGCTTTCCCGCAGGCCACGAACGCCGGGGCGGCATTCATGAGTACAACGTCCCGTTTGGCGTTACGATGCCCCTTGAGAATCTCCTGGATGATGGCCGCATTGTCTTCGGGAGTCCCCCCTTGCAGGTCTTTCGGATTCACCCTGGTTAATCCGAAATCTTCCGGCGCAAGGTGATAACTCGAAATCCGTCCGGCCTTGCCTTCGGAAACGTAGGTGAAATCGGTTAATGTGATTTCGTCCAATCCGTCCTTGCCGTGCAGGACGAAACAATGTTGGGTGCCCAAGCGGATGAGGACCTGGGCCAATTTTTCCGTCAAGGCGTGATCATAGACTCCTAAAATCTGGACGCCAGCGCCGGCGGGGTTGGATAAGGGTCCCATGATGTTCATCAACGTTCGTACGCCCATTTCGGAACGAGGCTTGGCGCAATGCTTCATCGCCCCGTGGTAGAGCGGCGCGAACAAAAAGCCGACCCCGATTTCATTGACGCAGGCTTCCACCCGTTCCGGAGGAAGATCGATCTTGACGCCCATGGCGGCCAACACGTCCGCACTCCCGGACCGGGAAGAAACCGAACGGTTCCCATGTTTGGCAACGGTGATGCCTCCTCCGGCAACCACGAACGCGGTCGCGGTGGAGATATTAAAGGTATTGGATCGATCGCCTCCGGTTCCGCAGGTATCCACGACCTGGGGATCTCCCACGTGGATACGCACGGCCATTTCACGCATGGCTTTTACCGACCCCGTGATTTCTTCGACGGTCTCGCCCTTCATGCGAAGGCCCATGAGGTATGCGGCGATTTGGGGTTCGGACGTGGCACCCTGCATGATCTCAAGCATGACGTCATAGGCTTCTTTTTCCGTGAGGTTGATACCGTCAACCAATTTAGTGAGAGCGTCTTTGATCATGCCGTCTTCCCTTCACCATGACCGGATCCCGGTTCAAGAAAGTTTCGCAATAAATCCATGCCGGATTTCGTGAGGATCGATTCCGGATGGAACTGCACGCCTTCCGCACCGGTCGGAAGATGCCGGAGCCCCATGATTTCGCCTTCCTCCGTTACCGCTGAAATTTCAAAGTCGTCGGGCAAGGTCTCCTTATTGACGATCAGCGAGTGATACCGCGTGGCTTCGAACGGGTTAGGCAGGCCTTCAAAAATCGTTTGATTGTCGTGTTTGACCAACGACGTTTTGCCGTGCATCAGACGATCGGCGCGAATGATTTCACCGCCGAAGGCAAAGGCTAGAGACTGATGCCCGAGACAGACGCCCAACAGCGGAATGCGTCCGGCAAAACGTCGAATCACCTCCACGGAAATTCCCGCCTCGTTGGGCGTACAAGGACCGGGAGAGATCACGATGCGTTTCGGATTCAGTTCCGTAATCTCATCCACGGTGACCTTGTCGTTTCGATACACGTCAATATCGGCACCCAGTTCCCCAAGGTACTGAACCAGGTTGTACGTAAAAGAGTCGTAATTGTCGATCATGAGCAACATACAATTACCAGAAACAGTCAGGTGGCAGTCGTTATTCCAACCCCTCTTCGGCCATTTCAATGCTTCGCATCATGGCGCGGGCCTTGTTGCACGTCTCTTCGTATTCCTTAGTCGGGTCCGAATCGGCAACGATCCCCGCTCCGGCTTGAACAAAGGCGTCCCGGCCTTTAATGACAATGGTTCGAATATTGATACAGGTATCCATATTGCCCGAGAAACTGAAATAGCCCACGGCGCCGGCATAGGGTCCTCGTTGCGTGGGTTCGAGTTCTTCGATGATCTGCATGGCTCGAATTTTCGGCGCACCCGAGACCGTGCCGGCCGGGAAACACGCTTTCATGACGTCATACGCGTCCTGTCCCGGATTCAACGTACCCGTCACTTGCGAGACAATGTGCATGACGTGAGAGTATCGTTCGATTTTCATGAACGGATCAAGCGCGACCGTACCCGTTCGAGCCACGCGTCCGACGTCGTTCCGTCCCAAATCGACCAGCATGACGTGTTCGGCGCGTTCCTTTGTATCGGCTAACAATTCTTCGGCCAACGCCTGGTCCTCCGCAACCGTGGCTCCGCGCTTTCGCGTACCCGCGATCGGCCGAACGACAACCTGGTCTTCTTCGCATCGGACCAGGATTTCCGGTGAGGATCCGACCAATTCGACCCCCGCCACCCGGAGATAGAACATGTACGGTGAAGGATTGATCACCCGTAACGCGCGATAGATTTCCAGGGGAGACGTGTGAATCCTGGTCTGCCAACGTTGGGAGACGACGGCCTGCACAATATCACCGGCCTGAATATATTCTTTGGTCCGCATGACCATTTTTTCAAAGTTGGCTTGGGTCATATTGGAGGTGAAGCGCGGAACGTGCCGGCGTGCTGAGGCAGAATGGTGCCGCAAGGGGGTCTTGAGTTTTGCAATCATTTTTTCAATTCTGGCCGTGGCATCCACGTATGCGGCTCTGATGTCCGATTTCGTGGAAGACGCAATATGCGCATTGGCTACGACTTTGATCGTATGCCGCACGTTATCAAAAATCAAAAGCGTATCCGTGACGAAGAAGGCAAGCAGGGGCAAGTGGGCGGAATCCTTGGGATACCCGGGAATCAGCTCGAAAAATCGCACCACGTCATACCCCAGATAGCCGACGGCTCCTCCGACAAAACGAGGGAGGTCGGGTACCTGCACCGGCTGAAACTCGTCCAGCATGCCCCGGATATGGGCCAAAGGATTGTGCCCTAACGGACGTGTTTCCGTTTTTCGACCTTTTTTGACACGGAGGTTGCCGTCTTCTTCCCACAGCACTTGCGTGGCACTGCTGCCCAAAAAGGAATACCGCGCCCAGTTCTCGCCGCCTTCGATACTTTCAAACAGGAACGCCGTATTGCCGGAGTCGATTTTCGAAAACGCGCTGACCGGTGTTTCCCGATCCGCCAGAATTTCTCGATACACCGGCACCAGGTTCCCCATCCCGGCCAACCGGCAAAACTGATCAAAACTTATTGAATAACAAGGCTTTTTCATGACCGAAACGGTATCATGCGGCTTCAAAACAAGTCAATGAAACGCAGTAGACGAGGCAGTTTTTTCCTGCCTGCATGATGATTGAAGGATGGCGCCTTCATTTGTTTTGACAGGGAAATGTTGAAGAGACAGAATTGCAAATGTTCAGGGAGCGTTGACAGAAGGGAGAACGTATCGTGTCGTTGTTAAAAATTACCAGGCTGGGGCACCCGAAAATTCGACAAGGGACGGAACCGGTTTCTTCGGAAGAATTGCATTCGCAGGAAATCCAGCGACTCATTGACGACATGGTCGAAACCATGCGGGATGCCAATGGCGTCGGCATTGCCGCGCCGCAGGTTCACGTGTCCAAGCAGATCATCGTGATCGAAGTATCGCCGGAAAACCCGCGTTATCCGAACCAGCCGGCCGTTCCGCTCATGGTGTTGCTCAACCCCACAATCACGGACCACGACGAGACCACGGAAGAGGGTTGGGAAGGGTGCTTGAGCGTGCCGGATTTACGCGGGCTCGTGCCGCGTTGGACGAGGGTTAAGGTCAGTGGCCTCGATCGTCAAGGCCAGGCCGTGGAATGGGACGCCGAAGGGTTTTTCGCTCGCGTGATCCAGCATGAAGTGGATCATTTGCATGGCCGGGTCTTTTTGGATCGCCTGCCGGACCTGAAAACACTCACGCATTTGCGCGAGTATGAACAATTCTGGAAGGACTGACGAAATTGTTGGATGACGCCCACCGCTGGGAATGTGGACAGGCACAGGGGCCTGTCCCTACAACCCGCCGCGGATGATTCATTTTTGAGGAACCCGGCCGGCGAGGGCTGGAGGAGATCCACCCTCGCCTCAATCAATAGGGGGTTGCGTTTCGACCGGGTGGGGCAAGTCTCATACATTGCCCCAAAACAAACCTCTCATTGCTTAAAAGTCGATTCCGACGTATACCCCCACCGTCGTCACGTCGTTGTTGGTGTCCGTGTGCCGTGCGGATAAATGGTAACGCACGTCGGCGCCGACGTTGAAGGGGCCATAGATGTTGTACTCCAACCCACCGGCGAACTGGACCCCGACGTCCAAATACGTGGTATCGTCCGACGGGGGACTGATTACGATGAAATCCAACCCGACTGGAATGATCCAGGGACGCAAACGGCTTCCTTCATTAAACTTGATCTTGGGGGAGACACTCACGTTCAGCATCGTGAGTTGCACCTTCGCGCTCAGGTTGGCGGGGCAGACCCCATCTGGCGTCCCGTGAGCGGATCCTGTAGCGAAAGAACAGACTGTTGGAACCGCCTGCGTGACTCTTTTCGAGTCGAACCGTCTGTACTCCACTCCGATTTCACCCAGTACGGTGGTCTTCGGCATAAATCCCCACACGTTGTTCGAGAGGACGAGTTCAACCCCGCCTCCGACGTAAAACCCGCTATCTTCATTATTGTAGTTGCCTGCATGCCCAAACGCATCGGTGAAGACTTGACCGCCGCGATCTGCCGACAAGAACGCTCCGCCGCCGCGGAAAAAGACCTGGTTGCCCTTGGCGAAGGCCGAACTCGCCATTCCTGCCAACAACCCTGCAATCATACAGCCGATAATGAGTAAACGTCTGTTGGTCCATGCTGTCCGTAGCTTTGTATCTTCCATTTTTTTGCCCTCCATCAAGATGGATTGCTGTTTGGTAGGACCGGCTTACTGGAGCCCCTTATAGATGTCGGGTTTCTCTTCCCCTTCCACCTTCAGGAGACCCAGCGCGCCTTTCTCGATGCGAAAGATCGAGTGGTCCACCGAAATATAGGTGCCTGGTACTTCGACGGTAAATTCCGCGATGGTAGAGCCCGCAGCCGGCACCAGCGTGGTTTGCACGTTTTCCAAGGGTGGGGTCGTGAGCGAACCTTCCGTCCAGACCTTGTCGAAGATCTCGCCGATGATATGCCACGACGACACCAAGTTGGGGCCGGCATTGCCGAAGAAAATCCGAATACGGTCGCCGGCTTTTGCCGTAAGGGGATTTTTGATCAGAGAGTCGGCCATGCCGTTGTAGACGATGTAGGTGGGGTGCTCGGCTGACCCTTTGGCGTGGTCAAACTCCAGGACGCCGTCGCCCCCGCCGAAAAAGCCGCCAGCCTCCTTGGTATAGAAATCGCTCTGGAGAAGATAGAATTCCTTATCCACGGGAGGCAGGCCGCCCTCCGGTTCCACCAGGATCATGCCATACATGCCGTTTGCAATATGCGCCGGGATCGACGGCGATGCGGTGGCGCAATGGTACACGTAGAGACCGGGATTGATCGCTTTGAAGCTCAGTCCGGTTTTCTCCCCGGGTTCGGTATTCAGCATCGCGGCGCCACCACCCGGTCCGTTGACCGCATGGAAGTCGATATTGTGACTTTCGCTGCTGTCCTTGCTGTTCGTTAAATGGATTTCCACGGTATCGCCCACCCGGGCTCGGATCATGGGACCGGGCACGGTGCCGTTGAAACTCCAGAATTTATATTGCTTCCCTTCGGCGATCCTACCGACGTATTCCTTCGCTTCCATCTCGACCACGACCGTTGCCGGTGTGGAACGGGTAATGGGGGGAGGAACATTCGGCGCCGTTGAGAGTTGGGCCTTGATTGTTTCCGCGGATGCCAGGACCGGACAACCGGCCAGGCACAGGGCAACAATCCATGCGCTACGAACCCCTGCTTTGCGAGAAAATTCCTGCTGCATCATTCAACCTCCTTGACGTGATGAATAAAAAGTTTCTGATTATCTTTCCGGCTTTCGGGATGACTGCCTCTTCTCGGGGTGTCTCAACAGTGGAAAGACGAGGGCACAGGTACATTTGCCGGTGCATCCTTCCGCACCGGACAACAACTATGACAGCTTTACGAGTGAAAAAGATTGATATGGATCAACTCATGCAACTTTTTTGTCAGGGGGAATCAGGGATGGAGAGAGGGCAGAAGGGGAGGGAAAGGAAAAAACCGGGAAATTCAAGAAGCGAGCTTCCTCAATGCGTCCATGTCGGAAATGATGAGTTTTTTGCCGGGCTGGGTGAGAAGAATACCCTGTTCTTTAAATCGGGTCAAAATGCGAACAGCGGTCTCCTCCGTGACGGCAATCATATGCGCAATCTCCTGTCGGGTAAGCTGGATCCCGATATAAACGCCTTCGGGTTCCTTCTCGCCGAGTTTCTCGGCAAGCCGCAATAATAGTGCGGCCAGACGGGTTTCAGCCGGATCGAGGGCGAGGCTTTTGGCGAGGTCTTGCGATTCCTTGAGGCGGTTCCCGAGATAACTGATGACTTGAATCGTCACGGGCGGGTGCTGGTGAAGGCACTCGAAATAGATCGCCCTGTTGAGTTTCAGAACGGTGGTTGGTCCCAGGGACTGGGCATTGCCGGGATGGACCGTATCTCCCTCAAAAGTGACCGACTCGCAGCAAAACATTTCCCCGGGCAGCAGGATCTTGAGAATCACTTCATTTCCTTGCGGAGCGTACTTCAAACATTTGATCGCTCCCTGTTTCAGGAAATAAAACCATTCGGCCTGTTCGCCTTCCCGAAAAATGAACTCGCCTTTCTCATAGTGCTGTTCGATCAACCGGGTCTTGATGTCTTCAAGGCTATCGTCGGGAAGAAAGGAAAGAAGAGGAACGGTTTTCAGAAGATCGAGTTCATCCATGTTGGCACCTTCCCGGGATCGTCTTGAAGGTACGCTTCGCGGGTGCTCAACGCACTCACGTGCAACTTTATGCCTGCCCGGGGAATGTCTCCGGCGAGCATGATATAATCATTTTGTCTCATTATACTCTTTCTCATTATACTTTGTCTCACTAAGGCAATTGGCCTCTACCTCCCCTCACCCCTCCTTACAAAGGAGGGGAATCAGGTGAGCTTGATGAAGATCGTCCGGTTTCAAGATCTGGCAGGTAACGTCCACTATGGCGAGTGGATAAAGGAGTGGTCCGCTCTACTCATCGAGAAAACGCTTGACGAAACGTACCAGGTCACCGACCACGTTGTTGCGATTGACAAGCTCCTCGCTCCTGTCGAACCGCCGAGCATTCTTTGCGTGGGCTTGAATTACCGGCGGCACGCGGAAGAAACGGGCGCAAGGATTCCCGAAAACCCCGTGCTGTTTATCAAGGCGGCGAGTGCGCTCCATAATCCGGGTGATCCCATCGTCATTCCCAAAGTCGCCCCTGGGCAAGTCGATTGCGAAGGCGAATTGGCGGTGGTCATTGGAAAGCCGGGGAAGAATATTGAACCGCACCAGGCCTTCGACCACGTGCTGGGGTACACGTGCGCCAATGACGTCAGCGCCCGCCGCTGGCAAAAAGAGGGCGGGGGCAAACAATGGTGCCGGGGAAAATCCTTTGATACGTTCTGCCCCCTCGGCCCCTGCCTGGTCACCACCGACGAAATCCCGGATCCCAACAATCTCAAGATCAAAACCACGCTCAATGACGAGACCATGCAGGATTCAAACACCTCGGACATGATTTTCGACGTTCCGTCCCTGGTCAGCTTCTTGAGCGAAGGGACGACGTTGTTGCCGGGGACGGTTATTTTGACGGGGACACCACAGGGCGTCGGGTTTGCACGAAACCCGCCGGTCTTTCTCAAAAAAGGGGACCGGGTCGCCATTGAAATCGAACGAATCGGCAAGCTGACGAATTCCGTTCAGGACGAAAACTGAATAAGAACAGCGGTGCACCTTTTCTTGTCGGAAATGAGACGGGAGTGTATCATGACTCTAACGAGCCGTCATGAAACAATCCTATTCACTCAATCAAAACACGCGGCAACGCATTTTTGATCGTCTGGCCAGTGAATTAGCCAGGACGCCGGAGATTGTCTTTGCCTACGTGTATGGTTCGGTCCTGGACTCGGAGTTGGTTCATGACGTTGACGTTGGTCTCTATCTGGACGATTCACAGTTGCCGCGGCGGTCTGAAATCTTGGGTGCTGTAAGTGACCGTCTGAGCGCCGCCATCGAGTTGTCCGTGGACGTGCGTCTTCTCAACGCAGCGCCTGGTTCCTTTCTGTTCCACGTCTTTCAGGGGCACCTTCTGTTGTCTCGCGACGAGGATCTCCTGACAAATCTTCTTGAAGAAGTCCCTCGACGATATTTGGATATCGCTCCCCTCCTTCGTCAAGCTACGAAGGAAGCTTTTTCCACATGACTCTCAATCCAGATCTGCTCCGATCCCGTTGTGCGGAGATTGAAGATTCACTGAATCGGTTGGAAGAATTTCGGTCCGTCCGGCGAGAGGCGTTTGTTGCGAATCGCGACATGCTTGATATTGCTTGCTATCGGTTGCTTACCGCGATGGAGGCAGCGTTGGCGATCTGTTTCCATGTTTCCGCGAAACACCTGCATCAAGTACCTGAGGAATATGCCGGGTGTTTTGAGGTCCTTCAGCAAGCGGGAATTCTGCCGGCCGATTTAGCGGAACGACTTCAGCATATGGCTCGTTTCCGAAACCTGTTGGTCCATGTGTATTGGAAAGTTGATTATGAGCAGGTGTATGACCTTATTCAGGATCGACTTGTAGATCTTCGTGCTTTTAGCGCCGCCATCACTCAACTCCTTTAGTTGAAACGCCTGTCCTGCTTCCCCGTCTCTTCCAACTGAATCCTTCCGATGGTTGTCCGCCCTTTTACTGTTTCATGCAGGCAGGCAGGTTCGAGACAAGCTATGTGGGGTCCAGATAGTTTCGTGCTTGCCAAACGAGGACGAGTACGGGCAACCCCAGCAAGGCGGTCAGCATGAAGAAACTCGGGTAGCCCAGGCTGTCCACGATGGTGCCTGAGTAGCCCCCCAGGATTTTGGGGAACAAGGTCATGAGCGAACTGAAGATGGCATATTGCATGGCGGTAAATTGGATATTGGTGAGGCTGGAGAGGAAGGCGACAAAGGCGGCGCTGGCCAACCCCGCCGACAGGTTATCGACGGAGATCACCAGATAGAGCATGCCGAGATCGTGTCCCGTGGCGGCCAACGCGATAAACAGAAGGTTGGTGGCGGCAGACAAAAGGGCCCCGAGCAAGAGAATGCGGATCACGCCGTAGCGGACGGACAGGAGGCCTCCCAGAAACCCGCCGGCAATGGTCATGAACAGCCCAAAGGTTTTCACGACACCGGCAATTTCGGGCTTGGTGAATCCCATGTCCTGGTAGAACACGTTGGCGATCACACCCAACACAATGTCGGAAATGCGGTAAACTCCGACCAGCAGCAAAAGCACCAAAGCGGATTTCGGCCCATAGCGCCTGAAGAAGTCTTGCAGGGGGGCGATATAGGTGTCCTGCATCATGGCCCGGCTCACGACTCCGGCGCGAATCACGAGGGTGGCGACCAGCCATGCCGCCACCACGCCCATGCCCAGTCGTGCCGTTTCGACCACAAACCCCGCGACTGCTTCGGCACCAAGCACCTCGGTCAGTGTGCGTCTGAGTTCGGCCGCCAACTCGGATGAATAGTAAAAGATCAGGATAAATCCGGTAACGGCCGCGACGAACATGAACAGAAACCCCGCATAATTCACGGTCGACCGGGAAGGTATGCGTGTTTCACGGGTGGTTGGTTCGGAAATGACGAGTGTCGTGAGTACCCCCACTAACATGGTCATGGCCATGATGAAATAGGCCCACTGCCAGGCCTGATAGTCATAGGCGTCCCTGGTCGATCCGAAGTCACTGGCCAAAAACAGCGCCCCTGCCCCCGCGACCAACATCCCGATGCGATACCCCGCGATATAGGTGGACGACATCAGGGCTTGGAGCGAGACGTCTGCGGATTCGATTCGGTAAGCGTCAATCACGATATCCTGGGTGGCGGATGAAAATCCCAGCAGCACGGCGGCCAACGCCATCATGGTCAGACTGGTTTGTCCTTCGGCAGGGTCAATCAGAGCCATGCCGATAATCGCCGCAATGATGGAACCTTGTGCCAGCAGCATCCACCCGCGTCGCCGTCCCAACCGCCGGGTCAGGAGAGGGATAGGTAATTTGTCCACGAGTGGCGCCCATACGAATTTGAAGGAATAGCCCAATGCGGCCCAACTGAAGAAGGTGACGGCCGAACGCTCGACCCCGGCTTCACGCAACCACAAGGAAAGTGAGGAAAAAATCAACAGGAGGGGAAGCCCGGCCGAGAAGCCGAGAAACAACATGGTGATGACCCGCGGGTGCCTGAACGACTGCAAGGAATGCAGCCAGGGTTGGGAAGTTGCGTGCACCGTTTTTCAATAAAATCCGTATGCCGTGAAGCCAGGTTTTGACCGGAGAGTCTTGCCCGGTAGTCTGCCATGCTCTACTATGAGGCGTCCATAAAATACGGAGGCGCGACGCGGCAACGTTGATGGGCGGCAAGCCTGCCGTGGGGTTGCTTGGTATGAAGATAGCCAGAAACATCAGAATCTGTCATGACAACCTGGGCCAATTTCGTCTCTTGGGGCGGAGGCGGTAAGTCTGCATGAGGGATTCCGATAGGAAAAGGGAGTGATGACGAAATACACCGACTTCATCAATTATCACCTGTCGATGTTGGTTGATGAGATGCGGACGGGTGCCTACAGTCAAGCGATTTCCAATGTCGTGAAGCCGGGTGACGTAGTGGTGGACGTGGGTTGCGGATCGGGCATTCTCTCCTTTTTCGCGTGCCGTGCCGGTGCCCGTCACGTGTATGCCGTGGAGAGCGAAGCCGTCATTGAAATTGCCAAACTCGTTGCGGCGAAAAATGGGTTTCAGGATCGAATCACGTTTTACAACGACCTGTCTTTCAACGTGGAGTTGCCCGAACGGGCGGACGTGGTCGTGACGGAGACGATGGGCACGTTTGGGTTTGAGGAAGGCATTATCGGGTCCCTGACCGATGCCAGGGATCGCTTTCTCAAAAAAGGTGGCACGCTCATTCCCCACGGCGTGGACTTGTTCCTGGTCCCCGTCGAACTTCCGCAATTTTATGAACACGTGGTCGATTTTTGGGTGAACCGGTGTCAGGGGTTCGACTTCTCACCCGTTCGCCACTTGACGGTGAACAACTTTCATCCGGTGAAGGTACACGAAGGAACGTTCCTTGGTGATCCCATGCGCGTGCAAGAAGTTGAATTCGGGAAAACGACGCAGGCGGAAGTCAAAGCCACCTTCTCCGTCTATGCCAAACGCCGGGGATGGTTTCATGGACTGGCGGGGTGGTTCAACGCCAAATTGATCCCGGCGCTTTCCATCTCCAATGGTCCCCAGGATAAAGCCTCTCATTGGGGGCTGGCCTTTTTCCCCATCGACCGGCCCGTTTCCGTGGAACGCGGCAACCGTATCGAGGTGGATATGTCCTCAACGCACAATGGGGAGTACTGGCATTGGAACGTCACGGTGAACGGGCACCGGTTTCAACACTCCACCTCCAAAGGGTCCCTGCCTTCTGTTTCAAAACACCCGACCCCGTTAGCCGGTTAACGGCGATTCCTTTCCTTCGTTCAAGACTGGCTTTCAGTTCCCCTCCTTTGGTGTAGGGACAGGCCTGCGTGCCTGTCCGAAGGGGAGGTAGAGCGCCATTACTGAATGGGAAACGAAATCACGATCCCACCCATCACGTCCCCCAACTTGTAATCTTTTTTGTGAGAGAGCAGATGCCCATTGTGGCAATTGATACAGGAAACGGACACGGCATGGTCGGCGTAAATGGCTTTGAAAAACTTCTGCGTTCCCCGCTGGATGACACCGGTATAGGGTCGGCTCGGATCTTCCAGCACGGCAGCCAATCCGGCTTTTTCAAAATCCGTGGTCGGTCCGTTTTTCTCGTAAATGGGGTGCAGGCCGGCCAACCGGAATTGGAGACCCAACCCCTGTTGTTCCACGTGTAGTCCTGACAGCAACAACATTTGAGCGGGAAGGGGCAACGATTTGGTTTGCTGCCAATATTCCTGTGATGTCACGACCTTGTGCGTTTCCATTCGTTCAACCACGTGGGTCGTATAGAGCGTGCGGTCGGCTTGAAGAATGGCGTGAATATAATCGGCCACCACTTGAGGAGGAACGCCACCGGCTGTGGTTTGTTCACCGGACCCTGCGTGGAGGGGAAAGACGAGAAACGCGAAGAAGGCGATTCCGAGCAACGTTCTCATTGGTGATCTGTTCATGGCCACACCTCCTTTGATGAGAACATGATGGGTCGCTTATTCGTATCATCCTCCTTTTGACTGAATAAACTCAATTAAAAAAGAATCGGGGCGTCAGCTGGAGCCACGGCCAGATAGAGCCCGAGGTCCTCGGGAGGTAGAGGGTTGTGATAGGGGCGGTTACGGCCGGCTGACGAGTAATCGTTGACCAATCGAAATAATATTGTCGGTCAGGTTATTCCACTGCTTCAATTGACCAACGGTCACACCATATGTGCGAGAAATCCGGTAGAGGGTATCTCCCTGAACAACCGTGTAATAGGTCTGTGTTCCCATGGTCGGTGTGCCCAGGCCGGTGGCATCGGTGTTCTCCATGCCCAAGTCGTTGAAATCCGACTCATCGAACGAAAAATCACTCAGTTCGAATTCTGAGAGTGAAGGGTCGGAAAAAGACATATCCGGCGACATGCCCATATCGCTTGAAGTGCCGGGCATGTCACTGGCCGAAGCACGTTTTTGCTGGCGCCCGACTTGCTCCCGAAGGGAGTCACGCTCAACGGTCAGTTCACGGTTTTGAGAGTCTAACGATGTAATTTCCTGTTGCGCCTCCTGCAAACGGTTGTCGAGTTCTCCGGTCCGCTGTTCCTCTTGTGCCAACAGACGTTGGAAGTTCAGGGCCCGAGCCTTTTCTGCCTCATATTCACCCGAACTCACACAGCCAGACACCAAGGCTGCGCTCATCAGGCAAAGCATTCCAAACCGAAGCGTCAATCTGGTTGAGGATGAGCCAAGGTTTTGTTGGTGCTGTGCTCCGGGCTGAGGATTCAAGGTCATCGTCAGGCTCTCTTTCTGGTTTTATCCGTGCAGGTTTGTGAGGAAAACGTACCTGTAGATGGTTAGGCTGGAATAGACGCCGGCGTCTGTACTAAGAATAAAAGGAGAGCCCGGAAATGTCAAATGCCGCTGAACGCAATCAAGGTCACTTCGTCTCTCCTCTATCGAGCATATTCATCAGTTCTTCTTCGCTCATAAAAGGATCGGAAAGCGATGTGTCGGAAAGCGGCTTGTCCTCGGAGGGGCCGGGATCTTTTGAGAGGGCAGGGGAGTCCGGAACAGGTTCCTGTTCCTGCCGGCGACGGCTTTGTTCTTTAAGGGCATTGAGTTCAACGGTCAGGTCGCGGTTTTGCGATTCCAACGACGCGACTGTATCCTTCGTCTCTTTCAATTGGCCATTGAGTTCGTTGATTTCCTTGTCCTTGTGCGCCAATTGGGCATTCAATTTGTTTGCACGCTTTTCCTCTTGTGCCAACAAGCGTTGAAAGTTCAAGCCCCGAACCTTTTCCGCTTCATATTTTTCGGTATTGACGCATCCCGCTGCCAGGACGGCGCTCAGCAAGAAGAGTATTCCCGCCTGAAACGTCAATTTTGTCGCAAATAAGCGAGGGGCAGATTGGCGCGGCAGACCGAACTGAGGTTTTGAAATCATCATCAGGCTCTCTTTCGAATTTCAGGGTCGGTCCAGGGACGAGAAACGATAGATTCTCAAGGTCGGCTTGGCAGATAAGAATAGTGAGAGAGGCTCAGGAATGTCAAATGCCGGCACCGTCGGACCCTCTGGCATTAGTCATTGCATGAAAATAGTCAACGACACTCCGACTTGGTCATTCCGGGAATAACTGTCCCAAAAAGGCAAGTAGGTCGGATCAGCGTAGGGTCATCCGACATGTCGTATCCTCGTCGAACGGGTAAGCTTGTCAGGTTACGCTTCGCTAACCTGACCTATGGGACTGCTCCTGGCAGCAAAGGCCCTTTTCAAAGAACCAAGGAATTAGCGTTTCGCTCCGAACGCTCCCGCAATTTGGTTTCGTTCAAAAACGCCTCCCACTTCTTCATGGTTACGACCGTAGAACCGGCCATCGATGGAATTCCCGATAAACCCGGTAGAAAAGGAACCCGACGTCACCGGAATATTCTGCCAAGTGATATGCCCATGCACACGCACACGTCCCGCATCAATGTCACGGATATTCGTAAAAGTAACATCAATGTCGCTTTGAGACAGATCAAACCTGAGGGTTGCGTCACCTATAATCCGATTGCCTCGATAGGCAGTCAAACTGGCATCACCGCCGACCATCGTTCCGGTCCACGTCGCATTGCCAAACGCCGGCGTTGTTCCAGTGGCATCACCAAGCGAGTACGCCACGGCAAAATCAGTTCCTCTCAAATCCACTCCATCAGAAACGCTACTGACGACAGAATTCACGTCTACTGCAAAAGCACTATAATCAAGCCAGCCACCAAGGGTCTTGAAGTCCGTGACTATTCCGGCCTCTTCATCTCTCCCTCGAACATCGACTATGTTGACGCCGCCGATACTGGTATGGAATCGATGGTCGTCTGCAGGATTCGAAAGCTGAAAATCCAACAAAGAAAGACCAACCAGCCTGTAGCCATCATAAAATGCCTGGCAGAGTCCGCCCCCGCACACTGTCTGAATGCGACTCCCTTGGGGGAGGCTGGGATGTGTCAGAAAAACATCGGTCATCAATAGCGTATCGGAAGACCGTGCTATAGGTAAAACCTCAGCAACCATATTCGTGTAAGTGATCGGGTTTGGAATCAATTGAGGCAATGTCCCTGCCCCACCTCCGCCGCCACCACCCCCGCAGGCGCTTAACAGGGTTGCCATACTGAATAGTATGATTCCAAGTCGTAAAGGGCTCATGAAACACTCCTTCTAGACAAGAGAGGTGGCTGGGGAAATCTGAACAAGGGGGATAAGTGGTATTTTTGCTCGCAATCGGCATCATTGCCGTTCACGAGGAGCAATCATGACAAGACGAACACGGCGGAACCATAGTCCGGCTTTTAAGGCCAAGGTGGCGCTTGCGGCCATCCGGGGGGAACAGACGCTGGCAGAACTCGCCCAGCAGTTCGACGTACATCCGAACCAGATCAAGCAGTGGAAGGAGCACCTGCTGGCAGGCATGCCCGAGGTTTTCGACGGTGGGGTGAAGAAGGCGGTCGCGCCTGAGAGTGACGTGACCGCGCTGCATGCAAAGATCGGGCAGCTGACTCTGGAGAATGATTTTTTAGAGGGTGCGCTCAGCAAGGCCGGTTTGTTGCCGAGCGCAAGACGATGATCGACCGCGAGCACCGCTTGAGTGTCAGCCGTCAGGCCAGGCTGCTTGGGATCAGTCGGGGCAGCGTCTACTACCAGCGCCGGCCTCCTTCCACGGCCGATCTGGCGTTGATGCGCCGGATCGATGCGTTGCATTTGGAGTATCCCTTTGCCGGCAGCCGGATGTTGCTGGGGTTGCTCCGGCAAGAAGGCCATGTCGTGGGCCGCCTCCATGTCGCCACGCTGATGAAGCAGATGGGGATTATGGCGCTCTATCGGCGCCCGACCACGTCGCACCCGACCCCGGGCCACCAGATTTACCCCTATCTGTTAAGGAAGGTGGCTGTCACCAAGCCTAACCAAGTCTGGGCAATGGACATCACGTATGTACCCATGGCGCGTGGGTTTGTGTATCTGGTGGCGGTCGTCGACTGGTTCAGCCGCAAGGTGCTCGCTTGGCGGCTCTCGATTACGCTGGAGACGGAGCCGTGCTTGGAGGCATTGAGCGAAGCCCTGGCTCGACATGGTAGGCCTGCAATCATGAACACGGATCAGGGCAGCCAGTTCACCTCCGTCGCCTTTCTCACGGCCTTGCAGGACGCCAAGATCGCGATTAGCATGGACGGCAAGGGCGCGTGGCGCGACAATGTCTTTGTCGAACGGCTCTGGCGGACGATCAAATACGAGGAAGTTTACCTCCGGGCCTACCGAAGCGTCTCGGAGGCGCGTCGCAGTCTTGGTCGCTATCTGGCGTTCTACAACCGGCGCCGACCGCATTCATCGCTTGGCGGGCAAACGCCCGATCAAGCCTATATCAACCAGCCAACGCCAAGCTCGGCGGCGGCATAACCAGCGCGGAGATCCACTTATCGACAGCTCGCAACCTGTTCAAAACAGCCCAGCCACCTCTCAAGTGAGCGGTTGCAGCCGACCTTCAATGGTCAAATGGAGCTAATAGCATATAACAAGAGAGTTGGTTGTCAAGATCTCAAGTGCCATAAAGCCACGATACCGGCACCGATGAGTACTCTGCCCTAAGCCTCCGGAAATTGACTGAATGGTAGTCGGTTCATTGACCCTCAAAAACGCCTGTGCTAGCTTGTATTTGATTGCAAACCCGGGTTTTCCGAAAGGCAGCGTGCCATGTCTCATAGCTCAGAACGACACCCTGAACAGCAGAGAATGATGCAGATCGAGGGGATTTCCCTGCGCCTGGCCCAGCCCGATCCTTCGCAGCAGGAGTGGATCGGCGATCGTGAAATCCTTCAACAACTCCTTGCGTGCTGGCTTGTCATCGCTGAAAAAGATCTTCCTCTGTGTCCGCGAATCATCGGCCAGCCCGGTATCGGAAAGACGACCTTAGCCACGTCCGCGGCACGGGAGCGGAAACAGGACTTCTATATTTATCAATGTACGGCCGATACGAGGCCCGAAGATTTATTGATTACTCCGGTGATTGCGGAAGGAAACACGATTCAGTACCAGGCTTCTCCGTTGGTCACCGCGATGTTGACCGGTGGGGTCTGTCTGCTGGACGAAGGCAACCGGATGAATGAAAAGAGTTGGGCGTCCCTCGCGCCGTTGCTCGATCACCGGCGCTCGGTGGAATCCGTGGTGGCCGGCATCCAGGTCAACGCCCACGCGGACTTTCGGTGTTGCGTGACCATGAATGAAGATGCCTCCACCTATGAAGTGCCGGATTATATTCTTTCGCGATTACAACCCAGTTTGAAACTCGAGTTTCCGGCCCGTGACCACGAGTTGGCGATCCTTCAATATCATCTGCCGTTTTCTCCACAAGAGATTCTGGTCATAACCGTCGAGTTCTTGCAAAAGGCGCATCAACTCGATCTTGGGTTTTCGGTGAGAGACGGCATTCACCTGGTGCAGTATGCGCTCAAACGGTTGGCGCAGGATCCGTCACATCCCCTGTCCCGCGATGAGATCTGGCGGGAAGCGCTCATCAAAGTGCTTGGCGAGGACGCGCTGGATTTGGAGGCGCTTGCGCAACAGAGAAAACGAGCCGTCGGCGAACAGGCGTTTCCCAGAGGATTGGGTGATTTCTTTTTTGAACCCGATGATCCGCTCCATCCCGATAAATAAGCGTCCATGAGTCCTTTGTCGCAACAGGACAACGCGGTGTTTCACCTTTCTCCTCGCCTGCACGTTGTCCCGATCCGTCACGGCAGTGCCGACGTGGCCCGGGCTATTCGAGAGCTGTGGCTGGAGCATCGGTTCGATTGTGTCGCCTTGCCGTTACCGGCTTCCGTTGAGAACCCGGTTGAAGAGGGGATCAGGCGGTTGCCCGTCGTCAGCGTCGTGGTCATGCCGGAACCGGACCACAACGAACGTCCTGCATGCAGTTATATCCCGCTTGACCCCTGCCAACCCGTCATTTCCACGATTCGGACGGCCATGGAAGAGGGGATCGATCGGGCCTATATCGACCGGGGCGTGACCGTCTACGAACCGGTGGAATATCCCGCTCCCGATCCATATGCGTTGAAAAGCGTTTCCCTGGCCTCCTTCTCCGGGGCCGCGCTGCCCTTTCTCCCGTATCCCAAACCGCAAAGCCAACGCTGGTCGCGTATCAAATGGATGGCTTTTAAACTGCACGAACTTGAGTTGGACTATCGATCGATCCTGTGTGTGTGTTCCGTTGAAGACTGGCCCTGGCTGCGCGACGCCTACCAGAACCGGTGGCCGTATGAACTTCCCGAACCCCTGGCGGGCCGTCCGGCGCTCCATCTTGTGGAACCCCGTACGTTGTACTTCCTGCTCTGTGAATTGCCTTTTCTCACGGAACTGTTCGAGCAGAGACGAGCCGAGGCGCGTTCCGACGCCCATTTATCCGTCGATGGGATCAAGGAACTGCTGCTTGAGACCCGGCTGCGATGGCTTGCCACTCGACCGGCCCGGTTACGGCAGGAATCCAATTGGGTGACGCCCCAGTTACTCCAGATGTATCTGCGATACGTGCGGAACCTTGCGTTGGGCGAACGCCGGCTGACGCCGGATCTGTATACCTTGACCCTGGCGGCCAAACAATTCGCCGGAGACGAGTTCGCCGTGACCTTACTCGAAACGGCGAAGAGGTATCGCTATGAGCCGGACGAAGCATCGCGCGCGGTGACACCGCCGTATTCGTTAGGCCTTGGCCTGCTCGAATCTCCGGAAGGCCACCTCTCCATCGCCAAGAACCGGTTGGGCGGCGCACCGGTATCGTGGCGAACGTTGTCGCTCAAGCCTCGGCAGGACCCGCGCAAACGACGTCAATGGGCTTATCGCTGGAACCCGTTGGGCCAATGTTCCTGGCCTCCGGAAGACAATCGTATCGAAGGGTTTACGGCCCACGTTCGTGAACAAAGCAAAGCGTTACTCGGGGAAGATCTTGCCCGTGTCGATAAATTCACGACCTCGATTCGCGACGGCATCGACATGCGGGAAACCCTGCGTCATTGGAATCCCCGGGAGAAGTCGCCCCACATTTACGTGAAGGAAATCCCGCCGTCCCGCGGCGCCGTGGAAATGGTCGTGTTCATATTCGAGGTGCCTGCGGACCCCGACAAATTTTCGTGGCAGGCGACGTGGTACGCGGAACATGCCGAAGAATCCACGCTCTGTTTTTACGCCACCCCGTTTTTAGAGAACATGGTCGGACCGGGAATCGGCCAGTCACAATACGGGGGATCGCTGTTCCAATTTCCACCCAGGCCGATTCCGGATATTTGGGAAGATCCCCGGCTCGATTTTTCGCAAACCCTGGAGGAGCGACTGATAGCCGGAGCGGCCCTCCATTCCCTGGAAAAGCATATCACGCTCGTGAGTCCCATTCCGCCTTTGGCCCGCTGGAAACGCATTGCCAGAACATTCGAGCGCAAACTCATTCCGGTGTCCCTGTCGCGGTTTTCAGGACAGACCGTTGCCCGCTTGCGACGCTTTCACGTGCTTAACGGGCACGAAATCCGCAGTTTCGCCGGCCAATTTATTCAAGGGTAGGTGCAAGCCTCGGATGGTCCGAGGCTGTTGCGTGCAGGCATGTCCCCATCTGACGTTCCTCCTCATATTCAGGATCGAATCGCCGAATTGCGCGAGCAGATTCTCCATCACGACGACCTCTACTATGGTCTCGGCACGATGGAAATTTCCGATTCGGAATACGACAAACTGTTCAAAGAGCTTCAGGATTTGGAAGAGCAATATCCCGACCTGACCATCCCTGATTCGCCGACGCAACGGGTTGGGGCCGCACGTCTCGAACGATTCGAACATTTTTTGAAAATACCCCACGATCGTCCTTTGTTGAGTCTCGATTCGGTCCTGGTCCCGGATGACGTGTATGCGTTTGACAAACGCGTGAAAAAAGAACTTGAAGCCGACCGGATCGAGTACGTTGTCGAGCCGAAATACGATGGGTTGTCGGTTGTCATTGTGTATGAAAATGGGACGTTCACCAGTGGTGCAACAAGAGGAGACGGAAAAACCGGAGAATTGATCACTCCGAATCTTCGAGCGATTCTTTCCCGGTCTCGTTGCCTGACAATTGACGGGGACGTGCCGCAGCGAATCGTGGTCCGGGGGGAAGTGTATCTGCGCCTTTCCGATTTTCAGGCGCTCAATCGCCGATTAACCGAGCGGGATGAAAAGACGTTTGCGAATCCCCGCAATGCCGCGTCCGGCTCGCTCCGGCAACTCGATTACCAGATTACTGCATCCAGACCCCTGGTTCTCACCTGTTATGACCTGATGGTCTCATCCGATCCGTTACCGCGTACGCATTGGGAAACCGTTGCCTCACTCGAAACGTGGGGCTTGCCCGTTCCCGAACAACGCCGGGTGTGTCACGGCATTGAAGAGGTCATAGGCTTTCATCAAAGCATGATGGAACAACGTGAGCGCTTACCCTTTGAAATCGACGGCATTGTGGTGAAGCTCAACTCCCTGGCTCACCAACAGCAACTTGGCGAAAAATCCAGAAGCCCGCGTTGGGCGATCGCCTTTAAATTTCCCCCGCGCAAGGAATTGACGACCGTCCAGGACATTGTGGTGTCGGTGGGGCGAACCGGGGCGTTGACGCCTATTGCCTTATTGACGCCGGTCGAAGTCGGTGGCGTCACGATCAGCCGGGCCACGCTGCACAACGTGGAAGAAGTTGGACGAAAGGACGTGCGGGTGGGGGATACGGTCAAGGTCGAACGGGCAGGGGACGTCATCCCCGATATTGTCGAGCGAGTGGCGATTCCCGGTGAACAACGTGCGGCTCCGTTCGAGGTCCCTTCTTCCTGCCCGGTGTGTCAATCGGCCGTGGTGCAGGAAGGCCCCGTCTATTATTGCACGGGGCAAACGGTGTGCTCCGCACAGTTGAAAGGCTGCGTTCAACATTTTGCCTCCAAAGGTGCCCTCAACATTGAAGGACTGGGGGAGAAAACCGTCGCGCAACTTGTCGACAAAGCTTATGTGAAGGATTTGTCGGACCTGTACCGCCTAAGCAATGACCAACTCTTGAGCCTGGACGGATTCGCGGAAAAATCGGCCACACAATTACTTTCGGCTATTGCACACAGCAAAACCCCGTCATTGGAACGTTTTCTCTTTGGCCTTGGCATTCACCACGTCGGGCATCACGTCGCGCAGGTTCTGGCCTCGCAATTCGGTTCTTTGGAGACGCTGCTGGCCGCTACGCAAGAAGAGCTATTGGAGATTTACGATATCGGACCTGAAATTGCACAGAGTGTCGTCCACTTTTTTGCCGAACCGCGAAACGTGGCCGTGCTCGACAGCATGAAAACATTGGGCGTGGACGTGCAAGCCGTTCCCCGTGAGACGAGTGGCCATGCCGCGCCCTTGAAAGGGAAAAGCTTTGTGTTCACCGGCGGGCTTGAGAGTCTGAGCAGGCAGGAAGCCGCAGAACGCCTTGAAGCACTTGGGGGACGGGTCACCTCCAGTGTCAGCAAACACACCGCGTACGTGGTCGTCGGAAAGGCTCCGGGGTCGAAATTGGCGGAGGCCAAACGTTTGGGGGTTGCCGTTCTTGACGAAGCCGGATTGCTTGAGTTGATTCGGGCCGCCGGCACCGGCTGAGGTGAAAGCCGAAACCGTTAGCGTTGTTCGGAAGAACCGACCCTGGCGGGCTCCGGTTGTTCTTGAGCCACGTCCTCCAGTTTGTGGATCTGGACACTCTTGATGGATTTTTCATCGGCATCCCGGACGGTCAGCAAACAACCGGCCACCTGGAGTTCCTCACCGACCGAAGGAATATGGCCGAGGCGCTGCTGGATGAGGCCGCTGATGGTATAGAAGAGAATATCTTCTTCTTTATCCAATTCCACTTTCAGAAATTCATTGATTTTTCGAACTTCCGTTCGTCCACTCACCAAAATCTCATTTTTGCCAATCCGCTTGATCAGTTCCTTGGTGACGTCCGTCTCGTCAAGAATATCACCCACGACCTCTTCCAACAGATCTTCCGTGGTGACTAATCCCATGATCCCGCCGAATTCGTTCACGACGATCGCAATGTGGCGTTTCTCCTGCTGGAATTGCTTCAGCAGATTACCCACCGGTTTGGAAATCGGAATGAAGAGCGGCGAGAGGGCTAATTCCTTGAGCCGGCTGGTGCGATTTCCTTGGGCCAGTTCGATCAAGGCAAGAGTACGATAAAGAATGCCCGTGATGTTATCGCGGATGCCGTCATAGATGGGAATCCGTGAATGTTTGACAGTGAATAAGTCCTCTTTGGCTTCGTCCAAAGACAGATTGCCGTCCATGACGAACGTATCGATTCTCGGTGTCATCACGTCTCGTGCCGTGAGGTTGGTGAACTCGAAGACGTTTTTGATCATCTCCACCTTTTCGGTCTCGAGCACCCCGGCTTTGCCTCCGGCCTCGATCATGCTCTTCAGTTCTTCTTTCGTCACGAACGGAACAGCCAGACCTTGTCCTCCGGTCAACTTCAGAATCAGAGGTTCCAACAGGTACAGAGCCGGGGAGAAAAGCTTTTCCGCCCAATAAATGAGATAGGCGAAAAATTGGACGGCGGAAGCCGCGTGTTTGGCGCACAGAGTTTTGGGAACGATTTCTCCGAAGATCAGCACAAACACCGTCAGCGCCCCCGTGGCAATCGCGACCGCTTCGGAGCCGAAATGTTCAAGGGTGACCATGGAAACCAACGCGGCGGCCGTCAGGTTGACGACGTTGTTCCCGATCAGGATGGTCGAAAGAAGTCGTTGGGGGTTCTGCCTGAGAGAAAGCGCCAGTTTCGCTGCCCGGCGGCCTTCCTCTTTCATGGTTTGAAACCGGTTTTCGGGAAGGGAAAAAAACGCAATTTCCGCTCCTGAAAACAAACCGGAGAACACTAAACAAATCAGAATGACGATGTATTCCATGGGATGAGATTAGAGTGAAACCCTAATCCTGGGCAGAAGGGCCGGAAAGTATAGAGAAATCAACCCTTTTGCTTGGCAGCGCACATGTGTTGAGAAACGGGCAAAGAAAAACCGGAAGGGGAGGTAAAGATGCTTGCACTGGTGACGGGAGTATCGTCTGGGACCGTCGTCATCCATCGGGTGCAAAATCCTACCACAGGAGTTCATTCCGTATCAACAGGATTCTCGGTTTTTTTCTGAAGACCCAAACAACCAAAGCACGGCCGTTTCTTTTAATTCCCCTCCTTTGTAAGTGTTCAGACCGGAGTCAAGGGTTACAGATGTACCGGATACATGGGTAACACTTTTTCTCATCCGTGTTCCCGAGACTGCGCCGCCCGGACATCGATCGTGGTGAGCCGATGCTGACAAAAGAGCACTTCATACTGGCCGTCCACGGCTAACGGCCGCACCCCCACGGGGTAGCCCCGAAAGGCTTTGCTGAGCTTATACCCCCGCCACGGGTTGGCCCCGAGCAACCCCTCCCGCCGCCGGGAGTGTGGGCCGTAGCCGCCTTGGCCGCCGGGAGCGGTCCGCCAACCCTGCCCGCCCCTCGTCGCGGTCCCGCGCCAGCCATTTGTAGCCCGTTTTGCGGCTGATCCCAAACCGCTGACACAGGGTGGCCAGGAGGAGCAGCTCCGTTTCTACCAGGTGCACAAATTCTCCGCGCAATGACATGAGATCCTTCTTCATCCAAGGCATACGCTCCTCCTTCAACGAGGTGAAGAGAAGAGTATGCCACACGAGGTGTGAGTGTTCCCTATGTATCCGGCACGTTTGTTACCTATGTGTCCAGTCTATACAGCGGGAGAGGGGGCTGGGGTGAGGGGGCCAAAGATCTGGATCCACGCTAAGGACTGGCGGAAACAGGCCACGAACATTACAGTTTCTTGAGGTATGCTTGAATGCCTTGATAGATTCCCTCGGCCAGTTTTTTCTGAAAAGTTGTCGTCTTCAACCGTTTTTCTTCCATCGAATTGGACACAAACCCCACTTCAGCCAGGATACTCGGCATAGTCGTGAAACGTAAGACGTAAAATGGGGCTGTTTTTACCCCATGATTTCTGATTTTGTAATTTTTGCGTAACGTTGTGACGAGCTTGTCATTCGTGCTCTCGGCAAAGGTCTGGGATTCTTTGATCTTATGGTCATTCAAGCTATCAGTAATAATGAACTGCCAGGGAGGGGTATCACTTTCCAATTTCATGCCGTTTTCTCGGGCAGCGACTTCCAGAGCACGGAGGTCACTCGCCTTTCCAAAATGGTATATCTCCAGTCCCTGAATGGATTTCCGGGGATGAGAATTGACGTGAATGGAAATAAACAAACAGATCCGCGACTTTTTCTTTGCATCAACGCTTGAACCCATGTCCTTCCCACACCATTCCAACTTTTTCTTATTGGCAAATTTGACGCGCTTTTCTAAATCAAGAAACACGTCGTTCGATCGAGTCAACAGCACTTTAGCTTTGTGCCGGTTTTGAATCAGTTCGCGTAAATATTTCGAAACCTGCAAGACGATAGCTTTTTCTTTGGTGCCTTTTCGCCCGATGGTGCCGGGGTCTCTTCCACCGTGACCGGGGTCGATGACGACGAGAACGTCGTTTTGAGTTTTCGAGAAGGAGCTTCCCGATTGCACGCCACGAGGGTTGCCCTGCCGAGCCGGCTTGGAGGGTTTGTTTGTACTCGTTTCAGGTTTTGCCACGACTCCAGGTGTTTTTTGGGTATAAAAGAGATCCACCACCACCCGGTCGGGTTGACGGAGGGTGAGAACTCTGTACGTCCGGAGGGCTTGTAAGTCCAGAACGATACTGACGGTTCGAGGCTTTTCCGGAGATAGGGCAATGGCCCTTGGAAAATCCTTTCTCTTAATTTGTTGCTGAACGCGCTTGCTCAGCGTGACATTGGGCAGGGAAATCGTCGCTATGCGTTGGTTCTTGCGTTCTTTGATTTCGATCCGACCGGTCAGGTCAAACACAACCCGGGTATATTTTTTATGAGCATGATGCCGGACGTTGTTGAGGGTGAGCGTAGAGGTGGTTCGACCAGTCGAGGTTCCTTTTTTTGCCAACAGAACGTGCGCCGGGAATGCCTTATTGGACAAGACAGGGCGAGGGGACGATTCGGATGCCGATACCGGCTCCGCAACGGCCCCCCAAAAGGCCACGTAACATATCAGGGCAAGGGCAAAAACGTTTTTCATGAGAGTTAACGAAAAGAAGATGACGTCGTCTCAGAATAACAAACTCTTCGTGTTCTGTCATTGACACTATGAAAACACTGCGATAGCGTGTCTCGCCGTATGCCACTCTCTATCATCATAGACGGATACAATTTACTGGGGGCTCTCGGCAAGAAAAAGTCGGAGGAGCCAACCGACGGTGCCGGGACGCGGGAAGCCCTCATCCGGCGGCTTTCGTTGTATAGCCAATCCAAAGGGCATCCCGTGACCGTGGTGTTCGATGCCTGGCGGGAGCAGACAGGGCTTGAGCATTATGAACACCGGACAGGGGTGCAGGTGGTGTTTACCAAACGGGGAGAGCGTGCCGATCAGGTCATCCAACGCCTAGCCCGACAGTATGGTCGAGCCTGTGCCGTGGTTTCTTCGGATTTGGAGATTATCCAAACGGCCAAAGCCCATGGGGCCTTTGTGATGAAGTCTCAAGAATTTCAAGTAAAACTTGAACATTTTGGAGATAAAAAAGCCCTTACCAGGAAGCCTCAAGCCATTTCCGTGACGCAAGGCGGGGCAAAGATCGAAGACGAGAGACCTCCGGAACGCCTCAATAAAAAAGGCAATCCTCGTAAGTTACCAAAAGCCGTCCGGGCCCGAAAACGCCAGCTCAGGGGATTCTGAAGACCCGTTTTGTATTTTCAACGGTGGCCCGTGCAATAGATTCAAAGGATCCATTTCCACGGATCTCCGCCAATATTTCCGCCACGTATTGCACGTAGGCGGGTTCATTCCGTTTCCCGCGATAGGGAACAGGCGCAAGATAGGGACAATCCGTTTCGACCATGAGACGGTCGAGAGGAACGGTCTTCGCGATGTCCCGCAGCATCGTCGCATTTTTGAAGGTCAGCACGCCGGAAAAGGAAAAATAAAAACCCAGGTCCAGCGCGTCCTTGGCGAGCCACGCGTCTCCTGAAAAACAATGAAAGACGCCACCGACGTCAACCGCGCCCTCTTCCCGAAGGATCGTCACGGTATCTTCCTGGGCTTCACGCGTGTGGATAATAAGAGGAAGGGCCAGTTCGCGTGCAAGGTGAATCTGCTCACGAAACCGTTGGCGTTGGATTTCCCGTGGAGAATGGTCATAATGATAGTCCAACCCGATTTCGCCGTAGGCAACGACTTTCGGGTGTCGAGCCAGTGACCGAAGGGACTCATACCAGCCCTCTCCGATTTCCTTGGCTTCGTGCGGATGGACGCCGATAGTGGCAAAGATTTGTGGATGCGCTTGTGCCAGGGCAACGGCGGCTTGGCTGGTGGCTAAATCACAGCCAATCGTGACAATGGCTTCAATGCCGGCAGTTTCGGCACGTTGAAGGACGTTGTCCCGATCGGTATCGTATCTCAGATCATCCAAATGAGCATGGCTGTCGATGAGCATAACAACTCCCCGTGTTTACGTTAGCGGGGAATCCTAGCACATCATCCGTCACCAAAGAAGCCGGGGGAGTCAATGGATTGGGATACGGCATTGTTTCACGCCGTCAATGGGTGGGCCGGCCAGTCATCAGTCTTGGATTGGTTGATGCTGCAATGTTCATCGGCGAGAAATTTCATCGTATTGGTGGTGGCGTATCTGGCCTATCGGGTGTGGATCGATTGGCGTCACGGCATGCTGGTGACGTCAGTCCTGGGTGTATCGATCGGTGCAGGGGATTTCGTCGGGGCCCAAATCAAGCTATGGCTGGCTCGTCCGCGGCCGTGTCAGGTGCTTCTGAACGTCAATGAACTGACCGGATGCGGGGCCATGTTCAGCCTGCCTTCCAATCACGCAGTGAATGCAGCAACGGCCGCGGCCTTTCTTGGGATGCTGTTCCCCTCAACGCGATGGGTCGTGGGGCCCCTTCTGGTACTCGGCGGCCTATCCCGCGTTTATCTTGGTGCACATTATCCAACGGACGTGCTCGCCGGATGGTGTCTCGGCGGTCTGTTGGGCATGACGGTCGGGTACCTTATCGCGAAAAGTCCATGGCATGAAAAAGAGTACAACACCAAGTAGCGGGTCGTGTAACCGGGTTTGCCGTATTTGCAGCCTGAGAAAATCAATGCAACTCCCCTGATAATTACAGTTTCCGCAAGGCGGCGACGCGGGCTTCGATGGGCGGATGCGTCGAGAAGATTTGCATGAAACTTCGAGACTGCCCTGAGATTTTCATGGTCGCCAGGGCATCTTCCGTCTGATACTGGTACTCGACCTGTTTGACCCATCGGTCAATCGCTTGCAGCGCCGAGATCATGGACTCTTTGCCTACCGTATTGGCTGCAAACTTGTCGGCGGAAAATTCCCGGCGTCGTGACCACCAACTGATGGGAATCATCGCGAGGATCGATAAGACGATCTGGAGAAAAAAGTAGACGCCGATTCCCAACATGGGATTGCGTTCGGCTACCTGGCGATAGACGATTCTGCTGATAAAATAGACAAAGGTATTCATCAAGCCGGCCAGGATCGTCGTCGTAAACATATCGCCATTATAGACGTGCCCCATTTCATGGGCCAGGACGGCCCGCACTTCTCCTTCGTTCAGGTTGGTCAGTAAGCCGGTCGAAACGGCAACCATCGAGTTGTTCTTCGACGGTCCCGTGGCAAAGGCATTGGGATCCGGCGAGTCGTAAATCCACACTTCCGGCATTTTAATATCCAGCCGATTGGCAATTTTTTGCACCGTCTCATACACGAGTAATTCGGCGGGGTGTCGGGGTTGGGTAATTTGCCTGCAATTCAACATCATTCGCGCCATTTTCTTGGAAAACGCCAGGCTGAGGAAGGCTCCGCCGAATCCAAGGACAAAGGCCCACAAGAGGTCCTGATGAACGAACGATCCGCGGAGGTCAATCCCAAACGCAGGGAGGACCATTTCCGAGAGAATCGTAAAGGTGATCGAGAGGGTGATAAAAATCAGGATGTTGGACAGCAGCAGCAAGCCAATGCCTTTCAGCTTTTTCATTCGTTTCTCCTCTATAAGAACACTTTGCCTGTTGATGAGCCGTGAACTATGAACTCGTATACTGTTTCATGAAATGCCGGTAGCCGGGCCGTTAAAGACGGGGCAGGAAGAAAGTGACTTGCCTTGAAACCCTCAAGAAGTCCCATCTATATTTCTTTTATTAATGATATAGTAATACCATTTTTTTGTGAGTCAAGTTGTGAGTCAAGGTGGGATGTTCGCCGGGATGAGGCCCTACAAATGTTCTCTACCTCCCCTCACCCCTCCTTACAAAAGAGGGGAATTGGGAAACAACTTGCCCGCCTGTAGGCCGGTAGGGAAAGGAAAGGCGGAAAAGATTGATGGGACATAAACCTTGGGTGGCCGTGCTGCTCTGTTGTGTATTGCTGGGTTTTTCTTCGGGGGTTTCTCTTGGGGATGCCGACGAAGAGGTTCTGGTTCTTCAACCGGATGCCGATGGCATACAGCGGGCCTTCATCGTGTTGGACAGTTATGCGTATACTCCGCCTCACATCAGTGTTCAAGCGGGCCTGCCGATCGAGCTTCAGCTTGAAAACCAGAGTTTTCTGACTCCCCACAATTTCGTCATGGATCATCCGGACTCGGATTTGCAGCATGACGTCAGCGTGGATGCCGGAGATAGCGTCACGATCCGGTTCCTGGTGCAGACTCCGGGAACGTACACCTTTTATTGTGACAAACAATTGCTGTTTTTCCCCAGCCATCGCGAAGAGGGGATGGAGGGGCGTCTCGAGGTTCGGCCGGAGAGTCGATGATGCGTGCGAAACACGTCGAGCGTTATTTACTGCATGACGTTTTAAAGCAGGTTTCGCGTTCATTTTATCTGACCCTGGCCGTGTTGCCGGGGTGTGTGGCCAAACAGGTGGGGTTGGCGTATCTGTTCGCGCGCGCGGCTGATACGATTGCGGACGCGGGCCGGATGGATCGGGGCACCAGGGCCACGTTGTTACGGCAGCTCAAGCTCCAATTCGTTCGGGAATCCTGCAATCGGGAAGAAGTCAAGGCCATTCAAGCTGTGACGGCCCCACAACAGGGGCATCCCGGTGAACGCACGTTACTCGAACACCTCGATCGCTGTTTCCAGGTGTACGAAGACTTGGCACCCGATGATCAGGTGGAGGTTCGTCGCGTTTTGCCGATTCTTATCAGTGGCATGGAAATGGATCTGGATCGTTTCCCCGGGGAATCCGAGGCTGAACTCGCCGCGCTTTCTTCGCTGGAGGATCTCGACCTTTATACGTATAAGATCGCAGGCTGCGTCGGGGAGTTTTGGACCAATATCATGTATGCCCATTTACCGCGCATACGCCGCACGTGGGACCGGGAATCCAAAATTCGTACGGGCATCCGGTTCGGCAAAGGGCTTCAATTGACGAATATTTTGAAAGATCTGTCCAAGGACCTGCGCCGCGGACGCTGTTACATTCCCTTGGAGTTGCTGGCGCAGGCAGGCTTGGAACCTCGCGATTTATTGGATAAGCGCACGGTGGCGGCCTTCAGCCCCATCCTGCACACGTTGGTGAAGACCGCCCTCGCACATTTGGATCAAGGATGGCTGTACGCCACGTCCATTCCGCGACGCGACGTTCGCCTTCACTTGGCCTGTATGTGGCCGATTCTCATCGCCCTGAAAACGCTGCATCTCCTGACTACGTGCGACAATATCCTGGACCCCGCTCAACAATTGAAAATTTCCCGGTTCGAGGTCTATCGGATTATGGCTGCCTCTACCCTGACCGGCGGAAGCAGATTCATTGGTACGGCCTATTGGGGGCACCTCCGCAAGACAATCGGATAAAAGCGATTACTCGGGTTGGGGAACGAGTAGTTTTTCGCCTTTTCGAAAAACCGCGTAAATGGCTTGTGAAGGACAGGCATCGAGGCACATCCGACACGTTTCCATACACCGTGATTCGTCGAATTTATACGGAGGGGTCGATAACCATGCCCCGGTGGGACAGACAGGAATACACACGGCCTTATGCGTGCAGCGATCCGGATGACGAATCAAATGATCCCGCGTTAGCATCATGGGTTTTACTCCTTCAAAGAGCCCCCCGGAGAACATATCCAGCATATTTTCGGGGCGTCGCATGTTAAGAATTCCACTTTTTTACGAGCGAACGAATACGGTCCTTTAACTCGGGGATGTCTTCCAGGTTATTGTGAATGGCCCCAAGGATGTTTTCCATTCGTGCCGTCCTGGTCGCTTCCCTGTCCCGTTGGGCGAGTGCTTCATATTCGCGATAGGCGTCGGGGTAGAGGGTGCGAAGTTGGGTTGCAGCGGCAGTGATCCCATCCCGGAGTTGCTGAGGTTCCGGCGCAAGAGGTGGTACAATGGCAAAAGAACCGTTATCCAGCATGAGTACCTTTGCTTCGCTTTGTTCAATCGAGGTCACGGACGTGATGGTGTGGCCGGCCACCTCATCCCAGGTCCGGAGTAACCCGGGAAATTGTTTGAGGAACGCGACTTTTTCCTGATTCGCTTTCCATTTGGCTTCGTTTGCCGACATGTGGGGCTTGCGTGCTTTGATCGCTACGGTTGAGAGTGAGGCTGTTCCCTTGTCACACCATGGGATTGAACGTCTAAGGGGAAATCAGGGTGGCGCGAGATTCGAGTTGGCGCGGAGGAACGTCGTGCCCCGGCATCAGCAGGCGTTCGACCAATTCACCTTTGACCACGTGTCGTTCCATAATTTCAGTGACGTCGGCTTCATTCCCGACCCAATACCAGACGCCTTCCGGATAAATGACGACGCTGGGACCATATTCACAATGATCCAAACACCCTGCCTTATTGGCACGGACGATGCCCTTGAGACCGAGTCGCTGGACTTCCTGTTTGAAGAATGCGTGAAGTTCCGCGGACCCGTTATCGGCACAGCACCCTCTCGGGTCGCCCTTGGGCCGTTGATTAATGCAAATGAAAATATGATGCTTGAATCCACTCATGATTACGTTTCTTAGCAGATTTCGTTGCGAAGCACAAAAAAATAGTACAGGAGGGCTCTTTCTCGTGTCCAGTATTATGCGAGAATGGAGAAAAAGCGGGATGACAGATGGAATACCGACAACAAAAACAAACGTCGCTGAATCAGGATGAAAATCGGAATTCCCAAAGAACGCAAAGACCATGAATTTCGAGTAGCCTTGACCCCGGAAGGTGTGGATGAACTCGTCAGGAACGGCCATGAAGTGTGGGTCGAAACCAATGCCGGGCAGGGAGTGGATTTTCCTGATGGCTCGTATCATGCCGTGGGAGCTCGAATCGCCTTGTCGGAAGAAGAACTCTTCGACCGGGCTGATTTGGTCCTGAAAGTCAAAGATCCGCTTATAGCGGAGGTTGCGTACTTGCAGCCCCGCCATACGTTGTTCACGTTTCTTCATTTGGCTTCTTCCAAGTCTCTGACCGAGGCCTTGATGCAATCGGGGAGTACGGCCATTGCGTATGAAACAACGGAAAATGAATGGGGGCATCTACCGATGTTGCAGCCCATGAGTCAAATTGCCGGGAAACTGGCGATTCAAATCGGCGCGCATTTTCTGGAGCGGACGCACGGCGGGAGGGGGATTCTCCTGGGTGGCGTCCCGGGGGTGTCCCAAGGACACGTCGTGATTCTCGGGGCCGGCGGAGTGAGCTCAGCCGCCGTGGGAGTCGCTCTTGGGATCGGGGCGCGAGTCACCGTCATCGGCAATGATATGAGTCAACTTCAAGGGTTACAGGAGCGCTTCGGGAACAGCCTGACGACCTTGGCTTCTCAAAGACTCACGATTGCAGAAACCGTGAAAAGCGCGGATTTGTTGATTGGCGCCGTCATGATCAAAGGTGCGAAAAGCCCGGTTCTGGTTTCCCGGTCCATGGTGGCGACGATGAAAAAAGGCACGTTAATCATGGATATTGCGGTTGACCAGGGAGGATGCGTTGAAACCACGAGGCCGACAACGCACGCCGACCCCATTTTCGAAGTGGATGGAGTCCGGCATTACGGCGTGACAAATATTCCCGGTATTGTGCCACAAACTTCAACCTATGCCTTGACCCACGCAGCTCTACCTTTTATAGTCCGGTTGGCCAACGTGGGAATCGAAGCATCTCTCCGGGCTGATCCGGGTATTGCCCGAGGCGTAAATATTCGTCATGGGGCGATCACCTATCCGGCTGTCGCCGAGGCGCATGGATTATTCTGTGAACCACTTGTCCGGAAATAGGAAACAGAAGCAAGGTCGTCGGGGCGTAGCGCAGACCGGTAGCGCACCGCGTTCGGGACGCGGGGGTCGGAGGTTCAAATCCTCTCGCCCCGACCAGCCATTGCTTCCTGTCTTGATGGACCGCGGTCAAAGTTTCCCCAAACTCACGTCAGAATCCTTGTCCGTTCATCACGGCATCGGGAACCTGATCCGATGACTTTTCTGATTGTCATTGGAATCGGAATCGTGGCCGGCGGGATGGTCCTGGTCTGGTGGCGTCTCAGGTCGCTGACGCAAAAAATCAAAGAAGTCGCGCGCCAACAGTATGACGGCCAGAACGAGTTGAGGGAGACGGCCCGGCAACAGTCTGAAGCGCTCGCAATCCTGCGATTGCAACTCGCCCAGTTGGCATCGGGCAAAGAGCTTGACGGCACTCTGGTCCGGACGGGGAGTCTGTATCACCAGGCAAGTGCGGATGAAGTACGACAAATGATGGAGGGCCATGCTGCGGGAACAGGTTCGGATTTGGTTGTCGTGGACGTTCGGAGCCAAAAAGAATTTCTCACGAATCACGTCCCTGGAGCCAAACATATTCCGTTCGAACACCTGGAAACGCGTTTCCAGACGGAAGTCCCCAAGGAGACAAAAACAATTTTAGTGTATTGTGCCCAAGGTGAACGAAGCCGGCTCGCTTGTGATTTCCTGAGCCGGGAAGGATATACGACCCTTGTGACCATGCGGGACGGTTTTCAAAAATGGACGGGCCCGGTTCTCGGCACGGGAAGTCTCGACTTGGTACAAATTCAATCCATGACCCCGCACAACAACGTCGCCCGGGAAAAGGCGCAGTCGTAATGGCTGAACCGTATACCATCCTGAAGGTGATGGGGCCGTATCGTGAGCCGAGAGAAGCTGCCCTATCTTTTGATTATTCCGTCCAACGCCCGCATTGGGCGACCCCACAGGGGGTTCGGGTCAAGATTGGTCTCGAAGAAGAATTGGACCTGCTGAAGACGAAGATCTTACAGCTTTCAGGAGGAACGGCGGGCCAGCAACTTCGAATCAATCAACTTCTCGGACGCGCGATCGGAGACCGCAAGCTTGAAATTGCCAATGAAGAAAACCTGTTCAACGACCGCCGGGACGTCATGCTCGACCCCTTCACGGGCTCATGGTCCCACCTCTTTCCTCGTCTTGAATCCTGGATGCACCAGGAACGCGACAGACTTCGCCAGGAAATTCGGGAGAAGGTCGGGCTGTAATCTAAATAAGGAAAGAGAACATGAACGAAAAATTGTGGGGGAGGGGTATGCGTACCCGTTGTTGTTCAATCGTGACCTGTGTGTTTCTTATTTTGGTTGGCAGTCAAAGCGTTCTCGCTCATAGTGGTGGATTAAACGCGCAGGGGTGTCATAAGGAGCGTGCGACAGGGGATTGTCATTGTCACAGGGATGAACAAGGCAAAAAAATCAGCCCACCGGTTATTTCTCCAGACAGATGTGAAAAATCTTCTTCTAAGGATGATAACCGTAGCGAGGCGGATTTCGTGGCGAAATTCTGTCATGCGCGTGAGGGGCAGCTCGAGGTTTCGCTGCCGCACGGAAGAAGGGCGGACTGCATTACAGAAAAGCATGCGATAGAAGGCGATTTTGCTCCGAAATGGGAGGAGGCTTTTTCCCAGGCGCAGCACTATGCCCTAGACGCCGACAGGCGAGCCGGGATCCTTTTGATCCTGGAGAATGAAAACGATAAGGTCTATATCGAAAAACTCTGCGATCTAATAGCGGAAAAACATGTTTCCATTGACGTTTTTGCCATCGGTCATGGGTTTGCTGCGCAAGGTGAGTCTGTTCCTTGCGTCGATGAAAAACCTTAATACAATGGTTGATACCGTCGTGAGTAAAGGCCCGTGGCTGTTTCTCCGAATCCCAGGGAGGCGTGTTCAGGCTGACTTTTCCGGTTGAGATTGATGGCGTAATGTCCTCGAACCTGTTCCATGGCTATTTCGTACGGAATGGTCCTCTGGTAAAAATCGCCCGGCGCATGTGCCCCGGCGGATAAAATTTCAACGGCCTCGGGAACTGCGTATTTCGGATCGGAAAAGATATAAATATCGGCGACGGCAAATTCACCCAGGTTGTTCCCCGGCGTGGTCGCAGGAACCTGTGAAACGAGAGAGCCATCCTTTCGTGACAGTCTTAGGTGATTGAGTAAGGCCACGATTTGGCTGTCGGTGGTTTGTCGAGGAACGAGCAGGCTCAGGGCATTCATTCCTTGCACGTGAGCCGTGACTTTAATCGAAGGCACCGGTGCCGATTCGGCTTCCTTGAGCAACAGCGCCAGTTGTTCCGATCGAACTTCATTTCCCTGTGGGGGTTGAATATCCTTGGATTTGGGAATAATCGCTTGGACAAAAAGCCAAAGCCCGATAATCACTCCAAAGATAACGATCATCGGATGCAGGCCAACGCGTTTGTTCTGCTCTGGGGGGTCCGAGTCATTCATGGTCTTGGGCATGGTCCTGGGTTTCGAGAGGAACGGAAGCCTGGTGAGATTCGATTTTTTCCTGGCTCTTGGCTGCTTCCCACAACGTATCCCATTCCAAAGCCGTCATCTCCTGGAGGGCTCTTCCCTCTGGAGTCGCGTGACGTTCCATATATTGGAAACGCGCGATGAAACGGTTATTCGCCTTGCGAAGGGCTTCCTCCGGGTTGATTCGTAAAAAACGCGCCATGTTCACGATGGTGAATAACACGTCCCCCAACTCGTGTTCAACAGCCGCGTTCGGTTGTTGGACGGAAGGCTCGGAGACGGGGAGGTGGGAGGCTGCCGCTCGCAGCTCCTTCAATTCTTCATCCAGCTTTTCAAGAACCTGTTCGGAGGTCTCCCAGTCAAAACCGGTACGTGAAGCTCGTTTTTGAATTTGATGAGCCCGTAACAGGGAGGGAAGAGAGGCGGGGATTCCCGCCAAAATCGAGTCGGATTGAGTCGAACGCTCGGCTCGTTTGATCGCCTCCCATTGCTTGACGACTTGTTCGGAGTCCAACTTCGGGGCCTCATCGGATTGGGCCGTAAAGACGTGGGGATGCCGCCTGATGAGTTTATGCGTCAAATCGGCGATCACGTCTTCAATGTCGAACGCCTGCTCCTCGGATTTGATGTGGGCATGAAGCAGAATCTGGAGCAGAAGATCCCCAAGCTCTTCGCGCAGGTGTCGGGGATCTTGCGTGTCGAGAGCTTCGAGTACTTCATACGCTTCTTCCAATAAAAAAGGCTTGAGTGACTCGTGGGTCTGCTTGACGTCCCAAGGGCATCCCTCGGGAGAACGAAGTCGAGCCACCACTCCGACAAGATCGCGAAAAGCTTGAGACATCTTATTCTCCATTGCCGCGCCTCGTGTTTGCGCGTTGGCTAGAATAACCTGTTTTCTCGACTGCTTCAATCGACTTCTTGTCTTGCGAGGTTGTTGGGATTGTGCTACTTTTATTGTGACACGTGAGTGAATGCCATGGCTGATATTTCAGAATCAGAGTTTGTGGTCCGCGACAAACGCGGCCAGGCGAGAGAAGAAGCGGCTTTCGAGCCCGTTGAAAAAGCAGCCTCTGCCACGGCACCTTCGTCATCAGACTCAAAGCCTTCCCACACAGGACCGCCACTCTCCTTTTCGACGTTTATTCTTTCGTTGGGTACGTCAGCCCTCATGTTGATGGGCGAGCAACTATCGCCGGAGAACCCCGCCCTTCCGGTCAATCTGCCGCAAGCTAAGGAAATTATCGATATTCTTCTCATACTGGAAGAGAAAACGAAGGGCAATCTTACCGAAGAAGAGATGAACGTGATGCGCGACATGTTGTACACGTTGCAGATGAAGTACGTTGAGTTGGCTTCGGATTCCCCTTCGTCCACATAATTTTCGTTGTTCCTGCCTTTTCTTTCCCGTACACTTGGGCATTGTCCGGGCTCTTTCAATCCGTGAGATTCCTGCTGGCCATGAGAAACAGAAGGCGAGAAGCCCCTTCTACCTCCGTTCATGCATCGATCACGCGTGCGACCTCCATTTTGAGATAGCCTTCCGGTCTCGTTATGGCGACTTCCAAATCGACCCCGCGTTACTTTCCTCCCTCGAAATTGAAGGGCCGGCTCATTCGTGAGGATGAGCCGGGCTCCCAAGCCCAGAGCCTCCATTTGAAACCGGTCTGGATTGTCCTGTTCCTCTTGATTCCCTGTCTGTTCTTGACGATGTACTACGCACAGTATGGAGGAATTGGAGGAAGGACGGCAGACTCGCTTCTTCCAAGCGCCAGTTATGCGTTAGTTCTGCTCCTCGTCTATTTGGACGTCGTCGGATTGGTCGTCCTGACCCTTTTACTATCCCGTAATTTGATTAAAGCCTACTTCGAACGACGACACCGGCTGTGGGGGTCGGGGTTTCGCACGAAATTGATCGCCGCATTCATAGGGTTTTCATTGATCCCAACCGTGTTGCTGGCGGTGATGGCCAGTGGAGTGATCAATGAGGTGATGAAAGTCTGGTTTAATAAGCAGATCGAAGAAGTCCTGAAAGATTCCGAAGAATTATCCAGGATGTATCATGAAGGACATCTGGCTTTGGCCGCGCAGAGTGCCAGGGCCATCAGCAAGGAAATTTATCGGGAAGATTTTTTGCGGCCGGACCATCGTGAATTATTAACTGCCGCCATGGCCCGAAAGCGTGCGGAATTCAACCTTACGGACGTAGAAGTCTTTTCGTCAAAATTGGAATTGCTCGTTCGCAAGACCGCCCCGGAGGCAACCGACAGGATGTTCCATTTGCCGGTAGGGCAACTTGTTCGTCGGGTCTTGGATTCGCATGACGAAGTGACCTCGGTGCAAGTCGTACAAGCTGGACGACTGATCCGCGCAGCGGTGCCGATTGCCTCCAACACCCAACCCGGAGAGATTGACGGAGTGGTTGTCGTCAACACCTACGTCTCGGAATCGATCTTGGCGAAAATGCAAGGAATCGCCAAACAATATACTGATTACCGGCAGATGAAGGCGTTGGAGAATCCCATTAAGGCCGGGGCCTATCTGTTTGTTGCGGTCGTCACGGTTTTATTGTTGTTCAGCGCCACCTGGTTTGGATTTTACGTGGCGAGAGGCATCACCGTGCCCATTCAGAAATTGGCTGAAGGAACCAAGGCCGTAGCCCGTGGGGACCTCAACGTGAGAATCAAGGTCAATGCCACCGATGAAATCGGGACATTGATCGACTCGTTTAATCGAATGACCGAAGATTTGTCAAACAACAAGGGCGAACTTGAAGAAGCCAACCAATCTCTCAAGCAATCGAACGTCGAAGCCGATCGCCGGCGGGCGTATACGGAAGCCGTGGTGGACACGATTGCTTCAGGCGTGATGTCCATTGATACTCAGCACACGATTACCACGTTCAACCATTCGGCTGAGCGGATCTTGGGGGTCAGGGGTGACGCCGTCCGCAGGCGCTTGGCGTTTGACGTCTTCAAATCCCATCAATTCACGTTGTTCCAGGAGGCCTATGATCGGATTTTACGCGATCGCCAGGATAGTCTCACCCTCGCAGGTCAAATGGAGGTGCAGGGGAAACTTCTCACCATGGGGCTGAATCTTTCCCGCATGAGAAACGAGACAGGCAAGGACTTGGGGTTTGTGTTTGTCTTCGAGGATCGGACTGAATTGATCAAGGCGCAGAAAACTGCGGCCTGGCAGGAAGTGGCACAACGGGTTGCGCATGAAATCAAGAATCCCCTGACGCCCATTCAACTTGCGGCCCAGCGGTTACGAAAAAAGTTTTTTGAAGGGTCTGCTGATTTTAAAGACATTTTTGATCAATCGACCAACGTCATTGTGAACGAAGTGGGAAGTTTAAAGCGAATGGTGGACGAATTTTCGAAATTTGCCAGGATGCCCGCCCCGCATATGGCCAAGGAATCGTTACACGACATCATTGAAAAGGTGAGTGCCCTGTATCGTGGGGGACACCATGACGTCGAGTTTATTCCGGCCTTTGATTCCTTGGTCCCGGATATCAATATCGACCGGGAACAGATGCGTCGCGTCTTCGTCAATTTGTTTGACAATGCCATCCAGGCCATGAAGCAAAAAGGGCGCATCTGGGTTTCCACGAAAATGGATTGGAAGCATAAACGGGTCCGAATCACGGTGGCCGACGAAGGGTCGGGCATTCCTCAAGAAGATCAGGAACAATTATTTGTCCCGTATTTTTCACGAAAACGAACGGGAACCGGACTCGGGTTGGCGATTGTTCATCGAATCGTGACGGATCACAACGGGACGATCCAAGCCTCCAATCGCCACCCCCAAGGGGCCTTGTTTATTATCGAACTTCCCGTCGCTTGATACCAGCAGGCGGTGCATGGGACAACAAGACGGCGGATTCGCCAAAGATTTTGTATGACGTTCCGGCTTACGAGCTGGTCATAACTTGGAGGAATAGGCATGTCCGGTACCATCTGTATCGTCGATGATGAACCTTCCATCTTGAATACCTTGAGCAGTATTTTGGAAGACGAGAGGTATCAGGTCGCGATCGCGAAAACCGGTGAGGAGGCCCTGAAAGTCATTCAAATGGAGGTGCCGGACGTCGTGCTTCTTGACATTTGGATGCCGGAGTTGGATGGCTTGGAGGTGTTAAAACGCGTGCGTGAGCGATTTCCACACATCATGGTCATTATGATGTCCGGTCATGGATCCGTCGAAACCGCGGTGAAAGCCACAAAATTGGGCGCCTATGACTACCTGGAAAAACCGCTGGATCTTGAAAAAGTCACCATCCTGGTCCGCAATGCTCTGCACCAGCGTAAGCTGGAAGAAGAAAATATCAATCTCCGCGTGAAGGTCGAGCGGCATTCGAAACTCGTCGGGGCCTCTTCCGTTATGGAAAAGCTTCGACAGCAAATCGCGGCTGCGGCGCCGACCCACAGTCGCGTCCTGATTTCCGGGGAAAACGGCACGGGTAAGGAATTGGTGGCACGGGCCATCCATCTTCAAAGCCCTCGCCATAATCGTCCGTTTGTCGAAGTCAATTGCGCGGCGATCCCCGAGACGTTGATCGAGACGGAGTTGTTCGGGCATGAACGCGGGGCGTTTACGGGAGCCGTTTCTCAAAAACGTGGAAAATTCGATTTTGCGGACGGCGGCACCCTGTTTCTCGACGAAATCGGCGATATGAGTTTAGCCACTCAAGCGAAAGTGCTTCGCGTATTGGCGGAACAACAGTTTACCCGGGTAGGAGGGGAGAAACTGATTGAGGTCAACGTCCGCGTCATCGCGGCATCCAATAAGGATTTTAGTCAGGAAATTGAAAAAGGGAACTTTCGCGATGATCTGTTTTATCGGTTAAACGTGTTGCCGATAGAAGTGCCGCCGCTTCGCGCCCGACGTGAGGATATTCCGGCTCTCACCCGGCATTTTTTGAAGATTCATGCAGAAGAGCAGGGGGTGAAGTTAAAAGAGATCACTCCGGAGGCCTTGGATGCACTGGCGCGTCATGAGTGGCCGGGCAACATCCGAGAACTTCGCAATCAAGTCGAGCGCCTGATGATTATGGTACCCAAAACCACCATAGAGGTGGGCGACGTCTTACCGTTTATGCCGAGGGGTTTCAACCGGATCAATCCCCTGGACGCATACGATTCCTTGCGGGATGCCCGGCATGCGTTTGAACGTGAGTATATTAGCATCCGTTTGCGGGAGAATGGCGGGAACGTCTCGAAGACCGCCGATGACCTGAAAATCGAACGAAGTCACTTGCATCGCAGGATTAAAGAGCTGAACGTGGAATTCCGTTCGGGAAACTGATGTCCCAGTCTCTTACTATCGAACGTGTGGTTGCCGGTGGATGGGGATTATCCCGTTCAGGCTCCATGGTCACGTTCGTCCGGGGTGGATTGCCCGGCGAGGTGGTCACGGTTATCCCCAACGAACGGCATTCCGATTACGAGTTCGCAACCCTTCATGAAGTTCGCGTTGCGTCACCGCATCGCATTCAGGCTCCGTGTTCCGTCTATGAAGATTGCGGGGGCTGTCAATTTCAGCATGTTCGCTATGAGGCACAATTGCAGTATAAACAAGGCGTGCTGGAGGAAGCGTTCTCCCGTATCGGCCGAATCGAGCAGGCGATATTTCAAGATCCCGTTCCTTCGCCCTTGCCCTATGAATACCGGCGAAGAGTTCGCTTCAGGGTGTTTCAGCAGCACAAGACCTTTTATCTCGGATTTGTACAAGAACGATCGCATACACCGGTAAGGGGAGTAGGCTGCCTCTTGGTTTCGAAGCCCATGGCGAAGGTCATTGAAAACGTTGATGGGCAGTTAGCCCGTCAGCGCCAATTGCCCGCGTTTCTCTCACACGTGGAAATTCGATCCTCAGACGCGTTCGGGACGCACCTGATTCTATGTACGGTTCCCCGTGCTTCGCAAAACCAGGCACGAGAACTCTTGGCATTGTTTGAGGGGATTCCTACCGTGGTCGGGTGCGTCCTGACCTCCTCTTCCGCGACAGCGTCTCAAAAAAGGCACCTGCGGCGAATCGTCCGGGGTGAACCCCATTTGTTTGAACGATTTCAGGATATGGTCATTCGGGTCAGTGATCGATCGTTTATGCAGGCGAATTGGGCGGTCTATTCGCTTATTTTTCAAACGTTGGCGGATTGGATAAACGTACGGGATCGGCAAACTCGCGTGCTTGAGTTATATGCCGGGGTCGGATGCGTGGGATTGGGTTTGGCAAGAAACGGAGCACTGGTCACGGAAGTCGAGGAGAATCCCTATGCCGTGGCCGATGCCAAACAATCGGCCTCTCAAAACCATATCGGGCGTTATCGTATACGCGCGGCAAAGGTTGAGGACTTTTTGGAGACGGTGGCCGACGACGAATACGACGTGATCGTGATAGATCCGCCGCGAACGGGATTGAGCCGGCGTTGCGTCGAATCCCTGGAGCGCATCCGGACACCCCACGTGTTTTATCTTTCGTGTGACGCTTCCTCCCTGGCTCGTGACCTCAACCGGCTTTGTGCGACCCGGTACCACGTCAGGCGAGTGCAGATGTTTGACATGTTCCCGCAAACCGCGCATATCGAAACCCTGGTGGAACTCGTCCGTGCATAGTTTTGGTTTTCGAATCGAGAATTCGTCATGCATTGAGATGCCGCAATGAGTATGCTCCGGCTGGGCGTTCTTGTTTCAGGCAGAGGGTCCAATCTCCAAGCCATTATGAATGAGATTGAAGCTGGAACCGTCAAGGCCGAGATTGCGGTCGTGATCAGTAATAAACAGGGGGTCCCGGCCTTGGAGCGCGCGGAACGCCACGGGTTGACAACCGTTTTTCTCGATCCAAAGTCAGTGGCGGATACGCCGAACCCCCGGCAAGCGTATGACCAAAAACTTTTGGAGACGTTGCAGCATCACCAGGTGCAGTTGGTGGTATTGGCGGGATATATGAAAATTGTCACTTCGGTCCTTATCGATTCGTATGAATCGCGCATCATGAACATTCATCCTGCACTTCTTCCGAGTTTTCCCGGCTTGGATGCCCAACGGCAGGCATTGGACCATGGGGTGAAAGTATCCGGCTGCACGGTTCATTTTGTAACCGAAGGCATGGATACGGGCCCTATCATCCTGCAACGAGCCGTACCCGTGGAAGAAGGTGATACCGCAGATACCTTATCCGAACGAATCCTGAAAGAAGAGCATGGACTTTTGCCCAGAGCCATCCAGTTATTTGCGGAGGGGCGATTGACGGTTGAAGGTCGGGCCGTCCACATACGCGATGATTGACTTGATTGCAGGGCGCCGGTCCTTTTGATAGAGTGCCGGAAGTGGGGGGCTAGCTCAGTTGGGAGAGCACAACGTTCGCAACGTTGGGGTCGGGGGTTCAAGTCCCCTGCCCTCCACCAAACTTTGTCTTTGTTTGCGGAACCTCATGGGGTGCCGTGACAACGGCAAAGGAGGGCTTGATAAGGAGAGAAAATTTTTTGCTATAATCCTTAATAATTTTTCTAAACATTATTAAGAATATGAGACTGTCCAAAAAAAGCGAATACGGGTTGCGGGCCTTGATTGAATTGACCAAGGCTTACGATCAGTCTGCGTTGCGACGATCCGACATTGCAGAATCCCAACAAATTCCCGTGGGCTTTTTGGAAACCATTCTGTTGGAATTAAAGCGGGCGGGGATCTTAGGGAGTCGTCCCGGCGTTCAGGGCGGATACCGGTTGATTAAACCCCCGGAAGACGTGTCACTCGGACAGGTCATTCGTATTTTAGACGGTCCCCTCGCACCGATTGCCTGTGTGAGTCAGACCGCCTATCAAACGTGTCAGGATTGTCCGTATTCCGAAGACCGGGAATGTCCGATTCAAAGCGTGATGTTCGAGGTCAGGAACGCCATTGCCAACGTGTTGGACAGGTATACGTTGAGAGCCTTTTACGACCAAGGTCGGAATCATCGCCTCCGGAAATCTTCGAAACACCGAAGGGGCAGCACCCGCGGTCAATAAGGAGTGGACTATGGATACACATCTTCGGAGCGTGGTCAAAGGCATCAGTTGGAGGGTCTTGGCGACCATGGTGACCACGATTGTCGTTTTTCTGTATTCGGGTGAGTTGGCGGCGGCGGCTATCGTTGGCGCTTTCGATGCTCTGGCCAAAATCTTCCTGTACTGGGGACATGAACGAGTATGGCAATGGATCACGTGGGGCCGTATTCTGCCGACGGTCTTCTCGCCCTAGTCGTCTTCTGCCAATTCTTTTTCTTCTGCGCGATCTTTTATTGTGCTATCGCCCAATCTCTCCCAGAGGTTGTTCGGTGACGATGCAGGCTCCTCGTGGGTTTTCACCAAGCAAGTTACAGGACAGAAGCTGATCAAGTTCCGGCGTTGACCGGGAGTCGGGCGTCATGACGAGTCCCCAATGGCAATTGTCGTAACATTCGTTTTCCAGGATCAACGCCTGGGCTCCATGGAACAGGAGCATGCCGCTAAGCATATTGTGACGACAGATATTTTTAATCAAATCCGGTCGTGTGCCATCGTCCCGAACCGCCAGGCCGAAATGGTGATTGTGGAAACACACGTTCCTGGCTAAGTAGGGTTGTGCCCCGGCAAAACAGAAAATGCCTGATTCGCGATTCTGACACACCTCGTTTTCTATAAGGGACGGCCGGCAGTTCGGGCCATAAATGACAATTCCCGAGAGTAGGCCTTCGGTTGCCCGGCACTGCGTAATCGTACAAGTGGAATCAAAAATATTGATCGCGGAATGCTGGTCGCTTCCGACGTAACGGAACGTCATGCCGGAAATGCGCCCGCCGGGAACCTGTTGCAGATACAGGGGACCACTCCGGCGGCTGAAGATTTGGACGTGGTCCCGCCCGGCTCCGATTAATTGAATGGGGTGTTGCGTGGCGAATAAACGGTCTTCATAGAGTCCCGGACGAACAAAAATCTGGTCATCCGGTCCAGCATCCTTGAGGGCTGCGCTCGGGTGGGGATAACAGGCGGCATCGGCGTGATCCACAATGAGGGTCTTGCCGCCCTCGGGATTCGGAGGGGGTTCGTTGAGCGCGGGAGGATTCTCTAAGGAATCCGAAGGTGAGGAGGGGTCTTCAGGCATGACGGTGAATTCTATAACACAGCCTGCTTGTCAGGTTCAGCATATAGTTCCAACAATTTTGTCTTGACTGTTACGTAGAACTGATGTAAAAGAGAGACATTGCCGAGACATCGGTGTCTTGGCGTGTATCTGTTATATTCAAAGGACGACGAAGTCCTCAACCACGCGAGTAGGGGTTGAGGGCTTTTTTTTTGTCGGAGAGGGGCATTGGAGAACAAGGCAAGGCTCCTTCATTGACCACGAGGCGCACACAAGGGAGTGTGCCGAATTGACTCCCCAACAACGAATTTCGACGAAGGAGAACCGAACATGGCCAAACACATGATGGCTCGAGTGTTTTTGTTTATTTTTGGCATTGCAGTCGTTGGGTGGCTTCCCATGCCACTATTGAGTTCCATGGCTCTGGCGGAAGATGACTCGTTGGCGAACAAACTCAATCTTTCGCTGTACGGCTACGTGGAAACGTCGTATACGCAGAATTTCAACAATCCAACCAACGGCGTGAACAACAACCGGAGTTTCGACGGCGAGGCGAATTCCTTTCGACCCAATTTGGCGCAACTCGTCCTGGAAAAAGCCGCGAGCTCCACAGGGGCTTTGACCGATCAAGCAGGGTTCCGTCTCAAGCTGAATTTCGGGGAAGATGCCAAATTTACCGGTGGTACGGGTGGCGACGATTTTGACTTTCAGGAAGCATACATCCAATACATGCCGGTGGATAATCTCACGTTCCAGGCAGGGCGCATGAACACGCTGATCGGGTATGAAGTGATTGAAAGCCCGCTCAACCCCAATTTCTCCCGTTCGTTCATGTTCGGTATTGGTGAACCGTTCACGGTGACGGGATTTCGCGCGTCTTTTGATTTTTCGGATTCCGCCTCGCTTGCCGTCAGCGCCATCAATTCCTTTACCGGGCTGCAAGCGGATGACAATAACAGCAAATCCATCGAAGCGCTCCTTTCTCTGGCCCCCATGGATAACCTGGGCGTTTCGATATTCGGGTTCTGGGGACCTGAGGGCAACACTCGGGGAAAAGCAACTGCGGACCGCATGCAAGTCGGAGGGATCCTCGACGTGCAGGCCACCGATCAACTGGAACTCGTGTTGGAGGGCTACTACGGGAACCAAGCAATACCGGGAAGTGCCAATGCCCGGTGGAACGGCCTGGCAGGCTACGCCATTTATGACTTCAACGACCAGTGGGGACTCCACGTCCGGGCTGAAGTCTTTGAAGATGCGGCGGGTGCATTCTCGTGCTTCGGGTCAGACGTAAGTCCTGATGATCCTGATAATCCTGGTAATTATGGCGAACTAGGCAATGCCCATTTGTGTCCGGGCTGGGTGTCAGACGCAAAAGAGGCTGGAACTTTCAATCAGACATTGTGGGAAACCACGTGGACCCTGCAGTACAAGCCGACTCCCAATCTCATCACCCGGGCGGAATTCCGCTACGACAAATCCGACAGGGAGACGTTCAGCGATGGCGACGGTGTGAGCGATAGCCAATCAACGTTGGCAGGAGAAATGATCTTCCTCTTTTAGGGAAGTTCTGTAACCAGATAGCAGGAGGGAGAAAATGGAAAAGAGAAAATTTTCATTACGGTATATAAGTACATTGTTCTCAGTGTTACTACTTTCCTTTCTTGCAGGGCCGGCCCTGGCGGACGAAGGAGCCGCGGCGATCAGTGCGGGGGACACGGGATGGCTCCTGACTTCCTCCGCGTTGGTGCTCGCCATGATCATTCCGGGCCTGGCGCTTTTTTACGGAGGGATGGTACGCGATAAAAACGTGCTGAGCACCATGATGTACAGTTTCATCTCCGTGTGCGTGGTCAGCGTAGTCTGGGTGTTGTGGGGCTATACCATTGCCTTTGGCACGGACGTGGGTGGCGTCGTCGGGAGTTTTGAGTTTCTGTGGTCGAGTGGCGTCGGGCCGGAAGCCTTTCCCGGAACGGCAGTCCCGCATCTTGCCTTCATGGTATTTCAACTCATGTTCGCAGGGATTACGGTGGCGCTGATCAGCGGGGCCGTTGCGGAACGCATGAAGTTCAGCGCTTTCGTGCTGTTTGCGATCCTGTGGGTTACCCTGATCTATGCACCGTTGGCCCATTGGGTCTGGGGCGGTGGATGGTTGGGCCAATTAGGAGCCCTGGATTTTGCCGGCGGCACCGTCGTTCACATCAGCTCGGGTGTGGCTGCCTTGGCCGCGGCGTTGGTCCTGGGGAAACGGCACGGCTACGGGTCCGAAAAGATGGCTCCCCATAACCTGCCGTTTACCGTGGTTGGTGCGGCCTTATTATGGGTAGGATGGTTTGGGTTCAACGCGGGTAGCGCCCTGGCGGCCGATGGGATTGCCGCGGGGGCTTTTGTCGCCACGCAGGTTGCGACGGCGACCGGCGTGTTGTCATGGCTCGTGGTGGAATGGATGTACCGCGGCAAACCAACGGTCTTGGGTGGAGCAAGCGGCGCCATTGCCGGTTTGGTGGCGATCACTCCCGCGGCGGGTTTTGTCGGCCCGATTTCCGCGATTTTGATTGGCCTCGGCGCCGGGGCCGTGTGTTATTTAGCCGTGGTATGGAAGTCCAAATTCGGCTATGATGATGCCCTTGATGTCCTGGCCATTCACGGCATTGGAGGAACTTGGGGTGCGATCGCCACGGGACTCTTTGCCAGCGTGGGGGCAACCGGCTTGTTTTTCGGAAATCCGGGGCAAGTGGTCATTCAGGCCGTGGGTGTTGGAGCCACTTGGGTGTTTTCATTTGCAGGAACCTTTATTATTTTGAAAGTGTTGGATACGGTCATGGGGCTTCGCGTAGGGAAGGAAGAGGAAATCGTTGGGCTCGATCTTAGTGAACATAATGAACGCGCATATACTTAACTCGAGAGTTTCAGGTCGATTCATGAGACTGGATCACGTCAGGCATGAGCGACCTTCCAACTGGTCGTTCATGCTTTTTCGCCGACACTTTCAATTTTGAGAGGGGAGAAACCCATGAAACTTGTGACAGCCATCATCAAACCCTTTAAACTTGATGAAGTGAAAGATGCCCTGACTGAAATGGGTATTCAGGGAATGACGGTCTCGGAAGTCAAAGGGTTTGGCCGACAAAAAGGCCATAAAGAAACCTACCGCGGAACGGAATACCAAATTGATTTCGTGCCGAAAGTCAAGATTGACCTCGCGATTGCCGATAGTATGGAAGAAAAGGTTATTGAAACCCTGAGAACAGCCGCCAAAACAGGGAGTATCGGCGATGGGAAAATTTTTGTTTCAGATTTGAATAGTGTGCTTCGCATTCGTACCGGAGAGACGGGTGAAGGCGCGCTGTAACCGATTATTCAAAAAACCATGCGAACACCATAAAAACCCTGTAAGAGATCAGGGACAGTCGCCGGAACGGCTCCGAGGGCACTGAGGCGTGAGCCTTCAACTCCCCGGCAACGGATTATTTCTGACTGTTTGCGTATCCGGCCGACCGGATACGCCGGTTCATCTAACCCTTAACCAGAGGTGGAACCGTGAAGCACTTGACCTTCTCATTCACGTGGCTGTTGGTTGTGATTCTGAGTTTATGGTGCGGGCCGGCAACCGTATTGGCCCAGGAAGGGACCCCGGGAGCCATTGATACGGGTGATACGGCATGGATTCTGGTGGCGTCTGCACTCGTGTTATGTATGACCTTTCCCGGATTGGCACTCTTCTATGGCGGACTTGTCCGGAGTAAAAACGTACTCGGGACGCTTATGCATACCGCCATCATCCTGTGCGTGATCAGTATCGTGTGGGTGCTGCTTGGCTATACATTGGCATTCGGCACGGACGTGGGTGGGATGATCGGCAGTCTCGAATTTCTCGGCTCGCTGGGCGTGGGACAAGACGCCTATCCTGGCACCGGCATTCCTCATTTAGCCTTTATGGTGTTTCAACTCATGTTCGCCGCTATTACCGTAGCCCTGATTACCGGAAGCTTTGCAGAGCGAATGAAATTCACGGCCTTGCTGCTGTTTGCCGTACTCTGGTCGGTCTTGATTTATTCGCCCCTGGCCCATTGGGTGTGGGGCGGAGGTTGGCTGGCGGAGATGGGCGCATTGGACTTTGCCGGAGGAGCCGTCGTGCACATCAGTTCCGGCTTTGCCGCCCTCGTCTGTGCGCTGATGTTGGGAAAACGGAAAGGCTATGGGGTTGAGTCCATGCTGCCGCACAACCTTCCCATGACGGTTTTAGGGACGGGCCTGTTGTGGTTCGGGTGGTTTGGATTCAACGCGGGGAGTGCCTTGGGCGCCAATGGGGGCGCGGCTTCGGCCTTTGTGGCTACGCATATTGCGGCTTGCGCGGGCGGGCTCAGTTGGATGGGGGCGGAATGGCTACGGACCGGCAAACCAACCGTGCTTGGATTGGCGAGTGGAATCATAGCGGGCTTGGCCACCATTACGCCGGCAGCCGGATTTGTAGAGCCATTGTCAGCCTTAATTATTGGAGTGTTGACGGGTGTGCTCTGTTATTCAGCCGTTGTCTTGAAAATGAGACTCGGGTACGATGATTCACTCGACGTGGTGGCCATTCACGGAGTGGGAGGGTTTACCGGAATCCTGGCAACCGGGTTATTCGCTTCGGTGGGAGCCCAGGGGCTATTTTTCGGGAACCCGGACCAATTCGTGATCCAGTTCGTGCTGGCCGTTTCTACGGTCGTGTTTGTCGTGGTCGGAACCTTCATCATTTTGAAAGTCGTCGACCTCCTGGTCGGCCTTCGGGTCTCATCGGAAGACGAAGAAATCGGGCTCGATTTGAGCCAACATAATGAGCGTGCCTATTCCTGAGAAAGCATTCGTGTTGGTTTTGTAAAACTTGAAAACTATTTTGTGAAGAAGGAGGTACGGAATGACTCCGCGTGAGGTGTTGGATTTTGCAAAGAAGAACAAAGTGGAAATGGTCGATCTCAAATTTGTGGACCTGGTCGGGACGTGGCAGCATTTTTCCACCCCGACCTCGGAACTGACTCTCGATTTGTTTAAGGATGGAGCGGGATTTGACGGATCGTCCATCCGCGGGTGGAAAGCGATTCAGAACAGCGACATGCTGGTTTTTCCTGATCCGAACACCGCCCGGTTGGATCCGTTTACCGAACTGCCCACTCTCAGCATGGTGTGTAACGTGCAAGATCCGATCACGCGCACCGTCTACGAGCGCGACCCGCGAGGCGTGGCTCAACGGGCGGAGCAATACCTGAAGAGTACCAGAATCGGCGATCTCTCCTATTGGGGGCCTGAAGCCGAGTTTTTTGTTTTTGATCATGCCAGTTATGACCAAACCAGCAACTCGGGATATTATTTTATCGACTCCGAGGAGGGTATTTGGAATTCAGGCGAAGACGGGCACAACTTGGGATCACGGCCTCGGCATAAGGAAGGCTATTTCCCCGTCGCCCCAACGGATACGCAGCAGGATATCCGGTCCGAAATGGTCCGGGAAATGGAAAAAGCCGGAATTCACGTTGAAAAACATCACCACGAAGTGGCAACGGCGGGACAAGCTGAAATCGATCTCCGCTTTGATACTTTACTGAGTATGGCCGACAAAATGATGATGTATAAGTACATTGTCAAAAACGTGGCACGGCGTCACAACAAAACCGCAACGTTTATGCCGAAACCGTTATTCCAGGATAACGGCACGGGTATGCACACCCATCAAAGTATCTGGAAGGACGGGAAACCGACGTTCGCCGGCAAAGAATACGCGGGCGTTTCGAAAAATTGTTTGCATTACATCGGCGGGGTCCTGAAACATGCGTCGGCCTTAGCGGCCTTTACGAATCCGACGACCAATTCGTATAAGCGGTTGACGCCGGGGTTTGAAGCTCCGGTGTTGTTGGCGTATTCCAGCCGAAATCGATCGGCCGGCATTCGGATTCCGATGTATTCTCCCAATCCGAAAACCAAACGAATCGAGGTGAGATTTCCCGACCCCTCGGCCAATTGTTATTTGGCGTTCAGCGCGATGCTGATGGCGGGACTCGACGGCATTCAAAATAAAATTGATCCCGGGGAGGCCATGGATAAAAACCTCTACGATTTGGCACCGGAAGAGGCCGGTGATATTCCAACCGTGCCCGCAAGTTTGGATGAGGCGCTCGATAGCTTGGAAAACGACTATCAGTTCCTGTTAAAAGGCGGCGTCTTCAGTGAAGACCTGGTGGAAGCCTGGATCGGCTATAAACGGGACAATGAAGTTGATCAAGTCAGAATTCGACCCCATCCGCATGAATTCTTTTTGTACTACGATATTTAATTCAGCAGTGCTTGGGATATAAAGATTCGTTCAGACAAAAAGGCGCATTTCCGGTTCAATCGGAAATACGCCTTTTTCCTCCGTAGCGCCTCCTGAAAAAAGGCTTCGCCATTTCGCTCTCTCCAGTTCCTTTTTTCTACTGCCGTTTTCCTTTCCTTGATTGCTTTCGGCAAAACAGTTTGACAAAGATTGCGTGTGACCGGTTCATTCGTTTTTGTAACTCGCGTTCAAACGCCCGTGCCCCTTCTTGCCAGACGTCGGTCATATACCCCAATCTTCTTGCAAGATACGTCATGGCGTCGGAACCCGATTCCGGCAGCACCAGGTCCTTGGCATTTCCCCGAACGATGCGCAATCCATCGATGACCTTTTTCAGAAACAGATAATCTTCCGTCAAGATCGTTGCATCGTGAGGTGAGAGAAGCTTTGTCGCTTGCAGGGCCTTGAGCGCTTGCAGGGTGTTGGGTGTATGGAGTGAGGGCTCCCGGCGGCCATACTGTACTTGGAGGTATTGCACGGTGTATTCAATATCGATAAGCCCGCCCGGGCTGTATTTCACGTGATTGGTTCCCCGGGGAACCAATTCCCGTATCTGCCTGCGGCGCAAGTGCAACGCGGTGTCCAGCGGCCAGGGGGACCGGCTGTACACGAAGTCGTCACGGTAACGTTCTATACGCCGACCAAGCGCGGCATTCCCTGCGACGTGTCGGAGCTTAATCCAGGCTTGTCGTTCAAAAGGCGCAGCGGCTCCTCCCGTTCGGTAGTAGCGTGTGATGTCTTCAAATGAATGAGCCAGCAGGCCTTTTTCTCCGTGAGGTCGCAGTCGGAGGTCGAGTTGAAAAATTCCCTCCTGTTTCGCCTCGATCCAATGAAGAAATTCCTGCACGAGTCGTTCGTAGTATTCACCGATGACGGGATTGGGAATACCGGAAGCGCTCGGGGAGGTCCCATAGACAAAGACGAGCTCGATATCGGAGGCATAGCCCAACTCACGCCCACCCAACTTGCCCAATCCGCAAATACTGAAAGGCAGAGGTCTCCTCTTCAGTGCGGACGGCGGCGAGTGTTTCCGATTGACCACGGCCTGGGCCTCGATGAGGGCTTGTGCTAAGATCACTTCTGCCAAGGTCGTGAGAGATTTGGAGAATGCGGGGAGAGGCGTCTTGTTGAGAATATGATGCATGTCGATACGAAATAACTCCTGATCTTTAAACTGATTCAAGATCATTTTTCGAACTTCAGGATTTTTACGCTTTCCGAGTCCGGACTCCAACGCCTTCGCGAGAGAGGTTTTTGACGAACGGACCTGGGGTTGATGAAACTTTTCAACAATGGGCAGGAGGTTGACGTGTTGTCGGCGAAGGAAGTCTTCCCACAAAAAGTCGCTCGTGCCGAATAACCGGGCGAGGTTGGCCAACGAATCTTTTCTGGCGAGCCAGTTGATCTGTTTTTTGCTGAGACGATGTTCCAGCAACTGATCCAGGAAGTGACTAAAATGATTCAAGGCCTTGCCGGGGTCCGGGGCCCACGTGAGGTAATGGGTAAATTCCTTGATGAGGGCCGCAGCCACGGTCAGCTCTTGCTGTTCCTGTGTCGAGACGATTTTTTTCCCATGTTGATCCCTGACAAAAAATCGGTTGCGGACTCTTAGCCCGTCTCCTTCGATCGTGGCTTTTGATAAATAGAGCCCTCTCATGGCCAACGCATTCGTAAAGGCATACAAAAAAGCCGGAGAATCCGTGCCCCTGATGTCTATGACCGTTTCCCGTGCGGAAAGCGCATTGTTAAAAAGAATTTCCGCCGGATGCACAAGAGCGGAAGCAGCCGCGTTTCTTTGGCCAAGCGTTTCGACCAATTTTCGGTTCACACCATTCCGAACCTCCTGGATTTTCCGTGACTCGAGCAATCGAATCATTGCCGTCAATTCCCGACTCAGTTCTTTTTCGATTTCTGCATTGAATACAGTGCCTGGGAGAAGGTGAACCTGAAAGACGTCCACGACCTTTTTTCTTGATAATCCTGGCCGTTGGAGTTGCCGGCGGATCGGCCATTTTGGTGCTTGCATGCGACGTAAAGCTTTCGACGGAGGGGAAGGAGCGGGATTGTCCTGGTACGTAAAAACATGGGCTTCTCGTATATCGAAGCCATAGGCAGACAGCAACCCGCAAATTGTGGCAAATTCCGCAAAATAATCGTAGGCGACGACCGTGAGCCGGTATTGGCCGGCATCGTTTGCCGGTTGGATGTGGAGTGTGCAGGGATCTTCCGGGGTCAGGGCGTTGGCCAACGCCACGTGTTTTGCAACGGTCCGTGGCGGAAATTTGGAGAAATAATCAGGATCCATGCGATCCAGAAAATCTTTGATAACCGTCGGGTCGATTTGGTGGGATAGTTTTTCTAATTCCGTCGAATCGAACGTGTCTTTCATGGCAGGGCAGTATACCTTAACGTGTTACCATTGCAGGGGCAATTTACCCATTGATCCTCAAACGTTCCTCAGAGTTAGTCCCGATGCCTATCATTAGTGACCCGTCCTCAGGCTGCGACCCTCGTCCTTTGCTGCTTTCTCCGAATCTGGCGTCTTCGGAAGTCGCACGGCTGTTGGCTCCGTACAGGTTCCATGATTGGAAGCAAGCCGATGCCAACCTTCAACTTATGGCCGGTGATCCTCAAAGCCGAAAATTGCTGGCGGTCATTCTCCCTGACCTGTTGCACGCAGTTTCGGTCACGGCCGATCCGGATCAAGCATTGCGTGAATGGGAACGATACCTCGATGCCGGCAATGCAAGGGCCCAAGTATTCGGTTTTTTAGCGCAGGTACCACACGTCCTGCAATTGCTTTGCGTTTTGTTTGGGAACAGTCCTGCGATGGCGGAAACGCTCATTCGAAACCCCATGCTGATTTATTGGATCGAGGAAGACCGTATCCTGAAATTTCGCCCCACTTCCAAACGCCTTCAAGCTGTCTTATACGAGACCCTTGATCTCGTGCAAACTTATGAACGCAAGCTCGATGCCCTTCGACGCTTTCATCGCCGCGAAATGCTCCGCATCGGTGCGCGAGACCTCTTTCGCGTTGCGTCCGTTGAAGAAACGGTTCAATCTCTGTCACGCCTTGCGGAAATCGTAATCCACGCTGCTTACCGACTCGTAAACGAAGAACTGTGTAAACAATACGGGATTCCCCTTTATCGAGGTCCCGGGCTGAGAAGGATCGAAACGGGATTCGTGGTGTTGGGAATGGGAAAACTGGGTGGACGTGAACTGAATTACAGCTCCGACGTGGATCTCATCTATTTATTCTCGTCGGGTGACAGGCAGACAAAGACCGCAAAAAGGCAAATCAGCAATGAGGCTTTTTTTCAGATCATTGCAATGGAACTCACGCGAGTCCTGTCGGCTTCTACTTCAGAAGGGTGTTTGTTCCGAGTGGACTTGCGCTTGCGACCCGAGGGAGCAGTAGGACCATTGGTCTGGTCGAGCCGTGAAGCCGTGAAATACTACCAAACGCGTGGAAGGACGTGGGAACGGATGGCATTGTTAAAAGCTCGCCCTATCGCAGGGCAACGATCCTTGGGGCAGGCCTTTCTCAGAAAAATCCGGCCGTTTATTCTGGAGCAGGAAGAACGGAGGGGGCGAAACGTCATCGATACGGTTCATGAAGTCAGAGCACGGATTCATCAAAGAGTCCGACGCAAAGGGGAGTATGAGCGCAACGTCAAACTCAGTCCTGGAGGAATTCGCGACATTGAATTCATTGTCCAGACGCTTCAATTACTGCACGTTGCCACGTATCCGCAATTGATTGAGTCGAATACGACCACGAGTCTGCAACGGCTCCGTACCCTCAACCTCTTACAAGCCGCTGATGGCAAATTCCTGGAGGAAGCCTATGTATTTTTGCGTGACGTCGAACATAAACTGCAAATGGTTCACGAACTGCAAACCCATACCTTGCCGGTTCAACCTTCCGAATTGACCAAATGTGCAATCCGCATGGGTTACTCAAGACAACCTCCTTCCTCTGCGACCACGAAATTTCTTGACCGCTATGGATCCGTCAGGGCTCGGGTTCAAACCATCTACGAACGGATCTTTTCTTTACCAAACTGATCGTTCGAGAAAAACAGGCATTCCCAACTTCCTTTTTCCGACCTTTCGGGCCTGTATTCCTTGATTTTTAAGGAATGGTGGTTATCTGATGGTATTCAGCAAACGCGTGAAGAAAGAGGAGTCGAAAATCATGGATATGAATCGTATGACGCTAAAAGTGCAAGAGGCCCTGCAAGCCGCGTCTGCCCTCGCCATGCACCGGAATCACCAGGGCATCGACGTCGAGCACGTGCTGGCGGCGTTACTGGAACAACCTGACGGGTCCGCCAGCCCGATCCTGGAACAGACAGGGGTATCCAGTTCCGCCGCCAAAGCCAAGGCCGAGCAACGACTCGCAAAGATTCCTCAGGTCCGCGGGACAGGAGCGGCACCTGGACAGCTTCACTTGACCCAACGAACGGCAACGCTTCTTTCTCGTGCCGAAGATGAAAAACAATCTTTGAAAGACGAGTACATCAGTGTCGAGCATCTCTTGCTTGCCATGGCGGCCCATGAAAGCGTGTTAAAAGACCTGGGGGTGACACGCGATAAATTGTTGGCCGGGTTGCAAAACATTCGCGGCAATCAACGAGTGACAAGTCAGGACCCCGAAGGGACTTTTCAGGCACTGGAAAAATATGGCCGGGATTTGACCGGGTTGGCCGGGCAGGGAAAGCTGGATCCGGTTATCGGTCGTGATGAGGAAATCCGACGGACGATTCAGATTTTATCGAGACGAACCAAAAATAACCCCGTTCTTATCGGTGAACCCGGAGTCGGGAAAACGGCCATTGTCGAGGGACTGGCCCAGCGGATTATCAAGGGGGACGTGCCTGAAGGGTTGAAACGGAAACGCGTGGTCGTCCTTGACATGGGAGCATTGGTGGCAGGAGCTAAATTCCGAGGAGAGTTTGAGGAACGATTGAAGGCCGTCTTAAAAGAAATTCAGTCGGCGCAGGGTGACATTCTCTTGTTTATCGACGAACTGCACACCGTCGTGGGCACGGGAGCGGCGGAAGGGGCCATGGATGCCGCCAATCTGCTCAAACCGATGCTTGCGAGGGGAGAACTCCATCTGATCGGGGCAACGACCCTGGATGAATATCGCAAGCATATAGAAAAAGACGCGGCTCTTGAACGTCGTTTCCAGCCCGTGCTCGTGGAACAACCATCGGTGGAAAACACGATTTCGATTCTGCGGGGACTCAAGGAGCGATATGAAGTTCATCATGGGGTCCGCATTAAAGATACGGCTTTGGTTGCGGCCGCACGGCTCTCTCATCGGTATATCGGCGACCGATTTCTTCCGGACAAGGCTATCGATCTCGTCGATGAATCCGCCGCGCGACTTCGTACGGAGATCGATAGCATGCCCGCCGAATTGGACGAGGTGTCCCGAAAAGTTCTGCAACTCGAAATTGAACGGGAGGCCCTCAAAAAGGAAGAGGATCCTGGCAGTCGAGCGAGACTGGAAACGTTGGAAAATGAGCTTGAAGGCAAGCGTCGAGAATGCACCGAATTGAAACAACAATGGGAAGCGGAAAAATCTGCCGTCGGGCGATTGCAACAGATCCGGCAACATATTGAAGACTTGAGGCACCAGATTGAAAAGGCCGAACGCGAATATGATCTCAATCGCGTTGCGGAACTTCGCTATGGAACGATGCCCCGGCTGGAAAGAGAGCTTCAGGCTGAAGAAGCACATCTTGATCGACAAGAGGGGGAGTCACGTCTTCTGAAAGAGGAAGTCGATGAAGAAGATATTGCGGAAGTCGTCAGCCGTTGGACGGGCATTCCGATTAGCCGGCTCCTCCAGGGAGAAATGGAAAAACTATTGCAATTGGGTGAATTGCTTCATCAACACGTTGTCGGTCAGGATGAAGGGGTTCTGGCCGTAGCCGATGCCGTCCTTCGGGCTCGATCAGGCATCAAGGACCCCAATCGGCCGATCGGATCGTTTTTATTTCTTGGCCCGACCGGCGTCGGAAAAACCGAACTGGCTCGAGCCCTGGCGCATATCCTCTTTGATGACGAAGCCAACCTCATACGGATTGATCTGTCGGAATATATGGAAAAACATGCCGTGGCGCGACTCATCGGCGCCCCGCCGGGCTATGTTGGCTATGAAGAGGGCGGGCAATTGACCGAAGCCGTGAGGCGCCGTCCTTTTTGCGTTATTCTATTGGACGAGATCGAAAAAGCCCATCATGACGTATTCAATATTTTGCTGCAGGTGCTTGATGACGGCCGGTTGACCGATTCCCAAGGGCGGACCGTCGATTTCAAGAATACGGTATTGATTATGACGTCGAATGTCGGCAGTCAGGACATTCTGGAAGCGCAACAACGTGAACAAACCTATGAAGAATTGCAGACTCTTGTCTTGAATGAGGTCAAACAGCATTTCCGTCCGGAATTTTTGAATCGCATCGATGAAACCGTCGTATTTCATCCGCTGAGCACGGATGAAGTCGGTCTAATCGCGGAAATTCAACTGGCTCGCTTAAGAGCCAGACTGGAAGATCGGAGAATTCGTTTAGAGGTAACCGACGAGGCGTTGTCGAATTTGGGAACGCGAGGCTATAGCCCCACGTATGGTGCTCGGCCGTTGAAACGATTGATCCAACATGACGTGGAAACACCCTTGTCGAAGCTGCTGGTCAAAGGGGAACTGAAAGACGGCGACGCGGTGACGGTCGATTGTAAAGACGGGCAGGTGGTTATCGTCCCTACCATTCGAGGATGATCGTGCCTTACGCCGATCGGCCCGCGGCTTTTTCTCACACAAGCATTGGAGTTGCGGCTTATTTGGTTGCCGACTTAACGGCTTGGCGAATGCCGGACGAATGCTCATTCTTGACGGATTTGGTCACCAGAATATCAACGGGCCGAACTTTTTTCCCGTAATAGGCTTCATTGGCATCATCGTTTACATAAATAAGAGATCCTTCCAATGAGACACCCGCATAGGCTCCTTTTGAACGCGAAAACGAAAGAAAGTCAGCGTTCAAATTTGCCGAGGTGGAGCCCTCGGCTCCGGCTCCATAGGGTCCGGCTGCAATGGAAGCATCCCCGCCAACTTTAAAGGATGAGGCATAGAGTTTTTCGACCGCCCCTTGGGTCATGGCCAAGATGATGACTTCCGAGGCTTCGCCACCGAATTGAAATCCAAAGCTGATTCCCCCTAAGTCATAAAAGGCCGGTTCGCTCCACTCACCCGTCTGTTTGTCACGAGCGACTAATACCCCGCTTCCTCCATCCAGCCCAAACCAGAAGGCAGCCTTCAATTGTTGAGGAATAATCAAGAGGGCTTTGGCGTCTTTGACGTGATTCTGAAACCAGGTGAAATTCGGATCGTCCATAAAACTTTCAACGGTGTGCCTGGCTTTTTCCACGAGTTGTTGCTCATCCAGGCCGTTGGCCCAGGCAGGGGTCCAACACAAGCAAGAAAAAAGAAGTGCCGTCATCCAGAGGTACAACGGTTTCTTTTTTACGTGTCGTCGTTTGTCGGGCTGGCTTTTCTGTGTCATGGATTTTCCCCTCCGTGAACCCACAATGAAATGAAGTTATCCTCTATTGTCACGTATTTTAAAAAAAAAGCAAGAATCTCTCATGCAGGCTTGCCGCCTGCACACCAAGAGATGAAAATGGGACGTCTCGCTCCACTTTCTGTCATCCTCGACATTTTTAATCGAGGATCCAGGGTTTTTGGTTTTTTCTTCGTCCGTGAAGAGAACGACACTGGATTCCCGATTACAAACGTCGGGAATGACAGTTCGGGGCACATTAGCTATTTTCCTACCAAGATAAGCGGACTTGCAATCAGGCTCACTCGCCCATGACTTGAACGATGATCTCTCGAGAGCGTGCCCGTGTATCAAAATCGAGAATGACAATTTCTTGCCAAGTTCCCAAAAGCAATTGGTTGTCGGCAAAAGGAATGGTGAGGGATTGCCCTTGGATTTGGCCTCGCAAATGACTATGCCCGTTGTTTTCTCCTGGGTTCCTGGTGTTATGCTGCCAGGTGGGGTCTGCGGGAATCAGGTTGTCCCAGACGGCTTTGGTATCGGCGCGCAAGCCCGGCTCATCCTCGATGATCAGGACTGAGGCGGTGGTATGTTTCACGAATATCGTGACAATGCCGGCTTGCATGGGCGTGGAGGCAAGCAACTGCCGAACGGGTTCGGAGATGTTCTCAATCTGCGAATGGCCTTGCATCGTGACCGAAAAATGGTGAGTGAGGACGGGCATCGGGTTTTGCCTATGGTTTTGTCTATTGAAGGGATCGAAGAAATTGTCGCTCGTGTCGTGATAATATCCCACCTCGGGCTGCTTTGAGAATGGAGTCGAAGAGCCCGGAGGCTGTTAATTGTCGAACGGCCTTGACCACCTTTGCACGCAATCGGCCTTGCCGTTTTAATGAGTCAAGGTAGCGAAAGGCCTCACGACAGCTTTCTTTGGAGCGAACGTAGTAGTCCGTTCCTCGTCGGCGATTGCTGTAGGCTTCCAACTGTTCGCAAGCGACAAGAATTTCCCCGAGTTCCCTGACCCATTCCGGAGACGTTGCCAGTTTTTCAGGGTAATAATAATACAACGTCACCTGCTCCATCCACGGCAACCAACGAATTTCCAGGCGTTCCAACAAGGGCTTGACCCTTTTGAGTTGCCGGCGATGGCGACGTGCAAATCCCAAACGCATTTCGACTTGCTCGCATGCCCACTCGGTGAGCGGCAATCCTTCTTCGGCCAATGCCTGTCGATACGTCTTTACAAACGCTTCGGTCTCTCTGCCATAACTCGAATGGGGGTGTCGCGACCGCCATTCGGCAGGTCTCGTCGGAATATTCCGGCTACGTGCCCAGGACCATATTTTGCCAAAAAGCTGGCGGTCAAGCCCGGCTCTTCCCAAATCATGAAGCAGACAGGCGATTTGAAATTGACGGACTCGTGAGTGTTCATACGAGAGGTGTTGGGCAACAACCGCACACATCTTCGCCGTTCGAAAGGCATGTGCCTTGTCATATCCTCTGATAATGGCATGAGGTTTAAGCGGGTGAGGGTAGTCATAACATTTCAGCAGCGTACCGGCTAAGGATGGCGACACGAGAAGATACGTGTATGAAGATTGCAAGGCAGACGTGGTTCGAGAAGTCGATCTCATGGCCCGTGAACTGCCGATAGAATAACGAATGAACTTTCGTTAGAATGGGGAAGGACCATAACGGTGAAATCCTCAGACTGTCAAGAAAACGCCGAGGTGACGCCGTGTGAACCAAAGCGGCACCTGTGCGAAAACGCCAACTGGTTCGCCCCCTGAGATTCGTGACCGTCAAAACCAAGCATAAACAAATGCCTTCCAAGTGCAAGCGTCTGATTTCCAGCCTGTTTCTCGTCATGATTCTCTGTGTCGTGGGTGTCGTGTACGTTGCGACGTTCCACATGGAGGACCTGCAACGAATGGTTCGAGAGCTCATCGCGAGATCCTTTGGCGAACACGTCGTTGTCGAACAAATGCAAGTAAGCTTTTTCCCGTATCCCCAGTTGGAACTGACGGGTATCAGTATCAATGATCCCAAACAGGGCACCCCGATTTTTCAGGCCTCTCATATTCAACTGGATTTAAGTTTTTTGTCACTGATACAGGATACGCCCATGCCGAATGCATTGATTATCGAAAATGCCTTTCTTGATCTTGAACGAAATGAAAAAGGGCAATGGAACTACCGGAACATTCTTCAACAGGAAACAACCGATCAAGTGGGGATAGGGACCTGGCTCTCGGGGCGTTCATTAAAATTAACCAACGGATCAGTCCATCTGGAGGATCGGTACCGCCGCGAATCCGCGTTCATCGTCCACGCAGAAGAAGTAGAATTGCAAGTGGAGCAACTCGTGCTGGATGGTCCCACGGAAGTGTTTCTTTCCGCACGATTTTCCGAACGGGACGCGGGATCCGTCATCTCTTCCTACGGGACCCTCCAGCATATCGGCGGGTTTCTCGGGGTCGGATCAACGGCACGGCATAAAGCTTCTCCTCAATTCGATCTGCACACCCGCATGGACCTTGATCGGAAAACGCTTCTACAACTGGCCGATCTTTTTGAAGTGCGTGGGGTGCCGGTCGGGTTACAAGGTCGAACCAAGGCCCAAGGGCATATCCATTTTGCTCCGGGCCTTGAGGGATATGATCTGGTCTTGTCCGATCTTGTGGTTCTGACGGACAGCATTGACCTCAATGCGGAAGTGAGCGTCACGGGTTTATTGCGGCCTGAGCCTCCAACTTTCTCCGGTCAATGGACGAGTGGCCCCGTGGCCGTTCAGCATCTACCGCATTTGCTTCCGGCAGAACTCGTCCCATCAGCATTGTATGATGCCATTCATCGTCAAACCATCAGTGGAAAGATACAGGCGATTTCAGCAACGCTTACCGGTTCTGCCCGTAAAGAAGCCGGGTATTCTCTAACGGGCAAGTTTCAATTTTCGGAAGGAACAGTGGGCTTGAGACCTAAGCTGGGAAAAATCGAAGAGATCGCATGTACCATTCATATCGAGCGAGATCAGATTCGGCTATTGGATTTTCAGGGCCAATATGAGCAAATTCCCCTGACTCAAGGCACAGGGACGATTGTCTTCAGCGAACAAGGGCCTTGGTTAACGACGGAATTCGGAGGAAAGGTACCCTCGAAAAAATTCGTCGGTCTCATGCAAACCATGTTTGAGTCGAACGCTCCACAACACCCGATACAATCTTTGCAAGGCCAGGCGGGGAGTGGATTGTTGACCGTACGATTTGCCGGACCACTCAAGAATCCTCAAGCCATAACGTTTCAGAGCGCCGAATATCATCCTGAACAGATCGCCGTACAACTTCCCGGATTACAGGCTCCCCTTACCCAAGTCGAGGGAATTCTTGCCTTTTCCAAAAAACATCTTCGCTTTGAGAATGTAACGGGGCTCTACGGACAAAGCGATTTTCAAATCGAAGGGAAGATAAAATTTGAAGAACAACTCTACCTTGATGAAGTGAGAATTCAGGGTCGTTTCAGCGACAACGATCTGTTAAATCTCTTTTCCGCTCAAGCCCTTTCAGCGCAAAAGCTTATTTCGGGCAAGACGGATTACCTCATCATGGTCGCCGGCAAACTGCAAAATCCTACTATGAGAGGAAGGATTGCACTACAAGGATTAGAAATCCTTCTGCCGGGCATCCTCTACAAACCCCCGACCCTTGCCGGCAATCTGGATTTTCACGTTCAGGTGGGCAAAAACCATCGATTCACGTTTAAACGCATGATCCTGACTCTTCCCTCTGTCCGCTTCGCAGGGCAGGGAGAGTTTCATTACGATCAAACGTTGACCTTCAATGCTTCACTGAAGGCTGAACCGATACGCTTCGAGTTGTTGCCGCCGGAGCTTGAATTGTTTGATAAAACGATTTCTTCTGGAACCCTGGAAGGTTTGGTCAATCTTCGGGGAACGGGGAGTGATTGGAGGTCATGGAACAAATCAGGATGGGTGGCGTTAACGAATGGAGTCGTCAAAGTCGAAGGTATAAGGTCACCAATTTCCCAGGTGGTGCTTCAGGTGAAGCTGGATGGACATACCGCTGAACTGAAGCAGCTTCAGTGGAATTTCGAGGAAAGCCAAGCTCAGGCCACGGGAATCATCCGCACGTGGGACAGTAAGCCGAAAATGAACATGGCACTCACTTCACCGCAATTCAATATCGATCTTCTTCTACCCAAAAAACAACCGTCTCCTCTTCGAAAGTTTTTGGAAAAAATCGCCAAAACAGCCAAAGTCAAAGGGAAATTACGGTTCGATCGTGCGTCGTACCACAATTTGCATTTTCAAAAATTAACCGGCCAATTGCGAATCGAGAACGGCACAATCCGTGTCGATCGCATTCGGGGGAAAGTCGATGACGGGACGATTCAAGGACGCCTTTTCGTCCATCTGCCCGTTCAACAGCCTGCCACGATGCAAACGTGGTTTAAGGTACACTCGATTCCCCTGTTAACCCTGGAACGAACCTTTTTTGATGAGGAAATGCTTGAGAAACGATTGATGACGGGCCTGTTGTCCGCGGAAGGCACACTTCAAGGACATGGCAAGAATCCCCTCGGCGTGCTCCCGACCCTCAAGGGAACGCTGAAACTCTCAATCGTAGATGGCCGGATCAAAAGAGGTATCGTGATTCCCAAAATATTGGCCCTCATGAACCTGCCGAGCATGTTGCAGGGGACGGTCGACCTTGAGAAAGACGGTTATCCTTTTGACCGACAAGCCGGAACTTTTGCCATAGCCGAAGGCCGGATTGTCTCAAAAGACATTGTCATGGATGGACCCATCCTGAAGATGACGGCCGCGGGGCAGTACGACCTGGTGAACGATAAGTTGGACGTCGTGACCGCGGCCAGCCCCTTAGGCCCGTATTTCGAGTTTTTTCAAAAAATTCCGTTATTGCATCTGTTGCTTGACGGTAAAGAACGGGGAGTCGACTTGGCCATGTTTTCAGTCAAAGGCTCGCTTCATGCTCCGACGATCGAGCCGATGGCCGTGGAATCCGTGGCGTCCGGATTGACGGGATTTGCCACATTGGCCCTGACAATTTTGAAAAATACGCTCACTTTGCCACAAAAAATATTGTTCCCTGAAGACAATAAAGAACCCGGTTCCCAATTGAATGATCCCAAAGAGCAAAAGTCTGAGGATACGGACATGGAAAGTTATTGAACGTTTCTCATCACAGGGCTTTCCGGTCTTTCAGCAACAGGACTTTCCACCATTGTCCTGTCTTCTCTCTCCCCAAAAGGCTGAAAAGCAGAAGGGCCTCTCTCTGATTTCCATTGGCAGATGATATGGGAAAGGCATACCGGTTTCGCGATGAGATTGTCCTGGGCGACCTTGCTTTTGAAGCCACCGGCGATTCGGTGTCCGAGCTCTTTGCGGCTGCGGCATTGGCCGTGATCGAAGCAATGGTGGACCCCCTGAGCGTGGAGACGAGTTGGACGCAAGAGGTTCGGCTTTCCGAAGCTGAAATAGAGGATTTGCTTTTCGAATGGTTGAACGCCATCGTGTTTATCAAGGATATGGAAGGGGTTGTGTTTCATGACGTCCGTGCAACGGTGAGCCGTGATTCAGAGAAGAACCTGTGGCATCTTGAGGCCACGCTCATCGGTGACCGGGTTGATGCAACCCGACAGGATTTACGAACCGACGTAAAGGCGGTGACCAAACATTTGTATGAAGTCAGACAACAAGAAGAAGGTGCCTGGTATGCTCACGTGGTTCTAGACGTGTAACACGATTCAATGAGTTAGCCAGACTCAACTTTTGCATGAATAGCTTGAACGGCAACCGAAAATACTTATTGAGGTTTTGCGTTTCATGAAACTCGCCACTGCAATGAAAGTCAATCGGCTCACCGACGTCATATGGGAAATTCCCGAAACGGAAAAGTCTGGCATGCTGGTTCCCGCCAGAATTTATGGAACGGAAAAGATTCTCAGGGCAATGGATGCCGGGGTGTTTGAGCAAGTGACGAACGTGGCGTGTTTGCCCGGCATTCAACGTTATGCCCTGTGCATGCCGGATGGCCATTGGGGCTATGGATTTCCCATCGGGGGCGTTGCGGCATTCGACGTTGGGAAGGGCATTATTTCTCCGGGCGGCGTGGGCTATGATATCAATTGCGGAATGCGGCTGATCCGTACCGATTTGACGCTGGCCGACGTGAAACCACGGTTGGATGCCCTGATGACGGAGTTGTTTCGCGCGGTCCCTGCCGGGGTCGGGTCGAAAGGCTTTGTAAATCTGTCCCATCGGACCTTTCGGGAAGTGATGAGGAAAGGAGCACGATGGAGCGTCGAACAAGGGTATGGATGGGACAGTGATCTCACCCATACGGAAGAAGAAGGCTGTCTGACGGGAGCCGACCCCGAACACGTTTCTGAACACGCCTGCCAGCGGGGAATGGGGCAATTGGGCACATTGGGATCGGGGAATCATTACCTTGAAGTCCAGGTGGTCCGGAATGACCGCATTTACGATCGACACGTGGCTGAACAATTCGGCATTCATGGGGATGACCAAATTGTGATCATGGTTCATTGTGGGTCTCGAGGCCTTGGACACCAAGTCGGCACCGATTATGTACGGATCTTTGAAAAGGCCATGAAACGCTATGGCATCACCGTGAAGGATCAACAATTGGCCTGTGCGCCTTATCAGTCACCGGAGGGGCAGAACTATTTTTCGGCTATGAACTGTGCGGCAAACACGGCCTTTGCCAATCGGCAGGTTATTGCCCATCAAATTCGCGAAGCTTTCCGAAAGGTGTTCCAACAATCCCCCGAGAGGCTCGGCATGCGCCAAGTCTATGACGTGGCCCATAATATCGCCAAAGTGGAACGTTATGAAAAGACGCAATTCCTGGTCCATCGTAAAGGCGCGACCCGGGCGTTTGGCCCGGGAAGTCCCGACGTGCCGGAACCATTCCGAAAAGTCGGCCAACCGGTGATCTGCGGTGGTTCCATGGAAATGGGGTCATACCTGCTGGTGGGTACGGTGCAAGCCAATACGGAATCCTTCGGGTCTACGATGCACGGCGCCGGCCGGACGATGTCTCGGGCGCAAGCAAAGCGAACGGTCCACGGGGCAACCCTTCAACAAGACATGGCCCAACGGGGCATCCTGGTGAAAGCGGTCTCGATGTCGGGATTGGCCGAAGAAGCAGGAATCGCGTATAAAAATATTGCCGACGTCGTGGAGTCGGTGGATACTGCCGGGATCACCAGAAAAGTGGCCGAATTATTACCGATAGGTAACATTAAAGGATAAGAAACCGGACGTGTCTCAAGAAATCAGTAAAAGGTTTTGGAAATGATTCCCACTGTGGAATGGAAAGAGGGGGGCGTGTGGCTCCTTGATCAAAGTCAGTTGCCCGGCCACACCAAATTGCTCGAGTGCAAAGACGTTGATGCAGTGGCATCCGCCATTCAAGAGCTGAAGGTGCGAGGGGCACCTGCCATTGGCGTGACCGCAGCCATGGGGGTCGCGCTGGGAGCGCAATCCGTATTCGAGACCGCTGTCTCGACGTTTGAACAAAAAGTCCTGGCCATTTGCGATCAATTAGCTGCAACTCGCCCCACGGCCGTGAATCTTTTTTGGGCTCTTGCGCGCATGAAGGACGTGTTACGGAAAAACTGCGACCGCACGGTGCCTGAAATCCAATCTCGACTCGTACAGGAAGCGTTGGCAATTCAACGGGAAGATATTGCGATGTGTAAGGCCATGGGCCAAAAAGGAGCCCACCTCATCAAGGATGGACACAACATCTTAACGCACTGTAATGCAGGGGCCTTGGCAACCGCCGGATATGGTACGGCTTTGGGAGTGGTCAGGGCGGCGTCGGAGCAGGGGAAAAAGGTTCACGTTTTTGTGAATGAAACCCGACCCGTCCTTCAAGGGTCCAGGTTGACGGCTTGGGAGTTGATGGAAGACGGCATTCCCGTAACCCTGATCACGGACAGCATGGCCGGCGTTGTCATGCAGCAAGGCAAAATCGATCTGTGCGTGGTCGGTGCCGACCGGATTGCGGCCAACGGCGACGTGGCGAATAAAATCGGGACGTATGCCGTCGCGGTCCTCGCCAAGGCCCATGGCATCCCCTTTTACGTTGCGGCACCTTCTTCTACCATCGACGTTTCGACGCCATCCGGTTCCGCTATTCCTATTGAAGAACGCCCCGGTCATGAAGTGACCACCATCAATGGAGAGGCATGGATTGCCCCAAAAGGCGTGGCCGTCTTTAACCCAGCCTTTGACGTGACTCCTGCCGAGTATGTCACCGGGATCATTACGGAGCAGGGAATCGTGACCCCGGACCGGATTGCAGAACAGTTTAAAAGCTGAAGGAAGATCCTGCCTTGCTTAGAGAACCGCTAAGGCACGGGGTGGAACATGGGAAATGAAGTTCCAGGTAAGCCACGGTCCGGATGCCTTATTTATGACTCCCATTGTCGTCTTTGCGTGGCAGTGAAGCAAAAATTAGAGCAGCGTTCCGAAGATATTCAGTTTGTACCCTATGAGAGTCAAAAGGCTGCCGAATGTCTGGGGAAAAGCCATCAACCCGGATGTCGGCCTTCCATGGCCTATTGGGTCGATGAGAAGGGAGCGGTTGTTGGTGGGCTGGAAGCGTTTCTTCCGTTTCTTCATGGACTGACGGGCGGGAAAATCTTCATGTTTTTCTGGAGGTTCCGCGTATGGCGTCAGATCACGATTGCACTATATGAATTTGTGGCCAAGCATCGCTATCGTTGGTTTGGTGTGAGTGAGAAATCCTAGTTCAACCCTGTTTATAGCCGGGCCAATCTCAGGAGGATTCCTCAGGAAGACGAAACTTGAGCACCTGTCCTTGAACTTCGATCTTTTCCAGAAATTCCTCGAAGCCCTCCGCGAGCACTTCTCCGATGAGTTCTTCCAGGTCCTTTTCAGAGAAGAACACTTCATTATCCGTTCCGCCAACCCCGATGGCGATCCGGACGGTACTTTCGTCGGCTGCGTTATGGACCGTAAATGCCATGACTGTGTCAACTTCGAGGAAGATGGAAAGAGGTCTATCGGTAGCCCGTACCGTGAACTTTTGGATGGTCGGCTCAATGCTGACATCGGCGGGTCCTGCGCCATTGGCCGGTGAGGCAGAAAGTCCCGCTTGATTCAAAAAATCGACGAACGAACTCGTGACGCGTTGACTGAGAGTGCCGTCCATCACGTCAAAATACGTTTGGCCTCCTCCTCCACGTGCCCGCATGCCCAAGTGCTCGGATGACTGTCGTCGATCATCGAATGGAGAAACCGAAACGGTAAGGGGAGAGCCTTTGGAATCAACTGCGGACTCGACGTGCTGGATACGTAATTTGACAATTTCTCCAGTCCCTTGACATCCGGAAATAAACAGAGCTGCCAAGAGGAATCCTGCAAGACACAATGGTTTCATGAGGCGACACTCCTTTTTCCTATGTGGTTCAACAAATGATGCTACACGTCAATAGTGCATTTTTGATAACGGTTTCGGCACTCAATTCTTTACCCAAAAGTTATCCGATAACACTATGACAAGCCAACAAGAAAATACAAGCGTTATCTTGCGCAATAAGGTATAAACTGTAACATTTGACTTTCGTGACGGCTCCTTGACACTATGAGGTGCCGTTCTTTTATCCCTTTATTTTCCCTCATGTGGAATCGAAATTTTCTCTTTCGGGCTCATGAAGCCGTCCCGTTACCTGAAACGGAGAATGACGTGTTTCATGAAACGGATCCAGCGCTGGACAGCTCGGGCTTAACCATGGACAAGTATATCTCGGTCTGGCTCCAAGGGGAGGGAGAAAACGATGAACCCTTGGCCTATACCAACGTCTACGTACGGACCGCCACGCTCGACCCTGTTAAAAAGGTTGGATTTTTACAACCTTTGCAAGGCCGTTCCCACCAGATCAGACAAATGCTCTCTCCAGAGCAGAAAACATTTTTGAGAGATTGGCTGAAAAACACGAACCCTACGGCCTGGGACGAAGCCGACGAGCATTTTCAAAAAATATTTGAATCCGAGTAGACGGTTTTTCCCGGGAACTATGCCCTGAGCCCTTCGTTTCGCTCCTTTCCCTTCGTTTTGTATGGATATGCAAGTTGATGTCGTTGTGGTCGGTGCCGGAGGTGGCGGAGCGGTCCTGGGCCTTTTGCTCGCCAATAAAGGAATTCGAACCCTCGTGCTCGAACAAGCCCCGGGTCCTCCCCACGGCATACGAGGAGAAATTCTTCAGCCAAACGGGCAAAAAATCTTGGACGATTTAGGTCTGTTGGCTCAACTGCCGAAAGACGCGGTGCAGCCCGTTCGACATTTTCATTTTCGGCAAATTGGTGGGAGTCGGCTGTGTTCCATTGACTACGGCGAACTGCCTCCTCCTTATAATCACGCCCTCGTCACCTTACCGCATGTCGCTCATCGGACGGTGCTGGAAGCCTTGGAGAAACAGAATCCCGGAGGCTTGTGGTACAACGCGTCTTTTACCAATGTCTTGAAAAAAGACGAAAAAATCATTGGGGTAAAAGCAGACGTTCAAGGCAAGCCCGTACACATTTCCGCTAAATTAGTCGTCGGGGCTGATGGACCAGCCTCCAAAGTTCGTGAAGCTCTCGACATTCCAACCAAACTGTATCGGTATCCCGAAAGCTATCTTGTCGCCATACTGGACTGTCCCGAGAGATTGGAGGAAGCGCAATACTTTCTCGGGAAAAAAGAAATTCTGGGTTTATTCCCGGCCGCAAAAGAGAAAATTTATCTCGTCTACTTGATCGACGCAGAATCCCGGAACGCGATACACGCAGCCGGAATCGAACCCCTTCAAAAACGCTGGTCCGCCATTTATCCGGAGCTATCGGCCACGTTTCAAGGCTTCACAAGCTGGGAGCAATCAACAGTGATGCCCACGGGTCGAACCCGTGCGCGAACATGGGTCACCGATGGGGCCGTGCTTATCGGGGATGCAGCCCATGGGATGAATCCCCATGCCTCTCAAGGACGCATGCAGGCCATGGTCGACGCCACGGCATTGGCAGAGTTAATTCCTTCGTGTTTGGCAGAAGACAATTTTAGGGGACCGCGCTTGAAAGTGTACGAAAAGCAGCGTCGCCCGAAAGTCGAAATGTTGCAACGGCTTGCCGATGAAGAGGCATTCTTTTGGAATACGGGGAACCCCGTGCTCGCATGGCTGCGCAACCGGGTCTTTTCCACCATCGATCAAAACCGGCGGCTTAAATATCAAGTCCTGACTGCGACCGCCGGACTTCGTGAGACTCCACCATTGGGGATGCTGGATCGCTTCCTGGCCCTGGGACTGGTGCCGGATCCCCGTGCCGATCAACGGCCACCACATGCTCTTTCATAAGATCAATTTCCACGACACGTCAGGTACAAGGCAATAAGAATGACCACCAATTCGCTCTGGTCCCAGCTTCAGGAAGACACGCATGCCCCGCTACGCGGCTTTCTCCGTTCCATAAAAAAACACCTCACGTATCAAGCCATCCTCGTCTATGGGAGTGCAGCACGTGGCGAGTTTCTGCAAGGATACTCCAATATCAACATATTGATCGTGCTCGAACAAATCACGCAGCCCGTTCTTCAACAGTGGAGCGGCATTCAAAAACAATGGGCCAGGGAAAAAATCGTTGCCCCGTTGTTTCTCACGCACAAGGATCTCCAACAATCCCTGGATGTATTTCCGTTGGAATTTCTGGATATCAAGGAACGGCACATCCTGCTTGAAGGATGTGATCCGTTCCCTGAATTACACGTCAACTCCACGAACCTGTTTCTCCAATGCCGGCAGGAAGTGCACGGGAATCTCCTGCGGGTTCGCCAATGTTACGTCGAAGGATGGGCCAGGGTTGAAGCCATTCAAACCCTGTTGCCCATCTCATTAACCGCACTTCTGCCATGTCTTCGTGGAATCTATCGCCTGCTGGACCGCCCGTCGAACATGAAATCCCCGGAAGTGTTGGATGAGTTGAACGCCACGTTGGATCTGGATCCTTCAGTGTTCATCGAAGTCTGGCGCTTGAAGCGCGGCCTCAGTACACCGGGGAAGCATGAACTTCCCAAGCTATTGGAGCGATACCTTGCAGGGTTGGGTCAACTGGTGGATCGGATCGAATCCATGAAACACGAGGGGCGATTTCAATGAGCAAGATTGCTTGATAATCAATAATTAGCTTTCACGGAGAGCTTCATGGCACCTGATACGCCGCCCATTGATCCTTATCTCTTTGAATGCCAGCGTAAAGCGTTTAAAAAGTTCGTCGAAGAAAAGTCCGGCAGCCCCTTCGTGTCCTTTGCATCAGACCGTTACATTGAGGAACATGAAAAGTACAAGTCTGAGATCTATCATGCCGGTCGAGACGCACTCGCGTTTCAGTCATGGGAGAGATCAGCTATTGGAAGCGGACAGATCGCGCAAGCGGTGGTGAAAGCCATTGAGATACCGAAGAACAATCTTGTTCCTTGGCAGGCTCGCTTTGGCAAGGAAGCCCGTCCACATCAACCACTCTACGAAGCCGAGAAACAGCAAGAAGACTTGTTAAGAATCGAAAGATGCTTGTTTACACTCTATCGAGAGAAGCAAGAAGAGCGCTCATTTGCCGAGTTGGTTGATATATTTGGCAGAACCTATCCACTGATTGCCTATCTATTCTTCCTGAAAGACCGGTCCCGATACCTTCCAATAGCGCCTACATTCTTTGATCGTACATTCGAACTGTTAGGGGCTGAGTTCAAGACAAGTCATAAATGTTCTTGGGAGAACTATCTGATCTATATCTCCCTTATCCGCGAGTTCAAGACCATGCTTGCTGAAAACCTGGATCCTGATGTGAGCTTGCTCGACGCTCACTCATTTGCGTGGATACTGGCTGCGCAGATGTGGAAGGCGAACAAAACCGCCGATATCCACAAGTACCTGAGCCTTTCATCGTCGGAGCGTGAGGCCATTATCAAGGCTCGGAATGGCCAGGGCAGATTCCGGCAAAGTCTGATTCAATATTGGTCTACATGTGCTGTCACGGGCTGCAAGGATGATACGCTCCTTCGGGCTTCTCACATCAAGCCGTGGCGTGACGCTACGTTGGAGGAGCGTCTCGATCTTTATAATGGTTTGCTGCTGTCTCCCGCCCTTGATGCATGCTTTGACTCCGGATACGTGAGTTTTGACGATGAAGGTGGAATACTGATCTCAGAAAGGCTTACAGCAGATGACGCGAAGGCCCTTGGGATCAGATCCAATATGTGCTTGCGTCAAGTCGAGCTAAAGCACAAAAAGTACTTGGCATTTCACCGTGAGCACATTTTCAAGTGAAGGCTAACAAGTTGATCGACAGCGACCAGGCAAGCTGGTGGCGTTATGCGGCCCTATGAGATGATCTATAGACATATCCGACGGCGACGAGTATTGTGAATGTTACGTTCGATAGCATTCGGACGCTGATTTCCGAAGGCAATGTCCGAATTTCTGAGCACGGATACGACGAGCTCGCCGCTGATGGACTACTTGCAAGAGAGCTTGTCGAAGGTGTGGAAGCAGCGGAAGTCATTGAAGATTATCCGAACTACTCCAAAGGACCATGTGTTCTGTTGCTCCAACGAAGGAAGGATGGGCGCTCGATCCACGCTGTGTGGGGACTTCCCTCTGGCCATACAAATCCTGCAGTGCTGATCACGGCATACTTGCCCGATCCCGAAAAATGGGAACCTGGATTTAAGCGGAGACGCAAATGAGTAAAAGAAAACGGACAAAGCTTGTTCACGAAGGGAACTACGTTGCAGAAGTTGACGTAGAGCTACTACAAGAGCCTGAAGGATGGTCGCCGTACCTTTCTCTTGAAGACGCGTATCGTCTCGACGATGTACGGGAGGCTCTTCGTCGAGGTGACGTTAAAGCCGCTGCAAAATATTCACGCGTGTTCAGCCTTACGCCTGTTTCTGCGTAAGGCCGCATGACACGTCATTCAAACGGACACCGCAAAGCTGCGCAGCTTAAATCTGCTTCAGGCGGCAGAGTTCATCTATGGATCTGTGGATTCCATCAATCGCAACAACGGGAGGGCTAGTTTTTGTTCTATGGCTTTGTCGCAAGCTGATTGCCACCAGTTTGGCCAAAAGTATTGAATACAAGTTCGATGCAAAGCTTGAAGCCGTTCGTGACGAATTCCGTAAGCAAGAGGAAGCATTTAAGACAGATCTGCGATTGAAGGAGAATGAAATCATAGGTCTTCGCAGTGGAGTCATGACGGCCATGATAAGTCGACAAATGACCTTAGACAAGCGCCGACTTGAAGCCGTCGATCAACTGTGGTCGGCCGTTACGGCCCTCGCAGGTGCAAAGAGTATTTCCTCATTCATGGCTGTAACGAAATTCGATGCTGTCGCTGAGGAGGCCGCAAGGAACCCTGAGGTCCGTGAAATGTTTACGGCGATGGGTGCTGCATTTGATCCCAATAAACTCGACCGTAGCGGTCCAGAAAAAGCACGGCCGTTTGTTTCACCGATGGCCTGGGCGCTGTTCTCTGCGTATCAAGCCATTGTAATGCAAGCCGTCTTAAAAGTTCAGATTATCAAATCTGGTATCGGTGCAGACCTTCTTGATAAAAAAGCAGTGTCAAAGCTGGTCAAAGCTGCGCTCCCCCATCAATCAGAATTCATCGACAAATATGGTGATGCCGGATATCACTACCTACTGGAGGAACTTGAGGAAGCTTTGCTTGCAGCCCTGCGTAAGATGCTTGCTGGAGAAGAGACAGACAGAGCCAACCTTGACCGAGCAAACAATATTCTTAGGCTTTCAAAGGAGCTTACGGCGAACCAGTCGAAAGTGCTGCCTAACACTGGGGTACACGGGAGGGTCGAAAGTGGGCATTTTGCCCCCGAGCCTTAGGCTGCTTACCTTATTCGAACTGTTCATCGAGAGCTAAGTGAGGCACCTTACCAATATAGGCAAGTCACATGTGTATGTGAGACCAAATTCTCCGGCTTCTACAATGAAGAGCACAGCAAGTTAAGTGCCAACTACTTAAACTTCCCCTCATTTGACAGATACTTGGTACTCGGGAAATAAAGCTATATTTGATTTCGGAGAGAACGTGCGCAAAGGCAGTCTTTCCTCAAAAACGGCAACCAAGCTGGTACGCGAATGGATTGATTTGCATGTATCTGAGCTGGAAGAAGACTGGAAATTGGCCGGAGACAATAAAGAACTCAAAAAAATAGATCCACTCAAATAAGGGTGAAGCTATGTGGAATATGAATGACGTTATAAAAATTACCTATAAGAAAGATTACGTCTTTCATGTTGAGTTTGACGATGGCGTGACCGGCGACATTGATTTCCGTGAATACATTGACAAAGGTCCTGTGTTTGAACCCTTGAAGACAAAGGAGTTCTTTAAAAGGGCAATCATAGAAGGTGGAACAATAACCTGGCCAAATGGAGCCGACATTGCTCCTGAGACACTGTATGAGAAAATTGCTTGCTGACAAGAAACGGTAGATGCGTTCCATATTGCCCTTGCCGCCCTCAACGGGATGGGTGACATCTTCAATGATGAATTTATGGCGTTCAGTGCCGATAGTCTTTCTGTTTGTTCTGCTCATATGCGTGTCTGCTGAGATAGCTGATGCCGCCGAAGGGGAAAAGAAACCCGTTTTTCCGACACCACTCGGCTATGTCAGTGATTACGCGGATTTGATTGAACCCGACTGGCAAAGACGAATTCGTGAAGTCTGCAAAGAACTGGAAGATCGTACCGGTATCGAAATGATCGTCGTGACCGTTGAGACAACCAGCCCTTATTCGCATGCACGGGACTATGCGCAGGGCTTGTATAAGGAATGGCACATTGGCGCGGCGCAACAGGAGCGGGGCATGTTGTTGCTCGCTTCGTTGAAAGAGCGACAAGCCGTGGTTGTACTCGGACGGACGCTGCTCCCGTTGATCGGAAAACCGCAGTTGGATGAATTATCCACGCAGTATCTCATCCCCATGTTCCAAAATGCCCGGTACGGAGAATCCTTGTCTCGTACGGCAGTAGGATTGGCCTCAGCCTCGGGCAGTGCGATCCAGGCGGCCGCACAAACCAAACGCTCTTCGAGTGCCGGGTTCTGGATGAACGTTGCCGTCGTGTTTGCCATGCTGTTTGTCCTCTGGCGTTTTACCCGCCCGGAACGGCGACATCCTTTTCAACGTTGGCGACGGGGCGGATATTGGAGTACCGGCCAGGGTGGATTTGGGGGGAACTTCGGAGGGTTTGGCGGGAGCACGAAAGGGCAGGGGTTATCGTAAGGTATGCTGAAGATCAGGGAAAGGCCGATGCGAGGAACGCGTGCCTCCCTCCATCAGACGACTTGGCCCGGTATCGGCGATCATCCGGGCCAAGTGGGCAACTTCACCTGATTGTACACTTCACCAACTTCGCTGCATCGTCTTCGAGTACGTTGAGGCAACTCACGCCTTGCCATAACAACCGGCAGAAATTACAGCGGCTTATGGTTTTCAAATGTCATGGTACGCGTCACCGTGGCGCCTTTTTCATACGAAATAATGCGGCGGGTTGCAGGCAGATCCGCATTCCCTACCCTGGCGTGAGAGTCCAAAAAGCTCTCCACGTTTGCCAGTGAGCCATCCTTGGGTGAGTAGTAATACACGGTATAGCGGGTCGTGAGATATTTCTCATCCTGCGTCAACACACTGTCCTCGACGTTAATCGTAAAGGCCACGTGCGGCATTTTTCGGTTAATCTGAGTGAGGCGGTCATCCTTGACTCGATAAGTGGAGCCCATGGAATCGCCCAAACCGATGCGGGGCCCTTGGGGATGATTCTCTTCACCTTCAAAAGATAAATGATATTTTCCATCGGATTCCTCGAAGTTTCGCGGCCCCCGATGGGCGGCGATCATCGAAATTTGACCTTGAGCCCACTGTTGAAGCTCTTCATTCGGAAGAGACACTGCGACTTCTTTCGAAGACTTCACCGTGACTTTCCCGGTGGTTTCTTCACCATTCACGTTGATACGAAGGTCGGCTTCGAATCCTCCAAAGTTATCGGGCCACCGTGAGGTTTTCGCAAACGCCCGTCGTAAGAGTTCGCGAGCCTTGGGGTCATCGGTGGTTTCGGTTTTGGCTTCTTCACGTGTATACGTTTCCATTGTTACGCTCCTTCGTTATAAGAAAAATCGGACATGGATAAATAGAAAACTTTCATTGTCGTATCATAAAAAAATCACCGGAGCAGGACAACTGATTCTCCTCCTCAAGTGAGCCTGTCTTATCGCAAACACATAACATCGGGCATTGCGTGAGAATATTCCCTGCCCCTAGCATCAAGCTCTGTCTTTCCTTTATGATACAAGTCTGTTCTCAAGGTCAAATCTATCGGCCCGGTAGTCCACGGCAAATCAATTCGCACGGAAGCAAAAGGCTCGTTTTATGAAAAGATCTCGCAAGAATGCCGGCACACGTCCGCTTATGGCTGACCGGGCCGATCCCCATGTCCTGTATGAAAAAAGCGTGCAAAGTCCGGACTATGATATTCCGTTTTTTACCGAGTACTTTGAGAACTATACGGGCCGTCCCCTGCGCTTGCTGCGTGAAGATTTCTGCGGTACCGCCGCGTTGTCCGCGCATTTCGTGAAACAACACCCCGAAAACCACGCAGTCGGCATCGATCTGGATTGGCCGACGCTCAATTGGGGCATGAAACATAACGTGTCGCCCTTGCCCGTGGATCAGCAAAACCGCCTGACGCTCATCCATGGCAACGTTTTGGACCCTCATTCCTCGCAAGTTCAATTGGCAGTGGCTTTGAATTTCAGCTACATGGTCTTCAAGGATCGCCCCACGCTCCTGCAATATTTCAGAAGAGCGAAAGAATCGCTTCAGCCCGGAGGCATGTTGATATTGGACATTTGGGGAGGCAGCGAAAGCCAGGTCTTGCAGGAGGAATCCCATGAAATCGACAACCCCGAAGATGACGGTATCGGCGATTTCACCTTCATTTGGGACCAGGACGCCTTCGACCCCGCAACGTACTTCTGTACGATGCGCATGCATTTCACCTTTCAAGACGACAGTGAAATGCGTAATGCCTTCGTCTATGACTGGCGCATGTGGACCATGCCCGAGGTCATGGAATTAATGAACGAGGCCGGGTTCAGGGACGTGCATTTCCTGTGGGAAGGCACCAACCGAAAGACCAACGAAGGGACCGGCACCTATCATCGTGTCGAAAAGGGTGAAGCCGATTTAGCGTGGGTGACGTATATCGTTGGCGTCAATCCACATTTGGATTGAGGGTGCTTCCCGCTCTACCTACGGCTTCCGGCTTTACCGTAGATTGAACGCATTATTAAAGTCTTACTTCAATTTTTATGCAGCACGTACCAACTGACATGACACCCGAGGTGATTCAACGGCACGGCCTGACGGAGGAGGAATTTCAGCAGATCCTCAAACATCTGGGTCGTGAGCCCAATCTGACGGAACTCGGGATTTTTTCGGTGATGTGGAGCGAGCATTGTTCCTACAAAAGCTCCCGGATCCATTTGAAGCGCTTTCCCACCGAAGGGGAGCGGGTGGTCCAGGGACCGGGAGAGAATGCCGGAGCCGTGGATATCGGCGATGGGCTCTCCGCCGTCTTCAAAATGGAATCCCATAATCATCCTTCGTTTATCGAACCCTTTCAGGGCGCCGCGACCGGAGTCGGCGGGATCTTGCGCGACATTTTCACCATGGGCGCACGGCCGATCGCCTTGCTGGATTCCCTTCGATTCGGTGAATTGGACCTTCCGAAGAATCGGCATTTGCTGAAAGGCGTGGTTTCCGGCATCTCGTGGTACGGCAACTGTATTGGGGTTCCCACGGTCGGCGGCGAAATCACCTTTAACGATATCTACGCCAAAAACCCCCTGGTCAACGTCTTTTGTCTTGGCATTGTGAAAACCGATCAATTGCTTCGAGGCCAAGCCGGCGGTGTCGGCAACCCGGTGTTGTATATCGGTGCAAAAACCGGTCGTGACGGTATCCACGGTGCCACGATGGCTTCGGACAGTTTTGACGATGCTTCGGAACACAAGCGACCAAACGTGCAGGTTGGTGATCCTTTTCTGGAAAAATTGCTCCTGGAAGCCTGCCTGGAATTCCTGGACCAACGTCTCCTGGTCGGCATTCAGGACATGGGCGCGGCCGGGCTCACGAGTTCATCATGTGAAATGGCCTCCCGGGCAGGAACGGGTATTGAATTGGAATTAGCCAACGTACCCCGCCGTGAACCCAATATGACGCCCTATGAATTGATGCTTTCGGAATCCCAGGAACGCATGTTACTCGTGGCCGACGCCGGAAAAGAAGACCGGGTGATTGCCATTTGCCAAAAATGGGGGATTGACGCGGCGGTGATCGGGAAGGTCACGGACGACGGGTTTGTGCGCGTGAAGGAGCAGGGGAGGGTGGTGGCTGAGATTCCCGCCAAGGCCCTGGTGGATGAAAGTCCCAAGTATGAGCGCCCGGCTAAGCCCCCCGAGTATCAGGAACTCCTGCAATCCCTGACGGTCGAAAATCTGCCTGATGTACAGGATGCCGGGAACGTCCTGCTCCGGTTACTGGATTCGCCGACGATTGCCAGCAAAGCCTGGGTCTATCGACAATACGACCACATGGTAGGCATCAATACCATCGTCCGCCCGGGTTCGGATGCGGCCGTGGTACGCATCAAAGGCACGAACAAGGCTTTGGCCGTCACAACGGACGGCAACAGCCGGTACTGCCTCTTGAATCCATACGTGGGCGGCACCCTGGCCGTGGCGGAAGCAGCCCGGAATTTAGTGTGCTCGGGAGCGCAACCTATTGGGGTGACGGATTGCCTGAATTTTGGAAACCCCGAGCGACCGGACATCATGTGGCAGTTCGTGTTGGCCGTCGAAGGTATTGCCGATGCGTGTCGGACCTTTCACATCCCCGTTGTCAGCGGTAACGTCAGCCTGTATAACGAAACCAACGGCCTGTCCATTTATCCCACGCCCATCATAGGCATGGTCGGGCTCATCGAGCCGGCCGAGCACGTGACCACTCAATGGTTTAAAAGCCCCGGAGACCGGATTATTCTTTTAGGAGAGACCAAGGAAGATTTAGGTGGAACGGAGTATCTAAAAGTCGTACATTATCGGGAGCAGGGGGCTCCTCCATGGATCAACCTTGAAACGGAAAAAGCCTTGCACGATTGCACGCTCCGATTGATTGCGGAAGGCTTGGTGCAATCGGCGCACGATTGTTCGGACGGGGGATTGGCCGTGACGGTGGCGGAATGTTGCCTTTCACCTCAGGTGGCCCAAGGCAAACCGTTGGGCGCGACAATCCGGCTTGATTCGAACAGGCTTCGGACGGACGAATTGCTTTTTGGGGAAAGTCCTTCACGCATCATTCTGTCGGTATCGCCAGGACAGGCCGAGCACGTGCTGGCCATTGCCCGTGAGCATGAGGTGCCCGCCCAAGATATTGGCACGGTCGGCGAAGACCGTTTGATCGTCCATGTTCATGAGCAACCAACAATCGATGTGCCGGTTACCGTATTATTCGAACAATGGAGCCGAAGTTTGGAATGCAAATTGTCAGCTTGAGTGGAGGTAGAGACTGAATTCTTGGAATTTCAGCTTATGAATAATTCGCCAAAAGAAGCACGAACTTCTTTCCCTTTGATTACCCCGGACAAGTTTCATGATGAATGTGCGGTGTTCGGCATTTATGGGCATCGGGAAGCCGCCAATTTCACCTATCTGGGGTTGTATGCGCTACAGCATCGTGGGCAGGAAGGTTCCGGGATCGTCTCGTCGGATGAACGAAATTTTTATATGGAAAAAGGCATAGGGCTGGTCTCGGATATTTTCACAAAAAAAGAAATTCGCCGCCTGCGCGGAGACAAAGCCATCGGGCACAATCGTTATTCCACCGCCGGAGACGGCCACCTTCGCAACGTCCAACCGCTTACCGTCAATTTCGCATTCGGAAACCTGGCCGTGGCACACAACGGCAATCTCACCAATGCATGGATGCTCCGGAGCGAACTCGAAGCCTATGGCGCCATTTTTCAATCCGATTCCGATACGGAAGTGATCATCCATCTGATGGCCCATTCCAAAGGAGATACCTTACTCCAACGATTGACCGAAGCACTCTCTCTGGTCCGAGGAGCCTATTCACTGGTGCTGCTGACCGATCACGACCTGATCGCCGTGCGGGACCCCTATGGGTTCCGGCCATTGTGTTTGGGAAAGTTCAAAGACGCCTGGGTGGTCGCGTCAGAGACCTGTGCGTTTGATCTCATGGGAGGCGAGTTTATACGGGAAGTCGAGCCCGGAGAACTCATCGTCATAAACGACAAGGGGATGACCTCGCATCACCCGTTTATCCTTCCCGAACGTCCTGCAAAATGCGTCTTTGAATACGTCTATTTTGCGAGACCGGATTCCAAAATATTCGGCGACCACACCGTCTATCCCATTCGAAAAGCCTTGGGCCGGCAACTGGCCAAAGAAGCGCACGTGCCGGCCGACGTGGTCATTCCCGTCCCGGACTCCGGTGTGCCGGCGGCCTTGGGGTATGCGGAAGGGTCGGGGATTCCGTTTGAAATCGGGCTCACTCGCAACCATTATATCGGCCGGACGTTTATCGAGCCTGAACAATCCATTCGGCATTTTGGCGTAAAGTTGAAATTAAACGTGGTGCCCGACGTGCTGAAAGGACGCCGCGTAGTGGTGGTGGATGATTCCATCGTGCGTGGCACGACAAGCCGAAAAATCATCAAAATGATCCGTAACGCCGGAGTCAAGGAAGTGCACGTGCGCATCAGTTCTCCGCCGACGATTGCGCCGTGTTTTTACGGCATTGACACGCCCACCCAAAAAGAACTGATCGGTTCGAGTCATTCCATCGAGGAAATCCGCAAATACATCACCGCCGACAGCCTTCAATACTTGAGTCTGGAAGGCATGCTGACCGCTGCCCCGGGTCGAAACGACCACTACTGCCATGCCTGCTTCACCGAACAATATCCCATATCCTTCACCAAAGCCGAAGAACTGCAACTCGGCTTGTTTGATGCTAATTCTTCCAAGTAGCCGCTTGCTTTTCTTTGGAATGGCTCAATTTTCTCACCTTGTGTGAGCCAATCCGCAGCATTGAATCTGTGATTCGGCGAGGACTGTTTGAATGAAGCGGGCTTTACTCCCGGATGACTTGTTTTGAGATACCGTCAAATGGCCTCCATTGATTGCCCGCCTGAAAAATCGTGTGTTAAGATTCCGTATAGATCTGCTGTCGCTTGCCCGCATTGCTTATCAAAGTGGAGGATGCCATGAAACGCCAAATCTTTTTACCGGTTGCGCTTTCCATAGCCATGGTGACAATCGCCTGGGCCGGTGGGTTTTTTAAAGTCGGGGAGACGGCGCCGTCGTTCTCGCTCACCTCGGTCACGGGGAAAACCGTCTCGCTGCAAGACTTACAAGGCAAAGTCGTGGTGCTTGGACTTTTTCACATTTGCGAACCGTGTTTGATTCAAAGTACCAATTTACAAAAGGTATATGAAGCCACACGCGGACAAAACGTCGCGGTGATCGGCGTGAACTCCTCAGGTGATTCCCAAGCCGACGTACTGGAATTTCTCAGCGTCTTTCCCATGAAAATCACGTATCCCTATCTCACGGACCCGGACCAGATTACCGATAAACTGTATGGCGGAGGACGCTTTATTCCGAACGTGTATATCCTGGATCAAAACGGCGTGATTCGATGGCAACGAGTCGGCAATATGGATTTGGCGAACCATACGGCGATTCTGGATGAGGTGAACAAATTGTTGGGGACATCTTCCGGATCGACCGCCTTATGAGATTGTGCGCCACGCCGTCTCTCGAAATCTTGCCGGACGACGAGCCGGGCCGTGGCGATCATCAGGCCCGTCGTCAGTTCTCCCATTTGAGCGAAAGGATTCAAAAACGAAATGGATGAGTTTGAAGAAGGGAAAGCAAAATTCCTTGAACTTGTGAGGGGTATAGAGGGCACGGTCGAGGTGGTCATTCCGACTACTCCTTCCCAAGGCCGGTTTTTGATTTCTCTGACCAAGGGAGCCAATCGAAAATTTATCACGGTGCCGGAAGACGATATTCTTGACCTGCCTTCGGAAGAGGACGTTCTTTCCAAAACGACGACCATGCTACAGGAGGCGATCGCCGAGCTATGAAGCCGATTCTGCCAGGGATAGCCACGTGGTCATGGTTTTCCGAGGAAAAGCAGATTAATTTTAACGGCCACCTGTTGGACGTGGGCGAACATCGAATCCTGGTCGATCCTCCGCCTCTCTCCGATGCCGATTTGTCGCAACTGAGGAATGCGGGGCAAGTCGATTACATTCTTCTCACCAATCGGGATCATGAACGGGAAAGCGCGACGTACAAAGACGCATTGAACACTCGCGTGTTCGTTCCCCAGTCCGATGCCCCGGAAATGTCGGTGACTCCCGAAAAGACCTTTGTCGACGGAGAATTGCTGCCGGGCGGGATTTGGGTCGTGCACCTCTCTCATCAAAAGTCCCCAGGCGAATCGGCCCTGTTTCTCCAACAAGGACGAGGCATTCTTATTGTCGGCGACGCCTTGCTGGGCAAGCCTGAAGGGTCGGTGAGTATGCTGCCTGCCGAGAAGTACGCCGATCCCGCCAAGGCGCGTGAAGGATTGCGTCGATTGCTCAAATACAATTTTGATTCGCTCCTGGTCGGGGACGGGACCTCTATTTTGGCCGGCGCCAAAGCCATTGTTGCGCAGGCGTTGGAGTAAACGAGAACCATGACCTGTCTGCTCCAAGAATAGCCCGAATCTGTCATTCCGAGCGAAGAGAGGAATCTCTCCATCAACAATTGAATTCTTGGAAAAGCAGATCCTTCGCTTCGCTCAGGATGACAACTTGGACCATTGTTATCTCTTAGGGTGCAGCGCTGACACTCTCCGGAAACATGTCGAAGTAAAACAACCGTGCGACAGTCTCATTCGGCACAACTCAACCAACGCGGCAATGCCCATTTTTCGCGGGGCTTCTATACGGAGGCCTACGAGTGCTATGCCAGGGCGTTGGAAGCTGATCGAAAAAGCGGGGATCCCAGGGCCCTGTCGGCGACGCTGGGGAATCTCGGGAACATCTGTGCCGTCAGCGGTAAACGCCAACAAGCCCAGGAATATTATCAGGAGGTATTGGAACTGCAGAAGACAGTCGGGGACAACCGCGGGATCAGTGCGACGCTTGTGAACCTGGGCAATTTGCACGTAGACGCCGGCGAATGGGAACGAGGCCGCGCGTATTATCTCGAGGCCCTGGACAGAATGGAGTTGTTTGAAGACCACGCAGCCAAGGCGGTGTTGCTCTCCGATTTGGGTTTGGTTGCAAAGGAAACCCGACACTTCGAGCAAGCCATGGACTATTATTCGGAGTCCATTACCTTGATGAAGCGAGTGGGCAATGACGCCGGTCAGGCCGACGTATTCAAGATGATGGCGCGGATGTACCTGGCATGGGAGCGTTATGATGACGCCATGGCTTGTGCGCAAACGAGTTTGGCCATTGCCAGGCGGCTTCGTGATGAACTGCGCATGGGTGGGGCCTGGTACGTGATGGCTGATTGCCATAAAGCGAAGGGCTGTGAGGAGCAAGAAGCCCGATTCCTTCATCGCGTGGTTCGCGTGGATCGAAAATACGGGTTGCCCAAGCTGGAAGAAAACACCAGGCGACTCGAGGCGCTTCGGACGAGGCTGCTGCAGAAGCGCACGAAATCAATGGCAGGGGAGGGCGCTTCATGATTGACGGATCCCGCTGGCAACACGTCCAGGACCACCTGAAGCAAGCCAACGCAGACTTTATCCAATATCAACCCGATGGGGCCTTGACTCTCGAATTGGATGATGAGGATTGGCAACTCGAAATCACACCGGCCGGATTTTTTGTGTGTCAGGCGGGGTATGCCCTGGAAGACATGCAGAGCCTGCTGTCGGACGGTACGGCCGAAGACCTTGGAAGCGATGAATTAGCCAAACAAGCCAAGTTTTACATTCAACAAGTCGTCTCGAAATATCGTGATCGGCTCATAAAGGACGGCTTCAGCGAACGCGTCGAAATGAACGACGACTACGTCGCGGTATTTTTCGAGCGTCCGGTCGATTTCGATAACCTGTCGGAACTTGAGCAATTGATCGCACGCTATCGACGGCAATTTGCCGCCACCTGAATGATTCCTCACCTCAGCTTCAAAAAGGATTCTTATGAACGCGCAACTTCCCATTCGTACGATGGATGACTTTCGTGACGCCGTCTATACCTTTCGCTTGTCACGTGTGTTCGCCACGGCACTGGATCTCGACCTCTTTACCCATATGGGGCACCGGTTCTGGACTCCCAAAACCTTGGCCAGGACCTTGAAGGCCAGTGAACGGGGAGTCGAGATTATCCTTCGCAACTTGAAAACCGCCGGCTTGCTCAAACAACGGGGAACATCCTATGGCGTGGAGAAACTCGGTCGCACGTTTCTGAATCGGAACAGCCCTGCTTATGAGGGGGCCTATTTGGATCTGGTCCATCGCCAGTGGGAAAATTGGGCACAGCTCACCGATTCCGTTCGAACGGGCAAGCCGGTTGAAAATGACGGGCCGGACGATCCGGAATATCGGCGATCCTTTACCTGGGCGATGCATCAGCGCTCCTTGAACCCCGCAAAACAAGTGGCCACACAACTCGATCTGACCGATGCGAAAACGTTGTTGGACGTCGGAGGAGGGCCAGGCACGTATGCGTTTGAATTCTTGAAGAAAAATCCCACGTTACGGGCGGGCATTTGGGATCGGCACCCGGCGCTTGAAGTCGCCAGGGAAATCGCCAAACCTTTACGCCACGCCAAGCGGCTGTCCTATTACCCCGGCGATCTTTTTGACAATCCGGTTCCCGGAACATTTGACGTGATGTGGGTGTCGAACGTGCTTCACATTTTTTCGCCGGCTGACAATAAGACCCTGTTCCGAAAACTCAAACGCGCGCTCAATCCCGGCGGACGCATTCTGATTCAAGACACTTTCCTCATGAACAAACCGGGGTTTGATACTCTAGACACCAATCTGTTTGCGATCACGATGCTCTTATTCACCCCGACGGGGAATACCTACAGCGCTCAAGCCGTTCAAGAGTGGCTCAAGGCCAGCGGACTCAAAAAAACCCGGTGTCTTCAGTTAAAAAAAGGAACCGGCGATTGGGATGGGGTCATCATCGAGGGGAGAGTATCGTAGCGGCCGCATCTCAATTTATACGGTGACAACCTGTCGTCCGCCGATCACAATGAGTAGAAAGTTGAATAGGGCAGTCAGAAGGATCAGGCCGACAAAGTGCAGTGAATCCATTTCAGAAGTGATGCTCTGTACAAACGTGGCAATGTCCAAGGCCAAGCCGATCGTTCCATACATCACCCCAATCATGGCAGCCCATCGTTTTCCGATCAGACAGACTCCACCGACGAGCAAGGGAAGTCCGAATCGAAACCCGTACCAGATGAATCGATGGAGATCCGAAGTAAAGGCTCTCTCAGGTTGAAGGGCATCGGAGGCCATGGCGCTGACGAAAAGCCCGAAACAAATCGCTGCCATCAGGCGAGACATCTGGCTTCCTGCTCCGGTCTTGGTCATGAAAAGTCCATGACTGGCACGTTGTAACGTTTGTTCGTTTCCGTGGAATTCCTCACGCGAGCAGGCTCCCCCTCTGATCCAAAAACATTTTGCCAGTCGTAAAGTCAAGGGCGCTCGTCCCGAATGATTTGTAGGGACAGCCCCTTGTGCCTGCCCTCCGCCCTGCAATTTATTGACACTCAATTCGGCCAAGCCTAGAATGGCCGACATTACAAGGGGAGGGCGTATGACACATTTTCAAGCCATTCGAAACGTTGTTGTGACGTCGTATGTCGGTGCCGGAAAAACTTCTCTCGTTGAAGCCCTGTTGTTTTCAGCCGGTGTGACGTCGTCAATGGGTACGAGCGCCAACGGAAATACCGTGGCCGATTTCGAAGCAGAAGAGGTTCAACATCGTCATTCCATGAGTACGGCCCTTCTTCAATATGAACACAAAGAGACCTTCCTGAACCTGCTCGACACTCCGGGATCGCTGGACTTTTTTGCCGATACCCAAAATACCATTCACGTGGCAGACGGCGCCGTGTTGGTCGTAGGTGCTTCGGGCATACGCTCGGAATTGGATCGGATCTGGGATTATATTCAAACACGGGAACTTCCCTGTCTTATGTTTATCAACGAGCTGGATAAAGAACGAGCGAATTTTGAATCCGTTCTGGAAGAGATTCAGAAGACGCTTGAGACCAAATGTATACCAATTGCGTATCCGATCGGCGAGGAGGCGAATCTTCGAGGCGTGGTGGACCTGGTGACACAAAAAGCCATTATCCCAATACCCAACAGTCATAAGGTGCAGGAAGAAGAAATCCCCGCTGACCTGAAGGATAAAATTTCCGAGTTGCGAAAACAATTGGTTGAAACCGTGGCTGAAGCCAGCGATGACCTCGTGGAAAAATATTTGAGTGACGGGGATCTGACGCAAGAAGAAGTCCTCCAAGGGTTGGTCTCGGGCACGAAAACCCGCCAGTATATTCCTGTGTTGTGCGGTTCGGCGATCATGAATCTCGGCACCACGGTGCTGCACAATGCGATTATTCAATGCCTGCCTTCTCCCGAAGAACGAGCCGAAACCTTTTCGCTGGCCGGATCGCATCCCGACACGAATGAAGAACTCGCGCGACCCATGAGCGCGGAAGAGCCGTTTTCCGGCTACGTGTTCAAGACCACCATCGATCCCTTTATGGGCCGGCTCACGTATCTCAAGGTCTGTTCGGGAGTACTCGAAGCCGATTCAACCTTTTTCAATTCCGTGAAAAACGTGAAAGAAAAAGGGGGGCACCTGTATTATCTGCAAGGGAAGAAAAGCACGCAGACGCAACGAGCGACGGCAGGTGAGATTGTGGTCGTGGGAAAATTAAAGGAAACCCACACGGGTGAAACGATTTGCACCGATAAAGCTCCCATCGTCTTTCCCGCAGTGCAACTCCGCCGGCCCGTGATGTCGTTTGCGCTTGAACCGAAATCGAAGGGGGACATCGATAAGGTGAGCATGGGTCTGCACAAGCTTGTGGAAGAAGATGCGTCATTGGAATTTATCCGCAATGACGAGACCAAGGAAATGTTGTTGAGTGGAGTCGGGCAGACTCATATCGAGCTGACCCTGGAAAAACTCCACAGGAAATACGGAGTGGACGTCAACCTGCATACACCGAAAGTCGCCTATCGCGAGACCATTCAAAAAATGGCCCAGGCCCAGGGAAAACACAAAAAACAAACGGGCGGCCACGGGCAATACGGCGACTGCTGGCTTCAGATCGACCCATTGCCACGCAATGGCGGATTTGAATTTCTCAACAAAATCGTTGGAGGGGCCATTCCCCGGAATTTCATTCCCGCGGTGGAAAAGGGCGTGGTCGAAGCCATGCACGAGGGCATTCTCGCGGGCTTCCCGGTCGTGGACGTGCAAGTGAAGGTCTATGACGGGTCCCATCATCCCGTTGACTCTTCGGAAATGGCCTTTAAGGTTGCGGCCTCGATGGGATTCAAAAAAGCCATGGAATCGGCACAGCCCGTTCTCCTCGAACCGATCATGAACGTGGAAGTGACGGCGCCGGACGACATGGTGGGCACAGTGATTGGAGATTTAAACAGCCGGCGAGGTCGAATCCTGGGAATGGATGCCAAAGGGCATAATCAAATCGTGAAAGCCGTGGTCCCGTTGGCCGAAATTCTGAAGTATGCGCCCATCCTGACCTCCATTACCGCGGGGAAAGGTTCCTATGCCATGGAATTTTCAGGCTACGAGCAGGCGCCTCGTGAGGTCGTCAATAAAGTCGTGGAGGAACACAAGGCCGCAAAGGAGGCTGCTTCGTCTTGATAGAATTTCCTCTCCTCATGCCTTATAGAACCCTCTCCCCCGGTGGGAGAGGGCAGGGTGAGGGGGAAAGTGCCAATCGCTAGGGTTTCAACACGACAAAAAACGCTTTCGACTCTCGAAGGATCCGAAGGAGAATCGTCTCGCCGGGATGAATCGCTTCGAGGATTTCGCGAAATTCCCTCATGGTGGGCACCTCGACCCGATTGACTTCCCGGATAATGTCTCCTTTTCGTAATCCTTCCGCATACGCGACACTTCCCTGAACAACCTGAACCACCAGGATGCCCGTCGTTTGTTCGAGGGAAAACTTTTTGGCCAACTCCTCGGTAATGGGAGACACGTCGATGCCCAAATCGACTTCCGCCGCGGTCGGGGGCAATGAAGCCACGATAGGCTTATCTTTTTTCACTCCCAACAAAACGGGGAGTCGGAGTAACGTTCCATCCCGGATAACGTGGACCAACACCTTTTCACCAGGAGAAAAACCCGCGACTACCCGGGACAACTGGTTTGGAGACTCCAGGCGTTCATTTCCGATTCGGGTAATGATGTCCCCGGATTGAATACCTGCCTGATCCGCCGGATCGTCCGCAAACACTTCATTCACCAGAATGCCTTTGCCGTCAGGGATGCCGAATTTCTCCCCGAGTTGAGGCGTCAGCGGCTGAATCCCCACACCAAGCCAACCCCGAACCACTTTGCCGCTTGTTTTGAGTTGCTCGATAATACGGCTCGCCATATTGGATGGAATCGCAAAGCCGATTCCTTGAGCGAGATTGATAATGGCCGTATTGATCCCGATGACCTCGCCTCGCAAATTAAAGAGCGGCCCCCCGGAATTTCCAGGATTGATCGACGCATCGGTTTGAATAAAGTTTTCATAACGGGACAGATTCATGTTTTCCCGGCCGATCCCACTCACAACCCCCAAGGTGACGGTCCGGTCCAACCCGAACGGATTACCCACGGCCAGGACCCATTGTCCGACCTTTACCGTACTGGAATCCCCAAACGTCGCGCTGGGCAGTTTGTGGTCTGTCTCGACTTTCAAAAGCGCAAGATCGGTATCGGGATCCTGCGCCACGATTTCCGCAACAAGAGTCGATTGATCGGAAAAATGGACCTCAGCCTCCACGCCATTACTGATGACGTGATTATTGGTCACAATATAGCCATCTTCATGGATCACCACGCCCGAACCCGATCCCGGCACCTTGAAACGACCCTGACGCGGAATACTTCCGGGTGAGGAAAGTTGTCGGATAGTGGACACGCCCACCACTGTCGGAGTGACGTCTTCGGCCAGTTGAGAAATAGCATCCTGAATCTCTTCCAGGAGTTGGAGACCCTTGGATTCTACAGGAGAAGCAAAAACCGGATCACAAACTGGACCAACAAGACTCATGGTCACGATGAGCAGAAGACAGGATGGAAAAACTCGATGGAAAGGTATGGCTGGCCGTTGTTCTCGTCGAAAAAAAGTCTGACTAACGAGGTGTCGCATGAAAAGGAGATTGCTTCATCGACTCGCGGCTCGTCAACCTTCTGCAATTGCTAAGGCATCACCTCGATTCTCTCATTATTGTTTCTTTCAAAAAACCAACAACCTGTCATTGATACCCAAAAACACCAATTGGTCATTCCCGACGTTTGTAATCGGGAATCCAGTCTTGCTTTTGGGGAAGTGGACCGGGTGCAAGGGAAAGACCGAAGACCCTGGATCCTCGATTAAAGATGTCGAGGATGACAGATATGGGATAGCACCTTCTCATTCTGTCAACGAATGAATGCACACACAGCGACCGGATGGGAATCTGCGGAAGGCACAACGAAAGCGTGGCAAACCGTACAAAATGTAACAAATGTTACAAAGCGTACAATATGTAAAAAACTTTACGAAATGTAAACATTGTACAATTCGTCACAAACTTTACAGAAATAAGGTTTTTAAAGAAATGTAAGAATATTGCCAAATTTCCAAAAAGAGGAAAAGCCCGCATAAAGTATATCCCAGGCCTTGAGCGGAGAGCCCGCAACTATAACCCGAGCCATCAAACATCGTCCCCACTATCCGCTTGCGGGCGGGAAATATTGCAGGAAAAGATCTGCAAGGTCATCACCTTCGATCAGGCGTACCTGTCTCTCCCGATTATTGTCATTGTGATTTTGTAGCACTTCCTTGGCTTCCTGACTACAGTGTCCTGTTGTCAGCAAGGCACCATAGCTGAGGGAATTGTCCTCCCAGCCTCTCAGCAACTGATCCAGCTTGGGCTGAAGAGCCAGCGCTTCGATAGTCCCTTCGTAGGCGAAGACCTGCACACCGATTCGGAACTCAACTCCGTCGGGTAAGAGAGGAGAACCTACCGTGACAACCACATCAGAACCAGCTTCAGCGCGGCCTTCCTGTACGTCGGAGGAGTAGCCCATGCGTTCGAAGAGGTCACCACAGAGCAGCCTGGATAGATCGGCTCTATTGAACTCCGTGTAGAGAGCAGCAGGAAGGATTTTTCTAAGCTTGTCGTGGATCCTTCTCACACCCACACGATTCGAGCCATCTAGCTGGCGTCCTGCTTGGGGGAGATCCGTCAAAAATGCGAAGAATGGCCCGGTGTCGTATACTTCCGAGAACCGACCTGGACGCCCGAGGCGTTGACGGAGTTGAGACGGAACGATCTCGTCGTACCAGTGAACCGGCTCCGGCGTTATAAGCGAGCAAGGCCTAAAGGATCGGAAGTCTCCATTGATGCCGTTCTCCTCAGCGGAGTAATCATATTCACCCGTGACTTGAACAACGCAGAACTGCCTTCTGGCTGGCTGATGTGGATAGATGAGATAGTCTCCCATTACAGGTCGGGTGAGAAATCCCCGGCATCGCTTAGCTTCTTGTTCGGCTCTATTTAGTCTCCTTCCCTGCTGAATCTTCTCATTAATCAAACGCAAGTCGAGATTGTCTCGCCAAGACCAGCCTATCCTTGCATAACCAGACTGCAATTCATCGAAAACTCCAGGAATTGTTTGGCCATGGTCGTCTATCGTTTTCACCACATAGACCGTTGGCATCTTTGCCTCCTTTCGATTTTCTGATTACGAGAATTATTTTTGGAAAGTTTCAAGGAAAGTTGACAGCATCTCCAGACCGTAGTCGAGAGTAGGGAACAACGATCGTTCTTCCCTACCTTAATCCAAGACCTCTTATCGAGATACTTTTCATGCTATATTTGCTATACTCTATCCCACATTGCCGGGACTTATCCATTTAACTTGACAAAGCTGTTTTGAGTCTGGTAGGCTCTCCTTAACGATGAAGGGAGAGCAACCATGACGAAACGCATTGCCACCACGCTCAGTCTGTTCCAGTTGAATACGATGTTTCCCACGGTCGAGAGTGCCGTCCGGTACTTCGAGGGGATTCGCTGGAACGGAGCGCCCGTCTGCACCAAGTGTGACAAACCCGACAAGATCACGGCCCAACAGAAGGTGGGGACGTACTGGTGCGGGATGTGCCGCGCGTACTTCACGGTCTTCACGAACACCCCGCTCGAACGGAACAAAATTGACGCCCGCAAGTGGCTCTTCGCGGCGTACCTCATGTTAACGGCCCGCAAGGGCATCTCGTCCGTTCAGTTGAGCAAGGAACTAGCCGTGCGGCAACCCACGGCCTGGTACATGCTGCATCGGCTCCGCCAGGCCTGTGAAGCTGAATCGGTGTTGCTCTCGGGAATCGTCGAGATTGACGAGACCTACGTGGGCGGCAAGGTTCGCAATAAGCACCTGAAGAAAGGCGACAAGCCTCAAGGTGGAGGTGGCGTCGGCAAGCAAGCGGTCTTGGGGATGCGCGAACGTGGCGGCAAGACCGTGGCCAAATCCGTGTCCACGACGGATCGCCTGACCCTGTGGGGCGAGATCCAAGGAAGCGTCAAGAAAGACAGTACGCTCTACACGGACGACCACGGCGCCTATCGGGGCATTACCCGCAAGGGCTATCAGCATGAAGCCTTGAATCACTCCGCCAATGAATACGTCAAAGGCATGGCCCATACGAACGGGATTGAGAGCATGTGGGCTGTGCTGAAACGTGGACTCGAAGGGACATTCCATCATGTGAGCGTGAAGCATCTGGACCGCTACGTGAGCGAGTTCACGTTTAGACTGAACGAAGGCAACTGTCAGGTGGATACGGTAGATCGGATACAGGCGCTGTTCGGGGCGATGCCGGGGAAGCCGATCACGTACAAGGCATTGACCGGGAAGGCGTGACAGGGTAACATCCTAGCCACAACCACATAAAACACGAAAGCCCGTACCGGGAAGTACGGGCCAACGTGCTTCACCTGAACTTTTCAGCCAAGGAGGTGAATGATGAGCCGCTCACGGCTACCGTACCAATCCTCAACAAAACCTGCAAGCCCCATCCAGCCGAAGACGTTTTCGTCCGTGCCGGCACTGGCCGCGTACACGCAACAGGTGAAGCAGAACCAGATCACTGAACTGGAAGGGTTAAAATTGGACTGCTCAGACCCCGATATGCTGGCCTTTCTGGATGAGCGGATTGAGCAGGTCCGGCGAATACAGCCGCCTCGCTTGTGGTGACGGCCCTACTCCGGCGTGGGGCCGCCGTGGATGGTTACTCAAACCGTTCGGTCGCCCCGTAGAAGGCCCCGGTAAAGAGGGCTTGCGTGTTACCCGTGGTTTGAAAAAAGTTGCGATGCGCGCCGGCCACCGCTCGCGGATTACCAGCGGCATCATTCACATTCGAGAAGCGCCCTGCCCAATCACCTTCTGATTCGGCGATATCGAGTGAATCACTGAGAAAAACGCCGTCCTGCCGAAGCCCTTCAAACGTGCCGTCACTCATGATCGGCGTCGGCCTGAACACCACTTGATAGTCGGTCGCCACACGATCAGGAAAGTAATTGTCTTCCAGCGTGGCCCCGCCACCAGGCGGAATTTGTAGAACCTCCGAGAGGCCAACCTGATCGATTCGGCCAGAAATGTTCATGGCGCCAAAATCAGCGGTCAACTGAACTCGCCCGTCATACTCACCTTGCTCGAATGTCCCCTGCGGGGCCTGGGTATCGGTGCCATGAGTAGAGAGGTACACGCCCGTGGCGGTTCCCTCATAGGTGGCCGTACCCATCACAGGCGGGGTGATCGCCTCATCAAAGGCGGGGCCATCAATAAAGGCCCCGATTTCCACGCCGGGTGCATTCAGATCAATATGCACCCAATGCCCGCCCGCGAGGTAATTCGTCACGTCGTCATTCTCCCACTCCACTAAGACCGTAGAGGCGGTAAAGGTCCGCTCATCGGCGTTATACACCGTCACCGACCCGGCTGGACGATTCGTGACGGGATTGTGTTGCGGGAGAATCGGAGTCACATCGACAACAATGTCCCGATCCGTATCGAGCGTCGTCACCGTGCCATTGGTCCGGGTAATGTCGAGGGTGAGCCGATCGAGCGCAAACGTCGTCTCAAGCCCAGTGGGTCGTGATGTGCCCGTATCGAGACTGTATAGCACGCTACCAAAGAGCGGACCGTCCTTGTCTTGGTTGGCGTCCGAGAGATTGCCGAACAACTGCGCAATGGGTGGGACGCCTCCCTGACCGCCAGACTCTTCAATGGTCAAAGTCGTCATGGAAGGCGGGGTGTTGATGGGTTCCATGATGCTGCCGCTTCCCCCACTTCCGCCTCCACCACACGCACTCAGACATAGGGCGACGAGTGCCGTTCCGACAAATGATAAGAGTTTCACGATGAACTCCTGTAGTATTGAAAGATGAATGAGCGGCCTCGACGCAAAGGTCGGGCCAGCCCATATCCTTCAAGTGTCAGGATATCCTGCGTATTTACCGTGGGTGAAACAATCTGCCAAGCACGGGAGCTACCCGCGATCACAGATCAGGTTGTTGTATTCCGCAAGTGACCCGACAAGGGCAACTTGAAGAATATGGGCAGGGGAATAGTAGCAGACCACAAGATAGGCGTCAAGTTAAATGGATAAGTCCCACATTGCCTGGGTGATGCAAGGAGGCCCGACGATTGGGTCAGGTCGCTTTTTCACCAAGATCTTTCTCTAAGAGGTGTTGGGATATTGCGTCAAGAGTGATTTGGGAAAGAACGTCCGAATCTGACGCAGACCTGTGCCAGTGTGAGTCCATATTTTGGCCAAGGAATTGCGAGAAAAGGCGTAAAGCTTATGGCAATGTACTGGATTGTAGGGGCGTGGTGGGAGGGAACGGAGCAAGACCAGTCATTCATAGAGAAAGGTATATGGATGCTTGGTTGGGAGGATGGGAAACAGGCAGAGCGGGCGTCCGAGATACAGCCGGGTGACCGAATTGCTATAAAGAGACTGAAAGGGCAAGGACAGATCGGCATTCGCATCCTTCATCTCGGAATCGTCAGGGGAGTTATCCTTGAGACCAACAAAGTCATCTGCACTGTCAATTGGGTGGCGACAAATCTGAATAGAGACATCGAGAGTCGAGGCTGCTTCGGGTCAGTTCACGGCCCGTTTGAACATAATTCATGGATTCAGGAAATGTTTTGCCTGTAAATAGATTCACTGACTCTCGTCGCCAGAAGGGGCAACCATGAAACAATTAGGAATTACAGCTATTGGAGCGGGCACGGTTGGGCTTGCTGTTCTGATTTTTGCCTTGAACGCCCAAAATGCACATGCCATCACCAGAGCAGAAATTCTTGAAGGCTACAAAACCGAATTGAAGAGAGCCCACAATGATTCTTCGTTGAACCCTGCCGCTACTGCTATTTGTCAATTAATAGCGAGACGCCTTCACCCTACTTTACCGGACACTTCGCAGTTGGATTACGACCTTGACGAAAAACATAACGAGTACTTTGAGAAGATAGCCATACAACTTGACCTGGACATGAAAACAAGAGGGCTTGTCGCATGGCGAATTTTCAGAGATGCCTGCAAAGCTGAAGTCGGTTACTATCAGGAGGCTGCTCGTTGGAATAGATGGAGTCATGATTTTTGGGCGGCCATATTCACCGAACAAAAGAAAGCAGAATGGGCTCGCAAAAATGCTTGGATAAAGGCATGTGTAGAATCCTGGCTAGGGCACCCCATAAAAAGCTTGGATACGCCGGAAGTAAAAAGGTTCATTGGGAGTTGCAACTATTCTTTAGAAAGAAGAAATGAAGAAAAGAATGAGCGATGATTAAACGGATGAAAAAAGAGTGCACGCTCAACATCAAGCAATCTATCCTTTGAAGACGTGACAGAACAAAGCAAAATACTAGAACTCCTTAATGTCGCATAAGAATGATTATGTCAAATTATGAATTTGTCTGAAACCCGCCCTATCGTTGGCTCGGTTCCATGAAGCAAACGGACGATATTGCTCTGATGTTTGCCAATGACGAGGCCACTCAGGAAAAGGCTGAATATCGTAAATTGCAGATCGAACGTCATGAACCAGCTTACCACCGGCAATGCCCCGAAGGCCATGAGCGCTCCGCCAGACGAATATTTCCAAATTCCGACTGTGGCAGCCCAGATCACAACGAGAACAAACCCCATGGGAAAATGTAGGCCCAGAATTCCTCCCAAGCCCGTAGCAACCCCTTTTCCTCCACGAAAATTTAAAAAAACGGGAAAGAGATGTCCAAACACGACTGAGAGCACGGCCAGCAAGGCCCACAGATTCGGAAGAAACCCCAAACTGGCGAGCCACCCCACCAGCCACCCTTTTCCCAAGTCACCGGATAACGTGAGGATTCCAACTTTTGTCCCCGATACTCGCAGGACGTTCGTAAAGCCGATGTTTCGACTGCCGGCTTGCCGAGGGTCAGGCGCTCCCAGCATATGCGAAAAAACGAGTCCGAATGGAATAGAGCCAAGCAAATAGGCTCCGAGACAGGAAAGTGGCCCGAGAATCTCAGGAGACATGGCCTGCGACGACGTTATAGGTGTCACCCTTTTTTGGAAAACTCATTCCAGGCTTCAAGAATGTATTGTCCGGCAGAGACCAGAGAAAAGATCAGGGCTACATAGAGGATCAGGGTTCCGACCAGATGCACGTTCAAGACGGACATGGAAACTGCTCCCTCCAGGGTCAAAAGAATGATCGCGACAATTTGAAGTGCAACTTTATATTTTCCGAATGTTCCGGCGGCGATGATCAGGCCTCGACTCGCGGCAACGGCTCGGATTCCGGTTACGGCGAGGTCACGGACAATGAGCGCAATCGCCAACCAGGCTGCGACTCGTTGGAATTGCACGAGTAATATCAAACCGGAGATCACAAGAAATTTATCGGCAAGAGGATCGAACAGGCGGCCGACTTTGGTGACTTGCGCTCGCTGTCGTGCAATATACCCGTCCAGTAAGTCCGTTAAGGCCGCGAAACCGAAGACTGCCGCAGCGGCGATGGACCTCCCTACCGTTGGCGTCGAAAAGAGTCCGATATACACCGGCACCAATAATATTCGTAAAAACGTGAGCGCATTCGGCAGATTGAACGTCCGCTCAACGCTTTTATTTTCAGGGACGGCTTTGGGTTGGGCTTTGGCGACGTGTGCTTGCGGCATGGTCAGAGCGTAACGTTCGAGCCTTTTCCGGAAACCTGGCAAATCTGCTTCAATTCCTGAAGCAACGCTTTCAGTTTATTGAGCGGGACCATCGTAGGCCCGTCCGAGAGGGCATTGTCCGGATCCGGGTGTACTTCCATGAAAAACCCGTCACAGCCTGCCGCAGCGGCTGCTCGAGCCAGGGGTGCAATAAATTCGCGTTGGCCGGATGAGTGTGTTCCCCCTCCTCCGGGAAGTTGCACGCTGTGCGTGACGTCAAAGACCACAGGATAGCCCAACCCCTTCAGGACCGGAAGGGCTCGCATATCGACCGCTAAATTATTATAGCCGAAGGAGAACCCTCTTTCAGTGAGAACGATCCGGCGAGTCCCGCTTTCTTCCAATTTTTTGACGACGTTGCTCATATCCCATGGAGAAAGAAACTGCCCTTTCTTGACGTTGACGGTTTTGCCGGTTTGCGCCGCAGCAACAAGCAGATCGGTCTGCCTGCACAGAAACGCGGGAATCTGCACCACGTCCACGACTTGCGCGGCTTGTCGGACTTCCTCAACACTGTGGACGTCCGTCAGGACGGGTACGCGAACCTGTTCTTTCACTTTTTGGAGGATGGCCAGGCCCTCTTGAATACCAGGCCCCCGGTAAGAATGAATGGAACTTCGGTTCGCCTTGTCGTAGGACGATTTGAAGAGATAGGGAAATCCTACCGACTGGGCAACCTCGGCCAGTTGAAACGCCGTGTCCAAGACAATCTGTTCACTCTCGATCACACAGGGCCCCGCAATCAGGAAATGAGGCTGGGCTCCTCCACCCGTGAAATCCCCTAACAGAACTTCCCGCATCATGATGTCTTTTTCCATTAGAGACCTTTGCAAAATCGCGTCTCCTCTCCCATCAAGGGAGAGGAGATTCTACTCCATTTCTCTTTCCCTTCATTCTTATCGGCCGAATTTGCGTTTCAGGGCCGCGTGAATGAACGCTCGAAACACAGGATGCGGGGCATGCGGTCGTGATCGGTATTCAGGATGAAATTGGGTCCCTAAAAACCAGGGATGGTTTTGCAATTCAATGATTTCGACGAGTCGACCGTCGGGTGACGTTCCACTCAGCACCAAACCCTTTGACGTCAGGATCTCGCGGAAATCATTATTGAATTCGTACCGATGCCGGTGTCGTTCCTGAACCTCCGCCGTTCCATAGATTTGTTCCGCAAGAGAACCTTTTTGAAGACGACAGACATAACCACCGAGTCGCATGGACCCTCCCTTTTCCTCTACTGTCCGCTGTTCCGGGAGCAGGTCGATCACTTTGTAGTCCGTTGCCGAATCGAACTCACCACTGTTGGCCCCTTCCAGCCCGGCAACGTGACGAGCAAATTCCACGACCGCACACTGCATCCCCAAGCAGAGTCCAAGAAAAGGGATCCCCTTTTCCCTGGCGTAGCGAATCGTCGTCACTTTGCCTTCGATCCCTCTGGTGCCGAACCCGCCCGGAATCAAAATTCCATCGGCATCGCTTAAAAATTGCTCGGGGTTGCCCCGCTCGAGTTCTTCCGATTCGATCAATCGGATATTGACGCCGGCGTCATTGGGGAGCCCGCCGTGCACGAGAGCCTCCGACAAACTTTTGTACGACTCCTTGAACGCCATGTATTTTCCGACCATCCCAATGGTCACTTCATGCGTCGGACGTTTCAGTTTTTGGACCATGGCGTCCCAATCACGAAGGTTGGGCGGACCGGATTCCAACCGCAGGAAACGCACGATCAACTCATCGAGCCCTTCTTTTCGCAACACGATGGGCACTTCGTACACGGTATCGACGTTTTTTGCAGTGATCACCGCGCCTTTGTCCACGTTGCAAAACAATGCGATTTTTTCTTTCAACGACGGCGCCAGGAAACGGTCGGTCCGGCACAACAGGATATGGGGTTGGATGCCGATTTCACGAAGTTTGTTGACGGAATGTTGGGTGGGTTTGGTTTTCAACTCTCCCGCGGCTTCAATAAACGGCACCAGGGTGAGATGAATATACAAGACGTTTTCGCGGCCCACGTCGAACGGCATCTGTCGGATGGCTTCGAGAAAAGGCAAACTTTCGATATCACCGACTGTCCCCCCTATTTCCACGATCACCACGTCCGTGCCGTGTGCCACGCGTAGAATCGTCTGTTTAATCTCGTCGGTAATATGCGGGACAACCTGAACCGTGCTTCCCAGATAATCTCCCCGGCGCTCTTTCTTGATGACCGAGTCGTAAATCCGTCCCGTCGTACAATTATTGTTTTGTGAAAGGGTCAGGTTGGTAAATCGTTCATAATGCCCAAGATCGAGATCGGTCTCGGCGCCATCGTCCGTGACGTAGACTTCGCCATGCTGGTAGGGATTCATAGTGCCGGGATCGACGTTAATGTAGGGATCGAGTTTGAGAAAGGAAATCCTTAACCCCCGGCTCTCCAGGAGATGACCGATGGAAGCCGAAGCCAATCCCTTCCCCAAGGAGGACACCACGCCGCCGGTCACGAAAATGAATTTACTCATCGGCATTTCTCATGATGATTGCAAACCGTTTCCGTGCTCCCCCTCACCCCAGCCTCTCCCTCCAGGGGCGAGGGAGCAAGAGCGGATGAGTTCGTCCCATGAAGCGTTCGCTTTTTCCAAGTCCTTTTCGGTATCGATCCGAAGTGAGGCATGGGTCGTCTCCCACACGTGAATGGGAATGCCATGTTCCAGTGCCCGTAATTGTTCGAGTTTTTCCGCTTCCTCCAACTCCCCGCTCGACAATGAGGCAAATCGATTCAAGGTGTGTCGACGAAAAATATACACTCCTAAATGAAGCGAGGCAAAGGGTGAATCAACGTCTTCGTGGACGTGATCGCGCACGTGCGGAATCGGGGCTCGGGAAAAATAGAGGGCCCTCCCCTGCCGGTCCGTGACGACCTTCACGACGGAAGATTGCGCAAATTCCTCCCGGTGCTTGAGCGGGCGACACAGGGTGCCCATTTCCGCGTCACTGGCAAGAAACGGATCGATTAAATCCAGCAGGAGATCGGGAGACAACAGAATTTCATCAGCCTGGAGGTTCACGACGATCTCACAAGGAAGCTCCCGGATCGCCTCGGCCACACGGTCGGTCCCCGTGCGACAGGGCCTGGTCACCATCGTGGAACGGCCGCCGAAATTTTCTACGCTCTCGTGAATGCGAACGTCATCCGTTGCCACAAGAACCTGGGCAACCTTCGGGACGCGAGCGGCTTGTTCATAGACGTGACGGATTAAGGGTTTTCCCGCCAGGAGCGCCAAGGGTTTGCCGGGAAATCTGGAGGAGGCATAGCGAGCCGGAATGACAATCGTGACATGAGGGTTATCCACCGGCATGGCGAAGGGCCTCTTTCAGTTGCGTCCTGGTAATGGCCGCAGTCCTCTTTTGGGGTGAAAGGGAGGTCCTTGTCGACGAAACCACAACCTGCCGTCCCATGCGTGTCACTCAATCATTTTTCCGATTCGATTCCATCGAACCCATTCCATCAACGAACCCTGACCATGCCAGGACCAATAGACCAGAAAAGCCCGGCCCTTGATTTTGTGCTCTTGAACGTATCCCCAAAAACGACTATCCAGGCTTTGGTCGCGGTTGTCGCCCATGACAAAATAGGAGTCCGGGGGAACCGTAACGGGCCCGAGATTGTCACGGGGGTTGATCCGACCATCGATAACGCCGGGATCCACGCGTTGGGTAAACGGCTCATCCCGAAACGGCTCGCCGTTGATATAGACGATTTTTTTGCGAATGTGAATGGTGTCACCGGGCAGGCCGATGATGCGTTTAATAAAATCTTTATGCTCATCTTCCGGGTATCGAAACACGATGATGTCTCCCCGTTCGGGTTTTTCAAACTCAAGGAGCATGGAAGAGGAATAGCAGGTAACCGGAAGCAGAGCGGCCTCAAATTCGCAATCCTGGGGAATCTGTAACCCATACGCGAGTTTGTTGACCAAAATATGATCGCCGATCTGCAAACTTGGAATCATGGAGCCCGAGGGAATCTTAAACGCCTGGACGAGAAACACGCGGATGGTCAGAGCCAGAACTAACGCAATGACGATGGCTTCGGCGTATTCCCGCCACAATGGTTTGCTCCGGGCCGTCTCCTGCCGGCTTTCTTCACGGGAGGAGGAAAACTCGGGATCACCGGACGAGGAATCCGGCGGCAGCACCGGGGCCGGCTTATAATCGGTCATTACTCATCCTTTACCTTCAGGAGAGCCAGAAAGGCTTCTTGCGGGACTTCCACGCGCCCGAGCTGCTTCATCCGCTTCTTGCCATCTTTTTGTTTTTCCCAAAGCTTGCGTTTTCGCGTGATGTCTCCTCCGTAACACTTGGCGGTGACGTTCTTTTTGATGGCGGAAACCGTCTCGCGCGCAATCACGCGTTTGCCGATCGCGGCTTGAATCGCGACCTCGAACATTTGCTTCGGGATCAACTCTTTCATTTTTTCCACTAACTGGCGGCCACGATGATAGGCTTTCTCCTTATGAGTGATAAAGGACAGCGCGTCGATGGTTTCGCCGTTCAGCAACACATCGAGTTTCACCAAATCCGCTTCCCGATAGTCCGTCAATTCGTAATCCAAGGAGGCATAGCCCTGGGTACGGGACTTTAACTTGTCGTAAAAATCCAGCACCATTTCGTTCAAGGGCAAGGCATAGATCAGCATGATTCGCGTCGTATCCAAATACTGCAAGCTCTTTTGGACGCCACGCCGCTCCTGGCACAAGGCGAGGATATTACCGGCATAGCGTTCCGGGGCAATGATCGTGGCTTGGATAAACGGTTCCTCCATGGTTTCGATGGCTTCGGGGTCAGGCATTTTGGAAGGATTTTCAATGTCCAGCACCTCCCCGCGTAGAGTCCTGACCCGATAAATCACGGTGGGGGCCGTGCTGATGAGCTCCAACCCATATTCACGATGCAAGCGTTCACGAATGATTTCCATGTGCAGCAGGCCCAGGAACCCGCATCGGAAGCCGAAACCCAGGGCCAATGAAGACTCCGGTTCATAGACAAACGAAGAATCATTGAGGCGGAGCTTGTCGAGCGAGTCCCGAAGATCCTCGTAATCCGCATTATCCATGGTATAGAGCCCGCAAAAGACCAGCGGCTTCACTTCACGATAACCGGGTAATGGCGTTACCGTGGGTCGCTCGGCATCGGTGAGCGTGTCGCCGACTTTTGTGTCAGACACGTCCTTCATGCCCGCGACGACATAGCCGACCGCACCGGCCTTCAGCTCATTGGTTTTTGTGCGCTTGGGAGAAAAAATTCCGACTTCAGAGATTTCAAAGATCCGCCCAGTCGACATGAGCTTGATTTTCATGCCCGGTTTGACCACACCGTCGAAAATGCGAACCAGCACAATCACGCCCTGGTAACTGTCGAACCAGGAATCAAAGATCAGCGCCTTCAAAGAGGCATTGATGGACCCCGTGGGCGGCGGCACTTGCCGAACCATGGCATTCAGCACGTCATCGACCCCAATCCCCTGTTTGGCACTGACCAGGAGGGCATCGTCCATTGGCAGGCCCAGGATCTCTTCGATCTGGTGCTTCACGCCTTCAATATCCGCGCTGGGCAGGTCGATCTTGTTAATGACGGGCAGGATCACGAGATCGTTGGCCATGGCAAGATACACGTTGGCAATGGTCTGCGCTTCCACGCCTTGTGTGGCATCAACCAACAACACGGCGCCTTCGCAAGCGGCTAAACTGCGAGAGACCTCATAGGTGAAATCCACGTGCCCGGGAGTATCGATGAGATTCAATTGATACGTAGATCCATCATGCGCCTTATACGACGTCGTGACGGCGTGAGCCTTAATGGTAATCCCACGCTCACGTTCCAAATCCATATCATCCAGGATCTGCTCACGAAATTCCCTCGGCGTGATCGCTCCCGTCAACTCCAATAAACGATCAGCGAGGGTGGATTTTCCGTGGTCGATATGGGCGATAATGGAAAAATTGCGGATAGAGGAAAGTGTCTTCATTGCGAAAGCACAATTTATTGATTCTATTAGGGTTTCCTTATCTTGTCAAAGAAAGAATGCACTCCTATAATCCTGCTGCCGGTCACATGGCCGGCACAAAAAATTGCATTCCTGCTTGTCCTGGCGAATGGGAAAATCGAGAACAGGGAATTCACAACCGATTAAAACTAAAGTGTTTCTATAAATTATAAATGAAACAATTTAAGAAAAAAGAAAAAAACAGGACTTCTCATTCTTCATTGAAGCTCTCAAAATGGGATCGGCAATATGTTTGGCACCCGTTTACCCAAATGCAGGAATGGGAACAGGAAGACCCGTTGATCATTGAAAAAGGCAACGGCATCTACCTTTACGATATACACGGCAATAAATATCTGGATGGCTCCTCATCCATTTGGGTCAATCTTCACGGACATCGACACCGCACGCTGGATACGGCCATTCAAGAACAACTCGGCAACATTGCCCACAGCACGTTATTGGGCGCAGCCAGTCCCCCCTCCATTGTCTTAGCCAAGGAACTCGTCAAAATCGCCCCGAAAGGCCTGACGCGCGTATTCTACTCGGACGACGGCTCGACGGCCGTGGAAGTGGCCTTGAAAATGGCGATTCAATATTGGCAACAGCAAAATCCAACGCAAAAAAAGAAAAAAATGTTCGTTCGCCTGGATGCGGCCTATCACGGCGATACGATGGGGAGCATGAGCGTCGGTGGGCTCCCCCTGTTTCATGAACGCTTTCGACCTCTTCTGTTTTCAACGATCGCCCTCGATGCTCCCTATTGTTATCGATGCCCTCTGCATTTACGCTTTCCTTCGTGTCAGACGGCGTGTCTCGATCCTTTGGAAGACGTCCTGACCAAGCGACATGATCAAATCGCCGGAGTCATCATTGAGCCCATGGTGCAAGCAGTCGCAGGGATCATCACGCAGCCGCCTGGCTATCTCGCGCGTGTTCGGGCATTATGCACAAAATACAACGTGCTGCTGATCGCAGATGAAGTGGCCACCGGCTTTGGCCGAACCGGAACAATGTTTGCCTGCGATCATGAACGCGTGACACCGGACCTCCTGTGCGTCGCGAAGGGACTGACCGGGGGATATTTGCCTCTCGCAGCAACCCTTGCCACGGAAAACGTGTATGAGGCGTTTCTTGGAGAACTCAAAAAAACATTTTTTCACGGCCACAGCTACACAGGTAACGCGCTCGGCTGTGCCGCGGCCCTGGCGAATCTTGAAATTTTCAAAAAAGAAAAAACACTCGTTCAGGTCAGAAAAAAATCCAGGATACTTCAAACCCTGCTCAAGCCACTGGCTGAATTGCCGATCGTGGGAGACATCCGTCAATGTGGCATGATGGCAGGTATCGAATTAGTCAAAAACAAGGAGACCCGGGAACCGTTTCCATTGTCCGAACGCATGGGCTACAAGGTTACGGCGGAATGTCGTCGTCGCGGACTTCTCATCAGGCCGATCGGCAATATTGTCGTCCTCGTTCCCCCACTGGCAGCGACTGAACGAGAATTACGGCAGATAGTAAATATCGTAACGAAATCCTGCCGAACCTTATGCTGACCGGAATTTCTCGTGTTCGCAAAAAACAACGACAGATTTTGTCGTGGCAATGACCTTGGTTGCAATAATACCATATTAACTTCAGCGCGAGCCGAGGTTGTTGAGATAGCAGGGTGTGACATGCTCCCACAGGGACAGACCATAAATCTGCCATTGTCTCGTACATTTATGTACGATATACTATGACAAGTGGAGATTTTATCCGACGTGTGGAAAAACTCGGCCGTAAGCGTGGCATCCATGTACGCTTCGAATCCAGGAAAGGCAAAGGAAGCCACGGACGCATTTACTATGGAGATCGTTTTACAACAGTCAAAGACCGCCGAAAAGAAATTGGGAAGGGGCTCCTTGCTTCAATGCTCGCACAACTTGGCTTGTCCCTTAAGGATCTCTGAGAACTAAGAGGAGATACGGAATATGGCGAAGTCAATGCAATTGGCGTATCCGGTCAAGTTGGACACACAAGAAGAAGGCACAATATTCGTATCGTTTCCAGATGTCCCCGAGGCACTGACAGAAGGTACTACCGAACAAGAGGCACTGGCTGAGGCAGAAGATTGTCTTATTGCCGCTCTCGGTGGATACGTCAACGAACGGCGCAGCATTCCGTGCCCGTCGCCGGCACGCGCATGCCCTGTCGTCATACTTCCGGCGTTGGTGGCTGCCAAACTTGCCCTTTACCAAGCAATGCGCGAACAAGGTGTCAGCAATGTGGCGCTGGCCGGACAACTTGCGATCATGGAAGGAACCGTCCGGCGTCTGCTTGACCTTGATCACCGTTCACACATTGGCCAGATAGAAGCGGCTCTCAAGATATTCGGAAAGCGGCTGGTGATTGCCGCACGTGCTGCATAGCCGAAAGATTTGACAACAGTTGATTCCGGGTTCCGTTCGGACACCCTACCCTCATCTTGTTCCAAGTGTAGAGTCATGTACCAGAAAGCTCACCCTCGAAGCGAACCGTTTTATGGAGAGAAGGTCACTCGCAACCCCGACGTTAATTCTCACGTTGGTAAACAACAACGATGAATTTTGATCCTGCCATTGTCGCACGAGAAGCCTTGACTCGGGCATACGTCCACGATGACCTGGGCGATTCTCAACCGGATATTGAAGAGGCAGAAGAAACGTTTTCCTCTGAAACAGGCTTGGAGGCCAGACATGCGTATGAAACCCTGATTGCCCTCGGTGAAAATCTACCTGATGCCCAGGCTTTTCAGGAATTTTTGATTTTCATTACCTGGCAACAAGTCACGGAAGAAACCATTCCCCGCCATTTCCACAAGGGCGTTCAGCTCACCGGGCAATTTCTTGAACGATTCGGCTCTCAAGTTCAAGGAACCGACGTTTACGAGCGTATCGTCGCGATTCGACAGTCTTTTAAACAAGGGTTGGGCGACCGCAGTGAATCAATGCAGGACGAGTACGATCGGGATGCGTTTCATGGCGGCGATTGACCGCCGCAATCTTACGGCTTCCTGCATTGAAAGACGCTTCAGGAACCTCTAATGTATTTCCAGAGGCGTTCCGGTTTTGACGCCTAACCTTTCCGCGGCGCTGCCTTCCTTCATAAACACTTCGAGATATCCACTGCTGTTGATCAAGGCGTCCGGTTTTTCCGGAGATCCCTGCTCGTAATGCGTTTTGAGATTGTCGATGGTAACACCGCCGATTTCAAAAGAAATGTTTTTGCGCTTGGTGATGGTCTGGAGTGCTTGAATGTCGGCGGGCGTGACATCGCTAATAATATTGCCGAACCGGTCGATATGGGCCACACGACCGTGGAGAGAACCGTCTCGCACCTCGGGCTTTTGAATCGTTAATTTTTCATAGTCAGCCACCAGGCGACCATAGGCTCCGGGCGTTTGTCCTCGCGTCAACCAGGCGGCGGACGGCGCAAATAAATCCCGGCCTTCAAAGGTGGCTCCTTCCGAATCCAGGCGAAATTGACGATTTTCGATATGTCGAACCTCCACGGAAAGTTCGTTTTCAAAAATATAGGTCAACACGCCATTGTCGGGTGCGACAAAGAAAAACCGCGAAGTCGTGACAAGTAATCCTCGACGTGCCGACCCGACTCCCGGATCGACGACGACGACGTGCACGGTTCCGTCCGGGAAATAGTGATAACAGGAGTTCAGCAGGAAGGCGGCTTCTTCAATTGAGTATGGTGCCACGTTATGCGAGATGTCGATAATGCGGGCCTGGTTGTTAATGCCCAGGATCACCCCTTTCATGCTGGCGACAAAATGGTCGCGGGCACCGAAGTCGGTCAGTAACGTCAGGATGGATATGGCTGAAGGCATGTGGTTACTCCGTAAAAAAGATTTCTTGAATTTCGTACTCGATCATCCCCGCCGGCCGGTTCACTTGCACGACGTCCCCAATGCGATGACCGATTAACGCGCGTCCAATTGGAGATTGCACGGAAATCGAGCCGTTTTTGAGATCGGCTTCTTCCTGGCCGACGAGGGTATAGGTTTTCTGTTCTTCCGATTCGACGTCCAGGAGTCGGACGGTGGTGCCGAACACCACGGTTTCACTGGGTCCGGTGCCGGACTCGATGACCTGTGCGTCGCCCAATTTATGTTCGAGCTCACTCATCCGCGTGTCAATAAATTGCTGTCGTTCCTTCGCCGCTTTGAATTCGGCATTCTCTCGCAAATCACCATGTTCCCGCGCTTCGGCGATGTCCTGAATGTTTTGCGGACGATCGACCTTCCGCAACCGGTCCAATTCGGCCTTGAGCGCCTCATATCCTTTTTTTGTCATCGGAACAGCCATAATTCCTCCACATCAAACGCTACGCGAAGTTCCATTCCTATGCCTCGCACTCAAGGGCCGGCACGGAGGCCGGCCCCTACGTCACAGGATATTGGGAAAACGCGTGCTGATACAACGTGCGCAGTCAGGTTGGATGATATTCCTGCAAGGGTTTTATCGTGAGTGAAGATTTCCTCATGGCCTCAATGGCCGTCACCGCCGCCTGAATGCCCTGGATCGTCGTGAAATAAGGAATGTTCTGTTGCAGAGCCTCTCGTCGAATAGGCAGTGAATCATCCTGTGAGGAAGTGGTGCCCACGGTATTGACAACCAGATGCGCTTGGCGGTTTTTAATGTGATCCACGAGATGGGGACGTCCTTCTTTCACTTTATTGACGGGTTCCACGTTGAGGCCGCGTTCGAGCAAATACGCGGCGGTTCCCCGTGTGGCCTGGAGTTTGAACCCCAACGCCTGCAACCGTTCGGCAACGTCCACCGTCCCTGGTTTGTCGCCGTTTTTCACGCTCATGATGATGGTGCCCGTATGGGGCAGGCTCAAGCCCGCCGCCGCCTGGGATTTCGCAAACGCCCATCCGAAGTCCTGGTCGATCCCCATCACTTCCCCGGTCGACCGCATTTCAGGTCCCAATAATACATCAACGTTTCCCAGTTTCGTAAAGGGGAAAACCGATTCCTTGACCGCGATATGTCGCGCCACGGGAACCGTGGTAAAATTCAGGTCCCGGAGTGAATGCCCAACCATGACTTTCATGGCGAGTTTTGCCAATGGGACTCCAATGGTTTTGCTCACGAATGGGACCGTACGGGAAGCCCTGGGGTTCACTTCCAATATAAACACTTCATTTCCTTGAATGGCAAATTGCACGTTCATGAGACCGATCACCTGAAGCTCACGGGCCAATGCCATGGTCTGGATGCGAATCCGATCGATCAACCCCGATGTCAACGAGTGGGGGGGGAGGGAGCAGGCGGAATCTCCCGAATGAATGCCGGCTTCTTCCACGTGCTCCATGATGCCGGCCACGACAACGTCGGCCCCGTCAGAAACCGCATCCACGTCAATCTCGATGGCATCGGTTAAATATTGATCGATCAGGAGTGGATATTGGTCGGTGGTCATGACCGTGTTTTTGACGTACGACCGAAGCGAGCGTTCATCGTAGACGATCTGCATCGCCCGCCCGCCCAGGACGTACGATGGGCGGACAATAACCGGATAGCCGATGTGCGAGGCAACGGCGGACGCTTCCTCGCCGGAGCGTGCAACGCCGTTTCGTGGTTGCCGGAGGCCCAACGCGGTGATTAATTCACTGAACCGCTCGCGATCTTCGGCCCGGTCGATCGCGTCCGGACTTGTGCCCAAAATCGGAATCCCCGCCCGGGCCAGGGGAAGCGCCAACTTGAGCGGCGTTTGCCCACCGAATTGCACGACGACGCCCATGGGCCGTTCCACTTCCATGACGTTCAACACGTCTTCCTCGACAAGCGGTTCAAAGTAGAGTCGATCAGACGTGTCATAATCCGTGCTCACCGTTTCGGGATTGCAATTCACCATGATGGTTTCAATGCCTAATTCCCGTAAGGCCAGGGTGGCATGGACACAACAATAATCGAATTCAATCCCCTGCCCGATCCGATTCGGCCCGCTGCCCAAAATAACGACCTTTTCCCGGTCTGTCGGGCGTGCTTCACACTTCTGGCCGTACGTGGAATACAAATAGGGCGTTAAGGCTTCGAATTCTGCGGCGCAGGTATCAACCCTTGAATACGTGACGTGGTGGGAAGGCAGATGGACGCTTCGAAAAGTCCGCACGGCCGCGGCCGTCGTGTCGAGTAATTGGGCCAATCGTTGATCCGAAAACCCCAAACGCTTTGCATCCTTGAGCAGTGCAAGTTCGTCCGGACCATCGAACAACACGTCCAGTATCGTGGCAGATTCACCCGTTGTCTCCCTAGCGCATGCACGGGCTTGAGCCAGCAGTCGTTGTTCGAACAGCACGAGTTCCTCCATTTGATCCAAAAACCAGGGATCAACGTGCGTCGCCGTAAAGATTTCTTCCTTGGAGATGCCGGTTCGCAGTCCATCTGCGATGTGCCACGGACGGTCGGGATGGGACGCTCGAATGGCGGTACGAACGCGCTCCAAAACGGACGGATCGAGGTCATCTCCCGGAATGTAATGGTCCAAGGCATTGAGGGAGATCAAGCCGCAGCGGTCCGTTTCCAGGGACCGTAAAGCTTTTTGAAACGCTTCTTTAAACGTTCTTCCCAACGCCATCGCCTCGCCTACGGATTTCATTTGGGTCGTGAGCGTGGGATTGGAGCCATGAAATTTTTCAAAGGCAAATCGCGGAATTTTGACGACGACGTAGTCGATCGTGGGTTCAAAGGATGCTTGAGTCACCTTGGTAATGTCATTGGCAATTTCATCCAAGGTATACCCGACTGCCAATTTCGCTGCGATCTTCGCAATCGGAAATCCGGTAGCCTTGGAGGCCAGGGCAGAACTCCGTGATACACGCGGGTTCATCTCAATGACGATCATCTCCCCGTTTTCGGGGTTGAGGGCGAATTGAATATTTGAACCGCCGGTATCAACGCCGATTTCCTGGATAACGCGAATCGCTGCATCCCGCATGCGTTGATATTCTTTATCCGTCAAGGTCATGGCCGGAGCAACCGTGATACTGTCACCGGTATGAATGCCCATGGCGTCAAAGTTTTCTATAGGACAGACAATCACGACGTTATCGTTCAAGTCTCGCATGACCTCGAGTTCATATTCCTTCCATCCGATCAACGACCGTTCGATCAGCGCCTCCCCGACCGGACTCATGAGCAACGCCCAATCGACGTACCGCTCGAACTCTTCACGATTGTAGGCGATATTTCCCCCGGTTCCCCCTAACGTGAAGGAGGGACGGACGATGGCCGGAAATCCGACGATTTCCAAAAAACTCATGGCGTCTTCCCGGTTTCGAATCAAGCGGCTCAGCGGTGTGGCCACGCCGATGTGTTGCATAGCCTGTTTAAAGGCCTCACGATCTTCAGCCTTGTTGATGGCTTCATAACTGGCCCCGATGAGTTGCACGTTGTACTTTTCAAGAAGGCCCCGTTCCTGAAGGCTCATGGTCACGTTCAGCGCCGTTTGGCCACCCATCGTGGGGAGCAACGCATCAGGACGTTCCCGCTCGAGAATACGTTCCACCACCTCAACCGTAATGGGCTCGATATACGTCCGATCAGCCAAATCGGGATCGGTCATGATCGTAGCGGGATTACTGTTGATGAGCACCACTTCATACCCTTCCTGTTTCAGGGTCTTGCAGGCCTGGGTGCCGGAATAATCGAATTCACAGGCCTGGCCGATCACAATGGGTCCCGAGCCAATGAGTAAAATGCGGCGTAAGTCGTTTCGTTTCGGCATGGGATGTCAGTTCGACAAAGTTGAAGCCTGAGCCGGCGCCGAAGGCTCGGGAATATCCGTTCCCGATCCGGCATCATTACGGTGAGGTCGATAATGCTGCATGGCATTCGGAATCCAGGCCTGTATTTGTCGAATCCGCGTGACATCCGAAGGGTGAGTCGAAAGAAATTCGGGGATGGCCGCATTTGACCGGAAACAGAACTTTCCGATCATTTGCCTCGGACATCCACTCATTCGTTCCCAGAAGCTGATGGCTTCACGCGGGTCATACCCGGCCTTCGCCATCAGTTGCAGGCCGATATAGTCTGCTTCTGATTCCTGCTTCCGATTGTGCGGAAGCGTGACGCCCACGCCGTAAGCGTTCATGGCGCCCATGGCAATCTCAGGGTTCACGGCGCCACTGACAGCCCCGGCAAGGATCCCTATTTGGGCAATCTGATCGAGAATCCCGCGGCTCATGCGTTCGGCACCATGGCGCTGAAGAGCATGCGCGACTTCATGAGCCATGACCGTGGCCAGCCCCTCTTCGTTTTTCGTGTGTTTCAGGATACCCGTAAAAATCGCAACCTTGCCTCCGGGAAGGGCAAAGGCATTAATCATGCTATTGTCTTGAATAACCGCAAATTCCCAATGATATTCCGGTTTGTCGGCTGCGGCTGCTATGCGACGGCCAACGCGGTTGACCATTTCATTGATTTCGGGATTGATGCTGAGCCGGGCCTGTCGCAGAACGTCACGAAAGGCACTGATCCCCAATGCGATTTCCTTTTCCTCTGAAAGAAAGATGACCTGGTCGCGCGCGGTCCCCGGAGCTTTGATGCAGCTGGCTAAAAACAGGAGCCCGCAGAGGATCACAATTTTCCGAAGCTTGAGTATGGAGAAGCTCATATCGTCGCGAGATGTTCCCATCTTGTCCATCTTTCCTATGGAAGCCAAAGATACATAAAAGCCGGAGTGCCTCCCGTTAACAGCAGTGAAACCGGATCGAGTTTCGGGAAAACCCAATCGGTCCGGCCCAGGCCTCCGGGGCCTTGAGCATAAATATTCGGCTGATATCCGCCTGCACGTTGATACATGACAACCCGAGCCTCTTCGATTCCCGCTTCTTTTTTAGCGAGAGCAAGCGCGTCATCCACATAGCCTATCACATCAACCAATCCATGGTCCTTGGCCTGGGTCGCCGAATAAATTCGACCATCGGCCAACTGGCGTATGGTTTCGGGTTTCAGATTCGGTCTCCCTTGTTCAATGACGCGAAGGAACCGGTCATAAAAGGAATCGATCACGCCTTGAAAAATGGCACGGTCCTGATCTGTCATGGTACGGAACGGTGACCCCATGTCCTTATGAGGCCCTGACATGACCGCATCGGCCCGGACGCCTATTTTTTCCATCAGGCCCGACGCATTGAGTGTCAGCATAATGACACCGAGACTGCCCGTCACCGACGATGGATGCGCCACGACTCGATCGGCGGCCATCGCCACGTAATAGCCACCCGAAGTGCCAAGGTCCATGATGGAGGCAATGACCGGGACTTCCCGGGTTTTTTTCAATTCCTGAATTTCATGATACAAAATATCCGAAGCCGTGACCGTTCCTCCCGGCGTGTTGATCCGGAATACGATCGCCTTGACGTCCTCGTCATCGGCGGCCTTGGTGAGTTCTTCCTTGAACCGCGCGGGCAAGCTGAGCCGATCGAAAAACCGGTCGAGCACACCGCTTGGTTTGGCCGATGTCAAAATCCCGGAAATTTCGATCAGCAAGACTTTATCCCGCCCCTCGCCTGAAAGCACGACTTCCTGTAACGGGCTCGTTTTGGGAAAGAGGGACGGGGTCACACATCCCGTCATCGTCAGCAACACGAGGCCGAGCAGCAAGATTTTAAACATGGGCGTGTTCCATCATGGCTCGAAATTGACCGAACAGGTATGAAGAATCATGGGGCCCGGGTGAGGCTTCCGGATGATATTGGACCGAAAGAACCGGCGTTGTTTTGCCGACAAGCCCCTCCAAACATTGATCATTGAGACTCACGTGCGTTGGTTCGAATTGCCCCCAGGGCGTCTCCAACAGGCCCTTGGCCTGTTCCGCCGAAGACATGCGAACGGCAAAGTTGTGATTTTGTGAGGTAATCTCCACTTTTCCGGACCGTACATCCAGCACCGGATGGTTGGCGCCATGATGTCCGAATTTTAATTTATACGCGGAGAGTCCCAAGGCCAGCCCCAACATCTGGTGGCCAAGGCAGATCCCCATGAGCGGCCGCCATCCGATCAGATTTTGAATATGAGGAACCGCATACGACGCGCCTTCAGGATCCCCCGGGCCATTGGACAAAAAAACGCCGTCCGGATTCATCGCTCGAACCGTCTCGGCAGTCGTGGATGCGGGAACCACGGTGACGGCACACCCTTCATCCACCAGCCGCCGTAAAATGTTCTGTTTCACCCCAAAGTCGTAGACCACAACCTGGAATTGTTTTGTCGGAGTCGGACTGACTTGCCCGTTCGCATTCAAACGCTGCGGCCAGGCCCCGGTGCCTTCTTTCCATTGATAGGCGGAAGCGCAGGTCACGGCCCCGACTAAATCCTGTTTGGAAATGGAGGGCAGCGCGTTTGCTTTTGCGACCAATTCGTCCGGGGAACCGTTAGCGCAGGCAACGTGCGAGATGACCCCTGCCTGCGAACCATGCGTGCGCAGATGGCGCGTGAGATACCGGGTATCGATTCCTTCAATACCCACGATTCGATGATGCACCAAATACTCCTGTAACGAAAGCGCCGAACGCCAATTGCTGGGGCGACGAGCCGCTTCAGTCACGATAAATCCCTCGGCCCACGTGCGCCGGGATTCGTTATCCTCCGGTGAAATTCCATAATTGCCGATATGCGGGCAGGTCATCAGGACCATCTGTCCTTTGTAAGACGGATCCGTGAGGATTTCCTGATACCCGGTCATCGCGGTATTGAACACCACCTCACCGGACGCTTCGCCCTCAAAGCCCAAAGCCCGTCCTTCAAGGATGGTCCCGTCAGCTAACGCAAGAATCGCTTTTTTTGTCATCCTACAGACATTCTCCTGTCATCACCGCAGAACGCAATGGCCACCATTTTCCCTCCCCTCACGCCTCCTTACAAAGGAGGGGAAAGGCGGGGCGGGAGTTGTCAACAAATGAGTGAACACATACAGGGATGCCCATCATTCAAAACCAAATGCGCCTCTATTCCGAACCCAGTGCCGGAATTTGACCACGAGCAAACTGACGGCAAACCCGGCATTGATCAGATGAAGGGCCCGCACAATCATGTGCAGTCGAAAAAAAGCCTCAAGGGCCGTTTTTTTTGCCTCCTGCGAGTCAGCCGCAAATGCGGCCTCCTGTAATGCAACGGCCTGTGGTCCCAATATCACGACAACCAAAAACGTGACACACGTGAGGGCCACCAACAGGCCGACCTCGGATCGTCTCACCGGCAGACTCCCATTCGACTCCTGCCGGTGTTTCCAATATCGAAAAAGAGCCGTCCCGATAAGCACAACGACGATGCCACCGGTCAGGGTATTATACCCGTCAAAGACACGACGTAAAAACCGGCCGCCTGTTTCCATGCCCAGGGTATTGAACACCGCGGGGATCACCGTCGTCAGGAGGACGGCAAGGCCCCCGATCCACACCATGAGGCCGAGCAATTCCAGCAACGAACAGGAGAGTTGCCATCCTGAAGTACGTCGAGCCATTCACCTCTCCCGCCGTGCAAAACGCCCCGGACTAAGCCGGCCTTTCTTTCTTGATCCCCCTCTTTTGTAAGGAGGGGTTAGGGGAGGTAGAGCTTGAATTATTTTGCTCATCGCTTTTCCTGGATGACGGGTCCCCGATCATACACCACGTTCCCGCCGACCAACGTCTTGACCACCCTCCCCTTCATGGTCCAACCTGCAAACGGCGTATTGCGGCTGAGGGAATGAAGCCGTGCGGGCTCCACAACCCACGCGGCATTCGGGTCGATCAACGTGATATCGGCCTCGACTCCCGGTGCAAGGGTGCCATGCGACAGACCAAACACGCGGGCCGGTTCCCGCGTCAGTTTGGCAATGGCTTGCTCCAGCGTCAGGATCCCCTCCTCGACCAGATTCAGGGTAAGCGGGAACGCCGTTTCCAAACCGATGATGCCAAACGGAGCGGCGTCGAATTCCAATTGTTTCTCCTGAACGGCATGGGGCGCATGATCGGTGGCCACGATATCGATGGTGTTATCGCGCAACCCTTCCTTGATGGCCTGCACGTCCTCATCGGTCCGCAACGGGGGATTCATTTTGGCGTTGGCGTCAAAAGATCGAACGGCTTCATCCGTTAACGAAAAGTGATGCGGGCAGGCTTCGGCGGTAACGGGAACCCCGCGCGCTTTGGCTTCCCGCACCATCCGGACCGAGCCCACCGTACTGACGTGAGGCAGATGCAACCGGGCGCCGGTTAACTCGGCCAGGGAAATATTCCGGGCGACCATGACTTCTTCGGCGGCTTTCGGAATCCCGGGAATGCCCAGTTCGGTAGACACCGCGCCCTCATGCATACTGCCGCCGTGTGAAAGCAGCGAATCTTCGCAGTGATCGATAACCGGAAGATGAAAGGCCGAGGCATATTCCATGGCGCGACGCATGACCAGGCTGTTCATGACCGGAGACCCATCGTCGGAAATGGCCACGCAGCCGGCATCGAACAATTCCCCGATTTCCGCAAGTTCCTCCCCTTGCGATCCTTTGGTAATGGCACCGATGGGAAAGACCCTGGCTTTCCTGGCAGCCGCAGCCTGGGCAAGAATAAATTCCGTAACCGAGCGGGAATCGTTGACGGGCATGGTATTGGGCATGCAACACACCGAGGTAAAGCCGCCGGCTACAGCCGCCGCACTTCCCGTGGCAATCGTTTCCTTATGCTCGAATCCGGGCTCTCGAAAGTGAACGTGCAAATCCACAAACCCTGGACACACGAGCAGACCCTTGGCGTCGATCGTCGTCAGCGCCTTCAACCCCTGAACTTTTTGTTGCAGGTTCGGCTCCACCGCGCTGATTTTTCCCTCTTCGATCAGCACGTCGGCCACGCCGTTCCATCGACCTGGGTCGATAACCTGCCCTCCGGTGATAAGAATCTTCATATCATTCGCCATGAAACGTCTCTCGACAAGAATCTCGGTCAATTTCGTTGCGACAGCAGATACATGAGCCCCATTCGCACGGCCACACCGTTGGATACCTGATCCAAAATAACGGCTGAACTGCTGTCAACCACGTCATGGGAAATTTCAACGCCTCGATTCACCGGACCGGGATGCATGACGAGCACGTCTTTGGCTGCGCGTTGCACACGTTCTGCGGTCAGGCCGTACAACCGGGCGTATTCCCTGATAGAAGGAAAGAGTGAGCGGCCCTGTCGTTCGAGTTGAAGTCGCAACATGATGACAACGTCGATTCCGGAAATCGCTTTATCAAGATCGTGATAAACCTCGACTCCAAGCCGCTGGAGAAACGGGGGAATCATGGTTGGAGGTCCGACGACGCACACGTTCGCTCCCATTTTCGTCAACGCGTGAATATTGGATCGCGCCACCCGGCTGTGAGCCAGATCTCCCACGATAGCCACTTGCAGATCTCGAACCTGCCCTTTTTTCTCTTGAATCGTAAACAAGTCCGAAAGGGCTTGCGTGGGATGTTCGTGCCACCCATCGCCGGCATTAATGACGGACAACCGGCTATCTTTAGCCAGGATCTCCGCGGCTCCCGCCGACGAGTGTCGAAGCACGAGAATGTCGGCCTGCATGGACTCGATATTTCTCGCGGTATCGAGTAACGTTTCCCCTTTCACCACGCTGCTCGAGGAAGGTGAAAAATTCACCACGTCGGCGCTCAGCCGTTTTGCAGCCAACTCGAACGAGGTTCGGGTCCTGGTGCTCGGCTCGAAAAACAAATTCACCACGGTTTTTCCTCGAAGAGCCGGAACTTTTTTGATCTCTCGTCCGCTCACTTCCTTAAAGGGTTCCGCAGCCTCCAGGATAAGCGCTATTTCTTCAGACGACAATGCGGCAAGACCGAGGAGATCTTTTCGTTTGAGGCTCATGCCGTGCCCTCCGAGTTGATGAGCTTGGCCACACGATCCTCTTCCCCCAATTCTTCAAGGAATACTCGAATATTTTCGTCTCTTGCGGTTGGAATATTTTTCCCCACGTAATTGGCTCGAATGGGAAGTTGCCGGTGTCCCCGATCAACTAACACCGCTAATTGAATTTCAGCCGGCCGGCCCAAATCCATGAGTCCATCCATGGCCGCACGAATGGTTCTTCCGGTAAACAACACGTCATCGACCAGGATGATCTTGAGATCCGAAATATGAAAAGTGATGTCCGTTTTCTTGAGGACGGGTTGATCTTTGCGAATAGCCAAATCATCCCGATACAACGTAATGTCCAGCTCCCCCAGGACAACTTCCGTTTGCTCGATTTGCGCAATCAGTTGTTTTAATCGTTGGGCCAAATAGACCCCGCCGGTGCGGATGCCGACCAAGCCGACGTCGTGGCAACCCTTGTTCCGCTCTAAAATTTCATGGGCAATCCTGGTCAAGGCACGCGTCATTTCATGGCTGTCCATGATGACGGATTCGTGGTGTTTCGGATTCGTTTGTGTCATGACGTTCACGAATGCAAAAAAAAACCTTCCCCTCGCCACGAGAAGAAGGTTAAACGAATTGGGGGCAATTCTTGCCCGAACACGTGATCATGAATGAACTCCTTCCTCACCTCGCGGGATGAGCATTAAAGGTGACATCATCCTAGAAGGTCCGGAGGGTTTAGTCAAGAATTTCTTGCCGGGAACGGAGCTACAGTTTTTTGAGGATCCAAATGGACAGGCGAGGATTCAGTGTCGCCTTGGGCAGAATCGATTTATGCATGCGGAAAGGCTGCGAATTTGAAGCAAGGTCGCCAAAGACGATTTCCAATGGAAGCCCGGAGACGATGGAAGACAGCGAGTCCGGCCCGGCGAGAAACGTCAATGCGTTGGGCCGGAGCGCCCCACTGATCCGGGACAGATCGTCTCGCAACGTTGCCGTGTCATCATACGAAGCAAACGGCAGCCACACGTACATGAGATCGTACATGGTTCGATACACGCCATGGTGGAGAGCCTCTTCGCTCAGAAAACGATAGCACCCTTGCCGGTCGAGCAGGTCGTTTCGGGCCAATTGGTTCCATACAGCCTGGGCATGTTTTTGGGCATAGGCTCCACGTGAATAGACGATTGTCGCAGACCGGGGTTGATCAGCCAGCAAGGTGCCGATAACCCCGTCAAACCCATGAATGAGGATTTCGCCTGCCCGCCCGACTTGGCCGGCCAGGCGTTGATCCTGCTCGATAAAGTCGTTCAAAAAATCAGCCACAAAGGGTTGGCTCGCGAGATCACTGATCGGCTCGTCATCTTCCGGATAGAGCAACACGGCCGAGTACGCCTCTCGTGACGAGACCACGGGAACGCCATCAGGGAAAAACCCTTCCCAGGAATTTTCCCTGTTTGCAGCAACCTGATGTTCCAACTGGTGCGTGATACCCCAGCCTGGCTGCAAAGCAATCTCGGATGAGGTCTTGTGGTCATACAAAACAAGTCGATCGGAGTCCACGGCAATCCGCTTTCCACAGGGAGCGAACCCTTGTTGATTCAAGGGCACAAACGGGAGACCGCTCGTGTCATCCGTCTTCGTCACCTTGAGCACGTTTCCTTGTTTGACCGTCAGGCAAACCCGATGGCGCGGGTCAACGTGGCGCACGGGCGGATGAGGATTCGGCAGCCAATCGACTTCATGCGACCGGGGTGAATCCATGAATACGGCAAAAGGATTTTCCCCGCCCCGGTGCGTTGGCGTAAAAAAATTGCTGAATAGTCCGAAAGCCGCTGCCGACGGATAGGTTGGAATGCCCCGGTATTGCAAGGACCGTGGGTTGCGAGGGTTTTGATCATCATACAGCCCGCGGATCAATTCAAACGCGGCGCTACCCGTTCCCGGCAACAATGACTTGAACAATTCCACCACCGGCAAGTAATCGATGGTTGCCCAATGCATCGCACTCATGCAGGACATGAATCGCGCCCGTTCCCAGGTGTCGTCCTCCAACACATAGAACGCGTCCTTCCGTTGACGAATCGTGGCCTGACCGGTCTGATCGAGTACGAGATCCTCATCGGCATAAAAGAACTCGACTTCTTCAAAGGCAACGCCCATGGCCCGGGAAGCCATCATGCGGAGATCTTGCCGGGTGAGAGTTTGCCACTCGGGGCGAGTCGTCAGGTCCAGCTTCATGACGTTCACCAACCCGTTGGGTTTCAGGCCCACCCATTGTCCCCAGTCCAAATAGAGCCGGGCCGATACCAGATGCACCGTACCATCGGCGCGTTCCTCCCACTCACATTCGTGCAGCGGATGACCGTCGGGATCGGTCATCAGGATTCGCCGCCCCAACGGGCCATACAACACCACGTGACCGGTCGCGAGTTGATTGCACGTCAGACGACCCAACGACACGTTCGCAACAAACGCCTGGTTACCTTTGAGCATCAAGCTCGCCGGATTTTGAAGAATGGAGGAAAAAATCGTGGAAGGGTTTTTCAAACGCTCACTCGTGCGAAGATACTGAGAGGATAGTCGTGAGTGAAGACGTGATGCTCACTCTCGAAGCTGCCCTGATCCATACACCACATATTTGGAACAGGTCAGATCTTCGAGCCCCATGGGGCCTCGAGCATGAATCCGAGTCGTGCTGATGCCGATTTCCGCGCCAAGACCGAATTGATAGCCGTCATTGAGTCGCGAAGAGGCATTGACCATCACCGCCCCGGCATCGACTTCCTGTAAGAATCTCATGGCACGACCGTAGTCCTTGGTCACAATGACTTCGGTATGCCGGGACCCGTACGTCTGGATATGATCCATGGCCTCATCCATATCCTTGACGACTTTGACGGCTAACGTCAGTGCGAGAAATTCCTGGCCATAATCTTCTTCCGTCGCGACGTGGGCCTCGGGAATATATTGACGGGTTTTTTCACAGCCACGCATTTCCACGTGGGCCTCGGTCAGGGCTTTGCCCAGCTTCGGCAAAAAAGTTCTGGCAATGTTGTGATGAACCAATAAAGTCTCCATGGCATTACACGTCGAAGGCCGTTGGGTCTTGGCATTCACACTAATGGCTTCGGCCATCTTGAGATCGGCATCGGCATCGATATAGGTGTGGCAGACCCCTTTATCATGCTTGATCACCGGGATGGTCGAGTGCTCGGTGACGAGTTGCATCAGGGACTCCCCGCCCCGTGGAATAATCAAGTCGACAAACCGGTCCTGTTTCAACAACTCCAGAACCGCCTCCCGTTCAGTACGTTCAACCAGGGAGATCGCCCCTTCGGGAATGCCGGCTTTTTGTGCGGCTTCGGATAAGACGCGGGCGATGGCCATATTGGAATGAATGGCTTCCGAGCCCCCTCGAAGCACACAGACGTTCCCTGATTTGAGACACAACGCCGCGGCATCGGCCGTGACATTGGGGCGAGACTCATAAATGATCCCGATGACCCCAATGGGCACGCGGACCCGTCCGACTTTCATACCGTTGGGCCGTTCCTGCATGCCTGACGATTGGCCGACGGGATCACGCAACTTGGCAATTTGCCGAAGACCGTCTGCCATCTCCTGAATGCGCTCGGGAGTGAGTCGAAGCCGATCAGCCATGGCCTCTTGCCCATTATTCGCGTCAAAGGCTTCCAGGTCTTTCGCATTTTCTTCCAGGAGCGCGTCGGTGGCTTCTTCCAGTCCCTCGGCCATGGTCACCAGGGCCTCATTTTTGACTGATGCGACCAGACGGCACAATTGGGGAGAGGCGGCTCGTGCCTTTTCCAGAAGCATGCGAAGATACGTCGGGGTATCAACAATCTCTTCTTCGACGACCTCTTCTTCGACAACCTCTTCCGGTGGAGCATCGACGTCTGCTGTCGACTCTTCTATATCTTCTTCGTTCAGTTCTTCTTGGGTTTCTTCTGTGCTCATGTTCTCCAGCCTTTACAATATGACGAGTTGATCTTGGATTCGAGAATACCCATGCCTCATGAACCAGGTCAAGCAAAGCAGGAAATAGCCGAGATTAAAGTCCAATTTCAGACGTATTCAGGGTAACCGCGCCTTACTCCATGCCGTTTCCTTGATTTTCCGCATTCAATCCTGTTACACATGTCGGCGCTGTTACTTCAGCAAACATAGATTCCTGCCTTCCCATCGCGATCTTACCTTGTGCCGAGGTAGCTCAGTTGGCAGAGCACAGCCCTGAAAAGGCTGGTGTCGGCAGTTCGATTCTGCCCCTCGGCACCAATATTTCTTACTCACACGCGCCCGCCTCTTACTCGATTCTCTGCACGATCCATGTCCTGAAGCGATTCGGACTGCACGTAGTAGGCGAAATTTCCGCAAGGAAGTTATGGCCTATCTTTCAAATGAAATCAGAAAGCGTCGTAATCTGTTGATTTCTCGACGATTAATAGCGTCATACTACCGTCACGTCCTTGACTTTATTTAATTTTCTGCCATATTTCGAAAACTTAATGCGAATTTAAAGTCAACCTCAGGAGAGATTATGGATAAATTAAAACTTCGCGTGAAAGCCTCTGATTATGAACTTGAGGCCGAGGGTTCACGGGATTTCCTTAACGAGCAATATGAGGCATTTAAGCAGCTACTTGAAGATGTGGCGCAAAAACCGGTTGTGTCCAAATCACGGGAGAAAGATGATTTTTCGTCATCACGGCAATCGCAGGTTCCTCCCCTGCCCGACGAGAAGACAGTTGTTCCTCAAAATTCCCAGGCCAAATCATTTCAGAAATTGTTGGTTTGGGATGACCGGACCCAACGAGTTACAAGTACGGTCCTCCCGGATGGCCCTACGAGAATAGCTGATACGGTCCTGTTGCTGTTATTGGGCTATCGTGAACTCCGAGGACTAAGTCAGGTGCCCGCGCTTGCCCTGAATCACGCCCTGAAAGCCGCAGGCTTCGACGATTACCGGCTGGACCGGGAAATGTCGCCTTATCAGAAGAACAGGCTGGTTCTACGTTCCGGAGTCGGAAAAGGCAGCCGGTATCGACTCACCACACGCGGAGTCAAAAAAGCGCAAGAGCTCGTCCAAACCCTGGCCGCGCTTATTCCCGATCCCCTACCCTGATTTGCCTGGTGGCGATCCCACTTAGACCAGATTGCGGCATTCTCTTCTGGTCATTTGTCTACCTTTTCCGTTTTTCGCTCGAATGGCAACGGGTTCAGAACGCGATCCGCCGGACACCGGCGACCACGTCGAAATGGGTATCGTTACTCAACACAGGGAGCGCGTGCTGGCGGGCGAGCGCCGCGATCCAGGCGTCATTTGGCGGGATGGGATGCCCCAACCGTTTCAATTCCAGGCGGATGTCGGCGTAGGCATCTGCCGTGGCCGAGGTCACGGCGGCGATTTCGGCTAAGGGCAAATAGCAGCGCAGCCATTCCTCGTAGCGACTACGATGCCGCGATTGGCGAATACCGAAATAATATTCACCAAGGACGACACTCGGCACGACAAGCCGGTCGACGGACCGAAAAGCGGCCTCCACCGTTGCAAGCCCTTCCACCCATGCGGATAAGGCATTGGTGTCGAGAATCATGTGAGGTCTTCGGGGGAGAGGGTCTCGAATTCCTGCTCGATGACAGTAAGAACGCGGCGGTTTTCATCGGAGAGATCGGAAAGCACGCCGAACCCGGCCATCCATGGCGCCTCGGTTTCGCTCGCACATCGACGGAACTGCTCCTCAAGCGCTTCGGTGAAGAACCGCTTCAATGTCATCCCACGGCTGGCCGCAAGAGTTTTGGCCCGCCGGAACGTGGCGTCAGGGAGTTCGATAGTTGTTTTCATGGGCCCATATTCCCATAATTACGGGAGTATGGTCAAGGCATCTTGGATGGCTGAAGATCGCTGGGGGTGGAAGAACTCATGCTGTCGTCACCAACGAGATTGCCCTGATGCTCCAATGCCCCCCTCACCCCAACCCTCTCCCGCCTTGGGGAGAGGGAGTGAAGGAAGAGGTTGTGGGTGCGGGGTTAGGGAGTTGTCGGGTTTTTGTCTTGCTCGGCCATGGCCGCATCGATCATGGAGCGGAACAGGAGTTGCCCGTCCTGGTTACCCAACACGGATTCGGCGCAACGTTCCGGATGCGGCATGAGACCCAATACGTTGCCTGCCGCATTGCGAATTCCGGCAATATTATCGAGGGAGCCGTTGGGGTTGGCCTGGTCCGTCACGGTTCCGTCTGCTTGGCAATATCGGAACACGATTTGGGCATTGGCCTGGAGGGCGGCCAGGGTGACCGGATCGGTATGGTAATTGCCCTCGGCGTGGGCAATGGGAAAGCGCATCACGTGCCCGGATGCATAGCGCCGGGTAAACGGGGTCTCGGCATTTTCCACTTTCACCCAGACGTCTTCGCAAATAAAGGAAAGGCCGATGTTGGGCAGCATGGCTCCGGGCAACAACCCCGCCTCGAGTAGGATCTGGAAGCCATTGCAGATTCCCAGGACCAACCCGCCTACCCTGGCGAATTCCTTGACCGCGTGCATAATGGGTGACAGTTGCGCGATGGCCCCGGTGCGAAGGTAATCCCCGTACGAGAATCCGCCGGGCAGGACCACGGCATCGATTTCGCCCAGAGACGTTTCGCCGTGCCAGATGAGGCTGACGTCCTGCCCCAACCCGTCTGCCAGGACGTGCGCGCAATCGCGGTCACAATTGGAACCGGGGAAGACGATGACGCCCCATTTCATGAGGGAGGCCGTGACGGTTGGAGTTCCAGTTCGTACCGGTATTCTTCAATGACCGTGTTGGCGAGCAGTGTTTCACACATGGTTTTGAGTTGCTCTTCCGCTTGAGCAGGATCGTCTTCGTTCAATTCGATTTCCAAAAACTTTCCCACCCGGACGTCGTTCACGCTGGAAAACCCCAGGGTCTCCAACGATTGCCGGATGGCCCGCCCCTGAGGATCCAAAATGCCCGATTTCAAGGTCACGTGAATTCTTGCCCTGATCATGAGCGAGCCCTGCTTGTCCTGCCTTGTGCGCGTTTCACTTTCGATGAGACGGCTTTGGAGCCAAAGACCCGACGGTAGACTTCGTCGAGGTGACGCACGTACCATGCCGGATCGAAACAGGCTTTGATTTCGGCGGGTGTCAACTTTTTCGAGATCAACGGATCGTGCGACACGAGGTCGTGAAAGGTCTCCCACCCTTCCCAGGCTTCCATGGCGTTGCGTTGAACCGCTTCGTATGCGGCTTTGCGTTCGATCCCGCGATCGACCAAAGCCAACAACACGCGTTGGGAGTACACCAACCCACCCGTCAGGTTTAAATTCTTCAGCATCCGTTCCGGATACACCACCAGGTTTTTCAGGAGTTGGGTCAAGCGCACGATCATGTAATCGATCAGAATCGTGCTGTCCGGGATAATAATACGCTCGACCGAAGAGTGGCTGATGTCACGTTCGTGCCACAGCGCGACGTTTTCCAACGCGGCGAGACTATTGGCTCGAATGACCCGGGCCAAGCCGCAGAGATTTTCGGATCCTACCGGATTCCGTTTATGCGGCATGGCGGAGGACCCTTTTTGCCCCACGCTGAAATATTCCTCGGCTTCCAGGACTTCGGTCCGTTGGAGATGGCGGATTTCAGTCGCCACTTTTTCAATACTGGCGGCAATCAGGGCCAAGGTGGTCATAAACGCGGCGTGCCGGTCCCGTTGCACGACCTGATTCGAAACCGGAGCCGGTTTCAAGCCCAGCTTCGCACAGGTGATTTTTTCGATCCGCGGCGGCAGGTGCGCAAACGTGCCCATGGCTCCGGACAGCTTTCCAACGGCAATATCCTCTCCGGCAGCGATCAGGCGCCGGCGTTGCCGGGTGAATTCCTCGTACCAGATGGCAAACTTGAAGCCCAGGGAAATGGGTTCGCCGTGAATGCCGTGCGACCGTCCCACCATCATCGTCTCCCGGTACGCGAAGGCTTGATCCCGCAGGACCTGCAATAAGGCGTCCAGGTCCTCCAGGATGATTCCCACCGACTCGACCAATTGGATGGCCAGCCCGGTGTCGAGCACGTCGGAAGACGTCAGCCCCACGTGCAAATGACGGGCCTGAGGACCGGCCTGCTCGGCAACGGATTCCAAAAACGCAATCACGTCATGTTTGGTAATCCGTTCGATTTCCTCGATCCGATCCGGATCGAGGACGACCTTTCGTTTGACCCGTCGCGCCACGCCTCCGGGGACTTCACCCCTTTCTTCACGCGCTTCACAAGCGGCCAGTTCGACTTGCAGCCAGGTTTCATATTTCCGCTTCCGGGTCCATACGGCCCCCATACGGGGCAAGGTGTAGCGTTCAATCATCAGCGCTCCTCGGCAAATCCTACTTCAGCCAACGCTTTTTCAAAATCCGGATCAAGTTTCGCACATTCACGGGCCAAGCGTCGAGAATTGCGAATGACCGGCGTTCAACAAGAAACTATCGCATTTTTCCATGTCGCCAATTTGTCCAAGCCTGCTTCACTTCCCACAAGTAATTCTAACCGGAAAGGCCGAACCACAGACGGAGCGCTTGCTCAAGTTTGAGCAGATCTGAGGAGGACACACAGCCAAGGCGTCTCGTCACGTAGGCTCGATCGAGCGTAAACAGCCCCCGTTTGACTGCGCTGGGAAAGAGAAGCCCCGCCTCTTGCCATTCTTGTAGCACAAACTCTCCAAGCTGAAGATTCTGAGTTTGGGAAGTAAGAGGAAGCAACAGCAGATCTACGGAAGGATGTGGGGCGCTGACGACCACCGCCGGTCGTTTTTTTATGCCTGACAGGTCGGAGAAAGGCAAGCTGGCCAGGACGACGTCTCCCTGATCATAACTTGTCATATTCGGCATCGGCCGAGTTTGTCCAGATCCTGGTCAAGACCGGCAAGGACGCGAGAAAGGTTCTTTCCCTGAGTTGAGTGCTTTCTTCCGGGGAATCAGGAACCACGACCTCAAGAGGCGTGTTAACGGGAAGCGTGACGGGTTCGTCCAAGACGACTTTTGTGCCATCGTAGTGAGCAGGAAGGTGTTTCATCTGCTATCCTTTACTGTGTCGATTGGTCGATTCACGTGGCCCATCATAGCACAAAAGGTCAATCCGGTCATCCTGGGAATACCAATTCAGGAAGCGAGCGCGTCGCGTTTGGGCTCCAGACGCGCATCGTGTTTGATGAGTTGATCCAACACCCCATTGACGAATCGTCTGGTTTCGTCGTCCGCAAAGATTTTTGCCAATTCGAGGGCCTCATCCACCGTCACTTTCGCCGGCACGTCAGGGATCCAGAGCAATTCATACATCGCTTGTCGCAAGATATTCCGATCGACCACGGGCATACGATCGACGGTCCAGTTTCGTGCATAGAAGGTAATGAGTCCATCGAGTTCGACTTGATGGGTCCGGACGCCGGCGACCAACTCAGAGGTAAACTCTCGGACCGGCTCCGACGTGTCTCGGTCTGCCCAGAACTGTTCCAGCCAAAATTCGGTGGACTCGTGAAAATCGCATTGGAAAAGAATCTGGAGGGCCAGTTCACGCGCATCATGCCGTGTATACCCGCGTCGAGGTTCGGGCGAAGAGTTTGGTTCGTGTAGCATAGTCGCAGACATCCGCGCTTATATTTGCCGGAAGCCGGTTGGCTTTCGATCAATTGCATGCAAGTCCTTCATCAGGGTGGCCATTTCGATAGCGGTACAAGCGGCTTGCGTGCCGCGGTTGACTTCAGTGGTGCCTGCCCTGGCCAAGGCCTCTTCCGCGGTATTGGTGGTCAAGACCCCGAAGATAATGGGAATGCCCGTCTCCCGAGAAGCCTGGGCAATGCCCCGGCTCATTTCCGCACTGATAAAATCAAAATGAGGGGTCTCCCCTCTGATGACGGCGCCCAAACAGATCACGGCGTCGAACTGTTTGGAGTGGGCCAACTGCCTGGCCACCAATGGGATTTCAAAGGCCCCGGGGACACGAACGAGTTGAAGGTTCTCCTCCGAGGCACCGTGTTTTTTTAAAGTCTCGAGCGCAGCGGCTTCCAGGCGGCTGGTGACAAATTCATTGAATTTACTCGCCACGATGCCGAATCGCAGTTCCCGGGCATTCAAATTTCCTTCAATGGGTGTCATGGGAATTGACTGTAGGGCATCTTGATTCATGCAAGGGCGGGAGTCCGCCGTACAATGCCTCTACCTCCCCTCACCCCTCCTTACAAAGGAGGGGAACAAGCGCCATGAGGCATGTCCCTGGCTTTGACCAGGGATGGCGCCGCCACAAATGCAAGGGCATATGATGTGACCAGTCACACGGTGGTTCAGACGTTGTTTAAAAGATGACCCAGTTTGCTCTTCTTCGTTCGAAGGTAATGGACGTTTGTTTCCTGGGGGTCGACTTCAATGGGGACGCGTTCGACAACCGTCAAGCCATATCCCTCAATCCCCACGATCTTTCGTGGGTTATTCGTCATGAGACGGATCTGTCTGAGTCCCAAACTGACTAAAATTTGCGCGCCGATGCCGTAATCCCGCAAGTCCGGTTTAAACCCCAGCTTGAGATTCGCCTCGACGGTGTCGCTGCCCTGGTCCTGGAGGTGATAGGCCTTTATTTTATTCAGCAACCCGATGCCCCGCCCCTCCTGATTCAAATACAACAGAACCCCTTTGCCTTCTTTTTCAATTACGGCCATGGCGCGGTGAAGCTGATCACGACAGTCGCACCGCAAGGAGCCGAAAACGTCCGACGTGAGACAGCCGGAATGCACGCGGACGAGCGTGGGCGATTCATCGATGTGGCCCTTGACCAAGGCGATATGCGTTCCGCTATCCAGTTCATTCTCGAAGACCCAGGCCTCGAAATTTCCGAAGATCGTCGGCAATTCGGCACTCACGGATTTTTTGACAAAGGTCTCGCGTGACAACCGGTACTGAATGAGGTCTTTAATGGTAATGAGCTTGAGGGCATGTCGCTTGGCAAATTCCATGAGGTCGGGAACCCTGGCCATGGTTCCATCGTCATTCATGATTTCACAAATGACCCCGGCCGGATACCTCCCGGCCATACGCGCCAGATCGACGGAGCCTTCGGTTTGGCCGGCCCGCTTGAGCACTCCTCCATTATGAGCCCGCAGAGGGAAAATGTGTCCCGGCTTCGTGAAATCGGAGGGTTTGCAGGAGAGATCGACGGCCATGCGGATCGTGGTCGCCCGGTCGGCAGCCGAAATCCCCGTGGTCACGTCTCGCGAGGCATCGATAGACACGGTAAAGGCGGTGCCGAACGGCGCGGTATTGTCCGCAGTCTGGGGATGCAAATGGAGTTGTTCGGCCCGTTCGGCCGTGAGGGTCAGACAGATGAGCCCACGGGCATGTTTGGCCATAAAGTTGATGGCGTCCGGGGTGACGGATTCGGCAGCCATCACCAAGTCGCCCTCGTTTTCCCGATCTTCGTCGTCGACCAGGATCACGAATTTCCCGGCACGAATGTCCTCAAGGGCCTCGTCGATGGTATTGAAGTTGGTCGTCATGGATGCAATCCCTCTCTACCTCCCCTGACCCCTCCTTACAAAGGAGGGGAATCAGGAAGGATTGCTTGTCGTTCCCTCCCCTTTGTAAGGAGGGGTCAGGGGAGGTAGAGCGCATAAAGAGAGATCATGGGTATCCCGTAGCAAGCAAACCTCTAAGTTTTATATAGGGTTTTTACTCGCCTTGTCAATGACAAGTATATGACGCACGGCTTAGCAGGGCGTGATTACGAGGCTTCCTCTTTAATCGAGAGTGGCTGGGAGCGTTGAATCCAGATCACGCTGCCGGTGGCAATTCCCGTCAGGACGACAAAGACGAGAAAGCCGCTCGCGTACGTCCCTGTCACATCTTTTAAAAGACCAAACCAGAACGGGAGGAAGAATCCGCCGAGACCGCCGGCTGCGCCAATAAATCCCGAAGCCGTCCCCATCATGTTCCGGTAGCGCAGTGACGCCACCTGAAAGACAACCCCGTTGCCGAAGCCCAAGAGAAGGAGGGTTGTGACGGTTAAAGGAAAGGCCCAGTACAGTGGCGGCAACCACGCCAGGAGAACGCACAGCCCCCCGATAGCGGGAAATCCCACCTGGAGCAGGCTGAACCCTCCGATCCGGTCGGCCCAGTGGCCTCCGACCGGTCTTGCGATACTTCCCGCAAGCCCGCATACCGCCGTCAGGGTCCCGGCAGCGACCATATCCAGGCCATATTGATCATGAAAGAAAATCGGCAAAAAGCTGGAAAACCCGACAAACCCTCCGAACGTCACCCCATAGAAGAAACACAACCACTGCATGAATCGTTCCTGGAAGACCATGCGGAAAGAGGCTGCCAGGCTCTTTCGTGGTTGGTTGTGCAAAGGGGTCTCACGGACAGACAGCGAAAACACCACGGCCGAGAGCAGGACCGGCCCAATCATCAGGCCGAAAACCCCGTGCCATCCGACGTGGGCCGCAAGATGTGGGGCGAAGAACGTTGCCAGGAAAACCCCGCTGTTTCCGGTCGCGGCGATTCCCATGGCCAGCCCCTGATGTTGCGATGGATAGGCGCGGCTCGCAACCGGAAGCGCCACGGCAAAACTCGCACCCGCCGCCCCCAGCAGAAGACCGATCCCCAACATTTGGGCATAGCTTTGACCAAACAGCCATCCCAACGACAGCGCCACCACTTCTATCCAGAGAATGCCGAGTCCTACCCGTTTCACGCCGAACTGATCGGTGAACGGCCCGACCACGATGCGTAACAGGGCCCCGCCGAGCAAGGGGATGGCGACCAACAGCCCTTTCTGCGTGGCACTTAAGGCGAAGTCCTGCGCAATGGCAATGCCCAATGCACCGATCAAAAGCCAGACGACGAAACTCACCTCGAAGTGGAGCCAGGCTCCCAATAACGAAGGCCAATGGCCGCTTTTCAGGGCATGCTTCAGCGCGTACGGGTTCATGGGCAAGAGCGCATCAAAAAGGTTGCATGAAGGAACGGTGACGTTTTCGAAAAATGCGTGCGTCGTGACTATAGAGCACCGAAACGAACCGCCGCAATCGAAGTCTTCTTTTGTGATTCCTCTTCGCAGGGTTTATAATTTTGCAGCGATTGCACGAATTGTATATATGCGTTCACTCATTCGTTGACATTCCCCCTCACCCTACCCTCTCCCGCCAGGGGAGAGGGAGAACACTGCTTCGATTGAAAAGCTGATGCCTTCTTCCCATAAAGAAAACGAGAGCCAGCTCGAAGAGGATGATCTTTCTCCTCCTGTCGAAGCTGAATTCTCATTCGAGCCGGAGAAAACGGAAAAGCTTTCCGGCGGCGGCGCGGGATCTGCCGGCGCCGAGCAAGCCGAGACAACGGATCTTGTTCCCACTACCACCTTGAGCCGTTACCTGGTTGAGGTCCGTCGCTACCCTTTTCTGTCCAAGGAAGAAGAATTAGCGCTTTTTCACGAATACCGGGTGATGGACAGCCGGGAAGCAGCCGTCAAGCTGATCCTGTCCAACCTGCGCGTGTCGGTCGCCATCGCAAAGGAGTACGCGCATACGGGCGTCGACCAGATGGACCTTATCCAGGAAGGGAACGTTGGCCTGATGCAGGCCATGAAAAAGTTCGACGTGTCCCGCAACGTCCGCTTCTACGCGTATGCCGCCTGGTGGGTCAGGGCCTATATCCTCCGGTACCTGTTACAGTCGCATCGACTCGTGAAGATCGGCACGACCCAGGAACAGCGAAAACTCTTCTATAATTTAAAAAAAGAAAAAGCCAAACTTGAACGAGAGGGGTTCGTGCCGGATGCCAAACTCCTGGCAGATCGGCTCCAGGTTCGAGAACGGGACGTGCTGGAAATGGACCAGCGGTTGGGGAGCTGGGAACTCTCCCTCGACCAACCCATCGGCAAAGACAAGGACGACGGGACGTTTCTCGACTTGCTCCCCGCCCCCGCGCCCCGAATCGACGAGGCCGTCGCCGAAAAGGAACTGAAGCTGTTATTCCGGAAAAAGCTCGGGGAGTTTTCAAAAACCATCGAGGAGCGAGACGAGGATATCCTGCGGAACCGGCTGCTTTCGGAAACGCCGTTGACGCTGGAGGAAATCGGTCGGAAATATGCGATTAGCAAGGAACGGTCGAGACAGTTGGAAGCCAGACTCATCAAGCGATTACGCGACTTCATGAAAGCCGAATTCAAGGATTTCGATACCTTGCGGGGGTAATCCCACCGAAAGACCCGGATCCCCTCCCCACATTTTTTCACGGTCAGACCTTGACTTTCGTCAAGCAGGCCTTACCTGTAGATCTAACCAGTGCAGGAAATCCTCGAATCCGCGGGATTTCCAAATAAGGTCAGAGAGTGACCGCACATCGAGAGCCGAGACTTTTAACCAAAGGAGGAAGTTGTCACATGGCCACACAAACAAAGGAAAAAGAAACAACCACGGGAACGGCGGCCAGAGGATTTTTGCCCTTGGGCGACCGCATCTTTGTGACGTATACCGAAGAACTCGAACGCACGGCCGGCGGCATTTACGTGCCCGATTCCGCCAGGGAAAAACCCCAACGGGGAAAAGTTGAAGGTGTCGGAAAAGACGTCAGCATCCTGAAAGTCGGCGACCAGGTCCTGTTCGACAAGTATTCCGGAACCAAAATCAGGATCGAAAACGATGATTGCCTGATTCTGAAGGAAGAAGACATCCTGGGCGTGTTCCTCGATTCCTGACGATTGAACCAATCCCGCAGAACAAAAATTCAAGAATGACTTTAATTTGATGGAGGAAGATTATGCCAAAGCAATTATTGTATGGTGATCAAGCCCGGAGCGCGATTCTCCAGGGCGTGAACCAATTGGCCAATGCCGTGAAGGCCACCTTGGGTCCAAAGGGCCGGAACGCTATTTTGGATAAGAAATTCGGCGCACCCACGATCACCAAAGACGGCGTGACCGTCGCAAAAGAAATCGATCTGAAAGACCCCTATCAAAACATGGGGGCCCAATTGGTCAAAGAAGTGGCCAGCAAAACCAGCGACGTGGCCGGTGACGGCACCACGACCGCCACGGTGTTGGCTCAAGCCATTTTCCGCGAAGGGGTGAAACACCTCAGCGCCGGCGCGAACCCCATGGAATTGAAGCGTGGGATCGACAAGGCGGTTGAAGTGGCCAGCACGGAGTTGAAAAGCCTCAGCAAGCCCTGTCAGGACAAAAAAGAGATCGGGCAAATCGGCGCCATTTCCGCCAACAGCGACTCCACCATCGGTGACCTGATCGCCGAGGCCATGGACAAGGTCGGAAAAGACGGCGTCATTACCGTTGAAGAAGCCAAATCCATGACCACCTCGCTGGACGTGGTCGAAGGCATGCAATTCGATCGCGGGTACATCTCCCCCTACTTCGTCACCAACGCCGAACGCATGGAAGCCTCTCTCGAAGATGCGTTCCTGCTCATCCATGAAAAGAAAATCAGCTCCATGAAAGACCTGCTCCCCATCCTGGAGCAAGTAGCCAAAATGGGCAAACCGCTCGTCATCGTGGCCGAGGACGTCGAGGGTGAAGCCCTCGCGACCCTGGTGGTGAACAAACTGCGCGGCACCCTGAACATCGCGGCAGTCAAAGCCCCGGGCTTCGGGGATCGCCGGAAAGCCATGCTGGAAGACATCGCCATTCTCACCGGCGGCCAGGTGATTTCCGAAGAAGTGGGCGTGAAACTCGAGAACGTGAAACTCACGGACCTCGGTCGCGCCAAGAGAGTGACCATCGACAAGGATAACACCACGGTGGTGGAAGGCGCCGGCGATCCCAAAAAGATCGAAGGCCGGGTCAAGCAAATCAAAGCGCAACTCGAAGAAACCACGTCGGAGTACGACGGTGAAAAGCTGCAAGAGCGGTTGGCGAAGATCGTGGGCGGCGTGGCGGTCATCAACGTCGGGGCCGCAACGGAAACCGAAATGAAGGAAAAGAAAGCCCGTGTCGAAGACGCATTGCACGCGACGAAAGCAGCCGTGGAAGAAGGGATTATCCCCGGCGGCGGCGTGGCGCTGCTCCGGGCGGTGCCTGCCTTGGAAAAAATGAAATTGGAAGGCGATCAACAATTCGGCGTCAACATTGTCCGGCGGGCCTGCGAAGAGCCGATCCGGCTGATAGCCGAGAACGCCGGCGTCGAAGGCTCGATCGTCGTCGACAAAGTCCGTCATTCCAAGGGAAGCAACGGGTACAACGCGGCCACGGACGAATTCGTCGACCTGGTCGAGGCTGGCGTCATCGACCCGACCAAAGTCACGCGATGCGCCTTACAAAATGCATCGAGTGTCGCGGGGTTGATGCTGACCACCGAGGTGACCGTGACCGATCTGCCGGAAGAAAAGAAAGAACCAGCCGGCGGCATGGGCGGCCATGACCACGGCATGGGCGGTATGGGCGGCATGATGTAAGAAAACTGAAGCATTGCCGCTTCGTGTTGAAGCAACGAAGGCCCGAGGGAATTTTTCTCTCGGGCCTTCGTTTTTTTCACTGGGAATAATAAGACGATCGGAAAGGCATAGAGGCGGATTCACATTTGAAGTGCAACAAGCGTTGCACTTCGTTTGTGAATTGAGAGAGAAAAAAGCGCCATGAGATAGCGCAGCTATGAAGATACAATACAAAAACATGGGATTCCTGCTTTCCTGGAAGTTCAATAACCCGCGATATTGACAAATATTTCGTTGATTGTCATGATAAACGTCATTTACTAAATTGATTGTCATGAAAATACCTGCTCCAATTATTGCACGTTATCTTGACGCCCGAGAGCTTTTGCAACAGAAGTCCTGTTTCTTGTTCGGCCCACGGCAAACGGGAAAATCTACCTTGATCCGCCGGCAACTGGCGGACGTCCGCACCTATAACCTGCTCGACCAGACGCTCTTCATTCGTCTCTCAAGAAATCCGGCGTTGATCAGGGAAGCGCTCACACCGGAAACACACCTCGTCGTGATCGACGAAATTCAAAAGATGCCGGCGCTGTTGAACGAAGTCCAACTCATGATCGACGAGCACGGCATACGCTTCTTTCTGACGGGATCGAGTGCGCGTACGTTACGCCGCAAAGGTGTCAATTTACTCGGCGGCCGGGCGCGCTCCCGCGTGCTGCATCCATTTGTCCACGCCGAACTCGGTGATCATTTTTGTTTGGAAAAGGCGCTCGAATTCGGCTTGCTGCCGTCGATTTATTTTTCCGACGCGCCAGCCGAAGATCTTGCCAGCTACTCGGGAGACTACCTCAAAGAGGAAGTCGCGGCCGAGGCCCTGGTCCGGAATATCGGCGCATTCAGTCGGTTCCTTGAAGTGGCTGCGCTGTCACACGGCCAGATGATCAATTTCTCGCAGGTTGCCAGCGATGCTCAGGTGCCCGTCTCTACGGTACGAGAGTATTACGGGATTCTCAAAGACACGTTCATCGCGCATGAAGTACCCGCCTATACCGAAACCCGCAAACGCAAGGCGATCTCGACCTCCAAGTACTATCTGTTCGACGTCGGCCTGGCGCGGCACCTGCAGGGGCGTCGCGGTCTGGCCTTGGGCACAGTCGAGTATGGCGAGGCGTTCGAGAGTTTTGTCTTGCAGGAGATCAAAGCGTTCTGTGATTACCACCTGCTCGGCCCGCCCAGGTACTGGCGTTCCAAGTCCCAGTTTGAAGTAGATTTTGTTGTCGGTACACTCGCCATTGAAGTGAAGGCCAAGAAGGTCATAGCAAATAGGGACTTGAAGGGATTGATGGCACTCCGCGAAGAAGCCCTGATGTCACACTATGTGCTTGTGTCCATGGAACCTAAGGCTCGTCAGGTGAATGGCCTCGATATCCTGCCGTGGCGGGAGTTCCTTGATCGGCTGTGGAGCGGCGAGTGGATGACCAGCATGGGGCATTCGACACTTTCTACTCAGATGTAGAGACCGCGCGGCTGCAAAGGCAAAAGGATAAAGGCAAAGACACTGGAGCCCCGATTATAGATGTCGAGGATGACAGAAGGAGAAGGGAAGAACGGCGGCATAGAATCATGGCGTCGTCCAAGGGTTGACCACGTTCACCTCCAGACCCTCAAAGTCCACGGCATTCCTTGTTACGACAGCAAAGTCATGGGCCTTGGCGGTCCCGGCGATAAGCGCGTCGGCCAAATGCAACACGCGGCCCAACCGACGGGCTTGCGCTCTCAGCATCGCTGCCTGCTGTGCTTCCGGGCGACCTACCGACACAATCCGGTTGTCATATTTGGATGCGAAACCTGACAATACCGTACTAAGGCTGTCGCGACGATGCCCAGGCGGGAGCAAATTCAGCCCAAAGTCCATCTCATGCAACACAATAGTCGAAAGCCACAGATCGGGCTTATCGATCAAGAACATGATTACGCGTTGTTCGGGGACGGCTTTAACAAGTTCCGAGACGACGTTAGTGTCCAGCAGGAAGCCTCTCATCCATCTTCCCGTGTGCTGAACGGAATTTCCCGTTCAGGTTCGCGGCGGCTCGGGATTTCCAGTTCAATCCCGCGCGGCATGTTCTCGACCAGCCATTGGCCCAGCGGCTTACGTGGCGGCGATGTCGCATCCCACGTGGCAGCGGGTACGACCACGAATGATCGACGGGTGCCGATACGCTGCGGTCCTTCTTCTTCGGCGAGACGCAGGATTTCGGACAGTCGCGCCTTGGCCTCGGCCACGGTCCACGTCCGGTCAGGCTTGGCAGGTTTCGTGGTCATATGTCCTCCAATCGGTTCATGATAGTCCAATATGGACCATATTTGCTATTAAATCAAGCGGTCTCAGAGTGACTTCCATCATGTCTCTGGGGCTGTATTGACATTTCTCCTCATACAGGGTCGGGTGGAGCATGAGGGATTGACGAAATTTCAGAGTCAGTTCGGTTGACCCAACCACCGACTCATTCCCCGGTCATTTGCTTAACAGGCAGAAAATGACTATAGTGGTCTTTCAATATTATCCAGAAAGGTCATTTTATGAAGACCACAACCGTATCGCAGCTCAAGATGTCGTTAAGTGCATACTTGCGCCAGGTCAAAACCGGTGAAGAAGTCCTGATTACCGAGCATGGCCGGCCCATTGCGCGGTTGCTGCCCATTGCGAATCCCATGTCCCTGTCCGAGCACTTGCAAGACATGGAAAAGAAGGGGCTCCTCAAGCGCGGCGACCAGCCCCTGCCAGCGGATTTTTGGGATCTGCCGCGTCCGGCAGACCCCCGGGGGGCCGTGCGCTCAGCGGTCTTACGTGAGCGGGAAGAGGGCCGGTGACATTCTGGGATACGTCGGCCATTGTGCCGCTCTGTGTGCAGGAGCCCAATTCAGGCACAGTACGGGAGATCCTCATCGAGGAGCCGTCCATGGTCGTGTGGTGGGGCACACGCACCGAGTGTATCTCTGCACTGATGCGACAGATCCGGGAGGGCGGTTTGACACCCACGGATGAACGCGCCGCCCGCCACGTGTTGCTGACCCTGAGGCAAACCTGGACGGAGATGCAACCGAGCGAGGCCTTACGCAGCACGGCTGAACGGTTGCTCACCGTGCACCCCTTACGAACAGCGGATGCCTTGCAACTTGCCGCAGCCATCCAGTGGTGTCAGGGACTCACAACGGGACAGGGCTTTGTGACGTTCGATCGACAACTGCGGGACGTGAGCTATCGAGAAGGCTTTTCCGTCCTTCCTGAGGCGTTCTGAACATGTTGGGCGTTTAAGGCCTTATAAAGACACTGGATTCCCGGAACGAAGGATAACGACCCTGGATCCCTTCTCTGACTGGATCCTCGATTACAAATGTCGAGGACAAGCGTCGAGGATGACAGATTGGGGAACAGCAGATTCCTCGCTCGGCTCGGAATGACAGATTGGGGGAGGCGGCCCTACCCTACAGAGAAATGATAGTCGAACAGATGACAAATTGATAACGAAATGACGAATGGCACAACGTTGAAACATTGCACGATTTTTCTAAATATTACAAAAGTTTACAAAGTTTACACATTGTACAAAATGTAAATATTGTAAACTTTGCCATGAACTGTACAAATATTAAACTTTGTAAAAAATATGACGAAGTTTAAACAATGAAACGATTTCAAGAAAGGTAACCGGGAGCGAGTAGGTCGGATTAGCAGCGCGTAATCCGACATGTTCCATTCTCGTCGCACAGCGAGGATGTCGGGCTACGCTTCGCTAACCTGACCTACGGGGATGCCCTACCTCGACTGCGGCCTCCTCACCCTGCCCTCTCCCGCGGTGGGGAGAGGGGAAAAACTACAAATACAACGACGCTGGATCCCCGATCTGGTCGGAAATGACGGAAGAGGAAGAGTGTTATTCGCGTCTTGTTCCTCACGCGGTGAGTGCGGTATGTTGCCGGGATGCCGGACACCGACTTGAACATTACTCTTGGGGTCGAGGAGGAGTTCTTCCTGGTCGAGCCCGAGTCCCGGGATCTGATTGCCGACCCTGATCCCGCGATCTTCGATGCCTGTGAGCGCGCCAGCGGCCCGCATACCGTGGTGCGCGAATTCCTTCGCTCCCAAATCGAGACCAATACCCGGGTCTGCGCCAACTTCGCCGAATTGCGCGAGGCGCTGACCGAGACGCGTCGAATAGTCAGTGATGCTGCACGGCAGCATAAGGTCGCCGTGATTGCATCGTCCACGCATCCATTTGCCGACTGGCGAATGCAACTGCCGACGCCGAAGGAGCGGTATCAGCGCTTAGCGATTACTTTTCAGGAGATACGGTCCCTTCTCGTGGGCAGCATGCATATTCACGCGGGATTTGGCGACCCCGATTCGCGCATACAGGTGATGACCGCCTTACGACCCCACCTCCCGTTGCTGAATGCCCTGTCGGCATCGTCACCGTTCAGCGCGGGACGGGAGACCGGGTTCAAATCCTATCGGCTGAACCTCTTGAGTGTGATGCCGCGGTTCGGTCTCCCGCCGGCGTTTGTCTCTCGACGCGAGTACGAGAACCTGTTGAATACGTACCAGTCTCTCAAATTCATCGACGACGGCAGCGAGTTGTGGTGGGACCTCCGACCGTCACCGAAGTACCCCACGATCGAGTTGCGTATCTGTGACATTTGCACCCGCCTGGATGATGCGCTCGCCGTCGCGGCTGTCTATGCCTGTCTCATTCGTAAGCTGCTCCGCCAGGATGCCGACGGCGCACTGCCACCGGAACCGGCAACCGGACTCATTGCCGAGAATCGATGGCTGGCCGCTCGTTACGGCGTACTGGCGTTCTTCGGTGATACCGCCTTGGGTGGGCGTATCGACATCAACGATCACCTCTCCGCGCTCGTCGAGGATCTCGCCGAAGATGCTCAGGCGCTCGGCTGCGAGGCGGAATTGCGTCACTCTCTCATGATCATCCGAGAGGGCACCGGCGCGGACCGGCAACTCGACCACTTCCGGCTGCGCCGGCTCGAAGGCGATGGTCCGGAAGACGCGTTGCGGTCCGTTGCCGACCTGATCATCCGGGAAACGATGGACGTCACGTAGCCACGAGCCTGTTTCCCGTCACTGGCGCCCCTCTTAAAATTTATAATTGAATGTTTAGCAAAAGTGTTGTATATGGTATTCTGTATCTATATATTGTATACTCCTATCGTTTGACACCCTATAAGATGTGCTAAAAGTAAACGTTTAAGTGTGCATATCACCAACGTGATCCAGCAAGTGTGAACGCGTTTTACCGTCATTTGCAGAACAGTTGGTCCCCACCTCCCGTCCTGATCCACCAATGCGAGGGCTTCTCCGGTTGTGTGTGTGACGAGCCCTTCTTCGAACCATCTCACACGGACGCGGTGCAGCCCTCCCCGCTGTTGAAGAGGAAGACGACCAACCAGGGAGCGCATCCGTTTGCATTCATCCTAACAGGCCCGGCTCAAGAGGCTGTTCACAGACCATGATGACGATATTTGCCCGGACACGACGCCTTTCCCTTGGGTTCCGCTATCGGTGTCTCCTGACCTTCGCCGTTCTGCTGCCGGCGCTGCTGTCCGGCATCGTGACGGCACGGGCCCAGTCCCCGATCTTCGACTGGACTGGAACGGTGCAGGTGTCGCAGGATGGGTCGAACCCCTCTTCATCGTCGTTCACGTTATCTCTCAAAGCAGGGGAGAGTAAAACCTATTTCTTGAGACTGACGAAACCACTACCAACGACGGATGGGGTACAGGAGGAAGGGTGGTGGGTCAGGATTCATGTCAACGGCGCGGTGCGCACTGCTGGTGTCTACCCGGATGGCACCGACAGATACGACGAAAATAACCTTCCCATCATCAGTTGGGGGCCGTCAGTCGGATGGCAGTTCGACCCGTGGGACTGGGATGCCGGGAAGGAAAAGAGCCAATGGCGAGGGGTCACGATAACGGCATACGAGGATGTGAACACGCCGATACGCTTCATGCACGACGTGTTAGATGCACAGGCCGAGTGCCCAGAAGACCTGCACGGCCTGGGCGAATTCTTTGTGAGGACCGGCAGCACTCCAAATCCGAATCCCAATCCAAACCCGAATCCCAACCCGAATCCCAATCCAAACCCCAATCCGAACCCCAATCCCAACCCTAATCCTAATCCGAACCCTAATCCCAATCCGAACCCCGGCGACAACAACGGTGGGAATGGCGGGAACAACCTCGTGGACGGAAACAACGGCGACGATACCTCCGGCACTCCCGGCACTCCCGGTAACCCCGGTACTCCTGGCACTCCAGGCGGTCCCGGGACCGGACAGCCCTTCCAGCGCTCGTCGGATGCGACACTACGCGACCTTGTCCTGAGCCACGGCACGACCGTGGTGCCGTTGACGCCGGAGTTCACATCGGAGATGGAGACGTACACGGCGGCGGTGGAGAATACTGTGACTCAACTCACAGTCACACCGACGCCGACCCATCCTCGGGCGCAGGTAGCCTACCTGGACCAGAACGACCGCGTGCTCACGGACGCAAGCGACAGTGAGAGCGGATTCCAGGTCGAGACGGTTGCAGGTGATACCGTGATCAAAGTCAAGGTGACGGCGGAAGACGGCAGCACGATGAAAACGTACACGGTGACCGTGACGCGGCCTCCGTCATCGGACGCGACGTTGCGCGACCTTGTCCTGAGTCACGGGATGACCGTGGTGCCGCTGACGCCGGGGTTCCTGCCGGAGACGAAAGCATACACGGCAAACGTTCCCAGCGCCGCGACCCAGGTCACGGTCACGCCGACGCCGAACCATGCCGGCGCGCAAATCATGTACCTGGATGGTGACGACCGGATGCTGACGGACGCGAACGGCAGGGAGCGCGGGTTTCAAGTCGAGGTGGATGCCGGCGAAACCGTGATCACGGTCAAGGTCACGGCGGAAGACGGCACGATCGAAACATACACGGTGACGCTGACGCGGCTGCCGTCGTCGGATGCGACGCTCCGTGATTTGATCGTGAAGTACCGCACGACCGTGGCACCGCTGGCGCCACGATTTATGCCGGGAACCGCGGTCTACACGACGGCGGTGGATAGTACGGTGACTCAGGTCACGGTGATGCCGATTCCGGCTCATCCCCGGGCGCAGTTCATCTACTTGGACGAGAACGACCAGGTCTTGACGGATGCGAACACCAGTGAGACCGGGTTCCAGGTGGACTTGCCCGTCGTGGGCGACAACGTGATCAAGGTCAAAGTCACCGCGGAGAACGGCGGCACGATGCGGACGTATATGGTGACCGTGACGCGGGTGGTGGGGCTGGCGCGGAACCGTGAGGGCGTTGGGCATGAGTGGCTCGCGCGTTTCGCGCGCACGGTGGGGACCCAGGTCGTGAACGTGGTGGGTGAGCGTTTTGTCGCCCCGCGCCGGCCGGGCTTGGCGGGCCAGGTGGCCGGCCAGGACCTCAGCCGACTGGTCCAGGCTTCGGTGCAGCCGGACGATGCGCCTGAGACGCGGGTCCGTCCCGGGGCCGGTTTGGCCGAGTACGCGCCCGGTCGTTCCAACTCGCGGATCCTGACGGCCCGCGACTTCCTGAGCGGCACGGCCTTCACGCTCACCATGGGCCAGGAAGACGGGCTCTCCGCCGCGCTCTGGGGCCGGGGGGGGCGGTCATGCGCTTCGACGGGCGGGACGGTGATCTCTTGCTCGATGGCGAGGTCTCGACCGGCATGCTCGGAGTCGATTACGCGCGCGGCGCCGTGACCGGCGGCCTGCTGGTGGGGCTCAACCGCGGTGAAGGCGATTACCAGTCGCCGACGGGCAACGGTGAACTCGATTCCTTGCTCGTGGGCGTGTATCCCTACGCCCGGGTCGAGGTCAGCGAGCGGATCTCGGCCTGGGGCCTGTTCGGGCACGGCCGGGGCGACGTGACCCTCAGCCCCGATACCCAAGCCCCCGTCAAAACGGACATTGGCCTGAACATGGGCGCCCTCGGTGTGGAGGGGATGCTGTCCGACGGCTCGGGAGCGAGCGGGCTCAACCTGACCGTGAAATCCGACGCCATGTGGGTCCGGATCGAGTCTGACGAGGCCGTGGGGCTGGACAGCACCCACGCCAAGGTGAGCCGCCTTCGGCTGATGCTCGAAGGTGTGCGGGTGTTCGAGGTGGCTCCCGGTGCGACGCTCACGCCTTCGGGCCAGATCGGGCTGCGGCACGATGAGGGCGACGCGGAAACCGGGTTCGGTCTCGACATGAGCGCGGGTATCCGCTACGCCGCCGGCCGGCTCACCATCGAAGGGACGGTGAGAACCCTCGTGGCGCACGAAGACGGCGACTATGAAGAATGGGGCGCGAGCGGCGCCATCCGCGTGACCCCTGACGCCTTGGGTCGCGGGCTCTCGCTTACCCTTGCGCCTGCGTGGGGCAACACGGCAAGCAAGGCGGAGCAGCTTTGGGCGGGCCAAGCCCCGACGGGCTTGGCGACGACCGGCCCCACCCTGCCGGGCGCACGGCTCAATGCCGAGTTCGGCTACGGGATGGTGTCGGCGGCGGATTACCGGGGCATCCTGACACCCTATGCCGGACTCTCGCTCGGGGACGGCAGCAGCCAATCCTACCGGACCGGAGCCCGCTGGCAGATTGCGCCGGAAACGACACTCGCGCTCGAAGCGTCCCACGCCATGGCCGCCCTCAGTCCGGCGCCGGTGAACTCCGTCATGCTGCACGCGGCGTGGCGTTGGTAGACTGGACGGTTTTATGAACGGAAGGTCAATCCCCGCAGTGCGTAGGTCGGATTAGCATCGCGTAATCCGACACCTTCTCGCCTCGTCACACAACGCAGTTGTCAGGTTACGCTTCGCTAACCTGACCTACGGGACTTGCAGAGGGAAATCACTTGCTCTTGTGCTCGAAGCGTTTTATTGTAGGGAACACGTCTGCTGTTTCCGGAATGAGAACATTCGAAAAAGGACTTGGATCATGAAACACTTGGCACTGGTCGTCTCTCTGGTATTCGTTTTTAGCGGAATCCTGTTCTTGGATGGCGGGGTGGCCGCCAATGCCGAACCCCGGACTGAATCCATCTGCAATCTGGGCATGGTGAAGGGAGAGCAGGGCCGCACGTGCGAGGTGCCGATTCCGTCAGGATGCACGGTCGCAAATTTCCCGGGATATGACGATCCGTGGATCGACGTCTCCAAGGGCGGCAAGACAAGTTGTGCCATCGATGAGAAAAAAACCGACTGGAAAACCAAGATCGTCGGCTCCTGTGGTCCGTGCGGCACGGATAATTGTTCGGCCCGGTTCAGCGTGATGTTTACGTGCGGCGACAGCCAGCCCATGACCACCCAACCGAGAAAAGTTTATAAGGATTAGGCGAGGCGATCCGGTTCGCTCGCCTCCCTCACCCCAACCCTCTCCTACAGGGAGAGGGAGAAACTGCGTGTCGTCAACTACCCAGCTTCTTAAACAAGCCGCCCTTGAGCAGGGGTTTCACGCGGTGGGTATTGCCCGCGTCCCGGCGTCGCAGCCGGATCAGGACTCTTCTCCGCCCGGTCATTCCTGTCACAACCCTTTCGATCGCTTACGGCATTGGTTGGCCCAAGGCTACCACGGCACGATGGAGTGGATGGGACGAACTCCCGAACGGCGTGCCGATCCTACGCAGGTGTTGCCGAACTGCCGTTCAATTCTTGCCGTCGGCCTCAATTACTGGACCGACGTTCATCCGGATGAGCGGCGGGGTAACGGGCGGATCGCCCGGTATGCCTGGGGTGAGGATTATCATCGCGTGTTCAAGACAAAACTCACGGCCCTCGAACGGACGCTCAAGGCTCTTGAGCCGGATTGTTCCACGCGCCATTACGTGGACACGGGCCCGGTGATGGAGAAATTCTGGGCGCAGCAGGCCGGCTTGGGGTGGATCGGCAAACATTCCAACCTCGTCTCCCCTGCCTTCGGATCGTGGCTGCTGCTGGGAGAAATTTTAACCACCGCGGAGTTGGAACCTGATGAACCCGGGGCCGACCTGTGCGGGACGTGCACGCTGTGCATTCGCGCCTGCCCGACCGGAGCCATTGTCGATCCCTACGTGGTCGATGCCACGAAATGTCTTTCCTATGTCACGATCGAATACCGCGGCGACCGGCGTTCGCTGGACCGGGACCTCCAAACCCGCATGGGCAACCGCATCTTCGGTTGCGATGATTGTTTGGACGTGTGTCCGTATAATGCCTTCGCTCCGGCTACGGACGAGCCGGCCGTCCATCCTACCGAGCTGACGCAGGGCCCGAATTTGTCCCGGCTCTCGGCATTGAGCGAGGAGGAATTTTCCCGAACCTTCGCGCACTCCCCTATCCGGCGCGCGAAGTTTTCAGGATTCCAGCGCAACGTCGCCATCGCCCTGGCGAATGAACCCCGGTCTTGAACGTCATCACGAACTACGTCAACTCCGCCATCGTCACGCCGTCGCCGCCTTCCTCTTTCGCTCCCGGTCGAAACGCCGTCACGTAGGCCGACTGCGCCAGAAATTGTCGAATCGCGGCCTTGAGCTTTCCCGTCCCATGCCCATGAATGATCCGGACGGATTTGGCGTTGCTCAGCAGGGCCTGATCCAACTGAGCCGTCAGTTGTTCAAGCGCTTCTTCTGCGGTTTGCCCCCGCAGATCAATGCCGGTAAAACCCGACGCCGTCGAGCCCGATGGCGCATTCTCGTTAGACACGAGCCGTCCAGGTTTCGATGAACGTGGTGCGGATTGTGCCGGACGCGAGACCGCATCCGGTATCCCCTCCCCTTTTCCGAGCCCCACGAGTCGGTCTACGTGCACGGACATCTCGGATTCCCCCACCTGCACACGCACGGATTTCTTGCCTTGGGGCTTTTCAAGCAACCGCCCCAACGTGTCCAGGTTGGCGATTTCCACAATATCGCCTTCCTCGAGCGATTCGACCGGCACGGTTTCAAGCGATGCCCTGGTGTGTTGGCTGACGGAATCCTCGACACGTTGTAACTGGTGTTGCGCTTCCTGCGCGTGCGTCCACGTCCGTTGCCGGTGCAACGACTCGGTGATCCGGCGAATCTCCGCACGGGCCGTCGCCAGTTCCTCGCGAAATTTCTTTTTCATTTTTTTGATTTCTTCGCGTTCGGTAGAGCGCAATCGTTCGGCAATCGCATGGGCCTCCGTCGCGTCACGGTCGGCACTCTCGCGTTGGGTCCGGGCTTCTTCCCGTTCTCCCTTCAACTCCTGATGCGTGTGTTGCAAGTCCGCAAAGATATGATCGAGTTGGCGATCTTCCTGATGGACCAGGCTCAGGGCATGGGCCAGAATCGACGGGTCCATCCCCAAACGACCGGCGATATCGAGCGCGGAGGACCCGCCGGGAATTCCGGGGATGAACCGGTACGTCGGGGCCAGCGTGTTCACGTCGAATTCAAGGCTTGCATTCAGAAACCCCGGGGTCGAAAGGGCCAAGGTTTTCAATGAATTGTAATGCGTGGTCACGACGACCTTGAGATTGAGTTCGGCAAACCGGCGGAGGAGCGCTTCAGCCAAGGCCGCGCCCTCGGCGGGGTCCGTCGAACTGATGACTTCGTCCAGGAGAACCAGCGTGTGCGGAGACCCGCCGCCGGTGCGGTGCTCGATATTCTTGAGCAGACCGATCAGTTTTCTGATATGCGCGGAAAAACTGGACAGGTCCTTGGTCAAGTCCTGCGCATCGCCGATGTCCGCGAAGGTTTCCTCGAAAAACGCCATTTCCGACCCGTCCCTGCAAGGCAGATGGAGCCCGCCCCGCACCATCAGACTACAGAGGCCCAACAACTTCAGCAGCACGGTTTTTCCCCCGGTATTGGGGCCGGAAATCACCAGCACGGCGAAATCTTTTTCAAACATGACGTCATTGGGCACCACCTGCTCTTTGGACAACGGCAGCAAGGGATGCCGCGCGTTCCACAGACGAACGTGCCCGTCCGTATTGAGACCGACCGGCGTGCCGTTCATGCGGGCGCTCAGGCGCGCCTTGGCTCCGATACAGTCCAGGGTGGTCAGGACGTGCAGCAGGCTCCGCAGGTCTTGCAAATGCTCCACGACCCGGTTCGTGAGTTCTTGCAGAATCCTGTTGATTTCACGGGTGACTTGAAGCTCGGCGACTTTGATCTCGTTGTTCAGGTCGATGAGTTCACGAGGTTCCAGAAACACCGTGGCGCCGCTGGCCGACATATCATGGACGATCCCGGGAAGGTCGTGCTGGCGCTCGGCTTTGATCGGCAGGACGTACCGGTTCTCCCGTTGGGCATAGTACGGTTCCTGCAGCAATTCCCGGTAGCGTGAGGACGCCACCATGTTCTCCACGCGCCGGCGTATGCGTTGCTTCAACCCTTGGGCCAAGCGAAGCGCGTCGTGCAAGGCCGATGAGGCCTGGCCGAGCATTTCTCCTTCCGCGCTCACGCAACGATCGATCTCTTCTCGCAGTTCGGAAAGATCCGGCAGGGACGCATAATAGGAAAACAGGGCAGGCACGGTCTGTTGATTCACCACGAGGCAGCGCCGGACCGCCCCGGCCACGTGGATCAGGACGGAAAGGTCTCTCAACGTATGGAGGTCCAGCACCCCGCCTTTTTCCGCCTTATGCAGGGCTTGCGACGAGTCTTCGAATTGCACGGCGGGGAACGGCACGGGGGCATGATGCAGTTCCAGCATGTCCGTGGTTTCCTGCATGCGACGCTGCGCGAGTTCGAGCGTATCCTCCAACGGCAACCGCCGGCACAACTCGGCTCCCAACGCAGAATGCGCCTGTGCAGCCAATACCTCCAGCACCTGCGGCCATTCAAGGACTTGTTGCGTTTCGGAATTGTGGTTTGACACGAGGATGATGGATGGGTTTTTCCGTACTTCTCTTACCTGTCTTCAAGTAAGAGTAACGAAGTCGCAGGCGAAACGAAAGGGGGAACAACGAGTGTTTCCAGACCCCACCATCGGAAGATGTAAGACAGATAGGCAAACGAGGAGGATGGAGAGATTGAGATGTCTGAGAAGACTACGGAAGAAGTTTGACCAGTGCGACCGTGAGACCGGCTGTGAAGCCGACAATCCCGATAGCCATGCTCCAAAGATGGCGATACAGGATCGAAAACTGGTCGGCCATTTCGGCGCGCAATTGAGCAATATCGGTTTTCATTTCGGCGCGCAATTCAGTAATTTCGGCGCGCACTTCAGCAATATCGGCTTTGGTGGTGGTACGCACTTCAGCAATATCGGCTTTGGTGGCGATGCTGCCGCCGATGGCCTCGCCCACAGTGGCGACCACAGCTTCGGCTTGCGGGTCGTCGAACCCGGCCTCCTTGAGGGCCTTCACGGCCTTGTGTGTGTCGAATGCGAGCGTGGTCATACGCCGGATAGTACCACACAGCACCTCAGTGAACAAGGCAATGGATGGGTCCATCACTCCCCGATTAGGTCTCCGATCCAAGCCTGACCTCGAAAAGTTTCTGAACCTATAAAGTTTATGATTCTCTATAATTAGTAACTTAAATGCAGTAAAAATATCATTCTTTAAACTGACAACTGACATCAACATGTGGTGTGGCGCCTGAAAGCCAAGGCTGTGAGGCCACGCGTGGCGGGAACAAACTGTGCGGTCGGCGAGCAACCCCAGCTTCCGGTTGGCTTCGCGGGCTTTTGAGTGATTCCGCATAAAATTCAAGTTATGCTTTAAATTAAGTTCATTTCTTTCCGCCACTTTTCAGAAGGACTGGACGACAGCACAGTACCCACCCTGAGATGCTTTTTTAGGGAGACTTAGAGAACAGGACACGTCGCATGTACTGCCAGGGCCACATTTCGTGACGAGCATTCTTCTGCTTGGCCTTTTGCTCGGTATGCAGCATGCTTTGGAGGCTGATCACGTGGCGGCCGTGTCGTCGCTTTGCACGGGCACGCGGTCGGTTCGCCGGATCGCCACCCATGGCGCCGTCTGGGGGTTGGGCCATTCGTTGACTTTGTTGGTCTTTGCCGGTACGGCTGTCTTATTGGATCTGCGCTTCGGTGAGACCCTGGCCCAGGTGCTGGAAGGCGTAGTCGGCGTGATGCTGATCCTGCTGGGCGGACACGTGCTCGTTCGCCTGTGGCGCGCCCGCTTTCATTTCCATCGTCACCGACACGCTGACGGCCGTGCCCCTGGCCTGGACGGCGCAGGCTTTCACCCGGGCGCATCACAGCCTCCAGGCCGTCGTGGGTCTCGCCACGATTGTGCTCGGCACGCTGGTGCTGATAGAAGCCGGAGGCGCGTTCCTTCTGCACGCTTGAGGTTGCGCCGTTTGGCGGGTGCGGCTCTTCTTCCCCTTGTCCTAACAGACCCGGTTTCCTTAGAATTGCGAATGTTCGTTCGTTGACAGCGAGTAGGTCGGATTAGCATAGCGTAATCCGATAGTTGCTGATTTCGTCCAACAGCAAAGATGTCAGGTTACGCTTCGCTAACCTGACCTACGGGGCACAGCCTCTACCTCCCCCGCATTCCCTTTTCGGAAATGCGTCCCTTACAAAGGAGGGGAAACAGGAAGGCATGATCGCAGGTTCAGACTATGACCCAGGATGAAGCCCGTTCTTATCTTAATTATCTGCTGACGTTAGGTCTCCGCCGCGAAGAGGCGTTTGGCCCATTGGCGATCGCGTTTCTTCGCGAACAGGACTTGACGGCACTCGGTATTGGTCCGGAAGAACAGTTCAGTTTGATCATTGCGACGACCCAGGCCATCGCCGCGGAACCCAAACGCTATTCGCTCAAATTGGAATTGCTGCAAAAGGGCCGCCAGCTTCTCTCGACCACGCGGTTCTTCGATCCCGAGTTAGCCAAGGACTTGGAGCATGATATTCAGAAGACCACTGCCGAGTTGAATATCTATACCGAAGCCATGAAATCGTCACGGAATGTGTCCTTCGACCGTCACACGTTGATTGTCGAGACGGATCTCCCCGAGTATTTTTTGGATCTGGCGCAGAAGCGAGCCGGCGCGTATTACCAAAACAAGTACCGGCTGACCAAGGAGGCCAAGACCGCTCAGCATTTCGGCGGGACGCCCAAGCGATTCGAGCCGGAGAATGAGACCTTGCACAAGGAGTTTCCTGGCGCCTGCGCTCCTTTCATGGCCCTTCGGACGAACGGGTTTCATATGATGCTGCCCTTCGACCTGAAGATCAGCCGTCGTCCCGATAATCCGCTCGAAGCGGGCATCCGGATTTTTTATGCGAAAATGGGGTACTCCTATCCTCTCCGGTACGAGATGGGGAAACTGTGCAGTTACCACGACGGGCAGGTCTATGATATTGCCTTGGATGACCCGCATTTATTGTTCGTGTCCGTCTCCGGCATCAAGGATTCCGAGTTTCCCAGCCAGTCCGTTCCTGCTTCCGGGGACGTGCCTCCGGAATACGCCTACCCGCTCGCTGTGCTCGAACATACCGGCAGTCTGGGTCCGTTCATTCAGGTCAGTTGCAATTTTAAAATCTGGTTCGACGCCTCCAAGGTTTCCATCCTGATCCAAGGCGCACCGGACTTGTACGAATACGGGCTTCAGGGCGGGGCGGGGTTGATGACCCGTTCCTACGCCTCGGATAAGGTCCCCACCTATGCGGAGGCCCAATCTCAACCCTGGCAGGAAGGGCTGAGTTTCAATTTCGTGAATCTCCATCTGACCTTGAGCCCGGGAACGGACACGGGCTTTATTCCGCACAGCACGCCGGTCTTTACGGTTTTTCCCGTTCTAAGCAAGCAAAGCTACAAGTTCGACCGGTTGGCTTCTCAATAGGGGGTGGCGCGGCTACACATGCCTCTACCTCCCCTCGCCCCTCCTTACTGTATAGACTGGACACATAGGGAACACTCACACCTCGTGTGGCATACTCTTCTCTTCACCTCGTTGAAGGAGGAGCGTATGCCTTGGATGAAGAAGGATCTCATGTCATTGCGTGGAGAATTTGTGCACCTGGTAGAAACGGATCTGCTCCCCCTGGCCACCCTGTGTCAGCGGTTTGGGATCAGCCGCAAAACGGGCTACAAATGGCTGGCGCGGGACCGCGACGAGGGGCGGGCAGGGTTACTCGGGGCCAACCAGGGGCGGGGGTATAAGCTCAGCAAAGCCTTTCGGGGCTACCCCGTGGGGGTGCGGCCGTTAGCAGTGGACGGCCAGTATGAAGTGCTCTTTTGTCAGCATCGGCTCACCACGATCGATGTCCGGACGGCGCAGTCTCCGAGGGAACACCGATGAGAAAAAGGGTTACCCATGTATCCGGTACATCTGTAACCCTTGACTCCGGTCTGAACACCCGCCAGAGGCGAGGTGTTGTGAAGTGGGAATGGTCAACGAATGAGTGAACACATCCAATCCGGCACCGGTTTATGACCACGTACAAGCTACTGCTTGAATATGACGGGACAATGTATGCCGGATGGCAACGGCAACCCGACCAGCCTACCATCCAAGCGGCGCTTGAAGCCGCGTTGCTCCAAATTACCCGATCCTCTATCTCGACGATAGCGGCAAGTCGAACGGACGCGGGCGTTCACGCCCTGGGACAGGTCGTCGGTTTTCAATCGGAGAGACCGTTACTGCCCCATGAGTGGACTCGCGCCTTGAACGGAGTGCTCCCGAAAAACATCAGCGTGCGCCAGACGGAGGTCGCGGCCGAGGACTTTCATGCACGGTACGACGCGCATTCCAAAACGTACGAATATCGAATTCTCAATCAACCGACACGGCCGGCGTTAGATCGTCTCCGTGTTTGGCAGATTGCCAAACCCCTTGACGTGAACCTCATGCGCGATGCCTCACGTCACGTCCTGGGACAACACGACTGCACGTCGTTTCAAGGGCCGGCTGCCGGTACGAGAAATCCCGTCTGTACCATCCAACGCATTGACTGGTTAGGTGACGGCCCATTGATTCGTTTCACGATACAGGCCGACCGGTTCTTGAAACAAATGGTTCGGGCATTAGTCGGAACCCTGGTCGAAATCGGTCATGGGAAAAGGGGGCCTGATGCGTTGATGACCATCCTCGAAGCCAGGGATCGCCGAGTGGCGGGTCCCACGGCCCCTCCTCAGGGGCTCTGCCTTCTTCGCGTCCATTACAAAACGGAAGAGTTGTAGGTCGGATTAGCGAAGCGTAATCCGACAAGATTGTAATCCGACGGCAGAACGGAATGTCGGGTTACGCCTGCGGCTAACCCGACCTACAAATGCTACAAATGCTCAGGACAAGCTCGGAATGACAGAAAGAGAGAGGTCATCCCCTGCTTTGATCGGAGATCCCGGCGGAAAGACAGACTACAATTCCGTGACGCCGTCGCTTCGCACAACCCGTTTAACCTGAATGCGACCGCGCATAAATGGATGGATCTCGCAATGATAGGAATAGGTTCCCGGAGGCAAGCTGTTCACGCTGAAACGTTCGCCAGGATGGAGATGTTCTGAGGCAAAGGCGCATTTCCCTCCCTGCCCACACCCGTCGTGGGTCACGGTATGCGGCTGCATCGACTGATTGTACCACTGCACCGCCTGCCCCGGGAGAATCGTCATAGTCGAGGGCGCATAAAAAGGCGTCCGATCCAAAAGGATGATTTGAGAACCCCCTGCCTGACCCGAGCCAAGCGGAAGGACAACGACAAGCATCATCCAGCCGAGACAAGCATGCGCGAGTTTCAACACCGAAAGTCCTCTTTCCAGGGACGGCACGGGGGCCGTCCCCTACATATCATACAAACCAACACATGTTGAGTAAATGCTTTTGCTTACTTGACTGAATGGCGTGCTCCGAGCCTCCCCGTCTTACGATGCCCGATGGTTCCCAAGTGACATTGCCATGCTCAAGGAGTAAGATTTTATCAGAAGGCATGAAACTGACTTTCGCATGAAACCGAGACCATGATTCCCGAATTGGACCACCCCACTTTTCGTCTGGCCGTTGCTCAATTCGACCAGGTGGCGGAAGCCATGAACCTGGAAACCAATTTGCGAGAGCGGCTGAAGACTCCGCAGCGGTCGTTGATCGTCGCGCTCCCGATTCGAATGGACGACGGCCACGTTCGCGTCTTTCAAGGATACCGGGTCCAACATGATTCCGCACGCGGGCCATCCAAGGGCGGGCTGCGGTACCACCAGGACGTCGCCCTGGGAGAAGTGGCGGCATTAGCCATGTGGATGACCTGGAAAACCGCTCTGGCCGGACTTCCATATGGAGGGGCAAAGGGTGGCATTCAAGTCAATCCTCATATGCTGTCACTCTCCGAACTGGAACGTCTCACCCGGCGATATGCGGCTGAAATCTTTCCGTTGATCGGCCCGGACAAAGATATTCCCTCACCGGATATCGGCACGAACCAGCAAGTCATGGCCTGGTTCATGGACACCTACAGCCAGCAAGTTGGATTCTCCGTCCCGGGCGCCGTCACGGGCAAACCTCTTGCAATCGGAGGAAGTCTGGGTCGTGAAGAAGCAACCGGACGAGGGGTGGTAAACGTGACGATAGAAGCACTCCGCCATAAGGGGATTGACCTGGAGGATACGAGCGTGGTGATCCAGGGGTTTGGGAACGTCGGGTCACACACCGCCAGAATCTTCGGCGAAGCCGGGGCTCGAGTGATTGGCATCAGTGACGTCACGGGTGGCGTCTTCAATCCGAAAGGGTTGCCGATAGACGCGATCTTTCAACACCATCAGCTCGGTTTGCCCATTCGAGACATGAAAGTCGGTGATCACCTGACCAACGATGAGTTGCTTGCCCTGGATTGTACGGTACTGATTCCCGCCGCGCTCTCTGAACAAATTACCGGCAAAAACGCCGAAGGCCTCCGCTGTCGTATTTTGGCGGAAGCGGCGAATGGGCCAACGACGTTGGAAGCGGACGCTATTTTAAACGATCGGGACGTCTTCATTATTCCCGATATTTTAGCCAATTCAGGCGGAGTGATCGTCTCGTATTTTGAGTGGGTCCAGGACGTCCAACATTTTTTCTGGAAGGAGCGTGACATTCGGCAACGACTTCATGAACTCATTACCACGGCCTTCCATCGGACACTTCGCTTTGCAGAAGAGAAAAAAATCACGATGCGGACTGCCGCCCTCATGAGCGGAATCGATCAGGTTGCGCAAGCCCATACCGCCCGAGGGCTCTATCCGTAATAAGAAAAACGACTAAAGGAAAGAGGCACACACGTGGAGCCGACGTTGCGACGGAAAGGTGGTTGGGAAAGGCCTACGCCACTTCACCTGCATAAATTTTCATGCAGGCGTCCAAAAACGTTACGGCATCGGGTTTCGGGCGTTGGAAAGAATTCCGGCCGATGATCGAACCGAAACCTCCCCCATCGCGAATCGCCCGTACCTCGTCAAAAATGGCCTTGTCCGTGCCCTTTGCGCCGCCGGAGAAAATGACGATACGTCGCCCATTGAACGCACTTTGCACCACGTGACGAATTCGCTCAGCCGGGGTACTGATGGGAATGTTCTCGGCCTCATAGACCTTTTTGGCTTCCGCTTGTTGAATATGATCCGTCGGCACTTTGACCTTAATGATGTGCGCACCCAGTTGAGCCGCGATCTGGGCGGCGTAACACACCACGTCAATAGCCGTCTCTCCCGCCTTGGTTAATTTTCCACCACGGGGGTACGACCAGACCACCACGGCGAGTCCGCCCGATTTGGCTTCTGCAGCAATCTCCTGCAAACTTTCATACATCTCCTGGCTGTATGTCGACCCGGGGTAAATGGTGTATCCAACCGCACAACACCCTAAACGAAGTGCATCTTGCACGCTGCCCGTGACGGCTTGATTATAGTCATCGCCGCTGGAGAGGGAATCGCTGTTGTTGAGCTTGAGGATCAATGGAATGTGTCCGGCATATTCCGCTGCACCGGCCTCCAAAAACCCCAACGGAGCCGCATAGGCATTGCATCCGGCATCAATAGCCAGTTCAAAGTGGTAAAGGGGATCATACCCGGAAGGATTTGCGGCGAAGCTTCGGGCCGGACCATGTTCAAAACCTTGATCCACCGGCAGGATCAGAAGTTTGCCGGTTCCCGCCAATCGACCACTCATTAATAATCTGGCCAAATTGACCCGAATACCCGGCGAGTCACTCTGATAATAACCGAGGATTTCTTGTACACGTTGGGTGATTCTGGGACCTTCACTCACAAGCCATTCCTCCTGTGCTGTGTAAATCCATTCCCACTCCCTCAACACCCTCTGGCCCGGAGGGAACGGGCTGGGGTGAGGGGGCACCTTAAGTTCCCCTCCTTTGTAAGGAGGGGTGAGGGGAGGTAGAGCCGGAGGCCGTGTGTAGTCAGTGCCATTTAGGGATGCGACTCTACTCTACCCCACCTACCCTCCCCTTACAAAGGGGAGGAAAAAGACGATCAGTCGTTTTCCAATTTTTTTCGCAGGTCGATAAGTTCCCGCTCCATAACGTCAAAACGTTCGGCAATCGGGTCGGGAATATTCGCATGATCCATGGCTTCTTCAGGCACCCGGACCCCGATCGACTTGACGATTCGGCCCGGAATGCCGGTGACCGTGGAATTGGACGGAACTGATCGTAACACCACCGAATTGGCTCCGATTTTCACTGAATCCCCGATTCGAATATTGCCCAAAACCTTGGCGCCCGAACCCACGACCACGTGACTTCCCAACGTTGGATGTCGTTTCCCTTTTTCTTTCCCCGTTCCACCCAGCGTCACCCCTTGAAACAACGTGACGTAATCGCCGATTTCCGCGGTCTCGCCAATCACCACGCCCATGCCGTGATCGATGAAAAACCCATATCCGATCGAAGCCCCGGGATGAATTTCGACACCAGTCACCCAACGGGCGACTTGCGAAACCAATCGGCCCACTAATCGAAGCCGCATCTTCCACAGACGGTGAGCCAACCGATGTGCCAGCAACGCCTGAAACCCGGCATACGTCAAAAACACTTCAAGCGTGGTCCTGGCGGCAGGGTCGCGATCAAAAACGGCTCGAAGATCCTGTTGAATCGTACTGAACATCGTTCAAATCATTTTCTCATCAGACTGCACGTGAGCAATAAGACAGACGGCTTGAGCGGCGATCCCTTCTTGTCTGCCAATCGTCCCGAGACGATCATGGCTTTTGACCTTCACGTTGACGAGCGACGGTTCAACCCGTAAGACCCGGGACAATTGCTTGCTCATCTCAGCCAAATAGCTTCCCAGCAGAGGAGCCTGAGCCACAACGACCGTATCGAGATTGACGAGACGAAACCCCCGCTCCGCGAGTTTGGCGTGAACGCCTTCCAGCATGTCCAAACTATTCATATTCGTCAATCGTGGGTCACTACTGGGATAGTAACGGCCCAAATCCCCTTCTCCCATAGCTCCCAACAGCGCATCACACACCGCATGCGTGAGAGCGTCCGCATCGGAATGGCCATCCAAGCCATGAGTATGCGGAATCCGGACTCCGCCCAGGATAAGCGGCCTTCCTTCTTTCAGTTGATGAATATCGTACCCGATTCCAACCCGCATGCGCCGGCTCGTCCTTTTCTATCCGAACTCTCAAACTAATAAGGATACAGGAAAAAACCAACAAGTGAAAAGAGCGGACGTTAAGCCTGTCCCCGACCTGGTCGGGGATCGAATCGGAGAATCGCTTCTCCCATAACCAGGTCTTCCGGGCGGGTCACTTTAATGTTGTCTATACTTCCATCGACGATGGAAACCCGATGCCCGACCCGCTCGACCAGAAACGCGTCATCCGTTGCCTCCACGCCGGCCTGTCGGCTTGACCGGTGCGCTTCCCGCAGTAACTCGATGCTGAAGGCTTGCGGCGTTTGAGCCAGCCAGAGCCGTTGCCGATCAAGGGTTGCTTCGATCATCCCGTCCGGAGCCGCCCGTTTCACCGTATCATGGAGGGGAATCGCCACGATAGCCGCACCATGGGTCCTGGCCCCATCAATCACGCTTTCGACCATTGTGCCCGTGACGAACGGCCGTACGGCATCATGGACCAATACGATCTCGGTACGCGCGTCGACTGCCTGCAACCCGTTCCACACCGAATCCTGTCGCCGTGCTCCGCCAGCGATGACTTTGCTGATTTTGGAAAAGGCAAATCGCGGCAGGAGTTCTTTTTGACAATAGGTCACCGTGTCATGGGGAACGACAACGACGATTTCAGCAATTGTCCTGCTCGACTCGAACACCCGAAGGGCGTGGACGAAAAGCGGAACGTCACCCAATTGAAGAAACTGCTTGGGGGTCTCGTTCCCCATTCGAGTACCGCACCCTCCGGCCGGTACAATCGCGGCAACCCACTCATCCACGTGCGAAACTCAACACATCCCGATCGGTTTCTTCCCGCAGGCGGGTAAAGATCATCCTGCCCGCACTCGTTTGCAATATGCTCGTGACGACGACGTCCACGTTTTTGCCTATACAGCGTTTGGCATTATCGACGACCACCATCGTCCCGTCATCCAGGTACGCCACGCCCTGCCCGGATTCCTTTCCTTCTTTCAAGACGAATATCCGCATCGTTTCGCCGGGAAGGACGACCGGCTTGAGCGCGTTGGATAATTCATTGATGTTCAGCACGTGCACGCCCTGCAGCTCGGCGACCTTATTCAGATTCAAATCATTGGTCAAAATTTTGGCGTTCAGTTTCTTGCCCAATTCCACCAACTTGGCGTCAACTTCTTTGATGTTGGGAAAATCGTCTTCAATAATCTTCACCACGACGTCATCATTTTTTTGAATATGGTTAAGAATATCGAGTCCCCGGCGACCCCGTACGCGTTTTAACGAATCGGCTGAATCGGAAATATGTTGCAATTCCTGCAAAATAAATTGAGGAATGATGAAATCACCCTCCATAAACCCGGTTTCACACAGGTCGGCAATACGGCCGTCGATAATCACGCTCGTATCCAGCAATTTGGGCGTGAGAAATCGTCCCGCCGGATTCAAGCCGGTGGCGGTTGTGTCGGCCCTGTCGTACTCCTTGCCATAGCGAACGCCCGACACGATTCCGAGATACGGGAAAATCAGAAGCGTTGTGAACGTGACCCATCGGATGACCGGGTGTGGGCCCAGGAAGAGCGTCAAAAAAATAACCATCCCCGAGAGGAGCATCCCCAGGCTGAAGCCGATACCGCCATACACGAGGGTGCGGGCCGGAAGACGTTCCAGGAAGGAAATCTCTACGGACACCAGCGCTCCGCTGAGCAAGGCCCCGAAGCCTGCGCCGACTGCGGCATAGAGCATCTTCCCGTCTCCCGTCACGTATCCCACCGTGAGCCCGAGCAGAATGCTGATGACCAGAAAACCGGCTCGCAGAGCCATGCGGTCTCCTTTTGCGTGGTGCATGCCTGGACATATGTGACAAAAATACTCTTATTCCAAGCAGTTACTGCCTTAAACTATCCAAACTGGTGCTACTCTCGACTCAGAAATTGTTCTGCGACTTCGACGTCTTCACGACTGCCGATGATAAGCGGAACACACTGGTGGGGCGTCTTGGGGTGAATCGTGGAAATCCGTTCCACGCCCGTGCTTCCGAAACCTCCGGCCTGCTCCACCACGAAACTCAAGGGAGCGGCTTCATACATCAAACGAAGTTTTCCCTCGGGCTTCTTCACTTCACCGGGATACAGGTAGAGCCCACCCTTCAAAAGAATCCGATGAACGTCTGCCACGAGACACCCCGTGTACCTGGAGGAATAAGGCCGGCCGGTTTCTTCATCATCATCCTGAAAATAATCTACAATTTTTTTCAAATCTTTGGACCACCTAGACTTATTTCCTTCATTCACACTGTAAATTTTTCCACGGGCCGGAATCTGCATGTTCGAGACAGACAGAAAAAACTCACCAACCACGGGGTCAAGCGTGAATTGATGGACTCCCTCTCCACACGTATACACGAGAATCGTACTGGATCCATACAACAGATACCCGCTGGCCACTTGCTCACACCCCATCTTCAGAAAATTTCCCGCGGGATCCAATCGATGGATGGAAAAAATCGACCCGAGGGAAGCGTTGGCGTCTATATTCGAGGAACCGTCCAAGGGATCGAAAAACACCGCATATTTCCCTGACTCTTCAGCATGAGCCACGGCAAACGGCTCTTCCATTTCTTCAGAAACCACGATTTGCACAATCCCACTATCCTGAAAGGCATCCACAAAAAGCTGGTTGGCTCGTGCATCCATTCGTTGCACCTGCTCGCCATGGATGTTTCTCTCATTGGTCGTGCCGAGACTATCCGTGAGTCCCGCTTCGCTCAGATCCCGGGCAATTCTTTTCCCACCCGAGACAATCCGGTTCATGATGGTGGAGAATTCTTCCGCACCGTCAGGCTGTAATCGTTGCCGTTCAAAAATATGGCGAGTCAGGGAAATCATAACCGGATTCCGGGGACTGAATGAGAGTTATTATAAGGTCTTTCATGAAAAAGTCGAGAGTCATTTCTGTGACGGAACCCATCTTTCAATCAGTGCTCTGGCCGACCCGACAATCACACGGGCTTCCATCATGACGGGAACCCGCTCTTCCGTATTGGTCACCCAAATTCTGATATTGCCTTCATTCAAGAAAATTCCCCGAAACGGCATGATCGCCAACAGGCGGATCGCTTCGACCTCGCCCCAGGGACCGCTGATCGATTCGACGGCTTCGACCTTGACCTCGACTTTGTAGTTTTTTTGATCGTGATGAATATTCAAATAGACTGAAGAGCCCGGTTCAAGATTCGGCATCGTGCGCAAGAAATACAAACAGGACAAGGGACCATGCGTGCCGGGAGGAATGTCATGGACCGAGGGCGTGCCGTCTTTCACCACCGTGACCTGGTTGGCCACGTGATCAAACGTGACATTAAACTGTTCATGGCGACCACCCTCTTGACGTTGAAAAAATAAATGCCGGGGGAGCATGGTCCGCGAATCGACCAGCGAATCCACGTGGTTCTTGACTGGAAAGAAGAAAGAAATGAAATCATTCGATCGAATCGTGGTCGTCAGGTGTCGGGCAGGCCCCCCATCTGCTGCTGCCAGCTTTTCCGTTTTCATGTATGCATGCCCGGCTGGAATGCCCCACAGGGAGATGCCATAGCGATAATCTTCTTTCTCCTGGATGGCGAGAGCGAAAGGTGACAGAGCCATCCCCCACAGAAATCCCAGGAGCAGGCCACTCACCCCGATCATGAACAGTTTATGTCGAATCAATCCGGCGCGCATAAATTTCCGTTGAGATTGTACACTACCCGGAAAGAACGAGCACATGGAAAAAAGGAGCCAGGTGCGACGGGCTGTCATTCCGAGCCTGTTGTGCTTGTCCTGAGCGTCGCGAAGGAACTATCTGCTTCTGCCCTTTTCTGTCATCCTCGACGTTTTTAATCGAGGATCCAGAGTCTTTGCTTGTCTCCTTCTGTCATCCCCGACCAGATCGGGGATCCAGCGCCTTTCCTTTGTCTTTGTAGCCGCGCCATCTCATGGCGCTGTTTTCTCCCGCTCCCCCTGTTATCTATCAAAAAAACCCGCCATGAATTTCAGATTTGACCGAATAAGCCATCGAGCCTATATTCACGATCTATGAGTGATCAGAAAGCGTCCGAAGCGGCCATGGGAAAGCCGCACTCTGCTTCGCAATCCACCGAAAAATTCGACCGGCTGAAGGACATCCTGCGCGAGATGTTTCAGCTCGACCGGGGCGACCTGGACTTTGGCCTGTACCGCATCATGAACCTGAAGGCGAAGGAAATCCAAGCGTTCCTCGAAAACGACCTGTTGCCGCAGGTGCGAACCGCGTTGGCGGGGAATACTACCGACAGGCTGGGCGAACTGAAAGAAAAATTGGCCGAGGCCCGCAGGAAGGCCAGTGATTTGGGCGTCGATCCGGAAAGCGCGGGTAAAGTCAAAGAGTTGAAACGGCAACTTGCCGAAGCCAAAGCCGACGTAGCAGCGGAAACCGACGTCTACAACCATCTCGCCAATTTCTTCGCGCGGTATTACGACGAGGGCGACTTCATGTCATTGCGCCGCTATTCGGGCGGCGGGCAGCCGACTTACCTGATTCCCTACGACGGCGAAGAAGTCAAGCTGCACTGGGCCAATGCCGACCAGTACTACGTCAAGACGACCGAAAATTACTCGTCCTACGTCTTTGCCGTGGGTACGAGCGCGGAAATTCGACGGGTGCGGTTCGAGATTGCCGTTGCGGACAACGAAAAGGACAACGTCAAGGAGGCAAACGGCAAACAGCGCCGCTTCCTGCTTGCCGGCGACAAGGCAGACGCCATGACGTTCAACGGCGCAGACCTGGTGGTGCGCTTTGCGCACCGGCCACTGACCGACCACGAGAAGAAAGAGTTTCCTGGCAACGGGGCAAAACAGCAGGACGGGCTTAACGAGGCAATCGCAAAGCGTATCCTGCAAGCGTTGCAACCGGACTGGCTGGCCCTGCTCACCGCGCCCGCTCCTACGGAAAACAATCCCGAGCGCACGGTGCTGGACAAGCATCTGGCCGCGTACACCGCCAAGAACAGCTTCGACTACTTCATTCACAAGGACCTGGGCGGGTTCCTGCGCCGTGAACTGGATTTCTACCTGAAAAGTGAAGTGTTGAACCTGGATGACCTGGCGCTTGTGGACGCAGCCCGCCTGGGCAGGGCACTGGCACGGATGCGCGCCGTCCGGCACGTGGCCGACAAGATCATCGACTTTCTGGCACAGTTGGAAAATTTTCAGAAACAACTCTGGCTGAAAAAGAAATTCATACTGGAAACGCAGTATTGCGTGACCCTGGACCGAGTACCGGAAGCCTTGTATGAGGAAATCGCCGCTAACGAATCACAGCGCGATGAATGGGTAAAGCTATTCGCCATTGACGAGATACAGGGCGACTTGAGAAACGGCGGCGCGGGCTACAGCGAGCCCCTGAGCAAGGACTTTCTGAAAGCCAACTCCTTTCTGGTGCTGGACACGCGGCACTTCGACGCGGATTTCACTGGCCGCCTGCTGGCAGGACTTTCAGAAGCCGGATCACTGGACGAGCAACTGGATGGCCTGCTGGTACACGGCGAGAACTTCCAGGCGTTGAACCTGTTGAAGGCACGATACCAAGGCCAAGTGAACTGTATCTATATTGATCCACCGTATAACACCGATGCTTCCGAAATTCTCTATAAAAACGGATATAAAAGCTCCTCATGGCTCTCATTTTTAGAAAATAGACTCGAAGCATCGAAGAAATTTCTTGTCAATAACGGAATCCTGTGTATCACTATCGACGATTTTGAATTTCATCGTTGTAAATCGCTCTTGGAAGGCGTGTTCTCCCGTGAAACGTTGCTTGGAGTGGTAGCCATAAAGAACAATCCTTCTGGACGATCTACAGGCAAAGGATTTTCGAGTGCACACGAATATGCCCTGTTTATTGGTAATAACGAAGATGTGACTATTGGAAGGTTGTCACATTCGGATCAACAGCTATCGAGGTATAAATTCGACGATGAACAAGGAGCATTCGAGTGGGTCAACTTTAGAAAACACGGTGGGGCGAATGCCAACCGACAAGCGAGACCCAAACTGTTCTATCCAATTTTTGTCTCAGAGAAAGACGAAGTACGATTTCCACAAGCGACATGGAATAGCGAAACGAATCAGTGGGACCTGGACGAAGCTCCACGTTCGCATGAAACTATTCTGTACCCTGTCACGCCTGACGGCTCGGAGAAAACATGGAAATGGGGGCTGGAGACAGCAAAAGCGGTGCCAGAAGAATTTTGTGTCAGGCGAGATCAAACCAAGCAACTGGGAGTCTATCGCAAATCCAGGCTGAATGCACAAGGCACTCTTCCTCTGACCGTATGGGACAAAAGCGAGTACTCCTCAACAGAACATGGCACAAATCTTCTCCGGCGGATGTTCGGAGAATCTGAAAAGTTTTCTTTTCCTAAATCGGTTCACGCGACTGTCGATTCACTTCGTGTTTCAAAAGCATCGGAGAACGCTCACGTGATGGACTTCTTCGGTGGGTCCGGGACTACAGCACACGCGGTAATCGAATTGAATCGAGCGGATGATGGAGATCGTCGGTTCATCCTCGTGGAAATGGGAGATTACTTCGACGAAGTGACCGTACCCAGAGTGTTAAAGGCCGCTTATTCCAAGGCGTGGAGGGCTGGGAAGCCCATTGATCGGGAGGGCGTCAGTCTGCTTACAAAGATAATTCGCCTCGAATCCTACGAAGACACGCTGGATAGCTTGGAGGTGACGCCACCGGATTCCGCGCAACAGGATTTGCTGGCAGACAATCCCGCACTGGCGGAGGACTATCGGCTGCGCTACGCGCTGGGCGTGGAGACATCCGCGAGCGCCTGCCTGCTCGGTAAGGACTTCACCGATCCCTTCGCCTATACCTTGTCCGTGGTACGTGACGGCACGCGACGGGAAATCCCAGTTGATCTCCCCGAGACCTTCAACTACCTGATAGGCCTGCGCGTCGAATCGCGCCGCCAGATGGACGGCGTGCTCGCCATCACCGGCACGGACGGCGAGGGAAAGGACTGCCTGATCCTCTGGCGCAACCTGAACGAAACCGACAACGCCGCACTGGAAACCTGGTTCACCAGTCACCGCGCCGAATTCTCCAAATCACTCGACGCCATCTACACCAACGGCGACCACACCCTGAACGCCCTGAAGAAGCGAAACGAAACCTGGACCGCAAAAACCATCGAACCGGTTTTTCGGGAATTGATGTTCAAGGAGGGAATGTGATGTCTGAAGACAATGAGAAGAATTTTTTTTACGATCTCCAAAGTTACAAAGCGGCGATTGAAAGCCTTCGGCCGCTCAAGCGGCCCATGTTGCTCTGGTCTGTAGTGTCCCTGGTTTATGTTTGTGGCGGTTTGTATCTCAAAGTCGATGCTGCAGCACTGTGGGGTTTTCAGATAACCGGAATCACAGGAGGAAAACTCACCATTTTTTTATTCCTGGCTACGTCCTATTACACGATTAAATGGCTTTGGTCTAATTTTTTGAAACTCAGATCATACTCGAGAGAGGGCTTCATAAACGAGTTACGGAATCGGGACTCCCAGAGAACAAAAAAAATAGGAGAAGCCTGGAATTTTAAAGAAGGATATGCAGAAGGGATTGAATCTCAGGGCCTGCAAGTAGAAGATACAGACATTATAAATGACAAGGATTTCAGAGGTTTAGTAACTGACCTGATAAGGTCCAGTCTTGTGTCTCGTGCTGTTACATTTATGGAACTTTTCGGCGTTTCTTTTGTTTTTCCACTTTTGATAGCTTGTTCGGCACTTATGGCTCTTATAAGTCGGCTTTTGTAGCAAAGATGATCTTTCTCCAAAACGCCTTGTCCTGCACCGCTTCATGTGCCGGGAGAGCGTAGGTCGGGTTAGCCCTGAGCTTGTCGAAGGGCGTACCCCGACACCTGTAGCCTCACTACGACTATGTCCCAAAAAACTTCCCTTAAAAAGCAAGCCATCACAAAATACCTACATAAGCTTGAGGAGGCTTGTGAATGGTTAAATATTGAACAAGGCAGAGCGGCTGATTATAGACGTCTTCTTGATGAATTTGAGAAGGGAGGTCGATCTGACAAGCATATTCTGGCCTACTACGAAAGTTGCGAGATAGTCGAACTGTTTGTGCTATGGGAAAGACGAGTTGATGAATTCCCTGGCCTCAAGGATAAGATACGAAAAGTTTGCAAAAAAGGTCCAGTCCTTCGTGAAAATGAAACAACTAGGTCATCGAGTAATAGACCACGAAACGACGCGTTTTGTTTCCTTGTAGCGGGAAAATTTTTGGCTGCCGATATTTCCGTGGTAAACGTTGACGGTATAGCTTCACGCCACGCCATCTGTGAATCCAACGCAGATTTTACGTTTCGATGGGAAACAAGCTATTTTGATGTTGAGTGCAAACGACTTCAATCCGAAAGTCAATTGCTAAAACGCGCAGAAGCAGCACGGGACCAAATCACTCAATCTGGTCGTTGTGGGATCATTGCCATCGATTGCTCTGTTCTATGCCGACGTGCTAGACCCCGACTTGATAACTTGGACCCCGACAAGGCTGGGTTTCGATTGTCTGAACAGCTACGAACTGATATAGAACCGAAGGTCCGATCAAGCTTATCTCCAAGCATCCTTGGTTTCATTTTGTTTGCAAAGGTTCCTGCTATGACGGCCGTCGGGCGAATCCTCAACTCAAGCGGAAATCTATCCCGCCGTCGTGATATCATTTCATCATGGTTAGTTGTAGCTAATGCCGGCTCCCAGAATTTTGAAACCCTTCGAAGTATAGTGTCGAGGCTTGAAAACCAAGCGGGAAGCATGTTATCGGACAGTGGAAGCGAAGGATCTGATGTTTCAGAACACTAGCCTAAATTCACTCAGCGACCTTTAACGATATTGTTGTCGGATTACGCTACGCTAATCCGACCTACAGAAAGTGGAGGGATGAACAATGAAATCAATCGATCTGTCTGTTTTGCCGGAATCGGCGCAACAGGAAGTCTACGATTTTTTTCTGTTTGTTAAGCAGCGGGTTCAGGGGCAAGAGGCCGTATCAAATGCTGGCGACTGCGCTCAACTGAGTGAAAACACTCTGGCGGTTGACTGGAATACGGCAGAGGAAAATCGGGCATGGCAAAATTTTCAGTAGGAGACGTTGTCCTTGTCCGTTTCCCGTTCTCTGATTTAAGCCAACAGAAGTTGAGACCGGCACTGGTCCTTGCCGATGCCGGACAAGACGACTTCATCTTATGCCAGATTACCAGCCAACCGTACTATGACCAACGCGCCATAAAATTGGAACAAAGCAGTTTTACCAGCGGGCAGTTGATCAAAACGAGCTACGTCAGGCCCGCCCGGTTATTTACGGCGAATGTCGGTATCATGGAGAGATCAGTCGCCCATCTCAAACCAGAGGTCAGAAAGGGCATTGTCCGCGAAATCATGAAACTCATGCTGCCTGAGCCCCTCTGATGCCTCCACGTCGTCGCCTGGTCGGGACCTCCCTCCTTCAAAACCGCCTTGCCCTGCACCGCTTCATGTGCCGAGAGTTCGGGTACGACGACATGCGCACCATGCTTGAACGGCTGCGCGAGGTTCCGGCCGGCTTCGATGCCGGTGGTGAGAGTGAATACGTTCGCGCGTTGTATCTTTCGTCGGCCGCACCGGTCCTGGCCGAAGAACTGGCCGAATATGACGCCAACGTCGCCGCGCATAGCCACAAGCTACACATGACCGCTGAGCAGGGCCGTGTCTGGAAGCCGTATCAATACCTCGCGCTGTTGTTCACCGAACGTTACCTGCAACGTTATTTCCACGACCCCGAAGCACTCTGCGCCGACTTGAACAAGGCACGGGCCGCACACCGGTTGACGCGGGATATGCCGGATTACACGCTCGACGACCTGCGGACCATCGCCTTTCAGAGCGCGACCGGCTCCGGCAAGACGCTCCTCATGCACGCCCATATCCTGCAATACCGGCATTACCTAGCCGACTCGGGTGGGCGGCTCAACAACGTCGTCCTGCTGACGCCCAACGAACAGATGTCAATGCAGCACGAGAAGGAATTGAGGGCAAGCGGCTTGTCCGCGCGGCTGTTTTCCGCCGAGGCCGGGGCCGACCTGTTTCCGCACGTTGAAATCATCGACCTGAACAAACTGGCCGAAAAGAAGGGCGTCAAGCGTATCGCCGTAGGGGATTTCGGCGACAACAATCTGGTGTTGGTGGACGAAGGGCATCTGGGCGCATCGGGTAAAGTGTGGCGCGAACGACGCAAAGAACTCTCCCGGGGCGGCTTCACCTTCGAGTATTCCGCCACCTTCAACCAGATCGCAGGTAAGGACGACGTGTTACGCGACGCGTACGGTAAGTGCCTGCTGTTCGATTACGCCTATCGCTGGTTTCACGAGGACGGCTACGGCAAGGACTACGTCATCTCCAACCTGCCCCAGGGCATGGAAGACGTGAACCGCGATGTCTACCTGCTGGGCTGTCTGCTGACTTTCTATCAGCAATCCCGCATCTGGCGCGACAAGGCTGCGGTCTGGACGGACTTCAACGTGACCAGGCCGCTTTGGGTCTTCCTGGGCAAGACGGTGACCGGCTCCGGCAAGGCGGACAAGGAAACGCAGTCCGACGTCGTGAGCATCCTGAAATTTCTTGCTTGGATATTGGCCGACGGCGATACGGCGAGCGCCATGATCGGGCAACTGCTGGACGGGCGATCCGGCCTGACCGACGAAAGCGGGCGGGATTATTTCAGGGACCGGTTCGCGTATCTTTCCGAACACGTGTCTGGACGCAGCACTGAGGATCTCTATGCGGACCTGTGCGCCACCCTGTTTCATGGCCTGGGACAACTGCATGTTGTGTACCTGACCTCGGGCGAAGGCGAACTGCATCTGTACGCCGGCGATGGGCCGGCCTTCGGCGTGGTCAACGTCGGTGATTCCGCGGCACTGTACAGATTGTTGACGGAGCAGGCCAACCCCCACTTGGCGATATCTCGGGAAGCCGGTTTTGCCGAACGGCTCTTTGGCGACGTGGACAAACGCGATTCGCCGGTGAATATCGTCATCGGCGCGCGGCGTTTCATTGCCGGATGGAACTCGTGGCGCGTGGCGACGATGGGATTAATGCACGTCGGCGTGGGCGAAGGGCCGGAGATCATTCAGATGTTCGGGCGTGGTGTGCGTCTGAAAGGCTGGAACATGAGCCTAAAACGCCATCAGAAAAGTGGGGTTGAATTGCCGACTGGCAGCGTGGAACTGGCCCATCTGGAAACGCTGAATATCTTCGGCTTACGGGCCAACTACATGCAGACCTTTCGGGATCTTCTGGAAAAAGAAGGCGTGCTCGTCGAAAGGGAAACGGTTCGTTTGCCCGTCACCTGGAACTTCGCCAGGAAGACGGACCTGAAGTTGATCCGGCTCAAGGACGACATGCAATACTCGCGTTCCACGGAGCGCCCCGTCCTGCCCGGACCAGATGCCGGCCAGCCCGTCACCCTGGACCTGTATTCACGGTTGCAATCCGTCGCGTCCTCCGGCGTCGTGGCCGAACAGTCGGCTTCTAAAAAATCTGTCAAACTCCGGCCAGGTCAGGTCGCGTTTTTCAATCGAACGCGCCTATACGACAAGTTATTGAAACGAAAGCAACAACGCGGCTGGCACAACCTGATCATCGAACGTGACACGGTGGACTCTCTTTTGGAATGCAACGATTGGTATGACCTGTATATGCCGCTGGAACGCTTGGCCGTGATCGGCTTCCCGCAGATAGCGGAACTCGAAGACGTTGCGCTTGATCTTATCACCGAATATGCCGATCAATTCTGGCGCAGACAGCGGCGGCAATGGGAACACGACAAAATCGAGGTGGTCACGCTGGACGACGAAGATCCGAACAATATCAAGGCCTACAAATTATCCGTGGATGCGACCGAGCCCGTGTTGATAAAAGACGTTCGTGAATTGGCTGCGAACATTGAAGCAAGAGCTTTCCCTGAGCTGAGCGTCAGCGTCATCATGACGCAGGCTCATGCCTATCAACCGTTGTTGTATGCCAGGCCGGACAGCAAGGTGATGATTCAACCGGTTTCCCTGAACGAAGATGAAAGAAACGTCGTTGAAATGCTGGCCGCGCTGGCGGAACACCGCGACCCTTGCCTGCATGGCAAAGAGTTATTTCTTATCCGCAACCAAACGCGCGGCAGGGGCGTGTCGTTCTTCGACGATTACGCCTACTATCCCGACTTCATCGTCTGGTTGAAGGACGATACCTGCCAGCACGTTATTTTTCTCGATCCTAAGGGGCTGAGCCGCTACGGAACGCGTGAGCACCGCAAAGTCCGCCTCCACCACGAGATTAAGACGACCGAAACACAAATTCGCCGCACCGACCCCGACGTGCGCCTGCACGCCTACATCCTCTCCGTCACGCAGCCTTCCCTGATAGATGGGTCCGTAAGTTCCCGCAACGACTGGAAAGGACGCGGCGTCTATTTTCTTGACGAAGAGGATTGCATGAAGCAGATGATCGGTCATGCCTTGGAATGGGCGTGAATCACCGAAGACATGTTTCGTTCTTGCAGGAGAGCTATACCCTAAAAGGTTCCAAAAGCAGTCTAAAAGTACTACTTTTTGTACCCTTTTAGTACCTTTTTAGCACCTTCTCTGCTCCATTTAGCTGCTTTTTGTCGTCTTTATTATTTCCATCGCGGGTCGTGCACGAAAAAGCTTTATTTGGCAGATAGTTGCGGGTCTTAGCGAAAATGGGCGGTTATCGTGTTTGTGTCGCGACAGACTTGGTGCAGGCTTCCAACTCCCCTTCCAGATAGGTGCGAATGGCTTGCAACCGTTCGGCTGTGTTCGCTTCAAAGCGAAGGACCAGCGCGGGTTGCGTGTTGGAGGCGCGGATGAGGCCCCAGCCGTCATCGAAGCAGACACGCACTCCGTCAATCGTGATCACTTCACGAATCGCGGGGTTCGAATGGCTGGCGTTCGACGAATTGTTCTGTCTGGCCGCCTCTACAAGCCGGTTTCGTACTGCCTCGACCACCGCGAATTTCACGTCGTCCGGACATTCTATGCGAATCTCCGGGGTGACCTGCGTGGGCGGCAGATCCGCCAGGAGGGAAGAGAACGGTGCCTGCGCTTTCAACAGGATTTCAATCAACCGGCATGAGGCATAAATGGCGTCGTCGTACCCGAAATAGCGATCGGCAAAAAACATATGCCCCGATATTTCTCCGGCCAGCGCGGCTTGTTCTTCCTTCATCTTGGCTTTCATCACGGAATGGCCCGTCTTCCACATGATGCCGTTCCCTCCTTGTTTTCGAACATCTTCGTACAGGCATTGGGAAGCTTTGACATCGGAAATAACCGTGCTCCCGGGTCTGTCCTTCAAGAGATCCCGTGCAAAAATCAGGAGCAGGCGGTCTCCCCAGACGATTGTCCCCTGTTCGTCGATTGTCCCGATTCGATCCGCGTCGCCGTCGTATGCAAACCCAACGTCCGCTCGATTGCGCTTCACGGCTTGAATGAGATCCTGGAGGTTCTCGACGACGGTGGGATCGGGATGATGGTTGGGGAAACGGCCATCAAGGTCATCATGCAACCCTGTAACGCGACACCCCAGTTGCTCTAAGGCCGTTTTTGCCACCAGACTCGCGGCGCCGTTTCCGCAATCCACGACCACGTGCATTCCTTTTCCATCAAGACCGGCAAAGTGTTCTTTGAGGTAACGCAGGTAGGGAGGGATCACCGAGGCCGTAGACACGGTTCCCGATCCGGACGCATACGACCCGGTTTCGATCAGGCGTTTGAGTTCCTGAATGTCTTGCCCATGCAGGGCCATTTTCTCCAGACACATTTTGAAGCCGTTATATTCGGCCGCATTATGGCTGCCGGTGACCATCACGCCTCCGTCAACGGGCAACTCATATAAGGCAAAGTAGAGTAACGGCGTCGGACAAACTCCGATATCCACGACGTTCACCCCTGTACTCGTGATGCCGGCAAGCACCCGATCCCGGAGATCCGGCGAGGTCAGGCGTCCGTCCCGTCCCAAGGCCACCGTTCGACAGCTGCATCGCCGGGCCATGGTCCCATAGGCACGGCCAATGGATTGCGCCACGTCGAGCGTCAGATCTTTCCCGACGATTCCACGAACGTCATATTCTCGAAAGATACTCAAAACCGGGTTCCGCTTCCACAGGCAAGAATGACTGCATACAGGTGGGGAAAGCTCACAAGTGAGCACCCTTGTCGGGTTTTGCGTCCCCGATTAAAAACGTTGGGGACAAGCCTTGCGCCGCCAAAATCAGGTCGGCCACTTCCCTGACCGCTCCTTCACCGCCCTTGGCTTTACACACGTACTGTACCTTTTTCCGGACGGGGTCGCGTCCGTTGGCGGGAACCGCGGAAAATCCCACCGCCTGAAGAGCGGACAAATCAGTCACATCGTCTCCCATGTATGCGACTTCCTCAAGCTGAATTCCATATTTCGATGCAAGTTCTTTCAACACTGCCAGTTTGTCCTTGACGCCCTGGTGAATTTCGGAAATTCCGAGTTTGGCTGCCCGAACGTTCACCAACTGCGTTTGATCCATGGTGATCACAGCCGTCACAAGCCCGGCTTTCTTTAATAGTACCAACCCCAGGCCGTCCCACACGTTAAACTTTTTGGTTTGCTCACCTGAATCTGAATAATAGAGGCCGCCGTCGGTCAGGACCCCATCGACGTCGGTTGCGACAAGCCGAATTTTTTTGAGGATCCGGGTAAACCGACGAGCACGCGGAGGCGTTCGTCCCGATCGAGGGTTCATCACCATTTTTTTCTCAACCGAATGGAGCGCAATTAAAACACACTCCACTCTTCAAGCAAAGAGGTTTTACGTTTCCTTAAGCATACGGGCTATCCCCGGCATGATTGTAAATATTCTGTGATTCGTTGACAAAATCAGGGGCCGTCCACATCATGATCGTTCAGCCTTGCGTGATCTTTCTTCTCTCGTTACCTCCCCTTTGTAAGGGGAGGTCAGGTGGGGTAGAGCCACCCGTCCATGGACCATTGGGTTGCGCCCTCCTGGCACAGTCTCTACCTCCCCTCGCCCCTCCTTACAAAGGAGGGGAAGGGAAGAAGCCGTGCGCCGACGCTTGTCCACACAGGCTTTAACGAGACTCTCTCGGGGGGAAGAATACGAACGACAATGAGTGACCGTAGACCACTATGACGATTCTCGATCGCTACATATTGAAAGAACTGTTCGTTCCTTTCTCCATCAGCCTCTGCATCCTTTGCTTTATCGTCTTGACCAAGGAGATGTTGCGGCTGGTTGAATTATTGGTCACCAACGGCGTGGGCCTCCTGGCCGTTTTTAAAATTATCGTCAATCTCATGCCCTCTTTTTTGGTGCTGACGCTTCCCATGGCCTGCCTGATCTCCTCGATCACCACCTTCAGTCGATTTTCCTTCGACAAGGAACTTGTCGCCATGCGAGCGGCAGGGCTGAGCTTGCTCAGGATCGCGGTACCCGTTTTTGTCTTTTCGTTTCTCGTTTTCCTGGGAACCCTGTTCCTTTCCCAATGGGGACAACCCTGGTCGTCAATCTCCTTGAAAAAAATGGCCATTAGCCTGATCCAGGACCAATTGCACCTGGCGTTGGATCGAGGCGTGTTTAATGAACCAGCGGACGACCTGATGATTTTCGTTCCCAAGCCCGAGCCCGGAGAGAAAGCCAGGGGTATTTTCATCCTGGATCAGCGGGACTCGGCCAAAAAAGTCATTGTCACGGCTCAAACCTTCCAAATGCTCGAAAATCCGCAACGCAAGCAATTCGGCATTCGATTACATGAAGGGGAGATTCACCATATTTCCAAGGACGGCGCCCAACATCATCTGGTGGCGTTTTCCACGTATGATCTCAAAATGGCTCCGTCTCCCGCTCTCAACGTCGAAAAACCCGAACGGCCGGACTATCAACACATTATGGCCGAATTGGAAAAATCCGACTGGCGGGACACCGGCATGCTTCGCCGCCTCATGGAATACTACAAAGACCTGGGGTTTCCAATGGCAACGCTCATCCTCGGTGTCCTGGGCATGCCGGTGGGTATTGTCTCAAAACGAACCGGACGCATGAGAGGGTTTGTTTTGGGAATTTTCATCATGGTGGGCTATTATTTGCTCAACGTGCTGGGAGAATTTTCCGTCACGGCCTTGCTCCTTCATCCGTTTGCCGGAGCGTGGCTCCCAAACGTCCTCTTACTCCTGATTACGTGGATGCTGTTTTATCAAGCGAGCCGGCGCTGACATGGGCATTTTGTTCTGGTACATCGTTCGACATTATCTCGGGATCCTGACCCTGTGTCTCACCGGGCTGACCACTATTTACCTGGTGATCGACTTTTTTGAAAAACTGCGGAAGTTTCTTCGACACGATGCGGAACTGACTTCCATGTTGCTGTATTTCGTCTGTAAAATCCCCGACATTTCCTTTCAACTCGTGCCTTTTGCCGTTTTAATGGCTTCCCTCCTCGCCATCGGACTCCTGAACAAAAACCAGGAAATCACGGCGATGAGAAGTTGTGGGGTCAGCATCGTTCACGTTACCATGCCCTTTTTGGCGGTCGCAGGCCTCATTACGGTCATCCTGTTGGGATTGACGGCAGTCGTTATTCCCCTGGCCAATGCCAAGGCGGAATACATTCGAACCGTGGAGATCCAGAAAAAACCGCAACCGCTCTCTTTTACAAACAAAAATCTGTGGCTGAACATTCGCAACCACGCGCTTATGCACGTTCAACGAGTCGATCCCGAGGGCACGCACCTCCACGAGGTCACACTCTACCGGCTGAGCGATCAATCCTCTTTGGAGGAATTGCTGACGGCGGCCGGCGCCGATTTCACGGATGGCCGATGGTTCTTGCACGACGTCGCTCGACGGTTGGTCAAATCGGATGGGGAGATCAAGATGACTCAACAGACGACTCTTCCCCTGGCGTTGTCCTTAACTCCCGATGACCTGATGACCTGGAACGCTCTCGAACCTGAACATATGACGTTGAACCAACTCGGCACACACATCGAGCACTTACGGCAAGAAAAACAGAACGCCACAAAATTTCTCGCCGATTATTGGAGGCGAGTGGCTTTTGCTTTCGTCCCTGTGATCATGACCATTCTTGGCGTGTCCATCGGACTCCTTGAAACCGGCACCCGGACGGCCAGCATTGGGAAAGGCATTGGTCAGGCCTTAATCATCAGCTTTTTGTTCTGGGCCACGAATTCCGTTGGCATTACGTTGGGAAAAAGTGGGGCCTTACTTCCCGTGGTTGCTGCCTGGATCGCGTGCGTGATGTTTTTCGTTGTCAGTCTCAACCTTTTTCTGAAGGTGCGATACTAAGAAACAAATCACAAGGCTTCACTCAAACGTGCGACGTTTGCCAAATCCAAAGGAAAAAAGTCATGACTCCCCGAACGTCTGACGGTTATCCATTAACCGAATTGGCCCGTGCCATCGATGCACAACTTCAGGGCCAGGCGGATCTTCGTATTACAGGCGTCAACAGTCTCGAACAGGCAGCGTCAGGCGATCTGGCTTTGCTGGTCAGTCATCGATTGATGGAACAAGCCGTACAATCGAATGCCTCGGCTTTCATCGTCCCCCAATACTATCCTGATTTGAACGGGGCCCAATTGGTCTCGGCTCAGCCTCATTTCGATTTTGTCCGGTTGACCACCCGTTTTTTCACGAAGAAACCCTCTCCCATGGGGATAGCCCAACACGTCGTGAAAGGCACAGACGTGCATCTGGGCAGCGATGTTTCCATCGGACCGTTCGTCACGATCGGCCATCGTACGAACATCGGGGATCGTGTCACGATCTACCCCGGGGTCTTTTTAGGAGAGGACGTTACCATAGGGGATGACACCGTGCTCCATCCGAACGTGAACGTTTTGGACGGATGCCGGATAGGCTCCCGGGTGATCATCCACGCGGGAGCCGTCATTGGGAGTGATGGCTTCGGGTACGTTCAACACGAAGGCCGCCATCATAAGATTCCACAACGGGGAATCGTGGTCATTGAAGATGACGTCGAAATCGGGGCCAATGTGACTATTGACCGGGCCACGTTCGGACGCACCCATATCAAGCAAGGAACCAAAATCGACAATCTGGTTCAAATCGCCCACAACGTGACAATAGGAGAACACGGCATCATCGTGGCACAGGTCGGCATTGCGGGCAGCACGTCGATCGGGAAACAGGTCATGATAGGAGGGCAAGCCGGCCTGATCGATCATCTCACGATCGGAGATCGAGTCATGATCGCGGCAGGAGCGGGAATCGAAAAAGACGTGGAACCCGGCGTCATGATGTCCGGGCGGCCTGCGAAACAACGCGCGGTCTTTTTACGCACCCACGTTCTGGTGCAACACCTTCCCGAACTGTACAAACAGGTCTCGAATCTGGAAAAACGTCTTGCCGCCATGGAGGACAAAACCGGGAAATCCCGAACTCGCAAAACCAAGAAATCAACCTCGTAAATGTTCTCTCTCTACCTCCCCTCACCCCTCCTTACAAAGGAGGGGAATCGGATGGCTCAAGCAATCGTCGTTGTCTGTCTTCCTCCCCTTTGTAAGGGGAGGTTAGGTGGGGTAGAATTCCCGCTTACTTTTTGCTCGTCAAAGGGGGAATGACCGATCGCCACGTAAACAACTTGCCCCAAAAAAATCCCGCCCACGGCAAAGCAAAAGCTGCCATATAGTCCAGGGAACCGGAACTTAAACTCCACACCGAAAGCCCGATCAAACACCCGATCCCCAACAGGTAGGCAACCGGCACCAAACTCCGGCCGGCATGCCGCAACTCCACTTCGACCGAAGCTTTAGCTTTCTTGCGTCGTTGCACTCCGCGCGTATTGGAGGATCTCATTCGGCTTGCCCAAAATTCAGGAAATGCTCGAAACAGATAACGGTGATAGCGTGTTTGGCCCCACCCAAGTAAAATGCCGGCCAGCATCAGCCCCGAACTTTTGATAAACGTCCACTCATCATAGGTTTCGACAAATAGTTGATACACCAACGCGAGAATTCCGATGATCATGGCCAACAAGCCCAGCAGCCCCGATGGAAACAAAATATAGGTGCGGATGTAATTTTCGGCGAGTTGCCCCTCATTCTCTTTTCGTTGGACTGTAATAATTTTTCCCATGAGACTCTCTGCTCCGAAAAACCGGGTTACGGATTTTTTGAGGGAGTTTCCTCGATTGGAATGGACGCAGGCTGTTGAGAAGCTTCAGGACCCCAATAGTCGGCGTTGAGACAAGCTCCGAGATCAACGACCCGACACCGTTCCGAGCAGAACGGATGAAATGGATTGGAATCCCGAGAAGTGGGACCATGACATCTGGGACACAACGTTGTCATGGAAAAAGTATATCAAGACGATGCATCCCAAGGGAACCAAGGAGCAACATATTTCCACACAAAAAGGAAACGGAGCAAACCCCCTGTCCATCACAAGAACCATGTATCCTGCCTCCATCACCATTGCAAACTAATAATAAAGAAGTGTACAAATCCAAAAAGGAAGATGCCAGACAAAGAGAATCGTCGATTCACGCAATGAGGAGGGGGTCCGTACATTTATGAAAAACGTCCAAATTGTTTTTAATATTCAAGCTCCCGATCATGTCTCGGAGGAAGAGGTCAATAGCCGGCTCCATCAAGTGATCAGTACCCTCATGGCGCAAGAGTTTGGCGGCAATTCATTGACCGACCAGTCAGTAGGACTCCCCCCGGATGGTCATGACGGACAAGTCGGCCATGCCTAAACCCACCTAAGCCTCCCGTCCCATTGCGTAGGGTTCGTCCTACTCAACAAGCATGGTTCACCGCTGTTTAACTTTCCAATCGTTACTCCTACCTACCCTAGCACCCCATACCCATATTCTTTGAGGCATTATTAACAACATTCTTATACCCGCTTATACCTCCTACTCGCCGTATTTTCGTTGAACGTCTGCATGATCTTCCCTACAGGAGACTCAAAGCTGGATAAATTCAGATACAATATTGTTTATATTTCTGCAAACACAACAGGTGCTGAAAGCATCAAACCAATTATGAATTGGATGAATTCATAAACTGCATGGATACCGACGATTCCAAACGACAGACTGGCGTTCGCTACCAACCCGACGAAAAACCACCGGTCGCACTGGCGTTCGGTCTCGGCCTGCAGCTTGCCCTCCTCTGCGTGACCGTCCGCGTCGACGCTCAGGCCTGATTCTCGAGGATGATCAACCCCGTGGCGGTGTTGGACGCAGGTACGTGATAGTGCCGGTAGACCTCGGTGATCCCGCCCTCGAGTGCACCGAGCATGATCAGCCACATGACCATCTCGATGCCCTCTGCCCCGGCTTCGCGGACGTACTCGATGTGAGGCAGGTTGACTAAGCGCTGAGGGTCTCGAGTGAGATCGTCCAGGAAACGCTTGTCGAATTCCTGATTGATGACGCCAGCCCGCTCGCCGTGAAGTTGGTGAGACATCCCGCCGGTGCCGAACACCACCACCTTGAGGTCCTCCTCGTACGCCTCCACGGCCCTGCGGATTGCACGTCCCAGGTCGAAACACCGCTTTCCGGTGGGTGGTGGATACTGGACCACGTTGACCGCCAATGGGATCACCGGAAAAGGCCACTCCTCCGGTGCACCGCAGGTGATGGACAGTGGCACAGTCAACCCATGATCCACATCCATCTTGTTGACGATGGTCATGTCGAACGCATCCAGGATCAACGACTCGGCCAGGTGCCACGCCAAGCTCGGGCTCCCTTTCACCACCGGCACCGGGCGTGGGCCCCAGCCCTCGTCCGCCGGCGCAAACTCGGTAGCCACGCCGATGGCGAATGTGGGAATCACTTCCAGCGAAAAGGCCGTCCCGTGATCGTTGTAGACCAGCACGACGACGTCCGGGGCAACCTCGGCCAGCCATTCCCGCGCGGGCACATAGCCGTCGAATAACGGCTTCCAGTAGGGCTCGTCCGTCTTACCCTGATCAATGGCCGCGCCAATCGCCGGCACGTGGGAAGTCGCGAGTCCCGCTACGATGCAGGCCATTACTTCTTCTCCGACTTGCTGCGGTTGCCCTCTATCGAGCGGCCACCCGCGACCATCATGTCCCGGTACTCCTCTTGGGTCATGCCCGACATGGCGCCCGCCAGGTATTGGAACGACCGGCCGTCGGTCGCGCCCAGCTTCGAGGTGTAATAGATGTTACCTCCCACGTGAATCATGCCGAGCCAATCCCGTTCGAGCACGCATCTGCGCTGCTCCTCCGTCAATGGGAATTTGTCGAGGTAGGCTTCCTCGTCCGCGCGGAACGCTTCACGGTTCTCGGGCTTCATCAGCGACATACAGAACATGTTCAGATAGTAGCCCTCATGGCACCGATCCTTGTTGAAAAGATAGGTGCCGGGAATGTCCTCGAATTCGCTCGTGTCTGTCACTTGGGTACCTCGTGGCTTCAGCTTTTGAGACTCTGCTCCAGACGATCCAATGTCTGCATGGCGGGCAAGCACTGTGCGACGCTCGCGTTTGGCTCGCGACCCTCGCTGATTGCGGCCAGGAACTCCCGGTCCTGGAGTTCGATGCCGTCTGTGGAAACGTCGACCTTCGAGACGTCGATGGGGTTCTCCCTCCCGTCGAACAGATCATCATACCGGGCGATATACGTTCCGTTGTCGCAGATGTAACGGAAGAACGTACCAAGAGGTCCATCGTTGTTGAAAGACAGAGAAAGCGTACAGATCGCCCCCGAGGGCACTTTCAGGCCGATGCTCATGTCCATGGCGATCCCCAGCTTCGGGTGCATGGGGCCTTGCAGGGCATAAGCCTCCGAGGCCACTTCTCCAGTCTGATACTGAAAGAGGTCCACGGTGTGGCAGGCGTGATGCCAGAGAAGATGGTCGGTCCAGCTCCTGGGCTGGCCCGCCGCGTTGATATTGGTGCGTCGGAAAAAATAGGTCTGCACGTCCATCTGCTGGATCGTGAGTTCCCCCGATTGAATTCTCCGGTGTATCCACTGGTGGCTGGGATTGAAGCGCCGGGTGTGCCCGACCATCGCCACCAGCCCGGTCTCTTCCTGTATCCGAACCAGGCGCTCGGCGGCGTCGAGCTTATCGGCCATTGGGATCTCGACCTCGACGTGCTTACCTGCTCGCATGCACTGTTCCGCCTGCTCGGCGTGCATCGGTGTCGGGGTGGTCAGGATCGCAGCTTCGACACCAGGCTGCGCCAAGCTCTCCGCCAGATCCGTGCTCCAGTGAGGAATACCGAACTTCTTGGCCACGGCCTCCGTCCTATCGGGCAACCCGCCGGCCAAGGAAACCACCTCGACTCCATCGATTCGCGCCAGCCCCTGTAGATGCTTCTGTCCGAACGCGCCCTCGCCGGCGACACATAGTTTCATTCCAGCAACTCCTCGACTTCGTGTCTCCTTGGAAGAAGTTTAACGGATCAACTCGTGCTCGACAGTTTGGTGACGGATTCGAGCAGACTGCGTTGCGAAAGTCCAGCAAACTCTGGGGTGATCGCTCCCGATTCGCCTCATTGGGTGGAAATCATGGTGCCACGGTTTGATGGATTTTGGGGAGGTTCGTCTTTATTTCTTTTTGAATCTCTCACTTCATTCCATAAAATATGCGATGTCTCGACCAAAATCCTCCCATATCTTGTCACACCAAAGTCAGCAGAAACAACACCTAGCTCCAGATCGTCGAAAACCGGCACGAAGGAAAGAAAACACGCCGGCGCGTGGTCGCCACGCTTGGCTGACTCGACCGGTTTGCCGCATCCGGTGAAGGCGTAGCCGGTGAACTGGCTGCCCTGATCGGTATTGAAAATCTCCGGCTTGCCATGGCGGACCATCTGACGAGCGCCGTAGAACGGATGCGCTCAGGAACAACTCATCGATGTGCCGCATCAGTACCAGGCTCTCCGCGCTATCGCCCTTGGGCGTGTAGTAGCTCTGCAAGCTCACCGTGCAAAACCAACCGACCTTGACCCCAAAGCAAAGGCCGCGCAATGATCAGCCGGCAGCGCCAATACGGCGAATTTCAACGTCAAACGGGACAATCCCGTCCGTCAGAAAGGGAGTGGGCCATGCGCACCGGCATCGCCACCGTCTCAATCTCCGGCAACTTGAGCGAAAAGCTTGAAGCCATCGCCGCCGCGGGTTTTGATGGGATCGAGATTTTTGAACAGGATTTCCTCGCCGATGCGGGCTCTCCTCGCGAGATCGGCCAGCGGGTCCGAGACCATGGGCTGGAGATCATACTGTTCCAGCCGTTCCGAGATTTTGAAGGACTGCCGACCGTGCTGAGACGGAAAGCCTTCGACCGGGCCGAGCGCAAGTTCGACCTCATGCAGGAGCTTGGCACTGATCTTATTCTGGTCTGTTCTTCGATGAGCCCACACGCCCTTGGCGGGATAGATCGTGCTGCCGATGATTTCGCCGAGCTTGGAGAACGGGCCGCCACACGTGGGCTGCGTGTGGGCTACGAGGCACTAGCCTGTGGTCGGCACGTTAATGATCATCGTGACGCGTGGGAGGTAGTGCGCCGCGCCAATCATCCCAATGTCGGCCTGATCCTCGACAGTTTTCATACACTTGGCCGCCGAATTGACCCGGAAACGATCCGGCGCATTCCAGGTGACCGGATCTTTTATGTTCAACTGGCCGACGCCCCTGTCATCGAGATGGATCTGCTGTATTGGTCACGTCATTTCAGAAACATGCCTGGGGAGGGTGACCTGCCCGTGGTCGATTTCATGCGAGCGGTTGCGGCGACGGGATACAGCGGCCCGATCAGTCTTGAGATCTTCTACGATCAGATTCGCGGCGGCAGACCGAAAAGTCTGTCCCGCGACGGGCATCGATCGCTCGTCTACGTGATGGATCAGGTTCGCCGGGCAGAGCCTGCATTAGCGCTCGACTTTCCCGACATTCCCTCCCGAATTGATATTGAAGGGGTTGAATTCATCGAGTTCGCAAGCAAGGCCGACGAAGCGCACCAGATAACGGATATCCTGAGGACCATGGGTTTTGCCCATGTCGGCACACATAAATCAAAGTCTATAAATCTGTGGCAGCAGGGCGCCATGAAGATCGTCGTGAATACTGAAACGTCCGGTTTCGCCCATTCCGCCTATCTGATCCATGGCACGAGCGTGTGTGATATCGGTTTTCGCGTGGCCGACACGACTGCAACGATCACTCGTGCGGACGCCATGGGGGCCTACCCCTTCGCTCAGCCTCTTGGTCCTGGCGAGTTGGATATCCCGGCCTTCCGTAGCGTCGGTGGTTCCGTCATGCATTTCATTGATAACTCCGGTGGCCTTTCCGCCATCTGGAAAGTCGAGTTCAACCAGACAGGTCTGCCGGGTGATGAAAGCGCGGGCCTGATCCGGATCGATCATCTTGGCGCAACCATGAATTACGACGAAATGATGAGCTGGTCTCTTTTTTATTCGTCCATTTTCAATATGGAAAAAACGCCTGTGGTCGATGTAATTGGTTCTGACGGATTGTTCCAATCGCAGGCAATTGAGACGCCCGACAGAGTCCTGCGTCTGAGCCTGTCGGGCGCGACGACACATCGAACTATTGAAACGCACTCTCTGGCCGACAATCTCGGCTCAACTGTCCAGCACATCGCGTTTGCAACCAGCGATATCTTCGCCAGCGCAGAGTGCATGGCCGCCAACGGGTTTTCACCTCTATCGATACCGCAGAACTATTACGAGGACCTTGCAGCGCGCTTCGACCTTGCGGACGATCTGCTGAAACGAATGAAGGCGGCGAACATTCTCTATGACGAGAATGAAAACAGCGCATTCTTTCAATACTACAGCCAACTCTTTGGCAATGGACTGTTTTTTGAGATCGTTGAAAGAAAAGGCGGGTACGATGGATATGGCACCGCGAATGCTCCCTTCCGGATTGCGGCCCAGAAACGGCTTCTCAGATCGAAAGGTACCCCAGGGAGATAGCGGCTAGTGAAAAATATCTAACGGATGATTCCCTCGGTTCGGATTATGTGCAAGTCTGCGGGCATGCGTACAGGGATTGCTTTCTAGGTGAGCGCCGCTGACCGTGCCCATCTGGAAGCGGTCGTTTCGGGCCAGGCCCCATGGCGCAACCCCCGGTTCCGACGAACCCGACAACCGCGTCTTCTGGGACGAGGCCATCACCGGCATCGACCAGGCCGTCGTGCCCGATGGAACACAGCTCGCCGACAAGCGCGAGAGCATGCTCTGGGGCTTCGTCAACACCTTCCACGCTCAGGCACAGCGCCATCATGAAAAAAGTATATCAAGACGATGCGTCCCAAGGGAACCAAGGAGCAACATATTTCCACACAAAAAGGAAACGGAGCGACTCCCGATCCATCACAAGAACCATGTATCCTGCCTCCATCACCATTGCAAACTACCAATAAAGAAGTGTACAAATCCAAAAAGGAAGATGCCAGACAAAGAGAATCGTCGATTCACGCAATGAGGAGGGGGTCGGTACATTTATGAAAAATGTCCAAATTGTTTTCAATATCCAAGTCCCCGATCACGTCTCGGAGGAAGAAGTCAATAGCCGGCTCCATCAAGTGATCAGCACCCTCATGGCGCAAGAGTTTGGCGGCAATTCATTAGCCGACCAGTCAGTAGGACTCCCCTCGGACGGTCATGACGGACAAGTCGGCCATGCCTGACTCCCAAGCCACCCATCTTATGCCGTAAGGTCACACAATCGATAATCCAGTGTTGCAACAGGATCCTTCCCTAGATTGAAACGGTTCAATCTAATAAATTTATATCCATAGCTTTCTAGGGTTTTTTCTCTTTCTAAGTCTTTATCAGAATAATAAACTTGATCGGTCCATTCATTCGCTCTAACAAAATGATGAAACCCGTCATATTCAATTATGATTTTGAACTCCCGCCCTGCAGGGTTTTTATACCATAGTAAAAAATCAGTACGGTATTGGGGATGATGATATGTTCTGTCCAGTTGTTTGAGGTATTCTCCAATCCGGAATTGGGCTTTTAATTCAATGGAGGACCGATTTTCGTGAAAAAAATTGGTGCTCTTAATCCATTCCAAGACTTTCGGTTCCATTGGACTTGCAGGATCGGTATCCAAAGCTTCGGGAAGTCTTCGACCTTCTTCCAATTCCTCCTTGAAATGTAAAAGGGCACCACCAATCGCCCCTTTAAATTCTTCCACAGGTTTACTGAGGAAAAAATGCATACACTCTCTGGTCCGGCTGAACCCAACATTCAACCGTTGAACTTTTATTTTTCCTTCGTCTTCATCATAAAATCGACGGGTTAAATCTCTTGGGAAAATGTAATTGAGTTTGTCCTCAGATGGATTGGCAACCATGGAATATAACACCGTATCTCTTTCCTCGCCTTGGCAAGTATCGAATGTCATAATTTTCAGTTTTCTTTTTTCAAAGAAATAATCCCGATCTGGCATTCGATTTATTTCATCGCTTATTCGTATCTGCTGGTCATGGAACGGCGTAATGATTCCAATCGTGCCGCCACTCTCAATGTCTTTTAACTTCTTCAATTCGGTTTTTATATCTTCGATTTCCAATTGGTTGGTGTTCTTAAACTTTTCTGTTCTTCCATCATGTTTGACAAAGGTAAACTTTAAGACCTCATCTATTGGCTTCATCCTGATTTTTAAGGCTTGTAACCGCCCATTATAAAAGTGCTTGCTGGAATATGAGATATGCTCACGATACCCTCTTGAATGCTTCACTAAAGTAATCTGACAATTGGCGATACTTTCAAATAATTCCAAAATGGAAGTCCGTATATCCAGTTTTCTATGTCTTTCCAACTGAGAATTTCTGCCCTGACCGGTTTCCCTGAACACTTCTTTCAACCTGTTCAGGTACTCCTGATTGACTTCACTCTTAGCCAGACTAGACTGCAAATTACTGAATTGTTTGGTATCTCCTAAAACTAGGACTTTTTTGCCTCTCACTATGGCAGGGAGTGCTTGCGCCACACTGACCTGTGAGGCTTCATCAATTATCACAATATCAAAAAGTTCAACTTCCAAAGGAATGTAATCTGAAAAGTCCCTAATGCCTGCAATGATACATGGAAAAGCATCTTTTAATTTCGGAAAATCCTCTCTTGGGAACTTTTGTTTTTTCCTTATAATACCTCTAAGGGCTTGAGCTGTAGCTCTGCTTTCATGGGAAAACTTTACAACCTGACCATCCATTCTGTGAGCCATTCTTTCGGTTATCAGGGTCTCTAGCCGTTTCTTCTTTTCATGAAAATCCAATTTAGGCAGACCCTCAAACAGACCTTTGTACTTTAAATGAAGGGATAAATAGCTAATCAATTTGTTAAAATTTGTTTCATCGAGCGTTGCCAATTTATTCTCATAATAAGAACGTCCTTTATCTTTCCGAATGCCTAACTCTCGAAATGTACTCGGATAATTCTCTTCAAGTTCATCGATAGTTGTGAAAAATCCACGTAGATTATTGATATCAGTAGGATCAATATGATTTAACCCCACTTGCCGTTCAGCGAGGAGCCAATGAATTGTTCTAAGGTAATCTAAACCTTCTTCAGTTCCGATCAAATGAACTGGTTTCTTCTTCATGGCTTTTTGAAAAACGTCAAATGCGGCATTCAAAGTTTCATAATTATCCAAAACAGAATTTCGCATGTTGGTCGAGAAATCTTCGAAAAATGACTTTGTCAACTCTTGAATCTCATTTCTTTTTCGAACACTAGCCAGAAAAAAACTTTTCAATGAATCGCACTCTCTTAACTTATGCTCCAAGGCACCAAGTTGGGAAGTATGAAATTGTCTGAAGAGGGAAAGAGAGGTGGCTGGGCTGTTTTGAACAGGTTGCGAGCTGTCGATAAGTGGATCTCCGCGCTGGTTATGCCGCCGCCGAGCTTGGCGTTGGCTGGTTGATATAGGCTTGATCGGGCGTTTGCCCGCCAAGCGATGAATGCGGTCGGCGCCGGTTGTAGAACGCCAGATAGCGACCAAGACTGCGACGCGCCTCCGAGACGCTTCGGTAGGCCCGGAGGTAAACTTCCTCGTATTTGATCGTCCGCCAGAGCCGTTCGACAAAGACATTGTCGCGCCACGCGCCCTTGCCGTCCATGCTAATCGCGATCTTGGCGTCCTGCAAGGCCGTGAGAAAGGCGACGGAGGTGAACTGGCTGCCCTGATCCGTGTTCATGATTGCAGGCCTACCATGTCGAGCCAGGGCTTCGCTCAATGCCTCCAAGCACGGCTCCGTCTCCAGCGTAATCGAGAGCCGCCAAGCGAGCACCTTGCGGCTGAACCAGTCGACGACCGCCACCAGATACACAAACCCACGCGCCATGGGTACATACGTGATGTCCATTGCCCAGACTTGGTTAGGCTTGGTGACAGCCACCTTCCTTAACAGATAGGGGTAAATCTGGTGGCCCGGGGTCGGGTGCGACGTGGTCGGGCGCCGATAGAGCGCCATAATCCCCATCTGCTTCATCAGCGTGGCGACATGGAGGCGGCCCACGACATGGCCTTCTTGCCGGAGCAACCCCAGCAACATCCGGCTGCCGGCAAAGGGATACTCCAAATGCAACGCATCGATCCGGCGCATCAACGCCAGATCGGCCGTGGAAGGAGGCCGGCGCTGGTAGTAGACGCTGCCCCGACTGATCCCAAGCAGCCTGGCCTGACGGCTGACACTCAAGCGGTGCTCGCGGTCGATCATCGTCTTGCGCTCGGCAACAAACCGGCCTTGCTGAGCGCACCCTCTAAAAAATCATTCTCCAGAGTCAGCTGCCCGATCTTTGCATGCAGCGCGGTCACGTCACTCTCAGGCGCGACCGCCTTCTTCACCCCACCGTCGAAAACCTCGGGCATGCCTGCCAGCAGGTGCTCCTTCCACTGCTTGATCTGGTTCGGATGTACGTCGAACTGCTGGGCGAGTTCTGCCAGCGTCTGTTCCCCCCGGATGGCCGCAAGCGCCACCTTGGCCTTAAAAGCCGGACTATGGTTCCGCCGTGTTCGTCTTGTCATGATTGCTCCTCGTGAACGGCAATGATGCCGATTGCGAGCAAAAATACCACTTATCCCCCTTGTTCAGATTTCCCCAGCCACCTCTAAGAGCCTTGAAAGATTTTCCTTTTTTATCCTCAACTTTAATTTCAGCATTTAGCTCAACGGCAATACTTAAGTAGGTGACGAATAAATCCAAAACTTCCCTGGTTACATTCTCCACATCCAATTGACTCATGATCTCGCTGATATAAAAAAACCTTCCTTGGTTTCCAAAATATAGATTGAACCAGTGGAACTGCTTTTTTAGGGATTGCAGAGAATCAATTCCATCAAACGTATTGTTTATTTCGTCAGCATTAATAAATAAAAGCTCTTTATCCTGTAACTCCTTTTCCAGGGAGACAAATTCTTTTATGTCTCTTAGATTTATATTCTTATACCCTTCACCTAATGCATCGAGGTCGTCACGAATTTCGGTCTCAACATTTACTATCTGTCTTTCTCTCTCATGCTCTCTTCGATGGAAGACTCTATAATGTTCTTCAATGCCTGCAATGGCCTCTGGAGACAGAATTCTGGTGTAGGTGCTTCCTGCTTTTCCCAATCGTAGGATAGGATTCTGGAAATCATCGCCCCAACGAATAGAATTGATGACCTCCGTCACTTTGTCTTCGACGACATCAAGAGCTTCCTTCTTGTCAGAAAGCATTAGAACGGAGTTTCCTCGCAAGATTGCATCACACAACACTGCGGTTATGGCATGACTCTTTCCGGTTCCAGGTGGGCCTTGGACGGAAATGAACTTGCATTCCTCTCTTTTTAAAGCACTCAAAAGTTTTCGTTGCTCTTCATTTAAAGGGACGGGTGACTGATAGACTAATTTTGAAGTCGCAGGCAGGTCTTCCCATTCTTCCTCTACCTCCTCTTTGAAAGGTCGAGGCTCTTCTTCGATAAAGTGTGTCACAAAGGAACTAAAGCGGTTACCGGTCACCTCTTGGGTTGTCTTTAGGCTTACAAGAATTTCTTCGTAGTCATTAATGATCGCCTCATCAGATTTATCAAAAATGCATATATGGCAGGCATTTGATACCCTAACGCCTACGCCTTTTGCGATTTGAGAAGTAGGGTTGGCCAAAATAATCTCACCTAATTCAAAGAAATCCAAAATATCCGTCAATATGTTTTGAACCTTTTCGGGAAACCCTTCCCCTTCTTCTTCCAAATATATAATCCTTTCCGAGGCTTGATCTGGCGCTCCTGCTTTTTCTCGGAGCTTTTTGAATTCCTGAACAATGTAATCAATGGCTTTTTTATTGATGAAAACCGATGAATCAAACGTGACCTTAATGGTTTCCTGGATTTTGTCTAAATGAAGAGGAATATAAAAAATGGGGTATCTGTTTTTATCGAAAGAAATGTCACAGGAATAAAGATATATTTCCTGTTTATCCAAAAGCCGCTCATTTCTCATTAGCTCCTGCATGTCTATATACAGATCGTTGACAGACAAGTCGGCAAAAAAAGTCTTCAAAGTTGACTGAACAAATTCTAAATTGAATATTCCGGAGAAACGCTCTTGAACTTCAATATCTTCGCCTGCGATTAATGAATTCACTAATTCGGGAATCTCTTCTTTTAAAGGAAAAAACAAGGCATCTGTTAAACTATCTTCAACTATCTCAAGAATATCTTCGTCCCACGATGATTGAGAGATTAGAACCTCAGACACCATAGCCAAAAAAGGAGTTACCAGGTTTTTCCTTATCGAAACGGTAATCCCAGCCAAAGCAAAATCATATGCATTAAGGGGATCGAGTTTATGGGTATCTGCCGCTTTGTCTATTACCGCGGTTGCCTCGTCTTCTATCCCCTTTATTTTCTCTTCATCGAGTCCTTCAACCTGTTTAAAGATAAGGTGCTGCAACTGGGCCGGCAGCCTGGAAACAAATTTTCCTTTTGATATTCTGAATTCTTCCGTAGCCAGGAAGCCACTTAATATTGTTCTCCAAAGCTTATCCGAGAATAGTTCATATTTTTTTGCATTGAATCCTAAAAGATAGTTTTTCTGATTTCTGTATCGAATAGCTCGTTTAGGTTCTCTTCGCTTATGAAAGCCAGTTTCCAAGAAATCTCTGTAATACTTGGCTAGTTCTGATACATAAGGAGCTTCTTCTGTGAAAGTAGGCATTCCTGGTTCACCTTTTATAGGAACAGAACCTTCTCTCTCTTTGCCGTTCTCTTCCTCCCTTTCAGGTGCCCTTTTTTTTCGCTTATTACTCCAAAACAAAACCGGCAAGATTATAATGAGTCCACCTAGCAACCAAAATAAAAGTTGGTGTTTCTCAAAATTCTCACCTGCTAGTAAGGAAAGAACTATAAAGATTAATAGTGCAATAACTACGAACATTCGTTTTGCCATTACCAGACGACTCCTAACCTCTTGCCGTCACTCCACATCAAGAAATGATTCAATTGATAGACTATGCGGTTTGCTCCGTTCTTCCTCATGACGCCTGAGCGATATGACATCTATTGTGTGACTATTGGAATGTCGGGAGATCTTGGGAGGACGATTCTGAATTGCTACGACAATGTGAAGATGGAAACGGCCCAAAAACTTGTCTTTGAGTGCAAAGGGGATGCTTCCGAGTCGCTCATGCTTCTTCCAGAAGAGAGGTGGCTGGGGAAATCTGAACAAGGGGGATAAGTGGTATTTTTGCTCGCAATCGGCATCATTGCCGTTCACGAGGAGCAATCATGACAAGACGAACACGGCGGAACCATAGTCCGGCTTTTAAGGCCAAGGTGGCGCTTGCGGCCATCCGGGGGGAACAGACGCTGGCAGAACTCGCCCAGCAGTTCGACGTACATCCGAACCAGATCAAGCAGTGGAAGGAGCACCTGCTGGCAGGCATGCCCGAGGTTTTCGACGGTGGGGTGAAGAAGGCGGTCGCGCCTGAGAGTGACGTGACCGCGCTGCATGCAAAGATCGGGCAGCTGACTCTGGAGAATGATTTTTTAGAGGGTGCGCTCAGCAAGGCCGGTTTGTTGCCGAGCGCAAGACGATGATCGACCGCGAGCACCGCTTGAGTGTCAGCCGTCAGGCCAGGCTGCTTGGGATCAGTCGGGGCAGCGTCTACTACCAGCGCCGGCCTCCTTCCACGGCCGATCTGGCGTTGATGCGCCGGATCGATGCGTTGCATTTGGAGTATCCCTTTGCCGGCAGCCGGATGTTGCTGGGGTTGCTCCGGCAAGAAGGCCATGTCGTGGGCCGCCTCCATGTCGCCACGCTGATGAAGCAGATGGGGATTATGGCGCTCTATCGGCGCCCGACCACGTCGCACCCGACCCCGGGCCACCAGATTTACCCCTATCTGTTAAGGAAGGTGGCTGTCACCAAGCCTAACCAAGTCTGGGCAATGGACATCACGTATGTACCCATGGCGCGTGGGTTTGTGTATCTGGTGGCGGTCGTCGACTGGTTCAGCCGCAAGGTGCTCGCTTGGCGGCTCTCGATTACGCTGGAGACGGAGCCGTGCTTGGAGGCATTGAGCGAAGCCCTGGCTCGACATGGTAGGCCTGCAATCATGAACACGGATCAGGGCAGCCAGTTCACCTCCGTCGCCTTTCTCACGGCCTTGCAGGACGCCAAGATCGCGATTAGCATGGACGGCAAGGGCGCGTGGCGCGACAATGTCTTTGTCGAACGGCTCTGGCGGACGATCAAATACGAGGAAGTTTACCTCCGGGCCTACCGAAGCGTCTCGGAGGCGCGTCGCAGTCTTGGTCGCTATCTGGCGTTCTACAACCGGCGCCGACCGCATTCATCGCTTGGCGGGCAAACGCCCGATCAAGCCTATATCAACCAGCCAACGCCAAGCTCGGCGGCGGCATAACCAGCGCGGAGATCCACTTATCGACAGCTCGCAACCTGTTCAAAACAGCCCAGCCACCTCTAAGCGCTTCAACCTCACGTGCAAGTACAGGGATTTTAGTGTGGACGATATCCCACACCGTCTTACTATCCACATAAGCATATCCGTGCGCGATGATGTTCCGAAAAGCAATGATGCGGGGGTATTCACTGATGCGGGCCACGAGCGTTTTGTCCAGATTCGCAAGTTCCGAGAGAGCGACACCAATAATTTCGAACTCGCGCTCAACTGCTGCGCGCAGCATGGCATCACCTTCGTAATCAGAAAATTGTTTTCCGGCAGTAAACTCAGCCAGTAATGTTACAGCTTGCTGTATGTCACACAGATACTTTCTGGCTTCACGCTGCATACAGCAGTTCCTTGGTCTCCTCTACGGATTCCCGGAAGTACGGATTCTTGATAGCTGAGTCGCTAACCAGGTCAACGGGCCGACCAAACACTTCTTGTAAATCTTCAAGCAGGCCAAAATAGGCGTTTGCATGCCCACAGGAAGGAGAAGGCTGAAACTCCACGAGGAAGTCAAGGTCGCTATCCGCCTGAAAGCGCTGGCTGTCAGTTGCCGAGCCGAACACTTCCAACCGCAGGACGTGGTAGCGGCGGCACAATTGCTCCAGTTCGGTCGTCCGCTCTGAGATGGCTTGTATCATCAGGTTTCTCCTCTCCTGCGAATCGTCGTTTTATTATAGGGAGAGTATCGTCTTCCGTCTACATTAAAGCCTCACTTCTGCAACTTGCTAGTGGAAAATGAGCGGCATAAGGAACGGGCCGGTCGCCCTCTCACTCTACCTCTCCCACGATGGGGAGAGGGTTTTATAAAACCCTGGATTCGTCCCCGCAGCCTGTCCCCGACATTCTTAATCGTGGATCTTAGTAGCCGTAGGTCGGATTAGGCTCATTGTCGGGTTACGCCTACGGCTAACCTGACCTACGTTTCTTTTCCTGGCTTTCGGTCGTTGAGCGATAGATTCTTCGCCTTCGGCTCAGAATGACAAATTCCGGGTGTCGCCGGCTATTTTCGTATTAATAATCCTCATGATCAACCACACCATGAGGGGTTTTCTTTTACCACCGGCAGACACCGGCTTTCACTTAGAATTGACTTCCCAAAAACCTCAACGCATCGTCATACGTGAAAAACTTTGGGGTTCCGTCTTCTTCCGTCACTATCGAGTGCTCCGACACATCCCCTGTGTCAAGGTTGTAATCATGCGGCGTATACCCGTGCTCCGTCACGTCGTCACGTTGCCGCGTCACAGGTTGAAAGAAAATACCTTCCGGTTTGGCTTTGCGTTGTAAGTCATCATACTCACCTTGATTGATCATACGGGTTCCTCTGTGATGCATGAATGGATACAAGAAAGCCGCTCACGGAATTATGAACTGCTTTTTGATCTGTACGTGAGAGGGATTTCTTCCGTCAAGCGGCTTCCTGCATTCCCAAGTACGCCGCCCAATTCTGCGTAGGTCGGATTAGCGTAGCGTAATCCGACATAAAGCATCGCCCGATGTGCGACTGATTGTCGGGTTACGCCTACGGCTAACCCGACCTCTGGTCTCCTTTTCTGTCATCCCCGACCCGATCGGGGTCCCTTCACAGAGGTCAGAAAATCGCTGAGCCCGTGGACCAAAATTGGGGGGAAGGTCAAAGCCGCCCTGTCTCCCTGCTTTGCTCTATTTGTCGGCAAATCAGTTCTGCTTAGAGTCTGTTGTTCACTCGAATCGTTTGGCTTCCACCCTCCACCCAAGGCTTTATACAGTTGGACGACTGAAACCAGGTGCAGGCGATGGGTTTCCGTGAGAGACAATTCCGCGTCGAAAAGATTCCGCTTGGCAATAAGCACGTCGATATAGCTTGTCACTCCTCCACGGTAACGTAAATTTGCAAGTCGTAATGCTGAACGTAAGGCCTCAACTTGTTCTATTTGCGCTTGACGCTGTTCTCGTGCCGTTTGAACGGCCACCAACGCATCCTCCACTTCTTTGAAAGCAACGAGGATGGTTTGTTCGTATTGAGCAAGGGTCTGCCTGGCCTGCGCCTCGGCTGCGTCTTGCTGAAAGCCCAGTGCGTTGGCGTTCAGCAGCGGTGCGGCTAAATTGAAACCCGAGGCGCCGAACGTCCCTTCGGAGGTAAACAGATTCGATAAACGTGGACTGGCCACTCCAAGAATACCCGTCAGGGTCACCTTTGGAAATCGGGCCGCTTTTGCTACCCCGATTCGGGCCGTTGCCGCAGCCAATACTTGCTCTGCCTGCAAAATGTCCGGCCGACGCTGGAGCAGTTCTGAAGGAAGTCCGGCCGGAACTTCAGGCGGCATCACCTGTTCCGTCAATAATTTTTCCCGTTTGATACTCGTTGGATTTCTTCCAAGTAACACGCTCAACTCATTTTCCTTTTGAATCCTCCTGCGCTCGAATTCGGCCACCCGCGCAGCGGCATTTGCCCGCTCGGACTCGAATTGGTCCGCATCCAACTTAGAGGTGATCCCCCCTCGGAGGCGAGCTTTGGCAATTCTGACTGATTCTTCCCAAGATTGCAGAGTGTGTTTCGCAATATCCAATTGCATATCGAATTGCAAAAGATCAAAGTAGGCCTGAGCCACCCCGCTGACCAATGCCAATACCACCGCCCGCCGGTTCTCCTCTTGGGCCAGGAGGTCCGCAAGCGAGGCCTCCGTTGACCGGCGGATACGGCCCCAAACGTCAAGCTCCCAGGCCAAATTACCCAGTACGGAATAGCTAAAGTCACTGGGAAATCCGTCCAGAGCAAAGCCTCCGGTTCGGCCCAGTGCCGGAAATCCGGAGCTGCCCTCCACTTGCGGGATAAAGCTTGTTCGCGCGGCAGCCAGTCTCGCCTCAAATTCCTGAATGGCCGATACCGCCCGTTTCAGGTCTTTGTTTTCCGCCAGGGCGACGTTGATAAGTTCTTGAAGTGTTGGATCTTTTAACAACTCCCACCAGGGAAGATTCGCAAGAGAAGGCAAAGCCGTCGGCTCCTCAATCATGCGAAAATTTTCCGAGACTTGAACATCGGGTCGTGAGTAGTCAGGACCGAGTGCGCATGCACTTGCAAAGCCGGATAAAAGAAGGATGAGGAAAAAGCGCACGTCAGGATTCTCCCTGATCCAACGGCGGTTGTTTCTCGGTGCTTGCGTCATCAGGCAAAGATCGGCTGCCACCGCCAATGAGTTTTCGAATCACCACAAAGAAAAGCGGCACGAAAAATATGGCTAAAAACGTTGCAGCCAACATCCCGCCGAACACGCCGGTCCCTATTGAATGCCGGCTCGCTGCCCCGGCTCCGGAAGCGATGACAAGCGGAACCACTCCCAGGATAAACGCCATTGACGTCATCACGATAGGCCGAAAACGCAGGCGTGCCGCTTCGAGTGCCGCATCCGACAGAGAGCGCCCGTTTTCGTAGAGTTTATTGGCAAATTCGACGATCAAAATAGCATTCTTGGCGGCTAGGCCTATCAACGTCACTAATCCGATTTGAAAATAGATGTCATTGTCCAGGCCTCGAACCCAAACGGCACTCAGTGCGCCGAAAATTCCAAATGGGACCGCAAATAACACCGCGAAAGGAATCGACCAGCTTTCGTACAAGGCAGCCAACACCAGGAAAACCATGAGTAGTGCAAACCCAAACACCATGATGGTTTGTCCTCCCTCATTACGTTCCTGAAAAGACATTCCACTCCAGTCAATCGTATAACCCCGTGGAATCAAAATTTCATTCGCCATTTGTTCCAGTACATCGAGCGCTTCTCCCGAGCTGAAACCCGGCGCCGCACCTCCCAACACCAGTGCCGTGTTGAAGCCGTTGAAATGGGTGACCGGATCAGGGCCGCTGGTAAATTCGGTGGTCACCACCGTATTCAGTGGGATCATGCTGCTTTCCGACCCGTTCTGCGCGCGAACGTAGATCTTGCTGATATCTTCCGGCGTCGAACGGTATTGAGGGAGCGCTTCCGTCTGGACTCGATACACGCGACCGAATTTCACGAAATCATTGATATACAAGTTTCCAAAGTAGGCCTGCATGGTATCGAACACGTCGGAAATCGGGACACCAAGGGCTTTGGCGTGATCACGATCCACGTGGGCATACAGTCGAGGAGCGCTGACACGAAAGCTGGTACCCGCAAAGGCGATAGCGGGATGCTGGATGGCTTTTGCCACGAATTCCTGCGTGACCTCGGCAAACTTGGCGAAATCGCCCCCACTGGGATCCTGGAGCTGGAGGGAAAAGCCACCGGTGGCGCCCAATCCCATGATAGCCGGAGGATTGAACGCCAAAATCAGGGCTTCGGGGATTTCGGCAAATTTTTGAAAGGCAGAACCAATCAAGGACTGGGCCCGTTGGCGGGCTTCCCGGCGTTCGTCCCAAGGGTGGAGGGGAATGAACATCGTGGCTTGATTCGTTCCCCGAGTATTGAATACAAAGTTTTGGCCGGCCAGCGTATCGGTTGAATGAACCTCGGGGATCGCCTGAAAGTAGCGTTCTACTTTTTCAACCACTTTGAGCGTGCGCTCTTTTGATGCTCCATCAGGCAATTGAATGATGGTAATGAAGTAGCCCTGATCTTCATCCGGCAGGAAACTTCTGGGAATGTTCGTGAACAATCCCCACGTGCAGAATACGAGAACGGCAAAAATGCCGAGAAAAATGGCTGATCGTGGAAGGATGCGCCCCACCGTTCCAACGTAGAAATTTTGCGTCCAATCGAACGATTGGTTGAACCATTTCCAAAAACCTCTTGCCTCGCGATGATTCGACTTTAACGCCAGCGCACAGAGAGCAGGACTCAACGTCAGCGCCACGAGCCCGGAGAGTATCACGGACAGCGCAATGGTGACCGCAAATTGTTTGTACAATTCACCCGTAATTCCTCCAAGAAATCCAACGGGCACAAACACTGCAGACAGGACGAGCACACTTGCGATCACCGGTCCCGTCACTTCAGTCATGGCCTGCTTGACGGAATCTCTTCTTGAAAGGCCGCCTTTTGTCATGTGCCGTTCAACGTTTTCCACGACGATAATGGCGTCATCGACCACGATGCCGATTGCCAGGACCATGCCGAACAAGGTTAACGTGTTGATTGAAAAATCCAAAGCCGCCAGGCCGGCAAACGTGCCAATCAAGGAGACCGGAACAGCGACGGCCGGAATAAGAGTCGCGCGCCAACTTTGCAAGAACAGAAACACGACCAAAATCACCAACACCATCGCTTCCATGAGGGTTTTCACCACTTCCTTGATGGAGATCTCGATGAATTTCGTCGTGTTATACGGAATGTCGTAAGACACTCCTGCGGGGAACTGCCGGGCGAGTCGTTCCATCTCTTGCTTCACTCGGTTCACCGTTTCCAGCGCATTCGCGCCTGGTGCAAGAAACGTAAGAAGGAACGTATTGGGTTTGCTGTTCCATCGCGCCTGAAGATCGTACGATTGAGCTCCCAATTCAATGCGTGCGACATCTCGCAGATAGACCATGGATCCGTCGGGATACGCTCGAACGATCATATTCTCGAAGTCCTCGACGTGGTTCATGCGGCCTTGTGTAATAATTGGAATGGTCAACTCAGTCCCTTGAGGTGCAGGTTCACGACCAACGCGTCCGGCCGGAAAATCACGATTTTGCTCACGAACGACGTCTGCAATATCCGTAGGCGTGAGATTGAGTTGGGCCATGCGGACGGGATCGAGAATGATACGCATGGAGTAGTTCTGACCGCCATAAATGAAGGCGTCTCCCACTCCGGGCAATCGTTTGATACTATCCAGAATTCGCAGAAGAGCATAATTGGAAAGAAAAACCGTATCATGTTTGGGATCAGTGGAACTCAATGCAACGACCGCCAAAAGACTCGGTGAAGTCTTTTTGACCGTGATGCCTTGGCGAACCACTTCATCCGGCAATTGCGGTTCGGCGAGCCGTTGTCGGTTTTGCGTTTGGACCTGGGCGATATCCACGTCCGTTCCGATTTCAAACGTGAGTCGCATGGTCAAATGACCGTCATTGGTACTCGTGGAATCGTAATACAGCAGATTGTCGATTCCCGGAAGCTGGACCTCAATCGGCCGGGCAACGGATTCGGCTACGACCTCGGCACTCGCTCCAGGATAGTCCGCGTCGATTTGCACCATTGGCGGCACAATCTGCGGGAACTGCGCGACAGACAAAATCCGTAACGATCCAAGACCGACCACAACGATGATGATCGACAACACCGACGCAAAAATCGGACGATCAATAAAAAAATGGGAACTCACGCCTTCTCCTGTTGGGCTGCTTCAGAACTCTGAGTATCCAAAGATGAAGGCGCCGGATGATAGGGAATGGATTCGACGTGCGCTCCGGGTCGAATACGATGGAACCCTTCGACAACAACCCGGTCTCCCGGGTGCAGTCCTTCTTCAATGAGCCATTCCTGTCCATGCCAGGAACTGGCCGTGACCGTGCGGATCTCCACCTTGTCTTCGCCATTCACCATGTACACAAATACACCCATGGGGCCTTGCTGAACAGCCCGCTGTGGAACCAATATCGCAGCCGTTCGCATGTAACCTCGGACTCGAATTTTGACGAACTGTCCCGGAAACAGGGCATAGAGAGGACGATTATCCCTGTCCCCGGGAAACATGCGCTGCCGCGTATTGGGAAATTTAAAGCGTGCCGAAAGTGAACCGGTTTCGGATCGAAATCGTATTCCGGCAAAATCCAAGGTGCCTTCGTGTGGATAGGTGGTGCCGTCAGCCATGGTCATCGTTCCCCTCAGTTGAAAAAGATCGGGGCGTTCTACGCGATGTGCAGCTAATTCTCGGTGCCGCCGAAGGATGTAACTTTCCGGTATATTAACATTGACATACATCGGATCCATTTGATGGATGCTTGTGAGAAGGTCGGTTTGAGCCGATACCAGCCGCCCCTCATACAATTGGCTTCGTTCAGGTCGTCCCGCCACCGGCGCGACAATGAGGGTGTTTCGCAGATCGAATTTTGCTTTTTCCCAATCGCCCTTCGCCGTGACCAGCGCAGCTTCCGCTGCAAGTTTTTGCGCAATGGCGTCATCGACGTCTTTTTGGCTCACGGCCTGTTCAGCAAGCAGCGGGGTGACGCGCGCCAACTCCGCACGAGCCTGTGCCAATCGAGCGAGAGCCTGTCCAACTCGACCTTTGGCACTTGCTACCGACGCCCTAAAAAGAACGGGATCGATAAGATAGAGCTTCTCGCCTTTCCTTACATCGCGGCCTTCGGCAAACAAGACTTTTCTAATAATTCCCGTGACCTGCGACCGAATCTCGACCGGACGGAAGGACGCCGTCTGGCCAATGAATTCCACCTCGTCGGGTATGGTCTTTGCGACAAGGGTGATGACCTTCACTTCAGGAAGCGGCAATGCAGGCGCTGGGCCTTCCTCTTGTTGGCAGGCAGATAGACCACACAGCGTCAGAACAAGACCAATAAAAAACATTTCAGGTGTGGTGATGTTTGTTCTGCTAATTTGCTCATCCATTTACATAACCTACAACGTTTTTCTGTTTTCGTGAGGATAGACAACCCATGAAAATTCCAACCTTGGCTCCAGCATGACAGTGCTCAAGTGTCGCTACTTATTATATTATACCGTGTTCGGGCCAAGGCCATGTCCAGATAATTCAAGGGGGAATTATACGGAATAGTTGCAGGATAAGTTTGATATCTTCAATGGGTTGCGTAATACCACAAAACGCAAAAAAGAAACAAAGTAAAATTGTTAGGCTTTATATTCAGAGAAAAGTTGAAAAAGAATATCTGACGATGAGACAAGCGCTTTCTGTTGGTAGATAACATAGCGTCCATCCCCTATGTGACAAAATTTTGTTTGGCTCTAGACTAGCAAAATATATTTGTTAGTCTAGAGCCTTGTTGGGGAGTAATTGGAGCGGGTGAGGAGATTCGAACTCCCGACCAACGGCTTGGGAAGCCGATGCGCTACCACTGCGCTACACCCGCTCACTGTTGTGGAAGGGAATTCATTCTAGGCAGGGCTCGGAATGCAAGTCAAGCGAATGGCGGGGCACCCTCACCCCAACCCTCTCCCGTCAAGGGAGAGGGAGAAGTAAGGCACCCTATTTGGCGTTAGTCTGCTCCGGGCTATATCCGTACCTGTACCAGCGCATATTTCCGTTTGCCGATTTTCATTTGGTACGACTCGTTCGACTGCAACGGCAGAACCACATTGCTGTCTTGACAGCGTTCCTGGTTCATGACCACGGCACCCTGCGCGATCAAGCGACGCGCTTCCCCTTTGCTGGGCAACAGCCCCGTTCGCATGAGGAGATCCACCAACCCGATCGAGGGATTTTCCGGATCTGAAAAATCCGCTGCCGTCAACGTGACCGTGACATCGGGCTGTTCGGGAAATTCCCGCTTCCGAAACTTCTGCTCGAAGTCCTCCTTGGCTTGTCGCCCGGCGTCTGCCCCGTGATACCGCGTCACCATGGCTTCCGCCAGGTCCAGTTTCGCTTCCTTGGGATGGCGTTGCTTGACCGCGTCGAGATCATCGGAGGTGAGCAACTCATAGTACCGGAACATCAGGTCATCGCTGATCGACATGATCTTACCGAACATATCCGAAGGCTCGTCTTCCAGGGCAATGAAGTTCCCAAAACTTTTACTCATCTTTCGCACGCCGTCCGTCCCTTCCAGTAACGGCATCGTGATGACCACTTGAGGGACTTGGCCCCAATTGCGCTGGAGGTCCCGCCCCACAAGCAAATTAAACGTTTGGTCGGTGCCGCCCAGCTCAACGTCGGCCTTGAGTACCACTGAATCATAGCCCTGTATCAACGGATATAAAAATTCATGGATGCCGATGGGCTTCTGATCCCGATATCGTTTGGAAAAATCGTCTCGTTCCAACATGCGTGCCAGGTTATACTGCGAACACAATTCGATGACTTCATTGGCAAGCATATCCTGCATCCAGCGGCTGTTAAACTCGACGCGTGTTTTCTCAGGGTCCAACGTTTTGAAAATTTGTCGCTCATAGGTCTTGGCGTTAGCCAAAACCTGGCCTTTGCTCAGAACCTTTCTTGTTTCAGAAACACCGGTCGGGTCACCGATCATGCCGGTAAAATCCCCGATCAAGAAGATGACCTCATGCCCAAGTTCCTGAAAATGACGCAGCTTCTGGATCAGCACGATGTGGCCAAGGTGAAGGTCCGGTGCGGTGGGATCGAACCCGGCCTTTACCCGCAGGGGTCTCCCCTCCTTGAGCGAAATCCTGACCCGATCCTCGAGCTCACGGTGCTGTATCACCTCAACGGTGCCGCGCGTGATAAGATCAAGCTGCCGTCTCAATTCTCGATCTGACATACAAATTCCTGCATCCAAAACTATTCGCCGGGCGAGGAGTTTTTCCGATCAATACGAATGTACGGTTCAAGTCGCGCAAACCGTTTCACGCCGATACCCTTCACGTTTTGAATATCACGAATGGATGCGAAGTTTCCATTCTCCTGGCGATACCGAATGACACGCTCAGCCAGGACCGGCCCAATTCCCGGCACACGCTGTAGATCTTCTGTCGAATCGCGATTAATATCAACGTGAGCAACGTCTGCCACCGTCACGGATTGCCGCTCCGGGAGTCGTCCCAACGACGTTTCAACGCCGGCTTGCCGCATGGGCAATGCTTCAGCTTGAATGGACTGGAACGGGTTCTGCAACAAGCCCGCAAGAGACAGAAACCCCACGGTCCCGGCAAGGAGCAGGAGTTTGACTCCAAATGAGCACGCCGTTGGACAATCTTTGATCGACCATCCTCTCATCAGGATCGTTTCCTGGCCAGATGGATAGCCATGCCCTCGACGTCCTCGAATGCCTCCATCAAGGCTTCGGCATGCGTGGGATGCGCGTGGATCATGTCGGCAACGTCCTGAGCCTTGGCATTCAACTGCATGGCCAGCGCCGCTTCATGAACCAGATCTGCTGCATGCGTTCCAACCAAATGCGCCCCCAGTACGCGATCCGTTTGAGGGTCGGCCAGGATCTTCACCAACCCAACCGTGTCACCGACTGCATGAGCCTTGCCTAATGCACTATACCGATAGCGTCCTATTTTGGGGGCAATTCCCCGTTCACGAATTTGCCGTTCGGTCAATCCGACCCGCCCAATCTCCGGCAGCGTAAAGATGCCTGCCGGCACCACGTCATAATTCATGGTTTTAGCATTCCCCATCAGGTTGTCCGCGGCAACTTTGCCTTGCGCCGATGCGAGGTGCGCCAACATCGCCTTCCCCGTCACGTCACCGATGGCATACACGCCCGGCACGTTCGTTTCCAGATGGTCGTCGACTGCAATCTCCCCGTTGTCCCCAAGCTGGACGCCGACGTCTTCCAACCCGATCCCTTTTGTATTACAACGCCGTCCCACCGAGACCAAAATCGCATCGCAACCCAGCCGTTCTCCATCGGCCAACTCAGAGGTGATTCCCGTCTCCGTTTTGTCAGCGGACTTCACCGAATTTCCGACAATGATTCGCACTTTACGTTTTTTCAACTCACGTTCGATAAAAGCCGAGATCTCTTCATCTTCCAATGGCAACAAACGAGACATCATTTCCACAACTGTCACTTGCGACCCTAATCCGGCGTACAGGGACGCAAATTCGCAACCTTCGACTCCTCCACCGATGATAAGCAATCGTTCGGGTATTCGTGGAATCTCAAGAGCTTCCTGACTCGTCATGATGTCGTACCCGTCTACGGGAAACATCGGAAGTGCCGGCGACGATGAGCCCGTCGCAATGACAATGCCATCCGCCTGGATGGACGTTTCAGTGCCATCGTCAAGGGATACCCGCACCGTCCGGTCATTCACCAGTCGTCCCGTTCCTTGGACGTGCGACACACCCCAATGTTTCAACAGCATGGCAATGCCGTTGACCAGTCCACCGACGACCCGGTTCTTTCTCGCTACCATTTGTGCCGGGTCGTATGTCGGCGGATGGGAGAGTTGCAGCCCAAGATCATGCGCCTTCTTCAGTTTTTCACCCAATTCGACGACCGACAGCAGCGCCTTGCTGGGGATACAGCCCCAATTCAGGCAGACTCCGCCCAACGCCCGGTTTTCGATCACCGTCACCTTGGCCCCAAGCTGGGCCGCACGAATAGCAGCCACGTAACCACCGGGACCTGCACCGAGAATGGCAATATGTTGAGGGGAAGGCATTAACTCTGCGAGGAAAGAAATTCCTCGTACTGCGAGGCCGTCATCAAGGCTTCAACGTCGGCGGGATTGGTCAATTCGATCACTGCGATCCAGCCTTTCCCATAGGGATCCTGGTTCAGGTATTCAGGATGGTCATCCAATTCGGCGTTCACTTCCACGATTTTTCCGCTGACCGGCGAGTAAAGACTGGACGTGGCTTTGGTCGATTCCACCTCGCCGATTTCCTGGTTCACGGTTAATTCGGTAGCGACTTTCGGCAAATCCACGAACACGACGTCACCCAAGGCATCTTGCGCAAAGTCGCTGATCCCCAGCGTGACCCGCTGCCCGTCGAGTCGCACCCACTCATGTTCTTTGTGATACCGTAAATCTTCAGGAATCATTTCCGATGATTTCTTCTCCCGCCAGCCGCCTTGGCAAAACTTTTCTTAAATGAGGGGCGGCCGTTTGTCAAGGAACTCCACGGTGATCATAGATGCGGCCGACTCCTTTGGGAAGGATGCCCGATCGTGTGCGCGCATGAACTGCCTGAGGCAGGATGGTCCAGATTTTTTCAGGCTCCCCGAGATACTGAACCATTTCCACGACAGGGGCCATTCCATCGTTGCTTTCTGAGAATCCCGTGGGCGAATCTTGAGAAGTGGGATGGACGACCACCGGTTCCGATTCTTCGATCGTTATCAGAAACATATCAAACGGACCGCGCGCCACGTCGACCCAATCTTCAGCAAAATGAATCAACCCTCGTATGGGATCGGTTATGCTTTGAGGTTGCAGCGTCATGCCGAACTCAAGATGAGGGAGACGAACGCGCAACGTCTGAACCAGGTTCCGAAGAATTCGGAGCCGTTCCCGGGCTTTCCACCCGGCCCATTTCCAAAACACGGCTGAAAGGTGAACGCCGGAATTGGAATCAGTCGCGTGCACGGCTCGATCGTCGTTAAACATGCGAACCGGGTCGAAGTCCACATCGAATTCCTGGGCAAATAACTGTACGGCCAAGGGACTGAACCCTTCATACAATCCCACGGGAACCGCCTTGCGAATCACCAGTCCTGCCAGCGGAAGGTCACGGAGTCGAGCGATCCAATCCACAAGGAACGCCTGGTAACCCCAAAAATGCAACGAATAATAGGATGAGCGACGTAACGTTCCCGATTGTGGGTCATAGGCCCGGTCTTTCCAATTTTCCAATTTCCGTTCCCGGGCGAAATGTCCCAGGCACCTCAGGGTCACACCAAGATAGACCGCTGTCCCTCGATCGTGCATATGCTGAATGGCGGAACGCATCGTATCAAAGGAGAACGGTTGTCCGTTGTCCCGCAGGTTCCCGTCAACACTGCATGGGACATCCAGCAGAATCATGGATCCATCGATTCCCTTGTTCGCTGAGATCACGGAATCCACGTCGCCGGGCGTTTGGACGGATTCAAGAGAAATGACAATCCCCTTTATGGATCCACTCGCCATCGGCTCCCCCAGCCGTTCTGCAAGTTGCGTCATGCGAAATCGGGCATCAGTCTGATACAAGTTCCCAACCCGCGTATCGGCTAAAAAGCGAAAGTGTTCAAGGGCCGAAGACAGATTGCCCGTCTTTTGATATGCCCGAGCCAACCACCATCGCGCGTCCAGCGACCGGGAAGATTGGGGATGAGTGCGTAAGAACCTGTCCAGTAACAGAACAGCCGTCGAATAGTCGGCTCGAAGAAATGCGAGTTCCGCCTGCCGCAAGGAGTGTTTCTCGGTTTGGTCGCGTAAAGCCCGGACTCCCAAGTCAGGCCCGGCAGAGCGAAAACACCCGCTCAACAAAAGGAGGGCGGAAAGCGTTATGACAATGAATCGCAAATGTGGAAAAGAAATCGACATGTGGCGAAGCGTGACTGTGGAATATCCGTCGGGAACAACAAGCGTTGTTCCCGACTCTTAAGACGGCACGGCACCGTTCAGTAACCGGCTTGCAAATCCATATCCGGGAAAAAATATCCAATTTCGAATCTGGCTGTTTCAGGAGAATCCGATCCATGAACCGCATTGGCCTCGATCGAAGCCCCATGCGCCGCTCGAATCGTCCCGGGCTCTGCCTTTTGAGGATCCGTTGCTCCCATAAGATCTCGGTTTGCCTGGATCGCATTTTCCCTTTCAAGGACAAGGACGACTGAAGGCCCCGACGACATGAACGTGGTCAGATCATTAAAAAACGAACGTTCACGATGTACGGCATAAAATCCTTCAGCAATCGATTTAGACAAATTCATCATTTTCATGGCAACCGGGGTAAGCCCGGCAGCTTCATATCTCTGAATAACGTCGCCCATAACCCGTTTTTTAACGGCATCAGGTTTAATAATCGCTAACGTTCGTTCCACCATCCTTCCTCATCCTTCCTTCATTGAATCATTCGGAATCTTTGACAAACGTTCATTCTCATCCAAAACCGGCTTTTCCCGAAAACAGTTCCTCTTTTGTTCCCGGTGCTCAGTGCTATTACACCAATCACACCAATCTCCGACTAGACTAACACGTTCCAAAAGAACAACACCAACTCGTTTGTCTCAAAACTGCCTGTCCTGAACTTCACAAGGACACCGGAGATGACGCTGAGCATGTTCCGGTTGTCCGCATCCTGCATCCAAACCACTCTCATTCATTAAGAAAACGTGCTTGCGATTGGCATCGGATCCGTGCAAAGATAAACGCTAACTATTTCTTGGGGGCAACCCTTCTTCAGCAACAAAAAATTCCATGATTCCATTTTTATCGAAATACCGGCCAGGAAAGCCTGAATCCTTACAGGCGGCATCTATCATTGGAAAGAGTCTGGCTGCTTGTGCGGTTCTCCTTCTCCTTATTGCAGGAGTGTGGTGGAACATTTCCGCCACTCAACCAATCCATTCATCCAAGCCTCAACCCAACACAGTGGAACATGTGCGGGCCTCGGTCAAGCCCGATCTGGCCTGGTGGGAGATGCGCCGTTTCCAGCACCATATCGAAACACGCTTGCCACAGTATCGGCGGCAATTTGAAGGAGTTGCGCAGGCCTATGAAATTTCCTGGACGTTACTGGCGGCTCAAGCATATCAGGAATCACGTTGGGATCGACATGCCGTCAGTCCAACCGGAGTTCGGGGCATCATGATGCTGACCCGCGATACGGCTTCATATCTGAAAATTCAAAACCGGGAAGACCCCGCCCAAAGTATCGAAGGTGGAGCCCGGTATTTTCAGGGGCTGGAGAAACGCCTTCCTCGCCGTATCGGAAAAACCGACCGAATCTGGATTGCCCTGGCGGCCTATAACGTGGGCATGGGGCATATCAAGGATGCGCAGCACCTGGCCCGCCGGATGGGCAAGAATCCCAATTCCTGGAATGATCTCAAGACCATGCTGCCCCTCTTGGCCCAAAAACCCTACTACGAAACCCTGCGGTATGGGTACGCTCGCGGTGGGGAGCCCGTCCGGTACGTGAAACGCATCCGCGCCTACCACGCCTTGCTTGAGCAATACTTCCGCGAAATCTAGTAATTCTCCGAGAGTTGGAGAAGCTATGAATGCAGAAGATATGGAGCGGCTAAAACGCCATTTCAGCGTTGTTGCTGAAGGACTCCGGCACGATCTTCAGCAAGTAGCCGAAGGCCATCAGGTCATCCTTACTGAGGTTCAACAATTTCGGGAAGATGTCAAGGAAGAGTTTAAAGAAGTTAGACACAGCCTCTCCTGATCAACGTTTTTGAGTGGGCATGAACGCTTCTCCCGCAATCCAGGACCTGAAGGCGAGGCTTGCCCAAGCCACCGCCGTCACGGTCCTGACCGGAGCCGGAATTTCCGCGGATAGCGGCGTGCCGACGTTTCGAGGTGCAGATGGGCTTTGGAAAGATCACCGGCCTGAAGAACTGGCCTCACCCGAGGCTTTCGCTCGCAATCCTGAACTCGTGTGGGAATGGTACGATTGGCGCCGCGAACTCATTGCAACCAAGCAACCGAATCCGGCCCATACGGCCCTCGTGGAACTGGAACACAAAGTCAACGATTTTTGGCTCATTACTCAAAACGTCGATGGGCTACACCCTTTGGCGGGGTCTCAACGCCTGTCGGAAATTCACGGCAATATCTGGAAGGTGCGTTGTACGCAATGCGAACGGATAACATTCAATCGCGACGTGCCCATCGCCATATTACCGGAATGCTCAACGTGCGAGGGACTTCTTCGTCCTCACATCGTCTGGTTTGGAGAGTCCCTGGACCCTGAAGATTTGCAAAAAAGTTTCGACGCGTTACGAAAGTGCGAAGTGCTCCTGATTATCGGAACGTCCGGGGTGGTGTACCCGGCCGCTTCTTTCGGGCCCATTGCCAAAGAAAATGGGGCCTTTGTGGCGGAATTGAATCTGGACCCGACGCCCAATTCCGACCTCGTCGATATGGCCATCCAGGGTCATGCTAAAGACCTGGTGCCTCAACTTATTTCGTAACCCCTTGTAATTTCACATTTTCTTGACGAAATTGTTATGAGTTTGTTACTTTTACCTGTTTATAGTCAGATCCCATACGGTGGAGAAAACAATGCAACTCACCATTAATGGTAAACCCGAAGAACTGCAGGCCGACACCATCATGGACGTCCTGAAACATAAGGACATCGACCCGCATATGGTTGCCGTTGAACTCAATACTCATATTGTCGAACGAGACCGACTCGAAACCACGAACGTCCGGGACGGCGATAAGGTGGAATTTCTGTTCTATATGGGTGGAGGGTCGTGACCACCCGATATTTATCAAAGATTACGGAGGGAATCGGCAAGACACCCCTGGTTCGATTGAATCGCCTTTCTGTGGAAGGCGGCGCCACCATTTTCGGAAAGGTGGAGTTTGCCAACCCCGGCGGGAGCGTCAAAGATCGGATCTGCCTCAATATGATCGATGAGGCGGAACGCACCGGCACACTCCAACCCGGGGGAACGATCGTCGAACCGACCAGCGGGAACACGGGGATCGGGCTGGCTTTACTCTCTGCGGTTCGCGGCTATAAATTGATTCTGGTCATGCCGGAAAGCATGAGCCTCGAACGAGCAAGCCTTTTATCATCCTATGGCGCGCAATTGATTTTGACCCCGGCGTGGGAAGGCATGAAGGGTTCGATTCGAGAAGCCCAAAGCATTATTGTCCAAAACCCCGAATATTTTATGCCCGACCAATTTTCCAACCCGGCGAATCCCGCAATTCACCGGGCAACGACGGCGGTTGAGATCTGGGAGGCCTTGGACGGGAACATCGATGCGTTTGTCGCAGCCGTCGGGACAGGCGGGACCATTACCGGTTGTGGAGAGGTGATGAAAGAACGTGCCCCGGCCACCAGAATCGTTGCCGTGGAACCGGCGGGCTCTCCGGTGCTTTCCGGAGGCTCACCCGGGCCGCATAAGATTCAAGGCATCGGTGCCGGCTTTGTGCCAAAAATACTGAATCGTTCCATCATTGATGATATTATTCGGGTTACCGACGACCAAGCTTACCAAACCACAAAGCTGTTGGCGAAAAAAGAAGGGCTGCTCGTGGGCATCTCCGCCGGAGCCAACGTCTTTGCGGCCCAGCAGGTCGCGAAAGACCTGAGACCGGACCAAAACGTGGTCACGGTATTGTGCGACACGGGCGAACGGTATCTGAGCATCGAAAAGTATTTTAATATCTAGCAGAGTAGAGCGACATGAGTTTCTCGGACGAACAAATCACCCGATATAGCCGGCACATCCTGTTGCCCGAGGTCGGAGGGAAAGGGCAAAAGAAAATCGCCCGGGCGAAAGTGTTTGTGGTCGGGGCGGGAGGGCTCGGCTCGCCGGTGGCTCTCTATTTGGCCGCAGCCGGTGTCGGCACGATTGGATTGATTGACAGCGACGTGGTCGACCGGTCCAATCTTCAACGACAGGTGCTTCACCATACTCCCGACGTCGGACGATCAAAGGTGCAATCGGCTAGAGAAAAAATCTTTCTCCTGAATCCCGACGTGACCGTTGAAACGTACGAAGATCGCTTTACCGCCTCCAATGCGATGGACTATATCGCGCCCTACGACGTGGTGATTGATGGAGTGGATACGTTTCCTGCAAAGTTTCTCATCAATGATGCTTGCTATTTCGCGGGGAAACCCCTTATCCACGGCGGAATCCTCCGGTTCGAGGGCCGGGTGTTCTCCATTGTGCCCAGGCAATCGGCCTGCTACCGATGCATTTTCAACCATCCACCGCCGCCCGGGCTCGTGCCCAGTTGCCAGGAGGCCGGCATCATCGGCGTCGTGGCCGGCATCATCGGGACCATTCAGGCCACGGAAGCGTTAAAATTGATCCTTGGGATCGGTGACCCGCTCACCGACCGCATTCTCGACTTTGATGCTCGAAAAACCGTATTTCGTGAAATAAAGACGAAACGAAATCCCAGGTGTCCCTTGTGTGGGGACCATCCGGACATTACCGAACTGTTTGAGCACGAACACGAGGCGTGCCAACTGCAAACGCCCGAAGCGTTCGGTATCTCCTAGTTTCCTGGCCGGATGCGGAAGGAGGTTGAACCATGGCCAAAATGAAAGCCCTCATTTGCCGGGAATGTGGGAAAGAATATCCCACGGAAGCCATTCACGTCTGTGAACTGTGCTTTGGGCCGCTGGAGGTCAAATATAACTACGACGAAATCAAGGAGACGATGTCACGAGCATCAATCGAGGCCGGCCCCAAGTCCCTGTGGCGGTACAAGGAATTGCTCCCGATTGAAGGCAGCCCGACGGTCGGGCTGTGTGCAGGCATGACCCCACTCGTTCACGCAAAAAATTTAGGGGCCTTTTTAGGACTCGATGAGCTCTACATTAAAAACGACTGCGTCAATCATCCAACCCTGTCGTTTAAGGATCGTGTCGTTGCCGTAGCCCTGACGCGCGCAAGGGAACTGGGTTATGAAACCGCAGCCTGTGCTTCCACCGGCAATTTAGCCAATTCCGTCGCCGCTCACGCGGCGCAGGCCGGCATGCAATGTTACGTGTTTATTCCCGGCGACCTGGAAGCGGCGAAGGTTCTCGGCAACTTGATCTATCGGCCGAAAGTCGTGGAAATCGAAGGCAACTATGACGACGTCAATCGTCTATGCAGCGAGATTGCCGGCGAACGACGATGGGCCTTCGTCAACGTGAATATCCGTCCCTATTATGCCGAAGGCTCGAAGACCTTGGCATTTGAAGTCGTCGAACAATTGGGGTGGCGTGCCCCAGATCAAGTCGTCGTGCCCATGGCTTCGGGTTCGTTGTTGACCAAAATCTGGAAGGGACTCACCGAATTCAAGAAAATCGGTTTTCTCAGGGACGTGTCCACGAAGGTGAATGGAGCCCAGGCCGAAGGTTGCTCCCCGATCGCCACGGCGTTTAAAGATGGACGCGACTTCTTCAAACCGGTCAAGCCGAACACCATTGCCAAGTCCCTGGCCATTGGCAACCCTGCCGATGGATACTATGCCTTGAAAACTGCCGCGGAAAGTGGTGGGGCCATGGAAGCGGTCACCGACGACGAAGTCATAGAAGGCATTAAGCTCTTGGCCCAAACTGAAGGGATTTTTGCGGAAACCGCGGGAGGCGTGACCATCGGAGCCCTTCGCAAGCTCGTGAAGCAAGGCATGATCAAGAAGAACGACGTGACCGTCGCCTACATCACCGGCAACGGATTAAAAACACAAGAAGCCGTTGTGGATTCGGTCGGGCGTCCATTCCGAATCCCGGCCAGTCTGGCCAAATTTGAACAAACGTTTGGACAACAGGGGGTGGCATGATCACTGTACGCGTACCAACTCCCCTCCGCCCGATGACCGGAGGCAAGAGTGAGGTGGAGGGAACAGGCAACAGTATTGGCGAATTGATTGACCAATTGAATGTCACTCACCCCGGATTGAAAGACCGGATATGCGACGAACAAGGAGAAATTCGTCGGTTTATCAATATTTACCTGAATGAAGAAGACATCCGGTTCCTGACGGGAAAAGACACGCCCGTCAAGGATGGCGATGAAGTGTCGATCGTTCCCGCCATTGCCGGTGGCGCCATGACTAAACTACGATTTCACATTCGGTTTCCCGAAGAAAAAGTTCCCGAACCCATCATTTATCAGATTGGGCATGAATACCAGGTCGTCACCAGCATCCGCCGAGCCGACGTGCGCGAAACCACCGGCTGGATGGACGTGGAATTTTCAGGTGAAACCGAAGAAATCGAACGCGCGATTGCGGGCCTGCGGAACAAGGGCGTGCTCGTCGATCCCATTGAACTCAACGTGGTGGAATAATGGATTTTACCGAAGAACAAATCGAACGATACAGCCGGCAGATTATCCTTGAGCAGGTTGGTGGAAAAGGTCAACAGAAATTAAACCAGGCCAGCGTTCTTATCGTTGGCGCCGGAGGCCTGGGTTCACCGATCGCGCTGTATCTGGGAGCAGCGGGCGTCGGCACGATTGGATTGATTGACGGCGACGTGGTCGATCTATCGAACCTGCAACGGCAGGTCCTCCACACCACGCCCCACGTGGGAGTCCCCAAGGTCGAGTCCGGACGCCGGCTTCTGGAGGCGTTGAATCCCGACGTCCACGTGAAGACGTATCAAGAGCATATCAGCGCCGAGAATATTATGACCTTATTGCCCGACTACGATCTGGTACTCGACGGCTCCGATAACTTCGGCACCCGGTTCCTCGTGAATGACGCCTGCTTCTTTGCGAAAAAGCCCCTGATCTCGGGAAGCATCTTTCGTTTTGAAGGGCAGCTTGCGACGATCAAACCGCATGAAGGATATCCCTGCTATCGCTGTCTCTATCCCGAACCGCCTCCTGCCGGGTTGGTCCCAAATTGCCAGGAAGCAGGGGTGTTGGGGGTCCTCGCGGGCACCATCGGTATTTTACAGGCCAATGAAGCCGTCAAGGAAATTTTGGAGATAGGCGACACCCTCGCGGACCGCTTACTGATCTACGATGCACTCGAAATGAAGTTCCGCAACGTCGGTCGTCCCAAAGATCCTCGCTGCCCGCTCTGCAGCGCCACTCCAACGATCACCACGCTGGAAGAACATCACGTCTCGTGTAGCGTGTAACGACAATGGATACGCCTCGACCATTTATCGTCCCCGGTCTGGTCATGGCGTCACGGAACCCTGCGGCGGCAAGACCTCAAACACGCTGAGCAGCGTCTTCATGCTTACGATTCCTTCAGACATTTGGGAAGACATGATCGAGCACGCCAGGGCCCTGGACCCTCATGAATGCTGCGGAATTTTGGCCGGCAGTGACAAAACCATTACCGGGCATTATCGAATTGCCAACATCTTGGCCAAGATGAGTGAGGCCGAACTGGCCCGCTTCGACCAGGCAAAACTGTCCGACCTTAAACGGCTTTCTCCGGAAGAACGAGCCGATATCGCCTTCCAAATGGATGCACAGGAAATGTCACAAGCGCAAAAAGATATTCGTCAGAAAGGCATCACGCTGACGGCCTTTTATCACTCGCATACCTTCAGCCCTGCTCGCCCATCCATCACGGATATTAAAATCGCCATGGAATTTGAGAGCTACAGGGAAAAACTCAATATTCCCGAACCCCTTCACGTCATTATCTCCCTCCAGGATAAAACGAATCCCGTCATTCGCGCCTATCGAATTCAGGATTCGGCGGCTACCGAAGTTTCCGTCGAACGCCGATAAATCCCTCTATCGCACGCTGTTCTAGACATCCCTCATCTAAGTTGCCATAATGCGAAAAATTTATTCTCCCCTTTTAACAAGGAGATCAGTCATGTTTCGTCCTTTTGCCTTCATCCTTCCGTTGCTTATCGTTCTTTTTGCGTCAGGGGCTACATTAGGTTGGGCTTTTACCGATGAACCCGGCAAAGAAGGAAGTTTTTACAGCCCGGTGATCCGTGTCGTCCCGGATAAAGGCTTTATCCTGATCAGTAGTGGAAGCGGCATTCTTTGGCTCAAAGCCAGCGAGGCTGCAATGCCTCATCTTTCAGAACTACCCGTCGGCGGACTGGTTGACGTCGTCGTTGAATTTCAGGGAAAACCCAATCCGCCGATCATCAAGTCATGGAAATTGACGAGCGGTGATTCAGCCTGCCCCGTGTTTGACGGAACACAATGCGTAACTAAAAAGAAAAACTAAACATCCATGCGCCGATACCCATCGATTTTCACCTAAAGGGGGGCTAGTTCAACGCCACGGCTTTGAAGGAGGCATGGACCTTTTGGCCGGGTTGTAACCGGAGTTGATGAAAAGATTTTCTCGTAATCATGGCTAACAACGGACAACCCACGTCAAGCTTCACTTCGACGGCATACTGATCGCTCGGCGATTCGCTGACCTCGACAATCGTCGCCGCCAGGGTATTCAGCACGCTGCTTGTCGCAGGAGGGGCGCCCACCACTAGGCTTACGTCACGGGACAAAATTTGTACCCGCAACGGTGCACCGGGAGAAAGAGCCTGTTGGGGGAGAAAGAGGGATTGTCCAAAAAATTCAACCCGTGTTAACCCGAATTGCGGTTCATGCTCCGCAATCCGGGTTTCAAGAATAGCCCCGACCATGTTCGATTCGACCAACCCCGGCAGGTCCAACCGGGCAAAGACTTCCTGAATCGGCCCGGTAGCCACCACCCTCCCCTCTTTTATCAGAACCATGTGATTGGCGAGCTGTAATATTTCGTTCAGATCGTGGCTCACGTACAGGACCGGGATACTCAATTCCCGAGTCAGTCTCTGGATAAAGGGAATGATTTCTTTTTTTCGTTGTTGATCGAGAGAGGCCAGGGGTTCATCCATCAACAGGAGTTGAGGGCTGGTCAACAGCGCTCTTCCTATTGCCACGCGTTGCAGCTCCCCGCCCGATAAGTGGAACACTCCTCGCTGAAAAAGCGGCTCAAGTTCCAACAACTCACTGACGTGATCAAATGCAATGCGCCGCTGGGATGGGTGACTGCGCTTCATCCCATACTTGAGATTTTGCGTCACGGTGAGATGCGGAAACAGTCGCGCCTCTTGAAAGACGACCCCCACGTGTCGTCGTTCGACCGGGAGAAAAATCCCATGAGCGTCGTCTTGCCAAACCGCTTCGTCGAATTGAAGAAACCCCGAAGGGGCACGGGTTAAACCGGCTATACACTTCAACAGCGTGGTCTTACCGCTCCCGGACGATCCAAACACCGCAATCGTCCCGTCAAGCGGAACCGTGCAGGCAACGTCAAAACGAAACCCGGGATAGTCGATGTGGAATCGTGTGTCGAGTCGATTCATGAGACGTGAATGGGCAAACGCCGGTTGACCGTGTACACGATCGTCAGAATGAGAAAACTGAATATGAGGAGCACGGCCGAAAGAAAATGGGCTTGGGTATATTCAAGCACCTCGACGTGATCGTAGATCGCAATGGAGAGGACTTTGGTCACGCCTGGAATATTGCCGCCTACCATCAGAACCACACCGAACTCGCCAAGCGTATGGGCAAAGCCCAATACGACGGCGCTCAGATACCCTCGAACCGCCATGGGTGACGCCACGGTAAAAAAGGCATCCAGCTTTGAGGCGCCCAGCGACCAGGCAGCTTCCAGTGGCTTTTTGCCGACGGCCTCGAAAGCCCCGTGCAGGGGTTGAACGACAAAAGGAAGCGAATAGAACGTCGAAGCGATGACCAGCCCCGTAAAGGTAAACGAGAGTGCCGAGCCGGTGAGGTCCTTCCACGGGCCGCCGATCAAGCCATGGGGCCCGAGTGCGACCAGCAGATAAAATCCAAGCACGGTTGGTGGAAGAACAATGGGAAGCGCCACGATTGCCTCTACCAGGGTCCTGAACCGCGAACGCGTGAAAGCCAACCACCACGCCAAGGGGGTGCCGACCAGCAACAACACGACAACGGTCACCCCTGCCAGTTGCAAGGTCAACCATAACGGGCCCCAATCCATTTCCGGTACGTTCATCCGGCCCATCCCCGGCTTCGATCATTCCAAGCCATAGCCAAACCGTTCAATGATGTTCCGGGACGTTGCCCCTTTCACGTAGTCCAGGAACGCGCGTGCAACTTCGTTATGCTGACCATTACGCAGCAGAACCGCTTGTTGCCGGAGCGGGGCATACAAATGCGTTGGCACGTCCCATCGTCTCCCTACTCCGTTGACCTTGGGACTCAGAACCTGCGAAAGGGCGACGAACCCCAGTTGGGCATTCTTCGAGAAAACGAAGTGGAAGGTTTGTCCGATATTTTCTCCCCGGACCAGCCGGTCCTGAATCTGTTCCCAAAGTCCCAGTGCCTGCAATGCTTCTTTTGCAGCAGCGCCATACGGTGCAGTCTTGGGATTCGCAATAGCCACGTGCTCGACGTTGTCGCTCAACAGCATGGATTTTCCATTTTCCTCGATCATGGTGGGACCGGGACTCCACAACGTCAGTCGTCCCACCACGTACGTAAACCGACTCCCTTGAACCGCGAGTCCTTCTTCTTCCATCAACCTCGGACGCATGACGTCGGCGGAAAAGAACACGTCGAACGGGGCGCCATTTTTGATCTGTGCATAGAGCCTGCCACTCGAGCCCGAACTGATAACGGCGGTGTGCCCCGTGTCTTGCTCAAAGTGGCTCGCGATTTCATTGAGTGTCCCTAAAAAGTTGGCTGCAACCGCAATGCGCACCTCTTCGGCGGCACTTGTGGCCGAACAAATCATAAAAAAAAGAAGGAAGAGAACACTATGAATTTTGGTGATCATGGCTTGCCTTTGAAACACCGATGTTTCCTCATTGCCTACGTACCCTTACAGTCTGAACTTCGTCTGCATGTAAAAATAATCGCTATCCCTATTTCCGCCGGGAGGCAACCCTGCCGAATCGGGAAGCCGGTCTAAATAACTGCCTTTAAACCAATGCGTGTAGCCCAATTCGAATTCCAGGTTGTCGTTGGTTGTCCACTGAGCCCGCAGTTCAAGATCCTGGCCGAGAACATTTCCGGATCCACCCGTAGCGTCATGCAATCCATTGCCTCCAAACGCACCTCTTGAGGTCGCGAGATACCACACCCGATGTTTGAGTTGCACTTCGCAACCCTGACACGGAACCACAATCACCCGCCATCCCGGCGAACTGAAGTTCGTCCGAAAAAATGGCCCGAAATTGCCAGTGGGCATATAATCGAAACGTCGTGCGCCAAACAGCGTATCAAAGGCCGAATTCCGGCTATCCTGCGCGTTCCGGTCCCCACTGGCGTAGTCATAATGAATCAGAAATCGCGGCGACCAAGGGAGAGCCAACGTGTACCCGATATCAATATGCTGAAAATGGGCAAAGTGATTGACATTGCCTTTTTTCCCCGTCTGCAAGACGCTCTCGATTTCATAATCGATTCTTCCCGTTTTCGGTTCATCATAGAGGCGCGTTCCGAAAGTCGAAAAGGTTCTTTGCTTACCGACGGTGGCACTCCGTTGGTCATTCAATCCGAAATAATACACATTGAGGCGCAACTGCGGCATTTGATCGGTTTCAAGAAAGCTCCCCCAAAAGACGCTCCGTTTCGACTGTTCGTCAGGCTGCACCTCATCCCGCAATACCGGTTCCACCAGAAACAGACGGACACGCCAACGCTTATCCCGTCCCAGTTGCCAATGCACCCCGTCAAATGCATTCGACGTGTTACGAAAGTCATTCCTGATGATCAAGCGGCCCCGACCAAAGTCCATCGTCAGCCGTCCAACGTGCAGGTCGGTACGGAGACCGGTCTCCAACACGTTGTTCACCGTGACGGATGCCATGAGCTGCAAAACGTCCATTTCATTCCTGATGCCCGTGGTGACATAACTGCCAATATCATCGAGAGAAACCCTGGCATCCTGCCCTTCAAACAAAAATTTGAAATTCTTCCCGTTCAGACCCAACCGTACACGCGACCGTTGTTGAATTTGGGAGTCCGTTTGACCCGCAGGTTGGTTGGGTCGCCAGGGGTGGTCATACGTTTCGAAACGCGTCCGGTGTTCGAGTCCAAGGTCCAACCAGGCCGGGAGATGCAAGGCGGCCTTCAGGTAACGATTCCACTTCCATTCCCTCGTTTGTACGAGTACGGCATCCGCGGGTTCCGGTACCGGCATCCTCGACACCGGTTCAAGCAACCCAATACTCGTTTGATGGGAAACATCCGAGGAGCCGTGTGCCATGCCCCCCCAAGCGATCAAGGCCAACCCACCAAACAGGACAAGAGCCAAGCCTACGTTCTTTCTTCCTTCACGCATCATCAATAAAATTCTTTCCATCAAGAGCCCCGTCATTGGGAGAAATGATATTAATGTATATTTTACTTTATGTCAATAATACTTTACATTCATGAGCCAACCGAAAATGAGTCGTACGGCCAAAGCAAAGACGTCGTGTGATGGGATCGTCGGATTGGGAAAACCTGCGATGCGCCTGAAAGAAAACCAGAAAGAAGGCCACCAAAGGGGCAAGGGCAAGATGGGATCGCTTTCGCGGTTACGTCCACGGCGTAACCCGATTCAAAAGCCGTGCGGTTTGAGAAAAACTATTTTGCAGGGATGATCTTTCCGCTCTCCCTGGCGTCATACCCCCCCAAGGCTTCAATTTCCTGTTGAAACCTGCGCGTTACCAGAGTGTCCAAAAATATCTTCATGCCGGGATGCGAGTGTACGTACGCCGTCGGAATGACCAGGTCATACCGTTCTTCTTGCAGTGGAATGAAATCAAAATTGTACAATTGGGCGACGGCCTGTGCTCCAATGCCGACGTCCGCCTTCCCTTCCGAAATGCATCGCCCAAGGCCGATCTGGGAAGAAGCAATCGTTCCATAGCCCCTCACGATTTGACTCGGAATATGATGACGGGAGAGCAAATGATCCAAAAGCAGACGAGCGCCCGCCCCTTTTTCGCGATTGACCATCCGTACGTCAGACCTGGCCAGATCTTCAAGGCCACGGACGTGTTTGGGATTCCCCTCCTTCAACAACAATCCTTCCTGCCACGTGGCAAACCGGACGACCGTCACGGGTTGACCTTGTAAATGCTTTTTCAAAAAAGGAAGGTTATACTCTCCGGAACGGGGATCCCTCATATGAATCCCCGCGACGTGGACGTCTCCCCGTTTTAACGCGCGCAGGGCAGCAAGGCTTGCCATGTTCCACCCGACGACCGACGCATTTCCTCCCTGCTGACGAACGTGCTCCCCGGCCAGATAAATGGCGGGATCGCATCCCGCCACGAGGATTTGCCTTTCCACGTCCTTCCGACTTTTCAAGAGCCGTACGTAAACCGAACGTTTTCGCCGTGAGGTCGTCCCCAAAATCAGGGCATCCGCGGAAACCGTATAATTCAGGACGTCTCCCAGCTCCGTCACGGGCTTGGCCACCAGACGATTCCCTACAGTCGCCAACTTGACTCTGGTGGATTTCAAAACCCCGGAATGATCGGCAGGCAGTTCCGCCTCAAGAATTTCTCGACCGTCATGTAAAGAGAACAGATCCTCAACCGACGTTCCCAACGTACGAGCGAGTTGCAACGCAACTTCCGTGCCCGGCAGATACTGGTCTTTTTCCACGGCATATAAAGCCTGTCGCGTAATGCCCGCACTCTGCGCCAGATCTCCTTGGGACAAACCGGCGGCGATCCGCATTTCACGTAAACGGTTCGTCACTTGTTGCCGGGGCTTGGGAATAAGCATCGTATATGGTCAAACTAAATGAAATAAATACATGACATATGTCATGTATAATAGTATATTCGAAAAACAGTGGCAACCGCTTTTTCCCGGGACTGCGGTTTTACCGGTATTTGCAACGGGCTTTATGGAAATCATGGGTCCATGTCATTCCGCAATACCTTAACGAAACCACGGGGAGTCAAATATGCCGCGATTTTTTTCACAGACGAAGCCCAACCAGAAAACAAACAGCCTTCCCCAATGGAACCTGAAAGGCCTGCTCCGGCATCCTGACAAGGATCTCGAAATCCGTTCTCGGGCTCTCAACGATCACGTGCGATCGCTGGAAAACCTTCGCAAACGTCTTTCCGCTACGCTCACACCCCGTACCTTTCTCAAGGGGCTGCAGCTTCGAGAAATGATTGCGGTGGAATCCTCCAGACTGGCTGCCTACGCCCAGTTGTGGTTCGCGCAAAATACCCAAAGCCAGCGAGCGAAGGCATTCGACACTCAAGTCAGAAAACACCTGCTTCCTTTTTCCAACCGGACACTCTTTTTTGATTTGTGGTGGCAACGGCTCGGGGACCAAACGGCCCGGCGACTCCTGCGTCATGCAGGAAAATACCACTACCATTTGGAATCACTCCGGCGAGTCAAACATCACACCTTGTCCGAAGCCGAAGAACAAATCATCAACGTCAAAAACACGACCGGACGGCAGGCCCTCGACAGCCTCTACGACGTGATCACCAATGGGTTGACGTTCCAATTGGATTCGTGCAACGGCTCACAGCCGTTGTCGCGCGAACAATTGGCCGTGCATTTCCGAGACCCCTCCGCTCGCGTGCGTCGGCAGGCTTACGACGAACTTTTTCAGGTGTATTCGAAACAGTCCAACTCCCTTGGGGACATCTATAAGACTCTCGTGATGGATTGGAAAAACGAAGGGTTGGATCTTCGTGGATATTCCAGCCCGATTGCCGTTCGGAACCTTCACAACGACATTCCCGACAAAGCGGTCTCGACACTGCTTCAAACCTGTCGGGACAACCGGCACGTGTTTCAAGAATATTTTCGAATCAAAGCCAGGATCTGCGGTTTCCCGCGAATGACTCGTTACGACGTGTATGCACCGCCGAAAATCAAAAAAGCTTTCTATCCCTTCGACCAGGCAGTTAAACTGGTTCTCGAAGCGTATCACCAATTTTCTCCAACCCTCGCAGATCACGCGCGCCGGGTCTTCGCTGAACGGCACATCGACGCTGCTCCCGCCTCCGGGAAAATGGGTGGGGCCTTTTGCTATAGCGTGTTGCCGTCTCTCACCCCGTACGTCCTGTTGAACTACTCCGGAGACGCCAGAGACGTCGCCACGTTAGCGCATGAACTCGGTCATGCCGTGCATAGTATGATGGCCCGGCATCATTCGGTGTTTACGTTTCACGCGACACTGCCGCTCGCTGAAACCGCCTCCGTGTTCGGGGAACAGCTTCTTTCCGATGCCCTGCTTGCAGACGCCGCCGGGGTAAAAGTGAAACAACGGTTGTTGTTGAGCCAACTCGATGACCTTTACGCAACGATTCTCCGGCAAGCGTATTTTGTAGAATTCGAAAACCAAGCCCATGCTCTCATCGCTCAAGGAACAACCATTGACGGGCTTGCCCAAACGTACTTTCATCTTCTCAAAGAACAATTCGGCCGTACCATGACCATCTCCAAGGCTTTTCAATGGGAATGGTTGACCATTCCCCATATTTTCCGAAGCCCGTTTTACTGCTATGCGTACAGTTTTGGAAATTTGCTGGTTCTCTCACTCTTTCAACGCTATAAAAAGGAAGGGAAGCCTTTCATTCCGCAGTACCTGGAATTGTTGAGCCACGGGGGTTCTCAAAGTCCCCAGGACATGCTGAAACCTCTGGGCATTGATCTCTGTAAAAAATCATTTTGGCAAGCAGGGTTTAACCGTATCCAGGAACTCGTTGAATCTCTCGAAAAAACCGTGGACAAAAAAGGCTGAGAGAGAAGACGAACCACCCACCTGCTTACACGCGTAAAGTATCTTCCCTTGATTTGGAGACGCTTATTGCGTTAGCCTATTTTGGGTTCGTTGTCGGATGATCTCGAAGTGCAGGATTTTGAAAAAGGGAGTTTGACACATGTCGGAAAGCGCTTATGTTCTCATCAACGTGCTGCCTGGACAAACTGCAAACGTGAAAAATTTATTGGCGCAAATCGAGGAAATTAAAACGATTGACGCCTGTTGGGGGAAGCCCGATATTTTTGTCAAAGTGGAAGTGGCAAGCCAGGAAGCCTTGACGCAATTGGTCCTCACCAAAATCCATGCCATTGAAGGAGTCGCCCAAACGGATACTCACCTGGTCTACACGCTCCACGAATAACCAGTTTCGACTCTACCCCACCGCCCCTCCCCTTACAAAAGGGAGGCAAAGCATGCCCCAAGAACACGGTAAAGATGAATCACAACGACGGGCATTCCCGCCTCTGATTCCCCTCCTTTGTAAGGAGGGGTGAGGGGAGGTAGAGAGCCCGTAGGTCGGGTTAGCCGAAGGCGTAACCCGACAATCCGCGGTCGGATGAGGCGAGTCCGTCCGTCGGATTACGCTCCGCTAATCCGACCTGCAACTGCTGCGGTCGTCCGGCAACTGGACACATGTCCTTCAATAAATTCCCGCCTGCCGTTGCAACCACCGGACATAGGGGATGATCTTTGTCACATCATCGGACGTGGCTTCTGAAATTTTAGGCATATTTCCAAACTTCCAGTGGTGGGCTCGGACGCCTTGCATGGCCGCTCGCATGAACGCAAAGTCGGCATGATGGGAAGGCTCATAAATCTTATGCACCAACGGCGGCCCCATGTTCGTCCCCCGGCCTGCCATGCCATGACAGCGCGCGCAGAGGCCATTGAACCGTTCTTCCCCTGCTTGATATTCCTCCGGCACCGGCTGCGCAGAGCCCCGGGGCGCGGCAGTCTCCTGCACGACGTCGTCATGAGAAGCGTGGTTTGAACTCGTTTCACCCTGCCCATCCGAGCAGCCGACAAAACAGGCCAACACGGCCATGCCGAACCACACCCGTCTTATCTTGAAACGTCGTATCATCTGAGCGCGTTTCGTCACCGATCTTCCGGAGCGACGGTTATAGACCAGGGGTTCTTGCCACATAGGGCGCCGGATCCTGAAGGCCCGCATCCCGAAAACCCTGTAACCGAATCAGGCAACTGTCACATTGCCCACATGCCGAGCCATCCTCACGAGGATCATAGCAACTGTGGGTCAACTCAAAGGGAACTCCCAGGGTCCGGCCTTGCTGAATGATCTGCGTTTTACTTAAAAGCAGGAGCGGTGCGTTAATCCGAACCGTTTTGCCATGTACTCCCTTTTTCGTACCGAGCCGGGCTACCTGTTCAAATGCGCGCAGAAACTCGGGGCGACAATCCGGGTATCCGGAGTAATCCAATACATTGGCCCCGATGAAAATACAGGAAGCATCGACAACCTCGGCATAGGCTAATGCCAACGACAGAAATATCGTGTTTCGTGCCGGAACATACGTGGCTGGGATGCCGCTCTGTCGTTCCTGGCCAGACCGATTCTTCGGGATGTCTCCCGAGCCGACCAGGGCCGAACCACCAAATTCATGCAGATCCAATTGAAGAATTTTGTGCTCAGCGGCCCCCAGCCATGCGGCAATCTCTTGTGCCCTTTGAATTTCAGCATGATGGCGCTGTCCATACCTGATCGTAAGCAGATACAGGGCGTACCCTTCGTGACGAGCCATTGCGGCCGTCACGGTTGAATCAAGTCCTCCACTGGCCAGTACCACGGCTTTCATCGTAACCTGAAAAGATCGCCAACCTCTTTCACTTCGAGAGGAGAATCTTTTTCTGTTGTCATGGGGAGCATGGAATTTTCCGCATGCGGCCGGATCAGCCAGGAAATTGATTCCGGAAAAAATGGGATCAGCAGAAAAGTCAAGAAAAGGCAGGACTCAGGGTCAAATCGTTGGTCACATCAGATCCGTTGCTCCCCTCGTTCAATTTTTTCAAGCAACTCGATTTTTTCCTGGCATTCGACGCAGAGCCTGGCGAACGGCATGACAGCCAGTCGTTTTTCGCTGATTTCAGTATCACACTCGACACAGATACCATACGTCCCTTCTTCCAAGCTCACCAACGCTTCATCAATCATTTGCCGTTCCCGGTTTCGTTTTTCTTGAAGGGAAATGCCCATTTCACGTTCCAAATCCAATAAAGCCTGGTCACCACTATCCATGGCCGATTCAAACCGACGTTGCTGCTCTTCCGTCAATGATTGGCCTAACTGGGCTTGAATTTCTTTCATGAGTTTGACCCGTTTTTCCAGCATAATTTTCCGTAACGTCATTGATCGTGAAGAAGGCATCCGTTTGGGAACTTTGGCTGTCGCCGGGGTCTTTTTTTTCACGGCCTTCCCCTCACCGGCTTTTATTTTTGCCGAAGGAACAGTCACTTTTACCGTTCGGCTCTGGGAAGACGAAGATGATTTCGTCTTGGAAGTTTTGGATGAACGCTTGGCGACCGCAGTCGAACTTTTCTTCGTCGATTTCCCTGCCATTTCCGGTCTCCTTTTTTAACGCAACTGCAATTCTTCGATTCCTGCTCAGACCGTTACAAGCAACGACCCTCATCACTCCACGGCGTTAAGGTTGCCAAAGATAGCAGTTCAATCATAAGTCATCAAGGAATGAACCGCGCAATCCTCAATTTTTTGACGTCCCTGCAAAGACAGCAATTCAATCATAAAGGCACACCCCACGATTTCCGCACCTAATTTCCGCAATAAGTCCACCGTTGCAGCCGCAGTCCCTCCGGTGGCCAGGAGATCATCCACCACCAACACCCGTTCTTCCATCGCCACGGCGTCTCGATGGATAGCCAACGAACTTGCCCCGTACTCCAGGTTGTATTTCACCTCAAACACGTCGGCGGGAAGCTTGCCTGCTTTGCGGACCGGCACAAACCCCGCCCCCAGGTTGTACGCCAACGGACACCCCAATATGAACCCTCGAGACTCAATCCCCACGACCTTACTGATATTTTCATTCCGGTAGCGCGCAGTGAGGTCGTCAATGACCGCTCGATACCCCTGGGGATTCTTCAACAACGTTGTAATGTCGTAAAACAAAATGCCGGGTTTGGGAAAATCGGGGATCTCGCGAATTAATGATTTATAATCCATAGGTCAATCCTTTCCGGCCGGGTTTCAGCGAGAAACCCCGCTACACATTGCCGGGGATGATAATAAAATCGGACGAACCCTGGGCATTCGGGTTGATCCATTCCACCTGAACATCTTGAACCTGGGCCAAGGATGGCCCGCGTTTGAGAGCTTGAATGAATTCATCGACGAGAACGTCAGCCCCTTCAACTTCCGTTTCTATTCGACCATCCGGTACGTTCCTGACCCATCCGCTCAAACCACGCCTGGTCGCCTGAGATTGTAGAAACGCACGAAAACCGACGCCCTGCACGAGCCCCTGGGCCACGACGTGAGCCCGAACACGATTTACTTCGACTGCTGGATCCATAATTTTAGCACAACCGATCGGTAACGCGTTACGAAGACCGCTCCCATAAATACGCGCTCAACTTTGCAGACGTGGTCTCCGCGTCGCGGATGCAATCGGGGATTCCTATTCCGTCATAGGCCGCACCCGTCACGTACAGTCCCGGGTGCCGCGTGACACGTTGGCGAATTTGTTGCACGCACTCCCGATGCCCACGGGTGTATTGGGGCATGGCTCGAGGCCATCGATACACTTCCACGCGGAGGGGCGGACTTTGAATGCCGACCATCGATTCCAACTCACGACAGGCCTGTCCCGTCAATTCCGCATCATCCAAATCCAGCAAATGCTCTCGGCCACGCCCACCCAGATAACACCGAATCAGACATTGCCCCGAAGGCGCTCGTCCTGCCCACTTCATCGATGACCACGTCGCCGCAATCAATGAACGATTTTCAACACGCGGGACCACGAACCCATAGCCGCGAAGCTGAGACTTGACCTCCGGCTCGGAAAAGATCATCGAGATGGTCATCGTAGAGGCATAGGGAATCCGGTCCAGGATCGTAGCGGCTTCATGGTCGAAAGAGCGGAGAAAGCCCGCGGAAACGTACGCAGGAGTCGCAAGAACCACGGCCTCCGCATCCAATCTTTCTCCCCCTTCCAACTCGACCCGATACGGAGTATGGAAACCGAGTGACTGGACCGCGCGCACGTTGGTGCCTCGCCGAAGGGACACTCCGGCACCTGACAACCTGTCTGCCAGACTCGTAATCAAATCACCCAGGCCACCCTGTAAGGTCGTGAACAGTGTACGGGCAGTCGCATCCGGCTTGTGCGAGGATCGCGCCCGCTGCATGGTCAACGCGCCTTTGATCAGACTGCCGTGCTTGCGCTCCAATTCCACGAGTTGAGGAAAGGTCGCATCCACGCTTAACTCATTCGCGTCACCGGCGTAAATCCCCGCGACTAACGGCTCGATCAGGCGATCAAAGGCTTCGGAACCCAGACGCCGGCTGAAGAACTCCGCCAACGTTTCCTCATCTTTCGTTCGGGGGCGAGCAGGGATGATCCAATCGGCTCCCATTCGCACAATACCGGCCCAGGAGACCACCCCGCTGTGAAACAAAGGCCCCAACTTCGTGGGGACCATTGCAATAAGACCTTGCGGGAATTGACGCAATCGTCCTCTCGAATAGGTAAACGTTTGCGCGTTTTCTTTATTGGTGTTGATCAACTGCGAAGTCAGCCCTAATTTTTCACAGAGTGCAAGAGCCGACGGTTTAGTCGTGAGGAACGAGTCAGGCCCCCCCTCCGTTACGAATCCATCTTGACGGTTCGTGACGATCTTTCCGCCAAAATAATCCTGCGCCTCCATCACCGTACACTGAAGAGACTCATCCCTGCTTCCCGCTTGTTCCAGTAAGGCAAACGCGGCGGAAAGCCCCGAAATTCCTCCTCCGACAATCACAACTCGTTTGGGAGCCGCCATATTGAATCACGCGTTACGGGGAAGGAACAGTGAGCAAGCCGGGCCAAGTTCATCGAGTACTGTATTTGTGAACAAACCCAATGGCAGCCTCAACGTGATCGACGGGAGTTTTGGGGAGAATTCCATGACCGAGATTGAAAATGTGCCCGGCCCTGTTCCCTGCCCTGTCCAGAATATCCTTGATACGGCGCTCGATCTCCGGCAGGGGCGCAAACAAGACCACGGGGTCGAGGTTGCCCTGTACGGCGACGTCGAACCCGACCCGCGCCCATGCTTCATCGAGCTCGACGTGCCAATCCAACCCCAGGACGTCGCTGCCGGCACTGCGCATGAGAGGCAGGAGCGTCGAGGTTCCCGTTCCGAAATAGATGATCGGAATCCCTTCAGGTTTCAAACGATCAATAACCGATTGAACGTACGGCAAGACGTATTCGCCATAGTCAGCCGGAGACAGACACCCCACCCAACTGTCGAAAATTTGAACGACCTCGACGCCCGCCCGGATCTGGTTCTCCAAATACGTCATGACCACGTCCGAAAGTTTGCGGAGTAACGCATGCCACTGGTCGGGCCGGCTGAACATCATTTGTTTGGTATTGAGATAGTTCCGCGAACTCCCTCCCTCGATCGCATAACTGGCCAAGGTGAACGGGGCTCCGGCAAAGCCAATGAGGGGCACACGTCCATCCAACGCCTTTTTTGTCAAACTGACGGCATCGGAGGAAAACCGAAAGGCGTCTCTCTCCACTTGACGTAACCGCGTCACGTCGTCCTGATGTCTGACCGGATTGAGAATGACCGGCCCTTCTTCTTCACGGAAGGTCAACTGCAACCCCATCGGCTCCAGGGGCAACAGGATATCCGCAAAAATGATGGCCGCATCCAAATCAAAGCGTTCGATGGGTTGGAGCGTCACCTCTGCGGCCAGGTCCGGGGTCTTACAGACGTCGAGAATACCGTGCTTCGCCCGAATTCGCTGATATTCCGCCATGTAGCGACCGGCTTGTCGCATAAACCAGACCGGCGTTCGATCCACGGGTTCCCGGCGGCAGGCTTTCAGAAAACGATCATTCGTCATAAGGGAAGGAATTGTACGGATGGGAGGAAAAGGCTGTCAATGAAAGAGAAACGGTTTCCGTTGCCTGGGGCGAGGTTGCCGGCGACACGATGCTAGAACCACTCTTGATCGGAAGACCGGGTTTCCGCCGAAGGCTTAACGGATCGGCCGGCATAGGCTTGCCTGATTGTTCTGCTTTGCTCTTCATAACATGAGGCTTCGGCAAGATCGAGAAGCCGTGCGTCACCTTCCTGTAATTCAATCCGATAATGATCGCCGCTGAGAGAAAACCACTCGATATAGGGATGCGGCGCAAGAAGAGGATGCGGGTCAAAGGAAATCGAACTCACGGTGCCGATCTGGGGATTGGCCAAATCGAGGAGGCGTGACGCGGAGTTGGGGTCATCGACGAATTGAGAGTTCTTAAAGGAAAAAATCCGGCCGGCAATGTCGGGTTTGAAATCCCCGTTCAAATAAAATTCTATCGGACCGAGAGAGGCAAAGGTCATCTTCCCGACCACGACTCCCCGTGTACGATTATCGAGATACCCTTCCTTGACCCATCGATATCCGCCGAACTTTTCCGCCATAGGCTTTTACCGTTTCTCCCAAGGTTCTTTGCAAAGCCGCAACCGACTCCCCGTGAATCTGCCAGAAAGCAAATCTGTCGGATGACGCGAGCCCTTCTGTCGGATGACGCTGCGCTAATCCGACCTACGAGGACAAGGTCTTTTTTTCGTAGCCCCGTAGGTTGGGTTAGCCGAAGGCGTAACCCAACACCCCACCCTGGATTCGACTCCGTCCTTCTGTCGGATTACGCTATGCTAATCCGACCTACGGGAACAAGCTTATTGTGATAGAGGGATGCAGGGCAAGGCGTCCCGCAGCGAAACCCGAGGCTTATCAACATAGATAGGTGAGGGTTGAGCGAGGACACAACACCGCCCTGCGCCCGCTAGTGCAATAAATCTAGGGCTTACACAGACGACACTTCACTTGACGCACTACTCCGGACTGTTCCAGCGCGTCCAAGGCCGTATCTTTATCGGGATATTCAAACCAGCCACCTTCCCAAAAATCAGACCGTGTGGGAATCGAAGGGACTTCAATGCACCGTTCTTTATGCAAAACGGCCTCATCCACGGATCTTCGAATATTGATCCAAAGCGCCATATGGTACCCCTCAGGAATAAAAAACTGCGCAATTAATCTTCAAGAAGCTGCCATTCATCTTTTTCAATCTTGACCCTTGCCCCGGTCTGAATTTTTTTCAGATCGGCACGATCAAACAGTTTCATATACCGTTCAATGCGGTCCGGATCATCAATTCGTTCTACCTGTTGCAACCCGCTTGCCAACCGATACGTTCTCACCAAGACAGACATCTGCAATCCTCCAACCCGTTAGAATGAACAAAACTATCAGAACCATACGAATTTAAAGAAGAAACCCTTAAGGCGTCAAGAGCGGCTCCCGCACCTATCCCCCAGGATCGAGCCCGAGGCAGACTCTCTCCCGGAAGGAGAAGGAGAGCAGAATAATTTCATTGAGTGATAGTCAAGGGCATTTTCAATCCTGTATAATAGGCCCAACGTCGCAACACGTATATGAATCCGTAAAAAGGGAGTGACCCGATCCATGCCTGTATATGAATATCAATGCAATGCCTGTGACCATAAATTTGAACTGCTTCAATCCGTCAATGCGAGACCGGAAGAGACATCCTGTCCCCAGTGCAACGAAGTCAATGCCCAGCGACTCATGTCCGCTTTCGCTTCCCAAATCAAAGGCGATCATAAACCCGGATTTAGCGAGATGAAAGCCTACGACATGTACAATGAGAGGATGGATAAATTTAAAAAGCTTCCACCCATCATGGGGGGAGCACGAGCGGCCCCCGGTGTTCCCAGAATGACGCAACCGACGGATTCAGGTTCCGGAGAAAGTTAGCGCTTACTACCCTCACTTCTGTCACCCAGTGATTCTCTGCACGATCGGCAAAGAATTGGCAACTTGGTGGCGGCACCCATCCATTGTCATGAGACCCCTCTGTCTTTCAAGGTAGACCGGTTCCGCTGAATAAGAGAGTTCTTATGAAAAGCTTTCGGGGAAATACCACGTTGCCGAAAATCCACGTTCTGGTGGGATTCTGGCTGATGGCCTTGCTGCCGTTCGGTTGGCCGGTGGTTGGAACGGCCGAAGAATTAACCGGCTCCGCCTTAATCGTGGGCAATGGGCCTGAACGGTATGCGATTGAAGCCTTGGCAAAAAACTTTGAAGCCTTACATCCCAAAACCTCCATTGATTTTTTCTGGCACCAAAATGCCAGGCCCATCGAAGAAGTTCGGGAAAATGCCGCCGATATCGCCATTACGGGTCAAGCGGAACACGATCTCCCATCAACCACCGTAGCTTGGGACGGCATCGCCGTGGTGACAAATTTTGCTAATGCCACTGGAGAAATCACTCGGGAGCAGTTAGCGAAAATTTTCGCAGGCAAAATAAAGTTTTGGTCGCAAGTGTACGAAGATGGACCGGAAGCCAGAATTTCGCTGATTCATCGAGCCTGGAATCAAAATATTCGCCAACCATTTGAAAAATTCCTGGGCCTTGAAAATCACAGGGATCTCCGGGCCAAAGTCGTCGAAAAAGAGAATGAGACCTTCAAGGCCATCAACGGTGATATCTATTCCATTTCCTACGTCTCGATGGGACCCGCTTTGCAAGCGCGTAAAGACGGATATGGCGTGACCCTCCTGTTCGTCGATGACATTGAACCTGAATACCAAACGGTCCTGGATGGCACCTATCCCCTCCGTCGACCGGTGGTCTTCGTGATGAACCCCAATGCCTCTCCGGTGGCCCAGGCCTTTTTAGCGTACGTGCTGTCACCCCAAGGACAACGCGCCGTAAAAATAGGCGCCAGCGGTCTTTTCCAAGACAAAACCAGTTCGGTCATTAAATATTACCCGCTCAACGGGGAGTAAGCCCGATTGATGGCCATGGCGCCCTCTTGACAGGATCCTCACCATCCATGATACATAGGCCCTCGCCCCACGGACATCGAGACGCTCTCCGGCAATTAATTTCCCGGGACGGAGATTCGTAGGGACAGCCCCCTGTGGTTGTCCTAAACCAAAGGAACGACACCTCTCTCCTTCAGGGCAGTCCATGTTCAAGAAAATCCTTGTAGCAAATCGTGGTGAAATCGCAATGCGGGTCATCCGGGCCTGTCGTGAACTCGACATCGCCACGGCGGCCATTTATGCTGAATGCGAAGCCACCGCGATTTATGTCAAAAAGGCCAATGAAGCGTATCTGGTAGGCCCCGGTCCGGTCCAGGGATTCCTCGACGCCCGGCAAATCGTCAACTTAGCCAAACGCATCGGAGCCGATGCGATTCATCCGGGCTACGGGTTTCTGGCGGAAAACGCCCAGTTTGCCCATTTCTGTCGAGAGGCGGACATCACGTTTATCGGCCCGACTCCCGAGGCCTTGGAACTGCTGGGCGATAAAGTGCAAGCCAGGAAACTCGCCAAACAAATCGGGATCCCCGTGGTTCCGGGGACGGAAGGCCACGTTCAAAGCGTAGAAGAAGGCCTGAACTTTGCTCGATCCATCGGCTATCCGGTGATGGTCAAAGCCAGTGCCGGTGGAGGGGGACGTGGACTTCGTGTCGTCCGTTCCGATGAAGAGTTGAAAGAGGCCATGGAGTCCGGGGCTCGGGAAGCGTTGGCGGCTTTCGGAAACGCCGATCTTTTTCTTGAAAAATACATCGAACGACCGCATCATATTGAGTTTCAGCTCCTCGCGGACGAAGAGGGGCACGTCGTGCATCTGGGTGAACGCGATTGTTCAATCCAGCGTCGCCATCAGAAAATAATCGAAATTGCCCCCTCCTTAATCCTCACGCCCCAGCTGAGGGGCCAAATGGGCGACGCCGCGATTGAGTTGGCCCGTGCCGCCAAGTTTCAAAATGCCGGCACCGTCGAATACCTGTTGGATCAGGATGGCCGTTACTATTTCATGGAGATGAATCCAAGGATTCAGGTGGAACATACGGTCACGGAACAGATCACCACCATCGATATCGTGCAGGCCCAAATTTGGATTGCCGCAGGACGGCCGCTCGCGTTCGGGCAACATGAAGTGAATCTTCAAGGCTATGCGATTCAATGTCGGATTAACGCGGAAGACCCTCAAAATGGATTTTGTCCCTCGTCCGGCAAAATCACGGCTTATTTTTCTCCAGGTGGAATTGGGGTGCGGATCGACGGCGTCGTGTACAAAGACTATACCGTTCCCCCTTACTATGACGCGTTGTTGACCAAAATGACGGTACAGGGCCGGACGTGGGACGAAACGGTTCGGCGGACCCACCGATCACTTGAGGAGTTTTTGTTACGGGGAGTCAAAACAACCATTCCCTTTTTGAAAAATATTATGGAAGACCCCGATTTCCTGTCGGGAAAATTCGATACGTTTTACTTGGACTCGCACCCGGACCTCTATGAATACGACTATCCCTTGGTATCTGAAGATCTTGTGGTGGCGCTCTCTGCCGCCATTGCGGCGTATGAAGGGCTATAACGCCTCATCGGCAACGAGTATCTTTAACGCAAAGGCACCTTATGGCAAAGAAACCAACATTCTGGGATAAGTTCAAAAGACGCACCGGCGCATCCAAAAAGCGACGGAAGGGCAAACGTCCGGATACGTTCGAATTGGAAGCCTCGCCCGGGCGAAAGCTTCACCTCACGGACGTGTCCTTACGAGACGGGCATCAATCGCTGTTGGCGACGCGCATGCGTACGGAAGATTTGATCCCCACGGCGGAACAACTGGATGCGGTAGGGTTCTGGTCCCTGGAAGTCTGGGGAGGCGCAACCTTCGACGCCTGCTTGCGATTTCTGAAAGAAGATCCGTGGGAACGGTTACGAGCCTTCCGCCAAGCCGCTCCCAACACCAAGCTGCAAATGCTCCTTCGCGGGCAAAACCTGGTGGGCTATCGACATTATGCCGACGACGTCCTGGAACAATTCATCGTCAAGTCCGCGGAACACGGCATCGACGTCTTTCGCGTATTCGACGCCTTGAATGACATTCGAAACCTTCAATCAGCCATCAGGGTGGTCCGGCAGTGCAACAAACACGTGGAAGCCACGATTTGCTATACGGTCAGCCCGGTGCACAGCCTGCATCATTTCGTGGAACAAGCCAAACGGCTGGAAGATCTCGGCACCGATACCATTTGCATCAAGGACATGGCCGGACTCTTACCCCCTTTCGAAGCCTATGCGCTCGTCAAACGTTTGAAGGAAGCGGTTCGTGTCCCCATCCATCTTCATACGCATTATACGTCGGGAATGGCCTCGATGTCGTCACTCATGGCGATCCTCGGCGGTCTCGATATTTTGGATACGGCCCTGTCTCCGCTCGCAGGAGGCACGTCGCATCCCCCCACGGAAACCTTTATTGCAGCCCTGAGAAAGACTCCATATGACACCGGGTTGGATTTGTCCCGGTTCGCACCCATGACGGAACAACTGCGAACGGCAAGAAAGAAATATCACCAATTTGAAAGTGATTTTACAGGTGTCGATACGGACGTCCTGTTATCACAGGTGCCGGGCGGCATGATTTCGAACCTGGCGTCCCAATTGGCGGAACAAAATGCCATCGAAAAAATGAAAGAAGTGCTGGAAGAAATTCCGCGGGTTCGCAAAGACATGGGGTACCCGCCGTTAGTGACCCCTACCAGTCAAATCGTCGGTACCCAAGCCACCTTGAACGTGATAACCGGCGAACGGTACAAAGTCATCACCAATGAAGTCAAAAATTACTTTTTGGGCCTCTACGGCGAACCGCCCGGCTCCCTGGATCCGACCACAAAGGAAAAAGCCATTTCCGACGACACTCCCATCTCAAACAGACCCGCGGATAACCTTGCCCCTGAATTGAAAGAAGCCGCCAAAGAGCTGAGCGAACATGACGTCTCCGAGGAAGACGTGTTGTCGTATACCTTGTTCCCTTCCGTTGCGTTACAATTTATCCACGAACGTGCAAGCGGGGAGCTACGGCCCGAAGTCCTCGAGCCACCAGGAGGAGGACGAGGAACTTCGTCGACCCCCGGGCTACATCTCGCACCTATCGAATTTACCGTCACCCTCCACGGGGAATCGTATCACGTACGGGTTTCAGGCTCCGGACGGTCCATCGACGGGAAAAAACCCTACTACATCAAGGTCGATGACAAACTTGAAGAGGTCTACCTGGAACCACTGCAAGAAGTGTTGGCCAGCGGACCCGAGGCGCCCGTCTCAACCGGCACCGCCAAGGGAGAGCGCCCCAAACCCAGTGGCCCGGGAGACGTCACGACGCCCATGCCGGGCCGCGTCGTGAAAATTCTCGTCACGGAAGGCGGCACAGTCGCCGCCGAAGAGCCGGTAATCGTGATTGAAGCGATGAAAATGGAAAACCAAATCACCGCACCGATTGAAGGGACGGTGAAGGCCATCTACGTCAACGAAGGCGATCTCGTCAATTGCGATGAAACCCTGATCCAACTCGAATAAATTCAGCAAAATGGATCGACTCTGCCGTCGTGTTAATCTACCGTTGTGACGACCTCTTCTCCTCTTCCCATTTCCCCCCACGTTGCCCTGCTCCATCGCCACGCCGTTCATACCACCACCGTAAACGGATATCACGTAGCCTACCTGGACCACGGGAAAGGTCCTCCCGTCATTCTGATTCATGGATTGGGCGGCTCCATGTGGCATTGGGAACACCAACAAGTCGCGCTCGCCCGGTCGTGCCGGATCATTACGCCTGATTTGTTGGGATCGGGACTGTCCGAGAAACCTGAACGCATGTATTCTCCGGCCTTTCTCCTCGATACCTTCCGCAGGTTCATGGATAACCTCCACATTCAAAAAGCCACATTGATCGGCTGTTCCATGGGGGCCGGTCTCGCAATCGGGATGAGCCTGGAGCATCCGGACCGCGTCGCCAAACTCGTGCTTATCGGGGGATTTCCTTCCAATATTCTCGACAACCTTCAATCTCCAAGAACCAGCCGGTTTATCAAACACCGGCCGGCACTCTGGTTGTCAAAATTGGGAAGTTGGGTAACCGGACGATGGTCCATCAAACTCATTCTGAAAGAAATCATTCACGATCATGCCCTGATTTCCCCAATCGTCGTGGAACGTGCTCACCAACTCCGCGCTCAGCCCGGATTCTTCTATGCCATGTATTCACAACTGGATCAGATCCCGGAATGGGAAACGACTTTTGCCCCGCGATTAACGGACATTTCACACTCCACGCTCATTCTTTGGGGAGCAGACGATAAAATCTTTCCTCCTTCGGTAGGGCAAACCCTGCAAACGACCATTCCCGGCAGTTCGTTCCTCATCGCGCCGAATTCCGGGCATCTCCCCCAATGGGAAAACCCCGACTTCGTCAACCCCGCCCTCGTGCAGTTCCTTGCTGACAAAGACGGTCCTGATTAAATCATCCCATCTCACCTTCATGCCGGAGTTCCTCGTGTCGTTCCTACAGAAAATTTCTCGGGTGTGCCATTTCTTGACAGCAAAGAGCCGTAGGTCGGGTTAGCGTAGCGTAACCCGACAATCCTGACTGTCAACGAATGAGTGAACATGTCCCGTTCCTCCAAAGAATGTCTGGGGTGTTCCATTTCTTGACAGCCCCCCAATCCTGCCGTATAAAATTTTCAACCGACAATCCTCCGATGCTCCAGTCGAGCGAACCAAAGAACAGGGAGGTCTTACTCATGGGAACTTTCAAACGATGCCCTCTCGTTTTCGTTAGCCTCATTGTTTTACTGACGCTCAGTGGATGTGCCTCATTCGACACCCGGGTGGATGCAGGCTTCTCCTATCAATCCATTCCTGTCGCCAAGGGCACGGCCGCTGCCGGTGCAGGATCCACCATTGCCTTTCGAGACTCCGTCCTCGCGTTGGCCGGCCCGGAGATTTCCACGGGAGAAGCGCTCCGTTCCGTGAAATTAGCCAAAGGGGATTTATCCCTCCAGGATATTACCGAGACGAAAGGCAACGTACGCATCATCAGCGTGGTTCCCTCCCTCGACACGAAAGTGTGCGAGCAGCAAACCCATTACCTCAGCGAGAACAACAAAGGCCTCGATGCGAAGGTCAAGCTCTATACCGTCAGCGTCGATACCCCATTCACTCAAGACCGCTTTGCCAAAGAAGCAAAAATCGACAACGTCACGTTTTTGTCCGACTACCGGGGCGGAGACTTTGGGCGCACCCATGGGCTTCTATTGGACGGCCCACGTTTACTCGCCCGGGCGGTGATGGTGGTGGATAAACACAATATCATCCGCTATCTGCAAATTACCCCAAACCTTGCGAACATGCCGGACATGGAGGCGGCCTTCGCTGCCGCGCGAGCCTTACTCTAACGCATTGGAGACACCGTGAGTTTCACCAAACGTCTACGACAGTTGGCCAAGCCGATCTGGGACGCGCAATTCAAACATCCCTTTGTGGTAGCCCTTGGGAAAGGCACCCTACCCAAACGCAAGTTCCAGTACTATATCCTGCAGGATGCCCGGTATCTCGAAGAACTCGCCAGAATATTCGCCGTGGGTGCACAAAAAGCCCAAGACCCCGATACGGCTCTTCGCTTTGCCAAACTGGTGGAAGAAACCATCGTTGTCGAACGCGGGTTGCACGAAACCTACGGCAAGCAATGGAAGCTCACGGCCGCTGACATGCGAAACACCCCTCTCGCACCGACGAACTACGCCTACTGCCGGCACATGCGAAGCACGGCCCAAACCGGCACCCTGGCCGAACTCACGGTCGTGGCCCTTCCTTGCGCATGGATCTATTGTGCCGTGGGCCGACATCTGCTGCGAAAGGGGCCACCGTCACCCAAACATCCCTATCGGGATTGGTTGCTGTTATACGGATCGCCGGAATTTGCCGAAGTCACCCGATGGATGCGCGCACTGGTCGACAAAGAAGCCAAACTCGCCGGTAAGGCCGAAAAAGAGCGGATGAGTGAAGCGTTTCTGACCAGTTCGCGCTATGAATGGATGTTTTGGGACATGGCTTGGCGTGAAGAACAATGGCCGGTCTGAGGATCAACTTCGACGACCAGAGGAACCCTTCACCAACGATGCCCACCTTTCACTTTTTTCCTCAATTCCGGGAAAAAGTCCTGAGACCCGTCGGCAATCAACGGGGCGTGACGTATCTCGCGTTGATGTTTTTTGTGGTGCTCATTGGGCTCTCCCTCATGGCGATCAATCAACACTGGTCGGTCATTCTGAAACGGGATCGTGAAAAAGAACTGGCCTTCCGGGGCAATCGGATGAAAGCCGCCATTGAACGCTATGCGGCTGACTTCGAGGTCCAAAAAGGCACGCGGCAGAATCAGTATCCCTTGACCCTGGAAGCTCTGACTAAACGGCCCAAACGCTACCTGCCGGTCGTCTACAAGGACCCGATCACCGGAGAGGATTTTGCACTCATTAAGAGGGGAGGCGAAATTCGTGGCGTGCGGAGCACGAGCCTTGATCCGCCCTTGGACCAAGTGACGTTTCAAGAAGCCCAACGGTATCACGATATTCACTTTGAGGCATCAACCACGGGTGGCGCAACCAAAACAGAGGTAAAAGCTGAAGAAGAACCAACCTTCTAATGCCCAGGCCCTTCGTGAGCCCCTTCGCATCCGCTCAGGACGGCTCAGAATAACGAGGAAAGGGGGGCATCTCATTTCGAGGTGTGGGGACAGGCCCGACCGATGGACTTTTTCAACGACATCCATCAAAATAGACTCGCCGTTGCCAATCAGCACACGATAAACGACTGTACCAGCCAATGAAGACACGATTGTTTCAATTGCGGCCCTATGGAGTGTTCCTCCTGCTCTGTATCGCCGTGATGTCCTGTAGCTCGGTCACCCCTCACCTCCAACTGGGCGAGGAGATGATTCAACAACAGAACTGGGACGGGGCCGTGGCCGCGTATCGCGAGGCCTTGCGCGAAGACCCGTTCAACGAAGACATCATCAAAACGTACACTGAGGTCAAGGCCAAGGCCGCTCAAGCCCACTATGAAAAGGGTCGGGAATTCCTCAAGACAAAACGGCTGCCGGAAGCCATGCAAGAATTTGAAATCGCCTTGGGCCTCGACCCGGCCAAGCCCGAGCATCACGCTGCGCTTGGTGACGCCGTTCGCCTCAAAGACGCACGACAAGCCTTGAAAGACGCCCACAAACTTCGGAGTCTTGGCCGTTTCGACGAAGCCATGAACGCCTATGAACGAGCCATCGAACTCGATCCGAACCTCACGGAAGCCCTGGCAAGCATCACCTCCCTTGCGCAGCAACAACAAAGCCGGCATGCATTGGGCGGAATCACCGAGCCGGTCACCCTTCGGTTTCAAAACGCCAACCTCAAACAGGTTTTCGAAATTCTGGCGCGGACGGCCGACCTCAACATTCTTTTTGAAAAGGACGTGCGTGACCGCCCCGTGACCATTTTCACGCAAGACACCTCGTTCGAGGAAGCCCTCAACCTGATCCTGGCCACCAACCAACTGTTTGCGCGTCGCGTGGCGCCGGACACGTTACTCATCATCCCGGATACCAAACAGAAACGCCAACAATACCAGGACCTGCAAATCCGCACCTTCTATCTCTCCCATGCCAAAGCCAAAGACGTGGCCACGTTGTTACGCACGATCCTGGAAACCAAGCGGGTCTACGTGAACGACCCCCTGAATGCGGTGGTCCTTCGGGATCTGCCGGAGAAGCTTCAGTTGGCCGAACAGATCATCTTCGCCAATGATCAGCGGGACTCGGAAGTGGTCTTTGATATCGAAGTCCTGGAGGTGAACCGGACCAAATCCCGACGCTTGGGCGCGCAATTTGCCAAACAAGCCGGGGCCGGGGTGTTCCCCGGAACCGAAGGCACGAGATTCAGCACCACCGGGCAGGCCTTCACCTTTCAACAATTAACCACGCTTGGGAAAGATTCCTTGCTCTTTACCTTTCCTTCAAGCGTGTTATTGGAATTTTTTAAATCGGAATCCGATGCCAAAACCCTGGCGTCCCCGCAGCTTCGTGTGCTTAACAATCAAAAAGCCTCGATTAACATTGGCGATAAACAGCCGATCCTGCTGTCGACGACAAACGTGAACCCGGGCGTCGGGTCAGGCACCGTCCCCACAACCTCTACGGCCACGTCGGTTGAATTCAGGGACACGGGGGTCAAGGTTGACGTGGAACCGTCCATTCACCTCACGGGTCAGGTCACCATCAGACTCAAAGTCGAAGTCACCCGCTTGGGGGATCAGGTCACCCTTCAAGACAACCCATCGATTACGCAATTTCGGTTCGGCACGCGAACGGCTGAAACCACCCTCAATCTTCGAGACGGCGAAACCGTGATTCTGGCCGGACTGATTCAAGAAGAAGATCGAAAAACGCGGGATACGGTTCCCGGCCTTGACGAGATCCCTTTTGTGGAAGATTTATTTTTCAAGACCAAAGAAAAGATCCAGACGGAGGTGATGATTGCCATTACACCCAGAATCATTCGACACGTGACACCACCGAGTTTGGCAAAACAAACGCTCTGGTCGGGCACGGGCACGCAATATGCCACCAAACCGCTCTTTTCCCCACAAGAAAAACTTCCGACGTTTGACGTTCCCATGGAAGACCTATCCCAAGGCCAACTTGAATCGGCTCCTGCTGAGACTTCTCAAAACGCGACCCCACAAATAGCCACATCAGCCGAGCCGGACCAACCACGCTCTACCGCCGGCATTGTCATCACACCCGATGAAATTACCACTGGACCAGGTCAATCGTTACATGTGCGCCTTGTCGCGGAATCCTTCCCCGACGTTCGCAACGCCCAGATGATCGTGACGTATAATTCCGAGCAGCTTGAATTCGATAAGGCTCAGCCTGGCGATTTCTTCCCGGCTCAAACAGAGCGTTCATCCCTCACGGTTTCCGTTTCTCCGGCTGCAGGCACCATTGTCCTCAAAATTGGCCGAGACGATGTCACGGCCAAGGGTACGGGCGTGCTCGCCACCCTGACCTTTACCACCAAAGGCCAAGGGCAAGCCCCCTTGATCGTCAAACAACCCAAAGTCATTGACGCCGCCGGGCAGATGGTCCCCGTCGCGGCCCAACATGGCCTGATCCGTATTTTGTAAGATGAACAACAAGGATGGCGTGACGTTGATCGAACTCTTAATTACACTGGTGATTATTTTTATTCTCGCGTCGATCGCACTGCCCTTAACCAAGGTGAGTGCCCAACGCGCCAAAGAACTGGAATTGCGACAGGCCCTGCGAACCATGCGAACGGCAATCGACAATTTCCGAGACGATTGGGCCAGGGACCAGAATATCCTGTTGGGGCCGCTCTGCGTCAAAAATCAGACGTCGTGTAAGGAGTCCACGGGGATCACCGGCTACCCCAAAACCCTTGAAACCCTGTTGGCCATTGAATTAAGCGGAGCGGAAGCCGTCATTGAAGAAGTCAACCCGATTCGCCGGTATCTTCGACGCATTCCTCTTGACCCCGTCACCAACTCCACCGACTGGGGGTTGCGGTGTTATCAGGACGATCCGAATACGGAAAGTTGGTGCGGTGAGGACGTCTTCGACGTCTACACGACAAGCACCAAAACGGCGATTGATGGAACCTCGTATCGTGATTGGTGATGAACAGTACGTACCGGAATGCCCCCAAGGGTTATTCTCTCGTCGAGTTAATGATTGTGGTGGCCATTATTGGCATTTTAGTGGCACTTGCGGTTCCTTCTTTTCAACAATCGGCCGTGAAAGCCAGAGAGGCCGCATTAAAACAGAATTTGCAAACGATACGAACCGTACTCGACCAACACTATGCGGACAAGGGTTTCTACCCTCCGTCGCTTGAGACCTTGGTCGAAACAGGGTATCTTCGACAGGTTCCCATGGACCCTTTCACCGAAACAGCCGATGCCTGGGTTATCGAATTTGAGGAAAATCCTGACGAGGAAGCTGGCATTTTTGACGTTCAGAGTGGCAGTGACGCCGTGAGCACAAACGGGACTCCATACAATGAGTGGTAATGGCTTTTCCCATACGGAGGTGAGCCTATTCTTTCGATTATGTGTCTTCGGCACGGCATTGCTTCTTCACGGGTGTCTCCAGCCACCCAAGCCGGCCGTTTCCCCCAGCCTTTTTCCCCCTTCACCTCTTCCCCAGGCAACCCTGATGACGGAGGCGCTGGCAGAAGCCGAGGACCTCCGAACCGCCATAGCCGCGGAACGTATTAAAGCAGCCAAACAAACTGCGAATATCCGTACGGCCCAAAACCAGATTTCCGCCCTCCGCAACCGCGAAATTGAACGCGTGGCAACCATCGCAAACCTTGAAAAAGAATTGTCAATGGTCAAGACGGAACGTGACGAACTCCAAAAGGAAGTCACCCAACTCCGCGCCCAAACCGCGAACGTCCCCCAACTCCTGAAAATGGTCGCCCAAGTTCGCATCCTGAAAACCTCCCTTGAAGGGATGGTGTCATCCATTGACAAACTCTCGAATGAGACGGCTCAACTCAAGGAACAAATGAAAAAACAACGGGCCCTGGCAGCGCGTTCTCAAAAACCTGGGTCATCCGGCTTGGCAGAACGTGGGGCTCACGCCGAGGATACAGATTCGATTGTGGTCAAACGGGGAGATTCCTTATGGAGACTGGCTCACCGCTATGACACAACGGTGGCCGAGCTCAAAACGTTGAATAACCTTGATAGTGACCTGATCCTCATAGGACAAGTGCTGAAGATTCCCTCCCCTGCCGCCCCTCTCGACGAACAGCATCTTGTTGAGTCTCTAAACGCAAACGACCAATCCAACGATTAATGCAAGGCCCCCATGCTCCAGTTTCACTACCGAGCCGCCCGAACTGATGGAAGTATTATTGAAGGGAAGACGAATGGTCTCAGTGAGGCAGCGGTTCGATCACAACTGGAAACCCAAGGACTTTTTGTTCTTCAACTCAAAGGCCCCAAACATTGGCTGGACGCGGCTGCAGGACACAAACGCAGAGGCCACGTCCCCCTGCGTGACTTTTTGATCTTCAACCAACAGTTCGTCGCGTTGGTCAAGGCAGGCCTGCCGATTCTGCGGACGTTCGATCTGCTCACCGAACGGGCAGTCAATCCGGCGTTCCAGCAAGCCCTGCAAGAGGTACGCGAGGGCATCCGCGGCGGCGCGTCCATCTCCGAGGCCATGGGTGTGCAACCGTCCTATTTTCCGGAATTATATCGCTCCACGATTCAATCCGGCGAGCATACCGGCAATCTCATTGATGTCCTTCAGCGCTATATCGTGTATATCAAACTCTTGATCGACATCAGGGAAAAAGTGGGCAAAGCCTTGGCCTATCCTGTTTTTCTGATGCTCATCGGAATAGGCGTGGCTGCCTTTTTGTTGGTGTTTGTGATCCCCACGTTTGTTGACGTGTACGCCCAAAGCAACGCCAACCTGCCGGGGCCGACGCAAATGCTCCTCGACGTCGTGACCAGTGCGGTGATTTGGGGGCCATGGGCCGTTGGAATCCTCCTGGTTTCAGGAATCGGAGGCTATCTCTGGTCGAAAACCGATCAAGGGCAATACCAGATCCATCGGTTGCTCCTCACGCTTCCACTCACCGGAGGCATCGTGTCCAATAATCAAATCATCCGGTTTTCAAGAACCCTGGCCACGATTCTTGCCGGTGGGCTTCCCCTCCTCACCGCTCTTTCAATGACCTCCGATGCCATGACCAACAAAGTGTTTTCGCAAGCACTGGTTCGTGCGACTTCGCGCGTGCGAGAAGGCATGGGCCTTGCTGCTTCCCTCAAAGAAGAAGAGTTCCTGCCCCGCATGACAGTGGAAATGATTGAGGTGGGAGAATCAACCGGAGCGCTCAAAGCCATGCTCGAAGAAGTGGCTGAATTTCATGAAAGTGAAATCGATATCTACCTCAATAAATTGAATTGGCTGGAACCGATCTTACTCCTTTTCATGGGAGTACTCGTCGGCGGCATTGTGGTGATTATGTATCTACCCATTTTCAATATTGCGGGAGCGCTCTAACCGCGAGCAGCATCATGGCAACTCCCGTCAAACGATCATCGCTGGAAGAAATTCTCGTGACGCGAAACGTGCTTACCGCGGAGCAGCTTGCGGAGGCGGTCCACCAAGCGCGCACCGACCAGCGTCCGCTCTCGCACGTCCTGCTGGAGAACGGATTGCTCACGGAAGATTACCTGGCCCGAGCCGTGGCCGAGCAATATGGCCTCCCCTATGATCCGCTGTACGAATATCGCGTCGCCCCGGACTTTTTTTCCCTCATCCCCGTGGAATGGATGCATCGTCTGCCCTTCGTCCCAATTTCCGACGAAGACGGGCTGTTAACCATTGCCGTGGCCGACCCGCACAATCTCAAAGCCATCGATGAACTTGAAATATTGCTGGATCGTGAAGTCCGTTTGGTCGTCTCGACAAAAACGGCGATTGAGGATGGATTGGCAGCCAGTGAAGGCAACAAGCAAATGCTCACACGCATTCAGAAGGAGCTGCATCCCGTTCTGGTCAAGAAAGATGAGCGAGGAGAAGAAGTCCTGTCCGTCGAACGGATTACGAAAGATCAAAGCCCGGTGGTCAAGCTGGTGGATACCATTATCTTAAGTGCGCTCCAAAAACACGCGAGCGACGTTCACATTGAAGCAGGAGAACGAGGCGTCGAGGTGAAATTTCGAATCGACGGCGTCCTGTATCAGGCCATGGACCCGTTGTCGCCCTCCGTGCACAATGCCTTGATTTCCAGACTCAAAATCATGTCCGAACTGGATATCTCCGAGCGGCGTATTCCCCAGGACGGCCGATTCAAACTCCACGTTGAACAACGGACCATCGATTTTCGGGTCTCGATCCTTCCCAGTGTCTATGGCGAAGCCGTGGTCATTCGGGTGCTGGACAAACACCATATTGCCACGGGGGTGCGAGGGTTACAATTGGACTTGTTGGGATATGCCCCGGAAGACCTCCGCCGGTTTCGCCGCGCCATTACCCGACCGTACGGCATGGTGCTCGTCACCGGGCCGACTGGCAGTGGAAAAACCACAACCCTCTATGGTGCGTTGAATGAAGTCCATACGCTTGAAGATAAAATCATCACCATCGAAGATCCCGTCGAATATCAACTGCCGGGAATCGTGCAAATTCCGGTCAATGAGAAAAAAGGACTCACGTTCGCCCGGGGACTCCGTTCAATCTTGCGCCACGACCCTGATAAAATCATGGTGGGCGAGATTCGAGACGCGGAAACCGCCCAAATCGCCATTCAATCGGCCTTAACCGGACATCTGGTCTTTACCACCGTTCATGCCAACAATGCTTTTGACGTGATTTCTCGATTCGTCAACATGGGCATCGAACGATACAATTTTGTGTCTTCCCTCAGTTGTATCCTTGCCCAGCGATTAGTCCGCACCATTTGTCCGTATTGCAAAGCCGAGGTCAAGGCGGACCCGCAATTCCGTCAAAACTTGGGAATCGATCTTGAGGAAGCACAACGGATCACGTTTTATGAAGGGCAAGGGTGTTATGAATGCAATGGCCTGGGCTACAAAGGCCGACGAGCGATTACGGAATTTTTGGATTTCACCGATACCATGAAAGAAATGATTTTAGCCGGATGTTCGCCGTCGGAAATTCGCACCGCTGCCTATGCGCAAGGCACGACGACCCTGCGACAGGCCGCCGTGCAAAAAGTCATTCAGGGAGAAACCACGCTTCGAGAAATCAATCGCGTGACTCCCATCGAAGAAGTCGCCAATTAAAGAATCAAATGAAACTCTTCCCGTTTATCCGCCCACGAACGGGGCTCTATTTTTCGACGGATAAATTCTGTTTCGGGCATCTCCGGCACGGACTGACGGGCCCAACGCTTGGGGGCTACCGTGAGCAAAGCCTTCCACCGGGGTCCATTCGTTTGTCGCCCATCGAGCAGAACGTCGTTTCTTCCGAGCACGTGCTCTCGGCTCTGCACTCGAACCTTCCCGCCACCCAGCGCCCCCATTCAGTCGCCGTGTGTCTTCCGGACCTGTGTGCCCGCACGGCGGTTTTCGAACTCGCGTCTCTGCCGAAAAACAAAAAAGAGCAAAAGGCGTTGGTGGAGTGGCGGCTGCAAAAAGAGTTGAACCTCTCGCCGAAACCACGGCGGGTGTCCTACCAATGCTTTGGCGACATACCATCCAGGTTCTCACTCACGCGCTCGCCGTCCGCGCCGGTTCGTTTCCTTGCCGTGACGATTCAACGCGATATTCTTGAACAGTACGAAACACTCTGTGTCGAGGCAGGAGTCATTCCCCTATCAGTGAACATTGCCGGGCTGGCCGTCTTGAACCTGTGCCGACCAATCATTGAAGCGACCTTGCACGCGCAGGCACGGGACCTGGCGTTTGTCCCCGACACGGTCATTTTTTTGTACGTCGGGGATTGGGGATTTTCATTGATCGTGTGCAAGGAGGGTCAACCGTGTTTTGTTCGAGTGAAACCCCTCAAGCAGCTTTCCACGGTGACGGTCTCACCGCCTCAAGATCGGGAGCCGGCAGCGATGCTTGCGCAAGAACTGCTGGGAAGTTTGCAATTCTTCTTTGAAACCGTGACACCGCCAGCCCACGTCTATCCCCTTTTCCTCGTTGGCAGTCCACAACCTGAAAGCATGCTTCCCCGGATTGCCGAAACCATTGAACGGACCTTTCCGTTGAATAAGGATGCCGACGTCCCTCAAGTCAAAGCCTTTCCCGTGTTTCCCCAGAACCCGGCGATACGGGCCAAGACACTCTCGGGGCTCACCCACTGGACGGGCACGACGTTGGCAACGTTCGCTGTCGGGTATCTCCCCTCATGAAGCTTCCTCGTCTTCACTTGCCGTTGACGGCCCCGGGCTTAGCTGGCCTGAAATACCTGCAAACCCTCTTAGCCGGTGTCAGCGTGCTGTTGCTGCTCACAAGCCTATGGCTTTGGTATCAAGTGCAAGATATTGAAGACCGAATTGCAGAGCTTGAAACAGCCGTCGTCCAAACCCACAACGCCTACCGGAAGTTTCGACGCCAATCGGAAACAGAGGGATTCGATTTATCACCGGCTCGACTCCAAGCCCTTCGACAAGAAGTCACGTTTGCGAATCAGGTGATCCAACATCAACGTTTTTCATGGACGCAGCTTCTCGATGATCTGGAACGTACAACCCCCCAGCAAATTTCCATGGAATCCATCGTGTTGAACAAGGAGTCCCTGGCGTTGAGCGGAGCAGCCTTGACCTTACAAGATTTGACGGCCTTCGTGGATCAATTAAAAAACCATCCGGCCTTTCATCACGTCGAAATATCGAGTCATAAATCACAGCGCAGGTCTGGAAGGATCACGGGTCCGGCAACGTTTATTGCGTTTAGCCTGGCAGTGTCCTATGACCCTCTCTCCTGACAGTGGAGACGCATCACACGGCACGTGTTCAGCATGAACAATCCATTCCCGCTTTCCCCGACCGCGACTCAAAGCCTTCGTTTCTTACAGCCCATCATGGTCCTGGCAACTGCAGCCTTGCTGGGCTGTCTGGCGCTCTACTTCGGCCTTGTACTCCCAACTCAGAAACGCTTAGTGGAAACCCAAGAAACCTTGAACGCACTTCGTCAGCAACACCTCTCCGGACAAACAGCCAAAACAACCCAACAAGCCCTCAGCCGATTCTGGCAGGATCTGTCGACACAACAGGAGTTCACGCATCTGGGTGTCCGGCTCAGCACCCTCGCAAAACAAAACAAGGTCATGATTCCGGGAATGGACTATCGAGTGGAATCATCGAAAAACAAGGCTGTTCCCAAAGGCTTGATCACCTTTCGAGCGTTTGGATCGTATGAGGCGATCCGCCGCTTTATCTATCAATTGGAGAAAACAGGGCCCTATTTGATTATTGAAAAATTAACCGCGGAACGAACAAAGGAAAGAGATAGGGTGGCCTTTACACTGCAAATCGGGACGTTTTTTCGGCCGCCATCAGTCCATGGAACAGTGAAAGAGAACACCTCGTGAGTCAAAGAGAGAAAACGTTGCTTCTGGTGGGCTTAATCCTGATTGTCTGTAGCCTGGCTCTCTCGGAATGGCTGGACCCTCCAGACCCGCAACCAGCAAGCTCACCACTCCACGCCGGGAAATCCAAGAATAATCCGCCTTTCTCTCAATCCGGGTTTGCGCTGAACATTTCAGAATCCAAACGAACCATGACCTTGAAGAATCCAAGAAATATTTTCGCCCCCTTAAAAAACCCGCACGTGCCCAAGAAAGTCCAAGCCCCACCAGCGCCCCCACCACCAAAACGCCCGCCCCCTCCCCCTCCTCAGCCCACTGGTCCCTCGCCCGCAGAGTTGGCCGCCAGACAGGCCGAACAGGAAATGAAGCAATACACATTTTTCGGCTACTTGACCAAAGAGGGCGTACAGCAAGGATTTTTGAGTAAAGGTCATGAGATCTACATCGTGAAACAGGGAGAGGTATTTGAGGACGATCTTGAAATTAAGTCGATTGACCCCATGGAAATCGTCCTTTCCAAATATATCGAGGAAGTCGGGACCACCGTCGAAGCCACATTACCACTGACCAAAGACTGACAAGACGCCTTCTAAGCATTATGATGGTCATCGTTTCCTCACCCATGACGTTCGTCGGTATGGCTCTGTTGGTCATCGGACTATGGACGTTTCCCATCCTCAAGGGATGGACAACGCTCTATCAATGTCTGAACGCCTCAGAAACCACCGTGTTCACCGATAGCCCTGCGCAACTCACCAATTGTATGGCCCTTGATCCTGAAACTCTTGCTCCGAAAACCGATGTCCCGCAACGCAGCACTCCCCTGGCCGGAGAAAATGAACGGCCTATTCTCAAAGTCCTCAGCCACCGGCATCTCCCGATCCTCGGTACGATCCCGCAACGGCTTCTTTTGAACAGGAGCAACATGTCGGGATCTCTCCAAACGATGAAGCGGCTCCGGTCACCCTTCCTTTGACTAAAATAGGTAACTCAATGCTGGTTCAAGTTCTCCTGAATAGGAAGCAATATGCGCACCTGATTGTGGACACCGGGGCCTCGATGACCGTGCTGTCCTACGATTTGGCCAGTGAACTGGGCTTATTATCCGGCGCCGAGGTCAGCCCGGATACGGTGAATACCGTGGGAGTGACCAGGTCACCGAAGGTCTGAACATAGAGCATGAAGCCGGGTCGTCCCCGGGGATCAAGGGCCTGAACCGTTCTGTTTCCTACATATTGACAACTGCTTTTAACTATTTATAATTCCTGTCATTTGTGCCACCACGCAGTGGACGAACCAGAACTGAGTACCGGAACCGAGGAGTAAGGAATGAACATGAAAAACGCAGAGTCCACCACAGAAAATCTTCGAGCCAGATCTTGCAAGGCAACCAGGCCTCGGTTCGGACGGAAAAGGCGTGTCGGCTCGTCTAGAGGTTCTCACCGAAGGCGCATCGTGAAAAGCAGTTGCCTGTTCGTCGCCTTAGCCGTCGCCTTAGCCGTCGCCTCCGTCGTCGAGGCGAACACCATGCCGGAGGATCTGACACGCCACAACATCCTGCACTATCTGCGGGACAATCAGGTAACGACGGTCGAAGAGTTCATCATAGCGTTGCCGCCGCTGCACAAGAGGCACTTCGCGATGGTCTTCGAGTCCAAAGCACTAGCCAAGGACTTCGTATCCGGGGCGTATCCCAGAGTCATTTCCTATGGTGCCGATGCACGCTTCGTGTTCTCCTGGGGCACTGACCCCGCGTCACCTTTTCGAAAATCTGTCGAGTTCTTGCGGCCGGTCAAGAACAAGTGGGTGGCCGGGGTGATTGAGTTCGGGGGCGAGACGCCGGTCATCCGAGAACCCAAGTCCTGTGCCAGTTGCCATGGCGGTCTCAATAAGCCCCTGTGGGGACGCGAGCCGCATTTTGCAGGGACAGAATACGATGCCATACCGGAGATGCGGAATACGCTGACTCACGCGGTCTATCCCGCTTTTAGCGAGATAATAGACGCCAGAGTGCCAGACTTGCTGGGGAATAGGCCCCCGCAGGAGAACGATGGCGCAACCCACCAATTCACGATAGACGCGATGGCGTCGTCGGATCCGAGGCTGGCACCCTTGGATTTCGGAGACCCTTTGCCGGACACCGCGTCTTTCAGGCGGATTTGCTTGGAGGGTGACGACTGTCTCAACTTTGTGGAGGAACTTTCCAGGGCGTTTCTTTGGCGGCATGGACAAGTCCTGTTCAATATTGCCAAGAACGACCCGGATTACGAACAAACAGTTCGCGACATGGTGTGCTCGGATTTCATGTCGAGACGAACCGAATGGGCTCCCGCTGGGAAACTGGATAGCTACTTTGGCGAAGACCAGAATCTTGCTTTGTTGAGTGGAACTACCAATTATATCCAAGGCGGAACGTTCCGTGAGAACGAAATCCATCTTGGTTTCAACGGAAGCATCGAAGCGTCATTTCTATTTCTCATGTATCACGATCTGTGGAAGCGAGACGCTTACATGGCGGAGGCGTATCGAGATGCGTCAGGTTATGAAGATCCGCTGGTTCCTAGGCTGGACATGATTAAGGCAGGCATTTATACGGGGCACTTTAGTTCCATGAGTTCCACAACACTCGAAGACGAGTTGTTGTATACGCATGGACTGTACTTTGGTAAACGGGGACAAGCTGCCATCGATGCTAGGAAGGCTCATACCAGCTTTTCCTCTCGATTGGGCAGGGGGCATGTTTATGGATTTGGCGGCGATATCTATATTTCCGCTCATGTTCGAGTATATGGTCATATGCTATGCAAGCAGTTACAAGAAACTGGCGTTCTCCAAACCCTCAGGGCTGACCGCACAGCCGCGGAAGATTTGGCAATTTCAGGCTTCACACTTGTCGATTCCACTACGAACGAGGACATCCTGGAAATACGGGAAGGGGACGAGATCGTCATCGATGCAGACGTCACGAATCCCATGACCATCCGGGCCGAGGTCGAGGGGGCGGTCGGCAGCGTGCATCTGGCACTCACGGAGTCGCAGTTCGCGGTGCGCACCGAGCGGACCGACAACGTCGCGCCGTACGCCGTGCATGCCGACGATGGGGCCGGCGACTATGCTGGGGCGGTGCTGCCGACGGGCGAATATTATGTCAGCGCGACCCCGTACATGGCGGCGGATCGTGGCGGTGACGCCGGGCCGACCTACACCATGCGGTTTGCCATCACAGCCGACGATGCGGCTGAGGAGTCGGTCATCACCGGGTTCACGCTGGTGTATGCCGCGAGCAGCGGGAGCGGGCATCAGGAGATCATGCAACTGACGGCGGACACGGAGGTGGACTTGGGGACGTTGTCCGGGCAGGCCTTCAACGTTCGCGCGGACATCGCCAGCGGGGAGACCGTCGGCAGTGTACGGCTGGAACTGACGGGGCCGATCTCCAATACCCGCACGGAGAATGTCTCGCCGTATTTTCTGTACGGTGACCGGCGCAGCAGTGGTCTGGCCGTGGGCGCGTATCGGCTCAGCGCCACGCCGTACCCGGAGCCGAGACAAGGCGGCCAGCCGGGGCCAGCGCGAACCGTATCCTTCTCGGTGGTCGAGCCGCCTGAGGAGCCCGGGACGCCCGAGACTAGTCAGTCGGTCATCACCGGGTTCACGCTGGTGTATGCCGCGAGCAGCGGGAGCGGGCATCAGGAGATCATGCAACTGACGGCGGGCACGGAGGTGGACTTGGGGACGTTGTCCGGGCAGGCCTTCAACGTTCGCGCGGACATCGCCAGCGGGGAGACCGTCGGCAGTGTACGGCTGGAACTGACGGGGCCGATCTCCAACACCCGCACGGAGAATGTCTCGCCGTATTTTCTGTACGGTGACCGGCGCAGCAGTGGTCTGGCCGTGGGCGCGTATCGGCTCAGCGCCACGCCGTACCCGGAGCCGAGACAAGGCGGCCAGCCGGGGCCAGCGCGAACCGTATCTTTCTCGGTGGTCGAGCCGCCTGAGGAGCCCGGGACGCCCGGGTTCACGGGCGAAATAATTAGACGGGATTAAGTCGGGGATTGTCGGGTTAGCGTAGCGTAACCCGACAATCCCAACCTGTATGTTCTCCGAAAAAGATTGGACTTGCATTTCTGACTAATGATGACTATCTTCTAGTCATGAGAAAAGTCCGCATTGCTGATTTGAAAAGCCGCCTGAGTGAGTACCTTCGTCACGTTCGCGGGGGTCGGACGCTTACGGTGCTGGATCGCAACACGCCCATCGCGCACATCGTGCCCTGTACAGACAATAAAGCCTTGCTCAGCGTACGAGCCCCGCTCCCGGGTGCTCCGAAACTGCGTCGGATACCTTTACCTCCCCCACTCAGACTGCGAAAGGATATCGTCAGTCTCCTCTTGCAAGAGCGCGAGACTGAGCGGTGATCGCCTATCTGGATTCTTCCGTCCTCCTGCGTGTCATCCTTGGACAACGAAACGCGGTCAAAGAATGGCCGGCCATCGAACGGGGCATTGCTTCAGCCCTGGTCGAAGTAGAATGTTTGCGCACCCTAGACCGATTGCGCGTGAGCGAGAGACTTTCGGATGAGGAAATTGCGTTAAGAAGAGAGGCCGTCTTTCGATTGCTGGAAGCCATGGAGATCATTGATCTGACGCGCCCGATTCTGACGCGGGCTGCGCAACCGCTTCCCACCGCACTGGGAACCCTGGACGCCATTCATTTAGCCACGGCGCTGTTGTGGAGAGAGGCAAGACAGGAAGATCTTGTGATGGCGACCCATGATACCTTATTAGCCATTGCCGCCAGAGCCGGCGGGTTCCGTGTGGTGGGTATGCCCTGAGGGACGTAGCGAACGCTGTCCCCGCTCTACTCCCGCACCGGACCAAGAGCGCCCAGGTAGGAAAACTCGCCGACGTGCAGCAGGGGGGAATCGGCTTGCAATCGGTAATCCCCACGATGTGGCGCGACAAATTGGGGGGCGGCATAGACGTCCGAAAAGGCACGGGGCTTTAATGAAGCAGACACGGCTTGACCGTCGACCTGATAATTCACGTCGATATGATGTAATCCATTATGCGCGATGTTCACGGTATTCTTGCCTGACCACGCGATGCCTACTTGGGCTTCGTCAATAATATTGCCGGCAACCCTGCCCGTTGCATCGTCCTGAAACTTGACGCCTCCCCCATTCTTGACAAGGGTATTCCGAATCAACGTGGCTTCGCCCTGATCGGCCACAAGGACGCCTTCAAACAAGCTTCGCGTAATGACGTTCCGTTCCAGATGCACGATCGACGTGCCCCCAACCGACACGCCATGGTCATTATCGTGAATCAGATTGCCGGTCAGCGTTGCCTGAGAATCCGCAAACGCGATACCCGTGGTTTCACTACCGCCCACAACGCAATGCTCGATGCGCACGTTTTGGACTTGTTGACCGAAGACAAAGCCATTGACTTTGAGGTTCTTGAGGATCACCCCTTCACCGTTAAAAATACCGACGCCCAATCCGCCGTGTTGTTGAACGGTCAATCCGCGGATTTCCACGTTCCTGGCCCCATAAGGCCATTTTCCAATATGCAACGTGCCCACCCGCTTCAGGCCCGCGATCAAGACTTTTTCCCGGCCTTCCCCAATGACCGTGAGCCCTTCTTTACTGTGGACCGTGACGTCCTCGACATAGCGCCCTGCCTTGATGAAGACGGTATCCCCATTCTGCGCTTGATCGATGGCCTCTTGAATGGACGTGAAGTGCCCGGACCCGTCCAGGGCCACGTGCCAGGTTGATCCTGTAGCGGACGTGCTTTCGCGAGTTCCGCCCGGCTCTTGAGCGAGCAATGCGCTTGTGCCATACAAAACAAGCAACGCACCAATGGCAAAAATGAGTTTCATCCAAAATGTCGGCATCAGGCCCGGTTCCTTATTGTTGACTGTATTCCGTCTTTTTTCGTCTCTGCCCCGCCCAGGACTTTTTACCGGAGACATAGGGGACATACAGGAAGTGCCTTTTCCTGGTCAAGCTAACCACCTTCTGATATGACAGAATATGGCAGTTCCTGATTTTGTCAACGAATGAATGAACACATCCACGAATACCGATCTCCACGAGACTTTCGGAGATCAGAAAAATTTCCTATACTAGGAGGATGCTATTGGTAGGCGTAACAGGCGGGCTTGCTTCCGGAAAAACGACGGTGGCGGGCCTGTTTCAGGAATGCGGCGCGTTCGTCATCCAAGCCGACCAGTTGGCCCGCACCGTGGTGACACCTGGCAAAACGGCCTGGAAAGAGATTGTCAAGACATTCGGGACCCACGTGCTGCAAGCCGACCGCACACTGGATCGAGTCACCTTGGCTAAACTGGTCTTTCATAATCCCCGGAAGCTGTCGGACCTGAATCGCATCGTGCATCCTCGCGTTGCACGCGAACAGGTCCGGCAAACAAACGCCATTGCCAGGCGCCATCCGAATGCCGTGCTTATTTACGATGCGGCGCTCTTGATCGAAGCGCAGGCACATGAACGAATGGATCGTGTTATTGTGGTAACAGCCAATCAGCCCATACAACTTCAACGAGCCCGGCAGCGGGACGGCCTGACAAAAAAAGAGGCATTGGGACGAATTCGCGGGCAATTGCCCTTGCGTACCAAACATCGATTTGCGGATTATGTCCTGGACGGCACGTTGCCGGTTACCCGGCTCCGGACGCAAGTGCGACAACTCTATCAAGAGTTCCTCCAAGAGGCTGCTTTGCCGCACCGGACACGACCAAGCAGGTTGCGTCACTCCTGACCATTTTCACTTTTCTCACTCATTGTTCTCACGAAGGATAGAAAATCATGCACAACGTTGTCATTATCGGATCGGGCCCCGCCGGACTCACGGCCGCCCTTTACACGGCCCGGGCCAATCTTTCGCCACTCATGATTGAAGGCTCGCAAGCCGGCGGGCAACTCACGTTGACGACTGACGTTGAAAATTTTCCCGGCTTTCCTCAGGGCATTATGGGGCCGCAACTGATTCGGGATATGCGCGCCCAAGCGGAACGATTCGACACGGTTTTTCAGACGGCCGACGTGACCAGCGTCGACCTCAGCCGCCGGCCTTTCGTTTTAACGGTTAACGACGAAGAAACGATTCAGGCCCGATCGCTTATTATTTCAACCGGCGCTTCGGCAAACCTCCTGGGACTGGATTCGGAGAGTCGACTCCTCGGGCACGGGGTTTCGACGTGTGCGACCTGTGACGGGTTTTTCTTTCGGGGTCAGCCTATTGCCGTCATCGGAGGCGGCGACAGTGCGATGGAGGAAGCCACGTTTTTGACGAAATTCGCTTCCCACGTGACCATCATTCACCGTCGAGACAAACTTCGGGCGTCCAAGATCATGCAGGACAAGGCCATGAACAACGAAAAGATTTCGTTTCGCTGGAATTCGGCGGTGGAAGAAATGTTGGGCGAGACAGTGGTCACCGGACTTCGCCTTCGGGATAGCGTCACCAATGACACGGCGACCCTGGATTGCAAGGGAGTGTTCGTGGCCATCGGACATACGCCGAATACGCACATCTTCAGGGGACAAATCGAGATGGATACCAACGGCTACATTCGCACGTCACATGGGACGGCGACCAGCGTGCCCGGAGTCTTCGCTGCCGGTGACGTTCAGGACCCTCACTATCGACAGGCGATCACGGCCGCCGGCACCGGCTGCATGGCCGCGATGGACGCCGAACGGTTTTTGGAGGCTGAAGGGTAATGCCCTATGCCTTGGTTCACTATCACGAACTGGCGCTCAAGGGCCGTAACCGGGGATTTTTCGAACAACGCTTGATTCAGCATCTCCGGAACTCTCTTAAAAAGACGGACGTCACCGAAGTCAAATCGCTGTCCGGTCGTATCCGGGTCACCTTCACGAACGAGTCGTCCTGGGAAGACGTTCAGGATCGCATTCGTCATACTTTCGGGGTGGCGAATTATTCCTTGGCCTATTCCCTGCCGATCGACTACGAAACGCCGGATATCACGCCGCTTTGCAAAGCCATTGAAACCACGCTTCAATCGACGACGTTTGAGACCTTTCGTGTCACAACCAAGCGCGCGGACAAACGGTTTTCAAAAACCTCCGTTGAACTGAACAGGGAAATCGGCGCGTACTTGTGTGCCGCGACCGGGAAACGAGTTCGTCTGAACGGGGCGGACGTCAATATTGTCGTCGAAGTCGTCGATCACACCGCGTACTTCTCGCTCCTCAAATACCCGGGGCCGGGAGGACTCCCTACGGGCATCAGTCGCAACGTGCTTTGCCTCATCTCGGGAGGCATCGACTCGCCGGTAGCCGCCTACCGGATGATGAAGCGGGGCTGTAAGGTCATCTTCGTTCATTTCCACGGCCGACCCTATCTCTCGCGGACTTCCGAAGAAAAAGTACGCGATCTCGTTTCCCTTCTCACGCGCTATCAATTGGCGGCTCGTTTATACCTTGTCCCGTTCGGGGAAATTCAACGCCAAATTGTCGCCGATTCTCCCGCCCCTATTCGCGTCGTCCTGTATCGGCGGATGATGATGCGCATTGCGGAACAACTGGCCGAAAAAGAACAGTGCTGGGGGTTAGTCACCGGTGACAGTCTCGGACAAGTCGCCTCCCAAACCGCAGAAAACCTCCAAACCGTGAGCCAAGTGGCTCACCTCCCTATTCTTCGTCCATTGATCGGTATGGACAAAATCGAAATTACCAATGAAGCACAACAAATCGGAACCTTTGAAACGTCCATCGAACCGGACCAGGATTGTTGTACGTTGTTTGTCCCACGTCATCCGAATACGCGCTGTCGGCTCGACGCCATTCAACAAGCTGAAAATGCGCTGCCCATCCAAGGGATGGCCAGGGAAGGGATGGAAACTGCCGAACTCGCCGAATTTTCTTTTCATGCTTCCTAGGGGATTGTTGGGTTACGCCTTCGGCTAACCCAACCTACAGGGCTCTCGGGGCTCTCGTAGGTCGGATTAGCGTAGCGTAATCCGACAATAGCGTAACCCGACGATCTCATTCGTTGACAAGACTTCAAACCGGTCGATATAGTTCTTTTCGCTTCTCAAACCTGAGTCATCTACGAAAGCCACCATGTCGGATCACGCCACACCCTTTACCTTGAACCAAATCGGGTATCGATCCGTTCGTTTTTCCAGCAAGGGGATTTTCGATACCCATAAAGACCAAATGGTCGACCCCTATGCCGCTACGAGAATCCCAAAAGAACATCAAGTCCAAGGCCTTCAATTCTGGCCACAAGAAAAAGGAAAATTCCCTTCTATTGTCCTGCTTCACGGAAAATGGGGGTTGACGCCGGACTCCAAAGAGTTGGCCATGCGACTGGCCTGTGAAGGTTACGTGGTCATTGTCCCGAACTTGTACGGCCGGCAGGGCGGCATGGTCACGGCCAATGCCGAAGTTGCCGATGCGCTCTCGGAAAGAATCGACCTGACCACGGTCCTGCAGGATATCAATGCCTCATGCGAATTTTTGAACGCGAATCTACCCGAAGACCCTAACCTGGAATTTACCCTACGGAACGCGCATGCCGCGGTCGGATTGGGCTTGGGCGGAACCGTAGCCATCCTCTTTGCCCTCAAACGAAAGCGGTTGCGAGCCGCCGTCTCCTTTTACGGGAAACTTCCCGAGCCGCTGGATTCGATCAAGAACATGTATTGCCCGCTCCTGTACCATGCTGCCGAAACGGATGATACCGTAACGGCCGAAGGGCTTGCACAACTGACGAAAATCGCACAGGAATCGGGGAAAACCGTAGAAATACGTCAATATCCCGGCACAAGCAACGGATTTTGTGATCAAGTGCAGCCTGACCTCTACAATGAATCAGCGGCCAAGCAAGCTTGGGACGACACCATCTCTTTTCTCAAAAAACAATTACCCGTTTAACGCTTCGTCGGGGCTCAATCGAAGCCAACGCGCACCTTGAGCATGTGTGCATCACATGGCATTCTGAACGTTCCTCGCGTTGTGGGATTCAAATCGCCCTGCTGGAGTCGTTATGCGTCCATAGGGTTTAAGGTTCTCATCCTCGCGGCTTTCCTGGTATGGCCGCACGTTCTTTCGGCAAAGGACACTGATTTTGCAAATCTCCTGCGGGAAACAGGTTCTCAAACACACGGCATTGTTTCTGATAAAGACGCCACTCTCTTTTTCCTGAAAACGTTCAGATCCTCCCTCGAATTGCCCAAAGGGCTGCGACAACGCAGACGGACCCAACCAGCCCTCCCGAATGGGCTCACGCAACACCTGCCGCCCTTCATGGCGAATCTCACCATATGGCATCTCACAAACGACCTCCTGACCGCTTTCGATCAGGGGAAGACGCCCATGATGCATTCGATTCTCGACAGCCGACAACAACAACTCGAGTGGCTCAAGCAATTCCAACCGGACCTGCCTGATATCCTGGCCCTGGTCAGGACCATTGCACAATTGCAGCCCATGGAACCCGTCACGCCACCACTCTCTCCACACTACTCTTTATTCACGCAATTCCTTCATGAACAGTATCCGGACTGGATCGGCACTCCGAATAGCTGGCTGACTCTGGCACAAACCGAAGGAGCGGCAGGGGTGCGGAAGCGATTACGGGAAGCCTGGGATCGCCAGCCTGCTCAGGATGGTCGACACAAGAAGCAACCTCAGGCTGACCCTGATCCATCCATCAATCGATTTCTCCGGCAGTTTTTTCTGCCGACGACGACGGCATACGTCCAGGCTACCCTCCTGCAATTACACGTCAGGAACGAGCAGCAAGCATGGACCAAGTGGCAGGCGATCCAACAATGGAACAACGATCAAAAGAACGAAAAGGGTCTTCGACGACTGTGTGGGACGTGGCAATGGCTCATACATAATCACCAGGACCATGGCGACCATAAAACGATCATGGTCTACCCTCCCCCATCACAATACCACCGGATGGATCCCCAGCCAGCCACGATCCGGGTCCGAGGGGATACCGTCTACATCCGCTGGGAATTTCCACGAGGAATCGTGCAGGAAGAAAGCCTTCTGCTGAGTGAAAAAGATCAACTCCTCTCAGGCACCTTTGTGAATAACCTGGGGCCCAATGGCAACATCACCGGCCGCCGCGTGAAACCGTGCCAGGAATAGTAAGTCCTTTGCTGTAGGTCGGATTAGCGTAGCGTAATCCGACATTATTTAGGCCGACACCATGCAGTATCGGCGAACGTTCGTACCCGGCGGCACTTACTTCTTTACCGTCGTCACCGCACGAAGACGAAAGCTGTTCTGTGATGAGGGGACCATTCAGCTCGTGCGCCAGGCCTTTCATCACGTCAACGCCAATCGCCCGTTTATGGTCAACGCAATGGTAGTCTTGCCCGACCATCTCCACTGTATCTGGACCCTCCCAGCGACTGATGACGACTATCCGACCCGTTGGCGATTGATCAAAACCTGGGTAACAAAACATTACCCCTTTGCCATCCCCATGACTCAAGGCACCCCAGGCTGAGGGAGCCCACCGTGTGGCAGCCCCGGTATTGGGAGCACCTTATTCGGAATGAGGAGGATTACCGGCAGCATGTGGAGTACATTCATTACAATCCAGTGAAACATGGGCAGGTGCGGCGACCCTGGGACTGGCCGCATTCGAGTTTCCGGCAATACGTCCAGGAGGGGCTCTATCCGAGGGAGTGGGGCGTTACGGAGCCGATGTTGGACGAGGAAATTGGTCACGAATAGCCAGGTGAAGCAACGCGACGGGCTTGGCGGAATCGTCGGATTACGCTTCGCTAATCCGACCTACCCGACTATACCACTCTTACGGCTCAATATAACGTGAGTAGACGAAGCTTCCTACGGTCAGGGTTATATTCGAGCGCAGCGAGGAGGCGAGTTACTGGAAGATTCACTTTGGTCGGGAATTCAAGAATAATGTTGAACTTCATTACATTGTATTCATTCAAACACAGATTGTATATATAACTCCCCTGAATCTTCGCTCTGATCAAGGCAGCTAATTGCTCTTTAGTTATGTCCAAAAAATCTGCACGCTTAAACGATCCAAATTTGTCCTTCTTCAAATGTTCGAGTTTCTCTTCCGCAACCTCGATCTCGAAATCATAAATGTTCATCGGTCTACTTCCGATGGCATTCAACGCAAACTCTGTATCTTCCTCGAATCCGGGGTATACCGGACGCTCAATCTTGTAGGATAACAGAACACCCATCAAATCGCTGGAAATACTACGGCAGACATAGCCATTCTCCTCAAACGGATACCCACTCATATTGACGTCGTCATCAACGTCGCGGTCCGGTTCGTGGCCTTGCAGGATGATTTTCTCACGCTTGACAAAGGAATTCGCAAGCATAGTTGACAAATAGGTCTTGAACAGAGAGCCGTAGGTTGTGTCAGCAATACCAGCATAACCGCAATATTGCGAAAGGCCATCGTCGAAATGCTGAACCATTTTGTTCGTAAGGTTATTGATATACACGATAAAAAACTGTGACGGGTGCTGAAAAATCACATCACGTCGAGGTTCTACTGCTTGTCGGAACGCCGCCACAAGTTGTTCCTTATGGCCAGGTCTATCAAGATAATCGCCCAACAATACACTGTGATTGCTCTGTCTATGGAAGAACGGAATAATCCGCTTCATGACTTCAAATCCGTACCAAGTTGAGTCAATTGCAGTCGTGTCAAAAACAAGCGCGATTTCCCGTTTGTCCTGAGCGGGTACAAGCGCAGATCGCAACTTGTCGTATTTGATTCCCTTCTTGCTCAGTGCATCCTCGACGCTATTTCTCATTCCCTGAATCTCGCGGAACATCTCCTTCGAGCCGAGGTTGAAATAGTCGCGCATGACCTCGAGCATGACATGGTCGCGTGCATTCAGTGTATGGAGAGCCTTGGTGTTAGTCATAGTGATGCCAAATCTCACCAGTTAAGCCTGATCAAGTCACTTTTCAAATGGGAATTATATACCTGTTTACCCAACTAACGAATCTGGCAGTGGAACTTGGACGGAAAGCAGTTACAGTATTAGGATTTGTCTCAATAAGTGCCTGTCATGATTTGGGACATGAAATCAGAGGTGGCTGGGCTGTTTTGAACAGGTTGCGAGCTGTCGATAAGTGGATCTCCGCGCTGGTTATGCCGCCGCCGAGCTTGGCGTTGGCTGGTTGATATAGGCTTGATCGGGCGTTTGCCCGCCAAGCGATGAATGCGGTCGGCGCCGGTTGTAGAACGCCAGATAGCGACCAAGACTGCGACGCGCCTCCGAGACGCTTCGGTAGGCCCGGAGGTAAACTTCCTCGTATTTGATCGTCCGCCAGAGCCGTTCGACAAAGACATTGTCGCGCCACGCGCCCTTGCCGTCCATGCTAATCGCGATCTTGGCGTCCTGCAAGGCCGTGAGAAAGGCGACGGAGGTGAACTGGCTGCCCTGATCCGTGTTCATGATTGCAGGCCTACCATGTCGAGCCAGGGCTTCGCTCAATGCCTCCAAGCACGGCTCCGTCTCCAGCGTAATCGAGAGCCGCCAAGCGAGCACCTTGCGGCTGAACCAGTCGACGACCGCCACCAGATACACAAACCCACGCGCCATGGGTACATACGTGATGTCCATTGCCCAGACTTGGTTAGGCTTGGTGACAGCCACCTTCCTTAACAGATAGGGGTAAATCTGGTGGCCCGGGGTCGGGTGCGACGTGGTCGGGCGCCGATAGAGCGCCATAATCCCCATCTGCTTCATCAGCGTGGCGACATGGAGGCGGCCCACGACATGGCCTTCTTGCCGGAGCAACCCCAGCAACATCCGGCTGCCGGCAAAGGGATACTCCAAATGCAACGCATCGATCCGGCGCATCAACGCCAGATCGGCCGTGGAAGGAGGCCGGCGCTGGTAGTAGACGCTGCCCCGACTGATCCCAAGCAGCCTGGCCTGACGGCTGACACTCAAGCGGTGCTCGCGGTCGATCATCGTCTTGCGCTCGGCAACAAACCGGCCTTGCTGAGCGCACCCTCTAAAAAATCATTCTCCAGAGTCAGCTGCCCGATCTTTGCATGCAGCGCGGTCACGTCACTCTCAGGCGCGACCGCCTTCTTCACCCCACCGTCGAAAACCTCGGGCATGCCTGCCAGCAGGTGCTCCTTCCACTGCTTGATCTGGTTCGGATGTACGTCGAACTGCTGGGCGAGTTCTGCCAGCGTCTGTTCCCCCCGGATGGCCGCAAGCGCCACCTTGGCCTTAAAAGCCGGACTATGGTTCCGCCGTGTTCGTCTTGTCATGATTGCTCCTCGTGAACGGCAATGATGCCGATTGCGAGCAAAAATACCACTTATCCCCCTTGTTCAGATTTCCCCAGCCACCTCTATCAGCATTATACTTGTAGGCATTCTTGTAGTACTCCCAAAAGACGGCTTGGTACTCCAAGAAAGAATATTCGGAACCGTCAATTTGGTTGGCGAGATGTTCTACATGCTCAAGCTCTTTTTCAAGCGTAAATAATCTTTGTCTAAACTGGACATGAATTTCTCGTGGCGTATCTTTCATCGCACTAAATAATGCTTTAAACATTTTATCGTAACTGCGATGAAGTAGTTTTACGGCATGTACGGCTTTTTCCTTAGCCGTCTCATCAGTTGATATAGTATCGGTTGGTCCGTAGATTTTGGGAGTCGGATCAGGAGCAGATTGGGGAGAAATTTCATGATCTGGTCCTGGCAGACTATCCCACCAGTCTTGTAATTCTTTATACTGGCGAAGAAATTCATCTTCTGCTGAAGATGAGAGGGTGAAGGTAAATATCGATCCGATGGCAATACACCAAATAACGAGAATGAATCTATTATAGTGTTTCATGTTTTCAATATAGCTTAGGATGAATAAATATTCATTAACGAAATACACCTAGAAATACAGCTAATAGGAGGTATAAAAAGAGCAGAGTAGCCCCAAGCCAAATAAAGCCAAATACTAAACTGAAAATAGGTGTGAGAATACGTGAAAGTGTACCCTGGCGGGGATTCTTTATTCCACAGTATGGACAAACGTTTGCTCGCGTTGAAATCATTTCATTGCATTCTTTGCAGGGCTTGAGGGCCATGCTTGAGTGTAGGAAAGGTAAAGAGGGGAGTCAAGAAGTAATGAATCAGCTGAGTGTGGGCAAACAAGTATCTAAGTCCCCTTACAAAGGGACTTATGTTTCAAAATCCGCACATTGAAAATAGAGGTATACTCACATTTGCGTCTAGGGGTTTCTTTTTGTTCTTTATCAAAAAACTCTGGTTTACTCCCATTTGGAAATTCAGTATCTTTCGAGCATGGATTCGACAGACAAAATACGAGTTGCCAATACGTCCGTGTCGTCAGGTTTGGTATTTGCAAGTATCACAGCCTTATACCGTATGGGAACGATCGCTAAGATGCTAGAGGCCTATCCAGTCATCGAAGCGTTTCTCATACCAATATTGGTATTTTGTGTCACAGCCTCTGTTGTATACGCAACCTTTTTTGTTCCTTCAGCTATTTATTCATTACTTCCCGGTGTGAGATGGGGAAGGAAATTTCATGATAAGTGTTCGAGGTTGGCTCGCATAATAGCATCTGCCAAAACCTTTGATCCTAGAGTTAGGCCTAAATTAATTGTTGAAGTGGAAAGCCTTGAGATGGAGTTGCGAAATTATAATATTAACTGTCCACCGATTATGGTAGACAGTTCCCATTCAGCTAGACTGTGGAGAAACTTTCTGATCATTGTTGGGAATTGTGCAGAGCAACATGATGTCAAACGTGCTCGCAAAGCGTTTGACGAAATGTTGCCTGACGATAGAGAACTATGGGATCACATGAACAATGTATTGGAAGAAATGTATTTATAATTCGTTCATTTATGCTTGAGTAAAGCGACCGCCACGACGACTCCACCACCATGGTCTGTACGGATAAAGAATTGGTTCAGGAGACTTTTGAAGTAAAAGGAAGGAATCATGAAACCGCAAAAAGTTAATATCTCATTAATCATCATTTCATTCGTTACTGTCATCGTAGCGATTGCGTTCATGACTTATCCGGGGATAGCTCAAGAGTTTCAAAAACATTCTCCAAAAGAATTTTCTATGGAAAGATTAGAGAAAATTCTGAATAAACCAGAACTGAATTATTGGAAAGAAATCAAAGAACATGTGACAAAGCCTTGTATGAAGTACTTTGCAGAATGGGAAGTGAAACACTCTAAAAATGCACTGTTGTATAAAAATTTAGAACAACAAAAACTCGATGAATTCATTGATAGTAGTATCTATTTGGCTGTCAAGACACTACAAAAAAGCAAATTTGAAGTAACCATTTATGATGCTATCGCAGAGGAAGACCAAGAAATGCGAATGTTGCATTACGCTCTCTTTCTTGGAAAATGTAAACGAGAAGTTGTCAGATTCTCCGATATGAAACCACAACGACGCTAATATGCCACGACCAAATCCAAACCCCCGGAACCTATTCAATCAGACCCTATCACTCGTGAAGAGTTTGATGGCGCGGTAAAGGAAATCCTATTGGATCCATTACCGGAAAGTCAGCATAGTGAGAATCGGGAACCGACAAGAGTGGAGCTTGAACAACGGTTCAAGCTAGAGCGAGGGCAATAATCCTGGTTGCGGATTTTGATGCATAATTCCCCTTACAAAGGGGAGGGAAGAGACTATGACCACCCTCATGTTACATACCCATCGGACGACAAATTAACAGCTTAATTGTCGGGTCACGCTTCGCTTACCTAAAGATCTTCCGGCTTCAACCCGGTTGCTTTCGCTAAGCGGGCAAGCATTTTGGGGCCGATTTCAACGCTATCATGAAAGGCAAAGACAACGTCTGCCCATCCCTGTCGTTCCAAGACCTTGTGAGAACTTGTCGTTCTTTTAATCGACCAACCGATGCGAAGCAATACAGAGAGAACACGAGGAGCCCGAGTAGAAGGCCAGCGACTCATGCCGCATGAAATGATACGTTGAGTAACGTGTCAGGCAGGGCTTCTCCATGCTCCAGTCTGTCAGCCAGGACCCGAAGGGCTAGTGCCTGGACGGCAGCTTGTGTCTCGGAACGGGTGGCGCCATAAGCCAGCACACCGGGAAGAGACGGAATTTCTCCAATCCAGCGGCCATCTTCTTCTTGTTCAAGTTCTACTTTAAATTGACTTTGATTCGCCATACTTGGCCTCCGTGCTCCAGACTACAAAAAAGCCTGATTGTCGGGTTACGCTTCGCTAACCCGACCTACCCGACTCAACCACGATGAAAACCATACCCCATCGGACCACAAATTAACAGTACCCCAAGGCCATTGGGAAAGCTTAATTGTCGGATTACGCTTCGCTAATCCGACCTACCCAACCTACCCGACTGATCGGGAAAGGAGTACAATACAAGTAAAAAGGCTGCCATGCACGCGGGAAAAATCCTCGAACCATCCATCCGGCATATCGGCCGCACGTTGGCCGAGCACTGTAAGGCTGGCACCCCGGCAGTACTGAGTCAACGCTGGTGGAATGACCTCCTCATGGACTGGGGCATGCAGGATGAAGATTTCAAAGTTCAACTCTTCCGCTTTGTGGACGTGCTCCCTACCCTCAAAACGGATGAACAATTTACTCGACTCCTTGCCGAATACTTCAGTCACACTCCCATTCTTCCCCAATCCCTCAAGTGGTCTCTGCAGAAGCTTCCCACCACCTGGATCGGCGCCCACGTCGGAGCCCTCGTGCTGCGCCGGCAATTCACGCGCATGGCCTATACGTTTATCGCCGGAGACTCCATACACGGCGCGATGCCGGTTCTGAAGCAACTGTGGCGATCTGGACGCTGTGCGTCGGTTGATCTGTTGGGTGAAACGACCGTCAGCGAAGCAGAAGCCGATGGGTATCGAGACCGGTGTTTGGATGCCCTTCGCGGGTATCATGAACAGGCCCAAGGTTGGCCCGGCAGGCCGTTGCTCGAACGGGATCACCTTGGATTGATTCCGCGCGTCAACCTGTCGGTTAAAATTTCCGCCCTGTATTCACAGTTGGATCCGGCTGATCCCGAGGGAAGTTTCGAGGGTGTGGCTTCACGACTTCGGCCTATTCTGAATGTGGCGTTACAACTGCCGGCGTCTCTGACTTTTGACATGGAACACTATGAACTCAAGGATTTGACCTATGACATTTTCATGCGGATTTTCTCCGAACCCGCGTATCGGGACTACCCGTGGGCGGGTATCGCCCTCCAGGCCTATCTGCGGGATGCCGACCGCACCCTGGACCGCCTGGTGGATTGGGCCCGACAGCGCGACTCACCCATCACCATTCGGTTGGTCAAAGGCGCGTATTGGGACGCGGAAAACATTCAAAACACGCAACGTGGCTGGCCCATACCCGTGTTGAGACGGAAAACCGAGACGGACGCCAACTTTGAATATCTCAGCAAGAAATTACTGGCCCACCCGTTGCTGCTCCGTCCGGCCTTTGGCACTCATAATGTGCGAAGTCTGGCCCATGCCGAGGCCGTCGCCCAATCCCAAGACCTCTCCCCGGAGACCTGCGAATACCAGTCGCTGTATGGCATGGCCGATTCGTTGCAACGCGCCATTGTCCAATATGGGCGTCGCGTGAGAGTATACACGCCAGTCGGAAAACTCCTGCCCGGGATGGCCTATCTCGTTCGACGGTTGTTGGAAAACACCTCTAACGAATCCTTCCTCTCACAACAACGAAAGCAGGAAACGCCTCTTGAGGCGTTACTCGCCCCGCCGGAGACAACGGTTGCCCAAGCGGCTCCTGCCTCTCAACCGGACGTACGGCCACATTTTCACAATGAACCACACATGGATTTCTCACGTGACGCTTCGCGTCACGCGATGACTCAGGCTATTGAACGGGTCAAACGACAACTTGGGCAGTCACCTTCCTTCCCGGTGCCTTCTACGGTTGGGCAGTTGAAAGACGAACTGGTTTCAACCAATCCCAGCCGGCCGAACGAGGTCATTGCCCGCGTTCCTTGTTATTCCTCTGGTGAATTGGAATCGGTAATTCAAGCCGCACGTGAAGCATTCCAAGCCTGGCGCACCACGCCGGCCGGCACGCGCGCCGATTATCTCCGTAGCGTGGCGGAACTCATGAGGCAACGCCGGTTTGACTTGGCCGCATGGGAAATTCTTGAAACGGGAAAACCCTGGAGAGAAGCGGACGCCGACGTTGCCGAAGCCATTGACTTTCTCGAATTCTACGCCCGCCAAATGCGGCACCTGGGGCGTGCGCAACTCCTGGGACATGAACCGGGTGAACTGAATCACCTCGAATGGCTGCCGCGCGGAGTGGCCGTGGTCATTTCCCCGTGGAATTTTTCATTGGCCATTCCAACGGGAATGGTCTCGGCGGCCTTGGTGACGGGTAATACCGTTTTGTTCAAGCCTTCGGAACGCTCGCCGATGATGGGCTATCATTTGTTTGCCCTCTATAAGGAAGCCGGGCTCCCTGAGGGCGTACTGTCTCTTCTCCCCGGCGGACCCGAAATCGGGAAAGCGCTCGTCGCCCATCCCCAGATTCACGTGATCGCCTTCACCGGGTCAAAAGAAGCCGGACTCCAAATTATCCGACAGGCCGCACAGGTGTCTCCCGGTCAATCTCACGTGAAACGTGCCATTGCGGAAATGGGTGGGAAAAACGCCATCATCGTCGATGAAACCGCAGATCTCGATGAAGCCGTGAGTGGGGTGCTGTCCTCTTTCACCGGTTATCAAGGACAAAAGTGCTCAGCCTGTTCTCGGGCCATCGTGCTCGAACCGGTGTATGAAGAGTTTGTCGAACGTTTGAGGCAAGCCGCGCAAAGCTTACACGTTGGTCCGCCGGAGAATCCGGCCCATCACATGGGACCGATGATCGACGAACGCGCCCTCCGGAAGGTTCGAGCATACGTCGATATCGCCCAACAAGAAGGGACGGTACTGCTGGACCGAAAGATGACCGGCGAGGGTTGGTTCCAGGGTCCGGTCATCGTGACCGGGATTCAATCGCATCATCGACTGGCACAGGAAGAAATATTCGGTCCGGTGGTCGCAGTGTTACGTTGCTCAACGTTCACGGAAGCCTTGCATGTCGCCATGCAATCGGATTTCGCGCTGACCGGCGGGATATACTCTCGAAGCCCCTCCAACATTCACCAGGCTCGCGAAGCCTTCGACGTGGGAAATTTTTATATTAACCGCCCCATTACCGGATCGCTGGTCGGACGGCAACCCTTTGGCGGCCATCGCCTGTCAGGGGTGGGCACCAAGGCTGGAGGGGACGGGTATTTGGAACAATTCATGGTTCAACGGCTGACTTGCGAGAACACCATGCGTCGAGGGTTTGCGCCGGCTGAGCAGGACCGCACCACCCTGTAATCTGGCTTCTTCCAATTCCTCGGCAATTTCAATCAGCCGGTCCTTTCCGGCGCCGACCATCGGAACCATCTGACGCTCGACATACTTGACCAGTCCCACGCCTTTCACCAACCACAGCGTCATGGTGTCGAATCCGGAGATTCGCGTGCCGTCCCCGGACAAACGCACCAACAACTTCATGTGCGCTTCCATGCGAATCGCCTTTTCATACGTCCCTAAGGGCACGGTCACGGCTTCCTGCCCATCGATCCTCACCGTAGCCAGGATATCCACTGTTTCCGCCTGTCCATCACGATCGAGATCCAAGCCCAGGTTGAGGGTTTTTCGATCCAATTGATGAAAGGAACTTGGCATTTCAAGAGGAAACCGCACAATTTGATAGGGAATCAACTGCTGTTCCAGGATCGTCCCGGGTTTGGACCCGTAATAACGAATCCCTGCGGCATCACGAAGATAATAACTGTCGGTCGGCCCCTGGTCTCCAGGGTTGGTATCGTGAAACACCGTGACCATGACACCGTCCTTTTTTTCTCTTCCCGTGACCGTCGAGACGTTCACAAACGTTTTATCCTCGATCTGATTGACGACCCCTTCGGTTATGCGGCCCTGATACGTCCACTCATTTCCCGTTTGATCGGGAAAATAGACGCCCGCATCATGGAGCACAATTGGCGTCACCTGCCCAAACCCGTGACTGCTCCAACCCACGAGAAGGCCTAAGACCACCAGTACTTTCAAGCCGGTACCGACCACGGTTCCTCCCGCTTTTCCGTTTTCACACGAAGGCTCAAGCCTCTTTCCACCGTACCATAGCCCCTTCAGCACGGCAAGACAGAGGCGTCATCATCTTTTTTTGAAGTTTGCCTTGCTGTATTTCGTTCGGGATAATCACCCCAACATGCCCTCAGCATCAAAATTTCTTCAGGGTCAAGGCTCCACGGCCCCCTCCAGCCCAACGGTGCTCGTCCTCGGAGGCTCCGGGGTCATCGGTTCCGCGGTGTGTCTTCGATTCGCACAACATGGGTGGAACGTCGGCGTCCATTATCATGCCCATCACGACTCAGCCGCCGACGTTCTTCAAAAGATCGAACAACTTGGTCGAGAGGGCAGATCCTTTCAAGCGGACATGAGTGACTCGCGTCAAATCCACGCCCTCTTTGATCAGGCGCAAGCCGTGTGGCCCGAACTGGATGCCCTTGTGTGGTCAGTGGGCACAACCGTCAATCGCCTCACCGTCCGCATCACGCCATCCGAGTGGGACCGGATGGTGCACACCAACCTCACCGGCCTGTTTCTGTGTCTTCAAAGAGGGCTGCGGCTTTTTTCCGAACGACGTGGAGGTGCCGTCACCGTCATGAGTTCCCTAAGCAGCGCCTGGGGCGGGGCGGGCCAGGCAGCCTATGCGGCTTGTAAAGCCGGAGCCGTGGGATTGGTCAAGTCGGCGGCTCAGGAATTCGGCAATGCCAACGTCCGCGTCAACGCCATCTTTCCGGGTTGGCATCAATCGCCCCTGGCCGGAGACGCGTTTCCCGGTCCGGACCAACTCCACGCCCACGTACTGGGACGCACCTCTTCGCTCGATGATGTCACTGATTTCATCTACCGCTTGACCACGACTCGGGATATCTCCGGTCAAGTGTACAATATGGACAACCGGATCTGGTAGAAACGTGCCCGGCCAACCGCTGCAACCACCGAAAGGGGTATTCATTACCGGAACGGATACGAACGTGGGGAAAACCGTTGTGACTGCCGCCTTGGGCATGGCCCTGCAACAAACCGGAGGCACGGTCGGTATCATGAAGCCCGTCGAGACGGGCACCACGCCGGACGAAACGACGTCGGATGGGCACCGATTCAAAGGATTATTCGCGTCTTATCAGAACGTGGACGTGCGCAGTCTCTATTGCTTTCCTCCACCCGTGGCCCCACTCGAAGCAGCGCGAATCTCTCAACAACCCATCGAGGTGGAAGCGATCCTCGACGCCTACCACGCTCTTGCCGCTCACCATGATTATACGCTGGTGGAAGGCGTCGGCGGTATTCTTGTGCCTCTGACTCAAACACGGGACGTTCGCGATCTGATCAGGCTTCTGGGCCTTCCGTGTCTTATCGTAAGTCGAACCGGCTTGGGTTCGATCAACCATACGCGATTAACCCTCATGGGGCTCCGGCAGGCAGGCATTCCCATTGTAGGGATTCTGCTCAATCACACGGACACAACCCGGGAAGAGCAGCAGGCGTCCACCGTCAAGCTGATCCGCGAACTCAGCGACGTGCCGGTTCTGGGCCCCCTCCCTTTTCAACCCCACCTGCACTCACGGTGGAAAGAGGGCATCATGAAACTCGCGAATCATTCAACTATCCGTGAAGTGGCGAGGATGGTGCGGGAAAGTGACTGACAAAGTCACGCATTGTCTGCTCGATGTTCGAGGAATCGAGTACGGCGGAGGCTACGGCGACGCCATTCACTCCCGAGTCGACGATCTCCTCGAGGGAATCCAAGGTGATCCCTCCGATCACGAACACCGGCAGCGGGGTCGAAGAACGAATTTCCTGTAATCCGGCAAGACCCACGGGCGCCACGTGAACCTCCTTGGTCGTTGTGGGAAAGAGCGGGCCGTATCCGATATAGTCCGCGCCCCCCTGGGTCGCTTGTGTCACCTCTTCGGGTCGATGGGTGGAGATGCCGATGATCTTATGGCGTCCCATGACTTTTCTGGCCAAATCCAGAGGAAGATCCTCCTGACCCAAGTGCACCCCGTCCGCCTCCACCGCCAAGGCGACGTCGCACCGGTCATTCACGATGAACAACGCACCTGATCGAGCGGCAACGTCTCGCAATTCCCTGGCCTTGGCAAACACGTCCTGCATGGATCCGGTCTTGTTTCGATATTGAAACAATCGGATACCGCACCCGGCTGCCAGTTCCAGGACGGACGACAGATTATGCCTGGGAGCCCACTGCTCATCCAACAACAGATAGACGCCGGAAAGGGAAGGCTGCGACATGGGACAGGCACTGAAACGCTAAAGCATACGGCCGGCTAACAACCGGTCGAGAAAATTCGTGGACACTCCACCTTTTTGAAAGTCGGGATCACGCAAGATGAGTCGTTGCAACGGAATCGTCGTTTTGATCCCTTCCACGACAAACTCATCGAGTGCGCGTTGCGCCCGGGCAAGAGCGTCCGCGCGATCCTGGCCATGCGCAATCAACTTGGCGATCATGGAATCGTAGTGGGGATAAACTTGGTCCATCGCTTCCAAGGCCGTATCCACTCGAATCCCCGCCCCCCCGGGAACGTGAAATCGTGATACGACGCCGGGACTCGGGACAAAGGTCTCCGGACATTCGGCATTGATTCGACATTCGATACTGTGGCCGTGAAACTGAATGTCCTTCTGTCGAAATCGTAACGGCATCCCGGCGGCCACGCGGATTTGTTCCTTGATGAGATCAATGCCGGTGACCATTTCGGTGACCGGATGTTCGACCTGGATCCGGGTGTTGATCTCCATGAAATAAAACTTTCGATTTTGATCAAGCAAAAATTCCACGGTTCCCGCGTTCCGATACTGCACGGCTTTGACAACTTTGAGGGCAACGTTCCCCATCTCCCGTCTCAACGAGTCATCCACGACGGGAGACGGGGATTCCTCCACCAACTTCTGGTAGCGGCGCTGGATGGAGCAGTCTCGCTCTCCCAAATGAACCGCGTGCCCGTGTTCATCGGCCAACACCTGAATTTCGACGTGCCGGGGTTCGGGAAAATACTTTTCAAGATAGACGCCGTCGTGGGCAAACCCCGTTCTCGCTTCCACCTGGGCCGACAAAATGGCCTTCCCCAACTCGGCTTCACGACTGACGACCCGCAGGCCTCGGCCTCCTCCTCCGGCCGACGCTTTCACCATCACGGGGTATCCGAGCTCGCCTGCGACCTGCACGGCATGATCAAGGTTACGCAGTTCACCGTCGCTGCCCGGCATGACGGGAATCCCATGCCGGAGCATGGTTTCTCGAGCCTTGGACTTGTCGCCCAACAGGGCGATATGCTCGGAGGTCGGCCCGATAAACGTGATGCCGATTGATTCGCAGACCTCGGCAAAATGCGCATTCTCCGCCAGAAACCCATATCCGGGATGGATGGCATCGGCCCCGGTGATCTCCGCCGCGCTCAACACGTTGGGAATGTTCAGGTAGCTCAAGGCACTGTCGGCCGGTCCGATGCACACGTACTCATCTGCATGGCGCACGAACAGGGAACGCGCATCGACTTCAGAGAAGACGGCGACCGTCTTAATCCCCAGTTCTCGACAGGCACGGATAATTCGAAGGGCGATTTCTCCACGATTCGCAATCAGGATTTTTTTGAACACGGGTTTTCCTCGTGGAGCAAACGGGATTTACGGAAGAGGATCGATGACAAACAAGGGTTGTCCATATTCCACGCCTGCCTCATTCTCGACCATGACCTTGACGACTCGACCATCGACTTCGGATTCGATTTCGTTCATCAGTTTCATGGCTTCGACGATGCACAGGACTTGCCCCCTGCTCACCAAGTCTCCTTCTTCCACGTAGGACTCGATATCAGGCGACGATGACCGGTAGAACGTCCCGACAACGGGCGAGGTGACCGTCAAGAATCGGGACGAATCTTTTTCCCCGGAGTCTGCGAGCGTTTCAGGTACTTGACCGGATTCCGTAGAAGAAGGCGCCGGCACATTCACCGTGGCGGCGGATTCACGTCGTATCCTGATACGCACATCCCCGCGCTGGACCTCGATCTCGTTCAAATTCTGCTTGGCCAGAATTTCAACCAGTTCTTGAATGTCTTTTCGTTGTTCGCTGTTCATGCCTCACGCCCGGACGCGTTCAACGTATTCCCTGGTCCGAGTATTGACTTTAATCACCTCACCGGTCCCCAGGTATAACGGCACCTTAACGGTCGCTCCCGTCTCAACGATCGCGGGTTTCGTTCCTCCCGAGGCGGTATCTCCTCGAATACCCGGGTCGGTTTCTACGACTTCCAACTCCATAAACGTCGGCAATATCATAGAGATGGGACTGCCTTCGTAGAGCAGGATTTCCACTGTCGTATTTTCTTTGAGAAGATCGGTATCGTCTCCGAGTTGATCTTTTTGATAGGTGAATTGCTCATAGGACGAGGTATCCATAAACGTGTAGGAAGCACCGGCTGAATAGAGGAATTGCATTTCGCATTCCTCCAAATCCGGTTCATCAAATTTTTCACCTGACCGAAACGTCCTTTCCAAAACCTGACCGGTTTTGAAATTCTTCAACTTGGTCCGAACAAACGCACCGCCTTTGCCGGGTTTCACGTGTTGAAATTCCACAATATAATACGGCGTGCCCGCCAACTCCATCCGAGCACCATTTCGAAATTCTGCGGTTGAAATCACGATTCACGTATCCTTTCTCTCACGACAAAAACTCAGTTTATCAACAAATGTACCACGACAAGGTCTTTTTTTTTGTAGGTCGGGTTAGCCGAAGGCGTAACCCGACAATCCGCAAATCCGTCGGATTACGCTACGCTAATCCGACCTACACCGACCTACGACTTCTGACATGGTCAATGGCCGCCCGAACCCCGAGTTCATAACTCAATGCTCCAAACCCACTGATTTGGCCGATGGCCACTCCAGCCAGGTAGGAACGTTGGCGAAATTCCTCACGTTGGTGAATATTCGACAAATGGACTTCAACCGTCGGCAAGGTGACACTCAATATGGCATCCCGAAGGGCAACACTGGTATGCGTATAGGCCGCAGGATTGATCACGATCGCATCAAATCGGCCTCGGGCTTCTTGAATCCACGATACCAGTTCTCCTTCGCTGTTCGAGTGTTTTGCCTCAAGGGTCACGCCTTCAGCCTTCGCCAATTCCATGAGTCGGGCATTGATGGATTGAAGGGTCTGATCCCCGTACGTCTCCTGCTCGCGTACACCGAGCATATTCAGATTAGGCCCATGCAATACTAAGATACTGATCATGAAAACGTTCTGTTTGATGGAAGAATGCATGCTCCAGGTGAGGTAGGAAGCTCAATGACCGAGCATGCCCAAGTGCACGACACGTCGAAGGATTCTAGCAAGGAGAGAAACTTGGGTCAATGGCAGAGTTACTTAGCGCACGTTGTTCCTCTGCCTGCCGGCTTGCAGGCACTTTCTCCTCTCCGGCCTACAACGTGGCTGCCGATTTCACTCTTTGAGACAAGACGCGCCGAAGTTCCACCATTCCCAACGTGTCCCGCGCGCAATAGGCATGAAGCGCCGATGCCAAACGTTGACGTTCGACCCAATCGGTCACGGTAAACATCATTCGATGGTACATGGCCGATGCAGTTGCGCCGTCCTTGATTTCCAGGTCTCCATAATCCAATGACGGGACGAGGGCCGGCAGCACGGATTTGATTGAAAACGACCCCTGAAAATCCGGATGGTAGTAATGGCTTTGCAGCACTTCCAAGAGATCCCAGAGGCGCTCCCCGACTCGAAGCAAGTCTTTCCGCAGACGAGGCACGGCTTCGGCCAATGCCTTTACGATGTAGTGTTCATACTCGGAGTAGACGCAGATACTGCCTTCCTCCCCGACGGACGCCAGCAGGCTCAGGGCGATTTCTTCACGCGGATCTTTCTGTTCGATACACAAATAGGCGGTGTGCCGCAAAGACCCGTCTTGCATCTCTGTATGGTTCGACCACTGAATCGGTATAGGCTGATAGGGATTGGTGTGGGCATACAGGGGCACGGCAGGCATCACCGTCTCGAAATCCAAATGATGGACCGGGTACCGGACCGATTGAAGCCTCTCCGCCAGCTTTGGCGAAATCCATTCCACGTTCTCCCGCATACGTTGTTGCAAGTGGGGCAGAGAAACCTGAGGGGGAATCTCGTCGATGGTTTCAATCCCTTGTCGGCGCAAACGCCGCACGACGTCTTTGCCACCGGGTAGATAATAGATCCACCGCGCCGGTTTGGAAGCCGTACAATGCGACCAGAACGGGCATTCATAGGGAGAGTGACAATGGTGATCCGGCTCGACGTCGGGAGCCCGGCTTTTGCCGAGCATCGAACGCATCTCATCCAAGCGCGGGGGAATATCCGGCAATTTTTCATCAATCGCCTCGGTGAGGTCTTCGAGCACAAACAATCGTTGCAGATCCACGTCCCCTCCGGGATAGGAATACTGTCGATTCACGTGCATCAAAAAAATCCCGCTCAGGTTAAGGCCATTTCCTCGAAGCACGTGGGTTTGCACCGCCAGGTCGTCAAGATGCACGGATTTCACACGTGAGGCGGCTTTCACTTCAATCAACCTCCATGAACCATCAATCCGTTCAAGCACGTCCGCCCGAATCAACGTCCCTTCAAATTGAAAGGCTCCTTCAAAAATAGTGGTCACATTCGGATCAGCCATCAGTGCAGCCGTTCGTTCCAAGGCAGCAGCCGAATGACGATGATTCTCGGCAACCAACACGCCCCCGGGAAAATACCGGTGCGCGATTTCATTCATTTCTTTCCCCATATCCAGCATGATCTGACGTCGGTCATCAACATCAGCAGCCAACTGCGGGGCATGGATCTCCAAATATAACCGTTTATGGCATTGAAGGCCGGAAAGAAACCTGGATTTGGAAAGACGCGTCGGGTAACGAGGACTTGTCATGGATGAACGTTCTTCGAGGACGGCCCTGCATGCGTGGTGAACACCAGGACGGCCTGATTCCTTCCTGGTCTTGACAAACAGCCTGCTTTGTTAAAACAATCCCTTCAACTCATGAATTTTTCTTGAGATTCCATGACTGACGACCCTACTTTTCCTCAACAACCCCCGGAGCCCGTTCTCGACGACGAGCAGGAACGGCAACGAGAAGCGCTACGCGATTCCGCTGATTCTATCGCTCGCCTTCTCGATTCAGTCGTTCAAATCCCCGGGACTTCCATCCGCGTCGGATTGGATGCCCTGTTGGGACTCATTCCAGGTCTGGGTGACTGGATCGCCAATTGCATCGGTTCCACGATTTTGTTCCTCGCCGTCAAACTCGAAGTGCCTAAAATCGTGATAGTCCGGATGGCTTTCAACATAGGCATCAACACCATGATCGGAGCCATTCCAGGCATCGGCGACCTCTTTTCAATCTGGTTTCGAAGCAACCTGAAAAATGCCCGGTTGTTACGCCGTTATACCAGCAAACGAACAACCCGCGCGACTCCCGGTGACTGGCTGTTCGCCATTGGATTGCTGATCGGTACGTTTGCCATCGCCATCGGGACCTTCGCGCTTATCCTGTGGGGATTCCAAACTCTATGGAACGCGGGAAGCCGTTCTCTCTGACTTATATGACGGCAAACTCCCTTTCATTGCTGTGGATAACGTTCTCAAAATCTTAATGACCTCTTCAAGCCTGCGCTTAAAACTTCCTGGACTCCCATCTGCTTTACCAGCAATGGTTTTCTTATTTTTCAAGAACAATCAGCTTTATATATAAGGCTTCTATCAATTTAGTTAATCTTATACGTTAGATTTTTTAATCTACCATGCTGTTTGGAAGAGGGGCGACTCTGTCCACAAGTTTTGTTAATTACGTGTGGACCGCCATGTTAATAACACCTCTCCATTCAGAAACCATGGAACATAGAGCAAATTGCCTATTTTTTGTGCAGAGGAATTGTCGGATTACGCTGCGCTAATCCGACCTACGAGGACAAGGTCTTTTTTTGTAAGTCGGGTTAGCCGAAGGCGTAACCCGACAATCCGACCTACTCTTTTTCTACTCTTTGTCACAGTAATGCCACAGCCACGGTATCGGCATAACGAATACCCAGATCGGTCAACCTCACTCGTTCCTGCCCTTCCACTCGCAACAACCCTTCATTCTTCAATTGGTGAATCATTTGGAGCAGGGCTCTGCCTTGATGATTCTCCATCGAATCCAGCCTGACGGACACTCCAGATAACATCCGCAACCCCCATATGACACGTTCACAATCTACCTGATCATGGGATAAACACGACATCTCATCCAATGGCAACGTTCCTTTCTTCAAGGAATCGACATACCATTCCAGATTTGCCACGTTTCCAAACCGGGCATAGCCAAGGCAGGATTGCGCACTCGGACCAAGTCCGAGGTACGCCTGCACTTGCCAATACCGCATATTATGACGACACTCATAGCCAGGCCGACAATAATTGGAGATTTCATATCGCTCAAATCCTGCGGCGGCCAAACGTTCGACTGCTCTCTCTTCCAATATGACCTGAAATTCCTGGTCAGGCTCTGATCCCTTTCCCCGCATAACCTCCCGATAAAAAGGTGAACCTTCTTCTAAGGTGTAGGCGTAACAGGAGAGATGCGTAGGTGATACGGCAAAGGCCTCGTCCAAGGTCCGTTGCCACGATTCTATCGACTGCCCGGGGAATCCAAACATCAGATCAAGCGAAATATTCGTAAAGCCCGCAGACCGAGCCCAGGAGATGGCTTGCCTCACCCCTCCTCCAAAGACTCGCCCTCCCAATTCCCGGAGTTCATTCTGATCAAACGATTGCCCTCCCACGCTCAGCCGCGTAAACCCGGCTTGCCGGAGTGTCGCAAGACTCTCGGGGGTGACCGTTCCCGGATGAACTTCTATGGAGACCTCAGCATCGTCTTCCACCGCAAACCAGTGCCGGATGGCATTCAAAATCCGGATGAGCTGCTGCGAGGTCAGGGTCGTCGGGGTTCCTCCGCCAAAATAGATCGTGTGAACCGGGATATTGCGGAGTCCTGCGTCACGCGCATACAGGCAGAGTTCATGATCCAACCCTTCCAGGAACGTTTGAACGCGGTCCTCCCTGGACATCTCCATATAAAACGCGCAGAACCGACAACGCACCCGACAAAAAGGGACGTGCACGTAAATGCCCAAATTCTCCACGTGAATCCGACCAAGAGTATTTTTAAAATCAGCGACTGCCGTCATGGCCCGAGTCCTTTCTCCCGGAAGTGTAACCCTGAATCATCCGGCACTCAACGACAAAAGCCACGCCCACCTCGATGTCCATCCACGCCGGCCGGCCGGGCCATTCTTGATCCTTGCCACTCGTTCGCGATACAACGGCAGGTCATTGCAGAATCGAATGCCTCGCAGTACATTTTTACTCATCGCAACGCACAACATATTCCATTTGGAGGCACACACATGAACCAACCCCCGACTCCTGAAAAAATCATGCATCTGGGTATGGCATTTTGGGGATCCAAAACCCTATTAAGCGCAGTTGAACTCGAAGTGTTTACGCGTTTGGCAAAAGGGCCGATGGATGCCTCAACCCTGCGAAAGCAACTGGGCCTGCACGAGCGGAGCGCCCTGGATTTTTTCGACGCGCTGGTGGCCTTGGGCATGCTGGACCGACGTGACGGGCTCTATGCCAATACCCTGGAGACGGACCTCTATCTTGATAAAGCAAAGCCGTCGTATATCGGCGGATTCCTGGCAATGGTAAACGACCGGCTGTACCAATTTTGGGGATCCCTGACCGAAGGATTGAAAACCGGCCTCCCCCAAAACGAAGCCAAAGACGGGGGGAACTTTTTTGAAATCCTCTATAGCGACCCGGCCAAGCTGATGAGCTTCATGCAATCCATGACCGGCATCAGCATGGGCACCAGCAAAGCCATTGCCCAAAAATTTCCATGGGAAGAGTATCAGACTTTGATTGACATCGGCTCGGCCCAAGGTGGGCTGGTCGTCGAAGTCGGTAAAGCGCATCCGCATGTCACCGGCGGAGGATTCGACCTTCCCGTCACCGGCCCCATCTTTAAAGAATACGTGGCGTCGTTCGGACTCGGCGATCGGTTCAAATTCATCCCCGGGGACTTCTTCGCCGACGACCTGCCTTCTGCCGACGTGCTCTCCATGGGCCACATCCTGCACGATTGGAATTTGGAGCAGAAAAAGACGTTAATCCAAAAAGCCTACGACGCCCTGCCCGAGAACGGCGTCCTGCTGGTCTTCGAATCGATCATCGATGATGAACGCCGGGAAAATGCTTTCGGCTTGCTATTGAGTCTCACGATGCTTATTGAAACGCCGGGAGGATTCGACTATACGGGCGCGGATTGCTGCGGGTGGATGAGAGAAGCCGGCTTCCGGGACACACGCGTCGAACACCTGGCCGGTCCCGAATCCATGGTCATCGGCACGAAGTAACACCCGGGCAGGAGAAGTGGTGCTGGAGGCCAGCACCCTAGGATTTTAAAACCCCTGTATTCATAAGGGTTTTAGAGATTTCTAAAAAACGTTCCCCACGTGATTCCCAACAGAAAAACAGGAAACCCAAACATGACAGAGCCCCGAAAAATAGTACTCATCGGCACCGACCACAAATACCAGAAACTATGCCCACCCTTCCAACTGGAACACGCTCAAGACTTCCAGCGGTATCTTTTAGAAGTGTGTCCTCAATACGGCATCAAAACGGTGGCTGAAGAAATGAACGAGCAATCCTTGGAGAAAGCCAAGAAGAGCTGGGAGAAGTTCAAGAAAGATTTGGAGGGCAAGAATAATTGTAATCGATTGAGGGCTGAAATATGGGCGAGAAAAGAAGAAGAATTAAAGGGGTGTCTAGACGCCTTGAAGTGGCACAAGCAAGGTAGGTCAATTCCTCAACGGGTCGCGGACAAGCTATCTCTCAAATTTCATTTCTGTGATCCTGATACGGATGAACGCAAGCGCTGTGAAATAGAGGATATAGGTGTACTTGAGAGAATGCGAGACGACAATGACATTCCTTCCGATGAAGCTGAACGACGAATAAACGTATCATGGACGAAGCGTGAGCGTTATTGGCTTGAACAGCTTCAAAAGAACGTGTCCGAATCTAAATATCCAGTTTTATTCATTTGTGGGGCAAAACATGTGAACACCTTTTCAAAACTTCTCAGAGAAAGTGGTTTCAACGTTAAATGTATATGTGATGATTGGGAATCCTCAATTCCAAAAGAAAGTGAATAAACCTATCTCATCGCCCCCACGTTATCCCATGAAGGGATCATCAAGGCCGTTTCCGGGACTTATATACAATCCTAGACAAAGCGGGGATTAGCGAGGCTTTTCGAGGCGGCGATCCCGTTCTTGGTCGGCGACGCGAAACACGGACTGGGCGAGGTCTTCCGGGGTGGCGTCGATGGGCTCAATAACGTACTTGGGAGGACGCCCTCGGGGGCGCTTCGGTTTGGGGGGCTTCGGCGGTTTCGGTTTCACGACCAGGACTCAACGGACATTGGCCACCAATGCCTTATAGGGCAACCGTTTCCCCACGACGCCCTGGGCGAGAACGGTCATTTGCTCAATGGTGTCGAGGGTGCGAATGTTATGCCGTCCCGCAAATTCAGTCACATAGCGATGGAGATGCTTCACGCTCATCTTGTGAAACGTCCCGTGGTAGCCCCGCTTGAGCAGAGCCCAAAACAATTCCATCCCATTCGTGTGCGCCATGTCCCGCACATACTCCCCCGCTGAATGATTCACTTGCTCCAACCCATAGCCCTGCTTCCGTAATCTCCAATAGCCCCGGTTCGTATCACTATACACTTGGGTCTTGTCCGTCTTTGCGGTGACAAACCGCTGCAAGGTCTTGGCACTCACGGGGTCAATGGGTTGGGCGGCAATCTGATTCGTCAACCGGGACTTCATGCCGACCACGGCATGTTTCACCCCATAGGCATTGCCGCGCTGGGTCTTCTTCTTGGCATGTTTGTTCTTGTCTTTCCCGCCGATGTAGGTTTCGTCCACTTCCACGGGACCGAGCATGGCGTGATCTAGGTTCCAAGCTTGCCGAATCTTTTGCCCCATCATCCACGCGGTCTTTTGCGTGATTTTCAAGTCCCGATGGAGCTTCATGCTGGACACACCTTTGAGGTTCGTGGACATGAGGTAAAAGCCGATCACCCACTTGCGCAACTTCAAGTTACTGGACGCCATCACGGTGCCGGTTTTCACGCTGAAATATTGGCGGCAAGTCGTGCAATGGTAGGGCATGGGATTCTCGTTTGGCACCGGCTTGGTGTCGGATGACGCACAATGCGGACACGTTCGGCCCTCTGGCCAGCGGATCGACTCAAACCACTTGCGGGCCGCATACTCATTCGGAAAGCGATCCATGAGTTCTTCAAGACTGATACCGTGCCGGTAAAACTTGCCAGGGGCTTTCTTTCGCATACGCCGCGCTCCTTAGTTGGTCTCCATGATGTCTAGTAAACTAACAAAAATAGGGAGCATGTCAAGGGGGTAGTGCTTTGAATCGGAAGACCGCTGTGGTAGGATTTCTGGGCGTCAAGGCTAGCCAAGCAGTCTCTGGGAGGGGACAAGGCGGCTAGCCTGATGTGTGCGGCAACCCCGTTGAAGGGGACGCCCTTTTTTTGAGCGGTCACTGTTACCGGCAGTTTCCGCTCGCAACAAGCACTCCGGGTAGGAGCTTTTGTTATGGAACATGGTAGCCCCACTGTACTCGTTCGTCAAGTCACGCCCTTTCTCCAACCAGAATCCGAACTAGCCCACGCCCTACGCACAAATCGGGCACTGAGAGACGAAGTGCGCCTCCTCAGGAAATTACTCTGTGACCAAGAAGCCCAGCATTTTACCGAGAAGCAGGCGATTCACGAGCAGTATCGATCCGAGATTGAATTTCTGGCGGAGGGTCGCAACAAAAAGGCCTCTTCCGGTTTCAGCCGGAAGAGGCCTGAAGGGATTATTGCCGCGTCGCCCCAAACGCCCCGATGATCTGGTTGCGCTCAAAGACGCCGCCGACTTCTTCGTGATCGGGCCGTAGAATTGACCTTGGATGTAATCCCTGCGTGACTCCGCACCAAACCGGCCTGCCGTGACCGGGACATTGGCCCACTGCATATTCGGATGCAAGCCCCCGGCATCCATGTCCCGAACATTCGTGAAGGCCACATCCAGATCCGTGTTCGCCACATCGAAGGTCAAGGTGGCATCCCCGTGAATGCGATTGCCATTATTGGCTGTTGAACTCACGTCGAATCCCGCCATCCCACCTGTCCAAGTCGCAGTGCCGAGAGGAGTGGTGCCGGTGGCGTCACCCACCGAATAACTAAAGGTCACTTCAGCCTCGCCGTCGACCCCCGTCGCTTGCTCCCAATAGGCCGTAAAGAAGGTGTGATCGAGCCATCCACCTAACGCGAGGACGGATGTGGTCAGGCCCTGCTCAGTGGTGCGGCTTCGGCCTTCCACCATGGGCACTTCTTGCTGCCGCCCAACCTCGGTCAGGCGCAGACTGGGATCAAGGGATTGAAAGACGGATAGGGTCACTGGCACCGTAGCCCCCAACACCGACAAAGAGCAGGAGGTCGTGGTTCGACACACCGGCGAGGCCCGAAAGGTCCGGGGAGGCGACGGATCGGCCCCTGGCGCTGGACGTTCCCGAAGGATTCCAACGGCATCACTGACGAGCAACGAGTCTGCTGACGCAGCCAACCCCTCAATGGTGGAGCGAATGGTGGCTGAGGCTCCAGTCTCCATGACACGACTTCCACCGCCCCCTCCACCACAGGCCGACAACACGGCTACAGCGCTGAGCGCCAGCGCCCTCACAAAGAGAATCTGCATGATGCACTCCTTAGAGTATTGGAAAAAGGATGAATAGGCGGTCCCGGCCAGACAAGGCCGGGCCGGCCTATCCGTTGAGGCAATCAGGAGATCCCGCGTATTTACCGGTTGGCAAGGCCTCTCGCTGGCATGGTGGCCACCATGACACAGCGAACACGGCTCTTGTATTTCACGGGCGACCCGACAAGGGCAGCCTCAACGGATAGTAATGGGAAGCGTAGCAGAAGGAACGGCGGGCGTCAAAACGAGCGGAAGGCCTCAAGGCCCCTGTCTAGGATTGTATATAAGTCCCCCGTTTCCCAATTGACAAATTCCTCTTCTCATGAGAGAATTTTAAAAAATATGGAGCTTGCACGGTTACCTTCGGCCGGCTTGCTGAAGCATCGTGCGAGGATTTTCGCCGGATGCCGCCTGCGAAAATCCCGAATCCTTGGATCTCCAAAACCCGAGGATGGGGCGATGATTGCAACATCGCCAGAGAAAGTCCCACCCGAGGCCGCCCGTTACATCAACGGACGGCCTCTTTTTTTGTTCCCATCCTCACCCTATCGGATCAATACAAGATTGCCCAAGGATGGGAGGTTGTTATTCGTTTTCCAGAGCCAACACCCCCCGACACCCCAGCAGTTTTTCTGGCAACTTACCCTGCCGGGTTATGTGATTGTCGGATTACGCTCCGCTAATCCGACCTACGGCTGCTACGGCCACTTGACATAGAGTGGTAAATATACCACCATTCGCGAATGAGGGTGATTTCATGGATCAAGGCGGCTCGAAAAGTTTTTGAGAAATTTCCTCTTGAGGCTCGTCAAAAAGTCATTCGCACCCTCAAAATAGCGGCTCAAGGGCAAAAGGCCGATATTGCCAAGCCCATGAAAGGTCTCGGGTCCGGAGTCTATGAAATCGTGCTACGGCACGAAAGCAGTGCTTATCGCGTCGTCTATGCCGTGCAGATAGGCACCGACTTATGGGTTGTTCATGCCTTTCAGAAAAAATCAAGGAGAGGCATTTCAACACCCAAACAAGACATCGACGTTATAAAAGACAGGATACAATGGTTAAAGGAGTATATAGGATGAAAAAAGAACAGATCGAAATCGTACGCGGCAGTGACAATCCCTTCCGGGACGTTGGCCTTCCTCATGCTGAACTGGAAAATGCCCGCGCTACACTGGCAGCGGAAATTATTGGGATCCTCAATGCACGCAACCTTTCAAAACGAAAGGCCGCCTCTATCACAGGGATTGATCCGGCGGATATTACCCGCATCCGAAATGCCGACCTCAAGGGCTTTTCCATGGATCGAATGATAAAAATTCTGGCAACCCTCAATCATCGAGTTGAGGTCAGGGTTCATCCGATCAGGACACGCAGATCGAAATCGGCAAACGTTTTGCATGCGTAACTCATCAAGGGTCGCTGGAAAATCCGATCAGAGCAGAGTCGGCAACTTGGCTGATATAGAGCGGGAAAGTGGTGCTGGAGGCCGGACTTGAACCGGCACGCTTCTTGCGAAGCACGGGATTTTAAGTCCCGGGTGTCTGCCTGTTCCACCACTCCAGCAGGGGGACTCACTCTATCACCGCGCTACCGGAGTGGCAAGAATTCGCACGCAGGCTGCTGTCTTCATCGGCCCAACACGTTCTTCTGATACCACGCCCAAAACCGACTGACCCCTTCGCGCACCGAAAATTGCGGATCATAGCCCAATAACTCTCGCGCCTTGGCAATATCGGCGCAGGTCGCGACGATGTCAGCCTCAGGCATGGGGGCGGAAACGACCTTGGCCTTTTGTCCGACGCATTCTTCGATCACTTGAACGAACTCTGCCAATGAAACGGGCTCTCCTCTTCCGAGGTTCATGACTTCGTACCCCAACGGCCGGTCGACGGCATTGACCACGCCTTGGACAATATCACTCACGAACGTCCAATCCCGGTGCATGTTTCCCGAATTATAGAGCGGGACTTCATGACCGAAAAAGATATTGTCCAGCACCTTATAGGCCATCATGTCCGGACGTCCCCTCGGTCCATACACCGTAAAAAATCTGACTGCCGTAAACGGCAACCCATACAAGTGATGATACGAATAGCCCAACAACTCCCCGGCCTTCTTGCTGGCCGCATAAGGAGCCAAGGGTCGATTACAGGGATCGTTTTCCTTAAAGGGGATGGCTTGGGCGTTACCATACACGGACGAGGTGGAAGCAAAGACAAAAGTGGGGAACGAGGAACGCCGGGCTTGGATCCCAATCCTTCCAACGGCGGCATCCAACAAATGCAGCGTGCCGTTTATATTGACGTCGCAATAGAGGTGGGGATTCTCAATCGAGACACGAACGCCGGCCATCGCCGCCAAGTGGACGATTCCCTCAATCTCATAAGATAAGAAAATCTCTTCCACGGTTTGCCGGTCTCGAATGTCTCCCTGGATAAACGTAAAGGCTTCGCTTGAGCCACTCTCACTCAAGGCCTGGCGGACTTCGTCTAAATTGGCGCGTTTCCTGGCGGGGTCATAATAGTCGTTGAGGTTATCCAGTCCCACGACCCGATCGCCTCTGGTCACGAGCGCCTGGACGGTATGGCTCCCGATAAATCCCGCTGCCCCCGTCACGAGTATGGTTCTACTCAAGTGCCCTCCCCTTTCCGTCATGCAAGCGTGACGCAATGTTCAAAACAACGTTCTCCATATTGTGTGATCTGCACCCCATGGGTACAATGCATCCTCAAAAAGCCGTATGAGTACTCTTCCCACGACAGAAGTGACGGAAGTCACGGAAAAAGAAACCGGTCTGGACGACGGCCGTGACTTTGAAGCTGAAGTGATCGTTTATAATTGCGACTGTCACACGTATCAACAAGTCATTGACTTGTTTTGCCGGCATATTCCCGGCATGACTTCATCCAAAGCCTTTGAGTTGGCTTGGCGCATCGATCACCATGGAAACGCCCAAGTCTATCAGGGAACTCAAAAGTCGGCTGAAACGATCGCAAATAAACTTGCAGCCGGTGGGTTGCGCGTAGCCGTTCGCTAAACAATTTTTTCTACGATCGCTTAGCTTCCTTTTGCGCCAGATCGAAATTCCGTTCGTTTCCCAACATGAAAAGTTGAATGGTGCTTTGTGCAACGGTTGTCAAACGATCATGGTCAGCGCGACCGTTTAGCTTTTGAGGCCGGTGTGAACGTTGCCTTTCTCGTAGCCTGAGTCCTGGTCTTAACCCTGGTTTTAGCTTTGACCTTGGTAGCTTTGACCTTGGTAGCTTTGACCTTGGTAGCTTTGACCTTGCCAGCTTTGACCTTGCCAGCTTTGACCTTGCCAGCTTTGACCTTGCCAGCTTTGACCTTAGCAGCTTTTGCCTTGGATTTTGCTTGAGTACGAGGCTGCACCTGGGTCTTGGACGTCGGTTTGCGGATACTCCTTTTTTTCGCCGCACCTTTAGAAAGAACTTTGCGAGAAATCTTTTTCGGGGAAGGTTGAGCCTTCAGGGTGGCCTTCGGTTTGCGAACGGGCTTGAGGCGCTTGGTCTGCTTTTTAGGAGAAACTTTTGTTTTTGATCGAGTCTGCTTCGGTGATGCGGATTTGGCCGACTGGGCGCCCTTCGAAGCTGCAGGGCGAGTGACTTTCGGTGTGGCCTTAGGTTTTTTTGCCACAACTTTGTGTCTTTTGACAGGCTTCGGCTTGGAAGGAGAAGTCGTTTCTTTAGGCTTGGGAGGACTGAGTACCGGAAGCGATTTGCGAATTTTCACGGATTTGAGACTGTCACCGCTGTACACCCGAACCTGATACAATTCCATGAGCTGATTAACGGCCTTTTGGTCCCCTTTCCGAGCCAGCGCCAGCAAGTGCCGGCGCTGATTCATTTCCTCTTCCTCAGTATGAGATGTAACTCGTCTCTCCATACCTGCCCCACGGTATTCTCACAATACGGCCTTTTACATGGAATATAGTCAACGCACGTCGATGACGGTTCCGGATATGCCGTTATTTTTTATGACTGAAGACCGCGGCATCACACGAAAAATATTTCAATTGTTTGAGGGGGATAATGATGACCTCCTTGGGAGTGTCAATTTCCAGGATTTCCATGTCATCGCTGATCGTATGACGAAGAGCATCACTGACCATGAGTTCCTGGTTATCGGTAAACACCACTTTTACCCAATACTGCACAATGGACTCCTTTCTTCTCTTCGCGCTCTATTCAATTTCACCTGATCCAAGACGGTTTTCCGTCACATACCTTGACGTCAACGACCCGACGCAGTTCGCTTCACCGGCGGGGGTGCAGCAGAGGATTCCCGGGAGACAATAGCCTGTTGTCTTAACTCCTGACAACGAAGAGTTGCGCTCTCAACGGCGCCTATCACCGTCCCCCGCAGTCGTCCTTTCTCGAGTCGGTGTAATCCGGCAATGGTCGTCCCGCCAGGTGAAGCCACCTGGTCTTTTAACACGCCGGGATGTTCCTTCGTTTCGATAACCATCTTTGCCGCACCCAACACCGTTTGCGCCGCCAATAGTTGGGCATGAGAGCGGGACAGCCCCATTTTCACGCCTCCATCGGCCAACGCCTCGATAAAGAGGTACACGTACGCCGGCCCTCCTCCGCTCAGACCGGTCACGGCATCCAGGTGCGATTCATCAACCACAACCACTTGTCCCATTGCCTCAAATACCGCCTTGGCCATCTTTATTTGTTCGGCCGTCACCCCGGGTCCGCCCGCCAGGGCTGTCACGCCTTCCAAGACAACAGCCGGGGTGTTGGGCATGGCCCGGACCACACGAGCCTCCGGATGTAATCCTGAAATGATGGTCGCGATAGGAACCCCCGCCGCAACGGTGACAATAAGTTGATCGGCACCGCGAGATAAATCCAAGCCATCTAAAACTTTGTTCATGACTTGAGGTTTTATTGACAACATAATGATATCACTGGATTTTACAGATTTTTTATTATCGTGAGACACACGGACCTTAAAGGTTTTCCGGAAATGCGCCAACCGTTGAGAATCCACGTCCGTGGCACAAATCTGGCTGGCATTGACTAAGCCCTTTTTCAACAAACCGGACACAATGGCTTCCGCCATGTTCCCTGCTCCGATGATTGATATTTTCTTCCCTTTCAACATAATTCCGGGGAGTATATCGTGGATTGTAAGCCCATTCAACTCATTGCTGATTGCAGACTTCGACCATCCTGCTTAACTGAAGCTTTTTCAAAGGCTTGTTGCTTTTTGCGGACCGGGGGTATAGTAGTAAAAACACGGAAAAGTAGCCACCCTCACTGCATGCCCAACCCATGCGAAAGGAGGCTCCTTATGAAAAACTGGCCCGTTCTTCTCATACTCTGTGCGATCTTCAGCGTCTCAATCGTTCTTGTTCCTCAGAGTTCTGCTCGCCGAACCCACTTAACACCAGAGCAAAAGCAACAACTTCAAAAGGCTCAAGCCGTATTCGTGAATGCTCTTGCCCTGACCGAAAAGGGACGAACCAATTCCGAACATCTTCAGGCTCTCGTCTCTCAACGGCTGCAAGAAGTCGGATTTTCCGTGATAGTCGATCGAAAGCAAGCCCACGACGTTGAATTCAAGGTGAAGTGTGAAGAGCGAAAAACGTGGACCGGGACCACCGCAGAAGGGGGAGACGCCGAACTGTTTGATGCCCCATCGAGACTCTGGACAGGACCCGCGTGTTTATTGACCTATTCGCTCGATGGCCGGAATCTCGGATGGTATAAGGAAGTCCGGACGTCCTTCCAGGATGCCATGCAGGCCGCCAAATCGGCAGGAGCCAACAATGCGGGGCTCTATGCGCTCACCAAATTGGCCGAACGACTCAAGCAATACGATTTTCCGGTTCTGTTAGCGGCAGAATGGGGGCAACCCGACCGGATCATGACACTTCTAGACACTCCAGATACGCCGAAAATCCGTAAACTCTTTATTCTCTCCATGTTGAACGAAATAGAAGCCGAATCGGCACTGCCTCGTCTCACAAAGCTGATGCAAGATAAAGATCTGGCACAGGAAGCCGTGGAAGCGCTCACCGGCGTCGGAGAAAATTCCATCCCCTTTCTCACCGATTTATTTCAATCTTCAACACAACCCGAGATTCAAGCCGCAGCAGCCAAGGCATTGGGTGACGTGGCAGGGCGCAGTGGAAACCCAACGGCCATTCCTCCGCTTCTTGAATATCTCAAAACCGCCTTGAAGAATTTCAATGCGTCAGCCGATATTAATTTCCCCGTCTTAACCGAAGTCGTCTGGAGCCTCGGCAAACTGAGAGACGAGGACTCGCTCGAACCCATAGACGAGTTGAATCAGAGAGTCTGGTTAATCAGAGACAACTCGAAAGAAATGGCAGACCTTCGAGAGGCGGCGAATTGGACGTATAAGCAAATCGACCTGGACGGACACATAAGTTAACACCCCACAATACGACAATCATGCATCGCAACGGTAATTCTTCGTCGCATGATACCACCAGACATGGCATGAGAGATCCCATGAAATGGGAAATGACCCCTCTTTCCATTCATACCCATTATTCGGTACTATTCATATCCCAGTCACCGGTTTTCCAGGTTCACCCTGATTCCTGTCAGGAGGATTCATAATGAGATACTTGTCCGGAATACTCGTCTGTTTATTGCTTTTGACGGCCACGACCGAAAGCATGGCACGCCGAACCCACATGACAAACGAGCAAAAAGCACAATTAGCCAATGTCAAAACCATATACCTCAACGTCCTTGCCTTGACGGAAAACGGGCGCGTGCCACCAGCCGGTCTGCTGGCAACGGCACAGACACGGCTGGAGGCAATCGGATACAAAGTGGTGACCAACCGAAAAGAACCCCATGACGTAGAATTTCGAGTCAAATGCGAAGAACGGAAACGGTGGTCAGGCACGACGCGCTCGGGTGGAGACGCGGAATTGGCCGACGCCCCCGCTCGACTGTGGACTGGGCCGGCCTGTCTCTTCAATTATCGACTCGAAGGCCGGGACTTAGGGTGGTATAAAGAAACGCGAACCGACTTCGTCGATGCCTATGCCGCAGCTCGAAAAGCCAAAGCCAAGAGCTCCGGACAGTACGCCATGGACCAATTAAACCTGAAATTACAGGAATTCGATTTTCCGGTCATGATTGCCACGGAATGGGGACATACCGACCGGTTGGCTCAACTCTTACAGAACCCGGACACGGATAAACGCCGTAAACTTCGCATTCTGTCCACACTTTCACGGGTTCAATCAAAACACGCCTTTCCCCATTTGGTGAAATTGGCCAGAGACGAAAACACCGAGTATGCCGAAGAAGCGATTATCGCCCTGGCCGGACTCGGCAGTTCGGCAACCCCCATCCTCACTAACATTTTCATCACGACAAACAACTCGAAAATTCAGGCCGCCGCGGCCAAGGGGTTGGGATTGGTCGGCGCCCACACCGGCGATCCCAACATCACTCCACCGTTACTCGACTATCTCAACAAAAATTTGGAAGACATGGACGAGTCATCCGACATCGATTTTCCGGTGCTCACCGAAGTGGTCTGGTCAATAGCCAAACTCCGAAACGAAAAATCCATCGAACCGATTGAACAACTCAACATGAGGATCTGGCTCATTCGAGACACATCGGATGAAATGAGAAAACTTCGGGAAGCCGCCAACGTTGCCACGAAAATGGTGGACCTCGACTATCAAATCATGTAGCCCCGTCTTGCGGCGTCCACTCAGGAACCAGACCTGTCATGACGGTACATGTTCACTCATTGATTGACAGTCCCCATAATTCCCATTCTGAGCCGGAGGCGCCTGTCCCGAGCGTAGCGTAGGAAAGAATCTCGTCGTTGCAACAACCGAGTGCTTGTAAAAGCAGATCCTTCGCTTCGCTCAGGATGACCTGCGCTGTTACGCTACTCGTACTCGCTGTCTGCGTTCCATCCGGTACGGTCCAAGCCACCAATGCAGACAGAGAACTCTCACGGCTCCAAACGCAAGCGGAAGACTCCATGGCGCAGGGAGACTCCCAGGGTGCGGCTATCAGTATCGGCCGGGCCGCCTTACTGGCGTCTCAGCTCAGCAAACACAAGGTGCCTGACACAACTCAACCGCCCTACCACCTCATGGTCGATCTGTTTCGAACCCAGGAGCAATAATTCCGTATAAGTTATTGATTTGTTTTACTTTTTCAATCTGTGATTGACAAACGTCCCACCTTTTGTCGAACGGCTTTTTGCCATACCGTACAGAGCCTTGCCACACCGTTCACATGGTCATTGTCCGTGGCCAGCCCGTCAACTCCTCCACCTGCCTTCTTGATCGCACACGGTCCCTTTGTGTCCACCTCCTTTCCTGTCTCGTCTGAAAAATGTCCCTATCATTCTATAACGGATGACAACAAGCTAACTTTGACGACGCGGGTCCATGGGATTCTAGGAACGGTTCACGGGATCGCGTGGACGTCATTGCGTTCCTGGTGCAGCGACGTGGGCGTCGAGCGGGACGTGGCCGAAGCCTGTTTCAGTCATTGTCCGAAGGGCGTTGCAGATTGCGACGTGCGCACCGATTTTTATGACCGGCGCGCGGTCGTGATGCAGCGATGGGATGACGACTTGGGCGGCACCCGTCCCGCCAGGGTCGTCGAACTGCGTCACGCCTGACCCCGCCCGCCCATTGTGACTGAGAGGCTCGGACCGCGAGGCCGCCCCCACCCGATCACGGGGTGAACAGTCGCCGTCGTCACGTGAGCCCGTCACGCGACGTGCACCGGCCCCTTCCGTTCCGGGTCGTGCCCTCCTCCGATTGTCCCCACCATACTGCGCCGTTTCTCTAGAGAAACTGGGTGGTCACTGTCAGACAACCGCCGTCGCCTTGCGGGGCGCCAGGACGGGGCCGCATCACTCGAAATTTTCGCTGACCCGTCCTGGTTCGAGCCCCGTGTCCGGGGCCGGGTCTCGCCCATTCTACCGCCTATTCTACCCCTGATCTGACCCCTGACACGTGTCAGGGGTGATTTCACCGGTGAATGAGACGGTACATCGACCGGCTACACTCCGTCGCCGGTCGCGGGCCCGGCCCGTGGCCGGGCACGGCAGGGCGCCGGGAGCGCCGGCGCCCTGCGGAGGCTACGCCTCGGGGCCAACTGCGCGTTTGGACAACGCTTTTTGGCCCCTTCACCGGCGGGGCCTGGGAGCGCCAGGCCCCGCCCAGGGGTCTCCCCTCTGGCGCCATGCCCCCCGCTGGACGCGGCGGACCTGGGCCATTCACCCCGCTGCGCTGTCCCGGCTTTGGCGAGGGGTCGCCAGCCGTGTGCCGCGACAGCGCAGCCGACCCACCCGGAAGGCATCGCTGGGGCTCGGCCTCACGTCGGCTCTGTCTGGGGACAGACCCGTGGGTCTTGCGGTCGCCCGGCACCTCGTCTGGGGCCGAGGGTGTCGGGCTCGTTCACGTCGGATCTGGCGATCCACGTGAACCGCATCGGCGGTCGGTTCGCTGGGGCTCACCGGGCCGCCTGACTCGATGTGGGCATCAAGTCTGCGCCGGGGGACAGGGCGGCAGGACGACCTGAATCGTCGCCTCCAACAATCGAAGTCTCCTCACTGCCGCTATTTTCTCTCCCTCGCCTGGGACCTAATTGGGGTCCTCTCAAGAGGTCAGAAAATCGCTAATCCTGTGGACCAAAGATCGGCGTCCCCTCATTGCCGAGTCCGATCTTTGGTCCTCTTCTGACCTGTACTGAGTAAATTAACTCAAGATCGTAATTGATGTTGGCCAGATGTGTTTGAGATGGTCGAACTGGATGAACCTTTCTTCCACCTCGCTCGTCCTTGTGGTCCGCAAATACGGGCGCGTCTCAAGTAGCATGTCCTGGAAGCTGAACCGGTCAACCGATCAACGCGACATCCCGTTTGGATCAGGCGGCCGGTTTCGGAGCACATCCACGAACGAGCGCTTTGTGTCCCCATCCTTGGGCGACCTCCTCTTGAAGGCAGGCTTAGCCGTTCCGTATGCTGGGGGAAGAGGAAGAAATTTTCTTGGCATCATTGATCGGCAAATATCGTCCAGCAAGATGGGAGAGAAGGCAAAAAATGCAAAAAAGGCTGAACGTTCACTGTGGACACCGCATTGAGTTGCAAGGCATGGTTGCATCGGCGCTGCTGGTGCTAGCGATGCTCGGTCCAGGGGACACGGTGGCGCAGACGTTTGATGAAGCCAGGGCTGCGTATAATCGCGGCGATTATGCCGTTGCCTTGGAGTCGTTCCGTGTCCTTGCCGAGCAGCGCAATGCCGATGCTCAGGTCTTGATCGGGTCCATGTATTACCAAGGTGAGGGGGTGCCACAGGACAATGACGAGGCAGTACGCTGGTACCGCCGGGCTGCAGAGCAGGGCCATGACTTGGCTCAACGCCTGCTCGGGCTTATGTATATCTTGGAGGATGCCATCCCGCAGAACGATATTGAGGCAGCGCGCTGGGTTCGTTGGGTAGCGGAGCGGGGAAATGACTGGGGTCAATTCAAGCTCGGGTCCATGTATGCCAAGGGGCGAGGCGTGCCACAGAATGATGTGGAGGCGGTTCATTGGTACCGTCTGGCTGCGGAGCAAGACTTGGCCCAGGCTCAGCATAATCTCGGGTTCATGTATGCCGAGGGGCGAGGCGTGCCACAGGACGATGCAGAGGCGGCGCGTTGGCTTCGTCGGGCGGCCGAACAGGGCAATGCCGGTGCTCAGGTCAATCTTGGGTCCATGTACGCCCAGAACAGGGGCGTGCCGCAGGACTACACCGAGGCGTTGCGTTGGTTTCGTCAGGCGGCTAAGCAGGGTAATGCCGAAGGGCAGACCAAGCTCGGGATGATGTACGATGCGGGGTATGGTGTGCCGCAGGACTACACCGAGGCGTTGCGCTGGTATCATCAAGCGGCCGAACAGGGCCACGCCTTGGCCCAGCACAATCTCGGGTTCATGTACCTCCTCGGCAGAGGCGTGTCGCAGAACTATGTTCAGGCGCACAAATGGTTTAATCTTGCGGCTTCTCGGTTTTCTAGTTCTGAGCAGGAATCGCGAGACAGGGCTGTGCAATTCCGAGAAGAGGTTGCGTCGAAAATGACTCCGGCGCAAATCGCTGAGGCACAACGGCTGGCGCGCGAGTGGAAACCCTGACAGTGACCAAGCGTCAAAAGGAGAAATGGAATGCGTTATTGCAATTTTTGTTACAAGCCTCTTAAGGAGGTGAGTGCTGCAACAGACAATGAAACGGAGCCGCACGGGCCACGTCCATATCATTGTTCCTGTCGTCCTACCCACACTCGAAAACCCAATATGGTCAAGAAAAATTGGAAGACATACCCAAGTCCGGAGAAAGCAAAGGTGGCTGGTCATGAAGACCCATGCAAGATCTGCTTCCCTTGAGAAAAGCACAGGCGAACTTCGTTTGCCTGACTGTTAGAGTACACGTAAGGCTTACCCTGCCTTTTCGAAGCTCCTGACCACGTTCTCCAATAGCTCTTGCGTCAGTTCCGAACGCACGGTCCGACAATCGCTTTTGCCTTGCATGGGTGACTCCTGATGAGTATCCTGTTCACATGGCGATGATGCTCTCCAAAACGTACGAAGCATTCAGGGCGGCGGGCGCGCCCGATGACAAGGCGCGCGAGGCGGCCGAAGAGATTGCCGGGTTCGAGAACCGACTGGCCACCATCGAAGCCGACATGAAGCTGCTTAAGTGGATGCTGGGGGTCAACTTGGCATTCTCCTTGGCGATCTTGGTCATTCTTCTACGGCCGCTCGCGGCTTGATTCTTGAGGCGGAGGCTTCTCCAATGGCAATCCGGTTCACCAGCATCGATCATCGGCTCTTTGGTTAAAAACCAACTTCGCCATTTTGCCCGGAAGCGGAAGTCGACCACATCGAAAACGCATCCTGCATCTTCCGAAACGCCGTCAACACGTCCTCCAATTGCTCTTACGTCTGTTCCGAACTCACGGTGAGTCGTCGCCGGCTGCTGTTTTTAGCCACGGTCCCGCGCTCGAGCTTCCGGGCGCAGCAGGTGGTGGAGATCCTGAATGGGCTCCTCCAGACCCGGGGCAAGCCCCACGCCATCCGGTGTGACAATGGTCCGGAGTTTGCCGGGCGGGGCCTAGATCAATGGGCGTACTGGCACGACGTTGAGCTCGACTTCTCGCGACCCGGCACACCCACGGATCATGCGTCTAGCGAGGCGTTCAATGCACGGCTGCGGGCCGAGTGCTTGAATGCTTCTTGGTTCTTATCGCTGCACGACGCCAGAGACCGAATCGAAAGTTGGAGGCACGACGATCATACCGCTCGGCCGCCCTCGGCGTTCGGTAATTTGACGCCGAGGGCCTTTGCGCGCCAAGCTCACGAGGCCAGAAAAATCGCATAGAAGCTGGATCAACTTCGGGGGCAGGTCCAAGAAGTCAGAATTTCGCTGACTACGTGGACCAAAAATCGGGGACCCTTCATCCTAGTACTTGCAATGAATGCTCGTGTGGTGGCTGTTCACTTACCTTCGAATTGGGGTTCCTTGATTAACATAGAAAACGCTGCTTCATACTTCCACCGTAATCAATCACGATCCAAACAGTTAAGTTGAAGAGAACAATTTACAAAGCCAAACATTAAAAAGGAAATCCTTTGTATGCTTATTGTCTATTTTGATGCGAGTTACACATCACCTGACCGAGTAGGAAAAGGTACGGTAAAGCGAGAATTAACCGTCGCAACGGCATGTGCGGCACCCCTTGAAGCATGGTTAGACCTTGAGCTCCGCTGGAAACGCTGCCTCAATGTAATAAACGAAATTAGAGAAAACCATGGGTTGAATGCTATCGTCAATGTGCATCGCAGTGAGCTGGAAATGAAGGAAGATCTTGATCTACGAAACACGATCATCTCATGGATGACCTGCTTCCTGATTACCCACGAGATCTCAATGGTGTCACGAGGATGCGATCACAATGTGTGGGATGAAGCTCGCAAACGCAATGAACTTCTGAATAAACGCTACACCTCGCTGTTTACCTTCTGCATCCAGCAGTGCTTTCATAGTATAGAGTTATGGGCCAATCGCATTGGCCAAACGGATGATCGAGCGTACATCTTGGAAGATGGAGACGGAGAAGATGAATACCTCAAGGCAACTAATGACTACATCATAAATTCACCAAAACTTAAAGAACGGTTTCGCTACTATGGCATGTACCTAATGGAAAAGAGGACTGGGAATATACGTCCTATTGACGATGCAACACCCCCACTCAATATAAGCCCGCCCATCCATCCGTTGTCTTGGTCAGACGGGATCGCTTGGGAACATCGACGTATAAGCGAACGGAAAGATTTGCGGGCAGCAAATCCATCGGAAGACGACGAAGCTGGATTGATATGGGCACTTGATCCTCAAGATAATATAGCCAACTATGACCTCGAAACTTTGTCCATGCTCGACTTAGATTCAGATGGGATGGCACTAAATGGATGACTAACAGAGAAGGGCAGAATTGAGGGTGTCTCGAAAAACTGAGCCACGCAGGATGCGATTTCTGGCAAACTTGGATCTGCCCCAAATACTAGGCCACCGGTTCCTCGAAATTCTGATTGAATAGTCTGTGTCCATCATCCGTGCAACGGGATCACGTCGGCACGTGTGGCACCGGTGACGTAGTCGGCCCACTGTTGCAGCAATCGCCGTCGTTTCTCCAGCAAGGTGGTCCGATTGTACGCTCGTTCAACCGAAGACCCCACCGCGTGAGCCAGGCACAGTTCTTTGACGGCAAAGTCCACATGCGTTTGTTCTTCAGCCCATGTTCTGAACGTACTGCGGAACCCATGAGGCGTCCCGCCGATCTGAAGGTTCTTGCACAATTTCGTCAAGGTCGTTCCCGACATGACAGCCTGCCGGACACTTGGAAAGAGCAACGCGTTTGTCTTGTAGGCTGCGACTTCCTCCACAATGTCCATGGCTCGGGACGATAGGGGGATTCTAAACTCGTGGGCCGTTTTCATTCGTGCCGGAGGAATCACCCACACCCGTTTGGCCCGATCAATTTCTTCCCACCGGGCCAACCGCGTTTCGGATGAGCGGGTCGCCGTCAGAATCAAAAATTCAAACGCCAACTTCGTGGTCGGGTGCGTCCGCGCCCCGCGAATCTGTGCCAGCACCGCCCCAACCTTTTCATACGGCACGCTATCATGATGTCTCTGCTCCCGCTCACTCTTCGGCAGCATGATGTTGACGACATCGACGGGATTGGTCTCGCGGTAGTTCTTGGCCATGGCCCACTGCATAATGACCCGAAGGCGGCTTTTCAATTTGAGCGCGGTTTCGCGTTTCTCGTTCCAAATGGCCTCGACCACGTGCGCCACGTCCCGTTGGGTAATCTCCGACACCCGGAGATCCCCCAGGGCCGGCACAGCGTACTCCCGCAGGGACGACCGCCACGTCTGCGCGGTGCGACCTCCATCTTTCCAATTGGGCTCATGCAAGGCGATGACGGTTTCCACGGCCTCCGCAAACGTCGGGGTCTGTTCCCGCCGTTTGCGTTCGGCCCGCGGATCCCCCCCCTGTCTCGCCACCCGCCGATTGTGAAAGGCGCGTTCCCTCGCGTCGGCCAGACTCGTCAGGGGAAACCCGCCCAACCCCATATCCACCCGCCGGCCCCGAACGACCAGCCGTTGGACCCATTGCCGCGACCCGCCCTCGGCAACCCGAAGATACAAGGTCGGCATGTCCGAATACCATCCAGGTGTCTTGAGCGATTTGATTTTCAGCGCATTCAGTGTTCCCATCGTTCCCCCCTGTGAAACGGCTATGTCGAAGAGTTTGTCGAACGATTTGTCGAACAGTTTGAACGGGAATGTACCAGACACCCACGGCACAGTCAAGAGACTTGAAACGATGAAACACCAGTTATAGAGCGGTGATTATGGGATTTCTTGGAATTGTTTGGCCTACGTAGGACTTGCAGGGATGCGTCGAACCCAGGAACAGGTCTATCGTGCCATGGCCCTGTTTCAACAGAGCGGAGAGCGAACCCCTGTCTCGTCCGGAATCTGCTCGTTACTCTCCCTGGGCAGGCAACATGCCGCCCGGGCACTGGAGAACAATTCCGTCACGGCAGCGGATCCGGCTTTTCATGAACCCCTTCAAAAGCAAACCATGGAATGGCTGGAAATCGTTCAAGAGTTACAACAGGAATGGGATTGTGGGCATTAGACGTCATGTATAAAATTGTCATACGATCATAATAATTCCTCAAGGATGCAACGAGGGAGAGCTTTCTAATGAGCGAGTCGCTACGTAGTCGGATTTCACGTCTGCTGTTCAGAAACGCAGTGCTAATACGATACTGGTCCTCGCTGTGACGGTCATGGCGGCAACATCTGCAATCGCGGTCCTTCCACGGCCACCCAACAAGAAGTAGACCTTACGCAGGATTCCGCCAGGGGACGCACGTTCTTCCTGACCGCCAAAATCTCGTTCGACCCGTGAAACGGGCATCACGTCACGGCGCGCCGATTACGCCTCCGCCCTACCCCTATCCGGAAATCACCCGACGACCCGCAAGTATTTTGGCAACCGTGTCAAGACCTCTTCTCATCATCCGTTAGCCTTCCGGCCATCAGGCCGACTTCTTCTGTGCGTCAAAATATTCTCTCGTCACCTTGAACACCATCGGCGCCAGCAACAACAAGCCCACCAGATTGGGTATTGCCATCAGGCCATTGAGGGTGTCGGACAAATTCCAGACGAAATCCACCTTCACGTTGGCAAAGCCCAGTGCCGCCAATACCCACAACACGCGGTAGACGATCAGGCTGTTTTCACTGAACAGGTATTGCCAACACCGTTCACCGTAATAGGACCAACCGAGAATGGTGGTGAACGCAAAGACGGCCAACGCAATGGTGACGATATATTGTCCGCCGGCAATGGAAGTATGAAAGGCCGTGGACGTGAGCGCTGCGCCGGTCAGACCGCCACCATCCGCACCCATGACGGTCCAAGCACCGGAGGTCAGAATCACCAGCGAGGTCATGGTACAGACGATGATGGTATCGATAAAAGTGCCCAGCATGGCAATAATACCCTGCCGTACGGGGTTATTGGTTTTGGCCACGGCATGGGCGATGGCTGCGGAACCCAAGCCGGACTCATTGGAAAACACCCCGCGGGCCACCCCGAAACGGACAGCCGCCGCCACGGCCGCCCCGGCAAAGCCGCCCGTTGCCGCCGCAGGAGTAAAGGCGTATTTGAAAATCAGGGCAATGGCTTCCGGCACTTCAGCGATATTGATGACGATGACCAACAGGGCGGCCCCGATGTAGAGCACGATCATGGCGGGTACCAGCTTTCCGGCGACTTCGCCGATTCTTCTGATACCGCCGATGATGACGAACCCCACCAGTGCGGCCACAATGATTCCCGTCAGAAATTTGGGAACACTGAAGCTCTCTCCCAAAGCAACCGCCATTGAGTTCACCTGAACCGCGTTACCGATACCAAAAGCGGCCACCGCGCCAAACGCGGCAAAAGCCACCCCCAACCATTTGCCTAACTCCGGGGCGAATGCCCCCACGCCGTTACGCAGGTAGTACATGGGGCCACCCACGTATTTACCCGCTTTATCCACTTCACGATAGGTCACGGCACACACGGCTTCGGCGTACTTGGTGGCCATACCGAACAGCGCGATGAGCCACATATAAAAGATCGCACCAGGCCCCCCGAGGGCAATGGCCGTGGCGACGCCGGCAATGTTCCCGGTCCCGACCGTAGCCGATAATGCCGTCATGAGGGCGTTGAAGGGCTTGACTTCCCCTTCACCGCCGGGATCACCCTTTTCAAACAGCAGCTTGAAGCCGTAACCCACTTTTCGCCACGGCATGAATACCAAGCCAAGGGTCAACAAAACACCCGTGACACCCAACATGCCGAGCATGGGTGGCCCCCATGCAAACGCATTGACTTGATTGATGAACGAATTCAACTGTTCCATAATATTCTTCCTGAATGTGTTATGCGCCGCGTGGCCTTACAAACAATTAAGAGGATTACCGTAAGTTCAAGGTTATCGAAAGGTTGGGAACATGCTAAAATATAACCTTGATTTTGGTGAGACAGCATACAAAAAACGCTTTGTCAATCCAATAGAGATAGATAGACATATACACATGACCAGGAAACCATAATACTGATAGAAGGAGGAAAAGCCGTGGCAGAAGTAAAAATTCAAGATGGGATACTCAAGGTGACTGAACTGGACGTCCAGGATCCTCGCGTCGTAAAAATTCTGGAGGAATATCCACCCAACCGCTGGTGTGAAATCACGCGCCGCGCCATTAAAATCGGGCTCGGATATTTGCAGGGAGGAGCCCAGGACTAGCCGGGCAATACAAAGCCCTCTTCCCTGAGAAAGATGCTCTAAAAGATCACCCTGTCAATAACCCGGACCGAAAGCCGGAGACCATCAACGTGTCATTGCCACTCGGAATCGAAACGAGACTGACGCCACAGGATCGCCGGCAACTCAGAGAACGAGGGATTTCTCTCCAAACGCTCGAGCAACAGATCGTAGCGTTTCAACGCGGGATTCCCTTTACAAAACTCAACAGACCATGTCGTCTCGACGACGGGATTCTCCGCCTCAGTTCAGTGAATGTGCCCGCCGTGACACAGGGTTTCGAACAGGCCAGGGCCGCCGGCCGTGTCACAAAGTTTGTGCCGGCTTCCGGTGTCGGCACACGCATGTTCAAGTTCCTGGAGGCTTCTCATCTTCAGAGAGAATCCGTCCGGGTTGCAGCGGCAGAGCAGGTGGAGCAATTTTTTTCCGGTCTTCCGAAATTTGCCTTTTACCATGACCTGAAGAACACGCTGTTACGTCAGGGGCACCAACTTGACCGGTTAATTTCTGAGAAGAAGTATCATCCCGCCATCGATGCCCTTCTACACTCACCAGGCCTGAACTATGCCAAACTGCCCAAGGGACTGATGGCATTCCACAGATATTCCACCACAACGCGAACACCGATCGAAGAACATCTGGTAGAAGCCGCCGACTATGCCAAAGACGACAAAGGCCGTGCTCGTGTTCATTTCTCGGTTTCACCCGACCATCAACACGCCATCCAACAACACATCGAGCAAGCCCATCATAGACTGGCTCAACGTACGTGGATGATCAACTGTTCCATTCAGAACCCTTCGACGGATACCGTTGCCGTGGACATGGATAATCGCCCGTTTCATGATTCCCACGGCAATCTCCTGTTCCGGCCGGCGGGCCACGGAGCCTTACTCTCGAATCTTCACGAACTCCACGGCGACGTGGTGTTCATGAAAAACATCGATAACGTCGTGCCCGACCATCTGAAGGAAACGGCTTCCAAATATAAAACAATGCTTGGGGGGCTGCTCGTCGGGTTGCAAGATACGTTGTTTTCATTTTTAACTCGACTCGAATCCGACACGGTGTCATCTGCCGCCCTCGAACAGATAACGGAATGGGCCCGGCATTCGCTTGCCATGACGTTACCCGATCAGTGGAGCACACGTACCAACGCACAAAAAGCGCGGTGGCTGTTCACATGGTTGAACCGGCCCCTCCGAGTCTGCGGCATGGTGCCCAACGTGAACCATCCGGGTGGCGGGCCTTTCTGGGTAGAAGAGGAAGATGGCACCACCTCGTTGCAAATCGTGGAATCCTCCCAGGTCGATCCCGATTCTCCAACCCAACGGGACATCTTCGCGTCGTCAACCCACTTTAACCCGGTGGATATGGTTTGTGGCGTTCGAGATTACCAGGGGAATCCTTTCAACCTGTATCAATTCGTCGATCCCAATACAGGGTTTATTGCAACAAAATCCCACGAAGGCAGAGCGTTGAAAGCCCTGGAACTGCCCGGCTTGTGGAACGGGAGCATGGCCAAATGGCATTCCGTGTTTATCGAGATACCACGCCAGACGTTCAATCCGGTCAAAACCGTATTGGATTTACTCTTGCCCGAACACCAACCGCCGGAACACTCCTGACAAATGAATCTTGCACCGTCAGGCGGACCTACGCATAATGCACCCATCGTCGTTTGCAAATTCACACGTTTTTCTCCCACGATTGACCCGCTAAGAGGATTCATCCATGGCAGAACAAATTGAAACCCTACTGAAAACATCGACCGTGTACCACCCAACCGGCAAGACCCTGGAACAGGCGTATATCAAGGACTATGAAGCCGCTTACAAGGAGTCGATCGCCGACCCTGAAAAATTTTGGGACGGCGTTGCCAAGGAGTTGGAATGGTTCACGCCGTGGAACACGGTACTGGAGTGGAACTACCCATGGGCAAAATGGTTTTTGGGAGGGAGATGCAATATTTCTTATAACTGTTTGGATCGTCACGTGAACTCGTGGCGAAGAAACAAGGTCGCGGTCATTTGGGTGGGAGAGCAAAACGAAGAACGGATCTTTACCTATGCCGAGTTGTACCGCCAAGTCAATCGCTGCGCAAATGCCCTCAAAGCCCTTGGGATGAAAAAAGGTGATCGCGTCACGATTTATCTTCCGAAGATTCCGGAACAAATCGTGGCCATGCTGGCCTGTGCACGTCTCGGCCTGATTCATTCCGTCGTCTATTCGGGCTTCAGCGCGCCCGCGCTGAAATCCCGAATCAACGATGCGGAAGCCCGGCTCGTCATCACGGCGGACTATGGCTACGATCGAGGCAAACAGGTTCCCCTCAAAACGGTCGTGGATGCCGCGATTGCAAACTGTCCGACCATAGAGAAGACGATTGTAGTACGACGTGAAAAACCCGGCATCGACCTGGATGACCGGAAAGAACTCGATTGGGAGCACTGGCTCGACGGACAATCAACAACCTGTGAAGCAGAGCATCTCGACGCCGAAACCCCCCTTTATTTTCTCTACACCTCGGGAACCACCGGCAAACCCAAAGGAGTGGTCCACGTGCACGGCGGGTACATGGTCGGCACCTATATCACCACGAAATATGTGTTCGACCTGAAAGACGAAGACGTGTATTTTTGCGTTGCCGATCCGGGCTGGGTCACGGGGCACAGTTATATCGTGTACGGCCCGCTCCTCAATGGTGCGACCATCCTCACGGCTGAAGGCAAACCCGACTATCCCACCCCGGGCCGCTGGTGGGATCTCATCGAGAAATATGGGGTGTCGATTTTCTATACCACCCCAACGGCCATCCGCCTCCTCATGAAGTACGGTGAAGACTGGCCCAAGAAATATGATCTCTCCGCCCTGCGCGTCTTAGGCTCGGTAGGCGAGCCCATCAACCCCGAAGCATGGGAGTGGTTTCACCGGGTCACCGGTGGAGACAAACCGATTATGGATACCTGGTGGCAAACGGAAACCGGATCGATTCTGGTGACTCCCCTCCCCTGTGTCCCGCTCAAACCAGGGTCTGCCACACGCCCGTTTTTAGGAATCGAGGCGGACGTCGTGGATAAGAGCGGCAAGAGTATCGGCACCGGCGGAGGGTTCGCGGTCATTAAAAAACCGTGGCCTTCCATGATGCGGACCATCCACAAAGATCCCGATCGTTACTTGGGCTACTGGAACAACATTCCCGGCTGTTACACCGCAGGTGACGTCTGTCACAAAGATGAAGATGGCTATTTCTGGTTCATGGGCCGGGCCGATGACGTGCTCAAAGTCGCAGGCAATCGTATCGGCACCGCCGAGGTGGAAAGCGCACTAGTCAGTCACGACGCGGTGGTCGAAGCAGCGGTTATCGGCAAACCGCATAAAACCGCAGGTGAGATGATCAAAGCTTTCGTCATCCTGAAACAGGGTGAAAGCGAAAGTACGGAACTGACCAAAACCCTCAAGGCTCACGTGCAAACGGAGTTAGGCAAAATCGCGGTTCCTCGAGAGATAGAAGTGGTGACCTCGCTTCCCAAGACCCGGTCGGGCAAAATCATGCGCCGCGTCCTGAAAGCCAAAGAACTCGGGCAGGACCCGGGAGATATTTCAACGTTGGAAGAATGAACGGAAACCAACACTACTGCCGCACAAAATGCCCGCGTCGATTCTGTTGCCAGCAAGTCGGTTTGGATTCCGCACAAAACGGTTTTTCCTTCCCGTAGCTGACAATTCGAATTCTGGATTCTTCGATTCCCAGATCAACCAAATAATCCTTCACGGATTGAGCCCGGCGTTTCCCTAATTCCAGGTTATATTCCACCGTCCCACGTTCGTCACAATGTCCTTCAATCAGCACGCTGGAATTTTCATAGGCGCTTTTGAGGAGTCCGGCATTCTTTTCCAAAATGGGAACGGCATCAGGACGAATCGCATATTGATCAAAATCAAAGAAGACGTCGGCCAAGCCTGAATCCTTCACCATGACCGGAGCATCGCGCTTTTCCTCCTGAGCCGGCGCTTCAGGAACGAAATCGGACGGCTCAAGCTGGGCGACCTCCATCTCCGGCTCAGCCACGGGCTCCTCAGCGGGCACAGTCTCTTCACTCATGGATGCCGGCTCCGGTGCTGGTGCGGGTGGCGTAGGTTCCGGTGCTGGTGCGGGTGGCGTAGGTTCCGGTGCTGGTGCGGGTGGCGTAGGTTCCGGTGCTGGCGCGGGTGGCGTAGGCTCCGGTGCTGGCGCGGGTGGCGTGGGCTTTGGTGCTGGCGCCGGTGGCGTGGGCTTTGGTGCTGGCGCCGGTGGTGCCGGCTCCTCAACGCTGGGAGGAGGTGCCGGACTGGGAGGAGGTTCTGGAGCAAAGACAAGTGGTTCTGACAAACCTGCTGACGGGATGGGTTTCCCCTCGAATGGGATGCCACTTTGGTCACTCTCCGTATCAGTATCGGTATCAGGAGCGGTCGCCATTTGAGCCTGCGCACGTAAAGCTTCCGTGCTCATGATTTCAGCATGTTTTGATGTCTCACATGCCGACAACGTCACCAGAAGCCACATGCCAACAAAAATAAGGGCTGCAAAATCCCTGACCGTTCGCATCCTGAAATCTCCTTTCATCACATTCTCTGCATTGGCACAAATTGATAGAGGACTCCCGAGATTATCGGTCTTTCATCTCTCCACTGTAATTGAAAAAGGGAATTGTGACAACAGAAGAATTGAAAGTTTGAGTCTTTCTCAAGACTCGCAAGTTTGTTTATTAAAAGATAATCCATCCAACTTGTCAACAAAAAAATCACGTAGTATTTCTTATTGCTCACTTGCTCTTGGCTCACCTTGACGAACAGTTGTCCGGCCAGTATGCTCTCTTATCCTGCCGTGCCTCGTATCCCGACACTCGACCTGATTGACGTTTTGTCCCGGGGAATACCCCCTTCTTTCCCTTTTGTGGCTTCATGATTACCGTACAACACGTTTCGAAGCACTATGGACGCCACACGGCCCTCGATGACGTGACGTTTCACGTCAAGAAGGGCGAAATCCTGGCTTTCCTGGGTCCAAATGGAGCCGGAAAAACCACCACAATGCGCATTTTAACCTGTTTTATGCCTCAAAGTGAAGGCATGGCACAAGTTGCAGGATTTGACTGTCTGGATCAGCCCATGGACGTCAAACGGCACCTCGGCTACTTACCCGAAACACCGCCTCTCTACCCGGAACTCACCGTTGACGAATATTTAACGTTTGTGGGTCGGTTAAAGAGATTGACGCCGCGGCATGTGGCTTCAAGAAAGTCTCACGTGATTGACCAGGTGGGCCTGGGTTCCGTGCATCGCCGCGTGATCGGTCATCTGTCCAGGGGGTATCGCCAGCGGGTCGGTCTGGCGCAGGCCCTGATCCACGATCCACCCGTTCTGATTCTGGATGAGCCTACCGTGGGACTCGATCCCAAACAAATCATTGAGATACGCGAGCTCATTAAGAGTCTGGCCGGATCACATACGATCATCCTCAGCACCCATATTCTCCCCGAGGCCATGGCAACCTGTGACCGCGTCGTGATTATTCACCAGGGTCGCATTGTCGCGGAGGATGCTCCCGATCTGCTAGCCAACCGGTTGCGTCAATCCGAGAAAATGAGCCTCACCGTCAAACAGCCCCTGCCTGATTGGCTGGAACGGCTCAGAACGCTTCCCGGTGTGCTCGACGTCCTGCCGACCGCTACCCCCAATACCTGTACCATCGACTGTCAACTGGGGCAGGACCTCCGTGAAACACTCTCTCAATTTATCGTGAGCCAGGGGTACGGACTGCTCGAACTCAAACCCCTTTCCCTTTCCCTGGAAGAGGTCTTTCTCCAACTCACCCACCAGGAGGAGAATGCCGGGTTGGGTGAACCCGACCACCTCGATCCCATCGGGCAATCAACCCGACGCGAGCAACCACCTGCATGACACCGTTCCAGACCATACTCGCTAAAGAATTACGGTGTTTTTTCGTCTCACCCATTTTTTACGTCGTCGGGGCGGTCTTTCTTTTTATCTCCGGCTTGATCGCCCACCTCATGACGGTGAACGCCGGTCAACAAGCGGTTCGATTTTTGCAGGTTCAAAATACCTACGCCCAACTGAACCTGAATGAGTTGGTTTTCCGCTCACTGTTTTACAGTTTGGATTTCGTCCTCATGTTTCTCCTCCCGATTCTGACGATGCGGCTGTTTGCGGAGGAACGGAAATTGCACACGTTTGAACTTCTGCTCACCTCTCCCGTCGGGATTAACGAACTGATTTCGGCCAAATACGTCAGTGTGCTCTCCATCTATTTGGGGCTGCTTTCCCTGACGAGCCTGACGCCCATCCTCCTGTCCTTTTACAGCAGCTTTCATTGGAATCCCATTCTGACCGGTTACGTGGCCTTGGCACTGCAAGGCGGCTTTTTCCTGGCCTGTGGCGTCTTGGCCTCCGCCACAACAGAAAATCAGGTCGTCGCGGCTTTTTTGAGTTTCGGAATGATTCTGCTTATTTGGTTACTCGGAGGACTGGGCTCATTACTAGGGGACACGACGATCGGAAACGTCCTGTCCTATGTGTCGTTCAGCGAACATTATGACCGGCTCGTTCGCGGCCTCCTGGAGGCGAAAGATATTGTGTATTACCTGTCCGGTATTGTGCTGATGTTATTCATTGCGCATCGAGTCGTTGATTCACACCGATGGTCATAAAACACCTGTTACCCGTTCTGGGTATGTTGGGAGTCGGATTGGGATTGGGAGGGCTGATCCTTTCTCAAACCGATGCCAATCGGCCAAGCACGATCTTCCTGTTGGAAGGGATCGCGTTACTGTGTCTCATTGTCTATTTCGCAGGGAACTGGACACGACTCAAAACCTTTTCCGGCTCACGGTCGACGCGACTCGGATTGAACGGTATCCTGGCCATTCTCCTCATGGCCGGCATCCTGACCATCATCAATTTTTTGGTCATCCGGCACGGCGGCCGGTGGGACCTGTCCGAAACGCAACACTTTTCATTGGCCCCGCAAACCCTGCAAGTGCTCGGACAACTCAAGGAAAACGTCCGGGTCCTGGTGTTTGCTCATGAGCGAAGTCCGGGGTTTCGGACGTATCGTGACCTGTTGGAAGGCTACGTCCATGCAAGCCCGCGCATGTCCGTGACCTATATCGATCCGGAAAAAGAACCGGGCAAGGCTCGTAAATATGAGATTGCCAAAATCGATACGGCCGTTTTCGAAAGCGGCGAGCAAACCATCCACGTCCCCAAACCCAGTGAATCAAACCTGACAAGCGCGCTGATCCGCGTAACGAAAGAGCAATCCAAGCGCCTCGTCTTTTTGGAAGGGCATGGTGAACGTCAAATCACGGACCAGGAACGAGGAGGGCTGTCACTGGCCAGGAAAAATCTCGAAGCACAAGGGTACCAGGTGGCACGAGGCTCTTTCCGGAAAGACCCCACCCTTCTCGATGATACTACCGTTCTCATTATTCCCGGACCTCGTGAATCCGTTGAGCAAGAGGAATTGAAGCGCATCACGAGCTTCGTCGCCGAGGGCGGGCGACTCCTCTTACTGCTCGATCCGCAAACGTCAAGCGGTCTCGAAGATTGGCTCTCCCAATGGGGGTTGACTCTCGGGCCGGGGATCGTAGTCGATCCAGAGGATCGCATTGCCCAAGGCAGCCCGACGGCCTTACTCGTCCGTCGGTTTACCAACCATAACATTACCAAAGGATTTACCGCTCCGATTTTGCTGCCCGTCTCGCAATCGGTGTCGTTTGACCAACCCCCAGGCACCAATCTGCACGTAACGTCTCTTTTACAATCGTCGGAACAAAGCTGGGCCGAAACAAACTTTGATGAGACCACCCCGGAATTTGAAGACGGTTCGGACAAGAAAGGCCCATTTATGCTCGCCGGCGCATTGGGACGAAAAAGTACCCCCTCGGACTCGACCGTTCAACCTGCGCTGGTGATCATCGGAAGTTCAGCGTTTGCCGGCAATGCCTATTTGCAGTTTCCCGGGAATACCGATTTTTTGTCCAACACCATCGCCTGGTTGGCGGATGAGAACACCTTGATTTCGGTCAGCCCCAAAGAATCTGCATTCCCGCCATTCATTCCGAATCCCACCCAGGAGCATATGCTGTTTGCCGTACAAGTCTTCTCGGTTCCTTTCCTGCTGCTCTTGTCAGGCATAACGGTTTGGCGACGTCGAAGCCGCCTCTGAGCAAAACCCGGTCATCCCATGACGTCCTATCGCACCACGTTTCTCCTGGCAGTCATTTTGGCAGGGCTTGGGGTATACGTCTATACTATCGAAGTTCCCACCATAGAAAACCAAACAATTCAACAAACCGAGACGCAACGGCTCCTGCCGTTTGATTACCGGAACGTCACCCACCTGGCGTATACCACGCGAACCGAACGTATCCTGATGAGCCGGGACGAACGGAATCGTTGGCGGATCGTTGAACCGATTGAGGCCCGGGGCGATGCTCGGGAGATCGAAAACGTTCTTCGTGCCCTGGAAATCGGAAAAATCTCTCGTATCATTCAAGGGGAAGGGCCGGAGAAAGGAGCGACTGCCGAACAGTACGGGTTGAAATCGCCGTACGTGACCATCGACCTGACAACGCGGGAGTATACGGAATCATTGGCCTTGGGTGATACGGGTCCCTTATCATCCACCCTGTATGCTCAACGAAAATCAGATCAAAAAATTCTGCTGACCACGCTCCTCGTTGAAGATTTTCGGGCGAAAACCCTGGATACCTTTCGCCTGAAGGATATCCTCTTGTTTGACCGGACGCATGTGGAACGCATCCAACTGCAGACACCGAGCCAAAACATCACGCTCCAACGTGGAGCCGGTTTCCATGGCCCCGTGTCCAAGTGGAATTTCACGTCTCCGGTGAACGCCCCGGCCGATAAAACCGCGGTCGGCATTCTGCTGATGACGCTCGACGATCTGACCGCGACGGGATTTATCGATTCACAGGCCGAGAAAGAAGCCCTCCTGAAAAAACTCGACATCCCGTCGTTTACGGCGACCGTTCATACGAAACAACAGGGCCATCACGTCGCGTTCTTTAAACCGGTGGCTTCCGGTGAAGATGCGTACGCCGTCACTTCCTCGAAGGATCCCATGTATCGGATACCGGCCCACGTGCTGCGCGAACTGCCGAGTGAAGTGTTTCACTTACAGGACAAACGCTTATTCGGCATGGAAGTCGGAGAGATCGCTCTCTTGACCGTCAAAACCAATGACGCGCGGTACACCCTGATCCAACAGCACGAGGAATGGTATCTCGAAGGGAAGGAGGCAGACCCGATCGACCAGCAGCAAATCAAATTGTTCGTCAGCCGTCTCGTTGATCTTCCCGCGGAATTGCCCGTCAGTGAAACGAAAAAGAATCCGGAACAATATGGTCTCACGTCACCCGCCATTGAGATCGCAGGCATTGACCAAAAAGGCCGACCTCGCGGACGTTTGACATTGGGAACACGAGAGAAAGGCTTAGTCTATGCCACAGGCGCCGGATTGCCCGGCATTTATCAGACCCGCTCCCTGATCCTGAGTCAGATTCCTTCTCCCGAGACCCTGCTGGTCCACTAGTGTTTACGAAGGATTGGGAGCCATAAAGACGAGCACTCGCAGTCTGGCACCGGAATGATTGGTGACGGCGTGTTCTTCGCCGGCCGGGGCTAACGTCCCCTGCCCGGGTCCCAGGACGTGTTCCTGATTGCCGACGCGAAAGGTCCCCTGCCCCTCCAACACCATGTACACTTTATCTTCGAGGGCATGAACGTGCCCTTTCTGCACTTGATCCGGTTCAAAGCAATAGACGTCACAAAAAAATCGAGGCGTTTCAAACACGTTATGTTTCTTCATCTTTTCATTGGAAAATTCCTGAAAATCCGCCAGACTGATGACCTTCATCCTCCCCTAACCTCCCCTGCTTACTTGTTTGATAGAATCGTCCATTGAGCTATTCTACCAAAGGCCCGTCACGTTCCCAAGCCTGTCCTCGACGCTTGTCCCCGACCTGCTCGGTGATCCAAGCGGGAATTCTTCCGGTTTTGCCCTGTCGAGAACGCTCATGATACCGTGGCACCAACATAACGGGTTTTCGCATTCAGCAAAGGAGCGATAGATGAACGTCTTGCAAAAAGGAGGAATCATAGGTGGGATCGTGTTCCTCCATCTGCTATGCGCGGGTGCCCAGGCGGCAGAACAATTGCCGGGTGATTATCAGGTGATAAAGGGTGAACGCTCTCTTCATACACCGGGGAAGGTCCTGCTTCTGGAATTTGCCGATTTTTATTGCCCGCATTGCCACCTTTTCGAGAAGGTCGTAACTTCACAATTGCAAAAAGAATTCGGTGAACGACTGGAAGTACGGTTGGTCGGGTTTCCCGTGATTCGCGGGAAACTGCCTACGGCTTTTGAAATGTATGAGCAGGCCAGGGTGATGGGAAAAGGTTCCGAAATGAAGGAGGTCTTATTTCGCACGATCCATAAAGAGAAGATTCATGTGTTAGATCGAGGCCTTCGCTCACTGCTGCTTCGTGAAGTCGGGTTGGACGGCAACGCCTTCGAAGCCGGACTGGCCAGTGGCGAGCCTTACAAAGCCCTGGAAAAAAGTAGAGCCTGGGGTGAACGCATTAAGGTCAAGCATACCCCTACTGTCGTTCTGGATGGAAACCTGCTGGTCTCGAATCTCAAAATCGATAATCTCCGTACACTAATCAACGGCATTCTCAAGAAAGACAAAACCCCATAGGGTCATCGGCGTTATTTCCGCCTTTCCTTTCCCCTCCTTTGTAAGGAGGGGCGAAGGGGAGGCAAAAACTGAACAAGTTGTATAGGATGTACATTGATGGAATCTTCAATGTGTGAAGCAAACGGTGGCTCTCGACACCATGATTTGCAAGTTAGGCATACCGGAGGAACGTCCACATGAGCAAAAAAAAATTGCCAAAAGTCTCCTTCCCCGAATTAGAGGCCATGCTCAAAGACATGGAGGAATTACTCACTGACGAGTATGGGAATCCCCTTCCACCCGACCATCCACAGGTGAAAAAGCTCCAATTCCTTGCCGAACAGATGGAAGCCGACACGCCGCCTTTACCTGAAAACGAAGGCGATTCTTCACTGACGGGACATGCATAAGGAGGTCTGTCGGGTTACGCTACGCTAACCCGACCTACAGGTCTGTTTTCTATGCCAGGCGGTCTCTTAAAACTAGACTTCTTCAGGAATTTCGCCTACAGTGAATCGTGCCGTTGACAGATAGAACGTAGAAGATTTAGATCAACACATTGGCAAATGACGTAATGCCGGAGAGGTGGCCGAGCGGCCGAAGGCAACGGTTTGCTAAACCGTCGTAGGCTAACCCCCTACCGCGGGTTCAAATCCCGCCCTCTCCGCCATTTCATGAGTGCGTCAACTTTCTCAGAAACACACAAATCCCAACGGTGTCCTATGAATGGGCGGGATTTGAACGAGAGCTGGCGTTTCGATTGACCTTACGTACCACTTTGAGTATGATCAACCCATGACTGCCTTAGCATTCGACACACACAAAGCCGTCAAGGCTCTCCGGGAAGCCGGAGCCAATGAATCCCTGGCCGAAGCCGTAGTTGCGACGGTCGGTGACGCCATAGGCGGAAATGTTGCCACTAAAATAGATATTGCCGAGGTGAAAGCCGATATTGCCGCATTGAAAACCGAACTTGCTTCAGTGGAAGCGCGGGTCTACCGCCACCTTTGGGCCATGGCTGCCAGCATTGTCGGTCTCACGGTTGCCTTAGTGAAGTTGATTCAGTAACGGAACCGGTGCAGAAAAAAGTGGATGAATTCCTTTTTTGACGATTTTCTACTATATTCTTCGCTCGTACTCCACGCTATCTACCCCAAAAAAGACATCCGTTCCTTTTTTTCTTCATGCGTGAACAACGCTGGGAATCCCGTCAATTCTTGAGTTTCCCGCAGGTCCTCGACCTGCTCGACAGGCTGCAAGCCAGAGGATTACGTCCCGTTGATCCTGAAAAAGAAGGCATCTGTTATCTCGAAGAATGGCCGGTTCCATCGCCGGAGGCCATTCAACGACTCGATCAATGGCCCCTTGAGGACGTGACGATGATTCACGTGCTCGACGCGTGGAAGAACGATTTTTTTCTCCTGGCCGGACGCTACCATTCGATCTTCCAACGCTACCAATCCATCAGCGCGTATTGCTCGATCAGCCACCCTTGGCACCTTTCCGGCCATCTGGCCACACTTCAGCCCCTTGCCATGTTCTGGGTCGGCTTTCGCCATACGCACTCATTCATCAGAATCCGGTTCCATACTGCGACGATTATTGCCCAGGGTGAACCCTATGCCCAGCACCAACGGCCAATCTGGTTGGAGGAACGACAAGCGGCGTTCCATGAAGCGATTGAACTGCTTGATTTACCGATAGACGTTTCGATTCAAAAGGACCGGGTCACGCTTCGCAACGCCTACGAAGAGGTGCCGTTTTTCTGTTCATGGCCGGACGCGTTCGGACCGTGCCAATTCGAATTCAATTCCTCGGATCCCTTCGCCTTTCTCGTGCCGGCCAGCGGGTTGGCTTCGACGCATCGACTGCCCACGTCCACGGTTCGAATCTATTTGACCGGCTTTTCCCTGGAAGCCCTGAATGAGTTCAAGGCAATTGAACCCGACGTCCGCACGGTCTACCGTTGTTCCGCGCATGCCTGCCTCACGGACCTCCCCGCCCTTTTGGACATTGCGGGCAAGGGAGGTCGGCTGTACACCACGGTTTCCGAGTTTCGAACACAAGAAGTTCTCCCCGATCAGCCGGATGCCGCTGCCATTATCGGAATCATGGGGACGGAACATCACTATCAACTGGAAGTCCGGTTGAATATGATGCCCTTGCCCATGAACGAAATGACCGCTTGGCTCGAGGATTTCTTCACCTATCCCATGACTTATGCCCCACTCTCCCCCTTTCCGTAAAAGGATCATCAACCATACCGTTGTCCTATAAAAACTCTTCTGCCGCCTCCAGGACTTCCTGAACCGTGATCAGGTTCATGCAACTTTGCTCTCCCCGCGAACAGCCGGGACGAAAGGTACAAACCGGGTACATGGTTTACATTGGCAGACTCCACGGCAAAGGAGAGCCTGCCTATGCCGTGGAAGGAGTTCAAGATCATGGACCAACGGGAACACTTTGCGTTCGACTGGCTGACCGGGGATTATCCGAAGAGGGCCTTGTGTGCGGCATATGGCATCAGCCGCCCGACGGGGGACAAGTGGCTGACGCGGTCTCACTCCCAGGGAGTCGCGGGGCTGGCGGACTTGGCGCGGCGGTGCAGCATCGGTTCGGGGTTCAACGTCCCGTCACGATCCACGAACACGGCCGCTTGTTTTCCCGTCACCCCGGAGATTCATTCATACTCTCACGGGGCTCCGCTCAGGACACCATGCGTTTTGCGAGAATCCCTTTCGCGGATTGCAACACTTGATCCGTGGAGATTGACGTCATGCAACGATGATCTATGGGACATTCGCGAAGCAAACAGGGTGAACAGCGTACGGGATTTCTCACAATCGTATGCAGGGCATTATAGGGTGCCGTGGTCACGGGATCAGTCGGCCCGAAAATCGCCACGACGGGAACGCCGAGGGCATTGGCCACGTGCATCGGGCCCGTATCATTCGTCACAAAGAGATGACATCGTTTAATAATGGCTTTTAACTCGCCCAACGAGGTTCTTCCCGAAAGGACCAGCGGGTTTGCATCCATCCGCTGTGCAACGGCCTGACCCAATTCCTCTTCTCCCGGACTTCCGACGATCAGACATCGGACGGACCGGGTATCCTGTTGCCGCAACTCGACGATCAATCGATCAGCCACTGAGGCAAAACGTTCGGGCAACCAACGCTTCGCTCCGCCATAAACGGATCCCGGGTTCAGCCCAATGACGACATCCGAAGTCTGAATGCCACCCTCTTGCAACAAGCGAGCCGCCCGCACCTGCTCTTCCGGAGACACGTGGAGCACCGGCTTCGAGGGGGAAGCCTCTTGCACAAGAGGCTTGAGCATGTCCATATAATAGTGCACCTGATGTACCGTACGTGCACCATCCGGGGGAGCGACGGGATGCGTGAGCAACAGCCTCCGGCCATCCGTGGCATACCCGTATCGCAGAGGAATGCCGGCAAACACGCCCAACAATGCGGCTTCAAAGGCATTTTGAAACAACAGGGCCAGATCATATTGTTCCCGGCGAAGGCTCGCGGCCAGCCTGAACTTTCCTCGCCAGCCTGCGTGCATGCCCCGATGTTCATACACGACAACACGATCCACGCCGGGATGCCCCACGAATAACTCGCCTACCGTGGGACGAACCAAAAGGGAAATTTCCGAATCGGGAAAGGCTCGACGGATCGTATCCAAGGCCGGGACGCACATCATCGCGTCACCCACCCAATTCGGCCCGCGAACCAGAATTTTCTTTATCCTGTCCGGTGGGATCTTGAACGTTTTTACGGCCATGGTTTCCTGAAAAATTCTATTTAGCCCCGCTGTCGGGCTACGCTACGCTAACCCGACCTACGGTCTCTCATTCGGTAACCAGTCCTCCCTCACCTTCTCCCCGGCTCACCCTCACCTTAATCCTCTCCCATCAAGGGAGAGGAAACAAAGAGACGGGAGAGAGTTCTATAGCAAAACGATGACCGCCCGTTACAAAGCCGATAATGCTTTTTCCAATCGACTCTGGCCATCCAAAAACTCCAACTCAAGGAAAAGGGCAAAGAGAGGCGTGGGAATCGACCAACTCGATTGTACTTTTATCAGATCTTTTTCCGTCGTGAGCACCACATCCGGTTTGCTCTGCTCAATGCGTCGATGAATGTCCTTGACCCTGGAAGGGACATACGCTTCATGATCCCGAAAAACAAGTTCATCCACCACCTGCACGCCGAGCGCCTTCACCGTCCGGCGGAACTGGTTCGGATTGCCAATACCGCTGAAGATGAGCGCCTTTTTTCCGCGAATATCGGAAGGCGGCATGGCTTCCGATGCACCAACCAATTTTTTGACCGTAAATCTCGTGGTGATGGGATTGATGATGGAACCCATGGCCGTCTCAATGGGTTCCAATACGTTGGGAATCATCGATTCATCTTCAACCCGCGTCAAAATAATATCCGAAGCTCTTCCGGCTTCGCCAAGCGGTTCCCGTAGTCTCCCCACGGGAAGCAGTTCTCTCATTCCTGCAGGATCGGAACTGTCCACCAACAACAGATTCACGTCACGGTCGAGGCCCACATGTTGGAACCCATCATCCAAAATGAAACAGTCGATGGGCATGAGGCTCAACACCCAACGGCCCAAGGCATACCGGTCGGCCCCGACGGCCACGACGACACCCGGACATCGTGTCGCCATTAAATAGGATTCGTCGCCCGCCTCTTGGGGTCCGGCAAGGATCGACGTTCCATCGGATACCAGCAAAAATTTCTCTTGACTGTTTCGACGGTATCCCCGGCTGAGGATGCCCGGCTTTTTTCCTTGTTCCAACAGTTTTTCGGCCACCCACATTGCCATGGGGGTTTTGCCCGTTCCGCCAACCGTGAGGTTCCCCACGCTGACGACCGGATAAGGCAACCGGCGTCGCGTCAACCACCCTCGTTCATACAACCACGTCCGAAACCACGTTGCGAATCGATACGGGCCGGTCAGCAGCGACGTCCATCCATTCATCATGGGTTCATGAATGCTCACTCCTCGCCCCTTCGAGAGGATGAGAAGGACGTGGCTCACGAAAATCGACGACTTGCTCGACCATATTCACGTTTCTCTCGACCACCCCTTGATTGTCATCGATGACCTTTCGCGCGCTCAGCCCTTTATGAGACACCCAATCCTGATTTTGCATTCCTTTGATAAACGTTTCCGTCAATTCCTGCCTGTTGCGGACTCGGATGCCACCTCCGGATTCAATCAACAACTCCGCAATTTCCTGGCAGTGATCGGTATACGGGCCAAAGCACACCGGCTTTCCCCAAACAGGCGGTTCCAGGAGATTATGCCCTCCAACGGGAACCAACGTCCCTCCGACAAACGCCATGAACGCCAGCCCGTACACTTGGGCTAATTCTCCTCGGGTATCGAGAAGAATGATCCGGGGTCCCACGGGTTTCTGATGACCCTCTTCAAGCAACCGGCTTCGTCTCACCACCGGGAACCCGAATGCCTTGATTGTTTGGGTCAGAACGTCGCTTCGTTCAATATGTCGTGGAGCCAACAGCAGGACCACGTTGGGGAATGAACGGATCAAGTCACGATAACTTTCCAAAAGGATTTCTTCCTCGATGGGATGCGTACTCCCTGCAACAATCAGCCGCTCATCTTCGGACACCCCGAATGTCGAACGCCGGATCGATGGTTGGGAAGCACAATCTCCATTCATCGTCAGATCAAATTTCATATTCCCCGTACGGTGCATCCGATCCGGCGAAGCCCCCAACTCGACGAACCGGCGTTCATCCCTGCCGGACTGCAAAAGCCCCAATGATACGGTCGAGAGAATCTGTCGCATAAACGGCCTGATCCACCGGTAGCGGAAAAAGGAACGGGACGACAATCGTCCATTGATAATGACGGAAGGGATTCCCCGGCGAGAGAGCGCCCGCAACAGGTTCGGCCAAAGCTCGGTTTCGACGACGACAAACCCGATCGGGTTCAGGGATGTAAGAAACCGGTTGACGATCCAAGGATAATCCAATGGCAAAAAACAATGTGTTGCGATGCCGGCCAATCGTTGTCGTACGGCTTCCCGTCCGGTTTCCGTAATGGTGGATACGATGATCTTGACCGCGGGATATCGATAATGAAGCGTCGTCACAAACGGCACAATGGCGGAAACTTCTCCCAATGATACGGCATGAATCCAGAGAACTTTATCATGAGAGCCCCACCCCCCAGGCACAACCCATCCTATCCGTTGTAACAGGCCGGATCGACTCCGTTTTTTGAGCAGTAACGCGCAAAGAATGAATGGAAAACCGAGAATAAGGAGCACATTATACATGCCGTACCACATCTCAACGCGAACCCGAATCATGACACATCGCTTCAGCTTCGGATGACAGTGACGAGAGGACGGTTTCCAACTCCAGCCGTATTCGTTCCATGGTCGCAGCATCGGCATCGCGGTCAACCCAAATCGGGTTGCCCCACAGAAAGATCCCGCGGGAAAACGGATACGGGACTATAAACCGATCCCAGCTGGAAAAGATTTTTTTTTTGAACACGCAAATGCCAGGGGAACGATAGGCAGACCCGTGAGTTTGGCGAGGGCAATGACACCCGGTTGAACGCGGTGCCTGGGCCCTTTGGGACCATCGGGTGTGATGACAAGATCAACGCCCTGCCGGCTCAGGCGAACGAGTTGACGCAATGCCCTTTGCCCGCCCCTCGTGGTTGATCCGCGGACTGCTTTGAATCCGAATCGTTTGACGATTCGATAAATGAGTTCACCGTCCCGATGCCGGCTGATCAGAACCTGAGCCGGGCCAGGGTAGCCTAACGGAATCATCAACTGTTGCCCGTGCCAGAATGCCAGGATAATATTCCGGCCTTCCTGATAAAGCTGACCGACCGGCTCGAATCCATACGACTTCAAGGACATTGACTTGCCAATAAGCCGAATCATTGCCGTGCCGAGAAACGACAGGATGCTTAATTTCAGCCGATTCATCATAAACGATATTGGCCTTCCCCCGACTACCGCAACCTGGATGAGGCCGGAACGTCATGAAACTGGGTTTGATACAGTCGCGTGTACATTCCGTTTCGACGAAGCAACTCATGATGGATCCCCACTTCCACCATGCGTCCTTCATCCAGAACCACAATACGATCCGCATGCTGAACGGTAGACAGGCGGTGGGCAATGACCAGCGTCGTCCGGTTTTTCATCAATTCGGCCAAGGCAGCCTGAATTTTTCGTTCAGACTCGGTATCCAACGCGGAGGTGGCCTCATCGAGAATGAGCAGTGGAGGATTCCGCAACATCGCGCGAGCGATGGCCAACCGTTGACGTTGCCCTCCGGACAGGTTGACGCCGTTTTCTCCTATCATCGTATCCAGCCCCTCGGGTAACTCTTCGATAAATTCCCACGCATATCCTGCCCGTGCCGCCTGGATGATTTCTTCCTCAGACGCCTCCGGGCGTCCGTACGCAATGTTAGCCCGTACGGTTTCATCAAACAAGACCGTCTCTTGAGAGACGATGGCAATCTGTGCCCGCAGGGAGGTCAACGTCACGTCCCTGATGTCCTGACCGTCGATCAGAATGCGGCCTTCGGATGGATCATGAAACCTCGGGACCAAACTCATCAGGGTGGATTTGCCACTCCCGCTTTTCCCGACTAACGCAACGACTTCGCCGAACTCGACGGTGAGGCGAATGTGTTCGATTGCCGGTTCATCACTCCCTTCATAACGAAAGCTCACGTTGTGGAATTCCAGGGAACGCGAGATGGCCGGCAATTCCGCACGCCCACGATCATGAACGAATTCATGTTCCTTATCCAGCATTTCAAAGACTCGATCCGCCGCGGCAATCGCCCGTTGAACCAGCACATTGGCGCCGGCAAGTTTTCTGACCGGGGCATACGCCAAAACCATGGCCGCCAAAAAGGAAAAGAATTCACCGGGTTTCATTTGGCCATCAATGACTAAAAACCCGCCGTACCAGACAATAAAGGCAATTCCGCCTATCCCGATCACCTCCAAGAGCGGCGAAGTCAGCGCAGCCAGTTGCGCCGACTTCATCACCGCCCGCAAATAGGCGGTATTGCCCCTGGCAAACCGTTGTTGTTCAACGTGTTCCCCCCCGTACGCTTTGACAATACGAATGCCGGCAAAGGCTTCTTTCAGCGTCGAGGCCATATCCCCCATCGACTCCTGCCCTCTGGTGGCCAGCTTTCGCAACCGCTTGCCGATTTTGACTATGGCGTAGGTTGAAACCGGTATCACCAGAATCAACGCCGTGGCCAACTTCCAATTCTGGTAAAAAGCCACGCCGGTCAACGCGAGGAAGGTCAGCCCCTGTTGAAACAAATCTTTAATCACGTTGGGAATGGCATTGGCCATTTCATTGACGTCGTTGATGACCCGCGCGACCAGGCGTCCGCTCGAATGCTTATGATGAAACGCCAACGACAGGCGAAGAAATTGCCCGAACAATTGCTGCCGGATTTCCGCCACCACGCGATTGCCTACGTAACTCATCAAATAGGCCTGCCCATAAGCGAAGAACCCTTTCAACGCGGCGGCACCAAGAATCACCAGGGGCAAGACCATGAGGAGCAGTTGATCTTTGGCAATAAAAATTTCATCCAGGACCGGTTGCACCAACAAGGCATACAGTCCGGACATGCCCGCCACGCCCGCCGCACACAGGCAAGCCGCTACCAACCGGACCCGGTATTCATGCAGGTAAGATAAAATTCTGAGAAAAGCGGTCATGCCTGACATTCGGCCAACACCACCTCCGCTGCTCTAAGGGAAGCCCCGGGAGATCCAAGCCGAGCGCGAATGCCGCCCAACGCTTCCCGCATTTGATCATACCGGGTTCGATCCTTCAGAAGTTGAAGCGCTTCCTCGCTCAGTCGTTCCGCAGTCATCTCCGATTGCAATAATTCCGGAACGATGCCGCTCCCGGCGACCAGGTTCACCAAACCGACGTGTTCGACGGTGAGGACCATTTTGGCAAAAAGAGAGGTCAACAGGGAAACACGATACGTCAGGATCATGGGTGTGCCGACCAAGGCTGCCTGCAAGGTGGCAGTCCCCGAAGCCACCAACAGCAAATCCGCGGCTGCCATGACTTCGGATGGCTGATTCGGTACCACGGTCACGGGAAGCGTCTTTCGAGCAATCACCTCGTTGACCCATTCCCCGGCTACCGTGGGCGCTTGTGCAATGACGCAATGAAGGTCGGGAAACGATTCCCTGATTCGTCCCGCCGCCTCGATCATGGTCGGCAGGAGCGACTGGATTTCGGAATGGCGGCTCCCGGGAAGCACTCCAAGAATCAGGCCTTGAGCCGGAAGACCCAACTGCTGTCGCACACGAGCCGCATCATAGCGTGGCGCCACATGATCGAGTAAGGGATGTCCCACAAAACTACAGGGCACGTCGGCTTCACGGTACATTGGTTCCTCAAAGGGTAAAACCACGATCATCCGGCGTACCACGCGCCTGATCAAATTGATCCGGTGCCGGCCCCATGCCCAAATCTGCGGAGCGATATAGTAGATCACGCGATGGCCGAGCTTGGCTGCAATCCTGGCCAATCGAAGGTTCATGGATGGATTATCCACAAAAACCACGCCGTCCAGGGATTCCCGTCTGAAAAACCGCTTCAGGGTCAAGATGTTGGCGATCCCCTTCCACATCATGACCGGTCCGGGTATTCCGACGACGTCCAGGCGATGTAAACCTTGCACCAGTTCCACCCCCGCGGCCCGCATGTGTTGGCCGCCTACCCCGACGAGTCTGATTCCAGGTTGAAGTTTTTTTAAGGCTTTTGCCAGGTTCGCACCATGGAGGTCGCCCGACGCCTCACCAGTGACAATCATGATCGACAGACCAGCCATACCTCCCTCTAAGGTATTGAGGCCCCGGTCTTTGAAAGCCCGGTTAGCGGATACGTTGTTCCACGGATGGAATGAATGATCGCATGGACCAGCTCCAGGGCGGCCAAACCTTCTTCACCGGAGACACCACCCGGAGCACCCGTCTGCATGGCTTGCACAAAGGCTTGCAATTCCCGTTTCAGCGGTTCTTCATCTCCTGCCTGGATCGATTCTTCCTGCACGGATGATTCAGCGGCCGTGAGTTCCGTTTGTCGATACACGATGCCCTGGCGAGAGAGAAAATCAACGGAAAGATAGAGGTGCTCCTGAAAAAGACGCATCTTTCGCAACCGGCCGGTCGATATTCGGCTGGCCGTAAAATTGACGACGCACCCCTTGTCAAATTCGACCCGGGCATGCGCAAAATCAACATGCGAGGAAAAAACCGCGATCCCTACGGCCTCCACTTTGTTGACCTGCCCCAAGCCAAAGGACAAAATCAAATCAACGTCATGAATCATCAGATCCAACACCACGTCAACATCCGTCCCCCGTGGTTGAAAGGGGGCAAGCCGGTGACATTCGATAAACCTGGGATTCGAGATAAGATCCTGGACCAACTCCCTGACGGGATTGAACCGCTCAACGTGTCCCACGTGCAGAACCAACCCGTTCTGTTTCGCACGGTGGACCATCTGCCGCCCTTCTTCCGGCGTGGCGGCAATGGGCTTTTCAACCAGGACGTGCACGCCGGCTTCAAGGCAGTCCTGCACGACTTCCTGGTGCTGCGAAGTCGGTACCGCGACACTCACCGCATCGACTTGGCCCAACAAACTCCGGTAATCCCCAAAATGGGCCACACCAAAACGATTGCCGATCTCGGTGCGTCGGTTCTGGTCAATATCAGCCACACCCACCAAATGAGTCTGGGGTAATTCCGAATAGATACGAGCATGATGTTGCCCAAGATGTCCCACGCCGATGACGCCTGTTTTAGTGACTTCCATATCCCCTCTTGAATGGCACGATCTCTCTACCTCCCCTTGCCCCTCCTTACAAAGGAGAGGAATAAGAGACCGTAGGTCGGATTAGCGAAGCGTAATCCGACAATAGCGTAACCCGACAGGCACAACTTCAACAGAAAGCTGAGAGGCAAAAGGCATGGAGACTGCCGAAACACGACAAGCCGGTTGCGGAATACTGCCCCCCAATTATCCCGGGACACCAATGATCGCTATGCCGGCCTGGCAAGCTTTTTCCAGCATCTCTTCCCGATCAAGCATAATGGTCTTGTAGGCCTCCAAGGCCAACACCGAAGCCTTCGCTTCATCCATCACGTCGATGGTTTGGGGACCGACCGCGGGCAAGTCAAATCGTAAATCCTGCTGAGGCTTGCAACACTTGACGACGACGGCCCCACTCCGAGCCAATCGACCGCCACGCCGGATGGTCTCATCCGTGCCTTCGACGGCTTCAACCGCGACAATCACACGATCTTTGACCACCACGCATTGGCCAATGTCCATCCGGCCGATCTCTTTCGCGATATTCCACCCGTAGGACACGTCCTCCTGCTCCTTCTTGGACGGCCGGCGACGGGTCAACGTTCCTTCCGGAACGACAAGATTTGAAAGCCCGAACGTGGACTCTCGAATCGTAATCCCTTCGTCTTTCAGGTCGTCGGCCATAGCCCTGAGAATATGATCATCCTTCCATGATTTCAATTTGGCAAAGAACGCCATGGCCCGAAAATCCGGGCGAACGTCGGAAAAAAGATGCGTTTTTTTTATCCCCCCCAGCATGACGGCTTGCTCGACGCCGTCACATTTGAAGGCTCGAATGACTTTCCCGAATTGGCCGATACGCACCCAATGCATCCGGTCGACCACCTGCTCCAACTCGGGAGCCGTTTCACCGTGATGAGCAACGGCCGACACTCGAAACCCGAGTTTTCTGGCGTTTTCGGCAAAAATGATGGGAAACCGACCATTGCCTGCGATAAGGCCTATCCAGGCACCAGGGGAAGGAAGCGGTAGAGTTGACGACGATAATTCTCGAGTCACCGCGTGTGGGACCACCTAAAATTCTTCCTGCTCGCCTTGACCTTTTCGCGCAGAACGACACGTCCCACGAGTCGAGGTTTCCAAAAACGTCAGCAGGATCAGGACATCCTGACTATCCTGGAATTGATGGCGCGCCAATTTAATGGAATCGGCCATGCGCTGGCTTTTTCGGAACAGCAGGCTGTAGGCTTGTTTCAACACGCGGATGCGCTGGGCGGAAAACCCTCCCCGGCGAAGCCCGATGGCATTGACTCCATAGAGATTGGCCCGGTTTCCGACCGCACGTATAAACGGAGGTACGTCTCTTGTGACGGCGGAACACCCCCCGATCATGGCATAATCTCCGATCCGCACGTATTGATGCACGCCGACCAACCCACCAATCACCGCATCATTCCCGACCGAAACATGTCCGCCAAGCGTCGCGGCGTTGGCCATGACCACGTCATTGCCGATGTGACAATCGTGCGCAACGTGCACGTAGGCCATCAAAAAATTATGCCGGCCAATCGTCGTGACGCCTCCGCCAAATGCCGTCCCGCGGTTAATCGTGACGTACTCCCGTAAGATATTTTCATCGCCGATACTCACGCGCGTCGGCTCATCATGATACTGCAGGTGCTGGGGCGAAGCCCCTATCGAAACATAAGGAAAGATTTTACACCGTTGTCCGATTTCCGTATGGCCCTCTATGGACACGTGTGAACGCAGTTCAGTGCCTCGACCGATTTTCACGTGCTCGCCGATCACGCAAAAAGGCCCCACGATCACGTCTTCCTCGAGCTCGGATTTCGGATGCACGATCGCCGTTGGATGAATGGACATATTCGACATCATTATCCTGAAAGGTTCGACTGTCCCGTTTCAGAATCCGTGGAGTTTGCATCTTCCGACTGTATCATCGCCGTTGATTCAGCCTCACAAACCAGATCCGACCCGACGAAAGCCTTCCCTCGCATCTTCCAAAACGGTGGCCGGCGTTTGATCACTTCGACCTCCAACCGTATCTGGTCCCCGGGAATCACGGGTTTACGAAACTTTGCCTTGTCGATTCCCGTCAGGTAGACGATCGGGGATCCCTCAACGGACGACGATCGAATGGCCAACACTCCACCCAATTGAGCAAGGGCTTCTACAATCAACACGCCCGGAAAGATGGGCCGACCGGGGAAATGGCCTTGGAAGTATGGATCGTTGATCGTGACGTTTTTCAGCCCTACCGCCCTTCGACCGTGTTCAAACTCCACTACTCTATCCACGAGCAAGAACGGGTAACGATGAGGAAGGATGGATTGCACTTCAATGGCATCCATGATGATGTCCGGCTCAGCCATATGATCGTTCCTTTTAGCCTGCACGCTCAAACACGAAAAATCCGTAACCCGGCGTCCATGACGTGATGCACGCCACATTGTTCCTCAGCGGAACGTGGTCTGATCCAAGATTTCCAACACGTTGGACGAAAAATCCATGCTCTGGTCATAATACCGCGTCGAAGTATTCTTCCCTTTTTCCACGACCAACACCAACCCCTGTTGTTGAGCAATTTGCTTGACCACCAAATCGACCTGGTCACGGAATTCGCCCAACAATTCGGCCTGTTTCGCCTGAAACTCTCGCGTCATATTACCGGCTTTTTGCTGGTAATCCAACATACGTTGTCGCAATTGATCTTCTTTTTGTTGCTTGGCTGAGGGACTTAAGACGCTGCCTTGACGCAATAGTTCATTTTCCAGATTCCGCAGTTCCTGTTGTTCGAGTTCGAGCAACGCCTGTCGATCCTGCATAAACCGGTTGAGCGTATCATTGACCTGACGGCCCAGTTTTGATTCTTTCAATAACCATTGCGTATCCACCACTCCGATAGTAACACCGGACACAACCGGTCGTTCCGTACCGGAAATTTCTGAAATTCCTGAAGTTTCGGAAGCAGGCGTCACGCAACCAGTCGCCACGGACAACATGAGAGACGTACCCATCAGGAGAACGCCTCCAGGGAACGACATCCTCTTCGAGCAGATCATTTTCCGCACGATTGTATCTTTAAAAGACGTTCCCAACGGAAAACTCAAAGACGCTCGGTTGCTCCTGTAGCTTACGATCCAGTTTGAGACCCCACGCGGCGCGCAACGGGCCAAACGGTGAAATCCATCGCACCTCTAATCCCGTCGCCGCCCGCAACTGAAAATCCAGGTTTTCGTCTTGGCGAAAGCCTTTCCCGTAATCGAAGAAGAGCACTCCATTCAATTTCGCGGCGGGAAGGACCGGAAAAATCAACTCGGTATTGACAATCACCTGTTTATTCCCGCCCGCCAACGTTCCGGAGTCGGTCACGGGACCGGCTCGCCCATATTGAAACCCGCGCATCGTATTGATACCGCCGACGAAAAAGAGTTCCGTCAGGGGCACGGAGTCTCCCAGGAAACCTTGCGCCATGCCGAAACGACCACGGAACGCCATCCGAAGGTCCCATACGGGCAGCGGGATGTATTTCAACCCGTCCAGAGCGAACCGATAGAAATCATTGGTCCCCCCCAACGCCGAGGTTCCAAACCCCAGGCGCAGACCCGTTCTAGATCCGGTACGCGGGTCCTGGAAAAAATCGCGTGTGTCACGAAAAATACTCGAACGGAACCCCGTCGTGGATTGATTGCCGAGTTGGTTCTGAATGAACGGCGTGGCGTCACTTGCCAGATTTTTAATTCTAATTGTCTCCCCGACGAGAGTAAAACTTCCCGACATATATTCGGAAAAGGCTCGTCCCCATTGGATCGTTCCTCCCTTTCTTTCTTCCTGATACGTCAAGAAATTCGTTTCCGTACTAAACCCATCCGCTTGAAAAGAAGTGGGGCCGTCAAACAGTGCCGGGTTCCTGAACGTCAAGACCCCAATGGTTCGACGGACACCGACTTGTCCGCGAATACGAACCATGTACCCCAAGCCGAACAAATTGCCTTCCGTAATATTGGCAATTGCCGTAAAGCGATCGAGCGTGCTGAACCCGCCACCAATACTGAATTGTCCCGTGGGCTTCTCTTTGACTCGCACTTCGACGTCAACTTTATCTTCCTCCACTTGCTCGGGAAAAAGCTCGACCGTTTCAAAAAAATTCAAATTGTTGAGTCGTTGAAAACTTCGCCTGATTGCCGCGGAATCCAGGACCTCCTGTTCATCCACTCGCAACTCCCGGCGAATGACGTTATCACGCGTCTTATCATTCCCCGTAATGTGAATCTCTCTCACCCGAATCAGCGATCCTTCTTTGATCGTAAAGGTAATCTCCGTTGTGAGTGTTTCAGGATTCGGGGCCAGGTTCGGTGTGACTTCGGCAAATGAATAGCCCTCTGCCCCATACATGTCCGTCACGCGAGAGATCTCTTCCCGGACCGCCGTTCGTTGAAACACGTCATCAGGACGGATAAACGAATACCGCGCAAGGGCCTCGTCTTCAAAGACCGTATTGTCTTCATAACGAACCGTTTGAACCGTATAGGGCCGGCCTTCACTGATTTGAAACGTCAGGTTGACGGATTCTTTATCGTCACTCAGTTCAATAGCCGGCGTGCCTACCTGGACGTCGAGATAGCCCCTATTCGAATAATATTCCTTTATCCGTTCTATATCATTGGCGAGTTCTTCCTGGTGTAATATGCCGGCGTCCGTCAGGAGGGAGAGGAACCTGGTCCATTCCTGGTTGGCCATCACACTCAACAAATCCTTCTTGTTGAAAACGGTCAGGCCCGCGAAATGAATCGACTGAATCTTGGCGCGCGCTCCTTCTTGAATAAAAAAGGTCACGCGATTGCGACTCTCCTGTAACGCCTGAATAATAGGGATGACTTTGGCCGTATGATACCCATCCTTTTCATATTCCGCCCGAATCTTTTCCGCGCTCAGTTTAATCGCTTGTTGATCGAGAAATACCTGATTTTTCAGCGTGACGATCTCTTTCAATTTGTCGTCCGATAACGCGTCATTCCCATCAAAGACAATGTCCGTCACAAAAGGTTTTTCTTGCACCACGAACGTCACCGCCACGCCTTTTGCTTTCGTCTCGGTCTGCACTTGCACGTCGTCAAAGAACCCCATATCGTAAATCCGTCGAATCTGCTCTTGCGTCACCTGCGTGGTAAGCGGATCTCCCGTTTTCAGGGTCACGTTTCCGAGAATCGCCGCCGACTCAATTCGCTGATTTCCTTGAATGGTCATGCTTTCCACAATCAAATCCTGCTGTTGGCTCAACGCCGGCGAGGGCACACTGATGAACATGAGCCCATACCCGAGAAGCACCCCCAGCACTCCATTAGTTATTGATCTCCGAGGAATGATGGAGTTGTGAATGGCAGAACGCTGTTCCTCTGAACCGAGTTTCATCATCGTCCGTTTGTGTTCGGGGGAAAAAAGCCCTTCTTATGAGGCGGGAAAAGTACAATCACTCGTTACGTCCGGCACTCAACGATGAAAGGCACACGGTTTTTATCTGGGGACCTGCTTCAGACACTTCAACCTGAAAGGAAGCCAAGAAGGGCTTCGCCATTATAGATTGACTTGTATTGCTTGTAAAGTTTTGGACGCTCGAAATGGCGTTTCCTTCCTTGACATTCATTTTTTTGTTCACCTACTATCAACTGGCCTGTCGGCAACAAATGCTTGCAGGCGACAGTCACAACCCGTATGGGTCAAAAACGAACAATTCTTGCCCCCGGCCGTACAACCCAAAAAACTTTTTCGGTTCTTTGTGACTCGCAACGTTTACCGACTCGAGACATTCAAACGCATAATCAATGACTCAAGAACTCTATCCGGCTCCTCAACACGTTGATATTCCAGACGATTTACCGTTGATTCCCGTCAGGGACATCGTCGTCTTTCCGTACATGGTTCTGCCTCTGTTTGTCGGGCGGGAAATGTCGATTAAAGCGATTGAGACGGCTCTCGCCGGCAATAGGATGGTTCTGCTGGCGGCTCAAAAAGCCCACGACACCGAATCGCCGAAACCGACGGATATTTTCGAAACCGGGACCGTCGGCATGATCATGCGCATGCTGAAGCTCCCCGATGAACGGATCAAAATTCTGGTTCAGGGTCTGACGAAAGCGAAAATCATCGACTATCTCCAATCCGACCCCTTTTACTCCGTCCGCATTCAACCCTACCCGGCTTCTCAAGAACAGGCCTCGTCCCTCGAGACCGAAGCCGTCATTCGTACCGCAAAAGAGGGGTTGGATCGTGTCGCGAGTCTTGGAAAAGTGCTCATGCCGGACGTCATGGTGGTCATCGAAAATATGGATGAACCTGGTCGCCTGGCGGACATCATTATCTCGAACCTCGGCTTGAAAGTGGACATCACCCAGGAAATTTTGGAAATTGACGATCCGGTTGCCCGATTAAAACGCGTCACGGAGATCCTCTCGAAAGAGGTCGAAGTCTTGTCGATGCAACAAAAAATCCAGGCCGACGCCAAGGGTGAGATTGATAAAACCCAGCGGGAATATTTTCTTCGGGAGCAGTTGAAAGCCATTCAGAAAGAACTTGGAGAACTGGATGATCGGGCCGAAGAAGTGGCGGAATTTCGAAAACGCATTGAAGAATGCCGCATGCCGGAAAAGGTCCTGAAGGAAGCGGACAAACAATTGAAACGTCTGGAAAAAATGCATCCCGACACGGCCGAAGCGGCGACCGTGCGCACCTACATGGAATGGATGGTGGAAATTCCGTGGAGTCATGCCTCCCAGGACAATCTGGATATTCAAGCCGCCAAAAAGGTGCTCAACGAGGACCACTATGACCTGGAAAAAGTCAAAGAACGCATCCTCGAATATTTGGCCGTACGCAAACTCAAAGAGAAACTCAAGGGCCCCATTCTTTGCTTTGCCGGTCCGCCCGGCGTGGGAAAAACGTCGTTGGGCAAATCCATTGCACGGGCCTTGGGTCGGGAATTCGTACGCATGAGTCTGGGCGGGGTGCGGGACGAAGCCGAAATCAGGGGACATCGCCGTACGTACGTTGGAGCCTTGCCCGGACGTATCATGCAGGGGATCAAGCAGGCAGGAACCAATAATCCCGTGTTCATGCTGGATGAAGTCGACAAAGTCGGCATGGATTTTCGCGGCGATCCTTCAGCCGCGCTTTTGGAAGTGTTGGACCCCGAGCAAAATCATGCGTTCACGGATCATTATTTGGGAGTTCCCTTCGATCTCAGCAACGTGATGTTCATCACGACGGCCAATCTCATGGACCCCATTCTTTCGGCTCTCCGGGACCGAATGGAGATTATTGAAATTCCCGGATATACCGAAGAAGAAAAACTCGGGATTGCCCGCCGCTTTCTCATCCCACGGCAACTGGAAGAACATGGCATTTCGGAGAAACATTTTCGCATTGCCGATCCTGCCGTTCAGAGAATCGTGACCCACTATACGCGCGAAGCCGGTGTCCGCAACCTTGAACGCGCACTCGCCAACGCCATGCGGAAAGTTGCCCGGCGCGTTGCCGAAGGCAAACCGAAACTCCATACCATCACGCCGCATTCCCTCCGTACCTATATCGGCATTCCCAAATATCTGCCGGAAACCGAAAAGGAAAAAGACCAGGTCGGGTTGACCATCGGGCTGGCGTGGACGGAAACGGGCGGTGAGACGCTGCACATCGAAGCCACGGGGATGCAGGGCAAGGGCAACCTGACCTTGACGGGCCATCTCGGTGACGTCATGAAGGAATCCGCCCACGCCGCGCTCAGCTACGTCCGCGCACAAGCCGGCACCCTGGGCATCAAGGAAGAAATCTTCTCGACGACCGATATTCATATTCACGTTCCCGCTGGTGCCATCCCCAAAGATGGGCCTTCAGCGGGGATTACCATGGCCACGGCTCTCGCGTCGAGCCTGGCGAATATTCCCGCCCGACACGACGTCGCCATGACGGGAGAAATCACCCTACGCGGGCGCATTCTCCCCATTGGCGGCTTAAAAGAGAAAATCCTTGCGGCGAAACGGGCCTCAATCCCTCGCATCATTCTTCCAAAACGAAACGAAAAGGATTTGGAAGAGCTCCCCAAACATTTATTGAAAGGCGTCAAGATCATTTTTGTGGAGACCGTGGACCAGGTCTTTGCGGCAGCGCTTCACCGACCGTCCCGCGCGCGTGTCACCCCCAAACCTTCAAAGCCCACACGCGCCAAAACCGTCTCTTCAAACCAAAAAAAACGAGTAGCCGCTTTGTCTGCAAAAAAGGCTCGGCGGTGAACCGCTCGAACGCTCTCCCTCCATCAGGGACGAACACGTCTTCCAAGCGTGACTCCCTCAAGACCATCGGAGAATTCGGTCTCATCCGACAACTGAAGCAACAGTGGTCCACCTCCTCTCCATGGATCGTCAAGGGCATTGGCGATGACGCGGCCATTCTGAAGGCACGTCAGGGGCAACAGCTTCTTATCAGTACCGACGTCTTGATTGAGGGGGTCCATTTTGACCTTGCCTATCAAACCCCGAAGGACGTGGGATGGCGCGCGGGAGTGGCCAACCTCAGTGACATCGCGGCCATGGGGGGAACCCCCTTGTACCTGCTCGTCTCAATAGCCATACCCACCAGGATTCCGCCTCAAAACATTCGAGAACTCTATCGAGGACTCCAAGCCGCCTGTGGTCCCCACACCGTCGAATTGATCGGCGGAGATACCTCATCGTCTCCGTCTCATATTTTTCTCAGTCTGACCATTGTGGGATCCGTTCAAGCGAATCGTGCGCTTACCAGAAGCAGGGCTGAAGTCGGGGACCGCATTTACGTAACCGGGACACTAGGTGATTCCAACGCCGGCCTCCACATCTTGCAAACCCATTCAAAACATCTTCGAAGTTCCAGCCTCTCAGCCGTTGAAAAATTTTTAACCCGGCGTCATGTACGACCCACCCCACGAATTCACGTCGGGCAACTCCTGGCCGACCGAAACCTCGCACACGCGGCCATCGATCTCTCCGACGGACTCTCTTCCGACGTGGGGCACGTTTGTGAAGAAAGTCAGGTGGGAGCCGAGATCCGGGGGAAGGCCCTTCCTCTCTCTTCCCAACTTCGTGCATTTGCTCAACGGAACAACCTGGATCCCATGGAGCTTGCTCTCCAAGGAGGGGAGGATTATGAACTCCTGTTTACCGCCCCTGCCAAAAATCACCAAAAAGTGTTAACCGTCTCCAAGCAAACCAAGGTGCCTATTGCCTGCATTGGTGAAATACAACCGAAAATATTCGGTCAACAATTTGAGCGTTCCGAAGGGCGGACACAGAAACTGGCAAAAAAGAGTTTTACCCACTTCAGTAACCGGTAAATTTTTGTCTATTCCCTCGTCGTGATCACGCTCACATACTTTCGCGCGAAAATACGGGAAGCACTCCACCTCGGAGAAACGCCTCAACGAACAGCCGTTGCTTTTGCTCTCGGAGTCTTTATTGCGTTCACTCCGACCTATGGCCTGCATTGTGCCAGTGCCGTTTTCCTGGCTTGGGCCTTCCGTCTGAATTTTCCCGCTCTCCTGGTCGGTTCACTCATTAATAATCCCTGGACGATCGCTCCGATTGTAGGAGCCACGATGTGGACGGGCTTTTTTCTGTTGGGGAGACCGGAAGCTCCGGACGTTGCCTGGAAGAATCTTTCCATCATCACCATTTACGAATCGGTGCTGCCCTTCATTCTTCCGTTTACCCTTGAAGCACTCACCCTGAGCGTGCTGGGCGCCTTGCTGGCTTACCCTTTGGGGTTGCTCGTGATTGCCCTGTACCGCAGACAAGCCACCGACCACATTGCTCAAAAAATGTAGAGGCGATTCCCCGTCTCCGAAATGCGGTCGTGAGACCGCCCTCGGGTTACGCGATTGTCGGATTACGCTACGCTAATCCGACCTACCCGCCCTGACCGCCTTCGTCTGCTCACGATGCGGAAACGAGACGTCAGTTGTTCATTCCATCACGCTGCGTTAAGATTTGCATGGGAGCAGTTCATCTCTTCCGACGCGATCCATGATGGCCGAACCAGTACCTCACGACGTTTCTCTTATTGCCGATCCTATTCATCACTACATTCAATTTACGGTTCCCCATTCCTCCTCAGGCTCAAACGAAACGACTGAAAAAGATCTCATCGATTCTCCCTGGCTCCAACGTCTTCGGTACATCTATCAATTGCAAAGCGCACGATGGGTCTATCCTGCGGCGGAACACAGCCGGTTTCAGCATTCCCTGGGAGCCATGCACCTTGCCGGGCAATATGCGAAGCACGTGTATCCTACCCTGGCCCAAACGGTTCGGGACGTTCCCACCCTCCCGTACGTCGAAGCCTTACTCAGGATCACCGCACTGCTCCACGACGTGGGGCATGGCCCCTTTTGTCATTTTTTCGATCACCATTTTCTTCAACAATACGGGTTGTCCCACGAACACGTGAGTCAAGCCATTATTCGTCATGAAGTCGGCCCCCTGATCAAGCGCGTGCGGCGGAGTCCTTCCGGAAGGTTTGCGGACCATGAAACGCTCGACCCCGAGCATATTGCATTCCTGATTTTGAAAGATCCCAACAAGCGAAGCCGACACTATCCCCGGTGGCTTCAGCTTCTTCAACCGTTAATCGGAGGGCTGTTCACGGCGGATAACTTCGATTACGTCTTGCGCGACTCCTACATGTGCGGCGTCGCGATCGGGCCGGTGGATATTCCCCGACTGATTCATTACACGTTGATCACCCCGAAGGGGTTGACCATTCATAAAAACGGCTTGCCCGCTCTCCAGATGTTCCTCAACGCCAGGCTTTATCTCTATGCCAACGTGTATTACCACCGTACCTCACGAGCCATTGATCTTCACCTCCTGGAGATTTTCCGCGAAACCATGGAATGTATTTTCCCCCATAACCCGCTTCAACACATGAAGAAATATCTTCGGCTGACGGATTGGTCTCTCCTGGAAACGGTCCGCACCTGGGAGTCCTCATCGAATCTCAAGAAACAGCGAATCGGAAAAGAATGGGCCCGCGTGTTGGGGCGACAGGTCAAATGGAAAACGGCCTATAGTACAGTGCTGACGATTCGAGATTGCCATCCACGAGGACCGGCGGCGACACCGGCAAAGCTTGAATCCCGTATTCGTCAACAATTGCCTCGCCGACTGCGGGGGCTGACCTTTCGAGTGGATATGGCCAGCAAGGATACACGGCCCTTCAACGTTCTCAACATGGGCCAGTTTCAGTTTTATCTTTATGATCCGGCAACCCAGTCCGTTGAAAAAGAAAAACTGCAAGAACTGTTGGAATTTTTACCCTCGCAGATCATCCAACTTCGGATTTTTGCCGAAGATCATCACGCCGATGCCGCATTGGCCGCGGCGGTCGAACAGGTGCTTCATGGCCGGTGATAATGAGAGAAACCCCGAAGGTTGCGGAGAGGGAACGCGGGCTTCCGTCAGGACCACGGCACGCCCGATTCATCCTGAAGAAGAGGGCCTAAAATACTCCCGAGGATTTGAGTTCCTAATCCGGTAGTTGCCCCTACACCACGTAACGTGAGGACAAAGTTAAATTGATTGCGTTCGGGGAGACCGTTTCCTCCCGACAAGCGAATATAATAAAGCCCAAGCGACCAACATTTGCAGGGGTTTTGATACAATCCCACGACGTCCAATTCAGGAGTCCGGCCCGTGACAAAATCGTGATAGGCCTTTGTCCCCACCGTCCACCCCAAGGGCAGATGGACGGCACCACCCGCCGTCAAAAAGTTAATTTCCGATTGAGCGGCCAACACTTCATTAAAGGACACCGGATTCCAGATATCTCCCCGTCTGGGGATAAAGCCCGATCGCGCATAGCGGTGTCCCAATTGCACGTACGCCTGCTGGTGAGCCTGCACCGTGAGGGCTGAATTAAACTGCGTCAATTCATGGTCGCCCGGATCGTAGAACGTATCAAGACTCAGGCTGAGTCGACTCAAAGACTCCGGCAATTGCGTCCCGGGAAGTTCAAACGTCACCTTTCCCCACACATCGGAAAACGTATTCGCCGAGCCCGGCGTCTCGCCCAGATGGTAACTTTGGGCGATCATGAAATCCACTAACGTCGCAGACCGTTTGCCGCTCCACTCATCCTGCAGTCGGGTTCTCAAGGAATAGGTCATCAAGTGTTTCTTCAACAGATTATCAGTGGCATCGATCTGCGGCAGGTCGGACTGCCTGGAAGCCGGCACGTATTCGTAGAACAATCGCGGCTCAATCGTATGACGCAGTCGATGCCCGGTTCCGACTTGAAAACCGCGTGACACGTTCGAGACCGCCTCCAAGCCCAACCAGAACGTTCCACGATCACGAGCATCATCTTGAACCCGTCCCCGAGAGTAGAGGATCTCTCTGATTTTGAATTGCGGACGAAGGCCGATCATGTGCCCCAGGTGTAATCCTTGGACGGCCAGAGCCGGCATGATATCAAAACGGCTGACGTTGAACCCTTCCTCACGAGTAAAGTGCACGAACGTCGAGTCCATTCCAAGATCGAGACTGAACGTCTCTGCTCCCACGGTCAATCGACGCCCGTACCGGTGCCCGATTTCCGGCAGCCGTTGAAACGTGCCCCGGCCTCCGGCGTCCAGTGGTTGTAAATATTGGGCCCTGAGATACGCCGCGCCTCCCGGCAATCGACGCGTCACGTTCAGCACGGATTCCTGGCTGGGCAGCGCCCGGAAAATTCCGGAAGCACTCAGATCCCGTAAGAGTCTCCGATCGGTCGCATAGTTGATATTGGCTTGAATCAGAAGATCGTCATGTACCTGATGAACGTGGGCACCCGTAATTTGTGTACGAGCCTGATCCGCCTTGGTATCGTTAAACGCATTGATTAACCATTTCCCTCTCGATCGGCGACTCAGGACGTAACGATACGTCAGATCCCCACCTTGTCCTCGTTTGGATAAAATTTGTGGTGCGATGGTCAGGTCCTGACTGGGAGAAAGGGCCCAATAGAACCCTTGTCGATATTGAACGCCTAACACATTGTCGAACCCGACCGTCGGAATCAAGAATCCGGTTTTTCTGGCGCCCGGCATCGGATAGCGCAACACGGGAATCGGGAGAACCGGTTGATTGCGAACGTTCAGCCATACATTTTCGGCAAAAACGCTATCGCCCTGTTCCACCTCCACGTCCTGAAACGAAAAACTCCAATCGGGGATTTGCCCGTCATCCGCTTCGCAATTCGTAAACGTGCCGTCCTTCACGCGATAATGTGTTTCGGAAAACCGTTGCAGGAGACGGCCTTGGAACCACGTACCCGTCTCTTTCAGAAAAATCTTTCCATTCACGACGAGAACGGACTCCGTATTCACGTTGATGGTCAACTCTTCCGCCCACACGTCATGCACCTGGTCCTTGAGGTGAACACGACCCGTAGCCGTTAATCGGCCGGAAAGTTTATGAAGGACGGCTTGGTCGGCGGTCAACCGGACGGCACCCTGAGTCACCACCACTGACCCAACGGCTTTGAATTCCTCCGTGACTTGATCGAATTCGGTTCGTTCCGCCGTGATGCGAAGCGAGGAAGAATCATCCGATTCGGTTCGTTCAGGCGCGACAGGAAGGGAGGAAGAGCTTTCCGACCCCGTGGGCTCAGACACGGGAAACATGGGCAGCGCATGGACCGCACTCGCCATCGTGAACGCAATCTGACTGGCAACCAGCAAACCAACCGCGTTGACCAACAGGGCGTCCCGTGAACGGCTTCGACTACCCCAGAACCGGTTCATAGGCATTTCCCGTCATCAGGCTTTTCACGTGCCCGACAAGAAACAATGATCCCGTAATACAGATCAGATCGTTTTCATTCGCCAAACACGTTGCCAGGTCAATTGCCGCTCCAGGCGAGTCACGCTCATACAACGGACAATCAATGACCGGCAGTGCCTCTTTCAAGGCACGCAGGGTGGCTGCCCGGTGAGAATTGATCGTTGTCAAAATCACCACGTCGGCCAGCGGAGCCAACGTGTTCAAAAATGCCGGAAGGTTCTTGTCCTGCATCATACCGACCACCAAAATGAGACGACGCTCCCGTTGTTCGGACACGTTCCGTTGCAAAGAAATCCTGAGGCATTCTGCCGCAGCCGGGTTGTGGGCTCCGTCACAGAGAATCAACGGATGGTGCCGAAGTCGTTCGAGCCGACCAGGCCAGGAAACCTGCTCCAGGCCCTGTCTGACGGCCCACTCGGGAATCCGGGTCCGAGGCATCACACTGGCTTCAAGGAGGGCTAAGGCACAGGCAGCATTGACCGTTTGATGCTCGCCTTCCAACGCGCAGCGAAGATTCGCGTAATTTCGATGCATCCCGGTGAAATCGAACTCCCCGGATGGATGGGCAACACTCAAAAACTCGCTGCCGAATTTGAACGTCCGAATCTGCTTTTGTCGCGCCTGTTCCTGCAAGACGCCGTCTACTGATTGCTCGACCGGCCCCATGACCAGCGGAACGTTTCGTTTCAGAATCCCCGCTTTCTCAAACGCAATGGCTTCCAGGGAAGAGCCCAGGTATTTCTCATGATCGAATGAAATGTTGGTAATGACCGTCCCGATCGACCGGCACACGTTCGTCGCGTCGAATCTCCCTCCCAGCCCGACTTCCAGCACGGCGAGTTCCACCCGTTCTTCGGCAAAATACTGAAAGGCCATGGCGGTGGCCACTTCAAAAAACGTCGGCGGCACGGCGAATGAAGGCAGCGTTTGGATTCTGTCGAACAGTTCAACGACTCGACCTTCGGGAATGCACGTCCCTCGAATCCGGATTCGTTCACGAAAATCAAGAAGATGCGGAGAGGTATACAACCCGACGCGGATTCCGGCAGCCTGCAGAATCGAAGCCGTTATGGCGGCCACGGACCCCTTCCCGTTGGTTCCGGCAACGTGCAGGACCGGGAAACGCTCTTGGGGATTCCCGAGTTCGGACAACAACGAGGAAATCGTCTTAAGTCCCAGGTTGATTCCGAATTGTTGCAACGCGTAGAGACGTTCTCGTGCGGCTTCGTAGGAACACTTCATCAACGATCCCAATGGCTAGCCACCAACGTCGGAGCCTGGTGATTCCTGTATGCGTTCACTCATTCGTTGACGATTTCCGCTTCATAACTCCCTCGCCCCTTGAGGGAGAGGGCTGGGGTGAGGGGGAGATAGAGGCGAGCCGGCGGCCGTTCACCATCCTCTTATGCACCGGCACCCAGGTGCCGTAACGCGGTGTGGAGCGTCGCTCGAAGATGGGGTCGACTCACAATGGCGTCAATCATACCATGTTCGAGTAAAAATTCCGCACGCTGAAACCCGTCCGGCAACCGCTGTTTGATGGTTTGTTCAATGACTCGTGGCCCTGCAAACCCGATCAAGGCTTTTGGTTCAGCCAGGATGATATCCCCTAACATCGCCACGCTCGCGGTGACGCCCCCGAAGGTTGGATCCGTCAGGAGAGAAATGAACGGCACTCCGGCTTCATGAAGCCGCGCCATGGCTGCCGCAGTCCTCGCCATTTGCATGAGAGAGAGGATGCCTTCCTGCATTCTCGCCCCACCCGACGTGGTCACGAGTATAAACGGTGTGTTTCCCTCCACGGCCCGGTCGGCGGCACGACAAATCTTTTCTCCAACCACGGACCCCATGCTGCCTCCCATAAATGCAAAATCAAAGATCCCCACCATGACCGGGCACGCATGGAGTCTCCCTTCTCCCGTGACGATGGCATCCCATCTGCCGGTTTTCTTCTGATAGGTCTCGATTCGTCCGGGGTATGGTTGCGTATCGACAAAGGTCAGGGGATCGCCCGGTGACAAGTCGGCATCCCACTCCTGGAAGCTGGCCGGGTCGAGCAAGGCGTCAATCCGTTCCGGGACCGACAGGGGAAAGTGGTATCCACACTTGGGACAGAGTTTGAAATTTTGATCGACTTCTTTCCGATAGACGACGGCGCGGCAAAAGGCACATTTGATCCACATGCCTTCAACAATGTTCAGCCTACCCTTTTCCCGTTCTTCCGACGAGCCCTTCTTAAACCAACCCATCGAGACGTTTTCCTTCGAAAGGGGTAAGCGAAAAACGGCGGCGGGGACAATCAGCCGCCGCGCGAGTGCATTTCCAAATGTGGATCCTGGCGAAGCTCTTCGACCTGAATAAATTGACCTCGCCTGCTTGAGGACTCAAGCGCTTTGCGTTCTTCGGCGCCGCGGTCGATCCGACTCTGCCATCCTGACTGAATACGTGCCCGCACGGCCGCGTCATCGTTCATCCGAAGCGGTTCCCGCAAGTCCAATCCGTGTCTGGCATACAGACACAGAAACCACATGCCATCCGCCGTTAAACGACTCCGATCGCACGTGGCGCAAAACGGCGTTGTCGTGGAAGGAATAATGCCAAACGTGATTCCATCGGGCAGTCGAAACCGCTGGGCCGGAGCCGAACTGTTTTCCCGAATCGGCTCGATCGGGCCATACGCCTGCCGGAGTCTCTCCAGAATCTCGGCCTGAGAAAAGACTTTTTCCATGCCCCAATCATTCGCGCCGCCCACGTCCATGTACTCGATGAATCGAACTTCCGCCTCGACGCTTTTTCCATATTCGATCAGATCGACGAGTTCATCGTCATTGAATCCTTTGATCGCGACGGTGTCGATTTTGAGCCCGGCCAATCCGACCGTCTTGACCTGCGCAATGCCATGTAAGACTCGATCAAAGGAATCACGTTTGGTCAATTGTTGAAACCTGTCGGGCTTTAAGGTATCGAGGCTGACCGTGATGCGATGCAAGCCGGCGTCACGGAGCGATTCAGCTTGCTCATCCAACAAAATTCCATTGGTGGTCAAGGCGATATCATGAATGGAGGCCTGTTGTCTCAACAGGCGAATCAGGGCGGGAAGGTCACGACGAAGCAGGGGTTCCCCCCCCGTCAATCGGACTTTATCAACGCCGAACTCCGCAAAGATCTCCACCAACCGGTTGATTTCTTCAAAACTCAGGAGAGTTTCGCGGGGAAGCCACGTATACTCATCTTCCGGCATACAATATCGGCAACGCAGGTTACATCGATCCGTGACCGATACGCGTAAACTCCGCAAGGGACGACCAAACGTGTCGAAAAGATCTGAACTTGGCATAGATCCGGCGTTCATGGATGTTGCTCGACCCACATTTGCCCGTCCGGCGTATGTTCGCATTTCCAGATTGGCGTAATCTGCTTTAGTTCGTCGATACACCACTTACAGGCCTTGAACGCATCCGCTCGATGCATGGCACCTACCACAATCAAGACAATATTTTCCCCGATGTCGATTTCTCCGTACCGGTGCAGAACAAGCACTTCGATGACGTCAAAATCCTGTAACGCGCGATCACGAATCTCCCGGAGTTTCTTTTGGGCCATCCCTTCATAGTATTCAAACGTCATCCTGCTGACGTCCCGATCGTCCGAGCGATCTCGCGCGGTTCCGAGAAAAGTTGCAATGCCGCCAATGCGCGTGGATCGATTCTTCACCCGGTTGATTTCCTCGTCAATCGAAAAATTCTCTCGTTGGACCCGGACCAACATGGCTTCTGTATCAACGGTAGACATAGGAAGGTGTCTCCCCTGGCGCACACGATCCGCCGGAAAACGGCGGAAGCAACGCGATTTCATCAGCGCTGGTGAGTTCGGTTTCACCGTGAGCAATGTTATGGTTCACCGACACAAGAATGTTTCTTTTGAGCAACAAGTCCCCCACGTCGGGATTCATCGACTGGATCGCCACAATCAAATCATCGACCTTGCAGCCCTGGTCCAACCGCACCGTCAGTTCGGATTCGTTGTGAAGCTGCGTTTTCAACATGCCGAACAATTTCACCGTGACGGTCATGACCGTGGCCCATGAGCCGGCGCCAACGCCTCGGCTCGTTGATAGGTCCCGGACTTTCCTCCGGATTTCGAGACCAAACACACGTCACCAAAACTTATGCCCTTATCGACGGCTTTACACATGTCGTAAATCGTCAACGCCGCAGTCGCCACGGCGGTCATGGCTTCCATTTCGACTCCGGTCTGACCGTTGGTTTTGACGGTGGCCTGGATGGTGATGGAACACTGTCCTCTCTCATCGGGCGTAAGATTTTCCTGGAAGTCGATATTCACGCTCGTGAGCATCAGCGGATGACACATGGGAACCAAATCCGGTGTCCGTTTGGCACCCATGACCCCGGCCACCTGAGCCACGGCCAAAACGTCGCCTTTAGCGATTTTCCCTTCCTGAATACGGCGTAGGGTTTCCGGGAGCATACACACCCGTCCGTGAGCCACCGCGATTCGTTCAGTCGAACCCTTGGCCGACACATCGACCATCCTCGCACGTCCGGATTCATTGAAATGCGTAAAATCAGCCATGGCCTCCCCCGCTCAGACGTTTCGCGCTATTATAGGAGCCCTCCGAAAAGCGGGTCAAGCAATAGAGTCCGGTTCTTGCCCAGGCTTTCTCACGCCTGGTCGGAGCGGGACGGGGCAACTCCCGAAGCTTGACACGTCTTTCCACCTTCCCGACAATGCCTGCATGCCTGAAGCCATCATCATTGAAGGAATACGTTTTCAGGCGAGGTGCGGGGTCACACTTGACGAACGACAACGCCCGCAACCCCTGTTAGCGGATCTCGAAGTCACCTGTTCGGCCGAAGACGCCATTCATTCCGACAGCCTCGAAAAAACCGTGGATTACGCACGAGTCATCCAACGGATGATTGACGTGGGGACAACCAATGAAAACGCATTGATCGAACGATTGGCGGACCAGATTGCTCAAATGCTCATGCTGGAATTTCCTATCCATCGATTAACGATCTGGCTTCGAAAAGCCGCGCCACCGCTCCCGGACGTGTCGGGTTCGGTCGGCGTACGCCTGACGTACCCGCGCACGCGAGCGGTTGATTCCTCTTCCTTCTTCCACCCGTCCCCTTTTCTGCACGCCACGGCAAACATGATCCCCAAAGGTAAAGTCTTGGACGTGGCCGCCGGAGAAGGGCGCCATGCCCTGTACATGGCGTCTCAAGGGTATGAAGTCATCGGTCTTGATCGGGACGAGCACGCACTCGACACCCTGACACGTACGGCCAAGGACCATCGCCTTTCAAACCTTTCGACGTGGCGCGTAGACCTGGAAAAAGACCCGGAGGAGCCCCCCTCACTGGGCCATCAGGAATACGACGGGATTCTGGTGTTTTTCTATCTCTTCCGACCGCTCTTTCCTTCTATCCTGCAAGCCCTCAAGCCTGGCGGCGTCCTGATCTATGAAACGTTTTTGATCGATAACCACGTACGGTTCCAGCATCCCCGAAGGAAAGAATTCTGTTTAGGGCATAACGAACTGCTTCACTTAACGCATCCGTTGCGAGTGTTACACTATCAGGAAGGACCATGCCCCTCTCCTCATCAAGGGACGGCCATAACCGCACGGCTCGTGGCTCAAAAACCCTGCCCTGAGCCCGTCGAAGGGGCCTGACCCGGGTTTGCCCCGGGGTCACGATAAGGCCTCCGGAGGCAATCGTTTTTTCATCGATGGCACGAATCGATCTTCATCTTCACACCACCTACTCCGACGGCAGTCTGCCACCGGCGGAAGTCGTGGCCTTGGCCCATCAAGCGGGAGTCACGGCCATGGCGATCACGGATCACGACATCGTGGACGGCATTCCCCACGCCATGGAGGCTGCAACGAAGCTTGGCATCGAAGTCGTCCCCGGCGTCGAGTTGAGCTCACGCCTTAACGGACAGGAACTCCACGTCCTCGGCTATTTCTTCGATTGGCAGGATCCGACCTTCCGGGACCACCTGGCTCAACAGCGTCTTTCACGACACGTCAGAAATCCGCAGACCATCGAACGGCTTAACACATTAGGGCTTGAACTTTCGGAAGATGAAGTCAAGGCAAAGGCCGGCTCCGACTCCATTGGCCGTCCGCATATCGCTCAGGTTCTGGTTGACAAGGGGTACGTTAGTAATGTCCAGGAAGCCTTCGATCGCTACCTGGGTGAAGGAGCCGCGGCCTACGTGCCCCGGACGTTGGCCGACACGCGTGAAGTCATCACTTGGATTCGCAACGCGGGAGGCGTCCCGGTCCTGGCTCACCCGACGTGGACCCGGTGTCAGGGTGAGCCCCTGTATCGCTTGTGCGCCGGATTAAAGGAAGCCGGGCTGTTGGGGTTGGAAGTGTTTTACGGCACCCATACCCGGCAACAAACGTCGCGGTATCTTGAATTGGCAAAACGGTTGGACCTGTTAGTCACCGGCGGAAGCGATTTCCACGGTGCGGCAAACCCGGCTATTCAGGTCGGGCGAGGAAAGGGAACCTTAAAGGTCCCGGACGCATTATTGGGCCCGTTACGACGAGCCAGCCATAACCCGTTATGATTGTAGATTGCGGACGGGTTCAGTTCAGATACAATTGCGCGACGGTGGCATCAACGTGAGTCTTGCCTGTCAGACGTTGTAAATTTCCCTCAGATCATCCCATTTCCGAAACGGTTTTCATATCGCATTCTGACACCTCGCAGTACAAACGTTCGGCACTCTTGAAAAAAGTATCAATAATGATACTATGTGCCAAACGATGGCGAACATTGAAGACACGCTCATTCAAATGAGGCGAAACCCAACGGGTATTCGTTTCGATGAGTTATGTAAAATCTGTCATTACTTTTTTGGCAAACCGAGACAGATGGGGTCCAGTCACAGGGTGTACAAGACGCCGTGGCAGGGCGATCCTCGCGTTAATATTCAAAACGCCAGGGGCAAGGCCAAACCGTATCAAGTTCGCCAAGTTCTGCGGGCAATAGATCGTTTGGAGGCTGAATCATGACCAGAGAACATGATTGTTACACCTACCGGGTCACGTGGTCTGAAGAAGACCGGGAGCACGTGGGCTTATGCGCCGAGTTTCCCGGCCTGAGTTGGCTTGATGCGTCACCGGAAAAAGCACTGGCGGGTATTCGCCAGATTGTCAAGGAATGCCTCAGAGATATGCGAAGGAACAAGGAAGACGTACCTGAACCTCTTGCGTTGAAAAACTACAGTGGAAAGTTCATGGTACGTGTTCCGCCGGAAACGCACCGGAGGCTCTCAATTCAGGCGGCTGAATCCGGGGTCAGCTTAAACCGACTGGTGTCCGGCAAATTACGATGATGAAATGAAAAGGATCGCCAACAGACCACGGGACCTTGATGACATTGAACACCTGGAAATCATCTTGAATGAGGAGCGTCGCGGTGGAGCAGATACCTGAAGAACTCTGGGCGTTGACCACCTGGGAAGGCAGCCGGCGTGAACAAATCCGGCACGCCCTGCGCCTGACGATACGTGAGCGGCTGCAGGCTGCTGAAGAGTTGAGCGACCTGTCGAGGTCTTTTCAGAGCTAATTTTCCGGCGCTTCGACGATGTGGTTTTCGAACCGGGTACAGCCCTCGGCCAGTAACCGGTTCGTCAGCATTTCACCGGGCCATTCAATCGGCAGGTCCGCCGTAAAGACCCAGACGTCCGGCGAGGTCCAGATCGGGCCATGGTCTTCCGGTAAATCAGGGTCGAAAAGGTCCGTCCAGACGGGCATATAGACCCCGTTACCGCATTGCGTGTGTAAATGCACGATGGCTCGACTCCTGACCGGCGGGTCGAGATCATGCCAGACCGCTGCCGTTTCATCGGCCAATCGATGAAGTCTCACGGCGTTCTGCGCGTCAAACATGCCATACGCGGCATACACCGGAACCTCCAACATATTCGGCGCCAGGGCAATTTCAGGGCATTGAGCCATCAAGCCCTGCAACAAGGTTTCCCGCTCTTTGTCGGGGATGGTCTCCGGGAGGGACGAATCCTTCGCACCAATTAATTCAAAAAACAAAAAGGCCGTCGATTCGACGGGAGAATGCAGGCGGGCGGTAATGGGTTGCCGGCGCTGGGAACCGGCCATACATGACAAATGTTCGTGGAGCTTCTGAAGGGTTAAAAAATCAAGCGTCGTATCAGTGAGCAATCGCGGTTCGACCGTCACCACGGTTCCGGGAGGGATTTGCAAGCATTCTCGCAGTAATTCCGCTGTCTTTTCCGGATGAATCTTCAATCCAAAGGGCGCGGCCAAATTCGCCTGCAGAGACAACTCAATCGCACCCAAAATGGCATACGCCGGGTCGTCATCGTGATCACTCTCGATCAACACCGAACACGCGGCCTCCGCCAACAGGTCAAACAACCACTCGGCCATTTCCTCATCCAACGCCGCCAGAACGGTGAGAACGTCATGCTCGCGGTCCTGTTCGAGCAATGCTTGCAGGACTTCGATGGCGAGTTCGGAATCACCGTGATCGTGCCGGCGGGCATTGATCAGATGAATCAGGTCTCGGGTTAACGGGTCCGGGCGATACCAACTGGACATGTGCGGAGTTCGAACTCGACGTCTGCTAAAATTTGTGGCCACCCCAGCCAGGGAATGAGGACGGCATCAACTCAAGAGGGCATCCTTTTGTTTCGCCGTTTGCAGGATTCATTCTGCATACGGTGAATCCGATATGCAAGCCATTTTCTTCAACGACCGGAGGTCATGACGGCTCCGTCGTTTTTCAACGAACTGCGCAACGCCGTTTCTCTCTCATACCTTCTTAAAACTGAAGGGCCCGATCCTTGGCAAGCCGTCACGTGCGTCGGCACGTTCGTCCCAACTCTCACGTCCTTGCCACGGTTTGACATGCCTGAAGGTGAGTGGTAAGAAAAGGACTAAGAAGGTACGTCGACGCCCGTCTGTTTTCCGAGCACTCTTTTCACGAGGCATTCATGACAGCGACAATGCTCTCTCAAACGTGGCCCTCCTTCTTCCCCCTGCTCTTTGCCCGGGACATTGACCAAGACCTTGATTTCGACGACGAATTGGAAGATTTCGACGACCCTCGGCATAGACCACCTCGCCGCCGATGGTTTCTGATCTTCCTGCTCATCCTGTTGGGCATCGGGACCTGGTACGTCGTGACGGATCCGGAGCGACGGTCTTTCATGATCCGGATGGCGTCCGACACGATGCGTACCGTCCTCGATATACGGACTGAAGACCCCGCTCCCCAACGCGACCGTAACGTCTCTCCCCCATCGAACGTGCCTCCCATTCCGGCCTTTCACGAAGGACAACGTGTCACCGTCGCGCTGAAGGAAGGTCGTCTGGCTCGCTTCCGGTTAGGCAATGAGGCCGGAGAAAAACAACTGGGTCCCGTGGTGAAAACGGGCGACGTCCTCACGATCATAGACGGGAGTCTCATCAAGAAGCAGTGGAGGTATTTCGTACAAACGAAATCCGGAGACTCGGGCTGGATTAAGGAACGATACCTTCAACCTCAATCATAAGTTGCAGCCAAGTTCCCACGCAGATGCCCACCGTCACGCAAGCCCACTCCTACTGCACCAAAAAGACCAAAGACAGCGGGAGCAATTTTTACTATTCATTTCTCTTTTTACCCCGTCCCCGCCGGGAAGCCATCTATACCGTATACACGTTGTGTCACGAGTTGGACGCGGCCGTGGATCACCCCCCTCACGGAGTGGATCCATGCAACCAGCTTGCACAATGGCGTCGGGAAATCGAGGCGGCGTATCAAGGCACCCCGCAATATCCGGTGACCATCAGCCTTGCGGATCACGCCCGCAAGCTGGGTATCCCCCAGGACTATTTTCAAGAACTGATTGCCGGCATGGAAATGGATCTGACGATCAGGCGGTATGCCACCTTTGAAGATCTCTATCCCTATTGCTATCGCGTGGCATCGATCGTCGGATTGATCTGTTTAAAAGTGTTCGGAACCATGGACCCACGTGCGCAGGCCTATGCCATCAACCTGGGCATGGCCTTTCAACTGACCAACATCATGCGCGACGTTGGAGCCGATGCCGAACGTGACCGGATTTATGTACCGCAAGAAGACCTGGCCAGGTTTGGCTGTTCCGAGGAACAGCTATTAGCCAAGACCTCTTCGCCTCAATTCATTCAACTCATGGAATTCCAGGCTGCCCGGGCTCATGAATACTATCGAAAAGCACAAACCGTATATGACACCCTTTCATCAGCCGATCGTCAATCGTTGCTTTCCGCGGAAATCATGCGCGTCATCTACTTCAATCTGTTGACCCGTATTGAAAAAACGCGATTTGCCGTTTTTTCTTCTCGCATTCGCGTCCCTCCCCTTCATCGTCTGACCCTGGCCCTGACGGCGTGGGTGCGCCGGTCGTTCCAAAATCGTTTGTCCCGCCGCACGTAATGCATCGCCGGTGAGTGGAGGAACCTGCGCCGGTCACGTTGCCGCTGAATTGACAACGACGCACCCTCTTCCTATGATGCCGATCTTATGTCGCTCGCTGACCTCTGCGAATCCTTGCGCAACTGCCAGCAATGTCGTCTGGCTTCCGGACGGACCCATGTCGTATTCGGGAGCGGGAATCCGGAAGCCTCGATCATGTTCGTCGGAGAAGCCCCGGGGTTCCACGAGGACAAGCAAGGGGTGCCGTTTGTCGGCGCGGCGGGAAAACTCCTGACGGAATTATTGGAATCGGTCGGGCTGTCCCGGTCACAGATTTATATTGCAAACGTCATCAAATGCCGTCCGCCTCAGAATCGCGACCCCGCACCGGATGAAGTTGAGACGTGCAAACCGTTTCTTCTTCAGCAAATTCACTATATCAAACCACACGTCGTCTGTTCCCTGGGCAACTTTGCCACCCAAGCACTTTTGGAAAGAAAAGTCGGGATCACGAAGGTACACGGCCAACCGATTCAACTATCGGAGTTTCAACTGTTTCCGCTGTTCCATCCCGCCGCGGCTCTTCACAACGACAATCTCCGCCCTCTGCTTCAGGAAGATTTCCAAAAATTAAAACGGCTTCTGGATACGATGGCGGCGCCACCTCAGGAGCCGGCGATTCCGGCAGGTGCCAAACCCATCCAAATGGATTTGTTTTAGAATGCCTGGATGCCTACTGGAATCCTTTAGGTTCCTTTTAGGATCTTTTTAGCATACTTTCTGATCTATTTTGACCACATTCAGATGCATTTTGTATGCCTTTTGTATACTTTTTGGAATCTGTGTAGGTCGGATTAGCGTAGCGTAATCCGACACGTACGCACGGACGCTGGGGGGATCGTCGGGTTACGCCTTCGGCTAACCCGACCTACAAAAAAAGACTACGGGCTGTCATCACCAGGGGGTTGCTCACTCGATGCTTCGGGTTCTGCCTCGGCTTCTGCCTCGGCTTCTTCGTCTGTCTCTTCGAGTTCTTCTTCCGGAGTCTCGAACCACTTGACCAGCATGTCTTCCCACCACACTTCATCGACTTCCGCACCCGGATCGACCCCCAGGAAAGACACGTCGGCCTCGGTCATGTCCGGATCGACATCCGTCGGACGAAACCGGGCGCGATCGATGACTTCCTTGGTCGCATACCCGCCGACGATCCAGGACGGTGCATCGGCACGCCGGGATTTATACGCCTGGAGTTGAAGCTTGAGATAGACAAAAATTTTCCGCTGCGCAGTATCCTCAAACCCGCTGGGCGTGAGGCTTAACGTTTTTTCAATTTTTTTTCGCCATTCCCGTTGATCATAGCGCGAGGTGACCAACTGCAAGGCTTTGACTCCATCCTCGACGTCAAGTGGCATAACGACTCCTTCGGCTTCCGGGACACTCGCGCATTCAATCGCCCCCCACCATCATCTCACGTATCCGTATGGTGGGGCTCGCCAGTTTCCCTCGAAAGGCTAAATCATTCCCGATCGACTCAATATCCTGGAACATCTGCTTCAAATTACCGGCGATCGTCACTTCCTGAACCGGATAGGCCAATTCGCCGTTTTCAATCCAAAAACCGGAGGCGCCGCGAGAATAGTCTCCCGTCACCATATTCACGCCGAATCCGATCAACTCGGTGACGTACAACCCTTGCGTGACGGACCGGATGATCTCGTCAGGCGACACGTCACCGGGATGGAAAAACAGATTCGTCGGAGAGACGGTCGGATTATCACCGATACTTCTGGCCGCGTTTCCGGTGGACGCCATCCCCAACTTTCTCCCGGAATACGTATCCAACAAATAGCTGGAAAGCACACCCCGTTCGAGGATCGTCGTCTTTCGGGTCGGCAATCCCTCCCCGTCGAAAGGACGGGACCCGATCTTGCCGGGCAGACGACCGTTGTCTTCAGCGGTCACGTGTGTCGGAGCAATGGGCTTTCCCAACTGCCCCAGTAAAAACGAGGCACCTTTATACAGTGCATACCCGGAGACCGCACTCGAGAGGTGCCCTAACAGACTGCACGCCATTTCCGGATCAAAAATCACGGGAACCCGTTGAGTCCCGACCTTTCGGGCCCCCAAGCGCCGAAGCGTCCGCTCCGCCGCAATGTGTCCGACCGTCTCCGGACTCTCCAACTCATGCCGTTTTCGCGAGACCGTATACCAGTAGTCCCGTTGCATGCCCTGGTCATCGGAGCCTTCGGCCACGGGCGCCACGGACAGGGAAAACCGGGAACTCCGATGGTACCCCAGAAACCCATGCGTATTCGCCAACACTACCGCGCCATAAGCCGAACCACAGTCGGCCCCGTCCGAATTGGAAATACGGGGATCGGTCTCCATGGCAGCCCGTTCCGCGCGTTGAGCCACCTGAATGGCTTCGTCCACGGGCATGGTGGTGGGATCATAGAGATCCAGATCGGGGATATCCGTCGCCAACGCCGCGTGTTCGGGAAGGCCCGACGTGTCATCCTCAGCCACCGCCCTGGCAAGGGCACAGGTATCGGCAACCAACTGCGTGAGCGACGTTTCGGAAAAATCCGAGGTGGACGCACTGGCGGACCGTTTCCCGAAAAAGGCCCGAATCCCCAGACTCTTTTCTCGTGCCTGACTCAAACGATCCACGGTCGACAACCGGACCTGAACCGACACGGAATCCCCTTCCGCCACAAGGACGTCGGCTTCCGTGGCACCATGGGCTTTGACCCGGTCGACCAATTCGGCGGCAAGCGTCTTCAGGACTTCGGGTGATTCATTCATGATGAAGGATAATGAAATGACTGAATGGGCTTGAGGATAGCGTGTTGAAGGTTTCTACGTGACGGTGCTAAGCGGAGGTGCCTCCCACCGTAATCTCATCGATTCGAATCGTCGGCAGCCCCACGCCGACCGGAACGGATTGGCCTTCTTTTCCGCAGGTCCCGATACCCGAATCCAATTGCAAATCGTGACCCACCATGGACACCTGCTTGAGGACGTCGGGCCCGTTCCCGATGAGGGTCGCCCCTTTGACCGGTTTCGTCACTTTGCCATCCTCGATGAGATAGGCTTCGCTCGCCGAGAAAACGAACTTGCCGTTCGTGATATCCACCTGCCCGCCCCCAAACGAAACGGCATACAAGCCTTTCTTGACGGACCGGAGAATATCCTCGGGTTCGGACGTACCGGCCAGCATGAAGGTATTGGTCATCCGCGGCATCACAATATTTCGAAAATCCTCACGCCTGCCGTTGCCGGTCAAGGGAATGCCCATCAGCCGGGCATTGAGACGATCCGTGATATACCCGCACAAGATGCCCTCTTCGATCAGGACGGTCCTGGTCGTGGGCGTGCCTTCATCGTCGATGTTGAGCGATCCCCGCCTGAAGGGCAACGTCCCATCATCCACGATCGTACACACGTCGGACGCGACACGTTGACCGAGTAGATTACTGAACGCCGACGTTTTCTTGCGATTAAAATCCGCCTCCAGGCCGTGACCAACGGCCTCATGCAACAAAATCCCGGGCCAGCCGCTTGCCAATACCACCGGCAAAATTCCCGCCGGCGCGTCCACGGCACTGAGATTCAGGATAGCCTGCCTGGCGGCTTCCCGAGCATACGACCGCGCTCGATCCTGCTCATGGTAAAAAGAAAACCCGACCCGCCCCCCTCCGCCGAAAGTGCCTACCTGTCGATTGGTCCCCTCTTCGGCAATACACGTCACCTGGAGTCGGGATAAAGGCTGCACGTCGCCGACTCGTAAGCCTTCGGTGGTCGCAACCAGCATCATTTTATGTTCGGTATTCAAGGAAGCCATCACCTTCGTAATGCGAGGATCATAGCGACGCGCTTCCTGATCGATCAGGTTGAGCAGATCCACACGCTCCGGCGTGGCGACGTCGGTCAGAGGCTGTTCAAGAGGATAGAGATCGTGCGTCCCCGCGGGACGATGAGTGACGGGGACCGGAACGTCGCCTTTCGAGGAGTCAGCGATGTAGCGCGCGGTATCCGCAGCAATTTCCAAATCCCGTTTCGACAATTCGTCGGAATAGGCAAACCCGGTTTTTTCTCCGGAGGTCGCCCTGACCCCGGCACCCTGAGAAATACTTTTGACGGCTCGTTTGACGATTCCTTCCTCCATGGACACGGATTCCGCAATCGTCGATTCAAAATAAATATCCGCGTAATCCACGGCACGCACGTTCACCCGAGCCAAAGCCTGCTCGACCTCACGTTCTTCAAGGACAAAATGTTCGAGTGCAACAACCTGTTCAGACATGATCTCTACACTTAACACGACCACTGAAACGTTCGCAAGAAAGCGTAGGTCGGATTACGCTGCGCTAATCCGACCTACGAATCCGACCTGCCCCGCTGAGTGGTTTCCTCTTTTTGTAGCTGCCGCATCTCATGCGGCCTAAAAAGAAAGCGCCATGAGATGGCGCGGCTACAACTACTTCGCCGACCGGGTTAAAGTCTCTACCTCTCGACTTTTCCCTCTTCGGAAAAAGTCCCCGTCCTTACAAAGGAGGGGAAGTAGTTGTAGGTCGGGTTAGCCGAAGGCCCTTCGACAGGCTCAGGACAGGCGTAACCCGACAATCCGCCGTTCGATGCCGTGTCGGATTACGCTGCGCTAATCCGACCTACAACTACTGCAATTTGCGCAAGAATCCTCCATGCAGGCTCATGACGCCCTCTTCTGTCATCCCCGACCTGATCGGGGATCCAGAGTCGTTTTTTGCCTCTTTTACGAGGAAACGACACTGGATGTGAATCCACCTCCTCGCGTTCGCAAGGATGACAGAAAGAGAACTGCAGATTCCTCGATACGCTCGGAATAACAGATCGAGGTGGTTGCGAAGGACAGGCTGGGGCGACCCCTTGTTTTGGCAACGGGACCGGTTTGAAAGCGGCGACGCCGAACGCAGCAGATTTGGGAATCATATGCTTCAATGCACAGGGAAAAAGATTGGCAGTTAATGATCAACTTCGAGTAGGACTGCCAGGCGGTTTTTACTTTGTTCATACAGTCCAACTTTCCCATAGACTCTTACCATTTTACCTAGCGATGGAACTTCTAACAAAAACGGGCCACGCCATCTACCGCCAATCTTTGATGGTTGTGAGTCATCATTGATCCCATCCTCAACGCGCCAGCAGTCACTTGCGAGGAAAAAATCATAGGAGAGTTTCGGATGGCTCTGTACTTTTTTCCAAAATCGAAGCTTCCCAAGTATTATGACAATGAAAGAAAAAAAGAGCACGATCCCGAGCACAATAAGGCCACATAGGATTTCTATCATTGTTACCTTCGATTAGCCGTATATAATTCCCCCCCCTACAAGGAAAGGGAAATGCGCCATGAGGCATGTCCCGGGCTTTGACCCGGGATGACGCGGCTACAACTACCAAGAGCAAAGCCAACGACACTGGAGCCCCGATCGGCGTCGGGGATGACAGAAGGGGGGCGGCCCCGTGTCCTGGCAACTGGTGAATGCGTGTTCAATTGACGTTGAATGGGTATTGAAGGGCTGTTTTTTCTTTTGGGGTTCCAGGATTTGGGCTTAACCTTTAAAGCACCTCCAGCAACGCGTGTATTGTTGCCGGTGGGCTTTCGCGACGCTTGTTGTGATCCATGTATACGGCGTGCTGTCATGTTTCGCGCCGCAGGGAACGTCCGGGCAATGGTACTTTGTCGCGCTGGGATTATCCGGCGAATATGTCACCTCATGTGGAGGATGCTCGTGGGAGGGGATATTCGTACAACGCATGGCAATCCATTCTTTCCAATGGTTAAGCAGACGTTGAGTCGAGCCGGTCCAGTATGAAACAAGTCAATCCGCTCGCCCTGTTCGTTCGTCCCTTACTCAAACCGGACTTTATAAGATTGACTATTTACAGGAAAAAATATGATATTTGTGCTAAAAGTCATTGGTTCTACGTGACTATTTCGTGAATTTCATGCATTTAGCGGGAAGTCGACGCCTAGCAAGCGATCGGCGTATCCGCGAGACCGTGCGAGGAGGGCCGACGATTGACACAGCACAATGTGACCGGACGCGACCCCGAGGCGCCGTCGGCGCGCCCTGACAGCCTCACCGCCGCGATGCTGCGCATCGGCGCGAGCCTTGACCTCGAGACCGTGCTACGCGAGGTAATCGAGAGCGCCCGGGCGTTGACCGGCGCGCGCTACGGCGGCATCGTCACCATCAACGAGACGGGGGCGCCCCAGGACTTCGTCACCTCCGGGTACACGGACGAGGAACACCGGCGGATGGCGGAGTGGCCCGACGGCCCTCGGCTCTTCGAGCACTTCCGCGATCTTCCTGGCCCGCTGCGATTAACGGACGTGCCGGCCTTTGCGCGCACGCTCGGCTTCTCCTCGGACCAACTGCCGGCCACACGGACCTTCCAGGGCACGCCGATGCATCATCGCGGCGTGCACATCGGCAACTTCTATCTCACCGAGAAGGAGGGCGGACAGGCGTTCACGAGCGCGGACGAGGAGGTCCTGCTGCTGTTCGCTATGCAGGCCTCGGCGGCGATCGCCCACGCCCGCATCTACCGCGCCGAGCAGCGCGCGCGCGCCGACTTGGAAGCCCTGATCGAAACCGCGCCGGTCGGCGTCGTGGTGTTCGAGGCCAGGACCGGCCATCCGGTGAGGTTCAACCGTGAGGCGCATCGCATCGTCGAGGCTCTCCGTACGCCGGGCCGTTCCCCGGAGGAATTGCTGACGATGATGACGTGTCGCTTTGCCGACGGACGTGAGATTTCCCTCGGCGAGTTCCCGCTGGCCCTGCAGCTGAGCAGCGCCCAGATGGTGCGCGCCGAGGAGATGGTGCTGTCGGTCCCGGACGGACGCCGCGTCACGACGCTCATCAATGCGACACCGATCCACGCCGAGGACGGGGCGGTCGTGTCGGTGGTGGTCACGATGCAGGACCTGTCGCCATTCGAAGAACTGGAGCGGATGCGGGCCGAGTTCCTCGGCATGGTGAGCCACGAGTTGCGCGCGCCGCTGACCTCCATCAAGGGCTCGGCCGCCACGGTGCTCGGCACCTCGCGGGTTCTGGAGCCGGCCGAGGTGCGCCAGTTTTTCCGCATCATCGACGAGCAGGCCAACCACATGGACGGGCTGATTGGCAACCTGCTCGATGCCGGGCGCATCGACGCGGGTATGCTGTCGGTATCGCCCGAGTCCTCGGAGGTCGCCCCACTGGTGGATCAGGCGCGGAACACCTTCCTGTCCGGCGGGCGCGGGCACAGCGTCCTCATCGACCTGCCGCCGGACCTGCCTCAGGTACTGGCCGACCGGCAGCGCATCGTGCAGGTGCTGAACAACCTTCTCGCGAATGCGGCCCGGCACGCGCCCGAGACGTCCCCCATCCGGGTCACGGCGGTCCACGACGGGATGCACGTCGCGGTCTCGGTCACCGACGAGGGGCATGGCGTGGAGCCGGAGCGGCTCCCGTTTCTGTTCCGCAAGTACGCCAGCGCCGGCGAGCACGGGGTCGCGGGCGGGCTGGGCCTCACCATCTGCAAGGGACTGGTGGAAGCCCACGGCGGGCGCATCCGCGCCGAAAGCGGCGGGGTCGACATGGGCATGTGCGTCACCTTCACCATCCCGGTGGTCGAGGAGGCCAGCGGTCACCCGGCGGCGCCCGGGCCGGTGGCGCCGAATGAAGGCGGGGAGCCGACGCGCATCCTTGTAGTGGACGACGACCCGCAGACGTTGCGCTACGTCCGCGACACGCTCGTCACGGCGGGCTATGCCGTGCACATCACGGGCGACTACGAGAAGCTCGCGCACATCATCAACACGAAGAAGCCCCAACTGGTCCTGCTCGACTTGGTCCTGCCCGGGACCGACGGCATCAAGTTGATGGAGCGCATCCCGGAGCTCGCCGACCGACCGATCATCTTCATCTCCGGCTACGGGCACGACGAGACCATCGCGCGAGCCTTCGAGGCCGGCGCCGATGACTACATCGTCAAGCCCTTCTCGCCGACGGAGCTCACCGCCCGGGTCCGAGCGGCACTGCGCCGACACGGCAACCCCTACCCGTTCATGCTAGGCGCACTCTCCATCGACTACGAGCAGCGCCGGGTGCACGTGGCTGGGCGGGAGATCGCGCTCACTGCCCTTGAGTACGAGCTCCTGCGGGTACTCGCGCTCGGCGGCGGACGGGTCGTGACCTACGACGCCCTGCTGCGCCAGGTCTGGAGCAGGCGGTCCTACAGCGACCCGAAGAAGCTCGTGCGGGCCTTCGTCAAGCGGCTTCGCCGGAAGCTCGGCGACGACGCGGTCAACCCAATCTACATCGTGACCGTGCGCGGGGTCGGGTACCGCATGGTCCGGCCGAGCGACGCCTGACGGTTGTCCCTCCGGGCTCCAGTCGTGAGTCGGCTGTTTTCGCACACCTTGGTTTGACAAGGCCAAACCTCATGATTACACTGAATTTCGGGGGAATTCACCAGTGTACGACCAACTCCTTCACAAATAACGATGCCTCGCCATTCAACACATTCCTTCGCGGAACTCACGGAGGACGATCTCTTTTCACAACTCGATCAGGACGCGTTGCCCCGTCACGTGGCGGTGATTATGGATGGGAACGGCCGCTGGGCCTCTCATCGTGGGCTGCCCCGTATTGCCGGACACCGGGAAGGACTGATTGCCGTCCGTGAAATGCTCAATACCTGCTACCGGCTGGGGATTCCCATCGTCACGGTGTACGCGTTCTCGCAGGAGAACTGGAATCGCCCCCAAGTCGAGATCGACTTGCTGATGACGCTCCTTGAAGAATTTCTTCTTCAGGAACGGCAGACCTTCCAGGAACAAAAAATACGGTTTTTCCCCATTGGCCTGCTGAACGAGCTTCCGGCTTCCACTCAAGACCTGGTGCAGACCGTCACCCGGGAGACCGAGCATTTCACCGACCGAACCGTGGTGGTCGCCCTGAGTTACGGGGGACGTTCCGAGATTATTGACGCCGCGAATCGCCTGATTGACGATATTCAATGCGGAAAAACGTCGGGGCCCGTTCATGAAGCCCAATTCGAGCAGTACCTGTCCACGTCCGGTCTTCCGGACCCGGACCTCCTCATTCGAACGAGCGGGGAAGCGAGAATCAGCAATTTCCTGCTCTGGCAAATCGCGTATACGGAGCTCTATTTTACGAAAACCCTTTGGCCCGACTTTCGACGACGTGAGGTGTTGCTGGCCCTGCTCGATTACCAAAAACGGGATCGCCGTTTCGGTCGTCTTCCGCATGCCGCCTCTCCTCAAAACAGGCTGTGAGCACGAATAATGTGGTTGACCCCGCCTCCAGGAACCCCTCGAATCCTCCGGGTCCGCTCGTAGTCCGCTCATCCGCGTTGGGGTTTGACCCGAAGCGCGTGTATGCCGCCCTGGTGTTGCTTCCTCTCTTGTATGTTCTCACCCGGCACCTTCCGCCGTTGGCGTTCTTTGTTTTGATCGCTATCACCGTCCTGCTGGCACAATGGGAATTCCTGGGACTCTTCATTGAGAAACGCTACCTGTCTCAACACGCCCTCATTGGTTTTCCGGGAGCCGTGCTTCTCCTGATTGCCATGCAGTGGCCCACGGTTCTCAGTTTTTCTCTGGCCCTCTCGATGATCCTCGCGGGCCTCCTTTGTTATCAGGTCAGCCTGGCCCCTTCGGAATCCCGTCATCTTTCCATGTTCATTCTCCTGTTCGGGATTCTCTATATCGGGTATACTCTGGGACACTTTCTCCGGCTGAGAAACCAACACGACGGGGCGTTGTTGGTGTTGTTCGTGCTGTTGGTGACGTGGGCGGGCGACACCGCCGCGTACTACGTCGGCAAAACGTGGGGGTCACGGCCCCTGGCTCCACGATTAAGCCCGAATAAAACCATCGAAGGGTTTCTTGGGGGCCTGGTTGTCGCCCCACTCATCGCCTGGATCGGCCATCTCTGGTTTCTCCCTGCCGTCACGCCGGTCGATTGTCTGATCCTGGGCTTGCTGTTCACCGTGCTGGGCCTCCTGGGCGATCTCTCCGAGTCGGCCCTGAAACGCCATGCCGGCGTCAAGGATTCCGGCTCCTTGATTCCCGGACATGGAGGCGTCTTGGACCGCGTCGACAGCCTGCTTCTCAACGCGCCGCTTTTTTATTATTATATGGCGTTCGTGCGATAGGCTCTTTGCGGATTGTCGGGTTACGCCTTCGGCTAACCCGACCTACAAATGCTACAAATGCAAAACCAACGGCCCTGGATCCTCGATTACAAATGTCGAGGATGACGGCAGGAGGGACGGAAATTCGATAGGATGAAACAGATCGTTCTACTTGGCTCGACGGGCTCCATCGGAGACAGCACCCTCGACATCGTCGCCAAATTTCCGGATCAATTTTCGATTTTGGGGTTGGCTGCCCGGCACAGTGACGAAAAACTGGAAGAGCAGATTCGTTCGTTTCGTCCGAAATTCGTGGCCCTTGCCGATTCCGCCGCGGCGCAACGACTCCGTTCCCGCGTGAACGATCCGGCCCTTCACGTCCTCGATGGCCCCGACGGCGTGACGGAAGTGGCTTCCCTTCCGGAGAGTGATCTGGTCATCTCAGCCATCGTGGGGGGAGCGGGCCTGGTCCCGACCATGGCCGCCATTCGCGCGGGTCGCCGGGTGGCCTTGGCCAACAAGGAACCCATGGTGATGGCCGGGCAACTGATGCAAGAAGAAGCGCGCCGCCAGGGCGTGCCCATTTTTCCGGTTGACAGTGAACACAGTGCGATTTTTCAGTCGCTTGTCGGTCATCGACGCGAAGACGTCCGTCGCATTATCCTGACGGCCTCCGGCGGCCCGTTTTGGGATTGCACGAAGGACTACATGGAGACCGTCACACCCGAGCAGGCACTCCAACATCCGAATTGGGAAATGGGCGCGAAAATTACCGTGGATTCGGCGACGCTGATGAATAAAGGGCTGGAGGTCATCGAAGCCCGGTGGCTGTTTGATTGCCCACCCGCTCAACTCGACGTGGTGATTCACCGGGAAAGTATCATCCATTCCCTGGTAGAATATCGAGACGGGTCGGTGATCGCCCAATTGGGATTGCCCGATATGCGAACCCCGATCAGTTACGCCATGGATTACCCTCGACGGGTGCCCCTGGATCCGCCTTCTTTGGATTTATGGAAATTCGGCAAATTGACGTTTTATCAACCCGATCCCGTCCGGTTCCCCTGCCTGCGGTTGGCCTACGAGGCGTTGGACCGTGGTGGCACCTGTCCGGCGATTCTCAATGCCGCGAATGAAGCCGCCGTCGATGCGTTTCTGTATCATGGGCTCCCCTTCGGGAACATTGCCAACGTCATCGAGCGAACCGTACAATGTGCCGACGTGCAACCGCTCACGTCATTGGAGGATGCCTTGGAGGCCGATCGTTGGGCCAGGGAAAAAGCCTCGGAGTTCATCCTCGATTGATCCTGATGTCAACGCCCGTTCCTCCACACCATGACGAGTTACGCAATGTCTCCTGATATCATTTACGTCGTCGTTCAAAAGATCTGGTGGTTTTTGGTGGTGTTGGGTGTCCTCGTGACCTTTCACGAGTTTGGACACTTTATCGTGGCACGATGGGCAGGGGTCAGAGTCCTGAAGTTCTCCCTGGGCTTCGGGCCGAAAGTGCTGAGCCGTCAAATCGGGGATACCGAATATCTCGTTTCAGCCATTCCCCTTGGCGGATACGTCAAAATGTTCGGGGAAGACGCCGGTGAACCCGTCCCGGCGGAGGAGCGGGAACGATCATTTTCCCACAAACCCTTATGGAAACGGACCCTCATCGTGGCGGCCGGGCCGGGGTTCAATTTTTTCCTGAGCTACCTGATTTTTTCAGCCTGGCTGGCCGTGGGCGCTCCCCTGCCTATCCCGACTTTTGCCGAGATCTTACCCACGATCGATGCCATCAGGGCGGACTCGCCGGCCGGCCAAGCCGGCATCCAAGTCGGCGACCGGGTCACAAAAATCGATGAACAGGAAATCACCACGAAAAACGAGGTCTATGCCGCCGTTGCCGAAAGCGGTGGACGTTCGCTTACCGTAGAAGTTCGCCGGGGCGACACATTGAAAACGTTCCTCGTCACACCCGAGCTCTACGACCCGGAGAACGTCGAGCACCCGCTGTACGTCATCGGCATCGAAGAGGCAGCGCCCATCGTGACGGCCGTCATGCCGGATATGCCGGCCGCCGAAGCAGGGCTGAAGGAAAACGATCGCATCCTTGAGATTCAAGGGGAGACGATTCAGACCTGGTCACAGATGACCCGCATTGTCAAGGCTCATCCGAACGTCCCCCTCACCATGCAGGTTGATCGTGAAGGCGCGATTCTCACGCTCACGATCGTTCCCCAGCCCCATGAAGTCACGGACAATGGAACGAGCACCACCATCGGGAAAATCGGCATCATGGGGTCGGGACGATCGGTGATCCGCGCGTCCTCACCGCTCATGGCCGTGGTCCAGGGAGTGAAAGCCACGTGGGGATGGTCCGAACTCACCGTCGTCGGTATCTACAAAATGTTGACGGGAGAAATCTCCTCGAAAAATATCGGGGGGCCCATCATGATTGCCAGTGCCTCGGGGACCGCTGCCGAACGAGGCCTCCCTGACATCATGTTCTTCGTGGCCATCTTGAGCATCAACCTGGGCATTCTGAATTTATTGCCCATTCCCATCCTGGACGGCGGCCATCTTTTCTTCTTTGCCTGTGAAGCGGTCCTGGGCCGTCCGCTTGCCGAACGACAGCGGGAATTCACCCAACAGGTAGGAATCGTGCTGCTTTTCGGGATTATGATTTTTGCGTTTTTCAATGACATTCAACGCTTGCTTCAATAATCCTGACGTCCTTTTCTCAACATAGCCCCGGACCGGAAGACGCTTGAATCCTCGATCTGTACCCTTTATATATAGCGGATTGTCGGGTTACGCCTTCCCGACCTACGGTCTGTCCCTCACCCCAACCCTCTCCCAGGGGGAGAGGGTGAAAAAAGCAGAGAGTAGGTCGGATTAACGTAGCGTAATCCGACAGATTAGGAGTTGTCGGGTTACGCCTTCGGCTAACCCGACCTACAGCCTCTGGTCAACGAACGACTGATCACGGACAATAAGGATCACTCCAAAATGCGAACGAGCCAACTGTTCATTCCAACCCTCCGTCAGACCCCCGGTGAGGCTGAAGTCGTCAGCCACCGGCTCATGTTGCGCGCCGGCATGATTCGAAAAGTTGCGGCCGGGATCTACATCTACCTCCCGCTTGGCCTGCGCGTCCTCAAGAAAATCGAATGTATTATTCGCCAGGAAATGAATCGTGCCGGGGCACAGGAACTGTTGATGCCGATCCTTTCTCCGGCCGAATTGTGGCGTGAAACGGGACGATGGGATTTTTATGGAAAGGAATTACTTCGATGCCAGGACCGGCATGACCGCGATTTTTGCTTCGGCCCCACGCATGAAGAAGTCATCACCGATCTCTTTCGCCGTGAGATACGGTCCTATCGTCAACTCCCCATGAACTGCTACCAGATCCAAACCAAATTCCGCGATGAAATCCGTCCTCGTTTCGGCTTGATGCGCGGGCGCGAATTCATCATGAAGGACGCCTACAGTTTCGATGCCGATGAAGACAGTGCACGTCTCAGCTATCAAAAAATGTACGACGCGTACGAGAAAATTTTTACACGGTGCGGGCTGACGTTCCGCGCAGTCGAAGCGGATAATGGACTGATTGGCGGCAGCATGTCGCATGAATTCATGGTCTTGGCCGAGACCGGAGAAGAAACGATCGTGTATGACGAACGCGGGTCCTATGCCGCCAACGTCGAACGGGCGGAAGTGCCGCCTCCCCGGGAAGAGGACAAGGCCACTCCGCTCGCCCTCGAAGCCGTACAAACCCCCGGGACAAAAACCGTCCAGGCGGTCTGTGCCTTTTTACAGGTTTCGCCCGATCGACTCGTCAAAACCCTGCTCTACCGAACACCGACGAATGACGTCATTGCCGTCCTGATTCGTGGAGACCACGAGGCGAATGAAATCAAAATCAATCGTTTCCTGGGAACGACGGAGATCACGCTGGCAAGTCCGGAGACCGTGAGCCACGTGTCGTCCGCCCCGGTAGGCTTCGCCGGTCCGGTTGGGCTCAAGGGTATCCGAATCATCGCGGACCACGCGGTCAAGGCGATGCGGAACTTCGTCGTCGGCGGAAACAAGAATGATACCCACCTGATCAATACAAACTGGGATCGGGACTTTACCATCGAGGCGTTCCTTGACCTGCGCCAAGCCCAAGCCGGCGACCAATCCCCCAGAAGCGACGACCGTTTACGGGAGGCCAAGGGCATTGAAGTCGGCCACGTCTTCTTATTGGGGACAAAGTACAGCGAAGCCATGAAAGCGACGTTTCTCGATGCGGAAGGACAAGAAACATTGGCCATTATGGGGTGTTACGGCATCGGCGTGAGCCGGACCGCCGCCGCCGCCATTGAACAGAACCATGATGACAAAGGCATGGTATGGCCCCTGCCCATTGCGCCCTTTCACGTCCATTTGTTGCCGGTCACGGCCTCGGAGCAGGTCATCAAAACCGCCGGTATGCTGTATGATTCGTGTGTCCAAGCAGGCTTGGAAGTCTTATGGGATGATCGCGATGAACGTGCCGGGGTCAAATTCAACGACGCCGATTTGATTGGGGCCCCGTTTCATCTCACCATTGGTGACAGGGGCTTGGCACAAGGAATGGTCGAATTGAAACGGCGCAATACCGGAGAAGTGGTTCAACTACGACCGGCTGACGTGATTCCCCACGTACAAGACGTGCTTTCCTCCTACGATCTACCGGTCGGGTAATCGTCCTCACGCGGTCATTTGCTCCAGAAAAAAAACGCTCTTTCCGGGTAGTGTCTCAGTTTGAATTCTCTCTTGACATTGATAACGCCATGCGTTAATAGTGAGTGCGATTCATGAGACTCTTCGCGAATAAAGACACGGAACGAGTCTTTCATGGACAGCACGCCGTGAGGTTGCCGGCGAATCTTCAGCGCCGAGCGCGGATGAGGCTTCAGCGAGTCATGGCGGCGACAAAGCTCTCTGATCTGCGGCTGCCGCCCTCCCATCACCTTGAGGCGTTGAAGGGCGACCGAAGAGGCCAGCACAGCATCCGTATCAACGATCAATGGCGTGTGTGCTTCCGCTGGACAGACCAAGGTGCCAGAACCATTGAAATCACAGACTACCATTGAGGAGACTGATTGATGACGAACATGCCGCCCATCCATCCCGGAGAACACTTGGCTGAGATGCTTGAGGAACTGGAAATCAGTCAGTACCGGCTGGCCAAAACGATGGGGACGCCTGCGAGACGGATTAACGAAATTATCCACGGTAACCGATCCATCACGGCCGACACAGCGCTACGACTCGGGCAGGCCTTGGGAATGACGCCTGAATTCTGGTTGAATCTTCAGCGCATGTATGATCTTGATGTGGCCCGTTCTTCCACTGATGTCCGGGCCATCCCCTCCCTTGTCGCTCCATAGCGCCACCGGATGGCAGAGACGCCGTCCCTCTGAAGCGTTTCTCATCATGTCCTCCTTCCTCGCTGAGTGCCCCCTCACCCCAACCCTCTCCCACGGTGGGGCGAGGGGGCAATCCCCGTAGGTCGGATTAGCGGAGCGTAATCCGACAGGTTTGTCGCCCAGATGCAGAGTGCTGTGTGTGGTTAAGCGAGGATCGTCGGGTTACACCTTCGGCTAACCCGATCTACGCGCCTACGCCTCTACATTGCTCCTCTTCCGGTGATTTGCTATAATGCCGCCATGAACAACACCATTGCCTTAGCCAAGAAGCTGGAACGGGAGCACGGCTTCAACCAGCCCCAGGCCGAGGGTATTGCCCAAGCCATCCATGAACATGAAAGCGAACACTTGGCCACCAAAGCCGACTTGGCCAGACTGGAGGCCAAACTGGAGACCGGTCTCGCCCAGATGGAAACACGACTCGCGCAGATGGAAACCCGCCTCACCCAACTACAAGTAAAGTTGATGACCTGGACCACGGTGCTGGCCGGGATCATTATTGCAGTGCTCAAGCTCACGTGAGTGCTCGTGAACGCTTGTCGGATGACGCTACGCTAACCCGACCTACCCCGACTTTTTCCGCATTTGAATTGACAATAGAAAGAACTGAATGATAGTTTTGTTCGGATTGACTGGTGTCTATTGAGTGACTTGCAGGTATGATTACACAAATGAACGTTCGGGGGCTTTTGTTCGACCCCTATAATAATGCCTATATCATCATCCTTCGGGACGAGCAAAATTCCGATATGCTTCCGATCTGGGTCGGGAAATCCGAAGCCAGTGCCATCAGCTTTGCTTTGGAGAACGTTGCCACGCCCCGTCCCATGACGCACGATTTGATGAAATCGATTTTGGACAACGTTGACGCCAAAGTCTTAAGCGCCGTGGTCACTGACTTAAAAGATAATACGTACTATGCCAAAATCCATCTCTGGTACGGTGATTCGGAATACTCCATTGATTCAAGGCCCAGCGATGCGATTGCGCTGGCCTTGCGTGCCGAAGCCCCGATTTTTACCAGAGAGGAAGTCCTGCAAAAACAGAGTTCCGAGGAATTGGAGCGGTGGCTCGAAAATTTAAAGCCTGAAGATTTCGGCAAATCCGAGACCTAGCGTTCGACGACGTTGTCTCGTTGAACCGAATCCGTTTATCACAACATCCATGAGCGTAGAACAAAATACCGACCTCGTCCCGTTAAAAGTTCACGGAGTACTGGTTGACCCCAATACGGATACTCAAATTGTGATCCTGCGAGACGAGATGAATGCCGACGTCCTTCCCATTTGGGTGGGCACGGCCGAGGGCACTTCCATTCGCTTGGCGTTGGAGGACGTTGTTCCGCCCCGACCGATGAGTCACGATCTGATTACGAGTCTCTCGACCCATCTGGGCATGAAAATCACTCAAGTCGTGGTGACGGACGTCCAAAACAACACGTACTATGCGACGGTTCACGTGTCTTTGAACGAACTCGAACGAACGGTGGACGCCCGGCCAAGCGATGCCATTGCCCTGGCCCTCAGGGCCAAGTGTCCGATTTACGTCACTCAAGACGTGCTCAAGAGAAGAGCCGGTGACAATTTAGAGGCTTGGCTGGCGAAACTCGACCCCAAAGAATCGGGGCCGTCCCAAACATGATCGCGGCCTGGAACATGGAGAATTTCTGATGCGTAGCTTTCAAGCAAAACCCAATGAGATCGATAGGAAATGGTATATTCTCGACGCCAAAGGGACCCCGCTCGGTCGGTTGGCCACTCAAGCCGCCACGCTTCTCCGCGGCAAGCATAAACCGACGTTCACGCCCAACGTCGATACGGGCGACCACGTGATTGTGATCAATGCCGAAGCGATTCGACTGACCGGGAACAAATTAAAGGAGAAAACGTATTATCACCACACCGGATATCCCGGGGGGATCAAATCCATTACCGCCGAACATCTCTTGAAAAAAGCCCCTACGGAAATCGTGTCCAAAGCCGTTCGGGGCATGCTTCCACACAGTCCCTTAGGAAAAAAAATGGCTAAAAAGTTGCGCGTCTACGTTGGGACGGATCACCCACATGTCGCACAACGTCCGGAACCCTGGTCATAACGGTATCTTGCTAAACGTCTAGAGGAAAGGTTCTTACAGATGGTCAGTCAACGTCATTATGCTACGGGAAAACGCAAATATGCGATCGCACGCGCCTGGATCGAACCAGGCCCTCCGGACATTACGGTCAATGGCCGAACGTTTGACCATTATTTCACCCTTCTTTCACATCGCATTCAGGTGGAAGCTCCGCTTGAAGTGACGAACACACGGGGACAATTTCGCATTAAGGCCTCGGTCTGCGGTGGAGGCGGGTCCGGGCAGGCCGGAGCCCTCCGCCACGCGATTGCCAAAGCCTTGGTGCAAATAAACCCGGACTTTCGCGGGGTCCTCAAAAAAGACGGCTTGCTGACACGCGATCCCCGTGTGAAAGAAAGGAAAAAATACGGACAAAAAGGCGCTCGAAGCCGATTCCAATATTCCAAGCGTTAAGCGCGCGGACTCTCCAAGATGGTGACGAAAAAGGGAAGGCTTCGATGCCTTCCCTTTTTTCGTCTTATTCATGTATGACAAGGCAACAATCATCATCAATGCGTCGAACTCGATTACAAGTAGCCGTACTGGGAGCCAGTGGGTACACGGGCGGAGAACTTCTTCGTTTATTGAGCTGTCACCCCTACGTCACGGTCACCAACGTGACGGCGGACAAATCCGTCGGGCTTCCGGTGACGTCCCTGTTCCCCCACCTCGAAACGTTTCACGGATTTCGTTTTACGCCACTGCACGTCAAGCCCATCCTGAAAAAAGTCGATCTGGTCTTTTCAGCACTTCCACATACGAAATCCATGGAACCGGTGACCGAATGCGTCAAAGCCAAAAAACCCGTGATTGACCTGAGCGCCGACTTTCGGCTGATGGAGCGGGACACGTATGAACGATGGTATGGCACGCCGCATGTGTCGCCCGCCCTGCTGAAAAAGGCGGTATACGGGCTTCCGGAACTTCACAGGGCACGGATCCGGCGGGCTCGACTGGTTGCCGCACCCGGCTGTTACCCGACGGCGGCTATTCTGCAGTTGGCTCCATTGCTGGCCCATCGGATGATCCAAACGGATACCATTGTCGTTGATTCGAAATCCGGCATTTCAGGGGCGGGGCGAAGCCCGGCCCTGCCTTACCATTTTCCGGAAGCTCATGATTCCACGACGGCCTACAACGTTGCCCGACACCGTCACACCCCTGAAATCGAACAGGAACTGAACCGTCTCGTTGACAAAAAAAACCCGAAAGGAAAAGGGTCGAGTGTGCACGTCGTATTTACTCCGCATTTAATCCCGATGAATCGCGGTCTCCTCAGCACGGCCTATGCCAAACTCCGGAACCCGCTCACGAACGATGCGGCAACGACGTTGTATAAGGATTTTTATGCAAACGAACGATTCATCAGAATTCGGGAAGAATCAACGTCAATCAGTCCCACCTACGTTCGAGGATCGAATTTTTGCGACATCGGGGTTTTTGTGGATCAACGAACACACCACGTCATCACCGTGTCGGCCTTGGATAACCTGGTCAAAGGTGCGGCCGGGCAAGCCATCCAATCCATGAATCTGATGATGGGATTTCCCGAAGAGACGGGGCTGACGTCACCGGGGATTTTTCCATAGAGCGTTGCTTTGGGGTTTTGTAGCTGGAGTTGTCGGATTACGCTGCGCTAATCCGACCTACGACTACTGATTCCCCTCCTTTGTAAGGAGGGGTGAGGGGAGGTAGAGGCTATGATCAGGACGGCGAACCCACATGCTCCATGGACCGTTGGCTCTACCCCACCTGACCTCCCCTTACAAAGGGGAGGGAAAAATGTGCAAGCGGCAAGCCGGTAGGAAGATTCCTTGTGAACGTGAAAAAAATGACAGGCGGCGTCACTGCCCCGAACGGCTTTCTCGCCGCCGGGATTCATGCCGGCATCAAACCGGCGCCCCTGTTGGACCTCGCCCTGTTGGCGTCCACCCACCCCGGGGTCATGGCGGGAGTCTTCACGCAAAATCGCATCATGGCCGCTCCGGTCCTTTTGGGTCGTCGTCAACTCACAAAGCATACCGGGCAAGCCATTATTGTGAACAGTGGAAACGCCAATGCGTTGACCGGTTCACAAGGGATGAAGGACGCCCTGGAAATACGCAAACTCGCATCCACGGCCTTACGCCTTCCCGTCTCTTCAGTGTTTGTGGGATCGACGGGAGTCATAGGCCGCCCTTTGCCGATGCCCGTCATCCGTCAAGCCATCCCGCCTCTCACCCGCCTCCTGAGCCGGTCCGGTCACAAGCCGGCCGCACAAGCCATCATGACGACGGACACCATACATAAAGAAGTCGCCTTGCAGGCAAAGATCGGGCGGCGGATTCTCACAATAGGAGGGATGGCCAAAGGGTCCGGAATGATTCATCCCGATATGGCGACCATGTTGGCCTATCTGACCACCGACGCCTCGATTGCCCCGCGGGCACTGCAAGCCGCATTGACTCAAGCCGTCAACGAAACCTTCAATTGCATCTCCGTCGACGGGGACTCGAGCACGAACGACACGGTGCTATGCCTCGCCAATGGACTAGCCGGTAATCCGACCATTCAGAGGGGCACCCCCCAATGGGAAACATTCCATGGCCTTCTGTACGAAGCCTGCCTGTCGCTTTCGCTCCAAATCTGCAGGGATGGAGAAGGATGTACCAAAATCGTCGAGATTGTCGTGCGCGGGACAAAGACCAATCACGAAGCGAAGAAGATCGCTCAAACCATTGCGACGTCGCTGTTGGTGAAAACCGCCCTCTTCGGAGAAGATCCCAACTGGGGTCGAATCGTGGCTGCCGCCGGCCGGGCCGGAGTGCCCTTCAATCCTTCAAAGCTTTGGTTGGCATTCAACACAACTCGAGTGGTGGACAACGGCCAAGCGGTGGGAGGCCGGGCAACCAGCCAGGCGCAACGGATCATGCGGAAAAAACGATACGTCATGACGCTTTCACTGGGGAAGAAACCAGGGTATGCCAGACTCTGGACGACGGATCTTTCCTACGATTACGTGAAAATCAACGCCTCCTATACCACCTAGCCATCTTTTTCCGGCGCCGCTGTCGGGAAGGCTTGCGACACGCGCATGAAAAACTTTCACCGCAAACGGATTCTCATCACGGGAGGTGCCGGATTTCTCGGATCGCACCTGTGTCGCACGCTCCTGGAAGAGGGAAACGACGTGATCTGCGTCGACAACTTTTACACAGGGACAAAAGCCAATCTTGTTCCATTCCGTGATCATCCGAATTTCGAATGTATCCGGCACGATATTACCTTTCCGCTCTATATCGAAGCCGATGAAATTTATAATCTTGCCTGTCCCGCATCCCCCGTTCATTACCAATGCGATCCCGTCCAGACCACGAAAACCAACGTCCACGGAGCCATCAACGTGCTGGGACTCACCAAAAGGCTCCAAGCCCGCATCTTTCAGGCATCGACCAGCGAAGTCTATGGAGATCCGGAAACCCATCCCCAGCGTGAAGACTATTGGGGACACGTCAATCCCATCGGCGTGCGTTCCTGCTACGATGAAGGAAAACGCTGTGCGGAAACGTTGTTTTTCGACTACCACCGCCAGCATCGCCTGCACGTGAAGGTCGCACGTATCTTCAATACCTATGGCCCGAACATGCATCCTCATGATGGACGAGTCGTTTCGAATTTCATCATGCAAGCCCTCACCAACGAATCCCTGACCGTTTTCGGTGACGGGTCACAGACGCGTTCGTTTTGTTACGTGGATGATTTGATTCGAGGCTGTGTCTTGCTCATGAAAAGCCCGGAAGATTGCACGGGTCCCGTCAACCTGGGAAACCCCGGGGAATGTGCCATGCTGGAACTCGCGAAACTTGTGATCGATTTAACAGGGGCCAAGTCAAAGATCGTTTACAAACCTTTGCCGACCGATGATCCGACTCAACGCTGTCCTGATATTACACTGGCAAAAGGACGGCTTGGCTGGGAACCCAAAATCCCACTGCAAGAAGGGCTCAAAAAGACCATTGCGTATTTCGAGGAATTCCTGCGCCAGCAGACTTCTCCTCGGAAGAACTGAACGCGTAACCGTCCCCACATCATTCTCCACGATACATAAAGCAGCACGTGGGGGTTGAAACCGTTGCCAAAAAGTGTACAATTGGGTCCTATTCTACATCTTGTAGGCTGACTTTAATATTTTCTTTGCTGAACAACTACAGGTTGTGGTCTGGAAGGTAAAGTCAAGTACAGAAGGCCCGTACAATTCCGTTACACATTTCCCGAAACTGCCGAACCATCTCATCACCATGCCTAAAACAAAAACGCTGATTTCCTTACAAACGCGGCTCCTCCCCCTGAGCATTTTTCTCGTCCTGGCCCTGCTCCCAGGCTGTGCGGTCGTGGAAACGACCTATGACATCGTGGCCGGAACCGTTAAAGGCGCTTATTACGTGACGACCGGAACCGTCAAGGCCATCTACCACGTCGGAAAATTTACGTTCGAGGTCGTACGGGCGCCGTTCGATTGGCCCCTGACGCATGACGAGATCGAAACGATCGACGGGTTACCGGTGAAAGAAGCCATTCGCCAAGGTCGCGTCAAATGGTCTCCCTACGTGGTGCACGGCAGACGCTACGTGCCCATGAGCGTCCGACAGGCACAACGCTATGAAGAGAAGGGTATCGCGTCATGGTATGGAGAGGAAACCCGACGGAAAAGCGGAGGGCACATGACCGCGAACGGCGAAGCGTTTAATCCCATGGGCTTGACCGCCGCCCACAAATACCTGCCGTTACCGATCAACGTCAAAGTGACGAACCTGGAAAACGGGCGATCGATTGTCGTCCGGGTCAACGATCGGGGGCCCTTCCCCAGTGCCAACAACCCGAACTCCGGGAGACGCATTATCGACTTGAGTTATGGGGCTGCCAAAAGACTGGGATTTCACAAAAAGGGATTGGCCCGAGTCCACGTCAAAGTCATCCCCGTCAAGGTCGGGACGTAGGTCGTATTTCTCATCAGGCTCCGTCGCGGGCGTCCACGACGCGGGCAAGATTCCGTAATGCAGAAGATATTTGAACGGGGATGGTGGCCCCCTGGCGGCACTGGCGCATCTCGTCAGACAACGTGGCGAGTTCGGCCGTTGCATGTTCACGGATTTGATTGAGTGAAGGAGACGTCTCACTGCGCTTACCGGATTCCATGACCTGCCGGATCAGCGGTTTCCCTTCCTGAGTATCATCAGCCGTCGTCACCACATCATGATCGATACGTCCTCGTTGATCGTAGTGGCGGTAGACTTGTTTGGCACCCGGCCACGTTTCCTTGCCCTCTGATTTTTTTCGTGACGGTCTCCCGGAATATTCCTGTAGCTTATAGACGCAGTCCAGATACGGCGCATCCGCCGAAGTCGCAAGCCTGGTCCCGACTGCAAACAGATCAACAGGAGCCTGCGCCGCGACAATGTGTTGAATGGCGTCTTCGTCCAGGTTGCCACTTGCCGTAATCTGCACGTTTCCCAACCCACCGTCATCCAGAATGCGTCGTACCTGGCGCGCCTGATCTACCAGGTCTCCGCTATCGAGACGTACCCCTTTGATCCTAATGCCTTTTTCGCGTAGATACGGGGCCAGCGTCACCACGGTCCGGGCTCCTTTTTGAGTATCATAGGTATCAAGCAGAAGAACCACGTTATCAGGTTGTATACCGGCAAAATGCTCAAAGGCGTGACGTTCGGATTGGTGGGCTTGCACAAAACTATGCCCCATCGTTCCAAACACCGGCACCTCAAAAAAAGGCTCGGCCATGACCGTGGCCGAGCCGGCAAAGCCGGCCAGGTAACCGGCCCGGGCCGCAAATAAACCGGCTTCGGCCCCATGTGCTCGCCGTAAGCCGAAATCAATCACGGGTTTGCCGGCAGCGGCGAGCACGCATCGTGCGGCTTTGGATGCAATCAGCGTCTGATAGTGGAGAAGGTTGACCAACCGGGTCTCGATCAATTGCGCTTGAGGCAACGGGGCCGTGACCCGGACCATCGGTTCGTTCACGAAAAATACCGTGCCCTCAGGCATGGCATGAAGATCCCCCGCAAACCGAAACCGTTCCAGATAGTCGACAAAGGAACGGCTGAACCGGCCACTGTTCGCCACCCACTCCAACTCGTCAGGAGTAAAACGAACGTTCTCCAAAAATTCCAGAAGTTGCGCCAACCCCGCGGCCATAAAAAACCCCCGTTGCGGGGGCATCGTCCTCACGAAACATTCGAAGACTGCGGTGTCTTCCATGCCCCGTTCGAGATAGCCTTGAAGCATGGTGAGCTGATAGAAGTCCGTCAATAAAACACTGGATCGAATGTCCATGCCAAATGATCGGCCCAACGTCCGTCAGGATGCATCTCGAGACTCGAGCGCTTTACACGGTCCAAAGACCGTCATCAGGATGATGCCCTGGCGCGCGGCTTTTCGGCTGCGATATCGTAAACGTCCGGAGGCAGGGTGTTCCAGGCTCTCCCGGGTCACGATGCGTGAGGGGGGTATTTCCGGTCGTTCAGCCGCCACCTCTTCGGGCTGTAAATACTCGGAATCCGGAGAAGGCGGAAATGCCTCGCGGGCATCGGATTCCTCTTGGTATTGTGAATGCCGCTCGATTTGCTGGCGCAACCAACTCCCGATGGAGGCAAAAAACCAAACCAACAACACGATTCCGAGAAAGACAAATGCTTCGACATTCATACTATCGCCTCACGTGATTACCGCGCTTCGGATTTCTCTTCGTCACCTCCGATAGCCTCCCTCATGGCGGTATCGGCTTGCACGTTCTTCATGCGGTAATAATCCATCAGCCCGATGTTGCCTTTCCGAAACGCCTCGGCCATGGCACGCGGCACTTCCGCTTCGGCCTCGATCACCCGGGCTCGCATTTCCTGTTCCAAGGCCACGGCCATGGCCCGACGTTCTTCGGCCTTGGCCTGAGCAATTTGCTTATCGGCATTGGCCTGGTCAATTTGCAACTTCGCACCAATGTTTTCGCCCACGTCCACGTCTGCGATATCAATGGATAAAATCTCAAAGGCAGTCCCGGCATCCAACCCTTTTTGGAGAATATGTTTCGAGATTTCATCGGGGTTTTCCAACACGTCCTTGTGCGTGTTCGACGAGCCGATGGTACTCACCATGCCTTCACCCACTCGGGCAATCACCGTCTCTTCCCCGGCGCCGCCGACCAGCCGATCAATGTTCGCTCGAACGGTGACCCGTGACACGGCAATCAGCTGAATACCGTCTTTCGCCACAGCCGTAATCCTCGGGGTTTCAATCACCTTCGGCAAAACCGACATCTGCACGGCTTCCAACACGTCACGACCGGCCAGATCAATAGCCGCGGCGCGTTTGAAGGGCATGGGGATGTTCGCTCTATCAGCAGAAATCATCGCATTCACCACTTTCACGACGTCGCCGCCGGCGAGGAAATGAGCTTCAAGATCATTGATAGGGACATCCAAGCCGGCCTTGACCGCACTGATCCGCGCCGTGACCACGGTGCCGGGCGGCACCCGGCGAAACCGCATGCCGACCAGCGTCAGAAGCCCCACGTACGCATTCGAGGCCCAGGCCGCAATCCATAATGGAATGGGGATGAGGTACAAGAACCCCACCAAGGCAATGCTGACGACCAACAAAACAGCGAGGGTGCCGAAGACCTGCATTTCTGCGCCCATGAAGAACCCCTCCTTCCGGCCTGTGTGAACCAGGGAAATGGATACCGGGACTCTAACACAAATAAGGAGGGAATGGCTCGAAATTCAGAGGGAATTGTCGGATTACGCTTTGCTAATCCGACCTACGAATTCGCCCTATGCGGACCAGGACTTTTTTTGTAGTAACCCGACAATCCACTGGTCGATGTCCGTGTCGGATTACGCTACGCTAATCCGACCTACCCGGCTACCCGATCTAAAAGAAGGGCCTGGCGAAGGATCTCATGGTTGAGGCGTTCGATTGTTGAGGGAGGGATTCCTCGCTTCTCTCGGAATGACAAAGCGGGGTGGCGTTGGCTATTTTCATACCAACGGTTAATTCATTTCCACGAGATCTTGGAGCAATTCCAGGCATTGCGGTTGACGCAACTTTCGGAGAGCCGACGCTTCAATCTGACGGATGCGTTCCCGCGTCACGCCAAAATCTTCGCTGATTTCTTCCAGGGTATGGCCTTTGGCGAATCCGATCCCGAATCGTTTTTTGATAATGTACTCTTCCCTCGGCGTCAACACACCCAGGGCCTTGCCCACTTGGCGTTGTGTGTCATACCGCAAGGCAGCCGCATAAGGAGGAGAGACGGTCCGGTCCTCAAGCAGGTCACCCAACCGAGTCTCTTCATGATCACCAACCGGGGTTTCCAACGACACGGGCTCCTTCAGATACTCCATCATTTCCCGGGTTTTCTCCTCGGACAACTCCACGTGTTCGGCCAACTCCTGAACGGTGGGCGGACGCCCGTAGCGTTGCCCCAACCGTCTCGACACCTTATTCAATTTTTGAATGGACTCACGCATATGAACCGGAACCCGGATCGTACTGGATTGATCGGCTATGGCACGCGTCATTCGTTGTCTGATCCACCACGTCGCATAGGTGCTGAACTTGTACCCACGTTGATATTCAAATTTGTCAACGGCCTTCATCAACCCGATGTTTCCTTCTTGAACGAGATCCAAAAATTGAAGGCCTCGTCCCAGATACTGCTTGGCAATACTCACCACTAATCGCAGATTGGCCTGAATGAGCCTGTTTTTCCCGTCTTCAATGGTTCGCTCAGCCCGTTCGATCCTGTCTGCATTTTCCAGAAACAGGGTGACGGGCATGGACAGGACGTTTTGCTCACTATGCTTCAAACGGCTTCGGATTTCACCAATCGAATCCGCCAACCCTGGGATCTCTTTCGTCCCCATGCCCAGCCGTTGACCGCGATTGACAATCTCTTGCCGATATGAACGAAGGTCGTTCCCCAGGGTCTTGACCTCGGACAGCAGTTGTCCCTGATACTCGTCGGTGAAATGCAACGCCCGGACCCGGTCGGCAATGCGCTGTTGAGCCGACTCCACGCGGTTCAAAATATGGGAGGCGTCTCCGTTTTTTGGTGCCGGCTTGGCACATTTTTCCCGGTAATACCTTTGCAGAGGTTTTGACGCCTGCCTGATGGCCAACAGTCCACGCAAGGTTCGATTGCGTACATCCTCCTGTTCCTTACCGGCAGATTCAACGTTCTGCTCACCGGCCCCACGCTCAAGGCTCACGACCGTAGACACGGGAATCTCACGTCGCTGCAAAGAAGCACGAAGTGACTCCAAACGATCGAGCACCAGGGGGAGTCCGTAGACGGTCCGTGCCAATTCAGCATTTCCTGCTTCGATCTGTCTGGCAAGCTGTACTTCCTCTTCTCGCGTCAATAACGCAACCTTGCCCATCTCCTTCAAAAACACCTGGGTGGGGCCACCTGTCCCCTCTTCCTTCTGAGACAGGACCCCGCTCACCGGCCGTGAAGAAGCTTGAGAAGATGGACCAAAGGCATCTTTGGCCGCCATAACCAACGCTGGTTGCTCAAATTCCTGTTCTGCGACACCTGGTAACGTAGACTGACGCATGATACACCTCTACGGGCTCAACATGATCGATTCCCGCGACGGTTACGCGGCTTGAGGGGCAGGGTTCCTCTTGACTCGACCCGACATCTCAGCCGACTTTTTTACAGCTTTCGGATAGACCGTTTCCCCGCAATTCAAACACCGTAACGTCTCGATACGAAGAAAAGGGCCATCCGGGTCATAAAAATGATCTCTTACCATCAAACCCTCACAACGTGGACATTTCATATGGCATCCCCCCTGTTCTCGACTGTTCCGGAATCTCCGACTTGGTAGACTTTTCCGCAACGTGCCGTTCGTGTTTTGCACTCATAGCTCTATTCATAATCAGTTTTTGCAGCAAATCAAGAGCGCGGGTCCATAAATAACAGAAAAGTTTTCCGATAGGTTCCTCCGTCTGAACACTTTTTTCCTGTTTAACGTAACCATTTGATTATGAAGGGAAAACAGGTTACAAAAAGCCGGCAGGTTGCCAACGGCAGTCGACAGAGACCGTAGGTCGGGTTAGCCGCAGGCGTAACCCGACAATCCGCTGTTCGATGCCTTTGTCGGATTACGCTTCGCTAATCCGACCTACGAGGTGAACAGTTACAATCCCCACTAGCCGTGGCCGGAACCGGTTTGCTAGTATGCGTCTCCCATGGAAATTGGCATTGTCGGGCTTCCCAACGTCGGCAAATCGACGATCTTTAACGCGCTGACGTCAGGAGGCGCGGTCGCGTCGAACTATGCCTTTACCACTATCGAACCGAACCTCGGCGTGATTCCCGTTCCCGACTCCAGGCTGACCCGCCTCACGGAAGTCTTCAAACCGCAAAAAACGACTCCCGCCTTCTGCCGGTTTGTCGACATCGCCGGCCTGGGCAAAGGCGCTGCGCAAGGCGAAGGACTCGGCAACAAATTCCTGGCCCACATCCGGGAAGGCGACGCGATCCTGCACATGGTCCGTCTCTTTCAGAATGCCAATGTCGAACACACGTTAGACGGAATCGACCCGAAGAGGGACGTCGACGTGATCGAGACCGAATTAATGCTGGCCGATCTCGAAAGTGTCACGAAACAATTCGACAAGTTCTCGGGTAAGGCAAGATCCGGAGACACGGCGTCGAAAGATACGCTGGAATTACTCAATATCCTGAAGAATAGGCTCGAAGAGGGCAAACCAGTACGGACACTCGGACTTGACCCCGAAAGTCTCAAGGGTTTCTTCCTGCTGACCGCAAAACCCGTCCTGTACGTCGGCAATGCCGACGAGAACACGGACCCGGCCGTTGTGGATGATTTTCAAACGTTTGTCCAAAAACTCGAGGCGGAATCGGTCGTGCTCTGCGGCAAACTGGAAAGCGAATTAGCCGAGCTGTCCGACGAGGACCGCCACCTGTTCATGGCTGACCTGGGCATGCAACACAGCGGCCTGGAACGGGTCATCGTGGCTGCGTACAAAACGCTGGGACTCTGCTCATATTTTACCGGAGGCCCCAAAGAAGTCCGGGCCTGGACGATCCCCGTGGGAGCCAAAGCACCCCAAGCCGCCGGCGTGATCCACTCGGACTTCGAAAAGGGGTTTATCAAAGCCGACGTGTACGGCTTCACGGACCTGGATCGATACGACTCGGAGCAGGCGTTGCGAGAGAAAGGCCTCATCCGCTCCGAGGGCAGAGACTACGTGGTGAAAGACGGTGACGTGTGTCACTTCAAGTTCAACGTCTGAACACCTATGAACGCACTGTATTATCCCTTCCACTTGTGCCATGAGCGCACCCTGGAGCATCTCCTAAAAGAATATACGATTGTGCATTTTCGCGATTTCATGGCCCTGCAACTGACGCCATTCATGGGAACGACGGCCTTTCCCGATCGCATGGGCGACGACTATCCTCAACTTCTGGAAGCAGGTCGAATCATCCAAGGGCACAATGTCAGTGGCACCTTACCTCCTGATGTGATTGCGGCAGTGGATCGGGATTTGGCCGATCCGACGTGGCGCTCCATTTTTCATGAAGCCTTGTCGGATGACTATCGTTTTCAGCGTACGTTGTTTGATGAATCGGCCATTCAAAAGCGATCCATGGAAATTTCGTTTTTACCCACGTTCAGGACACCTGATTGGCAAGCGACACCCTTTTCAGTCGAGTCGGTCAAAACCCTGAGTCGCAAATCCCTTCCTCACGAAGACGACCCGACTTTTGAGTACGGATGGGCATTAGTCAAAACCAGCGCAGCGTTGACCTATACCATTCAACTTTGTCACCAACTGCACGTAGCGGCCGTAACGGATTCGGCCTCGTATCATCGGCTGCTCACACAATCTTGTGGAAGACAACAGATCGAGATCTCTCATTCCTGCATCAAACGGGAAGGATACTGACAGGAACGTTTTTAAGAGCGGACGGCCTGTTTGAAATGGAAGGGGTCTCCCGACTACAAGACCGTCTCCGGGCCCTTCGGTCTCCAGGCCCTGGCTAAGGCTTTGGCTTTTTCAATCTGAGCGGGCGTCATCTCGTGTTCCAACATGGACAAGGCTTCCAGCGCCGGGTCCATCCCCTGTTCCGCTGCAAGGAAGGCCCATTGATAGGCCCGGATGTAATCCTGCTCGACTCCTTCGCCCTTGTAGAACATCAGTCCTACGTGATTTTGTCCTGCCGCGTTACCCTGTTCCGCGGCTCTCAGAAACCACAGAAACGCTTTGCCGTAATCTTTCGGAACACCCAAGCCATAACGGTAAAGTAATCCCAAGTTGCTTTGCGCGGTCGGATGGCCCTGATCAGCCGCCAACCGGTACCAGTGTCGAGCCGTCTCAAAATCCTGTCCGACGCCCTGCCCCCATCGATACATGAACCCCACCATGTTTTGGGCCTCGGCATTCCCTTGGGAAGCAAGCGGGGCCCATTCCCGCATCGCGGTTTCGTAATCCTGTGCCAGATACGCGTCTTCGCCCAGACGAAAATCCGCCCAGGACGGACACGCACTGACCAGCAACCACCCAATGGTGAGAGCTATGGTTTTCCAACAGAGTCTGTTCTTCATCGTGGTTGGCTCCTCGCGGCTGGCATCCCTGCCTATCCAGGTCACTCATCCCTTAGACTACCCATTCCATTTTTTATAGTATACTCCAAATTTTTCCTGCGACCTTTTGCTCTTTACTCACCGTGAAGGGAATGGCATAAAGAGAGAGACCCCCAAGGAGGCCCTATGTCCTTACGCATCCATGCCGAAGCCTTGTATGATTCGCTGAAATCGTTATTGGGTGGCCATGATCCCAACCTGGTGCAGGCAAAGATCGAGCGAGAGCTCGGGCACATGATCCCCAACTGGACCGACAAGACCCCGGACTGTCCGGGATGGTACTGGTTTAAACGACAAGGCATAGCTGAACCCCAGCTTCTCCTTGTGGAACACGGCCGCATCGACACCAAACTCATGGCCGATTTGGGTCCACCGAATAATTTAGTGGACGTTCAACGCGTAAAAGGGCTTTGGGCAGGCCCTCTTCTTCCCCCTACTTAATATGGAAAACCCACACGCCGATTCGAAAAGCAGCCCGTCAACCGCCTCCTGGGAATCGTTCTGTGAATCACGACTCGACTACCTTTCCGCCCTGGCTGTCCCTATCGCCGAAGGCGTCACGCGCCAGGATACCACTCATCCCGCATTTCACGGTTGTGTTGACTGGCATTCCTGTATCCACGGACTCTATGCCCTATTCACCGTGTCCCGGCTAACGGGAGAACCCTACTGGAGCGACCTTGCCGAATCCTTGCTCATCCCTGAAAAACTGGACCAGGAATTCGCGTGCATTCAGAATGGTGAATTGAATCATGAACTTCCCTATGGGTTTGCGTGGTTCCTGAAACTTGCGCGAGATCGCAAGCGATTTTTTCAAAAAGACGATTTGCAGGCCATCGCCGGAGAACTGGCCAGGCAACTTGAACAGTGGATCTTTTCCTTGTCCGGCAGTGACATAGTGACTCATGCACGACACCGCGCCTATGGCAATGTCTCCTGGGCCGTGTTGAATGTATGGGAGTGGGCCCAATGGAACAATGAGATAGGATTGGCTGAAGCATTATCTGCGTTTACACGTGAGCAATTACTTCCCCTCGATCAGGTACTGCCACCCTCCCTCGACCATCTGACCGATGAATTCTTCCCGGCCGCGCTGCAACGCACGCGAGCGATTCTCACCATCCTTCCTCGCAACGAGACCGACACGTGGTTAAGCACGTACCTTGCAGAAGACGTTCAATTGGAACCCGTCCACCATCCGGCCTTTCCCCATTCCGCCGGCCTCAATTTCAGCCGGTGCTGGGGCTTGTGGAAGCTTTTTCAATACACGGGAAATCCCCGGTATCGTGACCAATACGTTCGGCACGTTGTCACGCAGATGAACCATCCCGAATATTGGCGTGACGACTACAAACACTACAGTCATTGGGTCGCCCAGTTCGGGGGCTACGCTCTCGCGCTCAGTATGGACCACACCTAGCGTTCCCGCGACGCGTCCCGGTTGACAATTGGTTTCGCCGGTAGGTAGAAATTCAGCGTTGTAAGAGGAAGGCCATCGCTTCTTTCTGCATGTTCATTGCGTATGCTCAATCAGGGAAATTCACATTTCCTTGATCTGAGACACCCTCTTCTCGCTCTTCATAGTTTGGAGTCCTTCTCATGCCAATCAACGCACTACGAAAACCAGGGGCAAAAATGAGCCTCAAGGAAGCTCTCGAACGGGTTGAAAAGCTCAAACGGATGGCTGCGAGCAGCAACCCTCACGAAGCGGCCGTGGCCACTGCGCGACTCAAGGCCTTTGACGTCAATGCCGCACGCACCCCTCAAACGAAAGATTCTGAAACCGAACCGGAAACCATCACGAAACCCGGCGAGAGCGGACCTTTCAATCAGAAGGTTGAAGTTCTCGATGAGTGGCCCGTCATTCCCTACAAGGAATTGGGGGAATTGGAAGTGGAACAACCACCTGAAACATCGTCGGTGAATTGGGACGTGCTGCATGCTGAATTGCTGGAACGGGCTCAACAGATCGGCGCCCATGCCATTATCAACATTCAAACCAAGGGAACGATTCGGCAAAAAATCTTGACTGCGATGGTGCTCAAATATCTTTCGCCACAGGAAATCCTGGACATTCAGGCAGCCAACAAATTAGAAGAAGACGAGAAAGCGTACAAAGAAGCGCAAAAGGAACGACGTGATGAAGACTGGGCCCCTCCCGTCGGGTAAAATTGAGTCACCCCCCTTTGTCCTTGATACGAAAATAACCCCAATCTGTCATGACAATCTAGCGAGTAGGTCGGATTAGCGGAGCGTAATCCGACACCTCCCGGCCTCGTCGAACAGACACAGGGCTGCTGTGTTGGGTTACGCCTTCGGCTAACCCAACCTACGAGCGCTTGTCCGGACTTGGGTTGAGGTGCATTCGTACGCTCAAGTGTGGCAAACTTGAATATTGAGGGCACCATGACGGACGACGTTCTCCGGCGAGAACCGTTGAGAGAAAAACGCGCCCGCTTACAACAGGAGTAACGCCTGGTGGAATTTCAGTATCAGGAAATCTTTGAACACGGAGTGGATACAACGACGTATCGCACGTTGACGTCGGACCACGTCTCCACCACCATTTTCGAAGGCCGGGAAATCCTCATTGTTCAGCCCGAAGCACTCACTCGCCTGGCTCGTGAAGCCATGGATGACGTTGCGCATTTACTGCGAACGAATCACCTTAAACAATTGAGCGACATTCTGGACGATCCTGAAGCCTCGGATAATGATCGTTTCGTCGCGTTGGAACTGCTTAGGAATGCCAACATCGCCGCCGGCCGAGTCCTGCCGGGTTGTCAGGATACCGGCACGGCGATCGCCGTCGGGTATAAGGGACAGCAGGTCTTCACCACCGGCAATGACGCCGAAGCGATCTCGCGCGGCATCTATGAAGCCTACGAGCAACGCCACCTGCGCTATTCGCAAATGGCCCCCCTCGATATGTACACCGAGAAAAATACCGGCACGAACCTCCCCGCTCAAATCGAGATCTATGCCAAATCCGGTGAGGAATACCGCTTCCTGTTTATCGCCAAAGGTGGAGGGTCGGCGAACAAAACCTTTCTCTATCAAGAGACCAGAGCCCTGCTGAATCCGAAATCCCTGCTCTCCTTTGTCGCGGAGAAAATCCGCACGATCGGGACCTCGGCCTGCCCGCCCTATCACTTGGCCATCGTCATCGGTGGCCTGTCCGCGGAGTTCACCTTGAAGACCGTCAAACTCGCGAGTTGCCACTATCTCGATGATCTCCCGACTTCCGGAAACCATTTGGGTCGCGCGTTTCGTGACCTCGATTTCGAAAAGGACATTTTACGACTCTGCGCCGAAACCGGTATCGGCGCCCAATTCGGCGGAAAATATTTCGCGCACGACGTACGGGTCATTCGCCTCCCTCGTCATGGCGCGTCCTGCCCCGTTGGCCTGGGTGTCTCATGCTCGGCCGACCGGCAAATCCTGGGCAAAATTACCAAAGACGGGATCTTCCTCGAACAACTCGAAACGAATCCCGCGCAATACCTTCCCGACGTCAGGGAAAAGGACCTGGACGAGAAAGTCGTCAAGATCGACCTGAACCGGCCGATGCCGGCAATCCTCGCAGAGTTGCGCGAACATCCGGTGGCCACCCGGTTGTCGCTCACCGGGACTATTGTCGTCGCGCGAGACATCGCCCACGCCCGGCTCAAAGAACAACTGGATGCCGGAAAGAGCCTCCCCGAGTATTTCAAAAATCACGTCGTCTATTACGCCGGCCCCGCCAAAAAACCCGAAGGATATGCCTCAGGGTCCTTTGGCCCCACGACCGCCGGACGCATGGATTCCTACGTGGACCAGTTTCAGGCCGTAGGAGGCAGCATGATCATGCTGGCGAAAGGCAACCGCTCCCAACAAGTGCGCGAGGCCTGTCGGAAGCATGGGGGCTTCTATCTGGGCTCCATCGGTGGCCCGGCTGCACGGCTGGCCGAACACAGCATCAAAAAAGTGGAAGTCCTCGAATTCGAAGAGCTTGGTATGGAGGCGGTGTGGAAAATCGAGGTGGAAGACTTCCCGGCCTTCATCGTCATCAATCACAAAGGCCAGGACTTTTACGCCGACCTTGACGCCCAACGCCCGCTGGTTCAACTCGGCAATCAGGCCAAGCCATAGAGGCAGCGCCGGCGGTGCACCACATTCGACGGGTCGATCCTACCCAAAAGCCTATTTTGTGATTCTGTTGTCTTCTGGGAAAAAATGTGCTACCGTGTCATGTTCAAAGAAGGTGGCCTGCGTTGCAGTTCAAGAACGTGGCCATTTATTAATCGAGGTTGCAATCGGAAATCTGATCGAAAGCTGACCAAGCCGCCTTTCTCCAGTCGCGTCTTCGGCCCTCCTTTCCCGTTTTTCGAGTGTAAATCCCCAATACTTTCAAAGGAGTTGTTCTATGCCGTTTAAAATTTATGTGGGCGGATTGCCATATCCGACAACCGAAACGGAATTAACGGATCTGTTTGTCCAACATGGCAACGTGGATTCGGCAAAAATCATCACCGACAAATACACCGGACGATCCCGGGGTTTTGGTTTTGTCGAAATGCCCTCGGAAGACGAAGGCAAGGCAGCCATTACAGCGTTGAACGGCACCCAATTGGATGGCCGTACTTTAACTGTGAATCAAGCCAGGCCTCAGGAATCGAGGCCAGGAGGACGCGGTGGCGGCGGTGGTTTTGGTGGCGGCGGTGGTTTTGGCGGCGGCGGTGGCCGTGGCGGACGACACGATCGCTAGTCACACCATCAGAGAAATAGGGGAAAAGGCTTGGGCCTTCTCCCCTATTCACCTCTCGTCGCAGTAGGCCAGCAAGGCCGTTTCCAGCGCCCGTAACACAATCCCCAAATTTGGCGTGCGTCTTGAGTTGCGTCTTCGTAGACGGACGTCATCACCTGCAGGCTCCGCCACTTCTACTGTCAGCTCCTTTTTCTTGACACCCGGAGAGGTTTTGCCCTATGATAATTAAGGGTAGTTGACGTCATGACTCGTCTATCGCGCACATTCCTCATTCTCGGAGTTCTGGCTTGTTTCGTGGTCATGAGTGGGGTGGTTTCCAGCCAGGCTGCCGCCCATTCCCTTCACCACCTTCATCATAATGCGGCCACCCATTCGACCATTCTCTGCTCCCTTATGTGTGCGGCGGGCCAAGTGGTCAGCGTCGCCGAGCCTGTTTTTGATACCCCGCTCACTATTTTACAAGCCTTAGAAGTCTCCATCGTTCATCCTGTCACGCTTACCGTTCTAACGCTTCGCTTTTCTCGCGGTCCTCCCAGTTTCTAAGCCTTTCCTTTAACAATTAAACATTGCTGCGTTTTTTCTGCCGGGGACAAGTCCTCGACGAAAAGACTGTTTGCTACTATTTCAAAAGGAAGGCTTTATGACTCACTTTGAAGGATCGACACAGTCAGTTTCATTGATTTTTTGCGAGAAAAGGTTTGCGAATGAACGGAATATGGAAACCGGGAATCATATTTGTATTTTTTTTATTCAGCATGACGTGGGCCGGCACTCAAGAGGCTCACGCGGCATTATTGGACGGCCTGCTTGATGACGTCGAGGAATCCTTGGCTGAAGGGTTGGCGAAAAAAGGAGAAAAACTGACCACGGGGAACTTTTACACCGACGACAAGCCGAATGCTCATGCTCCGATCGGGATGATGGGAGATCACACGCATGAAGCAGGGGAAGTCATGTTCTCCTATCGTTTGATGCACATGTTCATGGAAGGCAATCGTTACGGGAACAATAGGCTGACTACTGATGAAGTGACAATGATGGGGCGACCCGTTCCAGCAGGATATCTGGTGGCGCCGGAATCAATGCGCATGTGGATGCACATGTTCGGGTTCATGTATGGATGGAATGATACCGTGACCCTGACGCTCATGGTACCGTACCTGAACAATAGCATGAATCACGTTACGCGCATGGGAGGAAAATTTACGACCAGTTCCGAAGGGTTCGGAGATATCCGGTTCGGATCGCTCTGGCGGCTCTGGGCAGTCGAAGCCCCAAGCATCGGGGCCCACCGGTTCCACTTCAACCTGTCGGTGAGTGTGCCCACGGGAAGCATTGAGCCAACTGACCGGACGCCAATGGGAAACATCCGATTGCCCTATCCCATGCATCTTGGTTCGGGGACCTTCGATTTTTACCCCGGGATCACGTACGGAGGGGAGATGGGCCGCGCCTCCTGGGGTCTTCAAGCCATCGGCACCCTGCGGGCGGGGAACAATTCCAATGATTTTTCCAAGGGTGACGCCTATACGGTCAACGTCCATGGCGCCTATGAAGTCATCCCGAATTGGCTGAGCGGTTCGGTCCGCCTGAGCTGGAATCACTGGGAAGCCTATGATGGGATGGACCCGGCCATTCGTACGAAACACCCAATGAATCAAATGAGGATCGTTCAAACGGCGTTTCCTGCCCTGCTGGGTGGGCAACGCTTGGACATCCTGTTCGGGATCAACGTCCTGCTCCCTGATTTTATGGGTCTGGAAAATCGGCTGGCAGTGGAAGGCGGGTTCCCGATCTACCAGTATTTGGACGGGCAACTTGAGACCGATTCGATCGTGACGTTCGGGTGGCAGGCGGTTTATTAATGGGATCCTCCCGCACGGAGAAACGATGACTGAAATGTCCTTGAAAAGGAGATACCACATGTGGCGACGCATCCGTACAATAACCTGGTTCTCTTTTGTCGTGTTATCGGGATTCACAGGTGTGGGGTTTGCGTACGACGTGATCGACGTCAGAAACGGCGCAACAATCACGGGGAGGGTGGCCTTCACGGGCACCCTCCCCCATGCCCCAAAGCACTTTGAAGTCCGGAACGGGCCTGAAGTTTGTGGGACAGAGCGCGTGCTGACCAAACTCGAAGTGCACGACGGTATGGTTAAGGGCGTCGTCATCGCACTGGAAGGCGTGGAAAAAGGCAAACCTTTCTCTTCGCATCACGATACAGCCACCGGACGGGGTCGCGGGGAATTCCAGTATGCCGGTGGAAACGAGTTGAACCTGGGCGTTCGACTCAAGAAATGCAGCTTCGGCCCGTTCACCGGAGTGATTAGGGCGGATGAGGCCGTCCATTTCATCAATCACGATTCCATCAAACACATGCTTCATACGTATGCGTTAAAAGGTTGGAACACAAAGATCCTGAGAACCATGCATACACAAAGTCTTCGACCCGAGAAGCAGACGGAAAAAGTCTTTCCCGCCAAAAAACTGCGCCATACCGTTGCCGTGGGCTTGACCTGTGATCGTCACGACTTTATGGAAAATTGGCTGTACGTGGTCAAGAATCCCTATTACGCCATTTCAGATAAATCAGGGAATTTCGCGATCGACCAGGTCCCGCCAGGCGACTATAATCTGGTGGCATGGCACCCCGTTCTCGGCATAAAAGAACAACGCGTGACCATCACTCCAGAGGGCGGTCTCCCGGTCGATTTTGAATTTATGAAATAACATCTCGGGTCACCCGCCGTTGGCCGGCCTGAACGATCCTCGTTCTCGTGTTTCCCCTCCCCGGCTCTATTCCTGGAACAACTTCCCCCATGAGTTTGCTTGGGTGTCTCAGCCAACCAGAATATGCTAAGTTGCACCGTTTGAAAACGAACGCAGAAAGGAGAACCCATGGCAACCATCATGCCTTTTCGTGCCGTAAGACCCAAACCGGAATACGCCGCCCAAGTGGCTGCGCCTCCTTATGACGTCGTCTCTTTGGACGAGGCACGCAACATTGCCGATGGGAATCCTTACTGTTTCCTTCGGGTCGGGCGAGCCGAATTGGAGTTGGCTGACGGGATTGACCCCTATTCAATGGAAATTTACGAAAGAGGAGCCGCCAACCTTCGGAAGTTTCTTGAAGACGGCATCCTGGTACGGGAGGCCCACCCCATGTTTGGAGTGTATCGACAACGATGGGAGACCCACGAACAGACCGGTCTCGTCGCGCTCGCCTCGATCGACGAATACGACCGTGGGATCATAAAAAAACACGAACTCACCAAGCCGGTCAAGGAAAAGGACCGCGTGCGAGTGATCGAAACGCACGAATCGCAATCCGGTCCCGTCCTCTTGTTTTTTCGCCGTACGGCCCAATTCGAGAATTGGCTCACTGACATCACGGCCACTGTGCCGGACTTTCAATTCACTGCCGACAATGGCGTGGAGCACACCGTCTGGAGCCTGCGTGACCACGTGGCCATTGAAAAAATGGTCGAAGATTTCAAGAACCTTGACGCGTTGTACATTGCCGATGGGCACCATCGCTCTGCCGCCGCCAGCCGGGTACACGCTTCACGGGCCCACAATGACGCACGGTCATCCCGGTATCGTGAAGAAGGATTTTTGTGTGTCATCTTTCCACACGACGAACTGCAAATCCTGCCCTATAATCGCGTGGTGCGTGACCTGAATGGGCACACCCCACAAAAATTTCTCGAGGCCCTGGCCTTGGACTATGAATTACAACCCACCACACAACCAGGGCAGGCTCCGGAAGCCGGGTTTGATATGTATCTGGAAGGCCGTTGGTATCGCGCGCTCCCCAAATTGACGCCGGAACAACGGTCCAGGATGGAGCAGGATCCGGCGAACGCATTGGCCGTCTCGGTGTTGACCGACCGCGTGTTAGGGCCCCTGTTGGGGATTACGGATCAACGTTCCGATCCGAGGATCGATTTCGTCGGAGGCATCCACCCGCCGAAAGCGCTGGCAACAATGGTGGATGAAGGAGAATGGGCCGTGGCGTTCTGGTTGTCCCCCACGACCGTTGACGAACTCATGGCTGTTTCCGATGCCCAAGGCGTTATGCCGCCCAAGAGCACGTGGTTTGAGCCAAAGCTCCGTGACGGCTTATTCGTGCATCTGTTCCGGGATGCGTGATTAACCCGGATTTCTCACCAGCCTCCTGCTACGTGCGCCGGTCCACTCGCTATGCAGGGGCGTACTCCCACAAGCCACTTCGACATAGTGTCAAACTATGCCTTCAGCGTCTTGCAGTCCGTGCGCACCAGCACAGCGGCGTCTCGACGCCCTCGCGACGGAGCCTGGCGAGAAACCCGGGTTAGCTCCCGGTTTACCTGTCGCCATAGTCCGGATACCGTGTGGAACCCGCCCGGAAATATTCCTGGGGTTCCCTCACGATCCAACCAAGCTCATCGACGGGTTCCAGGGCGGGGATGGCGGCATCCTGCTCCGACGGATTTTCTCCAGCATTGTCCCGTTGACGAAGGTTGCTTGCTTGCCGGTCGCCCCACGTCTCTTCTCTATTGCACAAGAGAAAGTCCGTATCCCAAAGATAAATGTTGACCAGCGCCGCTCCATCCACTTCCCCAATGTTGTAATCGCCAACAGGTCTGGTGTGCTGGTCGAAATCATCGAGCAGATCATTATGGGTCGCGCAAAAATTTTTTAACGTTTCGTACAGCACGAGCCAGTGCAGATCGGTTAAGCGATACACTTGTGAGTCATTCACGGCGGCCAACAGTTGGGCCAACACCCGCACCGCCTCATATGGACAGAGACGTTGTGAAGTTTCCGGATAGAGCCCTTCCCAGGAATCGATGGCCCCATCGTCAGACAGCAGTTGGATTTCGGCTGCCTCACTGGTAAAGGCTTCTTTCAGAATAGCCTCAAACACGGCGTCGGGTTTGGTTTGAAAATAAATCATCGCGAGAGTCTTTACGGTATCATGCAGAAATCCCGCTTTGCTGTCATCCCCGACCCGATCGGGGATCCAGGGTCTTTTCCCTCACCCTGGAAGTAAGTAACAGGACCCTGGATTCCCGCGTGCGCGGGAATGACCAATTCGGGATGTCGTTGACTATTTTCATGCCAATGCGTTGGGAAACCATGCTCTCAGAAAATCCAGGGAACAAGCCGCCACGTCCGCAACCGGTAGGCCTCATAGTCGTCAAAGACTTCCTTTAACAACAGCTCTTCATAGGAGAGTTTCACCACCAGATCCACGGTCAGGAGCAACCACCAAAACCCTCGCCAGTATGAAAATGCCTCGCACACCAACGCCAGCATAATCATCAGCAACGCCGTGTACATGGGATGCCGGATCCATTGATACGGACCATTGGTTACCAGCCGGCTTCCGGCCCTGACATCGGGGAAAACGTTCATATTCGTCAACTTCATACTGAGGATCGCCCACGTCATCAACAGGATTCCCAACAGTTCCAACGTGAAGAACCATGCATGCAGGGCGATCCATGGGCCGGAAACCAGGATCGCCACAATACAGACAAATTGAACACCCACGAGAACATAGGACCCGGCGGCTTTGTGTTTCATGATCAAGGCATGGAGTGAAACCACCCGGCAGCCCGGAATCTCAATACCGGTATCCTCCGCTGAGGTGCTTCTCCAAAGTCGAGGACAGACCGAGATGGTTACGATAGGCTGGGGATTCCACGATTTCTTTATTCGTCGGAGCCAGTTCACTCGCTTCTTTGAAATGGATGGCGGCTTCCCGGTGATCGCCCAGCTTGTGAAGCGTCAGGGCCAGATTGAAATGGGCTTCCGCCAAATCGGGGTCGGCTCGAATCGCCGATTCAAAACGGCTTTTCGCCGCCTGCCACTTCCCGGCATCATACTCCTGAATCCCCTCAAGATTATGATGAGCCGCGGCAGGACTCGTCATGGGCAGGACGGCGAGAGGACCTGACGGCGTGGCACACCCCGTCATCATCGCCAAGAAGCATCCCAATACGAGAAAGCCCATTCTTATTCTTCGATGCATACGTTTCCCTCCGATGCTCTTTCTTCTCACGCTTGATCCGAAAATAAGAAATTACGCATAACAATCAGGTAATCAGGTAGCCTGGACGCAACCAGCAATGTCGGATTACGCTACGCTAATCCGACCTACGCGCCTTTCCCTGAATTGTGTCACCAGGCAAGGACAGATAGCAATACAATGAAGGGCCGGCACTCGTCCATACGAATTTCAACTGACATTTGTAATCGTAGCATTTCGAGGCTATACTATATTATGCCTCTATTGGAACGTTTGTTCCTGAATTCCACGACGCTCTTTTACTCACTTAGGAGGAGTCACCAGATGAAACGAACGATCGGTTTTCTCACGTTGATGATCATCGCCGGTGGCCTCTTGCAGGCATCGGCATACGCATCCGGTTCCCTTTCGACCGGCCAGGGCATCAGCGCCAGGAGCGCCTACGCCATGGGCAAGGCCCTCACGTTCCAGAAGCTCGTGTGCCCGTCCTGTCCCCTGCAGGCGGGCGATTTGACCCCGGAACGCGCTATGAGTTTGAAAAACAGCCTCGAAGCCCGTGGCGCGGCGAACAAGCCGGGCACCCAGGATGACGAGCACATTTCCGTACTCTGTCCGGGCAGCCGTGCCGCCGGTTGCGACGGGAAGCCGGACGAACAGGAACTCGTCCACTATTATCTGAAGCGCCGCTTCAAGCTCTAACCACGTCGGTTTCATCATGAACGTGCATAAACGGAGGAAGGTCACCATGTACAGAGCAAGATTGATTACCCTCGTGGTTATAGTCACGACGGCCATCGGATCATCCGCCTTCGCCGACGGGGTGTCGCCCTGGCTCCCCGCGCCAGGCGCCGGATTCGTCAACCTTTCCTATGTCGCCCAGAACGCCAACAAGTTCTACTTTCAGGGAGACAAATTAAGGGGAACCCCCCCCAACCTTATGACAACGACTCCAGGCCCGAATCTTGGCCAGCACACCGTGTGGGTGAACGGCATGTACGGCTGGTCGGATACAATTGCGATAGACGTCCGCGTGGGGCTGGCCAGAAGTTACGCGTCGGCAGGCCCCGGGACGAACCCAGCGATGGGTGGGAGGTATAAATATTCGGGCGTGACGGACTCCAATATCGGCGTTACTTGGCGCATCGCCGACGAACTGGTGAATCCCTCCCTGCCGACTGTCTCCCTGCGCGGCGGGGCGATCATCGCCGGATCCTACACAACCGGCGCCATTAATGCCATCGGTGACGGAGCAAGCGGCCTGGAAGTCTCGGCCTTGGCCGGCAAATTCTTGGCTGATTGGTTGGCCGTATCCGGCGAGGTCGGGTACCGCGTCCGCGACGGGAACGTCCCCGAGGACCTCTTCGTGAACGTGTCGGGCGGCGTGCTGTTGGACAACATCGGCTTGAGTGTCAACTACAAGCTCGTTGACGCGCAGTCCGGCCTCCAAATCGGCATTTCGCCATTCATGCCCAGCCGTTTCCCCGAGGTAGAGGAAGACATCCAGTTCCTCAGCGGGACGGTGAGCTTGAACGTATCCGACCAAACGAACTTGGCCGTGACTTACGGGGAGGTCATCGACGGTCGCAATACGTCCAAGTCCAAAGTGTTCAGCGTGACGATGGGTTATTTGTTCGACACCTTCTGATTTCCCGCGTGCAGGCGCGCCTCAGGGCCGGTTCAGGTTCCAGTCGTACTCGTAGTCCACTGACCCGGTGAATTTCCTCAGGCGCGCCGCGAGCGCCTTGTCCGCGTACTTGACGAGGTGTTCGATCACCGACTTCTCGGTGCCTCCGAAGTCCGCCGCGTACCATTTATAGATGCTCGAAATGATGATGAAGTCGTCGTCCATGAATTCGACGCCCCGCGGATGATTCACGTAAGCGCGCGCGCCGGCATCGAGCAATTCCTCGGTATTGTCCGTGGTGAAGGCCGTGGGACACAGGTTCGGACAGCCGTAGCTGGCGCAGTTGACCGCGTAGTGGATTCGGTTATCCCGCCAGATGGGTCGCAGGATGCCATGTTCGATGTTGTTCAGCGTCAGGTCCAGACCTGCGACCTTGGCGTGCACGTCGTCCCAGGGCCCGCCGAAAATCCCCAAGCTGCCGAGCAGGCTCTCGCTGATGTCCTTGATGGATTTCACGGGATAGGCATCCGCCACGACCTGCACGGTCAGGGCGTTGTAGAAATTGATCCAGTACGCTTTCTGTTCCGCGCGGGAATAGTCCCGCGGATCGAGCGACTGCAAAGACGCCAGGTACGAGGCCAGCTTGGCGAAGTCCCTTGCACTGGCCTTGAGCGCCCCGTAGTCGAAACGATTCACGCCCGAGTCGTGGACGTGGAGATAGTCGTTCAGGATGTCCTGCCATGCGCCATGATCGATGCGAGCGACGCTGTTTTCGTCACTCGCGTCCCACGCCGGAATCAGCTTTGCGGACTGGGCATGTGCGGCAACGGCAACCAGCATCGCCACGAGCAGGCTTACGGCAATCCACAGGCAGCTTCTCCCGCGTTCAGTGATAATCCGGATTGGCTTCATGGCCGTTCTTCCTCCTTGTTGTCACATGTTTTGCCGGAATCGGCACCCCGGCATCGCAACCGTGCGATCATTCCGAGAATTCCGATGCTGGCGCCGATGACGCCCTTCAGGGTTCCCCCAACCTTCGATACGCCGAAACGCCGCCGCAGGGTATTCACCGGCGTCTCGACGAGTTTCATGTTCAGTTGGATGGCCTTGACCTGCATTTCCACCGTCCAGCCATAGGCGGTATCGCACATGTCGAGCCGTCGCAGGGCGTCCGCGCGAATGGCCCGAAAGGGACCCAGGTCGGTGATCACCCGCCCCCACAGCAGCCGGATCAGCAGACCCGCCACACGGTTGCCGGCGATCTGCGGCATCGACAGGGCGCCCGGTTCCCTCCGCCCCAACGCGCGGGAACCGATGGCCAGGTCGGCACCGTCCGCAATGGCGGCCAGCAGGTCAAGGGACTGCCGGACCTCGAACGACTGGTCGCCGTCGACAAACAGGACGACGTCCACCGGATGGAGAACGGCGATCGCCGTCAGGCACGCCATGCCGTAGCCTGGCGTCTTCTCGACGACCACGCGGGCACCCGCCGCTCGCGCGCGCATCGCCGTGGCGTCCGTCGATCCGTTGTCGCACACCACGACGTCGTCGATGACGCGATGTCCGGCATCCGTGCGAAGATCCAGCAGCGCGGTGACCACTGCGCCGATGTTGTCTTCTTCGTTGCATGCCGGAATCACTGTTCCGACGCTCAGGTTCTTGTACATCGTACCCAACACCGTATCAATCGTTGACCCTGACGCCCAGGCGGGCCGACCGTCGCCTGAACAGGTCATAGGCCAGCGCCAGCAGGATCAGGCCGAACTCCAGGGGCCGGGCCCACGCCGGCTGCTGGTACGGTTGCAGATTTTCATCATTCAAGTTGAGTCCGGTCACGTAGGCGAGGAAAACCGCAACGGAGACCGTCCACGCAAAGGCGCTCGGCACGATTGCCGCAAACGGCAGCAGCCAGAGCAGGTACCACGGATTGATCACCGGCGAGGCCATGAGTAACACGCCATAGAGCCAGTCGCCTCGCGGGACCTCACGTGCGCTGCTCCGGTAATATCGGAAATAGTAACGTCCCCAGAAGGCCCCGCACAACAGGCCCAGAAGTAGCTTGGCCTCGAACGGCCGCAAAACGGTGGTAAGCAGCCCGAATGCCGCCGAGTTGAACTCCCACTCTTGGGCAAAGACCAGCAACGACTCGAAGTCCGTGCCGCCCTGCAGGGCGAACGGCGCATACAACGCCGCCAGCGTGGCGACGAACAGAACCCAAGGCCCGACACTCGCGCCGACCAGCACCAACGGCACCAGCACCAGCGCGAATATCTTGGCCCCTACGGCCATCCCCAGGCAGACGGCGGCACTCCAGCGATGGTCCCGGGCCAGCACGATCGCCGAGAGCAGCAGGCAGACACCGATGCCGTCCGGGTGCGCGGTAAAAGCAATCTCCTTGACGACCAGCGGACACCACGCGTAGAGCATGACGTTCCCGGCCGGTGCCAAGCGCAGCAACAGCGCGATGGTCGCAAGATCGACGGCAATCAGGATCGACTGCAGGGCTGCGACGCTTCCCGGTTTCAACCAGTAGCCGAGCAGGAAGACAACCTGCGTGACCGGTGCGTAGATGGTTGGCAATTCTGGATAGTTGATGCCATCCAGGATGCGGTGAAACATCGCTGGAACGCCGGGATCGCCGAAGAACGCTTCAGGGGCGGAACCGTAGGGAGTCCCGGTCGTCGCAAAGCGGTAGCCGTCCCACAGGTAACGATAGAAGTCGTCTTCAAAAAACGGCCCGCCTGCCAACCCACAGATCCGGAAGACTACCGCCCAGAAAATCAGGCGTCCGAGCGGGAACGGTTCGCCACGCCGGTGGAAGTACAGGTAGAGGCTGAAGACCGGCAGGCTGGTCCACGCGACGAAGAGGAAGAACACCGGCAGGTCGGGTTCGCCGGGTCGCCGCGCCAGAAAGGCGAGGGCGGCGTACCCCAACGCGCACCACAGACCGACCACGTCCACGTACCGGCACGCACGCCCGTTTGCAATCGGTGTCATCGATCATCAACCAATCTCTTAAGGAAGAACGGCATTGTACACGGAAGGTGCTTCCGCTACCATGCCACAGTATTGGGACGAGTCGAAACGTTGAACGCCATGACACATGACGTCGTTATCATCGGAGGAGGGTCCGCAGGGTATGCCGCGGCACGGACGGCGCGCGACGAAGGCGCCGACGTCGGCATCATCGATCATGGACCACTGGGAGGACTCTGCATTTTACGCGGATGCATGCCGACCAAGACGATCCTGCGTTCCTCAGACGTCATGTCGCTCATGAACCGTGCGGAAGAATTCGGGTTAAAGCCGGTTCCCGCAAAAGCCGATCTCTCCGCAATCATCAATCGCAAGGCTCGCCTTATCGGTGAGTTTGCCGATGACCGCATCCAGGCGCTGAAAGATTCCCGTTTCGCCCTATACGAGGAACGCGCCGCGTTCCTCTCTCCCCACGAAGTCCAGGCCGGTCCTCACAAGCTGACCGCCAAGGCGTTTATTATCTCCACGGGGTCCGTGGTCTCCCGTGTCCCGATATCCGGACTCGAAGAAGTCGGATATCTCACCAGCGATGAAGCCCTGGAACTACGCGACGTCCCACAATCCATGATCGTGCTCGGCGGTGGGCCCGTGGCCCTGGAATTGGCTCAATTCTTCCAGCGTATCGGTACCCTCGTGACGTTGATCCAGCGGAGCGCTCACGTCATGTCACAAGGCGATGAAGACCTGGCCGGTCCGGTGGAAGCACGGTTCAGGGAAGAGGGCATGACGGTGTTGACCAATACCCGACTGCATCGCTTTACCCGGGACGGCACGCAAAAAGTAGCCCACTTGACCCATGAGGGGAAAGAGAAAACCGTTTCCGCAGAGGTGATTCTCCAAGCCCTCGGGCGCCAGCCTAACATTTCAGGTTTGAACGTGGAGGCTGCACAGGTCGAGGTTCATCAAGGCAAAATCGCGGTTGATGACACGATGCGAACCAGCCAGCCGCACATTTATGCCGTGGGTGACGTGAACGGACTCCATGAAATCGTCCATATTGCGATCCAACAGGGAGAAATTGCAGGGTGGAACGCCATCCATCCCCAGGCCTCCCCACGCCGATATGACGACCGGCTCAAAACCCAAGCCGTCTTTACCGACCCCCAAGTCGCCGGCGTCGGTTTAAGCGAAAAAGAATGCAGCAGCTTGCAGATTCCCTATCGTGTTGCCTCGTATCCGTTTGCCGACCATGGGAAATCATTGTCGTTGGGTGAGACGCATGGGCACGTCAAACTTCTGGCTTCGCCAGAGAACGGCAAAATTTTGGGAGCCCATATTGTTGGGCCGGAAGCTGCGGAACTGATTCATGAGCTCATTGCCGTCATGTATTATCATGGGACGGTTCATGATCTTGCTCGGATACCCCATTATCACCCTACCCTTGCCGAGATCATCACGTATCCTGCCGAGGAATTAGCCGGACGGATCGACTCAGGAGCTACCGTCCAAGGGACGGAAAATCAGACCAATTTTTCCACCGACGAGGTGCATCCGTAACGAGGAACACGCTTAACGGGCTGAGACGCTAATGCGGTATAATGTTACAGATAGCACACGACGTACCAACGTGACCCAGGTCCACTATAGCGCCGGCAACAATGGAGGATACAATGACCGATTCAGCTGAATCTTCCTCGCCCCTCGTGAAAATTGTCATTCTTGGAATCCTGGGACTGGGGCTTGGAGCGTTCTTCTATTTCGACGTTGGACAGTATTTTTCTCTTGAAGCTCTAAAAGCCAACAGGGACGATTTGCTGGCTTATACCAACGCCAACTTTGCCGTCGCGGTCATCCTCTACGTGGCAGTGTATATCCTGCAAACCGGGTTTTCGTTACCAGGCGGGGCCCTCATGACTCTAACCGGGGGCTTTCTATTCGGAAGCGTACTCGGGACGATCTTTGTCAACATTGGAGCCACCACGGGCGCAACCTTGGCCTTTCTGGCAGCGCGATACGTCTTACGCGATTGGGTCGAACGAAAATTCGGCAAGCGCATTGAACCGATCCAAGCCGGATTCGCCCAAAACGCCTTCAGCTATCTCTTGACCCTGCGGCTGATCCCGGCCTTTCCGTTTTTTCTGGTCAATCTCGTGTCCGGTCTGACCCGGATACCTCTCGGCACGTATGTCATAGCAACCTCCATCGGCATTATCCCTGGCAGCTTTGTCTACGCGTTTGCGGGGAGACAACTTGGATCCATCAACTCGTTGGCGGAAATTGCCTCACCGCCCGTGTTGCTGGCGTTTACCTTCCTGGGTTTGCTGGCTCTCGTTCCCATCCTTCATCGTAAATTCGTGGAAAGGAAAAAATCGTGATTCATGCACCCGTTTTCGCCTGCCTGCGACTCATGAATGGGACAAGATCCGGAGAAGCCGTACCCGTAAGAAAGGGGTGAGCATGCAGGATCATCGAGAGGAATCCGTGACCATAGCCCCGATGGATGAGTTTAATCAGCAACTCGTTCACAACGTCCATCCTCCAACATGGATAAACCCGGCACCAACCGGTCGATACAATATCGTCGTCATCGGGGCCGGCACCGCCGGGTTGGTCACCGCGGCGGTGGCCGCCGCGCTTGGCGCGAAAGTAGCCCTGGTCGAACGGCATTTGATGGGCGGGGATTGCCTGAACGTCGGATGCGTGCCGTCCAAAGGTGTCATTCGCGCATCCCGTGCGTGGAGCGCGGTGCAACGTGCCCGGGAATTCGGCGTGACCATTCCGGATGGAGTCAAAACCGATTTCGGAACCGCCATGGCAAGAATGCGAAAACTTCGAGCACGCATCAGCCGGGTGGATTCGGCTCATCGCTTTACCAGCCTGGGTGTTGACGTGTTTATGGGTGAGGGCCGTTTTACCGGTGCAAACACGATCGACGTGGGCGGCACCACGCTTCAATTTTCGAAGGCCGCCATCTGCACCGGCGCACGCGCGGCAGCCCCGCCTATTCAAGGACTGGAAGCAACAGGCTATTTGACGAATGAAACCGTCTTCTCCTTAACCCAACTCCCCCCACGCCTCGCCGTCATTGGTGCCGGTCCAATCGGCTGTGAGATGGCCCAGGCTTTCGCTCGATTCGGCAGCCGCGTGTGGCTGTTCGAACAAACCGGGCACATTCTTCCTCGTGAAGATGCGGATGCCGCGGAAATCGTCCAAACCCAAATGACTGAAGACGGCGTCGTTTTTGTCTTTGATTCACAGATCACGACAGTCGAATCACGCGGACAAGAGAAAGTCCTGCATTACGACAGCCATGGTGAGCAGCACGAACTCGTGGTCGATGAGATACTCGTCGGAGTTGGACGTGCACCCAACGTGGAAGGGCTCGGACTCGAAACGGCCGGAGTAGAGTATGATACACGGACCGGCGTGAAGGTGAACAATCGGTTACAAACGACCACTCCCAACGTCTATGCTGCCGGGGACGTGTGTTTTCCCTTTAAATTTACCCATACCGCGGACGCCATGGCCCAAATCGTCATTCAAAACGCCTTATTCCCACATCCCTTCGGGTTGGGTTATGCCAAAACGGATTCGCTCATTATCCCCTGGGCTACCTATACGGCTCCGGAAATCGCACACGTCGGGTTGTATGAAGCCGAAGCGAAGAACAAAGGAATCGAGGTCGATACTTTTACGTTTGCACTCGACGAAGTCGATCGAGCGATTCTAGATGGGGAGGATCAGGGCTTTGCCCGCGTACACGTCAAAAAAGGAACCGATACTATTGTGGGCGCGACGATCGTCGCATCCCATGCCGGCGATATGATCAGCGAATTCACGTTGGCCATGAAAGGGGGACTCGGCTTGCTGACGATCACCGGCACGATCCACCCCTACCCCACTCAGGCCGAAGTCATTAAAAAAGTCGCCAATGCCTGGAGAAAAACTACCTTTACCGAGAGCAAGAAACGATTGCTCGGGAAATTGTTTGCCTGGATGCGATAGCGCTCTCTGACTGGCTACGTGTAGCCCTTCAGGACTTCCACTTGATGTTGCACCCGGCACTGGGGCGTTGATCCTGACTCACGGGCTGCTCCGCCAGGACGGCATCGATCGCTGCCCGCAAATCTTTTCCCGTCACCGGCTTCCCGTTCCCTGGGCGGCTGTCATCCAACTGACCTCGATAGACTAATTTCCTCTTCTCGTCGAACAAAAAGAAATCCGGTGTACAGGCCGCCGTGAAGACCTTGGCCACGGCCTGGCTTTCGTCGTAACAGTAGGGAAACGGGAAATCGAGTTCTCGGGCCATGGCTCGCAACCGTTCGGGATGATCATCCGGATAGTTCTCCACGTCGTTACTGCTGATCGCAATCATACCAAGCGACGTCCCGGCATAATCCCGCCCCAATCGACCCAGTTCCTGTTGCACGTGAATCACGTAAGGGCAATGCCGGCAAATGAACAGCACCAGCAATCCTTTTTGTCCGGCAAATTGGCCGGGACTGATCATCTTGCCCGACACGACGTCAGGCAATTGAAAATCGGGAACGGTGGTTCCCAACGCCAACATGGTCGAATGGGTCAATGCCATGCGCCGGCTCCTTTGCGGAAATAACGTTCCTCTCAAGACACATGTACTACATAACAAAAAGCCTTGAAAAGGAAAAGCCAAAATACGGCTTTTCCCTCTCAAGGCTTGAACGAAACGCGTGATCGCTTAACTGCCTTCTTCGTGAATCTGTTCGCTCAGGTAATTTTCCAGCCCGACTTGCTTGATGGTTTCCAACTGCGTTTCAATCCAATCAATGTGCTCTTCTTCATCTTTCACCATGTCTTCCAGCATGTGCCGCGTCGCAAAATCACCGACCTTTGTACAATGCTGGATGCCTTCGGTGAGCATTTTGACCATGGATTTTTCCTTGTCCAAATCCGCTTTCAACTGTTCCGGGACGGTTTCTCCGATCTTGACCGTTCCGAGCCGCTGCATGTTGGGAAGGCCATCCAGAAACAGAATGTGATCGATCACGTGTTTCGCATCTTTCATTTCCTCGTAGCTTCGATCCAACACGTGATGGTGCAAGTGCTCATAGCCCCAGTTCTTGCACATTTTGGCGTGCAAAAAATATTGATTGATGACCGTCAACTCTTCGGTCAACAGCTTGTTGAGAAGATCAATAACCCCTTGTTTGGCTTTCATCGCGGTCTCCTTTCTTTGGGTCCGGCCTGTATTTGTTAGTAATACTTTCTCATGCTGGAGTCATGAAAGTCCTTGAATTCCAATTCTCAACTTGTTTTCAAGTTACCCCTTTTTTTCTTAGATGTCAATAGAAAATACTAGGTATTATTACCTAACATTGATTCTCTTTCTCAACATCGCCGATTCGGATTCTCAACGTCTTGCCGCGTCGCCGAAAAGGGTTTTAAGAACAAGAATCAAGCGACTCAAGTTGACCCATATTTTTGCCCGGTGCTACTGTCGCTTCCATGGCTGATCCTCACCCGACCCGGTCTCCGAACCGTCTCATTCACGAGACGAGCCCTTACTTGCTGCAACACGCCTACAACCCGGTGGATTGGCATCCCTGGGGACAGGAAGCTCTCGATCTGGCCAAGGAAAACGATAAGCCCCTTCTCTTGTCCATCGGGTATTCCGCCTGTCATTGGTGCCACGTCATGGAGCGGGAATCGTTCGAGAACGACGAGATCGCCTCGTTAATGAATCGTTACTACGTCTGCGTCAAGGTTGACCGTGAAGAACGCCCGGATCTCGATGAGATCTACATGCAAGCCACCATCGCCATGAATCAGGGAAACGGCGGCTGGCCCATGACGGTTTTTCTGACGCCGGACCAGCAACCTATCTTCGCCGGCACGTACTTTCCTCCGATTGATAAATGGGGCAGGCCCGGCTTCGGGACGGTCCTCAAAAAGATTGCGGAAGGATGGGAACAGGATCGCGCCGCCATTGCCGAAAGCGCGACTCGTTTTACCGACCGGTTGCAAACGTCCATGCGCGTCCCCGCTCCCACGACGGTCGGACAACAGGAGATTGACTCTGCGGTCGAGCAATTTTCAGCGGACTTCGATCCGATCTATGGCGGTTTCGGCCAAGCTCCCAAATTCCCACCGGCCACCGGACTCGCGTGTCTCCTCCGGCAATACCAACGAACCAGGACGGAACACGTCCTTCACATGGTTTGTAAAACGTTGGATGCCATGGCCGGCGGCGGCATGTACGACCACGTCGGTGGAGGGTTCGCCCGGTATTCGACGGATGAACGCTGGCTGGTTCCCCACTTTGAAAAGATGCTCTACGACAATGCGTTACTCGCGAAAACGTATCTCGAAGCGTTCCAAGTGACCGGCAACCTCAATTACAAACGCGTGACCTGCGAAATTCTGGATTACATCATTCGAGAAATGACGTCACCCGAAGGCGGTTATTATTCCGCCACGGATGCCGACTCGGAAGGCGTCGAAGGGAAATTTTTCGTGTGGGATCCCGAACAAATCCGGGAAATCGTCCCATCGGAGCAGGACGCGGTTCGATTCTGCACGTATTACGATATTACCCCGGACGGCAATTGGGAACACCACAGTATTCCCAATACCCCCCACACGCTCGAACAGGCGGCCGAGAAACTCTCCTGTTCCCCGGAAGAACTTCGACGGACGATCGATCGAGTCAAGCCACTCGTTTATGACGCGCGGCTGAAACGCGTGCCCCCGGGGTTGGACGACAAAATCATCACGGCCTGGAACGGGATGATGATCAGCGCGATGGCCGAGGCGGCACGGGTCCTGAGACACGGCCCTTATTTGGAATCCGCTTGTCGTGCCGCGGATTTTTTGCTCGACACGCTTTCCCGTCCCGATGGAGGCCTGTACCGCACCTGCCGCGCCGGCAAAGCCCATCTCAACGCGTATCTGGAGGATTATGCCTATCTCGCAGAAGCCCTCATCGACGTCTACGAAGCCGGCGGCGAGGAGCGATATCTCTCGGAGGCCGTTCGATTGGGCGAACGACTGTTGACCGATTTTCTCGATAAGAGTCACGGTGGATTTTTTACAACGGCCAACGATCACGAAGCCCTCATCCTGCGAGGGCGCGAAGGACCTGACGGCGCCACTCCGAGCGGTAACGCCGTAGCGGCCATGGCCTTGGCCCGCCTCTCTTTTCACCAGGATCGTGAAGATTTTCGAGACGCCGCCACGCAGGCGATTCGGGCGTATGGACAACAAATCAGTCGCGTACCCAGGGGGTTTGCCAAGACGATCATGACGGCGGACTTCCTGTTGAATGGCCCGCTGGAATTGGCATTCATCGGATCACCAACCGACCCTGGATATGACCGGTTGCTCGATGAGGTTGCCCGTCATTTTGTTCCCCATCGCATCATTGCACACGGCAACCCCGATGCCATCGAGTCCCGACATCCACTCTTGAAGGGCAAACCCCTCGTCAAAGGGCAAGCCGCCTTATACGTGTGTCGAAACTATACCTGTCACGCTCCTCTTACCGATCCGAAAGACGTTGCGCAATCCTTAACCGAGACTCCTCAGGGGAGTTCGACGGCACGCACGCTGGCCTCTCCGGGCATACCGGGAACGGCAACCACTCACGGCACCGCCGCCTACGTGTCACGGATCCTGGCGCATTCTTCCGACTCCGGCCTCACGGCCAACGGCTATACAACCTTGGGGTCCACGGGCTTCACCAACTCCAGGATCGGGTTCGGTGGCTACAGAACGGGTGTTGACCAGGAGGGCCACCGGACCGCACTCCTGAAAGCCATCCGCGAAGGCTGCAACCTCATCGATACCTCCACGAACTATGCGGATGGCGACAGCGAACGCCTGGTGGGGAGCGTACTCAAAGAGTTACTTGCCCAAAAGGAAATGACTCGCGACAACGTAATCGTCGTCTCCAAAATCGGCTACGTTCAAGGGAAAAATCTGCAACACGCCAAAACCAGGGAACAGGCCGGGCGCGCCTACCCCGAAATGGTCAAATATGGGGAAGACATCTGGCACTGTCTCCACCCCGAGTTTCTCGATGACCAACTGACGGGCTCCCTCGATCGCCTTGGACTCGCCACGCTGGACGTCTGCCTCTTGCACAACCCCGAATATTTTCTCTCCGACGCGAAGCAGAGGAAACTCATTGTTGACGCCTCCACTCTGGACGAACTGCGAACTGAGTTTTACCGGCGCCTCGAGCAGGCTTTTGTGTATTTCGAGCAACAGATCGACTCAGGTCGCATCCAATTTTACGGCGTCTCTTCCAACACGAGTACGGCCAGACCCGGCGACCCGGAAGCGACCTCGCTGTCGCGCATGCTCGAAGCCGCCCAACGGGCGGCACAACAGGCCGCCAAGCCCCAGCATGATTTTCGAGTGCTTCAATTGCCCATGAATCTTTTCGAATCAGGAGCCTTGCTGACGCCTAATACCGGACAAGAGGACACCGCCCTGAAGTTCGCCCAAGAACATCACATCGCCGTACTCGTGAACAGGCCGCTCAACGCGATATCCGCTCAACACCGGGGCATGACGCGACTGGCCGACCCCCGATATGAACAAGTGGAAACGCCATTTGAAACGCAGCACCAAGCCGTCGCGACGTTGGAAGAAACGTTTCGGAAGGAATTTGCTCCCCTTATCCCCTATGCGGGAAAAGGGCTGGAACCCAAAGACTTCTTCTCCCTGGCTGACGAACTCCGTCACCTTCGATCCCGGATTCACAACCTGGAGCATTGGGATCAGATCGAATCGCAAATGATTGCGCCACATATCAATCAGGCCCTTCAGGCAGCCGCCAAACATCTGAGCCGGGAACAGGCAACAGCCTGGCAAAATTGGCAAAACCAGTACATCCCCAATCTGGTCATTCTGCTCAAAATCGTGAGACAGGAAGCTGCAAAAAAGAGTGAACAACACCTTCAAACCATCACCGCGGCGCTCGACCGGTTCCTTCCGGAAGAGAAACGCGGAGAACCGCTGTCACGAAAGGCGCTGTGGAGTTTGACCAGTACTCCCGGTGTCACCTGTGTCCTGAACGGCATCCGCACCTCGGATTACGTTGCGGATTCTTTGACCATCCTCGGATGGGAACCCTTGCAAAATCCTCAAGCAATCTTCGAGAGCATGCGATCTCAATGACGACGACCAGACCATAGTCGATCCATGCAGCCAACCCGTTACGCGTTTCGCACCCAGATTTTCCAAAAACGAAACAAATTTTCCCATTCACGTCCCGGCGAATAGTCGCTCAATTCGAGAGGAATGGGCTGACGATCCGTCGTACGCCGGATCAGGCTGTCTCCAGAATCCAGCTTCATGGAAAGCACAATCGCGCCGCCGGAATCCGTTCGGTAAATGTTCATGTGATCGTAAGCCTGCAAAACGTCTTGAGCCGGATGCCCGTAACGATTTCCCCGACCGGCGGACACTACCGCGTTCTCCGCATCGAGCCGTTGAATCCACCGCCGATTCAACGAACTCTTCGCTCCATGATGTGGAATTTTGACGACGGTCGCTGACTTTACCAGTGGATGGTGGATCAATCTCGTCAGGGCTTCGACTTCCGCATCGGCCGTCAGCAAAATCGAGTGCTTCCCACACGTTAAACTGAGAACCACGGAAAGATTGTTCAGTTCGTGTCCCCGAAGTTCGTGCAACGTGGAACCGTTTTCCGCCAACGGCGGGTTCAGCGATACGAGCCGACAGGGCCCTTCCTTGATCATTTCTTCTCCTTCCCAGGCAATACGTTCAACGAGTCCTTTTTTCTCAAGAGCATCACGGAGTCGTTGGTAAAAGCGGTTCGTTCGTTGAATCCCGTTACTCCAGTAATGATCGACCTCGAAGTTTTCGATGATCCAGGAAAGTCCTCCCACGTGATCCGACTGAGGGTGAGTCGCAATCACGTGAGTGAGCCGTCGAATGCCTTGATCCCACAAATACGGTCCCACCACCATTCGGCCTATATCCCAACGTTCATAGGCAGCCCCGCCGTCCACCAGAATCGTTTCGCCGCCAGGAAGTTCGAGCACCGTAGCGTCACCCTGGCCAACGTCCAAAAACGTCACGCGCAACGCATCATCCTCAAACACGTGTCGCGGCGACCACACCCACCACAACAGGAAGAGGATCAGCGCACTCCCGCTTATGACTCGCAACGTCAGTTTCCGACTAAGCAACGCGACCATGAGACAAAGATAGAATCCTGCCATGGCAAAAATTGCCGGTGACGCCACGTGCCATTTGGCACCGGGAACCGTAGCCATCATGCCGACGACGGACGTCAGGCAGTTCATGATTTGCTGATGAACCCAGGCGAAGGGCAATTGGTCGAGCCCTCCAAGCAATACGATCATCGACGCCCCGAGTCCCAACGGCACGACAAGTAAGCCGACGAAGGGCACGACAACCGCATTGGCAAAAATTCCCAACCAGGCCACCTGGTTAAAATAGTACGCGACGAGCGGAACGGTCCCCACGGTGGCTGCAAGGGTCATCAACGCATACTGCTTTCCCCAATTCTTCAGTTTGACCATGGCGGATTGAGGCATGTCATCCTCCTCGTCGTCACTGTTACTCCATCGAAACACCAGGGCAATGGCCAGGACGGAAACATACGAGAGTTGAAAGGAAAGATCGTACAGCGCCTTGGGATCAGACAGGGTCGTGCATAACGCGGCGATACCCAACGCAATGAGAATCTGTCGTTCATGACCGATCCAAACCGCGAAGAGATAGAGCAGGATCATCAACAGTGACCGAACCGTAGCCACGTGGGCTCCCGACAACAGCGTATAAAAAATGACCATGGGGATGGTGACCAACACGGCAAGTTGCTTGGGCGTCAGGACGCAAGAGAGTCTCTCCAGCCATCGAGCCGGCATGCGGCGAGTCATCCCTCTTACGCCCAAAAACGAGACAAAGGCCAACAACCCCAAATGCGAGCCCGATATGGAAATAATATGGACCGTCCCCGTCGTCATAAAATCTTCACGGACGTCCGGGGCGATCTCATTCTGCTCTCCGACAATCATTCCCAAGAATAAGCCACGAGCCGGTTGCCGGAGCGTTGAGATGGCAGCCTGGCGTACCTGATTCCTCCAACGGTCAATCTGCGACCATACCCATGCTGTGATGTCGAAGACACCCGGAGGTTGAACCTGTATCAGGTCAGGGCTCCTTACGAATGCTACCGCGTGAATCCCGCGGTCCCTGAGGTAGGCGCCATAGTCAAACCCACCAGGATTCCGCGTGCCGAAGGGCTGGCGTATTCGAGCACGTACGGTGAGCCTCTCTCCTCGAAAAACGTACGAATCCGCATCCGGTTTACACTCGTCACCGAACTTGCATGGAAGCCAGGTCAAACGAAGATTCCCACGGACCTGACGGTTCCCTGTGTCCTGTTCGACGGAATCCACGGCCACAACCATTGTCACCCGACCCGGACCGTGCTCGACCGGCGCCGTCACAACGCCGGAGAACGTCATTTCCCGTTGACCGGCATGGAACGGCAGGTCAACGCCGTTATTCTTTCCCGCGTCGAGCAACCAATATCCCACGCCCAACAGGACACAGGCATACAGAATGAGTCCCTGCTTCCTGGAAAAAAGAGCTTTCTTCTCATACCAGGACAACGCTCCGGCTACAAAGACCAACAGGACTGTGATGGTAAGAGGAAGAAAGAACAGATAGGACCCGAGAAGGAGTCCCACGAGAAAAGCAACAATGCCGGAGAGAACTACATTAGAAAGACACCCTGTTAATTTACAACAATGTAGATCAAATGATCAAGATTGGAGAGGATGCCTTCCTGAATTCCCGAACGAACGGCCCCTTCACCCCAGCCTCCGGGTCGAGTCTGGACAGGGTCTCTCATCCGATGGCGGCCTTGACCACCACGGCCAATGCATCCGCGACTTCTCTGATTTCCGAATGATCCCGTCCTTCGACCATGACCCGCACCAACGGTTCGGTTCCGGAATACCGAACCAGAATCCGTCCCGTCCCGTTCAACCGTTCTTCACCGGAACGAATCGCCTGCCGCAATTCAGGAAGAGATTCCAAGTCGGGTTTCCGATTCACCTTGACGCCCAACAAGACTTGAGGGACGGTCTCTATGCATTTGGTCAGTTCCGAGACGGTAGACCCGGACCGCTTGACCAACTTGAGCATTTGGAGTCCGGAAATCAGCCCATCGCCGGTTGTATTATAGTCGAGAAAAATGACGTGTCCCGATTGCTCTCCTCCAAGGTTATAGCCATCGGCTAACATACGCTCCAGGATAGACCGATCTCCAACGGGTGTTCGGACCAGATTGATCCCGTTCTTTTGCATAGCCAATTCAAACCCGAAATTACTCATGACGGTTCCGACAACGGTATTGCGGTTGAGCCTGCCGCGTCGCTGCAGATCCAAGGCAAACGCGGCCAAAGCCTGGTCTCCGTTCACCACTTCACCCTCTTCCGTCACGAACACGGCCCGGTCGGCGTCTCCGTCCAACGCAATACCAACGTCGCCCCGACGTGCGCGAACGGCCTCTTGCAATCGCTCCGGGCAGAGGGCTCCATACCCCGCATTGATGTTCGTGCCATCCGGTTCATCCCCGATGATGTACACTTCAGCACCCAGTTCCCGTACCACTTTCGGAAAGACCGAATACCCGGCACCGTGCGCACAATCTATGACCACCTTCATACCCTGACAATCCATTTCGCGCGGCAAAGACCGTTTCACGAATTCGATATAGCGTCCTTCGGCATCGGCGATGCGAAACGCCTTTCCGATTTCATCCGCCGTAGGACGAAGATGTTCGATCTCGTTCGTTAGGATCAATTCTTCAATGCGTAATTCAAGTTCATCGGGAAGTTTGAAACCGTCATGTGAAAAAAACTTAATCCCGTTGTCCTGGTACGGATTGTGGGAGGCCGAAATCATCACCCCGGCGTCGGCTCTGAGGCTGCGAGTCAAAAACGCCACACCCGGAGAGGGCATCGGCCCTACCAGCAACACATCGACCCCAATGGAACAAATGCCGGAGATCAACGCCGATTCCAGCATATAGCCGGAAAGACGGGTGTCTTTGCCGATCACGATTTGGTGATGCCCTGCCCGTCCCTTGAACACGTATGCCACGGCTCTGCCCAGCTTCAGTACCGTTTCACTATTCATGGGCTCCAGATTGGCAACGCCCCTCACCCCGTCGGTTCCAAATAACTTCCGCATGTTTCCTCCTGCCTCTCCTCAGGCTTGGGCAATGGCTTCCGACATTCGAACCACTTCACGGATCGACCCGACGTCATGAACGCGAACCATCCGTGCCCCACCCAAAACCGCAGCCGCCACGGCCGCGGCAGTCCCCATGATGCGTTGATCGACGGGTTGACCGGTGACCGTCCCGACAAAGGATTTATTCGACACGCCGACCAGGACGGGACGCCCCAACCGCCGAAATGAGCCGATCCCTTTCAGTAAGGATAAGTTCTGTTGGGCATTTTTTGCAAACCCGATTCCCGGATCGATCAACATTTGCTCGCGGGCGATTCCGATTTCCTCCGCATGTCTCATGCGACTTCCCAAATAATCCCGTACTTCCTCGACCACGTTGTCGTATTGGCAATACTGCTGCATAGTCTGAGGCGTGCCTCGCTTATGCATCAGCACAAGCCCGGCCCTGGTTCGTGCAATCACGTGACCCATTCGGGGATCGTTCTCCAAAGCGCTGATGTCGTTGATGAGTACCGCGCCCCAGTCAATCGCCCGTTCAGCGACTCCGGCCTTGTGGGTATCGACCGACAGCGGAACCGTCGCCCGTTTTCCAATAACCTCAAGTATCGGCTTCAATCGACGAATTTCCTCCTGTTCGTCAATCGCCGTCGAACCGGGTCGCGTCGACTCGGCACCGATATCAACCAGATCAACCCCTTCACTCACCATTTGTTCAACATGCGCCAAGGCACGTTGAGGGTCGAGAAAGCGCCCGCAATCGGAAAAGGAATCCGGCGTCACGTTTAAAATGCCCATCACCAGGACGTGATGGGAACAGGGAATCCTGACGTGGCAGGCTTGCAGGTATGCGGAGTTTGCCTCATCCATGGAGAGCCCAAGTGCGAGGCCCCGGTCAAAACCGGGGCAGGGTCACTCACGATGAAAGTTGGAAACGCTTACAAAACAACGACCGATGCAGAAGACCCAAAATACCCAAAGAATTGAATCGGCAGGGATGGTGTGAATCAAGGCCGGAGTGCGCTTCCGTTACACTTGCGCCGGCTCTCGAACAATGGTTCCTCGATTGATGATTTGATCAATTTCCAAGGAATCCAAGACTTCTTTCTCCAGAAGGGCTTCGGCCAAAGCCCGTAGGGTATGAATATGTTCCGTGAGCATTCGCTTCGTCCGCTCATAGGCTTCCACGATCAAGCGTTTCACTTCATGATCGATTTCCAAAGCCACTTGATCGCTAAAGTCCCGACGTGTCGCAATTTCCCGGCCGAGGAAAATTTCCTCATCCTTTTTGCCGAAGGTCAATGGCCCCAATTTGTCACTCATTCCCCACTCACACACCATTTTCCTGGCGAGTTCGGTAGCCCGTTCAATGTCGTCCCCCGCACCGGTGGTGACGTGTTTCAAAATCAGTTCTTCGGCCACACGACCACCCAGTAAAATCGACAGGGTGTTATAGAGAAAATCCTGGGAATAACTATGCCGGTCATCGATGGGAAGCTGCATGGTCATGCCCATTGCTCGCCCTCTCGGAATAATCGTCACTTTGTGGACGGGATCGGCTCCCGGCAACAATTTAGCCATGAGGGCGTGTCCCGCTTCATGATAAGCCGTCGTGCGCTTTTCATCTTCACTCAGGACCATACTCTTACGCTCCGCCCCCATCATGACTTTATCCTTGGCATTTTCAAAATCGATGAGTTCCACCAACTTCTTGTCCAGTCGAGCAGCCCAGAGTGCCGCCTCGTTGACAAGGTTTTCCAAATCGGCACCTGAAAAACCTGGCGTTCCCCTGGCAATCTGCTCGAGGTTCACGTCAGAAGACACGGGAACTTTCTTGGTGTGGACTTTGAGAATCTCCACTCGCCCCCGAACGTCGGGACGATTGACCACTACTTGTCGATCAAACCGGCCGGGCCGCAACAAGGCCGGATCAAGGACGTCAGGACGGTTCGTGGCGGCGACAAGAATCACCCCTTCGGTCGTGTCGAACCCATCCATCTCCACGAGCAGCTGATTTAAGGTCTGTTCCCGTTCATCGTGCCCCCCACCTAATCCCGCACCTCGCAACCGCCCGACGGCATCGATTTCATCAATGAAAATGATGCAGGGAGCATGCTTTTTCCCCTGTTCAAACAAGTCACGCACTCGAGACGCTCCGACGCCCACGAACATTTCCACAAAATCAGACCCACTGATGCTGAAGAACGGAGCACCCGCTTCTCCGGCAATGGCTTTCGCCAACAGGGTTTTTCCCGTTCCCGGAGGGCCAACGATCAAGACTCCTTTGGGGATTCGCCCACCGAGTTTTTGAAATTTTTGGGGATCTTTTAAAAATTCAATGATTTCAACAACTTCTTCCTTTGCCTCTTCTATGCCGGCCACGTCGGCAAAGGTCACTTTTTTCTTTTCCTCAGTCAGGAGACGCGCCCGGCTTTTTCCGAACGAGAGGGCCCGATTGCCGCCGATCTGCATTTGCCGCATCAGGAAAAACCATAATCCGAGGAACAGGATAAACGGTCCCCAGGTCACGAGAAACGTAATGTACCAGGGACTTTCGTCCGGCGGCCTGGCTTCGATCTGCACCGACTGTTCTCTCAGGGCATTGACCAGGTCCGGATATTCAACGGTATACGTCCGAATCCGGTTTCCATCTTTCAAAATCGCACTGATATGACTGTCCTTCATGGTGACTTTGGAAATCTCTCCCCGCTCGAGATGGGCCATGAAGTCACTGAAGATCACTTCTTCTTCCGGTGGATTGGACGGCACGGTGAACAGGTTGAACAACAGGATCATAAACAGTCCGACCACCACCCAAAAAAGCAAATTTTTCACACGAGAATTCATGAAAATACGTTCCTTCTCTCAAACCTTCAGGGGCGAAACGAAAACAGCTTAGGAAACTTCAGAAATATTACCATGGGGATCAAGCATCTGCAACCGGCTCCCCTTTGCGTAAGCCCCACTGGACGGGACCTTGCGATCGTGAACCCGGTATTCCTCAGGCCTTTCTCCCGGCCGCACGAATCCGGACGACGGCAATGTGCCTGGTATCCTCGGTCACTCGAAATCGGTGATCGGAACGATACCCACCAACCCAAAGGATCCCTTCCGGAGCCACCACGAGAGGCACGTTGCTTCGCTCGGCCTGGTGAACCTTCGCATCCGAGAAAAAATCCTGGATCTTCTTTCGTCGTCCTCCCATCCCATACGGGAAAAAATAATCACCGGGCTTCCAGGATCGAACGACCAACTCGTGACTGAACCGATCCGCATCCAGGTAAGCCACGGAATCAGTCCGCCGGGTCGGGATCGTCTTCGTAGCCTTTATCTTCCCTTCAATGGTCTGGCCCGTTACCGGCCAACGGATCGACCCCGGAAAGGACCAGGACCATTCCTCTTGCAAGCGGCGGTTAGGGCCCACGGGAACTTTCACGAACGTCACCTTGTCATATTCCCTGACGACGTCCAGACCGGCAACACGACCGGACGAACCCGACGTTCCGTGAACAACGTGCTGCAAAAGAGTATCCACGGCATCGAACCTGAGCGGGCTCGGCTTGTGCCGCAAGGCGCCCGCCGTTAAAAGGATCATTCTCCGTTGAATGGGTACGGGAAAGGTTAACAATCGTGAACGACTCCACACGATGCGATCCTTCGTACGGCCGACCTCGACCGATTCCAGCGAGGCCTTCGCAACTTCATCCAAATAATGATGTTCCTCACGCAGAATGGCAGCTTGCCGGGAAAGAACGCTCACCACCCGGGGATTGAACGTCTTCAACAGGGGGATTAATTCACGGCGAAGCCGATTCCTGACGTACTTCGGGCTTTCATTACTCGAATCGACGCGAAACCCACAGCGTTTTTCATCAAGGTACTGCAAAATTTCAGATCGACTCACCTGCAGAAACGGGCGGATGATACACGGTTGCCGATGAGCCGGCATACCCGATAGCCCGGCAAGCCCGGCGCCTCGCAGCATGGACATCAGCACGGTTTCCGCCTGGTCGTCCTGCGTATGCCCGACCGCGACTTTGGTGCCCTCCCACTCCCTGGCGACCGCGTGCAACTGTTCGTATCTTCTCTCACGCGCAACAGCTTGGACGGACTCCCCTTTTCGTTCCCGGAGAAGCGGTTTCAGGTTGATCCGCTTCAGGAAAAGAGGAAGGCCCAACTGCCGGGAGAGCTGCTCGACAAACGTCGCGTCACCCAGGGATTCTTCCCCCCGCAACCCATGCTCAACGTGAACCACGGCCAGTGCCAGATCCAGGCGATCCCGCCAAGCAGACAGAACCTGCAAAAGAGCAACGGAATCCGCTCCCCCGGACACGGCAACCACGACCCGGTCTCCGGGAGACAAGAGACCGAGTCGCCTGACGTGTTTCAATAACGTGTATTCAAAAGCCAACAGGGCGGGCATCATCGCCACCGACAGTGATTGACGTATGGGGGAGATTTGAATTATTCGGCAAACACGCGTCGAGTCTGCTGAATATCCTGAGCGATTCGCTCGGCAAGCTGCTCGGAATCTTCAAACAGTTCATCGCCTCGAATATAGTGTAAAAATTGAACTTCAACAGGGTGTCCGTACAAATGACAGGCGGCATCCAAGACATGCACTTCCAGCAACCGTTCCCCTTCTCCAAACGTGGGACGCGTCCCAAGATAACTCACCGCGGGAAACACCGTATCCTGCCACACCATCTTCGTTGCATAGACCCCGTCCGGCGGGAGCACCCGGTCTTTGTCCGGTCGAAGGTTAGCCGTCCGATAGCCCAACTCCTGCCCGCGACGGTCACCTTCAATCACCGTGCCTTTCAGAGAATACGGGCGTCCCAGACATTGCATGGCTGTTTCCACCTTCCCCGTTCGGATGAACTGGCGAATCCTGGTGGAACTCACGATAGTTTCCCGGGAACTCACGGGTTTGACGAGATGAACCCGGAAACCGGCTTGTCCGGCCAAGTCGCGCAGGATTTCCGTGTTTCCCGCCCGGTTTTTGCCGAAAACAAAATGCTCACCCACGAACAGATCTTTGACGCCCAGCCCATCCCTCAGGATCGAAAACACAAACTCCTGCGGGCTCAATGCGGCAAACGTTTTGGTGAAATTCAACACCACGAGGTGCTCGACGCCTTGCGTCTCGAACCAGGCCAACTTTTCCGAAGGGGACGTCAAGAATTGAAAGGTGGTTCCCGGACTCAACACCAACACCGGATGGGGATCAAAGGTCAAGACCATCGGCGTTCCCTGCTGTTCACGAGCACATTGAACGACGGTGGCCAGTAATTGTCGATGCCCGATGTGCTGCCCGTCAAAATTGCCGATGGTCAGAACCGGGTTAGGCGGCAAGGGAAGAGCTGGAAGCCCGCGCGAAACCTTCATGGGATAGCGGCATTCAACAACTTGGCGGCATCCTTGGCAAAATAGGTGAGGATGAGGTCGGCACCGGCACGTTTGATGGACAGCAGCGTTTCCAACGTCACTTTGGACTCGTCCAGCCACCCTTGTCGAGCGGCGGCCTTGATCATGCTGTATTCACCACTGACCTGAAACGCAGCGACGGGCACGTCCACCTCGGCCCGCGTCCGCGCAATAATATCCAGGTAAGGCAGCGCCGGTTTGACCATGACCACGTCCGCACCCTCCTCCACGTCGGCCTGCACTTCACGAACGGCTTCACGAGCATTGGCGGGATCCATTTGATACGAGCACCGATCACCGAAGGCGGGGCTGGAAGAAGCCGCCTCCCTGAAAGGCGCATACAGGCAAGAGGCATACTTGGCGGCATAGGACATGATGGGAACGTGCTCGAACCCCCCTTGATCCAATTCGTCACGGATCGCCGCGACTCGCCCGTCCATCATGTCGGAAGGCGCCACCATGTCGGCCCCGGCTTCTGCATGGGTTTTTGCCATCAGGCGTAAACAGTCGAGGGTTTCATCGTTCAGGATGCGACCGTCTTTCACGATGCCGCAATGCCCATGGGACGTATATTCATCGATACAGACGTCCGTCACCACAAAAAGCCCGGGGAGATGGTCCTTAAGCGCACGGACGGCCCGTTGCACGATCCCGTTCGGATCATAACCGGACGACCCGCGTTCATCCTTGTGATCAGGGATCCCGAACAGCATGACCGCCGGAACGCCCAGCATGTGGACGTCGGTCGCTTCCTTGAGCAGACGATCGATGGACCACCGGAATTGGCCGGGCATCGACAGAATGGCCTCCTGCTGATCCGTCCCTTCCTTCACGAACAAAGGATAAATCAGGTTGCTCGGCGCAAGAACGGTTTCCCGCACCATCCGCCGAAGAGGCTCGGATTCACGCAAGCGTCGCATTCGTTGACGAGGAAATCCCATCACCTATCCAATGGCCAAATGGTTTCAGACTCTCTCGTGCTTTCGACTCATTGAGCAATACCCTCAGTTTCCCGTTGGGCATCCCCAAAGCCACGACTACTTCCTGGGAAGATTCGTCAAGAACACAACCAGATCCCTCACGGAGATCAGCCCAACAAGTTCCCCGTCTCGTGAGACGCCCAAATGCCGGACGTGCTCCTTGGCCATCAGGTCATTGGCATCCAAAAGCGTTTTGTTTTCATCAATTTTCAAAACGGGCGCCGACATGATTTGTTCGACGGGCGTCCGGTCCGAATCCAACCCCGCCGCCACCAACCGCCGGACGAGATCCGTATCGGTCAAGATCCCGATGATCTCCTTATCCCGGGAAACAAACACACTGCCGATACCATTCTCCTTCATAATTTCCGCCGCCCTCCGGACACTGGTGTCGCGATCAATAGCAACAAATTTTTCAGCGGGGACCATAAACGATTTCACTGGAACCATAAAATTCTCCTTGGATTAACACGCGTCGTTAAACAAAAAAATGCCCCATCCTCCACGGTTCAGGGGCGTTCGACAATTCATACGCCGTTAAGAGGGCACCTCGTGCCTGACGTAGTCGACCAGCGACTGGACCAACGCCGGAATCGTATTCTGAGCAGCCATGACGTGAACGTCCAAACCCATTTCCCGAATGGTTTCCGCCGTAATCGGCCCGATACTCGCAATAATCGTTCCATTCAGATGTTTCTTCAAATCACGGACTCCGTCGAAGAGTTGGAAAAAATTCCGAACGGTGGACGAGCTTGCAAACATGACGACGTCGATCAAATGGTCACGAAACAGTTGCTGAACGTGTTCCCGTTCGATCGCCGGCACCACGGTCTTGTAAACTTTCACGACTCGCACGAAAGCCCCCAATCGCTCCAACTCGTCCGGCAGGATCTCGCGGGCTTGTGCCGCCCGGGCGAGCAACACCCGTTGGCCGGACACGCCGGCTCGCGTCAGGATCTCGATGAGCCCTTCGGCCTGGTACGTTTCCGGCACCAGGTCGGCGTCGATGCCGAATTGTCTCACCTCCTCGGCCGTCCGGGGTCCGATACAACAGACCTGCAACCCTGCCAACGCGCGCGCGTCGCGACGATGGTACCACAGGCGTTGCATAAATGCCTTTACCCCATTGACGCTTGTAAAAACAAGCCATTGATAGGTTGCAAGTTGCTCGATGGCTTCATCGACTTCCGCCCAATCGTCAGGGGGTCCGATGTCGATGGTCGGACATTCAATCGGTTCTCCGCCTCGAGCCCTGATCAGATTCGACAATTCCGACGCCTGGGTTTTGGCGCGCGTCACGAGCACTCGCTTCCCGAATAAGGGTTGTGTCTCAAACCAATTGAGTTGCTCGCGCAACCGGACGACTTCCCCCACCACCACCACCGTCGGAGGGCGAATTTCAGCCGATTTCGCACGATCGACAATATCCCGCAAGGTTCCGACCACCGTGCGTTGTTGGGGATAGGTCCCCCACCGGATCAACGCCACGGGAGTATCCACGGATTTCCCTTCCTCGACCAACCGGGAAACGATCATGGATAAATTTTTAACGCCCATCAAAAACACCAGCGTCCCCTCCGCGGCGGCGAATCGCGGCCACTCCAACACCGTCTCTTCCTTGGCCGGATCTTCATGCCCCGTGATAAAGGCCACGGTCGACGCCAGGGTTCGATGCGTAACGGGGATTCCCGCATACGCGGGTACCGCGACCGCGGAGGTCACACCCGGCACCACTTCAAAGGGGATCCGGTGCTCAACGATCCACTCGGCTTCCTCACCGCCCCGTCCGAACACGAAAGGGTCCCCACCCTTCAACCGGACCACGCACTTCCCTTCACGAACCTTCTCCAGCATCAATTGATTGATTTCGTCCTGGGGCCGATAGGTCCCACACCCGCGCCGCCCCACGTAAATCCGCTCCGCCTCGGAGGAGACGTAGTCCAACAACGCAGGATTGGCAAGGTGGTCGTACAACACGACGTCCGCTTCCTGAAGACAGGCTTTGCCGCGAAGCGTCAGGAGACCGGGATCCCCCGGACCCGCCCCTACCAAGTAGACTTTAGGTCGAAGCTCGGCCATTTACTCGCGTCCATAGATTTGCTCTAAAATATGTGTTCCCCCCGTACCCAGGATCCATTTCCTGGGAAGATTCGACACAAACGTGACCAGGTCCCTCACGGAGATCATCCCAACAAGTTTTCCGTCCCGTGAGACGCCCAAATGCCGGACGTGTTCCTTGGCCATCATGGCATTGGCATCCCGAATCGTCTTGTTCTCATTAATTTTCAAAACGGGCGTTGACATGATGTGTTCGACGGGCGTCCGGTCAGGATCCAAGCCCATTCCCACCAACCGCCTGGCGATGTCCGTATCGGTCAAAATCCCGACGATGACCCTATCCCAGGTGACAAATACACTGCCGATACCAGTATCCTTCATAATTTTCGCCGCTTGCCGGACACTGATAGCACGATCAACGGCAATAATTTTTTCAGCGGGGATCATAAATGACTTCACCGGAACCATAACATTCTCCTGGGATCAGCACGCGTCGTTAAACAAACAATGCCCATCCTCCACGGTCTCAGGGGCTTTCGATAATTCATTTTACACGCGTCCATAGATTTGATCCAAAATCTGCTTTCCCCCCGCGTCCAGGATCCGCTCGGCCAAGGACGTACCGAGTGGACCCGCCTGTTCCACCGGTCCATCGATCCGATCACGAATGACGTGCGTTCCATCGACGCTTGCGACAAGTCCCTCGAACCGCACCGTTTGGTTTTCGACGACCGCATGGCCCGCGACCGGCACCTGACAGCCCCCCTCCAATCGATCCAGAAAGGCCCGTTCGGTCGAAACCGCAATGGAGGTCCGGGGATCGTTGATTGGGGCAAGCAACTCTCGAACAAACGTGTCATCCACGCGCGATTCGATCCCCAGGGCTCCTTGACCCACAGCCGGAAGACTCAAGGTCGAAGGGAGATACTCGGTCACGTGATCGGCCCAACCCAACCGGGTGAGACCCGCAGCGGCCAGGACAATCGCATCGAACTCGCCTTCCTGAAGCTTTCGAAGGCGGGTGTTCACGTTTCCTCGAAGCATGACAACGCCCAAGTCCGGGCGGTACGCCAACAACTGGGCTTGCCGCCGGAGGCTGCTGGTTCCCATCTTCGCACCTGCCGGAAGATCCCGGAACGCCACGTGGTCCCTGGTCAATAAGGCATCCCGGGCATCCTCCCGCGCCGGGACACAGACAATGGCCAGTCCCTCCGGCAACACCGAAGGCACGTCTTTCATACTATGGACCGCGAGATCGATGTCTCCCCTGGATAACGCCTCCTCGATTTCCTTGACGAACAATCCTTTCCCGCCGATTTTGGCTAAAGGCACGTCAAGAATTTTATCACCACTCGTTCGAATCCGTTGAAGCCGGATCGACACGGATGGAGCAATTTCCTGAAGTCGAGCCTGGACCCATTCCGCCTGCCAGAGGGCAAGTTGACTACCGCGTGTTCCAATGACGAGAGCCGTCCGCCGTCCATTTGTAAAACTCACTCTGATTCCTTTATCAGCCCTGCCGTCCCCGTGGCACGCATCGACCCTACAAACCCGAAGCCTGCCGGGGAATCCTTTCTTGTTCCGTCCCTTCAGTCGGCGCGGGCGAAAGCGCATCCGTCGCCACGTCTTCCGCTTCCAAATCCTGTACGTCCTGAACGTTCGCGGATTCCTGCCCGGGAAGACTTTGTCCCAAATCATAAAACCGTCTCGCCGCTTCGATATACACCAACCCATTGGAGGATTGGGCTGCAGATTTCAACGCCACCAATGGGCCGTGCAGCAGTTTATTGACGATCCCCGAGGCGAGCCCTTCCACGGCTTCCTGCTGTTGCGGCGTCAATGCCCCGAGCCGGCCGAAGGCTTTTTGCAACTCCGCCTGTTTCAGGGCATCCGCACGTTTGCGTAACGCGACAATCGTGGGAGTCGCCTTTAACGACTGGAGCCATTTCAGGATGACCTCGACTTCGTCTTTGACGATACATTCGGCGCGGGTGGCTTCCAGCATGCGCTCTTCACGGTTCTGTTCGATATGCGATTCAAGATCGTCGATATCGAACAGGAACGCATTATCGACTTGGCGAACGTCAGGATCGATATTGCGGGGGACAGAGACGTCGATCAGAAAAATCGGCTGGTTCCATCGTGCGCGAACCGCCCGCTCCACGTCCTCGGGACTGATCAGATAGTGGGACGCCCCGGTCGAACACAGCACAATATCTGCCCGGTGCATATTCGCGCGGAATTCTTCAAAGGGAATCGACACCCCGTTAAACCGGGCGGCCATATCCGCCGCACGAATCGGGTCCCGCGTAGTGAGCAAGACCTCGTGGACTCCGTGATTCACCAGATGTTGCGCTGCCAATTTGGCCATTTCTCCGGCCCCGACCAGCATAACCGTCCGTGCCGCCAGGTTGCTGAACACTTTCTTGGCCAGTTCGACTGCGGCATAACTCACGGAAACCGCGTTTTCCGCAATCCGGGTTTCCGTGCGGACACGTTTGGCCACGGAGATCGCCTTTTTGACGAACTTGTTCAGGATGACCCCGGTGGCATTATGGGTTAAGGCATCCTGAAAAGAATCCTTCACCTGGCGCAGGATTTGCGGTTCTCCCACCACCAGGGAGTCGAGGCTTGAAGCCACGCGAAACAGATGCGTGATGGCCCGATCCTCCGCGTGACAATACAGGCGAGGCAGTAATTGTTCCGCGGACACCGAAAGATGCGTGTCCACGAAAAATTCCTGAATGGCGGAAAACCCTTGCTCCACCTGATCGGCGACCGCGTACACTTCAACGCGATTGCAAGTCTGCAACAACATCCCCTCACGGATGCCCGCATGCGCCATGAGCCGGTTCAAGGCTTCACCCATCCGGCTGTCGGGAACCACGAGAAGTTCTCGAAGTTCGACGGGAGCGGTTTTATGACTTAATCCGACAACGATGATGTTCATCAGCTTATGGGAGGACCGTTCCCTTTTAAAATGACCCCGAGAAACGTCAACAGCACGCCGGCGAATCCCACGATCGTCAGATAAGCCGCCTTCTTGGCTCTCCAGCCAACGGTTACCCGCCCCATCAGGACCACAAAATAAAACACCCACGTCACAAGCGCCCAAATCTGTTCGGAATTCCAGCTCACATAGGAACCCAATGTGATCTGGGCGGACATGGCCCCCGTCAGAATACCCATGGTGAGAAATGGGAACCCCAACAAAATCGAACGTTGATTCAGCATGTCCAAGACATCCAACGGCGGCAACTTAAAGGACAAGACGTTGAATTGTTTGGATTTCAGCAACCGGTCCTGCATCAAATACGCCACGCCTGCCACAAAGGCCACGGCAAACCCGACGGTTCCCAACATGCTGAGTGTGACGTGGACCCACATCGCTTGAAACATGGGTTGAATAACCGGAGTTTCCGAAGGCAGGACCGCCGTCGATACCAGTGAAAGAAAGGCAATGGGGAGCATGAAGGCACCCAACACGTAAAGCCGCTGGAAAAGGACAACCAGCAAAAAGACGAAGACCAGGGACCACGAAAAAAACGATAAGGCCTTATGGAACGTGACCCATTGCACTTCTTCTCCGGAAAACACCTGAACGGCCAAGACGACGGTATGGATGGCAAATCCGATACACGTCACGGCAAGCGCCACCCGGGCAAGAAACTCGGACCGCCGGAGCAGGTACACCAGGGACAGCAAAATCCCAATAAAGTACAGCCCCAACGTAAGTTGCAAAAAGGCAACGGTCATCGGCACCACCGGAAAATAGTCCTATACACCTAGTCTGGAAGTATAGATAGGCCGTTTGCAGATATCAAGAAAGGAAAGGATGAAGCGGGACATCAACGTGTGGCGAGAGAACGAGCCGTTGGTGGATCAACTGCCCGACCCTGCCGTGGCACCGCCGCACACGTTCATGACCTGTCCCGTAATCGACGCCGCATCAGCCTGGCAAAGAAAAATCGCCAGGGCGACCACCTCCTCGACCTTCGCCATCCTTTTAATAGGTACCGCCGCAACGGCCTGGGATCGGAAATCTTCAGCCGGCATCCCCAGGACCACCGCTATTTCTTCGATACCCTGGCGAGCCATGTCGGTATCGACCCAGGTGGGACAGATGGCATTGACCGTAATGCCCCGCTCGGCCACCTCGAGCGCCAGGGCTTTGGTAAACCCGAGTATGCCGTGTTTGGCAGTACAATACGCCGCATAACCGGGGACACCGAACCGGCCGAGGACGGAAGACATGTTGAGAATGCGACCATAGGCAGGATCCTTCATATGGGGCAAAACAACTTTCGAGCATAAATAGGAACCCGTCAAATTCACAGCAAGAATATTCAACCAACGCGTATCATCAGGATCGTCCATCGGAGTCCTGCCTGAAACACCGGCATTGTTGACCAAAATATCAATCTGTCCCCATTCGTTCACAACGGATGCAACAAGTCGCTCCACCTCGCCACGATTAGTCACGTCGGCGGGCACGCCCATGGCAATTCCCCCGTGCTCCCGGATCCGGGCAACCGTTTGCTCAAGGAATTCCGCACGCCGCCCGCACACGGCAACGCGAACGCCTTTATCCGCCAAACCCAGGGCGATTCCCCTGCCGATTCCTGATCCGCCCCCCGTAACAAGAGCTACACGACCTTTCACCATCACCCGTTCCCTCCCTCGCTCCATAACCAGCACCGTTTTAATCGGCAATCCAGTGTCTTTCCCCCTCACCCTAGCCCTCTATTTCCCGCATTAAGCGGGAAATAGGGGAGAGGGGATAGAGCCCGTAGGTCGGGTTAGCGTAGCGTAACCCGACATCGTAACCTATTCCCCTCCTTTGTAAGGAGGGGTGAGGGGAGGTAGAGGAAAGGGGAGAAAAAAACGGCCTTTCTTTCTTGGTTCCCCTCTTGTGGTCAGTCCCTTATTTTGTCAACGAACGAGTGAACGTTTACAATAGCTACCCGTACGCATTCCACCAGAGGCCCATGCATGCCAGGAACATTGTATCTCGTCAGCACACCGATCGGAAACCTGGAAGATCTCACCTTCCGAGCCCATCGGATTTTACAAGAAGTATCGGTCATTGCGGCGGAAGACACCCGCCATACCCAAAAACTGTGTCGCCATTACAAGATCCACACACCCCTGACGAGTTATCATGATTTCAACAAAGAAGAAAAAACTCCCGTTCTCCTGGAACTTCTAAAAGAAGAGAAGTCCATTGCCCTCGTTTCGGATGCCGGCACTCCTCTTATTTCGGACCCGGGCTACTATCTGGTGACCCGAGCCATTGCCATCGACATTCCCATCGTTCCGGTGCCGGGTCCCTCTTCGGTGATCGCCGCCCTGTCCGTTGCCGGATTGCCAACCGACGCCTTCACGTTCATTGGATTTCTGCCGAAAAAATCAGCGGCCCGGACCCGTCTCCTTCAAAGCCTTCGGGAAGATTCCAAAACCATTATTCTGTTCGAAACGCCCCATCGTATAGAGGCAACGCTTCTCACCATCAAGGAAATCTTCGGAGACCGCCTGATCGCCATCGGCCGCGAACTCACAAAAGCCCACGAAGAAATTATTCGTGGCACCGCACAGGAAGTCCTTCTCTCCAAACCATCACGAGTATTCAAAGGAGAAATGACTCTCGTCATCCAGGGACAAGAGAAAAGGAAAAAACGAATGAGACAGGAACAAAAACCGGAATTCAATCATCGCCTTTTTGAATGAAAACGCGATGATACGAGCCGACCAGCTCACGGCGAAGAATACTGTGGCCTTCGTTTTCGACACTCTGCGGGACGTTTCTGATGGGTTCGCCATCATCCAGAAAGACCTCCAACACCTGCCCGGGTTGCATCGCTTCGAGCCTCAGTTTGGTTTTGACAAAATTGTAAGGGCAGATCACGCCCCTGAGGTCCAGCAGCGCATGGGGGTCAACTTCTTGACTCATTGTCTATGGCCTCTTTCATACGGGTGAAGCGATGAAGGGAACTGGTGATCTCGAGACCCGCCACACAAACAAATAGAGCGTGCCGACGTTAACGCCGACACGCTCTATTTCAGGTCACAACTCTTCTCGCCGGAATCAGTCGCTTATTGAACCGTTCCTTTGTCCAAGTTCTCCCGCTTATCACCATAATCGGTGGCAATTGTCTTATTTGTTCTCATGTTCACGGTATCCGGCTGCGGAGCACATTGCCAGCAAGGCGCGGCACCCGTGATGGCACCGACGCTGGACATAATCCCTCCCGTCACGTCACCCTCTTGCATGCCACCTGCAGGAACACCGGTATAACCGGCTGTGGCTGTCGCAATACCCCGATAGTTTGTGGGATCAGGCTTTTGACCAAACCCACCACCGAAGTCAGGATTATCTGCGCCACCAAGCACTTGGGATCCTTCAATCACATACACGCTGCGGACCATTTTCCGACCCGTACTGAACTTCTGCGTCGCAGTGGTTTCATCAACGGCGGAAACGGCAACATAATCCCCTTGGTTCACGGCCTTGAGGTTTTCCATGTTTGTGTCACTATCAAACCATAATTCCTTCAAGTTCAGGCCACCACGAAGGGTCTGACGTTCATCATGGGAACTGCCGCCCATGTCGAGGTACAGTTTGCCCGCGGCATAATCAATGGCCACCACTTCTCCTTGAATAGTCTCTGGGGCTGAAAGATAGCGTTCCATGTCATCTTGGTCGAATACACGGGCACGCGTTCCTGACCCTTGAGATTCTCCAACCCCGCTGCCGAAGCCGGAGTGTTGAGGTGCACGCTCTTGCGCAAAGGCCACGCTCACTGAGCCGACAAGAATGATTGCTGCTCCAAAATACCTTAACTTCCGCATGTGGCTCCTCCTTAGGAAGTGTAAGTTAATAATCGAACACTAATAATAAGGAATGATACCTGAAATAATCCGTCCTTCCTCGTGACTTAGGTTTTGTTCAGTCCTAAAGCCCCATAACTATAGTGATCTCCTCAAACAGTGTCAAGGGGTTTCTCTTGGAAATCTTTACACGGCGACAACTCCAAGTGAACCTCCCGGTTGAGGCCGGCAGGCTCTCTGGTTGATCTCTTTCTGCTTGCGCCGCCGATCAAGAAAAACCAGCATCTAACTCATTGAAAAACAGGAACAGTGCTACATGGTGCCCGGACCGAGGGTCGAACTCGGACTCTCTTGCGAGAACCAGATTTTGAGTCTGGCGCGTCTGCCAGTTCCGCCATCCGGGCATAAACGTAATGGATTCCCGTTTTCTAGCATGATCGCCGGGCAACGTCAATCAACCGGCTTCTCCTTTTCAGGCTTTGATCCAGCATGGTAAGATTGTGGCCGGAGAGCAAGCACTCCCAACGGACGTCAAGCGTTTAGCCACACAAGGAGGACCATTCATGCCGGAGATTCAATGTCAAAAATGTGAACAGTCAGCAGAAAAAATAACCGAACCCCTTTTCCTGGGAAAACTCGAAGAAGAAGTCAAGAACAGCATCTGCCAAAACTGTTGGACCGAATGGAACAAACCCGGCGGGGTCAAAACCATGGTCATCAATGAATATCACCTGAACCTCGGTGACGAAAATGGCCGCGCCACCCTCAGAAAACAAATGCGCGCCTTTTTCAAACTGCCTGATGCCGATGCGGAATTCAAGGATTATCGAACCTGAGACGGATTGGCGACCGCGGCATCGAGGAACCGCCAAAGCCTGTGTCCTGACTCGCCTCAGCCGGCAGAAGATCCAATGGTGAGAGGCCACAGTGTCTTTCCGTTCAGGCGTGACCTCTTGTCGCCCCCCCGTTTCCACCTGTAGGATCACAGTATGGATATCCCACTTGGCAAGGGCATCTTCCTGGTTGCAAGGCCCAGCCTCCGCGACCCGAATTTTCGGCAGACCGTCATCCTGTTGTGCGAACATGGACCTGAAGGAGCGCTCGGGGTCGTCGTCAATCGACCGACGGAGATCAATATCACTGAAGTCCTCCCGCAAGTGCCCATCCTGGAAGGCCAACACCACAGGGTCTTTTCCGGAGGACCGGTCCAAAAGAATAACCTCTTGATCTTATACCGGACACCCGAGGGGCCCCAAGATTCCCACCACGTCTTTAACGGCATCTACCTGGGTGGCAATATGAAAGCCTTGGAGGATCTTTTACAAGATCCTTCCTCCCTGGGAAATTTTCTCGCCTTCATGGGGTATTCGGGCTGGGCACCCGGCCAATTGGAAAACGAAATGCAAACCGGGTCGTGGATTACGATACCGGCCGACTCCACCGCGATGTTCGAGAAAGACCACAGCCAATTGTGGGCCAATATTCTGCGATCCCTGGGAACAGACATGGCCATGTATGCAGACATGCCCGCCGACCCGAACATGAATTAAGCAGCAATATCCCTCTCGTTACCAACGTCATCGCGGCACTGAGAAAAAGCTACCACGTCCTTCTTGTTCCAGCCATAGGCGATATCATGCGATAGCTTTTGGCTTCTTCTTGAGCGAACCCTCAACCGCCCGTCGAATAAATTTCTGGTACGAAATGCCTTCCTGCTCCGCTCGCTTCCGGACGGCGTTAAAAAGCGGTTCGGAAAATCGAAGATTGACTTGCCTGGTTTTGGGCAATAGCTCAAACGTGACCGGTGTAAACTGTTTCAGGTTCAGGTAGTCCGTCAGATCCCGTTCCAGAAACTGTTCCGCTTCCTGATCGGTCTTAAATCTTGGAATTTTCTTCTTCATATTTTTGGGCCTCCTTGTCATGCATATATCGGGCGCTGATCGGACGGAGCAGCACGGTCTTGTCCACTATCCTGATTGTGAAGACCGCCAGCATCGGTTTTCCCATCCATGCTCGACCAATAGCCAGATAGCGCTCTTCCCGTTCGGCATGCAGCAGATCAGGGGCAACCAACAGGTTGTCTTACTGAAAGAAGCCTTCGATCTCTGTCTGGCTGAGACCATGTTTTTGGCAATGTCCCCGATTCCCGTCATCCCACTCAAAGCCGGCAAACTGTAGCTTCATTATAGTAAATGATACATATTATATACAAATGTCTATATTGAAATTGACCTTTCCCCAGTTTAGGTCCAGATCAAGAGTGAGGAATTTGTGGTATTGAGGGGGGGGGCAGCCCTATGCAGGTCTTCCGGTCGGTTCTTCCGGGCCGACTCTCTACCTCCCACCGCCCATTTTTGCAAAGAAGAGAAAAAGCAGGCGGCATGAGATGCCGCGGCTACAAAGACCCTGGATTCCCGCTAAAGACTGCGGGAATGACAGATTCAGGGTGTGGTTGGCTATTTCATAACAATCCCCCAGAAGCGGGCACACGTCTTAACAAACTCTGTTTAATTCTGTTATTCTTTTTTGTTGTCCCCCCTCACCCCTGCCCTCTCCCACTGGGTGAGAGGGTTTTAGGACTGGCATTTGCAGAATTGTTGAAGAGTGATGAACGAACCGTCAGCTTTTTCCAAAACCCGACAATTCAAGGCGCTCCTGCAATCCGACCGCTTGGAGTTTCTCTGTGAAGCCCACAATGGCCTCAGCGCTAAAATCGTGGAAGAGGCCGGGTTCAAAGGCATCTGGGCCAGCGGGCTCACCCTCTCCGCTCAATTCGGCGTGCGAGACAACAACGAAGCCAGTTGGACGCAAATCCTCGACCACCTGGAATTCATGTCTGATGCCACGCGGATCCCCATCCTGCTCGATGGCGATACGGGGTACGGGAATTTCAACAATATGCAGCGACTGATCCGGAAACTGGAACAACGCCGGATCGCGGCCGTCTGCATCGAAGACAAGCTGTTCCCCAAGACCAACAGTTTTTTGAAAGGCGAGACCCAGCCCATGGCCGGCATCGACGAATTCTGCGGGAAAATCAAGGCCGGCAAAGATGCCCAGACCGATGAGGATTTTTGCCTGATTGCCAGGATCGAAGCCTTTATTTGCGGCTGGGGATTATCCGAAGCCTTGCGACGGGCCGAGGCCTACCACCAGGCAGGCGCCGACGGCATTCTCATTCACAGTGCCCTGGCGGTCCCCGACGAAATCCTGGCCTTCAAGCAGGAGTGGGGCGATCGATGCCCGGTGGTGATCGTGCCGACCAAGTATTACGCCACGCTCACGGACGTCTTCCGGCAGCATGGCTTTTCCCTGGTGATTTGGGCTAATCACCTCCTGCGTGCGGCCGTGACCACCATGCAGAAAACGGCACGCACCCTGAAAGAAAAAGGAAACCTGTTCTCGATTGAAGATAAGATTGCGCCGATGGCCGAAATCTTCCGGCTTCAGGACGCCGCCGAACTCCAGGAAGCCGAGAAACGCTACCTTCCACACAACGGTGACAGCTTGGCCGGAATCGTCCTGGCCGCGTCCCGCGGGAACGAACTCGGCGAATTAACGGAAGACAGGCCCAAAACCATGGTGCCGATTCAAGGCATGCCGATCCTGTCGCATATCGTCGATGCGTACCATACCATCGGCATCAAAAATATTACCGTGGTCCGCGGCTATAAAAAGGAGACCGTTTCCCTCCCCCACCTGACCTACGTGGACAACGATGATTTTGCGCAGACAGGGGAACTGGTCTCGCTCTTCAAGGCGCTGCAATCGAAGAACGGGGAATTTCAGGACACCATCATTTCGTACGGGGACGTGCTCTTCAACAAATACATTCCCCAGATCCTTTTTCAGGAACCCGATGATTGGGTGATTTGCGTGGACAGTGTCTGGGAAGGGAAAACGTCCTATACCCGGCTCGGGGGGTTTGCGGAATGTACGGTGCCCAATTCGCGGAAAGCGTTCAATGCCAAAATCCACCTCAAACAATTGGGGCGGGACGTACCGCGAGAATCCATTCACGGCGTCTGGATGGGATTTTTGAAGGTGTCGGCCGGCGCGGCTGCGCAGTTACACGGCATTCTCGGGGAAATGCTCGCCGATCCGTCCAACGACAAAGCGGGCATGTCGCAATTGTTTCAGGAATTGCTCAAACGGGACGTCCCGATACGCGTGCTCTACACGGTCGGCCATTGGCTGGACATCAACAATCTCGACGACCTGGTGCAAGCCGGGCAATTTTAGCTTACTTCAGGAGAAATCATGCAGACCGCACACAACGGCGTTCCCATCCCTCACTTCATGTATGGCACGGCATGGAAAAAAGAGGACACGAGCCGGTACGTGCAATTGGCCGTCCAGGCCGGCTTTCGAGCCATCGATACCGCGAACCAGCTCATCCATTATCACGAAGCCCTGGTCGGAGAAGCCTTACTTGCCTTGGCGAAGGAAGGGATCACGCGGGATCAACTGTTTCTCCAGACTAAGTTTACGCCCGTCTCGGGGCAGGACCACCGAACGCCCTATGACCCCATCGCCCCCATAGCCGAACAGGTCGCACAATCGTTTGAAAGCTCGCTCGAACACCTGCACACCGACTCTATCGATTCCTATGTCCTGCACGGGCCCTATGGACGCTGGGGACTCGATAAAGAAGATTGGGAGGTCTGGGCGGCGCTCGAAAAGCTGTATCAGGCGGGCCGGACCAAAATGATCGGGATCAGCAACGTCCAGGCCCCTCAACTTCAATTACTGTGCGAGCAGGCCAACGTGAAACCCATGGTCGTGCAGAACCGTTGCTATGCGGCCTTGGGATGGGACCACGCCGTCAGGGAAATCTGCCGGGCCCATCACGTCGTCTACCAGGGATTTTCGCTTCTCACCGCGAATCGCGGGGTCTTTCACGACCCGGACGTTGGCGCCATCGCCAAACGGTGCAAAACGGGGCCGGCACAAGTCATCTTTCGCTTTGCGCAACAGGTGGGCATGCTCCCCTTGACCGGCACCACCGACGCACAACACATGAAAGAAGATTTGGACATCGAGCGCGTAGAACTCTCTCCGGAGGAAATCACCCGGATCGAAACAATCGCAGTCTAGTCACGAAACGCCTAAAATAAGGACGTGCCACATGATCAGAACGCTCTTGCTCGCACTGTGCTCCGTGGCTTTCTTCGCACCCGCGACGCCGGCCCAGGAAGGACATGCGATTCCCGGTGTCTCCTTTCAGGTCTTCCTGAATCAGAAGCAAGGCGAAAAAGAGACCATCCGGCAGGACGTGGCGAATGAAGCCGTCGAAACCGTGGTCGAGGCGTTCGGCATCCTGGTCCGTGACCGCTCGCAATACAAACGGTTCGATCAGGCCGTCACGAACGACCTCCTGCAAAACGTCGTGATCGAGCCAAGGGTACTGAACAAGGAAGGCAAAGAATTTCCGTTTCTCGTGGCCCGGACCAAACAGAAAGGCAAGGTCAATCTCCTGATCAACGCCATGAAACTCCGGGAGGACGGATACCTTGGGCAGCCGGATACCCTCGCCCCGAGACTGGCAAAAGAGTTTCAATGGGTGATCAGTAAAGCCGCAACCAAATCCGCCCGCAGGGGCCGCCTGCTGAAACGCGACCTGCTGCGCGCGCCCGTCTCCACCAACGCCGAGATCAGGAAAATGGCGTCGGAGGAACGCACGGAAGTGCTGCAAGCCTTATTGGATACCTACATTCAAACGGTGGATGCCTACGGCAGTCTTGCCAATCAACCCTATTATGAAATGGGCACGACGACCCTGACGAAACCCGAGCATTCGGATTCGACCATCAAGCTGTATGATATTCGCGTCCGGCATGCCCTCCGACTGATCGTCAGCGATCCCTATTTTTGGGAACACACGCAAAAAGCCGTTCGCAGTCTGCTCAATGGGAAAGTCTGGCACGTGTTAATGGCAAAAATCGATGAACGGGATTGGACAGCACGTACGCGCGTGGTGCCGGAAGACAAGGCCGTCACGGTCGGGGAACGCGGCAGGGTCATTCAACCTGCGAAGGTCCTCGTGAATTACCATCGCACCGTGGAGCCGAAGGAAAAATTGTATGGCGAGACCCAGGGACTCCCCATGGGCGCGTTATCCGCCGAACAACTTGCCCGGGTGATCGCCTGGGAAATCCAAAGTCAGATCACCGAAAAATCCTTGCGCGGCCACGTGGCCCAGGATGAACAAACCGCCCCGGAGTGACGCCACGCCGGCCCGGCTGCTGTTCACAGGTTCTCATCGAATTCCCGCCCGCTCACGGTACACCGAAAGATAGACGGTATCGGCTTTCTTCCTGCTCCACGGGAATCGGTATAAGGTCCGGATCCGGCTGGAATACTGTCCGATATTGGCCCGCTGCCAGAGCCCCTTTTCAAAATAGTGCCTGCCCTCCTGGTCCCTGAGGAATCCCGCAACCCGCTCTTCCGCAAAAAAATCGACGGCCCAACTGTTCGTCCACGTTGGTTGACACTGCCGGACGTAGTCATCCACCCGGTAGAGCAGGGCTTGCACCTTTTCCAGGTCGATCATCACGGATTCACTGGTGAGGAGAAAAAGCACCTCATGCCCTTGGGGAACGTCGATGAGCCCGATCACGCGTTCCAACTTCCTGCACGCCGGTTCATCCATGGCAAATACGTCCGGTTCGCCGGGATCGTCTTTCGGGATAGTGATGGTACGCGGAGGATCCTGTTGGCACACCAGGTGTAAAGAAGGATGGGAACACTCCCACTCAAGCCGGACGCCAAACAGCGTGACGTCCTCCAACAGGGTCGGGCTCCGCTGGTTCAAGACCAGCTTGCCTTGGACCGACTCACCCGGGACCAGACGAATGCTGCGTGACCCGAACTTTCCCGGGAAAGAATGTTGCTCGACAAGACTGTGTCGAGCATCCATGCGAAACAACGAGAACCACCCGGCATCATTCGGAGGAAGCCAGGGTAAATTTCGGAGATCCACGGTCACGGGTTCAGGGTTGTCATTGGTCAAATGAACGTGAATTTCGTAGACCCGTTCCATGGGCTTCTTCAGAAAAACGTCCATGACCAGTGAAACGCGGGATTCCCGTTCAGGCTCCGCGGCCTGGCCGCACGAAGCGGATGGAACGCCCGGCAACCAGAGACAGAAAATGAATGAAGCGCACAGCACCCGTTTCATGGTGAGAGCCGATGCATAGTGTATGGCAAGCTGCTACCCGTCAGGGTTTATCCTCTCGAAGAACCACCTTCTTTCATCCTTTCTTTACGCTATGGTACATTAAAATATAAACGACTCGTGCAAAAAACTTCGCTCCATGTGTATGGCTTGTTCCTTCATGAATAAACACGCTGTCAAAGGATCGTCCGAGCGGCTGGGGTGTCACCTCAAGGTCATGCTCTGTGTCCTGCTTCTCTGGTCCGCAACGACGCAGGCGTTCGCCGTCGAGCAACGAGGCGAGGCGATCGAGGAGATCGCCGATCTCGCGGAAGCCGAATGGATGGACGGCGCCCCCAACCGTGCGTTGCACACCCTGGACCCGGGACTTCAAGACTATCCGGACGCCGTCAGGCTGCAAAAATTACGAGCAGACATTCTTGCCACGGCGTCCCGTCGTCACCAGGAAGCCGTCGAAGCCTACGACGTGATCCTCAAGACGAACCCGGAGGCCTTGGAGATACGCTGGGCCAAGTGGAGCGTGTTGCTCCGGTCGGGGCAACACGAGCAGGCCATCGCCGAATTTCAACGGATCGCGCGACTGGATGCGAAGAATCCCATCGTGGCCCTCCGGCTGGCGCAGGAACTCCGAAAAGTCGATCGCCTGGAGGAATCCCTGGAGTGGTATACAAAAGCCGTGGACATGATTCCGGACATGCCGGGGTGGCGGTTGGCGCTCGCCCGGGCCCGGCTTGATGTCCTGGACGGCCGTGGCGCACGGGACGAAGTCGAGCACGTCTTTCGAATCGTGGAACCCGGTTCTCCCGAAGAGGCGGCCGCCCACAGCCTGAAGTCGGTGATCTATGGGGCCACCAAAGAGCGAGGCAGGCGCTTCGAGCCGATCTTGAGCCCCGGAGGGTCCGCGGCGGTGCGCAAAGAATGGTCCGCCATTCGCGCCCACGCATGGAGACTCTTCGACGCGGGTCGCTATGCAGAGGCCGAGCCGGTCTATCGAAAAATTCTGGCCCTCAAGCCCAGCGACTACGCCGCGACCCATGAACTGGGCATGACCTTACTGGGGCTTGACCGGTGCGAAGAAGCCATAGAGGTCTTTGCAAACCTGTCCACGATGGACCCATCGGACGAAGTCTACGCGGATGCGTTCTTCCGGGTAGGCCGCTGTCTGATGAAGCTGGGAAAATGGACTGAAGCCCTCCCCTATTTTGAACTCCTCCACGAAGCCGCCCTCGATTTCGACGAACGCACAAAAGACGCTCCGCCCAAAGCCGAGATCAGGGTTCTGAATACGGAAACCCTGGCCATGTGGATCGAACGGGTGAAGAAACATATTCCCGCTTCCGGCAAAGCCACACCGAAGCCGGAGGCGAATGAGAGTGTTCCCGCGGTCGATGCCGAGACCCCGGCCCCTCTGACCGAGGACGAGCTCTATGCAAAGATAGCCAGAGAGCGGCTGAACCCCGAGAAACAGATCTATACACGGGCTTCCCTGATGGGGCGGGATGCCGATTTCAGCATGTTTCGCTACGTCATCCCGGCCAACCGCGTCATGCGGGACGATCGACCCACCGGCACCCATGAATTTATCCCCATCGAGCCGCACGACACGTTTCCGGACACCCAGGAAGAAATTTATCTGCTGTTCGGACTCGTGATCGCCTCCTTTGATGAAATGCCACTCAGCGCGGAATGTTTTCTCGAGACCGCAAAAACGAACGCGAATCAAATACCATTGGCCCGGGACCACGTCATCATGAACATGGGTGACCAAACCGGATACTTTATCATCACCCAGCCTGAATCAGGATGGACACCCGGACTCCACCGGTGCGGCTTGTTTGTCGGCAGTGAACAGTCGGCCTATACCCACGCGGACGAGGTCCGGTTTCGTATCATCCAACCCCCGCAAGCTTCGTGAGCAACGCAGCCAGGCTTTGTGTATGTGCACGTATGTTTTCCTTCGCTTGCCGGAATGAAACACAATCTGGTAATTCATCGTGCTGGCATTGACCCTCTTGAAATGGTTGAACCGGTCCAACGGATGAATAACATCTCGAAAAAGCACCTCGTGGGCGCCGTCGCTTTCCTGGTGGCGTGGGGATCCTGCGTCAGTACGTCCGCGGGTGAAGCCACCCACGTCGTGACCGAACTTCAGGAATCGATCATGACCATTATGAAAGAAGGACAAGACCTCGGCTATACGGGTCGCTATCAGATCATCTCCCCCACGATCAAAAAAACACACGACATCGAGAATATCGCACGCCTGGTCGTCGGGAGACATTGGAAAGGACTCGATGCAAGCCAAAAATCCACCTTCGTCGAGACGTTCAGAAACCTGAGTGTGTCCATGTACGCGGGGCGTTTCAAGGACTATGGAGGAGAGCAATTCAACGTTCTTTCAGAAACCTCTTTAAAAAGAGGGAATCGCAAACTGGTCACAAGCCACTTTGTGAAATCCGACGGCAAGAAAATCACGTTCAACTATATCTTGCATCGGATTCATGACCAGTGGAAAATTATCAGTGTCAGCGTAAACGGCGTAAGCGATCTGGCCTTGAAACGTGCGGAATACGGAGGCATCCTGCGAAAAGCCGGATTCCCGACCCTCATTGAACGCCTGAAAACCCAAATCCAAAAAAACGCACATGAAGCGTCCTGACTCTCCACTAGCTTAATGAGAAGCATGACGAACTCCATCGGGACAGCGAACGGGAAGACCGCCATACTGTGGTTGGTGGTTGGCTGGTCGGCGTTCGCCCTTCTGACGGGGTGCGCAGCGACGCAGTCCGCCGATCCTGAGGTCCCGGATAACGATCCATTCGAGTCCGTGAATCGACCAATATACCGGGCCAACGACTTTATCGATCGCAGGATCGCCAAACCGGTAACCGAAGCCTACGTCTCTTACACGCCACAACCCGTCCAGAACAGTGTCTCCAATTTTTTCGATAACGTGGTGTACCCCAACGTCATCCTGAATGACTTTCTTCAGGGAAAGGGGACCCAGGGACTCGAGGACTTGGGCCGGTTTCTCGTGAACACGACGTTCGGATTCCTGGGAGTTTGGGACATGGCCACGCCACTTGGGCTCGAAGCCCACGATGAAGATTTTGGACAAACCCTGGGCGTGTGGGGTATGGACGAGAGCATCTATCTGGTTCTTCCGTTCATCGGACCCAGCACCGTAAGGGATGTTCCGAATTTAGGCGTCAGTACCGTCACCAACATCCTGTTCTATGTGCCCTCTCCCTACGTGGTACCCGTCGCCCTCCTGGGATTTATCGACCTACGGGCGAGACTGAACGAGGCCGTCACGTTTCGAGACGAAACTGCGGTCGAACCGTATCTCTTTACGCGAGAAGCCTATCTGCAACATCGGAAATTCCTGATCTACGACGGGAATCCTCCCATTGACGACGACCTGTACCTGGACGATCCCTTTGACGATCTTGACGTTGAAGAAGAACCCCTTCAAGAAGACACCGGCAACGCGCAGGAATCTACAGACCGGAACGATTGAGACCCTACTTCTTCCGAAACGGATTCCATTTCAGACTCACCGCCCCTCCCCCAATCTGTCATTTCTGCGGAAGCAGGAATCCAGTCCTATTTGTTGTAAAGCCGGCCAAGATGGGAGAAAGACAAAAGCCCCTGGATTCCCGATTAGATCCCCGATTAGATCCTCGATTAAAAATGTCGAGGACAGGCGTCGGGGACAAGCGTCGGGATTTGTAAATGTTCACTAATTCAATGACCATTCCCACCCCGTCTTTCACCTCCTTTGCAGTTGTAGCCGCGGCATCTCATGCCGCTGTTTTTCCCTCTCCCCTATTTCCCGCTTAATGCGGGAAATAGGGAGAGGGCTGGGGTGAGGGGGGAATCGTCAACGAATGACTAAACATTTACGATTCCCGTTCACTGCCCCACCAGCCCCTCTGCTCCAATTCGGCCAGAAGCGCCGGAAGAATCACCAGTGCACAGACCATGGTCAGGATCAACACCACCACCAGCAAGATGCCCAGACTGGCCATGCCCGGATGGTGCGAAAACCCGAGCGCTCCGAAGGAAGCCATCGTGGTCAGGGCACTGAAAAGCACGGCATGAGACGTACTGCTCCGTAACACCTCGACAATGGAGCGCGAGCCGGCTTCCCGTCTCCGCAGGATAAGATAAATGCCGAAGGCAATCCCCAAGCCGAGTACCAGGGGTAAGGCGATCACGTTTGCCAGATTCAGGGGAATTCCCAATGCCAAACACGTGGCGACCGTTAACAAAAGCGTCAAGACCAGGGGCAGGAGGACGAGGAGGGTTTCGCCAAGACGCCGAAGCACCACGAGCAGCAACAGGGCAGACATCACGATGGCCAAGATGGTCGCTTGGATACAGGCGTCGATAATCGTTTGCCCGCCTTCCAGAACACTCACGGGCGAACCGATCGCACGAGGCGCTTTTTGCTGCACGCTCGACACGAACCGGCGGAGCGCCTGGTTTTCCTCGACGTTTTCAGCGGGAAAGACCTCGACCCTGGTCCGGCCGTCCGGAGAGGAATAATGGCTCGTCAGGCTTTCGGGTAACGTCTCCAACGTCATCTCATCCGGGGCCATCAACCCTCGCAATCGTTCAAGCCACTTCGGAAAGTCTCCCATCAGCCGCGTGCGGAGGTCATGCACGAATTGAGTCGATCCGCCAGAATCGTCAAACAGGTTATCGATCGATTGCATGAGGGTTTTCAGGTTCTTGTCAAGATCACCCTCCCAATTTCGGGATTCATGCACGCCAAGGGCGGAGCGAAATGCTTTCATGGCCTGCACTTCTTCCTTTTCACCGGGAGTATCAACGACCGGTTGGGGAATGAGAACGGGCTCCAGCACCAACGCCATCTCGTCGATAATGGTCAATTTTTCTTCCTGGTCGCCGGGCACGAAACTCGAAAGCGTGAGGACTCGATCGACTTCCGGCACCGATCGAAGGCTCTCCGCCAACGCATCGGCAGCAGGGAGATTGTCGGCCAACACCTGGATGACGTAGGGAGAGGTATCCGGGTCCGCGAGTAATTCCTGAAAGGTCGAGACGCTTTCAGTCGAAGGGTCTCGAAGGTGTAAGGCATGAAAATCGAATTGCAACCGTGGTACCGCGACTGCTGCGACCAACACCACGGGGATCAGACCCCCGAGAATCACCCGACGGTATCGGATAATCGAACCCATGACCGGATGTTCCGGGGAACCGGCTTCTGTCATTTTCGTGGGACTCGCAACGCGGGACCGTGAAAGCGGAAACACGGTCAGCAGCGCCGGGAAAAACGTGAGGTTCGCAAAGAGGGCAATAAACATGCCGACACCGGCAATGAGCCCCATTTCCGCAAATCCTCGATATGACGTGGGGAGAAAAGAAAAAAAGCTTAAGGCCGCGGCAACCGCCGCGAGCGTCAACGCCCCACCGACACCGGCGACCGCACGCCGTAAGGCCGCCTCGTGATCACCAACCCGGGACAACTCTTCTCGATACCGCAGGCCGAACTGGATCCCGAAATCCACGCCGAGCCCGATGAACAACACCGGCACGGATGCGGAAATGAAGTTCAACGAGCCGACGGCCACCACCACGAAGACGGCCGTCCACAGTAAGCCCACCACAAGCGTGCACAGCATCGCCCCCACGAGCCGCAAAGAACGAAAGCCGGCAATCAAGACGAAAGACACCAGAATCAATGACAAACCCGCGGCCACCCCGGCACCCCGGGCAATCGTCTCCCGCTCTTCCGCTTCAATCGGAATGGGACCCGTCAACCGGATTCGAACATCGAACCGCTCTTCAAGATCGGCACCGTGCCGGCGAAGGAATTCCAGCGGGCCCTCGGCCGCTTCCAGGCTCGAATAGTCCAGCCGTGATTTCGCCAGCAGAAACCCGCGCGATGGATCGCTTTTGCCCGTCACGTCTTCGAGCATGGTCTGTTTCCAGGACGAGGTTGGAGGCTTCCCGAGTCGTTGAGCCTCAATCGCCTCGCTCAACAGGGCAAACGCGTCGGCCAGGACCTTCTGCTGCTCGGGCGTCGGTTCCTCTTCCAACGCCAGGGTGAGAATGGAAAAGAACCCTCGCAAACTGGGATCCTGCACGAGCGTTCCCAGGAAAGGGGACCATTTGGCAAGACGTTCATCCAATCGCCATAGTTCGTCGACGTCGAAATACAGCAGCCCGTATGTATCGAAAAAATCATCCTGCTGGGGTTGATACACCGATGCGAATAACGAGGGTTGCCGCTCCAGAATCCTTGCCAATTCGTGAACCGCGTCGCGTCTGTGCTCGGCGGAACCCTGATCCACCACGACCAGGATCAAATCGTCAAGCTGCGGAAACGTCGCATAGAAGTCCCGCTGCAACTGCCTGAAGTGAAGATTTGGATCCAACAAATGAACGGGGTCCGTATCAAGGGTCAGGTTCTTCACGATATACACCGCGGACAGGCCCGTGGCGACGAAGACTCCGATCACCACCCAGACGGCCGCTCGCCGGCAGCGATCCACCAACCAAATCAGAAAGGTCTGGTAGCCGTGCCCTATCCGATCAAGCATGGCGCTCCCCCGGCATGATTGTCCCATGGACCCCGGGTGAACGGGTCAATGGTTCCCCAACCCTCCACGGATGCACGACAATCGATTTCGTAAATGCACGCTTCAAGCAAAAACGCTCACGTATGTGAAAGGAGAATTTCAATGAATCCAAGGGAACCGCTACAACCTCAATCGTCTGAGCCGTAACGCATTGGCGATGACCGACACCGAACTGAACGTCATGGCGACGCTGGCGATGATGGGGCTCAGGAGAAGCCCCAGGAAAGGATAGAGGACGCCTGCGGCAATAGGCACACCGAGCGCATTATAGACAAACGCGAAAAAGAGATTTTGCCGGATATTCTTCATCATGGCTTTGCTTAAGATCCGGGCACGGGCGACGCCTCGAAGGTCGCCTTTCACCAGGGTAATGCCCGCGCTTTCCATCGCCACGTCGGTGCCCGTTCCCATGGCAATGCCGACGTCGGCTTCAGCAAGCGCCGGAGCATCATTGATGCCGTCTCCGGCCATGGCAACCACGTGGCCCTTCTTTTGGAATTGTTTCACGATCTGGTGTTTATGTTCGGGAAGGACCTCGGCCTGAACGTGTTGCAACCCCAGTTGTCGACCAACGACGTCGGCGGTCTGTCGATGATCACCCGTAAGCATGACGAGTTTGAGCCCTTCACGTTTCAGAGAATCAACCGCTTCGACCGTGGTGGCCTTGATCGGATCGATGACGCCGATGAGACCGGCCGGCTGCGCGTCAACCGCCACCAGCACCACGGTTTGCCCTTCTTTCCGCAGCACGTCGCTTTGCGCATTGATCTCCGTTAATTTCTGCGAAGGCACACCCATGTCCCGTTCAAGAAATTGTCGATTGCCCAACGCCACGACCTTCCCATCCACCTGACCTTCGACGCCTTCACCGGTTTGCGAACGAAAGTCTTCGACCTCACTGAGGGAAAGTCCTCGCGCCCTTGCACCGGAAACAATAGCTGCGGCCAAGGGATGTTCGCTGACGCGCTCGACGCTGGCCGCCAATTGGAGCAGGTCCGCCTCACTCAATCCCGATGCGGGAACGACCGACCGCAGGACGGGTTTCCCCTCCGTCAACGTGCCGGTCTTATCCACCACCAGCATAGTCACCTTTTCCAATCGTTCAAGCGCTTCGGCATTTTCAATGAGCACTCCCGCGGTGGCGCCTCGTCCCATGCCGACCATGATGGACATGGGCGTGGCCAACCCGAGCGCACACGGGCAGGCAATGATCAGCACGGCCACGGCGTTCACCAGGGCATAGGCCAGGCGAGGCTCAGGCCCGACACTCGCCCACACGCCAAACGTGACGGCCGCACCCAACACGACGACCGGGACAAAATACCCGGCCACGACGTCGGCCACCCGCTGGATGGGTGCACGACTGCGCTGAGCCTCGCTCACCATCCTGACGATCTGCGCCAGCATGGTTTCCTGGCCGACGCGTTTGGCTTCCATCAACACGGTGCCGGTGCCATTCATGGTGCCCCCGATCATCCAATCCCCTGTCCGTTTTTCAACAGGAATGGCTTCGCCCGTGACCATGGATTCGTCGATCGAGGTCGAACCTTCCAGCACCGCACCATCCACCGGGACTTTTTCGCCGGGACGAACACGGAGGCGTTGACCGGCTGTGACCCGTTCCAACGGAATCTCCTCTTCCCGGTCGTCGTTCCGTACGATCCTCGCGGTTTTCGGCGCTAACCCGAGAAGGGCTTTCAGCGCACCCGTGGTTCGACGCCGTGCCCGGAGTTCCAAAACCTGGCCCAAGGCCACCAGGACGATAATGACGGCGGCGGCTTCAAAATACACGGGCACGTCGCCGTCCGGGGTACGGAAGGCTTCCGGAAACCGGCCGGGCAGAATCGTTGCCAGCGCGCTCGAGAGATAGGCCGCTCCCGTGCCCATGGCAATGAGGGTAAACATGTTGAGACGGCGGTTGACGATGGAGGCCCACCCGCGCTGAAAGAACGGCAATCCCACCCAGACCACGACGGGCGTGGCCAGGACGAACTGCAACCAATTGGACCATCGAGGAGAAAGGACCTCCTGCAAGGGCTGACCGGGAATCATCCCGGCCATGGCCAGCACCAGGACGGGCAACGCCAGCGCCAACCCGACCCAAAACCGGCGCGTCATGTCCACGAGTTCGGGATTGGCCTCTTCTTCCACCGTGACCGTTCGCGGCTCAAGCGCCATGCCACAGGACGGGCAAGCCGCGGGTTTCTCCGACACCACGTCGGGACACATCGGGCAGATATATTCGGTCCCCGGCTTAGCCGGCGCATCGTCCATGGACTGCGTGTACTTGCCACTCAGATACCCGTCAGGATCACTACGAAACCGTTCCTCACACCGGGGATGACAGAAATAGTACGTCGTCCCTGCATGCTCGTATTGTCCCGCGGCGGAGAGCGGATCAACCATCATGCCACACACCGGGTCCCGGGCCATGGGGACACTGGCCATCATGAGATCGCGGGGTTTAGCTTTTGGGGATGGGTCGGGTTGCATCGCAATGGTCCCCTCTGAACAGAAGACCGGAACGGCCTTCTAGTAAGATCATACCGGTTCCCGATATTTTTCTCAGCTTCAAAATCCTGATGGGTTCACTCATTCGTTGACGGAATCAGGGCTTAGTGTCCTCCTCGCAGGACCCTCTCCTGTCATCCTCGCGGTTTTTAGCGGGGATCCAGGTCTTTCTCTTCTACCCCTCTATTCGTAAGGACCCGTCTGGAACAGAACCCTGGATTCCCGATTAAAACTGTCGGGAATGACAGAAGGGAAAGGCGGGAATTGTCAGCGAATGAGTGCAGATCTCTTTGTTGATGGAGAGGCTATCGGTACCGTTAGCGGGGCGTTTGGGAGGACCGGAGCCATTGTTCCCACGTGGTAGTTGTGACACGTGAGACATGTGTCTCCCGCTCGTTCTGACGTATGACACGTTGTACACACGGTTTTCCGCATCGCTTGGAAGTTGCCGGCAAAGGTCAACGGGTTGGTATCCTCGAACGCTTCCATGACCTCGGCTTCAGGGTCGAGCGTATGGCACGTGAGACAACCTTTGTCGTCCAGCAAGCTGAAATGGACCGCATGGGCGAAGCGTGTCACCTTCCGTTCATGAGGAACCGGACGCGCGGTCAACCAATGAATCCGTTTTTGTTGATCGGCTTGTGCATCGACACTGTGACACTTCATACACAGCCCGGGGGCCTTGGGGTTCGATACGTGTGAGAAGATCGCCGCGGCTGAACGTCCATGTTTTGTTCCTGATGCTCGAGCGGTGAAATCCAGCCATGCACAAAGGAAAGGATCGGCGTGCCCGGTCGGGCGATAGAGTAGGACAAAATCCGAATCCTGCCGATACCAGCCACCGATCATGACCTGCTTTTCACGTTCGCGATCCATGAGGATCTCCTCTTCACTCTCACGATCCTCAGGCCGTCCGACTTTCTCGCCGGCTCCGTAGCCGGACAACTCCGTCATTAAATGGGGCAACCATTCCTGCTGTGCGGCACGGATCACCTCAACCGGCAGTTGACCGACCAGGTCCGCAAGTTTCCGTGTGCCGAGGTTCGTTGTCGCCTGAAGCCGATCCAACATTTCCCGTTGCCCCCTTGCGATCAGGTTGTACAGCAGCCTTTTCACGGCCCACATCATCCTTCCCACGGCTGCGACCTCTTCATCCGTGGCATCCGATAAATCGGTGAAGTCGTCAAACCCGGCCAGGAGGGCCAGATCTTCGGTCAAGGCCGGGTCTCCTCCCAGCAGCAACTCCATGAAGGGCGTGAACCCCTCTTCGACGTTGTCATCGGCCGGCCATTCGCCAACGGAGATCCCATGCTCATGCAGCGTGTCCAGATCCAATCCCGGTAACCGCAAGACCGCAATACCCTTTGCCCCCGCCCGGCCCATGCCTTCGATCTGCCGGGCATGACAACTCGCGCAGGTGGTCTCAAAGGTTCCCGTTCGCATGGTTTGGCCCGCGCCATCAGGCGTATGACAGGCGGTACACGTTGTCGGCGCGTCTTTCTTGAATTCACCAAGAAAGTGTTTTCCGATATGGGAATTGTGATCGAAGGCTATCCGTGTACGCCGCTTGTAGGGGTAGTTCGAAAACGGCGGGTGACCATTGGCCAAACCCGAGAATGCCAACGTATGGCAAGTTTGGCATTGTTGCTCGTCCATCGCGGCCAGATTGAAATGTTTGCCTCGATGCTCCTTGTGGCACGTTGCGCAAGCCAATTGCCCTTCTCCCGTTTGCGCCAGGCCCGGCACCCAGGATGAAAAGGCCAGGAGAAACGGCTTGTCAGTGGACTGAGGTATCCGGCTCAGACGTTCCGTGACAACAGCCAATTCCTTGGGAGACCGACCGTGAGCCTCGAACGCATGTTCTCCGAGATGATGACACGTCAGACACAGCTTGCTGTTCTCCCGCCCCGTTCCCGAGGTACCCAATGCAGACACCCAATTCGCGAGACCTCCATGGGCCGCAATGTGACAGTCCGCACAAGCCTCGGCGGAGGCTCCATGTCCAAACGTGAGTTCTCCGGGAGATAAGAAGGCCGATCCCTTCGGGCCTGAGAGAAAGAGCAGCGAAAGACCGACCGTGAGCATGGAGAGCCAAAACGTGATCCTGCGTCGTGTGACCCGAAGGCTGAGGTCGCGGGTGGGTCGCTCATCCTGCTCCTCACGGGATCCATCGTCCTGCAAGCGCATGGGCTATTGCCCCCCCGTTGTATAAGCCGATACGACGATCGCGTGAACCAACGAGAGAATCAGCAGGCTGTAGGCCAAGGGGATATGGATGAACAACCAGTACTTGAGCGTCCCCTGGAGCGCTTCCTGACAATCGAGGTCATCCTTGACACGGATCAGGGCCCGCAACTCTTCCACGCTTTCCCGTTCTTTCTCGCCTAAGTTGCGATCCAGGGCATCAAGATCGGTGAGGAGCGCATGACGGGAACGGGTGGACGCGAAGAGATGGCCCCAATAGTTCCGTGGCCCATCGAGGAAAGACGCCAGTCGCCGATTATAGAAATCCGCGAGGGTCGTAGAATGATCTTCCGAAACGGTACGCTCAACGATGCCTTCAACGTTCTCACGAAGACGCTTCCGCATGACGGGAATTTGCTCGAAGATCACCTCTTCTCCTCGTGTCGCGAGTCGCCGGGGCAGCACTCTTGACAAGATAAACCCCACAAGCCCGCTGCCGGCACCCGCTACGTACAACAGCGTCAGCGTCACATCCAAGGGACCGTTGGGGACACGCAACCCGATATGCAGGACAAAAAGTCCAATGGCCAGCAGGCTGGCAGAGACATGAAATTGAAGCCAATCGGTGGACGTTCCCAACGGTAAAAAAGGAAGTCGTTTGCGAAAATTGTACATGACCAGGGTGAGGATCAAGACAAAGAGGAGCCATCCTGAGAGGAACGTTGTCCGGTACGGCGAAACAACGGATGCCGCATAGATACCCATGAGAAGAAGGATGAACACGCTCCAGATCGTGATGGTGCCCCAATGTCGTGACGCGAATGCCATCACCGGTTCAGCCGGCCGGCAAGGGATGGACGATCGTGCACGACCGCCCGTTCGGGTGGTCCTCCCGGCTTGCCTTTGTATTGCTCTGTCTGAGGTATGACCTGGTCCAGGGCCGTCAATCGGCTGCCGTCATGAGTGCCGGCGAACGTTCGAGTCGCCGCGGCAATCGTGCCGGCGGCCGCCACCAAGGCGGCTTCGTTCCCAATCTTCAGATCGATGCCCTTGATGACTTCCAGGATTTCCTTGACTTCCGGGATAGGGATCAGCGCGTCGATCGCCTGAAGTGTGTCCGCGACACGTTGGACGCGCTTCGTCGTCGCGGTTGCATACTTCCCCTCTTCCGTCGCCTTGGCAAGGGCACGAAGACCATACTCCAGATCGAGGGCCTTTCCCACAACGTAGAGCATCCGTTGACGCTCCGGGGACACCTCTTCATTCTTCTTTCCTTCAGAACTGAGAAACTTGTGGCGGATTTCACCCAGCGACCACGACACCAGCTCGAAGTCGTCGCTCCCGGATTGGTGCCTTCCGACGTTCACCAACTTTTCATTCGGCACGACGTGACATTGATAGCAGTTTGCCGCAAGACGATAGAGATCCCCGGGCCGAATCATGCCGGATTCCTCGATCGTGGCAAGACGCTCGGCCTTATGTTCGGGCGTCTCCCGTTCACGGGTCACGTTCTTCCCGCCATAATCACCATGGACCTTGAGCCAGTCCTTTGCCGGACCATGACAAGACTCGCAGGAAATGCCGGCGATAGCTTTCACCCTGTTCTTTTTATAACCGGAGGTGAAGTGGCAGGTCACACAGTCGCCGGCCTTTTTCACGCGTTTGATGCCCATGTTGCCGGCAATCTCCTTGGCCTTTTTTTTGCGCGTGAGCACTTTGAAGGTTTGAGAGTGCCCGGTCTCCCGCCAGACGTGCACTTCCGCTTTGTGACATTCGCCGCATTCTTCGGGCCCCACAATTTTTGAGAGATCTTTCTCACGAAGTCCCTTGGCCTCGGGCTCCGCCTCGCTATTGGAGAAGACCAGAAATCCAAGCACGATACTTAAGCAGACCGAGCCTGATCGAATTGCGCCGCTCACAAGGTTCATGGGTCCGTCACCTCTTGAAGTGGTCAGGCATGGGGTTCACGTTCATCACGGTGCATGCAGGTAACGATTCCTATGCATCCAAAATCAGATTGCCCGTTGGAATGGAACTACACATCAAGCACGAGCCGGCTGCCGGTCTCTCTTCAAGGGGTGTCACATGAGAGACGCCTCCGGACCTGATGGCCGTAAGACACCTGCCACAATTGCCGGCACGACATCCGAAACGCACGTCGATGTCGTTTCTTTTGGCAAGTTCCAACAATGAGCCTACGCTCGGGTTCCATATGCACGTCCTGCCGGACCTGGCAAAAACGACTTCAATGCCGGGGAACGCGGGCGTGACTGTCGGTCCTGTACGCTCGTGCCGGAGATGCCGCGCCTTCGCTGCCTGCACGCGCTGACGGAACCCTTCAAGGACAAACCGGCCTTGCTGCTTTCTGTATCCGGCCTGACGCCATAACGCGACGAGCAAAAGGGGTATCCGAATCAGAGCCGCCCCGACGATGCCGCCGCCGATTCCTTGTATCACCAACTCCATACTTGCCCTCCTGAAACGATCTTAACCTCTATTGACTGAAGAATGCTGAACTCTGTCCTGTGAGTGCCGGAAGCCCTCTGGTCACTATCGGCAAACAGGTGTTACGTCTTGATTCCTCTCAGAATTTCGTGAGCCATTCGAGACGCGCTCCATAGGCCGGATCGCGTCCTTCCCGGACCGCTCCAAAGGCATCGACTTGAGCAATAAAGTGCCGGCCAACGGCTTGTTGATATCGCAGACCCGCGGCGAAGGCATCCCCGGTGGCCACCTGGTCGTTCGTATTCTTCCGGCCTCCCAACTCGACGATAAGCTGTTGACGGGTCCGATTGAAAAACGCTTGATATCCGAGACTGCCTCCGACGGCATTGTCGGCCCGGTTTCCCAGGGCGGCCCCATACCGGCCCAATTCCACCGCGTCAAACAGAATCCCGGTTCGCCCCAACGACCCGCCGGTTTCAGGACCACGAATGGCCGAGGAGAACTCACCGATTCCCCAAAACGCATTGAGATAGAGAAAGTCCTTGGTGTGCGGCGGGGTCCAGGAAATTTCATTGAATAACAGGGTGCCGCGGCTGGTTTGCGGCGTTTCGCGCTCTGTCGGGAACGAGGTATTGAGGGTGAACGTGGTATTGAAAGGCCCAATGCGCTGAACCCCCCGGATCCCGGCAAAAAACGCATCACCCGTGTCTTTTCCCGATTCGAGATAGACGAGATCCAGATCGATCGTCGTCAAGGGAAAGTCCGTTTCCGTAAACAGGCCGAAGAGTTGGGCATCCCGGTCGAGTCGGTTGTCGTCACGGTAGACGTTGTCCCAGGCATAGAAGACGCTGATTCGTACGTTTGACGTGTCCGGCAGTTGGAGGTTGTTCCGGACCAGGGAAACGGCGTCGGGATTACCCAGGCCCCCACTATTGATCAATATGCCGTCCTGAAAGAACACCGCTTGCCGGCCGACCGAAAACCCAATGTCGAGCATCCGGGTATCCCCAACGTCGAGGTTCGGAAAAATCTCTCCCACGTCCCCTTCAAAGAATAAGGTCCTGACCACCGAGTTGAACTCGTCCTGGAAATCTCCATCAGGCTCGAACGATACGCTGGTAAAACGGTTCTCGCGATCCAGGGGTCGCAATCCGATCAACAGGCGATCCGAGGCCGACAATTTTAGATTGGCGAAGAGGTCGAGACGATGCGCCCATTCGGAAACGCGGGTCGCGCCGTTATCAACGGTCTGCACGGCCATCCGGTGTGTCCCGAACACCCAGAGGGAGGGCCGCCACACCGCGCCGGTCGGCAGTTCGACTTCCGGACCGAACGACCCGGTTCCCAGGAACGGCTCCCCCAATTCCAAAAGGAGCGTTGGTCGGTCCGGCACGTCTTCCACTTGAAGCGGGAGGGGGATATCCGACAAGCGACTGCCGGATTCCATCTCCTTGGATTGTTCTCCTTCTTCGCCTTGACTCCCCGAGCCGGCCCATGCCGGCAAAAAGCCAATCAGCAACGCCAGGGCCATCATGGCGCCGGTGGAAATACCGACTCGCACCCTCATTGGACGGCTTTATCGTCCTTTGAGGAAACGTCAAACGCCACGTCGCGCTCCCACAACGTCACATGTCCCCCCAGCACCCCCTCGGCCACGTCGCGGGGACTCATTCCATAGTCAAACCCAACCTCCTTGATGTCATCGATCAGATTAACCGGCACCATGCCGAGAACCAGTTTGATATTGGCGGCATAGGGGCCCTTGCCCGTTAATTGGGAGCCCGGTATCTCGTACGACGCCCAGCGACTCCCGTTCGGTTCAATGTTCGTCCTGTGCTTTCGCACGTTCACCGGACGGCCCAGCAGGATGCTCGACTGCGTTAACGGGCGTACGAACGGCAGCGGATCAAATGAAGGATTGACCGGTATGATCCGTTCGCTCTCGCTGCCACGGAAATTTCTGGTGATGAATTTCGATTGCAGGTTGAACAGGTATGGATCCAACGGCAGTTCACCATTGTGAACGTACAGCGAATGCGAATCGCGAAGGTCGCCGTTGGGATCCAAGTCACCCGACTTGAACGTGACCTTTCCATCGCGATCCGTCACCGTGACCTGCAAGTAGACGAGACGCTCCGCATCAAAACCGGTTGGCACACCATGGCCGGTGGTGTTATTTCGCACCTGCACTTTGAAACGGATGCCTTGCTCATCGGCCCGTTCGGTCACCACCTCGCCGAGCGTAAACCCCTCCTGCAACACCAGCTTTCGCTGGGCCATGTATTCGTCCAACAATGCAAATTGCTGGTCCAGCATGTCACGGGCGTCATATCGATCATCAACGGAATCCCAACGCTCGGGGAACACCGCATCCTCAGGAACCGTGTCTTCAAACGCATCAGTGCCCCACCCGGCCTCATAATCAAAAGCCAGCCACTCCCTGATGGTGGCCAACTTTGCAGCCTCCGTGTTATGCGGAAAGATCCCCGGATGGATCACCGAATGGTCCGGTCCGGGGAACATATGATTGGTGCGCCTTCGCGGCTTGGTCTCTACGTCTCCGACTCGGGCGGCAGGCGCCACGGCGTATCCCGACGGTCGACCGGGCTTCGTTCCCATGTGGCAGTCCTGACAGGTAATTCCCTCCTTCGCAGCAGGCGACGTCTTGTACTCGCTGAAGGCTTCCTCGAGACGGAACCCATCGAGCAAATTGACGTCGTGGCACGAACCACAGAACCCGGGAGTGACGAGTCTGAAAAATTTCTTCGCATCGGTATGGATGGCCCGGCCCGGTTTACCCCGTTCGGTGTTGACCTGGTATTCGTCACTGTCGATCACACGCCGGAGTTCCTTATTTCCCGTGGGCCCGTAGACCGGTTCGAACAGGTCGCCCTCCACGATCTTCACCCGGCCGCTTTCTTTCCCATAGGCCTGGTTGACCCGGTGGCAGACAATGCAGGTAATGCCCTCACGAGAGACCGGATGCCGATCACTGTTGCTCATGAACAAGGGCTCTCTAAGGTTCATCCCCACTTGGGTGTGGCATCGGATACAAAAATCACCATTGGTCCCGTTGGTCCGCTTGAGGATGGTGCCCTGCATCGCGTTGAACACGGGACTCAGTTGAGCATAGGCATGCGGGGATACCGACCATTCACGGTAATGATCCTCGTGGCACGTTTGACAGGTAGTTGCAGAGGGGAATCGATTGTCCGAAAAGAACGCTCCGTGGGCAGCGTCGGAAGAGACCTCTTCCCCTGATTCATCGATTGGCTGCGATGCCGCGCTGAGCAGGGCCGCTGACACACCCATCACGATCAACAGGGATGGAAGAACAAGCCATCCGGTTTTGAGAATTGGCGTCATTGCCGCCACAAACATCACAGGCAGTCGACGCAAAGGCGTCCGCACATTCTGTCGAACGAAACCGAACTTCATGAGACTAAATTCAAATCTTTCAACCACATTGTATGCAGGGAGGAAAGTTTGTCCACAGGCAAGCCATGTATGCGCCAAGGCTCTGTGTAGCAGGCAAACAGCCGGTGATTTTACATATTCAGGATTAATTGTCAATACGTATTAAGCAGAACGAATATTCCGGAAATAAGCAGAACGATTAGTCCAGGATTGACAAAGAGGAAAAGGCGGGAGGGATCCTTTTTTTATTGATTGGCAAACCTTCTCCTCTAGCAGTAAAATAGTGATGTTCCTATCGGACAAAGCAATTGAGGTCACCTGCAAAAGGAGTCGCCCATGAAACGAACTTCCCATCTCACCTTGCTGATCGGCGGCACAGCCTGCGTGTTGTTGACCCTCATGTTCGGAGCGTGTAAACCAGGGTACTCAGCCGAGACCCCCACACGTGGCGATGCCATGACACCCGTGCACTCTTTCACTTTGAACGATATTGACGGAAATCCGCTCGCCCTGAACACCTTTACGGGAAAAGTCATGCTCCTGGTGAATACCGCCAGTATGTGCGGCAATACGCCTCAATACGAAGGATTGCAAACGTTGTATGAACAGTACCGGGAGCAAGGCCTGGAGATCTTGGCATTTCCGGCCAATAATTTCGGGAAACAGGAACCCGGCACGGATAAGGAAATCAAATCCTTTTGTTACACCAAATACGCTTTGGAGTTTCCCTTATTCAGCAAAATCAGTGTCAAGGGACAGGATATGCATCCCCTCTATCACTACCTGACCACTCAAAGCCCATTCCCCGGCGAGATCGAGTGGAACTTTCAGAAATTTCTGGTGAATCGACAAGGAGAGGTTATTGCCCGTTATCGACCTGGGTTGAAACCACTCTCCCCCCAAGTCGTTCAGGACATTGAACGAGCACTCGACAAGAGTTGAAAGGAATTACACTTCAAACTGCACGACCATTTCTTGCTCGATGACCCAATCTTGCAGCTTCATGCCGAGTTCCTCCGGACCGGTCCAACTTCCTCCCGCAGCGTGCCGATAGTAAAACTCGACGAGACCTTGGAACACCTGAAAGTTCAATGGGCCATCATATCCCTGCGGGGTCGTGACGACTAGCGGCGCGCCACCCTCTCGGCTCGCCTGTGTCACGTCCGCGTACACGTCAACGAACTCCTGCCCCCCGACATTCAGATCAAAGAATACCCGTGAACCGATCTGTGTTTCATCACTCCCGGCTTCGGAAGAATTCACAAGGCAGCGTCGAAACGTCACCGTAGCGATAGCCATGAGAAGACTCTCAGGGGCTTGAGCGAAGGAATCGGTTTCTTCATGAGACAGGATTCGAACTCATGCTGAGGTTCCGTATTAACTCATCCCAGCCGGACACCCTGGTTGCGCCCGGGGCAGAAAACATTCGGTTCCAGGGTTGATCCATCAGAAAGACACGGACGCCTCGCTCCAAATAATCACTCACGTGCTCGGGATGATCATCCACCGCCAGGACGACGCCCTCTGCCACGTCTGGCTTGTCCTTGGCATGATGGAGTTCATCGAATGGAATGCCATGTTCTTCCAACCAGGCCAAGGTTTGCGGGCGAGCCGTCGGTCGCCGTGCCGTGATCAGGACGATCCGGTAACCCTCCTGAAGTTGCTGCAACACTTGGCGAGCACCGGGAACCAATGGAAGCATTGGAATACTGCGCTCATGAAAGTAATCAAAAATCTGTTCGATCAACTCCGGATCCAAATCACTGGTGTCGAGTCCACCGGCACTGGCATACGTATCGGAAGGCCACCGCCTGCCGGTTAATTCATGAAAAATGCGTTGAACTTCCTGTTCGGCCTGAGCCACGACATTATCGATATCAACGGCAAAACCCGGTCGCATAGGCCTTAATCCCCTATTGTTGACACGAAAATAAATAGGAGCTGTCGGGTTACGCTACGCTAACCCGACCTACCATTCTGATTACTTTTATAGGAGAAGTAACGAAATCAGACTTTCTTCGCGCTTCCGGCATCTTTCAGAATGCCGTTTGCCGTATGGCGGCTTTTCAGGTTACGTGGAACCAGCAAAATTTTGCCGTTTTCCGGACGTTTCCATTTTTCGTGTGAGCCTTTTGCATTTTTCCAATATGCAAACCCGAGTTATGAAATTTCTTTAGTGACCGTGTTGTAGAGATCTCCTGCCAAATTATACGACCACCTTTTCTGTCTCCGGGCGCTGCCACAGAATAGCCGGTATCAAATCCTTGAAAGAATGTTCGGCAATCTCAGGGGCAGTCCGATGGTTGGCTATAATCAATTCAGGCGCTACGTCCATCATGATTTCTTCAAATTCATCAAGGTCGGCTGTCTCGATATGCAAGCCTTCGATATCGCTTTGGGAATAGAAGACCTTTGCGTCGGCATCCTACACGGCCGTCACTCTAAAGGTGCGCTTCATCGTATCCTCCCCTGCTGTAAGAATTTAGACGAAACCTGCCACCGCTTTCAGTCAGAAGACAGTTTGTCATTGAAACGAGTATGGCAAAACATACTACGTGTAACACGAAAGTGTCTATTCCCTGATCCGAAGCGTGCGGAGGCGGTTCAGGGCCGCGGCAATTTCGAAGGCACGAGGCCGGGCAAAATTGCCCGGATGTCGCTCACCCTGGTGATGGGGATCGAGTCCATCCAAACCGCCGTCGTCAAACAGCTCGACTAGGCCTTGCACCATCGCCTTCAATCCCGTCCGTCCTTCCATCAAACGGCGTGAAGCGAGATGGAGCGCATACCCTATCGCCCGGGTTTGGCTGGCGTCTACAAGTTGTTCTACACCGCTCAAATCGATCACCTCATGCCCAAAGGCAATGGCGTCTACGGATCTGGCTTCGATTTTTACTTCACGGTTTCCACGGGAAGGATCGAGACTCTCCCGCACGGGAATTCTGGACGCGACCTCGGATAAGGGCGAAGTCGTTTCGATTTCCCGTTGGGTCCGGAACTCTCGTGCGATTCGTTGAGCTTCTTCCGTCACGTCGAGCGGCTGATAATCCTGCATCGCAATCACGGTGTCGGCCACGTCGAAATAATCGCCGCAGCCTCCCATCACCAACACCGTAGACACCCCGTACCGTTCATACAATTCACGAACACGATCCACGAACGGCGTGATGGGTTCGTGCTCTTTGTGAACCAACGCCTGCATGCGGGCATCCCTCACCATGAAATTCGTCGCGGACGTGTCCTCGTCCAATAACAGCGTGGTGGCCCCGACTTCGACGGCTTCAAGAATCGAGGCGGCTTGACTGGTGCTCCCGCTTGCATTGTCCGTTGAAAATCGTGCGGTATCCTGTCCGTATGGAAGATTTTTGATAAACCCGCTGATGTCGACCCGTTCGATATGGCGTCCATCTTCGGCACGGATTTTGACGGCCTGTTCCGTGGTCACCACGTACTCCCGGCCATCTTCCGGAACGTGAGGGTATACCCCACGCTCCAACGCCCGCAGGACCGTGGACTTGCCGTGATACCCGCCTCCCACGATTAACGTGACGCCTTTCGGGATCCCGAAACCCGTTAACGAGTGCGTAAGCCTGCCATCCTGAGAAACCGGATGCAGGATAGGAATCGACACACGAAGCGAATCGGGAGCGCGAAAAGATTGGGCCTGTTGGCGTGAAAGAGGACGATCGGATGCCCCGCTGCTTCTTGGAAGAATCGCCCCGTCGGCGATGAAGGCCACCAATCCCAAAGCATCGAGTTGGGCGCGGATCGATTCCTGATTGTCGGCGCAATCGACAAAGGCGCGTGCGCGTTCCTGATCAACGTGTTCCCACTTCAAGGCCCGTTCCGCAATCTCCGGCATTTCCTGACAGAGCATGGCCTCGGCCTGCCGGCCAAGGATGGTGCGGCCTTGTGCCGGCAGGCCCAACGACAGGCGGGCTTCGACCCATTGCGGCGTCACAACCATCGCCGTTCGTTCCAACACCTCCTGGCCGCCCACGTCAATTGCTATGAGCCCGCTTTTCCCGATCCCCCGATTGCCCTGACATACTTGTCGAATGGCGTGATGCACTTCACGGGTCAAAAAATCCTGCAACGCCACTCGTCGAACGCGACCTGAAAAAAGATCGGGCGGGAGCTGGGCGACGGTATCGGGAACCCGCACTCGAATTTTTGAAGGGGAAGCGAACGGGTCGCCTTGCACGTGGTCGATGAACAAAGTAAACCCGGGATAGGCGTAGGCGCCTTGCAGATCCTTGTACGCTTTGTACCCCCGGCCATCAATCCGGGCGAGGATTTTTCTGAGCTCATCCACGGTACGCATCGGAAAGGGGAAACTATTGAGAAGGCTCGTCCGGCATGGCACTCACGTGAACGTTCGACAATTCCTCCAACGCAACCATCAAGGCATGCGTGCCGGAGCGTCCATGCCCATGAGCCTGAACAGCAAGATAGAGCTGATGCACCAACGAAAGTCCGGGCAGGACAAGCCCCAGACGTCTGGCTTCTTCCAAGGCAAGGCCCATGTCCTTCACAAAATGTTCGACGAAGAACCCGGGGGCGAAGTTTCGAGCCAGTATTCGAGGAGCCAGGTTGTCCAACGCCCAACACCCCGCGGCACCGCCTCTGATGGATTGCAACATGGTTTCCAAATTCAACCCCGCGCGATACCCATACAGTAACGATTCGCATACCCCGATCATCGTTCCGGCGATCGTGATCTGATTGCAGAGCTTGGCGTGCTGGCCGGCGCCCGTCGCACCCTGATGGACAATGGTCTGACCCAACGACTCGAAAAGCGGCCGGACCGTTTCCACGACGCCGGTTTCTCCGCCCACCATAATGGACAACGACGCGTTGCGCGCCCCCACGTCCCCGCCCGAAACCGGGGCATCCAGGAAAAACGCGCCACGAGCCTCGACGCTCTCCGCTATCGTCACGGCCAGACTCGGAGGCGCGGTCGTCATGTCCACAAACACCATTCCCGCTCGTGCCTGGTGGACGAGGCCTTCTTCGCCTAAATAAACGTCGAACACGTCCTGGGGGAACCCGACCATCGTGAAGACCACGTCGGACTCATCGGCCACCCGTGCCGGCGAATCCGCCCATCGTGCCCCTCGTCGAAGCAGTCCTTCGGCTTTTGATCGAGTTCGTGACAAGACGGTGAGTGCATGGTCCCTGGCCAGGAGGTGCCCTGCCATGGTGGCCCCCATGACACCCGTCCCGATCCATCCAAGACGAAGCGGAGTAGGAAGTTTGAATGGTCCGGACATGGAGTAAGGTTTACCCGGTGGGCAAGGCGGGTTGTTGTTGGGTCAGACAATGCAACGTCCCGAACCCCCACGCAAGATCGACCGCGTGAATCCCGACAACCGGGCGATCCTGAAACAATTCACTCAAAATGCCCAGGGCTATCCGATCATTGGGATCATTAAACGTCGGGACCAGGACCGCCGCATTCGCAATATAAAAATTGGCATAGCTCGCCGGAAGCCGCCGGCCGTCAAAGTACAGGGGGGCCGGCATGGGCAATGGAACCACCTCGATTTTTGTTCCGTTCTCCAACGTCGCGTTCTCCAGGCGCTCCAGATTTTCAGCCAACACGTGATAATTGGCGTCACCGCTGTTTCGTTCCTGGCACAACACCACGGTCGTCGGATTCACGAAGCGACACACGTCATCCACGTGTCCATGGGTATCGTCCCCGGCAATGCCTTTGTTCAACCAGACGACGTTGGTGACGCCCAAGGATTCTTGTAACACCGACTCATAGTCAGCAGACAGAAATCCCGGATTGCGGACCTGGACGGCACGATCGAGCAAACATTCTTCGGTGGTCAACCCGGTCCCCACCCCGTTCACGTCAATGCTGCCCCCTTCCAGGATCACCTTCTGCCCTTTGTGACTGATGGGGAAGGAACGGCATTTCAACCGGGACGCCAGTTTCACCGGAACCTGATTGTCGTTTTTCCAATCAGCGTAGCGGGCCCACGCGGTAAATCGGAATCGTGCGATGGCCACTTCCGAAGACGGCCGGTCCCGCGTCACGAAAACCGGACCGAAGTCACGAGTCCACCCACGATCCGTCGCAATCCGAAAAAACTCGATGGCGGAAAGATCGGCTCCGGCCCGTGACAAAACACTCCGCGCACGATCTTCATGAGCTCGGGACTGAACGAGAATACGGACCCGTTCCCCATCCGCCAACTTCCGAACAATCTCTCCATAGACCCAATAAATGGCGGCCAGTTTCCCGGGCCAATCAGAGGCATTATGGGGCCACCCCAGCCAGGTTGCCTCATGCGACTCCCATTCCGCCGGCATGCAAAACCCTGATTGAGCAGGAGTCGTTGCGTGATTCAGTGCCTTCTTTTTGGAAGGGAGAGGACGGTCCGGGCTCTGCTTTCTAGTACTCGCCATCATCGCTCTGGTCAAAGAACCGCTTCGTGAGGCCGCCATACGCATCGACTCGACGATCCCGGAGAAAAGGCCAATTGCGCCGGACTTCTTCAACTCTACTCAAGTTCACTTCGGCAAGGATAATCTCTTCTTTATCCATCGACGCTTCGGTCAGGACCGTGCCGAATGGATCGCACACGAACGAACTCCCCCAAAATTCGATGCCGTCTCCACCCGCATCGGGTTTCTCATGGCCAACCCGATTCACCGCGGCCACAAACACGCCATTCGCAATCGCGTGACTGCGTTGAATGGTTTGCCAGGCACTTCGTTGCGACTCACCTTCCTGTGCTTTTTCCGACGGATGCCACCCGATTGCGGTGGGATAGAACAACATCTCGGCGCCCTGAAGCGTCGCGAGTCGAGCGGCTTCGGGATACCATTGGTCCCAACAGATGAGAGTGCCGATTTTGCCCGCACTCGTTTGAATCGCCTGAAAACCTCTATCTCCCGGAGTGAAATAAAACTTCTCGTAGTAGGCCGGATCATCGGGAACGTGCATCTTGCGGTAGAGGCCGGCAATGGACCCGTCGCTGTCCACCACCACGATCGAGTTGTGATAAATCCCAGCCGTCCGTCGTTCAAAAACCGGGACAATAATCACGACCTTGTGCTTGCCCGCAACCTTGCCTAACGCCTCAGTCGAGGGACCGGGCACCGGCTCGGCCAAATCAAACAACGCCGGATCTTCTTTTTGACAAAAATATTGCGAACGAAACAGTTCCGGCAGACAGATGACCTTGGCCCCACGCCGTGAGGCCTCCTCAACTTTTGCAAGGGCAGAGCCGAGATTCTCGTGGGGAACGGCCCCACAAGACATCTGGACCAAAGCTATCGTCAGATTGTTTCCCGGGTTCATGAGAGATGAGCCTACCGAAACCTCCGCTATCCTACAACGTTCCTTTCCAGGACACGTTGAACACCATGAAGGGCCACTAAAAAATCCGTTACAAGACCGGCTGATCCGCGACAACGGAAGACGGTTCGAGAGACGTCAGGGCGGCGGGCTCTTCGGCGGCGAGCATGGCAAGGGTCACACCGGCCAAGGCCTTACGGACGGCTTGATCACGTTGGCGCAGAAGCGCGCCGACGAGGCCGTTGCCTCCCTGCACCACGTCGGTGGGTGTAGGGTCTTTATGAGCGACGAGTTGAAGCACTTCCAGCACGGTGATCTGGTCCGGTGGTCGTCCCAAAGTCACGCCTTTGGGTTCGGCTGTTCGATACATCAGACCGTGGCTCACGAAATTTTCGACGAGGGCTTCCAGGGCCGAGAGGGGCACCCCTAATTTCGCCGCCAGTTGTTGGATTTGGTAGGGTGCTTCACCGGCCAGATGCTGGCGTGTGACGTGGACCAGCATGGTCAGGGCCAGATGTTCCTGGAAGGCCGCGGTGTGCTGTTTCCACCGGAGGCGAGTCAGATACGCGGTGGGATGTTGATGATAGTAAGCCACTTGCGCGCCGACCAGGACAATAAGCCAGCCGACGTAGAGCCAGATGAGGAACAAAATCAAAATGGCAAAACTGGAATAGATGGCACTGTAGCGCGTCGCTCCGGCAACGAAAGACGCAAACAGCATCCCGACGACTTTCCACAAAATTCCGCCCGTCACTCCCCCTACCAGGGCTGACGCGACGCTCACTTGCGTATGAGGAACGAACTTGTACAAAAACGTAAACCCGAGACAAATCAGCACAAACGGCATCAGGGCCGTCATCCAGAGCACGGCGATCCCCACGGGCTCGATTCGTAATATCGTTTGTACGAGCCAGTGGCTTTGGGCCGAGGCGATGGTGGCCACGGCCGTGAAGACCAGCACGGGTCCCACCAGGACCACACTCAAGTAGTCGGTAAATTTTCTGGTCAGAGGTCGCGCGTCGCGCACCCGCCAGATATAATTGAGGGCTTCTTCGATTTTGTCGATCAGTGAATACGTGGTATAAAACAACCCTGCCAGACCAACGGCTCCCAAGGCACCGACTTTGAGGTTGTTGACGAATTCGACAATGTGACCGGCGATTTCCGAGCCTTTTTCCCCCAACGGTTCCAGACCTTGGACGAGCAACGGTTCGAACTGTTGGTGCACGCCGAAGGCTTTCAGCACGGAAAACATCACCGCCAGAAAAGGAACGAGGGACAGCAGCGTAGTCGAGACAAGACTCGTCGCCCGGATGCTGAGCACGCCATCACGAAAATCCGAGATCGCCACCACGATCAACCGCAGGGGTTTGATATAAAACGCCGCCAAGCCCTGGAGTGTCGCCGAGTCCTGAAACCACAAATCCCGGCGAAAAAATTTCTCGATTCGATGCAAGACGTTCACGGATTTTCCTTCATGCCCGGTGCTTTCAATAGGTTCGGTTGACCGGACACCCTGATAATTACGTAAGCTACAACGGACATGTCCAAAAGTCCAGACCAACTCCCCCTTCACGAGAACCGCGACGGTTGGCGAACCGATCGGATTTTCTTATGATCCCGTGATGATGAAACCGATTTTGCACAAAACGATAGCCGGGGTTTTCTTTCTTCTCTTCCTCGTGGCTTGCGAAGAAAATGTGCCTTCGCCCCCTGCCTCTACCTCTGAGCACAACCCGTTAGGGGCAGGTGACGATGCGGAGGAGGAACTCGTCCTTTTAGAAGCACTTCGCGAGGCCGAAGCCGGAGGACAATCGGATAGCGCCCTTGCCGTAGCGTTGCATGACGTCGGTGAACTGTATCGGGTCCGTGGGAACTTGGCTGCGGCCGAGCCTTATTTCTGGCGGGCACTCCCCTTGTGGGCGGCCTCGGTCGGGGCCATGGATCCCCGCATGGCCATGAGCTTAAACAGCTTGGCGTTGGTCTTTGAAAGCAGGAAAGAATATACGAAGGCTCTGCCCTTGGTTGAACAGACGCTCAAAATCAGGGAGGCGGCATTTGGCGTTGATCATCCCCGGCTCGTTCCCAGTCTTGAACAGTATGCCGGCTTGCTTCGGCTTTTGAATCGTATCGAGGAGGCAGAACGAATTGACGCTCGGAGAGCGCGTATTCCGGCACCGTGATGAACTGATGAGCACGGAGCCACCTGATGCTGTTTGACGAAGAGACGCCCCCCTCACCCCAGCCCAGGCTCTACCTCCCCTCACCCCTCCTTACAAAGGAGGGGAAGGAAAAGGCAGAAATTGTCAACGAATTAGTGAACACGTACAGGGAAAGGAAGGGCCGGGCCTCACGATTCTTAGTCACGTGACGCCGTATTCATGTCCATGGAAAAATGCGCTCGCCGGTTGGACTGAAAACACGCCGTATTGAACACGTGACATACCGGCCGATCCTTCCCGAAAGAGACCACCACCATTTGATGTGACGGAACCCCTAAATGCGACAAATACTGTTTGGCCGTCTGGGCACGTCTTTCGCCGAGGACGTAATTGTAAGCCTGCGTTCCCCGCTCATCGCAATGCCCTTCAATGGTAATACGGGCATGCGGGTGTGCCTTGAGCCACTTTGCATTGGATTCCAAAATCCGGTGAGACTTTCCAGCAAGTCGCCAACTGTCATAGGCAAAAAAGACATCCCGGAGACCCTGTGAAACATGTGTGCTATTTTTCCGGGCATCCTCATGAGCGGCAGACGTGCCGGACGATGCTGATGTCGCAAACTGATCCCCGGCCCGGGACCTGCCTTTGCTGTTTCCCATCCCAAAAGCCCCACCGGAAGAACCCGATACTCTGCTTCTCATCGAAACAGGAAAAACGGACGAAGAGCCCCCTTGTCCTCCTCCGGCGAACGCGGTCCCGCCTTTCTCGTCGTGAAGATCGGCGGCTGATAACGCTTCCACTGCCCCGGCATCCCAGCCGTCTCCCAGAGATGTTTCCCCAAGTTGCACCAGTGGATCACCGTACAGGGCTTTGTCATGACCCGTCACCTCATGGTTGCCCTCGCTTGAAAAAAGATCTTCGACTCCACTGACACCACGAACCGATTTCTTTCCACACGCCGCAGTCAGCATGAGTAAACACGCCAACGTGGCGACAATAATTGGTTGATGTGTTTTCATCGTCCACCCTCCTTCCAACTACCCGGATGTTGCTTGTTCCCTATCTTTCCTTCACGGCATGCCTTCTTTCTTCCGAAGACGCGTGTCACGGCTTCTGCTTATGCCTATCACAAGGAACTGCAAAAACGGGGCCAATTTACAAACATACAGCAGGTATTGTTGTTTCAAAAAGCGTCGAACAAGCCGATCACCAATGCCGAATAGGCTTTCCGGTATTGGGAAAAAGCCTTTTCAAGAGGGAGAGATGACTAAAAGAAGAAAAATGCCGAAAAAGGGCCGGACCAATAACGGCGGGGATAACTGATGTTTTTTTTCAACACGCGTTGCGTTTAGTCAACGCTTTGAACCACGCTGCTTTTCCAACAGGAGCCGTTCAAATACCTGTGCGTTCATTTCCTCGGACACGAATTGGTAGCAATTCCCGCCTTTTTCTTTTGCGCGGTACATCGCCCGATCAGCCTGCGCAATCAGGACATCAGGATCGGTGGCATCGAAGGGATACAACGCAATGCCCACGCTGACCGTGATCGGAATCGTCCGATTGCCCACGGTTGCCGGTTGGCCGACGGCTTCCAGGACCTTTTGCGCCACGTGCCCGGCGTCCTGCCCCCGGCCCAGATCCTGCAGCACCATGGTGAATTCATCGCCACTGAGCCGAGCGATGGTATCCGTGCGACGCACGCAACTCACCAGACGATCCGCCACGATTTTGAGCAACGCGTCCCCCGTCTCATGACCGAGGGAATCATTAATCGGTTTGAAATGATCCAGGTCTACGAAGAGGACTCCGACTCCCCGGTCATGGCGCTTGGCCTGGGCCAATGCCTGCTTGAGTCGATCGGAGAACAGAAGCCGGTTGGGCAAATCGGTCAGGGGATCATGATGGGCCAAGTGGAATATTCGCGCTTCCGTCTCTTTGCGAACCGTGGCCAAGGACAAGATAATCGTCATGTGCCTCGCGAGTTGTTCAACCCATTGAATCGTGAACGGATCGAATGCGTCCCGCTGCGCACCATAGAGGGCCAGCACACCGAACACTCGATCCTTCGTACGGAGAGGAACCACGAGTTGCGCCGGGTATGGTCTTCCTCCCACGAGACGGGGCGCCCCATCAACCCGGTTACGTTCCTCTTGAAGATGAAGGGTTTCATGCGTCTCCAGTACGGCTTCCACGCCACGCCGTTCCTCGTCAGTCAACCCGTCCCGTAACGGATCCAAATTCAAACGAGATTCGCCGGCCCGTGCGCACACGGAAATTTCTCCATCGGCTTCTCGTCTCGCCACCCAAACCAAGGGATACGAAAAGCGTTGAGTCAATTGATCACACAGGCGCGACAAACTTTGTGAAAGAGAAACCCCTTCAAGAACGTGTTCGCCCAGGTCTTGGAGCAATTGGTCACCGGCCTCCAGCCGCTTCCGGACCGATACGTCTCGAATCAACCAATGCAGCGCGTCAATCCGGCCCGATGGACCCCGCATCGCGGAGATGGTGAGCCATGCGGAAAAACTCGCGCGGCCATTCGGAGTAAGCGTCATTTCCCATTCAAGGCCGGACTCGGTTTTCTCGAGCTTTTGGAGGTGGGACTGGAAATGTTCATCCAAAGCCAACAACGCCGGCAAATGCCGCCCAATCAAAGCCCGTTGCGGCAGATTGAGCATATTGGCCGCCTCCTGGTTCGCCGACTGGATGATGCCTTGGGAGTCGGTGACAAGATGGCTGTCACGTGGAACAAGCTCTTCCGACATCAATGTCCTCATCACCGGATCTCATTCGGGAACGTTAACGATTCCCGCCTCCACGTCGCGTTGGATTTGAGCATAGCGTTCGGGTGTCCCCACGTCGGACCAGTACCCGGAAAACACGTACCCGGCGACCATGGCTCCTCGTTCCAGCCACCACACGTAGGCATCGATGATCGACGAAAAACCCGCTTGAGGAACGTGGCGCAGCATAAACGGGTCAAGCACGTGGACGCCGGCAAACATGCGACGGCACGGTGTCACGTCGTCCTCTTTAGCCGTACGCCCTTTTCCATGAATGCGCAAGACCCGGTCATCCTCATCCGTCTCGACCACGCCCCAGTGCTCAACGTCGGGGTCATCACGGAGTGCCATGGTGGCAAGCGCCTCTTTTTTCCGGTGATACGCAACCAGTTGGGATACATCGAGATCGGCGATCGTGTCTCCGTTCAACACAAGAAAGGGACTGTCCTCAAAAAACTCTTCGACGTGTTTGATGCCACCCCCCGTTCCCAGCAACACCGGTTCATACGAATATGAAAGGTGCATGTGCCATTGCGAGCCATCGCCCAACGTTTGTCTGATTTGCTCACCGAGGTAGTGAAGATTAATCATCACGTGCTCGACACCATAGCGACGCAGCAAGAGGAGATTCCACACAAGGAGAGGATAAGGTCCCAAGGGCAAAAGCGGTTTCGGAACGGACTCCGTCAGAGGAAGAAGTCGTATACCAAAACCCGCTGCCAATACCATGGCTTTCATGGAATGGTCTTCACCGCCATTCGGGAATATAGGGTGTGAGGTGCAAAAGAAGTGATTTCAACTCGGGATATTTTTCCAGGTTCCGTCGCACGTAGCCCAACGTCCGGGGAATATCCGCAAGAAACTTGGGATTCCCTTTGACTCGATCAATATACACGAATCGGCCGGCTGCTTTCAGATTGCGTTGAATGCTCGTGAAATCAAAAAGCCGCCGAAACGCCGCACGGTCCGTCAACAACAGACGATCCCGTCCGTCCGGCTCCAGCCCCGCACACATCCCGGTGATGTATCGATCAATCATCTCATCGACAAACGCTTCATCCAAGGCCATGTAGGAATCCCGGAGAAGAGAGGCCAGATCATAGGTTGCAGGTCCCAGTAACGCATCCTGAAAATCAATGACCCCCAGTCGCTCACCATCCACCATCAAATTCCGTGAGTGATAATCACGATGCGTGAACACCCGGGGTTGGCCGGCAAGCCATTCGGCGATGAAGGAAAACCCGTTGCGAATCGCCTTTTCGTCATCCGCACATATCGGCTTTTTGTCGCGCCTGGCCCAAATGCCATATTCCAAAAAATGCTCGAACTCCCACATCAAAAGCGGCGCATCAAACGAGCGGGAGAAGGCCTGACAATCATCGGCACCGGCACCGCATGCCGTCAGTTGAAGATGGATCCGGACCAACGTATCGATGGCCAACGGATAGTATTTCCGAACGGCAGATTCCCCATCTCTGCTACACGCATGAAATACGGTCAGGTCACCGAAATCTTCGAGATACAGGAGCCCTGCGGCTTCATCATAAAAATGAAGCGCGGGAACCGGGATCCCGGACCGGGCCAATGGCCGCAGGATATTCAGAAACGGAAGTTCCCGGACATCCGTGGCTGCCCCGCTCACGGCTTCTTCCGAGACCTTGAATCCTTCCGGGTCCGCGAGCTGCATCAAGATCAGCGAGGGGATCGGCCCGTTCTTTAACTCGAGCCGATAATACCGCCGGTTCGACGCATCCCCACACAACGGCACGACGTTCACCAGCTCGGCCCGAAAGGGCAGCCGGGTCCGCAGCGTCGTCTCCAACAACACCTGATCCGGTCTTGGAGGTGAAGAAACGGCTTCAGGGCTCATACCGGCAAATTATAAGGTGTCTCACCTGCCCCTGTCACTTTGCAATATCGGGATAACCAAAGGTAAGCTATAACCCTTGGGCAATGAGGACTCTCTGAAAGGTCGAACCCGCTCGTAGCAAGCCATTGTCCCCTCATACGATAAACCTCACCCCTAAAGAGCATATTGACACGATAAGGAAGGGACCAAGCATGGAAATCGGATTTATCGGACTCGGCAAAATGGGCATGAATATGGTGACGCGGCTCCGGCAGGGTGATCATCGGGTGCTTGTATTCGACCGGGCGCAGGACCTCATGACGCAGGCTGAAGGAATCGGAGCAGTCGGAACTTCCTCGCTTCAAGACCTCGTCTCGAAACTGGTCAAGCCGCGCGCCATATGGATGATGGTCCCTTCCGGTGCGCCCACGGAAGAGACCGTTCAAGCCCTTGCAGGCCTGTTGGACCCCGACGACGTCATCATCGATGGAGGGAACACCAACTTTCACGACGACGTCCGCCGGGCTGCGGAATTGCGAACCAAAGGGATTCATTACATCGACGCCGGAACCAGCGGAGGCATTTGGGGACTCCAGGTCGGCTATTGCCTGATGATCGGTGGCGAAGAAACACTCGTCCACCGGCTTGCACCGATTTTCACCACACTGGCCCCACAAGATGGATGGGCTCACGTGGGCGATCATGGCGCCGGACACTACGTCAAAATGGTGCACAACGGCATTGAATACAGCATGATGCAAGGCTATGCCGAAGGCTTTGAACTGATGTCGAAAAGCGAGTACCACCTTGATTTGCCCAAGATTGCCGGTCTGTGGATGCATGGGAGCGTCGTGCGGTCATGGCTGTTGGAACTCGGGGCCACGGCGCTCAAGGACGATCCCACGCTCGCCGGATTACAGGGATACGTGCAAGATTCGGGTGAAGGTCGATGGATGCTGATGGAGGCGATGGACAAGGACGTCCCGGTCCCCACCTTGTCCGCTGCGCTCTTCACTCGTTTCCGATCCAGACAGGAAGAGTCGTTTTCGGAGAAAATGCTGGCGGCTCTCCGCCGTGCCTTCGGCGGCCATAAGGTCAAACGGTGATCAACGTCAACCTGAGCAGGATGAGATGACAAGGCCCACACAACACGAGCAGCCCTTGACGAGACAGCCCAACTCCGGTGCACAAGTCGAACCCTGTACCCTCGTTATTTTCGGGGGGTCCGGGGATCTCACCCGGCGTAAGCTCCTGCCGGCTCTTTACAATCTGGGGCTCGATGGATTGCTCCCTTCCAACTATGCCGTGATTGGAATCGGACGCAGGCCCTGGAGTGACGACGAGTTCAGGAAGATAGCGCACGGCGGCATCGAGCAATTTTCCCGGCAGTCTCTCCAACAGGACACGTGGGAGAACTTTGCACGACGACTGCATTATTTCTCCGGAGCCAGTGAAGATCTCACGATATACCAAGGGCTCCGCAGACGGATCGAAGAAATCGAGACCCAATTCAATTTGCCGGGCCATCGCATTTTCTACCTGGCGATTCCGCCCACCTCCTTTGGACCTTCATGTGAAGGATTACGGCACGCCGGGCTGATCTATCCGGCCGACCTGCCCGATCGCGTCTCCCGAGTCATCGTTGAAAAACCCATCGGCCATGATCTGGAGTCGGCAAAAGCCATCAATACGACGATCGGTGAAGTGTTCGATGAATCTCAAATCTACCGTATCGATCATTATCTCGGGAAAGAAACGGTGCAGAATATTATGGTGCTCCGATTCGCCAACAGTATTTTCGAACCCATCTGGAATAATAAATATATCGACCACGTCCAAATTACCGTGAGTGAAGAGGAAGGCTTGGGCACCAGGGCCAGCTATTACGAACACGCCGGAGCGCTTCGGGATATGATGCAGAATCACATCCTCCAACTCCTTTGCCTGATCGCCATGGAACCACCTTATTCATTGGATACGGACGTCGTTCGCAACGGCCGCATGGAGGTACTCCGTTCTCTCCGTCCCATCCGTGGCACAGACGTGGAGCATGTCACCGTTCGTGCGCAATACGCCACGGGAACCATCAAAGGCCAGGAAATTCACGGGTACCGGCACGAGGCAGGCGTCCGACCGGACTCGACGACGGAGACGTACGTGGCGCTACGGTGTTACGTGGAAAATTGGCGGTGGTCGGGAGTTCCTTTTTATCTGCGGACCGGTAAAGCGATGCCGCGTCGCGCCTCGGAAATTGCCGTTCAATTCAAAGATATTCCGGGAATTCTCTTCAACGCCGCCTCCCTAACGCGCCAAGCACCAAACGTGCTGACGTTTCGCATTCAACCACATGAAGGAATGGCCTTGAGGATCATGTCCAAGATTCCAGGCAGTCGAGCAGCAACCCATCCCGTAGACATGAACTTCAGCTATGGCGATGCCTTTTCCGCTCCATCGCCTGAAGCCTATGAACGGTTGCTGTTGGACGTGATGGCCGGGGATGCTTCCCTGTTTATGCGGCGCGACGCCGTGGAAGCTTCATGGGCCTGGATTACGGATATTCTGGACGGATGGAACGCCCAGGGCAGCCAATGGTTGCCTGAATACCCCGCAGGCACGTGGGGACCCGTTGAAGCGGATAAGCTCATCGCAACCGATGGCCAACAATGGCGGTTGGTGTGACGCCGGCATTGTAGGGCGGCATCTTATGCCGCCGTCTTCCCTCATTTGTTGACAATCCCACCCCCCTCACCCCAACCCTCTCCCACCAGGGGCGAGGGAACCTACCTCTCTTTACAAAGGAGGGGCAAGGGAAAGGGCCTCCTCGACCGCCTTCTGGATTCGCCTGAGCCCGTCTTCAACGTCGCAGCCGAGATGAATACGAATCACTCGCCGGTTGCGAGTGGAAAGGCTCTTCAGGTCCCCCAATGCCTGTGCGGCCGCCAACGTGCCAAAGGAATAGGGCTCGTCGGGAATGTCCAGGTCCGCTTTCTGATCCGCCGTGACCTGCAGGAACACCCCGGAATCGGGACCGCCCTTATGGAGTTGGCCGGTTGAATGAAGGAAGCGGGGGCCATACCCCAACGTGGTCGAGACTCGCTTCGTGTCACGAATGATGGTGCGAATACGCTGGAAGACGTCGTGAACCGTGGGCGTCCGTTCGAGATACGCATTGATCGCCACGTAATCACCGGTCCGTACACGGGAGAGATGCGCGGCCACCGCGTGGGCCAACGAAGACGCGCCGGCCAACGCTTGTCGATTCACAGCATCGGCGAAGATGCGAACGTCGCCATCCGTGATGACGGGTGATTCCTCCGGCAATCGTCCATTCTTTTTGAATTCTTCGAGATAGAACTTGGTAAACTCTTTACTTTTCTGGACGTTAGGTTGATCGAACGCGTTGATTCCCAACAGGGACCCTGCGGTGGCGGTCGCCATTTCCCACCGGAAAAACTCCTGCCCGAGGTTCACCAAACTCGTGCAATCAATACGCACGACCGGATGTCCGGCCGATTTCAAGGCATCGACGGTGGCATCCTGCTCCGGAACTGCCCCATCCGCGTAACGGATATACACAAACACACGATCGTTGCCGTAGACGTGCGGGACTCCCAACGGTTCATCATCGACCGGAATGAGGCCCGTTCCTTCTTTCCCCGTACTCTCGGCAATCAACTGTTCCAACCAGGCACCCAAATCGCTGACCGCGGGAGAGGTGATAAACGTCACCTTGTCATGACCGGCTTTGGCCAACGTGCCCAAGACCACACCCAACGTGATCCCGGGATTGTCCGCAACGGGCACGGTCGAATCGCAACGCTCGCGCATGCGTTCGGCCTGACGCAGGAGAGCCTCCACGTTCACCCCCATCGCGGCGGCCGGCACCATGCCAAAGTTGGATAAGGCTGAATAGCGTCCTCCGACGTCGGGCACACCGGGAAAAATATCTCGAAACCGGAGTTCTCGGGCCAGGCGTTCCAGGAGAGAACCCGGGTCGGTAATCGCGATGAAATTCTCGCCGGCGCGGTCACCCCTGATCCGCCGCATCCGTTCAAAGAAATATTTTTGGAATACCAACGGTTCGGTGGTTGAACCGGACTTGCTCGCCACGACACACAGCGTCTGTTCGAGATCGACTCTCTCTTCAAAACTCCTCACTTGCGAGGGAACGGTACTATCCAACACGTGCAGTTCGGGATAGCCTTGGATGACGCCAAAGGTCAGCCGGCACACTTCCGGGCAGAGGCTGCTGCCGCCCATGCCCAACAGGAGGATATGGGTAAACCCGGCGGTTTTTACTTCATCGGCAAACGCCTGCAACCGCGAGACGTGACGGATCTGTTGTTCAGAAAGGGACAGCCAACCGAGGGCGTTTCGAATGATGGCCTGATGGGCGGGATCCTCATGCCAGAGTGCGGGATCTTTCGCCCAAAGCCTGCGGACAAAGTCCCTGGCCTGCAAATCGTCGAGCGCTGCACGCACGGCCTCGTCGAATGATCCCACCATGTAGGTTTGGTGGTTCATCCCCGGATCAGGCGACCGTCTCTGACCGTTTTTACTCATGCGCCCGATTCAACACCCGAGGTTATTGGTGAAAAATAGCCCAAATCGGTCATTCCTGCGGAAGCAGGAATCCAGGGTCGTTGTCTTGCAAATAAAGGAAAGAGCAAAGACCCTGGATTCCCGATTAAAAATGTCGGGAATGACAGAAGGAAACAGCCAAAATGGTCAACGAATGCGATTAACGAACTTCCGCGTTGACCGCCGTCGTCAACTGTTGTTTGACAGCGACCACGACCTGAGCCACGGTAAATCCGAAATGGTCGAGAAGATCCTTAACCGGTGCCGAGGCCCCATAGGTGTCGATGCCAAGGCTCGTGCCAGTCAACCCCACGTACTTACTCCAGCCGAACGTCGTCGCTTGCTCAACGGAAACCCTGGCGGTCACTTCAGGAGGAAGGACACTGTCCCGATACTCCCGACTTTGCTGCTCAAAGAGTCTCCATGCCGGCATGCTCACGACTCGCGCGTGGATTCCCTGCCTTTTGAGTTCCTCATACGCTTCCACACAGAGGGACACTTCGCTCCCGGAAGCCAACAGCAGTACTTCGGGTTTGCCATCCTCGGCATCAGCCAGGACATACGCGCCTTTGGCCAAACCACTGGCCGGCGCATACCGCGTCCGGTCCAACGTCGGAATGGCCTGCCGCGTCAGGACCAAGATCACAGGTTGACGTTGGAGTTCCATAATGACCCGCCACGCTTCCACGACTTCATTGGCATCCCCCGGCCGGATCACCATGAGATCGGGAATCGCGCGCAACGACGCCAAGTGCTCGATGGGTTGATGCGTCGGCCCATCTTCGCCAAGACTGATCGAATCATGCGTAAACACGTAAATCACGGGGACCTTCATCATGGCCGCAAGGCGGATGGCCGGTCGCCCGTAATCGCTGAAGATCAAAAACCCGGCGCCATAGGGACGAACTTTCGAGAGCGCCATCCCGCTCAAAATCGAACCCATCGCGTGTTCCCGAACGCCGAAATGCAAATTGCGTCCCCCTTCGGATCCGGCTTGAAAATCTCCGGCCCCCTCGAACGTCAGGAGCGTTTTGGTGGAAGGCGCCAAATCCGCGGAACCGCCAATCAACCAGGGGACTTCCCGGGCAATGGCATTGAGGACTTTTCCGGAAGACGCCCGGCTCGCCACGCCCTTGGGGTCCGCGGGAAATTCCGGCAATTCCTTGTCCCAGCTTTCAGGGAGTTGGCGGCATTCCATTTTAGACAGTTGATCCGCCAGTTCAGGATATTTCTCCTTGTACGCGCGAAACATGGTCGTCCAGGCGTCTCGTTCGGCCTTCCCTCGCGTTCCGATGCCTGATCGAAAATGTGCCAACACTTCCTCGGGCACCAGAAATTTCGCCTCTTCGGGCCATCCATAGTTTTTCTTCGTCAGGCGAATTTCGTCTTCGCCCAGCGGTTCGCCATGTGCCCCATGCGTATCCTGTTTATTGGGTGCGCCAAACGCGATGTGACTGTCAACGATAATGAGACTCGGGCCTTCGGTCTGGTTCTTGAACGAATCGAATGCCTGCGTCAACGATTCCAAATCATTGGCGTCATCGACGTGTGAGACGTTCCATCCATAGGCTCGAAACCGGGCTGCCACGTCTTCACTGAAGGCCAATGCGGTTTTGCCTTCAATGGTAATACGGTTGCTGTCGTACACCCAACAGAGATTCGACAACCTGAGATGGCCCGCAAGCGAGGCTGCTTCGCTGGAAACGCCCTCCATCAAACACCCGTCTCCACAAAGAGAAAAAACATCGTAATCGATGACGTCGAAACCGGGGCGATTGAAATACCGGGCCATCCACCGCTGGGCAATGGCCATGCCGACACTATTGGCCAATCCCTGTCCCAGGGGGCCGGTGGTGGTTTCCACACCGGTCGTACAATGCCGTTCAGGATGCCCCGGGCATTTGCTGTCCAACTGCCGAAACCGTTTAATGTCGTCCAGGGGTACCGCAAGCTCGTTGCTTGACTCATACCCGTCACCGACCGCCTTGATTTCGCAAAGATGGAGGATGGCATACAACAGCATGGAGGCATGGCCCACCGAAAGAACGAATCGATCACGATTGGGCCAACCGGGATCACCGGGGTCATAACGCAAAAACCGGTTCCACAAGCAATAGGCCACCGGGGCCAGAGCCATGGGGGTGCCGGGATGACCGGAGTTCGCGGCTTGTACCGCGTCCATCGCTAACGTCCGAATGGTGTTGATACTGAGCTGCTCTACGGATTGCTGCCCTGACATAGTCATCATCCCTTTCATGCTATCCTTCCGTGGTGACGATTCACGGAAATCTACGTAAATTTCCTGTGCACCTCGGTTTTTCCGTCGAACATATCATCAACCGGAGAATACCCTTTTGAAGGAGGTCTTGCCAAATGAGGGCAGCGGGTGTCGGAGGTTCAACGGTTCATTGCAAACCGGCTTCTCCCGGCCTTATGATACGACCTGCCATGAAAGTCATTGTGACCAATCCACGTCAGGAGCTTGAAATCCAGGGGCCTACCCGGGTCCATCAACTCCTGCAACGGCTCGACCTGACTCCGGAAGCCTACCTGGTCATCCGTGGAGACGAGTTGGTCACGGAGGATACGGTGCTTCAGGATTCAGACTCGATTGAAATCAGGTCGGTGATCTCCGGGGGGTAGCCACTCCATGCGTTGCCGAAAATGTGCTCATCCCGCCGTCATCAAAATGCCCAGGCACAATACCTCGTTGTGCAAAGACTGCTTTACCGAGTTTGTGCATACCCAAGTCCGTCGAGCCATCAAATCCCACAGGATGTTCACTGCCGACGACCGCATTTTAGTGGCCGTCTCCGGGGGAAAAGACAGCCTCACTCTTTGGGGCATCCTTTTGAAGCTCGGGTACCGGGCCGATGCCTTATACGTTGACTTGGGTATTGGTGATTACTCGGTCCGGTCCAGGCAAAAGGTCCAACGTTTCACCGACACCGTCGCTGCCGCCTATCAATCGAAGCTCCACGTTCATACGGTGGAACAGGAGCAAGGCGCCGGCATTCGAGAATTGGCGACGCTGGTCCATCGACCGACCTGCTCCACCTGCGGGACCATGAAGCGCTATCAGTTCAACCGCGTGGCGGTTGAGCAGGATTACGACGTGATGGCAACCGGTCATAACCTGGATGATGAAGCGGCCAGGCTACTGGGAAACGTCCTGCATTGGCAGACGGATTACCTGGACAAACAAACGCCGAGTTTACCCGCCTCACTCGATGGGTTTGCCAAGAAGGTCAAACCCCTGTATCGCCTGACGGAACGTGAAATCGCAGCCTATGCGGTCATCCATCACATCGACTACATCGTGGAGGAATGCCCGATGGCCAAGGGCTCCAAGTTGCTGGCTTACAAACACGCTTTGAATCGACTGGAGGCGGACTCGCCGGGAACCAAGCAAACCTTTTATCTGAAATTTTTAGATCGTCAAGCCAAACAGCAGGAAACAGCCGAAAAGATTGCCGAACAGGATCGACAACGCCTCCACCCCTGCACGACCTGCGGGCAACCGACGACCGCGATCGTCTGCTCGTACTGCCAAATGATGGCCAAAGCCAAAGCCCACGTCTCATAATCGGGGAGACAAAAGACGGTCACGGAGACCACTATCGGGGAATGACCTTTCGGTGTTTTGTGCCGCAGACCTGTCCCTGATGATTTCGATATAGAGATGGATTTTCCTGCCCTGTCATTCGCGTTTTCACATTCTTGCCATTTTTTAAACTTTGGTATGTTTTTTTATTTTTTTAAATATTTTAAAATTTCGCTTATTTTTTAAAGTTTATAACTTTTATTGTAGAAAGGCTTTGCCTGTCATTTTGCCTCCGGCCCGGACCCTCAAAAATTGACCGGACCATATCGACTATGCCACATTCGTTTTTCCTGTCCAGTACGTACTTGAAGATGAAGAAATGGTTGGAGGACTCTTATGGCATCGGATCTGAAACACAAAAGTCGTGAGTTGACGGAAGGACCAGGACGGGCACCGGCCCGGGCCATGTTACGGGCCGTGGGGCTTCGGGATGAGGATTTCGCCAAACCGCTCATCGCCGTCGCGAATACCTGGTCCGAGGTCACCCCATGCAATTTGCATCTGCGTGATATTGCCGAAAAGGTTAAAGCGGGTATCCGCGAGGCCGGTGGGGTCCCCCTCGAGTTCAACAGTATCGTCGTGTCGGATGGTATCAGTATGGGTACCGAGGGCATGAAAACCTCCCTGATCAGCCGTGAAGTCGTGGCCGATTCCATCGAACTGGTGGTCCGCGGTCATTTGTTTGACGCCGTGGTGGCCATCTCCGGCTGCGATAAAACCATCCCCGGTACGGTCATGGCTTTGGCCCGGCTCAATCTTCCATCGCTGATGCTCTACGGGGGTTCCATTATGCCCGGCCAATTCCAGGGCCGGAACGTCTCGATTCAGGAAGTATTCGAGGCGGTGGGGGCTCATGCTCGCGGCACCATGTCGGATGCCGAACTGCACGATCTCGAGAGTGGTGCTTGCCCGGGAGCAGGGGCCTGTGGCGGACAATTTACCGCCAATACCATGTCGATTGCCTTCGAGTTCCTGGGTATTTCCCCGATGGGATTTAACGGCGTCCCCGCGTTGGATTCCCACAAGGAATCCGTCTCGGCCCAATGCGGGCATCTCGTGATGGACTTGTTGAAACGTGACCTTCGGCCCAAAACCATTATCACGCGTGATGCCTTGGAAAACGCGATTGCCGCTGTTGCTTCAACCGGCGGATCCACGAACGCCGTGCTTCACCTTTTAGCCGTGGCCCATGAAATCGGCGTTGAATTGGCCATTGACGATTTTGACGCCGTCAACCAACGGATACCCCTGATCGCCGATTTGAAGCCGGGCGGCCGGTATATGGCCGCAGACTTATATCAAGCCGGCGGGACCCGTCTCGTGGCCAAACGATTGCTTGAGGCAGGCCTGCTCAAGGGCGAATGCATGACCGTCACGGGACGCACCATCAGGGAAGAAGCTCACACCGCTTCGGAAACGCCTGACCAAAAAGTCCTCTATCACACGGAAGAGCCGATCAAGTCCACGGGAGGCTTGGTGATTCTGCACGGAAACCTGGCTCCCGACGGGTGCGTGGTCAAAGTCGCAGGACATAACAAGCTGACCCATACCGGTCCGGCCAAGGTGTTTGATTGCGAAGAAGACGCCTTCGCTGCGGTACAGAACGGGAAAATCGTGGATGGCGACGTCGTCGTGATTCGGTATGAAGGGCCTCACGGTGGGCCCGGCATGCGAGAAATGCTGGGTGTGACCAGTGCCATTGTCGGCGTCGGCCTTGGCGAGACCGTTGCCTTGCTCACGGACGGCCGGTTTTCCGGTGCCACGCATGGGTTGATGGCCGGACACGTCACTCCGGAAGCCACCAAAGGCGGCCCCATTGCAGTGGTTCAAAATGGAGATACGATTACATTTGACGTCCACAATCGGCGGCTCGACCTGATGATTCCCACCGATGAAATGGATGCCCGGTTACAGCAATGGACCGCCCCTCTTCCGAAGTACACGAGTGGGGTCCTCGCAAAGTACGCTCGTGCCGTCTCATCGGCGTCAAAAGGTGCCGTCACCTGACCGCAATGCATGTACTTGACGGCTACCCTACCCGACCAACCAGTCCTCTACCTCCCCTCACCCCTCCTTACAAAGGAGGGGAACGACAGGGCGCGGGCTGCAATTACCTGCAAACGATCTAAATGAAAAAGGCGAGAAGGGCAATGCCCCTTCCCGCCTTCACATGTACCGGCTTCAAACAATGAGTTCGTTACCCTGCGGCTTTCTTAAACTCCTTTAATAGAATATTTTCTTTGTACCGAATGATTTGGACGGGCTTGAATGCACGATCTTTTTTCCTCAGGGCAGCCCGTTGTTCGACTTCCTTCACGAATGCTTCAGGCCCATAAATGGGGGCATAGGTCATGGTGACGATCACGTCCATGGATGGAGCATTCCGGGGAGTCGGGAAGGTAAACGTTTCGATCCGTTTTTCTTCAGGCTTGAGGACATTGTCTTTCAAGACCTTGACGGCTTCAAAGTCGAAGATGGTGGCTTTTCCGTCTTTGGCGCCAAACACCCGTTCATAGTAGCGTTTTTCAACGTAGGCTTTTCGTAAATTTTTCCCCAGAATCGTCAAATTGAGTTCCACGCGTGACCACCCCGGATGGGGTAAAGGAAGATTATGCGGGACCAGGCTCTGGATCGTGACCTTGACTTCGGATTTCTCACCTTTGACTTCGGTCTTGACTCCCACTTTCACGGCGTCGGCACGCACTTTGCCAAAGCGTCCGGGAAAACTGTGGTTCGAAATTTTTCGATTCCGTTCTCCGTTGGCCGATTCGCCAAAAGCCTCAGGCATATGGCACGCTTGACAATTTTTGCCTGCCTTTTGGGTTTCGGTCTCCTGCCAGGGACCCAGCAAGTCCGGAAGTTTTTCATGGCCCGGCAAATTTTCATGACAGGTCACGCAGTACCGTGATTGACTGTAGAGTTCCGTGGGGACGGATTGATGCGCCAGATTTTCCACCGGTTTTTTATAGCTGCCGAAGACGGTGCGTTCCAGTTGATAGATCGGATGCGGAGGATGCTGTTTGGGATCCACGTCCTTGATCAAGTGGCATTGAGAGCACCCCACCCCGTCCAACTGGGGATCACCGGATTCGATTTCCTTGATATAGACACCCGTATGGTCCGGATACTCCAACACGCTTGGCGCATGGCACCGGAAACACATTCTGCCTTCTTGATCACCTGAGGTCGATCGATAGCGCTCTAACGAGACCCGAAAGGGAGAACTCAGAATTGACCGGGATTGGGCGGAAGCCTCCCATTCCTCAAATACTCGCAGATGGCACCGCTTGCATTTCTGGGAATCGGGGAACGCCTTCGTCAACGGTTTCTTTGAGCTCTTCTGAGCGGCCACTGTTTGGGACACGGGAAAATCAACGGCAAACACGAACACATTGGTCGCCACGAACACGCCTATGACCCAACCCATTGCCTGGGAAAATTTTTTCATGAAGTCGCCCTCAATCGATCATGTTGGAATTCGTGAAAAAAGTGATCCGGGTTTGGTTATAAGGACTTCGTCCGGAACGTCAGGAGGCGTTGCGATGAATAATCCTCAATGATCTCCGCGGCTTTCTTTTTCTCCCGTTTGTGTTCCAGGGTCCCGAGATATTGATCAATCAACGCCTGGCTTGGCTCGGGAATCAAGGCATAACTCAGGGATGCTTCCACGTAACTCGGTGGGGCGCCAGCCTTGACCTGTATGGAGAACGGCACTTTCCGCGTTGTTCCGCCATTGACGAGCGGTTTCGGAATCGGCCCACGAAGGATTTGCTCAAACGGCAATCCGAATCGTTTCTGTTGGGTCCCAAGTACGTGCCCATCGGCGTCCTTGACGGTGACCGTCACGAAAAACTGCTTCAGCACGGGGTCGCCACCGGGAAAAACGTGGGGAAGACTCCCGTTCCTGACTAACACCCTGCCTTCAATGCCGTTCCCCGACTGTTGGACATCGAGATCCACCCGTGGGAACCACTCTGCCTGCAGGTTTCGATTGCTGAGCATGATGCCCGGTATCACAATCCCTTGAAACCAATGTCGTCCGATGGGCCGCGTCAGCGAGCCACGTTTGGAGGTGGAACTCCCCGTCGATCGCTCCATGTGGCAATCCTGACAAATCGTCCCTTTCAAAATTTGTCCGGGCAAATCGTCCTGGGTCACGTCTTTGACTTTACTGAAGTGGCAGGAAGCACAAAATCGAGCGCCCTTATACACCGAAGCCTGTTTCGAAGGATGCACGAGGTTATCTTCGGCATCGGCATAGGGCCCGAAAAAGGTTTTCCCCGGATTGATCTTAAACGCCGGGAAATCCGCGTGATCCTCTTTTACCGAATCAATCAGGTGACAGGACGAACAGCTGATCCCTTCCACGCCATGGCTCTTCTTCGCTCTTCTGCCTCGTCTTTTCGGCTTTGCCGACAGGACCTGCGCGATGATTTTTTCCGTATGTTGAGGAAAAACCGTCACCGCGGGAACATGGCACGCCAGGCATCGGGTTTTTTCTTCTGCGGTCGGTCCCGTTTGCAGCCACAGGCCGAGGACGGTTTTGAACACGGGAGACGTGAGCGCGGTCCCATGCAACAGGGCCCCATCCACGCGCCCAAACGTTTTGAGGTCAGGGGTTTGCTCTCGCATCCCTTTCCATTCCTCGTAGTGACGATCATGACATTGTTTGCAATGATCGGAGGGCAGAAAAACTTCTTCGATTTCCTTGATCCACTTGTGGCTTTCAGGGACCTGGGGTTCTTCCTGCGCATTCGCGAACGGGAGTGGAATCCACAGGATTCCCATCAGAACTATCAAGAAACGGCTTCTCATCTTCCCAAGCCTGCTTGTACGGCTCTCGTCGTTTCGAAAAGATGGCATGGCTTTCACTAATCTTGGTTAATGCGTACGAAGTGGAAGTTCATCCCACCACCGACGCCTTGGTCATCGATACCGGCTGGTTCAAACGTCGCCACCGAAAAATTTCGAGTCGGCAGCGCCTTTTCAAGCGCCTTTCCCAACTCCAGTAAGTTCCGGATGTCTTGTCCGTCCACCTCTTTGATGATGGCCTTGACTTTGATGCCGGAGCGATCTGCCGGCGAGCTTCCAATCACCCCAAACACCACCACGCCTTCGGCCTTGTTCAGGCCGAGAATTTCTTTGATCTCCTCATCGACTTCGCCAACGTCGATTCCAAACTCTTCCGCCAAAGCATAGGCTCGATCTTCCGTCATGCCTCCGTCAACGGATTCTGCAAAAGAGAGAAAGGACGACCACACAAAGCCACTGATACAAAACGCCAAAACGGCACTGAGGGACCATCTGATCATCGTATTTCGCCCTACATGGTATGGGAGTCAGGGAAACACAGGAGGAAAACGTTGGGCTGCCGATGACTCATGATTTCGTCGAAGCCATTGGGCCGCCGACGGGATCGACCAGCAGTTGGAGCCAAGACGCCACTGCTTTTTGTCCGTTTCTTTCTTTATTCTCGCCGTTCCAGACGGCAAATGCCACGGCTTGCATGCGGCCGGGAACCAGGAGGGCTTCGTTCTCCGTGTCATCTCCGGATTTGGTCAACGGACGCTTCATGACGACGCGCCAAAACCCCTTTTCCCATTCGGCTTCGCCTTTGACCTTGCCTTGCCGGTTCTTGCTCGTCAACGTACTGAATCCGCCGCCGATGAGATCTTCGACCGAGGAAGGCCTGCGAGGGATCACTTCAAATTTCCGAATGCCTCTTTTTTTTCGTCCCCTTTCCTTGGCCTTGGCTTTTCTGCGATCCACGTCGCTTTGCCAATCCGCTTTCCAATGCCAGATATTGACGTAGTGATCCAACTGGCCCATACAGAAAAACGCCGGAGCATTACCCAACGGGAGCGCCAGGGCCGCCCCGTCACGAAACACGCCGGGGGTCAGCCGTTCGTTTTTGGTCGCATCCTGCCATTCCACCAGAAATGAGATGTCTGTGCCATTGTGAACCGACCGGACCGAGATGACTTTGGCGCTCGGTTCCGGCCAAACCGGTCGAGTAATGATCTGACCACTAAGAGGAATGGGGATGGGCGCTATTGTCTCCCATGCCGCATCATCCGGCTTCGTCGGAATCGTGCCTTCCGTAAAATGGGACCGGATGACAATCCCTTGAGAGCTCACCACGGGGATGCCGAACCAGCCAAGCACCACCGCCAGAAACACGATGCCTGACCCCATCACGATAAGAGAGCGGGGAAGCGTTCGTTTCGATTTCACAAGATGGGTTCCATCGTTTGGACACACCGTTTCACCATCTGACATTCTTACCAAAGTTTAATTCGCCGGACTTTATTTTCGTTGCGCTCACAAATATAGAGATAGCCTTGACCATCAAGGGCCAAGCCTGACGGGGCATTCACCACCGCATCGACGGCGAGGTTCCCGTCACCATGTTTCAACATACCAGCGTCTTCTTTGGCCACAAAACGCGCGGCGCCACACCCTCCCATGTTTTTATCGTCGTAGCCACTGTCTCCGTTCCCTGCAATGGTCTCGATCAGGCCCGTGGCATGATCCACTTTGCGTATACGATGATTCATCGAATCCGCAATATAGACGTTTGCTTCCTGATCGACAATGGCTGCCTCCGGCACGTTCAACATGGACATCACTGCGAGTTTTCCATCTCCATCATACCCAAAGCGACACACCCCGGCTACGGTCGAAATGATGCCCGTTTGTGCATCAACCTTTCGAATGCGGTTGCTGGCCTTATCCGTGAGGAAGACGTTTCCGCATGAGTCCACGTCGATCGCCACGATATCCCAAAGTTTCGCTTCAAGCGCCGGCCGGCCATCGTCAAGATAGGGGGACAGATCCAAATTATCCGAACATTGCGGGCGAAGCCATCCTTGGTCATCACTGAAGTCAATGCCAATCGCATCACCAGAGAGTACGACCAGGTTTTGTGCGGTCAATGGACTAATCCAGTCTTCATCTGCTCCGGACCACGTCCCCGCAATGGTGGTCACCACGCCCGTTCGAGGATCGTATTTTCGAATACGGTGGGCTTGGGTATCCGCAATATACAGATTGTCTTCCGGATCGAATGCAATCGCCCCGGGATAGGTCAGGTTGACTTCCAACGCAGGGCCGTCACCATTAAAGCCGGATGGTCCGGAACCCACGACCGTCGTGATAATATCGGTCTCGTGATCGACTTTGCGAATGCGGTTGCATCCGGAATCACAAATATACAAATCGTTCTTGGAATCAATCGCCACGCTCAACGGCAAGTACAAACCGGCTTCCCCACAAGGACCGTAATCCCCGCTGTAACAGGTCTCTCCAATACCCGCATAGTTATGAAGGGTCCCGGCTTCCAGATCGACCCGACGAACCCGGTCCGACCCGTTTTCGGCAATGTAGAGCCAACGGCCTTCCTTGTCGACACAAATGTGATTCGGTAAGGGGATTCCTGCTTTCTTCGCACGTTTCCCGTCACCCGTACTTCGGGATTTTCCATTTCCCGCAAAGGTTTCGATTCTTCCAACCGCTGACTCTACGCTCGTTTCCATATCATACTCCTTAGGATGAATCTTGTTTTCGCGTCAGAACCACAGGAAATTCTTTCTAACTCTTCGACGTCTGAGCCGGTTCTGTGGCTTGTATTGGAGAAACCGTTTGATCATTTTGTGGAGCCGGCGACGGCGCCACGTCCGAAGCTTGCGGATTCACTTGAGCCTGGCTCTGCTGCTCCGCCGGATGTTGTGCTTCGTGCTCAATGGCTTCTGCCTCATTCACGGATTTTTTGAAGCCTTTTATCGCCTTCCCGACCCCTTCACCGAGCTGCGGCAATTTCCCGGCGCCGAATATGATCAGAACAATGAAGAGTATCAGAATCAACTCGGTAAAGCCTAAACTCCCAAACATGATTGATTTCTCCTTTTGAGACAAGAATGCCGTTAGGCACGGGGGCGTTTCGCAAACCGTTGTTTTAAACGTTGCCGCGCCGCTTCAGCCTGTTCAAACATTTTACATTTTTCATAGGTATTGATGAGGTTGTAATACGCCAACGGCTCATCGGGGCTGTGCTCAACGGCTTCTTCCATAATTTTTACAGCCATGTCGGATTTTTTCAACATAAAAGCAATGTCCATGAGTTTAAAACTGGATTCCAAATGTGCAGGATCAAATTCCAACACCTTCATATAGGCTTGAACCGCCATATCAAGGGTGTTGTAATCCGATACTTGAGGATTATCCAACTGTTCATAGACTCCTGCCAAATTATACCAGGCAATCGGATCTTCAGGGGTAATTTCGATTAAGCGTTCAAAGCACTCCTTTGCCTGCATATACTCTTTCTTATCGTGATGGAGCCTTCCCAAATTGAACAAGGACAACACGTCATATTTGTTCAACTCCAAGGCTCGTTCAAATTGAGGACGGGCATCATCCATCATCCCCTTGGTGCCGTAGATCGTTCCCAGGTTGGAATAATACATGGCTAGGGAGCGATCCATTTCCGTTCTCAAACCCTCAGCCATTTCTATGGCTTTTTTGACTTCGGTCAAGGCGTCTTCCAGTTTCCCTTTTCCAAAATACAGTTCCCCCAACCGGCAACGGGCTTGAAAGTCGTCAGGTTCTTCGCTGAGTAACTTTTCAAGTTCCGCAATCTCTTCGTCCGGAGTCAACGGCTGCTCCTGAGCCTGCGGCTCGCCCACCCCGCCCTCTTCCTCTGTTACGACATGTTGTGATTCCATGATTGTTACATACCCTCTCAACGTATTTAACTGAACGCAGGAGTCACCGAGGAATAGGTCACTGTTCCTGCTTTATTTCGTAATTTGCCCAGCGTGCCCCGCTTATCAAGCGTCATCAGCATGAACCCAACAACCACCATCAACGTCAAATGTGACAACTGCAGGGCATATCCTGCCATAAACATCAACCCCAAACCATACCCTGCCAAACGACCGATTAACACCAGTTTAATGACAGTGTACGCCCAGCAGGTAAAACCTGCCATATAGAGGGCAAAGGGTAAATAAAAGGTATACCCCATGCCCATTTGAAACACCCAGCCGACCCCCTGCCCTGCCTTTCTCGCGTCTTCAGCAAGCGTGGGGCTATACAGTGACAGGAAAAAATCGATATAGAGCAACACCAAAAAGGTCACACTCCCGCTTAGAAGAAGGGTGATGGCCCATTTCTGTTGAGTTTTATTTTTGGTAAAAAGCGACGTGCTGCCGTACGACCAGAAAACAAGGATACTCGCCAGGACCATGAAGGCTTCGCCTCCCCGACTGATTTCATGCACGAGAGGAGGCGGAGCGACAATGCCCAATAAGCCATAAGTGGTGGACACCGTCTGGTAATAAATCCACCCGAGAATTCCCAGTAAAAAACACCCCACGGTGACACGTTGCGCCCAAAGACGATGCGTCACCAGAAATTCCGCCATCAGGATGGCAAGAATCACCAGGGACACGAGATTATAGACGACTGCACCCAACATGGCAGGTGGAAAGATGAGATAGACAACGGTCAACACGACGAGCAATGAGACGGCCGGGACCAGGAACCCGTCAAAACGCCCCGACCACACCGATTGCCGCAATTTTTGAATCAGCAAAATGAACAAGACCAGGAACAGCAGAATGGAGGTGACGTTGAGAAGAACAAATCCCAAGGAGGAAAGCGTTTTAAACGTCAGCCTGACGGCTTCGGATTTTTCGGCGAGCTTGGCCATGTGCATGCCCATCCGGGAAGCCAAGCGATAGAGCACGAGCTCCAAAAACGCCGAAAGCAGGAGAAACTTCAACGCATATTCAAACAGGATCCCGGGATTCGTTCCGCTTTCGTGACCCGATGTCGGCGCTGCCGTCATATCCGTTCCGCCTCTTCCTTCTCTTTCCCGTCAGAGCAGCGCTGAGAAAACACAGACGGCTCTTCGCAATTAAGAAACGGCAGTGAATTCCGGGGCATGTTGTTGTTTGTGTCGGGCGATGTACAGCAATCCATCAGCCATCGAATAATTAAACGGCAATTCCACGACCACTTCACTGATTTTTTCGTACACGTATTGATACAGTTTTTCGGCCTGTTCAGGCGTCATGCCCTGCTTGACTTCATAGAAAAAGCCCAAGCTTAAATCTTCCCCGGCCGGTCGCATAATGCGCTGAATCCCGTAGCCTCCCGGATCGCTCATAATGGGGGCTTCTTTTTCAAGATCGAAGAGACAGGGCTGGCATGAAAACCCGTACGACGCATTCAACTTTGTATTCTCCAACACAAAGTTCATGGTTTCCCTAGCTTCCTCTTCCGTTTCAGTCGGGAAACCGACGATAATATAGCAATGGACCCCGATACCCAAGTCAACGCAATCCGAACAAATCCGGTCGACGTTCTCCTGGGCAATGCCTTTTTGCATAAAATCCATCATGCGCTTGTTGTAGGTTTCCAATCCAAATACAATTTTGTGGCACCCGGCATCTCGCATCAAGGACAGTAATTCTTTCGAGAGATTCTTCTCAAAACGAAGTTCGGCCGTCCATTGAATGTCGAATTGTCGCTTCAGGATTTCTTTACACAGCCGGCGAGTGGGCGATAGGGCCAGGCATTCATCGGTAAAGAAGAAAAAGGGTGTGTCATATTTTTGAGAAAGCGCCTGGAGTTCATCCACCACCTTGACAGGATCTTTTTGGCGAAAATTTTGATGGTCCAACGTCAAGGCACAGAAGGCACAGTCCTTATAGTAACACCCTCGTGAAAACTGCACCGGCAAGACCGTTTTGGGGGCAAGATAGCGGTCGAGAGAAAATCCATCGTAATTGGGAGCCGGATGTTGAGCCAAATTCTCAGAATAAAACGGCTGATTCACAATAACCTTTCCGTTTTCCCGATAGATGAGATTAGGAACCTTGGCAAAATTCTTCTTCCCTTCCAATTGATTCACCAACTCCAATAACGCCGTCTCTCCCTCAAATACGATAAAATCATCCGCAACCTGGAACAGCCGTTCACAGCGACGCAGATTGTCCACAAGCCGGGTAAAAATACTGCCTCCAACGGTCACATGAATGTCAGGATTCGCTTCCTTGATGAGTCGACACAAGGTGAGGCCGGGAATGATCTGGGACGTTGCGGTAATTGATACGCCAACCAACTCCGGGTTTTCATCAACGATGGAAGAGAGAAAATATTGTCGATACAAGTCCAGATACGGATTTTGTTCTTCATCTTGAATCGCTTTGATGATGTCTCGAGAAGAATAAATCGAATAGGAAAACTGGTTGTCGACCACGGTAATCCTGGTTGGGAAATAAATCGAAGACACCACTTCCAACCAGCGGTCGATTAAAAACAGGCATTCCCGATAACGCTCAATATCATAAAACTCTTCTCCACGCAGTGAAGCTTTGGCCGGTTCAATTTGATCGATCAAATGGGGAAACCGGTCCAAGGCTTCCACAATTCGACCGTAATGTTCATCACTTCCCGGTCCCGTCTCTCGCTCACGTGAATGCTCTAATTTCTTCAGTTTTTCAACAAGCTTTTCATAGACTTCCAAGCCATACGTTCTCGACAGAATAGTATCGAGGAGTTCAATATTCAGATCCCGTTGGCTTTTATCAGTAATCCCGGCTTGGTCAAGAAAAGCCGTTAAACACGGGAGACTCAGATAGGGTTGTGAGGGATGCCAACTTGGAGGAAATAGCAAAGAGATTTTCACATTACCTCCTTAAATTAATGGTTCCCGAGTCGTATGAACATGTCTCTCATCATCGACATGTTTCTCTCCTGAAATCATGCGCTGAATGTTCGATAATTCTTATACACGGCTTCCGGTTTCTTATGCAACTCTACGAAAGGACGGATACTTTTTCGACAGCCTAATCGGATTAAGGTTCCTGCACGAGGGATTCCTCAGAACACTCCACATGTAAAGAGACCCTGACGTCCCCCTTCTTTTCAGGAGGACCCCAGGGTCTCTTCAACTCGCTACTGCAAAAATAGTCAGTAAGCTTACGGCATCTTGGCGGTAAACCAGGTGGAGATACCCTTCATGCCGTTCCTCTCCACGTTCTGGCCATCCCAGACTGCAAACGCCACCGGCACACTCTGTCCAGCGCCGAATTGCACGTCGTTCGCATCATTCGTCGTCAACGACCGCTTCATCACCACGCGCCACGTCGGGCCACTGCAGCACCCGCCTTTCAACGCGCCGTACGGCTCCCACAGCCCATTACCCATCACGTCCTGCGAAACCTGCGTCGTCAACGTGCTGAACCCGGTTGCATTAAGATCTTCCACCGAACTGACCCGCATATCCGGATCCGACAAAATGTTGCCAGACCAAATCCCCGGATTGAACGGCCCCAAGCTCCGGCCGATCCGGTCCGGATAGGTCACGCCCCCCGCCGGCTCTTCATAGTAAAAGTCCCAGGCGATCGAGGGATATTGCTGATCCACGTCCCACATCCCGGCCACGCCCGCGCCCATGTCCCGTTGCCATTCCGCATTCCAGCGCCAGATGTTCACCGTGCCCCCGGATTGCCCCATACATTGAAACGGGGGTGCCCCGGACGTTTGCACTGGAAATTGCACGGCCACCTGATCACGGAAATCCTGCGGCCCGATGACGGTGTTGTTCAGGGTTTGATCACCCCAGTTAGCCCACACCCCAATCTCCTTGCCGTTGGTGGCCATTTTGACCATGACGGTCTTCACCGAGATGTTGGGATGCATAGGAGTCGTAATCGTTTGGCCGCTCAAGGGCACCACAATCCCCGGAACCGTTTCCCATACCGGGTTGGCTGCATCCATCGGGATCGGCCCGCTAATGCTGCCCACCGGAATAGTCACCGGTTGACTGACGGCCAAAGGGACCTGCCCCATCGTCAACATCACGCCGACGACCAAGGCAGAGAGAAGAATGCCGAACACCAATCCTTTGTTACGCGTCTGCACCACTCTCATAATGACGCATCCTCCTTTGATAAAGATTAAAGCAAAATGACTGCGAACTGCCTACTTCCTCTAAAACTGCACTACGGATACTACTCATACACGACACTTTGTCGCACATCTCCACGGTCTTGGGTCTACGCCGTACCTGATTGACCCGATTCCGGTTTCTCTTTATCCAAATATTCCTGAGCCCCCACCTCATTCATCAAGAGACTGAGCTCATTTCCTTTATCTTGCGCTCCACATTCAAAAGACAGCCCTTCGGGAGAGACAAAATTAGCCGGACGATAGTCTGTTTCGGAGTAGGGTTGAGGACTCACGCTCAAATAGGCAATTTCGAAAGCCACCCATTGGGCAGTTAAATCCGCAACGGTTTTATAGAAACCATACTCCGCTTTTTTCTTCAACATGCCGGAAAATAAAGGAACCCATCTTCCCACGTGTTCTTTCACGAATTTTTTCTCGGCCTCTATCACCGTTTTGAGTTTTTCCGGGCCATCATGGCACAACGCATAAGATTCTTTGTATGCCAGGAAATGCAAAAATTCAAGTTCCACGCTTAAATGGTCCAGACGTTCATGGATGTCTTGAGCAAGCTGAACACCAAAAGCCGAATAGAATCCCGCAATATCTCCCATGACGTAGGATTGGCCAAACACGTGATCATTACCAAACAGGGTTTCATACGGTGGACAGTCCAAGGCGATGACGTTACTGAACACCCTTCGATGCTCATCCCTCAGGTCTTGGATATCCCAATTGATGCCCTCCGATGACACCCAATTCTCCACCGCGTCGAAATGGCCCGCAATCCCCTGGAAGACTTCTTCGGTTTCCTGATCAATGGGAGTCGGCAAGGCCGCTCTCAAACTATCGAGTGCGGCTCGTCCATCCTCAGCCAACTCTCCACTTTGCAGATAATCTAAAAATTCATCATCTTCGGGATAAAGATAACTCCAGGACAGAAGAAGATATAGCTTACTTCTCGCTAAAGCACGCTCAACGGCCGGGGAATCTTTCAAGGACGACCCAACCTGTTGAGTGACGGAAGCGGTTGCTGAACCCCCGTCTTGTTCTTCCGTGACTTTCGTAGCCATAAACCTCCTCTTCTCTCAACAGGAACAGGCTTGGCTTTTGTTCCCGTGCTTCGCAATACCCAGAGATCCTCCTGGAACTTCCCTCAACCAGAAGTGGGGACAGATAATAGGCCAACTGCTTATCGAAGTCAAGTTCTAAAACCAGTTAAAAATATAAGGCCGAACTCGTAAAATATTCAGGGTTTTTTGACCGTTTCCTCTTGGGAAGTCGAGACAGATACGCCTCTCAACTTAAGACAATGTCTCCAATCTCGCAGGAACGACCTTTATCGCAATATGATCATTCACCGTCTTACAAATATGTTCGCAAATGCCGCACCCGACACACAGGTCCCTCTCAACCCGAATGGACAGAGAAGCAAAATCCATCGCAAGGGCCCGCGTCGGGCACTGGGCTACACAAGCGTTACAGCCTTGCCCGGCCGTACACATCCTTTGAGAAACAACGGCAATGCCCATATTGACTTCTTTGAGGGTGCCGACCGGCCGAAGCGCCTCTGGTTCACAAGCGGCAATGCAAGGAAAATCCTCACAGAGGTAACATGGTTGTTCATCAGGATAGATGACGGGGGTCTCTCTCCGAGAAAGAACGTCGGAGACAGGCTTTTCTTCGAGGACGCGAATACTCTCGTGCGGGCACGCATCGACACATTCTCCGCAGCCCGTACAACTCTCAAGAAATTGGGCTTCTTCAAGGGCACCAGGGGGCCGCAACCAATCGGTTCGTACTTTCTCCGGTTTTTCTTCCTTGCCGTCTTCCGCGTCCCGATGCTTGACGTACTCGTGCACCGTGACACCCAGGGAAACGACGCTCTGTTTGAGAAAATTCCTTCGCCCGTAGGACGGCTCAGGATTTTTGGAGGACCCTGGAGGAGATTGTGCCATGCACCGGCCCTTCTTTCATGCGGTCAACGTGTTGCTGGTTGAACACTGGAGCGCTTCGTTCTCTCGACACCTCATCGACCTCGCCACGCGGGAGGCGTACCAGCATGGCCTCATCTCCTAGACAACACCGGCGGCACGCAGCCTGTACACCTCCACGCAACGGTCACACGCACCATACTCGACGTCCCACCCCGGATGATTTTCTCTGATGTAATCCAGCACGTAGGGTTCAACTTTTTCTTCAAGATCCTCGACCCAGGAATAGGTGGGAAATCGACAGAGAGGACACGGAAACCCGGGCATCAGTATGGGCTTGGCAGGAACGTCCGCGGGAAGTTCCCCTTCTTCGACTTCAACCGCCCGTTCCATCACCCGGATGGTATCTTGAGACATTTCCACTAATTCGGCATGAGTGAAATATTCCGTCTGCCAAAGCCCTTCGAACACTGATTCCACTTGTGTTGGAGGAATCTTCCGGTACCAGGAACGAAATTCCCGCAAGCGGTATTCCCGACTGAACATCGGTTCCTTCCCCAACCGGGCAATCCGACTATCCACGTGCAAACTCCACAGCACGCGATACCGATTCAGGAGGAGATGCTCTTCACCCGGATTCATGCCAACTTTCGTGTCAGGATCATATCCGAAAGCGGGATCAAGCATATCGGAGATATGCGTCAACTCATGGCGGAGATACCTGTTAATGGCCGGATCGTAAAACCGTCGAGGAATCAGTTTAATCCCCACGCCCTTTTGACCTTTTTCCTCAAATTGACGAGCCAGTTTCTCCTCCACGGTCCCCCATTTTCTGAGGACGTCCACCCCTTCCTGATCTTCTTTCAGCACGCCTCGAACGAGAACAATGCCGACCTTTTCCTTCAAGTCGGAAAATTGCTCAAATCCCTCTCTCAAGATATCGGCAAAGCCCCACTTGGCAAAGAGGTATTGATAGAGTTTCTTGAATTCAGGCTCCCGGTCGTCCAAGGAAAATTTCTCGTAAACCGGATCGGCTAATTCATGGAACTCATTGTAATAGGTGGGGTCTCCCTCACGCTCGGTTTTTTCGGCAAAAGAATCAATGACCTCTTGAAGCAAGGCCGGCTGAAATCGAATTTCCATCCTTTCACTCCTTACCTGTCTCGACTCCTGCATTGAAGGACCGTGACCACGAGCATGGGAAACGTCTGGTGTCACATCCCGTCCCTGCTTGACGACGTATGTAACGGCTCGCTAGTATCCTTCTCCGGAAACGTCGCAAGCATTATAGTCAGGCCTTTTTTTTATACGCAAGCCCCCCGGTGATATGGATCACGCTGAAAGGACGTTCGTGTTATGAATCAACCCCAGTCTCCACACAATGCACCCTCGGCGTTCACGGAAGAACCGAAACCTGAATTGCCGCCCATCGATGCCCTGGAATATTGGAAAGCAGGCATACAGGAAGTCCGGACCTTTCGGGGACATTCTCACGGCGTCTGGGACGTGGCGTATGCCACTGACGGATTGACGCTCGTCAGCGGAGGCGCGGATCGTTTCCTTCGCATCTGGGAAATTGAAACCGGTCGTCTTCTCAAATCCCTGAAAGGGCACACCAACGATATACGGCAAGTCGCCTTCAGCCCCGACGGCCAGATACTCGCAACCGGCAGTGACGACAGAACCATCCGACTCTGGAACCCTCATACGGGGGAAACGACACGGCTTCTTTTTACCCAATATGATCACGCGGTCGCCAGCCTCTCCTTTTCCCCGGATAGTCTGATGCTGGCCCGGGCCGGACAGAATAAAGATATAAAAATCTGGGAAGTCACCACGGGCACCGAAGTCATGACGCTCCTCGGCAAAGATCAATATGATCACCATTGGACGGTCTGCACGGCGTTTTCTCCCGATGGCATTCATCTGGTAGGCGGAAGCGACATCGGCAAATTGAAGTTGTACGAAGTCCTGCCCAGCGGAGAAGAGAGACTCGTGCATAACGGTCATTGGCGTGATGAGCCCGACGATGAAGAAACCGAACAGCGAGGGTTTTTTGTCGATGACTTTGGCGCGTTCCAAAAACCGATGGAGTATTGGATCGGAGCGATTGCGTTTACGCCGGATGGAAAGACGATGATAACCGCAAGTCGGGACACGGCAATCAAATATTTTGAGATGCCAGACATGAAAGAGGTCCACACCGTTAAAGGACACGCTGAATGGGTTCGAGGATTGCTCGTTTCTCCGGATGGGAAACTCCTGGTGAGCTGTAGCGACGACCACACCATTAAGATGTGGGACATTCAGACCAGAAGACAGGTTCGCGTGATCAAGGACCACAAGGGACCCGTCAGGGGTATTGCCTTTTCCCCGGACGCCCGGTATCTCGCCAGCGCCTCCTGGGACCGCACGGTGAAACTGTGGAAAGGAGGGGACGGTTCAGAAGGGTGAACGCGTTCCAAGCCCCCCTTTAATCTGATGACTCCTCACCGTCATCGGGGGTTGAAATACCGTATCGTTTGCATTTTTCCCACAAGGCTTTTCGCGAAAGGCCTAAGGATTTTGACGTAGCGGTTCGACTCCATCCTTCCTGCGCCAACACGGTCAAAATATACTCCCGTTCACAACGTTCTCGCACTTCAGCAAGCGTGCCTTTTTGTTGGGTGTTCGTGACGTTCGATAACCCTTCCTGACAAAACCCGCACCCGGATTGCAACGGCCCTCCTAAAAAAGGGCAACCGGTCTGGCCACAGAGATCCCAAACCTGAATTTCGTCCCGTTCCTGCGCTAACGCCACCGCTCGTTCAATCGTATTTTCCAGTTCACGAACGTTTCCCGGAAAGGAATAACGGAGGAGCACGTCCCAGGCCGAGGAAGAAAAGCCTTTCATGGCACGTGGGATCCGACTCGTACTCCGTTGCAGAAGATGATTCGCCAGAATCGGAATGTCTTCCTTCCGTTCCCTCAGGGGCGGAAGGGCAACCTGCACGACGTTGAGACGATAGAACAGATCTTCTCGAAATCGTCTGGCTTCGACTTCCTCCTTTAAATTTCTTTGCGTGGCACAGATCAGCCGAACGTCGCTGGCAATCGTCTCCATGCCTCCTACCCGTTCAAACCGCTTTTCCTGCAAGACCCGGAGTAATTTGACTTGGACCATCGGAGCGATTTCCCCGATTTCGTCCAAAAACAAGGTGCCTTTATGGGCCAACTCAAACCGACCCAGACGTTGCTTCAAGGCTCCGGTAAAGGCCCCTTTCTCATGCCCGAACAATTCGGCTTCCAGCAGGGTTTCCGGCAAGGCCGCACAACTGACTTTAATCAAGGCCTGTCCGCAGCGTGGACTGTTTCGATGAATGGCATTCGCAATGACTTCTTTCCCGGTTCCGCTTTCACCAACAATCAACACCGTGGCATCCGTAGTGGCCACCAGTTTGACTTTTTCCAATACCTGCCGCATCTGCTCGTTTTTGCCGACCATGCCATCGAAATTGAATTTTCCTTCGAGTTCCTGTCGAAGGGCCGTGTTCTCCTGCCGCAACGCCTGGACCTGGGTCGCTCGATCCACCGTCATCAATAATTCATCCATGGAAAAAGGCTTGGTGACGTAATCATGGGCCCCAAGTTTCATGGCTTGGACCGCCGTATCAACCGAGCCGTGTGCGGTAATCACAATGACCTCGGTTTCAGGAGAATATTCCTTACACACCCGTACGACCTGGAGACCGTCACTCCCGGGCATTCTCAAATCGGTGATCACCAAATCGTATCGATTCGTTTTGGTTTTTTGAATGCCTTCCTCACCATTGGATGCCTCCTGGACCTGGTATCCCTCGGCTTTGAGCGCATCCAACATGGACAACCGCATCAGCGGCTCATCATCAATGATTAAGACCGATCGAGTCATCAGGAGACCTTGGCCAGCGCAATTCTGTTGGCACTTAAAGGAAGGCTCACGGTAAAGACGGTTCCCTTCCCGACTTCACTTTCCACGGTCAATTGCCCACCATGTCGTTCAACGATTCCCAAACTCACCGACAAGCCCAGGCCCGTGCCCTCGCCCGTACCCTTCGTGGTAAAAAAAGGATCGAAAATATGGGGACGGACCTCGGGGAGAATGCCCGACCCGGTATCCCCCACGTCGATCTCACAGCGCTCGTGGACCCTTCGGGTTTGCAGGATGATCGACCCGCCCTCGTCGGTAGCCTGAACGGCGTTGAGAATCAAATTGGTCAACACCTGCTCAATCATTTGCGGATCGACAAACAACGGCGACAGGTCGTTGTCATAGACTTTGTGTAACTGAAGACCTTTCTCGACAATGGCATGATTCGTCAACACCAGGACACGATCGACCAGTCCGTTCATGTCATTCATGGAAAATTCAGGCTCGTGTTGTTGGGAGAAATCCAATAATTGCCGAACGATTTTTTGGGCGCGCCGAAGGCCGTCTTCCATGTACGTCAAATATTCTTCCTGACGCTCGGCCGGCAACGTCCCTTTCCGAATATTATAGAGACAATTTAAAATCCCGCCTAACGGGTTGTTAATTTCATGCGCAACCCCGGCCGCCAGCTTCCCGACGGAGGCCAGTCGTTCGGTGTTTCGAAATTGCTGTTCCATGATCTTTCTGTCCGTAATGTCGCGGGCAATGCCCAGGACACCAACCACGCTGTGCCGTTCATTTTCCAGAGGCGAGACACTCACCAGCACCGACCGGAGTTCCCCGCTTTGACTGATCATCTCCACTTCATATTCCTGCTTGACTTCCAGCTCGAGAATATCTTTCAGACGACGCCCCCGGTGACGCTTCGCGAGTAAGGTCAAAAACGGTCGCCCCAGCAGATCTTCTTTGCGATAGCCCCAATTCTCCACCTTACTGTTGACATAGGTAAATCGTTGATCGCGATCGAGGGTATAAATCACGTCGTTGGCATTTTCAAGCAGACTTTCCAAGTACTTTTGCGTTTCCTGAATCTCCCGCGTCCGTGCCTGAACTTTCCCCTCAAGTTCTTCACTATGCCGCTGGAGTTGCTCTTCCAACAGCTTTCGCTCCGCAATGTCACGGAGTTGCACCATAATCGAAAGAGTCGAGCCCTCTCCCACGCGAATCACGTCCATTTCCACCGCTCGCAGTATGTGTTGGGCATCAAACACCTCCAATTCGGTAGCCGGGACTTTTTCTTCATCAGAAACCACCGTTTCCAATAACTGCATGACCGTTTCTTTGTATGAGTCCGGCACGAGCATCAGTAAGGATTGAGAGAGCAATCCGGCCTGTGTATAGCCAAGCACCTCTTGTTCGCGTTCATTCACCGCAACGATGACGCCGGATGGGTCCACCATGAAGATCGAATCCGCGGAGCGATTAAAGAGCACACGATACCGCTTTTCCGATTCGGAAAGTTGTTGCGTTTGGGCAGCCACCTCCTGCTCCAACTGGGTGGTATGCCGATCAATCTGTCGTTGAAGGACCTTCCGTTCGGTAATATCTCTGACAAACGCACGCGTATGCACCAGGTCACCCGTTTCCGAATCAATCAGGGCCGTGGAGTGAATCTCGACCTCGATCGGGGTACCGTGTCTCGTGAGAAACACCGTTTCAATCGTGCTCCGTGGTTGCTGGGGCAACCGCTTCACGTATTCAAGCGTTTCCGCTTTCCTCTCGGAAGGGAGAATGTCCCACAAATGCATTGAGAGCATTTCTCTCAATGTGAATCCTAATTTTTCCAATTCGGTTTTATTGACGTGAACAAAACGCCCGGTTTTGTCGATTTGATGAATCATCTCCGGAGAATTCTCAATCAGATCACGGTACCGTTCCTCAAGAAGACGGATTTCTTCCATTTGCGTATTCAATTGCGAAAACGACTGTTTCAGGTTGACCGCCATTTTATTAAAGGCATTGGCAAGCGCTTCAATTTCATCGCCGGTCTTCAGCACGAGGGGATGATCCCAATTCCCCGCGTCGATTCGCTGCACGCCTTCATGCAAGGTTTGAATCGGGCTCACGATTTTTCGAGCCACGATAAGTCCTGCCAACCACAAAATGCCCAACACCACGACGCCATACATCGCCACCTTCACCAGCAATTGTTGCAGGGGGGCATAGGTCTCCTCGGGATTCTGCCGAACAATCGTCAGCCATTGTCTGCCCCGAAAACTTTCAGAAGCCAACGTTTCCGGAATCCGTAAATGGGCATACCCAACCAGGGAATCTCTCGCCCCATGGGTATCCTGCGTCACTTGGACCCATCCCGCCCGATCTTCGTTAATGGCAGCCACCATGGCCGGATTCACGGTGTGTTGCTCCAACGACAACACCGGACAAATCAAGGGAGTCCCATCCACGTCGATGAGCATGGCATGGCCGGTGACGCCCGCGGTCACTTCGGAAATCGAACGAAACAACGAATCCCGGCGAAGCAAAATACTGACGGTCCCCAACGCCTGGTGGCGATCTTGATCAAAAATAGGAACGGCCACGTTCAGCACATGGGTTCCAAATGAGGGATCAAAGCTCAAATCACTCACGTAAAGTTGCCCTTGCCCTTGCTGAAACGCAGCTTCCCACCATTCCGTGTCACCATGATAAAATCTCACTTGAGGCAAGGAACTGAGGACCAAGGCTCCCTGGTTATCGGTCACCAGAATCCCCAAATAGTCAGACTTTCTGACGGCGTGCCAGTCAATCAGGTAATTCGTCGCAATCCGGTTCACAAAGACGGGAAATTCATAAGGGTTTTTTCGAGCCAGCCACAGTTCTTTCCATTCTTCGATAAAGGCCTTGATTTTTTCCGGATCTCTCCCTTCGTAACTCCGGTTCGCCTCCTTCACCGCGGCACGAATAAAGGGGATGGTGGCCAACTGTTGAGACTCATTAATGCCTCGCATGATTTGAGTCTCAATTTTTCTCGCCACCTCAACGGCAATGCCCTTAAAGTTTGAACCCGTAATTTCTCGAAGGGCTCGACGCTCTTCCACGTAAGTCAGAAATAGCGAAAGGGCAAGGGGGAGAAGTCCGACCAGCACCATTCCGAGAATCGTTTTGCGCTGGAGACTCTGTGACCAAATCCACCGTTTCATTGCCGTGATACCCCAAAAGACGGACTGGTGCGTAACGTATGAATTTTCAAGAGAATGTTTTCAGAGAGGTCAACCCTTGTCAAGGATTGCAACACGAGACAGCGGGGAGCCTAGGCGCCTCGACTTAACAGCCGGCCTTTTCCACCCGGCCACATCAACAGGAGAGGACTCGCCACAAACACGGAGGAATACGTCCCGATGATCACTCCCAATAACAGCGCGAGAGAAAAATCATGGAGCACTTCACCCCCAAACATCGTCAAGGGAACCAACACCAACACCACCGTCAGGGTCGTGATCAAGGTTCTGGTAAGCACTTGATTAATCCCGGCATTGATAATGTTCAGAATGGAATCGCGTCGCCGGGCACGAAGATTTTCTCGAATGCGGTCGAAGACCACAACGGAGTCGGTCAGCGAGTACCCGGCCAAGGTCAGCAACGCGGTCACAACCAATAAGGTAATTTCTTTGTCGAGGAGATAATAGATGCCCAGGACGGCCAACACGTCATGAAAGGTCGCAATCGCCGCGGCAACGCCGAATCGCAGTTCAAAACGCGTGGCAACGTAGAGAATGATCCCGATCAGGGAAATGGTGATCGCCAGCAAGGCGTCCTGTTGCAGACGGTGCCCGATCGTCGGGCCGATTTCCGTGCTGGAATCGATCACGAATTTGTTATGACTGAATTCCTCTTCAAACACCTCCACGATTCTTTCCGCAATCTTTTGTTCAAGCGTGCCTTCCGTCTTCACTCGAATCAGGAGTTTATGATCCTGGGTAAATTCCTGGAGCTCCGCTTCATGTAACCCATGTTTGCCAAGTGCCTGACGGGCTTGTTCAAGACTGATCTCATTCTCAAACTTCAATTGGACGGCCGTGCCACCGGCAAAGTCGATGCCGAGATTGGCGGCTCCGGTCCAGATCTGAACGAGGGCGATCAATCCAATCAGGACCAGCAGGCCGGAGACACCGAAGGCCACGTGGCGTTTCCCCATGAAATCGATATTCGTTTTTCCAACAATTTCCAACATGTTCAACCTCAAGCTATGCTAAATGCTCAACCGTTCGAGCTTGCGTCGATTGATGAGATCAAAGACGACTTTGGTCCCGATTAACGCGGTAAACAGATTGATCGCAATGCCCAGGCACAGAGTCACGGCAAAACCTTTGATGGGCCCGGTCCCGAATAAAAACAACGCCAACCCGGTAATCAAGGTGGTGACGTGGGAGTCGACAATCGTTAAGAAGGCCTTATCATACCCCGCATCGACCGCTAAGCGAACCGGGCGCCCCTGCCTCAGTTCCTCCCGGATGCGTTCAAAGATCAAAATATTGGAGTCGACCCCCATCCCGATCGTTAAAATAATACCCGCGATACCCGGCAACGTCAGCGTGGCATTGAGTCCGGATAATGCACCCAACAAACAGAGGAGATTCAGAGCCAAGGCCGCATCCGCAATCACCCCGGACATCCGGTAATAGATCACCATGAAGATCAACACGATAATGCCGGAAATTATCGTAGTTTTCAGGCCCTTCTCAATGGAATCCTGTCCCAACGAAGGCCCCACCGTCAGATCTTGTATCGTTTTCATCGGTGCGGGAAGCGCACCCGCTCGGAGGACAATAGCCAGATCATTGGCCTCGTCCGTGGTAAAGTTCCCGGTGATCTGAGCCCGTCCGCCGAGTATCGGTTCGTTAATACGCGGAGCCGAATAGACCGTGCCGTCCAGGACGATCGCCATGAACTTTCCAACGTTGGCACTGGTAATACGCCCGAATTCTTTTGCGCCTTTGCTATCGAACGTCACCCCCACGTAGACTTCGCTGAATTCGGTATAATTGACACGCGCGTCCTGCAACACGTCCCCGGTCAACACCGCCCCTTTTCGAACAAGATACGGCCGGCTGAATACCGGAACCTCGCCCTTGGAATCGGGGACGGGTTCAAACAAAATTTCCGAACCCTCGGGAACCTTGTCGGCAAATTTCTCTCGAATGCGCGACTCTTCACTTCGCTGGACTTGCACGGGCAACCCGAGCCCTGGTTGATTGTCCTCGTCGAGCATTTTGAATTCCAGCAAGGCCGTATCCTGGATCAAGCTTTTCGCCCGCTCGGGATCCTTGACTCCGGGAAGCTGGATCACCAACTCCGTACGCCCCTGGCGTTGCAGCAGAGGTTCCGTGACGCCGAACTGATCGATTCGATTTCGAATCGTCTCCAACGCTTGATTAATGGCAGCGTTCTTGATCCGATCAACTTCACTGGTGAGCAGCTCCACGACCAAGGTGCGGCTCTCACGGGAAACCTGGAAATAAGAAGGGAACTCATCGCGAATAAGCTCTGCGGTTTCTTCAATTGTGCCGTCTTTCGATACATCAAGTTGAACCTGGAGGCCACCGACTCTTTCAATTTTGTCGAAGGCAATATCTTTATCAGTCAACAGGTCTTGCATGGCTTTGGCGGCACGGTCGACGGCAATCTCGACGGCTCGATCCTCTTCCACCTCCAACACCAGATGAATACCGCCTTGCAGATCGAGACCAAGCGATACTCCACGAGGGGGGATCAGCCACTTGACGCTCTCCGGGATCCGGTCATACAGCCCGGGCCAAGAAGGGAGAAAAAGATAGAACGAAACCACGGACAAGAACAAAACAAGAAATAAGCGGCCACGAATTTTTTTCATGCTGTTGTCCTTTGTCCTCTACCCTTCTTCATCCGTCCGTAACCGGGCAATATTCTCACGTTGAACCTTCACTTTCGTATTATCATCGATTTGCACGGTAGCGGTGTCTTTCTCCAACCGGGTGATGGACCCCCACATGCCGGCGGACGTAATAATTTTATCGCCCTTCTTCAACCTGGTTAACATCTCCTTATGCTGTTTTTGCTTCCGCTGCTGCGGCAGGATCAACAAAAAATAAAACACCACGAAAATCAAAATGAAAGGAACCAGAGAAAAGAACCCCGCCGCTCCCTCCGGTGCCCCGCCTGCTTGTGCCCAGGCTATCGAGGCCATCTCCATTCCCATTCACCCATCCTTTCCTTTTTTCGATCCCTCGGCAGCCATCGGATCACCGACGCCTACCAGTTCGGCATACGAAGCACTTTTCGCATAATGACGGCGTTGTTCATAAAAGTTCCGGCGAAATGAGAGAAAGGCTCCTGATTGAATCGCTGAACGCATCGTCTCCATAAGTTTCCGATAATACCAAAGATTATGAATGGTGTTGAGTCGCACCCCCAACATTTCATTCGACAGATACAAATGCCGCAGATAGGCTCGGGAATACTTCCGACAGACCGGACATTCGCACTGCCCATCTATCGGTGCATCATCCTTCGCATACTGAGCATGTTTGATCAAGACCCGTCCCTGAGTCGTAAATAACCATCCCGTCCGCCCATGTCTGGATGGAATCACACAGTCAAACAAATCCACGCCGCGCATGACGCCTTCGACAAGGTCTTCAGGAAGACCGACCCCCATCAGGTAACGAGGGTGGGACGGGGGAAGCTCGTCGACCGAAACTTCAAGCATGTCAAGCAAGGCACGCTTATCTTCTCCCAACGATAGACCACCGATGGCGTACCCATCAAATCCTATTTCAACCAACTCACGGGCGGACTGTCGGCGAAAATCGGCATCCAGCGCTCCTTGCACAATACCAAACAGAGCCTGTTGCCGGCCACGTGCGGCCACGGCACAGCGTTTCGCCCACGTCGTCGTCCGCATGACCGCGACCCGGGCCTGCTCTCTTGAACACGGATGCGGCGGGCATTCATCCAATGTCATCATAATATCCGATCCAAGGGCCATTTGAATTTCCATACACAACTCAGGCGTGAGATGATGTGTGGACCCGTCCAAATGCGATCGAAAGGAAATCCCGTCATCCGTGATCTGACGCAAATCCGCAAGGCTGACTAATTGAAAGCCCCCACTATCCGTTAGAATCGAACCCTGCCATCCGGTAAATCGGTGAAGCCCACCTTGCTCTTGAATGAGTCGATGACCGGGTCGCAAGTACACATGATAGGCATTACTCAGCATCAATCCGAATCCCAAACCCCGAAGCTCATCGGGCGCAATCCCTTTCACCGTTCCCAGCGTGCCCACGGGCATAAACGCCGGGGTGTCAATGGTGCCATGAGGGGTAGCCAGAACGGCGGAGCGGGCAGCGCTCTGCGGGTCATGCTGTATAACGGAGAAGACAATCACGATACGCGCTCACCCACGTCATATCGACGTTTCGTCAACGACCGGACAATCATAAAAGCTGCACAACACTCGATAACCGATTCACGATCAACCACACAATGTCCTCAAAATCCTTACATTTTTTCCGGGGCACTGACGCCCAATAACAAGAGCCCATTTTTAATAACCGTTTGAACCTGTTTTAACAGCACTAATCTGGCCATGGTCAATTCCCGGGATAAGACTTCCCGGACCAATTCACTCGATTCCTCGTCATGATCGGGTTCACCGGACGCTTCCTCCTTGACGTCATCGACCCTGGGCGGGAGGACGCGATGCTTGTAATAAAAGACATGGAGAAATCCTGCAAGTTCGAGCAGATAAAACGTGATGCGATGAGGTTCCAAGGCCTTGGCACTCGCTTCAAGCAACCCGGGAAAACTCGATAACTGTTTCATCAGCCGAATTTCTTCCGGCTGCACCAACGCGGACAGTGGAGCCTCGCCAACCGGAGACACGAAAAACCCTCGTTCTTGGGCCGTCCTGAATAAACTGGCGAGTCGCGCGTGAGCATATTGAACGTAATAGACGGGATTTTCAGCGGACTGCTTTTTCGCCAACTCCAGATCGAATTCAAGATGGGTATCCGAACGACGCATCAGGAAAAAAAATTTGGCTGCATCGGCACCCACCTCATCAACCACGTCCTGAAGCGTGATAAATTCTCCAGCCCGTTTGGACATCTCAACTTTTTTCCCGACCCGCAATAAACGCACCATCTGGACCAAGACCACCCGTAAGCAATCGTCACCATAGCCAAAGGCTTTGATCACGGCTTGCATGCGTGGGACGTATCCATGATGATCCGCACCCCAAATATTAATCAACCATTCGTAGCCCCGACGTACCTTATCAAAATGGTAAGCGATGTCCGAGGCCAAGTAGGTATAGTCACCATCCTGCTTGCAGACCACGCGGTCTTTTTCATCTTGAAATCGAGAAGACCGGAACCACGTCGCGCCATCCTGTGTAAATACCAAATCCCGTTGTTCAAGATCATGCAGGGCTGCCTGTATTCTCCCCGAAGAAAACAACGACGCCTCGCTGTACCACGTCTCGAACTCCACCCCGAATTGTGCAAGGTCCTCTTTAATGGCTCGCACGAGTTCGTGAGAGGCCCATTGGCCACATTCTCGTCGTGCGTCTTCCGGGTTCAGGGTCAAAAGGTCTGTGCTCTTCTCTCGATCCATCGCTTGGGCAAGGGTTTTGATATAGTCTCCATGGTAGCCATCTTCGGGAAAAGAACACTCCCGGCCATGCATTTCAAGATACCGGGCGTACACCGAGTCGGCTAACAGTTTCATCTGGCGACCCGCATCATTGATATAATATTCTTTATCGACTTCATATCCGGCCGATCTCAACAACCTGGCCAAAGCTTCACCCAGGGCCGCCCCACGTCCATGTCCCATATGGAGTGGGCCCGTGGGATTGGCACTGACAAATTCCAAAAGAACTCGTTGCCCCTGTCCTATCTTGCTGTGCCCGTACCGGTCGCCCGTTCGCTCAATCTCTTCAAGTACCGAAAACCAACAGTCCGGGCGGAGCGTGAAATTCAAGAATCCGGGTGGTGCCACCGACACCTTTTCCAGAAAAGCACAAGAAGCCTGGAGTTGATCGGCGATCACGTGTGCCACTTCCAACGGTGGCCGTTTTTCCTGTTTCGCAATGAGCATGGCCACACTTGAAGACAAATCTCCCCATTCTTCTCGCTTGGGAAAGTCAACCACGGGCTGAGGAAAATGCGCTGATTGCAAGGAACCCCGTTGCTGCGCTTGCAGCAGGGCATTGGTAATGGCAGAGGCAACCTGTTCTTGAATAATTCCGGCAGACATGACGCTATCGAAAAAATACGCAGGGATTTAAGGGGAAGTGGGCTGGGAATCTAACACAGCCTCTTCGGGCCTCGCAAGCAAAGGGGCTCTTCTGTCATCGGCGTTTGTTGCGCGTGTGTCCGGCTGAACAGCTCCGGGCTAGATGATCAAACCAGTTTGCCGTTCGATGAATAGTATATGAATGGGAATTAGCCAGGGTTGATTTTTTTCGCGAGTTCAACGTCGGCTGGTGAATTCAAATTCAAAAAGGAAAGGAGTTGAGGGTCCAGAACTTTGATCTCCGATTCGGGAATACGATGCACGGTAAGACCTTGTTTATCGGCAATATTTTGAAGACGAAGGTCTTGGATATCAATCATTTCCTTTAAAAACGGAAGGCATTTTTTTGAATACAGCCCGTGCAGAGGCTGAAGCCCATTCACCAATTGAGCCAGGACAATATCCATTGCATCGACTTTTTGGGAAAAAAGCTCAATGACAGCCGGGTCTATAAATGGCATATCACAGGCCACAACGAATACTCGGGGATATCGGGAATAATACAGTCCTGTATACAGCCCACCCACGGCTGCACATCCCGGTACAAGATCAGTGACGATCTTTATTCTATCCTCTTGTCTTGATATATCCTCTTCAGCCAACACCAACAGCACTTCCGGGAAGACATCAAGCAGAACAGAGAGTACCCTGTCCAAGAGCGGTTTTCCATGAATGGATAAAGATCGTTTATCCATCCCCATTCTTCTGCTCTTCCCACCGGCTAAAATCACCCCAGAAATTTCTTCAATCACCTTCCCTCACACCTTCCGTTCTCTTTTTTGTATTGGTAACGGCGTCATCCCCCGATCGAGTCGAGGGCAGGCTTATGAGGTTTCTTCTCCTGGCACCCATCCAGGCGGCAGAAGATGCCACCCTACAACGAATAAAAAAGGGGGTGGACTAAGTCCACCCCCCTCTTCGTTGGCTATGTGGCGCGTGCCGCGTCAGGCTTGACCCCGGTCCTTGCGCCGGTTGGCGCGCCGCCCTAACACCCAACCTTCAATAATCACGATTCCGACGGTAATGAGACTAGGATAGAGATAGGTCGTCATCGGAATCGGGGGTTCCATCACCAGGTAATAGAACGCGGACACCGCCATCTTCCGGCCCACGTCCCCGTTGTGCCCGTCCCAGGCAAAGAACACCATTGGGATGTATTTGCCCTGTTCCAGGTATGCGACTTCTTCGTAGTCCCCCTTCAAGGGCCGCTTCACGATCACCGTCCACTGCCCGTTGGCCCACTCGGCTTTCACCACTTCGACTTCCTCCTGAAAGTCGTCGACTTCGTTGAAGTCTTGATCCCAGCCCGTGCCTTCATACACCGCCAGGGTCCCATCCGCCGTCCATTTGGTAATATCGGCGGCAAACATCTCATCGCCCCACAAATAGCGGGGTTTCCTGGGCGCCGGCAGTTCCTGCCATTTGATGGGAAATTGGAAGGCCACCCCATCGTTGTACACGGCATACCCGTCTTTTTGTTTGGCAGCGATCGATTCCTGATGGAAAGGGTCTTCTTCAAACGTCGTCCCTTGCGGCGCTTGCTCTTCAACGCCGTAATCCTCCAGGTTTACTTCCGTGGGATCCCAGTCTACTTCTTCCTCTTGCACACTCTTGGTCCGATCATTCCACCGGAACATGAACTCGATGTGCGTTTCGTTATACAACGCGCGCACCCACATATCGTCAATGCGGTTCACGAAGTTCCTCGGCTTATGCGTAATCTGCCCGCCCATGGCGATCCACCGACGAGGAATCAGGTTCCAGCGATCATCATGTTCGTCCATGGGCAGATCGCCTTCGACATATTTCGACGGAACCACAAAGGTACTCTTGGGCTTGTCCGTCAAAGGATCGATCCCCAACGGCTGACTTGTCGAGAGCGTTTGCGCGATCTCCTCGGTTATCTCCCCCTTGGCAACATCAATCTCCTGCTCCCGTTCACAGAGCGAATTGACATAGTTGGCGATGTCCCACCGTTCGTCCACGCTCGTGTTGTCGGCAAACGAGGGCATCGGCGTCCCATTCAGCCCAGTCGAAAAGGTGCGGAAGATATTCTTCACGTTGTAGGGATCTTGCCGGCTGCCCCGGAAGTTCCAGCATTTGTGCCAGTCCGCCGGTTGGATGGAAAAGCCCCAGTCGTCCTTGAGGTTGAACGCGTTCCCGTCCCCGCGGCCTTCCACACCATGACACTCGATACATTTTCTCTCCACCACCAGTTCCGATCCGCGTTTAATGGATTCTGGCGTCCCAGGCTTGGGTGGCAACCCTTCCAGGTCGAGTACGAAAAATTCTTCAAATTCTTCGTCTTGCCACGACCGGTCCTGCACCAACTGCGTGGTCACGAACGCCAGCACGTCCTTGCGTTGCTGCTCGGTGAGAATGCCTTCCCACGACGGCATCGCCGAGCCCGGCAGGCCGTGCGTAACCGTTTGCAACAGGTCCACGTCGATCAGGGGGAGCTGCCCGCTGGCCGTGTGCCGGATTTTGAAGGTCCCGATATTAAAATTCCGAGGCCGCGGCCATAACCGCACCGCCCCCGGCCCGTCCCCGGCTCCCTCCACGCCGTGACACCAGACGCATTTGGTAAAGTACACCCGCTTGCCCGCTTCGATCTGCTCCGCCGGCTGGGGCGTCGGCAGCCCTTGCTGCTTGAAGCCTTCCGGGAGGTCCTCCTGGGCCACGCTGCTCAGCGGCAGCCCCAGCCCCAGCAGGACACTCACCCCCACGCACACGCCCCACCGGGCCACGTTATTTCCATATCTGCTCTTGCTCATGGGTCGTCTCCGCTCCTCTCCGCTAATCCCAGGTCCGGGGATAGTAGCCCGTGTGCCAGTATTCAAACATCACCACTTTCCAGATCTCATCCACCGTCAGGTGCTGTTCCCACGGCGGCATCACCGAGGCCCAGGGGAAGCCTTCCCCCGGCAGCCCGATCCCGCCTTTCGACACCCGCCAGAACACAAACGTCTCTTGTAACTGCGCAATCGTGCCCGCATCCGTAAAGTTTGCCGGAATCGGGTTGAACGCATACGCCCACAGGCCACGGCCATTCAAATTATCTCCGTGGCAGAAGTGGCAGTTCTGAAAGAAGATCTCGCCGCCTTCCCGCACGTATTTGGTGTAGCCCTCCGCGTTGGGATCCCATGGATTGTAGTTCGGGTCGTTCACGTCCTTCATCAACCGCCCCATGGACTGCTCCACAATCCTGGCATCGGTATACGCCTGGTCGTACTTGCCCGAGTCATTCACCCGATAGGGGTTTTCCACCACTTGCAGCACAAAGGTCTTGCCGTGCACCTTCGTGGTCGCCGGCGGCGCCGGATGCACAGTCCGTAATTCGATCGGTTCTTCAAAACTCGGCAGAAACGAGGAGTAGGCAAACCCGCCCAACGCCAACGGAATCACGATCAACGCCACCGTGCGCATGTTCTTGTGAAACTCGCTGATCCCGTCCATCACGTTCAGGATCGGCCGCTTGAATTCTTGCCACTCGCCTTCCGACCCTGACACCCACATGAAAATCCCACACGCCGAGACCGTGCCGTAGATGGCCCGCACACTAAACGGGATCGGGGGATAAATGCGGTACTTCAAATAGAGATGGATGTAAATCCACACCCCTACCCCAGCCCAAAATTTGGGAATCCCCATGCCCGCCCGATTCAGCGCCCAGTTGACCAACACAAACACTAAAATCGAACCGGCTAACTCCGAAATCATCTGCATCGGCATGTAGCCTTCTACTAACTTTAACCAGGTCATCGTATTAAACTCCTGTTTTCTAAATGACAGAGTTTAAGGATTAATTGAAATCTTCTATCGAAGGCAGATCCTGCCCCTCTTTCAAACTGGACAGATAATCCACGATTTTGTTGACGGCTCCAGCACTTAATACTTGTCCGAAATTTTTTGGCATCTGATTGTCCGGAAAATCCTTCACCACGTACATACTGGGATTCAAAATCGACTCGGTGATGTATTCACGGGTCGACGTCGCATGTCCGTTATACCCGGGATCCTTCAGCCGTTGGGGAGCATTACTGCCTTCCATCAACAAGGGACCAACTTTCCCTACTGCGTCTTTAATGCCGGGAATCGTATGACAGGCAGGGCACCCCGCTTTCATGAAGAGATCCGTAATAGGCTCCTCACCGGTAGCCAACACGCCGCCTGCGGCTTCATCCCCGTCGGCACTCGCCTGCGGACGGTCTCCTTCGGGGATGAATTTTTCATACGACGCTGAAATTTCTTCGTACATGGGTGCTTCTTTCCCTTCACGAATGTACAACCAGGTATCCACCGCGGCCAATTCTCCCAGGGTCAGCGAAATCGGCGGCTTGTGAATTCTGGGCATGGGGCTTTCCGTGTCGTTGCTTCCTTTCACGCCGAATCCCGGCACGACAAAACAATTCGGACAGGCATGTGACTCGGCGATATATTCCTGACCGGTCGTGGCTGTCCCCGATCCCTCAAACGCCTCTTTTTTTACTGTATCCCGCGCAGCAGGATCGTTCATATGATATTTTTCGTGCTTCAACCGTTCTTCTGCCCGGGCGGGAACATCCCAAAGATTCGGGGCCCGTTCACTTAAAAATCCCTGATTGAACCCATGGCACAAGGGACATTGGCCTTTCCCTATAGCTCCCTGAACCTTACTTTGTCCAAGACCGCCGAAAATAATTTTTTCACCCTCATCGGCCAGTTGCTGAGGAGTCATACTCTGGAAGTCCAATTTCACCTCCGGCGGCGGGAATCCCCCTTCTACCTGAGGCAACCAATTGCCATACCCGGAAAGCGCCGCAGCCACAAGAAACATGAACCCCCCAATTTTCATCAGGGCCCCGATATTGGTGAAATAAATACCCATAATGTACGCCAAACAGGTAATCATCACCAATGAAACGGGCAGCAGTCGACTTTCCCCATAGAAATTATTTTTGTAATTCGCAATGGCCATAAAGGCCATAAACGCACACAGAACACCGATAAACGTCTTAAACGTGACATTTCTCTTTTGAACCGGGTCGGTCAATCTCGCCTGAAAATAAACCAAGAGCCCGATCAAAAAGGCGAATGCAGGCCATCCAATCGAGATCGCTTCCGTAATTAATTCAACCACCTTGCCCCTCCACAAATGAGGCTACCCTGACTGTTACGTTCAGGATAGCCTCAGCATCACGCATTTCATGCAAAGTTAATGATTAATGACCAGTTGCAGGTTGCGGCGCGGCACCCGGAACGGGTTGCGTCGCAGGCTCGGGCGCCTTCTTGGCCCCCAGCGCTCCAAGCCAAAAGACAAAGAGAATCGTGATCCAGAAGAACAACACATTAAAGGAGATCACATTCGCCCCAAACCCAATAGTATGCGTATACGCCCAAGGTGAATTATCGCGCATAATCTCATTGACGTGCCAGAACAACCTCACCGATGACCGGATATACCCCATCAGTCCCATCATCCACGTGAAAGCCGTTGCCAACATAATCAAGGCATACTGTGATCGTGGCGCAATCTGACCCCATCGAATCGGTCCGAGTTCCCTGGACTTACTCAACATCGCAAGATTTAACGCCGACCCGAAAAATAAGCACGAGAGCGTTCCGGCGACCTGAGGAACTGAGAGGCCTATTCGAACGTTGGCCGGGATGAAATACCCGTAACAGGCCACCCAAATGTTATTAAGATGAGCCACCACAAAAAATGTAATCAGGAAGATATTTCCGAATTTTGCCCACTTGACCGCCGGCACCCTGTTGCCACGCTGATACCACATAAAACTGGCGATCGTGGTCATAATAATCGCGTTAATTCCCCCATTTTTAGCCGACATCACGCCATAGTTCCCCAGCACCGGATGCTGCTGACCTCCCATGGCCTTTAATTCAGCCGGCGTCATCACAATCGTATGGGGAGTGATAAAGACCAACAGTCCCACGACCAAAATGAACACAAAATACTTGATGTAACGCTGGAATCTCTCTCCCCCGGTCATTCTTCCGAGGGCTTGCCAGAGATAATAGTTCGTCGTCAAAAACAGGATGCCGATCATTGTGGCCTGAATGATGAACAACCAGGCCAACAGCCCGCCCATCAAGGTAATTCCCATTTGTTGACGGTAGGCATACACTTCGCGCATGAGCCAATAGCCGGCAAACGGCAGGGGAATCAGGAAGGCCACGCCCAGCGACATCGCGATATATCCCATCCAATCGTAATGGGCACGCTCTTCATCATTCTTTGCCGACAGGAACCGATACGCAGCATACGCCGCCACCACGCCACCACCAAAGGCCATATTCCCAAGAAGCCGATGCACGTTCAGAGGATTCCAGAGCGCCGTATGGATGACATGCCAGATATTTCCCAGATATCGTCCCTGCTCATCCACGCCGGCGGGCGACATCATAAAGCCAATCCAGGAATTGGCCAGGAACATCAACACCGTCCCAATGACGTTCAACACCACCGACATACTGGCATGAAGCCATTTCAATAACCCATCTTTCATCTTGTCCCATCCATAATAATAGATGTAGAGGGTTCCGCTTTCCGCCACGAACATCAAGGCATAGATATGCATCACCGGGCGGAAAATACTGGAAAGATAACCAAAGAAGGCAGGATACAACGTCAGGAACGTGAAGATGAGAATACCACCGAGGATGGCAGTCAGCGAGTAGGCCGTCAGGCTGATTTTAACAAAGTCATATGCCAATTGGTCATACTTTTTCGCCATCGCCTTGTCTTTGCTCACCAACCCGGCAAACTCGATACACATACAGAAGATCGGCACGGCCAACACAAAGCTGCCATAGTACAGATGCTGCTGATTGGCCACCCAAAGAAGGACCCGGCTTTCGAAGTTATATCGCGGATAAAATTCTTCCGTATCGGCAGTCTTTGGAGCCGGCGCACCGACGGCAGGACCCTCTGTTTTGTAGTAGACGTCCCTCCCGATTTCGACTTTTGCTTCTTCGCCTTCCACCCCTTCGGCTTCCTGGGCGGCTACGACATCGGGAGGCGGCCCGCCTGCCGCGGGAGCACCCCCGGCCAAGGCAGGCAGTGCCACAAATATCGGGAGCAACAGCATGACTCCCATTGCAAAAAGACCAGTGACTGCCAGGAATTTCTTCCCGGCCTGTCTACTTTTGAGGCGACCCATGACCAACCTCCTTCTTTCTTTGAAATTATTCAAAGAATAATAAACCTTTTATTACAGTTGTCCAGTTTTTCAGGATGACTACTGATAATGAGGCTTCTCACCTCAGAATATAGAAATAATCCAAACCCTGCATATCCATCAGAGCCCAGTCGATGAACTGAAAATATGCCACGGAAATCACGATTGAAATGATGAGGTACAGAGCCGTCTGCATATGAAAACCTCCTGTTTATCTCTCAGTTCCTTTTTTCAACAAGGACATTGGATGCCGGCAAGCCAATAAAAAAACCACAAGCTTACGGCACAAGTCACATAGAATATTCCTTTGCCCAGCTTGATTGGAAATGGATCAGTTTTCGCCATCTTAATCTTCCCTCTAAATGTTTGACCTTAATAAATTATACGCTTGACACATTTCTCCAGGATATGTTACTGAACACATACTGTTACTTTTCGTAAAGTGGTGGAATGAATGCGCAATAACGCAAAATTGTTTGATATTATAGTGTTGGCCGGAATGGTTGTCAATATTCTTTTAGCCGTCTTCTTGATACTGTATTACTTTGACTTTCTCTAGCCTTCGCTAATCCTGGGGACCAGCGGCCAGCGTGCGGTCAGGCGTCTTGCGCTCTGACGCAGCACAACGAAGGCCTATGGTTTCATCCCGAAAATCGGGAACCATGAAATTCCGGGCCGTAATCCTCAAGTCGCTTCCATGGCTGGTATACCCGGCACCGCGAAGCGTCTTATATCCCCCACGATCGGCAAAGTTTGCTTCTCCTGGTTCACTGGGATGGCGAATTTGCTCTTCATACCAATTGTCGGTCCATTCCATCAGGTTTCCAAAGCCGTCATGCACACCAAAAGGGCTTCTATCCAAAGGGAACGAGCCAACGGACGCCGTGGCTTCATAGCCATCCTCTCCGCCTCCCAGATTCGCCTTGTGGATTCTCGGAGAATTCCCCCAGGGCCACAACCGGCCGTCTAGCCCTCGCATCGCCTTTTCCCATTCGGCTTCCCCGGGCAGACGCTTTCCTTTCCATTTGCAATAGGCATCCGCATCATACCAGGAGACATAGGCAACAGGCTGATTAGGCCCACGCAATTGGGTTAACCGTTTGGCATATCGAGACGGAGGACCTGGTTTTCGATGACCGGTTTGCTCCACAAATGCGCGATAGTGGTGGTTCGTCACTTCATACCGATCAATCCAAAATCCTTCAAGGGTCGCGAGACGTTCGGGGCGTTCATTAAACCCGCCCTGGCTGGTCCCCTGAACAAACTGCCCGGAAGGAATAAACACCATTTCTTCTTGGATGATCGGCTGGGGTGGGTCGGAGGGAGAAGAGCCGGTTGCCTGCACGGGTTGGACGACCTCCGCAAGATCGGGATCAGGGGGAGGAGACTTGGTCCCACGCAGAATTCCTGATACCGGCATGCCCACCATGAATACAATCACGGCAAGCAGGATCAGTTTCAATCTCCCGTCCATGGTCGCGCAACCTCGATAGCCCTACGCTAACGCCGTCAGGATGCCTGATTGACGGCCTCGACGTCTTTGGCGCAACGAAACCCGATCGTCGCGTCGGTTCGCCACATTTTGGCTGAAAACCGTTTGGTCAATCTCGCGTTGAGTTTGGAATCACGCCAGGTTCCTCCTCGAATGACTTTAAATTCCGTGCTGTCCGGCCCGGGAGGATCGCGAAATGGTGAATTTTGATAATATTGGGAGTCATAGGTATCCGCAACCCATTCGGCAACGTTTCCCGCCATGTCGTAGACCCCATATGGACTCCGCCCGCCTTCAAAAGAAGCCACGAGCGCCAAATACTTGAACCCATCGTCTTCCCCGTCAATATTGGACACCATGTAGCTGAACTCATTCCCCCAAGGATAGAGTCGTCGGCCTTCCCCACGAGCGGCCTTCTCCCATTCGGCTTCGGTCGGCAGTCGTTTCCCCGCCCACCGGCAATAGGCAAAGGCATCATTCCAGCCAATGCCTACGACGGGAAAATCAGAATCGACGAGTTTTGCAATATCTTCTTCAAAGACCGGCACCTGGGGTTTCCCTCGCTTGGTCATCTTGACAAAACGATCGTATTCCGACTGGGTGACTTCCTTGAGATCGATGAAGTACGTCCGCACGTACACCGGATGAGCAGGGGCTTCATCGGGATCCCCCTGATCATACCCCATGGTAAAAGGCCCTTCGGGGATTTCGACCATCTCACGGCCTTCATCTCCGACCAGCGTACGATACATCGAAAAATCACGGACTTTCACCGGAGTGATAACCCGAGGCTTGGCCGTTTGAGAATTCGAAACCAACCGATCCATCTCTTGTTTCCCTTTATACGTTTCGTAGATCAGCATGACCATCATCAAGATAAACGAGGCAAAGACAAAGATGATGGAGCCGATAAGTACCGCGCGATTTTCCATGACTCTCCCGTTGGTCCCCTAGAAGGGTTCAACCGGGAACCCCCTTCCCGTTCCAGCCTTACGCTTCGTGGTCGGAAGAGGCCTGCACCGGTTTTCGCCAAAACACGTCAATCAACATCGAGATCCAAATCCCCAAAAATCCGCCCATCGCCGCGCCGGATCCCGCGCCGACCGTAATGTTTTCAGGGCCGGAAACGGCCCAGGCCAGCGCACCCCCTAAAACCGTTCCGACAAAAATCCCGAAAAAAAACCGCCGCCCACCAATGAGACCGATCCCGGTCCCCAACATGACCCCCAGCCCCGTGGCAAAATAGAGAAAAGAATCGCCCAAAAGGATTCCAATGAGCACCCCGACCGTCCCCATGACCACCACACCCAGGAACACGTCTATGATGGTTCCTTTAGAAATCGAAGATCTCCTCTCCGCTACGCATCCACAAGGCGTTATTCCGCACGAACCTCAATTGAACCGAAATCGATTTCCACCCCGGGGCCACTCTGAAGAGAAATGCCCCACGCCCGCGGAGCCGGGTTATGATCATGAATCTCTTTAAAGTCTTTGTAGGCATTGACCTCTTCTTCCACCCATTCACCCAACGGGTGGGAGCCTGAACGAATCACGACCTCCGCCGCGCCGAACAAGCCACCATCAGTGATGGAACCCATGGGTTTCGTGCCACTCCAGATGTACTTCGTCGACACCGGAATAAACATCAAATCCGTATCCAGATTCGCAAAGAGCGCTGCGATAAAATCGGTTTTCTCCGGGACGACGTGCAGCCGCCACCGCCATTTTAAAATCGGGTGGGTTTGGGGATTCCAATCAATGTTTTTGGTATATACCCGCTGATTCGCCCCCTTGCCTTTCAAAAACACGGTGTCCCCTTGACGATGGAGGGCATACGCCTCTTGTGCGGTAATCGTACTTCGTGACCCTTTCCATCCTTTCGGGAACTGCTCTTCATCCGGATTTTGAAAATTTTCAAGCGTCACCGCCTGTGAGAAAGCCTGTTCACTCGACATGAAAAAGGGAACGAGGAGCACAAACAGGGCAAGGCACTTCCTGAGTATTTTTCCCATCCTCATGCCGACTCCTCTCTCGAGAACGCCTGCACGAAAGACGCGCGTCCGGTTTCAGCCGGTGCGTCTTTTTCCGCCACGGCCAACCGGCTGTCCCTCGTGGCCAACCAAAACATGAAAAACACTGAAACCCAAAATAACACCATATTGATGGTCACCATTTTGGCGACAAAGGTAATGTGAGGGGTAAAGGCCCAAGGAGAAAGATCCGCCATCAGTTCATTCACGTGCCATCCTAAGCGACCGGCTGACCGGATATATCCCATCAACCCCATCACCCAGGAAAAGGTCGCGGCGACCCCAAACAACGCCACCATCCCTCGGACGGATATCCTGCCCCATTGGATGGGACCTCGAATCTCGCTCCCCTTCAACAGAAAATGATTGATCACCAACCCGCCGAGCAAGACCGTCGCCGTGGTCGCGCCCTGCGGAATGGACAAGCCCATCCGGATATGGGCGGGAATAAAAAACCCGTAAATCGCGACCCAGACGATATTGGCCATGCCAACGACAAACAACACCACAATCACAATATTTCCCGTCGCAGCCCAAGGGACGGTCATGATCCGGTTGGCGCGGCGATACAACAGGTAGCTCAAGGCCGTCAGACAGATCATGATATTAATAGCGCCGTTTTTCGCAGACATCACCCCGAATTGCCCAATGACGGGATGTTGCGCCGCGCCCATGGCTTTCATTTCACTGGGGGTCATGGCAATGGTATGAGGAGTGAACCAGACCAGAAACGACACCATCAGCCCCCCGAGGATGAATTTAAAATAGGGATGATACCGTTCCCCGTCACGCAACCGTCCCAAGGACTGCCAGATGTAATAATTAATGCCAAGGAACAGCGCGCCAATGGTAGTGGCCTGAACCACGAAAAGCCAGGACAACAACCCGCCCATCATGGTCATGCCCATCTCCTGACGGAATTCAAAGACGGAGCGCATCAGCCAATACCCGGCAAAGGGCATGGGGAGTAAGGCACACACCACCACGACAATGAACACGTAGCCCACCCAATCGTAATACGCCCGCTCTTCCTGGACCCGGGTCTTCAAAAACCGATACGCCGCATAGGCCACGACCACGGCTCCCCCGGACATGATATCCGCCAGGAACCGATGGGCATTGAGCGGATTCCATAACGGCGAATGCAATAAATGCCAGACGTTTCCCAGAAACTGTCCCTCGGCATTCACCCCGGCTGGTGCCATCATAAAAGACGCCCAGGCATTGGCCAACAGGAGTAACAGCACACCCATGGCATTCGCGACGACCCCGATCGACAGATGCACCCATTTCCCGGCTCCGTGAGCCAGGCGATCCCAACTGTAGTAGTACAACACGAGAAGAAAGGATTCGCCCAAAAACACCGCGGCATAAAACGGCATCATCTGTTTAAACGTCGATCCCATGTACTGCATAAAGCCGGGATAGAACGTCAAAAACGCACCCAGCATGACACTGCCAAGCAGCGCCGTGACCGAGAGCGAAAGCACCCCGACGCGAAGAATATCGCGACCGAGTCCATCGTAGCGTGTAGCTGCCTGCGGATCACGACGGGACATGCCCAAAAATTCCAGGAGAAACGCAAACAACGGTAGCGCCAGGACAAACCCTCCGAAATAGGTATGCTGCTGGGTGACGAGCCAGATGACAATCCGGTTATCGAGCGGTTGCCATTGTGGGTAAGCGGATGCAGTTTCTGCGGCCGGAGGGCCTTGAGGGGTTCCTTCGATCTTATAATAGACGTCGTGGTTCCGGGGAGTAAGGGAGGAGGCATCCGGACCAGCCCACCCCGGCGTTGGGGCAACGAGTGAACAGAGCAGGACGAACAAAACTGGCAAACCGATCTTCATGAAAGCAACTCTCGCGGGGGTTCCCCCTACCGTATCTCGACGGGGTTGGGCTTCCGTCCTGACGCCACCCACCCTGTTTTGGCTAAAATTTCCATCACGAATGGACAACGCGTCAACCCTTCGGAGAATCCGCCTTGTGTTTGAGCCTCCACAAAGACCCGAGCCCCCAAGAAATAGCCATACCCCGCCATCAGCCCCGCGGTCACCCCACCAACGACCGGATGAACGAAAAAAGGCTCTTCTGCAACCTGCAAAACAAACGCAATGAAGCCGATTTGCACTAAATAGTAAGTCAATGCAAAAGTCAAACAAGGCCACGTCCAAAACCGGCAGGCTTCCCACCATGAGTGTATTTTGAAGCGATCCGAGAAGGGTTCGAGTGGATGTTTCCCGGACAAAAATGCTCCATGAGCAAAGCACGCCGCCACGACACAGACCAGCACCGCCTGTCCGACCTCCATCCCTTCCGCTGTCCAACCGAGGCGATAGACGGCCGCAGCCATTCCACCGGCAACGAACCCCGCTCCCACCCATCGGGCCAGATGAGGAAAGTCACGCTGGAATAATTCGCGAAACGACCCGCCATCGGGAAAGGTCACCATACGCACGCCCTGGGATTCCATGCGGACCACGTGCCCGATTTCAAAGGCATCACGGGTAACCGCCGTGCAAGAGATAATCAAAGCCATCATGGCCGGCCCTTCAGGATGAAGCAGAAAATCATAATTGACAAAGAGGGCCAGGATCGCCAACACCAGCAACGAAAGCTGCACGCCGTAGACAAACCCGATCCATCCACCCACCCAGAGAAGACGGCCCGGACCATCGGTTTGACAAACCCGGGGAAAAGACTGCCTCCGTCCCATCGCATACGCCCAATACGCGGTGAGCGTCGAGAGGACACCGCTCATCGCCAACAACGCAATCGGGTTGGAGAGCGGAAGAACGTCTTTTGAAAGATGATAGAGGGCAAAGGCCACAAACCCCGGAACGAGCATGACCCAACGCTTCCGCTTTCGAACGTCGGGTTCAGTGACAGCCGCGTTCAGTTGGGGAATCACTCGGAGCACGAGTCGATGGAGCATCGGGATCTCTCAATCGGGCGTTTTGTGGGGATGTAGAAAAAGCTGGGAATAAGCCGAATGCACGTTATCCTCTGCCGGCACGAATACGTCTTCCGCGTTACGACCTCGGGGTCGCCATACCGAAATAGCGGACCTTGATTTCTTCCATTAACTCCACCGTGACTTCCGCCATGCCTCTGTCCTGAGCCGTACGTTCCAACTCCACGCGCGCCATCGCACGAACCGGTCCCGGGATTCGGGACAAACGACGTTTCGCATCAGGATGCCACGACACCATCCCATGGTTCCCGGCTTCCGTCATCATGTCGGTCGAGATCACTTTGATGCTTTTTCGATCCGCATAGTCTTCCACCTCCTGCCGGACAAGAGGTGCCACGTACGGTGGCAACCGGTCCAACCGATGTTGGGCCTCATCAGTCCAGACTAGGCGGTCGAACAGTAAGCTGGCATTGCGATGGTCCGTTTCGATTCCCAGCCGAAAACCACAATGGTCACAACGATAACGAAGAAAGGCCTGAACGTCGTCCCATTCTTCAAGAGCCTCACATCGGAAATCCGAGCCGCAGGCACATTGCATCACGGGACTACCCGATTCTTCCAGGATACAAAATATACAGCATGGTATAGGTAATACTGCCCGTCACGAACAAAACGCAATACACCACCATGGTAAACCGGCCCAGGATCCGATGGCGTCGCGCCCCATTCGGCCACATGCGTTGGATGCCCACCTCGACGCCAAACACAAGGGTAATGAGGATGATAAGCCCGAGATAGACGCCGAATTTGCCCATGGAAAACCCGCTGGCGGCCACGCGACTGAAAAACAACAGCAGCACGAGAGCCGTCACCCCACCTAAAATGATCGCGATTTTTTTCCCGGTGGTCTGCAGGATGGCCTCTCGTAACTTCCGTTGGCCATTGATAAACGTTTGAGAACGAAATCCCAGGACAATCATGTAAATGGCCATGATCAATCCAATCACGACCAAAAGAATGTGAAAGGTCAAGAGAGGAACAAACACGTGGTCATACAAAGCCTGTGACCCGCCGAACCCTTCCTTGCCTTCAAAGGCCAACACGCCGAGCTGACGAAACAGATAATAACTCGTAAAAAATGCCAGCATGGCGATCATGCCGCCCAGCATCAACCAATGATGCCCGTCCCCTTTACGTTTTTTGGCCTGTATCCACCCGACGATAAACAGCCCGGTGAACAACGTCGCCATCAACTGACTGATATCGGCCCCCATGGTGGCATGCGTCCCGACGAACCCCGGATCTCTTAACCATTCAGACATTTAATCCTCTCCTCGTTTGATTCCCTGAACAATCGCTCGCGGTTCCAGTTCCGTGACGGATGCAAAGCCGGCCCGGGTCATCCAATCCATGGCCGCCTGAGTCGTGAAACATTCCCCCTCTTCCGTATTGACCAGAATATGCACGGCAAATGCCGTGGTCCAAGCCGGACTCGTTCGGTCCGGATCCAGAAATCGATCCTTGATCACCAACCGCCCCGTGTCCGTCAGGTGAGCAAACGCTTTGCGTACCAACCCGGCATTGGTTTGCGCGTCCTGGTAATGGAGAACGTCGGACAAGAGCACCAGATCATAGCGCCCTCCCAATGAATCCGTATTGAAATTGCCGGGCATGACGGCAATACGATCTTCCAACCCGGCTTCCTTGATAGATCGTTCGGTCACCTGGAGGGTCGAAGGCAGATCAAACACCGTGGCTCTGAGATGGGGATATTCCCGGCAAAAGGCAATCGCATTCGTCCCGGCTCCTCCGCCGACGTCCAGCATACGTTCAACGCCGTCCAGTTGCAGAAACTTCGCGAGGGTGACCCCGCTCCCCCGGCCAATCCGGTCCAACACCGCCAACACGTTGGCGCCCATTTCCGGATTGGTTTCAAACACGTGCTGGCGGACCGGAGACACACCGGTTCGGATGGTCTCTTCGAGTTTCCCCCAATTCATCCATTCCGAATCGTGAAGAACCAGCAGGTGACCGACGTAGTCCGGACTTGCTTTTACCAGATGTTTCCGGGCGACGCTGGTATTCGCAAATCGACCCTCGTGTTTGGTCAAGATCCGCATCGCGGCCAACGCGTGTAAGACGAGGCTCAACGCCCGTTCATCGAGAGATAAGCGATGGGCCAACTCAGAGGGAGAGTCGGAACGACCATCCAAGGCTGAAAAAAGATCCAGCTTGATCGCCGTGAGGAGAATTTTCGTCTCCCAGTAATACCCGATCTGAAATATTTCTGCGAGAGAAAGCTCTCGGGGCACAACAAATCCTTAACCTTGTCGATACGAAAAGCAGAAAACGGTTGAATCTATTGAGATAGTAGCGGGCGGGAACCGGCGAACGCAAGGGAAAGCACGCGACAAAAAAGGGCGGTAACGATATGCCGTTACCGCCCTTTCAACGTTCTCAAAAACGAAAGCGTTGTTTACTGTTTGAACTTATTTTTCTTCTTGATGTCGAAGTTGGCTTCAACGGTCGCGCCATCCTTGACTTCGACTTCCATCGTCACGTTGCCGGCCACCGGGTGCCAGGCCAAGACCTTGTGTTTGCCTGCGGGCACATCCGTAATCTCAAAAGACCCGTCACCACCGGACTTGCCAAAATGGGCATTGGTCACCGGCAAAAACCAGGCTTGCATAAATTCGTGCTGGTCACATTGCAACCGGAGAACGGACCCTTTTCTGGCCATCCGCATCTTGATTTTCTTGTCCAGCTTGTCGCCTTTTCTGGCCAACCCGATATTGAACAGGGTCGAAGATCTCGCACCGAGCACGTCAAAGCTATGGGGATTATGCAACACCCCTTCTTTGGACTTGGGATCATTGGGATCCGCATCGCCATTTTCCACGATGAAGTTGCCTTTGTTCACCAGCACTCCGGTAAAAGGCAGGAACTCACACAACTTGGCCATCACTTCAGGTGTAGACTTAAAGCCTTTGACCTTAATGCCGCGAACCGACACGATCGCATTTTTGAGTCCTTTGTTGGCATCCACTTCGACTTCTTTCAACAAACGCGTATCATCACCTTCTTGACTGGGATTCTGTTTGCAGAAAGCCGGATTGGGAAATTTGGAAAAGGCAAACGTCTTTGCCGGAATGGCTTTGCCGGAATACATGACTTTGCCTTTAATGGTCCCACCGGCTTGAGCAATCAGTGGCATTGCAACCAGCAACCCACCAAGGAAAACAGACAAAGTAAGCGAGCGACGATTCCTCATAGATATTCCTCCTGGTTGAGAATAATTTTTTTCCGAGTCGGTGGGAAAAACCTGACGGCTTTCAGCTCCCGGGCCGCCTCAAATTCATACGATAGGCGAGAAGTTTCTCGAATTTTCTTCAACGCAACAATTTTCGTTTATAACAACCTGAAATGAGGGTGTCAAGTCAACCTCTTTCAGGGCTTCATTGACCCTATTTTTTGCGTTACAGTGCATCAGCGGACATTCAAGGCGGGCGGACCATCCCTCGTCGAGAAGGGTTTCCGCGCCTCCGTGAGGGCCGTGAACATTTCCTGGAAACGGTCCGGCAACTCACCGGCCCGCGCAATGGGGCTGGAGCATAATCGCTCGGTGCACACGTACGCAAACGGGCCTGACACCTTGGGGAAGGTGACCTCTCCGATGGAAAGGGAATCGACGCGGGGGTCCAAGAATCTGACCAATTTCCCGGGAGCATACATGGCCAAGCTGCGGTCAAAGAGATGTCGGGCCTCGGCCTGAGATTTTTCACCCACCACCACAATGTGAACGGGGTAGTAAAGGAACCGGTGGATGGCACGACCCGTTTGCGCAACCGGCAGGGGGCCGGCATCCACGATCATTTGCAGAATATTCTCGGCCTTTTCCCGGTATCGAAGGTCGTGGGTAAGATAAAACAAGTCGGAAAAAACCAGGGACAGCGCGGCATTGACCGGGAGATCCTTATGGGGAAACTTCAACAATCCCAATGACGAAGAAGACGGCGTCCGATCGAAATATCCCCCTCCCTGGCCGTCCTCGAACAACCGGATGGCATCCTCGATGACCGTTTCAGCCTGTTCCAGGTAATGGGACGCGCCGGTAGTTAAAAAGGCTTCGAGCAAGGCGTCCGCAAAAAAGACCTGGTCGGCGAGCAACCCGAATTCCTTGGGATGACCGTCATGAAGGAGATGAGCCAAGCCACGCCCGGGTTGATAGCGTTCCTTGTACAGCCGCCGGAGCGTTTGAAGGGCGAACTCCCGCGCCTGCGTGCCGCCCAGGACCTGTGAAACCCTGAGAGAAGCCTTGATCATCAATGCGTTCCAGTCGGTCAGTACCGTCCGGTCGACAGCGGGGATGCCGATAGCCAAGCGTTGCGATTCGTCCAAGGCAAAAAATTCACTCCCGGTCACGTCGAGGCCTGAACGGTCTGCGTCGCGAACGTCGGAATCCTGGCTGGCATAAAAGCCGCCTTGATCCCGGTCGGCAAGAAACCGCGTCACGTAACGCATGGTCCCTTCAACGACCTCGCGGTATCGTGCCAGACCGGTGATTTGATACGCCTCCAGATAATTGAGCAGGTTGGACGCCTGGATGGAAAGCAACTTCTCATAATGCGGTTTTGACCAATCCGCCTGCTCGGCATAGCGAAAAAACCCGCCCCAGACGGGATCATACAACTTCAACTGCTGATCCAGGGTCAACAACGCCTTTCGCTGCCATTCCGAATCTCGATGCCAAAAATGATGGGAGAAGGCCAAGGTGATAGCCTCGGGTTCAAAAAATTTGGGGGCGTCCCGAAACCCGCCGGACACGGGGTCATATTGCTGCTTCATCAATTCAAGGATATGGGCCAGCATCTCCGGGTAAATACGCATTTGAGGCTGACGGCTTGCCCGTTGCTCCGATTCCACCCGTTCCCATATCCGGGCGACCCGTTCAGCCATATCCCGTTTGTTTTCCCGGTAAAAGGCGTCCGAAGTGCGCAACACTTCGAGCATGACTTCAGGGGTTAACGTATTCGCCTGGAAAAGAATCTCTCCGGAAGGCAGCAGGATGCTGGTGGTCGGCCACCCGCCGTGTTCATACCTGGCCGCAATATCCGGACGCTGATCGGTGTCGACCCTGACCGGGATAAATTCGGCATTCAGAAGTCTGACCACCGAAGGATCGACGTACGTCGTCTCATCCATCACGTGGCAGGCATGACACCACACGGCCGTCAGGTCGAGCAGGATCAGCTTGTCTTCGGCTTGGGCACGCTCAAAGGCCTTCGCTCCCCATCCTGACCAGTGCATAGCCGGTGTAGAGGTTTCGTGTTGATCGCTTGCCAGCCCTAGCGTCGGAAGCAGGAGGAATCCCGCCAGCCAGACACACAGGTATCCCCTATGCAGACTTGTCGCCTGCACACCAAGGCATGAAAATGGCGCTTCTCTCCGATCTGTCATTCCCGACGCTTGTCCCCGACCTGATCGGGGATCTAATCGGGAATCCAGTCTTGGTTTTTGGGGAGTGGACGGGGTGCGACGGAAAAAACAAAGACCCTGGATCCCCGATCGGGTCGGGGATGACAGAAAGAGAAACAGCAGGGATGGCAAATTCGGGATGTCGCTGGCTATTTTCATACCAAGTAGCGGATAAGCCGTGGCCTTTGAAAAGAACGAACACCGGAATGCGTCATGGCCGTTATTCTAGAGAAAGGTCGTGCCCCACTCAAATGGGACGTTTTGCCGTTGAAACGCCCAGGCAGGTCAGGCCTCGGGCGCAGAAGAGAGGATACGCGCAACGGCGCCAGCCGCCGTGGCTCGTACGGCTTCGTTTGACGCTTTCATGAGGCTTTTGAGATGGGGAAGCAACTCCCGTCCACCAACCCTTCCCAATGATCTGGCCGCTGAAATTTGAGGTTTCGGCACGGGGTCGTTGAGCAGGAGAAGCAAAGGGCCCACGACGTCACGGGCACGGCCATGACCCAACGCTTTCGCCACGGAGGAACGCAGGCCAGGATTTTGTTGACTCATCAATTCCCGCACGGTTTCGGCCACGACGCTGAATGGACTGTTCAATTGCAGCAATCCCGCGACCGCCGCGGCCCGCACGCCCATGTTGCGATCCTGCAAAGCTCGCGTTAATGGAAAGATCGCCCGTTCGGCCCTGAGCTTCCCCAGCGTCACGGCAGCCACGCTTCGCACGGCCGGGACGGGGTCGGCGAGTGCGTTGATCAGGAAAGGAACGCCTTCGACCAAACCGAGTTTCCCCAACGAGGCCGCCGCCGCCGCGCGAATCGACGGCTGTTTATCGCGAAGCCCTAGTTCAAGAAGCGGCAACCCTTTGGGATCCCCGATTTCGCCAAGCATCCGCAACGCCGCTCCTCGTTCATAGCCCTCCGGTACGCTGGTCGCCCGCTCCACGGCTTGCCAGTGTTCCTTCTGCCCGAGTCGATACAACGCCGCTGCCGCCGCAACCTGCACGACCTTTTGCTCATCCTTCAGCAACGGGACGATAAGGGGAATGAACGCGGGGTCTCCCAACCGGGCAAGGGCTTTCAAGACCGTGACCCTGACCAATCCCGCCTGATCCTTGAGCGCGCCGCGAAAGCTTTCCGATTGTCGACCCGCCGGCAACTTTCCCATGCCCTCGGCCACCAACACCCGGATCATGCCTGACCCGTCGCTGAGCCCGTCCTGAAAATACGGGACAACGTCGTCGGAAGGAATCTCCTTCAACGCCGAATAGGCCGCCCCTCTCACCTGCTCGCGCATATCCGACCGGAAGGGCAGAATACTCTGGACGGCCAGTTCTCGCAGAAGCCCTTCATCCCCTCCCGCCTTGACGAATTGATCATAGGCTTCGATGCCCTCCGCGGTTTTTCCAAGCCGCACCAAACTCAGCATCTTGAACCGGGAGGACGCTCGCTGCCATCGGGCATCGCCGAGGAGTGGTTCGACGAGATCCACGGTCTTCTGAAAATCACCTTGCTCGAACGCCTGTTCCGCAAGACCGAGCCTCTCTTCAGGAGACGGACCGGCTTGTCCCACACCCGTTCCGCCCAGCAACAGAACGCTACAGGCAACGCCCGTGAAGACCGCCCTCCATTTCCCCACCGTCACCCTCACTTATCCCTCATCCTCCTGCTTTTCGGTCGCTTGGAATTTCCGATACCCCAAGGGGGTTTCGAAAAAATAATCCGGCTGTTTCGAAAGCACGACTCGGCCATATTCCACCGACCAATCCCGATCCTGACTCACTAATTTCAATAACAACTGTCGTGCTTCATCGACCCATTGATAATACGTCTCCCGGCGATCGTCGCGATCCACCACCACTTCATATAACGTGGCATCCTGGTCGCCAACCATGGCATCGCCGATCCGGGACCGGGACACTTCCCCCTCCAGGGTCACCGCAAGGGGAAGCACGTAGTCCAGGGTCAACGGCACCTCCATCACCAAACGGCGTTGGGAAAGGATGTACCATACCTGTTGCCTGTCCAGCCGGACGATCGTGACCGTGGCATAACCCAAATCCGTTTTGATCCCTCCTCGATGTTCAATCCGGTAGCGATTTCCTTTCACGAATAATTGGGCATGTGAGGTCTTTCCACCGGTCCGCCACGTCAGACGGGCTGAAAATTCCAAATCCCGTGGTGTCTGAACACCCGCGGCAGTAGCATGAACGCCGGAAAGGTGCACAAGGAAAAAAGAGAACAGGAAAACGGGAAGGAACCGAGACCACGCCGGTCTGGTGGGACGGAGGGTGGTGACAACCATACGTTACTGGCGCTCGAGAAGAGGCTCGATCGTGAATTCTCGACCCAACGCCGCGGGAGTGAACCGGGGAGGCGTCCGGATCGTGAGCGCCGTCTTTCGCCGGCCCGGCGAGGGCAACTGAAAATCGACCGTCAGGTTCTCTCCCGGCTCAATCGTCACTTGCTGCTTCACGACCTGTCTGATGCCGGGATGCCACGCCCGAAGGTCATACGTCCCGGGCGGAACGTCTTCAAGAAAAAACCGCCCGTTCTCGTCAGTCAGCACGTAGTACGGATTGTCCACGGCGATGGCCCAGCTTTGCATATACGCGTGAAATCCGCATTGCATGACAAACGTCCGGCGTTTTTTGCTCAACTGGAATTGCCGGACCAACGACTCTCCGGGCCTATGGTCGTGGGTCGCGTGCAAATCGCCTCGTTGATGACGGCGGTTGAAGGAAAGCGGTGAATTGAACAGCACCCGGGTCCCCATTGCGGTCGAGGTCTCGTAGGCCTGAATATCATGCATCACGGGATCCATATTCACCACTTCGATCCCATGCCCACTTCGCACCACGGTCGTAAAGGGCAAAAATCGACAATCCCGCGCTTCGACCCGTGGGACGGAAAGAGAGAACGGCTTGCCTTCCGTGACCCCTTCCAATAACACGACCACGTTCCTGACCTGGCCCTGTTCGTTCACCAGAAAATCACGAAGGAGTCGCCAACCATTCCCGTTGGAGATACGGCCACAATATTCGGGGTCCGGAAAAATGACCAGATTATACGCCTTCGGATCCGGCACCGCTCCCGAAAGGGTGACCGTTCCTTGAACCGTTCCGCCACCGGCGATCTCTTTCACTTCGTATCCTCGAACAGAGGAAGCCGGGATCGAAAGGATCAGGCACAAGCCGGTTATCAGAAAAGACTTCATCAACGCTCCGGACCGTCAGGGTTCTGCAGTCTGACCGATGGAATAATTTCCACGCCCTCTCCGAGCAACTCCAATCCGAAGTGTGGATTCTCCTGCATTTCATGCACGCTCCTTCGCCCTTTCACGGCTTCATATCGGAAGTCGTACGCGACCGTGCCGTTGGGAGGGACGGTCACCTTCCGTTCCAGGTATTTTTTCATGCCGGCATGCCAGATCGTCAACGTATATTCTCCCGGAGGCACAGCCGTCAGTTCAAACCGTCCATCTTCCTTGGTAATGGCATAATAAGGATTGTTGACGACCACGCCCCAGGAAAACATATAAGGATGGAACCCGCATTGCATGACGAAAATGTCTCGTTCCTTCCTGAGATGAACCTTTTGAATCATGGGTTTGCCCGGCAAATGCTTGTGACTATGCAACATGCCCAACACCTTGTGAAAAGGATTCATGGGCAATGGTCGATTAAACAACACCCTCGCGCCTCTCACCCTGGCGGTTTCGTATCCCTGGATATCGTGCTCAACGGGATCCATATTGATCACCGTAATTTCGTCCTGGTCACGCAACACGTTCACGAAGGGCAGGAAATCGCAGTTGATGGCCTCGATCAGCACTTTGGGCAACCCGAACGGCTTCCCCTTTTCAATCCCGTTGAGCACGACGACCGCATCTTTAAGGCTGCCATCCGGCCCAATGATGAAATCTTCCACGATCCGCCATCCCGTCCCGGTGGAAATCCGTCCACAATACACCGCGTCCGGGATCGTCACTAAATTAAAGGCCATGGGCCGCGGGTTCTCCCCGGTGATCGTCACGTGCCCCTTGATGGTTCCCCCGTTCGTGACCGATATCTCATCATACGCCCATCCCGAAGACACGAAAAGCCCCAAGACCAGGCACAACGTCCACGTCCGCACTGCCATGAAGCCCTCCCTTTATCCTCGATCAATGCCTCTCATGTGATGCACGGAAAACCAACGCCTGCCAATCGATGCTCACGGAAAAAAAACGGGGAAGCCGGCACCCGGCTTCCCCGCCCTTTTCATCCGCTCACGTACCCAACCCCGTGTTATTTAAACGAGATTGGTCGAACGCTACCTCGTTCAGGTTGAATCTCCTTGGCTTCCTTGACTCCAGGGGAAGCCCCACTCAGCGGGAGGATTCGCTGATCGTTCTTGGACAGCACGCGGAAATATCCCCATTGACCGGACTGGGAATACGGCAAGCGTGCATTGCTGTACACATAATCCCCCGGCATGGAATACGGGCCACCGGCCGAGGAAACAAACACGTCTATCCCCTCAGACCCCGAAAATTCCACGACGCTGATCTGGTCGGCCCCTTGCATGAACGGCTCGATGGGCCACTCATGTTTTTCCAGCGTGAACATCCCGTTTTGCTCATTGCTGGCGCCAAACACGTGGATCCGAACGGCATCACCGGCATGGGCCTCGATAATCGGCGTCGCCGGTTCATTCGGTTCGTCGACGTTACAGGGTTGGAACATCCGGCCCAACGAGCACCCTTGTTCTTCACGGTACAGATAGGGTTCGTTCCTGTAATTGACCCCTACCAATCCGGCCACGTTTTGGACGTACGGCATGAAGCTGGTGCCGATAATATTGTCTTCATCCTGGAAATAGAGGGCCACGTCACGATAATTGGCCCGACGCTCATTTCCTGGGACCGTCCGATCGACAATGACGTCGGCGATCCAGCTATTCTTCTCGGAAATGTCGGCCCCGGTCTTCGGATCACGATACTGGGACCCCTTGGGACCGATCACCACCCCGCCGAACAACCCGTTTCGCGGGTTCATAGCCACGTTACCCCAATCCCACACCAGGGATTGCGTTTCCCCGACGGACGGATCGGCATAATAGGTATAGGTCCGGCTTTCTCCGGGAGCCAGGGTTTGATCGCCGGGATTGTTGCCGAGGTTCACACCCTGAGAATCCTTGGGATCGAACGACAGGGAAAAGGCCGAAAACGAAGCCCGGCTCTCTTTCATTTTGTTGGTGAGTTTCACCTTAAGACAATCACCAACATTGGCGCGCAAGGTGAGCGGCATAGGTTGGAATTCTCCGGAGACCTTCGCCACTTCTTCTTCCAGGACGTAGATCTTGGCATCCGGGTTCCGGACTTCGATGGTTCGTTCAAAGTCCACTTCAATGGCTTCTTCCACGTTGGGATTAAAGGCCATTTGCGGATAATCAATAGCGACCACGTTGAAATTCTTCACCGGGGCATCGGCGGGACACACCGGCAACGGCTTCTTGATGCCCGGTCCACCGAACGCCACATTCGGCAACGGTCTCAAATCCGGCACTTCCTTATCCAAGACCCGGATCAAACCCCACGAGCCTTCGGACAGCTTCGAACTCCGGCCATTGAAATACATGTAATCCCCGGATTGGAGTCTCGGCCCACCGGCTTGCGGCACCACCAGGTCGTACCGTTCGGCAATGCCGATGTGAATGGAATTCTTCCGGTTGGCGTCACCGGCATACCGTTCGGTCAGGAAGTTATGACCGGACACGGTAAAGACGTTACTCTCGTTCATCGTCACGTCGATAAGCCGAAAAACGATGGCATCACCCAGGTACGCCCGCAACGTGACCGTACTCGGATCCCCATGAATGCCGCTGCTGAACAACTGCGAGGTTTCCGGGTTATTGGCCAACCGTTGGGCAAAGGGTTCGGCCCGGAAATTCAAGGCGCCACCCGTGGTATGCGTCCCTCCGTTGAGGAACGGCATCGGCGTCATTTTAATCAGCTCGTTCGCCGGCATTTGGAACGACACGGTTCGCCCGGCTTCCAACGCCACTTCAACGGGTTGACCGGGAGGATTCCCGGCGGTCACCACGTTGACCGTATGAGGAACCGTATCCATGATTTGAACCATCAATTCACGGAAACTTCCGCTGACCCCATACCCCACGGGTTCCACCGTATGAATATCCATCACCGGACCGGTCCGTTTGGCTTCACCGGTCGCCGGATCATGCCACGTCGATCCGAACGGCTCGATCAGGAAAGAACACACCGCGCCATGGGGCCACGTGGTTCCGCCGAACGCGTGGTCATGACAGAACACAGAACCCACGTCGGCATCCGCCCAAAATCGTTGGCGCACGAATTCCACGGTCACAATATCCCCGACGGGGTGAGCATGCTCCAACGGGGTCTTGAAGGTCAGGGTCTGCGCTGCACCATTCGGCGCCACTTCTCCCCCACTGCCACCGGGCACTTGTAATTGCTGCCCGACGTAAATCACGTTGGCGTTCGCCAGACCATTCACGTTTGCCAACGCCGCCGCATCGGTGCCGTGCCGAGTCGCGATCGCCCCGAGGGTGTCCCCCGGGCTCACCGTATAACTGCCACCGCTCGCCGAGGCGGAGCCGCCGGAATTCCCAATGGCGACGATGCGCTTCACCTCCGAGCCGCCAACGTTATCCGCTCCCACGAGAATCACCGTGCCGACGTGATACTGCTTGGCGTTCGTGACGTGAATGGTCCGATCACCCTTCATGGCGGCCTTGGTGAATTTGGCGTTCATAGGCACCGGCAACCCCTTGTCCTTTTTCTTTTCGAATTGGGTAAAGGGCCTCATGGATTGTTCATAAGAAAATCCTGAAATCACCCCGTCGGACGCCTGATTATCAAACTGCACGAAATGGAAGTGCGTGTTGATCTTTGAAGATTGGAAATTCGTAAAGTCGTCGTCCAGCCATTCGCTGGTCAACATCCAATCCATACAATCATAAATATTGGCACGAAAGACCAACGGCACCTTCAAATCATTATTGTTCCGAATCGCTTCTTCCTCGTCGTGGACGACGTACAACAACCCATTCGGATCAACCACGGGCGGTTGATCGCCCTGGGCCGCGGACAATTCGATCGGAAGCTTAATGAAGTGGATGTTATACTTTTGAGAACCCGCCCGATCCGGACACAGGCTCCACCGTCCGTTTTCCCCCGGCTTCGCCGGCTCTACGGACGGCTGGCCATCTTCGTCCAGGTGGATCATTTCCAACCACGGAGCAGGATTCCGGTCCGGAGAAAATGGCACCCGTTTGCCGAAGTGAGGCGTCAGCCACGGCCACGCGACTTTTCCCGTCGTCGGCTCGAACCAGATCGGCCGCCGTTTTCCCGGTTCATAGCCCTGCCATTCCGGATGGTATTTGGGATTCCCGGTCGTGCTTTCTTTTTCACTCATCGCACGTTCGCCGTCCCAGGACCAATCGATCACGGTCGCGTCATACGATTTAAGCTGGCCGATCTCGTCTTCCGTATGACCGGGAAGACCGCGAGTCGGCAATTGCATTTCGACCCAATCGTAAATCCGAACGACGGACGGATTGGCATCCCAATCGGTTTTTTGGCTGTTATCGACCAGGTTGAACTTCTTGCCGAACCAACTCACGGTGGTACTGACCAATTGGTCGGACGTCACGGGCCTGGCAACACGCCCGATACGATCGGGCAATTCACGAAGCGGGGCCATGACGTCGTTTTGGATGCCGGGCACTTGCAGGGTGTTGTAGACCCGCCAGTACCCCCACATACCGGCCACGTAATGGTGCGCCACGTGGCAATGGAACAAGAAGTCGCCCGCCAGATATTGACAGAGCCCCGAGCCGCACTCGGTTTCCAGGTCCAGCGCTTCGGATGGCCCGATCACTTCCACGTCCACCCGGTCTGATTTGGCACGAATGAGCGGATATTTCACGGGCCCGTTCTGCCCCTTGTGCCACATCGGCATCTGATCGACGGCTCGCGGGCTTCGGGCCCACCGGATGGCTCCGCCATGAGGATGGTGGGAATGGAACACTTCGGACCCACCGTGGACCAAGCGATACTTGGCGGGATCCCCCAAATAACTCCGGGGAATCGTGGGACCGGCATCACCGAAGGTATACGAACTATAGGCCATGGATTCATCTTCGAAGCCGAAATACTCATGTTGAACGTGCATATTGTTAATGCCGAACGGTTCGCTCCGGTAGTTCAACGCCCTGGCTCCTGGCCGGTAAGCATCGGTTAACGGATCACGTTGCGGCAGGAAGTCTCCGTGTTTGTTCACCGGACGGAAGGCTTCATCACCCACTTCGTGATAAATCAACACGAACTCCCGGAAATCCGGGCCCATTCCATTTTTGATAATAACCTGCCAGCCACTCGGCATCTCGGGAGCCGGACCCATCCCCAGAGGATCCAGATACTTCGAACCGGCAGGTTCCACCACAAAAACCCCGAACAGACCCATCACGGTCAACTCACGGTCATTACTGTAACTGTGGAATTGCCGACCCCCTTCCTGGATGTCGGGATGGATATACCATTCCATCTCCACGGGTTCGGATTCACAATTTTCTTCGCATTCTTCGTCCGGGCCATAGACAATGGCATCCGGGTTCGTCGTCGTCGCGGGTTGGCCGGTTTTGCTCACCACCATGCTGGACCCATTGATGTGAAGACTCACGTCTTCACCGAATTCCAACTGGTTCCGCAACGTAACTTTCACGCAATCGCCCTGGTTGCCACGAATCACCAAGGGTTGGATGTATTGACCCTGGATCCCGTTCTTGACGCCACCGGGATTATGGTGTCCCTCTTCTTCACGCGCTTCCGCGTTCTTGGCTTCCTCTTCCCGGACGTTCTCGATATTCTCCGTCAACACGTACATATAGCCGGGGTAGTAATCCAGCCATTGATTCAAGGTGATTTCCACGTTGATGGCGGAAATATCATACTGTTTCACCGGAGCCGACGCCGGGCATTTTCCTCCGCCCGTCATCGCGACCGGTTCAATGTCGCTATCGGAAGCCAACAGGTAGTTGCCTTTTCCGGCACCGTATTGATGCATCATGGACATGGTGTCGTAGCCACCCGTGGGGGATTCAGCCATTTCTTCCTGCATTTGCTGCATCAACCGCTCATGTTGCTTTTCAACGAGTGCGGCGCGTTCGGCTCTCCCCTCTTGGGCATTTTCAACGATGGTCTGCCCCTTGAGGCGTTCGGCCCATGCAGGGGACTGGTGATTCATCCCTGAGGTTTTGATCATTGATGTCGAATCGGAAACGTCGGATTCAGCGTTGGCAAGAGGAAGCACAAAGCACGCCAGGGCTAACAGGCTTCCCCCTCCCAGAAAAGCAAATTGCTTCATGGATAAACGGGGAAAAGGTTTGAAATGAAACATGGAACGGCCTCCTTCAGAAAGTAAATTCCATCTCCAGGCAGGAAAAATTAGCTTGATAGTCATCCTCGTAGAATACTCACAAACGGTAAAAAGAAAAGTTACTGAAAATAACCTGGAAGTGTCAAGAGTGCCGGGCTAGAGAAACGAGGGTGAAAAATCGGCGGACGCAAGAACCCGGGAAACGTGTCCTTACCCCGGTCCCTGTCCCGTTTCGGAGAGAATGCAGCGCTGAAAGGCATCGCTCACCGCTTGAGTCACCGTTCCCGGCATGCGATCCCCCACCGGAACGCCGTTCAGCCTGGAAACGGGCAACACCTCGATCGTCGTCCCAATCAGAAACAGTTCATCGGCCCGGGTCAATTCCTCCTCGGGAACCTCCCGTTCATCGACCATGATCCCGTTCTTTCTCGCCAACTCCAACGCGACGGCCCTGGTGACGCCGGCCAGCAATTGATCACTCAACGGGGGCGTAATGATGTTCCCGTCCCTGACCAGGCACACGTTGCTTGAACAGCCCTCCGTCACCAACCCATCCTTTACCAAAATCGCTTCAATGGCACCGGCATCGCTCGCTTCCTGTTTGGCCAGGACATTCGGAAGCAAATTCAAACTTTTAATCGAGCACAGGGCCCACCGCAGATCGGACAGGGTGACAGCCGGAACGCCCTGCCGTTGAAGCGCGCTGTCGGTCTCGGGGATTTCTCGAAACGTCATTACGACGGTGGGGCTCGCCGGACTCGGGAAGAGATGGGCTCTCGGAGCCACCCCGCGGGTCAACTGGATGTAAACCAGGCACTCGGCATGCTGACTCCTTTGGAGGCCTTCCCGGATCAACGCTTCCCATTCGGTTCGGGAGAGCGGGACCGGGATGGAAACAGCCCGGGCACTCGACTCCAATCGCGAGAGGTGGTCATGAAGCCGGAAAGGAACACCCCCATACGTTCGGACCACTTCATAGACCCCGTCGCCGAATTGAAAACCCCGATCTTCAATCGAGATTTTCGCCTGTTCAATGGGGGAAAAGTGCCCGTTGACATATGCGATAGTGGGCATAAGGGTAACGACCGTTAGGAACCCGGCTCCTGCACGTGGACCAGAAACACGCGTCGGGCTTCGGCCGTAAATTTCCAGGCCATCCGTTTCTGAAATTCCAAGCGGTGCGTCCCGGGTTGAAGTGGCTCGAATTCGAATTGACGCTTACCCGATTCAACCGCATTATTGCTGGTCGTCAGGAAAAACTCATCCGCCGTCAGCACGAGTTGACTCGGGTCATACGAAGGCACCCACTGCTCGCCCCGCGTCCGGTCCTCCCAAAGATTGACGGTCAAGGGCATGCCGACCGTGGCATACAGCGGTTTACAATCAGATCGTTCTTCGTCCATCAGGCTATCCATTCCCGGTTACGCTATCATTCCCTGCACGTGGAACTGACGAAAATCTCTCCATCCTGCACCCGGACGTCGTAGCTGGCGACACAATACCCGCCTCCATCCGTCCCGAATCCGTTACGAACGTCAAATTGGAGATCATGCAAGGGACACCCCACCACGTATCCCTTCAACTTGCCTTTATGGAGCGGCCCGCCTTTATGCGGGCAGATATTATTGATCGCGAAAAACGTCCCGGACACGTTAAACAGCGCAATAGTCTTGCCCTTCACCTTGACGGCTCTTGATTTGCCGGGAGGAAAATCTTCCGCCTTGCCGATTGGCACGAAATTGTCCGGTGATTGAGGTTCCATGACACCAACAGCCCGTCCTGGTGACAAACGGAAAGCTCCCTTCCGTCAAACATCCTTCGACATGTTACAACCGTAAGGCAAAAACGAGTTCCTGCCCCTTGGCAACTTGAGCCCGATCGACAAATCCGCTGTTCGCCTCGATCAGATACCGCGCCCGTTCAGGGGGCGGCCCATACCACTCACAAGGATCGCTCGCACAAGGGACCGCAGTTTCGACGATATGAACCACGTGCTTGCTTTCATTCACCCAGATCAAATCCACGTTGAACTGGTACTGTTTCGTCCACACTTTATGAAGACCGGACTCTTCGAAAAGAAGAATTATGCCGCGATCGTCCGGAAGAGTCTCTCGGAACGCCAACCCGAACAATAACTTTTCCGGAGTCTCGGCCACCTCTGCCTGAAGGTTGGTGCCACCGGGAAACCGGATTTCGATGACTTCCGTTCCCTTGGGGGCATTAAACAGCATCGCCCCGGAGATCAACAACAGCGACATGAGTACCAGAAACAGGATTCGCTTCTTGTTGGGGGTCAACGGGCCTTCTGCCGCACGAGTCTTTTTTGAACCCATATGCCCTTACAATCTCTCCTCCCCGCCCTTCCTGCTGCTTTTCCTGCTGTCATTCCGAGCAAAGCGAGGAATGTCTAGTAATTATAGCCGCGCGATCATACCGCGCTACCTCCCGGCGCCTTCGGGCGTGGCTGCGCCCCAGTCCCGAAGTCTATTTTGGGGCGAGGACTGTCTGAGCGAAGCGAGTTCCGCAGCCCAAGCAATCGGGACTGTGGCAAAGACACCCCCCTGGGGCCACGCCCGGGCGTCGATGGTTTTGGGTCCTTTTGCCGAAACAAAAGGACCTCGTCGCGCGGGGCCGAAACCCCGCGAACCCTTCTCTCTGATATATCAGGCTCTCGGAACAGATGTCCAACGCAACCATTGTTTGAATATACACCATACGCACACCCCGGCATACCTCCCTCCCACTCAAAACGGGGCACTCCCCACAACACCATTTACCATTTGGCCTATATAATTTATAGTGTCAAATACAGACTTCTCAAACCTGCCCTCTTCACCTTCGATCAGGAGGCTTGCGCCATGAAGAAAAAAACGCTCGGGTTCTTCTTCATTTTTATTGCAGGTATTGCCCTGCCTCTCTCGTTTTCAATTTCTGCAGGCGCCTCATCTGCCGTCATACCCATCACCATCGATCATTTTGTCGCCACCCTCTTTCCCGAGGCCACTCACTATTTTTGGGTGGTGAACGACAGCAAAGAGGAAACTCAACGGGAAACGATTGTCGACATCAATACCTTCGTCACGCAAAAGGAGGGGGCAACTCCCCTGGAAAACCGATTTTTACTTCTGATCCTCGATGGAAAGGTTTTTGCCGCCCAAAGTATCCCCCTCGATGCAACAGTCGATTGCGGGACAGACGAAGAAGTGTAATCCCCGGAGATCAGCCGACAAGATATCAGACGACAAAAAGCCCCGTTCCGTGAAATGGAACGGGGCTTTTTGTCACCCACAAACCGAGGATTTGCTTTTACTTAAAGATCACCAGATGCGAAGTAAGGTGACCAGGATGCAGCTGACATCTGACCTTCATATTCCTCGCGGCGGTGACATACGTCATGTCAACCATGGGGATACCAATATACTTGGTTTCTCCAGGCTTCACAATAATATTGACCTGCATCGAGGTGGGGGCGGCGAAGGCCGAATCGGCAGAAAGGCTGAATCCATGTTCACCATCCAGTGTATTGGTGACTTTGATTAAAACGGGCTGACCTCTCCGACCTAAGGTTCCCTGGTTTCTCAGATCCAGAACCGCGGTTCCAGGATACCAGGCTTTTTTCCCGCCAAGCAGCACGGCGGTGTATTCAAGATCGACATCAAGACTTTTAAAGGATTGACCAATGACAGACCCGGTTTCAAGATCGCCGACAGTAAATCCACCGGCCTGAAACGCGAAGGCAGCTGAAGAACCAACTGCCACGAGAATGAAACTTAAAAGGACGGATAGAAGCACCTTGTGCATTGCCTACCTCCTCACTATAAAAATGACGTTAATAAAAAAGTGCCGCTTAAAAACATCAAGGCCACTCATGTTTTCCAAGAACTCTTTCCAAGAACTCCTACGTTTGCACCATTTTCTTGCACAGTGAATGCGACTTATAGCACATGCCGCTTTAGGACGCAAGGCTGTTTTTGAGATGAATATACCAGAATAATAGGGGGCAGGGAAATGGGTCGGGCAATGCTCCTGTTCCCTCTCCACCGGAAACTCGACTCTCCATTCCCGAGTACCCTCACGACGTTCTGAAAAAGCCACCATCATCATTACAGTTCTGGGCAGTTCGGGGTTCCTTCGACCGTTAAATTTTTCCTTGCATCGTGATCTTCCCCGAAGGTAGAGTGGAGACGTGGTCACAGTCACGTTGAGTCGTGGTACGGCAGCCATGAAATCCCTCTTTCCCGTTGCCCTGAGCCTGCTTTTCCCTCTCATCCTGCCGTTTTCGGAAAGGCTGCCCCAGGCTGTAGCCTTTTCCATCGAACAACCGGAAAACGGCAGCACCCACCCGTCAAACAAAACCGTTTCGGTCGTCCTCGACCTGGGGGCGGCAACGGGAATTACCAAAGTCCAATTCTATTGGTACGAAGAACAGGAAGACATGCTCAAGGCATTCGTCGAAGAAAAATTGGCCGGCGTCGAAACCGCCCCGCCATTCGGAGCGGACCTGCAACCGCCTCAAGCAGCCACGGGCCTCTATCGCCTTCTGGCCGTGGCCGAACAGGAAAACCGGCAAGCCGACGACGAAGAATGGGCGGTCTTCGACGAAGTGCTCCTCCGCATCCAACCCCGCGGCTCGTTGGAAGAAATCGATTTTCAGACGGACAAACCGTTGAAATTCGGGCGAGCGAGCGCCGTTCGGGTCTATGATCAACTGGATTTTTTGGGGAAAACGATCGACCTTCCCGTCGTGGGACGTTTTTCAGACGGCGCGCTACGATCGATTCGCACCGCAGCCGCGGGGACGACCTATCATGTGGACGATGAATCCGTGATCACCATCAACGAAAACGGGCGGCTTCGGCTGGTCGGCAACGGCGCTACGACCGTGACCGTGAAAAATGCCGGGGTCGAAAAGAAGCTGGACGTCCTCGTGGAAGTGAATACCGAACCGAATCAGCCACCCGTGGGTGACCCGGGTCCTACCCGGACCGTGTATTCGGGCGAGACGGTTGTCCTCAACGGCCTCAAAAGCTATGACCCTGAAGGAGGCTCCCTGCAATACTCCTGGGCGCAAATTCGAGGCAGTAAAATCGCCCTGCTCGATCCCGATTCGGCAAAAGCCAGCTTTCTCGCGCCGTTCGTGGCGGAACCCCGTCTCTTTCGCTTCACCCTCAGGGTCACGGACGTCCAAGGGGCCGACAGCGTGCCTGCCGTTGTCGATATCATGGTGGAACCGTAGCGTTACAGCACGATTTGCGAATCCGCGGGATGGTCCTCTTTTCCGGCTTTGTCCAACAGTTCTTCTTCGACAAAGATGGGGGTGCCGAAATGGATCGCCAAGGCAATCCCGTCTGAAGAACGACAATCAAACACCTGGGTTTGGCCGGCGACGGCCATCATCAACTCACCAAAATAGACCTCTTCTTTCAGGCTGATCCGGACCTGAACAACCGTCATGCCATAGGCCTGCAAAATAGTGTGCATGAGATCATGAGACAACGGGCGGGGAGACTTTTTTCCGGTCAGCGCCCCATGAATGGACCCCGCCACCGTCGGGTCCACGAAAATGGGGATCACGGATTCCCGTGCCGCCAATAACACCACGGGCCCCACCTCAGACCAAACGACCTTCACCGTATCCACCTTGACTTGCCCCGAAGAAGGGAAGGGTTGCGCCTGAATCTGGGTGGCGCCAACCGCCAAACATCCGACAATAAGCAACAACAGCCTGAGGAGATGTCGCATGGCGTACTCCTTTAGTTCTTATTCCGCCACAAAAGGGTTACACTCCCGTTCAAGTCCAATCTGCGTAGCCGGGCCGTGTCCGGGAATGACGCGAGTGGCAGGATCCAGGGAAAATAGTCGCTCCCGGATGGAAGACTGGATGGCATGCGCGTCGCCTCCCCACAAATCCGTGCGTCCGATACCCCCGCGAAACAGGGTATCTCCCGACAGGACTAATTGTTGGCCGGCAAAATAAAAACTGAGAGACCCCGGAGTGTGTCCCGGAGTATGTAATGCCTGTCCGGAGACGCTCCCGAATGACAGCGTCTCCCCATCCTGAATCCAATAATCCGGGTCCGGCACAGGGCTATACGGCACTCCAAAAGCCTGGCATTGAACGTCAAGCATCTTCCACAACGCCTCATCATGGGGGTGTAAACAAAGAGGCGCCTGAGTGGCTTTCTGAATATCCCCGGAAGCCAAAAAATGATCGAAATGGGCGTGAGTGTGCAGGATATGAACAACCGTCAGTCCAAGATGCCGCACTTCAGCAAGAAGTTGCTCGGGATTCCCTCCCGGATCGACAATGACCGCCTCGCTGGATTCCGGGTCCCCTAAAATGGAACAATTACACCCAAGGGGAGGAACCGCAAAGGTTTTTTGAATAAAATTCTGCAAAAATCGTCTTTCTTTTCCTTATGCGCAGCCAACGCCGCCACGGGAGATGGTCATGAAACGGCCCGCTCAGACAACCGCCGGATTTGCATTAGCTTTCGAAGACACCTACAATCACCTTCAACGAAGTCGAGTTTCGCAGTGCAGTGTAACATTTTCTCTTTGAAGAAAGCGCCCGCGAGGAACTGATACCCCGTTGTGATGCTCGAGCAACCAGTCATTCCAACCCTGAGACGGCACCTGGTCCGGCTCTCCCTCATAAGTCTTGCCTGGGTCCTGCTGACCGGGTGCCCTCCCGACAACACGCCCCTTATCGAGGAAAACGAACAGCTCAAAAAACGAGTCGTCAAACAAGAAAGTATGATGACGACCCTTCAAGATGGAAACCGGGTCCTGCAAGAACAGATCGATCGGCTCAATCAGGAACTTCGAGACAACGAGGACGAGTTTGCGAAACAACTCGAACTCTCGCAACAAACCGGACAAGGCCTTTCTACTGAAAAACAAAACCTTCTCCAACAAGTCGCGGCCGTAACCAACAACAATCGGAAACTGAAGCTGGATGCCCAAAAACTGCGCAAACGACTCGAACTCTTACAACAAACCAGGCAAGGCCTCTCCACTGAAAAGCAGGACCTTCTTCAACAAATCGCCGACTTAACTCAAGACAATCAGAAACTGCATGCGGACGGCCAAAAATTCAAAAACGATGCCCAATGGCTGCGCAAACAACGAGAGCTTGTTCGGCAATCCCTGCAAGCCAGCAACCAGAAGGTGACGGTGCACAAGCTGTCACACAAATTGCCGGACGTGACCAAAGCCGCCTTGCAGGCCTTGGCGCAAAATGGATACACGTTGATGGCGAAGATGGAAACCGACCAAAAATCGGTGTTTATCACGGAACGAAAAACCTCACCCTCGCCCTCGATCGAGTTGCTCGGGTACCGGAACCAGTACCTGATGGAACTGGAAGCTCAACCCGACAACCTGACCGCGCTCAAGGTCAAGGCCCACTATGAAGAGGTGACCCCGGGGGGAACAATCGTCGAGGTTGGCGAAGAAGAAGTCACGGAAATCGAACATCGATTAATTCAGGCCATTCAGCAAGCCCTCAATCAGCCAGCCAAGCCCAAGGACCTCAAAAAACAACCGGCGCCCTCCGAGACCCCTTAACCCGAATCTCTCCCGCCTTGGGGAGAGGAAGGAAGGCGCCATAAGGCCTGTCCCTGTCTTCGTAGGGGACGGCCTGCGTGCCGTCCCGCGTCTTCACGGACGAAGGAAAAAGCAAAGACCCTGGATCCCCGATCAAGTCGGGGATGACAGTATGAGGCATTGATACGAAAATAGCCGACTGAAGCGGAAGAGGCAATCAGAAACGCGAGCGGGACGCAGCAGACAAGCTGTTCCCTGCTTTGAGGTAGGCATCGACACCAGTAGCGGCTTTGCGGCCCTCTGCAATGGCCCAGACAATGAGCGAGGCACCGCGTTTGGTATCCCCGGCGGCAAAGATGCCCTCTTTGCCGGTCATGAAATTCCGGTCCACCACCACGTTTCCACGAACGTCGTACTCCACGCCCAGGCTGTCGAGCAGTCCGTTTTTGACGGGCCCGGTGAAGCCCATGGCCAAGAGAACCAAATCGACCCCCATCTCGAATTCCGTTCCGGGGACCGGGATAAACTTTTCCCCGTCAAACGAGACTTGATGCGCGTGTAGCGTGCTCACTTGGCCGTTGTCGCCCGAGAACTTCGTTGTCGAGACGCTCCACTGGCGGTCGCAGCCTTCTTCATGGGCATGTGAGGTACGAAGCTGCATGGGCCACAGGGGCCACGGCGTGGATTCCGCGCGCTGGGGAGGCGGCTCGGGCAACAACTCAAACTGATGAACGTCCTGACACCTCTGGCGATGCGCCGTCCCCAAACAGTCGGATCCGGTGTCACCGCCACCGATAATCACGACCCGTTTATCTTTGGCAGTGATCTGTTCGACCGGCAGACTATCGCCGGCATTCACTTGGTTCTGTTGGATGAGATACTCCATGGCAAAGTGGATCCCGTTCAGTTCACGACCTGGTATCGGCAAATCACGCGGGTGTTCAGCCCCCAGGGCCAGACACACCGCATCGAACTGCCGGGCCAGGACGTCTCCCGTTATGTCCACACCGACGTTCACGTTGGTTTCGAACTTCACGCCTTCCATGATCATCTGGTCAAGCCGTCGGTCGATAACCCACTTTTCCATTTTGAAATCCGGAATGCCGTAGCGCAGCAACCCGCCGATGCGATCCGCTTTTTCGTACACGGTGACACTGTATCCCGCCCGGGCTAATTGTTGGGCTGCTGCCAGGCCCGCGGGGCCTGACCCGACAATCGCCACGGTTTTGCCTGTTTTGGCCACCGGCATGACCGGTTCAATCCAACGTTCCTCGAACCCGCGATCGATGATGTTCCATTCAATGGCACGAATGGAGACGGGATCGGCATTGATACCCAGCACGCAAGCCGATTCGCACGGCGCCGGGCACAATCGACCGGTGAATTCGGGAAAATTATTCGTCGAATGGAGCGCCTTGAGGGCATCCTTCCACCGGCCACGATGCACCAGGTCATTCCATTCGGGAATCAGGTTGATCACCGGGCATCCGGTGTTGCTCTGACAAAACGGCACTCCACAATCCATACACCGTCCGCCCTGGTTGCGCAGCTTCTCCTCGGGGAACGGTTCATACATTTCCTTCCAATCCAACACCCGCAGTTCGACCGAACGCCGGGTCGGCATTTCCCTCGCAAAATGCAAAAACCCTCGGGGATCAGCCATGAGCAACCACCTTTTGCTCCCGGGCGCTTTTTTTCATCGCCGCTTTGCGTTCCGCCAAGACCCGCTTGTAATCCAACGGCATCACCTTGACGAAGTTGGGAAGCATCATCGGCCAGGAGTCCACTATCATCCGGGCCTTGCGACTTCCCGTATGGCGCGCATGATTCTCGATCAGGGTCTTCAGGGTCTGAACGTCCTCGGGCTCCACGACCTTTTCCAATTCCACCATCCCGAGGTTACACCGGGATTCGAATTTTCCGTCTTCATTCCAGACGTAGGCTGCACCACCCGACATCCCGGCGGCAAAGTTTCGACCGGTTTTGCCCAACACCACTACCACGCCCCCCGTCATATACTCACACCCGTGATCCCCGGTTCCCTCGATCACCGTGCGGACGCCGCTGTTTCTCACCGCAAACCGTTCACCGGCCGTCCCATAAAAATAACACTCGCCGCGCGTGGCACCATAGAGCGACGTGTTGCCGATCAGAATCGTCTTTTCGGGTTCAAACGTCGCGCCTGGGGGCGGGGTCACGATGATCCTGCCGCCGGAGAGCCCCTTCCCCAGATAGTCGTTCGACTCGCCTTCGAGATAGAGGGTGATGCCTTTACCCACAAAGGCGCCGAATGATTGGCCGGCAGATCCCTTGAAGTTGATGGTAATGGTATCGGCGGGCAATCCTTCTTCGCCATATTTCCGTGCGATACGACTGGACAGGATCGTCCCGGTCGTCCGGTCGGTGTTATGGATCGGCAAATCCACCGTCACCTTTTCCTGCCGTTCAATCGCCGGCTCACACAACTGCACCAACTTCACGTCCAACACCTTATCCAACCCGTGGTCTTGGGATTGGACGTTGTACCTCGCCACCTCGGACCCGACCTCCGGGCTCCACAGCAAGGGTGAGAGATCCAGGCCGGTCGCCTTCCAATGGTCGATGGCTTTTTGCACTCTTAATTTGTCACTGCGGCCGATCATCTCCGGAAACGTTCGGAACCCGAGTTTCGCCATCAACCGTCGAACCTCTTCCGCCACGAAGAAGAAGAAATTCACCACGTGCTCCGGTTGGCCCGTAAACCGTTTGCGAAGTTCAGGGTCCTGGGTCGCGACTCCAACCGGACACGTATTGAGATGACATTTCCGCATCATGATGCAGCCTTCGACAATTAACGGCGCGGTGGAAAATCCGAATTCCTCTGCGCCGAGCAACGCAGCCACCACGACGTCGCGACCGGTTTTCATCTGCCCGTCGGTTTCCACTTTGATGCGTCCCCGCAGGTCATTGAGGACGAGGGTTTGATGCGTCTCCGCCAAGCCCAACTCCCAGGGAATCCCGGCAGACTTGATCGAGGACAAGGGAGACGCCCCCGTACCGCCGGAATCGCCACTGATCAACACCTTGTCGGCATGCGCTTTGGACACCCCCGCGGCCACCGTACCCACGCCGACTTCGGAGACCAGTTTCACGGACACGTCCGCGTCGGGATTCGAATTTTTCAAATCGAAAATGAGCTGGGCCAGATCTTCGATCGAATAAATATCGTGATGCGGCGGCGGGGAAATGAGCCCCACGCCGGGCGTGGAAAACCGCAGCCTGGCAATGACTTCGTCGACCTTATGACCGGGCAGTTGGCCTCCTTCACCGGGTTTGGCTCCTTGCGCCATTTTGATTTGCAGTTCTTTCGCGTTGACCAGATAATTCGCCGTCACCCCGAACCGCCCCGAGGCCACCTGTTTGATATACGAATTCTTCGAATCGCCGTTCGGCAAAGGAATATAGCGTTCCGAATCTTCCCCTCCCTCACCCGTGTTACTCTTGGCTCCGATCCGGTTCATCGCGATGGCGAGCGTTTCATGGGATTCTTTACTGATGGCCCCATACGACATCGCGCCGGTGGTAAACCGCTTCACGATTTCCCGGGCAGGCTCCACTTCTTCCAACGGCAAGGGAGTCGGCAAATGTTTGAAATCAAACATACCGCGCAGATTCGATCGGCGTTGGGTTTCATCATTCACCAGTTGGGCGTAGGCTTCGTAGGTCTCGGCATCGTTGGCTTGCGTCGCGTGCTGCAGCGTGGAGATGGTCTCCGGATTCCAGTTATGATGTTCGCCCTGAATACGGTAGTGAATCTCGCTGCCGAAGTCCAACTGCCGGATGGGAACCGGTTCATACGCGACCAGATGACGCCGCAGGGTTTCTTCGGCAATTTCCCGCATGCCCATCCCCTGAATGCGTGAGGGGGTCCCCGTGAAGTACCGGTTCACGAGTTCATCGTTCAGCCCGACGGCTTCGAAGATCTGCGCGCCGCAATAGGACTGCACCGTGGAAATGCCCATTTTCGAAAAGATCTTGAGCAGGCCCTTGTTGACGGCCTTGATAAATTTTCCCGACGCGGTTTCCGCGTCAATGCCTTCCGGCAAATAGCCTTCGCGTTCCAGGTCCTTGTAGGTTTCAAACACGAGATACGGATTGACCACGCCGGCGCCGTATCCGAGCAAACAGGCAAAATGATGCGTGTCTCGCGGCTCGCCGGTCTCAAGAATCAGGCCGACTTCCGTTCGCGTGGCCTCACGCACCAGATGATGGTGAACCGCGGAAATCCCCAACAGGCTGGGAATCGACGCCCACTCCTCATTCACCCCGCGATCACTCAAGATCAAAAATTTAAAGCCCTGCTGAATGGCCCTGGACGCCTCCTGGCACAGTTGGTCGACGGCCGTCCCCAACCCCTCGGGCCCGTCGGCCACGCGGAACAACAGGGGCAACGTCTTGCTGACGAAATGGGGATCTTCGATCTCCCGGATCTTTTGCAACTGCGCGTTCGTCAGAATCGGCTGCTGGACCTTGATCCTGCGACAGGCCTCCGGTATCTCGGCCGTCAGATTGGGCTTCGGTCCGATATTCGTGACCAACGACATGACCAACTGTTCCCGAATGGGATCGATCGGGGGATTCGTCACCTGGGCGAAGAGTTGTTTGAAATATTTGGACAACAGTTGCGGGCGATTGGAAAGCACGGCCAAGGGGGTATCCGTACCCATGGACGAAACGGGCTCTTCCCCGTTGATCCCCATCGGCGACAACACCATCTTGATTTCCTCGATGGTATAGCCGAACACCTGCTGTCGTTGGCGGAGGGTCGGGTGATCCGGTTGCGGCACGCTCAACGGCTCCGGCAGCTCATCCAACGACACCCGATGCTGGGTCACCCAGGAGCGGTAGGGCTTACGCCCGACCATTTCCGCCTTGATTTCTTCGTCGTCGATAATACGGCCTCGCACCGTATCAACCAAAAACATACGGCCCGGTTGGAGCCGCCCTTTTTCACGAATGTTTTTCACGTCGGTCGGCAAGACCCCGGCCTCTGACGCCAGGACGACCAAATCATCCGTCATCACTTGATACCGGCAGGGGCGCAACCCATTCCGGTCCAACGTCGCTCCGATCAGTTTGCCGTCCGTAAACGCGACGGCCGCCGGGCCGTCCCAGGGTTCCATCATCGCGGCGTGATATTCATAGAAGCCTCGCCGGTTCAAATCCATGTGAGGATTCCCGACCCACGGTTCAGGAATCAACATCATCATGGCATGAGGCAGGGACCTGCCGGCCATCACGAGAAATTCCACCGCATTATCCAGGCACGCCGAATCGCTTTGTTCCTCATAGATAATGGGGTAGAGTTTTTCGAGGTCATCGCCAAACAGGTCGGACGCCAGGCGCCCTTGACGCGCCCGCATCCAATTGACGTTGCCGCGCAACGTATTGATTTCGCCGTTGTGCACGATATAGCGATAGGGATGCGCCAACGACCACGTGGGGAAGGTATTCGTACTGAAGCGGGAATGAACGAGCCCCAGGGCCGAGACCATGCTGGAATCAGCCAGGTCCGGGAAAAAGCCTCCGAGTTGCTCCGGCAACAGCATGCCTTTATAGACGATGGTGTTGGACGACAAGCTGCACATATAGACTCGCCCTCGTTCCACCAACGCGGACTCGCGAATCGCCCGGGCAATACGCTTCCGGACGACGTACAACTTCCGTTCAAACTGGGCCTCGTTCAGAATATCGCGCGCGATGAAAAACTGTCGTATGTGAGGAAGGGTCTTTTGCGCCAGCGCACCGACGTATTCGAGCTTCACCGGGACGTCGCGCCATCCCAAAAACCGCAGCCCTTCTTCACGAATGATCGATTCAAAGAGGCCTTCACATTGCCGGCGAAGCGGTTCATCCTGAGGCAGGAACACCATGCCCACCCCATAGCCACCCGACTCGGGCAGTTGCAGGCCGACGTCCTGACAGACACGCCTGAAAAATTCGTGAGAGATTTGCAGCAGGATCCCCGCGCCGTCACCGGTACACGGATCGCAACCCTGCGCCCCGCGATGGTACAAATTCTTCAACACGTTCAACGATTTTTCGATGATATCGTGTGACTGGTGCCCTTTGATGTTGGCGACAAAGCCAATACCGCACCCGTCCTTCTCAAACCGCGGGTCATAGAGCCCCTGTTTAGGGGGCAGTCCATATGGGGGTCGTTGGGGACTCATAAACAATCAGGGGCACGTCTCACAAACGTCTCTCCACGAGTCGGAAATCTCATGCTTCCTCATCCCCGCCTCACCGGTCATTTCGCCTGACTCATGAAAAGAAGAAGGCAATCCGAGGAGAAACAGAGACCAGACAGAAATCTACTGGATACGGAAAAAAAGTGTCAAGGCAGATCCTGTAAAACCACACGTCCATTCCTGCAATATCTCGTTCAAATATCGATGTAGGCGAACACATAGGTTCGCCCCTACTGCCTTGACAAACACCGGACCCTGTCCATAGGATCGCTGAAATGGGCAGTGGGCAACCAGTCGTTCAACGTTCCCTGACGATGGACGCGGTATGGGACCTGTATCGCCAGGACCTCGAAGAAATTGAATCACACATTCGTCGCAACCTCAATTCCGAGGCTCCCCTCATTAACGAAATGGCCGCCCACATTCTCGACGGTGGCGGCAAACGCATTCGCCCTCTCCTGTTGAGTCTCTGTTCCCGACTCACGGGCTACGTCCCCAAAAACGACCTGGTCCTCGGCAGCCTCATTGAGTTCATCCATACGGCGACCCTGCTGCATGACGACGTGCTGGATGAAGCGGCTCTTCGCCGGGGGCGACCGACGGCTCGACGCATTTGGGGCAATCGGGCCAGTATTCTGGCGGGCGACTACCTGTACTCACGGGCGATGCATCACATTGCCGCGTTCAAGAACCACGAAGTGAATGATGCCATGGCCATGGCCTGCCGGAAGTTGGCGGAGGGAGAAATTCTTCAACTGTGCGCCAACCGGCAACCGCTGCTACCCGAGTCGGAGTATCTCCGGATCGTCGAGTACAAAACCGGAGCCTTATTGGCGGCCGGGTGCAAGGTAGGAGGCCTGATGGGCGGAGTCTCTCCCCTGCAAGCGGAAGAATTGCATCGATTCGGGTTAAACCTGGGCATTGCCTTTCAATTAGCCGACGACTGGCTCGATTACACGGCCAATGAAAAGAACCTTGGGAAAACCCTTGGACAAGACTTGATGCAAGGGATGGTCACCCTGCCCCTGATCCACGTCTTGCCATGTCTGCCGGATGAAAACCGACGGATCCTGGTCGCCAAAATTGAACGCAACGCCATTGAAGAGGACGATTTGCTCCAGCTTACGGCACACATGCACCAGCATGGATCGTTGCGATACACCAGGGCTCGTTCCCGGGAATACATCGATGCCGCTCTCTCGAATCTCACCACCTTTGAAGATTCCACTGCCAAACGTGCCCTCATCGTCATGGCCGATTACATGGTCAATCGCGACTGCTGACGCGTGTCAATCGACTTATCAGGAGACGAGGATTTCCCTTTTGGGAGGCCGGGCATTTCGAAACCCTTGGCCGAAACCCCTGGGGCTCGTTCCCTTATGAAGTCCTTGTAGGTCGGATTAGCGCAGCGTAATCCGACGGAAGATTGTCGGGTTACGCCTTCGGCTAACCCGACCTACCAGACCTACCTCTCGCCCCTCTATGAAGTTGTGGCAAGCGCAGCTTTATCCCGTAGCACGGCCAGAAAGACGAGTCCGATGAGAATCCACACGATTTCGCGGATCCGGCGGATCAAGGCAAAGGTGATCCCCGTCACCTCACCGTACCCCAAGGCCATCAATAACAAAAGATAGCCTCCTTCCTGCGCTCCCAGTCCACCGGGAACAAACGACACGCTTCCCTTGATCAGTGCCGCGATCGCGGCGATAGACAAAGACGACAACCAGCCAACCTCCGCTCCCAGGAAATATAAAATCGCATAGACTTCAAACAACTCCGTCAACCACGCGACGAAGTGGACACCCATCGACAACAGGAACGTCCGGCGGCGCTGTCCGTAAAAGGTTCGGATCGTCCGGTCCAACTCCAATAACTGCGGCCGATAGGCCTCCAGCCACCGGGATCGAATCCGGCACTTTTCGGCCACCGTTAACAGCCCTCTTCCGATCCCATATCGCTGGACAACGAGAAACAGGAAAACTCCGAAACCAAGCAGGCCCAAACTGACGAAAGCGACCAGGACGTTGTGCTCGCCTCCTCCTACGAGCCACAGCATCACGCCCAACCCCGACAACATGAAGAGGATCTGGGCAAGGGACATGATGGTCTTGGCCGTCACCACGGATGCCAACCCTTCGACCAAGGGGACCTCATAGCGTGTCAGCAGGTAGGCCTTCATGGGTTCGCCGCCGAGCATCGCCATCGGGGTCGTCACGTTAATGGCTTCACCGGCCATCCTCACCATGAACAACCGGACAAACCCCACTCGGCTCGCCCACGGCCCCAGGGTCAAGAACCATCCGTACGTATCGAGAAGATACACCACCAGGAGCGGGATGAGAATAATGCAGAACGCGACAAACCCGACGCGTTCCACCGTCTCCCATACTTGAGACAGGCCGATATGCCAGATCAACCCGCCCAAGACAACGAGCCCTGCAGCAAGAAACAACAGCCGAATCATGGGATGAACTCAGCGCGAAAAGGTGAGAGAAAAGGACTGGTGCAAAAAAAATTCAACGTGTCGATTCGATCGGGAAAACGCTTAAAGAACCGGTCAGGATCGATGAAAGGAAAATACTCGATACAGGCTCCATGCCATCATGACCGCAAAAAAACTTGTCCCTGCCGCAACGAGCCATAAGAACCACGGCAGCACGCCAAAACAGGCGAAGGCCATCACCACGATGGAAAAATCGCGATTGGCCACGCGCTCAAGGATGAAATCGAAACGGGTTCGGTAGGCTTGACGCAAGCGTCGCCAATGCAAGGCGTTGGCTTTCAGGGACTTGACCCGATTCACACACCACAGAGCAAACCCGGTAGAGACAACCGCAATCGCTCCCAAAAGCAGCGGAAGGTAGCCGGCGGGCACGGGACTTGCTTGATACGCCCCCCAGGCAATCCCCGCAAACACGGCCATATGCACGAGATTGTCCGATAGAAGGTCAAATTTCTGTCCCAACCGGGATTCCGCAAAGGTGAGCCGCGCCACTTCTCCATCGCAACAATCGATAATCACCGCGAGTTGAAACAGGAGAGCTCCCATGAGACCCCACCGATACGAGCCCATGGCAAAACACGCCGCACCCATGAGGCCGGTCACCATCGACAAAAAGGTAATGGCATTGGGAGAGAATCCCAATTTCATGAACAGCCGGCTTAACGGTTTCGATAACCGCCGATTCACGTAGCGATCAATGAACCCGTCCAGGGTGCCTTGTACGCTTTGCAACGAATGGAACAACGTGCGTTCCGCTTTATGGAGCCCACCGGGGCCTCGGGCGTCCTGATAGCCATGGGACGAAGCAGACAGGGCTTGAACGACTCCTTCCGCAGCCGCCTGCTCCAACGCCAGCCGGATCGGACTCGTTTCCGGGGTGCTCCAGGAGCCGGATATCCCTAACAACCGAGCCGGCAAAACGACCAGGTCCATCGCACGGGCAAACCCCTTGCCTTCTTCAAACTCCACGGGTTCCATCCTGTCGCGTTGCCGGTCACAAAAGACGACTCGATGGACGTGCCCACCCGTATAAGGATCAGCCCGCATCACCACGCCAGGATTGCCACTCCACCCGGATTCACCCGGCCGGCCGACTGCCACGACGGCCCGTCCCTCTCGCCTTTCTTCCCGAAGCGATTTGATCAACGATGGAGAAAAGACCATGTGACAACCGAGAATGAGACACGACCCTTTCATCTCGCTCGCCAGGATTGCCCACGTCTGAGGATCCAACGGAGGAAATTCCCGAACAGGGAGCCAGCGAATCACCGCGTGAATACGATGATCGCCGTCAATCAGCGAACGAAGCGGTTGTTCCTCCTGACCCACCAACGTCAGAATCTGTGAAATCCCGGCATGCTGAAGGGTGAAAATGGTTCGTTGAAAGAGCGTAATCCCACCGACTCGGGTCAAAGCCCCGACAGCGGAGTGATCGTCCCTCCCCACCACATCAAAGACGCCTGACGAGGCCAGGACGATGGCCGTATCAAGGGTGCCGGTATCAGATTTGTTGAGTATTCCATCCATTAGGTGTGGGATTCCGCCGGCCTCCTGTCATTGGCATGAAAATACCCAATGACACCCGAATTGGTCATTGATACGAAAATACCCCGAATCTGTCATTCCTGCGAAAGCAGGAATCCAGGGCTTGTAGGTTGGGTTAGCCGAAGGCGTAACCCAACATCCCCGCCATTCAACGCCCGTGTCGGATTACGCTCCGCTAATCCGACCTACTCGCTACAAAAAAGTAAAGACCCTGGATCCCCGATCAAGTCGGGGATGACAGAGGGGGAGGGATCGAGGATGACAGAAAGAGACCTCCCCCCCTCACCCCAGCCCTCTCCCGCCAAGGGAGAGGGGGCCGACCAACCGGGGCAGGATGTCTTTTTCCGCTCGTTCCAGATCTTCAGGAAAATCGATCTCGATCCAGGGAAGGCCCCCGATTTTCTCGACCCCGACAGGGACCTCGCGGAAAAAGTCTTCCAACGCGTCTTCGTATTCCATATCCAGTCGTCCCTGATTCACGCGCATCTCCACCGATCGCAGCAACCGCGGCACGGCAGCATGCTCCACACGTAAAAACCCGACGCCTTCGCCAACCAGGTCATACTCTTCCGGCACGTGCTTGGACAACGCCACCACCCGTCCCTGCCGCATCACGACCATACATTCTTCCGTGTGTTGCGTCACCGTTTCATCCATCAACAGGGCATTGGACTGCGAAGAGGCGACCAATCGATCAAGGATGGCGGGATGAAACAGGACGTCGGCATCCATGATCACCACGTCGTCATCCAACGCCCCTCGGGCCACCCACAACGAGCCGATGCTTCCACGTTCGAATGCACGATTGACCAGGAACGTCACGTCCACCGTGGAGGGGTATGAAGCCACCGCCTCACGAATGCATTCCTGTTTGTACCCGACCACCAGGCAAATTCGGGTCACGCCCAGATGCAAGAGGGCATCGAAGTAGCGATAAAGAAGCGGCTTTCCCCCGATTTCTATCAAACACTTGGGACGATGCCGGGTCAGCACGTGAAGCCGCCTCCCCAGCCCCGCAGCCAGGATGACCGCTTTCATGGTACCCGGTTTTCGTGCTTCAACACCTCTTCAAACGCACCCAGAAACTCTTCGACGTGTTTTTCCTGCAAGGCCCCCATATTCGCCACGCGGAAGATCTCCGACTCCAAATGTCCCTGACCGGCATAGATGACGTAGCCACGCTCCTTCAGACGGTCGTGCAGGACGGTATAGGTCAGTCCTTCCGGCAAATAAAAGGCCGTCAACGAATTCGACTGCCGCTCGGGGGGAAGCACGGCTCGCACCCCGAGGGCTTCCATGCGTTCCCGGATCAGAGCGGCCATCCGCCCGTATCGGTTGATTCGATTGGCCACCCCTTCTTCCAGGAGTTCCGACAAGGCTTCATTAAACGCGGCATACAACTGGACTGCCGGGGTAAAGGGGATACAGCTTTTTTCCTGTGTCTCGTAATAATTACCCAGGTTCAAATACCACGAGCGTTTGGGATACTTCACCACGTTTTCCATAAAGCCTTTGCGAACCAGGACAAACGAGACCCCCGGAAATCCCTGAATGCATTTTCCCGCGGTCCCGGCCACCATGTACATGTGACGACCGGCAATATCCAGGAGTTCCCCGCCCAACCCACTGACGGAATCCACGATAAAGACGCCCCCGCGGCTATCGACGTGTTCCGCAATTTCGTGAACCGGATTGAGAAGCCCCAGAGTCGTTTCATGATGAACCATGACCACCCCATGCGCCGACGGCTGTTGCTTCAGGGATTTCAGAATCATTTCCGGGTCGGGCGGAGTGTCCCACTTGCACTTGATTTCGGCGATCCCAAGGCGTTGCGTCGCAATGATGGAAGAAATCCGTTCTCCATACACCCCGTTATTGACGTGAACAAGCCGTTTCCCCGGAGGCAGACACGACATGATGGAGGCCTCCACCGCGGCGGTGCCCGAGCCGGTCAGAAGAATCGCGGTGTAATCCGATTCCGCACCCGGGACAAAGGCTTCCAGCAGCTTTCGACGAATAGTGCCGATCAATTCCGCGCATTCGGATTCCCGATGACAGATATCCGGACCCATCAAGGCGTTTCTGACGCGATCCGAAACGTTTACCGGACCTGGATTGAGCAGTATCATGAGTTGTTGTTATCCTTTGTTCCCTCACCCTGCCCTCTCCCATGGGGAGAGGGTTCCAGTGAGGCCTTGATTCGCTAGACTTGACCCACGGCCGCACGAAACCGTTTAGTAATATCAGGCGGATCCAGCGCAACTCGATCCGCGTCTTCTATCTGCTCGTTGACTTTGATCAGCAGGAAATGAGGACCATCGTTTGCGAGCATGTATTTGAATTCATACATAATATCTTCCCGTTCCCATACCCGTTCGACCGTGGCGTACCCGGCCGCCTTGGCGACGTGGTCCAGCCGAACGACTCGCGAATAGGACGGCTGATTGCCGGTCGTCCCATACACTTCGTTATCGAACACGACGTGCGTCAGGTTCTTGGGGCGTACGGCTCCGATCGTGGCTAACGTACCCATCCCCATGAGCACGTTCCCGTCGCCGTCGAACACCACGACCTGCTGATCCGGTTGAGCCAGGGCCAGCCCCAACCCGATGGAAGCCGCGACGCCCATTGACCCGATCATGTAAAACGTGCCGGCCCGGTCCTTGATTTTTTGGGCTTCCCGCGAAGGAAACCCATTACAAATGATCACCGGTTGATCGACAAGAATGTCAAAAAGCGCGTGAATCGCCTGGGCCCTGCTCTGCATCACCCCTTCTTCAGGTCGCATAGTCTTAAGCCTTCTCTCGTCCGTCACCCATTAAGGTTGGATCGTTTTGACGACGCCCTTTTTCAAGAACAACGCCACGGGAATGCGTTGATCCATAAAGGTCTGCGCGGTCCATCGAAGATCATCGACCAGCGTTTCCGGTGACAACGTTCGATAAGGAATCTTGATCGTCTCCATCAACTGCGGCATGGTTTGCCCCATCACCAGGTGTTCCGGCGCGTCTTTCCCTTCGAATCCTCTCCAAGAAACAATCAGCAAGCAAGGGATCCTGTAGATCAGATGGAGTGACATGAGCACGTTCAGGGCATTCCCCAACCCCGAATTCTGCATAAGCACAACGGGGATTTTCCCACCCAAAAACGCCCCCGCGGCCATGGCAACCGCCTCGTCTTCACGAACCGACGGCGTATAGAGCCCGCGATCGCTTAACACTTCGATGATCCCGCCCAAAATGGTATCCGGCACACCGGTAAAAAAATCGAACCCGATATCCTGGAGCGCCTTCACAAAATCATCGCTGTCAATCACGGTCATGACGTCGTTCCCGGATGGGTTCACTCATTCGTTGACGGAATAAGGGGCTGACCACACCATCATTGTCATTCCAGGCTTCCTGCTGTCATTCCGAGCGCAGTAAGGAATCTTTCACTGAACAACCGAGTACTTCAACGACGAGATCCTTCGCTTCGCTCAGGATGACCACGCTGGTGTTTTCTCAGAATGACAAATTGAGTGTAGCCAGCCCCTGCGCTTACACGCTTGACGGAAACGATTATAACGAAGGGGTTGCGCGCTTCTCAACAAGCCGATTGCTTTTGAAAACGCCTCGCACGATTGCAGAGATTTAGTGCGGCAGGGTACACTCTGACGCGTGACTCACGGAACGGGCCGTGGATCACACGAAGCGTGGAGTCCATGAAACGCGTACAGGAAAAGCGATATACGAAACGACACGCCGAAAGCGGGATTGCCACGCCTCTCCCCCCTATGGAAACCTGGCCCAACCAGTTTCCCGGGTATGAGATCACGATCGAGATCCCGGAATACACCGCCATTTGCCCGAAGACTCAACTCCCGGACTTCGGCACGATCACCATCCATTACATGCCGCACAAAGCCTGCGTCGAACTCAAGTCGCTGAAACTCTACATCCATGCCTATCGCAACGTCGGCATCTTTTACGAAAACGCCGTCAACCGGATCCTCCAGGATTTCGTGAAAGCCTGCCAGCCCGAATGGGCCATCGTGACCGGAACCTTTACGGCTCGCGGCGGGCTCAGCAGCACCATTCAAGCGAAATACCCGCAAGATAGACACGGGTCCCGACTTCGCAAAAGTTGACCACGTCCGACGCACCGGGTACGTTGAACCCGGTACTCCGTTGAGCAAGCAATGGGTCTCACCTTCATCAAAGCCAGTATTATCAATCCCGCGAATCCGCGAAGAAAGACCAGTCTTGATTTTTTAGTGGATTCGGGGGCGGTCTACTCCGTCGCCCCCAAAAAACGCTTAAAACGAATCGGCATCCAGCCACACGGCACGTGGACCTTCACGCTCGCCGACGGTACCCACATGACCAGGAAAATCGGAGCCGCAATCTTTGCCATCAACGGAGAACAAGGCGCATCTCCCGTCATTTTCGGCGAGGAGGGGGACAGCCTCCTGTTCGGCATGATCTCCCTCGAAGCCCTGGGGCTGATCCTCGACCCGATCCGGCGCGAACTCCGGCCCCTCCCCATGGTCCTCGGTTAAACCGGCTTTAACGGCCGTTGTAGAACTCACTGACGCGCTGGGCCACCGATTCCATCTGCGCGTCGGTGAGTTCGGGATACACCGGCAGGGACAACACTTCTTGCGCCAGTTGCTCGGAAACCGGAAAATCCCCCTTGGCGTAGCCGAGAGGTTGGTAACATTCCTGAAGGTGCAGGGGGACGGGGTAATACACTTTATGGCCGATGTCGTGTTCCTTCAAATAGGCCATCAACTCGTCGCGTTTTTGCGCACGCAGGGTATATTGGTTAAAGACGTGGACGTTGCGTGGATCCGTTGCCGGTAACGTCACGTGCTCCAGTAACCCGGCCTCGGTAAAAAGCCGCTGGTAGTTCGCCGCGTTCCGGGCTCGTTGTGCGTTCCAACCGTCCAGGTGTTGCAGCTTGACGCGCAACACCGCCGCCTCGAGGGCATCGAGCCGGCTGTTGAGCCCGATATGGTCATGATGGTAGTCCGACCGGCTTCCATGGACCCGCAACGCGAGAAGCAGTTCGCGGAGGTCTCCGTCATCCGTCACGATCAACCCGCCATCACCCACACCTCCGAGGTTTTTAGACGGGAAAAAGCTGAAGCACCCCGAATACCCGAAGGTCCCGGCTTTTCGATCACGGCGACTGGCGCCTATGGATTGGCAGGCGTCTTCTATGACCTTGATGCCACGTCGATCAGCCACTTCCATGATGCGCTCCATATCGGCGCACTGACCGAAGAGATGCACGGGGATGATGGCTTTCGTGCGAGGAGTGATCTTCTTTTCAATCTGTTCGGGATCGATCGTAAAGGTATCGGCCCGGACGTCCGCGAAAACCGGCACCGCATACAAACGCGAGATACCGCCCGCCGTGGAAAAGAAGGTAAACGGCACGGTGATCACTTCATCACCGGGGTTCACCCCCACCGCCATCAGGGAAAGCAGCAAGGCATCGCTCCCCGAGGCCACACCGATGGCGTACCGGCACTCGAGATATTCGGCAATGGCCGTTTCGAAGGCCTCGACCCGTCGACCGAGCACGAAGCTCTGTTCATGACAGACCTCTTCGATCGCCGACAGGACGTCCGAACGGATCTGCTGAAACTGGGCTTGTAAATCCAACAAAGGAACCTTCACGAAACGCATCGCTCCTGTTATCATGGGTCAATCGTGGAGCACGTATTCAAGCATACCTGACGGGAACGAGCAAGTCAGAAACGGCACCCGCTCTTGATGCCCCGCTCCATACGATCGAACGTCATGAACTATTGCAGCGCCTGCGGAGCACCACTCATCATGAAAATCCCCGAGGGGGATACGTTGCTCCGATTCGTCTGTGAACGCTGTCACACCATTCACTATGAAAATCCCAAAATCGTGGTGGGCTGCCTGCCCGAATGGGAGGATCGGATCCTCCTGTGCAAGCGAGCCATCGAGCCGCGTTCCGGCCTCTGGACGTTTCCCGCGGGGTTCATGGAAAAGGACGAAACCCTTGAAGAAGCCGCGGCTCGTGAAACCTTGGAAGAAGCCGAAGCCGAGGTCGAGATCTCCCGGCTTTACGCGCTGTTCAGCATTCCGCACGTGAACCAGATCTATGTCGTGTTTCGCGGAACCATGAAACAGGCCACGTTCGGCGCGGGGCCGGAAAGTCTGGAAGCCGATCTTTTTAAACGAGAAGACATTCCATGGTCGAAGCTGGCGTTTCAGGTGATTCACGAAATACTGGAGCGCTATTGCAAAGACGGCGCGCATGCTCCGGTTCACATGGGAACCATCATGCCCCCGCCTCAACCCTGACCCGTCGCTTGTTGCCGGCGTGGCACGTGTCAGGCACTCCGGGTTGCAGAGAACGGCTCACGAGGCCGCATACACGATGACGCCATACCGTGCGGCTTTCCCGATGGCGATCCACAACAACGCCGCGAGCCAATGCACGCGGAGCCACCCACCGGCCAAACACAACGAATCTCCCACGACGGGCACCCAGGACAGGAGCAGGGCCGGGCTCCCCCATTGCCGCAACCACCGGATAGGCCGGTGATACCTGGGTTGAGTGAAACGTGAGGCCGGATACCACCACCCGAAAAAACGTCCGACGCCCCACGTGCTCATCCCGCCCAATGTATTCCCTGCCGAGGCCACGGCCAAAAGGATCCAGGGATCATACTCACCCCGCACGGCCAAGACGGCCAAGACGGCCTCGGACCCACCGGGCAGAAGGGTGGCGGCAAGGAAGGCGCTCAGAAACAAGGCCCAGAGGCCGGCCCCTTCAACAATCATGACACCGGCTCATTCATTCCTCCACCCAAACAACAGGATCTCCGACCACGATCTCGCCATCGTCCAACACCTCACCAAACGCCCCACCCGCCCAAGCCCGGGACATGGCTTCTTGAAGTCCGGGCCAGGCTTCTTCCATGCGTTCGCACGGCTTGGTTTCACCCAGGATGCGAATGCGACACGGCCCGATACGCAGGATACGCTTCCGGGAACGGTGCAAGCTGAGGCCGCGGATCAACAGATTCGCCCGGCGCGCGGAAGGCGGCAACCTGCCGGCGACTTCCGTCATCAACTCCGCCCAGATTTCCCGTTCAAGAAGAGTGACCTGCCGCCTGCCGCCCTGATTCGCATTTCCGATCAGTCCCTTTCCCGATTGCAAGGTCGCCTGCTCCACGAAATCCATGGGACCGCGCTTCATACGCTTGATCCAAATGGCTTCGAGCCGGCCTGCTGCTGCCCGCATCTTCTTCGACAAGATCCTGCCCCCAATTTTGCCGGAATTCGTTTTGACTCTCCAGCGCCGACGTTTTATAGTAAATTATGGTTCGACAGAATAACCTACGCCAACCCGAAATCCAAACCGCCAAAACGAGAGGCGGGTTGATGCGCCCGCACGTCCTCCTGCTCGTGCTGGGAGGAAGCCTGTGTGGGCTCTGGTCCGGACCGGCAATGGCCGAACATCCCTCCCTACTTCCCATGCCGTTTGAACTGGTCAAAGAATTAGTGGGCACCTGGCAGAGCAGCAAACAGGCACTCGACGGGCAGGAAATCATCACCGTCGAATATGCATTGACGGCAAAAGGCACGGCGGTGATCGAACGCCTACATCCCGGCACGCCCAAGGAAATGGTCTCGATCTATACACAAGACGGGCACCAAATGGTCATGACGCATTACTGCCTGTTGGGCAACCAGCCACGCATGCGAACCAGCAGCCCGGTGAATGGCAATTCCATGACCCTGTCCTATATCGACGGCACGGGCATGCGTTCCGCTCACGACAAGCACATGCACGAACTCACCCTCACCTTTGTCGACGACCGTCATATCAACCATGAATGGACGGTATTCGAGAACGGCCGAAAAAAATCCACCCATACGTTTGCCTTTGCCCGGCAATAAGAACACGTCCTTTTCACGTCTCGTCGCAATACTGCGTTCTGCCTCCTTTCTGTCATCCCCGCAGTCGTTAGCGGGGATCCAGTTCTTTTGTCCCCCTCACCCCAGCCCTCTCCCTCCAGGGGCGAGGGGGCATTAGTCGGATTACGCTACGCTAATTCGACCTACGAGAACTGACCCTACGCTTCGCTCAGGGCAGGCAAAGGGGAGGAAAAAGACAGGCATGAGGCACGTTCACAGATCCAGGGTTTCCACGACCTGCCAATTCTGCGGGTTCGTTGAATCGGCTCGAATGAGTTGGAGTCGTGAGACCAGAAAGGCGCCAGGCAGGTCCGGGGGCAAGGAGTTGATGATCTCTTGCTTCAGGCTTTCGGAAAACAGCCCGTACAGGAGACTGACGTGCGGGTCAAAGGCGCTCGTCGATTTTCTGCCAAAGATCTGCTTGGCCCGTTGATGCGCCTCCAGGAGGGTCGGAGACGGCTCCACCGGAAGAAAGAGGCATCGAAAGTAGTGCGGTTCACAGCCCGGTTCCTTGAGTCGAACCTCAAAAGGATACAGCGCGCGCGCGAGTTGTTTCGTGCGGTCGAGAAGAGGCTCCTCCTCGCCCTCGAGTTTGCCCAGCAAGGTGAGATGGGGATCGAACGTCGGGCCTCGATAAAGAGCACTCAAGTCGGAGATCACGCCGGCAAGACGGTTGGATACCTCACCCGTTGGGACAAGCCAGAGATGAAACGTACTCACAGACGGTGTTCGGTGACCTACTCCACGGTCACGCTTTTCGCCAGGTTCCGCGGGCGATCCACGTCGATGTTGCGTAGCGTCGCCATATGATATGCCAATAATTGAAGCGCGGCGGTGAAGGGAATCGGTGAGAGCAAGGCATGGGTGTTGGGAATCCTGAAGACGCAATCGGCCAAGGCTTCAAGTTCTTGCTCTCCCTCACTCACGAACGCAATGACCGGCGCGCTGCGCGCCTTGACTTCCATCAGATTGCTCACGGTTTTTTCGTACAACCGGTCCCGCGGGGCCAGCACCACCACCGGCATGTCTTCGTCGATCAGGGCAATGGGGCCATGTTTCATTTCTCCCGCCGCATATCCTTCCGCGTGGATGTAGGAAATTTCTTTGAGCTTGAGTGCGCCTTCCAACGCAATCGGATAATTGATCCCACGTCCGAGATAGAGAAAGTTGTTCTTCCGGTAGAACCGTTTCGCCATCGCCACGAATTCGGCTTCCCGTTTGATGACGCGTTCGACGTGTCCGGGCAGAGCCATAAATTGATCCAGCCACCATTGACCATCTGCCACGCTCAAGACCCCACGCACTCTCCCGACGTGCAAGGCCAGGAGATACAAGGCCATGACCTGGCCGGTGAAGGCTTTGGTCGAGGCCACGCTGATTTCCGGTCCGCAACGGGTGTAAATCACGCCGTCGGATTCCCTGGCCAACGTGCTGCCGACAACGTTCACGATCGACAGGACGTGCGCACCCAATCGTCTGGCTTCCCTGGCGGCAGCCAGCGTATCCGCGGTTTCTCCTGATTGAGACAGGGCGATAAACACGTCCCCCTCCTGAACCAGCGGGTTGCGATACCGGAATTCCGAGCCGATATCGACCTGGACCGGTTTGCGAACGAGTTCCTCAAGCAAATATTTCCCAACCAGTCCGGCATGCCAGGACGTTCCACACGCGACGATCCAGATCGACCGGGCATTCCTCAGTTCGTCGGGCGTGATCGCCAAATCCGGCAGATCCGCTTCACCAGAGTCATAACTGTATCGACCCCGCAACGTATCGAGAATGGCTTGTGGTTGCTCATGAATTTCCTTGAGCATGAAATGCGGGTACCCTCCTTTTTCCGCCGCTTCCGCGTTCCAGTCGATTTCGACCACCTCCCTGTTGACGGGTTGTCCATCCGCACCGGTCACCGTTATGCCGAGTGGCGTCAACGTCCCGATGTCCCCGTCTTCCAAAAACGTCACGTTGCGGGTGTAGGCGAGTAACGGCGTCACGTCGGAGGCCAGAAAAGCGGCTTTCTCGCTTTGCCCCAGAACCAGAGGACAGCCCGACCGGGTCACCACCAGGGTCTCGGGTTCGCTCACGCACATACCGGCAATGGCATAGCTCCCGTGCAATTCCCGAACCGTCGCTCGAAACGCATGCTCGAGGGAATGCCCCTCTTCCATGTGAAACGCCAATAAATGCGCGATCACTTCGGTATCCGTCTCGGATTCGAACTGGTACCCCGCGTTTGCCAAGCGCCGTTTGTGGGCCAGGTAATTTTCAATAATGCCGTTGTGCACGATAACGACGTTTCCGGAACGATGGGGATGGGCGTTTTGCTCGGACGGTTTGCCATGCGTGGCCCATCGCGTATGCCCGATCCCGACTGTCCCGAAGAGATGCTCTTCTTTCAGGGCTTCTTCCAGGTGAAGCAATTTGCCGACGCTTCGACGAATCTCGATCCGGCCATGCTGCAACACGGCAATCCCCGCCGAATCATAGCCTCGATACTCCAGCCGCCTCAGCCCCTGCATAAGCACGCCGGCGGCATTGTCATCCCCGATATATCCTATAATTCCACACATATGCTGTTTGTCACCTTAATTGCACCATTTGTACCACTTTATGACACCTTTTATACTCTTTTTAGCATCAAAATGGATCCTTTTGTCACCTTTCATGGAACCGGCGTGGTCATCATGAAACGCACCAGCGTGGTCATTCTGAACCACGCACCCATCTGTCATCCTGAGCCGCAGGCGAAGGATCTCGTAGTTGATCGGTTATCCAAACTACGAGATTCCTCGCTTCGCTCGGAATGACAAATTGGGGCGGGATGACAGATTCGTGGTGTTACTGGCCCTTTTCATACCAATGACATCGTCTCAAGGCTCACCTTTAGAACCTTTTTTTCTCCCACGCGAAGCGGGGCCGGCCTTTGGAGCGGGTGATGATTGCTCCGCATAATAGGCTCGCTGTCGAGCCGCCCACTCTTCACGGGTGACCTGCGGGCTCCTCGATAACGCGAGCGCATCCGCGGGAACGTCCTGGGTAATCGTCGATCCCGCCCCCACAACGGCCCCCTTCCCCACTCTGACGGGAGCGATCAATTGCGTATCGCTGCCAATGAGCGCCTCATCCTCGACAATCGTCCGTTCCTTTCGATATCCATCATAGTTGCACGTGATCGTCCCCGCCCCGATATTGACCCGTTCCCCCACGGACGTATCACCCAGATACGTCAAATGATTCGCCTTGGACCCGGCACCGAGTTCCGTATTTTTCAATTCGACGAAATTGCCCACTTTGGACTTTTTTCTCAGCACCGAACCGGGACGAAGGTGCGCAAACGGCCCGACCGTGGCATGGTCCTCCAGGACCGCACTCTCCACCAGGGAACTGTCCGCGATGGTGACGGACTTCCCAACCACGCTGTTCGTCACCCGGGAATGGGATCGAATGATGCAGTCGGCCCCGATTGCCGTTTGACCTTCCAACGTCACGCCCGGGTAGAGCACGGTATCCATGCCGATCGTGACCGGATCATCGATAAACGTCGTCCGGGGATCGAGCATGGTCACACCCGCCTTCAACCATCGCGTCCGGATACGTTGCCGCATCACCTGTTCGACAAAGGCGAGATGCTCCCGGCTATTGACCCCGATACATTCCGAGGCGTCGGCGGTCTTTACGCCCGCCACCCGGCGTCCCTCGGTCACGGCCAGGCCCACGATATCGGTCAGGTAATACTCGCCTTGCGCATTATGAGCGTGAACCCGGGCCAATGCCTTGAACAGAAACGACGTGTCGACCACGTAGGTTCCGACGTTCACTTCGCGGATGGCGCGCTCGGCCCGCGTGGCATCCGGCTCCTCCACCACCTTGACGACGTGCCCTTTTTCGCCTCTCACGACGCGCCCATATCCTTGGGGATCGGGCAAATCCGTACTCAAGATGGTCAGGGTGGCTTTGGCTTTTTCATGATGGGCCAACAACCGCGCCATGGTCGCTCGGGTCAGCAAAGGCGTATCCGCGTTCACGATGAGGCAATGCTTGCACGCGGCCTTCCCCTTGGGCATCAGGGCTGCTTGGGCTTGTTGCACCGCATGCCCCGTCCCCAACTGGCCGGGTTGAAGCGCCATATCGAAAGGCTCGAATTCCGCTTTGGATTGTTCCAGAAAAGCCTGGACTTGTTCAGCTTGATGTCCGATGACCACCACCACGCGCGCGTCCACGACTTGTCTGGCCAACGAGACCATGTACCAGACCAGGGGTCGCCCCGCCACGGGGTGTAACACCTTGGCCGTTTTGGACCGCATGCGTTTTCCTTGGCCCGCTGCGATGACAATCGCGGAAAACTTTTTCATTGATTGTGCCTCACGGTGAGGCGTTGCGGAAAATGTGGAGGCTATCCCGTCCTGACTTCGACCTTCCGTTCAGGAAAAGCGGAAGGTTCGTGAGTATCGAAGGTCGGCACGTTCATGGCCTTACCGGAAGAATAGAGCCCGCCCGAAACGATCAATTTCATGGCTTCTTCCACGCTCATGTCCACGGAAACCACTTCCCGCTCTGGGACCAACAAGAAGTACCCGGAAGTGGGATTCGGCGAGGTCGGGACGTACACGTGGACCAGGGGTTCCGGGACCAGGGTTTGAACCTCCTCCCTGGTCTCCCCGGTCACAAAGGCCAAACAGTAGTTCCCGTCTTTGGGGAATTGAATCATCACCACTTTGTTGTATTTTTTTCGCTGTTTGAACGACAGGATATCCATCATCGATTTCAGGGTCGCATAAATCCCCCGGACAACGGGCACCCGTTCCAAAAACTCTTCCCATCGTTTCACCAACCGGTCCCCGATATAATTCGTCCCCATAAACCCCGCGAACAGAATCAGAAAAAGAAGCGTCAGGATCCCCAACCCCGGCACGTAGTAGTCTTCGGTCACCACTTCGGCCAGCATGTTCCCCAGAATGCTGTCCACGGTGACAAACAGGGTTTTGAGGACGAGTATCGTCCCCCAAATAGGAGTGACCACCAACAGGCCCGTCAAAAAATATCGTTTGAATGTCGTCCTGGACATGGTGACGCGAATGTTACAAACCTGAAGGATTTCCTGCAACCCCTTTTCTTGCGAATATCAATGGGTTAGATTACGATGCGCCGTGGCAAGCAGGAGATCGCAAGGAACCCCGTCCGGGCCGACACGTTCCCGTCGAAAGGGCCTCTTTATCACGTTCGAGGGGATCGAAGGCAGTGGGAAATCCACCCAATCCCATGCCCTCACCCGGTACCTCCGGTCCAAAGGATTCCGGGTGATTGAAACACGGGAACCCGGCGGCACCCCCGTGGCCGAACACATTCGGGAGGTGTTTCTTCGTCCCACCCGCAAACTGCGCTCGGTCGATCCTCTCGTTCCGGAATGCGAAGTCGCCTTGATCCTGGCGGCCCGCAGCCAACACGTGGCCAACCTGCTCCTGCCGGCCTTAGAGCAAGGGGCCGTGATCGTCTGCGACCGGTTTTCCGACTCGACGCTGGCGTACCAGGGATTCGGCAGAGGATTACCGTTACGCGAGCTCCGGTCACTCACGCGTTGGGCCGCCAAGGGCTTGACTCCCGACGTGACCTTTTTGTTTGATCTGCCCGTGTCCCAAGGATTGAAACGACGATTGAACAGCAAAGACGTGAATCGCCTGGATCATGAAACCGCGGCCTTCCATCAACGCGTGCGGAAAGGATTCCTGAGCCTGGCCAAACAACCGTTGCGACGCATTCATACCCTTAACGCCGGCCGGTCGGCCCAGGCGATTGCCCGGCAACTTATCACGTTGATCGACCCCCTGCTCGAAGAGGGCCTGAAGACGCGACGCCTTGCAGTCAAGCGTTCGTAACACGTTCGACGACCCCTATGCCATTCGCAGACGTCATCGGTCAGGAAGGACCGAAAAAGAAAATCCGGACGGCGCTGGCCCAGCAGGCCATTGGCCATGCCTACCTCTTTTCGGGAGACGAAGGAATCGGCAAGCGCCTCATGGCCGTGCGCTTCGCGCAAGCCCTCTCCTGCGAAACCCCGCCCTCGTCGTCCCAACCGGATTCCTGCGGCCAATGTCGAGCCTGCCGGCAAATTGCCTCCGGAACCTGGCCCGATTTCCTGGTCATCGAACCCGAGCAGGAAAAAGCCAACCCACAAATCAAAATCGACCAGGTCCGCGAGATCGAACGCCACGTGATCTACCGGCCGCTGCTGAGCGCACGCAAGATCTGTGTCATCGACGATACCGATCGCCTCACCGCCAATGCCGCCAACGCGTTTTTAAAAACACTCGAAGATCCTCCGGAACACAGCCTCTTTATCCTGGTGACCAGCCAGCCCTTGCGCCTGTTGGCCACCGTGCGGTCCCGCTGTTTGACGCTGAGGTTCTCGCCCGCGACTCCCGGGCAATTCGAAGGAGCCCTTGCCCTGAAGCAGGCCATGGCGACCGAGGACGTCCGATTTCTTTCTCAGGTTTGTAGAAACCGTATCGGCATGGCCCTGCGCACGGACCTTGCCGAACTGCGCAGCCGGCACGACCAGTTTTTTGAATTATGCCGATACGAGACCCTCGCCCATCCCACGGCCGTTCTCCAACAAGCCGAAGAACTCTCGAAAACCCAACCATTCCCGGACGTGATCGACTGGCTCTCGCATGGACTGCGTGACGTGCTGCTGGTGACCCTCGGGACCGGGCAAGACTTCGTCTTACACCAGACGCAACTCCCTGTGCTTCAACAAATAGCCGAATCGCTGACCCCGACGGATATCGTCGATCTCCTGGACTTCCTGCAAACACTGGAGCAGGCGCCCACGCAAAACACGAATCTCCAACTCTGCCTGGAAAATTTCCTGTTTCGCTTTCATCAAACGATTCACCGTGACGCCGCCTGAACAACATGATATGTATTGGAGCCGTGCCATCCATTCGGGACGGCACACAGGCCGTCCCCTACGGTAAGGACGTGCCTTACCACGCCAAACAACACGGAATGACGATGCCTAAACCCTTCTATATCACCACGCCCATTTACTATGTGAACGACGTTCCGCACATCGGGCATGCCTATACCACCATCGCGGCGGACGTCCTGGCACGCTGGCATCGCCTCATTGGAGAAGAAGTCTTTTTTCTGACGGGCCTCGACGAACACGGACAAAAAGTCCAGCAGGCCGCGGCAAAGACCGGGATTGCTCCACAAGCGCATTGCGACCAACTGGCGCCGCAATTTCAAACCCTTTGGCAGAAGCTCGCCATTTCCAACGATGGGTTCATTCGTACCACGGATGCCCAACATCAAACCGTGGTCCAACGATTGTTGCAAAAACTGTACGACGCGCAACTCATCTATCGTGCGGACTATACCGGCTGGTATTGCACGTTCGACGAACGCTTTTGGACGGAGAAGGACGTGGACAACGGTCTCTGTCCAGACTGTCAACGGCCGGTCGAACAACTCAGCGAAAGCAATTACTTCTTTCGCATGGGGCAGTTCCAACAACGACTACTCGACCATCTCGAAGCCAATCCTTCTTTCATCCGTCCGGAATCCCGCCGTAACGAAGTCCTGGGCTTTTTACAAAAACCGCTGGAAGATCTCTCGATTTCCCGTCCCAAATCACGCTTGTCCTGGGGCATTGAACTGCCCTTCGACGCGAACTACGTCACGTACGTATGGTTCGACGCCCTGGTGAATTACATCTCGGGGCTGGAATACCTGCCTCCCCAACCCTCGGTTGATCGCTTGTGGCCGGCCACCGTGCACCTGGTCGGCAAAGACATTTTGACGACGCACGCGGTGTACTGGTCAACCATGCTCATGGCGTTGGAGATTCCCTTACCTCACACGATCTTTGCGCATGGTTGGTGGACGGTGAATGGAGAAAAAATGTCCAAAAGCCGTGGCAACGTCGTTGATCCGTACACCATGGTCGACCAATTCGGCGCGGATGCGTTTCGCTATTTTCTGCTACGCGAAATCCCCTTTGGGCAGGACGGGGATTTTTCGCACGAGTCTTTTATCGGCCGCATCAACAGCGATCTGGCCAACGGACTGGGCAATTTGCTGAGTCGAACCGTCACGTTGATCCAGCGGTGTTGCCAGGGCATTGTACCTTCTTCCCACCCCTCCGAGGTCACCGAACTCGAAACGGAACTTCAAACCGCCGCCGAATCGCTCATTCAAAACACCATGCCCCATCATGTACGTCGGATAGAATTCAATCGCACACTCGAAGCGACGTGGGGATTGATTCAACTCGGCAATCAATACATCGACAAAACCGCGCCCTGGGTACTCGCCAAAGACCCAGCCAACGCGAAACGACTCCAAACCGTGCTCTTTCACGCAGCGGAAACCCTCCGGTTTCTCTGCCTGGCCGCGTACCCCTTTATGCCGAATACCGCGGAAGAAATGGCTCGACAACTGGGGCTGCCCTATGATTTTTCACAAGCGCTCCTGAAGAACCCCATCGCCTGGGGTGACGGGGGATCAGGCACCACCGTGGTCAAAGGCAAAGCCTTATTTCCGAGAATCGAGACGCCCGCAGTGCAATCCCCTGCAAAACCTCACCCTGAGGCGTCCACACCTGCCTCGAAAGATGAAGACAACCTGATCGGCATCCAGGACTTTCAAAAAGTCGAATTGAAAGTCGCAAAAATCCTCACGGCCGAACGCGTCCCGAAATCGGACAAACTGCTCAAACTCCAAGTCGACCTCGGCACCGAACAAAAACAGATCGTCGCCGGAATCGGAAAAAAATACGCTCCGGAGGACGTTGTTGGAAAGACGATTGTGGTAGTGGCGAATTTAAAACCGGCAAAACTGATGGGCGTGGAATCCCAAGGCATGGTCCTGGCCGCCGGCGATCAGGAAGTCCAAGGGTTGGTCACGTTCGAGGACGTTGAAATTCAGCCGGGCACGAAGGTTAAATGACGGGACTCCTCTCCCTACAGCCCATGGGCCACGAGGTCGTGGAGGTGGATCATCCCGACGACTTCTGTTTGGCGATTCAAAACCGGCAACACGGAAATGGGTTTTGTTCGTTTTTCCATTTTTTCCAGGGCCGCGTACGCGTTCTCGTCCTCAAACACGAACTCCGGAGTCGCGTTCATGATGTCCGGGATCGTCATGCCGAACACGTCTTTGTGTGCCTCCAACACCCGACGAATATCATAGTCGGTCACCAGGCCCAGTAACCGTTGCGCATCATCGATGATAGACACGGCACCTGCCCGTTGTCGCGTCATCTCCGTCAACATGAACCGCACGTCTCTCGCCCCATGCACCACCGGATTGGCCTCACCGGAGCGCATGAGATCACCAACCGTCAGCAGCAACCGCTTCCCCAGTTGGCCCCCGGGATGATTGACGGCAAAATCAGCCGGTTGAAAATCGCGCAACTTCATGAGCGCCACGGCCAGGGCGTCGCCGACCACCAGCGCCGCGGTCGTGCTGCACGTCGGTGCCATGTTGAGCGGGCACGCTTCTTCCTCTATTGGCGTATGCAGGATCAAATCGGAATGCCTGGCCATCGTCGAATTCGGTTGGGCGGTGATCGCAATGACCTTGGCGCCGATTTTCCTGGCCACGGGGAGAATCGCGAGCACTTCATCACTTTCCCCCGATTTCCCGACGGCCAGCACGATATCTTCTTTCCTGATGATCCCGACGCCGCCGTGCATGCCATCGGCACTGTGCAGGAACAACGCCGGTGTCCCCGTCGAGACCATCGTCGCCGCAATTTTCTGCGCAATGATGCCGGATTTTCCCACGCCCGTGACCACGACTTTCCCGTGACAGTCGAAGATCCATCGCACGGCCTCTTCGTACGCCGGACCCAGGGTGGATTTGAGCGCATTGATCGTCCGCACTTCCAGATCAATCACTCGCCGAATTTCAGCCAGGATATCCATGGTCAACACTCACAGCAATCTCCATCTGTCATCCTTGTATGTGTTCAGTCATTCGTTGACAATGTTCGCCCCGTCTTTCCCCTCCTTTGTAAGACAACCCCCTCAATCCCCCTTATCAGGGGGACTGCTTAGAGCCGCCCCCCCTGATAAGGGGGGCCAGGGGGGTTCATCTCTTACGACAATCAACCGCCGAACGACCGCTTCGCCAGATACGAAGCCACGAGAAGAATAGGCGAAGGAACTATCTGCTTTTCCAGGCGTTCGATTGTCCAAACGACGAGATTCCTCGCTTCGCTCGGAATGACAGATTTGGGATACCGTTGGGCATTTTCGTTTCAATAACGCGTGAGATTGCCTTTTTGATGCGTAACAACCAAAATACTTCATCATATTCTCTGAATCGGAGTCAACGCTACCTCGGCCTTTCAACTTAAGTTTTTCTACGATAGAGCCGCTTCGGCTGACGTTGACGACCGGAGGACAATCTTGCACCATGCCGCCGAACATGCGGAACCTCAACGGACCTTCCCAGTCGCTCAACACCCGAACCCGTCAGGTAATCAAGGACGTCTTTGCCAAGCTGGACTATGCCGTGCTTGAGGAAATTTATTGCGAGGAAGGCGGCGAGGCTTTTTGGAACGCTCACAGGAAAAAATGCCAAACGATGGGACTCAAGATCGCCGAGACACTCAAGCAGCGACTCTCCCAAAAAGGAAGAAGCCTCTACGTGGGAGCAGGGGTGGCTGAACTTCCCATGCTGGTGCTGGAAACCCTTGACATGAATCGGACCGTCGAGGCCTATAACCTTCGGAAACGGGAAGCGGACATTCTCAACCAGGCGTGTCACGGCCTGCCGTTTACCATTCAGGCGACCGATGCCCAAACGGCCCGGGGCACCTTTGATCACTTCTGGATAGCCAGCGTGCTCAATGATCCTGAATGTTTTCCGGAAACCTCGGCGTTATCGTATGGGCGGGCTGATCCCGTGCGATTCGATCCAGTGGCATTTCAACGAGAGCGGACACGCATCCAAAGGCTGCTGGATGCGTGTTTGCCCACACTCTCAGGCCCGGGGCTTCTCTCCACCACGGTAGAAGAAGTCACGTGGGTGACGGATTGGCTCACACGGAATCAGATCCCGTTTCACGTCGAAGCAAAACGCTACCCTACAGCCATCGTTGGCGATCCTCTTTGCTTTATCCGCATTGAGCCGGCGTAGGTCGGATTAGCGAAGCGTAATCCGACATTGCGGACTAGCGGGGATCCAGTTCTTTTGCCCCCCTCACCCCAGCCCTCTCCCGCCAGGGGCGAGGGAGTCAAGGCGGAGTCTGCGTTGCAGCCGGCATGGACGCACGTTGGGCGGCAAACACCGTATGCACCTGCTTCCCTTGTTTGAGAAGCTGTTCCCTCGCCTTCATAAAAATCTGCTCAACGAATTTCCAATCGGTCGTTGTGACGTTATAGCCCTGAAATACCTCCGGCAAACGTGGTTCCTCGACCATCGACCGTTGCGCGGAATAGTCCACCAGCGCCTCGAGCGTCTCCGAGGTCCAACCCGTCGAGGGGAAAGCCTGCGTCAACACAGCCGCCGTTTTCGCGTCAAATTTCTCGGACAGTGCGGATGAAAAAAAATCCCGCACCACAGGGTGAGGACTTTTGAGAAACACCGACTGAGACTGGATCAGGGCATGGATGAGTCGGTCGGCTTCAGAGCTGGACTCCGGCGGCAACACTCCAGCCTCGTGAAAGGTGGCCAGGATCGCCATGACCGATCCGATATGAGCAGCCGGCGTCCGTCCGGATTGAATCGGGCGAGACGGGGAAGGCGGAATAAAAATCTCATTGAGCCGGCTATACGATCCTCCCGGTCTCGGGCCGCCGCTCAAGACATAGAGGTAGCCATCCATTTCTGCGGCACCCAAACCATGGCGTGCCGTGGGCATGGGCGCCATCGTCTGCCAACGATTCAATTGCGCGCTATACCGTTCGTTCTGATGAAAGGTTCCCTCACCGGATTCTCCGCCAAAGACGTAGACCCACCCGTTTACCACACTGGCGGCAATGCCACTCCGCGGCGTCGGCATGCCGGCCTTGGGAACCCATTGATTCGATTCCGCATGATAGGCTTCTACCGTGGACAGGTTTTCCCGATAGTCGAGCCGTACCCGGCCTCCGATCGCATAGAGAGTCTCGCCAATTGTTACCGCAGCCAGATGATCACGGGGGGTGGGCAACGGCGCCACTGCGGCCCATTGATCGAGGTCCGGATCATAGACTTCCACGGCCGCGGGGTTCCGTTGTCCATCATAGCCGCTGACGGCAACCAGTTTCCCCTGTAACGTCGTTACGGCCAATCCCCCGCGAGCCGTGGGGAGCGGAGCCCGTTCCACCCACGTTTCACCGGCCGGATCGAAACGAAACACCCGGTCGGAGGGATTCCACGGCGTGTCATCCGATCCGGTAAATCCACCGACGACGTACAGGGCTCCATCGAGCACCGCGGCACCGGCGTGATGCAGCCCAACGGGAAGATCCTGCTTTGAAGACCAGCGATTGGTCGCCGGATCATACGCCTCGACTTTGGTGCTTATGGATGATTGCCAGATCATCCACGAACTCGATCGTTCAAAACCTCCGACGACGTAAATCAATCCATCCAACGCAGCCACGGCCACTTCGGTCCTTGCCGTCGGCGCCGGAGCCCCGGTCATCCAATGTCCTAAATCGGTTGCATGGGTTTGAGGCAAACAGGAAAGCAATAGAATGAGGGTGCACAGCCAAACACGCCTGCCAGGGTTTTGGGGTCGACCACTTTTCCGATTTGTCATCACGGACCTCTCAAGCACGTTGAAATAGACCGCTGAGTTGAAAACCCGCAAAACCCGCTACTATAATCGCGGCACGCTCGATATCTTGTTCACCCCTACCCCAGAGGCGCCGTGCTCGCAAAAGTCTTCAGTGCCGGGCTGTTTGGATTAGACGCCCATTTGATCGAGGTCGAAGTCGATATCGGTGGCGGCCTTCCCCAATTTTCCATCGTCGGCCTGCCTGATGCAACCGTACGGGAAAGCCGGGACCGAATTCGTGCGGCCCTCAAAAATATCGGCTTCGCGTTTCCCCCAAAAAGAATCACGGTCAACCTGGCACCCGCCGGCTTGAAAAAAGAGGGGGCCGGGCTCGAATTGAGCATGGCTGTCGGCATCCTGGTGGCCGAAGGTATCATTGCCCAGGAAACGGCTCAACACTACGTGTTGGTGGGTGAACTGTCCCTGGATGGCCGAATCAAGCCCATCAGGGGGGGATTATCCATCGGCATGCTGTGTGAAAACCGGCATCCGCTGATTCTCCCGGCCGAGAACGCACGGGAGGCCGCGGTCATCGACCAAGTCGAAGTGTACGGTGTACATACGCTGCCCGAAGTGGTGGAGCTCTTGACCGGACAACGGGACGCCGTTCCTCTCACCGTCGACCGTCAATCGCTTTTCCAGGCATCCGCGACACCGGAAGACGATTTTGCAGAAGTCCGCGGGCAGTTTCACGCCAAACGCGCGTTGGAAATCGCCGCAGCCGGTGGACACAACGTCCTCCTGATCGGACCACCGGGTTCCGGAAAAACCATGTTGGCCCAACGCCTTCCCGGGATCCTCCCTCGCCTCAGCGTGCAGGAAGCCCTGGAAACCACCAGGGTCCATAGCGTGGCCGGCACCTTGCTGACGAACCAATCGCTGATGACCACCAGACCTTTTCGATCTCCCCATCACAATGTCTCGGACGCGGGCCTCATTGGAGGCGGCACCATTCCCAGACCCGGAGAAGTGTCCTTGGCGCATAACGGCGTGTTATTTCTGGATGAAGTTCTGGAATTCAAGCGATCGGTCCTGGATGGATTACGACAGCCGCTCGAAGAGGGTACCGTGACCGTCACGCGGGTCAATGCGTCGCTTCAATATCCGGCAAGATTCATGTTGGTCGTGGCCATGAACCCTTGCCCGTGCGGATACCATGGTGACCGGAAGCGAGACTGTATCTGTAGCCCTCAACAAATCCGGCGGTATCGGGGCCGGCTTTCCGGCCCGCTCCGCGACCGGCTCGACATTCACGTGGAAGTGCCTGCGGTTCCCGTGTCGGACCTGGGGCACGAGCAATCGGCTGAAGGCTCGGACTCCATTCGGAAGCGCGTGGCCGATGCCCGTCATATCCAGGCGCATCGGTATACAACCGATCGCCTGTTTGCCAATGCCCAACTCAAACCCAGACACATGAAAACCCATTGCCGGATCGACCAAACCGGCAAGCAACTCCTGGAGCAAGCCGTTCTACGATTAGGGCTCTCGGCGCGAGCCTATGGGCGGATACTTCGTGTTGCACGAACGATTGCGGATTTGGCAGACTCTGAGGCTATCGAACCGTCGCATCTGGCGGAGGCCATCCAATATCGGAACCTGGACCGAGCAACCACTTTCTAACAAGGACTTGAATGGACATTCAAATCGGATCTCACCTGTACCGCAACAGCAACGGCACGATTGAAATCGAAGGTGTGCCGCAGATCGACATCGAGCCGCATCCCTCAGGCGGATTCCCGAAAGTCAATTTTGCCCTCTTTGACAAGGGGAAAATGCCGGCAAAACTCACCAACAGCACGTTGGCAATTAATGAAGGCCAGGCCTATTCACTGGAAAAAAGTCTCACGAGTCTGGTGATGCGGCATCAAGGCAGCGGGAAGGAAATCCTCCACATGACCCTTGAAGAGAACGGCCGGCTCGTGATCTCACACGGCGAGTTTTATACCTTGAAAGGGCATACCTTCACGATTACTCCCTCGGAATGGACCCTGGAAACAACAACGGTGCAGGACGGGGAAACCGACCTCAAGGGAAAAGCCGTTTCCCTGGAATAGTTTGCCGTTTGGTGGGCAGACGCCTCAAATCTCCGCAGCAGAGGCGTCTTTCGACCCATCGCAGTTCACACACGTTTGACTGTGAATCCCTTCACTGGCGGAAGCCGGCCCGAGGGCAAGTTGACGGTCCAAGGCGACCACGTTCGCGCCTTGATACGTCCAGAGCCGCTCACAGCCGGGACAAAAAAACCAAACCGTATACCCCGGCCAATCCCGATCACGTGTTCCCATAACGGAAAAATGGGAGGCTGTCGGGTTACGCTCCGCTAACCCGACCTACAATCTCGCGGACCCCTCCTGTCATCCTTGCAGGACCTCTCCTGTCATCCTCGCACAACGCACCAGCATTGTCATCCTGAGCGAAGTGCTTGTCCTGAGCGTAGCGAAGGAACTATCTCGTAGTTGACGTACTCGGTTATTGAGGGAGAGATTCTTCACTTCGTTCAGAATGGCAAAGTAGGAACTCGGAATGACAAAGTAGGAGATCGGAATGACACATAGGGGGCTCAGAATGACCGCTGAAGGGCTCGAGGTGTCCTATGGTCCGCCAACACTTTGCCGATCTTGTGCGTTGCCTGTTCAACGTCCGTATTCGACACGTCCAAATGTGTCACCGCTCGAAACAGATGATCGCCGATGGCATTCAACAAGACCCCGGCTTCCCTGAACGCTTGCAGGAGTTCTTGCGTCGAACGGTCGCTTCGCACGACCTCGAACACGACAATATTCGTCTCGACGCGGTCGGGGTCCACGTACACCGTCGGAATCTGTTGCAGTTGCAGTGCGAAACTTCTGGCATTGTCGTGGTCTTCTTGAAGCCGGGTGACGTGGTGCTCCAAGGCATAGATGCCCGCGGCAGCGAGAATACCCGCTTGCCGCATGCCTCCACCGAACATTTTTCGCAAGCGCCGGAGCCTGGCAATCCTGTCCTGGGTCGACGTGATCAATGAGCCGACCGGAGCCCCCAACCCCTTGGACAGACAAAACGACACGGTATCGAACGGCTGCGCAAACTCCGCGGCGGACACCCCGGAGGCCACTGCTGCATTGAACAATCGTGCGCCGTCCAAATGCAACGCAAGACCCTGGTCTCCCGCCAACTTCGTGATCTCCCGGATCGTGGACAAGGGATAGACCGAGCCCCCGCCGAAATTGTGCGTTTGTTCCAGGCACAGCAGGGTCGTCGGAGGGTTATGAATATCCTTCGGCCGAATGGCCGACAGAACACGGTCCGCCGTCAACAGCCCCCGGTTTCCTTCAACGCAGCATAATTGGATTTGCGACAAGGCGGAGGCCGAGCCACCTTCATAACGAATAATATGGGCCGTGCCTTCCACGAGCACCTCGTCTCCCGGACGGGTATGGAGACGAAGGCACAGTTGATTCGCCATCACCCCGGTGGGCACAAAAAGGGCCGCGTCTTTTCCCAACAATCGAGCAGCCTTGGCTTCCAGGGCATTGACCGTTGGATCTTCCCCATACACGTCATCGCCTACCTCGGCCTGAGCCATGGCTTCCCTCATGCCCGGAGTCGGCTTGGTGACGGTATCGCTTCGCAGGTCAATCATCGTAGGCCCTCCACTGAGCGATGCAAGTACGTTCAACGTCCCTTCTTTATTCTACGGCAGTCCCCTGACGGGAACAAGAAGCCCGATTTTCGACAACACCCGTTGAATCTCCTCGGCGGAAACGGGGCCTGTACGAAGGATGGTCGGCTCACCCACCACGCTCAACAGGGTGGAAGGCCGATTTCCCGGACACGGTCCGGTATCCAGAATCAGATCGACGTCATGACCCAATGAGGCGTCCACCTCTTCGGCGGTCAAGCAGGGAACGTGCCCGGATCGATTGGCACTCGTCCCGGTTAACGGACCCGTGTGTCGTAATAGGGACCGCAAGAACGCCGGCGCGGGCTCTCGAATTCCGATGGTCCCGGTCCCGGCCGTCAACACGGGAGAAACCTCGGGCTGCGCGGGAACAATCACGGTCAACGGCCCGGGCCAGAATTCGTTGACTATCGTGTGGACCCAGGATGGCATGAGCCCCGCCAGGGAATCGAGCTGGCTCCGTTCCCCAATCAGCACGAGAAGGGGTTTCCCGGAAGGCCGTTTTTTAGACCTGACAACCCGGTCCAGGGCATGAGGAATCGACACCGATGCGGCCAACGCATACGAGCTTTCCGTGCCAACGGCAAGCAATCCGCCGCAACGAACGAGGTCCACAATCGGGACAAAAAAGGAAGGAGGAGGATTGGAAGGGATTGCAAGGATCCTGGCCACGAGCGTTTTACTCGAATGGGAGATTTCTTATGTCAACACTCGTCCGGCAATATCGGTTCGGAAATATTGCCCTTCAAACGTGATGTTCCTACCCGCTTCATAGGCCCGGTCATGCGCCGCTCTGAGAGAAGACCCCCAGGCCGTCACCCCCAACACCCGTCCTCCGGCCGTCACGACGTCCTGGCCGTTCCAGGTCGTCCCGGCGTGAAACACCGCGGTCCGGTCCTGGTCGGAAGCGTCCTGGAGTCCGGTGATCGGCAGGCCATGCGCGTATTTGCCAGGGTACCCGCCCGAAGCCAGGACCACACATACCGCCGACTCCTCCTCGGACCATTCGAGGTGGACCTGGTCCAAACGATGTTCCACAACCGCTTCCAGGACCTCGGCGAGATCCGTTTTCAACAACGGCAACACCACTTGCGTCTCGGGGTCGCCAAACCGTGCATTGAATTCCAGGACGTAGGGCGTCCCGTCCTTGACCATGATTCCCGCGTACAAGACCCCAAAAAACGGACTGCCCACGCGCGACAGCCCTTCGATCGCGGGGTGCAACACGTCTCGCATAATCGCGTAGCGTAACGCCGGCGTGGCCAACGGTGCCGGCGCGTAGGCCCCCATGCCCCCGGTATTGGGGCCCGTATCACCTTCCCCCAGCCGCTTATGATCCTGCGCGGCCAGCATGGGCACCACGGTTTTCCCATCGGCAAACGCCATCAGGGTCAGTTCCTCCCCTTCAAGACATTCTTCGATGACCACCCGCTTGCCGGCGTCGCCGAATGCTCGATGTTCGAGCATGTTGACTACCGCGTCCCTGGCGTCCTGCGCGGTCCGGGCAACCACCACGCCTTTCCCCTGGGCCAACCCATCCGCTTTGACCACGATGGGGAGCGAGCACCGTTCCAGGTATGTGAGCGCGGGCCGGACGCTGTCGAATGTACTCGCATCCGCCGTCGGAATCCGTTGGCGCATCATCAGGTTCTTGGCAAACGCTTTACTGGACTCAATCTTGGCGGCGTTTTGGGTGGGGCCGAAGACCTTGAGTTTGCTTTGTCGAAACAGATCCGCGATGCCCAGCGCCAATGGCGCTTCAGGACCGACCACGGTGAGATCGACGGCTTTCTCTTCAGCGAACGTTTTCAGGCCAGCCAAATCCGTCACCGAAATAGGAACACACGTGGCCAGTTGGCTGATTCCCGCGTTCCCGGGAGCGCAATAGAGCTTGCTCACACGAGGGCTCGAGGCGAGTTTCCAGACCAAGGCATGCTCACGCCCACCACTACCGATAACCAGGATCTTCATAAAGGTTCAACGGTCGTGAAGCACGTCCCTAAAAAGCCTCTGATTTATTGTGATAGCGGGATGCAGGGCAAGGCGTCCCGCAACGAAACCCGAGACATATCAAACTAGATAGTCGAGGGTTGAGCGAGGACACAACGCCGCCATGCGCCCGATAGCGCAATAAATGTTCCTCAATGCCGGAAATGCCTCATGCCCGTCAATATCATCGCCAGATTCTGTTCATCGGCTGCCTTGACCACCTCTTCGTCCCGGATACTGCCTCCCGGTTGAATGACCGCCGTTATGCCTGCCTGGGCGGCCGCATCGAGCCCGTCCCTGAACGGAAAAAAGGCATCCGAGGCCATGACGCAGCCCTTGAGCGGCAGATTGGCCTTCATCTCGGCCAATTTGACGGAATCGACACGACTCATCTGGCCGGCCCCGACGCCCACGGTCTGTGTGGCATTGGCAAACACAATGGCGTTGGACTTCACGTGTTTGCACACCTTCCACGCAAAGGCGCAGGCCGCGTATTCGTCCTCCGTGGGTTTTCGCTTGGTCGGAACCGTCAAGGTTTTCACATCCGCCAGGGCACCTAGGTCACGATCCTGTAAGATCAACCCTCCAACGAGTTTTTTCAGATCATAGCCCTCACGGGTCCGGCTTTCGAGCGAACCCACCGTCAACAACCGCAAGTCCTTTTTCCGTTGCAATTCGGCCAGGGCATCATCGGTAAACGCAGGCGCGATCAGGACTTCGACGAACGTTGACGTCACTTCCCGGGCCATGGCCAGATCCACGGGCCGGTTGCAGGCAATCACCCCTCCGAAGGCAGAGACCGGGTCGGTTTCCCTGGCTTTTCCATAGGCTTCGACCGGAGTCGCCCCGAGAGCCACTCCACACGGATTATTGTGTTTGATGATGACCACGGCCACGCCGGTGAATTCTTTCGCCAACTCCAAAGCCGAGTTGGCATCCAGATAATTGTTATAGGACATGGCCTTGCCATGCAGTTGGCGGCCGAGGGAAATCGAAGGTTCCGTACTGCCGATCTCTCGATAAAACGCTCCTTCCTGGTGCGGGTTTTCGCCGTATCGCAAGATTTCCGACCGTTCGTACGTCAGAGACAAGCATGCCGGAAATTTGTCGGCGGTGCCGTCGTCAGCCTGCCGGCCCAGATAATTCGCAATAAGACCATCATACCGTGAGGTGTGTTGAAACACCTTTTGGGCTAATTCACGACGAAGCGACAAGGGGACCGACCCGGACTGCAATGCCTCCAGCACACGACCATAGTCACCCGGATCGACCACGACGACGACGTCCTCATGATTCTTGGCAGCCGACCGGAGCATGGAGGGCCCCCCAATATCGATATTTTCAATGGCATCCTCGAAGGTACATTCCGGTTTGGCAATGGTCGATTCGAACGGGTAGAGGTTGACGACCACCACGTCGATGGGCACGATCCCCTGCTCCTGCATTTGCCGGACGTCATCGGCTCGCCCCCGCCGGCCCAACAAGCCCCCGTGAATTTTGGGATGCAGGGTTTTGACCCGCCCGCCCAGAATCTCCGGAGACCCGGTATGCGAAGAGACTTCCGTGACCGGCACTCCGGCCGTGCGTATGGCGTTGGCCGTGCCTCCCGTGGAAAGAATGGTGGCCCCAAGTTCGACCAGTCCCCTGGCGAACTCCACGACACCCGTCTTATCAGACACACTAATCAACGCATGGTTCAACTTGCCCATTGTTCGCCCCTCGATGGTCAATTCAAAAGTGAATGAAAGGAAAAAAGAACGTAGAGATCGAGCTTACCAAATGCGTCGCATCAGCATCAACGAAACTTCCGCGAACCTGACACAACCGTGGCGGCCCAGGCAGAAAGGCACCGTTCATCCTGAAATCAGGTTTTCTCGGTCTTTCGCCTCGGGGTGTACGTCTACGGCAGATTCGTTATATACTAGAGGAACTCATCGATACGGCCCCGGGTGTTGACCAATGCCCTTTTCATTAATTGCGATCCTTGTCATCGTTTTCTTGACCGTTGCCTTTTCTCTCCAGAACGATCAAACGGTTTCCATCCAATTTTTCGGGTGGGCGTTCGAAGGGTCACTCGTCCTGGTTTTACTGACCACCCTTTGTCTGGGCATCGTGATTCATATCCTGGCTTCCATGCCGGCCCGTATTCGGAAGTCACAGGAAATTGCGGAACTCAATAAACGGGTGATGGAATTGGAGGGAGAACAACAATCCGATGTCTCCCCTCCACCGCGGCACCAGACGCCGTATCCCGACTGACCCCCGTCGGGAACCGGTGCCGCGACCATGGCTGCCCGAATGCACCACCGGTTCTCACGACTTTGCCCGGGGCATCTTTCCTGCCCTCATCAAAACATTGTGGGCTCACAGGGACCTTGACACGGAACAAAGAGACTGACACCATGGTGGAAGCCTGCGAAATCTTTCAACGGATGCCCCTAGCCATAATGGAGCGAGTATCATGACGGCTTTTACTTCAGGACCGATCAATCATATCGGACATCACCCATCACCGGAACATCCCACCATTGATGAAGCCCTGGGCTGGGAGGGGCACGTCAATATCCCTCCGTCTCCACTGTTAACCAACCTGCTGCGGAACTGGGCTGAACTGCAAACAGGCTTGGCTTTCAGTATGGTGTTTGTGGTTGGAGTTTTTGTCGGAGGCGCCTTGTTTGCTGCCTTAGGTCACGGCAAAAAGAACTCGTAACCACGGCACGAAGGCACGTTCTTCAAAAGAAACGATCTCTGAAAAACAATCGTTGCCAAAGTCCGGCTTTGCGCAAACGATGATCGTTGGGCGCCAGGGTAAGGCGTTTCCCGCGACGGGTTTCGACTTCAATGGTGTCATCGTCAAAGACCCGGAGCACCTTCCAGAATTTCTTGATCACGTAAGAATAGGTGTCACCGTGTCGAGCGGGAAAGACGTTCTCGGCTCGCGGGCTGGGATGCGTCGAGATTTTCTCTTTCTGATACACGACAAAATTGCCAGCCTTTAATTTCACCGAGACCTCCTTCCCGTACGATGAACAAGGCGTAACCGGGTCATCGTTCAACGGCATCTCCTCCTTTATCATGCCATATTCCATTGATATTGCAAACCTTATTCTTGGGGATTATTCCGTTACCCTTCCGGCCGGTATGTAAAGTCTCTGCTACGTAATGCCCCTAAAAGCGCACGAGAAAGGGTCTACAAGGCACGATCTTCTTTTGGTTTGATCTTTATTATTTCGCAATCCACTAGCTGCATTGTAAATGTTTCGATTTCTTTCATTTTCCCTTCTGCAATTAGTCTATCCCCTATCTTCGCGGTCTCAAGTCTTGCTTTCCATTGTTTTTTGTTAAATCGCAAAAAAATGGTTCTGCTACCTTCCTTCATTTCAACGTTAACAAGAATGCTAAGTTCGTTCCTAAGTTCAATAACATCTTGAACCGTGCTGTTCACCTTCAGCCATTTTCCGATATATGGCCGAACAATGTCGTCACTCTGCATACTCGTACAATCTATTATGCTCTCAAAAATTTCTTGCGCTGTCCGTATAGAATAAGCTCTACCTGTTGAAGGTTGAGTTTGAATCTTCTGGGTTTCTGAGATATCAGGGGCCGAAGGGGTTCTTTTGTACCATGCAAGAAGTGCTGATCTATTGTAGGAAAGTGCAGGAATGACAACAACGAAACAAGCAGCAGCAAAAATGGAGTGTGCTCCTATCAAACCGAGATGCATATATTCCGTAAGTGCGTGAACGAAAGCTTCACGGAAGGAGAAGAGACCGACTTCGAGAACCACAGATACTAGGATTATCAGCATGCAGCAATTCTGTCGCATTTACCTCTTTATGTAAAGACTGGCACGGGCGGGCGGGTGGAAACTTCTCTATTCCTACTGTCTTACCCTTTTGAGGTAAGACGGAATTTATATATTTCCGGCCAATCGTCCGACCCTCTACCAAGTGTTGCTCTTGATGACGGCCAGCTTGCCCTCGTAAGTGCCTCACGTGGGTAGTTGTGGAGAACAACAGCCAGGACCCATGCCACACGATCTATATCGTCTGGAAATAAATGGTACTCCCTCTCTTTACTATTCCAGTATTTTGAATCCCAGAAATACCGAGTTTCGGTTATCGGATCGTCACCAAGAGACTTTAGAAAAACGGCCACCGACTCTAAATTTTCTGAATTAGGCCTTTTCTGCCTCTCTTCGCTGGGAAATATCTCACAATACACCTCTTCAACGTCATCTCGTTTTTCTTTCGGCAGACGCTTATACAACCGATGAAGATTATGGTTATACCCATATGTTTCGCCAGAATCCTCCAAGGCACGCTTAATGAAGACCTCGACTAGATAAAGAGCAAGGATTGTCTTACCGATTGGATTGTTAGGACCCCGATGGACGGACTTGTACTGAATCCCGGTGTTGGTCATTCTAAATATGTCAATAAAGAAATCCATAGTTGGTATTTTTGCATGTGGTCGCTTCTTATTACACAGACTTCTTAGCCTATTGCACAGACTTCTTATCGTAGTACATAGATCAATCATCGAAAAAGAACTCCATGAATTTGGTGACATATTGGTGACACGGGCCTTTCTCTGATTTTCTCGAATCTGCTAAAACCACTATGAATATTGGAGCCGGCGAGTGGGATTGAACCACCGACCTGCTGATTACGAATCAGCTGCTCTACCACTGAGCTACGCCGGCCTGGGAGAGAACGTGTCATGCATTTGGCGGGAGACGGCTGCTTCCAGCCCGAAGGCCATCTTATTTTCTGAAACGAGTCGTGTCAACTGTCATTCCACAATGTCGGATTACGCTTCGCTAATCCGACCTACGGTCGCCGTTCGCAAGGATAGGGACTCTGGATTCCTGCTTTCGCAGGAATGACAGAAAAAGAAATCGAGGATCCAGGGTATTTGCTTTTTCCTTCGATAAAGACACTGGATTCTTGCTTCCGCAGGAATGACCGATTCGGGCGATTTTCATATCAGTGACACAGAGGCTGGCTCGAGCATGATTGACAGAATTTTTTCTTCTGCGCTACCGTGACAGGATGTCCTCTCCTGCTGGCAGATCCGCTCCGGCATCGATTCCCCATTTCTCGTTTGCTCATCTGTGTTCTCTGATCAGGCTGTCGAATCAAACGGGAACCCTCCTGCTCATGCTTCCGGTTCTGTGGGCCTTAGTCCTGGCGTCACAAGGCCGTCCTTCCGGCCTGCTGGTCGGCCTTTTCATCGCGGGATCATTCCTCATGCGAAGTGCCGGCGTCGTTATCAACGATTTGGCCGATCGTTCGTTCGACCGCCAGGTCACCCGCACCCAAACTCGTCCGCTGGCCAGTGGAGCCCTTCGCCCCTGGCACGCCGTCCTGTTACTCGGTGGCCTGCTTGCCGGAGCCGTGTACCTGCTGTTCTTCTTGAATCCGCTGGCCATACGGCTCGGCCCGGTCGCGTTGGGATTAGCCATGATCTATCCTTTCACGAAACGGTTCTTTCGTGTCCCTCAACTCTTTCTCGGGTTGGCATTCGGTTGGGGAGCCGTGATGGCCTGGGCGGCCGTTCGCAATCAACTCGATCCCGCGGTATGGCTGCTCTTTACCGCCACGATTTGCTGGGCGTTGGCCTACGATACCATTTATGCGCTTCAGGACGTCGAGGATGATCTTCGCATCGGAGTGAACTCGTCGGCGATTCTTTTTGGCTCTCACGTATGGATAGCCGTGGGAACTATCGAAACGGCCATGCTGGGACTTTTAGCGACGGCGGGTTGGCTGGAGAATCTCAATCTGGCGTTTTATGGTGGACTGGCCGGAGTCGCGGGGTTCTTGAGCCAACAGGTCCGTCGCCTGCGGGGTGAAGTCTCCCCCTCAGAGGCCTTTGCCATGTTCAGACAACACGTCGGAGTCGGATTCGTTATTCTGATCGGGCTTTGGGTGGGGACGCTGTAGGCGTGCCTGCGGGGTTTCGCCCCCGCACGACGAGGTCCTTTTGTTTCGGCAAAAGGACCCAAAACCATTGGCGCCCGGGCGTGGCCCCAAGGGGTGCCTTTGCCCCAGTCCCGATTGCGTGGGCTGCGGAACTCGCTTCGCTCAGACAGTCCTCGCCCCCAAACAGGTTTCGGGACCGGGGCGCAGCCACGCCCGAAGGCGCCGGGAATGCCGGGAATCCAGGGTTTCTATCGAAGGAAAAGGCAAAGACTCTGGATCCTCGATTACGAATGTCGAGGATGACAGAAGAAGCAACGACGTGGCGTTGACGCCGTTATTCAGACGGGGGGATGGGCTTGTCCGGTGGGGCCCGCAAGGTCTCGAGATACGCCGTCAGGGCTCGTGCATCATGATCGTCGAGGCCCAGGTTCGGCATCCGCGTGTGCTTTTTCATGCCTTGCGGGTAGCGGACCCAGCGATAGACCCACGTGTCATTGAGACGGAATCCGGCACGGTCCAAGGCCGGTCCGACCAAGCCACCGACGTCTCCGATACTGTGACACCCGTTACACCCATATTTGTTGAAATACAGGTTCTTGCCTTTTTCTTGCAGGGTCACTCTTTCCGGCTCGGCCACGGTCAAGTCCGGACGCGAAATTTGACTCACTCTTGGACGTTTCGAGAAATTTTCCAAGGCGGTCTTGGCGGCTTCAAAGCTTTCCGCCACTTTTTCATAGGCCTCTTCTTCGGGAAGCACGATCTCTTCTTCTTCCTCTTCGTAGTCCTCTAGATCGTCCTCGTCATCTTCCATATCCATATCTTCGTCATCTTCTTCGGCTTCTTCTTCAGCGGCGGCCCTGGCGGCTTCTTCGGCTTCCTGTTTTTCCAGCGCTTCTTCCATGACCTGCTGGGCTTGATCATGTTCCGCATTGGCCGCTTGAAACTGTGCCTCCAACTCGGCCATCCGTCCTTCAACGTCAAACGTCAGCGACCCACCGTGAAGCGTTCGGACGTATCCGACCACGGCCCACAGTTCCTCTTCGGACAGGGTATATTTAAAGGTCGGCATCGTTGGCACCGCGAAGTAATTTTCATCGTCAAGCACTGCTTGCAATGAGGTATCTCGCATGTTCCGAGAGATCGTGTCGAAGATTTCCTTGTCGGAGAAGGTCGACATCGACGCGGATTCCGACAGGTCGCGCGGACGGGGGTCCGGCATTCGTCCCCAATTAAAGCCTTCCTGCTGTCTTCCACTTTCGCCGTGACAGTGCATGCAGTAATGATGATAGAGCTTCCGACCTTTCGCCGTCCTTTCATCTTCAAACAAGGCACATCCGCTCGTCACCGCGAACACGGCGACGACAACGACGGCGACCTTGACCAGTACCCGCTGCATGCCTTGTTCTCCCTTCATGATTCGTTACCCCTCCGAATTCTTCTCACCAGGAAAAACTGAAAGCCGGCAGCAAGCGCAATACCCAACACGACGTATCCATACATGGAATTGTCCGGTGGCGGCTCGGCCCGAACGTACCACCACGATGAAACGGCTTTTTGTGAACCTTGTTCCCTGACCGCCCCATCCACGATTTCCCCATCCCAAAACGCGAACGCCACGTTTCGCCATTCACCGGGCGTGATTTGCACGTCATGTTCATCACCCGTTTGTAACGGCCGGGAAAACACGACGCGCCAGGTTCCTGCTTGCCATGCGCCCGTTGCCGAGACGTTCTGATTTTCTTGTGCCCGAATCGTTTTGAACCCCTTGGCATTCATATCGGTGGCTTTACCGTGTTCTTTTTTCCAGTACCAGATATTGACCGCCCCTCCTTCGACCTGGAGCATTTCCTGTCCATGGGCAAAGTGGGCCATTTTATCGCCGACCATAAACTCGATCGCGGCGGCATCGGCGGCATCTTCCGACGGGTCGGCATACTCGAGCAGGATGGCCATATCCCGGCCGTTATGCATCCCACGAACCTTGACGGACTTCACCGTGACTTCCTGAATGCGATCCGGCCAATGCACCTGTGGAGCCAATTTAAATTCTGACGGCTGGATCGTGTCCCACACCGCGGCGTTCGGATCATCCGCAGGAATCGAGTCGTCAGTCAAATGCAAACGAACGGCCACACTTTCGGCTCCGCCTTCCGGGGGCGGATCGCTCGCGAACACGCAGGAAGCCCAGACTCCCGTCACCATGAGGATGAGTCCGAGCGCGACGTAATAGTTCTTCTTATATCCCATTTTCCTGCTCCTTGGATCCTTTCCTTCGGCAAATCCCACGATCGTTGAACCTACGAGGGCACAACCTGCTCCCTATTCCTCTTCCTCCCAGGTCCGTGGAGACTGGCCGGCGCCGGCATATTCACCCATGATAATTTTCCAGATCCATTCGTCCGGCAATTCCACTTCCCATCGCGGCATGGCTGATTTCCAGGGCATTGCTTCGATCGGAAGGCCGACGCCTCCTTTTTTGATCCGCCAGAAAAGATAGGATTCCTGCAACTGGGCAATGGTTCCGGGATCGACGAAATTCGCCGGAGGCGGATTGAAGCCAACCGCCGCCGGGCCTTTCCCGTCGAAATTGGCTCCGTGACAGGGAGAACAAAACGCCGCATAGAGGCCTTTCCCCATCATGACATTGTCCTGCGTGCTCTCATAAGGATTCGCCAGACCGACAAACTCCCCTGGAGGCGCGGGATGAATGGTTCGATTTTCCGCCGGCGGCATATCGCTTGGGGCGAGTCTGGTATACGTTTGCCACCCCACCAACAAGGGGAACAACACGAACACCAGAATACGCGCGGTGCCGGCAATGCCCGTCTGCCCCGTGCCGGTGAGGAACCGCCCGATGGGTCCCATGAATTCGTCGAGACTCCCCCCGCTCATGGTATAGAAAATCATCGAAGAGGCAAGGGTCAGCGCCAGGTACAGGAAAATCAGACTGGCCGGGAGCGGTGCGGTGAACAACGGGAGTACGAATTTGAGAAACACGTACATTCCCACCAACAGGATGACCGTTTTCGCAAGGGAACCTTTCATATTTCACCCTTCTGGTTAATGTGCTCCATGGAAGCGACCTTCACGGCACCTTCCTTCCCGATATTGATCACGTCTTCGACCTTGACGCTAATGGGTTCCCCGCTCATTTTCTGGAGAAACGAAATCACCGAATAAATCTCCTGTTGCGACAAGGCAATCGGATTCTTGTGGATTTGGGGCATACTGGCCGGATATTCCTTGGGCAGGCCTTCATGTCTGAAATCCAAATAAATATAGGCTTGCGGCTCGGTGAGGCTTTCATAGATGAACTCCGGAGTGAGTTTGGCCCCGATTCCCCTTAAATCCGGACACCTGGCTGATTCACTGGGACCAATGGAATGACACAAGGCGCACTGCCCTTTGCTGAAGAAAATCTTTTGACCAATCGAGGCCAAGTCATCCGGCGTTTTGACTTCGGCAATATCAAACGTCTCGATAGCCGGAGGAAGAGAGGCCATCTGCGGCACACCCAACGCAATCAGGGTAAACGTCCCCAAGACGATCACCACGAAGCCTACCACCCTAAGGAATTTCGATTGCATGAACAGCAGGATGAGGATCCCGCAGCCTACGACAATGAGACCGATTAATTGGAGTAATGCGACTTCGCTCATGTGTCCTCGCTCCGGTTCGGGAATACCAACGTCAATGGTTTCTCAAGCAAGCTATCTCATCCCGTCTACGTTTTCAGACACCTCTCGTGGGGCTCCTCCGGCCATGGCCGGCGTGACGCTTGCGGGGATCCTGGCCGGTTCAGGTTGTTTCTGGTCCGGGGCTTTCGTCCCCTTATCACCCATCGTGGCCACCCAAAAGATAAACGCCACCAGCAAACAAAACACGAAGGTATTGAGGGACATGAAGGCGGCCGCGTATCCCAACGCAGGAGAATAGGCGTAGTCCGAGGTGTCTCTTATCACCCCGTACACGTGCCAGTGCACCCGGGACGATGAGCGGGCATAGCCCATCAGCGACATCAACAGGATCACCATGACCGCATTGGACACCAAAGAATAGCCGGCCCGGATCGGCATTTGCCCCCAGACCATTTCCGTCGTGGTTTTGGCGCTTCTCATCAGCAAAGCCGTCAAGGGTGTGAACGTCACCATCACAAACAAGACGATCAACACCTGGGCGACGGAGAAATAATTGATCCGGATAATGGCCGGAACGAAATACCCCCATACCCCGAGCACGATGACCGCTATGCCCGCGATCACCAACAAGGCGCCCATCACCGCTTTGGCAATCTTCGCCCACGCGGCCGTTTCCTGCTTCCCGGCCCGCCAATACATGATGAAACTCATAAAGGTGACCAATATCATGAGATTGGCCACCGTCATTTTGGCGGACATCACCCCCAAGACCCCAAGCAGCGGATGATGCGTGCCTCCCATTTTTCTGGCCTCCTCCAGACTGGCCACAAGGGAGTGGGGGGTCATCCAGACGCCCAGACACACCATGAGCACAATCAGCATGGCGAGAATCGGTCGTCTGTACGTTCGCTCGGCGCCCGGAATCCGGTAGGTAATGCCCATCCAAAAATAGTAATTGGCTCCGAGGAACAGCACCCCGATGAGCATCGCCTGGAGGATAAAGAGCCAGGCCAAGAATCCTCCCATGAGGGTAATGCCCATTTGTTGGTTATATTGGTAGATCTCTCGCATGAGCCAATAACCGGCGAAGGGAAGGGGAAGCATGCCGAACACGCCGATGAAGTTTCCGACGTAGCCCATCCAATCGTAATGTTCCCGTTCTTGTCGGCTGGCCGCCAGGAGATACCGAATGCCGGCATAGGCCCCGCAAATAAACCCGCCCAATACGACGTTGGCAATAAATCGGTGAATATTGACCGGCCACCACGTTGGATTCCACGTTGCGGCCCATGCCCGCTCAATCGCCGTTCCTTCTGCGACCACAACCGGGCTGGCTTGGAAGGTGGCCCATGCATTGGGCACCATCATGATTCCCAGGGCAAAGACGTTCAGCAGGAATCCCAAAAACAGATGAAACGTCTTTTTGTTTCCCTGCATGGCGTCCCATCCGTACCAGTACAGGTACAGCGTGACGGTTTCCAACAGGAACAATATGCAATACACGATGAAGGACGGGAAAAAGATATCGGACAGATACGCCATGAGCTTCGGGTACAGCCCGATCAACAGAAAGAGCAGAATGCCCCCGAACAACGCCGTGGTGGCATACGCGGACGTCAACAGCTTGGTAAATTCTTTTGCCAGTTTGTCGTAGCGGGCTTCCTTGGTCTTCCATCCGACGATTTCGCAAACCCAGGCAAAGATCGGCACGCCCAACACGAACCCTGCAAGGAGTAAATGCTGCTGGGCCACGATCCAGACGACGTTTCGGCTTCCGATTCCCGGAATGTCCCGATACTCTACCGACATCGCTTGTGTCGCCGCATCCTGGGCCCAGACGACCGCAGGGAGGAGCACGAGTGCCCACAAGACACTCCATCCGAAAAGGGACGAGGGTTTCACCGTTGGCACCCGGGACTTCAGCGTTTCTATTATGCCGTGGTTTTTCATGTGTGATCCCTCATTGAACCGTTTCATCGTTCCCTCGATAGTTGTGTGGTAACAGCGGCGCGATGCTCTGACAGGTCGCCCGCAAGATCATCAACTCCTGCGAGTACACCCCATACTCATGGCGGTATAACGGGCGCTTGAACGTCGGTTGATCGCACGCTCCATCCAACACGCTATTGATCATCAGGTGCGCATCATCAAACGTCGGATTGCCCACACATCCGCTCACCGCCATCGCCAAGCATATCGCCGCCGGTCTCATCACTCTCCCCAAACATATGTGATCGTTAATGCTCATGATCGGCAGGGTCGTGCGCCTGACCGGAGGAACCGGGGGTGCCCGAAGCCACCGGCTTCTCTTGGGCCGCTGCCTTCGCTTTCGATTCCGCTTTCTTTTCCGGTTTCGGCGTTTCCTTCACGGGATTGTCCTTCTCCAACTCTTTCAACGTGGCTTCGGCACGAGCCAGGGTCTGCTCCGCGCTTTGAATGACCTTTTTGGGAACGATCGTTTTTTCCACCTTTTGTACGTCCACAAATTCGTATTCTTCATGAGGATGAGGCGTACTCACGGGGAGCAAGCCCCAGAATAACACAATCAGCACGACGCCGCTTCCCGTAAAGGCCGTCAGCAGGAGCGGTTGATCTCGAGGGATCCGGAGAAGATCCCATTTCGACACGATATCCTGGAACGCCCCGTCAACGGGCGTCGAAGCACGCACAACGCGTTGAGCCAAGGCGCCCAAGCCAACCAACCAGCCATACAGCAGGATCATCAAGACGATGGCAACCGGCGTTCCCCACATCACCAATTCCAAGCTGATTTTTTCGGCAATGGGAATCACCATGACGTTTTCTTCAACAAAATGAAGCGTGGCCTCGACCGCGGATTGGGCAAGGGACTTGGCTCCACCCATGATCACAAACAACAGGGGAAGATACACCACGGAAAAGATCATCCACTGCCCCCATAAGCGGAAACCCGCCCCCTTGGGGGGATCAACGCTCAACCTTTCAAGAAATACGGTTCGGGAGCACAGGCCAAGCGCCCACACGTCGATGGGAGTGGAGAGCAGCAGCAACGCCAGAAGACCGGTACCTTCCCAGGGATGGACACCGGCCGCCAACAGCAGAAGAGCGATGACCAATTTCAGGGGAAAGCCCGTCCAGAAGGTTGGCCAAACGACTAACAGACCGAGTTTCGCGTTCGACATATTAATCCAAAAATTCCCTGTTGAGAATCGCGGAAACGGTGAAAATCAAAATCACCGCCATAACGGCAATCCAGCCGATCAACGCAATCGGCCGTTTAAAAATATTCCGTTCCGGATTCCTGTCAAGAAACGGCAACGCCGCCAGAAACCCTAAAAACGCTCCGGGAATCGCGATGGCCCCTAAAAACTGGCCGAATTCTCCGGCAAACATTTTCAATCGCAACATCTGGAAGAGAAACAGAAAATACCATTCAGGTTCCGGATGATAGTCCCCCGGGTCCGGGGTTGCCTCTTCCAACAACACCACCGGCTCAATAAACGTCAACGTACAAATGATCAGGAAGACCGTGGCCATGGCCACGATATCTTTCCAGATTTGTCGGGGGAAGAAATAATCCGTCTTCGCCCTGATTTGTTCAGGGGTTCCACGGAACGGACCGGCGGGTCCGGCTTTCCGGAACAGGAAAATATGGAGACCGGCCAAGCCCATTAACATCGCCGGCAAAATCATCACGTGAATGACAAAGAACCGGCTCAGGGTCATTTGACCCGGGGTCGGCCCCCCCTTCAAAAATCGACTCAGGAAATCCCCGATCACCGGGGTCTTATCCATAATCTCGACACCCACGACCGTGGCCCAATACGCCCGTTGATCCCATGGGAGCAGGTAGCCCGTAAAGCCGAATGCCATGACCAAGCCAAAGAGGGCCAGTCCGACCAACCAAATCAGTTCCCTGGGTTTTTTATACGCCCCCCATAAGAACACTTGAGACATATGGGCAAATACCATCACCACCATGGCCGTGGAGCCCCAGAAATGGTAACTCAGCAGAAACCAGCCGTAATCCACTTCATGGATGATGTATTGCGTGCTCGCATACGCATGATCGGTGCTCGGGACGTAGTAAAACATCAACATAATCCCCGTCACCACCTGCAAAATAAAGATGAACAGCAAACACGATCCAAACGCATAGGCCCATCGAGACCCGCCGGGAACGGGCTCATTCAACATTTTGGCCTGAATGGATTTCAGACCGACTCGTTCATCGACAAAGTCGACGACTTTCTCAAATGCATTGGGTGCGTTGGTGGTATCGCCGTTCATCACGCGTTACAGAAGCCGGATTTGGCCTTTGACCCCGGCCTTGTATTCGACGTCAATAATTTGCACTTCCCCGGCGGCATTGACTTGCATCGGCAGGACGTCGAGAGGCCGCGGTGCCGGGCCGTCCAGCACCTTGCCCGCTTCATCATAGATACTTAAATGACAGGGACACAAAAAGACCCCGTCGGGAAAATTCTTTATTCTGCGCCACTTGTACCCGCATCCCAAATGCGGACATTTTCCGGAATAGCCGATGTAGGGCACCCTGGCTTTATTCACCCACACCACGTTCCCCTTCTGGTCATAAAACTTCTTATCTTTCCCGCCGTAGACGGCTTTTTGCACTTCAGGCGTTGCCTTCACCACCCAGATATTTTTTTCGATTTGCTGCTCGGGCATAAAGGCTTCTTTAAAGCCCCGCGTAAACTTAAACTGGTATCCGATGTTATCTTTTCGTATTTTGCGGACGTTCCCAACGGGAAACCACGAATTATCAAACGGCTTATACATGGGCTTCATGAGAAATTTTAAAACGGGGAACGCCAACGGAAGGGCAATCAACGTTCCGATGGCATGCGTCATGTTCATGAAAAAGCTGCGGCGGGGCACCCCCTGTTCGAGCCGGGGATAGGGCACGAGAATTTCGCCGGGCTCCACGTGGAGACGATCTTCCAGGTGGGCAATTTCCACGTCATGATGCGTGACGTAGGCCTCGCGATCCAGCACGGGAAACGCTCTGAATTCCTCCAGCGACCCCCGTAGAATAATTTCTTCTTCGTTCGGGATTTCCTGGACTTGGCCGATCGGAACCTGTCGATCCACGCCTTGCCCGCCACCTTCCCTGACCACCACGTGACTGATCTCGAGGGAGAGAGGATCGACAATGACCTTGGAAATACTGCCGACTTCCCCGTCGGCACACCGCGTTTTTGCCTTAATTTTCGGTTGCATCGAACAATGTATCCTGAAGTTATTTCATTTTGATGGCCTTCGGTGTCTTCACCGAGGCATCTTTCAACGTCGCCAAAAAGGCCACCAGCGCGTCTATCTCTTCATCGAACATCAAGTCTTTATATTTGTCCGGCATTTTGCCTTTCTTGTACTGCTTGTCGAACCCTTCAGCCTTCCAGCTTTTAGGGTCGAGGATTTTTTGCCGGAGGGCGTCAGGCGTCATGAGATTGCCGATATTGTCCAACTCCGGCCCTCGCTTCTTTCCGCCTTTTCCAAAGAGTTTGTGACAGTTGTAACACTCTTGCAACTCCCACTGCTCCTTGCCAAGCGCCACCAAGTCACCCGCCGCAACCGATGAGGTGGGAGTCGCGACTTCCTCCACGACCTGAACGCCGCCGCCAAGGATTTTCAATTGTTGCTCGATCGAGACGGCCCGCGCATTCAGGGCTTTTGCCCGCGCGATCAGTTCTTCGGCTTTCCCCTGCTTGGTCCTGGCTCGACGTGCTTTCAGGAGCTTTTCGATTTTTCCTTTTTCGATTTCCGGATCGTACTGAGGCAGGCCGCTCGCCCCGCCGATGTACACTCCCGAAAGAACAAGGTAAAACAACACCAGGCCGATGATGGCCTTTATGCCCTCAAGACGATTCAGGGATGGCGCATCGAGCAGGATAAACACGCCGGCGCCGAGCATGGCATAAATAAAGAACATGACCTGGAAGACGAGGGGGAAGTGCGTGGCTTTTGCCACCCCCACCAGAACAATCCCCAAAAGGACGCCAATGACGCCTTTTTTGATGATGTTTCGTGTCAAACTTTGCTCAGCCATATGCGCTTCCCACCTCCGTTACTTCGCACCGGCGGGCACCGGGGTCCCTTGCGGCGACTCGGTCTTTTGGCCGGTGGCTCTTAACGTCACGACAATGGCGAAACTCACGACGAGATAAAAGATCAGGGTGACACCCGTAATCCACCAGGCGGAATAGGCCAACGTGGGCGTAAAGGCTTCCGGGGTAAAGTCCGGCACCAGGTTATACACGTGGAAATATTTTCTCGTGAGGGAGCGAACCGTCCCCATCAAGCCCATGGTCCAGATTGCACTGAACGCCAAAAAGATCAGGACGAACTGGGACGTGAAGTCGATTTTCCCCCAGATAATGGTTCCGCTCCTGATGGCCCGGTTATAGAGAATATAGTTGACGATGGTCAGAAAGACCAACGTAAACGCGGCCGCATTTTTCGCCGGCATCAGCGCCAATTCGCTTGCCCAGGAGGGAAGCTCCAATTCTTCAGTAGACAACGCCTGTGTCGCCACAAATCCGTGAGGCGTCATCCAAATGGCGTTGGCGACGACAATCATCAGAAATCCGACCTTGATCATGGTGAAGGACGAAACGGTAAATCGCAAACCCGGAAGCCTGCTCAGGATCGGCGGAAGAACGATCAGTAACGCCAGGAAGATCAGCGACTGCCATTCCGGCGGCGGGAACATTTTCCAGGCGACCCCCATGACCACCGGGATGAGAATGACGGCGACCATGACCAGCCCGGACATACGAACCCGCTCCACGCCTTGAATCCGCTTCATACTCAGCCAGATATAATAATTGCTGGCCAGGAAAATCAGGCCGACCATGGCTCCCTGCATTTCAAAAAACATCGAAAGCTGGTCTGCCATCATGTACGGACAGATGGACGCGTCATAATCACACAGTTCATAGGCCAGGAGATACCCCATGAAGGGGAGAAACAAGAGGGCGCCCACGCCGATCAGATTTCCCACGAACCCCATCCAGTCATAGTACGAGCGCTCTTCATCCGTCTTGGCTCCCATATACATATACGCCGCCACCAATCCCGCTATAAACCCACCGAACGTCACGTTTCCGACCAGCCGATGGAGATTCAAGGGCATCCAGCTGTAATTCGCGACCTTGTCCCACAAGCCCGCCGTTTGGACAAATTGAATCAGCGAGATCCCTTCCGCGGATTTGGCAGGCGTGTTCATAAACGACGTGGGACCGTCAATCACAAACAACGTGACCGTTCCCACCACGTTCAACAAGACCCCCAGGGCAATATGCCGGGCTTTGTTTTCGCCCTTCAGAGAATCCCAGGAGTAAAAATACGCGTACAGGATAATGGTTTCGAGAATAAACAGGAGTGGATAGATCAGGGCGAAAATCAGGAAAAAATGTTGGATGAGCCAGGTGGTGAAATCAGGATAGGTGGCAAGCAGGACAAAAATAAACAGCCCGCCCGTCAATGCGGTCATACTATATAAGATCACCGTGACTTTGGTGATTTCCTTGGCTAATCGATCATATTTCGGGTCCTGGTTTTTATAACCCAACCACTCCGACACCACGGCGAATATCGGGGCTCCCAGAATAAAGGCCGCAAACAAAAGGTGGAGTTGGGCCACAATCCACACCCCCGTTCGATTCCCGGTATAAGGGAACTCCACGGGTGGGGGAGCCGGGGCCTGGGCATAGGCGACGGCAAGTCCACCGAACACAAGTCCTAACAACACAAGAAGACTGCGGGTTAAGGTTTTCAAGGGTGGTGGCCCTCCTTATTGTTTGTGCCCCAACAAGAACCTGGAAATCGCCCGTGTTACTGGGGAGATCCTTCGGAAGATTCTCCTCCAGCAGCTTCCCCATTCGGAGCGGCTGTTTCTTCAGCCGCCGGAGCCGCCGCCTCTTCAGCCGCCGGAGCCGCCGCCCCTTCAGCCGCCGGAGCCGCCGCCCCTTCAGCCGCCGGAGCCGCTGTCCCTTCAGCCGCCGGGGCCGCTGTCCCTTCAGCCGCAGGGGCATCGGCCATTCCTTCAGGAACCCATTTGTTTTGAGCAACGCTGTATTCCATGCCTTTCAAGCCGAACGTGGATTCATAGGCAATCACTTTCCACCGATCATCCTCGGAAAGCTTGGATTTCCAGGCCTTCATTTTGGTGCCTTTGACCCCTTCGGAGACGCGCCAGAACCATTGGGAATCAGAGAACAACTTCATGTGTTCACCCTGACGAAAATCTCTGGCCCCGGCCTTCACGGGCTTCCCATTTTTCCCATGACAACTGGCGCAATTGACGTCGATATTTTCCGCACCGATAAAGATCTGCTTTCCTTGTTCAAGAATTTCCGGATTGTTCCAATAGCCTTCCGGCATATGCATATCGGCATATTCCGGCGGCGCCGGGGGGGGGGGAGCCGGCGGCTTGGCTTCCCCACAGGCTGACAACGTCCATCCCATTGCCACGACGGCAACAACACCCAACATTTTTCGGCATGTATCCTTCTCCATAAAGAACCCCCATCTTCGCTTTTTTATGTCAATGAACGGTCTGAGCGTCAAAAAGCCGGCTCCTTCTTCTTTCTCTTCCCCTGAGGAAACATTCTCTCAACCTAACGAAGGGAAACCCTTTCTCCATAATATTTGTGACAAACTTTTCCTCGAATCCCTTGGCCTTCTTCCCTATCCGCCCATACGGCAAGAATGACCGACGGTCATGTTTTCAAGCGCCATGGCCCCCTCGACGAGCCATAACGTGGTAATGGTGAGGGATAGCATGTGATGGGTTGCCTGGAATCGAGTCCGGGACTTGCTTCTTGGGAGAGCCTTTCCAGATAATTCGCTTTTCCTTTGGAGAGACCACACCTCAACCCTTAAGCAACCGTTTTACAGGAAGGAAAATTCCAGGCAAAAGGTCCGTGACTTCTAGCATAAGGGGCTTTCATCTGTCAATAATCAGGCGCCTGAAAAGGTCTAAGATCTGGAGAAATTCTGCCCTTCGTTTTTCCTCTCCTCCTGGCGTTTCCGAACCCAGGCTTCCCAGGATTCTCCCGAAGCCGTATCTTGCCCTGTAAAATGGAAGGCGTGAATCTCGCGGCAGGGAATTTTTCGGGGACCGGGATGATCAGGTTGGAACATCTCCACGTAGGAACGCGGGCCATCCAACACGCGATTACAGAGATAGCCGTTGATGGATTCCCGGGACTTCAGTTCCAGGGTCATATCGCCTCGGTACCCAAAAGCCAATTCAATGACTTTGAGCAACTCCTCGAGAGAGGTTGGACGAAAGACTGCTCCCTGGAGGCTTTGTTCAGAAGGTTCTTCAGGCGCATCCTGAGACATAGGCACCGTGAAAGGGAACCGGAAAACCGGAAAGAGGGGAATCAGGTCACGTTGGGGAAAAGCGTGGCCTTCACGGTTCCGGCAAACCCGGACCACGAACTGAATGTGTCCTCTACGGCGGAGGCTTCGTACCCGCAATGCACCATGCAGTCCCGGCATTTCTCATTTCGCCCGACGCCATATTGCTCCCACGCCGTCGACTCGAGCAATTCCCGGAAACTCGACACGTATCCATCCTGCAAAAGGTAGCAGGGCTTTTGCCAGCCGAAAATATTATAGGTGGGGTTTCCCCATGGGGTGCATTGATAATCACGCTTGCCCATGAGAAATTCCAAGAACAGGGGCGATTGGTTAAATCGCCATCGGCGTTTTCTCTTCGCGAGCACATAAGAAAACAGTTCCTGCGTCCGATGTCGCTTTAAGAAGCCATGTTGGTCCGGCGCCTTTTCGTAACTATAGCCAGGGGATATCATCATCCCCTCCACCCCAAGATCCATCATCTCGTCAAAAAAGGCTCGTACCCGTTGCGGATTCGCATCGTTGAAGAGGGTCGTGTTGGTGGTGACCCGGAATCCTCTTTTTAAGGCAGTTTTGATCGCTTTCGTCGCGACGTCATACACCCCATCACGACACACCGCGAGATCATGTTCATCGCGTAACCCGTCCATGTGGACACTGAAGGTCAAATAGTTGGAGGGTTCATATTCGCCAATTTTGCGTTCCAATAAAATCGCATTCGTGCACAAATAGACGTATTTTTTGCGTTGCACCAACCCTTGAACGATGTCCGGCATCTCGGGATGAATGAGCGGCTCCCCGCCGGGAATGCTGATAATAGGGGCTCCACATTCTTCAGCCGCCGCCCAACATTGTTCAGGCGTCAACCGTCGATCCAACACGTGCTCGGGATATTGGATCTTTCCGCAACCGGCACAGGCTAAATTGCACCGAAAAAGCGGTTCCAACATCAACACCAGCGGATAGCGTTTTACGCCCTTGAGTTTTTGCGAGACAACGTACCTGACAACAGTTGCCATCTGGGAGAGAGGAACAGCCATAATTTTCCAGGGACCCTTTCTACTCGACTCACAGGATGAAATCGAAATGGAGGCGCCGAGCGGGATCGAACCGCTGAATCGCAGTTTTGCAGACTGCTCCCTTAGCCACTTGGGTACGGCGCCCGCCCGACATTATAACGAGGCACCCGAACCCTGACAAGGAGACGGCGGAGAACCCAACGACTGACCTTCCGCAAAGAATCTTCCAGTGGACTGCGCGAGCTAGCGCGAGGGCAAAACGGGAAGTTCACGACGCACGGATGCATCGTGAGAATCATGAGAAGCAATGGTAACCTGGGAGGCAGCGGATGGGGAGGACACCTCTTCCTGGGCGTCATTCTGTTCCAACGCCATCGACTCGACTTCATCAATGAGGACATCCATCAATTCTTCTGACGGCACTTTTTTCACAAGCTTCCCTCTTTTGAACAAAATTCCCATGCCCTGTCCGCCCGCAATACCAATATCCGCCTCTTTCCCTTCACCAATGCCATTCACCACACATCCCAGGACGGACACGTTCAAGGGCATTTTAATATGACTTAACCGTTTTTCCAGTTCATTGGCCAGTCGCACCACGTCAATTTCGACCCGACCACAGGTCGGACACGCAATGACGTTCACTCCGCGATGACGAAGTTCCAGGGACTTGAGAATTTCAAAGCCGACCTTCACTTCTTCCACGGGATCGGCGGCCAGAGACACCCTCAAGGTATCGCCGATACCTTGAGATAACAACCAACCCAATCCGATGGCGGATTTGACGGCCCCGGTCCTGGCCGTCCCCGCTTCGGTGATCCCGATGTGAAGCGGATAATCCGATTGATGGGCGAATAACCAATACGCGTCAATGGCCATATGGACATCAGAGGCTTTTAAGGACACCTTCATGTTCGTGAAGCCCATATCCTCTATGGCATGGACGGCATTCAACGCCGATTCCGACAAGGCCTCTGCCGTGGGATACCCGTACTTCTCCAACAGTGGGCGCTCCAACGAACCGCCGTTGACGCCAACCCGAAGGGGAATGCCCCGGTCTTGCACCGCCTTGATCACTTCGGCCAATCGCCACCACGGCCCGATGTTTCCGGGATTGATGCGAACACAGTCCACGACTTCGGCTGCTTTGAGCGCCAACCGATGATCAAAGTGCACGTCCGCTATCAAGGGAATCGAGATCCGGGCTTTGATTTTGGGAAGGGCTTCCGCGGCGTCTTGATCGGGCACGGCAACCCGTACAAGTTCACACCCCACCTCTTCCATCTGATGAATTTGTTCGACGGTTCCCTGGACGTCACTCGGATGCGGGACGGTCATGGACTGGACCGCAATCGGAGCCCCGCCCCCAATTTTGACGGAACCCACCTGGATCTGTCTGGTTTTTTTTCGCGTAATCCTCATAGAACCGCTTCTTCAGGTCAATACCGATCCAACGGAGACGCGAGTGAATAATTCTTTGGCTTGCTGATAAATGCCGTCTGCCGTCAAGCCGTATTTCTCTCGGAGTAAATCTTGAGGTCCCTGTTCAATGAACCAGTCAGGCAACCCCACACATTTCGTCGGCACGTTGGTAATGCCTTCCTCGGAAAGGCACTCAAGAACCGCGGAACCGAATCCGCCCATTGCCGAGGCTTCTTCTATGGTAAGCAGACACTTCACCTGCTTCGCCACGGTTCCGATCAAATCGCCATCGAGCGGTTTGACAAAGCGGGCATTAATCACCGCAACGGAAAGCCCTTCTTGCTCCAACCGCTCGGCCGCCGTCATCGCTTGATGCACCGTCGCCCCGATCACCACCAGAGCAACGTCCGTGCCTTCTCGTAACAATTCACCTTTGCCCAGGGGCAACACTTCCGGGACCTGGTCCATTTTCACCCCCAACCCCGAGCCTCGAGGATAACGAACGGCGACAGGCCCGTCATAACTGATACACGACTTGATCATATGCTGTAATTCATTTTCATCCTTGGGGGCCATAATCACCATGTTCGGCATATGCCGGAGATACGCAAAATCAAACACCCCATGGTGGGTCGTCCCATCCTGCGCCACAAGCCCCCCTCGATCGATGCAGAACGTCACCGGCAGATTCTGCGTGGCCACGTCATGAATCACCTGGTCGTAGGCCCGTTGCAGGAAGGTCGAATAGATAGGAATCACCGGCCTCATGCCCTGTGTGGCCATTCCTGCGGCAAACGTCACGGCATGTTGCTCCGCGATCCCAACGTCATAGAGTCGTTCGGGAAAGACCTTCTCAAAGGCGTTTAACCCCGTCCCTTCACACATCGCAGCCGTAATCGCCACAATGCGCGTATCTTCTTTGGCCAATTGAATAAGTGTGTTGACGGCGACGCTGCTATACGACGGTCTCGCGGATTTGCTCTTGGGCTCCCCCGTATCGAGGTCAAAGGGTGAACTGGCGTGAAACCACACGGGATCGTTCATTGCCGGTTTATAGCCCAATCCCTTTTTCGTGAGCACGTGCAATAACGTCGGGCCCTCCAGCTTGAGCACGTTCTCCAAGGTGGGCAGCAAATATTCAAATGTGTGGCCATCAAGGGGGCCGATGTACCGAAACCCCAATTCCTCGAACAACATCCCGGGCAACACCAACCCTTTGGCCAACGATTGAGCCCGACCGGCCACTTTCTTCACCTGACCGCCAATGCGAGGGATCGTCTCCAGAATTCGATTCGCCTTTTCTTGTATGCGAACGCCCAATTCGCCGGTAATGGTCCGATTCAGATAGGCGGATATCGCCCCGACGTTTTTCGAAATCGACATTTGATTATCGTTCAAAATCACCAACAGGTCTTTCTGGCCATCACCGGCTTGCTGAAGACCCTCGAGGGTCAACCCTGAAGTCAACGCGCCGTCTCCAACGACGCAGACGACCTTATGCGATTGCTTTTGTTGCTCACGGGCTGCCACAAAGCCCACCGCAGCAGAAACACCCGTACCCGCATGACCGGCATTAAACGTGTCATAGACACTTTCTTCCCGCTTGCAAAACCCACTTAATCCACCAAATTGCCGAATGGTATGAAATTGTTCTCGACGCCCGGTCAATAACTTATGCGCATAGGTCTGATTACTGGTATCCCAGACAATCAAATCCTTGGGAGTGTCCAACAGGTAATGAAGCGCGACGGTCAATTCAACGACACCGAGATTAGAAGCGAGGTGCCCGCCGACGTTCGAGATCACGGCAAGAATCTGGTCGCGAATTTCCTGGCACAAATCCGGAAATTGTTCGGGTGACAACTTTTTGAGATCGGACGGCCCTTCGATTCCTTTCAGGAGAGACATACCCGTATTCTCCTTATGAGCAATGCAGGAGCGCTTTCCCAACTCGTTGACGGGAAAAGCGAAAAACACCCACGGGTAGTTTCGCAAAATCAGGGTATGCTGTCAAGAAATCCCACTAGGAGATCTTACCGAAACGTTCCGATCACGTTTCGCTCAGGTGCCTGGGGCTGAAGGGCAAGGCCTCAACGATGAAGGTTGGCTACAGGAAGCTCTAAGATTGAAGCCGGGTGGTCTTGGTTCGTAATTTCTCAAGAAGACCCTCAACCGATTCGGCCTCGATGATCCGTCCAAATTGGCTTCGAAAATTCTTGACCAGACTGACGCCGTCCAAGACCACGTCATACACCTTCCAGGTATTCGAACTCTTCAGCAAGCGGTAATAGATGGGGAGGGTTGACTTGTCGGAGGTCACCGCCGTTTGAACCTCGGCAAAATCTCCTTTTCTCCGTTCTTTGAGGTATTCAACCTGTTCACCGGAATAGCCATCAACGTTTCCGGTATATGTTTTAGAGAGAAATCGCTGAAAAAGGCGCACAAATTCTTCCCGGTCGGCTTCGTTTAACTTCTGCCAATGCCTTCCCAAGGTTCTTTTCCCCATTTCTTGATAGTCGAACCGCTTTCCGATGATTTCCTCCAAGATTTCCAAACGTTCCTGGGCTCTATCCGGTGCCTTGAGAGACTCATCTCCCAAAACCTTCAAGACCTGATCGATGGTCCCTTTCATCGCCTCCGTGGCGGAACCTGTCTCCACCTCCGCTGAAAGGTGTGCTGAAAATCCAAAAACCGCCAACCCAAGAATCAATGCGCCAATCAGGGTTTGGACTCGTGTTTCAACCGTTCTTGCGATTCCTGGAGGTAGCTGAGGCATAACCATTTCCTTTCTTCGCCACACCTATACGGTATTTCTCAACCTTGACACAATAGAGTCGTTGACCAATAGTTCAGGCGCTATTTTCCGCTACCGAGAAAAAAGTTGCAAAGAATTGCGTCAGCCGGGTCGACGCCACGTTTTTTTGCCGACGCAGTCGATTAAACGCCGGCCATATTCCCGGGGTTTTGGCAACGGCCCACACCCCTTGAAGGAAGGTGCTTGATCGGCAAAAAAGATTCAGGTCAAGGGGCAAATCTTCCTCCACACGATCTGAAACCGACCGGACCACGAAGAACGGAATGCCCCGTCGGGCAGCCATCGTCCCGATTGCCGCACTTTCCATATCCAGACTGCTCGCCTCAAAAGTCCGGCCTATGGCCTGTTTGTCTCTAGCCAACCACACAATATTTCCCACCGTAACCAACCGTCCGGACAGCACCATGTTCTCTGATAATTGTGCCGTGTGCCAAGCCTTTTGTCGATACAAAGCACTACAGAAAATCGAGGCATGGGGGAAAGAACCCGTGATGATCGAATCCTGACAGACAACCTGCTCAGGAATCACCAAATCGCCGATTTGTGAGGGAACCAAGGCTCCGGCAAACCCTGATGCAATACACGCGGTCCAGGGTTTCTTATCGAAAACCGCATCACACGCGGCCTGCGCGTTCGCCAACCCAACACCGGTTTGGATGACGGCAACGAAACGGGACGCATTCGCCCATCGACGCCATTTGACCCCATCCACCCGCTCGACGCGGCTCCCGGGCAACGCGTGCGCAATAGCGTTACACTCCCAAGGGGTCGCGGCAAAGACGGCAATATTCTCCAGGAAACGCTCCGGAAACCGTTGAGGTGAGAAAGGACGACGCCAATCAGAGGCTATGGCCGTTGCCGGGCTGATTGCGCGATTCGTTGCAATGCTTCAGCTTTCGTCTCCCCGTGCATCCGAACGTTACGATACATAGCCAACGCCCACATGGGGAAATATTTGCTGTAGCCATGATATCGAAGATAGAACACTCGGGGGAACCCGGTGCCGGCATGGAACGGTTCAAACCACGTCCCGTTATCCCATTGATGGCGAAGCAAAAAATTGATTCCGCGCACGACGCTCAAAGAATCGGACAGGCCTGCGGTCAATAAGATCATGAGGGCCCACGCCGTTTGAGAAGGAGCACTTTCGCCCTTTCCGGCCCACGTCCGGTCCGCATACGACAAGCAAGATTCTCCCCATCCGCCATCCACGTTCTGTTTGGATTCAACCCAAGCGACGGCGCGTTGGATCCATGGAGCGGACATGTCCTCTCCAATGGCCTGAAGGCCGACGATGACGCACCACGTCCCATAGAGGTAATTGACGCCCCATCGCCCATACCAACTGCCGTCGGGTTCTTGCGCTCGTCGAAGAAACTCAAGCGCCGGGGCCACGGCAGGGTGGGACCGGTCATATCCCATGGCACCAAGCATCTCCAGACACCGCCCCGTGAGATCAGCCGTGGGAGGATCGAGCAAAGATTGATGATCCGCGAAGGGAATCTTGTTGAAAATCAGTTGATCATTATCCCGATCATAGGCTCCCCACCCCCCGTTAGAGCTTTGCATGGCCAACACCCAGTTCAGCCCACGCCGAATGGCTTCATCCCGGTCGGCGGGCTGAAGAGGTGAAAGTTTCGCCAAGGCGGTCAGGACCGCGGCCGTATCATCGACGTCGGGATACCACTCATTCTCGAACTGAAAATACCATCCGCCGGGTGCGGCCGCGGGAGAAGACACGATCCAATCCCCCACCCTGTGCGTTTGTCGGGAACGCAGCCAGGAAGAGGCGTGCGACAGCACTTCATGGTCAACGGGGAGACCTTTTTCAACGAACGCATTGATGGTCAACGCCGTATCCCAAATTGGAGAATGACACGGCTGCAGGTGAAGCGTGGACGGTCCATCGGCTGACGCCGTCGTTTCAATTTCCAAGGCCTCGATTTCTCGAAGGGCCTTTTGGAGGAACGGATGCGTCACGGGGTATCCGAGGGCCATCAAGGCAAAGATCGAATTTGCCATGGCCGGGTAAATCGCCCCAAGGCCTCCTTCACCCTGCATATGATCCAGCAACCAGGCCTCGGCTTTCTTGATCGCTTTTTTTCGTACGGAAAGAAGAGGATATTTTTCGTAGATCTTGAGAATCCTATCGACCCAGACAAAAAAGTTCCGCCAACTGACGATCTCGGGATCTTTTTGAAACGGCGGGGCGTGGCGATAGTTGATTTGATCCCGGGGAGTGCAGAACAACTCTTCAATCCCTTGTTCCGCGGGGACCCGGCATTCCCGGCGAACGGCGAACACAATAAGCAGAGGAATGACGACGGCTCTGGACCAATACGAGATGGCGTACACGTTAAACGCAAACTTTTGGGGCGCCAGCACGATTTCGGGAGGCATGCTCGGAAGCCCGATCCAATCGTATTGGCCAAACAAGGCCAACGTAATTTTCGTAAACACGTTGGCTGACACGACGCCGCCTTTTGCCAGGATGGCTTGTCGGGCTAGACGCATCCCCGGATCATCTTGTGGGACCCCGGCCAATTTCAAGGCAAAGTAGGCTTTGACCGAGGCACTGACGTCCATGGGGGCTCCGGTATAAATCGGCCACCCGCCATCTTCGAGTTGGGCGCCTTGAAGATAACGAACCATTCCGGCTTCCCGCTCTTTATCCACGGCACCGATATACCGGCGCAACATCATATACTCCGAGGTCAACGTCGTATCCGCCTCTAATTCCTCCACCCAATAGCCATGTTCAGGATGCTGTTGTTCGAGAAGCCACCTTGTGCTCCGCGACAAGGCTTCTTCTACGGCTTCCGCATGTCCAACGGTCGATGGGGCGGAGCGGCCCTGAATGAACTCCACCCCCCGCGCCACGTCGGGGTTATTCGAGACAAGCTTCAGGGAAGGGTTGTGTGGCTTCCGATGACGAGGTTTGGCCTGATGGGGGGCAGAGGGGAAAAAACTCTGGGACAGCCGCCCCAGAAAATTTATAAGAAGATCCATTTCTAAGCTAACTGGTATCGACAGGCTACGTCGAAAAACGCGTGCAGGTCCAACGACCGGGAACTTAACTCTTTCTCCCCCATGACCATGGGGCAGATGGCTTATAACAGACGATCTTGAAGAGAGTCAAGGATATTACCATGGGACGGAAGGAAAACGAGCGAGCGAAAGACCATTATGGAATAGTAGTTCCGATATTGTCCCTCCGCTCCTCAGGCCGTCTTTTCTCAACCGGCGGGAGATTATAAGGCAACGTCATTCGTGACGTTCAGCAACGTTTTCGTCTCATCAATGGTCCACACGTCACAAGTCGCGTCGCCATCGATATTGGCGGTGGCCACGGCCGTAAACCCCGTGTCCGATACCTTATCCAAGGTCGACGCCGTACATCCGGGCGGCAGGCTTCCGGAATTGCCGCTTCCCAACTCGTAGTAATACAGTTGAGAGGCGCCCGTGACGGCAAACCCGATCGCGTTAAAATCGTCGACGTAGGTATTTTTCTCGGCGAAATAGGCCAGCTCGCTGGCATGAATCGCCACCAGATTGTTCTTGGCTTCCGATTGTTTGGCCCGTGCTTGATATTTAAGAAAATTCGGAATGGCAATCACAGCCAAAATGCCGATGATGGCCACGACGATCATCAACTCCGTCAAACTGAACCCTCGCCGATTGCGAATGGCATGAAACATACGTTCCTCCCTCCACCATTCCTGCCTCGATGCAGCCATCACGTCGTGCCTCAGGTGTTTACTCGCTGTGTAGGGGCGGACCTATGTGTCCGCCCACCCGGGGAACGGGGGACCCGGGAATGACGGGATCCGCGTATTGGCTCACTTGAGCGTCATCCTCCAACGGCTCTCCTTGCAGATTGGGCAGATTCCCAAAGCCCACTTCACGAAATCGTTTGATTAATTTCTCATTGCGAGGATCCAATTTCAGCGCCCGGATCCAAGCATCCTTGGCCGCCTCTTGATGCTCCTGGGTCAGATAAATTTCTCCCAAGTGCTCAAAAATGATCGGGTCATCGTTGACGAGTTCGGCTGCTCGCTGAATTTCTCGAAGGGCTTCAGCCACCCGTCCGACTTTGAATAACGCCCACCCCAAGCTGTCGACATACGCCCCATTGTCCGGCTTGAGCGCGACGGCGCGTCGAGTCAATTCCACGGCTTTTTCCCCATTGATGCCTCGATCGGCGTAACTATAGCCCAAATAATTGAGCGCGTCGGCATGCTCGGGATTGAGGGCCAGGACCGCTTCCATTTCTCGAACCACGTCGGGAAACCGGTCGAGTTTGTCATACGCGGCACCAAGATTAAATCGCAAATTTTCATCATTGGGGTGATATTCCAGCCCCTTTTCAAACGCAGACGTCGCCTGTTCAAATGCCTCTGCTTGCAGGTAACTCAAGCCCAGCAAAAAATGCGTCTCCGGATTGCCGGGTTTCAGCCCGACCGCTCGGGTCAAATGCAGCGCCGCTTCATCATAGCGCGTGAGTCGATACAGCAGAATGCCCAGGTGAATACGACTATCGTAAAACGTCGAATCCATATCGATATTGGTCCGATACGCTTCAATCGCCCCTTCGACATCGTCGATTTGTTCGTACAACCATCCCAGATAATCTCGAACCCGAAGCTCGGACGGATGGGCCTGGACGATCCGTTTCAAATCCGTAATGGCACGGTGGGGGTCTTTCATCTCGACGTAGACAAGAGCCTTTTGGATTTGCATCTTCACGTCCTTGGGGTCATCCACGATCATCTGATCCAGAATATCCAAGGCTCGCTCGTAGTCTTTTTGGTTCACCAAAAAACGGATGAAGTCCTTACGGAACGTATTGCCGCGAGGCCTGACTGACGAAACAAATTGCTGGTAGAGCTGAATCGCTTCCTGAAGGTCCCCGTCGGACTCATACAGGTTAAGCAAGGCCTGATAAGCCGGTTCAAACCGTTCGGCCCTCTTGATCGCTTGACGGTAGGCCTCCTTGGCCTCCGTTCCCTTTCCTTGAGCCTCAAAGGCTTTTCCCCGGTAGAAATGTCCGAAATGAGACTCCGGTGCAATGGCAACACCCTGAACAAAAACCGCTTCGGCCTGCAGGGGTCGCTTGAGATTGAGCAGCAAGACCCCTTTATCAAAATAGGTTTCCTCACGTTCAGGATTCGCGCGGATCGCTTCGTCATATAACTCTAACGCGCGGTCGAATTTCCCTCCGCCCGCGTAGATTTTGGCCATTTCAGCCAGCACGCCCGCATCCTGGACCCGAGTTGTCCGGATTCGATCCAACGTGGCTACGGCTCTTTGCATATTCCCCGACAAAAATTGCAGCGCGGCCAACCTCACGCGCAGGAAGACCGACTTCGGGTCGAATTGCAGAGCGGCTCGATATTCGAACACGGCCTTGGGGACATCATTCGCGAGTTCCGCCAGATAGCCTTGTAAAAAATGATACTGCGCCGGAGCAGGAGGGGGGGGCAGCACGAATTCAGGCTGGGTGACGGAGTCGGATTCAGGTTCGGGTACCGCGGCACAAGACACCACCACCAGGGGGACCAGGAGAAACATGACCAGGACCCGTTCCAGCCATCCACCGGGCAACACGCCCGCTCTTGGAGAAAACCACCTTCGTCCTGGCTGCATCATTTCCTCCAATCCACGGCATCAGGAGTGCTGGGTTTCAAGATTGGCAAATTTCGCATACCGCTCCTGGAAACTCAGTTGCCGGTCACCCGTGGGGCCATTGCGATGTTTCCGAATCAAAATATCGGCAATGCTTCTTTTTTCCTCCGTATCCGGATTATAAACCTCCTCACGATAAATGAACATCACCACGTCCGCATCCTGCTCAATAGCCCCGGATTCCCGGAGATCCGAGAGAACGGGCCGTTTGTCCGTCCTGTTTTCCACGGCCCGGCTCAACTGGGAAAGCGCCACCACTGGGATATCCAGTTCCTTGGCCAAGGCTTTTAACGATCGACTGATATCGGAAATTTCTTGTTGACGCGACTCAGAATCACTGCGTCCCTGCATGAGTTGGAGATAGTCGATGATGAGGAGATCCAGGCCGTGCTCCGCCTTAAGACGCCGGGCCTTGCCACGCATTTGTTGAACCGTGAGCCCTCCGGAATCATCGATGAAAATCTTGGAACTTTCCAAGCGATTTGCCGCATCAACTAGCAGAGCCCACTCTGCCTGACGATTCAGTTGCCCCGTCCTCAAGATATGAGAATCCAGGCTCGCCTGGGAACTGAGCATCCGAAGCACAAGCTGGACTTTTGACATTTCAAGGCTGAAAATGCCTACGGTTAAATTCGCGCGAATCGCGGCATGTTCGGCCATACCCAGGGCCAGACTGGTCTTCCCCATACTCGGGCGACCGGCAATAATAATAAGATCGGACGGCTGAAGACCGGCCGTCATATCGTCAATCACGCGGAACCCGGTCGGCACACCCGTAATTTTTTCTTTTCGGGTATACAATCGATCCACAAACTCCATGCTTTCTATAACGGCTTGTTTCATGGATTCAAATGATCTCCCCAAACGACCTTGGGCCAGTCTAAAGATCTCCCGTTCCGCATATTCCAAGAGGTCTTCCGACTCCCCAAGTCCGTCATACCCTTTCGTTACTATCTCCGTGGCGGTTCGGATCAATCCACGCAACAGGGATTTTTCCCGCACGATCTTGCAATGGTATCGGATATTCGAAGCACTGGGAACCGCCTGTACCAATTCAGCCACGTACGCGGCTCCGCCCACCTGCTCCAATAGCCCTTTGGTTTTCAGCAGTTCCGTCAGCGTGATCTGATCAGCCACCTCATTCCGATCAGCCAGTTCGAGCATCCCCGCAAAAATGGTTCGATGCGCCCCACGATGAAAGTCTTCTTCGACAATGACCTCAAGCGCCTTGTTAAGCGCGCTGTTTTCCAGCAGAACGGCCCCAAGGATGGATTGCTCGGCCTCAAGGCTCTGAGGAGGCAGACGAAGGTCGGAGACGTCAGACGTGGGCATGCGTACCTTTGAGGATCAGGTTGGGAAGGTCTTGGATGCGGACAGTCCGTGAGGTTTTTGCCTTTTTCGCCATGACCACGGCTTCCTGGCTCGATACAGAAGGCACACCCACCATCACGGCCCAGGACGCGCCGGAAGCCTGGATACGGGTTCGCATCCTTCGGAGTCGGGTCGAATCCCACCGGGGCACGGTTTCCTGATACACCACCAACCCATGCGAGCGAAGGAGCTGACTCGTTTGAAACGCCTGTCCAAAATGAGAATCAGGCGCAGCCACCAACACGCTGGGGGTTTCCAGGGCCCATTTCTCTTCCCCCTTCCCAAACGCCAGGAACAATCGATCAAGATCCAAGGCAAAGCCCGTGGAGGGGAGATCTTGTCCAAATTGTCCGATTAAATGGTTATAGCGTCCGCCCCCGCCAAGTTCACAGCCGACGTTGGCGGAGAACACGTCGAACACGACTCCATCATAGTAATCAAACCCCCGAAACTCTCCCAGATCCAAGAGCAAATGCTCCTTGACACCAGCCGCATCGAGGAGCGCATAGACCTTGGTCAACCGCTCAATGGGGGCAAGCAGACGTGCATTACGACCGGCGAGGGCTCGGCCCCATTGCAAGACTTCTTCCCGTCCATAACGCCCCGGGGCTTCAAGGATGGGCCTAGCCTGCTTGGGTGACACGCGTTCGGTTTTCAAGATTCGTTCCAGCTTCGGCAGGTCTTTATGCGCCGCCGCGAGTTCCGCTTGCTTGCGCCCCTGTTCCGATAGTCCGGACTGCGCCAGCAATGCCTGGTAGAAGCCGACGTGTCCGAGTGAAATTTTAAAATTCGGCAGCCCCACGGCCTTGAGGGACTCGATGAGCAAGGTCAAAATTTCGGCATCCATCGACGCTTCGTCGGCCCCGATCAGTTCGACCCCCAACTGAAACACTTCCCGCTCCCGGCCGGCGTGTTCGGGCTCATATCGAAACACGGTGGAGCGATAACTCAACCGAAGGGGAAGTTGGCGCCCGGCCATCCCCATCGCCACAATTTTCGCGATCTGCGCGGTCACGTCGGGACGAAGCACTAAAATGCGTCCGGTCGTCCAGTCTGCGACTTTGTAACACTTTTCCAGGATATCGGCCGGCAACCCGGCAGAGAGTACGTCCAGGTATTCAAAGGTCGGCGGGATGATTTCGCGATAGCCCCATCGGGCAAACCCCTCGAATAACGCGCGTTCTAAATGACGAACGCGTTCAGCCGCATCAGGCAACAGGGTCGTCATCCCGATCGGGATAAGGGAACGGGGTGTTGTCCCTGAAGAAACCGTGTGGTGCTTCGAGCGTGGTTGGGGACGGCGAGCCATCGAAAAGAGCGGACCGTTAAGACACGTGTGAAAGATCCACAGAGCGAGCCGAAAGAATATCCGATTCGCGTTTGATGTTGTCCAGCACGTGAAGTGGCGGCGGCTCGTCCAAACTAAGGATCAATAACGAATTGCCGCCTTTCTGCCCACGAGAACATTGCATCTGGGCAATATTGATTTCGTGTTCCCCGAGAATACGCCCGACCGTGCCGATGACACCGGGACGGTCGAAGTTGTAGATCAACAACATGTGGCCTTCGGGAATCACCTCGACCGCGTATGCATTGCTTTCAACGACGCGAGGATCTTTTTTGTTATACAGGGTGCCGGCCAATTGATGCGTGTGCGCGCCGGCTTTCACGTGAAGACGAATCAAGCTCGTATAATCTCCCGCATCGCTCCACTTCACTTCCTTGACCTCGATGCCACGCTGCTTCGCAATAAAGGGCGCATTCACGGCATTCACCGTATCTTGCAAAATTGGCGTCAACAAGCCCTTCAGGATCGCAATCGTCAGGGGCGCCAAGGAGAGAGCCGCGACCTCTCCCCGATATTCCACCATCACCTGTTCAATGCCTTCATCAATCAGTTGCGCCTGAAACAACCCCATCCGCTCGGCCAACCCGAGGTAAGGATGGAGTTGAAGCAAGGCTTCAGGCGGAACCGACGGAACATTCACCGCACCCCGAGCCACGCCTTTCTTGAAATAGTCGACAAATTGTTCGGCAATCGAGACGGCGACGCTTTCCTGAGCTTCCTCGGTCGAGGCACCGATATGAGGCGTACAGATGAAGTTGTCCAGGGTGAGCAAGGGATGATCCGGTTTCACCGGCTCTTCCTCGAACACGTCGAATGCCGCGGCGGCGACCTTTTTGCTTTTGAGGGCCTCGTAGATATCGTGTTCATTGATGATGCCCCCACGCGCACAATTCACAATCATGACTCCGTCTTTCATGTGTCGTATGGTTTGGGTGTTGATCAAAGACCGGGTTTCATTGGTCAACGGGGTATGAACCGAGATGAAATCGGCCCGTCTGAACAATTCGTCCAATTCCACGGCCTGGATTCCCAACTCCCGCGCGCGACCCGGAGCCAAGTAGGGATCATAGCCGATCACCTGCATGGCCAAGCCCTGCGCCAACTTGGTGACGTAGGTTCCGATCTGCCCCAACCCCACAAGGCCGAGAGTTTTGTTATACAACTCCGTTCCCATGAATTTGCTTTTCTCCCACTGACCCGCTTTTGTCGAAACGACGGCCTGGGGAATTTTACGACTCATGGCCACAATCATGGCGATCGTGTGCTCCGCCGTCGTAGTCGTATTCCCACCGGGCGTATTCATCACGACGATGCCACGCCGGGTGGCGGCTTCACAATCAACGTTGTCAAGGCCCGTCCCGGCGCGCCCGATGATTTTGAGACGGCTTCCGGCGTCAATGACGTCAGCCGTCACCTTCGTGCCGGACCGAACGATGATCCCATCATACTCTTTGATTTCTTCCAGAAGCTGTTCCTTGGGCAACTTGGTTTTCACGTCAGCACGAAACCCGCCCTGTTCAAGAACGGCAACCCCTAGCGGCGATAAACTGTCACTAATCAGAATGTTCATGGACTATTCCCTACGCTTTCCGTTTTTCAAAATCCGCCATATAGTCGATTAACGCATCAACGCCGGCCTCTGGCATGGCATTATAGATACTCGCACGCATTCCGCCCACCGAACGATGCCCTTGCAACGTGGTCAATCCGGCCTGGGCCGCTCCCGCGAGAAACTCACGGTCCAATTCCGGATCGGCCAGGACGAACGGCACGTTCATCCAGGATCGGCAGGATGGGTCCACCGGGTTCCGATAGAAACCGGAACCATCGATCGCGGCATACAGTTTCTTGGCCTTCCGTTCGTTGCGGTCGGCCATAGCCGAAAGCCCGCCCTGCTCCTTCACCCATTGAAAGACCAAACCCGCGATATACAGGCTATAGGTCGGCGGGGTATTCAGCATGGAATCCGCTTTGGCCTGTTGCGCGTAATCAAACACACTAGGCGTCATCGGCAACGTCTCCCCGATCAGGTCGTCTCGCACGATCACCAACGTCACGCCGGCCGGACCGATGTTTTTTTGTGCTCCCGCATAAATCAAACCGAACCGGCTGACCTCGATGGGACGGGACAGGATGGTTGAAGAAAGATCGGCGACGAGCGGAACGCCGCCGGTCTCGGGCACCCAGTGAAACTCAACGCCGTCAATCGTTTCATTGGGGGTGTAATGAACATAAGCCGCCTCCGCACTCAAGGCCCAATCCTCAAACGGGGGGATCGTGGAGAATTTCCGGCTTTCGGAAGAAGCCGCGACGTTCACTTCGCAATATTTCCTGGCATCACCAATGGCTTTTTTGCCCCAGGCCCCGGTCAAAATGTAATCCGCCCTGCTTTTCCCGCGCAAAAGATTCATGGGAACGGCGGCAAATTGCCCGGTAGCTCCTCCTTGCAAAAAGAGCACTTTGTACGTCTCGGGAACGCCCAATAAGTCACGGACGTCCCGTTCAGCCTCGGCATGAACCGAGATAAACTCTTTTCCACGGTGGCTCATCTCCATAATGGAGGCCCCGGCCCCGTGCCAATCCGTCAATTCGGCTTGGGCTCGTTGCAACACGGCCTCAGGCAACATGGCCGGGCCGGCGCTGAAGTTATACACTCGCGACATGAAAAACTCCTGGATGAAATAACGTGAATGGACCCCAAGGCCACCGTGCGACCATGAACGTCAACTGAGTCATGAACCTGAAGACTGGTAGATCAGGAGGTCTCGTAAAGATGAAGACCAAAAAAAGGTTACGCTATCATATGGTCTATGGAGGGTCAAGAATCCGGATGGGACCACCCCTCCCCGATCAAGTCAGGTCGGGTTACGCCATGCTAACCCGACCTACCTCGGCTACGCTTGGACAGGAATTGCATTTGGTGAGGTCGCGGACTACAATCCTGGCATGAATGAAGCGATTGCCTTTGATACTCATCGATTTGTCAAAAATCTGACCGAAAGCGGCTTTACGGAACAACAGGCCGAGGCCCTTGCCAAGGAGCAGGTCCAACTGCTCAACAGCAACCTGGCCACCAAGGTCGATATTCTGGCAATCAAGGCCGACATCGAGGCGGTCAAGGCGGAGGTTGAGAAGGTCAAGGCGGGTGTTGAAACGGTCAAGGCCGAGCTTGAAGAGAAAATTGAAGCCTCAAAAGTCGACTTGTTGAAATGGATGGTGACGGCGATGATTGCGCAAGGCACGCTGATTGTTGCGCTGGTGGTTGCTTTCGTCAAACTGCTCTAAGATGGCTTGGCCGGGAGCCCCTACGCATGCCTCTACCCCGGGGCACGCCAGAGGGGCAAACCCCATGCTCCCTCTCCCCTCCTGATTGTCGGGTTACGCTACGCTAACCCGACCTACCCCGGCTGCCCAGACGTACGGTCTCTGTGGAGCGCCAACGGGTGCTGCACTTATCCGGGATCATGAGAAACAGGTCCTTACGTCGCAACCTTTGCCCAGGCGGTGACGTGCGGCGCCAAAACGACCGGATGTTTCGAGTCAACGATTTCTTTTCGAACCCGTTCAGCCAGCGTATTGACGTCAACCTCTTCGGCAGTCGCAATACCGAACTCTTCCAGGAGCGGGAGGAGGCTTCGAAAGGAATTGGCGATGTATGGATACCCTGCCCACGTTTCCGAACCGCCCATCGGAGCCTCAAAATGCAAGACGGGCTCGGGCAGACCGGCTTCGACAAACGTACGGTACAGGTCGGAACCCATTGCCACGTGCGCCCCTGAACGCTCAAACACGGCGAGCAACCACTCCACCAGTTTATTCATCAGGGGCGTATCCGGACGAGAAGACGACCGGTAGATCGTAAAATCAGTCTCCTCAAAGGCAACAATTCCCCCCGGACGCAGGCGTTGGATCAGTTGTTTCAGGGCGGCTGCGGGGTCGGCCATATACATCAGGACCAGCCGGCCAACCAGGGCATCGAAATCGCCTCCCAACTCCAGCATTCTGGCGTCCCCCGCCAGGAATTCCACGTTGGCAAATCCTGCTTCCTTCGCCCGTACTCCGGCCGTCTCGAGAATCTTCGCATTGCCATCCACGCCTATGACCTTCCCTTCCGGACCGACCAATTCGGCCAGGATCAATGAGACGTCTCCGGCACCACTCCCAATATCGAAAACCTTCATCCCGCTCCTGATGCCGGCGTCGTTGAAAAGTTGCCTGGTCAGACCATCATACAATCGCGACTGCTGAATCAACCGATCCGTCTCTTCTTTGTCGCGTCCCATCGTATATCGCGGATCACTGTTCGCTTCGTTCATGTGGCTTGTTTCTCCTTATCCTAAGATGAGACTCTTCCATTCAACGGCCCACGGAATATCAGCGACATAGCCGCCACCTACGTCGCTGATGGCCATCTTTCCCGGCATTGCGACCTACGCTTCCGCGCGTGCAGTTTTCCGTGGAACCCTTACCGGAGTCAAGGCAGTGGAGGGCACTCCTCCTGGATGGGAGAGCCAAAGGTTTCTGAATTTATCCATTCTCTGGTGGATACCAGCCGACGCCAGGCATTGTCCGACTTGCTATTGCCCTGAGCCGAAAAAGTTCTTCCCTTGTCATCATCTCGCCGGTTTGCATACAATACGGCTCGGTTCACTAGCCTGAGGAGCGGAAGACACGACCATGGACGGGTTACGATTCGAGCGGCGCGGTGAAGGCGATTATTACAAGGTCATCCTGCACATCGGGAGTACGTATGTGCCGATCAGTGACGAGGACGTGGAAGAATTAAAAAAGAACAGCATGTTGTTGGGCGGTCAATTTCTGGAATTTTTCCTGGACCGGATAGGCTATTCCTCTTACCTCAAAGACCAAATCAAAGCCGAATTACTGAAAATCGGCGATTCCTCCCAACAGATGTCCATGCTCCGGCAATCGCTACAAGAACTCTAAAGAAGGGCGCCATGAGCCCACTTTCCTCAATCATGATATCCGCCCACGATCTTATCGATAAAATTCAAGATGGCGGTTTTCTTCGAAGGATCTTTTTCCAGATGCAGGGCTTGTTGATAATGATCCCCCGCAATGTCGGGTTTGCGTTTGAGATCATAGACTCGCCCCACGCCAAACATGGCCCTCGCGTCGTTGGGATTGGCCTTGAGTGCAACGTTAAAACTATCGAGAGCCGAATCGACTTGCCCCTTTTCCAATAACATCCACCCCACTTCCGTCGCGGCCGGTCCGAAGTCCGGCTTGATTCGCAAGGCTTCCTGATATTCCCGCATGGCGAGGTCGCGCCGCCCTTTTTGTTCATAGATCCCGGCCAACGCATAGTGCACCTCCACGTCGTCCGGATTGAGCTTCAGCGCGGTTTTATATTCACGAATGGCCGCGTCGATCTTTCCCTGTTCGGCAAGCGCACAGGCTAAATTCACGTATCCCAACGCATCATCGGGTGCGAGTTTGATCAGTTCTCGATACTGGGGAATGGCCATTTCCAACTGGCCGTGTTCCTGATACGCCACGCCCAAGTTCAATCGAGCGGCTAAATAAGCCGGATCCAATTTGACGGCTTGGCGATAGGCCTTGATGGCCTTATCCGTTTGGGCCATCCGTTGATAAATCTGAGCCAGAAAAAAATGGGAAAAGGGCGAGTCGGGGGCCAATTCCATCGCCGTTTGGTAACTCTTGATCGACTGCTCCGATTGGCCAGACTGCGCCAGAAACATACCATGGAGCAAATGCACGTAGCCTTCCTCCGGATACGTCTTGCTCAGGCGATCAATCCATTCGCGGACGTCCGCAATATCCGCCTCGTCCTGTAACGACTTCGCATACATCTGCCACGCCAGGGCAAATTCGCCTTTCAACAGGTACATGGCATTCAAGGCAAAAAACGCCCTGGGCCCGGCGGTCTCACTCTGCGTCCAGTGAGTCGCGGAGTCGATCACCGCGTCCCACTCCCCTCTGAGAAGGGCTTGTTCGATCGTCTGTTCTTCACTCATGCTGTGACCACGTTCCTCTTTCGTACAAAAAAGTAAGGTGCCCTGAAGTGCGCGCCACGCGGCTCAGCGGCTCAGCGTATCCTCGACGTCGGGTGGGGTGGCGACAATCAATTCGCCCAGATAAGGATACTGTTTCATGATTTGCTGTTTCATTTCCCAGGCCACCGTGCGGTAGGACCAATGGCCTTTGACCCCTGACCGGAGCTGGCACAGGTACTCCGCTTGGGCATAGTCCATTTTAAAGACACATCGAACCTTGAACCCGAAGGGAATCGCGTAAATCGAGGCTTCCTGATCCATGCCCCGCAGCCGTTCGATATCGTGTCGAACCGCGTCCATGGCCATTTGATACTCTCGATCCAGTTTGGCCTCATACAACGGATGCGGGATCTCATAGCCATGCACGGTGGTAAAATTTTGTTGGATCTGCTGGCACCGTCGATGCCGGTGCAGGTCCCGCCATCCGCCAATATCCACCAACACGTCGAAGATGAGGGGATAGCCGCATCGAAACTCCTTGATCAACTCGTCATAGGGTCCGCGACGGTGCAAGGCCACTTCAAGGGTCTCCTGCTTTTCCTTCTCCGACCACTCCCGCACCAATTCCAAAATCCGGCGATACGGCGCATGACTGACGCGATACAATACACTCGTGACCAGTTCATCCATCAGCGAATGCGGCTCGACGAGATCGACAGGCACCACTTGATCGGCCCAAGCCGACGGCAGATCCAAGCCCGCCTTGTGCAGGATTTTCTTGGCATGCTTCGACAGATCACGATAGACCTCCGTTTGGTACTCGTTGGCCTTGGCGTGACGGGCCAACGTCGGCGCGAGCGGCTCCGCCGGTTTCCCGGTCTCCCCGCACAACTCGCCCCACACGTTCGAGGGGGCTTTCGCGCAGGCTTCTTTCAACTCCTGGCCTAGAGCCTGGAGTTCGGGAAGCTGGGTCGATAAGAACCGGGTGATCTGTTTTTCCAGCGTCCGGATACTCACCACCTGTCCGACGTTCGTCGTGGAGGCGAGGGGCAACAGATAACGAGTGATGTCGTAGGCACGCGCGGCCAGGGTTCGACCGTAATTCGCCTCGCTCATGGAATCGGGTCTGGGATAGTGCCGTTGAAGATATTCGAGCAGCGGATCATGGAACGTTCGATAGAGATTGAACAGGCTGCCGAGAATCCCGCGATAAAACGCCTCGGGTTCGGAATCCCGGATGGTTGACGGCACGTAACAGCCGGACACGGCAAAGTTCTGATACCGGCTGGACTTGGCCTGTCCGTCCCACAGCGGTTCATCTTCCAGGCGAATGGCCGCCAATTCGGAAATGCCTTCCAGGCACACGGTCACGTGCCCGAGGTCGGCAATCGACGCATGGCCATAGGCAAAATAGAACTGCTCCCAGAACTTCTCGGACGAGTGTCCATGGACCCATTGCAAACTGTCTTCAATGGAATCCGGGGAACGGCTGTACCGCGCAAGGGCATAGGCCGCTTTCTCGGGCGGCATCGGCGCGAGGACGATCACCCGGCGCTTGTTTTTTTCCTCGACGGACATGAATGACGTGTTTCTTCTCTTGCCGAATCCAGTTAACCTGCTTGAGGCAGTTCACTATAGTCAGGCAACCAGTCCAATCTCAAGTCGTACGGGTTCCCCTGTCATCACGTCTTCACAGCAACGTAACGAAAGCCCCTTGAAACGTGAGACTCGGATGGCTACACTCCGCACCCAATACAGTAAATGTCCCGGGGACGACCCGGGCCGGCACAGAAGCCGGCCCCTACGGTCGCATCGGAAAAACCGAAAAGAGCGCGGGTATGATCACACACGACCGACAATCCATCCACGGCCAATGGTCCTCCCGTTTGACCTTTATCATGGCCGCGACCGGCGCCGCCGTCGGACTCGGCAACATTTGGAAATTTCCCTACCTGACGGGCATCCACGGCGGAAGCGCCTTTGTGCTGGTGTATATCCTCTGTGTGGCCGTCCTGGGCATTCCCATGATGATGGCCGAGGTCATGCTGGGCCGTCGTGGCCGGCAGACGCCGATCAACACCATGAGGACGCTGGCGGAGGAAACCAACGCCAGCCAGGGCTGGCAACTCATCGGGTGGTCCGGCACCTTGGCCGGCATCCTGATCCTGTCGTATTACAGCGTCATCGGCGGTTGGACTATCGGGTATATTGTCCACGCGGCCACCGGTGATTTCTCGGGCCTCAGCGGAGACGGGGCCACGAGCCTCTTTGGAGACTTTGTCGGAAGTCCCTTGATTCAGGTGGGTTGGCATACGGCTTTCATGCTCATCACCATGGCCATCGTGGCCCGGGGGGTGCAGAGTGGATTGGAAAAAGCCGTCACCTATCTGATGCCGGCCCTCTTCGTGCTCTTGCTTGTTCTCGTGGGCTACGCCATGACCACCGGCTACTTCATGAAAGGACTCGCCTTTTTATTCACGCCCGACTTCAGCCATTTTTCGAGTACCAGCATGCTCACGGCCATGGGCCAAGCGTTTTTCAGTCTGAGCTTGGGCATGGGGACCATCATGATCTATGGCTCATACGTCCCCAAAGACATGTCCATCGCCGGCACTTCCGTGGCCATCGCCGTCGCCGACACCATGGTGGCCCTCATCGCCGGCATGGCCATATTCCCGATCGTCTTTGCCAATGCCCTTGAACCGGGTGCCGGACCCAGTCTCATTTTTGAAACCATTCCTGTCGCCTTCGGTCACATGGCGGGGGGAACGTTTTTCGGAACGCTCTTTTTCATTTTGCTCCTGATTGCGGCTTGGACCTCGTCCATTTCATTGGTCGAACCGGCGGTGACCATGATGATTGAAAAGTTCAACATGACGCGCCGCACGGCGGCCGTCTGGACCGGTCTGGTCACGTGGCTCTTGGGACTCGGCACGGCCTTTTCATTCAACGTCTGGGCGGACGTCAAGGTGTTGGGGCTGACCTTTTTCGAGCACCTCGACTTTCTCACCTCAAACCTCATGCTGCCGGCAGGCGGGGTCTGCATGGCCATCTTTGCCGGTTGGGTGATGTCCAAACACATGAGCCAAGCGGAACTCAACATGAACAGTGAAGTCGGCTATTCCCTCTGGTACGCCTCAATCCGCGTGATCGCTCCCATAGCGGTCTCGATTGTCCTCCTTCACGCCATCGGCCTGTTTTAGAGCCCAGGCAACGATCGGCATTCACGGGGATCTCAACCCGAGAACGGGCCTTCCTTGCAACAACCGGTAGTTTCCCCTACTGTACCGCCGTATGTCAAAAAAGCGTGTATGGTTTTATTGTCTGCTCGCGGGTACGGCGTATTCGCTTTCCGTTTCCAATCTGGTTGAAGGAATTCCCTGGGGTGTGTTCGCCTGGGTTGCCCTCCTGCCCCTTCACCGGGTGCTTATCGGCGCCACGACGGGTCAGGCCTTTTTGCGAGGATGGTTGGCGGGCTTTCTGGCGTTTACCGGCACGATGTATTGGGTGGTAATCGCGATGCATCTCTATGGCAAAATCCCCCTCCCCATCAGCGTCGGGCTCATGCTTGTATTAGCGGGGTACCTGGGGCTGTACGTCGGCCTGTATGCTTGGGGGTTTGTCCGGCTGGAACAACGATGGGCTGCCGCAGCCTGGATAGCGGCACCCTGTTTGTGGGTCTCTCTGGAGTACGTGCGCACCCACGCATTCAGCGGATTGCCTTGGGGATTGTTGGGCTACTCCCAATTTCAATGGCTGCCTCTTATTCAGATTGCCAATATCACCAGCGTCTACGGCGTGTCGTTTCTCATCGTGCTGGTGAACGTCTCATTGTTTCTCCTGTTCCGTTGGCTTTGGGCCGAAAAATCGCAGCACCCCCTTCGGCCCTGGATTCCGCTCGCCACGGCCGTTGCGGCCATCCTCGGGGTCTGGCTCTATGGGCTGAATCAACTTCATCTTCCTCCTTCGGACAGACTCACCATCGGGGTCGTTCAAGCCAATATCGATCAAGCGCATAAATGGGACTCGGCCTATCGCGTGGAAACGTTGGAACGATACCGCCGGCTCACGGAAGCCGTCAGTCCCAAGTCCGATCTGATCCTTTGGCCTGAAGCAGCCACGCCTTTTATGTTCGAACAGGAGCCAGGCTATCGATCGCTGGTGACTGAGATGACGAAGGACGCCCGGGTGCCGCTCGTGTTTGGAAGTCCGGCTCTCAGGCGTGCAAGCGACGGCACCCCGTACCTGTTGAACAGCGCGTATATCCTGAACCCCGCCGGGGAAATCACCGGCCGGTACGACAAGCAACATCTCGTCCCCTTCGGTGAATACATACCACTGGAACGGATTCTCTTTTTCCTGGACAAGTTGGTCGTCGGCATCGGCGATTTTCAGCCGGGACCGGGCCCGATCCTGCTTTCCTTTGCACGTGGGTCGGACCAACGGCAGACCCGGTTCGGGGTCGCCATTTGCTATGAAGTCATTTTTCCGAATCTTGTGCGGCAACTCGCCGACGAAGGCGCCAATTTTTTGGTCACGATCACCAATGACGCCTGGTTCGGGAAAACCGTCGCCCCACACCAACATTTCGGGATGGTGGTCTTTCGCGCCGTCGAAAACCGTATGGCGTTCGCCCGCGCCGCCAATACCGGCGTTTCCGGATTGATCGATCCGACCGGACGCATTCTTATGGCGACGCCCATTTTTACCGAACACGCCATCATCGGATCGATCCCCCTGAGCACACCCTCGACGTTGTATACACGATTTGGCGATGTGTTTGCGTGGGCCTGTGTTATAATGGCCTTGGTTTTGTTATTGTTCGCTCGTTTTTTCTACGGACCATCCGCAGTTGATACCCGCTTTTCAACGCGACGCAAAGGAGCCAGGCATGCTTGAGGACATTCGAACCCGTCTACAAACCACCGGAGACCACATCAGAGATTTACGGAGGCGTCTTTGACCTGCCTCGACTACGGAACGAACTGGAAGAACTCGAGCAGGAAAGCGCCCAACCCGATTTCTGGAAAAATGCGCAAATCGCCACCAGAGTGGGACGGCGCAAAGCCACGATTGAACGGGACATCGCCCGCGTCGCCGACTTCGAGCAAAGGCAGGCGGATCTGGAAGCCACGCTCGAACTCATCGGGACAGAGGATGATGCCGAACTCCACGCTGAATTAACCCAGGGCATCAAGACGCTGGAAACGCTTTTGGAGCACCTGCGCACGGAGCAGTTACTGGCCGGCGAGCATGATGGTCGATCCGCCATTCTGGGTATCAACCCCGGTGCCGGCGGAACGGAATCCCAGGATTGGGCCCAAATGTTGATGCGGATGTTCGTGCGATGGGCCGAGAATAAAAAATTCAAGGTTGGCAGCATCGACATCCAACCCGGTGATGAAGCCGGCATCAAAAGTGCCACGCTGAGTATCGAGGGTCCCTATGCCTACGGCTATCTGAAATCGGAAGCCGGTGTGCACCGTTTGGTGCGGATCTCTCCGTTTGACGCCAACAAACGTCGCCATACGTCGTTTGCCGCCGTTGCGGTGTATCCCGAACTGGATGACGACGTCGAGGTCGAGATCGATGAAAAAGACCTGAGGATCGATACGTTTCGTGCAGGCGGGGCCGGCGGGCAAAACGTCAACAAAGTCGAAACCGCCATTCGTATGACTCACCTTCCCAGCGGGATCGTCGTGCAATGTCAAAACGAGCGCTCGCAGTTGCAAAACCGCATGGGCGCCATGCGCGTCATGAAAGCGAAGTTGTTCGAGTTGGAACAACGGAAAAAGGAGTCCGAGTTTCAAAACATCGTCGGCGAAAAAAAAGAGATCGCCTGGGGCAGCCAGATCCGGTCATACGTGTTCCAACCCTATCAAATGGTCAAGGACCACCGAACGAATCAGGAATCCGGGAATATCGCGTCGGTCATGGATGGGGATCTCGATCCCTTCATTGAAGCCTATTTGAAACAGGCCGCGGCGAGTGCATAACGACCCGTCCACGGAACGGGTGTTTTTTTCATTGCGACGTATGGGAACGACATGATGGATGAATCGAACGAACAACGCGCGCAACGCATTCAAAAACTCGACGCGCTCAGGGCCATGGGGGTTCAACCCTATGGCGCCCGCTTCGAGGCGACTCACCGGGTTGAACCCCTCCTGGCGGCGTATGGGACAACGGCCAAAAACGAACTCGAGCAACGGGCAATCGACTGTCGCATCGCGGGACGCATCGTGGCGCTTCGCCGGTTCGGCAAGGCCGCGTTTGCCTCGCTGCAGGACGGCGCGCATCGGCTCCAGGTCTATTTAAAAAAAGACGTGATGGGAGACGACGCCTTTCGCCTTTCCCAAGAATTGGATTTGGGCGATTGGATCGGGGTGGACGGCCGGCTGTTCCGTACGAAAACCGACGAGTTGACCGTGGAAGTTCGTACGCTGACGTTTTTATCGAAAGGACTTCGTCCCCTTCCTGAAAAATGGCACGGCTTGACGGACATTGAAACCCGGTACCGGCAACGCTACGTGGACCTGATTGCCAACCCGAACGTCCATGCCGTGTTTGAAACGCGCAGCAGGCTCATTGCAGGGATCCGCACCTATCTCACCGAACACGGGTTCCTCGAAGTGGAAACGCCGATGATGCAACCCATTCCCGGGGGCGCCACGGCCCGCCCGTTCGTGACGCACCACAATGCTCTCGATACGAACCTCTACCTGCGCATCGCGCCGGAGCTCTACCTCAAACGGTTGATCGTCGGTGGATTCCAGCGCGTGTTTGAAATCAATCGAAATTTTCGCAATGAAGGCATCTCGACGATCCATAACCCGGAATTCACCATGCTGGAGTTTTACCAGGCCTATGCCGACTACCGGGATCTCATGGCGTTGACCGAAGACCTGTTCGGCACACTCGCGCGGGATCTCCTCGGCGCTACCACGCTGGAGTATCAGGGTCACGTGATCGACTTGGCTCCCCCGTGGCGTCGTCTCCCCTATTTCGAAGCCATTGTCGAATACAATGCCCTAAACCGAAACGTGCTCGAAGATCAGGCGGCGGCCACAACCGCGGCTCGACAGCTTGGGCTGGACATTCCAAAGGACGCCTCACTGGTCGGAATCCTGAACGTGATTTTTGAGGAAACCGTGGAACACCGGCTGACGCAACCCACGTTTATCACGGACTACCCCACGGAGATCTCGCCGCTCTCGCGCCGGAAAGATGCGGACCCGCGCCTCACCGACCGGTTTGAATTGTTTATCGCCGGACGCGAACTGGCGAACGGGTTTTCCGAGTTGAACGATCCGCTTGACCAACGCCAACGCTTCGAAACACAAGCCGCTCAACGGGAAGCCGGCGACGATGAAGCGCATTACTTCGATGAAGATTTCCTGCGCGCCCTGGAATACGGGATGCCGCCAACGGCGGGGGAAGGCATCGGCATTGATCGGCTGGTGATGTTGTTCACAAATCAAGCCTCGATCCGCGACGTGATTCTCTTTCCTCAACTGCGACCGGAGAAACCGTTGTGACCTTGCCGTATGAAATCTTCGTGGGGCTCCGGTACCTCCGAGCCAAACGTCGAACCCGGACCATCTCTCTCAATACCTTCATTTCGATCACCGGCATTACGTTGGGTGTCGCCGCTCTCATCGGGACCCTCGGGATCATGACGGGTTTTAAGGAAGACATGCAGGCGAAGATTTTAGGAACGACCTCGCACGTCGTTGTCCAGGTACGAGGGCAGCAAACCATGGTTGGCTATTCGGAACTGATTCATCAAGTGGAGGAAGTACCGGGAGTGGTGGCGGCCACGCCTTATATTTTCAAACAAGTGCTGCTCACTTCAAAAACCGGCGTACGAGGGGTTGTCCTCCGTGGCATTGATCCGAATAAAGAGCCCGAGGTCACGGAAATGACCAAGAACGTGAAATCCGGCACCGTGCAGGATCTGGCCGTTCAACGCCAGCCCAAGCCTGCACCTGCGGACACCGACACCCAAGCCGACCGGAAACCCGGCATCATTGTCGGCAAAGAATTGGCCATGCGTCTTGGGGTAGTCGTCGGCGACCGGATCAACGTCGTGTCCCCCGTGGGCCCCATCAGCGCGTTGGGGATGACACCGAAAATTCGCCCGTTTCAGGTCGTCGGCTTGTTTGAGTCCGGCATGTACGAATATGACTCCTCACTGGCCTATATCTCGTTGGAGGAGGCTCAGCGATTTTTCAGTCTGGGCAGGACCGCAACGGGCATCGAGGTGAAAGTGGAAGACGTGTTTACCGCCGACGCCGTTGCCAACCGCATCGCGGCACGACTCGGGACGGGGTACATGGCGAGAGACTGGATGCTCTTAAACCGTAACTTGTTTTCGGCCTTACGCCTCGAAAAAACCATGATGTTTTTGCTGTTGGTCCTGATTACGCTCGTCGCGTCCTTTAATATCGTGGGCACACTCACCATGATCGTCAACGAAAAGCAACGCGAGATCGCCATCCTGAAAGCTATGGGCGCCACCCCTCAAGCCATCATGCGCATCTTCATGTTGAACGGCCTGGTCATCGGCTTAACCGGCACGGCGATCGGCATACCCCTGGGGTATACGTTTCTCTACCTCATCGAAAATTATTGGACCTTCGATCAAACCGTGTATTTCATTTCACACATTCCGGTCCACGTGAAGGCCCTGGACGTGATCCTGGTTTCGTTTTCCGCCATTCTGATCAGCTTTGCCGCCACGCTGTATCCTTCGTGGCAGGCAGCCAAGCTCGCACCGGTCAGCGCCCTTCGATACGAGTAAGACTCATGAATGCTTCTCCTGATCCAGCCTCGCCGTTTCTTCAAGTGACCGATTTGTCCAAATCGTTCCTCTTGGGCAATCAAACCATCGAGGTCCTGAAAGGCATCAATCTCGAAGTCCGGCAAGGCGAGATCCTCGCCATGCTGGGGGCTTCAGGCGCAGGGAAAAGCACCTTGCTCCATATTTTAGGAACCCTGGATCGACCGACGCGGGGAACGGTGTTCTATGAATCGCAGGATATTTTCCGTTTGTCCGAACAGGAGCTTGCCCATTTTCGAAACCGCCGCATCGGGTTCGTGTTTCAATTTCATCACCTCCTGCCTGAATTTACGGCTCTGGAGAATACCTACCTCCCCAGCCTCATACAAAAACGACCGATCGCACAGTGCATCGAAGAAGCCAGCACGCTCCTTTCGGAAGTCGGCTTGGGACACCGTTTGCATCACAAACCCGGCGAACTGTCCGGAGGCGAGCAACAACGAGTGGCCGTGGCGCGTGCGCTCATTCACAGCCCGGACCTGGTCCTGGCAGACGAACCAACGGGGAATTTGGACACGCACGCCGGCGAACACCTGTTTGCCCTGTTGCGAAAGTTAAACGAACAACGCAGGACGGCGTTCGTGATCGTCACCCACAACGAACGCCTCTCTCGACAAGCCGATCGATCGATCCACGTGGTGGATGGACGGATCGTGAATGGGCGTGGGGAGTAAAATACGGCGCAGACTCCTAGGATGGCGTTGACGGTACCATCTATGGTACATATGTTCGATGACGATACCCGCGAAGGAGTTGAAGCTCGCGGAGCGTCGAATGAAGGAGCATAACCGCTATGGCTGAGAAGAACCCGCACGTTGGATCAACGCTTGAAAGCTTGCTCAGGAAAGATGGCACCTATGAAGATGCGAAGAACCATGCGATCAAGTCGGTCCTCGCCTACAAGCTAGAGCAAGCGATGAAGGCACAAAACCTGTCCAAGGCGCGCATGGCCGAGCGCATGGAAACCAGTCGCTCGCAGATTGACCGTTTGCTCGATCCAGAGAACGAAGGCGTGACACTGCATACGTTGAAATGCGCCGCGGCTGCCGTCGGGATGCGCCTTGAGCTTGAACTACGGCAACCTTAGCGAACCACGGTGCACATTGCCTCCATTGAAGTCTTGGTGACGGAGCAGAGAGCGACGGACACGCGACCGATATTGCCGGATCATCTCTTCCAAACCATAGGGTCATGTGTCCCAATAGCCTTCTAGCCTTTTCAGAAGTATGAGGATGCGTGATGAGTTCTGATCGTGTTTGGACCGAGGAATTCTGGCGTACCGCGACAGTGGTCGATTTGCATTCCGAGTTGCGCATCTTCGATCTTAAGACCAAAGACCGAAACAATAGCACTTTGTTACATTTTGCGGCTGAATACACGAACTCGTCTCTTATGATCACGACCTTGCTGGCAGCGGGAGCCGATATAGAAGCCTGGGATAGAATGGGCAGGACACCTCTATACATTGCCGCCGGGGACGAAAGCGCGGCGGTAGCGCATGGGACGGAGGTCCGAGGAGGTCGGATTACGCCTCTGGCTAATCCGACCTACGGGATCAGGCGCACTGCCGGCTTATCGGGGGACCGCCGTAATTCTGTCTTTGATTACGTCAAAGGTGGCTTTGGGCACCACTTGTTTGGAGACCAACTCTCCGCGAAGCCGATAGGGACGATTCGAAACGACCTTATCGGCCAGTTCCTTGGTGAGCCCTAAGAACAACACCAGGTCATTCGCGGAAGACGTATTAATATTGACGGGTGTCACCGTCCCATTGAAAGGCACGGCGACGGGAGGTGGGGCCAGCTCGGGTGAAGGTTTCTTGGCCACCACGGGTGGGGCCTCAGGGGCGCGCTTTTTCGGCTTCACGGTCTTAGGAGCCGCTGCCGTGCTTTTCACTTTGGCTTCGCGGGCTGCTTTGAGTTCTTTCTGATAGCGGCTCACCGTATCCCGCAACGCGCGGTTTTGACTTTTCAACTTCTGATGCACGTGCTGGATTTCTCGCAGTGTACTCACCATCGTTTCACGGTCTCTCTGCAACTGAGCCTCACGAGTTGCGAGCAGGTCTCGTTCGCTTTTTTGACCTTTCTTGATCTCCTGAATTTCAGCACTCAGCATTTCCAAATCAAGAGCCGCCGTTTCATGATCGGCTCGTAATTTTTCATTTTCTTGTTCAAGGGACTCATACTGCATCCCTCTCTTTTCCAGTTCTATCTTGGCAGCTTCCATATCCGCCACAGCCGTTTCATACTTGTCCTTGGTGACGACACAGCCGCCCAAGAGCAGGCCGGCACCACAGAGGAGGCTCGCCCCCCACATGCCGTATTGCCAAACGCGTGCCCGCCCGGTATTCTCATCCATTCCTTTTAATATCAAAACGTTACGCCTCCGTTCGTCCTGCAGACACCGTGATATTTTGGGGTCTTTAGCCATAGTATTTACTATGAAATCCCTGGTATGTTTTGTCAACAGTTCGCACGACGAGGATTCGACCTTCAGCATCGCACCATTCCCCACGGACTCACGCATGAACCGCCGTTGTCACCCATGGAACAATTCGGACCAGGCTTAGCCGTTCTGCTCGGCCTTTTGGAGGGACTCACGGAGTATCTCCCCATCTCGTCGACCGGCCATCTCATTCTTTTCGGGCACTGGATAGGATTTACGGGTCACGTGGCGATCAGCGTCGAAATTTGTATCCAGTTGGGGGCCGTGTTGGCCGTCGTGGCCTACGAACGCACCAAAATCCTTTCCTTGCTGAGTCATGCAAACCAGGAACGGCACAACTTGCGACGCCACCTCCAAACCTCCACCTCTTCATTGATGCACATGGTCAGAACGTCAGCCGGCACCCACAACCATCTCTGGTTTCTCATCGGCTTGGGCGCGGCGTTTTTGCCTGCGGCGTTGGTGGGATTATTGGCTCATGAGTGGATCGAGGAGCATTTCTTTTCTCCTCGAACCGTGGCCCTGAGTCTCATCATCGGCGGGATCATAATCCTCATCGTGGAAACCTGTCCCCAAACCATTCGTTGTACGGTGTTGGAACAAATCGGCCTGTCGAGGGCCGTGGGAGTCGGACTCGCCCAGTGCGTGGCGTTGATTCCGGGCATGTCGCGCTCGGGAGCGACCATTGTGGGAGGGCTTCTCCTGGGGTTGGAGCGAAAAGTCGCCACGGAATTTTCCTTCTTCCTGGCGCTTCCAACCATGCTCGCCGCCACCGGCTACAAATTCGCGCAATCCTATCATCTCTTCAACGCCCAGGATCTCCTGGCCCTGGTCATTGGCCTGGTGGTTTCCTTTCTGGTGGCCTGGGCCGTAATTGCGGCGTTTCTCACCTATGTCAAACGACACACGCTGAAAGTTTTCGGCTATTACCGCGTCGTCTTCGGGACGATTATTCTGATCGTGGTCTAGTCGCCTGGTCATACGTACCGAAACAAACGGAACTGGGTATGCGGAAGATGAACGCTTGACATATGACGTCTGGACGTCTATTCTGCCTCTCATGGAACGGCAAGAGTCTCGAAATTACCCCGGGCAAGTACGAGACGCCATCCTGCAGGTGTTGGCGTTGACTTCCAAGCCGTTGCCCATCAAGGAAATCGAAAACCGGGTGGAAAGAATTGCCGGGCCAATGCCCCCGTCGTCCATCCGATCCTACTTGAGACTCAATACGCCGGATGTCTTCGTTCGTGAGGAACGTGGCGTCTACAGTCTTCGGACGCGCAGTTCCGGAGGCATCCAGCGGGAACTCGCTTATCCGCAACGGTGGGAAGAGCCGTTCGAGTACGGAAAATCCACCCTGGTGAACGCCGATTGTTTTGATTGGATAGAAAGCCGGGAACCAAACAGTTTCCATGCGGTTGTCACCGATCCGCCTTACGGTTTACACGAATACACGCCGGTGCAGCAGCAAAAACTGCGTGCGGGTAAAGGCGGCGTTTGGCGAATACCCCCGTCTTTCGATGGCAACAGGCGTTCACCCGTTCCCCGTTTTACGACCTTGACGCAGCAACAATTGGAACAGTTGGGTTTGTTTTTCTTTGTTTGGGGCAGGTTGCTGCTTCCAAAACTCGTTCCCGGCGCACACGTCGTCGTCGCCTCCAACCCACTTGTTTCCTACATCGTGTCGAATGCCCTGGTGGACGCCGGTTTGGAAAGAAGGGGAGAAATCGTACGCCTGACCATGACCATGCGCGGCGGCGACCGACCCAAGGGCGCTCACGAAAGATTCGGCGAAATCAGCGTCATGCCGCGCTCGATGTGGGAACCATGGATAGTGTGTAGAAAGCCCGTCGACGGCCGCGTGCAGGACAACCTGAGAAAATGGAAAACCGGGGGATTTCGGCGACCCATAGCGAATAAACCTTTTGGCGACGTGATCGCTTCGGCGCCCACGAGAAAGAATGAAAAATTACTTGCCTCTCATCCGAGCCTGAAGCCGCAGGCTTTCATGAGACAGGTTGTTCATGCTGCATTACCCTTGGGGGAAGGTGTGATTCTCGATCCATTCGCAGGTGCCGGTTCCACGCTGGCTGCAGCGGAGGCAGTAGGTTATGCGAGCATCGGCGTGGAGAAGGACCCTGAATTTTTCACCTTGGCCTGCGAGTCGATACCGAAACTTGCGGCGCTCGAAACAAACGGGGGGGCTAGAGCCTGTATATCCAGCTATCCCGAAGTTTCCTGATGCCGTCCTTGTGAAGCGTCGCGGTGCGTGTTCCCAGTTCGCCTCTCGGATTCTTCCTGAAGTCATTCATCGTAACCTCTCCCAGGTAGACTTCCGTGAAAGCCATCGGTGCTCGGTCCATGGCTGGTTCCGAGGCAGTATCTACCGTGTAGACGAAAACACACATCCACTGCTCTCGCGCGCCGTGAGTATCGACTGCGCCCCCGGTTTTTCTTGTCGTCTTGACTTCCACGCCTTCGGTACCTGCCTTGACTGCGTTATCGACGTATACTCCTTGTACGAGTAGATCGGGATGACCATTGAAGTAGGTGTTTTCCGTCAGGACGCGAGAGTGTTTGGCGAGGCTCGCCGTCAACATATCGGAAAGCAGGCCCGACATGATTGCGGGACGAAGCACGTCATCGAGCCGTTGTAGCCCTTTACCGGTCAGATGCGAATTGACGTCGTAAAAGAAATCATAGACGTCCTGCATTGCCATTTGAAAATCCTGCCGGCGCAATTCGTAGGGCGGTTGGGCTTCCCTGTTGAATTTTGAAGTGTCAACAATGTTGCGTGTGATAGCCATAACTGCTTTTGCGTCTCCGAGTGTATGCGGACCGCGCCCTGGGGCTCAGGACGCATAATACCGGGGGCGCCGGTCTTTCAATAACTCATTGTACGGATTGATCGACTTGTTGCGGGCTTCGTTGACGTCGATCTCGACCACCGTGAGCTCCGGGGCATCGGCGGAAGCCCGGGAAAGAATATGGCCTTTTGGTGACACGACTTCACTGTTCCCGATAAAGGTCAGAGGCGGTTTGCCTCCCCTGGCTTCTTGACCGATTCGATTGGCCGTAATGCTGAAGACCCGATTTTCCAGGGAACGCGTCACCATGGCATCGGGGCAGTGGGGCAGGATCAAATTCGATGGATGGCACACAATCTCCGCCCCCTGTAAGGCGAGAGTCCGGGCGGCTTCGGGGTAGTACCAATCAAAACAGATCATGACCCCGATACGAGCCTGACCAATGTCCCAGACCAGAAACCCCGAGTCGCCAGGACTGAAGAACAACGTTTCCTCGCAAAACAAATGCGTTTTGCGGTAACACCCCAAGAACCCTGAAGGACCCACCACGATCGCCGAGTTGTAGCACTCCTCACCCGCCTTTTCAGGCAACCCCACGACCAAATGCATCTGATGGTGCCGGGCCAGCTCTATACAGGCTTGGGTCGTCGGGCCGTCCGGAACCCGTTCCGATAAATCGAGAACTTCCTCCTGATTGACGAATTGATACCCGGAGAAGGCAAATTCCGGCAGAACGAGCAGGTCGCACTCCACCGAACCCAGGCGAGAAGCCACCTGCTCAAGATTTCGTTGCACTTCCCCGAATTCAGGATGAGTTTGGAAATAGCCGACTTTCATCAATTGACCCTTTAAACGTCCCTCAAAACAAAAACGGGCAGGAACCCCCTGCCCGTTTTTTCAAACCGCATTGTGACCGGTTCGGCACAATCAATGGACTTCCTTAAGATGCATGACGGCACTGTTGGCATGCTTGGTCGCCACCTCGGCATGACCTTCTTTGCCATGCGCGATGGCCGCTTCCAATTCGCCTACGCCTTCATCAAGATGAGGATTTGTGACCTCTTTCTGAGCCATTTGAGCGTGCCCCAACGCGACTTCCGCATGTGTGACAACGGCATCGGCATGCCCCATGCCACCATGCTCTGCCGCTTCCTCCGCGTGCGCAATCGCTTCACCAACGTGCGCATTCCCATCGGCGAACGCCGGCGCGGCCACCAATACGAACACCGCCGAAATCACCAATCCGGCGAGAAAAATCTTCTTTGCCATTCCACACCTCCTTGTTAATCCTACTTCCCTTCTACTGCCTCCGCAGGCGCTGCCTCCGCAGGTGCTGCCTCCGCAGGTGCTGCCTTCTCAGGCGCTGCCTCCGCAGGTGCCGCCTCCGCAGGTGCCGCCTCCGCAGGTGCTGCCTCCGCAGGTGCTGCCTCTTCAGGCGCTGCCTCCGCAGGTGCCGCTTTCTCAGGCGCTGCTTTCTCAGGCGCTTTCTCTTCGGAGCACCCCGGCGTGGCCACCAATACGAACACCGCCGAAATCACCAATCCGGCGAGAAAAAGATTCTTCGCCATTCCACACCTCCTTTGAAACGGTTAGGGAAACGATTTTCCCCTTGCATTGCTGAGTTTTCCTCCACCTCTGATATCCTCGCATGCCTTCGCGGTTTCTTCAAGACGCCTCTTCTTCGGGTTTGGCCGTCACCCGGTAGAGCAATTTCATGTCTTTTTCAGCGGGGGCCGCAAAATCCCGGCTCCACTCCCACCAGGACCCGGGATAATTCCGCACCCGCTCATACCCCGCCAACTTGAGCAAGAAATAGACCCACGCCGATCGAAGACCGCCTAAACAATAGGTAATGACTTCTTGTCGTTCGTTCATGCCAAACGCATGGAACATTTCCTGAATAGCGGACGGGGGTTTGACGGTGGCATCTTGCCGGAGAAACCCGTTCCAGGGGATATTGACCGCGGAGGGGATATGCCCGGGTCGCGGCAACCCCTCGATTTCCTTCCCCGCGTACTCCTCCACGCTTCGGGCATCCACGATCACCGTGTCCCGAGGGGGACTTTTGACCAACTTTTTCAGTTCCTGTTTTTCAATGATCACGTCCGGTTGAACCGAAGCTTTAAAGTTCCCCGGCTTCAGACGAACCGGCTGGTGTTCATAGGGTCGATGTTCCGCCGTCCATTTGGGCCAACCGCCGTCCAGGACCTTGACGCTCTTGTGTCCGAGATAGTGCAACATCCAAAACATCCTGCCCTCATCGCCCCAATTGTCAAAAGGATTGGAGTACACCACGACGTCACTCGAATTGTTCACGCCCAGGGCCTGGAGCCGCTTCTCCAACCGGGCGATATCAGGATCCAACAACCCTTTGGCCGTCGCTTGAGGATCACTATATTCATGCCAACTACTATGCACCGCACCGGGGATATGAGAGGTGTACGCGCCTTCACCACGCACGTCAATAATCACCAGATCATCCCGGCCAAGATTGAGGGATAACGTTTCCGTATCGATGAGGTACGTGCTCCACATAAGTCAACCCGCCGTTAAAATATTAGTATGATTTTCGGGATGAACCCCGTTCTCCTGAGCGGAGCATCCCAAACGTGTCTCGACCGGCGTTTCCATATCCAACGCCGTCTCCAATGTGTCATTAAGAGGAAATTGACGCGTGTATATCGTATACCGGTACGGGTCATCCGACCGCAACCCATAGGTCTCCCGCAACATGGCATGCTGGCCGTCGGTCAAAATATGGTACCGAACCCGCGCTTCCACAACCAAGTCCGACCGGGCTTCGGGGATGTCATAAGAAAACTGATAGTCACGGCTGGCCAACGGCAGCAGGCGATTGTCATACACTTCGAGAATGACGGGTTGCCAGAGGATCCACCGGCCCATGGTGTCGGTTTGCTGCTCAAGAATCCGACCCGCTCGATCTTTGACGTAAAATTCCACGGTAAAATGGCGATCAGGGTCGCCCGTGGGAATCTTATGCCCGGCCCCGGCATTGATCAGGGTGAGGGTCATCGTGACGGTCTCTCCCTGTTTGGGGGTGGGAGGATCGGCCCGGACCTGAATGGCGACCGCCCGTTTGATCATTTCCGGATCATGCCCGCCCCGCCATACATGTTGCCGGCCTTGTCGAATAGGCCCTCCCTCGGCCACCGGACGTGAAATTTCCGGCATGTGGCAATGCTGGCACGTGAATCCCTGTCCCTTCATGAAAAACTCGCCTTCATATTCCGCATACGTGCCGCACGGCCCCACGTTATAAAATTGAAAAGGCCCGGAGACCACGTTGTGACAACGATAACAAACCGCGGTCGTGCGAAAAGCGGGATCGTATTCCGTGGGGTGGGGAGCCGCCGAATCGTCATACGGCCCCAGAATTTTGCCGGCGCGCACGTGACAAGCCGCGCAGGTGACGCCTTCCGCTTGATAGGCCATATCATAGCGCGGGTTCTCAACCTCGACCGCCTGTTCAACCCGATTATTCGGGATTTCTTTGATGAGCGTGGGCTGCTGATTTTCCAACGGCGTGTGGCAGTTGAGGCATACCCAGACGTACCCGTCCTTTTTCCAATAGGCCTGGAAAAATGGGTCCCGATAGGCGTGGGCATGAATGCTGGTTTTCCATTCTTCATAAATCGCTTGATGGCATTGTCCGCATGACTCCGCACTCAGAGAGTCCAGGCCCACCGGGACCTGCTGGAACGGAATCGCATGAGCATAATCGTCACGCAATCCGAAAATCACGGTGGGCCGGATCTCCGTATAAAAATAATAGAGCAAGCCCGGGACGGCCACCAACAGCCCCAACAACACATACAACCTGCTTCTGCTCCGTCGTCTTTGTCGCAGTCTTGCCATCGTTTACGTTTCCATCAAAGCGAGAATATGGTGTTCCACCGAAGCGGCAAGCGCCCGGAGATCGTAGCCGCCTTCCAGGCAGGCCACAATGCGGCCCTCACAATGGGTTTGAGCTATGGACCCCACAATACGAGTCAGTTCGCCGTACCCCTCATCCGTGATCGCCATACTCGCCAGCGGATCATCCCTGTGAGCATCGAATCCTGCCGAAATCAACACGAACTCGGGCTGAAACGCCGCCGCCGCCGGAACCAACACGTTGTGAAAAATTTCCTGGTACTCATCCGTCCCCTGCCCACCATACAGCGGCACGTTGATTGTCGCACCTTCTCCTCTGCCCGTGCCACGCTCCGCCTCAGACCCGGTCCCGGGATAATAGGGATACTGGTGCGTGCTGAAAAAGAGAATGGAGGGATCATCTTCAAACGCGTGCTGCGTCCCGTTGCCGTGATGCACGTCCCAGTCCACGATCAGCACGCGCTCGAGGCCATAACGCTCCTGGATGTACCGAGCCGCAATCGCCACGTTATTATACAGGCAAAACCCCATGGCGCGATTGGCCTCGGCATGGTGCCCCGGCGGACGAACCGCACAGAAGACCTGATCGACTTGAGTCGCCATGACGGCATCGACGGCCGCCAAGGCCCCGCCAACGGCGAGATGCGCGGCGGGCAACGAACCGGGTGACAGGGAAGTGTCCAAATCGAGTGAGGCATAGCCCGTGCTCGGGGCCCTGTCTTCCAGCCGCTGCACGTAGGCCGGATCATGCACGTGAGTAATCCACTCCTTTTCAGCTTTTCGTGGAGAAACCCGGGTCAACTTCGACATCGTCCCGGTTGATTCGAGTCGAGCGACAATGGCCCGCAGCCGCTCCGGCGACTCCGGATGCGACCGGCCCATGTCATGTTCCAGATACGCCGGATGCGTCACGATTCCCACACGGCCCATACAGAATCCTTAAGAATAAGTTGCTTTGCGCTGTAGGGGACGGCCCCCGTGCCGTCCCAGTTTAGACCCTTTTATCCTCGCCCCTTGAGCTCTTTCACTCTTGCCCTCTGAGGTCTCTTACCCTCTCCCCCTTGCGGGAGAGGGAAGGGTGAGGGGGAAAGGGAAAAAACGGGAATCGGATGGTAACACAGGGCATATTGTTAGACAACGCAAAGACCGCTCTGCTACAGTCCATTACCAGACAGAGAAACTAAAAACCTTCAAAACATTCAACAGGACACCTTATGCCAGACCCCAAGATAGACAAATTCAAAAAAGTCTTACAAATGGATCCCAATGACGAGACCCTCTGGTTCGGGCTGGGAAAAGCGTACATGGGGGATGAAAATTGGGAAGAGGCCATCTCCGCCCTTGAGAGCTGCATCAAGGTGAAACCCACCTACTCCGCGGCCATTTTTGCCCTGGCGCAATCCCTCAAACACGCCAACCATACGGATAAATGCCGCGCGGTCTGCACGCAAGGTATCGACGTCGCCACCGCCAACGGCGACCTGCTCGTCATCAAAAATCTGGAAGAACTCCGGGATTCACTTCCTTAACCTTCTCCTGAACAAGGAGCTTAAGAACTCGACAGCCCGTCGAAGTATTGAGACAGATCCACGTTGCCGCCGGAGATGATGACGCCCACGCGTTTGCCTTGCAACGCGGGTTCCTGCCGGAGCAGCGGCGCCACGGCCACGGCGCTGGCCGGTTCGATCACCAGTTTCATGCGTTCGTAGATGAAACGCATGGCCGTGAGAATTTCCCGTTCTTCCACCACAAAGAATCCGGCCAGATGGTCATGCAGGATAGGCAGCGTGAGGGTCCCCACGCTTGTCCGTAAGCCTTCCGCGATGGTCCGAGGATGCTCCTGCGGCACGATGCGATTTTCTTTGACGGAATACAGGGCATCCAAAGCCCCGGCCGGCTCACACGCGTAGACCTGGATTTCGGGATTGATGCCATGAGCCACCAAACACGTGCCGGATAACAAGCCCCCGCCGCCGATGGGGCCGAGCAGGACGTCGAGATCCGGCACGTGACCCAGTAATTCCAAAGCGGCGGTGCCTTGCCCCGCAATCACGTCAGGATCGTTAAAGGCTTCAATCCATTCCCCCTGAAGTTCTTGCACCAGATCCCGGGAAAACGAATCCGCATTCCGAGGATCGGCAGGAACATGGACGATGCCTCCGTAGTCTCGAACCGCCGCCCGTTTGATGGGATTAACCGGCTCCGGCATCACGAGATGCGCTTCTCTTCCCGTCAACAGGCAGGCAAGCGCAATGCCCTGGGCATGATTCCCTGAAGAAAGGGCCACCACGGGCTTCGATGATTGCCGGTGAACCACGGCGTTGTACGCCCCTCGAAACTTGAACGCCCCCACGCGCTGAAAGTTTTCGCACTTCAGAAACACGGTGGCGTGCGAATAGGCATCGAGCCGTCGAGATGTCTGGATAGGCGTTTCACGGGCTATGCCCTTCAAGCGGGCCGCCGCGCGTTCCACGTCATGAAAAGTGGGAAGTGCCATGATTGGCCCGTACTCGGATGACCGCTACCCGGGCGGGACGGAACGTTTCCGATCGGGTCCTCCAGGCAAAACCATTTAAGAAGTACGACGGGATGACCGCGCTTGAAGATCGTGGGGTTGTCCGATCAATGATCGTGCCGCACCCAATTTTCAACCTTCAGTCGTGGTGCCTTGCTGAAATGTTTGACGTTGTTCGTGATGACAATGGCGTCCCGGCTCAACGCATGCCCGGCAATCATGGTATCGTTCAGCCCAATGGGTGAGCCTTTCTTATACAAATACGCCTGCAACGTGGCGAATGTCTCCGCGGCCCCGGCATCCCAAGGCAATATTTCATCCAGACGTTCAACGAACCCGGATACTAATTTCCGGTGCTTCCGTTTGTTGTCCGAACGCTCTGCCCCAAGCAACAATTCGGCATACGTAATGGCTGAAATCGTTAGACTGTGTCCCTGCCCTGCCGTCACCTGCATGGACTCCAATATCGACTCGGGGCGTCTTTTGATAATGTAACTACAGGTATCCGTATCCAACACGTACAAACTCAAAAAGCCACCCTCTGGTCATCAAGCAGCGAGGGGCGCGCCGACATGAAATCATTATCGGCGGCCGGCAGCGTGGCATAAGAAGCCCAGGTTTTCCTGACGGGAAGCAACACAATGGCATTGCCTTCCTTGCGGATGGTGACCTCGTTGACGCCTCCAAACTCGAATTGTTTGGGAAGCCTGACCGCCTGGTTTTTCCCATTCCTGAATAACTTGGCCGTTCTCATCACACACCTCTTTATCGGAACTGTTTACCTTGGCGCAAGGTAAGCCAAATGTCGGCATATGTCAAGCATATGTTTTTGCATGAATGGCTGATTCCACACTTGAAATGGAATCGGGTTTACCGCGGTGGCCCGGCCTGCTTGCGATCAGGAGTGAGTTCCTCCAATCGAAACTGCTTGGGGAGCAGGACCGGGACAACCAGAGCGACGGGATCGCCGCGCTTCAGCGTCGTGGGTCTTTCCAATTGCAGGAGGACGTTGGCCACGAACGCGTCGTAGTCCGGAAGGAAATCGTACAAATTGGGCGTGAGCTTGTATTCCTGTGATTTGATCCCTTCCCAGACGGAAAACGTGCGTTCCGGGTAATGATAAAAATGGTTGGGAATATCCTTCAGCATAATGCCGAGCTGCTTGGGATAGTAAAATCGGATTCCGCAACAGAGTTTGGCATAGCCGCTGTTTAAAATCGTATCCACGTACATCCCGGAAAACGATTTGTATCCAAGCAGCCGTTCTTCGGGAAGGATTTCGGGCGCCTGCCATTTCAATCCATCTTTCGTCCGGCGAATCTTGCAATCCACCGGACATCGGACCAGCCACCCGTACTGGCCCACCATGCGCACCGGCCCGCAATCATCCGGAAGCACTTTGTAGCCATCGGCGGCTAATGCCCGTTGTTCGTGCAAAGGCATATTGGTCATCAGCGGCCGGTGAGGATGGAAATCGAGTCTCAACCGTTCCGGTGCAAGAGCGGTCGTGTACTCACGCTCCCAATACACGGTCCACTGAAGGTGGCTGACGTCAGGCGTTTCGCTCATTGCATCGTTTCCATCTTGTTTGGCTCCCGCTTAATCGCACCCCACGCAGACCGGCTGAAAACCGCGAGGGCAAGACAACAAAGCGGATAGCAAAAGAAGCAGACATGGATGGATTCGTGATAACTGGAAGGAAATTGAACCTGGGAAGAACCCGTATGCCACGCGGCGGCGGCGGGCGACCGCTTTGATCGTTACGTACGCTCGGTTTCTTCTTCCATGTGTTCTTCTACGGAAACATGGGTGAGGGTACCGCGATAGTCACAGCGATGACAGCGAACGCGCCACTCTTCGACCCATCGTTCTTGAACAAAGGTTTGATTGCATTTGGGACAGACAAAGACCCCTTTGACGTAATGCACTTGTCGCTTAGATTTCATCCTCTTCCTCCTTCAGGCGGACTGCGAAGACACTCGGCGGTCAACCCTGCCACAGGGGATTTCTCCTTTGCAACGTAGGGGGCGGCCCCTGTGCCGTCCCTAAAGCGACGGGGCCTATTCCTGGGAAGCCGGTTTTCCGGGCGACCCGCGTCGCCGTTTTCTGGGGAACCGCTCGTCATGGACCTGCTTCAGCCGCTTGTGTTCGACGTGCGTGTAAATTTGGGTGGTGGCGATGTTGACGTGGCCCAGCATCATTTGCACGGCGCGCAAATCGGCGCCGTGTTCCAGCAGATGCGTGGCGAACGAATGGCGCAACATGTGCGGAGAGATCGGCTTGTGAATGCCGGCTCGAAACGCCCGCTTCCGGAGAATGGTCCAATAGCTCTGGCGCGTCATGGGCGCCCCCCGTCTCGTCACGAACAACGCCGGCGTCGATCGACCTTTCAGCAAGGCCGGCCGTACCTCCCGGCAATAGGCCACCAGCTTTCGGCGCGCGACCTCGCCGATGGGCACCATGCGTTGTTTCTCGCGTTTCCCGGTGGCTTGTACGTACCCCACTTCCACGTTCACCGCGGACAGGGGCAGCGAGATCAATTCGGACACCCGGAGACCGGCCGCATACATCAACTCCACCATGGCGGAATCCCGAATGTCCTCCAGGCCTTGACCGACCGGCAATTCCAATAGGGCCGTGACATCGGATTCGGATAGCGTCTTGGGCAGTTTGGTCCATTGCTTCGGCGCCCCGGGTAATTGTGACAGCACTTCCGGGGCCCCGTGCTCCGTACTGAGAAACCGGTAAAACCCGCGGATGGCCGCCAGGCATCGGGACACCGAGGCCGGAGACAATTGTTGCGCGCGCAGATGATTCAGAAACCCGGTCAAATGAGGCGGGACGTCAAGCGGATTGGTCATGCCCTGCAACGCCAGGTAGGCTTGCAGTTTCTCAAGATCGCGTCGATAGGCCCGGACGGTATTGCCGGCGACGCCGCCCTCGACTCGCAAATTGGTCAGATACTGGTCGATCAGATCATCCATGCGCCACGGTTGCGTCGTCGGCTCGTCATTCATACGTGGTTCGGCCTTTCTTGACACTCACCAGCCCTGGCTTTATATACCACAATACGCAACAATGTCTCATGATCATCGCCACGTTCTCTTTTTCCTCTATCCTTCTTTGGTCCCTTCTCATCAGCATCGGTTTATGGCCGGGGGCTACCCTTGCCCAGTTTTCGCCCGATGAACCGAGTGGAGAGCAGGCCCTTCCACTGACTGAGGAGCAGGCCCTCGCCCGAATCAGGGCTGAACTCGGACAGGAACACGGTGAAGCGGCGGTGCGACTGATCGAACCGTTTCTCGATCGATCCGAGCCGCCCGCCTTCATCGAACAATTCACCTTTTTGCACGCCGTGGCCCTGGAAGCTCAGGGTCAAAGCAACCAGGCCATCATCACCCTCGAACAATTCCTGGAAGAATATCCGGGCTCTCTGCTGATCCACGATGCCCGGTTAAAGCTGGGGACTCTCTATATCGAATCACAACGGCCTAACCGTGCCATTCCCATCCTGTCCCGGGTGCTGGACCTGACATCGGACGAAACGATACGCGTCGAGGCCCTCCATCGATTGCTCCTCGCGTACGAATCGAATGGTGAGTCCCTTCGGGCGATTCAAACCGCCTTGACTCACGCTGAGCAATCAAGGAAAGACGAACGACGAGATCTTCGGGACTACGTGCAAAGTCTCATCCTGCACAAGATGACCGAACAATCGCTCGGCGAAGTCTTCGATGCCTTTTCGAGCACGTATCCCGGTGATCTGGCCTTGATTCGCCTCATTGAACTCCATACGTCACAGGGTGACGAGACGTTGGCCGAACGGGATATCCGCGCCTTTCTTCACCGCTTTCCCGATCATCCCTATGCCCAAACCGCGGTCGCGCTTCTGCGGACCGTCATTGCCGGGATCAAAGCTCATCGCCACGTGATTGCAGCGGCCTTTCCCTTCTCGGGAAAAATGAAACCCTTTGGGACCGAGGCGTTCAATGGCGTCCGGTTGGCTTTGGAAGAGGAGGAGGCCTTTTGGGGCTCCAACGCCGTTGGGCTCGTGGTCAAGGACAGCGTCCTGCCGGCCGCCCAATTTCGCCGCGAGATTTCTCAACTACTCGACGAATTTACCCCTGTTGCCCTGATCGGTCCCTTATTGGCCCGAGAGGTTCAACTCCTGGCCGATATCCCGAACCTCGCGGCCGTGCCCTTTATTACGCCCACCGCGACCCTGCCGGACGTCAAACAATTCGGACGGTATTGGTTCAGCACCGCCATGACGCCCACCCTCCAGATCAACCGTCTGGTGGACTATGCCATGCAGCACTTCGGGCATACCCGCTTTTGCATCCTGGCCCCTCACACGCCCCATGGCCGACACTTGCATCACATTTTTCAACAAGCCGTGGTTCAAAACGGAGGGGAGATGATTGCCGCCGAGTGGTATCAACCGGGAACGACCGATGCGTCGATGCAAATCACGCGCATCAAAGAGAAGGATTTGAGCCTCTATGGAGAAATGTTGCCCCTGACACCCGAGGAGCCGGTCGATCCGGAGAACAGTCCCGTCACGGAGGAACCGGCGCCGGAGGACGGGCAGGAAGACGCGCCGCTGGTGTATACTCCGGGATTCGATGCCCTGTTTCTGCCCGGACATCCGACCGACGTGGCCTTTCTTGCCGCGCAACTCGCATTTTTCGACGTGAACGTGCCCCTGTTGGGCACGAATACCTGGAACCACCCCAATCTCCTGAAATGGGGGCGTAGCTCAATCGAGGGTGGACTGTTCGGGGACGCCCTGTTCCTTCAGACCACCGATCCGAAAACCCGGCGTTTTATCACCGCCTATCGTGAACGGTTTCAGGCCGACCCTTCCATTTTTGCGGTCCAGGCCTACGATGCCATGCACGCGGTCCTTGACGCGATCCGCCGTGGGGCCACCACCGGGCCTGACGTCCGCATGCAACTCTTTGTCCGGCACGACCTTCCCACCCTGGGCGGATTGGAAAAATTCGATGAGGGTGGCATCCTCACCCGCAAAGTGTATATGATCCAGATTCATAACGGTCGTTTCATCCAACTGCATTGAGTTTCCGGTATTCCGACTCATGGTCCAATTCCTTCATACCTTGTCTTACGTGATCCTTCCGCTGATGATGGCCGTGGTCCTGCATGAGTATGCTCACGGCTGGGTCGCCAATTATTATGGAGACGGCACGGCTCGGGAACACGGCCGGTTGACGCTCAACCCGCTCGTCCACATCGACCGTTTCGGCACCATTATCGTTCCCCTGCTCTGCCTGCTGATGCCGGGAGGGTTCCTGTTCGGTTGGGCGAAACCTGTTCCCGTGACTCCGGGACGCTTGCGCAATCCCCGGCGCGATATGGCCCTTGTGGCGGCGGCCGGTCCGGCGATGAATTTCGTGCTGGCCATTCTGAGCGGGATCCTGTTGAGCGTCCTGCTCACCATCGATCCGACGCTCCAGGAGCATTGGCCTCCCCAGGCGGGAGTCGCCCCGAGGACCGACCTGTTGGGGATGCTCCTGTTGCCGCTGGTCGCCATGCTTCTGTTTTCGATTATCATCAACACCTTGCTCTTTGCGTTTAATCTTCTTCCGATCCCCCCGCTCGATGGAGGCCGGATCCTGCTGAGCAGCCTGCCGCTCAAACCGGCCATGCTTCTGAGCCGGCTGGAGCCCTATGGCATGCTGGTGATTCTCGGCCTGCTCTTTTTCGATTCACGAATTCACGTGGTCAGCGGCTTTATCGGGACGATCTTCCAATTCATGACCGAATCCATTCTCTCGAGGTTCGTGTTGTAACCGATTGTGAAGGAGTGAATGATGCGTGTGGTCAGCGGCATGCAGCCCAGCGGGCGCCTGCACCTGGGCAATTATTTGGGGGCCCTCACGAATTGGAAGACCCTGCAGGAGGACCATGCGTGTTTCTTTTTTGTGGCGGATTGGCACGCGCTGTCCACCAATTACGAAGACACCGGCCACGTCACGACCTACGTCCGGGAATTGCTGATCGATTGGCTCGCGTCGGGGATCGATCCCGAACGGTCCACGGTCTTCATTCAATCCCACGTGCCGGAACACGCGGTGTTGCATTTACTCCTCTCGATGCTGACCCCGGTCTCGTGGTTGGAACGAAATCCGACGTATAAGGAAAAGCAGGAACAACTCGAGGGACGTGACCTCTCCACGCACGGGTTCTTGGGGTATCCCGTTCTGCAAGCCGCGGACATTCTGCTCTACAAAGCCGATGCCGTGCCGGTCGGCAAAGACCAACTCCCCCACCTGGAACTGACCCGCGAAATCGCTCGACGGTTCAACAGTCTCTATACCCCCGTGTTGGTGGAACCGCAGGAACTGCTCACGGAATTTCCCAAAGTCGTCGGAACCGACGGTCGCAAAATGAGCAAGAGTTACCGGAATACGATCAACCTGTCAGACACCGAACCCACGGTCCGGCAAACGCTCAAGACCATGGTCACCGACCCGGCCCGGGTGAGGCGAACCGATCCGGGAAACCCTGATCTCTGCCCGGTGTTTGATTTCCACAAGATCTATTCCGACTCAGCGGTCATCGACCAGGTCAACGAAGAATGCCGCACGGCAAAAATCGGCTGCATCGACTGCAAGAAATTCGTGGCGGACCGCGTCGTGGCGCAACTCTCTCCCATCTGGGAGGCTCGGGGTTCGCTCGAAGCCAACCCCGCCAGGCTCGACGAAGTGGCCGAGGCCGGACGTCAACGCGCGTCCAGGGTCTCCCGGCAAACACTCGAAGAGGTCAAAGACGCCATGAAGATTTGACTTCACCACTTCCTATAAGTATTATCTAGGCTTCCCCTCTCCTTGCGAATTTTTGAACCATTTCACAAATAGGAATGTTATGGCTATTCGTGTCGGAATCAATGGGTTTGGACGAATCGGGAGAAACTTTTTTCGAGCCTCCTTAGGTGACCCTCATATTCACGTTGCGGGGATCAACGACTTGACCGACTCCAAAACCCTGAGTCATCTGCTGGCCTTCGACTCGGTCCATGGCCGATTCCAGGGAACGGTCGAGGCCGGAGACGATCACCTGCTTGTCGATAACCAACGCATCAAAGTCTTCGCTGAACGGGACCCCAAGGAATTACCCTGGAAAGAGCTGGAGGTCGACGTCGTCATAGAGGCAACGGGTCGTTTCACCGACCGGGAAGGGGCGAGCCGACATTTGTCAGCCGGCGCTCCCCGTGTGGTGATCTCGGCCCCGGGGAAGGATGCCGACTTCACGGTCGTGTTGGGGGTGAACGAACAATCGTATGATCCCAAGTCTCACCACATCATCTCCAATGCCTCCTGTACGACCAACTGTTTGGCCTCGGTGGCCAAGGTACTGCTCGAAAATTTCGGCATTGACCACGGCTATATGACCACCATTCACTCTTATACCAATGACCAGCAACTTCTGGATTTACCCCATGAGGACCTGCGGCGTGCCAGAAGCGCGGGACTCTCGATGATCCCGACCTCTACCGGCGCGGCCAAAGCCTTGCACCTGGTGATCCCGGAACTGAAAGGCAAGCTCGACGGTCTCGCCATTCGCGTCCCCACCCCCAATGTTTCCCTGATCGACCTGGGCGTGGAAACCGAACGGGATTGCGACGGCGTCGAAGTCAATGCCGCCTTTGCCAAGGCCGCCGAAGGCCCGCTCAACGGCATTCTGGGGTATTCCGAAGCGCCCATCGTCTCCATCGATTTAAATGGGAGTTCCTATTCGGCGATTGTCGATGCCCCGCTCACGACCGTCATGAATCGCCGGTTCGTCAAGGTGTTTGCCTGGTACGACAACGAGTGGGGGTATTCATGCCGGTTGAGAGATTTGGTTAAATTTTTAGCCTCCAAAAACTAAGGAGCTTGGCTTCGCCCTCCCGCCCCTCCCGCCGGGTTCGGAGGAAAGGACGTTTCGTGCGTATTACCAAACAAACCATTGATCAGGTGGACCTGCAAGGGAAGCGCGTCATTATTCGCGTGGACTTCAACGTTCCACTCGACGAGTCTCTCAAAATTACGGACGATTCCCGGATTCGCGCGGTGATTCCCACGATCAATCACGTGGTCGACGAAGGGGGGAGTGTGATTCTGTGTTCACACCTGGGGCGCCCCCAAGGAACGGTCTGCCCGGAACTCAGCCTGGCACCGGTGGCCAAACGCCTGAAACGTCTTCTGGAGAAGGACGTGACGTTTGCACCGGACTGCGTGGGTCCGGCCGTCAAAAACCTCGCGAGTCAATTACAACCCGGCGAGGTCCTGGTGCTGGAAAATCTCCGGTTTCATCCCGGAGAGGAAGCCAATGACGACCATTTCGCTTCGGAGCTGGCCTCGTTGGGTGACGTCTTCATCAACGATGCGTTCGGGACCGCTCATCGATCCCATGCCTCAACAACAGGCATCCCCTCATTCATCAAAACGTCCGCGGCCGGCTATTTAATGAAGCGGGAAGTGGAGTACCTCGAGGGTGCCGTTGAAAATCCCATCCGTCCCTTTGTGGCGATTTTAGGAGGAGCGAAGGTCTCGGGAAAAATCGGCGTGATCGAAAACCTCGGGAAAAAAGTCGATAAAGTCATTATCGGCGGAGGCATGGCCTTTACGTTTCTGAAAGCCATGAACCTTGAAATCGGTCGGTCCCTGGTCGAAGACGAGATGATTGATTTCGCCAAAGGCGTTCACGAACACGCCCTCGAGCAAGGGATAAAATTTTATCTTCCGGTGGATTGCGTGGTTGCGGCCAGCCTGGCCCCCGGTGCCGAAACGAAAATCGTTCCCATTCAAGAGATTCCCGAAGGATGGTATGGACTGGATATCGGCCCGGCCTCCGTCAAACTCTTTTCCGAGGCCGTTGAAAATGCCAAAACCATCCTCTGGAACGGGCCGATGGGCATGTTTGAACGAGACGCCTTTGCCCGGGGAACCCAAGCCATGGCCCATGCCGTCGCCAATGCCTATGCCCTGACGGTCGTCGGGGGCGGCTCAACCGCTCTGGCTATCCACCGCGCCGGCGAAACCGACAGCATGTCGTTTATTTCGACGGGGGGTGGTGCGGCGCTCACCTTATTGGAGGGGGGGGACATGCCTGGGCTTGCGGCACTACCGGCCCGGTAATGGATCCGTCGCCTCCTTGTTACCCTGATCTCTCACGGTCACCGCTTTCGTGAACCCCAAACTCATCGCAGGCAATTGGAAAATGCACAACTCGACAGCCGAGGCTGTCGAGTTTGTCCACCGGTTTCGGCAGGCCCTGGCTCCTGACGTCTCCGTGGAGATCCTGCTCATTCCCCCGTTTACCGCTCTTTACGGCATCCGGCAAATGCTCCATGCCGATGATCCGTTCAGGCTGGGGGCGCAGGACCTGCATTGGGAAGAAGAGGGGGCCTACACGGGCGAGATCTCCGGTCGCATGTTGAAAGACGTGGGGTGCCAGTCGGTCATCGTCGGGCATTCGGAACGCCGGCGACTCTTGGCGGAAACCGATGCCCAAGTCAACAAAAAGCTGAAAGCCGCCTTGCAGCATGATCTCGCTCCCATCCTTTGCGTGGGGGAAACCCTGGAGGAACGACAAACCGGTCATACGCAAGACGTGGTCAAAGAACAAATGCTCCAGGCGTTACGCGACGTGCCTCCCGAGCAGATGACGGGTCTCGCCATTGCCTATGAACCGGTTTGGGCTATCGGCACCGGCTACGCCGCCACTGTCCGACACATTGAAGAAGTACACGCCTTTCTTCGCTCGATCCTGAACGTGGAATGGCCGCAAATCGGACACACCACACGGATCATCTATGGAGGAAGCGTTTCTCCTGAAAATGCCCAAGAACTCTTTAGGTCGGATGAGATCAATGGGGCCCTCGTAGGAAAAGCTTGTCTTGATCCTGAAGGCTTTGCTAGAATCTGCCGGATGGCCTCGTAAGCTCGTTGCAAAAAAGCCGTCGGGAAGCATCCATGTATACTGTCACCGTCATTCTCCATCTCATCGTCTGTTTCTTGATGATTGCCGCGATCCTGCTTCAGGCAGGGAAGGGTGCCGAAATCGGCGCGGCATTCGGCGGATCCAGCCAAACGGTTTTCGGAAGTCGCGGCCCCGGGACGTTTCTCAGCAAAGTCACGGTGGGCGCGGCCATTATTTTCATGTTGACCTCGCTCAGCCTGGCGTTACTTTCCAGGCAGGAGCACGTCGCGTCTTCGGTATTCGACGTTCCCGCTACGTCCGGTGAAGCAACCTCCTCCGCTCCGGAAAGCACGGAAGCCCCTCCTGAATCGTCCGGAGCCCCCGCTGACTCATCCGAGACGCCCTCTTCGGCACATTGATTTTTCCCTGAAAGACAAATGAAAAACGAGGCCGGCGTGGAGTCGTGCCCGACCGCCGTACGACTCGATTCAGCCGGGTGGTTCAGGACAAACCGAAGAAACAATGCGGATTAGACAGGAGTCAGCCAATGGGCATGGGAAGAGTCTTCGCCCTTCACGATATCGAAGAAGGCTTTCTGCAGAAGGTCCGTGACGGGTCCCCGTTTTCCGGTTCCGACCTGACGGTCATCGATTTCCCGAACCGGCGCCACTTCGGCCGCCGTTCCCGTGAGAAATGCTTCATCGGCCACATACAACGCATCCCGGGTAAACCGTTCTTCAACCACCGGGATATTGTTCTCCCGGGCCAGATCCAGGATGGAATGACGAGTGATGCCTTCCAGGATGGAAGTCAAAGGGGTGGTCTTGAGCATGCCCTTCGACACGATGAACACGTTTTCTCCGGTTCCCTCGGCCACGTAGCCTTCCGTATCCAGGAGAATGGCCTCGTCGTACCCCGCGTTTTTCGCTTCACATTTGGCTAAAATGGAATTCACGTAATACCCGGAGACTTTTGCACGGGTCATGGAGACGTTCACGTGGTGGCGCGTGAACGAGGAAACCTTGGCCCGGATCCCATGCACCAGGGCGTCCTCTCCCAGATAGGTGCCCCACGGCCAAGCGGCGATCGCCAGCCTGACGGGATTATTCCCGGGATACAGCCCCATTTCCCCATACCCCACGTACAGCAAGGGACGGATGTAACAGGATTCCAGTTTGTTGACCCGAACCGTCTCCACGATGGCTTCGGACACGTCCTTGCGACTGTAGGGGACGTTCATCATCACAATATGCGCCGACTCGAAAAGCCGATCCACGTGCTCGCGCAAGCGAAAAATCATTGACCCGGTTTTGCCCCGGTAACAACGAATGCCTTCGAAAGCTCCCAAGCCATAATGCAAGGAATGCGTCAACACATGGACGGAGGCTTCGTCCCAATTCACAAAGGTTCCATCCATCCAGATTTTTTCACTCGGCGTCACCATGACTGCCCTTTCTGCGCTCGGCGTTGGACTAAAGAAACGGTTCTCGGAAGTGTCATCTACCCCCAAACGGCGATCTGCCTATGCGTGTCCGCACGATCATACACACCGCCCACTTGTGTCGGAACCTGCACTCCCTTGTGCGGGTTGACGGATTTGTCACGTGTCACTTCTTTCAACCCAGTAGTCAGGCTGTCTGTGTAAATGCGCAACTGCCATGACATGGATATGATCTCGCTCAATAGAGTACAAAAGCTTGTAAGGAAATCTGTGTAACAGGCATTTCCTGACTTCACCTCGCTCGACCGACCACGCTTTTGGGTATTCGGAAATTCTGACTACGGCCTTCTTGACCTCTGTGAGAAATCGTTTGCCAAGACCCTCGAATTCCATTTCGTAGAAGTTCGTCGCATCATCGAGTTCTCTTTTTGCCAAGTCGGAGAACACGACTCTCATCATTTTTCCTTAAATATTTCCTGTATCGGTATCCCTTCCAGCTTGCCCTCGCGATACGCGCGCAGCCGCTTTTCCGCTTCCTCGGCCCATATTGCGTCAAGCGACATATCCGGTTCGTCAAGACTTCTCAAAATGCCTTCGACGACCGAGAACCTTTCATTCGGCCTGAGAGCCAAGGCTTGTTCGAGCACTTCTTTGCTATCCATCGAATTCACCTCCAGTTTTCTGAAACAGAATGATCACGTTCCCGGAAATGCGTCCCCATACTTATAGCTTATAGCGAGGGGGGCTCAACCTGTCAATCCGGCTACTCCAATCCCTCAACATGCCTTGACACTCCCTTAAAGTGCATGCTACATGTGCTGGCAGTGAAAGGATAACGCTCTCATGTACGCGATCTTGGAAACCGGTGGAAAACAATATCGGGTCGAACGCGGATCGGTCCTTCAGGTCGAGGCGCTTCACGCCGAAGTCGGCCAAACCGTGGAATTGAAGCCCGTTCGATTCATTTCGACGGACGAAGAACCCCTTCCGGGACAACCGGTTGTCGAAGGGGCTCACGTGCAAGCCACGGTTATTCGGAACGGCCGAAGCCGATCGATCACGGTGTTCAAGAAGAAGCGAAGAAAGAATTACCGGAAAACCCGCGGGCATCGTCAAGCATTCACCCAACTCCGCGTCGATGACATCGTCACGGGGTAGGTAGGAAAAGGACCGGGCATGGCACACAAAAAAGGCGGCGGCTCATCTCGAAACGGCCGCGACAGCAATCCTCAATATCTGGGAGTCAAGCGATACGCCGACGAACGGGTTCAACCGGGCAACATTCTCATTCGCCAACGAGGCACCAAGTTTCATCCCGGCTATAACGTCGGGATGGGCAAGGATCATACCCTCTTTGCCAAAGTTGCGGGAATCGTGAAATTCGAGGGGGGCGAAGCGCGACGCAAGATCAGCGTGTATCCCTCAACATAAACGACTCATCTTCCTCCCCGGGCTCTTTCTTCCCCATCTTCCTATGACAATCGTGGTGCCTTATGTTTATCGACCACGCAAAAATTTTTGTTCGATCCGGCAACGGTGGGAACGGAGGCTGTAGTTTCCGGCGGGAAAAATTCGTCCCCCATGGCGGGCCGGATGGTGGTGACGGCGGGAACGGAGGCAACGTCGTCGTCACGGCCTCGACCCGCATGACGACGTTGCTCGACCTGAAGTACCGGCGTCATTATGAGGCCAAATCCGGCGCTTCCGGGCAAAGAGCCAATCGCCATGGCCGTTCCGGCTCCGACGTAACGATTACCGTGCCGGTCGGGACCACGATCAAACATGCGGAGACCCACGATCTCCTGGCGGATCTGGTGACACCCGAGCAATCCGCGATCGTGGCCGTTGGAGGAAAGGGCGGGAAAGGGAACGCCCGGTTCGCCACCTCCACGAACCGGGCGCCCCAGACGTTTGAGGAAGGTGTATCCGGCGAAGAGTTACAGCTCAACCTGGAGCTGAAACTCCTGGCCGACGTCGGGCTCGTGGGGTTTCCGAACGCCGGAAAGTCCACGTTGATTTCCACGCTCTCGGCCGCGCGACCGGAAATTGCCGATTATCCCTTCACGACCCTGCAACCGCATTTGGGAGTCGTCCCCCTGGGCGACTACGACAGTTTCGTCATGGCCGACATTCCCGGACTCATTCAAGGCGCCCATAGAGGCAAGGGCCTGGGGCATCAATTTCTCAAGCACATTCAACGCACGCGTTTCCTGTTGTATCTTATCGATATTTCCGAGGGGACCCCGGATGATCCCGTGAACACGTTGCACGTGTTACAGGAAGAGCTCTCCGCATTCGATCAGACCCTGGGGCAGCGTGCCTTTGCCGTCGTCGGGACCAAAGTCGACAGCCAGGGCAACGGGCAGCGGCACCAGGATCTCCGGCACTATTGCCGGGAAGGGCAGATGGCTTTTTTCCCGATCTCCTCGGCCACGCGTGAAGGACTCGAGGCCTTACGCGCGTTTCTTGCGCAACACCTTCATGAAATCGAAGCAGCATGAGAGATCTCATCCTCTCACACGCCAAGCGGCTCGTCATTAAAATAGGTAGCAGCATCCTGGCCGCCCAGGCGGGATTGCGACTCGACCACATTCAACGCCTCTCCGATGAAATCGCCCGGCTCAAACAGGAAGAACGGGAAATCGTCCTGGTGTCGTCGGGAGCCATCGTGGCAGGCATTGGGAAACTCGGCCTCAAGTCCTATCCGCACACCCTCCCCTTGAAACAGGCCGCGGCTTCAGCCGGACAAAGCCGTCTCATTCACGCCTATGAAACCTGTTTCCAGGAAGCCGGACAAAAAATCGCCCAGGTGTTGCTCACCCATGAAGACCTGGCCGATCGAAAACGTTTTCTCAATGCACGGCACACGCTCACGACGTTGCTTCAATTGGGGGTTATTCCCATCGTCAATGAAAATGACGCCGTCTCGGTAGATGAAATTCGTTTTGGCGACAATGACACCCTCGCGGCGCAGGTCGCCCACCTGGTCGATGCGGATCTTTTCATTATCCTCTCGGACGTCGACGGGCTGTTCACCCGGGACCCGCGACATGATCAGGAGGCCACGTTGATTTCACACGTGACGGACATTACACCCGATATCGAACGAGGAGCGGGAACCTCGCAGAGCCAGGAAAGCCGCGGGGGCATGGTGACGAAAATCGAGGCGGCCAAACTGGCCCGTCAATTCGGGGTCCCCACGCTCTTGCTCAACGGTGAAATCCCGGACTTGCTGCCGAGCGTCTTTGCCGGGTCCGAACAAGGCACCCTGTTCTTTTCCCAAGGCCGGAAACTGCCCAGCCGCAAACATTGGATCGCCTATACGCTACGGTCCAAGGGACAACTCGTGCTGGATTCCGGAGCCGTCACGGCGCTCACCAGTCGAGGGAAGAGCCTGCTGCCTTCCGGGATCGTCGAAGTGAAGGGAACGTTTGCGGCAGGCGATCCCGTTTCTTGCGTGGACCCGGATGGAAAAGAGTTTGCCAAGGGATTGGTGAATTTTTCATCGGACGTCGTCTCCGGGATCAAGGGGCGTCGAACGAAAGAGATTGCCCAGGGACTGGGCACGCACGAATATGAAGAAGTCATCCACCGGGACAATCTTGCGCTGTTGGTCTGACCACCTCATCCTTGATCCTTCTTCGTGACGCGGTGAGCGATTCCCCCTTCACTCGGATCGGTTTGCTGGGTGGCACGTTCAACCCGGTCCACAACTGCCACCTTTCGATTGCCGGACAAGCGCAACGGGCATTGGCGCTCGACCAGGTGCTCTTCATTCCTTCGGGCGCTCCACCCCACAAGTCGCGTGAATCGTTGGCCCCGGCGCACCATCGATTGAGCATGGTGCAACACGCCGTCGCGGATCTGCCGGACTTTACGGTTTCCGACGTGGAAGCCAACGCGCCGGATACATCCTATACCATCGACACGGTCCGAACGCTTCGGGAAACCGTGAAGGGTGAACTCTGGTTTATTATCGGTCTCGATGCGTTTCTCGAGATTGCAGGGTGGAAATCGGCCGAAACCTTATTGGCCTTGACGAACTTTCTCGTGCTGTCGCGGCCACACGTTCCCTTTTCCCGAGTGGCCTCGCTGACGCTGTTACCTCCCCTGTCGCCCGCACAACTTCAGCATTTGGATTCAGGCCGACAACGTCGCCTGGATCTCCCCATCGGTCCGCAGGCCACGATCACGTTCCTGCGAATTGACCCCTGTGAGGTCTCCGCGTCCGCCGTCCGGGAACGAATCCGGAAGGGCTTGGACGTCACGGACTGGTTGCCACCCCCGGTCCATTCTTATATAATTCAACACAACTTGTACGTCCCGCGTTGAGGAGCCGCCCTATTTCAGACATCAAACGCAAAGCATTGCTCATCGGAGGAATCGCCCTTGATAAAAAAGCCTCTGATGTCATGGTCCTTGAAATAGGACACCTCACCTCGATTGCCGACTATTTTGTCATTTGCTCCGGAAATTCAGGACGCCAGGTCAAAGCCATTGCCGAAGCCATCCGGCAGGAAATGGCGCATCGTTTCGGGGACCACGGCACCATGGAGGGGGAAACCGCGGCGAACTGGATCCTGCTCGATTATCGAGACATCATCATTCATATTTTCCGGGAAGAGAGTCGGACGTATTACGGCATCGAGAACATGTGGAGAGACGCCCCGCAAATCCCGCCAACGGAATATGATTCGCAAGCCCTGGGGCACCCACAGCCTTCCGAATCCACGAAGATGATTCATCAAGCAAGCTGACGCAGTATTGTTTGCAACCACCCCGTATGGCACAAAGGGAGTAAGCGAATGACGCAATTCGACGTTCTCGCGGAACAGGTGCTGCAGGGCCATTCGGTCACCCGTGAAGAAGGCTTGGAGATACTCCAAACCGACGAGGCCCAACTCTTACCCCTTGTCAACGCCGCGTATACGATTCGCCATGCCTGTTTTGGTCGAACAGTCACCATCCAAATGCTGTTCAACGCCAAGAGCGGCGCCTGTCAGGAAGATTGTCATTATTGTTCGCAATCCAGTATCTCCACCGCTTCCATCGACCGTTATGCGTTAGTGTCTGCCGATGAAATGCTGAAAGGCGCTCGCCAAGCCCATGAGGCTAAAGCCCAACGATACTGTGTGGTGATCAGCGGAAGAAGTCCTCTCGAAAAAGAAGTGACCGACATTGCCTCGGCGGTGAAGCGGATCAAACAGGAACTCCCCATGCAGGTCTGCTGTTCCTTGGGACTTCTCACCGAACCCCAGGCCAGACGGCTCAAGGCCGCAGGGGTGGATCGCATCAACCACAATTTGAACACGAGCGAAGCCTATCACTCCTCCATCTGTACGACCCACACGTATCAGGATCGAATGACCACCTTGCAAAACGCGCGAGCCGCGGGCCTGGAATTATGTTCAGGCGGTATCGTCGGCATGGGAGAATCCGACGAAGATCTTGTGGACCTTGCCTTTGCCCTGCAGAACGTCAACCCCGACTCGATCCCGTTGAACATGCTGCATCCGATTCCGGGAACCCCATTAGCCGACGCCAACCACCTGACCCCGCAACGATGCCTGAAAATCCTCTGCCTGTTTCGCTTTATCCATCCTCGAAGAGAGCTGCGCGCGGCGGGCGGGCGAGAGTTCAATCTCCGGTCCCTTCAACCCATGGCCCTGTACGTGGCGGACTCGCTGTTCGTCAACGGCTATCTCACGACACCCGGACAACCCGGCCATGAGGTCGAACGGATGCTCGCAGACATGGGCTTCGAAGTGGCGGGGAAACATCCTGCCCATCAAGCTTGATCCCATTTCAATAGCTCCCACGGACATTCCACCGATTGGCAAATCATTCGGTGCACACTCTTAAAACAAACTTTCCTCAACGCCCTCTTTTCTTGCTCTTTACCCGTTCCCTGCCTCGTTTTTTAATGTCCTCAAAATCCAGTCTCTTAGTTGGGCCGCTGTCCAAACCCGCCTGAATGTCTTTGCGAAACTGCTCCATTCTCAGTTCACGCAGATTTTCTTGCTCTTCCCACAAACGGAGTGCCTCGCGAACGACCTCGCTGGATGAATGATAGCGACCACTTTCAACTTGCTTTTTAACCAAATTCTCCAGTTCCGGGGTCAATGAAACATGCATGAGCGTCTTTCCTCCTTTCACTTTTTAGCATAACGATAATGACGATATTTATCAATATTTATCAATTATTCTCATACAGAACATGGGCCTGAGAAGCCTTGGCAGGAGAAAGAATCTCGTAACTGAAAATTTGAGTTATGCCTATGGCCGAGAGGTACGATTCATGCCAGGTGTGACCGGGAACCCCATTCGCCGACGCCACGCTTCCACGATTCCAAACGTCGGGAATGATAGATTCAGGTGGCGTTGGCATTCTTTCTCCCTTCGCTTGTTGTGCTATATTAACGACTGGCACTGAATGATTCCGGTGGTTGTACAATTCACAACGCTTTTTTTGACGGAAGGTTTAAGGAGTCGGAAGATGAAAATCAAATATTTTGAAGATACGGATACGGCGTTGATAGAGTTTTCCGATCAATCAGCACATGAAACCAGGGAAATTAACGAACATATTTATATCGACCTGGATAGAAATGGAAACCTGGTCGGCATGACCATAGAACATGCCAAGACCCAAGCAAATATTAGTGAACTGTTGTTTCAGCAAATGCCGACGGGTTCAGTCTGACAACGCGCTTCAATGGCTGACGATTCTCTCGTCACTCGTACCGTAACCCGTCGGCGATGGCGCCGCTGGTGGCCCAGCGAGCCGGAAGATACCCGGCCAGCAGCCCGGTGATCCCTGCGACGAGAACGGCTTCCAGGATGGTTTTGAGGGGAATGGTCATGTGAATGGTCCAGCCAAAGGACTGTTTGTTGATCACGCTGATCAGCAAGGTTGCGAGCAGGATCCCGCCTAATAATCCGAGGACCAACCCCAACATTCCCAGGCAGAGCGATTCGCGCACCACCAACCCTTGCACTTGCCTGCGACTGCCTCCAATCGCGCGAAACGTCGCAAACTCCCGTTGTCGCTCGACCACGGTCGTCAAGAGCGTATTGACAATCCCCAGCAGGCCGACGATCACCGTGAGGAGTTCCAACCCATAGGTCAACCGAAAGGTCCGATCAAAAATTTCAAGAATGTGCGCCCTGAGTTCCTGGTTGCTGATGATCGACACGGGCATGAGCGGATCGAGCGCCTTTTTCAGGGCGCCTCGTACGCGTTGACCACTCGCGTTCGACTCAAGATAAATCGCCAACACCGTTGCCGTGGAATCACCCCACCATCGTTCATAGAGCGACCGGTCCAGCACGATCTTTCCGCCATCCGTGGCATAATCGTAAAAAACGCCAACCACGGGAAAACCCTTTTGCCCGACGCCGGTCGGCAAAGACAGTACGTCGCCCACGTTGACCCCGAGTCGCTGGGCCAACACTTCCGAAACCACCACTCCCTGTTCTTCAATGGCTTGGCGGAGCCGGTGAGAAGAATCGCCGTTCACGAACAGGTATCGACTCCGTTCCGCGTGAAGGGCAAGATCGCGTGCCGCGACGTAGGCTTGGGTGGAGCCGACTTGTATGCGCACTTGACGGTAGGGATCAACGGCTGCCACTCCCGGCACCGCTCTGACACGCTGAACCGTTTCCGGTGAAATGAGAAAGACGTTCTCGCGTGGGTCGGCTTCCAACCCTTCTTCATGGGGCGTCACCACCAAGTCCGCCATGAGGGTCTGGTCGATCCATCGCTCAACGGTATCCCGGAAACTCTCGACCATGACGCCGACACCCACGACGATCGCAATGCCTACCATAAAAGCCGACAGCGTGACGCTGTTTCGCCCCGAAGACCGGGCAATCTGATCCACGGCCAAGCGGATCATGGACCCCGACGATGGTTTGAAGAAGGTCACCAGGCCCAGCAGATGAATGCCCAGGGGAGCGAGCAGCGTGCATCCCAGTAGGACGCAAAACGCCGCGGCATATCCAAAAACGGGAAGGCCGTTGACCGGACCGGGCAGGGAGAGAAGCCCGGCCAAACCCAAGACCCCCACGGCCAGGAAGGTCCATCGGCCATGATGGTGACGCGTGGTTTCATATTGCCCGGGCGCTATGGCCAGAGCCGGGGCGGTCCGGCTCGCCTCCAGGCATGGGCCCAACGCCCCGATCACGGACAGCGCCATTCCCAATAGGCATCCTCCCAACAGCACAGGCAGGGTGAATGGCAGTTCTCCCATCGTCTTTATTCCATAGAGTTCGGAAACCGTTTCCCGTTCGAGCCCGACAAGCCACTGCGCCAACCCACTGCCGAACACGGCCCCCAGGCATCCTCCGACGGCGCCGGCAATGATCGCTTCACCCAGAAACAACAAGGCGATGTGCCCCCGAAACATACCGATCGCTCGCAGGATGCCGATCTCCCGTCGATATTGGACAACGGAAAATCCTACGGCGTTATAGACTAAAAACGTTCCGACGAAGAGCCCGACCATACTGAGCGTGGTGAGGTTCAACTGAAAAGAGGTGAGCATCCGCTGCACCTGCGCGTCACGCTGTGACGGACGATTGACCAGGACGGAAGGACCCAAACGGGCCTGAAGTTCCTGAATCACGCGATCCACGGATATGCCGGGAGAAGTCACCAGATCCACCCCATCAAGCTGGCCGAGCCGCCTCAATTGCACCTGGGCAGCGGCAATATCCATGATGGCCATGGAATCCCATCGCTTTTCATGATCGGAAAACGTCAACATCCGACTCACGGTTGCCTCGAATTGATGCGGCCCTGCGTGGACCGTCACGGGATCACCTTGGGCCACGCCCAAGCCGGTTGCCAACTCGCGGTCCACAAAAATCGCTTCCAGGCTGAGCAGGGGATCAAGCGAGAATTCCTCCTGAGCGGAGGATTGCCGCACGCCCGTCTCCTCACCGAGTACCTCCAACAGGTCCAGCCCCCACACCATGCTGGCGCGGGTGTTCCCGTCACCCGTTTCGAGTATGACGGATTGTGAAATATACGGATGGACCGCTTGGACGTCAGGGTGCAGGCGAATGCGTTCGATGAGCGTTTCATCGAGTCGACGTTCCGCCCCTGAAATATGAATCGTGGCCTCTCCGACTACCCGGGTGACGGCTCGCTGAAACGATTCAAAGACGGTTTGATTCGCCAGATAGATGGCAAGGGCGGCCGCCACCCCGACGCTGACCCCGGCCACGGTGAGCACGGTTCTGAACGGCCGGCTCGTCAAATGTCTGAAAGCCAAAACTCCCAGTAAGACTAGTTGTTCCAAAATATGTTGTTCCCAAAATCCAGTTGTGGTAATTTATAAAAACCTCGACTGACGAATGCAGCTCTGAAGAACGCGTGAAGGTTTCTTATGGCTAAAGTCAAGTCAACTTCTCGAGAGAACAAAGGCAATTCCAAAGACAAAACCGGAGAAGTTCTCTCGCTGACTTCCCGTCAAAAGGAAATTCTTCGCCTCGTGGCCCAAGGTCACACGAATCGAGAAATCGGCGAACAACTGAATATCAGCGTCCGTACGGTTGAAGTCCACCGGTTTAACCTGATGCGACGACTCCGCGTGCGAAACGTGGCCCAGCTCCTCAGACAAGCGATGCTCTTACGGCTTGTCCCGAAAAATGCCGCCCCCACCAGTAAAGCCCACTGACCTGATTGTTTCTCCATCCTGAAACGTCCCTTGAAGGTCGCTCGAATCAGCCCAACGACCGAACTGTCTTTGAATGGATCATGAAGAGGGAAGACTTGCGGCCACAGATCGGAAAGCGGGATTTCGGATCAAAGTTCCTGTAACGTTCCGCGACATTCCAAGAGAGAGGCGTAGCCTTTCCGTTGTAAGAGTTCGCCGAGTTCCTGTTCCAGCCGTTGAAACACCCCGACCCCTTCGTCGACGAGGGCCGTTCCGATTTGCACGGCGGACGCCCCGCATAAAATATGTTCAAACACGTCCGTGCCCGAGATGATCCCCCCTGTCCCGATGATGGGTATCCGGCCGTCAAACAACTTCCAGAACGCCCGCACGTTGGCCAGGGCCACGGGCTTGATCATGGTTCCACCAAGGCCGCCGAATCCGCCTTTGGGCTTGATCACCACGCGTTCCTTGTCCGGATCGACCACCAACCCGTTGCCCACGGAATTAATGACCGACAGAAAGTCGACTCCGACGTCTTGTAACATCCGAGCCGTCGCCTCATGGTGCACCGGGTCGAAATACGGAGGAAGCTTGACGCCCATCGGCACGGTGACGATGTCCTTCAATTCCAGGAGTAACGAGCGTGAGGCCTCCACGTCGTAGCCGATTTGCGGCTTTCCCTGGATATTCGGGCAGGAAAGATTGACCTCGATGAGGTCAGGCGAAACGGCCGTGATCGCCCGAGCCGCTTCGAGAAACTCCGGGGGACTGAGCCCGGCGATACTCGCAATAACGGGTTTCCCGAACCTTCGAAGGGTTGGAATGATGGTGACGTAGGCCGGATAGCCGAGATTGGGAAGCCCCATGGAATTGATGGAGCCCCCGAGAAAGCTGTAATACCGGGGCTCCGGGTTTCCTTGCCGGAAAGCCGGCGTCATGGACTTGGTGACGATCGCCCCGCTCCGGCATCGGCCCAAGGCCTCCAGCTCTTCCCGGGTCACGCACAAGGCCCCCGCGGCATTCATCAGGCAGGTCGAAAAACGCACATCGGCAATCGTGGTCGAAAGATCCATCTCACGTCGCTCCCGGGACACGGGCCATCGAAGACTGATGCAGTTGCCCGCCGTCCAGTTCGTACACGTGATCACCGACCCGCGCGGCCGATTCCGAATGGGTGACGAAGATGACGGTTTGGGCTTCTTCCTTGGACACGTGCCGGATAAGCGCCACGATCTCTTTGGCGGTCTGCGAGTCGAGATTTCCCGTGGGTTCGTCCGCCAACAGGATGCGCGGCTGATGGACGAGGGCGCGAGCCAGGGCCACGCGTTGTTGTTCCCCTCCGGATAATTCCCAGGGCCGATGCCCGGCCCGGTGTTGGACCCCTACCCGCTCGAGCGTCTCCCCGACGCGTTGCCGGATAAATGCCGAAGACGCCTTCTGAAGCCGTAAAGGCAACCCGACGTTTTCGGCGGCCGTCAACCCGGGCACCAGATGGAAAGCCTGAAAGACCATGCCGATCGTCTCCCGTCGATACCTGGTCCACTCCGCGTCGGAAAACCGGTCAGTCGGTTGGTCATCGAGACGAATGGCTCCGGAAGTCACGGAGTCGAGACCCGCAATCACATTCAGCAGCGTGCTTTTCCCGCTTCCACTCGGGCCCATGATCACACAAAATTCTCCGGAGGCAACGTGGAGGCCCGCATCCCGAAGGACGGACACCGTGACGCTTCCCCGTTCATAGACTTTGCAGACGTGATCCAAGGTGACCGTAGACACCGATACCCCTCTCGCCACGGTCCGGCCGAGCATGTGAAGGCGGCCTTGTCATGACAACTCCCTATAGCACATGATCGAAACATCCAACAACACGAGTTGACAGGGTGTGGGCTGGCTCCTAGGGTTTTCCTGAGGTGTTCGTTCCCTCCCCAGGCCGGAAAAACATGACCGCTCGATTGCTTCGCCGCCTCCTCCACACGGTGTTTCCCATGAATTGTCGTGCGTGCGACAATGTCCTCGATGACGACCCCATTCCATTTTTTTGTCAACGCTGCTGGGACCAGATTACGCCGATCCGTTCGCCGAGTTGCCCTCGCTGTGCGCATCCCTTTCCTTCTCCGCACGCGCTTCGTCCCGGATACGTGTGCGGATCCTGTCGAAAGCACCCACCGGCCTATAACCGGGCCTGGACGCCTTATGCCTATCAATCCCCATTGAAGGAGGCTATCGGTTTATTGAAGTACCGCGGAAAGACTCAATTGGCACCATCGCTCGCTCGACTGATAGCCCAAACCACTCCTGCCCCAACGAACGTCGATGCGATTCTCGCAGTCCCGTTATACCCCGATCGACTCCGGGAAAGGGAATTCAATCAGGCTCTCCTGTTAGCCTACCATTTGGGCAAACAATGGAATCTTCCCGTTCTCACCGACGTACTCAGGCGAATGAAACCCACCCCTCCCCAAACGTCCCTCACACGACGAGAGCGTTTAAAAAATCTTCGAAAATGCTTTGCCGTGGCGACCCCTTCCGCCATTGAGGGGAAAAACATGCTGGTCGTGGATGACGTGTTCACCACGGGAACCACGGTCAATGAATGCGCCAAGGCGCTGAGAAAAGCCGGAGCTCAGGCCGTCTACGTTCAAACCCTGGCCAGGATGGTAGCCCATGAACATTGAAGCGGGACGAAAAGAACTACTTGACTTTGTAGATGGTTTTCTCTAGCCTAAACACCTGAGACTGGTGCCCGCATCGGGTCCACGGACAGGTTTTCTGCAAAGGAAGAACATCATGTTTGCCGGACAATATCACTGTAAACTCGATGAAAAGGGTCGCTTCCTGATCCCGACTCCCTTGCGCGAGCAGATGGAATCGGAGGGAGACCGGGTGATTTTCGTCAAGGGGCAGGACCTTCCGTTGGCAGCCTACTCGGTTCAAGAATGGGAAAAAGTCCTCGCACGCGTCAAAGACACGTTCGATGAAGATCAAAGCCGGCTCTTCATGCACTTCGTCGTGGCTGAAGCCGCGTCTTCTGAAATCGACAAGACGGGCAGAATCCTCATTCCCGGACGGCTGAGAAAAGTCATCCCGCTGGAAGACGACCTGGAAATCGTGGTGGTGGGCATGTTTCACCGGTTGGAAATCTGGAATCCTTCCGAATGGCGTCGCTATCTCAAGAAGCATGATGAGCAATTGGAAGAAACCTTCGGGAAAATGCTTGATCTTCTCTAGGTCCCGTATCACGGTGCCCACACGTTCCAAACGCCCGAGCGATTTTTTTCAAACACCCTGCGAATTTTACCCGTGCCCTCCCCAGACCTTCCTCAATACGTTTTGAAAAACAGTCGCGGGGGACCAGCCAGGTTGACCGGCGTCTCCATCGAACTGGGGTCCAAAATTTCACGAAAAACCGCCATTGACGCTTCATTGATTTCTCGAACGAAACGCAAGTCGTCCCCCGGCGTTACCGACGCCTTCGTTCATGCACCGCCGTTCTCCCTGACCAGGAACGCCCTTTCAATGACCCTGCCCATTCCGCCCAGCATCAACCGGCAATATGCCACGGTCAACGGACGTCGAGTGTTGTCGGCAGCGGGGCGTCGCTACAAAGGGACGATCGGGCAATTGCTCATGACTGCCACTTCTTCCTCAGCGTGGCACGCCTTTTTGCGTGCGGCCCAGGAACACTCCCTGACCCTGACGATCCATTTTTACTTTCCAACCCTGTTACGGCGCGATCTCGACGGTGGGCTCAAAATCGCTCAAGACGCCTTATGTGAAGCCATGAGCCTCAATGACAATCGTATTATGGAAATCCACCTGTATAAAGCCCTGGATCGTGACAACCCTCGACTCGAGTGCACCCTGGCCCTTGCGACTCCTCTGCCCCAAGAGATTCGCCAACGCTCCCGTCGCTCCAACCGATCCTTCCCCACCCCCCTTCGCAAGACCTCTACCCCACCTACCCTCCCCTTACAAAAGGGAGGAACCGAAGGCCAGTCTCGGAACAGGCCGCGTTAATCCTCATCGCAATGGTTTCCCGCCCTTGCTTTTCGTACGTTCTCCTTGGTATGCAGATGTCCGAACCGTAAGGACGATCCGTCCTGACTTTCAGAATGGAGCACACCGGGTATGCGTATCCCATTATCCTGGCTTATCGGCCTCGTACTGTTAGGGACCTGTTACGTTCCGGACCACGTTTCCGCCGGTCGAATCATCTTCAACCCGCAGCAGAAGTCGCAGCTTCAACAAGTCAAGACCATTTTCATTAAGACGCTCACGCTGACGGAAAAGGGATTGGTCGATCCGACCGTTATCGAGAAGGCGGCATCCGACCGGCTGACCGCAACCGGATTCACGGTCATTACGACGCGGAGCGAGCCGCATGACGTCATGCTGAAGGTGAAGTGTGATGAGCGAAAACCGTGGGGAGGCGTCAGGAAATCCGATGGAGAGATCCAGCAACCGGGAGCGCCTTCTCGAAATTGGAAAGGCCCGGCCTGTCAGTTAAGCTATGTGTTCGACGGCCGGAAGGGGCCTTGGCAGTATGAGGTACGGACCACGTTCGACAATGCGTGGGAGGCAGCTCGAGCCAATGGGCACAAGGATTCGGGGCAATTCGCATTGCAGCACCTCAGCCAGGCGTTGCGGGAAAGTGCCTTCCCGCTTGATCTTGCAGCGGAATGGAAACAAGCCAAGCTGCTCTCTTCCCTTTTGACCGATCCCAAAACCGACAAGGCCACAAAACTCAAAATTCTCTCACTCGCCGGCCACATGCCGGGAGACACCATGCTGCAAGCCCTTCAACGGATCAGAGCCCAGGCTGACTTCGCCACCCCCGCCACGGTCGCCTTGGGATTTATGGGCGAACCTGCCATTCCAACCCTCATGGATCTCTTATCCGATCCATCCTCTTCAGTGGACATTCAAGCCGCCGCAGCGGAAGCGCTCGGGGAAATCGGGGCCCACAGCGGCAACGTCCACATCGTGCCGCCCCTCCTGGCCAGGATGCAAGCGCCAGACGTTCACCTTCGCGTTCAGACGGAAATCGTGAGAGCCATCGGGAAAACGCCGGATCTCCGGTCGGTCGAACCCCTTGAACAACTTGGACTCAAGGCGTGGACCGCCCGTTCAAACGATCCACTCATGCAGGAACTCAGAGAAGCCGTGGATTGGAGCCTTTGGCAAATCAACCCCTCCGCTCATACCGATGAGTAGAGCCGGGCCTCGTTGCACCTGCATTTCTGCGTCGATGTGTCGCACGAGCCGCTGAATCCAAGACAATGCCTTGGCGGGAGAATGCCTCTACCCTCTCTGCCTGCTCCTTTTTACCCCACCACCCATACCAGCCCTGCCGGTACTGCCCACTGAAGCCATGAATGCCATTCATACATTGTGCATCCCCTCTCGTACTTGTGCCAGCCTATGCCGCCACCCGCCATTGATTTTTGATGAGTTGAAAGGTGGGCTTCCTCTTCTTCCCCTTGGGCGGTTTCACCATCATGAGTCGCTTCGCAAAATCGAGCAGGGCTTCCTTGCCAGGTTCGCCTGCACTTGCTTCTCGAATGAGCACACGCGCTAAGGTATCGCCGGTTTCACCAAGATTTTTATATTTCCCATTTTCAACCCGCGAGAGATGGGCGGGGTTAATCCGCAAAAGTGCCGCTAACTCTTGCGCCTGGAAGCCGGCATGCTTGCGGAGATAGCGCAATTCTTGACCCGTTAAGAGCCCTGGCTTGCGCAACAAGTTCCCAGCAATGACATCCATCAAAGGCCCAAGCTTGGGAATCTCCACGTCATACTCACGGCAAGATGCACAATGATGTAACGTGACACCGGCCAGGTAGATATTGCTCAACCCACTTTCCACGAAGCGGTAAGGCTTCTCAATCGTCGTGCGTTCCGGCACCAAGGCGCCTCCGCATTTTAGACATTTCATGAGATCCTCCTTTCAGCAATGACCGTAACGATGATGAGTGCGTCTTCGATTTCAACCACACAAGACCCTTGTTTATTATTCAGGGTGTGCCCCTCGATTTTATAACGCCAAGTCCCTTCCGGCATGGAGTGATCAACTAACTGGCCATACCATAAAATGTTTTTCATATCTTGGATTGTGATGTTCCGTTCGGCCATACGCTTGCGGGCATGGTGCCGGATGATGACAGCGTTGCTATTCCAGCGTTCCTTGAGCGCCGACTTAAGTCGTCGCTCTCCCAGTGGCTTAGCTTGATAAATCATTAAGTTTAGAATTATAGAAAAATATTGATAATTTGTCAAAAAACAGATTAGGCCATTTCTGTCTTTTTAAATTTTATTGTGCTGGGCTTGGCGGTGGAAAGAGGGAGAGAAAACTACTGGGGATCAAACAGCCTGAAGTGTCCAACCTGATGAATGGACGCTACACGCTCTTTTCCCAGGAACGGTTGTTTGCCTTTCTCAATAAGTTGGACCGCAAAGTCACGGTGAAAGTCACTCCCCGGCGCAGAGGAGAAAAACCACAAGAGGTCGTTTTTGCCTGAAACACAAATGAAATGGCGCGCCCGAGAGGAGTCGAACCTCTAACCTCTTGATCCGTAGTCAAGTGCTCTATCCATTGAGCTACGGGCGCGATACCTGGCCGTTTGCTGGAAGTGATCCACAGGAAAACCCGATACTGGGCAGCCCATTTTATACAAGGCCCTGAGGAGCCGGGTCAACTCGGCCGTTCAGGTGAGGAACCCGTGCTTCATTGGATTGCCGGCATGATTTCAGACAACGGATACGAGTGAGGAAACGGGGGTTCCAAAAAGCGTGGAGGCCGAGGCGTCCTCAACATTGATCGTGATCCGATCTCCGAGGGTGAGAGGGGTCACGCCTTTGTCCCAGACAACGGTCACGTTACTTTCCGTGTGCCCCATCCATTGTTGAGAGGATTTTTTCGCGTTGCCTTCCACCAGCACGTCCACTTCCGTTCCGATCAATTGCCGGTTTTTTCCGGCGGAAATCGTTCGCTGGAGTTCGACCAACCGCGTGACCCGCTCTGATTTGAGGGCGTCGGACACGTCATCGGGAAATTTTCGATAGGCAATAGTGTTTTTTCGTTCTGAATATTTAAACACGTAGGCCGACTGAAATTCGATCTCCTGCACAAGCTCATAGGTCTCGAGAAATTCCTCGTGGGTCTCGGTGCAAAAGCCCGCAATGATATCCGTGCTGAGAGTAATGTCTCCCTGCTTCCGGATTTTACCCGCCAATTCGCGATAGTCCGCTCGCGTATACGACCGGCCCATCAGGTCGAGGATGCGGTCGCTTCCCGATTGAAGAGGAAGATGAATCTGCCTGCACACGTTCGGATGATGCGCCACCACCTCTATGAGGGCGGGCGGAAAGTCCTTGGGGTGCGGGGACGTGAAGCGGACGCGTTCGATTCCGGGAACGTCGGCCACGTCTGACAGGAGCTTGGCAAAGGTGACGTCGTCGCTCTGATACGAATTGACGTTCTGCCCCAACAGCGTGACCTGTTTGTACCCTTGAGCCACGAGGGCGTGCGCTTCTTCGAGAATCCCCTGCGCGGGGCGAGACCGTTCTCGCCCACGGGTATAGGGCACCACGCAGAAACTGCAAAAATTATCACAGCCTCGCATGATCGCAATCCAGGCATTGACTCCGGGCGTGCGCTCCGGAAGAATCGATTCGTAGGTTTCGTACTCCGACAAATCCACGGCCATCGACTGTTCACGGCGTTCCAGGGCCTTCGCCAGCAGATCCGGCAATTGTCGATAGGAATCCGGTCCCGCGAGTACGTCGATGAAAGGTTGCGACTCCATCAATTCTTTTTTGAGATTCTGGGCCATGCACCCCAGGACGCCGATCACCACGTGCCGTGATTGCTTCATCGCTTTCCACTCGGCCAAATGGCCGTAGACCCGATTATGGGCGTTTTCCCGGATCGCGCAGGTATTCATCAAAAGCACGTCGGCCTGTTCGGGGAACGGCGTCAACACGAACCCACGGTCTTTCAAAAGCGACCGCACCAATTCGGTATCATACTCATTCATCTGACAGCCGAACGTTTGAATGTAGACGCGATAGGACATCTGAGAACCTCTTGAGCCGTTGCTTCCCTGCGGGAGTTCTTTACGTAAGTGACGGAGCCGCGGCTTCCTTTTCAAAAGACTGAAATACCGGAATCGGAAATCTCCTGGGCCGCGGCGGATCCTCATCAACCAATTTCCCCAAGGCCGAATGCTCCATGACCCCGGTCAGCCTGACCCGCCGTAGCTGATTGGCCAACGAGCCGGAACAGGCGACGCCTACCCGGATAAAATTATCCGTCAGGCCGGTCCATAATCCATCTTTGCCGATTGATTCAAACAACGCCAGACTATCCTGGTCGAGAAACCGTTGATAGAACCGTGCCCGCTTGATCGAGGACAGCCGTGAGAGCAGCCGGTTCCGGGTTTTGATCACCGCCGGAGGTACGGGATTGCCCGAACGGGCGGCCGGCGTCCCCGGTCGAACGGAATAGCTGAAGACGTGGGCATAGGCCAACGGCAGATCCCGGACCAGTTCGTAGGTCGCGGAAAACTGGCGATCCGTTTCCCCGGGAAATCCCACGAGCACGTCGGTTCCCACGCAGACGTCCGGGATCTTTTGCACGACGTGTTCCACCCAGGCCCGATACTCTTTCACGGAGTAGCGACGGTTCATGGCCGACAAAATTTCGTCATGCCCACTCTGCAAGGGAACGTGCAGGAACCGGCACAGCTTCCGGGAAGTGCTCATATACTCGATGAGCGCGGGAGGTATGGTCGTCGGCTCGATGGAAGAAATGCGGATGCGTGCCAATCCGGGAATGGTTTCCAACCGTTGGATCAGGTCGAGAAGCCCTCCGGAACCATTCGCGAACCGCCCGATATTCACCCCGGTCAAGACCAGTTCCCGATGGCCCCGTTCCACCAGTCGTTCAGCTTCTCGAACCGCGTCGTCGGGCAACCGGCTTCGTTCACGTCCCCTGGCAAACGGGATCAGGCAAAAGGAACACATGAAATTGCAGCCGTCCTGGATCTTCAAATTGGCTCGCGTCGTCGCGTATTCCCCCACCCCATCCTGAATGAAATCTTCTCTGCCCATTGCTCCTGAATGCCTGACGAAGGTCGATGAGAGCTTTTGAACGTCAGGCATCTCTTCCAGATAGTCCGGCAGCAACATTTTGTATTGGTTGCCCAACACGAGATCCACACCCGGAAGATGCTGCAAGGTGTTGAGCCCGGTTTGCGCATAACATCCCGTCACCGCGACAAACGCCTTCGGAGAGTGGCGCAACGTCCGGCGAATGACCCTTCGACAATCGGCCTCGGCGTTCTCCGTCACGGTGCAGGTATTCAAGACGAGCAAATCGGTTGCCTCTCCATAGGGCACCTTTTGGTAGCCCATTCTCGTGAACCGGTCGGTCAGGACAGCGGTCTCCGATTGATTGAGACGACATCCGGCCGTGTAAAATGCGACTTTTTTCTTCATGAGTCCCGGGTCTCGTTTAAGGAGACACATTATAGAGAACCGCCCTCAAGCCCACAACCGCCGACTGTTTCTGCGTCGATACCCCGTAAGCATGCCCTCCACCTTGCCGTGGTCATCCTGAGCAATGCGCTTGTCCTGAGTCTGTCGAAGGAAAGGATCTGCTTTTAACAACGTTCGGTTGTTGAGCGAGAGATTCTTGTAGCGGCGCCATCTCATGGCGCCTTCCTCTGTGCTATCTCCATCACAATGCAAGCCCTCAGCGGTTGACACCAAGGATGACGTGTGCGCTAATAACCCCGCAAGAAAAGCCTATTCTGCAAGTATAATCATGCCCGACCACGGCTACTTCGCCAACCTCATCTGGCAAATCGCTGACCTGCTACGTGGCCCCTACCGCCCGCCGCAGTACGAGCGCGTCATGTTGCCCATGACCGTGTTGCGTCGCTTCGACTGCGTGCTCGCACCCACCAAGGCCAAGGTCCTGGCCGAACACGCCAAACGCAAGGGAGGAAAGCTGGAAGGTGAAGCCTTGGACCGGCGGCTGAACAGGACCGCCGACCAGCGCTTTCACAACCACTCCCCCCTCGACTTCGAGAAGCTCAAGGGCGACCCCGACAACGTCGAGAAGCACCTGGTCAGCTACATCAAGGGTTTCTCGAGGAATGTGCGCGACATCTTCGAGTTCTTCGAGTTCGAGAACGAGATCGAGCGGATGCGCGAGGCGAACATCCTCTACCTCGTCGTCTCGAAATTCTGCGATGTTGACCTGCACCCAAACACGGTGCCGAACGAGCAGATGGGACTCATCTTCGAAAACCTCATCCGGCGCTTCAACGAATTGGCCAACGAGACCGCGGGCGACCACTTCACACCGCGCGACGTCATTCGATTGATGGTGAGCATCCTGTTCATCCAGGACGACGAGTTGCTCGCCACACCCGGCACTGTTCGCAAACTGCTCGACCCCGCCTGCGGCACCGGCGGCATGCTGGCGGAAGCGCAGAACTACCTGCGTGAGCACCATGGCGCGGCGAAGCTCTACGTCTATGGGCAGGACTACAACAAGCGCGCCTTCGCCACCGCTGCTTCCGACATGCTGATGAAGCAGGTGGACCACAACGGCGGGGGCAACAACGTCCGATACGGCGACAGCTTTACCGAGGACGAGTTCGCCGGTGAAACCTTCGACTACTTCCTCACCAATCCACCCTTCGGTGTGGATTGGAAGAAACAGCAGAAGGAGATCCAACAGGAGCACGACAAGCGAGGCTACGACGGCCGCTTCGGTGCCGGGCTGCCACGCGTGAACGACGGATCGCTGCTCTTTCTGCAGCACATGTGGGACAAGCGAGAACCGGTGCGACCGGCGGAACACAAACACGGCTCGCGGCTCGCCATCGTCTTCAGCGGCTCGCCCCTCTTTGCCGGCGGCGCGGGCTCGGGCGAGAGTAACATCCGCAAGTGGATCATCGAGAACGACTGGATCGAGGCCATCATCGCCTTGCCCGAGCAGATGTTCTATAACACCGGCATCGGCACCTACATCTGGTTCGTCACCAACCGCAAGGAGAAACGGCGCAAGGGCAAAATTCAGCTCCTGGACGCGCGCGACGTGTGGACTGCGGGCGGCAGCGAGGACAACAAGCGCAGCCTCGGCGACAAGCGCCGCCACCTCACCGGCAGACAGATCGCCGAGATCGTGCAGTTCTACGGCCGGCAGATCAAGGGCGCGACATCCAAAATTTGCGACAACGCGGACTTCGGCTACACCCGAGTGACTGTTGAGCGGCCCCTGCGCGTGCGCTACCAGATGACCCTGGAAGACAAAGCCCGCTTTCTCGATGCCTGCCCGCACTTGCTCGACGACGTACAAGCCATCGACAAGGAGTTGGGACGCGAGCCGAAGCACAACTGGAATGTAGCGTGGAACCGCATCACGGACGTGCTGCACTCGCGCAAGTCCCGATGGAAGGCAACCGAGCAGAAGCTCTTCCGTAGCGTCTTTACGCAAAAAAACCCAGAAGCCGAGCCGGTCGCCAGAGGCGAGCGCGACGGCGGATATGAGCCGGATGCCGACCTGCGCGATTTCGAGAACGTGCCGCTCAAGGACGACATCGACGCCTACTTCGAACGCGAGGTGCGCCCCCACGTGCCCGACGCATGGATGGATCGCGACAAAGACAAGGTGGGCTACGAAATCAACTTCAACCGCCACTTCTACAAGCACACGCCGCCGCGCCCGCTAGAGGTGATCGACGCGGAACTGAAGCAAGTGGAGGAAGAAATCATGCGCTTGCTGCAGGAGGTGACTGAATGATGAGGAAGGACTCCCTCCTTCGCCTGAAGCAGCACGGCGTCCAACGCGTACCCGCGAATTGGACCCAGAGCCGGGTTAAATTCCTCGGAGACTACATCAATGGCTACCCGTTCAAGCCACAAGACTGGGGAACTGTTGGTCGGTCGATTTTGAGAATTCAGGATCTCAGTTCTGCGAACCAGGAACCCAATCGCTACGATGGGGAAATCCCTAGTCGATATTTGGTCCGCCCTCGGGACATCTTGATCTCTTGGTCCGCGTCTCTGGGCGTGTATCGATGGGCTGGTGAAGAGTCTTGGCTAAATCAGCATATTTTTAAGGTCGTACTCAACAAGCAAATGCGAGACGATTTCTTCGTTTACCTAGCCGAGTGGTTCATCAACGAAATGGATCGTGAGGTGCACGGCTCAACCATGCAACACCTCACCGCTGATGCATTTGGCGGGTTTCCAGTGCTGTTGCCGCCTCGTGACCAGCAGAAACGAATTGCAAAGTACCTCGACAGCGAGACAACTCGGTTGGATGCGTTGGTGGCGGCGAAGGAACGGGTGATCAGGTTGTTGGCCGAGAAGCGCCGGGCGCTCGTCACCCGCGCCGTCACCCGCGGTCTCGACCCCTGCACCCCTCTCCGCGACTCCGGCATCCCGTGGCTTGGCGAGATTCCGGCGCGTTGGGAGACTGAACGCACGAGATGGCTATTCAGAGAACGCGATAAACGTTCCGACACGGGAGAGGAGGAGCTCCTCACGGTATCGCACCTCACTGGTGTGACACCTCGTTCAGAGAAGGACGTCAACATGTTCGAGGCGGCCACGACAGAGGGATACAAGATCTGCCTCTCAGGCGATCTTGTAATCAATACACTGTGGGCATGGATGGGTGCGATGGGCGTGGCGCCCGAGAACGGCATCGTTAGTCCAGCCTACAACGTTTATGAGCCCAGAGCGCGTCTTGATCCAAGTTATGTCGACGCCTTGATGCGATTGCCGGTGTTCGCTCAGGAGGTCACGCGATACTCGAAGGGTGTGTGGTCATCCAGGCTACGCCTCTATCCGGAAGGCTTCTTCGCGGTCTCAATTCCTGTGCCCCCGCTCAGCGAGCAGCGCGAGATCGTCAACTTCATCACGACGCGCACTTCCCGACTTGATGAGCTGCAAGCGGCAACCGCGCACACGATCACGCTCCTCAAGGAACGCCGCTCCGCTCTCATTGCCGCAGCTGTAACGGGACAGATCGACATACAGTAAGGTGTTGCCTCAAACACTTAAAGCCAAGTAATCTTTGACAGTCTATGAGTTATCGAGAGTCGCTACCTGAAGGATGTCCACCCGATGATGCAGAAGAAATCACAACGCCGCGAGAAGTCTTTCGTTTGGTGCGAACGAACCCGCCAACCGAGGAAGACTTCAAATCACAGCGTGCAGAAAAGCCGGACCACGACTTTAGCAAGATCACCGAGTGCCAAGCCCGTGGACTCTCCGTCTTTACCGAACGCGACGATTCCCATGTGGCGCTGAAACTTCCGAATCTGCGCGGACGTCTAATCTGCCGAGTGCGACTAAAAGCAGGAGCAGGTCGAATTCAGCGGACGGGTCAGCACTCGCATCACACTTGGTGGCCCCTGAAGAGTTTCGACATTTTGGCTCAGTGCATAGTGGAAATCCAATGAAACGGATCCAGTACACTAATACGCTTTTTTATTACGATGGCTTGCAGGTCTTCGAGGCTCGGGATGCAATCGGCGGCCATTATATCGCCTTAATGATAGAATCGGAGGATATGCATGACCGCTACCTCGTAACCGGTGTTGCTCCAGAGCGATTGCGCCAATTCCGTTTAGGCACGCTCGATTTAAGGTCCTTGCTTGCTGAGTCAGGCGAAGAAGAGTGGTATTTGGCAACGATGGCTGCCGGTCTGGATAAACCGCTGGAACTCTCGCAGCAGAACACGTCGCTGGCAGAAAGTGGATTCTTGCCAGACGCCGGTTTTGTATTACACAAACGTCCTGCAGACGAGTCCGTGCTCAAGGAAGCGCGCGAGCGCAACAACCTCGTTCTCGAAATCGCCACTGAACCACCGGAAGCCACAACGGAACATCGTATACGGACGCACACGCTTGCTGGGTTGCTGGTCCATGTCCAAACAATGGTTAAGCACGCCTACAGAACGGCAATGAAGGGACGTTCTCCTCGCCATCGGCAACCGGATGACGATATGATGGATGTCGTTGTTCCAGCGGCTGCTGGTTCATTCCGGGTTGTTCTCGAGGCGGCCAATATGCCGGATTTGTTTGGCAATAGTGAACTGGTGTTTGCACTGCAACGAATAGATGCGCTCTTTGAGAATACGGCAAATCCCCAAGACGCACTTGCCGCCTTAACGGAGCATCGCGGGCATTTGGCAGGTTCATATCTGAAACTCTTGCGTTTCCTGGTGGGACACAGAACGGGTCTGCGTTACTCGTGGGCGGAACCGAACTCAGATCGACCGAACAATCACGCGGTATCAGAAGCGGAAGCCGGGCCTCTGATAGATGTGCTTTCAAGTGTCACTAATCTGGGCATCGAAACAGTAACACTGGAAGGCGACTTCGAGAGCTTTAACCGTGGAAGTGGCTCTTGGGCACTGCTCACGAGCGAGGGGAAGTCTTTCGGCAAAATCAGAGAAGGTGGGCCAAGCCTGGATGGTTTGGAAGTAGGCGGACGCTATACTTTCTATTGCGATGAGGAGATAGAGGAGATAGATATCACGGGGCGTGAATCTCGTAAACTCTATCTGAACAGGCATGAACCTGCGTGAAACAAGTACGCTGTTGCAGACCATATCCAAGTTTTTGAGTGTGGTGATATGAATCACGTCGAGATAAAGCCCGAGAGGCTGCGTTGGGCATGCAAGCGTACACGGATCGAGCCCATTGCTCTCGCGGAACGGATTCCCCAGCTTCCGCTTGGAGATACGACGAGAAGCAGCCGATGCTCAGGAAGCTTGAAACCTTCACGAAGGCGACACATACGCCCGTCGGTTTCCTATTCCTGCAGGAGCCGACGAAAGACTGGATTTCCACTCCAGTTTTTTGCACCACTACCGATGAGCCAATCAGTCGTGCGAGCCCTGATCTGCTCGATACGCTCTACCCTCACTGCCGCAGCAGTCACTGGGCAGATCAAAAAAAATAGCATGACATGAGGACAATTGTGTGCCGAGGTGACCATGCCTGAAACATTCTCTGACCGATACGGATATCGCGCCGACGACGTTGACGTTGAGATTGCTGTTCGAGAAGATGCCCCAGACGAACTGAGAGGCGCCATACTGCAAATTGCCAGACAATTGGAAATGTCATTCACGTCCATGCGCGAGGTCATATGTCGGACACTGCTCGTTCAACCCGATCCTGGCAACTGGTCCGAGATCCCGAATGTCCGTGATGAAGTAAACGACCTTATTAGTAACTGCCCCTGGTTCAAAGTCTACGACATTGCTGAAGCGCTGCACGACGAAATCTGTCCTGGCTACAAACAGAAATTCTCTGATCGCCTCAATCAGTTCTTGCGCGAAAACGGAATTGGATGGGAAATACTTGAAGGGCAAATCATTTATAGAGGGTCAAATGTCTTCACCGAGTCGACAAGACGAGCAGTTACCGCGCTCACACAATCAAACCGATCAAGGGCCGCTGGCGAAATACAGGAGGCACTTCGGGATATCTCACGCCGTCCGGTTGCCGATGTAACTGGTGCTATCCAACACGCAATGGCCGCCATGGAGTCAACCGCGCGGGACGTAACAGGTCAACCCAACTCCACATTGGGTCAGATCGTCCCAATGCTTGACTTGCCAACTCCTCTTGACACCGCTGTCAAAAAACTATGGGGTTATGCATCGGATCGCGCCCGGCATGTCCGAGAAGGTGATGTCATCGATACAACTGAGGCGGAACTGTTGGTTAGCGTTGCCAGTGCGGTTTGTACATTTCTCGCAAGCCGGAACGATAACTCCTCATAAAACTAGAGATGTGCGAGGATGCCATATGAATCGCATTTCGGTTGAACCAAAGCTGCTATACTGGGCATGCGGACGTAGGTGGATCATGACTGGCACAAGCTCCAGCGCATCGAGACCATGATGAGAGGGCAAAGCCTATGAATTGGCGAGACCACATTACCGTTGATCCGGAAATTTGCCATGGAAGGGCCTGCATCACCGGTACCCGAGTCATGGTGACGACGGTCCTCGACAATCTCGCGGACGGATTGGATTCGGAGGAAATCATGAGAAGCTACCCGTCAATCACCCGAGAGTTCATCCAGGCGGCGGTGTGCTATGCCGCGGAGTTGGCGAGCGAACGGGTAGTTTCACTGTCAGAGTAGGACATTCCGTGTGCAATTCAAACTTGACGAGAATTTGCCGTTCGAGTTGGCGGATCTGTTCCGTAAGGCCGGCCATGACGCAGTGACGGTTCTCGACCAAGGACTCGGCGGAGCGAGGGATTCTGATCTCGCATCGGCTTGTATTCACGAGGGCCGTGCCATCGTTACATTCGATACGGACTTTTCGGACATCAGAACATATCCGCCCGGTGCGTATTCCGGAATCGTCGTGTTTCGACTTGAAAACCAAGCGCGTGACCATGTTCTGAGAATCGGAGCGAAGTTTCTCCGCGCACTGTCCGACACGTTGCTCAACGGCCAACTCTGGATTGTGGAAGAATCGAGAATTCGGGTGCGGGAATGATATGAAACGCACTAGCGAAGCAGCATTCGAGACCGTCATCGAAGCACATCTGTTAGCTAACGGCTACGTCCCAGTCCCCAGGGATGGCTTTGACCGCGAACGCGCCATCTTTCCCGATACCGCGCTTGAGTTCATCCGCGAGACCCAGCCGAAGGAGTGGGCCAAGCTGGAGTCGCTGCACGGCGACAAGACCGGCGAGCAAGTGCTCACTGACCTGTGCAAGTGGATGGACACCAACGGTTCGCTGGCGACGCTACGACACGGGTTCAAGTGCTATGGTCGAACGCTCCGTGCGGCCTACTTCAAGGCGGCGCACGAGATGAATCCGGAGCTTGAATCCCGCTACGCCGCCAACCGTCTGGGGCTTACCCGCCAACTCCACTTCTCGCCACGCTCCGAGAAGTCGCTGGATGTCACGCTGAGCCTGAACGGTATTCCCGTGGCAACGGTGGAGCTGAAGAACCCGCTCACGGGCCAGCGGGTCGAGGATGCGCGCCGGCAGTACAAGCAGGACCGCGACCCGCGCGAGCCGATCTTCGAATTCAAGCGCCGCACGTTGGTGCACTTTGCCGTGGATACCGAGTCCGTGCTCATGACCACCCGTCTGGCAGGCGCAGCGACGCACTTTCTTCCCTTCAACAAGGGTTGCGCCGGGGCAGCCGGAAACCCGCCTGATCCGGAGGGCCGGACCTACCGTACCGCATACCTGTGGGAGGAGGTGCTGCAGCGCGACAGCCTGCTCGACATCCTTGCCCGCTTTATCCATTTGCAGATCGACGAAAAACGCGATGACCAGGGCCGCAAGGTCAGGACGGAGTCCATGATCTTCCCTCGCTACCACCAACTCGAAGCGGTGCGCATGCTGGTGGAAGCGGCGCGTAACGATGGCGTGGGGCACAATTACCTCGTCGAGCATTCCGCGGGCAGCGGCAAGAGCAACACGATCGGTTGGCTGACGCATCGGCTCGCGTCCTTGCACGATACTGCCAACAGACGCGTCTTCGACAGCGTGATCGTAGTCACCGATCGCGTCGTGCTCGATCAGCAACTTCAGGACACGATCTACCAGTTCGAACACAAGCGCGGCGTCGTGCAGCGGATCGACGAAAGCTCGCGACAGCTCGCCGAAGCGCTCGAGAATGCCGTGCCGGTGATTATCACGACACTGCAGAAATTCCCTTTCGTCTCGCGGCAGTTACTTAAAATGGCCGAGAAACGTGGAACGACCGGCACGGGAACGCTTGCCACCCGGCGTTGCGCCGTCATCGTCGACGAGGCCCACAGCTCTCAGGGCGGCGAGACGGCAACCGAACTCAAGGAAGTGCTGGGCGGCGATGAGCTTCGGAAGGAAGCCAAGAAACGCGCAACCGACGAAGGCCGGGAAGACATGGAAGAGGTCTTCCGCAGCATGGCCAAGCGCGGCAAGCAGGCGAACCTGAGCTTCTTCGCCTTCACCGCCACGCCCAAGCACAAGACGCTTGCCGTGTTCGGCCGCGATGGGCAGCCGGCGCACCGCTACACCATGCGGCAGGCGATCGAGGAGGAATTCATCCTCGACGTGCTGAAGCACTACACCACGTACGAGACGTACTTCCGGCTGCTCAAAGCCTGCGAGGAGGATCCCAACGTCGAGCGCAAGAAAGCCGCGCTGGCGCTGGCGCATTTCATGAAGCTGCATCCGTACAATATCGCGCAGAAGACCGAGGTGATGGTCGAGCATTTCCAGACAGTCACCAGGCACAAGATCGGCGGCCGGGCCAAGGCGATGGTGGTGACAGGGTCGCGCCTGGAAGCTGTGCGCTACAAGCAGAGCTTCGATCGCTACATCCAGGAAAAGGGCTACGCCATCAAGTCGCTGGTGGCCTTTTCGGGCAAGGTCGTGGACGACAAGCTCGTGGACGTCACTTACACCGAGCCGGGCATGAACCACGGCATCTCCGAGAAAGAACTACCTGAGAAGTTCGCGACACAGGAGTATCAGGTCCTGCTCGTCGCGGAGAAATACCAGACCGGATTCGATCAACCGCTCCTGCACACGATGTTCGTGGACAAGCGGCTCGCGGGCATCCAGGCCGTACAGACATTATCTCGACTGAACCGCATTCATCCGCTTAAGGAAGACACGTTTGTGCTCGACTTCGTGAACGACCGAGAGGAGATTCGCGAAGCCTTCAAGACCTACTACGAAGGCGCTGAAATGGGCGAGGAAGTCGACCCCGCCCGCATGTACGAGATCAAGGGTGAGTTGGATGCTTCGGGAATCTACCTCGATGAGGAAGTTGAGCGGTTCAGCGCCGTCTACTTCGCGCCAAAGCGGCGGCAAAGTGCGTTGGATCACGGGACCATGAACGCCGCTCTCGATCCGGCGGTGTTGCGCTTTACAGTCCGCCGGGACGACAACGAGGCGGAAGCGGAAGACTGGCGCGGCAAGGTGCAGGCATTTTTGAATCTGTATGGGTTCCTGAGCCAGGTGATTCCGTACCAGGACTCGGATCTCGAGCAGTTGTACGTGTTCCTCCGCCATCTCGCGGCGAAATTGCCACGTCGCAAGAGTGGTCCGGCGTACCAGTTCGATGACGAGGTGCGGCTCGATTACTACCGCTTGCAGAAGATCAGCGAGGGATCCATCTCGCTTCAGGACGGCGAGGCCCGACGCCTCGACGGCCCCACGGAGGTCGGCAGCGGCCTGGTGCGACCGCAGCCCATGCCGCTATCGCAACTCATCGATGTCGTGAACGAGCGCTTCGGCACGGACTTCAACCAAGCCGACCAGCTCTTCTTCGACCAAATCGTCGAGGCGGCGGTCGCCGATGACGAACTGCGTCAGACAGCGGCGGTCAATCCCGAGAGCAAATTCGAGTTGGTGTTCACGAACCTGATCGAACGCCTCTTCGTCGAGCGCATGGACCAGAACGAGGAAATTTTCGTCCGGTACATGAACGACGAGTCGTTCCGGCAGGTGGTGAGCACATGGATGGGCTCTGAGGCGTATCGTCGGCTTCGAGCCGGGGATGAATCCTCAGACCGAGCTCAACCCGACGAAGCCCTGCCGTTCGCCTTGCGGGTCGTGGAAGGACAGCCGAAAGATCGCTATGTCACCTGCGTCCCCCTTGTTCCGCTTGCGGTTGCGGCTGGCGCGTTCGGCAATCCCCAAGACACGGCAGCCGATGGAGACTGGAAGTGGGTCGAGGTAAGCACTGGCCATCGTTTGCGACCGGGAATGTTCGTTGCGCAGATCGTGGGCAAGTCAATGGAGCCTGCGGTCCCCGACGGCGCCTACGGCTTGTTCCGCGCCCCCGTGGAGGGCACACGCCAAGGGAAGACCGTGCTGGTTCAGCTTCGTGACGACACAGACCCCGAGACCGGGGCACGGTATACCGTCAAGCGATACGAGAGCGAAAAGGTCCAGGACGATGATTCCTGGCGGCACGCGAAGATCACATTGAAGCCAAACAATCCCGAGTTCGAGTCCATTGTTCTTTCCGGCAATGACGGGGGCGAAGTTACAGTTGTAGCAGAACTGGTGGAGGTGATTCAGCGTCAATCACAAAAACAAATTGCCGAGGGGAACAGTTAGGAGTACAATGAATAGAAGTTGCAACAGGAATAGCTGCACGATGCCTCTTCTTGATGGAAGGTGCCGTATGACCCACCCTTTTCCGATTGCACCAATTTTCCTCTCAGCGCTCCTGGGGCTTTTCCTGTCCGGCCTGAGCGAGGCGCAGTACTCCCTTCCCATCGAACCGGATGAAGAAACCCGACTGGAGGAAATTTATGACTATGAGACGAGCATGGTCATGTTTTTGTATTCACTGAAAGGGACGGAAGAATTCGATTACGTGGTCGGCAGAAAAGTATGGGACCACCAGAGAAGCGCGTACGGGAATCCCGTGTACTATCTTGAGCCCTATCCGTTGTTTTATTGGTGGAACCATACGATGTGGAATGATCCCGAACAAGATGGAGTCAACGGCAACGAACTCGTCTATAAAGAAGACGTTGATTTTGACGCCACCCGCTATAAACCCTGCCTGTTTAACGGGCAACCCTGCTGAACGCTTCCGTCCTCCGCTTGCCCTTCAGGGGATTGCGGCGCTCTCCCGGATGCGACTAGGCACAAACCCATTCATCAGAATCACGCGATGCCGGCCCCATGCCAGCTCTTGAACGGTCCCAAACGGCACAATCCTCCCTTCGCAACCGCCTGGCGTCCATTCGCCTGCTACCCGGTCAGGTCGTTGCGTTAGCCGCCGCGGCCCTGATTTTCATCGGCGCGGCCCTCCTCATGCTCCCCTTCTCCACCCCGGAAGGCGTGGAACTACGGTTTCTCGACGCCTTGTTTACCGCAACCTCGGCCGTGTGCGTGACCGGGTTGATCGTGATGGATACCCCCCATGAATTCACCACCTTCGGGCAACTCATCATCTTACTGCTCATTCAAATCGGCGGACTGGGCTATGCCTTGCTGGCGACGATCATCCTGCTGGCTTTGGGACATCGAATCGGATTACGCGACCGGATGATGCTGGCCGAAACGCTGAGCACGTTTGATATGGCCGGATCGATTCGCTACGTCAAAATCGTGGCCATCGCCACCGTGGCGTTGGAAGGCTTGGGGTTTCTCTTTCTCGCCATACGCTTTTCACGGGACATGCCATGGGGGGAAGCCCTCTACTCCGGGCTCTTCCATTCCATCTCCGCCTTTAACAACGCGGGATTCTCCCTGTTCTCCGACAGCCTGATTTCCTATCGAAGCGACCTGTCCATCAATCTGATCGTGACGATTCTGGTCATTCTGGGAAGTATCGGATTTTTGGTCTTTCAAGACGCGTGGGACAATTTCAAAGGCCGCCGCTTTCGGCTCCAGACGCATACGAAACTCGTGGTCGTGGTCACCCTGATCATTCTTGTGTCAGGCACCCTGGGCATCACCATTCTCGAATGGAATAATCCGCAAACGTTGCAACCCTTGAGTATCGGAGAACGCCTGGCCACGGCGCATTTCCACGCGATGTCCCGGACCGCGGGCTTTACGACCATTGATATCAGTGCGATGAATGACGCCACCCTGTATTTTCTGCTGCTCCTGATGACCATCGGCGGATCACCCGGCAGCATGTCGGGAGGCATCAAGACCACGACGTTCGCCATTATATGGCTGACGATCTGGGCGGTGCTTCGACGCCGGCACGACATCGAAATCTTTCACAGGAGAATACCGAGAGAATTGGTGGTCCGCGCTTTTTGTCTTTGTATCCTGGCATTCACGGCCATCACCCTGTTCACCCTGGTCCTCGCCTTTACGGAAGAACGCCCGTTTTTGAGCATCATGTTCGAAGTCACGTCGGCGATGGGAATCGTCGGCATGTCCCTCGGAGACGGGGACGGACGAAGCTTCTCCGCCCTGTTCACCGATTTCGGCAAGCTGGTGATCATCGCCTCGATGCTGATCGGCCGTTTCGGCCCGCTTCTCATCGGCCTGTTCGCCATTTACACCACGACCACGCCCCGGTATCGCTTCCCGGAATCCCGAGTCATGATTGGATAAGGGAGGCCGTGGGGCACCGGTTATTTCAGCCGCCGCTGAAAGATCAACACAAACGCCATCAGGGTGGGCAGCGGGGCAATCAGGAGGGGGACGAACCAGACCCACGCATTTTTCCCACGGACACGCGCCTGGTCAAACATCCAGACAAACACCCACACCACCAGCAGGAAATAGTTGACCCCCAACCAGTGCGTGGTGCGCGTGGCGAGTTCACTGGTGCTTTCACCCGTCGCGGTACTCCAAAATACAATTTGCAGGACGCCGAACGCCACCAATAAGGTGATGACAAGCCGTTTACTCCACACGTACATGATTCACGCCTCCTTTGTAAGAGAGATCATGTTCTGGATTTGATGGTGAGCTTCTCCCTTTTGGGAATCAACAGAATAGTACGGATCCCGGAAAAAATCGAGATCCAACCGCAACAAGATCTCACTTTTTCCCTTTTTTTCACTTCCATCGGCATGGATTCCGGAACAACCCTGTTGATGAAGGAAAAAGTCCTCTTTTTCGGCCTGTGGATAACGCAAAGAATCTTGTTATAATATGTTGAATCACAATAGTTTTGTTTGTTCCCAGGCTATCCACTGGAATCCCCTGTTGTTGAGATGAAAACACAACATTTAGTATTGACAATTCCTCTTCGACTCTATAGATTGTGTGACTTCAAGAACCACTCGCTAGAGTCAAAATCCTTAGGTTTTCCCCTCTAGGTGCAAAAATGGATCAGTCACGTGTCAGATTACGCTATGACCACAAGAGGCTGATCGTGCACTCAAGTCGCCAAATCACCCGAAGCCAATCCGGTGTTGTCCTGGCAGTGCCCCCCGTTCAGGGCCGGCAGGCAGCCAAGGGAATCGAGTCGGCTGCCGAAGGCAGCTACGAGGGAAGGGGCGTACTGTCCGATCCCGGAAACCACATGAACTCGGCCTCCAGACCTGATGCCGGTCGGGCGTAGGGAGAATCGTTGTGAAAATCGAACGCCGTTTTACCCGAGCCGAAGAATCTCCCTACGAAAGTATTCCTTTTTCCACACGGTCTTCGGAAATCAGGAATCCGGACGGCTCCGTGGTGTTCAAACTCGATGATATTCAGGTCCCCGATCAATGGTCCCAACTGGCCGTGGACATCCTGGCGCAAAAATATTTCCGGAAAGCCGGAGTGCCGCAGTTCGATGCCGATGGGGAGCCCGTCAAGGATGATCAGGGGAACCCCGTTACGGGCGGTGAACGTGATGCACGGCAGGTATTTCATCGACTGGCAGGCTGCTGGACGCAGTGGGGGGAGACCCATGGATATTTCGATACGGACCAGGACGCCCGGGCCTTTTATGCCGAACTGTGTTTCATGCTGGCCAAACAAATGGCCGCCCCCAATTCACCGCAGTGGTTCAATACGGGCCTGCATTTCGCGTATGACATCAGCGGCCCTTCTCAAGGTCATTATTTCGTCGATCCCCACACCCAAAAACTCAACCTGTCCAGGAACGCCTACGAGCGCCCCCAGGTTCACGCCTGTTTCATCCAATCCGTCGATGACGACCTCGTCAACGAGGGAGGGATTATGGACTTGTGGGTCCGGGAAGCCCGATTGTTCAAATACGGGTCAGGCACCGGAACCAATTTTTCCAGGCTTCGAGGAGAAAACGAGCCGTTGTCGGGTGGGGGAAAATCCTCCGGGCTGATGTCCTTCCTCAGGATCGGGGACCGTGCAGCGGGCGCGATCAAATCGGGAGGCACCACCCGACGGGCCGCCAAAATGGTGTGTCTGGATCTGGACCATCCCGATATCGAAACGTTCATTGACTGGAAGGTGATCGAGGAACAAAAAGTAGCCGCCATGGTCACCGGATCAAGGATATGCGCCAGCCAGTTGAACGCCGTCCTGAAAACCTGTCGTCAAAAAAATGCCAACGGGCTCGAGACGGTCGAAATCGACCCCGAACGAAACCGTCAACTCAAGGAGGCCCTCCGCTCGGCTCGTCAAGCAGGCGTGCCCGAAGCCTTTATCCAACGGATCTTTGCCTATGCCCAGGAAGGCTATACCCATTTCGTGTTTCATGAATACGACACGAACTGGGACAGCAAAGCCTATCAAACGGTGTCCGGGCAAAACTCCAACAACAGCATTCGCGTGCCAAACGGATTTTTTCAGGCATTACGGGAAAACGGCGAGTGGCACCTCACCCGTCGGACGGACGGAGCCGTGGCCAAGACACTCAAGGCCAAGGATCTGTGGGATCGCATCTGTTGGGCGGCCTGGATGTGTGCCGACCCGGGTATGCAATACGATACGACGATCAATGAATGGCATACGTGCCCGGACGACGGGCGCATCAACGCCTCCAATCCATGCAGTGAATACATGTTCCTGGATGATACCGCGTGTAACCTGGCGTCTCTGAACCTGGGCGCCTTCCTCACCCCGGAAGGTGAATTCGACGTCCCGGCGTATCGACACGCCATCCGACTCTGGACCATCGTCCTGGAAATCAGCGTGCTCATGGCCGGATTCCCGAGCAAGCCCATTGCCGAGAAAAGTTTTCTCTTTCGAACGTTGGGGCTGGGGTATGCCAACCTCGGGTCCCTGCTCATGAAGCTGGGCATTGCCTATGATTCTCCGAAGGCGCTGTCTATTTGTGGAGCCCTGACCGCCATTCTGACCGGCGAAGCCTATGCCACCTCGGCAGAAATGGCGGCGCAACTCGGCCCATTCCCCGGGTTTGAGAAAAACCGCGATCATATGCTGCGGGTCATGCGAAACCATCGAAGGGCGGCGTATCAGGCCAAGCTTGACGAATACGAAAGCCTGACGATGACGCCAAAGGCCATTGACCCGACCTCCGCCCCTGCCGCGTTCCTGCATGCCGCGCAAGAGACCTGGACCCGCGCCATCGAATTGGGAGAAGCCCACGGATTCAGGAACGCCCAGGCCACGGTGATCGCACCCACGGGCACCATCGGGTTGGTCATGGACTGTGATACCACGGGGATCGAGCCTGACTTCGCTCTCGTCAAATTCAAGAAACTGGCCGGAGGCGGGTACTTCAAGATCATCAATCAGAGCCTCCCCCCGGCGTTAAAGAAATTGGGGTATTCCCAGGAACAGATCCACGACATCATCACCTATGCCACGGGAACCCGAACCCTGAAACAGGCTCCGTTCCTGAATCACGAAGCGCTCCGTACCAAAGGGTTTACGCCGGAAGTGCTCGATCGCCTGGAATCGACGTTGGACGAAGTCTTCGAAATTCAATTCGCCTTTAATAAATGGACGTTGGGTGAGGACTTTTGCCGGGACACCCTCGGCCTCTCCGACGCTCAACTCAACGATCCCCAGTTCAATATGCTCAGCGCGTTGGGGTTTACCCATGAAGAAATTCTCGCGGCCAATGATTTTTGCTGCGGGACCATGACGGTAGAAAAGGCGCCTCATCTCAAAGCCGAACACCTTCCGATTTTCGACTGCGCCAACCGGTGCGGTCGCATCGGAAAACGATACATTTCAACCCAGGCGCACATTCGGATGATGGCCGCGGCACAGCCTTTTATCAGTGGCGCAATCAGCAAGACCATTAACATGCCTTCGGATGCCACCGTCGGGGACGCGGAAGCCGCGTACCTGATGGGGTGGCAGCATATGCTCAAGGCCGTGGCCTTGTATCGGGACGGGTCCAAACTGAGCCAACCCTTGAACGCCTCCGTTGACCTGACCGAAAAATCCGAACGGCACGACGACGTCATGAAGGTGGCCCAACAGGTGACGGAACGGGTGATGGTCCGGTATCTCGCCAAACGTCGCCCGCTTCCCTCGCGACGCGTGGGGTATACGCAAAAGGCCATGATCGGCGGGCATAAAATCTATCTCCGCACCGGTGAATACGACGATGGAACGCTCGGAGAAATCTTTCTCGACATGCACAAAGAAGGGGCGGCGTTTCGCAGCCTCATGAACTGTTTCGCCATTGCCATTTCTTTGGGGCTCCAGCACGGCGTCCCTCTCGAAGAATTCGTCGAGGCCTTCCTGTTCACTCGCTTCGAACCCAACGGCCCGGTCAACCTCAATGACCATATTAAAATGTCGACGTCGATCATCGACTACATCTTCCGTGAGTTGGCCATCACCTATCTCGACAAGAAAGAACTCGCACAGGTGAACCAGGACGACCTGCGCGGGGATTCCGTCAAACAGGATCCCGAATGCACGGATGAGGAACCGGCCGATCCCAGAACCATCACGACGACCGCCATCAACCCGAAACTGTTTCCCGCTCGACAGCGAATTCAAAGCGATCCCGGAAACGGCCAGGGAAACGGGAAGGTCGCACACAAACTCGAGCTGAAGCGGGAAACCCTCGCCTATGCCACTGAAATAGAGACGGCGTATCAAAAAGGGTTTGAAGGCGACCCCTGTCCCAATTGCAAACAATTCAAATTAGTCCGCAACGGGATGTGCCTGGTCTGCAGAAACTGCGGTGAAACCTCGGGGTGTTCGTAGTTTTATTTCTTCACGTCCATGACGCAACGAAACCCGATGGTCAGATCATTCGCGTCAATGGGGAAATTCGGCTCGGCACTTCGCCGGGCGGTCACTTTCAGCCATTTAGGCGGATCTTCCCAGGACCCCCCTCGATAGACTTTCCGCTCTCCCTCTTCGGGCCCGGTCGGGTTTTTCTCCGAACTCATTTCGTAATACGTCCGATCATACCAATCCGCCACCCATTCCGAAGCGTTCCCTGCCATGTGGTATAAACCATAGGGGCTTTTCGTCCCCTGCGTTAATCCATGGCGAATACTCATTCCCGACACTCCGCTTTTCACGGACGCCAACGTCACTTCGTAGCTGACCCATCCGGTCGTCCCGAAGTTATACCGTGCAATATCGACAAACGGCTGCATGTGCCCCCAGGGATACCGGCGCCCATCGGTTCCCCGGGCACCCTTCTCCCATTCGGCTTCAGTCGGCAGCCGCTTACTCGCCCATTCACAATAGGTTTTCGCACTGTCCCACGCCATACCGACGGCCGGCCGATCTTTCGCCTCTTCGAGAGCCGCATAATCATCCCACAACGGAGGCAAGTCGTGATTGGTCTCATCGAGAAACTTCTGATACCGCTCCATCGTCACTTCAAATTGATCGATATAATAACTGTCCAACCATACCATGTGTTCCGGACGTTCATTCCTCGACCCGTCATTGGCGCCCATCAGAAATTCCCCTTCGGGGATCCTGATCATCGGAGCCCCGTCCTTCCCCTCGATCTTTTCAAATTGGGATTCGATGGGAGGTTCGCTTGACTCGTACTTCCATTCAGCCGCCGCGGGGTGCCAGCCCAGGACCATCCCTGTCATTCCAATGACAAGGGTCAACCAGACTCCACGCTCTTTGTGCCGATTCATGATTCTCCTCCGTCCACAACTCCACGTCGTTAGGGTGTTGAATTCCGTTGGCATACCTCCGCCCATTCAGAGCTGCTTCCCCATTGTACAAAGTGAAATTGGGGATCACAACCGATAAAACCCCCGATCGTATCGATGAAGACCCAGTGCCCGAATCACGCCGACCCCAAAAAAAGAGCCGCTGAAACACGGTTCAGCGGCTGCTTTATGGTGGCGTCCCCAACGGGATTTGAACCCGTGTTGCCGGCTTGAAAGGCCGGCGTCCTAGGCCAGGCTAGACGATGGGGACACGAGGCGAACTCTCAGAGAGCGCGCATGGTAACAGGGGGGATCGGACCGAGTCAAACCGCTGTATGGGGCCACCACTCCCCGATTACACTATCGCGGACAGGCTTTAGCATTCGGGATGGGTTGATGATGATCTACCTCCCCTCACCCCTCCTTACAAAGTGTAGTGTCCCGTTTGATTGGCTAGACTCAGATGCTATCATGCGTGGGATTGAGTATATCCAACAACGGAGGCCCCATGGACATCAAATTGCATAAGTTAGCCCGCACCACCCCGGCGACCCGCCGGTACATCCAGACCGCCCCTAAAAGCGCCGCGACGCTCGCCCGGGAACTCGGCGTCGCCTTGACGACCATCTATAAATGGAAGCACGCCGGCCGGGTCCACGATGGCTCCCACGTCCGCCACCAGCTCCATGCCAGTACCTCTCCCGAGCAGGAAGCCCTCATCGCCGAATTGCGCACCCAGTTGCGCTTATCCCTCGACGATGTCACGGAGGTCATGAATCGGTGCAGTGCGCCGCCCTTGAGTCGGAGCGCGATCCATCGCTGCTTGGTGCGGCTGGGCGTGGCGCGGTTGCCTCCCGTCTCCCCCGACGCGCCGCCGGTGGAGCGGTTCGCGGCAACGCCCTGCGGGTACATTCATCTGGATCTGAAAGTGTTAAGCAAATTACAGAAGCAGCCCAGTTATGTGTTGGTGGCCATTGATCGCGCCACGCGCTATGTGTGGGTCAAAGTGCTGCCCCGGCGCACCGCTGCCACGGTGACGCAAGCCGTCGAAGAGTTTTTGGCCGCGTTTCCGCACAAGGTCCATACGTTCCTGACCGATAATGATGGCGCGTTTACCGATCGGTTTGCCGTGCACAAAAAAGGGAAACCCGCCGGGCAGCCGAGCGGGACGCATCGCCTGGACCGGGTGTGCCAGGCGCATGGGATCAAACATCGACTGATCCGGCCCTATCATCCCCAGACGAATGGGATGGTCGAGCGGTTTAACCGGCGGTTGAACGACGCGTTACAGAGCCAGCCGCCGCTCCGGCCTCATTGCAGCAACCGCTTTCGGACCCACGCCGAGCGGAACGCGTTTATCACGCGGTTCGTGGACAATTATAATCGGACTCGGTTAAAGTGCCTCAACTATCAGACGCCCTTGCAACTGCTCCAGAATCACACGGGACAGTACAACAAAGGAGGGGAACGGTGGGTCACGCTCGGGCTGACGTGAAAAAGGTATGGGGTGGGTCGATAAGCCGGATTCTGTTCCGTATCGATCGTGCATACGGCGGTGACCATGTCTCTACGGCTTATGTTACCATAAGCTTCCAGCGACCTACCCGAGAACCTTGGCCGGGCCGACCTCTCCCGAACGTCACCGACTCATCCTCGCACACGGCTTTCGCCGTGCGAAGCCGATCGGGCCGTTCGGAGCGTCCTCCTATTTGGTCTTGCTCCGGGTGATGCTTACCCTGCCATCCACGTCGCCATGGACGCGGTGGGCTCTTACCCCACCGTTTCACCCTTACCCCGGCACCATCCGAAGATCGTCCCGGGGCGGTTTGTTTTCTGTGGCGCTCATGTCGGATTGCTCCGCCTGGGCGTTACCCAGCACCCTGCCCTTTGGAGTCCGGACTTTCCTCTCACCTGCGAGTTGCATGCTCGGTGAGCGGCCACCTGACCCACGCCCTCATACCCGGGAACTATGATACGCAATACCTGTCCTGGAAACAAGAGACTCGGGAAAAACGGAAGGGAGCGTTTCGGATACGGTTATCCATCCATGCGTTCTTGAGCCACGGGTTCTTGGGCGCTCAAGCATTCGGACGTTTCATTGAGAGCTTCTTCATAGTACAAAATGCGATAGCAGTAGGGACAGGTCAACAGTTCATCAGCCCGCTTCACGCTGGCAATTAACTGGGGGGGAATTTGCAATTGACAACCTTGGCAGGTTTCACCGTGAACGGTTGCAACCACTATGAGCTTCAAGGAAGATTTGAGTATCGAGTATCGATGATAGACCGGCTTTTCCAATGAGGCCAACAGGCTTTTCTTCTCTTGCTCCATCCGTGTGACCTCATCCGTCAGTTTCGCGGATAAGGCCTCCAGATCAACCTTTTCCTGCTCCAAGGTTTGCGTCACGTCCTGAAGAAGTTTCTCGACTTCTTCCAATTCCTTCTGTTTCTCTTCCCCCCGCTCCATGGCCAGGAGGACTCGTTCTTCCAGTGCATCCTTTTTCTTATTGGCCATTTCAATTTCAAACAAATGGGCTTGATACTCTTTATTCGTTTTCAACTCGTTCAACCGCCCGCGCATTTTTTGGACGTGACTCTCATGCGCACTCAAGTCCTGTTCGCTGCTCCGCCGCTCAACCGCAATGGTCTCCAGCAAGGTCTTCAGGTCTTCCGACCGCTTCCGAGCCTGTTCAACCGGCGACTGTGCCGCGTGAAGACGTTGGGGAAACTGTTGTTGCTGTTTTTCGAGATCGTGCAGCTTCAGGTCAAGCTGCTGGAGTTGCACCAGGAGGGAAAGTTGAAGATTCAAAAACGCCTCTGCGTGTTAGAAAGGAATACTCCATTCATGATCAAACACCTTACCGCATCAACCCGACAAATAGCAAAGTTGGTGGGCCCACCAGGACTTGAACCTGGGACCAACTGATTATGAGTCAGCCGCTCTGACCAACTGAGCTATGGGCCCTGGAGAACGTTCAGTCACGTTTTAAAACCCTTCTGCAAAACTGCGCAGTTTCTTGCTCCGGGTCGGGTGGCGGAGTTTGCGTAACGCCTTGGCTTCGATCTGCCGGATCCGCTCCCGCGTCACCTCAAAGTCCTGCCCCACTTCTTCCAACGTATGGTCCGTCGCCTCCCCGATCCCAAACCGCTTCCGTAACACCTTCTCCTCCCGCGCCGTTAACGTTTCCAACGATTTCCCGATGTGCCGCTGCAAGTCATACCGCACCGCCGCCTCTAACGGCGACACCGCTTTCTTATCCTCGATAAAGTCCCCTAAGTGACTGTCTTCTTCTTCTCCGATCGGCGTCTCCAGCGAGATCGGTTCTTTCGCGATCTTCAGGATCTTCCGCACTTTCTCCAACGACATCTCCATCCGCACCCCGATCTCTTCCGGCGTCGGCTCCCGCCCCAATTGTTGCACCAGATGCCGCGACGTCCGCACCAGCTTGTTGATCGTCTCGATCATGTGCACCGGGATCCGGATCGTTCGCGCCTGGTCCGCGATCGCCCGCGTGATCGCCTGCCGGATCCACCACGTCGCATACGTGCTGAATTTGTACCCCCGCTGGTATTCAAATTTGTCCACCGCTTTCATCAACCCGATGTTCCCTTCCTGGATCAGGTCCAGAAACTGGAGCCCCCGGTTCGTGTATTTCTTCGCGATACTCACCACTAACCGTAAATTGGCTTCGATGAGTTCGGCTTTCCCCCGTTTCATCTTTTCTTCGGCCCATTCCAACCCCACCAGGACGCTTTTGAACTCCGCCGTCGGCAGCCACGTCACACCCCGCTCCAATTGCTTCAACGTCGTCTGCGCTTGTTGACTCCGGGGCACCACTTGCCGCACCAGGGCCTCGCTGACTCCCGCCGGCCGCTGCTCCGGTCCCGCCCCGGCCCGCCCCAGCCGCCGTAACAGTTTCAGCCCGTCCCGCGGGTCTTGCCCCAGCCGCTGGCAGCAGTCCCGCAGCACCCGCTCCGCGCTCCGCACCGCCCGGCCCGCGTCTTTGATCTGGGTGACCAATTGCTCCCGTACCGCCGGTTGCAGATGCAGGCCGTCCACCCGCGCCCCCAACGTCTCCTGCACCGCCAGCACCCGCTTGCTCCACCGCGCCTGCTGCGCCGCCGGGGCCGCCCGCCGCCGCCCATAGAGCCGCAGCAGCGTCTTCCCCAACCGCCGCACTTGCTCCAATTCCGCCAGCACCTGCTGCCGCAGTTCTTCTTCTTGCGCCTCGGCCAGTTCCGCTTCGTCCAGATCCTCGTCCCCGGGGTCATGCACCAGCACCACGTCGCTCACGCTCACTTCCCGCTTCTTCAGGCGGCCCCGCCACGTGTCCAGGGTCTCCAGGGTCATCGGCATCCCCGCAATCGCCCGCGTCATCTCCTCCTTGCCTTCTTCGATCTTCTTCGCCAGTTCAATCTCCCCTTCCCTTGAGAGAAGAGAAACGCCGGCCATCTCGTTGAGGTATAAACGAACGGGATCGTCTATCCTGTTGACCGTACCGGGAGTCAGATCGATTTCTTTCTCAGTATCCGGTAACGCTTCATCAAGTTCATTGACCGGCGTCACGTCGACGGGCTCCGTCTTCAGTTGGGAATCAGGGCCTTCATTTTGAAAGGTGCCCGTTTGCTCAACGGGCTCCTCTTCAAACGCGGGAAACAAAGTGGAAAACTCTTCCGAAGATCCCTTCTCCGGCGGCAAGGGCTCCCTCACCCCTTCAAAATTGATTGGTTCTTTCTTCGGACCCGCAATCGGTTTAATATTCCGGAGGCCACTCTTTTTGGGCATCTCTTATATTCCTCTTCCACCTTTTCGGCAATGAATAATGACTTCGTTTTCGCTGCACAAGGAGAGACCGTATGAAAAACCGGATAACTCTATCGTATTGAAAAAGAAACAACTATTGCAAGAAACCCCACGAAACGAGAACCGCTGTCTCATCGGGCTCTCTTCTCTTCATTCAATCACTCGGCGGTTCAAAATGACCGGAGGGACGATTCTGCCAGGGGACGGTCGTCGTCTTGGCCTGCTTGAGGAGACTCCGAAGATTGACCTCGGCGGCACGGAGAAGTTTGGGTTCACCATGGCGAAGCAAGGCCGTGAGAAGCACGTACAACTCCCGCTCGGTTCGACTCCCTCGGAGAATCCGTTCGGTCACGGGATCAGGAGAATCAAGATTGAGATCGAGGGAGCCTTCTTCGTCAGGATCCCCCAACAATACATCGATCGCTTGGGGGGAACTATACAACCAGGAGGGAGGAAGCGCGAGGGCTTTGGCCAATGCCTCCACCGTTGAGACGGAGGGGTCGGTCTCTCCGGCTTCGATCGCTTCAATCATGGAACTTTCGACACCGGACTCGGCGGCCAACTTGACGATAGAGTATTGTCGAGCCTTCCGCCACGCTTGGAATGATTGGTCCAGAGGCATGTTTCTGATCATAGCGAAGAAAGGCCGGCCTTGTCTATCACAGGGGCCGATGACGGCGGGCCATACCAAGCACACGTGCCTTGCCGGAGTTCGACCTCTCGGGATGCCTTACATTCCTTCTCGAGATACAGGGAGTCGAAACTGATGGACCAGCCCTGCGTCGGGCATCGCGTCAAGGTCTCCATAGGGCGAGCCCACGGCCAAGTCATTTCCGGCACCACTCAAGGACAGTCCGAAGAGGTCGGCCACGCCGGTGGTTGCCGAAGGATTGGCAATCATGGCTTGCAGGGTTCCGGTTTTTCGGTTAAAGACGAAAACCGCACCGGCATCGACACCGGCGGAATCGTGTCCCGGTGCGCCGACGATGATGGACTCAGGGAGAAGAGCCACGGCTTCTCCGAAGTGATCGCCCTTCTTGGGTTCCGGGGCTTCTAACGTTTGCAGGAATTCGCCGGTATTCGTATAGAGATACACGACTCCGGCGTCCGGTTGCGTGGTCCCTCGTCCCAAAGCACCGACAACCAACAACTCCGCATCACTTGCCAACGCCCATCCAAAATACTCATTCGTCTGAGGATCAGGCGATTCGAGGATACGTTGCAACCGTCCGCTTTCCCGGTCAAAGAGAAACACCTGTCCATGATCAACCGGGTCCGTGCCGGCAAGCGGGGCACTCACCGCAAGCATGGGGCCCAGAAACGTCACCGCATGCCCGAACCCATCCGAGTTGCGGTTCTCCGCGTGTGGAGAGGCAAAGGTCCGGCGGACCTCCCCATTGGTCACGTCAACCAGATAGGCTTCCCCCACCTCAAACTCCGTGGCGGTACTCGCCCCGGGATCTCCAACGGCCACCTGCAGATCCTGTGCGGCCACGGCATGCCCAAAAGCCGCTGCTGATTGATTGGGACTGACGACTACCTGTCGCAATGTTCCCGTCTCCCGGTCGAATACCGATACCGAGCCCACCGATCGACGCAACGCCCCTTTTCCTTTGGGAGCGCCGACAATCACGTGGCCCGCGGTGAGGCTCACGGACAGGCCGAATAAATCATTTCCCAGCGGCGAAAGAGGGACAAACGCCCGAAGCAGTGTACCGGACTCACGCTCGAACAAGAACACTTTTCCCGTTTGCCCACGGACCCCTGCCGCATGGGGTGCCCCGACGAGGATCTGAGCTCCTTCACCGGATACTGAGAAGCCAAAGCCGTCCAACAACGTCGGCTTGGAAGATTGGAGACTGGGACCCTGCTCAGGGGCCTGCCGGCCCGAGGCGCCCACGCTCGAAAGCAGCAAGAGCAGATAAGGCAAGACAACCAGGGAAAAAAGTTGGACTTTCACGTGTTCGCTCGTGTTCGGTAGTGGTGATTCAGGAGGCGGCCGATCCTTCTTGTTTGGAATGAAGAGACGGCAAATCAATGACGTGACGCGTTGGCTCATCTGAATCCGAGTCGCGCTGATAGAGTTCAAAAGGCGGGATATCAACTTGTAAACGCTTCAACAAGCGTCGCATGAATTTTTCTCCCGGGGCTTCGCAGATCCACACGTACATGCCCGTTTCCAATTCGTGAAGATGCCGCTTGAGCCGAAAGCGTGCATCTTCCATGAAATAGGCCGACAAAAACCCCGTCATCGCTTGAATGACCCATTCATGCTCTTGCGCGTAGCGGAAACTCACACCGATTTCGAAGGTCTTCTCGTGCCCGTCCGTTGCCATATCCTTCTCCAAACTCACATCTGCGGATTCACATTCAACTCATGCGCTCTTCCGAGACACCCATTTCCCACGGATGCAGGGATGAAGCTAGCTCTTTTTAAAAGATTCGCGGCATGCGTTTCAAATCGAATATCCAGGCGTATCTGAAAGTCTCTTCCGGCTCATTGCCGCTGGAGGCCAGTTATGGCAGAATACCGCGCACGATCATGGGAGAACCAGTGTGCATTTCCTGACCCAACCCAATATTTTGATTGCACGCGTCATCGGCATTCTTGCGATCGCGGCAGGATTTCTGCTTGGGATCGAAGGCCTGAATCAGCCGGATTCGATTTGGTTGCCCATCGCACTCGTCCTCATCGTGACGGGCTTGTGCGCCCAAATGTATGCGTTCTACCGAACCATTATGCACAAAATGCCGTCACGGAATAACCAGGACTGATGCATTTTTATTTCCGAAATGCCTATTCGCGCCCCATGCCGAGACGGTTGGTATGGCCCGTCGTGCTTTTCCTTGTCCTGTCCCTTCCAGCCTGTAGCTCCTGGCGAGAGTCATATCTCAAAGATGCACTGAAGAAAGCCTCGCAAGAAGAGGTCGTTGAACAGCTCGGGGAACCGTGGAGAAAAAAGATCTCGCTGTTAAGAAGTCAATCGACGTGGATCTATCGCTATGCGCTCACTCAGGATGATCTCGACCCCATGGGTGTCGACAAGCTGGGGCGAAGCGTGTTCAAAGCCACCGAAGGCGTGGGAGCCATGATGGGACTCGGTGGCAAATCCAACAATCCTCTGAATCCAGGCACCAGGCCTCTCTGTATTCACTATATCCTCACGTTTGATGAAGCCACCAAGATCCTCCAACGTTGGGTGCGAGAAGCCTGCGCTGATACTGATCTATGATCGTGTTGCTACGGAAACGCGTCAAGGCCGGGCAACCAACCCTTTCTTATCCTGACCCGACATCCCTTTCCCACGCATGGTTCCCGGATGGGTGAACGTACACAAAAGGCAAAGCCGTATGGGTAACGTTTTTCAATCTGGCGCATTTTTGCAGCAATGCTTTTCCGTCCACCCCCTGTCGCTGAGTTTTAAAATGTTCACCATGCCCGGCACCATTGGCATTTTTTGCGTGAACTGCAAATCCCGGCATCGCCTGACCGTCGGAACCGTTACTCGCATCATCGGAGATTCGGAGCTATGCGAGGAGGGCGCGAGCACCAAGCTGGGGACCTGCGCCAGCCAACACCAGGAAGCCCTGCACGTCACGGAAGTGAGCGTGGAGCGAGGCGTCGTCCAATTTCGTTGCCGCGAATGCCGAGCCGGTTTTCAGACGACGATCTCCCTGTTCGAAACCTATCAACCATAACCCGGTTGCTTCCTTCGGCTTTCGCCCAGGTCCCAGGAACCTTCAGATTTATCGGAGGGTTCCATAAAAAAAGAGCCGCCCCATCATGGGGCGGCTCTTTCGGAACGAACGAGGCCTGCGGAAGGCCTTACCTGTTAGGCTGTGGCGTGTACCGAAGATACGGCTTAACCGCCCGGTGGCCCTTGGGAAACTTGGAGGGAATTTCCTCATCCTTCACCGCAGGGACAATGATACAATCTTCCCCGTCCTTCCAATTGGCAGGGGTAGCCACCTGATGCTTGGCCGTCAGTTGCAACGAGTCCACTACACGAAGAATCTCATCAAAATTCCTTCCAGTCGATGCTGGATAGGTAAGAGTCAATTTGACTTTTTTATCAGGCCCGACCACAAAAACCGAGCGCACCGTCATATTGTCCAACGCATTGGGATGAATCATGTCGTATAAGTTCGCGACTTGTCGGTCGGGGTCGGCAATGATCGGATACTGAACCGTACACTGCTGCGTTTCATTGATGTCGTTGATCCAGCCTTTATGCGAGTCCAAGGGATCCACACTCACGGCAAGGACTTTGACGTTGCGTTTCTTAAAGTCATCGGTAATTTTCGCCACGGTCCCCAACTCCGTGGTACACACCGGGGTAAAATCTTTGGGATGGGAAAACAAAATACCCCATCCATCACCGAGCCATTCATGGAAATTTATCGTTCCTGCCGTTGTTTCGGCAGTAAAATTGGGGGCTTCATCACCTAAGCGAAGTGCCATGATGTCTTTCCTCCTCTATTAAAACTTTCTGAATGAATGATCGTGACCGGTAAAAATGCCACCACATTGTACCTGTTCAAGCGTGAAAAAAGTATACGCTTCCAGGAAAAAGCCAGTCAACCGGCAGAGCCCCCACACTCTCTATAGGAAATTGACCCAATAAAAAACCCAAAAGGGCTGAATTTCCCGCCCTTTTGGGTTTTACCGCGTTCTTCAAGCCGGCCAAGCCGACTCTTAAAATTTAAAAAATTTTTGTATCAGGCCGATTCCTGGACCGCTGCCGATTTAACCACGTTAGCCGCTTGTGGCCCTTTAGCTCCTTCCACCAGATCAAATTCAACGGACTCGCCTTCTTTCAGGGTTTTAAATCCCTCACCCTGAAGGGCTGAATAATGTACGAAAACATCCTGTTCCCCTTCGACTCGGATAAATCCAAAGCCCTTTCGATCATTAAACCATTTGACCGTCCCCGACTTTCGATCACTCATAGGCACCTCCCTTATCACGGACCAGGAAAAACCACGGTTTTGCCCCAAAAAGGCCCTAAAAAAAACCGCAGACAGACTTTTCGCCTTCTGCGGCAGATCTTATAAAATAAACGTCACTCTAAAAACCTAACTGGAATAATAGTTCTACAATGGTGTATCACAGATCACGAAATCTGTCAATAACATTATATTCACGACACCTGAAAAGAGAGCCGGTAACGGGGCCGGTGCAGCACGAGGGCCGTCACCCTGTCAACGAATCAAATCTGAAATTGCGCTTCATACAAATTGGCATACAGCCCCTTTTCGCCCAACAACTCGGCGTGGGTTCCTTCCTCGACCACCCGTCCCTGCTCGAGCACGATGATCCGGTCGACCTGTTGCAGGGTGGTCAGACGATGCGCGATAAAAATGGTGGTGCGACCTCGAGTGAGCACGGCCAACGCTTCGCGAATTTTTACTTCCGTCTCCGTATCAATATTCGACGTGGCTTCGTCGAAGACCACAATAGGTGGATTTTTCAACAACACCCGGGCAATCGCCACCCGCTGTTTTTGGCCGACGGACAATTTCACGCCCCGTTCCCCGATCCGGGTGTCATATCGTTCCGGGAGTTCCATGATAAACTCATGAGCCCGAGCCGCGATGGCGACCTGTTCGATGGCGTGGTCGGTGGCCTTGAGGTCACCGTAGATGATATTTTCTCGAACGGTCCCATTAAAGAGAAACGGTTCCTGTTGCACCAAACCGATTTGTGATCGCAGAAAGGCCAGCGGCATGTTCCGGACGTCAACACCGTCCAACGCCACCATGCCTCCCTGCACGTCGTAAAAACGCATCAGGAGTTTGATCACCGTGCTCTTTCCCGCGCCACTCGGACCCACCAGGGCCACCCGCTCTCCCGCCGCCACGCCGAGGAAGACATCGTGCAACACCTGAACCTCCGGATTATAGGAAAAGTCCACGCCTTCGAACTGCACGCTTCCGTGAAACCGGGCGGTGGGAGCCACCACCCCGGGGCGGTCCTGCACGTCGGGTTCGGCATCCAACACTTCAAAGATGCGTTCACTCGACGCAAGGGCATGCTGGAGCATGTGGTTGACGGAATGAATCTGGTTCACCGGAACGTAGAACAGCGCCAGATACGACACGAACATCACGAGCTCTCCCACTTTCAGGTTCCCCTGCGCGACGTCCATCGACCCCACCCACAGAATGAGGACCGTGCCCATGGCCCCGAGAAAAATCATCGCCGGTGAATAGATGGACCACAGAAACATGGCCTTGAGATTGCTCCGGCTGACCTCGCGATTCCTGGCGTCGAATCGTTCCCGTTCAAACGCATGCCGATTAAAGGCCATGGTTTCTCGAATGCCTGAAAGGGAATCCTGGAGATAGCCGCTCAGTTCGGCCGTATTTCGTCGAATTTCGTGGTAATACCCGTGGACCCGACGGGAAAATCTCACGGCGGACACCATCAAAATCGGGATAGGGACCAACGCCAGGAGGGCCAATTGCCAATTGACCACAAAGAGGACCGCGGTAATACCGATCAACGTCAACAACGCCGTCAACATGCCCTCCAACCCATCGATAAAAATACGCTCGACGTGTTCGGTATCATTCATGATGCGCGACATGATCTCTCCGGTCGATCGATCCTCGTAAAACCCGACCGAGAGCCGCTGAAGCGCGTGAAACACCTGTTGCCGCAGTTGGAACACGACGCGTTGCTCCAGGATATTGTTGAGCCGGATTCGCAGGGAGTTCGCGACGTTCTTGAAGGCATAGGACAACACCAATCCACCCAGCACCCACGGCAATAGGGAAAATTGGTCCGCCTGAATCACGTCGTCGATAATCACCTTCACCAGCCAGGGCGGCAAGAGATCGAACACCGTTGCCAGGGCGGCGAAGGACAGGGTCGTCAGGGTAAGGGAACGGTGGGGCCGCAAATATCCGAGAATGCGAAGGAGAACGTTCATCGCGTTTCACACCATGATGAAGCAACCGGGGCCAGACCTTTCAGAAACGGCCGCGTGAGAACGGGCAAATGTCGACAGAGGGAGAACAAGGCAGGCGGGACAACCTCTGAGCCCTGATTAGATCCCCGATCACGTCGGGGACAAGCCTCGATGACAGGTTTATTGTGATAGCGAGATGCAGGGCAAGGCGTCCCGCAGCGAAACCCGAGGCTCATCAACATAGATAGGCGAGGGTTGAGCGAGGACACAACGCTGCCATGCGCCCGATAGCGCAATACATCACTAGATGACCGTTGCGGGTTCTTGCTTCCAATATACGTCAAATTCCTTCAACTGGGTCAACGTGGACAAATCCGTTATCCTGTCCAAAAAGAGTTTTCCGATCAGATGGTCCATCTCATGTTGGATACACACGGCAAACAGACCCGACGCCTCGAAATCGACGGAACACCCCTCCCGGTCCAGCGCCTGGACCCGAATGGAAGACGGCCGCGTCACTTTCCCGCGCAACCCATCCACACTTAAACAGCCTTCCCACATTTCGACTTGAGCAGGGCCATAAAACACGATCCTGGGATTGATCAGAACCGTCTCGGGAAACGCATCCTGGCCTTCACAGCGCATCACGATGAGTTGGTCGGACCGTGCCACCTGCGGGGCCGCCAACCCGATCCCCTCGTGCGCGTCCATCGTTTCAAACATGTCGTCGATAAATTGTTGATAGGCACGCGTGGGAATGATCGCCGGATCAACCGGCTCGGCAATTTTCCGTAAGACGGGATTCCCTATTTTTGCAATCGGCAACGTCGCCATTCCGTACTCCTTTGGTGCCACTCTCTATCCGTCAGAATCCCGAACAGCACGTCGTCAGGAAACAGGCTCGGATTGTGGCTTGTTCGGCGAAGCCTCGCGATTCTTGAGGGTTTCGTCCCACCACGCCTTCCATTCCTTGGCCCATGCGACCCGCTGTTCATGAGTCGAACCTTGCCAATCATGCGGCGGCCCCACCCGTCGAGTCAACAACCAGAGCGAATCACGGGCCGTGACGGAAACGTATTTTTCCTGATCGGCCAGCAACTCGATGAGGAAAAACACCGATTCCGGACGCCTCACGTAACGACACTCAAAAGCCACGGTTCGCCGAATGGTGTCCGCGTGATCCTTCACCAACGTTTGCAGCGTTGGTAGCGCCTCCACGGGCGCCAACCGGACCGCGACGCGCAGGGCATGAGCCCGCACCCTCGTGGCTTCCTCGTCATCCCTCGCCACGTCGAGTAGATCCGGCACGGCTCGTGGATCCTTGATAATCGACAGCGTTTCAATCGCGTTATAGCGAAGCCGGCTCCCCGGCATCTTGAGGGCTTTCACCAGGACGGGCACGACCGGTTTGCCCAAGTGAACGAACTCAGCGATTATGTAGAGTTCCTGGCGTCCTTCCAATAACGGCAACAAGGCTTCCGCCCGTTTCAGTTCTTTTTCAGAAAGGACTTCCGGGGCTGGGGTGGCTTGTTCGATTTCCGGGAATTCCGGCTCGGGCGGGGCGTTATAGGGGATTTGGACCGGAATAAGATACGCCGGGCGAGAAGCCGGTGCGCCGGCTTCCGCAAGGGCGGTCGATGCACAGAAAAGGATACTCCACCCCAACACAATCCATACGAGACTCACTCTCATCCACCCTCTCCTTTTCCAAGGCACCATGTTTTAGTCTAGTGGGTTTTCTTCAGGCTGGTCAACCCGGTCCACGGAGCCGGATCATTGCAAACGCTTGACGGTCCTGATAACCACTTCTTTAATCTTGATCCCGTGAATGGTACAATGGATGTTTTAGTGTTTCATCAGGACATTCATGACGACTGAGAAGGAGGGCTCTACATGAAACCAGTGAGATTTCTCCTTGGCTTGGGATTGGCGGTTGGACTGGCCACAAGCCCGAGCTGGGGATATGAAAAAATCCCCGTCTCCGATGGGGGAACCTTACAGGGGGTGGTCAAGTTGCTCGGGAAAGTCCCCAAACCCAAGGGGTACAACCTCGTCACCTTACCGGACGCCGTGTATTGCGGCCGCATCTCGACCGGAACGGGATGGCGTCTCCTGCAACCCTTTGTCATCGGCCCCAATGGCGGATTCAAAAACGTCGTCATCTACATTGAAGAAATCCACGAGGGGAAACCCTTCCGTTACGTCCCTCCCCGGATTACGGCGGTCGACTGCACGTTCGAGCCGTATATCACCATCGTCCGGGACAGGCATGACATAGAAGTCGTGAATATGGACCCGGTGTTTCACGACATTCAAGGCTATGAAACGTCGAAGTTCGGAGCCCGGGTCCTCTTCAACGTGCCCCTGCCGATGAGTAAAAAACTGCGCAAGGAAGTGTTGCTGGCCGGCAAGACGGTCAAAGATCGAGCAGGCAAAGTCCTGACTCAACGCATCAAAATGGGGAAACAGCGCAATCTGTTCGTGATGCAATGCGGATTTCACGCCTACATGGAGAGTTGGGGATTCACGGTCAAAAACCCTTACTACGCGCTCAGTGCGAAAGACGGCGCGTATGCCATTTCCGACATCCCCCCGGGGACCTATAAGGTCCAGGTCTGGCATCCCATGGTGAACAAAGAATATACCGTGACGATCACGCCCAACGGCACCACGGACTTGCCGATTGAGATCGATGCGCCGAAAGGCCGGCTCTACGCCAATGAAATGAGTGAAGGGACGCGCTTCGGCGTGGAATTGCTCGGGGACGTCGTCATCAAACCCCTCGTGGAACGCCAAACCTATTGAGCCCCACCTTCCCCGGTTTGTACCTCTCCTCTCCCTTGACGGGAGAGGACAAAGGTGAGGGTGATGCGGCAGACGTGTCGACGCGGGGGCTTACAACAACCAATTCTCCACGGAGAGGCCGGGGACCCGCTGGAAGTATTGGGGATTCCCGGAGACCAGGGTGAGGTTCCGAACCAGCGCGATCGCAGCGATACGCAAGGCCGTCTCACTCACCGGCTTTCCCTTCCGCGCCAACGAAACCCTCATTTCGCCGTAACGCCTCGCCGCCGCGGCATCGAAGGGCAGGATTTGCAGGTTGGGGATGAGCCGTGTTTCGATCTGGCTCAGTAAGGCAGTCGCTCGCCGGCCAAGCCGGCTCACACCGACGATCAACTCCTCAAGCGTGATGCTGGAAGTGCATTGCTGCTCGGGAGGCACCGAGGCCAGTTTCGCAATCAACGCCGTCGAAGGACAACGGCCCATCAGGTTGACCAGGATATCCGTATCCAACAGGTACATCAGTCTTTCCCCTCCGCGCGGCAAGCATCTCCACCGCGTTCGGCCTGGACATCGGCAAGCAGCACGTCCATGTCCCGATCTTTCAATTCGCCCCAGGCACCGGTCAGGGCCAGGGCACCCTGGGGATTGGCAGAGGTCGTCTGCTGCTGCTCGAGCAGTTCGAGAGCATCGACGCTGACCAGCGCAGCCAGGGGCTTGCCCCTTTTCTCGATGATCACCTGCCCGCCGCCCTTGATCACGCGGGCCAAAAGCGCCGAAAGCTCTTTCCTTAACTGTACGGTACTGACTTTTTTGACCATGTTTCTTCCGTTTTAATTGTTGTACAAAACTATATGTTTTGTACAAACTTTACAAAACTATACGAAATTTTATTTTTGTAAATATTGTACAATATGTAAACTTTGTTACAAATTATACATTTCGCACCGTCATTGGACAATGTTTAATATTCATCACAAAAGTATCATGGCAACCGCGCGGTTACGGAACTTCCTCCGCCTTGCAGGCCTTCAGAATCGGGAGATGGAGTCCTGAATTTTTATCTCAAGTCGACCTTGCGGGATCGCGGGTCAGTCATAGTCCGATCTTCCACACCCCCTTCTCGCGAAAGGCGGGAATGGTCTGGCGTCGGGCGGCGTTGGTGACGGCCGGCGCCGAAAGCCCATTCTGCCTGATATACTCCGACAGCCTGATGATCTTCTCCCCTCTCAAATAACTCAGCCGCTTGTGCAGCGGCTCCACGAGAGCCAGCGACAGAATGCCTTCCATCGTCTTCGTCGTTTTCTTTTCCCGATAATCGCTGAACGCCTGATAGTAGACGTCCTTTTCCTTGTTGCGGATGATAATGCGCGGCAGGCCATGTTGGAGTAACTGAAAATTGATGATGACGCGCCCTATACGGCCATTGCCGTCGCAAAAGGGATGGATGGTCTCGAAATCCAAATGAAACCTGGCAATCCTGTCCAAAAAATAGGTGCCAAGATCACTGGAATATTCAAGCAGGGCGGTCTCTATCATGCGCTCCACGTGCTCGGGCGCCGGGGCGATATACGCACCCACCCGCACGTACTCTCCCTTTCTGCGAAAGCGACCCGCGATCGCATCATCTATGCCGCCGATAAGCATCTGATGGAACAGCACGATCAAATCCTTGCCCAGCTCGCTCTCCTTCACCTTCTTGCGTGTATATTCTATAACCCGGGCCAGATTTTTCGCTTCGAAAACCTCCCGCAACGACACGTTCCGGGACAGCGTCTGCTCCAACAGAATTTTCTCCGTTTCCTCAAGGGTGAGCGTCGAGTTTTCGATGGCGTTGGAATTGTAGACGTTTTCGGGTATTTCCACCTCGTCGATCATCGACAGCAGCGATTCCTTCCCCGGACGCAACGCATCGTATTCTTCCTTCAATGCCTGGATTCGTTTCTTTATCGGTTTCGAGGTTGCCATGGTTTTATTGTAACAAATTCACCTAATTATACAAATTATTGGTGAATTTATTAGCTAAAATGGCTATTATTCACGTCTGTTGTGGCGGAAGGGATTGGCGCGAATCTGAAGAGGCTTTCGGAGTAAGCTCCGCTGAACCGAACAACGACCAAATTCATGGTCATCTGCTTGACAGGCTGATAGTGACTATCGTGGGCTGACAATATTAACCGGAAAAGTCATTCAATGAAGACCGCAACCGTGTCACGACTCAAGATGTCGTTCAGTGCATACTTGCGCCAAGTCAAGACGGAAATAAAACAGAATTGAACCATGCTGAACTTGAACGATCTTCAAAGTGGTCGCTCAAGAAGGTTCTCAAGCGTGCGGGGAAATGGTTTCCACTGTGCCCGGCAATTGATTAAGGATGAGTTTCTTCAGTTCAACCTTGTTGCTCGCGTTGTCGATATCAATCCCGACCAACCGGCCATTCAGATCATAGTCAAGAACGATCCCTTCGGAAATTTCCTTACTTTCCGAACTGGGACGCCCTGATAAATCGATATAAAGTGAATCTGTCTCCGGATGATAGTTCAGCTTCATGGCTTAAACCCCCTGTCTGGAAAAGCATTATGTATGGCGACTGTCGATATCCCGCCTTGAAGCATCGCAAGCATGTCAAAGACGATTCGCTGATTCAAGCAGACAGGTATGAGCAGCTTTCTATCCTCAGCCATTTGGTATACCTCTATTAACCCGACGCAGCCGGCAGCCCTTTCAAGACCAAGTTAATGCTTCGTTTCTGCAAGAGACCAGCGTTTGGCCATTTTCTGAAGTTCAGGGAGATGTGCAGGCCAGTCATGCAAGGTCGCCGGATCAAAATCAGCCCCATTCGGCCAGACCAACGTATGGACCTCAGGATCAATCCGAACCTGGCTAAATAAGGCTGCGTCACGAAGTGGACCGAATACATCACCCTCTAGGATAGAGTGGAAATCGATGATCTGTTCCGTCTCATCATCGAAGCACACTCGAAGCGTGTAGGGTGCCAGTCTTTGAAAAGAAACCACGCGATAGATGGGATGATTCACGTCGGTCTCCTTTATTGAAGAGGGTCAATTTTGAAAAGCATTCGACCCGATTGTGATCGTTCCCAGTCTGCCAGTAATTCTTCATGATGCAATTCCGCCCAAGCCTCAACCAGACGCTGCTGTCGCCTAGGCAGTTCTCCGGCGATCAATTCAATGGTATCAATCGCATAGACACCAACGCTCTCTTGGTAATAAGCGTGAAAATGGGGCCGGTGATGAGGAGCGAGAGGCTCGGCGTACATTCGTATGACGATACCAAAAAATCGACAAATCTCAGGCATGCAAGTCCCTGGCAGATTATAGTTTAAGTCTCATCTCCATATGGGGCAGTTCCGTCATGTTCAGGGGGGTATCGTTGAGTCCATACAAAGATCAGAAGCAAGCCAGCACCAGCCGGAATCTGTGATTGACTTATAGCGTTGGATTCGGAACTTAATCAGTTTCATATATCAGATAGAATCTCATTAATTTTACTATTCATCAAGTACACCCCTTCCCCCGCAAACGTGGTCGATAGTAACCTAAACCGCTACCTGTATTTCGGGGTCTCCGGCTGAGAGGGCGTTCATGTAGGCCAGAATGAGGTCGCGGGTGCGGTAGCGGCCGAAGGCGGCTTCGTCTTCACGGCGGACTATGGGGAAGGTGTCCAGCACGTACTCCGCGTCTTCCTTGGTGAGGCCGTAGAGATGGAAGTAGAGCGCGTCGAGGCGGGCGCGCAGGTGACGGCGTTCCTCTTCGTTCCAGACGAAGGGCGCGCCGTCGTAGCCGAGGTCCCGGGCGAAGGAGGCCATGTCGTGGGCGGTATACGTGAGATGGAGAACGTGGTCGCGGACTAGGTCACGGGCGGTTGTCTCGCCGAATGTGCGGTCGTAATCGGCTGGTGCGATGACGGGAAGTTGCTCGACAATGTACCAAGTGACGTTTGTGGCTTGAACCTTTTGGCGAGTCACGTAGTCGAAAGCGAAACTATTGAGATTCGCCAATATACACGCCGCGTCCAGACTACTAAATCCACCCTCGTAAGGAAGTAGGAGTGGCAGCTTGTGCCCACATCCGACTTGAGGGACGATGGAGGCAATCATGGTGCGGACGTTGGTTGATGCTGTGATGTCCTTGAAGCAAAGCATCCATTCGAACCTCTGCGTCGCTGAGTTCTCCTGTTGGTTAATCCAGTAGCGAGGACTGGGAGTAAAAGATGGGTCTTGGTGTTCCTCGTATAAGGTCTTCTTGGGCTGCCCCGGTCGGAACAGATTCGCTGGGTTGACCACTACGCTGGCAGCGCGATGGTCGAAGGCCTGTACCATCTTTCCCTCATACAGCGGCAAATACAGTTCCTGGCCTCGTTTCCAGCGGTTGCCTTCGACGGGGTAGAAGCCGTCGGCTTCGAGTTGCTCGGCGGTGCGGAAAAGGTGAGAGTCGTTGGCCATGTCGAACATACGCACGTACTTCACCGGCCACGCCTTGCGCTCTTCACCTCCTGAGCGGTCTACCAGCACCGGATGCCGTTCGTAGATGCGGCGGGTAATCTCGGCGTCCCGGCGGGTGCGGAACACTGGTGCCGTGCCGGTATTCGGGTTCACGCGGGTGAAGTCCTCCGGCGTCAATGGAAAGCAGCGGTCCTCCTCACGGATCTCTTTCGTATCGTGCAGGAAAAAGGCGCACTTGGTCTCATCGAACCGTCGCTCTTCCCCACCAAAGATGAGGGCGCAGAATTTGAAGCGGGAATCCACGTCCGGGAAGAAAGGCGGCAGGTCTGTTCCAAGGCGACGGTTCTCGAAATCGAACACCCCGCCCACCCGTCCGCTGGTGGAAACGGACTGGAAGAAGCGGGCAGCGGTCTTGTCGGCGTAGATACCCGACGGGGTCAGCAGGCCCACAAAGCCGTCCGGCCTAATCAGGTTCATGGCCCGCTCGACGAACAGCGAATACAGGTTGATGTCGCCGCCGCTGAGCAACGGGTAGTGGCCGGAAGCGCGAACCGCCTGCCCGAGCCTGTCCGCGCGATGCTTGGCGTTGTCGAACTCAGCCACAAGGGGCGATCCCCTGTCGCGCAGCCGCTGAACGCCCTTTCCCCGCGCCGCTGCCGTCTGCGCGAGAGCAAGCTCGGGGTCGCGAGTTGCAAACCACTCCACCTCCTGCAGCTTGATACGGTCCCATGGCGGGTTACCGATCACGGCGTCAAAACCGCCTTCCGGGCACGTGCTTTGCCAATCTCGCCACACCCCCGGAAAAGCCACTTCCCAGTGCAGGAAACCTTCCCGTTCGGCGATGGATACGGTTTTCTGCCATAATTCGACATACTCCGACCACGCGATGGCATCGCAATCGGGTGGAACGTCGCCCGCGTGCTCAGGCCTTCGGATCAGGAGCTTGTAGGCGTCCGCAGGCTGCAAGCCGAGCATCCTGACCAGCGGTTTCTCAAATTTGGCACGATCTTTCTGCTTCATTCCCGCCGCAAACCAACGCAGGCCACAGAGGGCGTTCAGTAGCCTGCGTAGCTCCGCGGTCTTTTTCTCCACTCCCTGAAACAGCGCTGCCGACTCCTGCACTTCTGCCACGTCGGCATCCGACATTTCCTCGATGCTCTGCATACCTGCCGTAGCAGCTTCCGCTTCCGCTATGGCGCTGCTGGCAAACATACCACCGAGCCGGTGCAACTCATCGGTGGCGTCTCCCACTCGCAATCCGACCAGCGAGTCGCCGTAGCGCAGGTGGTGATCGAGGAAGGACAACGGCGCGCCCACGGTGAAGCTGTGCAGCCACAGCGACACCTTCGCCAGTTCGACGGTCAGAGGGTTTTTGTCGACTCCGTAGATGCAACGCTTGAGCACCATGCGTCGGATGATGGCCTGGTCGGTAAGCTGGGACTCGTCCATGACCCAGTCCGCTTCCCTGGCCCGTTGAAGGATCTCTTTGCGAATCGCTGCAACGCGCTTCACCAGTGGCGAAACATAGCCGGCATCGCGCCACGCCGGGACATCCGGAACGTACTCGATCAGTTCTGCTATGTAGTCGGACAAGAAGTCCACGGCGGTGACCAGAAAATGGCCGCTTCCCATGGCCGGGTCCAGGACCTTCAGATTCAGGACCGCCTCCGCCGGGTCCAGCTTGAGCAATTCGGCTTTCCTCTGGGCCTTTGAACGACGGTCGCCCTTGAGTTGAGCGGCTTTGTCTTCAAATGCCTTGAGACGCTCTTCGGCCAGCGGCTTCAAGGTCCGCTCGACGATCAGATCGACGAGTTCCTGGGGCGTGAAGAAGCTGCCGCTGTCCTTGCGGGCGTACGGATTGGGACGAATGACGATTTTACCGTCGTTATCGCGGACCGGCTCGTGTTCAAGGAGGCGTTCGTAGATCGAGCCGAGTTGCTGCACGGACATGTCGCGGTAGTTGACGAAGCGTCGCTCGCCAGCCGTGGTGTGGCTCAGATCGTAGATGATGGGAGCGATCGTTTCGTCAGACAGGCGGGCTTCTTCCAGCAACGTCGCGGCTGCAAACAGCCCCCCGTTGTAGGGCGGCAGGCCTATAGACGTATCGCCCTTGTCGATGAGCCTGAAGAGCGTCATCAGATGGTCATAGTAACTGGTGGCATAGGACGAAAAGGTGTCTTTGTCCGCCATCCTGCGTGCGATGTCGTCACGCACTCGTTTTCGCAGGCCGTAGTCGTCGTAACGTGCATCATTGACCGGCAGGAGTCCCCTGTCTTCGGCGTACAACACGAAGAGCAGCCGGTACAGGAAAATCAAGGCGGCCTCCCGTACTTTTGCGAGACTCTTGCCCGTGGCGTCCGCAATCGCCTGGACGAGCCTGGGGAAGACGCGCGCGAACACCACACCCGAAAGATCCTGCGCGACTCGCTCCTCGTAACGGCGACCCTCTTCCAGTGCGGCTTCCAGGAACGTGGTCTTGGCACCTTCTTGACGGGTGAAAGAGTCACGGCGGAACAACAGGTGGAAGACCCGGAGGCCGTCCTCGTTGCCTGGCTCGAGCAGTTCCGCCAGGTCGGCTTCAAAGTAGCCGCTGGCGCGGGGCCGGGAACGGTGGTCATAGAGACGCCACACGCCGCCATTGGTCAGGATGCCCCAGCGAATGCCGCCATCCGACTCGACCTCGGCCGTCGAGAGGTATCTGAGGATCTGGCCATGTGGCGTGCCGGACACGGTTTTGTCGTTCTCATCACGGGTATCCAACGCGAGGCCGAAGCGCTTGTTTTCTTCCACCACCAGAGCGTCCCGGTAGCGATCGTGGGGCTTCCTCTTTGCGGCGGCGTGCCGCTTGGCGCCGGCGTCGGCGAAAAGCAGGTGATCGGGAATGTCTTCGTTACGGACCGAGCCTTGCTGCGGCAGGTAGTCGGCCCATCCGAGCAAATCCAGGACCGGACGGATCAAATCCTGCTCGGTGACGGCTTCGTTGGGGTCTGCGGAAAGGCTGAGAGCCTCGTACTTCTGACGCACGCCGTCCCGGAACGCGGCAAACGCCTCCGGCTGGGCGAGGGAGGCCTTCCATTCGGCCGTGGCCTTTATACCGTCGGTGAGGAAGTAATGGGTGAATAATTGGCCGAGCACGTCAGGTTCTCAGTGGCTTACCGTAATTCCCAATTCGTGATTCATGTCTCGAACGGGTTCAGCGTCTTCACACCGAGTTGGGCAAAATCACCGGTGTTGCGGGTCACGACAGTGAGTCTGTGAACCAGGGCTGTGGCCGCGATCAAGGCATCTTCCATCAAGGTGTTTGACTGCCGATGCTTGAGCCGGGCCCAAACTCGAAAAGCAGCCGCATCCGCCGGCAATACGTTGTAGGAAGTGAGGATCTTGCCGAGCCAAGCTTCCAGTTCTTCCGCCTTGGCGGAGTTCTGCTCACGGGTGATCTCGATACCTGCCTGGAGTTCCCCAATCGTTACCGCGGAGACGTGCAGTTCTTCGTCGGGCACACCAGTGAGCCAGTTCAGGACACCACGGTCTGGACGAGGGCAACGCGTTTCCGAGATGACATTGGTGTCGAGGAGATACATCTGTTCAATCGAAACCCGTCACCGGCCGATGGGGTTGTCTGACGCGCGGTGGTACCGGGAGATCGGCTTGCGGTTCGGGTGCGAGTAGCAGTTGCTTCAAGGTGGGTTTTGCCATTTGCTCCAATCGTCGCCATTGCTTGATCGGAACCAATACCGCCGCCTCTATGCCCCGTTTCGTCACGATTTGAGGCCCTTCGGCAAGGCTGGTCTCAAGGAGTTCACTAAATCGCGCCTTCGCTTCCTGTACCTGCCACGTTTTGCTCATACATCCTCCAAATATTTACAGTGAATTCCGACTAGGCATGTAACCGGTTTGTGCACTAAAGTCAATCTTTGTAATACGACATGGTCGTTCATCAGTTTTCATACGACGACCCGTTCGTCAATGGAACGGAAGCCGGTCACCATTCTCGACGCATTATCCACAGGCGATTCATTTCCACCGGAAAAGGAACTATACTGTAAGCAGAAAGCGAGTTGTGCGTGTCCCTCATTTCCAGAAGAACGTTTGGGAAACATCTGTTAGCCTCGTTGGGTCTGGCTTTCTTGAATCCCTCTTTTCTCGTGCAAGCACAGTTGTTCGGCTTATTTATCGGCAAGGGCCGCGAAACGCCGGCTATTACCTCTAATGAAGATTTTTACGTGACCTCTTATGATCTGACGCCGGAGATTGACCTGGAACAGTGGTCATTGCACGCCGGCGGAATGGTCACACGTCCAACCTCGTGGTCCTTCGCGGATTTATTGAAACGCCCGCAAACGAAGATGATTGCGACGCTGGAATGTATCGGCAATACGGTCGGCGGCTATTCAATCGGCACGGCGGAGTGGGAGGGCGTGAAGCTGAATCACCTGCTCGATGAAGCAGGATTCGACCCCAAGGCGTTTGACCTTGTGCTTCGTGGAGCGGACGACTATTCCGACAGCTTTCCATTATCCCGGGCACTTGAGGACGACGTCCTGCTCGCCGTGAAAATGAACGGCGTGCCCTTGCCGCCCGATCACGGGTATCCCGCCCGGGTGATCGTGCCGGGCATCTACGGCATGAAAAACGTCAAATGGCTGACCGGATTGGACCTCGTGCCTCACGACTATAAAGGGTATTGGCAACGGCAAAGTTGGTCGGATACCGCATTGGTGAAACTGTCCTCACGCATTGACGTGCCGGGCGACAGGGAACTCATCACGACGCCGCGTTACACGATCAAAGGTATTGCTTTTAATGGAAGGAACACCATTCAAACAATCGAAGTGAGTACGGACGCAGGAAAAACGTGGAAACCGGGCACGCTCCTTCCCAAACTTTCTCCGTATACATGGACTCCATGGAGCTATGAATGGAGCATTCCGAAATCAGGAGAATACACGCTGATGGTCCGAGCCACAAATGACACAAGCGCTGTTCAGACGCTCAACACCAAACCTTCCTCGACCGAAGTGATGGAGATTCACGCCGTTACCGTCAAAGTCGAAATGCCACAAAAAACTTCGTAGAGTGTTTCGTTTCCTTTCCCTCACCCTGCCCTCTCCCAGAGGGAGAGGGAATCAAGAGGGCGGTATAAGGTCTGTTGCCCGACGTTTTTAGAGGCGTTCGGGAAGACACCCTGATCCGTTGAGAACTTTTTTAAGGTAGCGAGGCGGAGGCGGTGAAGGAGACGAGGGGCCATGGGTAGATCCCGAAGATCACGACGCCCGCGGCGGCAAGGGCCAGCACGACGGTCGCGGTGGGAGACAGGGCCAGGCGCGTTTCGCCTTCCTGGTCGGGCGAAGGCTCGCGCATGTACATGACCATGACGATACGCAGGTAGTAGAAGGCGGACACCGCGGCGAAGATCAACCCGACTACGGCCAGCCAGGTTAGGCCGGCATTGACCGCCGCCATAAACAGATAGAATTTCCCGATGAATCCGGCAGTGGGCGGAATGCCCGCGAGCGAGATCATGAAGAGCAGCATCAGAAACGCCGCGCCCTTGTGGCGTTTGGCCAAACCGGTAAAGTCGTCCAGCTCTTCTCCTTCATCCCCGCCTCGTCGCAGAATCGCCACCATGGAGAAGGCTCCAAGGGTCATGAAGGAATAAACGGCCAGGTACAACATCATGCTGGACACGCCTTTTGCCGACACCCCTGCTCCGGTTCCGACCCAGCCGGCCACGACCAACCCGATCAACGCATAGCCGGCGTGCGCGATGCTCGAGTAGGCCAGCATGCGCTTCACGTTCGTTTGCACGATGGCCACGAGGTTCCCCAGGATCAAGGTCAGAAGACACATGCCCAAAATCAGCCCACTCCAATCCGGTTTCATGCCTCCGAAGCCTTCGAGCATCACCCGGAGGAACGCCCCGAAGCTCGCGGCTTTCGACGCCACGGCCATAAACGCGGTCACCGAGGTCGGCGCGCCCTGATACACGTCCGGCGTCCACATGTGAAACGGCACGGCCGCCACTTTGAAGCCGAACCCCACGATCACCAGCATCAGGGCGATGAGGATCAACGAGTCGTCAAGACCCCGCGCATCGACCGTTGCGGCAATTTCGACGAGCCGCGTGCTGCCCGCGGCGCCGAAGATGAGTGAAATGCCGTAGAGCAGGAGGCCCGACGAGAACGCGCCCAAAATAAAATACTTGGCCGATGATTCGATGGACTTGGCTTCAAACCGTTTGAAGCCCGCCATCACGTAGAGCGAGATGGACATCAACTCGATACCCAGGTAGATGACCAACAGATCGGCGCCGGAGACCATGATCATCATGCCCGTCATGGAGAGCAGCACGAACCCGTAGAATTCGGCCAGGTCGATCCGCTCTTCCTTGAGGTACCCGATGGAGAGCAGGATCGTCATGCCGCTCACGACGTAGAGCAACAGTTTCCAGAACGAGGCATACCCGTCCACCACCACGAGATCGCTGAACGCATATACCCGGTCACCCATGCTGCTCGCCGTCACGATGAAACACACCACGAGCGCGGCGACGCTCATCCACGCCAGCAGGTCTTTCCTGTTCGACGGGGTGATCGGATCCAGCACCAACAGGAGACAGGCGACGGACACGACGATGATCTCCGGTAGGATCGTGACCAGATCTGCGAGAGGAATCATCATCGCGTCTCAGGCTCCATGGATTTCACCCTCACCCCGGCCCTCTCCCGTCGAGGGAGAGGGGATGCCTCGTCTGACGTCATAGGCATTGGCGAGAAGGATGAGGGCCCGGCTTCCACCATCATGACTTTCGCTTGCTGTTGCACGAGGTGATCGACACTGGCGTGCATCACGTCCAGCAGGGGCTTGGGATAGAGCCCGATCCAGAACACCAAGAACGCCAAGGGCGCCAACGTGCCGATTTCACGCCAGTTCATATCGTAAAGTTTCGATGCCACGTGTTGCGCCGGTGTGCCGTACACCACGCGTTGCAACATCCATAAAATATAGATTGCCGCGAGAATGACCCCCAAGGCCGCGGCCGTGGCGACCGCCTTGTTCCACATGAAGGCCCCGAGCAGCACGAAGAATTCGCCGACGAAGCTGTTCATGCCCGGCAACCCCACGGAGGACAACGCGAAGATCACGAGGAACGTGGCGTAGACCGGCATGGACGCGGCGAGGCCTGAATTATCGGCGATCTCCCGGCTGTGCGTCCGCTCATACACGATGCCCACGCACAGGAAGAGCGCGCCGGTGGTAATGCCGTGGTTGACCATTTGCAGGATCGCGCCCTCGATCCCCTGGGCGTTTAACACGAAAATGCCCAGCGTGACGAATCCCATGTGGCTCACGCTGGAATAGGCGATGAGTTTTTTGAGATCGGCCTGGGCAAAGGCCATGTAGGCGCCGTAGATGATGGCCACCACCGATAAGAACAGCACGACCGAGGTGAACTGCTGCGTGGCGTCCGGCAGCATGGGCAACGAGAAGCGCAGGAATCCATAGGCGCCAAATTTGAGCAACACGCTCGCCAGTATCACGCTGCCCGCGGTCGGGGCCTCCACGTGCGCGTCCGGCAACCACGTATGAAACGGAAACATCGGCACTTTCACGGCAAACGCGGCAAAGAAGGCCCAGAACAACCAGGCTTGCAGCCAAGGGGGATACTCGGCGTTGCTCAGCGTGAGGATATCGAACGATTCTTCGCCGGCATAAAAATAGAGCACGATAATCGCCACGAGCAGCAGGATGCTGCCGGCCAGGGTATACAGAAAAAACTTGATGGCCGCGTACACGCGATTGGGTCCGCCCCAGATCCCGATCAACAGGTACATGGGGATCAGCATGGTTTCCCAGAACACGTAGAACAGCACGAAGTCCAACGAAACGAACACGCCCAGCGTGGCGGTTTCCATCACGAGCAGGCTGATCATGAATTCCCTGGCTCGCGTTTGGATCGACGTCCAGGACACCAGGACGCAGAGCGGCGTCAGCAGGGTGGTCAGCAGGACCAGGGGCAGGCTGATCCCGTCCACGCCCACCGCGTAGTTGATGGAGGGCGACGCAATCCATTGGTGCGTTTCGACGAACTGCATGGCGGCCGTGGATTCATCGAACAGGACCCACGGCGCGAGAGAGACCATGAACACCAGCGACGAGACCCCCAGGGCCACCCACTTGGCCAGGGCTTCTTCGGCCATGAGAATCGCGGCCACGCCCAATAAAGGCAGGAAGACGACCAGGGTCAACCAGGGAAATCCACCGGAGGACATGTCGATCAAAATCCCTTCATTTCGGGACGGCACAGGGGCCGTCCCCTACTTAAAATATCAGGTACGCGGTCAGGATAATGACTGCGCCCATGGTCATGCTCAGCGCGTAATTTTGCGTTTCGCCGGTTTGAATCAGGCGGGCCATCCACCCCCACCAGGCAAACCCGCGGGCCACGCCGTTTACCGCGTTATCGATGATGGCCACGTCCACTTTTTTCCACATCCGGTCCGCCAACACGAACGTGGGATTCACGAACGTCTTGTCATAGGCTTCGTCCACGTACCATTTGTTGAGCGAGCCGCGATACAACGCCTGCCACCGGTTCATCAGGCGATCGGGATAGTCCGGTGACTTCACGTAGAAGACGTAGGCCGCGGCAATGCCGATCACACCGGCCAACGTCGCCGCCAGCATAATGCCCGTGGCCGCCGCGCCATGGTGCCCTCCCCCTTCACTGCCGGGGAAGGCCTGTTGCAGAAACTCCGGAATGCCCAGATACCCCGTGGCGATACTGAGTGCTGCCAACACCAACAGGGGAGCGGTCACGACCAGGGGCTGCTCCCGCACGTGGCCGGCGTGATGCGGATCGATCCGGGATTCTCCCCAAAAGGTCACGAACACCAACCGGAAACTGTAGAACGCCGTCAGCCCCGCCGTGAGGATCCCCGCCACCGCCAGGGTCTGCCCCAACGCCCCCGCGTTCCAGGCGGACAACAGCAATGCGTCTTTGCTGAAAAATCCCGCTGTAAGGGGGAACCCGGCGAGCGCCAACGATCCGATGATGAAGGTCCAATAGGTGATGGGCATTTTATCTTTCAGCCCGCCCATTCGCCGCATGTCCTGCTCGTGGTGGACGGCCAAAATGACGGACCCGCATCCGAGGAAGAGCAACGCTTTGAAGGCGCCGTGCGTCAGCAAGTGATAGATACCGGCCACGTATCCCCCCAACCCGCACGCCATCATCATGTACCCGAGTTGACTCACGGTCGAATAGGCCACCACGCGCTTGATGTCGTTTTGCGTCAGGGCGATCGTGGCGCCGACGAACATGGTGACGCCACCCACGACCGCCACGACGGCCATGGCCGTGGGAGACACGTTATACAGGGGGGCCAACCGCGCCACCATAAACACGCCGGCGGTCACCATGGTCGCGGCGTGAATCAAGGCGGAAATGGGCGTGGGGCCTTCCATGGCGTCCGGCAACCACACGTGCAACGGGACTTGTGCGGATTTCCCCACGGCGCCGACGAACAGCAGCAGGCAAATCAGGGTCATCGCGGACACCTCCCACCCGCCGCCGAACGTGCCCAGCACGTCGATCATGACGCCGGCTTTACCCGCGGCTTCGGTGAACACCGGTTGGTACTGCAAGGTCCCGAAGACCGCGAACACCAACAGGACGCCGAGCAGAAATCCGAAGTCGCCGACTCGATTGACGATGAACGCCTTGGTTGCCGCGGCCCTTGCCGTGTGCCGCTCATACCAGTGACCGATCAGCAAATAGGAACACAACCCCACCGCTTCCCAGAACACGAACAGTTGGAGGAAGTTGTCGGACATGACCAGCATCAGCATGGAGAACGTGAACAACGCGATGTTGGCGAAGAACCTCGCGTAGCCCGGTTCGCCGCGCATGTACCCGATGGTATAGACGTGGACCAATCCGCTGACGATGGTCACCAACAGCAACATGGCCGCGGTCAACTGGTCCACGTAGAGCCCCAGCCGAATGGTGAGATCGCCGGAAGCCCCCCAGGTATACAACGGGATTTCCAGCACGCGCCCGCCGGCGACTTCGGAAAAGGCGAGGACCGACAACAGGAAGGACAACCCCACCGCGGGCACCGCGATCAGGTGCGCGCGATCCTTCAGGACGTGCCCGGCCAAGCCGAGCACGACGAACGCCAGAAGGGGCAAAAGAGGGATCAGGGCATACAGCATGGCGCTACCATTTCAACAAGCGGAAATCATCGACGTTGATGCTGGCGTGATGGCGGTACAGGGCGATGATAATGGCGAGGCCCACGGCCACTTCGGCGGCGGCCACCGTCAAGGCGAAAAACACGAAGACCTGTCCGGCCAAATTGCCGAAATGGGAGGAAAAGGCCACGAAATTGATATTCGTGGCGTTGAGCATCAATTCAATGGACAGCAGGATGATAATCAGGTTCTTCCGGACCAGGACGCCGACGAGCCCGATGATGAACACCAGCCCGCTCAGCACCATGTAGTATTCCACGGGCACGCTCATTTCGACTCCATGATCCCCTTTTTGGATAAGATGACCGCACCGATCATGGCCACCAGCAGGATGAGCGAGGCGATTTCAAACGGGAACAGATAGGTGGAATACAGGACTTCCCCTATCGATTCCGTGTTCCCCACGGCCTTGGCCGCCCCTTCCGGTCCCGGGTCCGGCGTCGCCACGGTGAATCCGCGACTGACCGCAAGCAACACGGCTTCGGTCAACAACACCACGCCGAGAAACAACGCCACCGTCCCCTGTTGGTTATACCGCTCTTCGCGTTTCACGTTCAGTAACATCACGACGAACAGGTAGAGCACCAATATCGCCCCGGCGTACACGATGATCTGAATGGCGGCTAAAAACTCGGCGTGCAGCGTGACGTAGAGCCCGGCCACGTGAAAGAACATGACCAGCAAGGACAGGGCACTGTAGATGGGATTGCGGAGCACGACGACGAGCGAAGCGGCCGTCACGATGACTGCGGCAAAATAGAGGAAGACGAATGTGGCCACCGTTACACGTTGCTCCCGTTAACGACGCATGCGCATTGATCAGACAGGGGGAAAGGCATCGGGACGGGTGAATCGAGCGAAAATTAAAATTCCTTTTCCGGAATATCCTTGAAGGAGACGTTGAAATAGGCCACGTTGGGATACTGGAATTCCAATCGTTTTTCCCGTTCCGGAAATGCTCGATCTCCGATTGCCAACAGTTGTTCTTTGTTCAGATGCAAATTGCGTTTGTCGTACACGGCCCACTCGAATTCCTGCGACATGCCCAAGGCGTCCACCGGACAGGCCTGGACACACATCCCGCAGAACAGGCAGCGAGTCATGTCCATGTAATATTCCTTGGCGTATCGCTTGGTGGGCTCCCCGGGCACCTCGGCGCTCACCACGCGAATCACGCGAGAGGGACAGGCCGCCGAACACAGGTCACACCCCACGCATTTCTCCGTATCATCGTCGTATCGCAGCAAGCCCAACATGCCCCGATAATTCTCGGGCAACTGTTTCTTGACGTGGGGATACTCCAGAGTGATGGGACGATACTTCAGGAGATGCTTGAGCGTCTCCTTCATGCCCATGAGGATTTCAAAAAAGATGAGAGACTGAATCCGCTTTTTGAGTTTCATCGACCCGGCTCCCTCGGCGTTACGAATTGGGGAAGATATAAGCGAGCACCGACGTCACCACCACGTTCCCCAAGGCAATGGGTAGCAGCACCTTCCACCCGAACCGCATCAACTGGTCGTACCGTAATCGCGGCAGCGTGGCGCGTATCCAGAAAAATAAAAACAGGAAAGAATAGACCTTCGCCGTAAACCAGAAAATCCCCGTTACCCAGGCAAAATTCCCGGGTGCCTGCAAGAACGGAAAGGGGGCGTGCCAGCCGCCGAAGAACAGGACGGTAGCTATGCACGACACCAGGATCATGTTCGAGTATTCCGCCATAAAGAAAAACGCGAACCGCATGCCGCTGTATTCCGTGAAGAAGCCCGCGACCAATTCGCTTTCCGCTTCCGGCAGATCGAAAGGCAGCCGGTTGGTTTCGGCCACGGAGGCAATCAAAAAGACGACAAAGGCGATAAATTGCGGAAAGGGCAAGGGATCGAAGGCAAACCAGTTCCAGAACCCGCCGGCTTGGGCTTCGGTGATTTCGACCAGGCTCAAACTTCCCGACAACAATAACACCCCGACGATCGCCAGACCCACGTTGAGTTCATAGCTGATCAACTGCGCGGCCGACCGGAGGCCACCCAACAAGGAGTATTTGCTGTTGGAGGCCCATCCGCCCAGGATGACCCCGTACGCCCCGATTGACGTGAACGCCAGAATGTACAACACGCCGATGTTGATATCACTGATCACGAAGGGCTTGAATTCAACCCCCAGGACGTCGATTGTCCAGTTCGGACCGAACGGGATGACGGCATACCCGATCAAGGCCGACACCAACACGATAAGGGGGGCGAGGCTGAACAGGATCTTGTTCGCGCCGGCCGGGATGAGGTCTTCCTTGAAAAACAACTTCAGCCCGTCGGCCACCGGCTGCAAGATTCCATACGGTCCGACTTCCATCGGGCCCATACGGTCCTGCATCCAACTGAGCACTTTTCGTTCCAACAAGGTCAGCACCGCCACGGTCAGCAGGACGACGCCCATCACGACCCCGATTTGCGATACGGTCAAGGCCAATTTAATGCTGGTCTCAAACACGGGAACACTCCTCGATAAATCCGATAATAATTTTTTTGCACATCTTCACTCTTGGCATGAAAATAACCTCACTCAGGCCACTTCTCCTGTTCCCCTCCTTTGTAAGGAGGGGTGATGGGAGGTAGACTCTGCGGCTAGGATGGCGCCCTCCCCGTGCTCTATGGACGTTCAACTCTACCCCACCTACCCTCCCCTTACAAAGGGGAGGAAAAGAGAACGGGGCCAACGCAGAGCGGCCTCGACTCTCTGGCATTCCGAGGGATTCCTGTCCTCTTCTGCGGCAGGATGTAAGTCATAGGTCATCTGAGCAAGGCCCGCGCCTTTTTTCTGACTTCCTCTGCCGGGATTGGCTGCACAATACCTTCGTCGAGTTCTCTGGCTCGACGACGTGCTTCAATCAACCAATCTTCTTCTATTTCATTCACCGTCGGCGCATCAAGACTCAAGAGGAGTTTCTGTGCCAACTCTGCCCTTTCTTCCTCTGATAGATGAAGAGCCTCATCTTCAATTTGCTTCAGATTCATGTCTTGCTCCAATACGTATGGGAATCTGGTTTGGCTTGTTACCTCACTTTTGTCATAGCGACGTGAGTCGTCTTCCACACGGGCACGCGGGTATGCGGGTCGACCTTCAACGAGAATAACGCCCGCACGGATTGATCGAAATGCTCGGGGAACCACGCCACGGCATCGGGCACGCGGTCATTCAGTTTCACGGAAACGGTGGCTTGCCCGCAATCATTCGAGAGCAGGACGGTCTTGCCTTCTTCAATCCCCAATCGCCGGGCCTCACGCGAATTGATTTGAACAAGACCTTCTCCTTCGATTTCCATCAATCCCTTGGCGCGCGTACTGTATTTTCCTGAATGATACAGGGACTGGACCAACCGCAACGTCATCGACCCTTCCGGCGCGGAGGACGGCGGATCGAGCGTATACCGCCGGTCGATATCCTCCTTGAACCCCCTGGTCACGTAGTGCGCAAGCGTATCCTCGTCAACTTTCGACGGCGTGGGAGCCGGGCCCAAAAGACCATACCCCGGAATGACGCCACGTATTTCCTTGAAAATTTCCTTAACCTCACCGTATTCGATGGGATGTCCCATCACCACCGACAGCGCCGAAAACATTTCCCAATCGGGCCGGCTTTCCCCCAACGGCTCGATCGATTCCCGCACGGGCTGGACGTGACCTTCCGTATTGGTAAACGTGCCGTCCTTTTCCATGGCCGAACACGCGGGAAACACGACGTGCGCCCGCTTCGCGGTTTCCGTCAAAAAGAGTTCCTGGCAGACCAAAAACTCCAAAGCATCGAGCGCGTCCGTCACGTTGGCGTCACCCGGCAACGATTCAACCGGATTTTCTCCAACGATGAATAACGATTTGAGAGTACCGGTCACGGCCCGGCTCAACATATCCGGTAAGGTGGCCGAAGCTCCTCCCGGAACCGCTTGCCCCCAGGCTCGCGTCAAGGTCTTTTGACATTCTTCATCATGAAGGTCCGCGGGACCCGGAAGATAGTCGGCCACGGCCCCCATTTCCACGGCGCCCTGCTCGTTATTCGCTTCGGCCAGGCAGCCCAGACCCGAGCCCTGACTCCGAAGATGCCCTGTGAGGATCTGGAGATCCAGGAGGTTGGTCACCATCCCCTCCCCGCCCAACGAACGAAGCACCTCCCGGCCAACCAGCACGACGGCGCGTCGCGCCTGCGTATACGTCCGAGCCGCGGCTTCAACGTCCGTTTGCGGGAGACCGGACTGTTCCTGGATCGCCTGCCAGGACACCTTGGCCACGTTGGTCCGTATCCTCTGCACGAACTCCGGCGCCTCACGGGCGATATCCTCATGGACCAGGTCCGACTCGACAACGGCCTTCAAAAGCCCAAGGATGACCGCGGCAAACTGCCCGCTCTTCACGGTCAGGTGATGCCGGGAAAGCGTCGCAACGTTACTCACCGTCGAGCGGACCGGGAGCAATGATTCAAGTGTGATCAGTTGCGCCCCACCGCGCTTCACGGCCTGCTTCACGTGCAAGGCCGTAATGGGATTGGCCTCATTGAGGTTGGTGCCGACCAGCATGATGCCGTCGGCTTGGGTAACGTCCTCATAGCGAACCGTCCATCGATGGGTGCCCTGCACCCGCCGGAGCGCGCGCACGCCGTTGATATACCCGTACCGTGCGCTGCTGTCGATCTGATTCGTCCCGACCACGAGACGCATGAATTTCTGAAACAGGTACAGGTCCTCGTTGGTGCATCGAGCCGTGATGAGCCCGCCGATCGCATCGGCCCCGTGCGTCGCTTTAATAGCCGTGAACCGCCGGGCCACGAGTTCCAGCGCTTCTTCCCACGTGACCTCGGCAAAGGAGCCGTCGGCCTGGCGCACGAGCGGATGCCGCACGCGGTCGGCGTGGGTGGCGGCATGATAGCCGAAATACCCGCGGGCGCAGAGGTCCCCGTTGTTCCGGCCGGCACCCAACGCCGAATTCACTTCGATCAATTGATTATCTTTTCGCTGGACCGTGATCTGGCACCCGTCCCCGCAATAGGAACAAATGGTCTCCGTTCGTTTCAGCATCCACGGGCGATAGTCATACATCGACAACCGGCTGGTAATGGCCCCGACCGGACAAATCTGGATACACCCGCCGCACATGTCGCATTCGAGTTCATTGCCGGCCCAATGCGTAATCTGCGTGAGCGTGCCGCGTCCTTCGGCCGCCAACGCCTGGGCGTCCATCACTTCGTCGCAATACCGCACGCAGCGCATGCACGACACGCAACGATTCATCTGTGTTTCAATGACCGGGCTCAGGTATTGTTTCGGGAAGACCCGCTTCAATTCATTAAACCGGCTGACGGTGGGCGTGTACTCGTGCGAAAAATCCTGCAGGTCACAGCGGCCGCCCTGGTCGCACACCGGGCAATCGAGGGGATGATTGACCAACAACAACTCCAACACCGATTTCCGCGCGGCCTCGACGTGGGGCACCGACGACCGCACGACCATGCCTTCGGCCACCCGCGTGCTGCACGAGGTCTGGAGTTTGGGAATTTTTTCGATTTCCACCAGGCACATCCGGCAATTCGCGTCGGGCTCCAACTTCGGGTGGTAACAAAAATGCGGCACCATCACGCCCACCTGCCGGGCCGCCTCGATCACCAGCGTGCCTTCCGGAACCTGTGTCTTGATTCCATCAATCATGACCGTCAGCATGTTTGGGGTGTTCGACATGGTCGGTTCCTACGACAGACTCAGGACGGGGATTTCTTTCCTGCTACCCTTGAGGGCCTCGGCCTCTTCGATCAAGACCTCATACTCATCCCGCCAATATTTCAACGTGCTTTGGACCGGGGCGATTTCCGCGTCTCCGAACGCACACACCGTTCGACCGCCGATATTTTCGCAAATTTCCGCGAGCGTCCGTAAATCCTCAGGTCGCCCCTGCTTGTTCAGGATCCGTTGCAAGATCTGGACGATCCAGGCACTGCCTTCCCGGCAAGGCGTACACTTGCCACACGATTCATGATAGAAAAACTCCATCAATCGAAGGGCCGCCCACACCATGCTCGTGCCTTCTTCCATCACGGTGATCCCGCCGGACCCCGACATCGAGCCCGCCAGGGCCACCGATTCGAAATCCAATTGCACGTCCACGTGGTCCGGGGTCAAAAACGGCGCCGAGGCCCCGCCCGGAATAAACGCCTTGAGCGGCTTCTCGGACCGCATGCCCCCGCCGAGCTCATAAATCAGATCCCGGAACGTCGCGTTCACGGGCAATTCATAATTCCCCGGACGTTTCACGTGGCCGCTCAAACAAAAGACCCGCGTTCCGGTGCTCTTGGGCGGAGCACCGATGGAGGCAAACCATTCGGCTCCCCGATTCACGATATGGGGAACGTTCGCCAGCGTCTCGACGTTATTGACGACCGTGGGTTTCTGGTAGAGGCCATGCGTGGCCGGGAACGGCGGCTTCGTCCGGGGCTTCCCCCGCTTCCCTTCCAACGATTCGAGCAGCGCGGTTTCCTCACCACAGATATAGGCCCCGGCCCCTACGTGCATGTAAACGTGCACGGTGACGCCGCTGCCGTAAATATCGGAGCCCAAGTGTCCGGCCTGGTTCGCTTCGGCAATCGCACGCTCCAGGATCTTCGTTGCGAGCCGGAATTCACCCCTTATATAGATGTAGGCCATTTGCGCGCCGATGGCATAACAGGAGATGGCAATGCCTTCAAGGATCTGGTGAGGGTCCCGCTCCATCAATTGACGGTCTTTAAACGTGCCGGGCTCACTTTCATCGGCATTGCAGCACAGGTATTTGGGACCGGGATGGTCTTTGGGAATAAAACCCCATTTCACGCCGGTGGGAAAGCCCGCCCCGCCCCGGCCCCGCAGGCCGGACTTTTTCACCATCTCGATAATGTCATTGGGAGGCACGTTCCCCAGGACGGTTTTCAACGCCTTGTACCCACCGGTCCCTTCATAATCGGGAAGGGACCCGGTGTAGCCGGGTTGTTCCATATTGGTTAAAAGAATCTTGTCAAAGGTCTTCATTGTGACACGACGCCCTCGCCCCGTTCGGGAACCATAAAGGGACCGCTTTTCATCGAACAATCGCCGGATTCCCGCAAGTCCTGGACGATCCGTCCGACTTTTTCTTCCGTGAGCCGCTCGTAATAATCGTCATTGATCTGCATCATCGGCCCGGTTCCACACGACCCCAAACATTCCACCGTACTCAGGGTGAACAGCTTATCCTTGGTGGTTTGGCTCATGCCGATACCCAAATGTTTGTGCAACCATTCAATCAGGGGGTCGGCCCCAACCAGCGCGCACATCAACGACCGGCACACCTGGATATGGAATTTCCCGATGGGTTTGAGATTGAGCATGGTATAAAACGTCGCCGTCTCGAACACCTGAGGCGGGGTGAGATCCAGGATCCCGGCAATCTCCCGCATGGCGGCCTGGCTCACGTATCCCTCTTCCTTCTGTGCCAGGTTCAACAACGGCAGGAGCGCCGAACGCCTCACCGGATACCGGCTCAGGATTTCGTCAACGGTCTCTTGATGCTTGTCGAAGATCATGTCGGCTTCTCGTACATCCGCAATCCACAATCAGCAATCTACAATCTAAAATCCTCAATTCCCACTCACCGATCACACTCTCCCATGACGATGTCATAGGTGCCGAAGATGGTGATAATATCAGAAATCAGATAACCGCGGGCCATAAAATCGAACGCGCCCATGTGGACAAACGACGGCGAGCGGATCTTCATCCGATAGGGCCGCGGGCTCCCGTCACTGATCAGGAAAAACCCCAGTTCACCCTTGGGCACCTCCGTCCCGCAATAGGTTTCCCCCTTCGGTGGCTTGAACCCCTGCGTAAAGATGATGAAGTGATGGATCAGGCTTTCCATGTCCCGCATGACGTTGGGTTTGGCCGGGGGAATCACCTGGGGCATATCCGCCATGATGGGACCTTCCGGCAACTGGTCCAGGCATTGCGCAATGATTCGAGCGCTTTGCTTCATTTCCTCGACGCGAATCCAATACCGGTCATAGGTGTCCCCGTCTTTGCCGACCGGCACGTCCCACTCCACCCGGTCATAGACACCGTACGGCTCGAGTTTGCGCACGTCATAGACCACTCCCGACCCACGAAGCGTCGGCCCCGTCAGCCCGAAGTTGATCGCGTCTTCCCCGGAAATGACCGCCACGCCCTTGGTCCTGGCCACCCAGATCCGGTTCGTTTGCAACAAGGTGTCATATTCCTGCACGTGCTGGGGAAACGTCTTCAAAAAATCACGAAGGCGTTCAACCAGTGCCGGGGTGAGATCGCTGTCCACCCCTCCGATTCGATAATAATTCAGCGTCAAGCGCGCGCCACAGAGTTGTTCAAAAAAATCGAGCAACACCTCCCGTTCACGGAACGTCCAAAAGAACACCGTCATGGCCCCGATATCCAGGGCCTGCGTGCCCAACCAGAAGAGGTGGCCGACGATTCGTTGTACTTCGGCCGCGATCGTCCGGATGTACTCGGCCCGCTCCGGTATCGTCACGCCGACCAATTTTTCAACGGCGCGCACGTAGGCGTAATTGTTCGTCATGGCGCACACGTAATCCAGGCGATCCGTATGCGGAATGACCTGCATATAATGGAGCCCTTCGGCGAGTTTTTCCACGCCGCGATGCAGGTACCCCATGTCGGGAACGGCCTTGACAACGCGCTCGCCGTCCAGTTCCAACACCACCCGCAAGACACCGTGCGTGCTGGGATGCTGCGGTCCCATGTTGAGCAACAATTCGGTCGTGCGCTTCGAGGAGGCAGGATCATCCCCGGCCATAAAGACGTGCCGCTGATCCTGCGGAATTTCGCTCTCTGTCCATTCACTCTCCGGCTCATCCAAGCGGGGAATAAAATCAAAGGTACTTCTCCACCCCTTGCCTTCAGTGGGAAAATCCTTCCGAAGGGGATAGCCTTCCGCGTAATCTTCCGGCAAAAGAATCCGTCGCAAGTCCGGATGCCCCTCGAACGTGATCCCCATTAAATCGAACACTTCGCGTTCCAGAAAATTCGCGCCTTTCCAGATGGACGTCACGGTCCCGATGGTGGGATTCTCTTCCGGCAGCCGGGTCTTCAGTCGAACCCGGGTTTTATACGAAAGGGAGAGAAAGTGGTAGATGACTTCAAACCGTTCCAGGTCATCGGGATAGTCGGCCGAGCAAATATCGGTAAGATGATCGAAGGCCATCCCGGGATCATCGTGCAGGAAGCGCGCCACGTCCACGAGATCCTGCGCCCGCACCTGGGCCGAGAGGTCTCCCCGTTGCGGATCCTCGCGCACGGACAGGACGGCCTCGGGAAAACGCTCGTGTAGGGTTTCAAGGACTCGATGCATGCCGGAACTTTACTGGGAATGACTCGCAGAAGACTTCTTCCACGCTATTTCACGAATACTTTTTCTTTCTGAATCTTCTCCTGCAACTTGATCAAGGCATCCAACAACGCTTCCGGACGCGGGGGGCAGCCCGCCACGTAGACGTCCACCGGCACGATCTGATCCACCCCCTGCACCACGCTGTAACTGTTGTAATGATTGCCCGAGGTCGCACAGGACCCCATGGAGATCACGTATCGCGGTTCGGCCATTTGATCGTAGATCCGCCGGATCACGGGCGCCATCTTTCGACACACGGTTCCGGCCACGATCATGACGTCGGATTGTCTGGGAGAGGCACGAAAGACCCCCGCCCCGAACCGGTCGATGTCATACCGGGAAGACACCGACGCAATCATCTCGATGGCACAACAGGCGAGCCCGAACGTCATCGGCCACAAGGCCGACTTCCGGCACCAGCTCACCAGGTAATCGAGGTTGGTGGTAATGATATTGGAGTCAAACTGGCGTTCGAGCATGCTCATGGTTTTTTATCTTTCATCATGCAAACAAAGCGTGAGGGATGGATTCCCGCGTTGAAAGAGCCACCCGACTTGCTACCCTGTGCCGCGGGAATGACACAAAAAGACTACCACCGACGCCCGAACTACCCGCCCCGCCACGGCAACAACGAACGGTGACACTCGTTCTCGGGGCGGAATTCCACACGCTCCCGAACGCCGCACGACTCAATCCCATTCCAACGCACCTTTTTTCCAGACGTACCAAAACCCGACCACCAGGATGGCAATGAAGACTCCCATCTCGATGAGTCCCAAGAGTCCCAACTTGTGAAACACCACTGCCCACGGAAACATAAAGACGATTTCAATATCAAACACGACGAACAACATCGCGATAATGTAATACCGCATCGGAAATTGAATGCGGGCGTCCATGAAGAGCGGACTCCCGCTCTCATATGGAAGAAGTTTCGCGCGATAGGGCCGGCTGGGTCGCACGATCCATCCTGCCACCAGCGACACCACGCCAAACCCCAGCGCAATTACGGCAAAGACGGCGATGGGGATATAGTTTAACGGAACAGACTCGCCACCCATCCTGGTTTAGCCCCTTAATTTATTGTGGATTGTGGATTTCTCAATTCCCAATCAGCAATCCGCAATCAAAAATTCCCCATTCAATCAGCTAGTTCCAGCCAACACCGCGTCAAAAAACGGACGATGGTCTAAGCCACGAAGCGTTGAAATATCCAACCCCTTGTGTTGCATCAGAATTTTAAACGTGGTGCCCATGCCGTGAGGTCGCAACAATTGGGCTGCCGCCTGAACTACTGTTGATTCCTGGTCACACCCCCGGACCAATTCATCGATCCCGAGGCTCATCAAAAAATGCTGAAGATTCGTAAACCCCGTCGTGGTCAATCCGACCCGTTCGCCGGTGGTGGCAAGACTCGAAAAATTCACGTGCGCCGTCAAATCCTGTTCCCCGACTCGTGCATAGGGATTCGTCGAAACCGTATGCCGGTAATACCCCATCAGGGTCCCGTTCTTTCGTTCGGGCGCAAAATAATCCTGGGCGGTGTGGCCGTAATCGATCGTGAGCACGACTCCACGATCAAGCACCCTGGCGACCTGTTTGATCCACTTCACGGCTTCCAGGCTGATTTCCGTGGTAAACCCGACGGGCAACTCCACGCCCAGGTCGGACAAGAACGACGACAATTCGGGCGTAGACGGCTCTCCCCATCGTTCCTGCAATGCATGGTCGTGGCTGGTCACGTACAATTCCTGGAGACCTTCCTCCCCCATGCGAACCCTGTGGACCGGAAACGCATCCACCAATTCATTCGAGAGCAACGTTCCGGTCAGGCTTCCGTCCGAAATCGCCTGAAGATCGTCAACCCATCGAACCTTCCCCCCTTGCTCCTTCCAGGCAGCCAGCGTTTCCTGTTGTCGCCGGCGAAAGGCCGGACTGCGTTCCACCAGGATGCACACCAAACGGGGAAGAAACGGGGCCCCTTGCTCTTGACACTCCTGCAACATATCCCTGAGCAACGTCCCTTCTCCCGGTCCCATTTCCACGAGATGAAAAACAGGGGGATGACCGAGTCGTTCATCAATCTCCGCGAGTTGACGGACCAGACACTTGGCCAGAACGGGGGAAAGACACGGGGCGGTGAAGAAATCGCCCCCCTCCCGACCAATGGGAGAAGCCGTGGAAACAGCCCGTCCGCCGCCTGTCATATAGTACCCGTGCTCCTCATCATAAAGGGCAAGTTCCATAAAACGCGCAAACGTCAACAGACCCGTTTCCCGAATGAGCGTGGTCATGTGCTTCATTAAAGGAGAATCCGGCGATTCCATTTCTTTATTATCATCCTGCACTCATTCGTTGACAATTCCTGCTCACCCCGCCTCCCGGACCGAGTCCAAGGCAGGCTCTCTCCCGCTGGCGGGGAGAGGGAGCCGCCTTCATTCCCCTCCTTTTAAGGAGGGGTGAGGGGAGGTAGAGGGTTTGTCTTGACACCAACCCCATAGGACCCAGGCCCCCATGGGCCAAAAGCTCTATAATTAGCTATCCGTCGGCTGTTCGTCAAGGGAAGGGAGGGGCTCTGGACGGTTAAGACTAAGGGAAGAGATGTATCAATGCCTTTGAGCTTACAAGCGGGGAAGTGGCGACCCGAACCACTCCGCTGCTTTGTTGTAGGTAAGAAGCTCAGGCCCAATAGAGAGGGATGAATTGAATGTCGCAATGTGCGATTTCCAAATTCTCATTGCCCCCCTCACCTCAATCCTCTCCCCCTCCGGGGGGCGAGGAGGACTGGGGCTGATGCGGTTCCCAAGTGTCGAGCCAATCTCATACCCTCTCCAAGGCGAGGAAGACTGACGTTTCGTCACTCACGCCCCATGACATTTCTTATATTTTTTGCCGCTGCCGCATGGGCAGGGCTCGTTTCGGCCAACTTTTGCCTGAGCCCGTTGGACCGTCCGTGGTGCCGATTCACCATCGCCACGATTGAAGACCATTTGGGGAGGCAGGGCCTCGTCTTCTTCAACGGGCGGTCGTTCCCCTTTGACGACCTGGACTTTAAACAGTCGTTCCAGAGAATCGGACTTGATGCGGTCCATCATGGCGACAAACATGTCGAATCCTTCCCGTTTATACTCCGCCAGCGGATCTTTCTGTCCATAGCCTCTGAGCCCGATGCCGTCCCGGAGCTGATCCATTCCGAGGAGATGTTCCTTCCAATGGTGGTCGATGACCTGTAACACCAGGCTCCGTTCAAGCTGTGAGCGAAGCTCGGAACCGATTTGTTCTTCCCGTTCCCGTTGCCTTTGCTTGAAGAGCGTCTGGACGTGTTCCAGCACTTCGTCACGCAGGCCATCCCGCCCCATTTCCGACATGTCCTCGGTCGCCATGACTTCCGTGCCGAATTGCGCGAGGGCGGCTTCACGCAATCCCTCCAAGTCCCAGGCTTCGGCATAGGCTTCTTCCGGGCAGTGGGTATTGATCAAGGTGTCCACGACGTCCACGAGCCAATCCTCCGCGTCGTCTTGAATGGAACTGCCCCCAAGGACACCGGCTCGATGGGCATAGATGATTTCCCGCTGTTTATTCATGACGTCATCGTATTCAAGAATGTGTTTCCGGATGTCGAAATTATGCCCCTCGACTTTTTTCTGGGCATTTTCGATGGACTTGGAGACCATCCGGTGTTCGATCGGTACGCCTTCTTCCATCCCAAGCTTCAACATCAGGTTGGAGACCCGTTCGGACGCAAAAATGCGCATCAAATCGTCTTCCAGGGACAAAAAGAAGCGAGACGACCCCGGGTCGCCCTGGCGACCGGACCGGCCTCGAAGCTGATTGTCGATCCGGCGACTTTCATGCCGCTCGGTGCCGACGATATGCAACCCGCCCGACTCCAGGACTTCTTTCTTGTCCGTTTCGCATTGCCGTTGAATCCTTTCAAACGCCGCTTGTTGTTGTTCCTCAGTCAGATCTTCGCCCCGGTAGACCACCTGTTGCTTGTATAACGCGTCCGGGTTGCCGCCCAAAACAATATCCGTTCCTCGACCGGCCATGTTGGTGGCCAACGTCACCGCGCCCTTGCCCCCGGCCTGGGAAATGATCTCCGCCTCCTTTTCATGAAACTTGGCGTTCAGGACGTGATGTTTCACGCCTTTGTGCTTGAGGATTTTGGAGAGTCGCTCCGACTTTTCAATGGAGATCGTGCCCACCAGCAGGGGCTGGCCCCGTTCATGGTATTCCATGACTTCCTGGGCAATCGCCTCGAATTTTTCTTTCTCCGTGCGGTACACCACGTCCGAATGATCCTGGCGAATCATCGCACGATTGGTCGGCACGACGTTGACGTCCAGGTTGTAGATTTTGGCAAACTCCGCGGCTTCCGTATCCGCGGTGCCGGTCATCCCCGCCAGTTTTTCATACATCCGAAAATAGTTTTGAAACGTGATGGACGCCAGGGTTTGATTTTCGTTGGCGATTTTCACGCCTTCCTTGGCTTCGACCGCCTGGTGCAACCCGTCGCTCCACCGCCGGCCGGGCATCAGTCGTCCCGTAAACTCGTCGACGATTTGCACTTCTCCGTCCTTGACCACGTAGTCCACGTCGCGTTTATAAATGGCATGGGCCTGCAAAGCTTTGATGACGTGATGCACGACGTCGAGATTTTTAGGGTCATACAGGTTGTCGCCCGCCAACAGGCCTTCCGCCGCCAGCAATTTTTCAACGCGGGCGTTCCCTTCTTCCGTCAGCGCCACCGTCCTTGATTTTTCTTCGACGGTATAGTCCCGTTCGGCGTTGAGCCTGGGAATGAGCCGATTGATCCGATTGTATAGTTCCGTACTCTGTTCGGCCGGACCGGAGATGATGAGCGGCGTTCGCGCTTCATCGATCAGGATACTGTCCACCTCGTCCACGATCGCGTAAGACAAATCCCGTTGGACTCGCTGGCGAAGATCATTGATGACCAGATTATCCCGAAGGTAATCAAACCCGAACTCATTATTGGTGCCGTAGGTGATGTCGGCACGATAGGCCTCGGGTCTCGTACAGGGACGAAGATAGTTCAACCGTTTATCCGCCGCCTCATACTCGGGATCAAACAGGAACGAGGATTCATGCTGAATCACGCCAACCGTGCAGCCCAACGCGTAATACACGGGACCCATCCATTGCGCGTCACGTTTCGCCAGGTAATCATTGACCGTGACCAGGTGCGCGCCTTTTCCCGCCAATGCGTTCAAGTACATGGGAAGGGTGGCGACCAACGTCTTTCCCTCACCCGTCTTCATTTCCGAAATCTTCCCCGCGTGCAACACCATGCCCCCCACGAGTTGGACGTCGAAGTGGCGCATGCCCGTTTTTCGCCGGGCGACCTCACGGCACGCGGCAAAGGCTTCGGGGAGCAGCGCATCCAACGTCTCTCCCGCGTCAAGGCGCTTTTTGAAAAGCTGGGTCTTATCAGTCAGGGCCTCGTCTGAAAGAGACTGCAAGCCGGGCTCCAATTCGTTAATCCGCGCGACGATGGGTTGAAGCGCCTTCAACTCACGATCGTTCTTGCTTCCAAACAGCAGATTGAGCAGTCTCACGAACATGATGGGATCAATGCCTCTGGAGAAATGAACGTAATCCTGGGTGTGACCTGAACAGAACGAATCACTCGATCCAAAACACCTATTCGGCTAGTATACCTGAATGGGTTCATGAATCAACTAAGGAACCATTGATTGAAAGAAGACAACCGGCAGGTGGCATCTGATACTCGGAAGGGGTTTAATTCCTTTTTTTATATATGATATACATATGATATACTTAAGGCCGTTTTAAAAGCCAAGGTAGTTGCCGGCACCCACAATCCAGAAAAGTAACCAAAATGGCTTCCGTATTCTCTAAAGCTATGGGGGCAGTTCTTGTGCCGTTATTGGGATGTATCGTCTGTCCTCCGGCGGGGGCACAGGGCTTGCCGGACCAACCAATCGAATTCCTGGAGACCCTCGAAATTGCCGACACTCTGGCCGATGAAGAAGAGCGGGAAATCAGTATACCCAAACCCGATACCACGACATTGGTGCCGTTCGACGACCTCATGTTCGCCAACCTCATGGTCTCCACGATTTCCAGAAATTCTATCGTCTCACCAGACAGACCTACACTTATGCGGGATTCCATTGCGGATCGCAAGGGACTGTGGCAATCCGTCCGATTAATGACTGCCCGGGCGGAACGCCGCATCAGCCTGGCCGCCCTTGACACCACAACGGTCGTACCGTTCAACGGCCTCATGGCCGCCACGATTTCCAAAACTGCCATTGTCCCGCAGGACGGGCCTAAACCCGAACTCGCCCGGGATTCCATTGCGGACCGCAAAGCACTTCGGAAAACCGTCAGACTGATCAAATCCGAACGTCCCCGGTATCCGCAAACGGCCCGCAGGGAGGGCTGGGAAGGCACGGTCGTATTACGAATCGCCATCAATAGCGGAGGAGCCGTGGAAAAAGTTAAAACTCAAGAAAGCTCCGGGTTTCCCGCGCTTGACGAGAGTGCCATGCAGTCAGTCAAAACGTGGCGATTCGATCCGGCGAAAGATGGAGAATTTCCCATTTCCAGTACGGTCGACCTGCCCATCAGATTCGACCTTGAGGCGTATGGAATCCAATCCTCGCGTGGCGAACCCGAACCTGAACCCGAACCCGAACCCGCGCGGGAGCAGATACCCGCCAGACTGATTAAATCCGAACGTCCCGACTATCCGCAAACGGCTCGCCAGCAAGGCTCGGAAGGCACGGTCGTGCTACGAATCACCGTCGGCACCGGCGGGAACGTGGAAAAAATCACAATTCAAGAAAGCTCGGGATTTCCCGAGCTTGACGAGAGTGCCGCACAGTCAGCACAAACGTGGAAATTCGATCCGGCGAAAGATGGAGAAGATCCCATTTCCTCCGCGGTCGACCTGCCCGTCAGATTCGACCTTGAGGAATATAAAGACCAATAGGAGACAACAGTCACCGAATCGCACGCCTAAGGAGATCCTATTATGAGGAACGATCATCGAATCATTCCATCAATTATCCTGTTGTTTCTGCTGGCTCTTCCGATTCAACAGGCTCTAGCACAGGAAGCCGCGGATCAGGACACAGACGTTGTCAAACTCGGAGAAGTGGTCGTGGTCGGGTCCCGTGTTCCGACTCGCTCGGCCCATGATTCTCCGGTGCCGATAGACGTGATTGAAGGGAAATCGTTAAGGAACTACGGGGTCAGGGACTTGAACTCCCTCCTGAGAGCCACCGTGCCGTCCTACAACGTCAACCAGCAACCCCTCTCCGACGCCGCCACGCTGGTGCGTCCGGCGAACCTGCGTGGCCTGCCCCCGGACTCCACCCTGATCCTGGTCAACGGCAAACGACGGCACCGAGGGTCCATCATCACCTTACTGGGCGGCGGCCTGTCAAACGGGTCGCACGCGCCTGATCTGGCCGCCATCCCGGCCATTGCCCTCAAGCGCGTGGAAGTCCTGCGCGACGGCGCGGCCGCGCAGTACGGGTCCGATGCCGTGGCCGGGGTCATCAATTTCCAGTTGAAAGACGCTCCAGACAGCAGCACGGTGGAAACCCGCTGGGGCAAGTATTATGCGGGAGACGGCGACACCCGCAGTATTGCGGCCAACCTGGGCGTACCCCTGGACCTCCCGTTCATCCAATCCGGTTTTGCCAATATCAGCTTCGAATATGGAGCGTCAGACCCGACCGTCCGCTCCGACCACAACCCTGCGGCGCAGGGAATTATTGACGCGCGCAACGCGGCCGGGCTAGCCCCTACCGTAGCATCCCGTACCCAGTTCTGGGGCGCACCCGAGTTTCAATATGACTATAAACTCTTCGGGAACCTCGGGATGAAACTGAACAGCAAGACCGAACTCTACGCCTTTGGTAACTATGCCCAACGGAAAATAGAAGGCGGGTTCTTCTACCGTAGTCCCAATACGCGCAGTGGGATATTCAACGGGCCTGTCGTGGATAGCAACGACAATGTACTCTATGACAGAGATGGTACCGCCATAACCGACCCTGACGATAAGTATCCGGACGACTATGCGGAAGCGAGTCTGCAAGGAATGAATAAATTAGAAGCAGAAGGATTTACTGATTTTGACGACACAATCAAAGTCGCCGACCTGTCGGACGACGGTGAAGGCTGTCCCACCGTGCGGAGGAACCCTGAGGCCGAATACAGTCAAGACATCGCAGGCTTGCCCAGTCACTGCTTCATGTTCAACCAAAGATTTCCCGGCGGGTTTACCCCGAGGTTCGGAGGGACGGTACGAGACTGGAGTGGAGCAGTCGGTATCCGCGGTGACATCTCTGACTGGCACTATGACCTCAGCGCCGTGTTCGGTCAACACAGCACGAACTTCTTCATGAGGAACACCATCAATCCGCAACTCGCCGCACGGCAAATCAACATTCCGACGGACTACAACCCAGGCTCCTACACGGAAAGGGATCGTGTAATCAACCTTGATTTCTCAAGGTCACTGCCGACCACGATGCTTCCCTCCCCCCTGAACATCGGCCTCGGCCTGGAATATCGAGTGGAGGAATTCGAAATTGGGGCTGGCGGGGCAAATTCCACCTTTATTGACAAAAAATACGATCTTGGAGCCCAAGGTTTCAGCATCGGATCCAACGGATTTGTCGGGTTCCAGCCCCAGATCGCACAGACGGCCAACCGGGGCAGCTATGCCGCCTACGTGGATTTGGAAACCAACGTGTCCAAGGACCTGCTGGTCGGCGTGGCCGGACGGTATGAGGACTTCGAAACCTTCGGAGATACCCTGAACGGCAAACTCAATGCCCGTTGGCAAGCCTCGTCCATGATGGCCCTTCGCGGCGCGATCAGTACGGGGTTCCGCGCCCCGACCGTGGGACAAGCAAACCTTATGCAAGTGACCACGCAAGCCACTACAGATGGGGACCTCGAAGACCTATTCACTTTCCCGCCAGGCGTGCTGGCAGCAGCGGGCATGCAAAGTGCTAAGCCCCTGAGTCCGGAAAAAGCCTTCAACCTGTCCGCGGGCACGGTGGTGGACTTCGGGAACCTTTCCGTGACCGTCGACTACTACCGGATCCAGGTACGGGACCGTATCGCAATAACTGGAGAGCAGGATGTGTCTGAGGATGTGCGGAGTAACCTGCTCGCTGCAGGTTTTGAAAATGCTGCAGACATCTCGAAAGTGACGTTCTTCACCAACACATTCGGTACCACCACGAACGGGGTGGACATCGTCGCGACCTACCCGATGGCCCTGGCCGGAGGGAACACCCTCTGGACGTTCGCGGGGAACTATAATAAGACTGAGGTAACCGATATTGATGATGATAAGATCATCGATCCTAAACGGGTCACTCAGTTGGAACAAACTCTGCCGACCATGAGATTCACGCTAACAGGCGACCACAGACAGGGCCCTTGGCGGTTCCTGGGCCGGGTCTACTGGTACAACAGCTTTACGGAGTTTACGGCAAACAGTGGTGATGCGCGTGTAGACGCCGGTGCGCAGTGGCAAGTGGACATGGAAACTTCGTACACCATGAAAACCGGGTTGACGATCTCAGCCGGTGCGCAAAACCTGTTTGATTCGTATCCGGACCGAACCACGGGGATTTCTGGCACGAGGTACCCCGAGGCCTCGCCTTTTGGATTCAACGGCGGATACTATTACCTGAGGGCATTGTATGCATTCTAACGATCTTGGCCAAGCCCCTCCCAGCCCTCTCCCATCGGGAGAGGGCTGGGAGGGGCTGTTCTTCTTCTGAATATGAACGTGGGGAATCCCGTTGTCATTACAAACCCCTTACACACAATATAGAGGCGTTATGAACAGACAACTCTTCCGAATAAAGTCTATCGGTGTCCTGGTCCTCACGCTGGGCTTGGCCCTTCCTTTCACGGGCCTGGCGGCGGATGAAGCCCAAAACTTGTATAACCAAGGCGCGAATCACGCGAACAAACAGGAATTCCAGCAAGCCGCTAAATCCCTGCAACAAGCCTTGGATGTGTTTCCTCGTTTTGCAGCCGCGCATCATCTTCTGGGGGTCGTCTCGTTTACCGGCTTGCAACAACCCGAACAGGCCGTCACCCACCTGAAAAAAGCCGTTGAGCTGCACCCCAATTTCGCCAGGGCCTATTTTGACCTCGGGCTGGTCTATCAACATCAGAAAAACCTGGAGGCCGCCGCAACGGCACTCAAGAAAGCCATTGAGATCTATCCGCGCTTTGCCGATGCGCAACTGAACCTGGCGTTTGCCTATGACCAACTGGGTGAACGCGAACAGGCCATCAGCGCCTACCAGGCCGCGCTGAAAATGGATTCCAGCCAACTCACCGCCCTGTTCAACCTGGCAACGCTCTATGACATGCAGGGCGACACGGACCAGGCGACGAAGCAACTGCAAAAATTGACAAGCCAGGACCCTCAGGACGCCAAGGCCTGGCTCCTGTTGGCCCAGTTGACCGAAAAGTCCCTGCGTGAGACGCAGGCGATCGAGGCGTACCAAAAAGCCTTGGGAATCTCACCTGACTTGCTTGAGGCCCATTACGCCCTGGGGTATCTCATGCAGGCCCAGGACCAACCGCAACAAGCGGTGAACCACTTCCAGGAAGTGGTCCGCCTGAATCCGAATCACGCTGAAGCGCAGCTCAACCTGGGCGTGCTCCTGGCGAACCTCGACAAGCTCGATCAAGCCGAGCAGGCCTATCTGGCCGCCCTGAAGTTGAACCCGAAGCTGGTCGAAGGCTATTACAACCTGGGGGTCTTCTACGAGTTTCACCGCAAGGATACGACTCGCGCCCTCGAACAATACCGTAAATACATCGAACTCGGCGGCCAGGACGACCGGGTCCGGAAGCTGCTGAAAAAAGTCGGGTCGTGAACCACGTCGCCTCCATGAGTATGTTCGAGCAGGACTCGTCCTTTCTGCGATTCGGGGGGTGGTCCGTTCTGCTGCACGTCCTCTTTTTCGTGTTCGTCAGTTTCGTGCATTTTTCTCTCGACGTGGAAAAACCCACGCCAACGGTCAAGGTCACCTTCGTTCAAGCCCCGGCCCCCCCCCAACCCGAACCGGAGCCCCAGGCCCCGCCCATGCTCCAGGCTCAACGGCTGCAACCGCAGCCACTCCAATCGAAACCGGTTCCGACTTCGCCGGAACCGCTCGACATTTCTCAACCGGTCGAGATGCCCAAGGTCGTTGCGCAACCGCCGCCCCAACAACCACCTCCTCAGCCTTTGAAACGACGAATCCTTCAGGATAGCCGTGCCACGGACACCTTAAAAGCACGAGACCTGACCAAAGTCGCGTCACGCAGTACCCGCACTACGGCGACAACCAAGGTTGACGATTCACCATCGATCTTCATCCCCGGGTTTTCGACCGTCGCCGCCTTGGAAGGAGCCGCGACCCGGCACATCGTCCGCGCGTCTTTACCGTTAACGACTCCCGGCGGTTCAAGGAGAACCCTGCAGGCCACTGGTGGCGCAGCTCATTCCAAGACAAGTGTCGGGGTGTTACGCTCCATTCATCCGGTGTATCCACTGATCGCCAAAAGGTCCGGGTGGGAAGGGACGGTGCTCGTTCGCGTGACGGTTGAGACGAACGGCAGGGCCAGTAAGGTCGTCGTGGGGCGGAGCAGCGGACGTAAAGTGTTAGATGACGCAGCGGTCCAAGCAGTCAAAAGATGGGCTTTCCGCCCTGCACAGGACGGGAACATCCCCATTCGCAGCGTCGTGGTCATTCCCCTCAAGTTTTCTTTAAGCAAACGAGGCTAAACCCCATTTTTAACCATAAGGATCACAAGCCATGATTGACATGTCATTTGCTTTCATCAAAGTCCTGATGGCCGGCGGATTGCTCATGCTTCCCATCATCCTGTGTTCGCTGGTTGCCTTGGCCATTATTCTTGAACGGGGATGGTATTTTTACCAGGTACCCTCCACTGTGAAGGCCGATGAGATGATTGAGTTGGTCGCCCAGAAAAAATTCGACGACGCGCTCTCTCTCAGCGAGCAGACTCAGCATCCCGTGCTTCGGGTGTTGGCATCGGGCGTTCGCTCGCGCTCCTCCGGTCCGGAGAAAGCCATGGAAGCAACGGGCATGGTCGAGGTGAGCCGCATGAAACGAGGATTGACTTCGTTGGACACCATCATTACGCTCTCCCCGTTGTTAGGGTTGTTGGGCACCATCATCGGGATGATTGATTCCTTCGGCGTCATGGCCATTGAAGGTATCGGCAAACCGCATGCCGTCACCGGCGGAGTCGCCGAGGCATTAATCTGTACGGCCGGCGGCATTACCGTTGCCGTGCTGGCCCTCGTCCCCTACAACTTCTTCCTGGCTCGCACGGAAAACATAACCGACCAGATCGAGCACTATGCCACACGCAATGAATCAGCCCTGCAAGAAACGGCTGCGCCGGTGACGTCATGAAGCTGTCCTCGGCCTCCAAGAAAAAAGCCCGGATTGAGATTATTCCCATGATCGACACCATGTTTTTTCTGTTGGTGTTTTTCATGATCTCCACACTGTCCATGACTCTGCAGAAAGGTATGGAAGTGAACTTGCCGAAGGCCAGTTCCGGGTCGGATGATCTTCCCGAACAAGTCACTCTCTCGATCTCCAGTAAAGGCGATCTCTTCTTCAATAAAGACAGCTGCACGATCTCGGAACTCGAGCTGCGACTACACGATCTCCGGTATTATGGGGAAGAACCCGCGGTGGTGATCAACGCCGATGAGGCCGTCTCGCATGGGCAAGTGATCGAGGTCATGGATGCCGTGAGAGAAGCCGGCATTTTCAACATGGCGATTGCGACCAAGCCGGACAAACCTTCTACGTAGGAAATGATCCGCGAGCACGGCCAATGACCTGTCATTTGTCTCCGTAGCCGTGCGACCCCTGTTCCGGGACAGGCTTTCTTGCGTCTTCTGTTCCTTCTTTCGTCGCCACACCATCCCTGCTCGGGGATGTGCTGGTACTTTTTTCCAGTTCAACCGTCGTCTACGGCAGGGCTTGAGTAAAACCAACTTGGAGAGTAGGCTGAACAGTATAGGGCAAGGACTCTGTTCAGGCCTGTGTTCTCATGCGGAGGAAACCATCCATGGCCCGTTTGGGGATGCTCTCAGTAGCGTTCTTATTGCTTCCGGCCTGTGCCGGACAATCGATGATCCCGTTGGATATCGAAAAACAGATTGATCCAACGCTTTCGTTTGCCCAGGTCAAAGAAGCCCCAACGACTCATACGGGAAAGGTCATTGTCCTGGGCGGTGAAATCCTGGACGCCACGCGGCTTAAAGAGCGCACCCGCCTGACCGTGCTTCAGCTTCCAACTTCACGGAATCACGCACCGGCCATGGATCGCACAAAGTCCCAAGGACGCTTTCTTGCGTTTCAAACAGAGTTTTTGGATCCGGCCACGGTACCGAATGGAACCCGGATCACGATCGTCGGGAAAATTTCCGGAGCAACCACCGAGTTGCTTGATGAAATGGACTATACGTATCCAACGGTTACCATCCAATTCCTCAAAGTTTGGCCTGAAGCCATGCAACTTCCTCCCAGGTACGGACGCTACGGCTTTCCCTATTCTTATGGGTATCCCTACTGGTATGCCGGACCCTACTGGGGCCCGTACGGATTTTACAGGCCGTTCGGATTTGTCTATTGGTAAGAAAGTAACCAACGATAGCTGTCATTCCGAGCGAAGCGAGGAATCTCTCACTGAACAACCGAACGCCTGGAAAAGCAGATAGTTCCTTCGCGTTGCTCAGGACAAGCGCTTCGCTCAAGATGACAACCTAGGCCATTTTCATCCCTTCGGGTGCAGGCGGTATGCCCGCATGAGGGATGACATTGTGCGCGTTCATTTACATTTCAAAGAGGAGGGTTCGTGATGAAGCATTTCTTCAGACTGATTCTTTGTGCTTCTTTCGCTGCGTTTTTAACCATGGTGGGCTTCGGCATTGGAACGGCGGTTGCCGCCGGCCCACCGGCGCTCATGACCGCCGCTGACTCCAAGGCCCACGCTGCAAACAGTGAAGGCATCGAGCATTATAACCAGGAGCATTGGGACGTGGCTCTCGGCCACTTCAAGAAAGCGGTCGAAGCCGATCCGGCGTCAGCGGAAGCGCACTACAATCTTGCGCTCGCGTTGGACAAGTCGGATCAGCACAAGGCGGCAGCCATGGAGTTTAAACAGGCCCAGGACCTCGGCAAAGACAATCCCGACATTCAGAATTCCAAGATCCTTCTAGGCCACGTCAAAATGCTTAAAGGAGACATGTGACGGACGTCTTGCCCTCCACGTAAATCGCAACAAGGCAAGCGGGCAGGATTTCCTGCCCGCTTACGTGGCCCGAGAGAAGATCTGACCTGATTAAAAAAAATGGTGGGTCGTACAGGGATCGAACCTGTGGCCCGCTGATTAAGAGTCAGCTGCTCTACCAGCTGAGCTAACGACCCACTCAAGAGGCGGGATGTCTGTGATGGCGCGCCTGGCAGGATTTGAACCTGCGGCACCTGGCTCCGGAGGCCAGTGCTCTATCCACTGAGCTACAGGCGCTTTCTCTTTCAACTCTGGTCCGTTCAAGACTGAAACGCCCGAAGCGACGCTAGCATCTTTGCATGGTGATTGTCCAGAGTCGGGAAGTTGGCTGACTCATCCAACTAATCACACGAAAGGGCTTGGGCGGTGGTATCTTTGGTGGCCTTGATGACAACGCCTCCCTCATTGACGACGGCATCGGGCTCTTCCAACACGACTGCCAGCAAAAGCCCGGCACCTTCCGGGGTCAGCCCGTTGGAGGGCGCGATAAACCGTTTGCGCGCCACCCGGCGTTCCTCAGGGTCGTCCGGTTCGTAGTATCCGAGTAATTCCCCGCTCGTATTGGCCTTCGACAGCAATGTGGCCCAAGCATCAACCAGGGGGGCGGTCCATGGGCCGATTCCGTTGACCTGCTGTTCCAGCTTCGTCCAAATTTGCCATCCGATAAACACCGCCCAGGTCTCGTTCAACACTTCCCAGGCGTCCTCTTCGGAAAGAAACCGGATTTCCGTCATGTCCCGACGCTGGCGAATCGGATTAATGCGCACGAAACGGTAATGACAGCGCATTTGCTCCCGGGCAAATGCCAGGACGCGATTGGCTTGGGGACTCAACGTCTCGGGACCCGGACCATTGAAGATGTAATCCAGGTAGGAATGGACCAGTTCATGATACAGGAGACTGATATCATGGTGGGTCATACGTTCCAGATCCATCAACGCCCCGCCAGCCTTGTTGAACGACAACCGCATGTTCAAAATCATGCGATGATCTTCGGGATGATATTCGGCCGCATAGGTCCGCAGGTCTTCGAACGTCACCGTGACAAAATCGGGGTCGATCTCCTTGATGAATCCCGTCGGCAAATACAGGGATTCGGCTTGTTCAATGAGGTTGATCCAGGTATTCACGGTCCTGTCGGGACCCTGAGCACTGTGGGCAAACCTGGTCAGGCCCAGCACGGACCCTAACAGGAGAATCGCGACAATCCATTTTATCGTTCCCGGCATCACGGCTGTTTACCTCCAGGGTTCGCCGTTTTCAACCACGCTCCAGGGTTCGACCAGGGAAGCGGGCACGTCATCGAGAAATCGTGACGGTTTCGAGAGCACCGACCCCGTGACTTTATCATACACCTGGACGGGAAACGTCAGGTAGAGGAACTGCTTGGCCCGGGTCACCGCGACGTACAGCAACCGCCGTTCCTCTTCGAGTTCTTCCTCGGTGAGAAATGAATAGGAGGACGGAAACCGTCCATCGACCAGCCAGATGACGAACACGCATCGCCATTCAAGTCCTTTGGCGGAATGGATGGTGGACAACACGAGCCGTTCATCATCCCGGTCCGGAGCTTCGATAGCCGTCACGCTCTCGTCTGGCGGTTCGAGCGTCAGATCGGCAAGAAATTCTTCCAAGCCCCCATAACGCTCCGCCATGACCATGAGATGCTCCAAATCCCGAATGCGTTTGGGATAGTCGTCGTACTGCTCCTTGAGGATCGGATAATAATATTCCAGGAGACGATTGACCTGATCGGCAGGCGATCCGTCCTCCACGTTGCCGACGGACTCCAGTGCCGCGGCCAGGTTGCGCAACCCCAAGGCCGACCGACCGCCCCCTTGCCGTAATACCTCATACGGCGCCTCGCTGATCACAAGTTGGGCCATCAGGTCTCTCGACCGCTTTTGACCCACCCCGTCAACCAAGAGCAACGAACGGTTCCAACTGACGGTATCCAGCGGGTTATGGACGATGCGCAAATGGGCCAGTAAATCCTTGACGTGCGCGGTCTCAAGAAATTTGAACCCGCCTCGTTTGACAAACGGGATGTCCCGTTTGGTCAACTCGATTTCCAAATCAAAGGCGTGAAAACTGGAGCGGAACAGGACCGCCATTTCATCCAACGGCACGCCTTCCTCCCGCAACTCCAGGATTTTCTGCGCGATGAACCGGGACTGCGAGTTTTCACCAACCGTTTGGACCAAAGCCGGTCGTTCACCCTGCCCTTTTTGGGTAAACAACGTTTTACTGTATTTTTCCGTTGCGCCTTTAAGGATGTCGTTGGCCAACGCCAGGATGGATTGCGTACTTCGGTAATTCTCTTCCAGCTTGAACATTCTGGTCCCCGGAAACAACGCGGGAAATTCCATAATGTTCCGAAACGAGGCGCCGCGAAAAGAGTAGATCGATTGCGAATCATCTCCGACGACCATCACGTTCTCATGCGTGGCGGCAAGTTTCCGTACCACGTCCGCTTGAAGCCGGTTGGTGTCCTGATATTCGTCGACCAACATGTAGCGATAGATTGCCGAGATCGTCTGCCGGGCCGTTTCATCCACGGCCAGCAGGTCCCGGAGGCGGGTCAGCAGGTCATCATAATCGACCAATTGCCTCTGGCGCTTGGTTGATTCATACGCTTTTTGCAGTTTGGTCAACTCGCCGAGATATTCTCCAAAATGACTATATTCGGTCAGGAGCACGTCCTCGAGCGGTTGCATGGTATTGGCACATTTGCTGAACAGGTCGGCAATCGTTTTCTTGCGCGGAAAGCGCTTGCCGGTCCCGGTGAGACCGGTTTGGGCACGAACGAGGTTGACCAGGTCTTCGGAATCGCCGCGATCCAGGATCGTAAATCCCGGCTCCAGGCCGATGGTTCGGCCATAGCGCCGGAGCAGCACGTTGGCCACGGAGTGAAACGTCCCTCCCATCACCCGATCGCTTTGCGGACCGATCAGCAGGCCCACCCGCCCCAACATTTCCTGAGCCGCTTTTCGAGTGAACGTCAACAGAAGGATTGAGGCCGGATCGACGCCCATATCGATCAGCCTGGCCACGCGATACACGAGGACCCGGGTTTTGCCGCTTCCGGCACCGGCAATGACCAGGGCCGGACCATCGACGACTTCCACCGCGGCGAGTTGCTGGGGGTTTAATTCCTGTGCGTAATCTCGAGAAAGGGGTCTGACCGGCGCCTCGGCGCGCTTCAGCACGTAGACTTTGGAATCGGAGTCCATCACGGGTATGCAAGAAATTGGGTCACGGGAATGGACTCTAGACCCATTCCATCCGTCGTGTATAACATAGGGTCTGCCCCCGTGCAATGACGGGGGCGTGGCGGAACCGTGCGCCGTTTCCATCCTCCCTGGAAAACTTGCGAAGCCTTCCCTCCATTTGCTTAGATACGCCTCAGGTTTTTCAATTCATGAAGCATTCCATCCAAGAGCACGAATCCCTTCTCAACGACTTGTCGAACACCATATTGGACGTTTGCCGGGAATCCGTGACGCTGATTAAACGGAGCGACCACGCCGCCACGATCAAACTGAGTCAACAACAAGAATGGGAAATTTACCTGGAATTTCTGAAGATCCTGTTCAACCTGGTGGATCGCGTTTCCGCGTTTTACGTCTCCATCCAACAGCAACCCGAATTCATGAACAGTCTCGAAGATCACGTGGGTGATCGGCTCAAAGCCCTGCTGGCTCCCTCTCTGAGTTCCGCCCAAATCGATGAGCAGGAAATCGTCGTCGCCATCGGCCGGACCGTGGCTGAAAGCCGCGAGACCTATGAACCCTACAAATTTGTGTTTTCGGAAGACAACAAAGAGCGAAATGCTTTTATGCAACACGTTGGTGAACGCGTGGCCGGCCGGGCCGGTGCCGTCAACAACCAGGCCATCGTGTCGACGACCATCCTCTGTATCAGTGCCGTGATTCCCGCATTGACGGCTCTCTTTGAAGGGAAAACCCCGGAACCCGAAGCCAGGACCTCTCCTGCGACTCAACCACAGGCGGCAGAGCAATCATCCGGCCCTTCCGGCGCCAAAATGATCAAACTGATCAGCGTGGTGGCCTCAATTTCAGGAGAGGAATTTGAAACCCGCTGGGGTCTGCTCCCTCAATTTCGACGCGACCTGAAGCCGGATCAGGTGACAGCTCTCACCGACTATATGAATCGCGTGGCCCGGATCGTGGGCGACCGTTTTGCCATCGAATCCGCCAAGGTCTTAGGCAAGGCCGACCCGCCCGTTGGGAATGCCTGATCAACGGGATTTGTTTCTTCTTCCGTTTTCACAGGAAATCTCCTCCCTCTTTTTTTTCGTTCCCATAAAGTCCATAATATGTCCTCATCTGAAACCAGCCACTCGAATCCACAGATAGGAACCAAACCATGAAAAAAATCTTGGTAATCGTCCTGATCTTGGGAGCTGTCTTTTTGGCGGGATACTACATGGGGCGACAACCACCGGAGGAGGTCAAAAAGCAACTCCGGGAGTTGTCACAAGAAGTGATAGAGCAAACGATCGGCCCGGAAGAAGGGGAGATGGTCCTTCAAGAAGAATTTTTAGATGAAACCGTCACCGATCTGAACGAAACGCTTGATCACTTGAAACAAGCCCAGGAGTAAGGGAAAAGAAACCTCGGATGCACTCCTCGAAACCACGTCGAAGATAGGGGATCTTCGACGATCCTCGGCCGATGGCCAAGCGGTCTCTCAGGAAGCATTGGAGGAAGCTCAAGAAAAGCTGGAAGCCCTCCTGTTGCAGGCGTGAATGTGCGCACGATCGGGCGAAATCCCGAAGCATGCTGATGACGTGCAACCCCGTCATGCGACGGCCGACCGGAGGACATAAGAGAAATGTATTAAGAGGAAACTCGATTCAGGCGTTGGCCGGCTGTTTTTTCCACGCTGCGAGAATACGTTCTATCCGCATCCGAACGACAAGGTCCGGATCTTTCATCAAAGGCTTGATCGCATCCCGGCCCCGCAAGTCCCCGATTTTTTCCAACGCAGCCGCTGCGGTCAGGCGCGTCATCCAATCCTGATCCTGGAGCATGGCGATCAAGGGATCGACCGCCTCCGAATCCTTAATGTCGCCAAGCGCCAAAATCGCCTGCTTGCGCACGAACTCTTCTCTATCGGTCAAGGCCGCAATCAATCTGGGCACGGCTGGTTTCCCCAACTCGACAAGGGCCCTCGTGGCATCATCCTTAAACTCATCGTTGTGCAGCATCGATATCAGGGGATCCAACACCCGCTCATCATTGATCTTCCCCAATGCCTGGATCGCGTACTTCCGGGCCTCCCAATCGCGCACGTACCTGAGCAGCAACTCGACGGCGGGAGACCCCACTTCAGCAATAGCTTCAACTGCCGCTTCCCGGACCTGCCAGTCCCCGTCAAGAAGCGTTCTGACCATCGCCTCCACGCAGCGTTCGTCTCCCATTTCACCAAGGGTGACGACCGCTTCACGTCGGACGACCCAATCCGTGTCCTGAAGAAGGTCGATTTGGATATCGATCTCATCTTTGACCTTCTCTTCTTCTAATTCAGGCTCTTCTTCCTCTGCCTGTTCCTCGCCTTCACCTTCCTCAGCTTCCGCCGTCGCAACGGCGTCGCTTTCCAACAAGGATTCCGATACTTCGTCCACGAACTCATCAGTCACTTCATCCTGAGAGACCGCATCGGGTTCCTCTTCTTGCGTTTGAGGATCTTCGGCGGAAGATTTCATATCGTCAGTCATGAACGTTCCCCTTTCACTGAATTCAGCAGGCGTGTTGGCACCCCCCGGTTTCCGGAGTTACGCCGCTTTGGCTTTTTTCCCGGCAGCCATGGCTATACGTGCCGTCCTGCAACGAATTTTTCGCTGGACCCGTTTGAGGCGTTTTCGCAACTGTCGCGCGTCCTTGTCTCCTTCGGGGTTTTCACTGTTGGCTCGTCTTTCCTCGACCTTTTTTTCAAGGACAGCCTTATCATCCTCTTGCGTTCGCTTGTTTGCCATTCTTGCTACTCCCCTCAACACGTTAGACAACTCTTGATCATTGAACAGCCGAGTCTAGTCAACGGTTCTTACGGGTGTCAACCGGACGACTCAATCCATCACTCCCCGATGACACATGTCGGGGACAGGCGTTGGGACGCACGGTAGGGTTGGAGAAGGCAGGATTGTCCTGGAGAACGCAGCCCCTCTCACTCCGGATGAGGGGAAGCGGAGGGCCAGTCTATGCAAAAACTTCGTTCATAGGCCAATATTTTCCAGGCTTCTTCTTCGGTAATCGTCACCGGAATCATCGGCACCATGCCGGTCCCCGGGCTGCCGTTCCTGATAATCCAGAACAATTCACCATCTTTTCGTCTCTTGTGGAATTTGCAATTGGTGAAATTACGAGGACCGGGACTCAGGCGCCTGCCGATCTGACCATCTCCCAAGCCGGTTTTTCCATGACACGACACACAGGCACCTTTTCCTTCATACAGGACTCTTCCTTCTTCAACGATCTCGGGCGAAGCCGTTTTCGTCGGACCGAAGGGCGGGACCAATTTCCTGGCCCATATTCTTTCACCCACGGGCACCCTGGGACGTAACGGTTGCACTTCTTCAGCCAAGCCCGTGGCGGGACCGGCGCCCCAACTCATAAGACCCAAGCTCACAACCAGCAGGTATCTGCTCGGGGATTTGAATGAGAGAGTTTGTGGTACGGGTCGCACGTTTGGTTAAGAGAAAAAGCCCCGTTCAGGGTTGATCCTGAACGGGGCTTCGGGCACTGACTCACGTGACAAAACGACTACTTCCTCTTCTTGCGCCATTTCGTACAGAAGCTTCGCTCGTAGGCCAACACCTTCCACGCTTCTTCTTCCGTGATGGTCGCCGGCACCATGGACACCATGCCGGTCCCCGGGCTGCCGTTCTTGATAATCCAGAACAATTCACCATCTTTTCGTTTCTTGTGGAATTTGCAATTCGTAAAGTTCCGTGGGCCGGGATTCAACACTTTTCCGGCCGGACCGGCGCCGTCTCCCTTTTTCCCGTGACAATTGACGCAGGTGCCTTTCCCTTCAAAAATTTTCTTCCCTTCGGCAACGATCTCGTCGGAGGCTTTTTTCGTTTTCTTGTACAACGCGGCGGGTGGTTTTGTTTTCTTGGCCTTCCCGCGCTCAGCCCTGGGAACTCGTGGCTTCAACGGGTTTTTTTCGGCTCCGGCAAAGGCCAACTCGCCACCGGCGAAGGCAAATGCCGTCAACAAACTACAGATCGCGACAAACCGCTTCATGAATCCCTCCTTTGATAATGATTGCATCCCTTGTCTTATACTACACCCTCATCAAAATCAATTTCAAAACCTCCAAACTTGCCGAACATAGCAATGTGATTTTCCCCTGTCAAGAAATCAAAGTCGGCGGTTACGGTCTTAATTCCAAATTTCGAACCACAATGCCGGATCCACCAAAAGGACCGCGTAACTGGCCATTGAGCCTGACCTCGACCCCTCCGGCGTTCCCGAGCGTCAAGAGAAACCGCTCACGGGCCCGCCATCGCACAACTTCACCCGCCTGCAATAAGGCTTCCTCGGGTTTGTTTTCATCGGAACGAACCACGACCCAGGTCATTTCCACCGTCCGTAGTTCAAGAACCAACGGACCATCTTCCGACTCTGTCGTGGGAGAGAGAATTGGCGCGGGGTCCGGAGGTGACAAGGAAGACGTAGGCGCCCCGTCGTCAACCGGCGATGCCGCAGGAATCTCGGCGATATCCGTCTTTGGGGCTGTCTCCGTATTCGCGACTGAAGCGTCAACTTGCCGTTCGATCGAAGAAGGCGGGCGATCCTCGGCGACTTCGTTCGCGTTACCGGGTCTCTCCGGTTCCGATAACACCTCGTCGCGAGGTTCAACGGCCTGTTGCGAAAAACGCGAAAATATGGATGTTGAAGGGGATTGCTGTTGGAGTAATACCAGTCCCCCCAGCAGGAAGAGTCCCACAACGAGAAGGACCACCATGACTCGGCTGGTTCTCCCTTTATGCTCGTCTTCCTTCAGTAGAACAAATTTGGGCAGACCCTCGCCCTCTTTTTGGTAGAACGACGCGGAACTTTCTGCAAACAACCGCAGGCATTCTTCTTCGTCGAGATCAAGCGATCGGGCGTAGGCTCTGACAAAGCCTTTGGTGAAGACCCGTTCGGGCAATTGCTCAAAAGAGCCCTCTTCCAAGGCCTTCAAATGCGGCTCTTGGATCCGGGTCCTTGAGGCCATCTGCCCCAGGGTCAACCCTTGAGACTCACGGGCGGTTTGGAACTTGTTGCCTAACGAATCCATATGCTCCGACGTTGAACGTGACCGGACAACCTCCAGAGAACGTCCTCACGAAAGGTCCTCGAAATGGGTGAGACGTTTGAAGTCTCGGAAACGAGATTCAATGTCCTGATATTCCAGTTGCCGCAGGCGGTCGAGACTAAAGCCCTCTACGGTAAAGGAAGCCATGACGCTTCCGAAAATAATCGCTCGCCTCAAGCCGATATCGGAAAAATCTCCCGTGGACGACAGATGCCCCATAAAACCGCCGGCGAACGTATCACCGGCACCGGTCGGATCTTTCACCATTTCCAACGGAAACGCCGGCGCGCCGAAGACGCCTTTTTCATGAAACATCAAGACGCCATACTCTCCCCGTTTGATAATGAAATATTTGGGCCCGCGTGCCAGAACGTCTTTCGCGACTTTGACCAGACTGAAGTCCTTGCCGAGTTCACGAGCTTCTCCGTCATTGATGACGAGCACGTCGACCTTTTCCAACACGTTCCAAAGGGCTTCCCGTTTTCCATGAATCCAAAAATTCATGGTATCGCAGGCGACGATTCGAGGCCGTTCGACCTGATTCAGTACGTCCATTTGAAGCTCGGGGTCGATATTCCCCAGGAACAACAGATCGGGAGTCCGATAGTGGTCCGGGATTTTAGGACGGAAGGACTCCAGGACGTTGAGTTGGGTATCAAGCGTGTGGGCCTCATTGAGTTGATAGGTGTATTCCCCTTGCCAGCGAAAAGTTTTTCCACTGCGGCGTTCGAGACCGGACACATCGATTCCGCGACTTTTCAAAAATGCGACGTGTTCGTCCGGAAAATCTTCCCCGACCACCGCGATCAAATCAACGTCGGTAAAAAAACTGGCGGCCGTGGAAAAATACGTGGCCGACCCGCCCAACACTTCCGTCGCTTCCCCGAAAGGAGTGCGAACCGTATCAAACGCCACGGAACCCACCACCAACAATCTACCCATGTCATCTACTCCTGTTCGATGTGTTCACTTGTTTCAAAAATAGGCCGTAGCGCTGCTTCACGGAGGCCGTCACGGCTTTCGGTGCGGTCACGATGGTTTGCCGAAGCGCCGTCGCGCAGGGGCAGGCTCTCGCCTCCCCGGTTCGTTGAATGGCATCCCGGAGCAGAGTTCTGGCCTGGGCCACGTTCGCGTGCATCACGCTTAAAATCGCTTCGACGGAGACGGGATCTTCACTCTGATGCCAGCAATCGTAATCCGTGACCAGGGCCAACGTGGCATAACAGATTTCTGCCTCCCTGGCGAGCTTGGCTTCCGTCGCGTTGGTCATCCCGATGACATCCACGCCCCATTGCCGATACAGCAATGATTCCGCCCTGGTTGAAAACTGCGGCCCTTCGATACAGAGATACGTTCCCCCCACGTGGAACGTGGCTCCCATCGACCGGGCAGCCTCGCCCAGTTGAGACGCCAAGGCGCGACAAACGGGATCGGCAAACGTCACGTGCGCCACAAGCCCCTGATCGAAGAACGTACTCAGTCGCTTGGTCGTCCGATCGATAAATTGATCGGGAAGGACCATATGACCCGGGTGGATGCGTTCTTTCATACTCCCCACCGCACTGACGGAAAAAATCCGCGTCACGCCGAGTGATTTGAGCGCGTAGACGTTTGCCCGATAATTGATCATGGAGGGACTGATACGATGACCCCGCCCATGACGCGAGAGAAACGCGACGCGCCTGCCGGACAAGGTTCCGAGAATCACGGCATCCGAAGGTCGTCCGAACGGGGTGGACACGCGCGTCTCTCGCACGTGTTCCAAGCCATCCATTTCGTACAACCCGCTGCCTCCAATGACGGCAATATCGGCACGTGGTTTCGCTGGCACGGGCTTTTCCCTTGTCGATTATCCTTGAAGGGTTTTCACGAATCGTTCAATGAGTGTGACGACGCGTTGAGAAACCGATCGAACGGACTCGTCCGGCTGCACCTCGACCCACGTCAGACCCGGTTCCTTTCTGAACCACGTCATTTGCCGTTTCGCGAAATGACGAGTGTCTCGCTTCAATCGCCTCACCGCTTCGTCGAATGAATACGCTCCTTCCAGATACCCTGCCATCTGACGATAGCCCAAACTTTTCATCGAGACAAGGCCTCTGGAGTATCCCTTCGCCAACAGGGTCCGGGTTTCGTCAACCAGTCCCTTTGCCAATTCAAGGTCGACTCGATGATCAATCCGTTGATAGAGAATGGCCCGCTCCATGGTCAACCCCAATACCAGGGCACGAAAGGGGGTTGCCCGTTCGCGATGCTCTTCGTGGGCCTTCGAAAGAGGAGCGCCGGTTTGCCGGTACACTTCCAGGGCCCGCAGCACTTTCACGGTATCGCGAGGATGCAGGCGACGCGCGGTTGCAGGATCCACGCGGCCCAACTCCTGATACATCGATTCCCCTCCCCTGACACGCGCTTCTTCTTCGAGTTTCCGGCGAAGAATGCGGTCGCTGGGAGGACCGGCCCATAACCCGTGCAATAACGCCCGGACGTAGAGCCCCGTCCCACCAACCACCAAAGGGAGAAGGCCTTTTTCGTACAGACGGGAGATTTCTCGAAGGGCCCGCCGCCGGAACTCGCCGGCATTAAACGGCTCATCGGGCTCCACCAGATCAATCAACCGATGGGGGACGCGTTGCCGGTCCTCTTCCGAGGGGGTATCCGTCCCGATATTCATCCCTCGATAGACCTGGGTCGAATCCGCGGTCAATATCTCCGTTCCCAGGGCCTGGGCCACGTCAATGGCAATACGACTCTTACCGATTGCCGTGGGGCCCACCAGGACGACGAGGGGCTGCAACGCGGTGGAAGACTCTACCAAGGTGCGTATCCCCTGGTTCGAAGAAAGGCGAGACTCGAGTGGTCGATTCATAGACGCCGGAAAATTCGATGCAATTCTTCACTGCCAAAACGTAAAGAGATCCTTCGGCCATGGGGGCAGGTCATGGGGGACCCTTCACGAAGCCAATCGTGCACCACGTGTTTCATTTTCGGCGCTTCCATCCGGCGGCCGGCCTGGACCGCACCCTTGCAGGCCACCGATGCCAGGACGGACCGGATACGTTTGTCCAGAGAATCAACGGAGTTCCACTCCGACAGGTCTTCCAGGATATCTTCGACTAAAGCCCCATAGTCCATCTGTCCGACGAGCGCCGGCACCGAGCGAATGACGAAAGAGGACGGGCCAAAGCACTCAAGTTCGAGACCCACGTTGGCCAACTCCGGCAAGATCTCCGCCAACTGCGTCGCCGCCGCGACCGGGACGTCCACCGGTTCGGGAATCAGAAGCGGCTGGGTCTGGATATGGCGGCCCTCCCACTCTCTCCACAACCCTTCAAAAAGCACGCGCTCGTGAATCGTATGCTGGTCCAGCACGTGTAACTCATCTCCAATGTGCGCGACGATATAGGTGGCATGGATTTGCCCGAGAATATGAACCTCGGGCTCAAGCGGATAGAGGACCGGCGATTCTTTGACCTGGTCCGCTTCCCTGCTTGGATCTCTCCCGGAACCCGTTTGCACGTCGCTCGCACCGGAAGAGACCGACCGTTCGACAAACGACTCGCCCATCCCCACCTGCACGGGCTTCTCCTTCTCGACGGCACCAGGCGCCCGTCCTTCAAGTCCGGGTGAAAAGGTTGGCGACCCCATCACGTTTTTTTGCAACGGACCACGAACCGCGGCCTTGATCGCTCGATGGATCAGGTCGGGGCTGCGAAATTTCACTTCCCGTTTGGAGGGATGCACGTTGACGTCCACCTCATGGGGGTCGACGTCCACCATGAGCGCAAAAGTCGGATGTCGTCCTTTCGGTAAAAAGGAGCCATACGATTCATACACGGCATGCGCAATCGTCGTGTTTTTGACGGAGCGCCGGTTCACAAAAATTTCCTGGGGGGTTCGACTGGTTTTCGAATGATGCGGGTTGACGATCATACCTCGCACGTGCACGTCGGCCTGCTCATAGTGGATGGGCAGCATCATATCCATGACTCTCGGTCCATACACCTGGAGCAGTCGATCCTCCAACGCGGCAACCTTGGGATAGTCGAACACCACGTGGTCATTGTGCGTCAATCGCAATTGCGTGCGAAGGTTCGCCAAAGCGGCTTGCTGGATCACGTGCGTAATATGGGAAAACTCCGTGGCCGTGGTCTTCAAAAATTTTCGCCGGCCCGGCGTGTTGAAAAACAACTCTTCGACTTCGATTCGTGTCCCTGGTGCGGCACCTCGCTCTTCAACCGATCGGACGTCTCCCCCCTCGATAACCACGGCCGTCCCTGCAAGAGCATGATGCCTGGCCGTGAGCATCCGAAAGCGCGAAACCGCGGCAATGCTGGGCAAGGCCTCCCCGCGAAACCCATAGGTGGCAATGCCCGAAAGATCGCGTGGATGACTGATTTTGCTGGTGGCGAATCGTTGGCAGGCCAACGGGGCGTCGTCTCGACTCATCCCCTCGCCGTCATCGATCACCCGAATCAGGGTACTCCCCCCGTTGACAATATCGATGGAGACCATCGTACTTCCGGCATCCACGCTGTTATCAAGCAATTCTTTCACGACTGACGCCGGACGTTCGACGATCTCTCCGGCGGCGATTTGAGAAGCCACGGACTCCGGGAGGACTTTGATTCTGGATTCAACAGATTCCATGCAAAACGCTTTGTGACGGAATCCTTGTGATCCGCCGGCTCCTCTTTCTTCGGCTAAGGGGAACGGGACTTCTTGGAGCGAGCCGGTTTCCCGAACTTCTTGATCGCCTGCTCCATCTTTATGATCTGGGATTCATGCGCATCCACCTTGGAGCCCAGCTTGTCGCCCATGGCCCTGACCACGTCTTTCAACTTCGTCATGGCTTTGGTTAATTCATTCAATTGCGTGACGTTGGCCTTTAAGCCCTGCTGGAAATTGGAGACGGTAGAGGACGCCACCATCTTCCGGGCCTGGGCCTGAAGCCGGTCGGCCTGCTCGTTCAGCTTGGTGGACACCACGTTCTTGAATTGCTCAAACGATTGCCCGATTGCTTGCACGCTCGCCGTCACCTCGTTGAGATGGGTTGAAACGGCTTGGGTATTCGATGCCTGCTTGGCGGCTTCGGCTGACTGCTCCTTCTCCAATCGCTCCAGTCGTGCCGTCAACTGCCCCAACTGATTCATTTGGTGGTCACTACGGTTCCCCAACATGCCGGCCATGGAATCCAACACTTCTCGCATGCCTGCTACCGTTTCCCTCAGTTCCTGAACGTGTTTGGCTTGAGCTTCCAATTGCGTTTGAGCTTGGGTCACGTTGGCGGCGCTCGTTTGTTCGACGCGTTGGACACTGGATTTGAATTTTATGAACTCCTGAGAGACTCGATTCTTTTCCTGATCAAACGCTTTCGCGATCGATGCCAAACTTGGCCGAACGTCCTTTTCCAAATACCCGTGAAGGCCTTTCATATCGACGTCCAACTTTTTGGCCAACGCCTTATACTGACCCTGTAATTTCTCGATCCGTTTTGCCGTTTGTTCCAGACCCTTTCCCTGGCTGTCCAGCTTGGTGCCGAGTTGGGTCCCGGTCGTCCCCAACACGTCACGAAGTTGGGCCAAGGACACGGTAACCTCCTCCAGATTTTTGCCGTGCAGGGTATCGGTCTGTCGTAGGCCCGCGAGTGCAGTGCCCAGTTTGGCGTTGATCTCGGACAAGCGTGCTGCCTGGGCGTCAATATCAGCCTTCAAGTTCCGATTGCCTTCATTCAGGGCGACATTGATGGATTCGATTGCCGTTTTGACCTCGGTTTCCAAATAGGTCTTCAACGCTTGCGTGTCAGAATCGAGTTTGGCTCCAAAGGCTTTCTGGCGCTTGTCGAAGTCTTGTCGTATTTTCGTCTCGGAACTCGTTGCCCGTTTCCCTTCCGTATCCAATCGTTTTTTGACCCCGGTCAAGGCTTCCTTAAACTGACCCAAGGAACCCTGAAACTTGGCAAACTGGTCTTTCACTTTTTCGTCACGTTGCAGCAAGGCCTTCTCAAGATTCTGGCGGGCAGCATCGAGTTTATTGCCCAAAGCGGTGATCTGCTTGGACAGTTCGGCTTCACGTTGTTTCTGCAGTTCCTTCAGGGCACTGATTGCACCCTTCAGAGCACCGGCTCTCCGGTTGGCCTCATTAAGACGATGTGTTTGTGTTTCCAAATCACCGATGACTTTGCGAAAGGTCTCCTCTCGCAGGCTCCGCACCTCACTGTTCAGTTGCGCACGCAGTTGCGCACTGGCCTTCATGATTTCATCGTTTAACTCGGCTTTTTGCTGATCCAAGGCGAGTCGGGCATCGGCTATGTCCTGGTTGGCCTGCTTAAGGACTTGGGCCAGGGCTTTTTTTTCCTGATCCAATTTGGTGAATTTGCCCCCAAGGTCTTTTTCCACTTTCACCAAGTCGGATTGCTGAGCGCAGGCGGTCAAGCTGAAGACCAGACAGGTCAGGAACAAGCCCGCCTTCAGGTCACGACCGGCTTTTCGTGTTGAGCCTATTGTGGTCAAGGAAGAGACACGATCAATCCACATGGTTTTTCACTCCCTCCTTCTTGCATGGTATCCGATTCTCCTGCCTCCGGGCAGGCAACTCCAGAAGTTCGCCGAACTTCGGTCATTGGTGCGTTGTTGTTCCGCCGATGGCCCTGTGCTGTCGGCGGGAAACGATTATTCCGGACCTGGAGACCAGGCAGGCGAACTGTGGTGGATCCCGCCCTTCGTCAATTGTTCCAAACCCGTGCCATTGAAATGAATCATGTAAATGTGACTCTGCCTGTCACTTTGCTCACCTCGTGTCGAACTGAAAACCAAGTGACGGCCATCCGGCGCCCACGAAGGAGAATCATCGATTTCAGTGGGAGGGCCGCTCGTCATTTGAAAACGCCGCTTGCCGTCCGGAGAAATCCGGCACAACTTCAGCCCATAGCCACGTATGCGACAGACGTAGGCGATCCAATCCCCCCGCGGAGACCAGGCCGGTGCGGCGTTGTGACGCCCCTTCCAAGTCAACCGGCGGACATGTGAGCCGTCGGCCTTCATGATGTAAATCTGCGGTCGACCGGTCCGGTCGGAAGTAAAAGCCAATTCTCGGCCATCCGGCGACCACGTGGGTGACAACTCCGCACTGCGATGAGACGTTAATGGCTTCTTCTTTTTCGTGCCCAAGTTCATCATAAAGATATCGGAATTCCCCTTCTCGCCGGAATCCTTGGCGGAAGCATACGCTAACAATCGACCATTCGGGGAAACCGCCGGAGTCATATTCAACGTTTCAGGAGACACCAGGATTCGTCTGTTCCCTTTGCCCAACTCGAGCCACACGATTTCCTGATTGTTGCGGCGATAGGTCGTATACACCACGGAGCGCCGGTCGGGCGACCAGTTCGGCATGAGGCTTAATTTGGGATCCGACGTCACGCGTTTGGGACCGAACCCGTCATAATCCATCACGAACAAATCCCGTCGACCGGTCTTATCTTCGGAAACATAGACGATCTTGGTCCGGGCAATGCCGGGATCCCCCGTGTAATGCGAGACCAATTCATCGGCCCAACGATGAACCATCAACCGCAGGAGCCTTTTGGTAATCGGACCACCGGTATACCGTTTGCCAACCGCGATCAAATCCGTCTCCCCTCCATCGTAGGCACAGGCCTCCATCAACAATTTTCCATCTTTGCGACCGATTCTTCCCCAGGTGACCACCGGAGCCGTGCTGTCCTTGGCTTTCGCTATAGGCGCCTTTCCCCGGCACCCTGCCTTGGAAAGGGGGAGCGTTTCCGTCGATCGTTCAATGACCTCGAACACTTGGGTGCGCCGCAAATCAGCCTTGAGAATAGCGTCGACCTGCTCACCGATTTCGGCGTCATCCTGTTGCCGGGTCTCATTACCGGAGAATCCCATGATCCAGATGGGAATTTTTTGAAATTCCGACCGGTTCGTTTCCAAAAACACGTCGGCTGCCTCCGCGTCCACAAAGAACTGAGGACCCAGAGCGAAAGAGAAGACAAGCAAGACCAAGTGCGTGGCGTTTTTCATCATCGATTCGGCGGGCCTGTAAACGTGTATTGGACGTCGTAAAAAGGGTTCGGCAAGTTCTTGGGAAAAGACGGTAATGGGGTAGCCGCAACGAGCGCACGTTGCGCAGTCGAGTCAAAATATTCGTTTCCCGAGGATTGGATGACGTTTGACTCCGTCACCTCACCGTTCCGTTCGACGCGAAACTTCAAGACCACTTGCAGCGGCTTCCTGTGTTGAACTTCAACGCGATGAACGATCCACCTCTTGTCAATCATGGCCATGACTCGCCCCCAATAGACATTTTCTTTGGGAGAAGATCCTGCCACACGCAGGTCCAGCATTTCCTGCGTGCCACTCTCCGTTTGTTGGAACCCCGGCTGGGCGTCAAAAGCCTGAGGAATAAGGAGTTTGTCGATCTGACTTCCCAGAGTATCCGGCTCGGACGTGGTCATGGGAACCGTGGGTTGAGAAGGGACCGGATCTTGCTCCACTGGCACTTTGGCTAGCTGCGGAGCCTGAGGCGACACGAACTTTTTTTGCGGCAGATTCCGAGCCTCGGCCGCTCTTGGGTGTTTCGGTGACGTTTCAGGAACGAGTGGATCCGCTTCGGATACGGGTTGCGGCGTCTTGCTCTTGGGGATCCGCACCGATTGAATCGCCTGCGTCAACGACTCCACGGTGCTGCTTTTCCGCGCAGTTTGCAGCGGCGTCTCCTTCTTCGGCGCCTCTTGTGCAGGCGGCGGGACGTCCGCTAAGCGAGGTGCCTGGGCAGGCAAGGTAATGCCTGATGATCGAGGAGTCCTGGTTGGGTCCTGTTTCTGTTCATCGTCGGAAGGAATCATCGGACTCACGCGGCTGGAAGCCTGCTTTGGTTTCTTGGGAACATCGATGGTGCCGACAGCCTGCTTCAGTGTTCGGGCCAGAGGGTCGACACTTGGGGCTTGTTTCTTGGGGACGACGTCTGAGTCTAATTTCGGAGGTGGCGGGGCGCTTGGATTGGCTGAACGTCCATCTCCAAGGCAGGCGACTGCCTGATAGGAGGAGGGGCCTGAGCCGGCACGGGCGCAGTTTTTGGGGGCAATGCCAGGGCTTGCAGCTTTGGCACAACCACGGAATCCAGCGCACCCAGGAGCGAATCCGTCACCAGTTCCGGCACCCTCGGCTTCTCCTGGGGCACGGGACTGGGAGAACTGACCGCTTTTCTTGGCGGTGCGGCCTTCGGGGCTTCTCTGGCCTCCACCTTGGGCGGGGGAACCTTGTCGACGTTCCGTTCCGGCCTCGACGTGTTTTCCGGTGAAGCAGTCGAAGACGCCGAGATCTCCTGAAGCGTGACGAGAGTGACCTCGTAAGACCCTGAAGACTGTTCGAGCGATGAGGCGAAACGCAGACTCACAAACGCGATCAACACAGCCGCGTGAATGACCAACGAACCGGCAAGGGGCCACGTAAGCCGTTCTTCCGCCGAGTCGGCACGGTCCGGCGGATGAAACGACAAAAGACTGAAAGGCGCCGCATACGACATTGCGTCATCCCAACTTACAGAGGCTCGAAGACCTCTTCTTCAACCACGGTTCCCTGGGGGTTCGTGACCATGCCCAACCGTTCGATTCCCGCCCCTTTGACTTCATCCATGACTTGGACAATCCGTCCATAGGGAACCTGACGGTCGGCTCGAAGATACACCGACACGAGGGGGTTCAGGGTTTTGGCTTCATCCAAACGTTTCCGTAAATGAATCAGCGTGACAAGATCTTTTCCCAGGTAGACCCGTTCGTCGGGTTCAATGGTAATCACGAGACGCTCCATGGGGACAACGGTATTCGATTGCGAACGCGGGAGGGAAATATCAATACCCCGGTGCAGCATCGGAGTCGTCACCATAAAGATCACCAACAGCACAAGCACCACGTCAACGAGAGGAATAATATTGATTTCAGAAAGAAACCGACGATACCGGGGTTCGGAAATCACGAGCGACTTCGACCTCTTTTGCCGGTAAAGGCCGGCGCGTCAAGGGCATTCAAAAATTCGATACTGAAGGCTTCTACGCCGAATACGGTTTTTCGAATTTGGGAAAGATAATAATTATACCCGACGACTGCGGGAATCGCGGCAAACAGTCCGGCAGCGGTCGCAAGCAGGGCCTCGGAAAGACCGGGAGCCACCGAAGCGATACTGGCCGTGCCTTCGATGCCGATTTGCTGAAAGGCATTAATGACACCGACGACCGTTCCCAATAACCCGATGAAGGGGGTAATGTTTCCCGTGGTTGCCAGGAAGGGCAGGTACGCTTCCTGCCGGGCGATTTGTTGCTGAACGAGATATTGTACGACTTTTTCCAAATACTGGCGGTCCGGCAAGTGATCCGCCTTTCGGGCCGTCACCGGGCCGTCGCCCACGTTGAGATCGACAAGATGCCCCATACGATTCAACACTTCAAGAAAGACTGAACCGCTGGGGCTATGGGGCAATTCCGCGGCTAGGCGGTGAAGTGGTAGCAGCGCCTTTTCGCTGAACGCGTCTCCCTCCTGATAGACTTGGAGGAACTGTCGCTCCTCTTTTTTGAGCAGCCGGATCATGCGCCATTTATACAGGATGATGCCCCACGAAATGACGGAAAACCCCAGCAAGATCAATAAGACGCTGATAGAGATGGTCCCCAGGGAACCAAGCAGTTCAAGAGGGTCGGTTGAAAACATTGGATATGACAATCAGCCTGTAACGTGAAAAATGAAAATTCACCGTGCAAGTGAGAGCAGCCACAACGAAGTGAATGGCGGGGCCGACGGGATTTGAACCCGCGACTTCCAGATTGACAATCTGGCGTCCTAACCTGGCTGAACGACGGCCCCATTCACGTAAGGGGGTAGCTTTTTGATTGCGATGTCGAACCGAGCCTCCTGCCTAAGGCAAGAATCCCTTCAGGTTTCACGTTCGACGCTCTATATGGATAGTCTGAGATATATGGTAGGCGGAACAGGGCTCGAACCTGCGACCTTTGCCTTGTAAGGGCAACGCTCTCCCAACTGAGCTATCCGCCCCACGCCCCATGTATTCAAAAATCCAACACTTTTTTAATTATATCAGCCAAGTATACTCTGTCAACCGTAAGGAATACCGACCGTTTCATGACCACGTCGGCACAAAAATCGACAGCACCCTTGAGAAAGAGGGGTGCAACCCTTTACAGTGCGAATTTCGTCATGAGATGAATACCGGGATCGAACAATGACCTACAAAATCAGACATATCAGTAAACAGGTGGGTGCCGAGAACCCGCAATTGTTATCCCGAAGCGAACGGGTGTGGCTCTTTGCCGAACTCCATCGTCGGGCGCTCATTGCCGGAATCATCGTAGCAGTTCTGGTGATGATCCTTCTCGGGGTCCTTCTCTGGATACAACATCAACAGGAACAGGAGGCGCTGGCCCTTGAACATCGAGCCGCCCAAGCCTACCTTGACCGGTCCCTTGATGACGTCGATGCCGCAAAAGAGAAGCTGCAAGAAGCCGTGACCCTGTATCGACAACTCATCGAGGAATTTCCTCGTACCGCCAGCGCCCGATCGGCGTGGTATTTTATTGGAAATGCCTTAGCCGAACAAAACGACCACGCCGGGGCCATCGACGCGTATCAGCATTTCATTAGCCAGGCGGGAAACCCTCCCGCTCTGCTCGGATTGGTCTATCAGCGACTGGGGGCCGGCTATCTGGCAAACGGGGAACGCGAAAAGGGAATAACCGCCTACACGCAAGTGCTTCAAATTGCTCAAACGCTCAACAAGGATCAGGTAATTTTCGAACTCGCAAAACTCGAGGAATATGAAAAACACCATGACGAGGCACTCGCCCGTTACAAACAGTTATTGGATGAACATCCGAACTCGCCCTATGCGAGTGAAGCCACCTTGCGAGTCAGGATTCTTGAACCGTCCGCGGAGGAGCCAGCCGGAGACGAGGGAACCGAACAAGAAGAGATGCAGGAAGGGAAAGAAACCGAGGAATAACGGGAGACAGGAAGGGTTTTCTCAGGAAGTAATCATCAACATCCGCCCGGCTCGAATCAGACTGCTTCGCAAATTATTCAACAACTTCAAGTCCTGCACCGATACCCGAAACCGTTTGGCAATGCTCCAGAGGCTGTCGCCGCGCCGCACACGATACCACGTCGCCTCCCCGACCTTCGTCACGTCTTTGTTGACGCGCAACCGTTGTCCGACCCTGATCAAACTCCCCGGGAGATCATTGAGGTTTTTCAATTGCCTGACGCTCGTCCCGAAGCGATGCGCAATCACCGACAGACTGTCTCCCCGGCGCACGCGATACCACGTCCGTTGAGGCGGCGAGGGCGGCGTCCACGTCTTCATTCGGGATTTGGCCTGTTCCACGTGACCTGCCATGCCCATGGGGACCTTTAAGGAATAGCCGTCTTGATCCGGCGGAATGACGCTACGACGGAGTTCGGGATTCAACCGCCGAAGCTCCTCAAAGGCAATCCCCGTCTCCTTGGCAACCGATCGCAAATGGATGGATGCGTCCATGCGAATCTCTTCGTATTGATGAACCGGTTGGGAATGGGCGTGAAAACCGAACAGCTCGGGACGCGTGGCGATAATCATGGCGGCCATGAATTTGGGAACGTATTGCTTCGTTTCCCGGCGGATATAGCGGGTCCTCGCGATCGTCCAGAAATCACGGGTGCCGGTTTTTTTAATCGCGCGACCGATTTTCCCTGCCCCGGCGTTATACGCCGCAAGCGCCAGGGGCCACGAGCCGAAAAGATCATAGAGATCTCGCAAGTGTACGGCCGCCGCAACCGTGGACTTGATGGGGTCCCGGCGTTCATCCACGTACCAATTGACCCTCAAGCCGTAAATCCGGCCCGTGCTTTTGATAAACTGCCACGGCCCCGACGCGCGCGCGCGCGAATAGGCCCTTGGGTTAAATCCACTCTCGACCAACGACAGATAAATCAATTCCTTCGGCAGGCCGAACTCGACGAAGATCTGCTCGATTAACGGCCGGTAGGCATAGAATCTCGGCAACCATTCTTGAAAGCGGTCATGAATCACGTTTTGAAAGTAGTGAATATTGCGTTCGACCGCGGGATTGACGATAACGGGAATATTCTCATACGTATGATCCCTGCTCCCCTGAGGGGAGAGAGCCTGCCTTGGACTCGATCCGGGGATTGAGGTGAGGGGGACGTGAGTAGGAGAACCTGGTCGGGGGGCCGGGGAGAAATAAACAAGACCCCTGGGGCTCGCCGGTGAAGGCAGAGCAGACGTAACCGCGGCATTCAGCGGTTGGGGGATTCCGGAAGCGACAACGTCGCCGGCACTAAAGAAAAACCCTGATAGACAGAGCGTAAAGACGACCTTAGCAGTCAAGAAAGACCTTTCTCTACCCAACCAGTTGATTTTTCTCATATTTTCTTCTGGCGTTCCGGCATTCCCTGGAGAATGTAACGGGAATGCAGGCCTCTGTCAAGAACTTAATCTGGATTTTATCTCTCAGACATTATCATTACCGGTTTTTACTGTCATTCCAGGCTTGTGTTCGCTCATTCGTTGACAATTATCGCCGTCTCCCTTTTAGGACCTGGCTCCTCTCCTTTCCCTGCCCTGAGCGAAGTGACAAGGGGCAGGAATGGTGAGGAGAGCATTGGGCGTGCCCAAGGCTTGACCCGGGGTAGAGGTATTTGTCGCAGCCCTCCTATATTATAATCCACTCCGCGTAGGCAACGCTACGGCGTCGGAAGAGTAGCGGCACATCGGAACCCGGTCGAATGATTCCGGTCAAGCGGATTGCTGGCGATCCGGGTAAAAATTCTCACCTGTGGGGTTTCCACTTGCCACCCGGAACTGCGAATGACCCGGCGGGTCCCCGTCGAGGGCCCCTGAGGATTCCGGCGTGGGCTCCTGGAATAATACGTCGCGTCATACCAATCGGCGACCCACTCCCAGACGTTACCCGCCATATCGTAGACCCCGTAGGGGCTTTGGCCCTTTTCATAAATCCCAACCGGTACGAAGGTCTTTTCACCTCGCCAGGACTGGTTGAAATTAAGATGCCGATGCGTGGGTTCGACGTTCCCCCAAGGGAACCGTCGATCATCGGTCCCTCGTCCGGCCTTCTCCCATTCGGCTTCGGTCGGCAACCGCTTGCCCGCCCATTGACAATAGGCATCGGCGTCAAACCAATCCACGTTGACCACCGGCAAGGAAGCAATGGACTCCGGCATGAGTCCACCCTGCCACAAATTTTTCGATGGATCGGTCGGGTGAGAAGGCGTTCGATGGCCGGTCGAGCGAATAAATTCCAAATACAGGCCATTGGTCACTTCATATTTGTCAATGGCATAGGCGTCCAATTCCACCTCGTGATTGGGGTATTCATCCAGCCCACCGTCCCGCGCCCATTTGGGCACACCCATAAAAAACGGACCAGCGGGAATGACCACCATGGGTGCACCATCCCTGCTCGAAACGGCCGCGTCCGCGTGAGCCCGATCGATGACGGCATCGTTCACGCCCATTCCCGTAAAAACACACGCGGCGACAACCAGCGTCCTTGCAATCTTCGTCATCGTCTCTCCTCTGTACGCCAAAACGATCGGACTCCGAGGCCCTATGTCGAGCGACATGGAGGTGGCAAACCACGCTTTCCTTGTCAGCCCGTGCTTTCCTGCTCGGCCCGTCTCAACGCGCGCATCAGCACGGGGTCGTTCAACGCCATCTCACTCAGCGCATCCATAACGTGAAGGCCCTTGGCGTCCATCAACTCTTTGGCCTTGGCATATTGTTTGGCATTGAAGCGGGCAGCAGTCGGTTGGTTATTGATCACCTGGCACGCCAGCACCCCGTCTTCAAGGTCCAACGTCCCTCCCTCCTCCATCAACGTCTGCGCCTGCGCGACCGTGATGCCGTGGAGTTCGGCAAACTCCCCGATCCCGCCGGTTTCCACCATCGACCCGTCCGGCATCGAACACTTGCGTTTGAAATAGGGCGACCAGTCTTTACGAAAATCAATATAACGAACGTCTCCCCCTTGAGCCACCGGCCGCTCCAGCTTGCTGTAATCAAGCCCGAGATTCTTCTGTTTGAGGCGTTCCTGCAATTCCTCGGAGAGCCCCCGGTAAAACACGCGCGCCGCGGCCTCGGGCAAAGGAATATCCGAAAACCTCGCAAGTTGTTCGGCCTGCGCGGTCTGCTCCAAATCCAGGACCCAGGTCTGCTTGGGCTCCTGTCCGGTCGGATCGACCCGGCACACGAACAACCCGCGCGTCACCACCCCCCCGGTTTCCGGATACGTATACAGCCCCCCTTCCATCAACAGCCGGTGCATCTCGTCAACCGGGATCTCATAACTTTCCCCGAGAACCTTCGCGTGATGCTCGATATTCTCCTCACCGGCCATGGCGCACACCATGACGTTCCCCGGAGGATCGAAATCCGTGTAGTTCTCCAACACGTTATAGAGTTGGGGCTCTTTGGCCGGTTTAAGCGGCCGCTTTTTTATCTTGAACATGATCGTGTCCGGCAGGAGGTGGCATAACGCCGATTTTCATCGTTGTCATTCCAGGTCGTCAAATGCTAGATCTGCTTTTCATGGATGCCTCACAACAACTGGCAACATTGTTCTGGCGATACCATGCCTTTCAATGGGACCCTCGGAACGGCTTTGTGCTGGCCTCTGGAGAAACGAGCCCGTATTACGTGGACTGCCGGGCCCTGCTTGCGCATCCCGATGCCCGGTGGCTCGTGGCGCAACTCGCGTGCGCGGCCATCCGCGACCTCTCCCTTGACGCAGTGGGTGGCCTGGAGATCGGCGCCATTCCCCTGGCCACAGCTATATCCGATTATGCCTTTGCAACTCAACCGTCGAAAACCTACGACACCTTTATCGTGCGCAAACACGCCAAGGATCATGGACTGGGCAAACGCATCGAAGGCGCGGTCAAGGCCAACGCGCGCGTGTTGGTCGTCGACGACGTGCTGACGAGCGGCGGGTCGCTCCTGCAAGCCCTCCGGGCGGCCAGGGACTCGCAACTGCACGCCTCGCACGCCCTGGTGATCGTGGACCGGCAAGAACAAGAGGGTAAACAGACAATCGAAGCGCAAGGGGTGTCGCTGATCAGTTTATTAACACTGGACGACTTAAAAGCCGCTCAACCCAACACTTGAGTCACACCCATCCAATAGCTGATGTTGAGGATAGCCTTGACGCCCGACAAGATCGAAGTGATCGCGCCGAATCTCAAGCGACGCCTGTCGGGTGTCACGGCAACGATCGCGCGGTTGTTGCCGGTGCAAGCCCGGTCGATAGGGATCGTGGCGACCGGACCGGGGCTGCCGTCCCACGTCCCCTGCATCCCGCTGCGGTCCGTGATCCGGATGTCCGGCCGGGCGTGTCGGGTCTGGCATGCGCGGCGCAACACCGAGATGCTCCTCGGTCTCATCCTGCGTCACGTTCTCAGAAAGCGCCTGAAGCTTGTCTTCACCTCCGCCTCGCAGAGGAATCACACGCACTACACCCGCCTGCTGATCTCGGGCATGGATGCCGTCGTCGCAACGTCACACAAATCCGCGTCCTATCTGCGCCGATCGGCGCGCGTGATCGGGCACGGGATCGACACCGGGATGTTCCACCCACCCCCCGACCGGCGCGCTCACCGGCGCTCGCTCGGCCTGTCCGAGAACGTGACCATCGGGTGCTACGGGCGCATCCGGCGCCAGAAGGGCACGGACGTGTTCGTCGACGCGATGCTCGAAGTGCTGCCCCAATACGCCGGGGTGACCGCCCTGGTGATGGGCCGCGCCGCGCACAAGCACGGACCGTTTCTGCAGGACCTGCGCGAGAAGGTGGCACGGGCGGGGCTCCAGGACCGGATCCTGTTCCTGCCGGAAGTGCCGGTGGAGGAGATGCCACGCTGGTATCAGGCGCTCGACCTGCTCGTGGCCCCACAGCGCTGGGAGGGCTTCGGGCTTACCCCGCTCGAAGCGATGGCGTGCGGTGTGCCGGTGATCGCGACGACTGTCGGCGCATTCGACGAGTTGGTAGTGGAGGGCAAGACCGGGAGCCTGATCCCCCCTAGTGATACAGGGCGGATGCGCGCGGCGGTCGATGCGGCGATGGCCTCACCCGCCACGCTGAAGCAATGGTCGTCTGCAGCCCGGCACCACGTTGAGGAAAGGTTTCGGATCGAAGACGAAGCCGCAGCGCTCAACGCGCTCTACCGGGAACTGCTGGACGGCAGATAAGACTTGCCTTTTTTTTACGTTAAAGTGTAGATGGCATTCATGAACGGAAAGCTGGTAAATAGCGTACTGAGCAGCCGTGTTCGTGACTGATCACAGAGCCTGTGCTAACCATCGCGATGGGGCCTGGTTAGGGAACAAATTCGGAGAGTAGCTGACTACCATGCAGGTCCTTTGTATCAATGTGCCAAGATCGTCCGACCGCCGTGCCGCCATGATCGAACAATTCCGCCGGTTAGGCATGGCATTCGAGATCTTCTCGGCCACCGATTGGCAGAACCTCGACGAAGCGGACTTCGCGCTGGTCGATGCCGAAACACGGCGGCGGCAGGGCCGTTGCCCGCTCTCCGACGGGATGATCGCGTGCGCACTTAGTCACAGACGGGCCCTTCACTACATGATTGCCAAAGGCTTCGAGAGAGTCGCCGTATTCGAGGACGACGCCACTCTCACCCCTGACACGATGCACGCTCTCGAAGTGATCGAGCAAACGGATTCCGGTGCCGACATCGTCTTTCTGCACCGCAACAAGTCAGCCCATCGTTTCGTGCCGCTTGCGCGCCTGTCCGACAGATATAAATTAGGCCTCGTCCGGCTATCGGACTGGGGCACGCAGGGCTACGTCATAACCCGCGAGGCAGCCTGCAACTTTCTCGAACGGGTTCCCCGAATCATCCACCAGATGGATCATTCATTGCACGCATACTGGCTACATGGGTTGCGGACTTTCACTCTCGACCCACCGGTGGTTCACCATAGCAAGATATTCGGCCTAGACTCTTTGCTGCAGGAGGCACCGAGGCCTCGCCGCCAGTGGGATATCGTGAGTGTGACAAGGCGCATACAGAGTGCGATTACAGAAGCCATCCAAATGCGTCTTGCCTTTCATCACAGAACGTACGTCCGGAAGAATCGCTAATATGTTCTACTGCCGCTGTATACTTGTGCTCGTCTGGTCATAGTTGCTACTCATGTACGGCAATGATGCCGCTGGTGAGCAGAAATGTCACTTATCCTTCTTGCTTAGATTTCCCCAGCTACCTCTCTGCCACCTTTATTTTTCTATCGAGATTAATTCAGATTCTACGACGCTGCTTTAACAGATGAAAGATCGACACATCACTTTCTGTCTGACCAGTTGTGGGCGATTTGATCTTCTCCAAAAGACTCTCCGCAGTTTCTTTCAAAAGAACGACCACCAAATAGAAAAATATATAATCGTGGAGGATTCTGGCGACCCGAATGCCGGAGAGCATTTGCGCGATATTGTCAAAGAATTCCCAAAGGCTCACTTCCAATATCTCATCAACGAAAAACGCATCGGACAGATTCCTTCCATCGATCGCGCGTATGCCGAAGTTCAAACTCCATATATATTCCATTGCGAAGACGATTGGGAATTCATAAGGTCCGGCTTTATGCAACCTTCTCTCGATCTTCTGGAACACCTTCCCGATGTGATCATGGTCTGGCTCCGTGATCCTCTGGATGAACCTCGTATCATCCGATCCATGAAATCCTACAACTCACCTCATCGATACTTTGATGTCTCCCGCGCCGTCCCCGAATACATACTCAACTTTAACCCCGGCCTCAGACGCCTCGCTGATTACCGCGAAGCAGGCAGTTATCAGAACATCGGAGATGAACACCAAATCGGACACTTCTACTATACGAGAGAGAAAAAAATCTTGCTGCTTGGCGGAAGCCCATATTATCGACATATCGGACGAGGTTTCACGACGGTACGCAACGATCCTCATAGAACCAACCGAACCCGCCGGGGATCAGTCTTAATTCCTCGTTTTCTAGCGGTTCGTCTTGGCCCTTCAATTCGGAAGCGCATCCTTTGCATTTTCATCTATATCCATCTCTGGCGCTTAGGAGAACGTCCCTCCTTCATCAACCTCCTCAATCATTTGCGATAGTGCCATGATGGATCCATTGTATTTCCGATAATGAGATCGCGCTTGATATCGACGTGAACGACGTAGCTGTGGCAAGGGCACTCAGAAAGGATATATTCTTATGTCACGAGCAGTTTTTATTGATGTCGGTGGACACAGGGGGGAGACATTGGATGAAATTTCGAAGCCGTTATGGCTCTTTGATCGGATTTTTTGCTTTGAACCCCAATTGGACTGCGTGAAAAGTTTGCGTGAAACGTTTAGGAGGAGGAACGTTCAAATTATTCCGGCTGCATTGGATGATACCACGGGAACACGCATTCTATTCGGGAGCGAGATGGGAGCGTCACTTTTCGAAGATAAGGCGGATATCGATAGTAACCGGCAACAGCAGATCCACACGTTACGCTCAGCGGAATTCTTTCGCCAACACATCCATGAAGATGATCTTGTCATCATGAAACTGAACTGCGAGGGAGCTGAAGGACGCATTCTGCGTGATCTGATGGAAAGCGATGAGTTACACAAGATCGGAAATGTCATGATCGATTTTGATTTGCACAAGATTCGGAGTATGCGCAGGGAACCGAAAAGAATTTTGCGGATGTTATCGAATGTAGGATTTCGGAACTACTTTTTGGCCGAAGATGTCATGGTGGGTGCAACACACGCGTCGCGGATTCGAAATTGGCTTGCACACGTTCCGCAACTGAAAGAGTTTTGTGCAGAACCCGATGTAATTGCGGAGGGTCGCCAGAAGCCGGGGCTGTCGAGAAGGATTCGGCGCTTCATCCGTTATCTATGAATAGATTCTCGCACGGATGCCCCTGGGGCATCCTGCATTCGCTTGTCGGAGCGGTTCAGCATTGACCATGTGGCCGTCCTACGTCATTAACTTGGCCGAGAACACCATGCGTATGGGCAACAGTGCGCGGCAACTCACCGCGCAACGCATCCCGTTCGAGAGAATTGATGCCGTCAATGGCTGGGCGCTGCCCGAATCGAAAATCGGCCTCGTTTACGATGCGGCAGTCAACCGGCGGCGGGCGAAGCATCCGCTTCTCCGTTCCGAGATCGGCTGCTACCTCAGTCACGTGACGGCTTGGCGACGGATCGCCGAGGGCGAAAGTACCGGAGGCTTCATCTTCGAGGATGACTTCCTGGCCACGCAAGACCTTGCCGACGTGCTGCGCCGGCTCTGCGAGGACGAGCGAGATTGGGACATGGTCAAGCTGTTTTCGCTCGATCAGACGCCACGGACAGTGACGCGGCGCTTATTTGGTCCGAGGCACGAGATTGTAGTACCTTTCCGGATACCGGCCTGCACGATAGGCTATGGCTTAACACGAGAGGCGGCGTGCCATCTCTCTAAACGGGCGATCCCCTTTTTCCGCCCCGTTGACGAAGATCACAAGTTCTTCTGGGAGACCGGTCTCAGGGTGGCACTGGTGTTGCCTGCGCCGGTGCAGGTTGGCGATCAACAAGCAGTGACCGATACGATCGGAAAAGAGCGGCGATCATTGGCGAAGCACGGCGGCGCACAGGCGTTGCACGCCCTGATCTATCAGCTCCGCTATCTCGTGTGTCTCTATTGGAATCGAATGCACGGGAAGACGTGATCATGCCGAAGATTCTACACTTTCATTTCGGTAAGGATGGAGGCGTGGAACGCTTCTTCGTAAATCTGGTCAAAGCCTTGGGCAAACGTGGTGTGGAGCAACGGTTCATCATACGCCCCAGCCGCTCGTGGCTAGGAAAGATCGAAGCACTTGGCGCCTTCGTCACGGCAGTGGGCCGATTGCGTAACGACTGTGGATTTACCAGGACGCTGGCCGCAGGCGGCCACATACGGTTGAAAAAGATATTCAACAAGCATCAGATGGGCGATCCGTACCTGAAACTCTTCGCTGGCGATCTACGCGGCGGTGCAGTACAACGGGTGCGGTAATGCGGGTGCTGATCATCAACCTTGCCGCAGAGACTACCCGCATGATGTTCCAAGATGCGCAGATGGCAGCGCTCGGCCTTGAACGAGAGCGGATGGATGCCATAACCCCCGAAACCTTACCCATGCCCGCCGACGATTTGCGATGGCAACAATGGGAACGACCGATGAAGGCAATCGAGATCGCTGTGCTCGCCTCCCACTGTATGGCGTGGAAACGGGTCAGGGCGGCAGAAGCTCCCCATCTGATCATTGAAGACGATGCGCTGTTGGCAACGGAAACGCCCACGTTTTTACAAGAGCTCGAGCACGAAGAGGGACTCGATCACATCACACTTGAGGTTCGAAGTCGGAAGAAGTTGGTCGGCCGTTGGCACCGGAACCTGCCAATGCGACGTCTCTATCAGGATCGGACAGGCGCGGCGGCCTATGTACTCTGGCCCTCAGGCGCCGGAAAACTTCTCTCTCGTGCCGCCACCCGTCCCGGTCTGGCGGACGCGGTCATCTGCGCAGCCTATGAGTTGAACTCGTGGCAGGCCGATCCGGGACTTGCCATACAGCTCGATCAATGCATCAGCTACGGGATCGTGCAGCCGATTCCGGCAGAATCGTCGACTAGCATGGATCCTTCACCATGTGGACGAGGTGTCTATCGTGCCCGCCGGATTGCCGCGCAGCTTCGGATGGGTCTTCGCCATCTGTCGAAACTCGCCGTAGCCGAGCGGCGATGGATCAACCTCTCCTCCAACTGGCCGGAGATCCGCCCGTGAACATTTACAATCCTTCGACAGATTCAGGACAAGCTCTGAGCCAGAAGCGAAGAATCTCGTGGTTCCACAACGAGCGCCTCTAAAAACAGCGCCTTCGCGGCTCAGAATGACCACTTCGGATTGGGTGCCCGATAATGGAGGCCTCCTAATTCCTAATGATAATTGTCAACGAATTTCGGAACACATACAAGAATAACAAACAAACTTTGAGGATGAATAGTACGCCAAGCTTTGTCACAGGTCATTTGTGAGGCTTTGGGTGTGTCATAAAAATGGATGCATAAGGATTTACTTCATATATAGAAGGCATCTCGAGGCTCAGTACCCCATCGGAGAAGACTGGTGAACTCAAGCTCTGTTTTTGCGGCTGTTCTTATTGCCATTAATGTCATCACGCTATTGTTGATGGCCCCGTTGAATAGTCTCATCTTGGCTCATCCCTATGAACCGGTCTGTATTTCTTGCCTTTGCACAATCTACGGGGGTGGGATACTCGTCGTGGGTTTTTCCCTAATTTTGGCGGATTGGTACGGGGGTGAAAAGGTTGCTTTACGTGTTCAAAAATTTTTCTCGATTGTGGCCCTCGCATCTTTTTTGCACCTTATTCAATTGACCATGGTGTCTTCCTCATCGAAAACCCTGTATGTCATTCTTTGCGTCGTGGTGCTTGCTCCGGCTGTGATAGGGTTTTTACGAGGACAGAAAAAGACGGTCATTCTTGTGCATCAGTTTTTTTTCCTCCTTTTTTTGTATGAAGCATTGAATTTTGGGCGGATCATTCTTCAAACAAACGAATTGCAAGCCAACATGGAGTCCACCCATAACAGGGCGGGACACGTTACTTTTGAGGAGGATGAGCATCATGTATTTTGGATAATTTTCGATGAATTTTCTCTTGTCCAGAGTTTGGAGAGAGACAATTTTAACGTTAACGTTGTTCCAAATTTGGCAAAATTCTCCCAGACCAGTACTTGGTATCCGCATGCACGAACTCTCAATCCATTGACCGATGGGGCCATTTCAATCTTGCTTTCAGGTAAGAAAGATGCCAAAGGCTTTAAGCAGCAATTTTTATACGACTTCGATTCCAAAAATTATCTTTCTTCCATAGCTCAAAATATGGAAGTATTTATCCACGGATCTTACTTGCCCTATTGCCATGCTTTTCAGCAGGTGGCTGAGAGGTGTCGGGTTTATCTTGGTGCAGGGTTTGCCGACTATGGCCATTTGGCCAGAAATCATTGGCGTAGAGCTGTCCCCGGGGTGTTACGCAATACCAGAATAGGAAAGAAATTGCCAAGGCTGATTCTCCCGCAACCTGATCCACTCTATCTTCAAGAACGCACAATGATTCATGCCCTCAGTATGGGGCAATCTTTCGACCATCCCACTTTTACCTATATCCATGAGGGCTTACCTCATTTTCCTTATCGATTTAAATGTAACGGTGACGTTAGGCAAATGGCATATGAGGATGGACCAGATAAAAGTTTGAGTCACGACGAACTTGAAAAATTGCAAAATTTTTACAGAGAACAGTTGACATATGTAGATTCCTTATTTGGAGAATTTGTTGACCAACTCAAGGCCAAAGAACTGTATGACCAATCATATATCGTGGTCATGAGCGACCATGGAACAAGTTTTGATCCTGAAAAGCCTGGCCGCGTACTTGAGCATGAGCAGGTGGCCCGTGTGCCCTTTTTGATCAAGTCACCCGGACAAACCCGGGGTGTGGTGAATTCTCGATTAATTAATATATCCGAGTTTTTTGGGGTATTGCTGGACCAGATGGAAAGTGTGAAACACCAGAGACCGTTGCCGCCCAAGTGACCGTGACTTATACAAGGATGAAGACCATGCGAAAAACGATAGGCGCCTTTTTAATTGGTATAATTTTGGTCGAGCCTGATTATGCCCTGGCTTACATTGACCCGTCGGCCGGAGGTTTACTGGTTCAAATATTACTGGGCGGTATTGCCGGCATCGGGGTCTTGGTCAAACTGTATTGGGGAAAACTCACCAAGTACTTTCGTAAGGAACGGGATGATGAACCCTGAGTCTTCTCCCGATCTTGTGCGGGCTACGGGATCCTACCGTGATCCCGAGGGGTTTGTCTTTTTTCAGGACAATCGGGTGTTTCGGGCACTTACGCAGGATGGGTTGGCCTCGTACCATGACTTTCGCCAAAGTCCTTTGAGTCAATGGTTGGAGGAGGAAAACTGGGTAACTCGAACGTGGGAAACTGATTCAGCGTCTGCGGGTGCCATTGCCGCGAAGTTCCCTGAGATTATAGGAGTCATTGAACAGAGCCGAATTCCCTTCATCAGCTATCCCTATGAATGGTCATTCGATATGTTGAAGGATGCCGCATTACACACTCTGGATCTTCTGCTTCATAGTGGACAATATGGATTTACCTTAAAGGATGCTTCAGCCTATAACGTTCAATTTTTGGGATGTCGCCCGATTTTTATTGATATTCTCTCCATCGCGAAATATGTTCCTGGTACACCGTGGGCAGGCTATACGCAGTTCTGCCAACAGTTCTTATTTCCCTTGGCTTTGACAGCCCACAGAGGCGTCCATTTTCAACACTTCTTGAGAAGTTATCCTGAGGGGATTCCGCTCCATGTGATGAAACCTCTTCTTGGAGGGTTAGGCTGGAGAAAAGCCGGCATGTTCAAACACGTCATTCTCCAATCTTTTTTTCAAACCGGGTTTCAGAACAGCAACCCTGCTCTGAAGTCGAGTTTTCAATCACTGAAATTTTCCCTGGATCATGTGACGGCCCTCGTTCGTGCCATGAAAAAGGTCATCACCCAATTATCCTCATCGTCCCCCAAAAGTCACTGGGCCGGCTACTCTGAGAATCGATCTTATACGGCTCCAGAAATTGAAGCCAAGCAGAGATTTGTGGAAAAACATTTACAGGACATACAGCCAAATTCCGTTTGGGATCTTGGGTGCAATACGGGAGAATTTTCCTTAATTGCCAGAAAATATGCTGATCTGGTAATCGCGGCGGACGCTGACCCGGAATCCGTGAATCGCCTCTATCGTTACTGTCGAGAAAACCGAATTTCAGGGATTTTGCCTTTGGTCCTGGATGTGACGAATCCCTCGCCCGGCTTAGGATGGAACAACGTTGAGCGGCAGGGTTTCCTGAATCGAGGGAAGCCGACCGTCGTGTTCATGTTGGCCCTTCTGCATCATCTCTGCTTCGCGCACAATGTGCCCTTTGAGTATATTTTCAATTTGCTTCTGGTTATTGAGGCCGAGTACGTCATTGTTGAGTTTGTGCCCAAATCGGATCCTATGGTGAAGAAACTCCTTGCCAACCGCGAGGATGTCTATCCGTGGTATAGCCTGTCGGCCTTTGAGTCCGAGGCCTCCAAACATTTTTTACTAGTGGATCGCCATGAACTCCCCACCGGAAAACGCGTTTTGTATTGTCTGAAACGACGCGGCCATTGATCCTCCAATACCAACAAGGGTGTGGTTGCGGGGATCAGAAAATTATTAGAGGAGAGCGGAGTCAGACCATGAACATCATGACGCTCGGGAGGGGACTTATATACTTGAGTGCCCAAACGAAGTTCTTAGCGGAACGGAGGGCGGGAAGAGGTTGTCGTATCGGAAGGTGGTTCTGAAAGCGTGATAGTTAAAGGATGGCATTAAGCACTTATTTCTCCCCAAACTTTTTTCGCAAACTCCATGTAGACATCCGTCAAGGCAATTTCCACTAAGTGCATGGGAATCTCAAATCGTGCTGCTATGTCATAGATTGATGTATTGTTAGCATTGATCTCGTTCTTGCAACTATCTCTAAAATCCATTGGGAACAGCAATTCAATGACTGCATATTTGGTAAGTTCCTCTGATTGGACATCTAACCCAGGAGTGCTGCTTCCGTCTTCAACAGAAACATCTAAAAGAATATCCTCAATGACGCCAATCGGGTCATCAGTATAATATTCAGTCCCTTTGAGAAGATGGTGACATGCTTCTTTTGCAAAGACGTAACGACTCCAAGCTAAGTTTAATTTGTCGTCAATATAGACAATAGATTCGCCCTCGTACACCTCTATCATGCCCCTGATCAACTTAGAACCAAGGGGAACCATACGAGTCTCAATCTTCACATTGTATGTATGCTCAATAGCAAATTTAAGATTATCGATTGAAACTGGAATGGCATCGCCAGAAATACAGTATGCCTTCATAGTTGTTTGTACTTGTTTTACTTCTCTAAAAAGAGGAGGGAATAAACCGAAGGAAAGTTGCATGGGCTCAACGGACTGTTTGAGCCCAATGTGGCGAGCTCGTTAGTTGTGTAATTTTGGACAAGCTAAGGGACGGGGTGTGTACCTTTCCCGTCGCCCCAGCTTGTGACCACTTTACACTTACCTTCTTCAACGAGTTTATAGAGACGGTTTACTTCTTCACAAACATCGTCAACTGTTTGCTCTGACACTTGACCTAAGAAGAATTTCATGTCCACGAGGCCATCGTTCTTCTTCTGTTGGAATCGTTTGCGAAGCAAGTCCCGCTCCTTTTGAGATTCCATTTCCCTATCTCCACATAACCAATTAAGATTTACTAAATGCAACCATCCAGACTATGTACTGCATGGTCAATGTACTGCCCTGCATTGACAGGTGTCAAGGGCTGTATACCTGCCTAACCACAAACACACACAAAAAGTCAAGACAAAAGTGTTCGTAAAGAGAGTATATGGGGAAGGAGAAGAGAAAGCAACTATATTTCATGTAAATTTTTCCCGTATACAGGAGAAATAATTCCCACAAAAATGCTTGACAAATCTTTCTTTGGGCACTATACTTCTTTTATTCAATTCACGAAAAGGAGTCAGACATGCCTCACAAAGCCCCTGGAAAGTACTACCGCAAAGGCCTCTCATGGTTGGACATTACCAAGATGTTTCCGAACGAAGAAACCGCTGAACAGTGGTTCGCTCAGACTCGGTGGCCGAATGGTCCGATCTGCCCAGAGTGTCAATCAACCAATGTGCAGTCCGGCGCAAAACACAAAACTATGCCCTATCGGTGCCGGTCTTGTCGGGTGCGGTTTTCTGTGAAAACGGGGACAGTGATGCAAGGCTCTAAGTTGGACTTACAGGTTTGGGCTATTGCGATTTACATTCTGACCACGGGGTTAAAGGGCACGTCCAGCATGAAACTTCATCGGGATTTGAAGATCACGCAAAAGACCGCGTGGTATTTGGCCCATCGGATTCGGGAAACGTGGGACGACAAGCAACCCATGCAAGGTTTGGTTGAAGTGGATGAGACCTTTATTGGTGGGAAAGAAGCCAATAGGCACGCCTCGAAAAAGAGTTTCGAGGGCCGGTGGCTTGCTGGGAAATATGCCGTGGTTGGCATGAAATCGCGCGAGACGAAAGCCGTGACGGCTCAAGTCATTGCGCCGGTGAGCTCCGTCACGTTACAACGGTTTGTCACGGAGCATACAGATAATGGGAATAAGGTCTATAGTGACCAAAACCCAGGGTATCTCGGATTACGGAAACACGGTTACACCTTAGAGCAGGTCAACCATTCCGTGAAGGAATATGTGAATGGACAGGCCCACACGAACGGCATTGAATCTTTTTGGGCTGGCCTGAAACGTGGGTATTACGGCACGTATCACAAGATGAGTGCCAAGCAGTTACAACGCTACGTCAATGAATTTGCCGGACGGCAAACGATTCGTGACCTGGATACCTTAGCTCAAATGCAGATGATCGTTCAGGGTATGGCTGGGAAACGGTTACAGTATCAAGAGTTGGTGGCGTCATGAAGCCCCAACCAAAGAAGCGTGGCCGTCCCCCTAAGACCATGCCTGATCCGATTCCTGACACGCCAGAGAATGTCGTCAAGGCGCTAGTGACGACTCCCCCGAAAGACCCTCAGGAGTGGAAATTCCTACAGAAGGACAAAGGCAATTCTCGCACAAAATAAGTGCGGGCTTGGGCACTTAGGTATATAAATCCACTCGGGAACATGAAGGCAAAAATCGAGTTTGATCAGGATGCGGAACTGTTCCGGGGAGAGATCCTGGGATTAACCGGCAGCGCGGATTTTTACGGCAAAACAGTGGCCGAGTTAAAACGTGAATTCAAAAAGTCTTTGGAAGTCTATCTGGATGAGTGTACACGGAGGGGAATCGCTCCCTATAAATCGTACTCCGGCAAATTTGTCGCCAGGGTTGGTCCGGACGTTCACGAAATGATCAGCATCGCGGCCACGGACGAAGATAAAACCTTAAACGCTTGGGTGAAAGACACCTTAAAGCAAGCCGTTTATTCAAGTGAGAGCACATAGGTTGTTCGGGTTTGAACCCAAACGATGAGTCCTCTTTCAGTAGATGCGGAATACGAAGCAAGCAACCATCCGGCACAGAAAACCTTCATCCTTCACGTTTTCGTACTTCATCAGGCCCTCGATCTCCTTGAGTAGTCGCAGTTGGTCTTGAGCGGTGCTGTTTCCATGGCTCGACCCTCATATCGTTGAGCATCAAAAGCCAAGTAGAGAATCGGGCTCACAGTAATCCACGAACGAAAGGTCCTGCAGGCTGAGACAGACTTCCTCAGCCGTTGCCGCCTTTCGCCATTCATCCCATTCAAAAAGCCAGATTTTGAAACGGGGGATCTCTTCTGTCTTCGTGAGTCCCGCTTCCCTCGTCTTTTCAAGAATGATTCTTTGTTCGTCCTCATCGGGCCAGCGGTGAAAGGCGAGAATGATCCCTATTGCCAGAGGATTGTCCGGGTCGAACTCAGGCAGGGGTTCCGGGACTTTTGTTTCAGCAAGGGGTACGGGACGTTGCGAAGACGAAGAATCAGCCAGGACAGGTCTAGTTTGACCGGCAGCGTCTTGCAAGGGAAAGGCCGTTCCACCAGCCAACTGGGCCAACAACAACACACAAAGAACCGCCGGATGACAAAAAGGAGCAAAACAGCACCAAAAGTGACCTAAAACATCGCTAAAAGTATGCATAATATATCCAAAAGTGGTCATAATGGATCCACTTTGCCACCATCAGTGGTGCGCCTCTCTGCCCAAGATACAAACCCGCTCTCTTTGGCCATTATTCCCGGAATGACCATGATGGTGTGGGCGGATGGGCACTGGGGGCACTACTGAATCCGGCGGATTCCTTCATGCGGTTGCCGGGAACGAGCGGGTGGGGACATGACGCAATGCTCCCTGACCGTATCCAAAATGCGATCGGCAAGAAGACGTTTCGGCAATCGTTCGACCTCAATGGGTGTTCCGTGACGAGGGAGCACGATGACTTCATTGGTCTCGTTGCCAAATGCCGATTGCGACCCCGTAATCCTGTTAATCACCAGTAAATCGAGGTTTTTTTGATGCAGTTTTTTGCGGCCGTTGGCGAGCAGGTCCTCGGATTCCGCCGCAAAACCGACCAGCACGTGGTGCGTCCGTTTCCGTGACAACGCTTGCAGAATGTCCGTGGTCCGCTCGAGTTCCAAGGGCTCGCCGGTCCACTCGTGTTTTTTGGCCTTTGCGGACGAGGGGTGCCGGGGCCGAAAGTCTCCGACCGCGGCCGTCATCACGAGGACGGTGGCCCACGCAAACCGGGCATCCAACTCCTGATACATCTCTTCAGCCGTCAGCACCGAGACGCGCGTCACGTTGGGGGGAGACGGCAGCGCCGTCGGTCCGCTGACGAGAAGCACTTCCGCCCCCCGTTGGGCCGCGGCTTCCGCCATCGCGTATCCCATCTTTCCCGAAGAGGCATTCGTGATAAAGCGAACCGCATCGATCGGTTCCCGCGTGGGGCCGGCCGAGACGAGCACCCGCTGCCCGGACCAGTCCCGCCGAAGAGCGAGACGGGAACGCACCGCCTCCATAATCACGTGTTCGGCAGGCAACCGTCCTTTTCCGAGCAGGCCGGACGCCAGGGGGCCGTCCTCCGGATCCAACACCACGATCCCGCGATCGCGCAACGTCCGCGTATGCGCCACCAGCGCAGGATGGTCCCACATTTCGCCATCCATGGCCGGGGCCATCACGATGGGACATCGTGCGGCCACGAACAACGTGCTCAGCAGATCATCCGCCAAGCCCAGCGCGCATTTGGCCAGGCAGTTCGCCGTCGCCGGGGCCACCAGGATCAGGTCCGCCTCTTCAGTCGCTCTCAGGTGCGGCAGGGATTGGGCATCGGTAAAGAGCCGTTGAAGAACCGGCCGTCCGGACAACACTTCGAAGGTCAACGGCGCCACGAACTGCGTGGCGGACGACGTCAGGACCACGGACACCTCCGCCCCTTCCTCGACAAGCGTCCGAAGCAGCGACACGGCTTTATAGGCCGCAATGCTGCCCGTGACACAGAGGACGATCCGTTTGCCTTGTAATGCCTTCTCGCTCATCATGGGTTCTCGTGCTGGGCCATGCTTCTGTCATCCCTGAGATTGCAGGTTGGATTAGCGTAGCGTAATCCAACAATTCCGTGAGACTGAGTGTCGGGTTACGCTCCGCTAACCCGACCTACCCCCGCTGTTGTTACCTCTCTCTACCTCCCCTCACCCCTCCTTACAAAGGAGGGGAACCGGCGGCGGGCCGCTCTCACGCCTAGGCCTCGGGCTCTGCCTCCACGGCGGGTTCCTTCGGCGAATCGTCAACGTAGACGCTGAGTTGCTGCTTGATTTCCTTGGTGTCTTCATCAGCCTCTGTCAACAGGGCCGGTTCGAATTCACCGTCCAGGCTTCTCTTGGCTTCACGAAGAGCCTGACGCGCGTCCTGTCCCATCAAATACTCCACCTTGTCTCCCAACACTTCCTCAAGAGCCATGGAGGTTTCTTTTGTAAATTTACTCGTTTGCGATGGCGTGGTCCCGCGCATGAGCTGTTTCGCCCGTTGGGCGGCGACCAGCACGACCCGATAACGAGAATCGAACTTGCCGTCTCTATCGTCCGGAAGCAGTGGAAGTGTATCAATCATGATCGAAACTCCTTTGGTGAATAAGGTTACGTGGTAAGCTTCTTCATTGTCACGGGTTCGACCAACCCATTTTCCACAAGGGATTCAGGGTCCAATCGGTTTGTCCTCACCCGTTCGGCCAGAATAATGGACTCCAATTCTTTCGTCGCCTGCAGGAGTTCTTCATTCCGAACGAAGTAATGATAGGCTTTGAAATTGGCAATTTCATCACTCGCTTTGTGGAGACGACGCTGGATTTCCTCCGTGGTATCCGAGGCTCGTCGACAGAGCCGTTTTCGAAGGATCTCAAGCGACGGCGGAGCCACGAACACGTACACGGCCCCGGCAAAGCGTTCCATAATTTGCTTTGCCCCCTGGGCATCGATATCCAACAACACGTCGAGCCCTTTATGCAGGGCATCCAACAACGGCTGTTTCGGGGTGCCGTACTTATGGCCATACACTTCAGCCCACTCGACAAACGCATCCTCCTGAACGAGGTCCTGAAACTTTGCATCATCGACAAAACAATACTCGACACCGTCTTGCTCGCCCGGCCTCGGGCTCCTTGTCGTATAGGACACCGACAACGTGGTACTCGGCAGCCGGGTCACGATATTTTTGCACAACGTGCTTTTCCCCACACCGGAGGGTCCCGACACCACAACCAAGACACCGTCAGCCGACATCAGACAAGCCTTCTCCGCAAGAGGCATTATTCCACATTTTGCACCTGCTCACGAATCTTTTCCAGTTCACTTTTGAGTTGAATGACGTGCTTCGAAATCTCCGCATCATTCGCCTTGGACCCTATCGTATTCACTTCACGACCCATTTCCTGCAACAAAAAATCCACCTGCCGTCCGACCGGCTCCCGTTTTTTTATCATCTCTTCAAATTGCGTGCCATGGCTCTGGAACCGGGTGAGTTCTTCCGTCACGTCACACCGGTCGGCAAAGAGCGCCAATTCCTGGTTGAGCCGCGTCTCCTGATCATGTGTCGAGCCGACCAACGCTTGTACGCGCGCACGCATGCGTTCCTGGAAGCCTTTGACAACGAGGGGCAGACGGCGCTGTATCGACCGGTGAATCTCTCGAACAACTTTCAGCCGGTTCGCGAGGTCGACCTGTAGAGCTTTTCCCTCTTTCGACCGCATGAGGTCAAGGTCCGCAAGCGCACCCGACGCGAGCCGCTTCACTACCCGACTCATGTGTTTGTCATCGAGCGGGGTCTCGGCAACACGAAAAATTTCCCGGAATGAAGCCAGGAGATCGATGTCGATTTGTCCCCCCAACCGGAAATCCCGCTGTAACGTTTCGAGGGCCTGATAATAGTGCCGCGCCAGAGAACGATCAAGCGTGACGTGTTTGCCACGTTCATTGCCTCTCCCATAGGCGACGACAAGCTCGATTCTCCCCCGGCGACATTTTCGGGCCACCAGCCCCTTTAGTTCCTCTTCCCACTCAAACCCGCCTTTGGGCACCCGGATGACGATTTCCCGAAATCGATGGTTCACCGACCGGACTTCCACGGCCACGGCGAGCCCGTGACAGGTTCCCTCCCTTTTTCCAAAACCCGTCATGCTTTTCAACATGGTCGCAGCAGCTTTCCTTCCCACTGACAGTCTTCATACAGCACGCAGGAGGCACATTGGGGTTTCCGCGCCAGGCACACGTAACGGCCATGGAGCAAAATCCGTTGCGAGCCTTCGATCCAGTCCCTGGCGGGCCAGACCGCCTGCAAGTCAAACTCGATTTTGGTCGGGTCGGTATTCCTGGTGAGTTGCAATCGCTGGGCCACGCGTTTCACGTGAGTATCCACGACAATCGCCGGCACGCGGAAACAGGCACCCAACAGCACGTTGGCGGTCTTTCTTCCAATCCCGGGCAACGACGTCAATTCTTCCATGGTCCCCGGCACGCTCCCCCCAAACTGCGAGATCAGGGCTTGACTGCACTTCACCAGATGTTGAGCCTTGTTCCGATAAAACCCCGTTGGTTTGATCAGCGTTTCGAGTTGCGCTTGCGACGCGCGGGCTAATTCCCGGGCCCCGGGATAGGTCGCAAACACCGCCGGTGTCACACGGTTCACCCGTTCATCCGTACATTGGGCCGACAGGATCGTCGCCACCAGCAATTCAAAGGGAGTGGCGTAGCTGAGTTCCACCGGCGCGTTCGGGCCCTGCGTTCGAAGGCGTTTCAGAATCCGACGGGCACGGGTTTTTGTTGATTTTTGATTGCTGATTTCTGATTGTTGATTCTTCACCCTGCCTCCGCCACCGGCACATTCGATTCCAAGGCATCGGCAATCGCGTCCCGTAGCGGGGCCATGGTCTCTTTCCGGAGAGCCGAGACACACAGGGCCCTTCGACTTCGCTCAGGGCAGGCCTGAAAACGCCGATCGAGAATGTCCACGTCTTCCGGCGACAATCGATCGCATTTATTCATAACCAGCACCCGGGCCACGTGTTGCAACTCAAGTTCATGCAAGAGCCCTTCGACAACGTGTATCTGCTGATCACGATCCGACGCGGTCGCATCCACGACGTGCACCAGCAAGTCAGCCTGGCGTAGTTCGTCGAGCGTCGTGCGAAAAGCTTCCAGGAGATCCTGGGGCAGGTCTCGAATGAACCCGACGGTATCAGTCAGAATCACGTTCCGGCCCGAAGGAAGCCTGAGCCGTCGATTGACGGTATCCAAGGTTTCAAACGGCTGATTTTTGGCCGAGACGTGGCTATTGGTCAAGGTGTTCAGCAAGGTGGATTTCCCGGCATTCGTATAGCCGACGATCGACACGACCGGAATACCCTGGCGAAGACGCCTGGGCCGTTGCTGCTCCCGTTGACGACTCAAATCCTTCAATTCGCGTTCGAGATGATGAATCCGATCCCGTACTCGTCGCAGATCGGTTTCCAGTTTGGTTTCACCGGGGCCTCGTGCCCCGATGCCTCCTCCCAAACGGGAGAACGCCGTGCTGGATTGAGACAGCCGAGGCAACAGATACTTGAGCTGCGCGAGTTCCACTTGAATTTTCCCGGCGCGTGAATGCGCCCGGCTTGCAAAAATATCCAGGATCAACTGCGTTCGATCGATGACCTTCAACTCGATCATCTCGGATAACGACCGGATCTGGGTCGGGGTCAGGTCCCGGTCGAAAATCAATAAGTCAGCCCCGCTTTGAAGCGCGTGAATGATCACATCGGTAATCTTTCCCACCCCCAACACGTACTTGGGATTGATACGAGATAATCGTTGAACCACGGTTCCGACCACCTGAATGCCCTGCGACGTCGCTAATTCCTGACACTCCCGCAGCCGTTCTTCCTGGTCGGCCCGATTCCCCTGCGTGACACTGACCAGCAACGCACTGGGTTCGCCATCCGTTCGGCGAAGCGCCGGGGTTGCCTTGGAAATTTCAGCCTCCAGCGATTGTACGAAATGATCACACCGGAACTGAAACGTCTGTAAGCTTTGCGGCGCCCATGCCTCATACGCTTTCCCTTGCGTGTTGGGCGGCAGCAGGTGGGCTAAGGATATGGAAACCGGTTCTCCCCCGTCTCCCACGCCAAGCACCGCCATCAAATCCAAGCGAAGCAGCGCAAGGTCGGTCAGGTCGTCTTTGGTTAACGGTTGATTGTTGAGATGCGTATGCACGAACCGAACGCCTCGCAATAACCGTGGCCCCGACCGGCTCCGCGCCAGTTGCGGGATCACCAACTGACGGTCCGTTCCGATGATGACGGATTCGATGACGCCCCGTCGATTGATCAACAGCCCGATTTGCCGTCGAATTTCATGCGACAATTCCGTGCAGGAGCGAGCCAACTCCGGAGAAATGACTTTTTCGACGGGCACGCGCCGGCGATAGAGACGTTCAAGCCGCGTAACCTGCCCGGGCTTCAACCCGGTCAGATGTCCAATGGCATGTGGAATAGAGAGCCCCTTTCGACTGCACCGACCTGCTACATCGTGACGCCTGCCCCATTCCCCGTCGGCATGGCCTCGATAGCCAGACTGGGCTGGGCATCCAAGTCCCACGAAGACCACCGCTGTTGTTGGTAGGCCCACCACCCGGCAGCGGCCACCATCGCGGCATTATCCGTACAAAAATGCATTGGCGGCAACGCAAGACGAATCCCTTCTTTTTCCGCGCGAGCGTGTAAGACCGCCCGCAAGCGAGAATTCGCGCAAACCCCGCCGACCACCGCCAATCCGGCAACGTGATAACGACGCACCGCCCGAAACGATTTTTCAACCAACACGTCCACAATGGCTTCCTGGTATCCCGCAGCGACATGCGCCGGCGAGGGCGACGCTTGGCGTGACTTCTGATCCCTCAAATAATACAACAACGAGGTTTTAATGCCACTGAAACTGAAATTGAACCCTCCCCGGTTCAAGTACGGACGCGGGAACCGGACGACCGACGGATCCCCCGATTGCGCCAGACGATCGAGCGCGGGACCACCCGGGTAGGAGAGTCCCAGCATCTTGGCGCCTTTATCGAACGCCTCTCCCGCGGCGTCATCAAGGGTTTTTCCAAGGAGTCGGTATTCACCGCGTTGGGGGATGAGATACAAGTGGGTATGACCTCCGGACACCACGAGAACGATGCAGGGGGTCACAAAGTCAGGATATTCCAACCACGCAGAGGCAATATGCCCTTCCAAATGATGCACGCCGATGCACGGCACGCCCAAGGCGTACGCCAGGGCTTTTCCAAAACTCACCCCGACGACCAGCGCACCGGCAAGTCCCGGCCCTTGCGTGACCGCAATCGCCCGAAGATCCGACCAACGGACACCCGCCTGATCAAGAGCGGCCTGCGTCACCCCTTCAATCCTTTCCAGGTGTTTTCTCGAAGCAAGCTCCGGCACGACTCCGCCGAAACGGCCGTGCACCTCGTGTTGGGACGCCACAAGATTCGACAACAGATGCCCTTGCAGCGATAACACCGCGGCAGCCGTTTCGTCACAAGACGTTTCGATTCCCAGGAGACTCGGGGGTTGCATGCACGATGGAGGACTCGTGGGGTCTTGGCCGTTTCGACGCATCACCGGAGAAAAGTCGTCATAAAAAACAACGACTCTCGCCACGCGGGGTAACGAGAGTCGTTTATCAAGGGAAGGAAAGCAATTCGTGAATGATTTGTTGTCTTATGGCAACCGACGACGCAGCATCAGAGGTTCCTCAGACGCTCGCCATCGCCTCTTCTTCAACAAAAATTGGAGCGTTGTCTCGAAGTGCGACTTTAATTTTCTTGGTATCCTTGAAGCGCCCTCGAATGAGTTCATCGGACAAGGGATCACCCAGGAGCTTTTGGATGGTTCGCCTCATGGGCCTGGCTCCATACTGCGGTTGATACCCTTGTGTAATCAGCCATTGCTTGACGTCGTCGCCGATCTCCAATTGGACGTCACGCTCCGCCAACCGTTCGTTCAACTCACGGATCAGGATATCGATGATGTTCAGCAGATGCTCTTTTTCCAACGAATGGAAGACCACGAACTCATCAATCCGATTCAAAAATTCCGGGCTGAAACTCCGTTTCAATTCATCCAGAATATCACTCTTCATTCGCTTCCGGGTTTCAGACTCTGCGACTTTTTGGAACCCGAGAGAGACACCTTTCTGAATGAGTTTCGTTCCCAGGTTGGACGTCATCACGAGAATGGCATTCTTGAAATCGACTTTCCGCCCCAGGCTATCCGTGAGCACGCCATCATCCAAGACCTGTAAGAGGACGTTGAAGATATCCGGATGGGCTTTTTCAATTTCATCGAACAACACCACCGAATAGGGTCGCCGCCGCACCTTTTCGGTCAACTGCCCGCCTTCTTCATAGCCGACGTACCCCGGAGGGGCGCCGAACAACCGGGAACTCGTAAATTTCTCCTGGTACTCCGACATATCGATTCGAATCAGGGCATCCTCGGTATTAAACAGGAACCCGGCCAAGGCTCGGGCCAACTCGGTCTTTCCGACACCCGTCGGTCCCAGGAAGATGAAGGACCCGATCGGCTTGCGCGCCTCCTTGAGACCGGCCCGGGAGCGACGAATGGCGCGACAGACCGCGGAAATGGCTTCTTCCTGCCCCACGATACGCTTGTGGAGAAAGTCTTCCATGTGCAGCAGTTTTTCCGACTCTTCCTCTTCAAGTTTAAAGAGCGGAATGCCCGTGATCTTGGAGACCACAAAACTGACTTCTTCAGCCCCGATCACCGGCTTTTGCTGTTCCTGGTTCTTCTTCCAATCACGCTTGGCATCCTCCAGCAGTTTCCGCAGGCGTTCTTCTTCTTCCCGAAATTTCACGGCATCTTCAAAGCTTTGCAGCCCGATGGCGACTTCTTTTTCGTGCGCCACGCGCTTGAGTTCCTGTTCCAACGATTTCAACTCCGGAGGCAGTGAATAGGATTGCAACTTGGCTCTCGACCCCGTCTCATCAATCAAATCAATCGCCTTGTCGGGAAGAAATCGATCCGTGATGTAGCGATCGGTCAATTTCACGGCTTCCACCACCGCGTCATCTGAAATTTCCACCCCATGATGCTCTTCATAGCGGTCCCGCAAGCCCTGAATAATCTTGATGGTTTCTTCCACGGAAGGCGGATTCACGTAAATAGACTGGAACCGCCGTTTCAAGGCGCCGTCTTTTTCAATATGTTTTCGGTATTCATCCATGGTGGTCGCCCCGATACAGTGAATCTCGCCACGAGACAACGCCGGCTTGAGCATATTGGCGGCATCGATCGACCCTTCAGCCGCCCCCGCCCCAACCAGGGTATGCAACTCATCGATGAACAAGATCACGTTGCCGGCCTGAACGATTTCCTTCATGACCACCTTCAGCCGTTCTTCAAACTGCCCCCGATACTTCGTGCCGGCAACCAGGGACCCCAGGTCCAGGGCAATGACCCGCCGGTTCAAGAGATTATCGGGAACGTCCATCGAGACGATTCGTTGGGCCAACCCTTCGACGATCGCGGTTTTGCCCACCCCGGATTCGCCGATCAAGGCCGGGTTGTTTTTGGAACGGCGGCTCAAAATCTGCAGAACCCGTTCGATTTCATCTCCGCGGCCGATGACGGGATCCAACATGGAATCCTGCGCCAATTGCGTCAGGTCCCTGCCGAATTCATCGAGTGCGGGAGTGCTGCTTTTCTTGTCCCGCTCCCGTGTTCCCGATTTCCGCAAGAAGGTCACGGTCAATTGACGCGCCGTGAGCAGATTGCCGCCCAGGCTGCGAAGCACCTTCCCGCCGATCCCTTCCTCTTCTCGCAACAAGCCCAACAGGAGATGCTCGCTCCCGATGTGATTGTGTCCGAGAAGCCGCGCCTCTTCGACACCGTATTCAATCACCTTCTTGACGCGGGGGCTGAAGGGAATTTCTCCGAAGGTGACGGTCGTCCCACCACTGGGCAAACTGCGTTCCACCTCCAAACGAATCTGTTCGGGTGACAACCCCATCTTCTTAATGATCATGAGGGCAATGCCATCGGATTCACGGAGAATGGCCAGGACTAAATGCTCCGTGCCGAGATAGTCGTTCTGATGGCGTTCAGCCTCTTCGCGGGCCAGAATAATAATCTTGCGACCTCTGTCCGTGAATCGCTCGAACATTTTCTCTCCTTTTGGGGTAAAGCATTCACCCCGTACGCGTCAGGTCAATCACACCGTCATACGATCGTTAGTCTATCCATCCCCTCTGAAAACTGTCAAGGCAAGACCGCGACTGATGCTGATAACGTAAGGTTTCATATTCCGACGCCGACGTCAAGAGGAACAGAACGCTCGCAACATTTCTCCATTGACTCCGGAACGCGGTGAACGATACAATTCAACTTCCGTCACTTCAGAACCGCGTGGGCGCGCCTCGACGTTTCAGTTCCCCTTCGCTGACCCATCTTTTCCATAAACGCATGAGTCGCTCGTGACTGTCATCGGCATCCTGACCAAGCCTCAATTTCCCGACATTCGCCCTCTCCTTGAGGAACTGCTCGACTGGCTCGGACGGAGACAGAAAGTCGTGCTGTTCGGCTCCTCCTCCGGGGAATACTTTCACGAAGGCGCACAACAGATCGATGAGCAAATCGCCGCCGAGGCCGACCTCGTGCTCGTGCTCGGTGGAGACGGGACGATGTTACGGGCAGCCCGACTCGTCGAAGAACGATCCATCCCCATCCTGGGGGTCAATTTGGGAGGCTTGGGGTTTCTGACGGAGAGCACGATAGAAATGATGTACGACTCTCTGGAAAAAATCTTTGCGCAAGAATTCTACATGGATCACCGCCTGCGCCTCGATGCCCGGATCCGTCACAAAAACGGAGAACGGCAGCAACGAACGGCATTGAACGACGCGGTCATCAGCAAAGGGATTTCGGGACGAATGATTACCACGAGCATTCAGGTAGACAAACAATTCGTGACGACGCTCCGAGGTGATGGGTTGATTATTGCCTCGCCAACCGGATCCACGGCCTACTCCATGTCTGCCGGCGGCCCGATTTTAGACCCGAGTCTCGAAACCCTGGTGCTGACGCCCATCAGCCCCCATACCTTAACCCACCGTCCCCTCCTTGTCCCAAGCCAGGTCTTGTTGGAGATTGAATTAACCAGCCACGAGGGGGGCACCGTGACGTTTGACGGACAAATCGGGATTGCCCTGGAGCATGAAGACACGGTCACGATCAGCGCCTCACCCCACAGAACGCGCCTCATCCGCTTTCCCGACCGGACGTATTATGATGTTCTGCGAAATAAACTCAAGTGGGGAGATGCCTGACCCGGGGTTCTCACCAGGCTCCGTCGCGAGGGCGTCGAGACGCCGCTGTGCTGGTGCGCACGGACTGCAAGACGCTGAGGGCATAGTCTGGCACTATGTCGAAGTGGCTTGCGGGAGTACGCCCCGGCATAGCGAGTGGACCGGCGCCCGTAGCAGGAGGCTGGTGAGAAACCCGGGTTAAATCACGAGAGGAGAACCGATGAACAGAGATGAAGTCCTGAACCTGCTCCGAGCCCACAAAGTGATCCTTTCGCAACGCTTTGGGGTTACAGATCTCGCCCTATTCGGGTCAATCGCTCGTGACCAGGCATCAGAAGACAGCGACGTCGACATCCTGGTTCGTTTCGACGGACCGACAGACTGGAGACGATACTTCGACACTCAGTTCTACTTGGAGGACCTGCTGGGCCGTTCCGTCGATCTGGTAACCGACAAGGCACTACGGGCGGAACTGCGTCCCCATGTGGAGCGAGAGGCCGTCCATGTCTAGCGCCGGCCAGGAATCACGGGAAGTGGCGCTTTTATGTGACCGATATGATCGAATTCGGTGAAAAGATCCGAGCCTATACCTCCGAAATGGATCAAGCCACGTTCGTCGCCGACGCGCTCACCTACGATGCCACCCTGCGCAATTTGGAACTGATCGGCGAAGCGGCCAACTGCATCCCGAGCGCGATCCGTGATGAGCATCCGGAGATACCCTGGCGTGCGATCATAGGAGCACGAAATCGCTTGGCGCATGCCTATCTGAGTATGGATGACGACCTCATCTGGACCATGATCCAGGACGCCATTCCGAAACTGCTGCCCGCGTTACGAGACCTGTTGGACACAACAAACTAAGGGACGACATAGATGGCGGAACAAAGATCACCCCAAGAGGATCACGGCTGGCATTCAGGGCATTCGGTCCGTTCCTGCTCGGCCCGAAACTCATCGGACGTCAAAGGAAAGATCTGGTTGCACGTCGCACAGGAGCGAATTTCAAAAAACGCTTCTCCATCCTCGTGAATCTCGCATGGCAGCAACAGGTCCTGCGGGTCATAGCCCAGGGTTTTTCCATCGGGAAACTTCACGATAGCCAAGCGCACGTTGAAATGCTGAAAGACGCTTTCTTTGCCTTTCCGATCCTCACCGGACCCCACGACGCAAACGGGTTGTCCCGGTTTGCGTGCACGAAGATCTTTTAAGGTCCGATGGGAATCCATCGCCACCTCAAATTGGGTCGCTTCCGGAGCCTGTGGAGTCGCCATAATCGTGGGAGTTGTGGTCTCGTACAAGAAGGTTAAAGACAGTGTCCAGCTTGTAACACACGCAGAAAAATTCCGTCAAGATAACGAGCAGCCTTCGTGAAAGGGGGAGACGATGGCGTCCATCACCATCTACCAGAAACCAACGTGTTCGACGTGTCGGCAAGTCGTGAAGCTCGTTCAGGAAAGCGGGCACGCCTTTACGGCCGTCAATTATTACGAAAAGCCATTGTCGAAAACCACGCTCAAAGCCTTACTGAACAAGGGCAGCCTCAACGCCCGGGACGTGCTGCGTACGAAAGAAGAGAAATATAAAACGTTACGCCTCGCCAAAACCGACAAGTCCGAAGATGAATTGATCGCACTGATGATCACGTATCCCGATCTGCTCCAACGCCCCTTGGTTGAAACAGGCCAAACGGTCATCCTCGCCCGGCCGGCGGAAACGGTCAAACAACTCTGGGAACAGTCGTGAGCGTGACACCATTCCATGGCAGGCGCCCTGACGGCGCCGGGCCTTACCGTGTTTGATCTTCCGTGCCGTGAGCTTCGGTGCGCGGAATACTGGAATCCGCCCTGAGAAATTGGTAGGCCTCGATGATGCGCCTCAATTCGGGTTCGGCGCTACGGTCACCCTTATTAATATCGGGATGGAGTTTTTTGGCTTTTTGACGAAAGGCCCGGGTCACCGCCGTCATCGAACTCCCGAAGTCCAAGCCCAAAGCCTGATACGCTTCCTGGTGAGAGTTGATTTCTCCTTGAGAAGCCGTGGCTTCGCCGCTTCCGGTCGCTTTCTTGAAAAAATCGAACAGGTTGATTTTTCGCCGACGTCGCTTGGGACGTTGATAGATTTCGCTATTGAAATCTTCAAAACGATCCTCAATAAATTCGAGGCGGGCTTCCAGGCGGTGGGCATGGGTCAGTTCCCGGACCTCATCCAATTCCTCTTCGATGAGCGTCACCATCCGATCGATTTCCACCAGACCGGTTTCAACCTTAAAGTAACTCTCGGCGCGTTCCAGCATCATCGTGTCGATGGCAAAATCCAGGCTGCGCTCCGATTGAGTTCGTAATTCGACGATCCGGCGACGCATGCCTGAGAAATAGCGAGCCTTGGCCCGCTCGTCAAAAGGCATAGCTACGCCCCCATGGTGTTCGTGTCAGCATCATTTTCTCGGCCGTAGGGGACGCCGTAGGGACAGGCCTGCGTGCCTGTCCTACCGTCCCGAATGGATTGCGCGGCATTCTAGCACATAACGTGTATGACGGAGAATCGCCTGTATTGACGGGGCTATTGAGAACACCGCCTCTGATTTTATACCTCGTTTTATACCTTCGCCTAAGGCCCGATTTGAGGTTTCTTGTCGGGACGTCTTCATCCTTCCTTGGATGGCCCGGGAAGTCCTGTTCCCGTGTTCCCTATTCCCCGGTCCCTGTTCCTTCGTGTTCCGCACCATCCTCGGGGGCGATGTATTGTCCAAGCTCCTCCAACACCCGATCCATCAATTTGATAAACAGAGTAAGGTCACTGAGGTAATGACGCCACTCGCGCTGCTCGACCGATTCGTATGAGTACCGCATCAACCAAAGCCTCACATCCTCATCAAAATACTCAAGGTAACTCTTGAGGGTCTCTAACTTCCGGTTTCGAGGAGGCCGAGGACGTGGCGGCGGCGTGTTAATGAACGCGATAAGCTCACACCCACCCCGGAGCCGCCTTTTGGTGTCCTGAAACGTGGAATCAAGCCGTTGCTGGATTAGCGGTGGGAGCAGAGCGTAGAGTGGGGTCAATTTGTGGCCTTGTCGTTTCCCTTTGCCGTTGACCCACAAGAGCAGCTTAAGCATCAACTCCAAGGCAATGCCGAGATTGAAATGGGAGACAGATTTCATAGACCCCCACATATCACGGTGGATGCGGCCGTTCGTCCCTGGCACAACGTCAAGGCTGTCATCGCGGAGGCGAAGCTGTTGGATCTGTGCTTCCACTAAGGTAGCGGTATTAGCAAAGTCTTGGATGAAGTTAAACTGGTGTCCAAAGGAGGTCTCTTGTTTGGTGTCAATTTTCCCTGCATGCCACTTCTGGTTCTTCTCTTTCGCCGTGTTCCCTTTCGTTTTTTTCCTTGCCATCCTATCCTCTCCCTCTACATTGCCCGAACCCGCAAGGCTGCTAGACTATGTTCGCCAAGATGATTGAGTAAATTTCAGGGCACGCTGCTGGGAAACGGGCCTGTTCATTCATGTCCGTCAAATTCCTTCGTATTCCCCCTGTCCCAGTCGATTACCCAACCACGAACAGTCCTCCAAGCGGGACGATCTATCTGGGGCCACGTTGGCACCCGTTCGTCAAAAATCTGGCGAGCTGACAGTCCTTGTTTCCAGAGGTCGAAGACTTTCCTTTTTGAGCCGATGGCTCGGGACTTTGGCATCGCGGTTCCCTTCTCTGACTGGTTCTGCAACGGGCTGGCTTAGCCCCCGCATCCTACCACAAGCGGTTGAAGAGAAATTGAAAGAAAGTGCTTTATCAACTACGGGAATCTTCGTGGTATTCAAGCATGAAGGAGGGCACTCACAACCTACACTTACCCAACAAGGAGGCTGACATGGCCAACACAACTCGATCCACCAAAACCTCAACGTTCACCAAGAAGGCGGGAGCCAAGACGGCCCCACGAGCCGCCGCCAACGGCAAGATGTCCACGACGGAGTTGCTGCGGGTCTATTTTGTCCGACCGTATCCAAAATTTCCGACCGTCGCGGACGCGAAGATCGCGATGCCGACCGTGAGCGAGAGCCGGATCAAGGTGGTGTCCGCGTCGGTCCGCCGGACGCTGAGGACCGCGGAACGTCTCGGGAAGTTGAAGAAGTAACGGCGCGGTCCCTGTAAGGACACAAGGCCCTGGCCCAGAACACGGCCAGGGCCTTTTTCTTTTTCCCCTGTCTTTCATCCCTCTCGACTTGACTTTGGCTTGGTTCCGCCTTATCTGGAAGAGAAAGCGTAGAGGCCCGCATCGTGACCGTGCGGGATCACGGATTAACGCCAGCAGAAGAAAGGAACCACACATGAAAAACCCTATGCCGTGCTACATTACGGGCGATCCTGTGACGTACAACCGACGTCTTCAAGACCGGGATGCCTTTCGGGTCGATGGTTCTCCACGGATCGGCGTGGATTATGTCATTACGGCCGAAGCCATACGAGAGGTCAACGCCCTTGATGAGGGTCAGAAAGACACCTTAACAGACATGATCCGCGAAGAGGCCCGAAGGACCGGGCAGACGCCCGTAGTCATGTCCGGCATGGTCGAAGTCGCCGCCCATCGGCGCACACGTCGCGCCCCGTAATCAAGTCACCGTCCCTGCGCGAGGCCCTGGATGCTGTTCTGGTCCAGGGCCTTTTCTTTGGCCTGACTTCCTATCACTTCATTGACGAAGGCTGCCTGGTCTGCTAGAGAGTCTTCTACGTAGTTTAGCTCGAAAGACCAGCACCTGCCCCTATCCGGCACCAACCTTTTGCCCGGAGTGCCCCGATGATGGATTTGGCCGATGAGCCAGAGAAAATAGCAGAGAATTTTATCTCAAAAAGTCAGGAGTTGGTTCAATGGCTTCATGTGCATGCTTATAACTTGAAGATCCCTAACGAAAGGAAAACTCGACTTGCGACAAGTTGCTTCTGTGTCGCCTTGGACCATCATCAATCGATTGTCCTCCTGGCCTCAAGCCGTCGCTGGGCTTCTGCCTTTTCACTTGTTCGCATTATGGTAGAAGCCTATGCCAAAGGAGTATGGATCGCGCATCATGCCTCTAGAGAAGATGTAGAATTGTTAGTCCGCGAAGACAAGAAGAAGGATTTTGGGGAAATGGTGAGGGATATTGAAACTGATAAGGAGAAGGACAAGGCATTCCTCTCCTTGATAAAAAGCACGGCATGGCCAGGATTGAACAAATACGTTCATACGGGGATGGTCCTGCTTAGTAGATACTACGAGGGTGATAGGATCGAGGCAAAATTTTCAGCACCCGATGTTGTCCAAATGCTCCATTTTGTCAATTCCTTCGGCTTATTAGTTGGACACTCGATGAATGCAGCATCAGGAAACTTGCACCACGTGGATGCATTTGAAAGGAAAACGATTGAATATAATAAGTATTACGACGCCGTTCATAAGTCAATGAATTCAGACTCGTAGTTCGAGAATCTAGGGAGCTTCCCCTCTCGAATTCAAGCACCCGTCCCTGTCCAAGAAAGGCCCTGGGCTACCCGGTCCAGGGCCCTTTTCTTTGCCCTGTTCTCTCTCAAGTTGACCTTTGTCCGCGAAGTCTTATCTGGTAGAGAAAGGGAAAAGACCCGTACAGGAAACGTGCGGGGTCACGTATTGACAACCTGGAAGAAAGGCTCAAGACATGGAAAATAAATCTATTGACTGCCCCATTTGGCAAGAAACCGTGCCGAAAATCCAACGTGTTGAGGAACCAGGCATTATTCCTTTCCTGCGTTCTCCACGGACTGGCGGCGATTATAGAATTATGCCTGATGCTTTTAGTAGTGTCCTTGCTATTGATGTTAAACAAAAGGCCAAGCTGACCACCATGCTCATTGAGTTGCGGCGAGCGGGTGAGCCTGTTCCATTGGTCACGTCCGACCTCGTTGAGAAAGCCACAATTGCAAATCCCCTTCCCGTGTATGTCCGAGCCGAGAGGCTCCTTCGATACTTGGTCGAAAAAGCGAATCACGTTGGACAAGCGTTCGTTGCTTCACAAATCATAGAGGATGTTGAGGCCTTAGCATGGTCCGAGTCGTCCGAGCCAGGTGAAATCGCTTATTTTCTCCAATATTTAATGAAACAGGGTTGGCTCGAGGGTGGCATGAACGCATACCTCACAATAACAGTCCCTGGACATGCCCACGTCGGAGAGCAGAAAAAAAAGAAAGACCTATCACAGTGCTTTGTCGCCATGTGGTTTCATCCCTCGATGAAGTTGGTATATGAAGAGGGTATCGAGAAGGCTATCAAAGAGTGCGGGTACACGCCCATGAAGATCAACGAGAAACATCACTTCAACAAGATTTGCGATGAGGCTATCGCCGAAATTCGCCGCTCCCGTTTCGTGGTGGCCGATTTCACGCACGGTGATGACGGGGCTCGTGGCAATGTGTTCTACGAAGCCGGTTTCGCCCATGCTCTTGGCCTGCCGGTCATATATTCTTGCCGGGACGATCTGAAGGATAAACTCCATTTTGATACTCGACAATATCCCCACATCCTTTGGGAAAAACCAGAGGACATCTACACCCAACTCAGAGTGAAGATTGGGGCTCTTATTGGGGATTACAAGGCTAAGCCTGCCCTTGCAGCGAATGAGTAACGTCCCCTCCCATCTGAAGGGGACTTGTTCATCGAAATCCGCAACACTCAAAACGCACTATTCGCTTGGTCACGTAAGGCTTGTTTGCACGAGGTCGGGAACCCGAACCGCACGTAGCTATGAACGGACGTTGGGAAGAGCACGCCATGTTGATCGATCTCTAACACCAGGCCTGTCACTGGCCCGACTCCCTGAAACCCCTTCTCCCCGGACCAGGTATAAACCCACCGCTGTTTGCTAGGCTGTGATGAGGAGGTCGGCGGGCCATATTTGGCAGTGAGCTGCGCGAGATACTGTTCCGCTTGTTCGACGTGATCCTGCGGCTCAGCGCGGGTCAGCAGAGTACACAGACCCCTAGGCTTGATAAAGACGAGCAGATAGGACGGAAAGTCGGGATGAGGTCGTGGGGCCGAGGTGCAGAGATACTCGTAGCCCGTGAACCCCAGCCCGTCCCCCTCGTACGGCGTGCAATACGGATACCGTAGCGGATGCGTCGTGGGATTGAACCCGAAGGGGCCAGGGCTGTCTGATGCCGCGCCGAGCCATGAGGGGATGATAAGAACGAGGACTAGGACAAGGGAACATAGGATATGCATAGGAGCCTCCTTCCGAGAAATCGATTAAGAGACCCAAGCCTAACATTGCTTAAAACAGCACGACAATCAGACGGTAAAAACAGAGGGGAGGAGTTGCCGCGTGACCGCCCGTGAGGAACACGGGACGGGCGAGGCCCTTGAGAACGATAAGGGAAGATGGATGCCGGAGATAGGAATAGCATAAAACCTTCCCCCTTGCCTCCCAACGGGACAACCCCTCCGGCCTTTCTTCTGTCGTTGGTTCATCTTCACGTATTCACTCCCCCTCACCCCAACCCTCTCCCACCATGGGGAGAGGGAGTTATCAGGGAATGTTGCCCATACAACGTTGGTTAGGGTACAAACGTCCAAAGCCTCCGCATCCGTTTCATACCGGGGCCGTCATCATTATCACATTCATCGAGGAGGAGATTGCCGTGAGAAGAAGTGTGTTATGCGTCGCGTTGAGTGCCGGGTTGTGTGTGGGTTTTTCAGGAGTGGCCTGGAGCGTGAATCCGACCGGATACGGGCAAGCCGGCGGAGAATACGACATCACGATTTCCCGGGTTCCATCCGGCGCATTAGCCAAAGCCAGGAAAGTCAAGCCACCGTTTGAACCGACTCCGGAAATACTGGCGGAAGGCAAAGCCATCTTCCTGGGCATGGGAGGGTGCATCAGTTGCCACGGCCCTGAAGGCAAAGGCGACGGCGCCGCCGCCAAAATCCTGCCGATCCAACCCCGCAACTTCACGAATCCGAAATTTCATACCTTACGAACGCCCGGCGAACTGATGTGGGTCCTGAAAAACGGAAGCATGGGCCAATCGGGACGAGTCCCGGGTACCGGCATGCTGCCCGTCGTCCAACCCAAGGGGTTCATCACGGAAGAACAAGGCTGGAAGGCGCTGTTATACGAACTCAGTTTGGGAAAACAGTAATCACGTTCAACCACCCGACTGTTCACCGATCCCGTCACCCCCGGCATCCCGGTGGAGACGGACACCTTCGTTGACATCACCCGGACCCAGGGTTAGAATTTTTCCGGACTCCGGGAAGCTCTCTTGGGCGGGCTGCCGTAAATTAAAGGATGATCCCCCCTTGTCTTCTCAATTCGTTCACCTGCACCTCCACACCCAGTACAGCCTGCTGGACGGCGCGAATCAACTGAATCCGCTTCTCAGGCAGGTCCGGGAATTTCAACAACCCGCGCTCGCCATCACGGACCACGGCAACCTCTTCGGAGCCATCGACTTCCATGAAAAGGCCACCGCCCAAGGGGTGAAGCCCATCATCGGGTGTGAAGCCTATCTCGCGCCCGGCAGCCGGCAACAACGCGAAGGACTCCTGGCCCATAACGACTATTACCATTTGATTCTCCTGGCCACCAATCTCAAGGGCTACCATAACCTCATCAAGCTATCGAGCAAGGCCTATCTCGAAGGGTTTTACTACAAACCCCGGATGGATAAGGAGCTCTTGCAGGAACACCACGAGGGCCTCATTGCCTTATCCGGGTGTTTGAGCGGAGAAGTCCCTTATCTCATCGGCCAACAGGATATGGAAAAAGCTGCACAAACAGCCGGACAATACCGCGAGATCTTCGGGAAAGACCATTATTATCTCGAAGTCCAAGCCAATGGGCTGGATCATCAATTGATCGCCAACCGGGGCCTCGTGGACATCCATAAAAAACTCGACATTCCTTTGGTGGGGACCAACGACTGCCACTACCTGAAAAAAGAGGATGCGCGCCCGCATGAAATCATGCTGTGCCTGCAAACCGGCAAAACGTTAAGCGACACCAACCGCCTGAAGTTCGACACCGACCAACTGTACGTCAAGTCCACGGAAGAGATGATCGCGGAGTTTTCCGAACTGCCGGAAGCCGTGTTGAACACCTGTCGCATTGCGGAACAATGCAGTCCGGACCTGAACTATGGCACGTTATCGCTCCCTCACTACCAGGTGCCCGAAGGATTTACCCATGAAACCTACCTGGAAACCTTAGCCAAGGAAGGCTTGGCCGAGCGCCTGACGGCCCGGCCTTCGAGCCTTCCACCGGAGGCCCACCAACTGCGCCTTCAAGAAGAACTGGCCGTGCTCACGCAGATGGGCTATGCCGGCTATTTCCTGGTGGTATGGGACATTATCAAATTTGCCCGGTCACGCGGCATTCCGGTGGGACCGGGTCGAGGATCGGCGGCCGGGAGTTTGATTGCCTATGCCCTCTCCATTACCGACCTGGACCCACTCGCGTACAACCTGCTCTTTGAACGGTTCCTCAATCCCGAACGCGTGAGCATGCCGGACATCGACATGGATTTCTGCATGGACCGCCGGGGAGAAGTCATCAATTACGTGATCGAGAAATACGGCGAAGACCACGTGTGCCAGATCATCACGTTCGGGACGTTGGGCGCGAAAGCCGCCATCCGGGACGTGGGACGCGTGATGGATATTCCTTACGCCGAAGTGGACCGCGTCGCCAAACTCGTACCGACACAACTCAACATCACCTTGAAAGAGGCCTTGACCCAAGAACCGCGCCTGCAAGAGTTGGTCGACGGTGACACACGGATGAAGGAACTCATGGCAACGGCCCAAGCCCTCGAAGGCTTGGCGCGACACGCCTCCACGCACGCGGCGGGTGTGGTGATTTCACAAAAGCCCCTCATCGAACACGTACCGTTGTACAAAACGGGCAACGACGAAATCGTCACGCAATATTCGATGACGGACATCGAAAAAGTGGGCTTGGTGAAGTTTGATTTTCTCGGGCTGAAAACCCTCACCATGATTCACCAGGCCGTGGCCATGGTGAACCAAAAACGGGCCCCGGAAGAACACCTCGATATTGAACGGCTTCCTCCAAATGACGCAAAGACCTATGCGCTCCTGGCCTCCGGCAAAACCTCCGGGATCTTCCAACTGGAAAGTTCGGGCATGCGCAATTTATTGGTCCGCATTAAACCGGAATGCTTTGAAGATCTCATCGCGATCCTCGCCCTCTACCGGCCGGGACCTTTGGAAAGCGGCATGGTGGACGACTTTATCAAGCGTAAACGCGATCCCTCGAAAATTGCGTACGACCCTCCGGAGCTGGAATCCATTCTCAAAGAAACCCACGGGGTCATCGTCTATCAGGAACAAGTCATGGCCATTGCCAATCGCATGGCCGGGTTCAGTTTGGGGCAAGCCGATTTGCTCCGTCGGGCCATGGGGAAGAAAAAGCATGATGAGATGGCCAAGCAAAAAGAGATGTTTCTCGACGGGGCCAAAACCAATGGCTTCACGGAAAAGAAAGCGGAAAAAATCTTCGACCAAATGGCCTACTTTGCCGGGTATGGATTCAATAAATCCCATTCGGCGGCCTATGCCCTGGTGACGTTCCAAACGGCTTACCTGAAAGCGCATCATCCCACTGAATTCATGGCCGCGTTACTCACGAGCGAAATGGGGAATACGGACAAGATGGTGGGCTATTTTACCGAATGTCGTGAACGCGGAATTCCCATCCTCCCGCCGGACGTGAATGAAAGCCAGAAAAACTTTACCATCGTGGAGGAAGGCATTCGATTCGGGCTGGCGGCCATCAAAAACGTCGGCGGCAGTGCCATCGAATCCATCATCGCCCGTCGGGAAGCAGAGGAGCCCTTCTCGTCATTTTTTGATTTCTGTTGCCGGATCGACATGCAAAAAGTCAACAAGCGCGTGCTGGAAGGCTTGATCAAGGTCGGCGCATTTGACTCCACGGGGACCAAACGGGCTCAATTGATGGCGGTGATGGAACAAACGCTGGATGAAGCCAGCGCCATTCAAAAGGAGCGCGCCTTGGGGCAGACTTCCTTATTCGAGGCCTTTGAAGCGGAAACCGATTCCTCGAACTCGTACGCCTTGGCTCGACCGCTGCCCCCGATCGACGAATGGCAACAGACCCAAATTCTCCAATTTGAACGGGAGCTCACCGGATTCTATATCACCGCCCATCCGTTGACCCAACACGCCGAAGCCATCCGCCTGCTGTCGACGCATACCACGGCCACCTTACACGAGGCGCACGAAGGCCGGGAAGTGAAAATCTGCGGCGTGATCGGCAGCATCAAAGTCACCACCACCAAAAAAGGGAATCGGATGGCCTACGTCCAATTGGAAGACCTGCAGGGCTTGGTCGAAGTCATCGTGTTTCCTGAACTCTTTCAAAACTGTTCGGAGTTTCTGAGTACGGATACCGTCATCCAGGCCATGGGTACGGTGGATCACATGGATTCGGGAGCCCGTCTCAAGGCCACCAAATTAGAGCCCCTGCACGACTTGCAAGCCAGAACGGTGAAACGGGTCACGATACGCCTCGCGGAAACGCCGGAAACGTGGGGCAAGCTCCCGAAACTGCAGGAAGTGTTACACCGTCACCCGGGGCCGGCCCCGATCGCCTTTCACTTCCATCTCGATTCCCAGGTGCAAGCGGAGAGTGCCCCGTTACCGAACTTAACCGTCTTGCCGAGTTCGGACCTGGTGTATGAAGTGGAGCAAATTCTCGGAAAAGAGACCGTGACGTTTCACTGATGCGTACACAACGAGTCCGCCATGCGTGATTTTCTGGAATTTGAAAAGCCGTTGAAAGAACTCGAGGAACGGCTTGAGAAGCTGAAGAAATCGGGTTCCGACAGGAAAGCCGTCCCGCGGCTGATCCGCATGCTCCAAACCCGGTTAGCCAAGACGGAACAGGAAATCTTCGGCAACCTGACCCCCTGGCAGCAAACGCAAATCGCCCGCCATCCCCAACGCCCGTCGATCCTGCACTATACGAATCGCCTGTGCGAAGATTTTCTCGAACTCCACGGCGACCGAACCTTCGGAGACGACAAAGCCATTGTCGGCGGATTTGCGACGTTCCGGGGCCGGTCCATTTGCGTCATCGGCCATGCAAAAGGACAAAGCTTCAAGGAACGGGTGAAACGAAATTTCGGCATGCCCAATCCTGAGGGCTATCGAAAAGCCTTGCGGCTGATGCAGTTAGCCGAAAAATTCAAACGCCCGATCGTCACGTTTATCGATACGCCGGGAGCCTATCCCGGCATCGGAGCCGAGGAACGGGGCCAGGCCAGGGCCATTGCCAGAAACCTGTTCGCGATGTCCCGGCTCAAAGTTCCGATCGTCGCCATCATTGCGGGAGAAGGGGGAAGCGGCGGGGCGTTGGCTTTGGGGGTCGCCGACCGGATCGTGATGCTGGAACACTCGATTTACTCGGTCATTTCCCCGGAAGGGTGCGCGGCGATCCTTTGGGAAGATGCAACCAAGACGCAAGCCGCAGCCGCGGCCTTGAAAATGACCGGCGCAGAACTGCTTAAAATAGGAATCGCCGACGAAATCGTTCCCGAACCACTCGGTGGCGCGCATCGCGACGTGGAAAGCGTCTGTCAAGCCGTTGCCCAAACCCTCCACACCCAACTGAACCAACTGCTCACCACGTCCACGGAACAACTCCTGGCAAACCGGCACGAAAAATTCCGCCAAATGGCCGCCATCGCCGAGGTCTGACCACCCCGAATCTCCTCTCCCTTGATGGGAGAGGACAAAGGTGAGGGTGAGAAATAGTCGTAGGTCGGATGAGCGTAGCGTAACCCGACAGCCCACACGGGCCTTTGAAATCGACATTTCCTCACCGGCCAAACCCGAAACGGAATTTCCTATGACAACAGGCTTCGGTGTACAGGCTCATCGATCGCCCCCTACCTCGTGCTCGCTCGACGACGGTTTCACGACTGCTTATAAGCCATCTCTGCGCCGAAGAACTTTGGGCAGGGCTATGACTTTGCTGAAGGATCTTCCTTGTCCAAAGCTGCAATCCCGCTCAATGCGATGGGGGGACGGTCGGGGAATTCCGCTACTAAGCTCAATTTTCCACCCATCGCTTCAACGTAGCCTCGGAGCGTGGATATCAGCAGGTCGCTACGCTTTTCGATACGGGATACGTTTTCCTGATTGATCCGAAGTTCCTTTGCCACGCGCACCTGCGTCCGTTTCCGCGCCTTGCGCAGGTCTTGTAGAGACATCTCTTCAGCAATCAGCGCCTTCGCTCGCTCCTCCACTTTCTTCCGGCGCACCGTGGGGAGCTTGTCCATTCTCCCCTTTAGAGTCGTCATCTTGAACTCCTTTCGTCTTTCAGCCGGTCCAGATGCGTATCGAACCTCTCATCCGCTTTTTCGATCAGCTGTCTGTAAAAACGTTTTTCGCCGACGCCGGATTTGTCGCCGGCCACAAGCAGGATGGCCTTCCGCTGGGGATCAAAGGCAAAAGCGACTCGCCACACGCCGTTATCGGCCTGAAAGCGAAGCTCCTTCATGTTGGCGTGACGCGATCCGTTCAGGGTGTCCACCCGTGGGCGACCCAACGTCGGCCCGAATGTATCGAGAAGCTTCGCCTGCGCAAGTAGCTCATCCTGCACTGCGGTCGGTAGAGCATCGAATTCCAGGTCGAAGGCCGGATCGAAACGGACTTCCCAACTCATGGCCTAAATATGACCTAAAAGAAATATGCTGTCAAGCGCATATTTGTGGTCTTTGCGGTAGGTCGTCCTGGAAAAAACGGCCAGATTTTCTATAGGTCTGGTCAGCACAACGTAACCCGACCTACGGGGTTACGGGTTATGCCACAGGGCCCCTTCGTGTTCCGGATTGAACTGGTGCGTGAATTTCACCACGTCGCCGTCATTGACGGTCGATTCCACGGTACTGACTTTTTGATTCACCGTGACCATCAATTCGCTTTTTCGCAGGAATTCCATTAACCCGCCCAGGGTTTCCGGATTTCCTTCCAATAATTCCCGCACGCTGACCGGCGCGGAAATCTCACATTGAATCTCCGGCTCGTCCACGCAAGGGAGCAGGACCTGTCCAAACACTCGTATCGTCACCATGGTAAACATCCTCCTTCTGCAAGGCCCGGCCTGCGGCCTCAGAAACGCAGGTCGGGTTAGCGAAAGCGTAACCCGACACTCAGTCTCATGGAATTGTTGGATTACGCTACGCTAATCCAACCTACAAGCTCTTAATGCTCTAAGCCCGTGCGCAAGCGACGTTCGGGCTCTCGAATCGATTCGTCCAGGACCTGGGCAATATGCTTCACGTCGGTGCCGGCGGGCAAGCCGTTTTTCAATTGAATCATGCAGGCCGGACAACTCGTCGCCACAATATCCGCGCCACTCCGCTCGATCGCTTGTCGCTTCCGTTCGAAAATTTTTTGTGCGGTGTCATACTCCTTCACGATGTAGGTTCCCGCACCGCCCGCACAGCGGTCGGCGTCCTGCATCTCGACGTAGTCGAGGCCCGGGGTCGTGGCCAACAAATGCCGGGGCTGGGAAGCCACTCCCGCCGCGCGCAGGTGACAGGATGAATGATACGTGACCTTGCGCGTCCCTTTCGACCCGGCCGGTTTCGAGCGATGAGGGTCCAACTCCATGACGTATTCCGCGATATGCTTCACGTTTTGCGAAACCCGCCGGGCCTGTCGCTCCTCGGGTTCACCCTGGAAGAGCTTGGCATAATCCTTGAGCGCCAGCGTACAGGACGCACAGCCCGTGACGATCACGTCATACCCGGCAAGATTGTTGACGTTATAACGAGCCCCTTCCTTGGCCAAGGCACGATGCCCATACGTTTCAATGGGCGTCCCGGAGCATCGTTGCGGAGGAAGGTCCGGCGTCACGCCGTATTGCCTCAGGACATTGATCACGGCGTCACCCACGCCGTCATCGAAGTAATTGGCGGCGCACCCGTGAAAATACGCGACCTTCGGTGGGGAGCCGCCTTCCCGCGTTCCGTGACCGTCTTCGTCTCCCGGAACGAGAGCGGGAGGAGACGACACACAGAGCGCGTGATGCCGTTCACGCAACAGCGACGTCGCCAGGCGCGGCAGTTTCATGTCCCAGGGAAGCCGCGCACGCTCGGAGAGTCGCGCCAGGAACGGTCGTAACAACACTTCGCCGATTTTCCGAATAAGCGGCCGATCCCAGAGCGATTGCGTTTTCGCGGCCAGCTTGATCAACGTGCCGAAACGCTCCTGTTGCGCGTGCAGGGCAAAGATTTTCCCGGCCAGGGCATTCGGATGTTCCGCCCGTTTTTGCAGAATCAGCTCGGACACGTCCACGTCCGCCGGGCAGATGGTCCGGCATGATTTGCAATTCAAGCACGCTTCCACGACGCGCTTGGACTCCAGATAGCTGTAGTCCGGGGCGGTGACGATTTCATACCATCCCCGGGAGCTCATATCTTCAGATTGAAACACGTCGTACACCGGGCAGACCGAATTGCATTTCGCACACGTGGCACACGATTTCCCCAACCGTTCAAAGTCGATGTGTTCGGTAAAGGCGGTCTCACTGATTTTCACGCCGGGATTCAAAATCCCGGCCAGGTCCATCGCGTGTTTGACCTGCACGAAGAGACCATACAACTCTTCGCCGAACATGCGTCTGACCATTTCGGCACGGACGCGGCCATCCCCGTGTTCCCCGCAAATGGAGCCTTGGAACCGATTGAGAATCGTGTCATGCACCTCATAATACGTTTCCACCATTCGCTGAAAATCCCCCTCGTCATTCACGTCCAACAACGGCACAATGTGGGCATTGCCGTTACCGATATGTCCGAAAATCGCCACCCGGACCTTCGCGGGGCCGAAGACTTGATCCAGATAGCGAATCAACTCGCCCATGTGTTCCACGGCCACGACGACGTCATCGACATAGTTGATGGGCTTTTTCTTGGCGTCGTATCGATATAACGTGGGATAGAGGGCTTTTCGGGCTTTCCAGAGATTCCGTTGGTGCTCCGGATCGGTCGCGACGACGGGATCACAGGCCAGACGATATTGCCGGCAGGCCGCGTGCAGTTGCGCAATCCCACCGTGGTCTCCCTCTCGATCGAATTCAATGAGCAGGGTTGCCGCGGCATCGTCGGGAATCCGGTGCTGCGACCGGCCAATGAGGTCCAACGTGTTGGCATCCATCACTTCCAATGCCAACGGATCAAGCCGCAATAAGTGATGCACCGCCTCGCCCATTTCTTCGAGGTCCCGGAAATGAAGCATGCCGGTCACGGTCGAACGCGGGCGATCGACGAGCCGGATCGTCGCCTCGCTGAACACGCCTAACGTACCCTCACTCCCCACAAACAATTTCGGAAGGTCAAAGACCCCTTGCGTGAGGCCGTCTGCCACGTCAAAAAGATTGTACCCCGCACTGTTTTTACTGACGCGCGGACGCTTGGATTGAATGAGATCCACGTTGTCCCGCACGAGGTCAAAGACCCTGTGCAACCCCTGAAAGCCCGCGAGTGTCCGAGGGAAGCCTTCCCCGTCCACGGGCTCACGGCCGGCGGTGAGCCACCCCTCCGACTCAAGCCTGATTCGCATGGCCACCACATTGTCTTTGACGGACCCGTACCGCAGGGTGTGCGGCCCCGACGAATTGTTGGCCAACATCCCTCCCAACTTGCACATCTCGCCGCTGGAAGGATCGGGACCGAACATGAGGCCGGTGGAGGCCAGTTGGGCATTCAACTCGTTGAGCACGATCCCGGGTTGAACGCGCGCCCATTTTTCCTCGGGGTTCACTTCAAGAATCCGATTGAGACGCGACACGTCCAAAATGATGCCCGACCCGATGGCCGACCCCGTGAGATTGGTCCCGGCGGCACGCGCGGTCAGGGGGATGCCGCGTGTCACGGCATAGTCCATCACCACGTCGATATCCGTTTCACGTTCCGGGAGCACCACCACTTGGGGCGTCAGGCGATAGATGCTGGCATCGACCGCATACGCACGTAAGGTGGAAACGTCATCCTTGACCTTTGTCGGGTCAAGGAGGCGCCTGAGATCCGTTCCAATGGCCGAGCGTTTATCGGGGAGCACGAGATCCATACGTGTTCCTTCTTCCGGACTTCCGGGAAGAGCGCGTGCTTCACGCAATTGTACAGGGCACTATATCGAGAAAGGCGATGGTTTGGAAAGAGAAAGGATCCGCCTCAGGAAGCAAGGCGGACACGCAGGTCCGCCCCTACGTGGCGACGGGTTCGGGATACTCCCGGGCGGGTTCCTGGACGACCGGATCGGCACCGGCCTGATGATGGCCATCCGATTCGTCTTCGAAGAGTTCGGGATTCTCTCCCTGCCCCAATGCGGCGAAGTCACGAAGGGGCGGCAAATCCCGAAGATCCCGAAGCCCGAATTTTTGAAGGAAGGTCTTGGACGTGCCATACAGGATCGGACGGCCGGGAATATCCTTTCGCCCGACGATGCGGATGAGTTTTTGGTCGAGCAACGTCCGCAACACGCTCGAGGTTTCGACCCCGCGAATCTGTTCGATGTCCGCACGCATGGTCGGTTGTTTATAGGCAATGATCGCCAGGGTCTCCAAGGCGGATCGGGACACCTTGACGGAAGCTTTGACCTTATTGAGCCTGGTGATCCACGGGGCGCAATCGGGCCGCGTGATCATGACGTAGCCACCGGCCAGTTCGACAATCTGGAGGCCACGGCCTTCCTGGTCATAATCATCCTGAAGGGCCTTCACGGCATTATACACCGCTACCTTGGGCGGTCCCGCCAACACCGTGGTGACTTTGTCGAGGAGAAGGGGCTCGCGGGACACGAACAACAGGGCTTCGATGATCCCCTTGAGTTCCTGCTCACTCAATGCGTCGGCGAGGCCCACGCCTTCACCCTCTGAACGCTCCTCAGAAGAGTCCCCGGCCATGGACGAGAGGGAGTGGTCCTGGGCCGATTCCACGGACTCGGTCATGCCTGTCTTGTCAGAGGATTCCATTCCCATTGAAGCCTCCATTGTGGTCATCATTGTTCGTTGCCTGGGGCGGTGTACCGTCATCTTCGGGTTGCCACGCGAGAAACGTGCGGGCAATCCGAATAGGACCTCCGAGATTCACTTGCGTCATACGGACCAATTTCATCCGCACGAGTTCCAACAACGCCAAAAAGGTGACGATCACCGTCAACCGATCGGTCGCACCTTCAAACAACGCGGCAAAGCTAAGGGTCGGGGTCTCTTCCAGCCGTTCGATCACGCTGTTGATACGGTCCTGAACCGTCATGGTATCCGCTGTGAACTCGATCCCCGGGGACGCGTCGGTCTGCGCCAGGACTTCCTGCAGGGCACTCAGCAGGTCAAAGACGTGCACGTCATCGGAAAACACTTCCCTGAGCGGCTGGATCTGTTCGGGCTCCCGTTGGAACATCTGCCTCCACAGTCTTTCCTGATCGGACAGTCGCCCGGCAACTTCCTTGAACTGCTGGTACTCGACGAGCCGACGCACCAACTCACTCCGAGGATCTTCGCCCTCCTCGTCACACGGCTCCGGTCCCGTTTCCTGCGGGAGCAGCATTCGAGACTTGATATGAATCAGGGTCGAGGCCATCACCAAAAAGTCACCGGCAAAAGAAAGATTGAGTTCCTTCATCATGTGAAGATACTCGAGATATTGCCGGGTGATCAGGGCAATAGGGATGTCGTAGATATTGATTTCATGCTTGCGAATGAGGTGGAGCAAGAGGTCGAGAGGACCACTGAAGGCCTCCAGCTTCACCTCATATGCGGTTTCGACCTGCTCCATGTGATACCACCGGCTTCACGTTCGAAGATGGGAAGACGCCCTGCCATTCCAGCAGCGCAACTTAAGTATCTTGGTATACCACTTTTAGTGGAGAGAGGCAATAGAAACTTCTATATATTGTGGATTTGGTATTGTGTAGGGACAGGCCTGCGTGCCTGTCCTCTCACCAGGATTTTTTCTTCCAGACCGCCAGCAGCATCAACCCCAGGAGAGCCAGAATGAAGAGCAGGAGGAGGAAATCGCGGTCCTGGACGTTCGGTCCACCCTCGCCGACCCGGTCGGGAAGATCGACACCGGAAATCAGGGGAGGTTTCTCGAAGACGACCCCTCGAAAATCGACGGCTCCTCGAAACCGGGCTTCCGTAAAGTCCGCCGTGTTCCGAAACAGGGCCTGGTGGAAATCCGCCTTACCCTGATACTCGGTAAACCGAAAATACACTTCACGGTCAAACCGGGCCTCGGACGCATCCAGTGTTTTGTGAAACCGGCTCCCGGAAAAGCCCGTCCCCTGAAGAAACCGGGTGCGCGCAAACCCGGCGTCCTCTGCAAAGGAGACTTCCAGGAATTCCGCGAGGCCGTGAAACCGCGCCCCTGTAAACGCCGCCTTCCCCAGAAACCGAGCCTGATGAAACCGGGAATGGGTTCCAAACGACGTCCGGGTAAAATCGGCATCCCGGGCAAACATGGCTCGAATAAAAAATCCCTCATAGCCGATGTGCATGTCGGAAAAATCGGCTCGATCCAGGAAGACCATCCGGGACAAGTCCAGGGACCGCCGGATGGTGCTTCCCCGCAGGCTCACCGGCCCTCGGACCACCACGTACCCGGGCTCGATGAGGTTGGTCGCAAGAATGCCCTGGACCTCCACGTCTTCAAGAATGAAAGACCCGTGCATGACGCGAACCGCGGACACCTGCTCGGCTTCGATGCGTTCGGCGATCGCCGAATGCCGGATCAACCCCGGTTCAAAGGGCTGAAGGTTCAACCGGTCCAAGGAAAGGTCGCCCGCAAGCACGACCCCTTTCAAGACCACCCCCCTGCCCTGGTGCAAGGCCGTCAACACGTCGTCCGCCGAAACGGCCAGCGCGTGCCGGTCCTCGTCGCTACAGGTTCCTTCCAACTGGCGAACCATCACCCGGGGGTCCGCACCCTCTTCGACCCGGCAGACACCCCAGGACATGGCCGACCCCACGACCCAGACGACCACGCAGAGGACGCTCACGGACCACCTGGACATTGGCATGACCATCAAGCGTCGGACAACCACAGGGGGTTGTCCCTACATGAGGAAGACATCATTGCCCCGTAGGGGACGGCCCCCGTGCCGTCCCGTAGCCCCGCAGGTCGGGGTAGGTCGGGTTAGCGTAGCGTAACCCGACATCCCAGCGTAACCCGACAGCGGTATTGCCGAAGGGAGTCGGAGAAATGGCATTCTCCAGTCGAGGACGACCCGGCCTCAGGCTTGCGGCTTCGGATCTTTCAAGGTGAGGTAAAAGTCTTTGACTTCCCGGTCGGAATGGCTGAGCCGTTCCTCGACTTCCTCAACCGTTTTGGGGGGCGACACGACCACTTTTTCACCTTCTTGCCAATTGGCCGGTGTGGCGCAGGAAAAGTTGTCGGCCGTTTGAAGCGCCGTGACCAACCGGAGGACTTCGTCCACGTTCCGCCCGGCGTTCATCGGATAGTAGATCAGGGCCCGGATCACGCGTTTGGGATCAATCACGAACAACGCACGAACCGTTGCGGTTGCACTGGCCCCGGGATGGATCATGCCGTAAAGTCGAGCAACCTGCATATCGACGTCCGCCACCAAGGGATAGGGAATCGTCGCGCCCAGTTTCTCTTTGATATTCACGAGCCAGGCCAGATGGGCATGGATGCTATCCACACTGACCCCGAGCAACTTGACGCCTTTTTTTCTGAAGTCCTCGTGCCGGCGGGCAAATTCCACCAATTCCGTGGTACACACGGGCGTAAAATCCGCGGGATGGGAGAAGAAGACGACCCAATCCTGCTCTTGCCAGGCGCTGAATTCAAAATCTTGAGACAAGGTGGTCGCCGCAGAAAAATCAGGGGCTTTCTCGCCAATTCGTGGTAAGCCTTCAGCCTCAGACATTCAATCCTCCTTTTAGCATGACAACCACAGGGGGTTGTCACTACATCGTAGGGGACGGCCCCCGTGCCGTCCCGGTCGACTCTCGACGTTCGCCTTTCGTGAGAGACGTTTCGCCGCCCCTTTACCACCCACGAGGCAAATCGTCATCATCCAACCCCGACTCCGCTTCCCTGAAATATTTCTCGGCTTCCAACTCCTCGGACAAATCTTCGGTCAGATCATCATCGCGGTCTTGGGCAAGAGGACCGAATCCTGCGTTGTCATCAAAGTCATCGGAAATGTCCCCGGACATGTCATCGTCCAGATCGGCAGAAAACTCATCGGCCGTCTCATCATCGAATCCGGACAAATCCGATTTGAGTGAGTCAAGGACCACGGCGGCAGTCACGTCTTGAGACACCTTCTCCATTTTACCGGGGGAGAGGCTCTTCGCCGGCGTCACGGCCTTCGCTTCAGGTGTCGGGGCGGGCTTGGCAACTTTCTTCGGGCTCACCGCGACCGTCTCGCGTGCTTTCCCTTTAGCCGGACGTTTTTGTACGGGCTTTGCAGCCGTTTTCTTCACGGCAGCCTTCTTCACGACAGCCTTCTTGGCGGCCACCTTTTTGGGCTTTACCGCGACCTTCTTACGCGCTTTCCCTTTGACGGTTGCCGGACGTTTTTTCACGGGCTTTGCGGCCGCTTTCTTCACGGCAGCTTTCTTGACGGTCACCTTTTTTATCGCAGTCTTTTTCGTCACCTTCTTTTTCAGCAAAGCCTTGGAGGGGTTCTTCGCCTTCTTGGACTTGAGTGAATCCTTTTTGGCCACCTTTGCCGCCTTCGCCGGTTTCGATTTGGCTGAGGAAGCCTTTGCCTTGGACTTCGACACCTCGGGTTTGGCTTTGGATGCGGACCGCCCAGACTTTTTCTCCTTGGCTTTGGTTGTTTCCCGGGCTCTCGTTGCCATCGTCCTTTACCTCCTGATTTTGTATGGCGTAAGGATATATGCCTCAAAGCCCTATACCGAAGGCTCCCTCTATCACGGACCAAGACCAAGTTTCAACCAGTAACTTCCCCTCAATAGACGTACCATCTGGCATTCTCCAACAAACCCCGTTACAGTGCTCTCACTCGGAAAGAGAAAATTCATGTCCCAGCCCGCAGCAGAACTCAAGCCATCCCACACACGCTGGACCATCCTGGCCCTCCTGCTTGCAATCAGTATTATTACCTATATAGACCGGGTCAATATTTCAGTCACGGCACGGCAGATGATCCCGGCCCTGGGGCTCACCAACGTCCAGATGGGGCAGATTTTTTCAGCGTTCGTCCTGGGCTATGCCCTGTTTCAGATCCCCGGAGGCCGGCTGGGAGACCGATGGGGACCCAGAACGGTCCTGACCCTGGCCGTGGTTTGGTGGTCGCTCTTTACGGCGATGACCGCCCTGGCCCCGTCGTCGTTTCTCGCAGGGGCCGTGGGCATTTGGGGATCGCTGATGATCGTGCGATTCCTGATCGGCGTGGGCGAAGCCGCCGCATTGCCGAATTTCAACCGGACCGTGGCCAATTGGTGCGGCCCGCATGAGCGAGGACTCGGCATCGCGATCACGATCAGCGGCATCGGAGTCGGGTCCGCGCTCACCCCTCCGATCACGGCTTGGATCATGGTGAATTACGGCTGGCAGACGGCCTTCTATTGGGCCGGAGGCCTCGGCGTGCTCATCGCCATGCTGTGGTTCTGGTTTGCCACGGACCGGCCGGAAGCGCATCCACGGGTCAATGCCGGGGAAGCCGCGCTGATCCGCGGCAACGCGCCTTTGCGGAACGTCCCGGAGGCTCCGACGCCCGTTCCCTGGAAAGCCTTTGCACAAACCCCAAGCGTGTGGTGGCTGGTTTTGAGTTATACCTGTTTCGGGTACGTGGCCTACGTGTATCTGTCATGGTTTTACCTCTACCTCGTGGACGTACGACACTTCAGCGTGCTGCGAGGCGCCCTCTTCGCCGCCAGCCCCTTTATAGCCATGACGATATTTTGTCCAATCGGCGGCTGGGTCACGGACCGCCTCTCCGGACGATTCGGCTTGAACAAAGGACGACCCTGGGTCGGGGCTTGGGGAATGGCACTGGCAGCCGTTTCGATCATCGGAGGGGCGGTGATCGATGACCCCTTCGCCGCCCTGGCCTTGTTATCCTTGGGGGCGGGTTGGCTATATTTCACCATCGGAGCGTTTTGGAGTTCGACCATGGACCTTTCCAAGGCCCATGCCGGAACCCTCTCCGGGGTGATGAATACCGGCGCCAATCTGGGCGGCACCCTCTCCCCCACGCTCACGCCCTGGATCGCGAACCAATTCGGATGGACCATCGCACTCGGGGTCGCGGCAGTCCTGGCATTCATAGGCGCGTTATGCTGGCTCAAAATCCGACCGGCGGACGGCCTGACGCGGGGAGAATGACCGCGTTCTTTTCCTCCCTTTTGTAAGGTGTTCAGACCGGGGTGCTTCCGCCATCCAAGCAGCCGCTCTACCTCCCCTAACCCCTCTTTTACAAAAGAGGGGAATTGAAGGAGGGGAATTTTCAGAAGGCCCAGCCGGCCTGCAGCCGGATGCTCTGGTTCACCGGCTGTTGGCCCGCCGGTTCCTGCCGCATGCCTTCCACGTTCAGTACCAGCCCCGTGCCCCCGGCCCAGCGCCCGCCCAGGCGCCACGTGCGGGCGTCACCATCCGACAGCACCGCCCCTGCATACGGGGTCAGCAGCCCGGCGCCGAGCGGCGCCTCCAGGCCATACCCCAGTTCCGCGTTCAACCGGCCGCCCGGCACACGCTGGTCGTTCCGCGCCAGCCCCATGGTGTTCTGCCGCGTCCACAGGCCTTCCACCCCGCTCGATGCCGCGCCCCAGGTCGGGGCCAGGGTCAGCGACAGGCCTTGACCCGAGGCGCCCGGGTCCACCCGTACCGTGCCCCACACCCCCCATTCCTCGTAGTCGCTGTCTTCATGGGCGAGCAAACCCCGCACGCCACCTTCGATCGTCAGGCCCAGTGCCGGGTCCGCGTACCGCGCCCGCCCGCCCAACTCCAGCCCGAACCCTGTCTCCGCGTCGCCCCAGTCATGCCGGACGCCCAACTCCACTGAGGGCGCCAGCATTCTGCCCGCACTCAACGCAAACCCGCGTGAGCCTTCCAGGACCAGCCGCAGCCGATGGGCGTCGCCTTCTGCCGATTCCAACCCCGCCACCGCCTCCGAGGTCATCCGCGAGAACATGGCATCCGTCCGTGTGGCCACCTCGAACCCACCGTTCTCTCCTGCCGCCAGCAGGATCCCCCGGCCCCCGAAGGCTCCCATGACCAGAGCCGTGTCGGTCTCGGTGGTGGTGTGCATCTGATCTTCTTCGACTTCCAATTGCCCCCAGCCATACCCGGCTAAGCCCCACACGTCCAGCCGGTCGGTCACGTGATAGCGCAGATACGGATGAATGCCGGTCAATGAGTTCTCCAACTCGCCGCCGGCCCCGGCGGTCATGGTGAACGACCCTGACCCCCGGCTGTGCGAGACCGCCAACCCGGCCAGCAAACGATCCCATTCGCTGTCCAACCCCACGGTCCCCGTCACCACGTCGCCTTCCAGGGACAGGGCGCCGTCCCGGCCGTCAAACCGGGTGCCGGCCACCCGGCCCCAGGCGGTCAACCGGGCGCCGCCGGCATGGTTGTCCTTTGCCCCTAACAGTAACCGGAAGGAACTGCCCATCAAAAAATCACGAGCCGTCGGATGCTGAGACAGACCCGCATGCCGCTCATCCCACGGCTCGCCTGGCCCCGGCCCGCCTGCCCACGACGGGTCCGCTCCCGGCTGGTTATCCCCCGGTGCCGGCTCCGAGAACCCGGCGGCTCCGTCTTTCAACGACAACCGTTGCCCGTTCACCATGATATACGAGTCCGGCGACCCGCGCAGCCGCTCCCCGACCGCGTCTACCACGTGGCTCGACACCGTCCGTCCGAACCGGGCCAGCCACGCCCACTGCAACGGGTCGTTGTTCGTGATCGTGCCCGTGGCCTCGGCGTCGGTGAGCGTGGCATGAGAGGCATTGCTCAGCTTCAACGTGAAGATCTCTGCGCCCTCGTCGATGACGTCGTCGAGCAGCGTCACGGCAACCGTTTGGCTCGTCTCTCCCGGAGCGAACGTCAACGTACCGGACGCGGCTGTATAATCCGCGCCCGCCGTGGCCGTGCCATCTACGGTCGTATACTCCACCGTCACCGTCCCAGGGTTCGACGGCGCGAGCGTCACCGTGAACGCGAGCGTCGCGTCGGTCCCTTCCTCGGCCTGCGCGTCCGCCACCGAGAGCTCGTGCGGCTTCACCGTGAACGACATGCTCCGCGTCGCCCCCGCCGTGCCGGCCTGCCACGTCTCCTGATACGGGGTCGCCGTGACGGTGTACGACCCGGCCGGGAAGGGCCGCGCCCCCCGGTTCCCCTTGTCGCCAAACAGATACCAGGGTGCCACATTCTCGGTGCGGGACGCCGTCTCCCGGCCCGTCAACTCGAGGCGCACGCTCCCGACCGTCCCCGCGGTGTCCGCCCGGATGTTGAGCCGCGCGGAGGTCTGTGCCTCCACGACCGCGCCGTCTTCGAGCGCCCGCACGTCCTGACCCGTCTCGTTGTCGAACAGCGTGAAGCCGGTGATCGGGCTCAGGGCAGCCACCACCGTTGCGGTATCGGATGCCTGGTTCAAGAAAACCGAATTGGAGGTGTACTGCGCGACCCCGGCCTCGACGCTCACCGTCACGTCGCCGGACGTGGCCGGCTCGATCGTGGCCACGTACTCCCTCGCGTTGGTCGCTTTGAGGACGGTCACTGTGCCGTTGCCCACCGTGACGTCGTTTTGTACGAATCCGGTCACGTCGTGACTGAAGGTAATCGTCGCGTCGAAGGGACCATGGACCGGCCCCGCCGGCAGGTCCACCGTGGTCGTCACCTTGGTTCCGGCGACCTTGTGCCAATCCATCGTCTCGATGCCGTCATAATCGAGCGCGGCGTCGTTGCCCGCCATATCCCGGATCGTGCCGCCGTTGAGCCGCACGCTGTCGGCTTCAAGATTCAGGCCGTCCTCGTCGAAGTCGTCGGCTGCGAACGTGTAGCCAAACCCCTGGACATTAAGAGATTCGCTGAAAATACCGAGAGATGCCCTGTCTTTTATGTACGCCGCGGTCCGGGTTTCATCCCCCATTGGGAACTCGATGTACGGAGCGCCTTCCACCTCCATGTCCTCGCTGAAGAGCACAATCCACGTCAATGTTTCACCCGGCACATGCGTCAAGTCCGAATTTCTGTGCAAAGCCAAGCCAACCGACTCGATCACCGGCCGGATACCGTCCACCTTGTGCCCCGGTTGATCGGCCCGCGCGGGGTGCGCCAGGTCCGCATCCAGCGTGCCGCCGTTCTTCTTGATGGTGCCGTTGTTCGGCTTCAGGCCGTTCTCGGCGATGCCCGCGCCGTCCGTGTCCTCATCACCCGCCGCCACCGTGTAGGCGAACGTCAGGGTGGTCGTGCCGGTGCCGTCGGTATAATCGGCTTGCCGGGTCGCCGTGCCGATCGTCAAGTCGATCTGCGGCGTGCCCGTGACCGCTACCGCCGCGCTGAACACCACCCGCACCCGGATCTCGTCCTCCAGCTTGTAGGTGTCGTGTTGCCCCGCGGCCGGCGTCGAACTGAACAACGCGTCCGTCACCGCCGGTACGCTCAGGTCGGCCGTTACGCTCAGGTCGGCCGTTACGGATTCGGTTCCGGACGCTTGGTTCAGAATGTTCGTATTGGAGGCATACTGCGCGACGCCGGCCTCGACGCTCACCGTCACGTCGCCGGACGCGGCCGGCTCGATCGTGGCCACGTATTCCCGCGCGGTGGTTGACCTCAAGGCTGTCACTGTGCCGTTGCCCACCGTGACGTCGTTTTGCACGAAGCCGGTTACGTCCTGGCTGAACGTGATCGTCGCGTCGAAAGGACCATCGACCGGTCCCGACGGCAGGGTGATCGTGGTCACCAGGACGCCGGAGACCCTGTGTGCGTTCCCCGCCTGGTTGGCGTCATGGTCGAGCGCGGCGTCGTTGCCCGCGGCATCCCGGATCGTGCCTTGGTTCAGCCGCACGCTGTTGGCGGCGATGCTCAGGCCATCTCCGTCGAAGTCGTCGGCCACCACCGTATAGAAGAAATCCTGTTGTCCGGGGCTGAAAATTCCTTGGCCTTCGTACTCCATGTTTCGGATTTCGCTTCCTACGGTGAGTTCCAAGTATGGTGCGCCTGTCACCGTCACGTTCTCGCTGAAGAGCAACGAAACCCGGATGTTGTCACCCGGCTCGTACGTCCTGTCCAGACCGGAAGGCATGATGTAGGTGGTGTCGATGGTTGGCCGGATGCCGTCCACCTTGTGCCCCGGTTGATCGGCCCGCGCGGGGTGCGCCAGGTCCGCATCCAGCGTGCCGCCGTTCTTCTTGATGGTGCCGTTGTTCGGCTTCAGGCCGTTCTCGGCGATGCCCGCGCCGTCCGTGTCCTCATCACCCGCCGTCACCGTGTAGGCGAACGTCAGGGTGGTCGTGCCGGTGCCGTCGGTATAATCGGCTTGCCGGGTCGCCGTGCCGATCGTCAAGTCGATCTGCGGTGTGCCCGTGACCGCTACCGCCGCGCTGAACACCACCCGCACCCGGATCTCGTCCTCCAGCTTGTAGGTGTCGTGTTGCCCCGCGGCCGGCGTCGAACTGAACAACGCGTCCGTCACCGCCGGTACGCTCAGGTCGGCCGTTACGCTCAGGTCGGCCGTTACGGATTCGGTTCCGGACGCTTGGTTCAGAATGTTCGTATTGGAGGCATACTGCGCGACGCCGGCCTCGACGCTCACCGTCACGTCGCCGGACGCGGCCGGCTCGATCGTGGCCACGTATTCCCGCGCGGTGGTTGACCTCAAGGCTGTCACTGTGCCGTTGCCCACCGTGACGTCGTTTTGCACGAAGCCGGTTACGTCCTGGCTGAACGTGATCGTCGCGTCGAAAGGACCATCGACCGGTCCCGACGGCAGGGTGATCGTGGTCACCAGGACGCCGGAGACCCTGTGTGCGTTCCCCGCCTGGTTGGCGTCATGGTCGAGCGCGGCGTCGTTGCCCGCGGCATCCCGGATCGTGCCTTGGTTCAGCCGCACGCTGTTGGCGGCGATGCTCAGGCCATCTCCGTCGAAGTCGTCGGCCACCACCGTATAGAAGAAATCCTGTTGTCCGGGGCTGAAAATTCCTTGGCCTTCGTACTCCATGTTTCGGATTTCGCTTCCTACGGTGAGTTCCAAGTATGGTGCGCCTGTCACCGTCACGTTCTCGCTGAAGAGCAACGAAACCCGGATGTTGTCACCCGGCTCGTACGTCCTGTCCAGACCGGAAGGCATGATGTAGGTGGTGTCGATGGTTGGCCGGATACCGTCCACCTTGTGCCCCGGTTGATCGGCCCGCGCGGGGTGCGCCAGGTCCGCATCCAGCGTGCCGCCGTTCTTCTTGATGGTGCCGTTGTTCGGCTTCAGGCCGTTCTCGGCGATGCCCGCGCCGTCCGTGTCCTCATCACCCGCCGCCACCGTGTAGGCGAACGTCAGGGTGGTCGTGCCGGTGCCGTCGGTATAATCGGCTTGCCGGGTCGCCGTGCCGATCGTCAAGTCGATCTGCGGCGTGCCCGTGACCGCTACCGCCGCGCTGAACACCACCCGCACCCGGATCTCGTCCTCCAGCTTGTAGGTGTCGTGTTGCCCCGCGGCCGGCGTCGAACTGAACAACGCGTCCGTCACCGTCGGGGGGGGGCCGGTATCATGCGCCGTCGCCACCGCGAAGGATACGCTGAGCGCCTGCCCCGGCGTGCCGCTCGCGCCTCGCTCCGGATACGGGGTCGCCGTAATGGTGTACGATCCCGCCGGGAAGGGCCGCGCGCCCCGGTTCCCCTTGTCGCCGAACAGATACCAGGGCGCCCAGTTCTCGATGCGTGACGCCGTCTCCTGGCCCGTCAACTCCAGGCGCACGCTCCCGACCGTCCCCGCGGTGTCCGCCCGGATGTTGAGCCGCTCGGAGATCTGGGCCTCCACCAACGCGCCGTTTTCGAGCGCCTGCACGTCCTGCCCCGTCGCGTTGTCGAACAGCGTGAAGCCCGTGATCCGGCTCGGGGCCGCAAGCGCGATGTGGAACGGCGCCAAAAAGTCGAGCAGGGCGGCACACACAAGAATGAATGCAACGCGGGTAAGGAGACCATTGACTGATAGGCCTTTTGTGGGGTGAACGCGACTGCCTGCCGTTGTGTCCGTGGTCAAGGCGGGTCGCGACTTATTCCCCAGTGGCCTGGTCGCCTTGCAAGGTCTTCTGACTCGAAGATTTTCTGTGGTGGAATCTGCGTTTTTCATGTTCATTCCTTACTCCTCAGTTCCGGCACTCAGTTCTGGTTCGCCCACCGCGTTGGGGCACAAATGATGGCGATTATAAATATTTAAAAGTAGTTGTCAATACGTATGAAACAGAACGTTCGTTCCAGTCGGAAATAGAACGGTCATTCTAGTAAAGATACGTACAAAACAGAACGATCGTTCTACATAGAGATACTTAGAAAATAGAACGGTCGTTCCAGTCGCCGTGCCTGTCTTGCTTCGGGGTGGGGTGGAAGAGAAAGACGTGGATCCTCTCTCCGATTAAGAATGGCGGAGACACGGCTAAAAACCACGGAGATGACAGGAGGGGGTACTGCGGGCCTGCCTGCAGCAGGCAGGGATGAAAGGGGCAGGCTCATGGCGCCCTTTCTTGGCCGCATAAGGCATGTCCCGGGCCATGACCCGGGATGCGGCCCTACTTCAATCTCTACCTCCCCTTCACCCCTCCTGACCCTTCGCTGTGCTTCCTTCGCTTAGTTCCTTCGCTTCGCTCAGGACAAGCAGGACAGGCAGGGCAGGCAAAGGAGGGGAACGGAGGGAGTTCCCCCTCTCCCCACCTGCGGGAGAGGGCTGGGGTGAGGGGGGGAATTGTCAACGAATAAGTGAACACATACAAATGACACAGGGAAAACTGCGAGGATGGCAATAGGAAACGGCAATGGTTGCCGAACGTCCGCTTGCCTTGATAGAGTCCGCCGATGAGTGCGCCCCTGACCTTCAAGAAAAAAAATCCCAAGGTCGTCATCTCCACCAAGTTCGGGAACATCACGATCCAGTTTTACACGGACGTGGCCTCTCGCCACGTGGACAGCTTTCTGAGCCTCGCCAAAATCGGATTCTACAATGGAACGGCTTTTCACCGCGTCGTCCCCGGCTTCATCATCCAAGGGGGAGACCCGCTCAGTAAGGAACCGGATCGAAGCCTGCATGGAACCGGGGGACCGGGCTTCAGCCTGACTCCGGAACCCAGCGACCAGCCACACCGCCGCGGCACGGTCTCCATGGCCAAAATGCCCCGGAACGACGATCGAACCCGTGACGTCAACGACAATGGGTCACAATTTTTTATCTGCGTGGAAGATACGAGCAGCCTGGACCGGACCTATACCGTCTTCGGAAAAGTCAGGAAAGGCATGGAGGTGGTGGATCAGATCGTGGCAGTGGAACGGGACCCCCAGGACAACCCATTGGAAGCCGTGACCATGACGGTCCACGTGGAGGAAGAGTAAGGCCGGCAACCCGGCCGGCTTCTTAAAAAAACGCGGCGCTGGCGTAGGTGGTGGTGGAGTTGAATTGATCCACGATCTCACGATCATAGCGCAGGATCTCGCCTTTTTCCGCCTCGATCAATCGCAAGAGCAGATAAATCGCCGAGAAGCCCAAGACGTGGCGGCGGTCCTGTTCCTTGAGCAGAAATTCGGCAAAGCCCCGGGCATCGACGTTTTCGACGTGTTTCAGCATTTCCAGGTCGGTTTGCATGCAGCGGTGGAAAGAAAAATCCGTTGGGGCCTTGTCATCGCCGTAGCGCAGACCGATATGCGCGAGGTTCGCACTGGCGATGAGACAGACCCGCTGACCCGACGCGGCAATCGCGTCTTTCAACAGCGACACCACCTGCTCAACCTGGTCGGCGAAATCCTTGAGTGCCGGATCGATCAAACACCCGGGCGGGAATGCAGACAAGACCGGGACAATAGAGATGGACTGCCGCATGCCCACGGTCTCCTGAAGAAAAGGTAACTGAAATTCGATGCTGTGTTCCACGTCATGCCGCAATTCATCCGCGAACAGCGCGTCCCCCCCCTTGGACCGTAAAGCCTCCATGAGAGGCCGATTGACCGGCACGACCCCCAACGGGCTTTCGAAATCCTTATCCGTCACGGCCACCGGCTCCGCCAACCCGGCGTGGGCCGTCCCGAAGAGAATGTAGACGTCCGGCGCCTCCGCCTCACGCAATGTTTTGTAGGCCCACGCATAGAGCGGCCCGGCCACGTTCACTTCGTAATTCGGAACCACCAGCCCTTTGATCAACTTCCCCTGATGATCGGAGGGATCGGGGCCGGGCCCTTCCTTGGACGTGAAGAATCCGGCAAGCTGTTCACGCAGTTTCTGCGGATCGGCTTCGTAGCTCTTGCCGGCGAAGCGGGGTTTCCGGGTCGGCGCTTCACGATACGCCGTCACCGCCGCCGCTTTCGCCGCCTCGTAGCGGTCGCCTTCGAGAAACAGCTTCTGGTCCAGGTCGGCAATGAGCCGGTCGAGCTTGTCCGGCATCATGAACTCGCCATATTTTTTCAGGTATTCGACGCCGATTTGTTCCGGGGAATGCTCGCCATCCAGAAATTGAAACAGATGGAAAAAGTTGAGCGGGATGATGAGCTTCTCGGAGCTCAACCCGGAGGGATCCCACAAGACGATGTAGTGCTCCTCCCCTTGCTTTATGGGCGAATATTGAATATTGCGAAGCGCCGGGTAAGGTTTAGGGTTGTTGCCCTGCTCTGTCATACACACTCCTGTTGTGTCGGTATCATCGATGTGCGAGGTTCTCTTCGCACGGATTGGCGATTATACGGACCGGCCTTCCGCTCCCGCAAGGCGGATTCGGCGAACATAGACCAACGCCTCGAACCTTGATAGATTAGACCGATTTCCGACAAAGCGCCTCAACCGTCATTTCTGCGAATGCGGGAATCCAGAGTCTTTGTTTTTGTCTTTATCTGTCATCCCCGACCCCGATCGGGGATCCAGTGTCTTTCTCCTCGCAAACAGAGGGAAAAGAAAAAACCTGGATCCTTATAGATCGCCTGGATCCCCGATCAAGTCGGGGACAAGCGTCGAGGATGACGGAGGGAGGGGTATGACCGGATGCTCCAGGTGAACAGCCTCGACTGGTTTTCCGTTTTCAAATATCTGGTGTACGCGGCCCTGGTCGCCAACGTTGCGCTGTTCTTCAAGGAAGATTGGGAAGCCGCTTCCCACGTATTCCAGGATGGCGTGCGGTTCGCGCAGATCATCGAAGGGTTTGCGCCGAGCATTGATACCGCCGCGTGGGTAATCCTGTTGCTGCTGTTCGAGCTTGAAACCTGCCAGCTTTCCGACGAGGTGTTGAAGCGCCCCATCGGCCTCGCCATCAGGGGCCTGCGCGCCCTGTGTTACATGGTCATTGTTTACGCCTTTACCGGCTACCTCGGCAAAGCACTCGGCTTTGGCATGTACGTGCCGGCTGGTGCAATGGACGCCTGCACCCTGGCGATGAAGCAGTTCGCCCTGCTCGTTGAACTCGACGAGTACCGGGCCCTGACCGTTAGCAACTGTATCGGGATCACCGGAGCACTGTTCGTCAACGAGCAGACCAGGACGCTGGCCGAAGCCGGTGTCCTGGTTCAGACGGTGCGGCTGGCCTGGGTTGACGTTGTGAACTCCGGCACATGGCTCCTGATCCTGGCTCTGCTGGAGCTTGACGTACGACTGGGCGTCAAAGGGTTGTTCCCGGGCTGGTTCGAGGCCACAAACCTGCACGCAAAATATCTGCTCTACGCCGTCATCGTGGGCGCCGCGGTGTATTGGGGAATCTTCGGCACCTTCCTCGATTTCTGGGATGCCTTTTTGTGGATCGCCGCCTTTGTCTTCATCGAGCGCAACGTGTTCGAGTGGGAAAAGGAACTGGAAACCGGCAGCAAGGATCATGACAGCAGCAAGTAGGTCTGATTAGCATCGCGGAATCCGACACGTTAGTCGCACAGACGCAGGGCTGCGGTGTTGGGTTACGCCTTCGGCTAACCCAACCTACCTGACCGAGGGAGAGGGCTGGGGTGAGGGGGAAATGGTCAACAAATGAGTGAATACACAGGAACAACCGGTGTGCTCAGCCAGGATGTCATTGAGATCGGCGAGGCGCAGCTAAGTCTCGTTTCCCACCAGCGTTTCGACCGTGACGGTATTCGGGCCGGGAATAGCCTTGTAATAGAGTCGCTCAAATCCGATCACCTCGCCACTCTGACGATCCTTGATCAGGATCACCCCCTCTCCGGTCTCCTCACACACTTGGTCGGATCGAGGGTCAGCAAAATACACGGTCAACGTCTCGCCACCGGGGTCATGAATCACACGGACGTGGAGCATCATCGTTGCATTCTCTAATACAAATGGCACCAGACTTTGTGGCTGGATTCCGGTTTCCCGATTTGGATCAGGGGCGGATCGGTGGTTTTGCAATGGTCCATCACGTGCGGGCATCGGGTGTGGAACCGGCAGCCGGAGGGCGGATTCAGCGGCGTCGGCACGTCACCCGACAGCAGAATGCGTTCGTGTTTCACCGTGGGATCCGGCAACGGGTTGGCGGAAAGCAGGGCCTGGGTATAGGGATGTTTGGCATTGGAGAACAAGGTGTCGGCAGGAGCCACTTCCGCCAGTTTTCCCAAATACATCACGGCGATCCGATCGGCCAGATACTGCACCACGTTCAAGTCGTGCGTGATGAATAAGTAGGACAGGTGATAGTCCGCCTGCAGATCCTTGAGCAGGTTGATGATCTGCGCCTGAATGGACACGTCCAGGGCCGAGACCGCTTCATCGCACACGATCAGCTTCGGGTTCAGCGCCAGCGCGCGCGCAATGCCGATCCGCTGGCGTTGCCCTCCGGAAAATTCATGCGGATAACGCGGGTAATGATCCGGTCTCAGGCCTACACGGTCGAGGAGTTGACACACCCGCTCCGTCAAGTCACGGCCTTTGGCCAGGTGATGAACCTTGAGCGGCTCACCCACGATGGAACCGACGGTCATGCGAGGATTCAGCGAACTGTAAGGATCCTGGAACACGATCTGCATCCGGCGGCGCGTGGCCCGCAACGTTTTGGAATCCATGGCAAACAGGTTCCGGCCTTCGAACAACACCTCGCCGCCGGTGAGCGGCTGTAACCGGAGCACGGTCCGGCCCACGGTGGTTTTGCCGCAACCGGATTCCCCGACCAACCCGAAGGTCTCCCCGGGCTTGATGTCGAACGTCACGTCGTCCACGGCCTTGACCCACGCGGACACGTTCGACAAGAGGCCGCTTCGGACGGGAAAATATTTTTTGAGGCGCGTAACCTCAAGCAGGGGCTGTCCAGGTGGTTTTACGTCCACGGCGTTACGTTCTCCCGGGTTGATGCAACCAGCACACGACTTCATGGCCCGACTCAATTGCTATGAGCGGCGGTTCCTCATCGGGGCAACGGTCCAACACTTCCGGGCACCGGGTTGAAAAGTGGCAGCCCCGACAATACATCAGGGGAGAAGGAACCGTGCCCGGGATCGATTCGAGCCGGGTTTCCCGCGCGCCGGGCTTCGGCAACGAACGCAACAACGCCCGCGTATACGGATGGGACGGCGTGGCAAAGAGTTGCGGTACGCTTGCGCGTTCCACGATCCGGCTGGCGTACATCACGATGACGTCCTGCGCAAACTGCGCCACGACGCCCAGGTTATGCGTGATCAGCAGGATCGCCATGCCCATTTCCCGTTGCAGCTCTTTCAGCAACTCCAGGATCTGGGCCTGAATCGTCACGTCCAACGCCGTGGTCGGCTCATCGGCAATGAGCAGGTCGGGCTGGCACGCCAGGGCCATGGCAATCATCACCCGCTGTTTCATGCCGCCGGACATTTCGTGCGGGTATTGATCGATGCGCTTGTCCGGTGAAGGGATATGGACTTTCTCCAGCAGGCGAATGACTTCCCGCCGGACTTCGCGTTTGGTCAGGGTCGTATGAATTTCCAATACCTCGCCGATCTGATCGCCGATCGTGAAGACCGGATTCAGCGACGTCATGGGTTCCTGAAAGACCATGCCGATCTGGTTTCCGCGTATCCGTCGAATTTCCTTGTCGGGCAAGGTCAGCAAGTCGGAGCCTTTAAACACCACCCGCCCTCCCACCACCTTTCCCGGAAAATCCACCAATTGCATGATGGACAGGGCCGTCACGGATTTCCCGCACCCCGATTCTCCGACGAGCGCCACGGTTTGTCCCGGCTGAACCGAGAAGCTGACGTCTTCGACGGCTCGAATTTCTCCCTGGTCCGAAAAGAAGGACGTCGAGAGGTGCGAAACCTCCAGGAGATGGGGTGAGGCGCTCACGGTTCAGCGTCTCCGCAGTTTGGGATTGAGGGCTTCACGCAGTCCTTCCCCGACCAGATTAAACGCCAACACCACAACCAGAATCGCAAGGCCCGGAATAAAAAAGAGCCAGGGGGCGTCGAAGATAAACCCCTTGCCGTCGGCAAGGATATTGCCCCACGTGGCATACGGCGGTTGCACGCCGAACCCGAGAAAACTCAAGCCCGACTCGGTCAGGATGGCCGTGGCTACGCCGATGGTGGCCGAGACCAACACGGGGGCCATGGCATTGGGGACCATGTGGGAAAAAATCACGCGCCGGTCCCGGGCACCGATCGACGTGGCGGCCACCACGAAATCCTGTTTGCGCAAAGCCAGAAATTCGGCGCGGACGAACCGGGCGGTCCCCATCCAACTGGTCATCCCGATCACGATCATGATGTTATAGATGCTGGGCGGCAGGAGGGCAACCACCGTGAGAATCAGGAAAAAAGTCGGAAAGCACAACATCACGTCGGTAAACCGCATGATGAGGGTATCGACCGTCACCACGCCGAGCTTGACGTTGCCATAAAACCCGGACAACCCGCCCAACACGATGCCGATCGCCAAGGAAATGCCGACGGCGATAAACCCGATGGACAACGACACGAAAGACCCTTGGAGCATGCGCGCGAACACGTCACGGCCCAACTCATCCGTCCCCAAAAGATAGATGCCGCCGAACGGTTGGTCATGGGCGGGGATCTCGTCCGGCGACGCGAAGGTCAAGGGCGGCAGAAATTTTTCCGGCAGGCGGACGACTTCGGGATCGAACACGACCACCCATTCGGTCAGGACTTTTCCGAACACCGCCGTGAACAAAAGCAACACCAGGACGTAGGCCCCCGCCACCGCAAGACGATCCTTTTGAAACAACCGGAAGGACTCCTGCCACGGCGTTTCCGAATCCGGGAGTTCCTCGCCAGGATGCGTCTGATCCGTTGTCACGTCTGAAACGTTTTCCACGACTCCCTCATCCTGACCACCCTCACCTTCATCCTCTCCCATCAAGGGAGAGGAAATTTCATCTCCTCCCTCTCCCGATTTCCTGCATTAAGCGGGAAATCGGGAGAGGGCTGGGGTGAGGGGGGCAAGCATCATGCGTCCCCTTGCAACCCCGTTCTGATCCTCGGATCTACCACGGCATACAGAATGTCCGAAAGCAAGGTCCCTGCCAGCGTCAATACCGCGGCAATAAAATTCAAGGTCAGGATCACCGGAAAATCTCTTGCGAGAATGGCTTCATAGCCTAACCGGCCCAACCCGGGCCACGCGAAAATTTGCTCGAAAATGACCGAACCGCCGATCAGCCCGGGCAGCAAAAACCCGAACATGGTCACAAACGGCAACAACGCGTTGCGTAGCGCGTGCCGGTAGATGACGACGTCCTCCGAGGCGCCCTTCGCCCGCGCCGTCCGCACGTAATCCTGCCCCACGACCTCCAGCATCTGGGAGCGGACGTACCGGGAAAGAATCGCCATCCCGCCCAGGGCGGACATCAGCGAAGGAATCACCAGGTGCCAGATCCGGTCCATCGCTTGAGAGAGAGGGGAAGCCAGTTCCATCCCGAAGGTCTTCAAGCCGATCACGGGTACACCGAACAGATCGACGACCCAGAGAATCACGATATAGGACAAAAAGAAGCCCGGTACGGAAATGAGGGTATACGCCGCAAAAGTGGTCGTACGGTCATACACCGCCCCACGATGGATCGCCGCCTGAATGCCGGTGGGAAACGCCAGGGTCCACACCAGTAACGTGGCACAGATAAAGAGCGGCAGGGAATTGAGAAACCGGCGCCAGATTTTTCCCATGACGGGCTGGCTGTCCTTAAACGACTTCAGTTCGCCGGAAACGAGATCGCGTATCCAATAGGCATATTGCATATACAGGGGATCGTCGAGGTGAAACGCCTCTCGAATCTTGGCTATGTCTTCGGGTTTCATCCGGGGATTCGCCGGATCGACCTCGCTGGGTTCTCCGGGAGCCAGGTGAATCACCGAATGCGCAAGGATGGAAACGATGAACACCAGCAGGAGACGTTGGAGAACGTTGCGAAGAATAAAGGCTTGCATCCGCGACTAACCCTTCAACCGGAATTCACGGCCCTTAAAACGCAGGCGTAAATTCGAGCTTTCGCCATTGATGAAAGTGAAACGTAATGTCGCCGCTCGGGATGGGGTAAATTTTTTCATACTGTTCCGATCCGTCATCGTCCTTATGGACCAACACGATCTTTTTATCCAACACCCGCGTTCCCAACGGAGCGTAGAGAAACGTATACGGCTGTTCCTCCGCAATCAGCCGGTGCAGGCGGTGGGTCAGTGCCCGCTGGACGTCCTGGTCGTACTCCTGCCGAATGCGGACGATCAGGTCGTCCGCAAGGGGATTGCGATACCCGATAAAATTCAATTGCTCCGGCCCGGCCTGACTCGAATGCCACAGTTGATATAAATCGGGATCGATGCCCATGCTCCACCCGAGCACCACGGCATCGAAATCCCCCGGGTTGACGAAGTCCTTCAGAAACACCGCCCATTCGAAATATTGCGTATTGCACTTCACCCCGATTTTCTTCCAGGCGTTCTGCGCAATCGTCATGATGTTTTTGCGAATGGGATTGCCGCTGTTCGTGATGAGGTTGAACTCGAAAATTTTTCCATCCTTTTCGAGCCAGCCATCGGCATTGAGGCTCCAGCCTTTGGATTCCAACAAGGCCTGCGCGGCCTCGGGATCATAGGGTAAGGGCTCGACGGACTGGTCGTACCATTTTGTGTTCGGCGGATAGGGGCCGGTGATGCGTTCCCCTTCGCCGTACAACAAGTACCGGAGAAAATCTTCGACGTTAATCGCCATCCCCAACGCCCGGCGCACCACCGGGTCGGCGAACAACGGACGGCGATTATTGTAGCCGATGTAGGAATAGCCGAACCCCAGGCTCGAAAACGACTGGTACGTGTCATCGTTCTTGTACCGCACGACCTGGTGCGGTTGAGTCCCGTAGTAATCGACTGCGCCCGCCCGAAATTCCATTTCCTGCGTCAACAGGTCGGGCACGATCCGCATGTAATAATCCTGGTATTCCGCGGGCCCTTCCCAATAATCGTCATTGCGCCGGAGATGGATGTATTCATCGCTGTGCCATTCGACAAAACGGAATCGCCCGCTGCCGATGGGGTTGCGGTTAAATTGACTGTCACGCATACCGAAGGCTTCCCGGGCGGCGTCGGAGAGGCCGCGGTCATCCATTTCCCGTTGCATGGCGTCGGCGTTGAGCAGGTGTTCGGGAAGAATGCCCATGGTCCAGGCGTTGATCGCCGGGGAAAACAGTCGTTTGTACACCACGCGCACCGTATGTGCATCAGGAATTTCCACTGCCTTGATCGGTTCAAAATCAGACGTGCGAGGAGAAAGATTCCTGGAACTCAAGATGGCGTCATACGTAAACTTCACGTCGCCGGCGTCGAACGCATGGCCGTCGTGAAACCGGACGTCTGTACGGAGGTGAAAATCGATGATGGGATTGTGCTCGGCCACGGGGAACAGGTCCGGCAATTGCGCGAACACCTGGGCCTTGATCGTCGGAGGGACCTCCTCGCGGAAGGTGAGGTGCCGCTCATACGGAAAATTTTCGAGATAGCGATCGCCGATGACCGGGAGAAGCCGTTGAAAAAAGTCCTGGTCCACCCGGTGCAACGAAAATGCCACCCGCTCGGGAACGTCGAGGGTGACCTCCACTTCCCGGCGCGTCGGGGTGCCACCCACGTCCTCCGCTTGAACGGACAGCGTATGCGTCACGCGTGCGGGAGGTAACACGTCGATGGAGCGGACGTTGTCAGCCAACTCGGAAAACGCCTCGCCTTGAAGCGCGGCTCGAATCCGGTTGGCCAGGTTCGTTCCCGTGACCTCGGTGCCGTCGGGCAACCGGTTGGAGGGGCTGACGAGGAGATAGGCGGCTTCGGTGATCGTCCAGTCCGTTGCCAACCGCCCCCGGAAGTTCAGGTTCTCGTCCAGATCCAGAAGCCCTTCAAACACGAGGCCCACAATGCCCGAACTGGCCGTATCCGCGTTCAAAATCGGATTGAGAATCTTGGCATCGCCGGAAGACGCTTCGATATACGTCACCAGGCGCGCCGGATTACCCGTCGCCTGTTTTTCATACGTCGGCACCCAAAAATAGGACTGCAACAACAAGAGCGTCAGCAGCAGCGGGGCGAGGAGAAGCCAACGTTTCACATGCATGGGATGGAAGAAGCCTTAGCCTTATCTGCGTTCACTCATTCATTGACGATTCTCAGCCTCTACCCCCCTCTCCCCTGGAGGGAGAGGGCTGGGGTGAGGGGGCACCACGTCTTTGCCCCTCCTTTGCCTGCCCTGAGCGAAGCGAAGGGTAAGGAGGGGTTAGGGGAGGTAGAGAGGGCGTCGCTTCGCTCAGCATAACAGATTCCGGTGAAGGATCGTGGTTTCTTTATACAAGAACACGGTGCGTTTGTTGTTCGGCATGATAAGAACTGCGCACCAAAGGACCTGATTCCACGTGCCGAAAGCCCAGGGCCATCCCGTGTTGTTTGAGACCCTCGAATTCCTCGGGCTCGTAATATCGATGCACCACGAGATGGGCTTTGGTCGGCTGCAAGTACTGGCCTATCGACACAATCTCACAGCCGGCTGCGCGAAGGTCGTGCAGGACCGACCGCAGTTCTTCGTTGGTCTCGCCCATCCCGACCATGAATCCTGATTTCGTGCGCGCCCCCCGATCCTTCGCCCAACGAAGTACCTCTAAAGAGCGGCGATAGTTCCCCTGCGGTCTGACGGCCGGAAACAACCGTGGGACGGTTTCGATATTATGAGCAAAAATTTCCGGGGTCGCCGCCAGGACGGTCTCGACCGGGGCCGGTTTACCTTGGAAATCCGGCACCAGCACTTCCACGGTACATGCCGGCAGCAGTCGCCGGATGGCATGAATGGTTGTTGCAAAAATAGAGGCGCCGCCATCGTCCAGTTCATCGCGATTCACGGAGGTCAGCACCGCATGCCGTAAGTCCAAGGCTCGAACGGTTTCAGCCACCCGTTCCGGTTCCTGCCAATCAACCGGATCCGGGCGACCCGTTGTCACTGAACAATAATGACACCGTCGCGTACAGACGTCGCCCAACAGCAAAAACGTCGCCGTCCGGTTATTCCAGCATTCCCATTTGTTGGGACAGCGTGCCTCCTCGCAAATCGTATGAAGCCCTTTTTCCCGAACCAGCGACTGAATGCGCCGATAGTGCGGCCCCGCCTCGATCCTGACCTTAAACCACCCCGGCAACCGTTCAGTGATCATCCCCGCCTTTCCCCTTGTCATTTGTATGTGTTCACTCATTCGTTGACCACTTCCGCTTCACAACTCCCTCGCCCCTTGAGGGAGAGGGCTGGGGTGAGGGGCATCGCGTCTTTTCCCCTCCTTTGTAAGGAGGGGCGAGGGGAGGTAGAGGCATTCGCATTTCTGCATTCTCCCCTCTTGTCATTCCCGACGCTTGTCCCCGACCCGATCGGGGATCTAATCGGGAATCCAGAAATTTGTCATTCTGAGCAAAGCGAAGAATCTGCTTTTACAGGTGCTCGTTGTTGAAACGACGAGAGTCAATTCCACCCTTCGTCATTATGAAGGACAGAGGCCGGATCTTCAAGAAAAGAGCCGCAGCCCCGACAGGGCGGGTAGGTCGGGTTAGCGTAGCGTAATCCGACAGTTAGCCGTTTGGATACTGGTTGATATTATTGCGTCATCTTTCAATATTTTAATATTTGTACAATTCGTAACAATTTTTACAATTTGTAATATTTGTAAAGTTTTGTAACTTTTGTAAAGTTTGTAAACTTTATTCAATTTTGTAACATTTCCAAAACTCATCACCATTGTTTACGCTTTCCCCATTCAGGCATTTCGTTATCCATTTGTTACGTTCCCAATGATTGTCGGGTTACGCTACGCTAACCCGACCTACGGGGCTCGATCCTGAACGGCATCCCGCCCATACCGAACTTTTTCCCGACCAGCACGCCGCCGGCGAATCCGTCATCGTTGTAATCAAAATCCGAACCGGGATGACCCCAGTTCGCAAAGCCGTCGACGTCGACGATCCGGTTGTCCATTCGACCGTAGCCGGCGAAGACACCGGCGTAGGTCTCCGTCCAAGCGAAATCGAAAGCGGCATCGTCGCTTCCCGCACTCGCAGGATCGCCGTTCATGAGTATCAGAAGGACCGTTAACGCAAGAACGACCTGATGCCATGCGGCGCCTTGCCTGGAGCCAAGCCTGGGCTGTTTTTTCATGGTCGTCTTATAGCATGGCCGACGTGGGGTTGAATAGTTTCAATAGTGCGTTGACAAAAGGGACACAACAGGGGACAGTCTCATCCATGCATGAATTTGACTGGGACGATGAAAAGGATGCGGTTCTTCAATGAAAAATCCTCTCAAATTAGACGAAGAAGAAGTGAAGATCCTCCGGGATTTTGAACGCGGGGAATTGACAAGCATCAACAACTTCAAAGAAGAGAAGCGTCAATTGGAAGAGGCTGCACACAATTTCCTTCAGAAGGACAGGCGAATCAACATTCGGATCTCGTCCCGCGATTTGGAAACTCTTCAGAAAAAAGCGGCAAAGGAGGGGATGCCCTACCAAACCCTCATCTCAAGCACACTGCATAAATTCGTGACGGGGAAATTGAAAAGCGTGGAGTAACGCCCAGGCGACGCTATCGTGCTTTTCGTCCGGAGGGCTGGTGGAGACCGAGTAGCTTGCGCGCGCGTTGCTCGAAGCCGGGGTCGAGTCCGGCCGGGGCCACGTCCACTCCATCCGCCAGCCGTTTGACGATGGCGTCGATCGCCGCAAGCCGGGCGTAATGCTTGCTGTTGCCCGGGATCACGATCCACGGCCGGCGGACGGTCGAGGTTCGTTGGAACATCTCTTCAAGCGCCACCTCATAGTCAGCCCAGCGGGCCCGGTTGCGGAGGTCTTCCACGGAGAGCTTCCAGCGTTTGAGCGGGTCGTTGAAGCGCGCACGGAACCGCGCGAGTTGCTCCTCCGGTGTGATGTGCAGAAAGATCTTGACGAGACGGAGGCCGTCGTCGTCGAGCATGCGCTCGAACTCATTGATCTCGGCGTACGCACGCTGCCATTCAGTCTTCGTGGCATAGCCTTCGATCCGCTCCACCAGCACCCGGCCGTACCAGGAACGGTCGAAGATGACGAGTTGCCCGGACCGTGGCACGCGCGTCCAGAAACGATACAGGTAATGGTGGTCCAGTTCCTCCGTGGTCGGCGCGGAGATCGGCCAGACTTTGAGTCCACGTGGATCGAGCGGCCAGTGCATCCGCCGGATGACGCCTCCCTTGCCTGCGGCGTCCCACCCTTCCAGCACGATCACCGCGCGCCGTCTCTGGGACTGGTAGGCCAGCGAGAGTTCCTTCAAGCGAACCTGAAGCCGGGCGAGTTTGGTCTCGTATTCCTTACGGCCGACGTGCTTCGTCATATCCAGCTTGGCCAGGCTGGGAGGACGACGCTGCAACCGGATCGGTTCCTGCCGGCTGAGCCGGTTCACCTTGTCACTCATTTTGCTTTTCATGGCTTTGCTCGAGTACGGAATCCCTCCTGCAGGCTTGCCACCTGCAGTCCAAGGGATGAAGAGTGGCACAGGTTGTCATCCTGAGCGAAGTGCCTGTCCTGAGTCTGTCGAAGGAAAGGATCTCGTCGTTGAGGTGCTCGACTATTGCGGGAGAGATTCCTCGCTTCGCTCGGAATGACAGATTCAGGCTATTTTCGTATCAATACCTCTGCCCTACTGTCCCCCCTCACCCTGCCCTCTCCCGCTGTATAGACCGGGGACATGGTAAACACCTGTTCGGAGACATAGGTAACACCTGTACAGTGCATGGTTCACCCCCAAATCGAAAGGGAGACCGGCCATGCCATGGAAAGAGGTGTCGACTATGTCGCAACGCAAAGAGTTTCTCCTGTTAGCCAATCACCCAGCCCGCAACTTCCGCGCCCTGTGTCGCGCGTTCCACATTAGCCCCAAAACCGGGTATAAATGGCTGGCCCGCTATGTCGCTGAGGGCGAGCCAGGGTTGCAGGCCCGGTCGCGGCGCCCCCAGCAGATGCCGCAGCGCACGGCCACCGCCCTGGAACACGCGATTCTTCAACTTCGCACGGCGCATCCGGCGTGGGGCGGCCGGAAGCTGCACGCCCGCTTGCAGGCCTTGGGCTATCCGGCGGTCCCGGCCCCGAGCACCATTACCGCCATTCTGCGCCGGCACGGGCGCCTCGCGCCCGCCGGATCCGCCCTCAAGGCTTGGCAGCGCTTCGAACACGCCACGCCCAATGCCTTGTGGCAGATGGATTTCAAAGGCCATTTCCCCGTGGGGCCGGGCCGCTGTCATCCCCTGACCATCTTGGATGACTGTTCCCGGTTTGCCCTGTGTCTCCAAGCCTGTGCCAATGAACAAACGGCCACGGTGCAGGCGCACTTGATCGCCACCTTCCGCCGCTATGGCTTGCCCGCCCGGCTGCTGATGGATAACGGCGCCCCCTGGGGCGATCGGGCGGGCAGCCCCTTCACGCCCTTGATCGTCTGGTGCATTCGCCTCGGGATCGGAATTAGCCATGCCCGGCCCGCGCATCCCCAGACCTTGGGCAAAGACGAACGCTTTCATCGCACTCTCAAAACCGAATTGCTCCACCAGCGGCAGTTTCAGGACCTAGCGCACTGCCAACAGCATTTTGACCGGTGGCGCGCCCTCTATAACTTGGACCGCCCCCATGAAGCCCTGGCGATGGCCGTTCCCGCGGCTCGCTATCAGCCGAGTCCCCGCGCGTTCCCTGAGACCCTGCCCGCCATTGAGTATGGCCCCACGGATATCGTGCGCAAGGTCCAGGCCCAAGGCGAAGTCTCGTATCGCGGACGCATGTTTCGCATCAGCAAAGCGTTCCGGGGCTACCCGGTCGCGCTCCGCCCGACTCCCCACGATGGGCTCTGGCGGGTGTATTTTTGTCATCAACATGTGGCGGATCTCGATTTACAGCGCCCAACTCAATAAGGCACAATGTGTGACCCATGTCCCCGAACACCCGTTACCTATGTCCCCGGTCCGTACACCCGCCAGGGGAGAGGGTATTCGAACTCAAGCAGGGGAAGCCGGTTCGAGGTCCACCTTGACTTCGTTGCCTTCCACTACCACGGGGAATCGGGCCACGCATGCGGACGGATTCGTGACACAGGCCCCGGTCGTCACGTTGTATTCCCAACTGTGCCAGGGGCAGGTGACCACTTCGCCGATCAACTCACCTTCACCCAACGGCCCCCCGCGATGCACACAGGTATTGTTCAGGGCATAAAACGTTCCGTCGACGTTAAAGAGGGCAATCTCTTTGTCCCCGACTTCGGCGACCATGCCTTGCCCGGGTTCCAACTCATCCGTATTCGCCACTTTGACCATTTCTGCCATTAAGATCCTCCGCCGATTATAAATATCGAGGACAGGCTCTTCTACCCCCTCACCCCAGCCCTCTCCCTCCAGGGGAGAGGGAGATTTAAGAAGGGAGAGGGTGATTCGGACCTGCGCCTTCCGTCACTCCATGGGTTCTTTCAACTTATTCACCATCTCGCTCAGGGTTGCCCCTGCGGGTTCACTCGTGAGTTCCCTCACGCGTGTTTGCAACGCCTCGGCCACACCCTGGAACGCTTTGGTGAGCGGAGAATTCGGATCCGACACGACGATAGGCATACCCGCATCGCCACCCTCGCGGATCGCAGGGTCCAAGGGAATGCGACCCAGGAAGGGAATGTCGAATTTTTGCGCCGCGCGCTCGCCGCCCGCAAACGAGAAAATCTCCGTTCGTTCTCCGCAATGCCCGCAGACGAAAAAACTCATGTTTTCAATCACGCCCAAGAGGGGGACGTTGACTTTCTTGAACATCATCAGGCCCTTACGTACGTCATATAATGCCACTTCCTGGGGCGTGGTCACGGTGACGACGCCGGTCAGCGGAACGATCTGGGAGAGACTGAGTTGGGCATCCCCCGTCCCCGGAGGCAAATCCACCAACAGGTAGTCCAACTCTCCCCACAGCACGTCACGAAAAAACTGCTGGATGGCGGTATGCACCATAGGACCCCGCCACACGATGGCGGTTTCTTCCGGCACAAAGAACCCCATGGATATGATCTTCACGCCATGCGCTTCAGCCGGCTTGATTTTGTCGCCCTCTTTTTCCGGGGGGTTCGGTACGCCCATCATCATGGGAATATTCGGGCCATAAATATCCGCATCCATCAGCCCGACTTTCGCGCCGGTCTGCGCCAATGCCACGGATAAATTGGCGGAGACCGTGGATTTGCCGACTCCGCCTTTCCCACTCGCCACCGCAATAATATGTTTGACGCCGGGCAACAGGGCATCCTGGGCCGCCGGATTTCCCGGAGTCGCGTGCGTCGCAGCTTCGTCACTCATTTCTTGATCCTCCGTTTCCATTCGTCGCGTATGTGCTGGCGCAAACTCTACCCCGTCATCAACCGCGGAGGCAAATGCTCAAAGGGCTTCCCTTGAAAAACCGGCAACTCCTCCCTAGGATGGCTTCGCACATTGTTTTGGTCCGGGCTGGCATCACGACTTTCGATTGGATATCCGTTTTGAACGATTTCATCCCTCCGTTGTGGGTTTCCCTCTCCTTCCCCGAGATCGATCCGGTCTTTTTTCGGTTGGGGCCGCTGCAATTCCGTTGGTACGGGCTGATGTATTTGCTGGGGCTGCTGGCGGCGTATTTCCTGATCAAGCATCGGGCCGCCGCGCGAAACATCCCATTAGGCACCGCCCAGATGTCCGACTTGATCGTGTATGCCGCCTTTGGCGTTTTCCTGGGCGGACGGTTGGGCTATACCTTCTTTTACAATACGGAGTACTATCTGCAGAACCCCCTGAAAATTCTGGCCATATGGGAAGGCGGGATGTCCTTCCACGGCGGGTTACTCGGCACGTGCGTCGGCCTTTCGCTGTTCTGTTATAAAAAGGGATTCGCGCCGTACACGATTGCGGACCTGGCGGCACTGGCTGCTCCGATCGGGTTAGGCCTGGGGCGCTTGGGGAATTTTATCAACGGGGAGTTATACGGACGGCCCACGGACGTCTCGTGGTGCATGGTCTTCCCGAGGGGTGGATCGGCCTGTCGCCATCCCTCGCAATTATACGAGGCGGCCCTGGAGGGGATGGTCTTGTTCGGGATTCTCTGGTTCCTGGGAAGGAAGGCCACGCCCCCCGGCACGGTCTTTTGGGGGTTTTTCGTCGGGTACGGCATCTTTCGAAGCTTCGCCGAATTGTTTCGAGAACCGGATGCCCATCTGGGGTTTGTGTTGGGTCCCATGACCATGGGGCAACTCTTAAGCGTTCCCATGATTCTCCTGGGGCTCACGATGATCCTGGTGGGCTACAGAACACGGGAACGCGCAGGGGGATAACAGAATGCGTGCGGCGCCATGAGGCATGTCCCTGCCCAGTTGTCGGGTTACGCCTTCGGCTAACCCGACCTACGGTTGCTGAACACATACAAGCATGACAGATCCCGTAGGTCGGATTAGCGTAGCGTAATCCGACGTGAGGTCGCTAGTTTCCGCCTGGTGGTAATCCTGAACCGCCGCCGCCGCCCAGTCCTCCAAGCCCGCCAAGTCCCGGGATTCCTGGTAAGGTACCGCCTCCCGTTGTCCCTACGTCCCCATACCGGCGGTAGATCCGTGAATTCCAAATGACCTGATGCCCGGGAGCGAAATTCGCGGCTTCGGTATAGTGTGCCTCGGCTTGCTTTCGCTGTCCCAATCGATCCAAGGTCAAGGCCAGGTTGTAATGCGCCTCCGCCAAGGTCTTCTGGACGCCGATGGCTGTTTCGTAATGCTGTTTGGCCATCGCCCACTGCCCGGCGGCAAAGGCCTGGTTGCCTGCTTTCACGGCCAACATCGCCTCGGGCTTGCTCCCGCCTGGAGCATTCAAGGCTGTCACCTTTACATTCTTGGTACTGCTACAGGCTCCGATGAAGACGAGACTGCATAGCAGGCATCCCATTTTCCAACGGCTCAGTGGCATGAACGTTCTCCTTTCCTCACGTGTTTGAACGGATAGATTTTCTCTTTCGCTACTCTCTACCTCCCCTTCACCCCTCCTTACAAAGGAGGGGAAAGGCGGGCGTGTTTGCCTATCCTACTCAAACCTCGACGCTGAGTCCACTCCGTAAAAAGATGAGTTGTGCCCGGACAGCACCGTGTCCCAATGCCGACTCTGCCGCTCGACGATAGATCTCCATCTGTGCCCGGTACCCCTGAACCACCTGCGCCAGGGAGGTTTCCTCCACCTGATGCGTCTTATAGTCGGCAATCCAAATCTGTTGGTCCCGGCGATACATGACGTCGAGCACCCCTTCCATCACACACGAGGGTACGGTCCGAGTGAGCTCCTCGTCCGCCTCCCCACTCTCCCAAGGGACGGCAAAGGGGATTTCCCTGCCCAGAATTTCTGCCTGCCGGAGTACGGCATACGGTTCGGACTCGACGAAGTGCGTGAAGAGTTCTTGCAATTCCGCGCACAGGCTGTCCGATTCCGGGGCCCATCCCCTTGGAAGGGACGTCCGGCAGCAGGCTTCGATCCATACCGGCATCGTCTCCGGATCTTCAGAAAAATCCCAACCGTGCAACACGCGATGGGCGAGCGTCCCTATGACCGCGCTTCGACCGGATGACCCCGGCTGCGACGCCGTCTTCTTACGCGGGGGGGCGACGGATTTTCCCGGGGATTTCCTCTTGGATTTCACGGCGGGCTCCCCTGGACCTATAGGGATCGCCGGCAACGACGTGTCGCCCGTCGTCAGGGACCGTGTCGCGGAAAGAAACAGCGGGGTCTTCCGGGCCATTTCCATTCGCTGCATCCATGCGTCCCATCGGCGTTGGTGTCCCGCACCATCCGGTATGGCCGCTTTCCACGTGGGTTGAGCAGGCCGAGCCTTCTTCATGGGCTGAGGAGCCGGCACGACGGTCGTCGTCACGGCCACGTTCCCGACAAGATGGTCACATTGTGACCGTTCTTTTGCCGCCTCGACCATTGCCGGCAAATCAAGATCCAGGCCGCGCGTGATCAACGACAGGAACGTCCCCTTTGGGGTCGCCCCTTTTCCGTGAAGCGCCGCCGACAACACCAGACGCCGTTGCGCGCGCGTCATGGCAACGTAGAGCAACCGCACCTGTTCGGCCCGTTGTCGTTCGGCTAATTTCGTTTCGATAAAAATTTCTCCGAGGTCGGCAGCTTGGCCGAGCCGAAGACCGACGGTGTCGGTCAGCCAGTCGTGGGACGTCCGGACCGGCGTTCTTCGATGATCGACGTCCCGGTGCAGACCCGCCACGATCACCATGGGGAATTCCAACCCTTTGGCCTTATGGATGGTCAACAACCGGATCGCTCCACCCGGGCCCTGGGAAGTGAGCCCTTCTTCGACAAGGGCCCGTTCTCCCTCTTCGGGCGGTTCATCCACCCATTGCCCCACCTGGCGAACGATTTCCCGAAGCGTCAACCCGGACCGCGCAGCCAGTTCGAGCATGATGTCCCGGAGTTTGAGCACGTTTGCCAGTGCATGTTCGCCGTCGAGGGAAGCCGCTGCCAATTCCGCAAGGGGCAGTGTTTGGAACACGTGCCGGATGGCCTCCGGAACCGGAAGCGCCCGTATCTCCGTGTGCAACGAACGCAGGATCGAAAAAATCGGCGGCAGGTGTTTGAGGGACGACTCGTGTGCCCAATCATCCGGGAATCCTCGTTGCACGATCGACTCGATCTCGAGGTCGGAGCAGCCGCCATACGGAGACCGCAACACCCCAACCGCGCCCAGTTCATCGTGGGGGTCTATCAGGACGCGCAATACGTGGCTGCAATCGATCACCTCCTGACGTTCATAAAAATGTTTTTCCCCTTCGGCGAGGCACGGCAGGTGGTGTCGCCGAAAGGCTTCGAGGGAGATTCGCAGGTGGGTGAGCGTTCGAAACAGGACCGCAATGTGGCGCGGCTGGATCGGTACCGCGCGACCACCCAGGAGCAGGGATTCTTTTTCCAGGACTTCCTCTCGCAGCCAACGCGCCAAGGCATCGGCCTCCGCGCGACTGGCCGCTTCCGCATCCGCGTCTTCCTGCGCAAGGGCGACGACGCGGAGTTGCACCCGTTCGTGGGGCAAGGGAAGCGAGTCCGATGGCACGGGAATGAGCGGTTCGTAGTGAGGTTGCACCCCTTCGACGGAAGCGGACGGAAACAAATTGGCGCAACAGCGGTTCACCGGATCCAGCACCTGGTCATGGGCTCGAAAGTTTCCTTGCAAGGAATACTGTTCCCCCCGGGTCGCCAGGATATGGTTCCGGACAACGGTATCGTAGGCTTCGATATCCGCACGTCGAAACGCATAAATGGATTGCTTGGGATCGCCCACGATAAACAATTTCCCCGGCGCCGGTTGAACGCGATGCCATTCCCGGGCTTCGGCGCCCTTGGCCTCGGCTAAAAACAGGATCAACTCGTATTGGACCGGATCGGTGTCCTGAAATTCATCGACGATGATCGCCTGATACTGGTCCTTCAATTCGGCGCGCACGTGCGGATGGTCTCGAAGAAGGGCCCGCGCCCGCGCGAGTAATCCGTTAAACGACACCAGCCCTTTCTCCACGAACGAGGTCCGGCAGTGTGCGACGAACGGGGACAGGAACTGCACGGTGTCCCATAACGATCCCGAACTCGACTGTTCAATCGCCTGGGCTACCTTGATCAGACCCTTGGCTTCTTCATAGTCCTCGTCGGTCCAGTCCTTCGGCTTCTTCGGGGGAATGGTTTGTTGAAGCACCGTGGCAGCGAAGCTCTCATCCGCGTCTTCAGGCCGCGTCGTTTGTTCCGTCGCCAAGCCTGCCAACAACTCCACGGCCTGATCGAGCAGACGATTGATCTTCAGCGTGCCTTGATACGTTTCCTGCAACAGGCAACCCCGCTCGCGTAATGTCGCCAGCCACGATCGGAGGTGCGGCGTGATCTCCGGTTGCGGGGTGAGGACTCCGGGCAACGGGATCAATTCATCCGTCAGCGCCCGCGCGAGTTGTTTCACGTCATCCAGGCTGTAGCGCGCCAGCATCTGCCGCCAGACGTCATGCCGGCGCCCGCCCGTATCCAATTCGTGCTGCACCCACTGGTCCCACTCGCGATTGAAATGCTCGTGAAATCGTGTGCCGTCGTCTTCCTGAAACGAAGGATCGACACCGGCTTCCACGGGATAGAGCCTCAAGAGATGGCCTGCAAAACTGTGAATGGTTTCAATGTGCGCCCGTTCCACCTCACGCATCGCCGTGTCGCTGACCGCCGCCAACTCCTCGTCGGTGAGACCCGAGGATTCCTGAAGCGTCCGGATCGACTGGATCTCGTAACCGTGGGGTTGATCCCCGGCATGGACGCCCGTGGCCAGTTCCTTCATGAGCCGCAAACGCTGCCTCACCCGCAGCTTCAATTCACTGGCCGCCTTGTTGGTAAAGGTGACTGCGACGATTTGCGTCAATGACAGTGGTTGGTCGCGCCGGGTCAGCAGGTGGAGAATACGATCGATGAGCAGCGAGGTCTTGCCCGTGCCCGCCCCTGCCGTCACCACGACGTTAGTCCCTGAAGCCGTGACTGCGCAATGACGCGCGTGGCTATCCGGAAGATGAAGATTCTCTTTCACGTCTTTCACGACCTTGCCGCTTTCACGAATCCTCGTCTTTTTCGGCACGCTTGGCAGGTGGCTTGGGGGGCTGCTGGCGGCGCAAGTCTCGATGCGCGTGGGTCTGCTTATAATCCTCCCGCGCACGACGGGCGCTTGCCGGATGGGTGAGGTGGCACACCGGACGCACGTCACACCACTCGCAATGTCGGCCCGGAACGATGAAAAACTCTCCTTGCCGAATCCCTTCGACAAGCGTCGTCATCATCGTCTCCAGTTGCGGGGCGACGCTATCCCGCGTGCCTGATGAAAAGGCCACGGGCGCAAACCCTTGTTCTTCTGAAAGCTCCCGAGGAGCCACGACGTAAAACCATACGCCTTCGCAGGTGACGGGCCCGTCCTGTCCTGACGGGTGCTCCAACAACGGCGGAATCCCGTGCCCGGCCAATTCCATATAGAGCAGCGGTTGCAGACGAGTTCCCCGCACGACCGACCTGGCCAACTCCTGGTCCGTCATGACGCGGCTCCCGGTAAATTTATAATCGATGATTCGATACCGGCGCCGGGAAGGCGACCAATCCACCCGATCGAGTTGACCGGCAATGGGGAGCAACGTCGTACCCTGGGCTCCCTTCACCGGCATCTCCCCTTTCAGGGGGACTTCAAACAGGACCGGGAGCCATTCGTCACCCAGTTCCCGCCCATCCTGTTCAAGGATCCGTTCCAGAATATCCATGATCTGTTCCTGCCGCATCTCCCACAACAGCGCAGGCCCGACCGCGTTCTGCCGTTCAAAATCCAGAAATACGGAGTCCGCAATCTGCTTCAGGGTGTCAAGGGGCTTGAAATCGGCCGGGGCCGCCTGCGCAAACCACCCGTTTTGCGCCAACCGGCCGTACCATTCTTTTAAAATCCCGTGAAGCAGCGTGCCCACCTCCAACGCGCTCACACCCTGACTCGGGGACGTTGTCCTCGGCACGTGGAGCCCCAGGACGTCCTGTGCGAAATATTGAAAGGGACAGGTTGCATAACGTTGGAGGCTGGTCGGCGACAGACCATGAACGGCCAGAAACTTCCCATACTCGGGCAGAGGCCCTGTTATGCCATCGCAGGCGTTCAGTTGCGGCCGTTCGCTCTCCTGAACGCGGAGTGCCGCAAGCCCTTTTTCCACCACCTGCCACCACCCCGGTTCCCACGCGGTTGCCCGGGTCGGCTTATGGCGATGCAGCACGTGTCGTATGAGCCGCTCGCGCGGGGTCCATCGTGCCTCATCGGCGTACGGAGCCGCGTGGGGTTTGTGAAGAACGGATCTGGGCACCTCTACGGGAGAAAGACCCGGCATGCAGCGTTCCACTTCCTGAAGATACCAGGACGGGATGGTCGTCCGGCCCTCCTCGTCCGACCGTTGCGCCACCAGCATGACTCCTTCCCGTGCCGCGTGCATCAACAGGTAGAACAATAACTTTTCCTCATCATACCCCCTGGTCTTTTCCTGGATTTTGAACCCCAGATTCACGTCCAAAAACCGGCGCGCCGAATCCCGGAAAAACCCGTCCTCTCGAATATGTCGGGGAAAGACGTGATCCGTGAGCCCGATCACAAACAAGAAACGAAAGGACAGGCCCCTGGCCGTCATGGCATCGACGACCCGCACCCCGTTTTCCGGTTGCGAAGGATTCCACACGAACCGTTCTTCCAGGAACCGCGTGAGCGTCGAGAGAAACTCCGCATACTGAACCGGCCCGCTGACGTCCGTGAGTGCCCGGATCTCTGCAAAACACTCCTGCACCGCTTGATACACGCGCGAGAACTCAACCGTCCCCTCCAAGCCATCCTCTCCCCGGGGGGCGCGCGCGTCCTGGTACAATGACGGACTCATCAGCACGCAATCCATGAGAGCCAGGGCTCGGTCCGTGAAGACCTCCCAACTCGCCTCTTCCGGGAAGACGTCTAGAAGCCGGGTTAATCGATCCAGCACGTACCAGAGGTTCCGGACTTCTTCACCGGCAATCGTGGACTCACCTTGTCTTCGCTTGTGCGGCATCGCCACCCCGGTTTCAAAAAACCCGACCAGTCTCTCCCGCTCCCGCAGGCTTTGTTCGATCCCGGCCTGCCGGCTCACCTGTTCCCACACGTCGGGACGCGGAGTCGTGATGTCGGGGCAGAAGGTCTGCCAATTCACGAACGGAGAATGCAACACGTCAAACGTTGCGTTCCGGTCAGGATCGGAAAGACGAAGCGCGAGGAGGCGCAGCAAGACTTGGGGAAACGGATATTGACTCAAGGGCCGGCGTAAGGTCGCCTGAAAGGGAATACCATGCTCCGAAAAGACGCGAGGCAGCACGTCTTCATATCCGGCCAACGTCCGCCCCACCACTCCGATGTCATGAAAAGGAATCCGCCGCTCATGCACCAGGGCCAGGATCTCCTTGGCCACCACTCCGATTTCGTCGTTTGCGCCCGAAACCGTCGCAAGACGACAGAACCCTTGCTCCTCGTTTCCCCCTGCGCTTCGATTCTCGTTTCGCCACGTGCCGGCAACGCTCGCGTCGGTCCCGTCTGCGGTCGGCTCGTGGGGCACGACGGGCTTCCGGGACCGAGACGCCAGGGAAGGATCGAACAAGTCTCGAAACGGAGACGCGGTCTCAACCTTGTGTTCGATCGGTCCTGTCGCGAGGCCGTGGACGTATTGATCGAAAAACTGCTGGGCGAAACGAAAGGCCGGATGTTGATCGAGTAACGGAAAATACAGCGTGGCGGGGTACTGCCTGACGATCATTTGAAAGAGATCGAGTTGCCCTTGGGTCAAATCATAAAATCCATAGTAGAAGATATGGGCCTGTTGACGAAGCCACGATGAAGCGGATACCAGGTCAAGCGCCAATACCGCGACGTCGTCATGGTCATACAACGAGTGACGGTTCTGGTCGTCACGCCATGCCTGGTACAAGCGGATGACCGACTGCAGCCGGCGATCCGTCGAGAGCGGGCTTTGGCTGAACGACTCCAACACCGTACCGGCGTCCACTCTCGCATCCTTGAGATCCTTAAGCGTGGACCAGAGCGCCGCCCATCCGCCGGGCATCGAGGCGAGTTCATTGAGCCCGGCAAGATCCGTTCCTTGCTTGCGCAGCCGTTGATGCACCCATTCCCGAAAAAAGGATTCGCCTCGGAGGTGGTCGGCAACCTGAAGGCCCCGTTCTTCCAGCATCCGCAACGCCAACTGGTGGAACGTCAACAGATGAACGTTGAAAAGAGGCTGGCGCTTCTCAATACAGAAGGTCCACTTGAGGTGCGTGCGTAAACTTTCCGAGGGGACGAGAATCAGACATGGCGGCGAGAGCGGGGCGGTGAACGAGCGAAGGTCGGAGGCTAAGGCTTGTTCCAGATCCGGATGAAGGAGACCCGTAACGACGTGAAGCATGGCAGGCTGACGAAGAGAACCGACGCTCGGGGATACGCGTCACGGGAAGGGGGCACGAACGTTCGCCCGCCCTACCCCGTTTCGGGACCGATCAGTTCCCCGTTACAATCCGCACAGCCCCATTCCGCATCGATAAAGGTCATCGGCTCTCCACAGAACGGACAGTCGGGGGCAGCGACGGCTTGCCGGGGGGGCAGGACCGGAAGCTCAAGATCCAGATCCTCTTCATCCATCCCGAACGGAAGGGAAGTGCTCATTGGGAGGACCTATGACGCCGGTGGGCAGCGTGCTTAAAGGTTAACCCCGACGTTGACTCAACGCTTTTTCCGCGCTTTGCCGTGAGGGCACGCCGACAAAGGTGAGTCGCCCATTGATAATCGTGGCAGGAACGGCTCGCACCGCGTGGCGGTCGGCAAGTTCCTGACCATCGGGGGTACTGATATCAATTTCCCGGTAACTGAAACTGTGCTTCACCCGCAGTTGCTTCCACAAACTCTTGGCGGAAGGACAGGCTGAACACGACGAGGAGACTAATAACGTTACATTGGCCATACCACGCGCTCCTTTTGCTGGGAAGGCATGGTAGCACTAACCGGAAACGCGTCGCAACCGAGACAAAAGAAGAAAACCCTGAATGCATGGACAAATTTCATGACCAGTCGTATAAAATGTGGATTCAGATGGAGGCGTGACATGAAAACGATTGAAGCCGCACAGTTCAAGAAGCAGCGCCTGGCGTTGTTGGACAGACTGGACACGGAGGGCTTGATCATCACCAAGCACGGCATGCCGGTCGCGCGCGTCGTTCCCTATGACCAGCAGTGCGCCGACCTGATCGGCAGCCTGCAACACAAGATCAAGATTCGAGGCGATATTCTGACAACCGGCCTCCGCTGGGATGCGGATACTCGATCTTGACACGCACATTCTTGTTTTTGTGGTCGGTGGTGAACGCTTCTACAAGCATCGTGCATAGCGTGCCGCTGCATTGCGTCGCAGACTTGGAGTCGGTGGGCATCGAAGTTGACCCGCGCAACCAAGCCATGAAAAGATTCCTTTTCACAAGGCTGCAACGTCTTGGATAAAGTATCAAGATGGAAACCAGGAACACATAGTGGTAATATCGCCGCAGAGAGTTTTCAATCAGATGACGACATTGAATGTGGGTATACCAAATGAGTGATATGGATGATTTCATTGAGGAGGTTTTGGCTGACCTAGATGTGGCCCCATCAACTCCACGTGAAAGAAAAAGAACCTCAAAACCTAGAGCGGCAGAGGTTACAGAGTCCCCGGACTACGAAGAAGAACCAGAGAGTGGCTTGGAAATCGAACCGGACGATCCAGAGATAACAAAGATCGAACGGCCATTTGATCCTGAGAAAATAAAGGTTCGGACGACCGGCATGCTCGTGGGGCAACTTGTTTCGAGGATCAGGCATAGAGAAATTGACTTGACACCGGACTTTCAGCGTTTTTTCGTCTGGGACCAAAAGCGCAAATGCCGTTTAATAGAATCCCTTCTCTTGCGCATTCCCATCCCCGTGTTTTATGTGGCCGCGGATGAGAAAGAAAATTGGCGCGTGGTCGATGGGGTTCAGCGTATATCGACCATTAATCGCTACATGAAGGACGAATTTCCCTTGGAGCAACTCGAGTATCTCAACCAACTAGACGGACGGACATATAGCAAACTTCCGCGGCGAATGCAGCGACGGATCGGTGAAACAGAACTTGTCGTGAATGTCATAGAACCGGGAACGCCTGAGGACGTGATGTTCAATATTTTTCGACGTATCAACACCGGTGGCATGACGCTAAATGGGCAGGAAATCCGAAATGCTCTTCATCCAGGCCCGATTCGAGCATACCTAAAAGAGCTCGCTGAAACCGAGGAATTTCTCAAAGCCACAGTCAACTCGATCAAGACGAAACGAATGGCCAACCACGAGTGCATTTTGCGCTTCCTGGCCTTTTACATCGATCCTTGGGAAGACTATGACACCAATGATCTCGATGGTCATCTCAGCCGCACCATGACGAAGATCAACAATATGGCTCCAGAACAACGCGACGCTGTCGCTGAAGCTTTCAAGAAATCTATGCGTGCAGCTCTCCACATTTTCGGCAATAACGCGTTTCGTAAGCTCTACAATCGAGATGGTTCCCGTCGCCCGGTCAATAAAGCATTGCTCGAAGCCTGGAGCGTTCAATTTGCTCAATGTTCTCCCGAGCAGATCGATAGACTTGTTGAAAAACGCGAGGAAGTCATAGATCGGTTTCTAGTACTTATGAACGAAGACCGTGAGTTCGAGAAGGCAATCTCGTATGCGACAGGAACCCCACAGCGCGTACAAAAACGCTTCAGGGCGATCGAAGAACTGGTCAGGGAGATGGTGTGATGCTCAGAAAGATCAAGCTGTCGAATTTCAAGTGCTTCCAAAGCCTTGAATTGAATTGCGCACCGCTTACGTTGTTGTGTGGCTTGAACGGTATGGGAAAAAGCAGCGTGATTCAGGCGCTGCTAGTCCTTCGACAGTCGTTTGCATCGGGGGACTTGAGTGACGGCAGGCTGGTCCTGGGCGGAGAGCTTGCAGATCTCGGGACCGGTGCCGATGTGCTTTTCGAAGGCGCGGAGAATGACAGCATCGGGTTTGAACTTCAGCGCGACGAAATCCCCACGCCGTGGACACTTTCTTTCTCTTATTCGAAAACGGCCGATCAATTGACTGTCGAGACCAATCCTCCGTATCAGTCTGTTCCCATCGTGGGGACGGAATGGTGTGAGGTCTCCCCATTTTCAAGAAACCTTATCTACATTGATGCGGGACGGATCGGCCCTCGAAAGTTCTATCCGCTCTCGGAAACTTTGGGGCGCCGAGGCGACTTCGGGTCAGGTAGCAAGTACGCGTTGAACTACTTGAACCTACATCAAAACGACCAGTTGCCGGACAACGACCCGCGTTGCTCCGACCTGCACAGCCAGCACCTGCTCCATGTCGTCAATCGATGGCTGCAGGAGGTGACTCCGGGCGTCCATCTACAACTTGAGCCCGTTCCCACTGCTGACGCCCTTATTGCCGGTTTCTCATTCGATCGGCCGGGAGATGTTGAAACGCGGCCTTACCGCGCAACGAACGTAGGATTCGGCCTGTCATATACATTGCCGGTATTGCTCGCTTTGTTTGCTGAAGCGGGCACGTTGTGCTTGATCGAGAACCCAGAGGCGCACCTTCACCCGCGCGGGCAGACCAAGCTGGCGGAACTCGCGGTTCGCGCCTCCATGGCTGGCGTTCAGATCATCGTCGAAACCCACAGCGATCACTTCATGGACGGTATTCGCATTGCTGTCCGCGACGGGTTGATCCCGCCAGGGGGAGTTGCATTCCACTACTTCGAGCGTACTGACGGTGAGACTATCGTTTCCTCGCCTCAAATCGATGCAGACGGACGTCTATCCATGTGGCCATCCGGCTTCTTCGACCAGCACGAAGAAAATCTGGCAAAACTCCTAGCTCCCCCTTCCTGACATGCGCGAGATGGTGCTTCACCACGCGAGCGTCACGTCGCCTGATCGCCGCACGGCCGTTGACTGGCTGAAGGACGTAGCAACCGGCATGGCGCAACTCATCCATAAAAAGGTAGCACTAGCAAGCCTGAGGACTCACCGTCCTTTGGAGGAGATTGGCTGTCTGCCAGGTTACTCATTATCGCATGCCTACCAATGGCTACGGGAAGACAGGGAGCGGGACCTGTATGTATTTCTCGTGGGTCTGAGCACAAAATGCCCACTTCTGAGCGAAGTCGCGTCGGCTGCCAAGGATCGGTTTCTGGCTTGTGAAACAACAAAGTTGCCGCCGGAAGACGGAGAACCGCTTGTCTTGTGTGCTATCCAGAATTGGATTTCCGTCGGGTTTCCATCGGTCCCTGTCTGGGATAACGACTACCTCACGGTGAGCTTCAACGAACTGCTGCCCGATGAAAACATTGAGGAGACCTCCGAAACAATCGATAATCTTACTCGGTCCGTTCACGCTCGTTTGATCTACGAGCGCCACCATGCGGCCTTCTTCCAATCCCTGAGTCCCTCGGCATTGTGGGAGCGAAGAGAAGAGACGTTCCCGAATCTTGTTTTCGGGCCTGATGTCCAACTGCCATCGGAGTTTTCCTGGTCTATTGTAGGAAAACTCGCCGAACTCGACAGGTCGGGTGCAGAATGGCACAACATCGGCGGGCCTAGCCCCCCGTGGACCTGTAAAGTGACACCTGAAAGCGACAAGGTGAAGAACAATAAGAAACTACTCGACGCACGTCGATTCATGTCTCGGCGTGGCAAGCGAGAACTATTCGAATGGCACGCCCGCGTTGGCAGTGGCGTACGAATTCACCTTCGTTTCGAGGCAGACTCGAAAGAAATCGAAATCGGATATATAGGCCTCCATCTGCCGCTTTGATCTCTCTGTCAATAGTTTGTCGAAGTGCTACTCGACTCTCATCAGAGTCGCCGGGGTTCCCGCCAACGCTACCTGACCGTTAGTGAGTCCGTCGAAAGGAGAGACGAGTATGCGTTTTATTTATCCTGCACGGTTTCAGCCGGATAGTACGGGCGAGATCATTGTTTCGTTCCGCGACCTGCCGGAATGTCTCACTTCCGGCTCCAACAGAACCGAAGCGCAGGCTGCAGCCGCTGATGCCCTGGAAGAAGCGATCGCGGGGCGCATCGACGATGGTGAGGAAATTCCGACACCAAGCCCCCGGTGTGCCGGTGAGCATTTGATTGCCGTTCCCGCGGATATGGCGGCGAAAGCCGCGCTTGTCCTCGCGTTCCGCAAGAGCGGGTTGTCTCGCGTGGCCTTGGCTCAGCGTTTCGGGGTTGACGATAAAGTGATCCGCCGCATGCTCGATCCGCGCCACGGGACCGCGACAACCCGCATTCATAAGGCCCTGCGGGTGCTCGGTCGTGAGCTGATCGTGGAGTCGCGCGCTACCTGAAGGGTTCAGTTATACTGTCGGGTTACGCTTCGCTAACCCGACCTACCCCAACTGTCCCCCCTCACCCTTCCCTCTCCCGCCAGTGGAGAGGGTTCTATAAAGCTCTTTTCGTATCAAGGATGGTCAGGGTGCGGTTCGAGTTCGATGATGCCTTTCCGGATGGCTAAAATCGCGGCTTGCGTTCGATCGTAGACGTGGAGCTTGTGGAAGATGTTCCGCACGTGATTTTTCACGGTTTTCTCGCTGAGATCCAACACGTTGGCAATTTCCTTGTTGGTCTTCCCATCCGCCACCAATCGCAGGACCGTAATCTCGCGCTCCGTAAGATCGTGTTCCAGTAAAGATTTCTTTTTGCCTTTACCTTCGGCCAGTAAGGAAAATTCGGTTAAAATTTTGCTCGCCACCGACGGATGGATCAGCGATTCACCACGGTAAATGGCATGAATGGCCGCGATGATTTCCGTGGAATCCGAGTCTTTGAGGAGATAGCCCGTGGCACCGGCCCGGACCAGGTCGAAAATATATTGATGATCCTCATACATCGTCAGGGCAATAATCCCGATATGCGGCAGTTCCCGTTTAATGATCCGTGTGGCTTCCACACCCGTCATGCCCGGCATACTCACGTCCATGAGGATCACGTCGGGCAGCAATTGTCTGGCTTTTTCCACGGCTTCGCCGCCATCCTTGGCTTCTCCGACAATTTGGATATCTTCTTTGGTCTCGAGAATAGCGGACAGCCCTTCACGCACGACACGATGATCATCCGTAATCAGCACCTTAATTTTTTTTGCCATTTCGTGCGCCATCCTTTCTGGTCAACGGAATGGAGACCGTGACCGTCGTCCCCTCGCCTTTGCGGGACTCCAACGAGACTTCGCCACTGAGCAATTTGACCCGCTCTTTCATCCCGCGCAATCCAAAGTGATCCCACTTTTCGGGGTTCTGAAACACGGCCTGCACGTCGAACCCGCTCCCATTATCGCGAATGACGGCGGAGAGGTGATGCGGTTGAATGCTCAATTGCACAAAGACCTTCGACGCCTTGGCATGCTTGGACGAATTTTGCAGGGCTTCTTGAATGATTCGGAAAACAAAGACTTTCGTCTTGGCCGGCAAGCGTGCATCGCTCCCCGTATGGGAGAAGGCGACCTGGACACGATGTTGTTTTTTATACGCATCGAGATAATTCGTCAGCGCCGACTGCAGGTCCAACTGCTCGTATTGACCGGGGCGCAAGTTGAACACCACTTGTCGCGCTTCCTGAATGCCGTGTTTTAACTGGTGCTTTGTCTCACTCAGCAGGGTAAAGCACTTGGTCGGTTCCGTCTGAATCAGATTCCCGCAACGTTCCATCTTAAAATTCACGCCCACCAGCGTTTGCACCAACCCATCGTGGATTTCACAGGCGATGCGCGTCCGCTCTTCATCGACCGCGCTTTCGGCCTCCTCTTTCACGTACCGCCGGAACAAGGATTGGTACCGGCTCAGGGTTTTTTCGATTTCCGTCGTGGCCCGAATCCGCGCCTCAATCAACTGCCACATAAACTTGGCGCTCGCGCCGCCGATGATCGCCACGCTCGGCTTTCGAATTTTCTGCAGCGCCCGCTCGATTTCGGGACTGCCGGTCACGTCGATGATCAGGTCCACCTCCTTCATGTTCAAAATTTCACGATAGTCCTGCGTAACCGGAACCCCCAACTGCCGGGCAAGCTTGGTGCCGAGTGTTTGCGCTTTGGCCTCTCCCAAACCAACAATACGGGCCAGCGGGTCCTGCGCAAAAATCTCCAACAGCGCCCGTCCACCACGTCCACCCCCCAAAATCGCCACACGTGTGGCAGGGACCACTCGGCGGCGCGTCGGTTTGGGCGCAAATTTGGGCTTCCGTTTGGGAAGGGAGGCTGACGCCCGTAGGGAGCCGGCTCGTTGAACGGAACGGTTAGAGGAGGGCATGAGCACGCACCATAGTGGCGTCGTTGCACATCAGGTGTTTCCTCGATCCTGCGCAAGGGACTTGATCGTTTCCATAAATTGATCAATATCCTTAAACTCGCGGTACACGGAGGCGAAACGCACGTAGGCGACCTGGTCCAACGCATGAAGTTCCCGCATGACTTCCTCTCCGATCACCCTGGCCAGGATCTCCGATTCGCCCAAATCCTGCAGGCGTTTTTCAATCCGGTCCACCGCGGCTTCGAGCGCGGCGCTGCTGATCGGCCGCTTTTCACACGCCTTTTTCAGGCCGGCCATGACTTTGGCACGGTCGAACGTTTCCCGCCGGTTGTCTTTTTTGACAATCGTGGGCAGATTTTCTTCAATCCGTTCATAGGTCGTATATCGGCGTCGACAGCCGAAACATTCCCTGCGCCGACGGATGACTTCGCCTTCTCGGGCCGTACGAGAATCAATGACTTTGTCGTTGAGTTGATTGCAGAATGGACACTTCATGCCGGGTCTGGAATACCTCCGCGCGTTCCCAAAGAACGAGAGGCCGTCTCACCGCCAGAAAGATTGACGGATTCCCCATTGGTTCCTTCGCTATGCTCAGGACAGGCTCTGAAGTGAAAGAACCGGATTACGAGTCCGAAAAGACCGGGAAACGGGCGCACAGCGCCTTGACTTCCTTGCGAATCCGGCTCTGGACTCGCTTGGCCGTGGGACGGTGCAACACCTCGTCCATCCACGCCACGATTTGCGACATCTCGGACACCCCCATCCCCCGCGTCGACGCGATGGGCGTGCCGATTCGAATGCCACTCGCGACCGCCGGCGGTCGCTCGTCATACGGCACGGCATTCTTATTGACGATGATTCCCGAGGCATCGAGCGCCTCCTCGGCCTCTTTGCCCGTCACTCCTCTGGAATTGAGATTCAGCAGGAACAGGTGGGTATCCGTTCCACCGGACACCACGTGATAGCCCCGTGCGATGAACCCGTCCGCCAAGGCCCTGGCATTGTCCAGGATCCGTTGTTGATAGACGGTAAAACCCGGGGCCAGAGCTTCCTTGAACGCCACGGCCTTGGCCGCAATCACGTGCATGAGCGGCCCGCCTTGCAGTCCGGGAAAGACGATTTTATCCACGGCTTTCGCGTGTTCTTCTTTACACATCACCATGCCGGCGCGAGGCCCGCGCAACGTTTTGTGGGTGGTGGTGGTGACAAAATCGGCATAGGGAACCGGGCTGGGATGCAGCCCCGTCGCCACCAAGCCGGAGATATGCGCGATATCGACCAACAGATACGCCCCCACGGATTTCGCAATCTGCTGAAACCGCGGGAAGTCCAAAATTTTCGAATAGGCACTCGCCCCGACGACGATCATGCGCGGGCGAACGTCTTCCGCCTTTTGCTGCACCGCGTCGTAATCAATCAGCTCGGTTTCGCGATCGACCCCGTAGGAGAAGGCCTGCAACAGCTTTCCTGAAAAATTGACCTTGCTGCCGTGGGTTAAATGGCCGCCCTGCGAGAGCGCCATGCCCAGGATGGTATCGCCGGGTTTCAAGACTGCAAGGTACGCCGCCATATTGGCGGTGGAACCCGAGTGCGGCTGGACGTTGACGTGCTCACAACCAAACAACTGCTTGGCTCGCGCAATGGCCAACTCTTCAACCACATCCACGTACTGACAGCCGCCGTAATAGCGCCGCCCCGGATAGCCTTCCGCATACTTATTGGTCATCAGCGACCCCTGTGCCGCCAGGACGGCGAGGCTCGCATAATTTTCCGAAGCGATCAACACCAGCTTGTCGCGCTGTCGTTTTTCTTCGGCACGAAAAGCCGCGTAGACCTCAGGGTCCTCTTGTTTGACCGCTTTCAAGGTCCCGACGACGTAGCCCATCACTCGTCCTGCGACTCCGGAGCCTCTGCCGAAGGAACGGCGGCGTCGGTCGCGTCCCCGGCTTCATCAACCCGGGCCTCGACTTGGGCCTCTCCATCCTGTTTGACAAGGGACACGGACACATTCGCGACGATGTCTCGATGCAACTTGATGCCGACGGTAAACGTGCCCAACTCTTTCAGGGGATTCGCCAATTGAATTTTTCGGCGGTCCACCTCAAATCCTTCGGCCGACAACCCGGCTTCCAGATCCTTCGCGGTGATGGACCCGAACAGCTTATCATCCTTGCCGGTCTGGACCGGAAAGGTGAGCGACACGTCGGACAATTTCGCCGCCAGTCCATGGATGTCCTGTTCGACCTTCTTGGCCTTATGGGCCGTCACTCGTTTGGTATGCTCCAAGGCCTTCACGTTACGGGGGTTTGCCTCCAGGGCTTTTTGGCGGGGAAGCAAGAAATTCCGTGCATACCCGTCGGCCACGTCGAGTACGTCTCCCATATACCCCAAACTGTCGATATTTTCTTGAAGAATCACCTTCATCGTCACCCTACCTCCCTTTCTCTATCGAAGGGCTAGCATCATAAGGTCCACATGGGGGAAATGTCAATTTGAAGCCGAAGCAAGGCACAACGATCGTTGTGCCCTACGGCAGGATTGTAAAGGTTCAGCCATTCGTTGACAGAACAAGGGGCTGGAGAGGAACCAGGACAAAAGGGCCGTCTTTTTCCTCCCCTTTGTAAGGGGAGGGTAGGTGGGGTAGAGTTGAACGCCCATAGAGCACGGGGGTTCGCCATCCCGGTCATAGCCTCTACCTCCCCTCACCCCTCCTTACAAAGTGTACTGTCCCGTGTGATTCTGGAGCAGTTGCAAGGGCGTCTGATAGTTGAGGCACTTTAACCGAGTCCGATTATAATTGTCCACGAACCGCGTGATAAACGCGTTCCGCTCGGCGTGGGTCCGAAAGCGGTTGCTGCAATGAGGCCGGAGCGGCGGCTGGCTCTGTAACGCGTCGTTCAACCGCCGGTTAAACCGCTCGACCATCCCATTCGTCTGGGGATGATAGGGCCGGATCAGTCGATGTTTGATCCCATGCGCCTGGCACACCCGGTCCAGGCGATGCGTCCCGCTCGGCTGCCCGGCGGGTTTCCCTTTTTTGTGCACGGCAAACCGATCGGTAAACGCGCCATCATTATCGGTCAGGAACGTATGGACCTTGTGCGGAAACGCGGCCAAAAACTCTTCGACGGCTTGCGTCACCGTGGCAGCGGTGCGCCGGGGCAGCACTTTGACCCACACATAGCGCGTGGCGCGATCAATGGCCACCAACACATAACTGGGCTGCTTCTGTAATTTGCTTAACACTTTCAGATCCAGATGAATGTACCCGCAGGGCGTTGCCGCGAACCGCTCCACCGGCGGCGCGTCGGGGGAGACGGGAGGCAACCGCGCCACGCCCAGCCGCACCAAGCAGCGATGGATCGCGCTCCGACTCAAGGGCGGCGCACTGCACCGATTCATGACCTCCGTGACATCGTCGAGGGATAAGCGCAACTGGGTGCGCAATTCGGCGATGAGGGCTTCCTGCTCGGGAGAGGTACTGGCATGGAGCTGGTGGCGGACGTGGGAGCCATCGTGGACCCGGCCGGCGTGCTTCCATTTATAGATGGTCGTCAAGGCGACGCCGAGTTCCCGGGCGAGCGTCGCGGCGCTTTTAGGGGCGGTCTGGATGTACCGGCGGGTCGCCGGGGTGGTGCGGGCTAACTTATGCAATTTGATGTCCATGGGGCCTCCGTTGTTGGATATACTCAATCCCACGCATGATAGCATCTGAGTCTAGCCAATCAAACGGGACACTACAACAAAGGAGGGGAACCGGAGAGGCGGCCTGAGTGAGGGTATTCTCATACCAGGGGAAAAAGGACACAGAAGGGCATCGATCTTCATCACGCTGGACACGTCCTGCAAGCGTCCACTACAATGCCTTCATGCCACGTCACACGGGTATGTGGTCTCTGAGCGTGGGCTGCCTGGCCTTGACCATGGTCATGGCTCATACGTTCGTCGATCAACAAGATGAAAATGTGGTCCGGGCGCAGGCGGAGCCTGGTGAGAACTCCGGGTTAAACGTCCGGCTGAGTCAACGGGCGATTCATCCTCCGAAGCCCTTGGTCAAAGAAGTCGTGGATCTGCCGCACATTCAAGCGGCTCGCGCCAGGATCGCGCCTTCACCGAAATCCGCTATTCTGGAAGATGACCACCATAACCGTGTCCTCATTTTGTCGGTGCTGGAAGATGGTCGCCTGCAAGCCCATGTGCTCGCCGACCTCGATTTCGCGCAACACGTGCCTTTTGTCGCTGCTTGCGCTGACAATCGAGGGTGTGCATACGATCGACGCCCAATCACCGGTGGGCTGGGCTGTGTGGCCATTTGTATTCAGCAGGCACTCGATCCAAGCCGCCAGCCATGAGACTGCCTGACCTCCTCCACTCTTTCGCCACCAGTTTGGCAAACCACAAAGACGCCGCGGGTTCGCTTGACACGTTGATCGAATCCCGCACGACCCAAAAGATCGGCACGGCCGGCACACTGCACCTGTATGCCATGGAGGTCCCTGCGGAAACCACGTTTCTCGAAGACGTGCCCGTCACCATCGTGCCTCCCGGAGACCTGGAACCCACCGGCGGCTTTCTGCTCCGACGCCAGGGCGACACCGCCCTGGTGCAAACCCTGGATACGCTGGGGCAGTCGACGGTCGACAATACGCTCGTGCCGGATACCGCGGAGTTTTTTCGCTTGGCTTCCGCGCGACTAGCCGATATGACGGCCCATCCCGAATCCTACGCGCTGGGGCCGGCCGAGCGGCTGGTGCCATGGCTGGACCCGGAGCACCGTGACGCCAATGCCTCTGCCAGAACCGGGGCGTCGGCTGCCGTGCTGACCACCGTCTGGCATGATGACCAAGCTGCTCGTTGGACCAAACTGGGCACGCTGGCAGTGACCCTGATGCGACACAATAAACGCGTGCTGCTGGTTGCGCCCACGCACGACGCCGTGGATCACTTCCTCGGGTTCCTGGCCAAAACCCTTCGAAATGCCGCCCTGCCCTTTCACAGCCTGTTGAGCCGCTACGAGGTCCCGGTGCTCAAGCAAGCCGAAGGGGTTCCACTCGGCGAATTGGGTTTCGAAGCGCAAATGCACAAGTTTTTCGCCAAGTCCCGGTCGCATAAGAATGCGCTTCGCCGCAAATATGAGCGATTTCGAGAACTCATCCCGGTCCTGGCCTACAAAGGGCAAAAACAGCGTGACATGGATGAAGTCAAATTACTGGAATGGCGGCTCCTTGCCCAGGTGAGTGAGTTCCAAGGCAAAATCAAGGACATCGATCACCTTGTCGCCAAGTACGAAAACCTGCCCATCTGGAAACGTCTCGGTATGCAGACCATGGGAAAAAACGTGGAAACCCTGGGCGAATATCGGACGATCTATACAGGGAACATTGCGGCACTGATGAAAGAGGTCGAGACGGCGCAGGCTCGTATCCGTGAATTGTCTCCCGAGGCCGCGATTCCGAAAGAGATGCGCCCGGAATACGAAGAGTTGAAAGACGAAATCTCCAGGCTGGGGGGCACCCAAAAAGTTCGTGAAATGTTGGCCGCGAGCGAGGCCACCAATCGGCAAGCCTTCATGCAGAACAAACGGTTGGTCGCGGCGACCCCGGGGAGAGTCGTGACCGATCCCTTATTCAAACGCGTTCGCTTTGACGTCTTGATTGTCGAAGATGCGCCTCACGTTCCAGCCCCGTTTTTACTTGGCGTCGCCGGGCTCATTCGAGAACGGATCATCATCGCCGGAGACACCCAAGACCTTCAAGGCCCAAATCGACTCTGGCGCCAACAGTACCCTGAACCCCTTTCCGAACCCTCTCGTACCGCTTCGGCACCATGAGCTTGACGCCCTTCCAGGCAAAAGCTGATAATTGCAGCTTCTTCGCTCCGTTCAGGACTAACTCCATGCCGAAGTGGCGAAACTGGCAGACGCACTAGATTCAGGGTCTAGCGCCCCTTGGGGTGTGCGGGTTCAAATCCCGCCTTCGGCACCATTTTTCTCAGCCCAGCTGTCGGGTTACGCTCCACTAACCCGACCTACCTACAAAGACCCTGGATCCCCGATGAAGGATGTCGGGGATGACAGCAGACGGGCCTTGCTACCCCATACCTGCCGGGTGCCTCTCTCAAAACCCGACAAAATTGTCGGGTTCTGACAAAGATGTCATGACTCTGACAAAGATGCGCGGTCTCCATTCCGTCAAACTTCAATAATATTCAATGCTTGGTTATGGAAAGGAATGTGGCATTGTTTTTGCTTATCTTCTTTTATAACGACAGTACGGTGTCGGCAAAAGTCCCGTAGCATGACATAGAAGTCAGAATAGTTCTGGCAATGACGCCAGGCCTGAGAGTTTTGCAGAACTCTTGGCTTGGCGTTTTTTTTTGCGTTTTCGTGGCACTAAGCTTGTCCCGGGCTTTGACACGGGATCGGCACATTCACATTTTTAAACTCCTGGGAGGAGCCATGGCACACACCATTCATCATACTGAAAACTCTGGATCCCCGATTAAAAATGTCGGGGATGACGGAAGGGATTCCACCTTCGCTTACAACCGTCGAGGGCAAGCCCCAGACATTTTTGATGAGAGGCAAACACTCACCTCTGAAGAATGCCTGTCCAAGACGCTCGAAGTCGCGGTGACGAAGGCCGTGCTGCAGGCAAGTGGGCCGAGTCGACGACAACTGCTTGCCGGCGTCGGAAGCGCGGCGTTAATCGGACTGATCAGCGAGTTTCTTCCTCTTTCCCAATTGCAGGCATTGGCCGCGGACCCTGTGGGCAAACCGGAAAAAACGGATCTCAGTATCGGGTTTATTCCCATTACCTGTGCCACGCCGATTATCATGGCCGAGCCCATGGGGTTCTACAGCAAACATGGCTTGAACGCCAAAGTCAAACGGGCGGCGGGGTGGGCCATGGTACGGGATTGGGCGATCAACAAGGACGTGGACGCCGCGCATATGCTCTCGCCCATGCCCTTGGCCATCACCCTGGGCGCGGGATCGCCTCAGGTTCCGTTCTATATGCCCGCCGTGGAAAATATCAATGGGCAAGCCATTACCCTGCACAACAAACATCAAGGCGTGAAAACGGCCGCGGATATGAAGGGGTTTCGCTTCTGTGTGCCCTTTGATTACTCCATGCACAATTACCTGTTGCGCTACTTCCTGGCCGACGGCGGCGTGCATCCTGACAAGGACGTCCAGATCCGCGTGGTGCCACCCCCGGAAATGGTCGCCAACCTGAAGGCCGGAAACGTGGACGGGTACTTGGCCCCCGATCCCTTTAATCAACGCGCGGTGTACGAGAACGTCGGCTTTATCTACAAGCTCTCGAAGGACATTTGGGACAAACATCCGTGCTGCGCGTTTGCGATCTCACAGGAGTTCGCGACGACGTATCCGAATACGTTCCTCGCGTTGTTCCGGGCGATCGTGGATGCCACCCATTACGCATCGAACCCGGCCAATCGGAAAGAAATCGCCAAGGCCATTGCCCCGGCGAATTACCTGAACCAGCCGAGAATCGTGCTGGAACAAGTGCTGACCGGGACGTTTGCCGATGGGTTGGGCGGGATTCAGAAAGTTCCGAATCGCATCGATTTCGATCCGTATCCCTGGCATTCCATGGCCATCTGGATCCTGACCCAAATGAAACGGTGGGGCCATTTGAAAGGGAACGTGAATTATCGGCAGGTCGCCGAACAGGTCTATCGGGCGGCGGACTGCGACAAGGTGGCCAAGAGCCTTGGCTATCCCACGCATACCAAGACCATGATGCCGCACGTCATTATGGGAAAGACGTTCGATCCCCTGAAACCGGAAGACTACATCAAGAGTTTTCCCATTCACAGCATGGCGTAGCCGGAGAAGGAACTTCGCTCTACCTCCCCTCACCCCTCCTGATCCTTCGCTACGCTCAGGACAGGCAAAGGAGGGGAAGGGAGGGGGCGCTCACCCCAGCCCCCGGATCGAGTCCGGGGCAGGCTCTCTCCCTCCGGGGGAGAGGGTGTTGGGAAGGGAGAATTATCAACCTCCGATTAAAAATGTCGGGGGCAGGCTCAGTGAACACAGATTGGAATAACAATGGGTATCAAGTCTACACAGCATCCGTTTTTCATCTCCGTCTTTTTCCTCGGGATTTTTCTGTTCGCGTGGCACGTCGCCACCATCAGTCCCCCGTTCGATCCCACGGGCAAGACGGACGAGGAATTGTTGGTCATGGAGTTCAACGGCGATATCATGCAAACCGACGACGGCCAATACGTCTGGAATCCGGAAAAGGAAAAACTTAAAGGGGTGCCGGGTCCCTTGACGGTGATGGAGAAAGCCTGGGTCGAATTGAGCGAAGCCTTTGTGATTAAAGGGACCAATGATCATGGGATTGCCTTTTTGGTGGGCTATACGGTTTCACGATTTGCGGTTGGGTTCCTTGTTGCCTCCGGGGTGGCGATTCTGGTGGGGATTGTTTTGGGATTAAACCAGATGTTGTTTCGCGCACTGAACCCGTTCATTCAGATCCTGAAGCCCATCTCACCTCTAGCCTGGATGCCCTTGCTCCTGTACACGGTCAAGGATCCGAAATGGACGGCGATCCTGGTGGTGTTCATGGCCGCGGTCTGGCCGACACTGGCCACCACCGCCTTCGGCGTGAACACCCTTCGGAAGGAATATTTGCAGGTGGCCGCCATTCTTCAGTTGTCGTGGTTCAAGCGGCTCTACAAGGTGATTCTTCCCGGAGCCGCGCCGACCATCGTGAACGGCCTCCGCATTTCGTTCGGGAGTGCGCTGGTCGCCGTGGTGCCGGCGGAGATGTTGCTCGGGGAACTGGGCGTGGGCTACCTGAGTTGGATTGAATGGAACAACCTGGACATTGCCGGGGTCATCTTCGCCATCCTGGTGGTGGGGACCGTCGGTGTAATTCTGGATTCGGGGTTTAATAAATTAGCCGGTTTGGTCACCTATCAGGAGTAACGTCATGTCTTTTCTCTCTATCGATCATATGAGCAAGTATTTCCCGAATCATTCCGGGAATGGCGACGTCTGCATCTTCGAAGACGTCACGGTCAAGGTGCACAAAGGTGAATTCGTCACCGTGATCGGCCATTCCGGGTGCGGAAAAAGTACGCTGCTCAACATCATCGCCGGGCTGGAAACGCCAACCGAAGGCGGAGCCATCCTGAACGGACAAGAAGTCACGGGCCCGGGATTGGATCGGATGGTGGTGTTTCAAAATTTCGCATTGATGCCATGGATGACGGTCTATCAGAACGTCGCCCTGGCCGTCCGTTCGGCCTATCCCACCTGGAGTTCGCAGGAAATCAAAGCGCACGTCCAGAAATACATCACGCTGGTCGGCCTGCAAGGGGCCGAAACCAAAAAGCCCACGGCCCTGTCCGGAGGCATGAAACAACGGGTCGGTCTGGCTCGCGCGTTTTCCATTGAACCGAAGGTCCTCTTGCTGGACGAACCGTTTGCGCAAATCGACGCGTTGACCAGGGGCGTGATTCAAGAGGAACTGGTGCAGATGTGGAATGCCACCCGCAACACGGTCTTCATGGTCACGCATGACGTGGATGAGGCCATCCTGCTCTCCGATCGCATCATGCTCATGACCAACGGCCCCTCGGCACGGATTGCGGAGATCGTGGACGTGACCATCCCCCGACCGCGGTCACGGGAAACGATTATCGAAGATGAACATTATTACAAGATCAGAAACCACATCATTCATTTTCTCGTCCGCCACGCCTCGCACGGCCAAGAGGGTGAGAGCGGGGATGCCGCGAAACGGTCCGGCCCCGTCGAGATTAATTTCCGTGATCAGGCGACAAAAGAGTATGAACCCGCAGCATCACATTAGAAAGGAGCCATCATCATGAAAGAGAACTGTGCCAAAGCTGCCATAAAGGCCAAACGCCTGGAGAAAAACGTGACGATTGCCGAAGTCGCGGGGGCTGTGAAAAAGAGTCCGACCTTTGTGGCCGCCGCCTTAAACGGAAATCATCGGTTGACGCCGGAGGAGGCGGCGACCGTCGGACAACTGTTGGACCTGGATCAGGAATCCACCGCCAGCCTGAGCCGGTTTCCGGTGCGGGCGGACTTTCCGAATATGAGCGATCCCTTCAAGTATCGACTGCTCGAGGTCATTGGCGTGTATGGCGACGCCTTGCGGGAGATGGCCAATGAGATGTTCGGAGACGGCATCATGAGCGCCATTGATTTCTCACTCGATATGGAAAAGGTCAAGGGAAGTCAGGGAGAAGATCGTTGCAAGATCACCCTGAACGGCAAGTGGCTGGAGTATAAAACCTTCTAGTAGGTCGGGTTAGCCGAAGGCGTAACCCGACACCCCGCAGCCCCACGTCGGATTACGCTACGCTAATCCGACCTACGGGAACTACGCCACACACCAGGCAGGCGCCCTCTTGAGTTCCTCCTCCTCCTTATAAGGAGGGCGCCTGCTTCCTTTTTTGTCTTTTCGTAGCAGCGCGATCTTCTGCTCTGGGAAGGACATACCTCATAGCATCTTCTTCTCTTGGTGCCTGTGTTGTTACCTCCCCTTTGTAAGGGGAGGTGTATAGACCGGAGACATGGTTTACACCTGTTCGGAGACATGGTGAACACGTTAACCTGCATGGCTTCACCCCCAAAGGAGGAGCGCCATGTCTTGGAAAGAGGTGTCGACCATGTCTCAACGCCACGAATTCATGCTGTTAGCCCAGCAGCCGGGGGTCTCCTTCCGCGCCCTCTGTCGCCGGTTCGAGATCAGCCCCACCACCGCCTATAAATGGCTGGCCCGTTATGCGACGGCAGGCCGTGCGGGCCTCGCCGAGCACTCCCGCCGCCCGCACCAGATGCCCCAGCGCACCCCCGCCGCGCTCGAAGCGGCGGTCCTCGAGTTGCGCACCCAGCACCCCACGTGGGGCGGCCGCAAATTGCACGCCCGGCTCCAGGCTCTGGGCTATCCCACCGTCCCCGCGCCGAGCACCATCACCGCGATTCTCCGCCGGGCCGGGTGGCTCCCGCCTGTCGCCGCCGCCCCCAAGCGGGCGTGGCAGCGCTTCGAGCACCCCATCCCCAATGCCTTATGGCAAATGGATTTCAAAGGCCATTTCCCCATGGCTGCTGGCCGGTGCCACCCCCTGACCGTGCTGGATGACTGCTCCCGCTTCGCCCTCTGCCTCCACGCCTGTCCCCATGAACAGGGCACGACGGTTCAAACCCACTTGACGCAGACCTTCCGCCGCTATGGCTTGCCTGCCCGCATGTTGATGGATAATGGCCCGCCCTGGGGCGTCCCGCTCACCCTCAGCCCCTTCACGCCTTTGACCGTCTGGCTGATTCGCTTGGGCATTGGCCTCACGCATGCCCGACCCGCCCACCCGCAAACCTTGGGCAAAGACGAACGCTTCCATCGCACCCTCAAAACCGAACTGCTCCACCAGCGCACCTTCCTCGATCTGGCCCACTGCCAACAGGCCTTTGATCACTGGCGTGACCACTATAACCTCGACCGCCCCCACGACGCCTTAGCCCTCGCGGTCCCCGCCACCCGCTATACCCCTAGCCCCCGGCCGTTTCCCGAGGACCTCCCGCCGATTGACTATGGCCCGGGCGCACAGGTCCGCCGCGTACAAGACAAAGGCGAGATCTCCTTTCGCGGGCGCCGCTTCCACCTCACCAAAGCCTTACGGGGCTACCCGGTGGCCCTGCGGCCCACGCTCCAGGAGGGCCGGTGGCGGGTCTATTTTTGTCATCAGTATGTCAGCGAGCTTGATTTGCAGCAGCCCGCAGAATAACCCACAATGTGTCCACCATGTCCCCGAACACCCGTCCACGATGTCCCCGGTCTATACAAGGAGGCCAGGTGGGGTAGAGCCGACCACCATAGAGCATGGGGGTTCGCCATCCTAGCCCCAGCCTCTACCTCCCCTCACCCCTCCTTACAAAGGAGGGGAACAGGCTACAGACGCATGCCGACGTGGCCGCACGATCGCACGGCATTCGCCCCCGGAACTCCTTGAACGCCTCTCATACTTGTTTTTCATCGTCATAACAGAGCATGATGGAGTATCTCGTGATCTTCAAAGGAGTTGTACCCATGACCCAGCATGTGAGACCGACCGCCTTCCTGCCTCTCGCCACCCTCAGCCTGGTGAGCCTGCTGGCTTTGGCTACCTCACTTCAGGCCGCCCCGCTTCAGGGCGTCGGGACGTTGCAATTCGGCATGACCCCCGACGAAGTCGCGGCGCTGAAGGATTGCTCGAGTCAGACCGAATGCCTGTATGACCTCTTGGGAAAAAATCGCTATTTCACCTTAGGCTATGGGCCCGTCCAGAACGGCCTGGACGCGCCCGCCGGGGCCCCGCCGGCCACCCTGAGTCACATCGATATTGAAATGGGCACCTATACGCAGGAATGGTTCCTGGAATTATTTGAGGTATTGGCCTCGCAATACCCCATCCAGCACGACCCCACCAACCAGGAACAGACGGACTTTCAAGAGAGGCACGCCCAGGAGTTGGTGATTGGGTTTGCGGAGGGCTTTGTGCTGTTGAAGGTCGTGCGACGTCCGTTCGGCAATATCATCATTCGCGTGGTGTACCAGGATGCCGCCCACGCTCAAGCCCAGCGAGACAACTGGAACGCTGCCGCCACCCCTTAGCCGGACAGAAGAACCATGGCGAACCCTGACCACGGGTCTCCCGTCATTGAACAAACACACGTCAATCCTTTTGCCATTCTCACCGGAGCCTCACGAGGGATCGGGGCTGAATATGCCCGCCTCCTCGCAAGCCGGGGCTATGACCTGTTGCTTGTCTCCCGTGACGAGACGCGACTCACGCACCTTTCCCGTGAACTCGAGACGAACCACCGCATTCAGGCCCACGTGTTCATCGCCGATCTGGCCCAACCTGATGCCGCTCATCAATTATTCGTGGAAAGCCGGCAATACCGGCAGACCCCGGATATGCTGATCAATAACGCCGGCTTCGGATTATACGGGGAATTCGTCTCTCACTCACTGCCGCGCATCCAGGAGATGCTTCATTTGCACGTTCAAACCGTGGTGGAAAGTATCCGGTTGTTTCTGCCTGGGATGATCGAGCGTGGATCCGGCACCATAATCAACGTGGCCTCCATAGCCGGCATGCTCCCTATCCCGTATTTCGCGGAATATGCCGCCACCAAAGCGTTTTTGCTGTCATTTTCAGAAGCGTTGGCCGAGGAAGTACACGCAAGCGGCGTTGTTGTCCAAGCCTGTTGTCCGGGACAAACGGAGACCGATTTTCATGACTCCGCCGGCTTTCGTCCATCCGGTCCCTTTCCCATGCAAACGTCTGCCCAAGTGGTGCACACGTCCCTGGCCGCCTTATCGAACAAGCGCCCCGTGGTCACCATCGGCTGGCAAGGGAAGCTGGCGGCTCTGGTGACGAAATGGGTTCCACGGAATGCTCTCACCAAAATGGCAGGGCGCAGAACCAAGCCGTGACCCGGGATGGCGCTCGATAACTACTGCGTTTCATTTATCCGGGGCTTCTAAGGCTTCGAGGCACCGCTCGTCATCCACTCGTGGATCATTGACCCGCCTGCTGACCGGAGCCGCGATCATGGCGTCTGCGGGGTAAGGCGTCAAAAACGGGACAAGACGTGTCGCATCCTGCAACCCTGGGTCGAGCCAGGGCTCATACGCCACGGGCTGTAAAATGACCGGCATCCGGTCATGAATCGAGGCCAAACGTTCGTTGGGCTTCGTGGTCAGGATGGCACATGACTCTATGGTCTTCCCATCTTCACTATTCCACCGATTCCACAGCCCGGCAAACGCAAACGGGCGCTCATTTTTCAACCGAATATAGTAGGGCTGTTTTCCTGTACCTTCCCGTTTCCATTCATAGTAGCCGTCCGCCAGCACCAGACAACGACGTTCTCGAAACGGCTTTTGAAAGGATGGCTTTTCCGCCACGGTTTCCGCCCGGGCATTGATGAGCTTCATCCCTATGGCGGGATCCCCGGCCCACGAGGGGATTAAGCCCCACCGCAAGGTGACCGCCTCGCGTTTCCGTACGTGGAGCCGCACTCTGACACAGGCAACCCATTGGGAGGGCGCCACGTTATAGCGAGATTGGAGGTCCGGAATTTCTTCGAGCTGAAATTCCTCGGCGACAACGTCTGGCCTGCACGTTAAGGTATACCGTCCGCACATTTTGCTCGCGCTCCCCGCCGTCGGCGGGCTGCGCCCTTGACTCCCCGGCTCCCCTTCAAGGGGGGAGTGGGCCGGTCGCTATGGCTCTTGCGTTCTGAAGTGAATTCTGACCGTCAATTCTCCATCGACGGGATCGTCTCCATTCATTTGGGGATCGAACGTCCATTGTGTGAGAGCGTGAACTCCAGCCAGGTTGAGCCGACGATTTTTCGCGGGCACCAGAACCACGAGCGTAGTTTCCGCCGTTTTGCTGACAAGAATGCGGGCTTTCATCCAGTCATCGACTTCCTGTCCTTGTAACGCCGGCGGCATGGTGGGCCACGGGGTGTACTTGGGGACCGGACCAAGCTGTTGATCTTTGTTCAGCCTGAATCCATGCACGTGCACGGTTTCCAGAACCTGTATTTCCTCATCCTCTAAATGATCAGACTCATGGGTGAAATCGTCGACTTGGCTCCATACAAACGTGGGGCCCATTGCCAGCAAGGCACTCGCCATCACGAGAAACATCCTAACGAGTTTCATTCTGCAACCTTTCTTTACCTTTCTCCTCTCACGGAAAGCGGGTACGACACACGTTCCCAACTCACCCGTTACGTGTTCATTCATTCGTTGACAATTCCCCCTCACCCCAGCCCTCTCCCTCCAGGGGAGAGGGAGGAAGAAAAACGCATTACACTTGCAGGAGATGGCCACGGAGTGCTCGCGATTGACTGCGGCTTACTCGTAGTTGTTGGGTATTCGTCAACGTCACGAGATAGAAGCCTCCCGGCATGGGAGTGATCTTTCTGATCGCATCGACGTTGACCAAGGCCCCGCGACCGACTCGAAGAAACCGCTTGGGGTCCAGCTTGGCCTCCAACGTTTTCAAACGATAGTTCATCGTATAGCGTTCTTTGCCAAGCGTCGTCACGTGCAGCAACTCGCCCTCCGAGACCGCCGAAGCAATATGGTGAACGGGTAACAAATAAATATCATCCTGTTTGCGAACGGGAAATCGATCGATATACTGCCCCGCAAGCGCCGGAAAGCCCCGATCAGCCGGTGCGGGCTGCCCGTCACGCCTGCCCTGAGCGAAGTCGAAGGGTTCCTGCTCTGCCAAGGCGGCCCGTTCCAGTCTTTCATGAGCGCGATTGATCGTTGTGCGAAGGCGGCCTCGATCCACGGGTTTGAGGAGGTAATCCAACGCTTCAATTTCAAATGCACTCACGGCGTGCTCATCGAACGCCGTGACAAAGGCCACCATCGGGATTCGCCCATGACGCAAGGACCGGACGATGGACAGCCCATCCATTTCCGGCATTTGCAAATCGAGGAAGGCCAGGTCGGGTTGCGTTTGCTCAATCAATCGAATGGTTTCCTTGCCGCTTTGGGCTTCCCCGACAATATCGACGTCTTCAAATGAGCGCAGCATGGTCACAAGAAATTGCCGCGCCGGACGTTCATCATCAGCCACAATCACGCGTAACGTCATGGTCATACCAGTCCATGCTCCTGGGGAAGCGATGAGGGGTGCGCGACCTCATGACCGTCCAGGGGAATCAGGAGGTTCACGACCGTTCCATGCTCCGGGCTGCTTTTGAAGTCTACCGTTGCGCGTTCGTGATAATGCAGCGATAACCGTTGTTTAATAGTGGACAGGCCGATCCCGGTTCCCCGGCTCTCCCCATTGCGGCCGGGCACTGCTCCACTTCCCGTATCCCATACTTGAAGGTGCAGCAGCGGTGGGAGGTGCCGTTCCCGGCAATCGCCCGCTTCTTCAATCCATGCCGTAACCTGAACCCGTCCCCCGGATGCCGAAGGCTGAATGCCATGCTTAACGGCATTTTCCACCAACGGTTGGACGACCAACGCGGGGATCGGCACGGCACGCACCGACTCCGGAATATCGACCCGTACGGCCAACCGGTCTCCGAAACGCGTCTGTTCAATATCCAGGTAAGCCTGTACCAAATCCATTTCATGCCCGACGGTCGTCAATTCTTTATCCAACCGCTTCAACACGCTTCGTAAGAGGTCGGTCAATCGCATCAGCGTGTCAACGGCCTTCGCCGGGGACGTCTGTATCAGATAGCCGATCGTGGTGAGGGCATTGAAAAGGAAATGGGGATGTAATTGCGCGCGCAAAGCCCGCAGTTCCGATTCGGTCGCCAACTGTTGTATCTCCTGTTCCCGGAGGGCTTGCGCACAGCGTTCGTGCGTGACCCGTACCGTCGTAATGCGACGGGAAACCAGATGCGCCAGTGATTCCAGGTGATACAAGTCATCGGATAAGAGCCTCCGCCCATGGGGGAGTGGCCCGATCCTGATGAAATATTGGGGAGGATCGACCGTTGGAATATCCACGATCACGTCGGGAGCGTCACGCGTCACGATCGGCTTTCTCGACGAGGAACGATACGGCGAACCGTCGATCTCCGGCTCCTGCAGCCCGCTCGAAGCCCATTCGATCTCTTCCGTGGAAAGCACGGGTTTCAACATCGCGCAACATTGGTCCAGGATGGCTTCCGGTGTGTCCCTTCGCATGATTTCCTGTGCAACGTCGTCTTGAAACTTTTCGTAATCCGGTCGCCGCAAGACCACCGTATCGACGACCCACGACACCCCGCGAGATAAATAGGGATAGAGCAACGCGGTCCCGATCCATAACCCGATAAGGATCCCGTCCATGAACGGGCTCGGCTGCTCCGAACGCGGAGCGAATTGAGGAGCCCCCAGTCCCACGTACAGCCCCATCGCAATGCCGACCAATCCAATGAGCGAGAGCGCACGTTTTAAAAAGATGTCTCCGAAGGCAAAACGAAAGTCCTGATACAAGATGGCCAAAGCCAACGGCAATGACGCATGGTGCCCGATCAACTCCACCCACCACGCGTATTCGCCGGATTGATGGTGGCTGAACGGTATCGCAGCCGCGGCAATCGCGGCCAGGGTCACCACCCCGGCGTGGTGATCCCACCCTTGCCGCCTGACGGTCTCGGCCAGCACGACCGCCAGCAGCAGGACAAAGCCCATGGCCAGCAGGCTCATCGCCTCGACCGCGATAACGGTTGTCCCCGGTATGACGGCCAGAGCATTGAACACGGCTGCTCCGGCGCTTAAAGCATACGCTCCCGCGAGCAGGACGTGCCGGTTCCTCCTGACGCGTTGGCGCATTCCGGATTGCAGCAATGAATGGACCACGACGGCGGGAAGAAACCCCAGGGCAGACAGCGCCGTCACTTGCAGGACGTGTTTCAGCCAATCAGGCGCTACGGCCGGAAGGAGAAACGAGGCCAGTCCTCCCACGTTCCATAATAAACCCAGGATTGCGGTCCACAGCGACAATCGCCTCAAGGGCGTCACCTGCGCACCTTCCACGTTTCGCGAGACGGACGTCCGGGGTGTCTGCAACACCAGGACCAGAATCATGGCATAGAGAATCGCGCCCGTGATAAATCCTATGGGGTGCGCAATCAGGCTTACGGTAGTGTCCGTCATATGCTCTGTCTTCCAGGAACGGATTCGTCAAAACACGGTCAGGGTTCCAGGCAGGCGGCGATTTTCTCAGCCAGCGAAGCTCCTTCGTCGAGAGACTTGGCGTTCCACCCTATGCCCAAGCCTGATCCATCGCCTTCTTTCGGGATGATGTGGAAGTGCACGTGACCCACGGCCTGGTGGGCCGGGGCGCCATTATTTTGCAGGACGTTAAAATGCCTGGTCCCCGTGGCCTTGCGCACCGCACGGCACAGACGCGGCAACACTCGACCGATGGCGGCGGCGGATTCATCCGACAGTTGGTCCAACGTTTCAGCCGGCTCTTTCGGAATGACCAGAGTATGGCCGTAGGATACGGGGTAAATGTCCAGGAAGGCCAGCACGTGCTCGTCTTCGTAGACCTTATGACACGGAATCTCGCCGTTCAGTATTTTTTGAAAAATCGTCATCGCGCGCAGAATAAGCCAAACCCCCGAACCGTGGCAAGCAGCCTTGCCCAAGCCGGAACATCGCGCTATAGTGAGAATCTGAATATCCGTGGTCGCATCCCATGCTGAAGCAACAGAGTTCGTCAAAAACTCTTGATACCTTTCGTCTTTCTCTCCCCACCCCTGCCGGCGAACTCCAGGCCGAGATTTCCGTGCCGACGAGTTTTATTCCGGTGTCGGACATTGTCCCCTTGATGCGTTCTTTGGGAGAACAAGCCCTCAAACTCGAAGAAGAGAAACGCCAACGGGCAGGGCAAACGGTTTCCTGTAAAAAAGGGTGTGGCGCCTGTTGCCGCGTGCTGGTCCCGGTTTCTCCCCCGGAAGCCTTTGCTCTCAAGAAACGGGTCGAGCAATTGCCCGCACCCCAACGAGACCGCTATCTTCATCGTCTTTCTACGGTTAAGGACACCTTAAACGAGGCAGGCCTCCTTGGCCGGCTCGTACAATTATCCGAAACCCGCACACAGTTGTCCGACGAGGATATGGAGCCCGTCAACCAAGCCTATTACGCCCAGCGCCTGCCATGTGTCTTTCTCGAAGATGAATCGTGCAGCATCTACGAGTTTCGGCCAGCCGCGTGTCGGGAATACCTTGTGACATCCCCGGCTGAGTTCTGCCAGGACATGACGCAGCCTGCCGTCAAACCTGTCTCCGTGCCGTTTCGCATCGCAACGGTCTTAAGTCTGATATGGGCGAAGCTTACCGGAGGCCCGGCACGATTGATTCCCCTCCCTGTTGCCCTGGATTGGGCGGACCGGCATGCCGAAGAAAACAAGTCGTATGAAACCGGGGGAACCTTGCTTGAAATGGGGCTGGAAAAAATTTTGGCATTTCTGCGCCAACAATCCTAGCCTGGATTTCTCACCAGGCTAGCCCCTTGCGCGAAGGAATTCAGCTCCCTATCAATCCTGTTTTTTTATCTCCACTGGGCAGGCGGCCCAATAGAGCACAATCTTGACAAGCCGGCGAACCGGTATGATAGAAGTATACGTTTGTACACGCTACCTACCTTAGCGAGGCCGATACCCTATGAGAGTCTTTATTTATGCTGACAATCTGAATCCCACTCAACTGAAGAGACGAGCCCCTGAGCACAAGTTTTTATTCAAGGGCTACATCCCGGACCATACCATCCACTTCCCGCGCTTTTCCTCACAATGGCGATGCGGCTTGGCCAGCATCACCCCGTCACCGGGAGAACGCGTGTGGGGGGCGGTCTTTGAACTCACCGACGAAGATTTGAAGATCGTGGATGCCTTTGACGAGGAAGTCCCGGAAGGGGCGTTCCGGCACCTGGAAGCGACGGTGATGACGGAAGACGATCAGAAAGAATTGGTGACCACCCATGCGGCCAATCCTGTCGGCAAATTCCGCGTCAAGGATGACTACCTGGATTTCGTCAGGAAAGGAGTCACGCACTGGGGCTTGCCGGAAGAATGTCTCGACATGTGGGAACTGTTTCGACCCCGGACATAGCTCCTCGTACCGTCAATGGCCTCGTGCAATTTGTTGAGTCCATCATATTCTGCCAATCCTCATACGCCCGAAAGGAGTCATCATGCCTAAGCCGAAATATCATATTGTCGTATGCACCAACACCAGGCCGCCGGGTCACCCGAAACCCTCGTGTGGCGCAGCGGGCTCTCAAGATATCCTGATGAATCTCAACATGGGTCTGATGGAACGGGGGGTTCAACCGGGAGAAGTTCTCGTGACCGGAAGTACCTGCCTCGGTCCCTGTGAGCAAGGCCCTACCATGGTCGTGTACCCGGACGGCGTCTGGTACTCCCAAGTCAAAGAAGAACACGTGCCCTTGATCCTCGATGAACATATCAAAAAAGGAACTCCGGTGGCTCAATGCAATCCCGATTCCATTTGGACTTAGCCCGGATTTCTCACCAGCCTTCTGCTGCGGGCGCCGGTCCACTCGCTGTGCCGGGACGTACTCCCGTAAGCCACTTTGACATAGCGTCAACTATGCCTTCAGCGTCTTGCAGTCCGTGCGCCCCAGCACAGCGGCGTCTCAACACCCTCGCGACGGAGCCTGGTGAGAAATCCGGGCTAGGGTTGCGTCAACCAAGTTCTTCGCATCATGTCTGCGGATCACGGCCCTCACGTGCATGAACCCGGGCATCAGCCCCCGCCTGCTGAACACAAGGCCCGAGGGCCCATTTCCATTGAGTGCGGCATCATTACGTGCAGCGATACCCGGACACCGGAAACCGATAAAAGCGGGCAGCTCATTCGAGAATTGCTCACGCAAGAAGGCCATCGCATCGGCGCCTATCACGTGGTGAAAGATGAGCCGGTCGAAGTCCGGGAGCTGGTCCGGCAATTGGGAGAGCAGCCGGGACTCGAAGCCCTGATCATCAACGGCGGCACCGGCATTTCCCGGCGTGACTCCACGTTTGAAGCCGTCGATGGACTCCTGGAAAAACGATTGCCGGGTTTCGGCGAACTCTTTCGTTACCTGTCCTACAAAGAAATCGACTCGTCGGCGATGCTGAGCCGTGCCACGGCCGGGCTCTATCAGGGAAAAGTGCTTTTCTCGATTCCCGGTTCGAGTGGAGCGGTCCGCTTGGCCATGGAAGCCCTGATCCTTCCCGAACTTCCGCACATTGTCGGGGAAATGCGGAAATAACGTTTCCCACCACGGCAGCCAGCGCCCATCAGCTTGGCAGCCTCATGCGGCCACTACAAGACTCATCACCCTCACCTTTATCCTCTCCCATCAAGGGAGAGGAAATTTTCTGTACCCCCTCGTCGGATTACGCTCCGCTAATCCGACCTACTCACTACTTTGCTGTCATCCCCGACCTGATCGGGGATCCAGGAGAATTTTTTGTTTTAGGCGGGTCCGCTGAATGGAGGGACAGAAAACAAAGACTCTGGATTCCCGCTAACAACCTGCGGGAATGACAGAAAGGAATGGGCGGGACGGCACGCAGGCCGTCCCCTACTTGCCTAATCGTATCTTTTGGGATACGATTAGGCAATACTTGAGATTCGCCAGACCGATGTCTATGCCCGATGGTTCAGGCGGCTTCGGGATAAACAGGCAAAGGCGCGCAATCTGGCGCGAGAACTATAGGAGGCGGCAATGGCAAAGATACAGACCCGGCCGTGGGACGCGGCGGATTACCTGGAGAGTGAAGAGGACGTCGTTCTCTACCTTGAAGCGGCTTTCGAAGACGGCGACCCGGGACTCATAGCGGCTGCGTTGGGCGACATTGCAAGGGCCAAGGGGATGACGACGGTTGCCGCCGAAGCCGGTTTGGGTAGGGAGAGCCTGTACAAGGCACTGTCACCCGACGGCAACCCGGAGTTCGCTACCGTACTCAAGGTCTTGCGAGCCTTGGGCCTCCGGCTTCACGCGTCGGCTTCGACTGCCCGATGACGATTGATGGTGGAATCGGCGGGAATCCCTCATACAGTTGCTCGTAGGTCAGGTTAGCAAAGCGTAACCTGACAGCCTCGTGGTGTGACGATGCCAGCCCGTGTCGGATTACGCTACGCTAATCCGACCTACTCACTACAAGACTCATCACCCTCACCTTTATCCTCTCCCATCAAGGGAGAGGAAATTTTCTGTACCCCCTCGCCCGATTTCCCGCATGAAGCGGGAAATAGGGAGAGGGCCGGGGTGAGGGGGCGGTAGGGGCAGGCTTTGCGGGTCGGCGTTCGGTGGCTTAAGGGACTAGGATGATTTTTCCGAACATCTTGCGGGCGAGCATCCGTTCTTGCGCCTGGCGGGCCTCGGACAACGGGAAGACCGAATCCACGACCGGCCTGACGTTCCCTGCCTCGATGAACCGGCTGGCTTCCAGGAGTTCGGCACGGGTTCCCATGTATGAGCCCCTGATCGTCAATTGCCGGGAATAGACGTATCGCGCATCCAGGAGATTCTCCGGTCCGGAGGTCGCGCCACAGGTGACTAACCGGCCTCCACGCGCCAAGGATCGCAGGCACTGGTCCCATACCGCCTGGCCGATATGCTCGATGACCACGTCCACTCCGCGGCCGCCGGTGAACGTGTGGACGCATTGGGCCACGTCCTCCTTGGCATGATTGATTACCATTTCCGCCCCGATCGCTTCGGCTTTTTCGATTTTGTCGTCCGTTCCCACCGTGCTGATCACCCGTGCCTCAAGCAGGCGGGCGAGTTGTATCGCCATGCTGCCGACGCCACTCCCGGCTCCCATCACCAACACGGTTTCCCCGGGTTGAACGTCGGCCAGGGTTTTCACCATGTGCCAAGCCGTCACCGACACCAGGGGGTAGGCTGCGGCTTGTTCAAAGGTCAACCCGGGAGGCATCGGCAGGAGGTTTCTCGCGGGGACCTTGACGTATTCCGCATAGCCCCCGTGAACCCCGGCGCCCACGAGATGGTACGTCGGGCAGAAATTATCCTTTCCGGCCAGGCAGGACTCGCATTGCCAACAACTGATGCCCGGAGCAATGACAACGGGTTGCCCGATTGGATAAGGCGCGTCTTCGCCCTCCCCGACCCGTTCAACCACGCCACTCACGTCGCACCCGGAAATATGCGGAAGCGGGATCGTGTAATTAGGTATCCCCTGACGGACCCAAATATCCAAGTGATTGAGCGCGCAGGCTTTGACCCGGACCAGGACTTCCCCGGCCTTGAGAACAGGGAGCGGAACGTCTTCAAACGTGAGTCGTTCCGGACCGCCGTGTTGATGGAAGGTGACGGCTTTCATGGTCATATCGTCACGCCTCTCCTAGGTTCGATTGGCCATGAAGGTTCTGATTCTTCCTGAACTTCCGCATATTGTTGGGGAAATACGGAAATAATGTTTTCCGAGATCTACTGCTATCCTCATGCTTCATGTGCGGGATAGCCAATCTTTCACCCGGCATTCAATCTTAGCTATCTCTTCAGCAAAAGCAGAGGGGATAAGTACTTCAAGTTCATCGCGGGCGCCCCGCACCCGTTCATCAAGCACTTTTTGAACTCGCGAGCCGGGGATGTCTTTCAGGAAGTTCTTCAAGTTCGCCAGCGTTTTTTCTCCAAACACCTCGGAGAAACGTCTCTGCTCGCTCTTGTCGAATACGTTGTCCTCGGTGATTTCACGCGCCATCTTCCACATGGAAAAGTTTTCTTTTGCTCGTTCAATTCTGTTTCTGATCGGGCCATCTATATACCTGTGTAAATCTTTCTCGATGCTTTCGTCGATCTTTGCAAGTGTCTCACGGGAAGGTTTCTTATCCATACTCAAGTAGCCGCTCATTGAGAACCAAAGCAAAGCGCGGCAGCGAACCAGCATTGACGGGTGAGAGGCTATCTCGTTGGCGTTGGACGAACTGTTTTTTAGTTGGGAAATGAACGTTCCGACGTCGAAGTTCAGATGCTGCTCGGTCAGTCCTGAAAACAGCTTCATCATAGCCCTGACAGCAGCGTCCAGAGAATTGCACGCAATAAGTCCTGTTCGATCTGCTGATATTTCCCGCGAGCGCATCTGCATGAAGGACTCAAGACTTTTCTGGTCATGCTCGACTCCGCCGTGCTGAAGCAGAAAATGCCCCAACTCGTGGCCAACCACAAACTCAAATTCCTGGGGACTCATGGTCTCCGCCAGTCTCGAAGTGAAACGGACGACGCACTCGCTGGTCTCATCAGAAAGGCAGGAAGCCTGCAGCTCTGGTGAGGCGTACACGAACGCCTCGACCGATACTTCCGGGATAAGAAGACGCTGGTAAACAGCTTGGAGTCGTTCGTGCAAAGTGGGCGTGACCTCGTAGGATATGAGCAACTCGTTCTGGTAAAAGTGATTCCGAATCGCAGCAAGGCCGGCAGCGGTCGCGGCGGCTTGGGGACGTCTCGTATCACCGGAGAAACGAATTGCTTCAACGAGTTCCCGAGCGGCGCACAATTGATTATCCATGCTTCTTTTTAGCCTCGGCAATCAGATTGAGCATGTGTTGTGCGTTCTCGCGCTCACAACCCTCGGGCAGCGTGTTCAAGCGGCCGTTCCACTTCCTGAATTCCGCCAGAAGATGTTTCTTGATTCGCTCACCGTCCCAACTGGGATTTATGCCGAGAACTTCATCCGGATTGGCTTCGCCCGAAATTACGAGGCCCTCTTCTATGAGCCCCACGTCGATGACTCCTTTCACCTGCTGCATGTCGAGACCAAGCAGATCACCAATACGGTGTAGCAACGCAAGTTCGCTGGGATCCGCAACACCATCCGCCGTCATGACGTCCGTGCAAAATTGGAGTGCTTCATACTTGAACTGCTGGTTGCCGATGCCATTCATGCGGCTGGCAAGCGACTCCAAATTGAAAGTGCCCTGCCTGGATTCAGCGTAACCTTCCTTCATCGCCTGGTTGCAAAGTTCTTTCATTGTTCGTTTTTCCTCGTCGGAATACGGTGCCAGCAGCCGCAAGACCGATTTTTGGATAGCGAAGCCTTCTTGTTCGTGAAGGTTGCCATCGGACATCGCTACGGCCATCGCCATCTTGATGGAAAGAGTCGCTGCCGTTTTCCGATCTTCAGCAATTTCCAGATAGCCTTTTTCGGTAAACTTGTGAGCGAAACCGACCGTTTTGCTCCAAATCAGCCCCGAGTGTTTGGGTATCTCCATGAAGCCAAACCTAATCGGTGGTGGATCGGACAAGTCAATCAGCCTGATCACCATTTTCAACTGCCGTAACCCACTGTATGGCGGGTGAAAGATTTCAGGAATAACGCCTGCGACTGGCGACCACTCGGCAAAACCCTGATTGGGACCTACCAATCCGATCTCCGTCCGTACCCAATAGGTTGGTGATTCGGGCTCTTGAAAAGTTTCGATGTGGCAAAGTACAGGCCTGTTTCCGTCCAGGACTGAGATGCACATGCCCAGATTGGTCGGCGTGGTGACCGGAAGAAGCCCAATAGCCTGAACCTCCTTGATGACGAAGGAGTGGCCGTTGGTTTCTCGGCGAGTGTCCCGCAGATTGACTTGAAAATGTAACGGTATCTCAGGCTGGGAGGGTTGAGAAGGTGAATCGCCTAACCAATCGCCAAACCGACTGATAATCCAGAAGGCAATGAAGAACAGGACAATCCAGAACAATTCCTCCACGTCATTCCACCGTAAATTTGTTGATGTCCGTCTCCACGGGATCTTCCAATCTCGTCAGATGTATTTTGATTTCGCGTCCTTTCTGCGTTTCAACATCTACGAAAGAACACCGCATTATCTGGTTTGCATCGTACGAGAACGTCACTTGGATCGCCTGTCCGGCAGGGCGTCCCGGAGGAAGATCATCCAAATGGACTTCTTCCAGCATTTTGACGAATCGAGGATCTGTTTCATTGTCGGAACACTCCGTCACAGCACAACTCACGGCGGTTTGATTTTCATATGCTGTGGAGTAGGATTCAGTAACAGAGCAGGGAATCTTCGAGTTTTTCTCGATCAGAATACTATTCACTTCCCTAGGTTGTCCCGCCATGTCTCTCCCTAAAGCAATTGTGCCGTAGTACTTGTTGGCACATTCTGCAACATCCAATCTGTCGATTCGTTCGTTCTGGGCGTCTGAAAGCTTTGATCGATCACCCTTGTAGGCTGCATACAGGGCGGCTCCAAGTGCAACGACTTCGTCCACGTTGACACTGCAGATCGGATCTCTGCCAAACACCCTCTTAATACTCTCTCGAACCATCGGAATCCTTGTGCTTCCGCCTGCACAGAGGACTTCACGAATGTCCGAGATCTTCAATCCCGCTTCCTCGATAGTTGACTCGCAAAGCAGTTCTGCTTGAGTAACGAATGAAGAAATGGCTTCCTCAAATTCCTGACGTGTGACATCAATCGCTTTCCGATTAGCTCTGGTAGCTATTTTGTCTCGCGTCGACAATGACTTTTTGTCATCCTCCGCCTCCAGGTTAGTGTAGTCATCGGGTTCCAATTCATCCTTGGCAATTTCCTTATATTTTTCCGCAACGATCTTCCTTAGTGCTTTGTCAAAATCCATTCCACCCAGCTTATGGACTCCGTTTGAGCAAAGCACTTCCACCTCGTGCTTTTCGACTCGAATTATTGAAATATCGAACGTTCCTCCTCCGAGGTCGTACACAGCGTAAATACCCTGAAGATTTAAATTTTCGCGATCCAAGTATCCCAATGCCGCGGCAGTCGGCTCGTTGATGATGTACCGAATGTGCAGGCCTGCCTTTTTCGCGGCCTGCAAGGTGGCTTCGCGGGCGTCGTTGGGGAAGTTGGCTGGAACGGTGACCACGACATCCTCAATGTCGCCAATTGTCGGGCGGGCATCATTGACGAGTTTTTTGAGAACCAGCGCACTCAAATCAGTGGGGGTGAATCGTTGGCCCGCAAGCTCATAAACTTTCGAAGTTCCCATTGCTCGCTTGAAGCACCCTGCGGCTGGCCTGGATATGGGGCCGACATACCCTTGTCTGGCATTAGCAGTTCCCACCTCCACCGTTCCAGAATCTAAGATTTCGACGCACGACGGCGTGAGGTTTTTCCCGTCACTGTTATGAACGATGACTGACCGCCCACTCTCATCAATGCGCGCCAGTGCAGAAAACGTTGTTCCCAGGTCAATGCCAATAAACGACCCCATGTGTTTACCCCTCATTGCGTGGTGAATATGCGGACCTTCGCAGGATACACAATCTCATATCCGTCGGGCGTTTTCATCCGGTAGCCCTGTTCGATAACTTCAGCAATCTTGTAGCGATCGTCCACGTTATTGGACAATGTTGTCTTCGGATTGTCCGCGACTCCCTCCGCTCGCCGATAGTCTTCTCCGATTGACGGAGAGAATCTCTCGACCCCGCACTCGTCAAGCGCATCCTCAAGCAGGCGTTTGATCAAGTCAAGGGCTTCGGATTTGGTTTCGACATCCTGCACGAAGTCATTGACAGCGAGATCAGTGCGAATGAAGCGGATCAGAAATTTCCTGAACACCTGCGCGTCGTAGCCCTTTTTGAACCGACGGATCTCTGCATCCTTTTCATCGAGAGCCCCATGTAGCGTCACGAAGATGTTTCGCAGAGTGCCGAGCTTCTCTTCATTGTTTGCGCTGTCGCGACCGATCTGTTCCATACTTTCCGCAATCAAGGTGCGCAGTTCCGCAAGCGTTTGCGTGAGCACGTTCTGTTGAACGACATCGGAAGATGCAGGAGCGAGCGTAGGGGGTTCGACAGGTGCCACGCGGAGCGCTTTGCTCCATCGGTACAAGTACACGATCAACGCAGCGAGGAGTAGCGCGAGGAAGCATATCAGACCTAGAACGGCCAACAATAATGAAGAATATGGCGACTCGGATTTGGCGACATCCCCTCTTGTCTCCTCGGCCGTGGGCCGTGGAATTTCGGAATTTTCGGTTGGCTGTAAATCTATTTCCAAAGTGGCATCGGTCGGTTTCGGGATGACCGTCTCTGGAGGACGCGGCTTTTCCTGAACCTGCTCGGTCAGGAGTTCAGATCCTTTGGATATGGGGAGGTGCAGAATTTTGCCGGTGACCAACTCGTCCCTACTGTCTCTAAACGCATCAGGATTGCACTCGTAAAGATGTTGCTCCAACTCCTTGGAGGACTGAAATTCTGGTGAAACGACGCGACGTGCTATCTCCGACAGCGTATCGCCTTCCACTACGCGAAGGCTAAGTCCGTTTTCGACGCAAGACGCCGGCTTTTCATTTCCACTCGTATCCGGTGTCTCAACGGCAGAAACATCCAGGGACATCAACAGTCCAAGCAACATGACTATTGATTGGATCGTTGCGTTCATATGTGATAATTCCCTTCCTAGAACAGGAGTTTTCCTTCCGCCACCATCACGGCTTGCCCCCCTACCTTGATCTCTTGAATGGCATCATCATCCGAGAACACCTGGACCGTAATCCGTGAGGGCCGATCGATTTCATACCCTTGTTCCATGAACACTTCGGTGGTCGGGCCGACGTCCACGACTCCGTTTTTGACGAGATAGGCGCCAAGTGCTCCGCTGGCGCTTCCCGTAGCCGGATCCTCCCATATCCCGATGGGCGCCGCGAACATGCGCGTATGCACGTGCGCCCATTCTTCAACGGTCACCGTCGTAAAGACCATGATGCCGTTGGCGCCGAGTTTCTCGCAGACTTCTTTCGTGCCCGTCAGGTCGGCTCGAATCGATTTCACGGCGGTCAGGGTCCGGACCGGCACGATGGCGACCGGCAAGCCGGTCGACACCACTTCGATGGGCAGATGGGTTTCCGCAATAGCGGTCTTGTTCAGCCCCAAGGCCCGACTGACTTCGTAGAGGTCCTGCATGCCGTCGACCGTTCCCAAAAATTGCGGCTTTGGCTGGGACATCACGACGCTATCCACCTGCCCGTCCACCACGTACACTTCGACGGGAAAGAGGCCGATGTTGCATTCGAAGAGGTACCGCGTCACAGGTTGCGGCAAGGGAACTTTTTGTAACGAACTGAGCACGAAAAAGGTGCCGATCACCGGATGGCCGGCGAAAGGAATTTCCTGGGTGGGGGTAAAGATGCGGAGTTTGGCGATTGCCGCCGGGTCCGTCGGAGGCACCACAAAGACGGTCTCCGAGAGATTCATCTCACGGGCAATCTGCTGAAATTCGCGCTCGGTTAAATCCGTCGCATCGGGAATCACGGCGACGGGATTGCCGCCAAACGGCTGTTCCGCAAAGACGTCCGCCTTGTAAAATTGGAGACTTCGGGTGGGAGTCGTCATACGGAGGGAACCGGAAGCGACGTCCCTTGACGAACGATGGAGCCCGAACCCACGAGGGTCGTCACCACGTTACGCGCTGCACGGTAAGGCTTCATACTCGGCAGCCCAGGGATTCCGAACGTAATCTTCTACGAAATTTTGCAGGGTCCCGTTTCGGTATAACCGTGAATTGGCGAATTTGGTATCGATTTTATGGAGGATCTTGACCGTGACCCCGGTCTTTTTCGTAAATTCGTCCAAGGTCACTCCCTTGATATCCATATTCGTCCCCCGTCCCGATTCCATCACGCATTTGGGGACATGCAGTCGTTTCTGATTCGTCAGCCGTTCGCGAATGTCATCAAACGTCAGCAGCACGGTACAATCGGAATCTCCGCCGAGCGTCGCATTCGGCACAAACAGGTATCGAGCGCGGTTCTTTCGATACTTGTTCAGGATCTTATGGACGCTCTGGGCCATCACGACCGTATCTTTTTTCTCCAGTTCCAGGGCATCGAACGCACTCACGATTCGCTTTCGATTCAGAAACGCCGTCACGTAGGCTTCGGTGTGAATCGTGGTCAGATTCGGCAACCCGGCGTCATAAATCCGTTCGGCTTCAATGCCCAGTGCTTTCCGCCCCTGACGCATGAGATTGGCGGTCTCCTCTTTGAGGCCGCGCACGGGAGTGAGACAGCCCATCCACAACACGCATTTCTGATTGATTTTCGAAATCTCCTTCGCGTCCTTGGACATGGTATGTTCGTCAAACGCATAAAAATTGGCCGACGACACCGAAGGGCCGTCCAGCACTTTCATCAGGTGCCGCACGGACGGCGCATGCGGCATCATGTGCTGTCGATATTGGCTCAGGGTAATGACCGACAATTCAAAATTGATCCGCCCGGGATATTGTTCCGCCAACTGATGAATCTTCGGCACGTGGACAAACCCCACCGTGAAAAATTGAATGTTCTTGTCGGTGTATTTCAGAAAATCTTCAACCCATTCCATGGCCTTGGGGTGGAGGAACAGGTCGGTCCACTCCATGTATTCATTCCCCCCCAAACACCAATATTGCATGGGATCCGTGGGCTTGGCATTGATGTAATTGAGGATAAATTCCCAATCATCCTGCGTGGTCTTCGGCGGGTCCTGGGTTTCACGGTAGGAATGGTCGAGTTCGTAGCAAAAGGTGCATTCGACCGGGCACTTCTTCCCCAGGCTCAGGGGGATTTTTCCCGCGTCCATTTCGCGGATCAACACTTCCTGATACCCTTTGCCTTCCAGCACCAGCGTCGGCTCCAAGACCGTCAGCTCCCGTCCCATTGCTAGCCCAGTCCTCCTTGTCCGTTCCCTGATAACAACCGTCAGGGACAGGGTTCACTCATTGATTGACCCTTCTTATTCCCCTCCTTTGTAAGGAGGGGTGAGGGGAGGTAGAGTCTGCGAAAGCGAAAATCCGTGCTCTATGGTCGGCTCTACCCCACCTGACCTCCCCTTACAAAGGGGAGGGAATAACTTCATTGACACCGTCACGACACGTTTGCCACACTTCGATGCCCGAGAGCCCCGTTCACGAGATCCTTTATGCCTTCACCACCTGCACACCAAGACCCTGCATCTGAGGAGCCTGTTACCAAGGCCCTCGAACTCTTCAACCTCACCCTGCCGCTTCGCCCCACGACCCTTCACGAACGGTACCAGGAACTCCTGGTCACCTGGCATCCTCATCGGTACGCCAACCTGACCAACAATCCCACCAAGTATATGCAAATGTATAAGAAGGCGGAGGCGATGACCAAGGAAGTGCAGGCCGCGTACAAATTGCTGAAGGAGTATCTGGAACACCACGGTCACGCGCCTTCTTCGGTTTGACGGCCGTTCCTCAGCGGGCGGGCAGCAGGCCAGCCCCTACGTGGCCGAGTGGCTGACAACCCGCGTCATCCCCGGTTCCCCGTCTTTCCCTCCTTCGGGGTCCACTTTGGCCACCGGCCACGTAATCAATCCAGCCACGGTATCGGGCGCGGCTTCGGCAGGACTGTGCTGGGTGGCATAAATTTGCGGCAACTGGTTCGTGCCGAACCGTGAAATGTAGAGGAAGATCTGCTCGCGGGCGTTGATCCGCACGGCCCAGGGTTCGAAATCATTCTGATAAAATTCCTCGCACAACTGCATGGCATCCAGGCAACTCAGGCTCCCGGGTTCCTTCAGCGTGTAATAATAATCCAGGGGCATATCGTATTCGTCCTGCTTCTGAATCGTCATGCCGAATTTTTCGGGATTCCTGACCATCGGCGTATGGCGATAGGCCACGAAGTAAAACAACTCGACGGAATGGATGTCGGAACTGTTGTCGAGCAGGAACTGCCGCGTCTCTTCGGCTTCTTCCCTGGTTTCGCCCGGGAATCCGTAAAACGCCATGACGTGGTTCCAAATCCCCACCTTCGCGGCTTCCCGCAAATTATTTTCAATCACGCTCTTCCGTGCGTGCTTATCCATGAGTTCCAGGACGCGTTCATTGGCCGACTCCATCCCGTAGTACAGGGTCTTACAGCCGGACTGCGCGGCGAGTTTCCACGTTTCAGGGTCCTGGAGCGTCTCCTCAAAGCGAATCAACGTCGTCCACTTGATGTCCACCCGTTCTTCTATCAGGAGTTGAGACACCTTTTTGAAGAGCGCGGGCGGATATGATTCATCGGCAAAGAGAAAATGATCGGCCTGATACGTCTCCTTGAGGGCCTTGACTTCCCGGACCACGTCCTGCGCCGGCTTGCCGCGATACTGGTCAAAATACCCTTGCCCGTGATCACAGAACGTACACCGCCCCCAGTAACACCCCCGGGTCGCCAGGTACGGAAGGATGCGCGTGGGGACGAAATAGGAATCCAAAGGCAACCCTTTGAAATCGGGCAATGGAAGCGCCGTTGTTTTTTCCGTATAAATTTCCGCATTGATCCGAACGTGTCCGTTTTCCCGATACATCAGGTTCGGTACCGCTTGCCACGCTCGATCACCCGCCAGGGCTTCCAACAACCACAGCAGGGCGTGTTCGCCTTCATACATAATGGCTGAATCAAACACGGAAGAGAAAAACGGCTCCTGTTTCGCCAAATCTTCCTGAAGCCGCGTAATCACGTTCCCCCCGACCGTGACGTGGATATCCGGGAACGCCTCCTTGATCATTTTGCAAAAGGTAAACCCGGCGATCAGTTGCATCTGCGTCCCGATGGAGACACCGACCACTTCGGGGCGTTCTTTGCTGATCACCGACAACACCAATTGCCGGCACACGTCCCGATACACGTTCACCTGCTCATCGTCCAAGCACGCCAGGACTTCACTCGATACGCCGGGCCGATAGCCCAAATGACTCTCCATGGGGTAATACACGAGGGAAGCGGGAAAATACGCGGCGGAGACATACCGCATGACGTCACGAAACACGTTCAACGCCCATTCGAGTTTGTCGGCTTCGTAGAAATCGTCACTGCGGTTGATGCGTTTCGCTTCCTCGGCGTTCGCGGCCAATTCCATCACGTCAAGGGCCAAGGCTTCCTGCAGGCAGGCTTTCTGAGCGATCTCCTTTTCGCTCAAGCTTTCGCGCTGTTCCTTCGCTTCGAGTGCCCGGAGCTGTTGGACCATGCGCGCGTTGACCCAGATCAGGAACATGTCACTGAAGAACAACTCGTACATTTCGATGTTCACGTCCTGCTGAACGACTTCATGGCCGTTTTCCCGAAGGACCGCCGTGAGACTCGGCAACGCCAAATACGGAGCCGTGGGAACCCACTCCGGTGGGAAGAGCAGCATAGTCTTCAACTTCCGACTGCTCTTTGCCGGGGAGGCCGCGTTATCGATGTGGATGAGGGAAGAAGCCATCAGACGTTTGCCAATTCCTCGGCACTTTCTTCGGGAGCGATGCGGAATTGCAGGGCCGGAAGTTTGTTGGTACCGAAATGGGCCACGTAGAGAAAGACGTATTCACGGATGTAGATCTTCAAATCCCAGCCGGTGTAATGATTCTGCTCGAACTCTTCAAACACCCGTTCGGCGTCCTCCACGCCCAGACCCTCTTTGACCGTGAAGTAATAATCCAGGGCAAGATCCCATTCAGGGTTTTTGTAGAACGTAATGCCCCATCGCTCCGGGTCCTTGGCCACCGGGGTATGCTTGCTGAGATCGAACGTGCCGAAGCCGATGGAATGCACGTGCGTTCTGTTGTCTTCCAGGAATTGCATGGAAAACTTCGCGTCTTCATACCGTTCGCCCGGAAACCCGAAAAATCCCATCACGTGGTTCCACACTCCGTGTTTCGAGGACAGTTCCAGGCTCCGTTGAATCACCTCGGTAGTCGTGGCCTTATCCATGAGTTTCAGGACCCGCTCGCTGCCGGATTCATAGCCCATGTGCAGAAACTTGCACCCTGAATCCTGGGCATCCTGCCACACCTCGTCATCCAACAGGCTCTTCTCGAAGCGGATGTGCGTCGTCCACGCAATGCCCAACTGATGTTCCTTGAGTTGCCGCGTCAGTTTTCGGAAGAGGGCCGGCGGATAGGATTCATCGGTAAAGTGAAAATACCGCGTGTGATATTTGTCACGGAGGAATCGAACTTCCTCGATAATTTCCTGGATCTTCTTGGTCCGATAGCCGGCCGTATACCCTTCGCCATGATCGCAAAACTCACACCGCCCCCAATAACAACCCCGCGTCGCGAGATAGGGAAGCACGGGTTCCGGCACGAAGTATCGGTCCAACGGGAGCCCGTCGAAATCCGGGGGCGGCAGATCCGCCATGTTCTCGGAGGAGGTGACCGGCGACGTATGAATGCCCGAATCATCCCGCCACAGGACGTTCGGAATTTCATTGAAATCCCGACCGGTCCCGATCGCGTCCACCAATTGAAGGAACGCCGTTTCTCCTTCGTACACCACCGCACTGTCGAACAGCGCAAACAGCTTGGGAGTCGTCGGCAGGACGTCGCGCAACCGGGTCACGGTATTGCCGCCGATAGTCACGTGGATATCGGGAAAAGACTCCTTGATCATGGCGCAGAAGGTCATGGTCGAAAACAGTTGCTGCCGCAAGACGATGGAGATGCCGATGATATCCGGACGTTCTTCAACAATGGCCGGCTTGACGATATGCTCGAACACGTCGCGATACACGTTGACTTGCGTATCTTCGACCGCGGCCAGGACCTCAGAGGACATGAAGAGTTTATACGACAGGTCCGTTTCCATCGGCGGCATACAAATGCGGGCGGGGGCGTACACCAGCGAAATGGTCGACGTCACGTCCCGAAAGACGTTCATGGCCCATTCGAGTTTCGCCGCGTCGTAAAAATCCGGAGAACGGACGATCGCCTTGGCGCGCTCCGCCTGCTCGATCAAATCAGCCATTCGAGATCGGGTACATGCGCACAAGGCCATCTGCAGTTCGGTTTCTTTGTCCGAAAGCCCACGATCCCGGGCCAGTCTTTTCAAACGGTCCAGTTGCTGGGGCACGCGTTTCAACGCGCGTTTGAGAAAATCCGCGCTGAAATACCAATCGTACATCTCGAGGTTGACGTCCTTCTGCACCACGTCATGCCCGGCACGGCGCAGGAACGCCGTCAACGTCGGGAGACTCAGGTAGGGCTCGGAGGGATACCAATCCGGAGGGAAAAGCAGCATGATCTTTTTCCTGGACCCGCCGTCAGCCTCGGATTCCGTGCGACGCCGCTTCAGGAGCTGCGGGCTGATCAGCCCGCCTTTATCATAGTCAATCCGCATGTTCGTCACTCCTCAGGGCCGAATCCGGACAGAAGAAAAGCCCGCCCCGGACATGGACCTCCTTAATGACGCCTATTCTATGCTTTAGGGAAATAGCCGGTCAAGGACAACGGCAGAGATCAGGACGACAATTGCCAGAATGTTTACTGCCTGCTGTAATGTATATATATGGTCGAACGGCGGAGGCTGATTCGAGGAAGCACGTGCAGCATCAAGGAAGGAGTCGATCTTGAAAGTCATGAGGCGCGGGTGGAATTCTTTTGCGGGGCCTATCGGATTAGGCTTGGGGCTTGTCTTGCTTGCCGGAACCCTTCAGGCGGAATCGCCGTCTGCCATTCACGTGGGGACCTTTTCTCGCGCACAGGCCGGAGGGGCCTACCCTGATTCCTGGAAGCCCCTCACGTTCCATAAGATCGACGAGCATACCGAGTACTCGTTGGTGGAAGACGACGGGACCGTGGTCGTCAAAGCCGTGAGCCGTGGTTCTTCCTCAGGGTTGACCCGAGAGGTGACCATCGACCCCAAGCTCTATCCCGTTGTCGAATGGCGCTGGAAGATCGAGAACGTGTTGCAAAAGGGCGACGTCACCACAAAGGAGGGAGACGACTACCCTGCCCGGTTGTATATCACCTTTGCCTATGACGAGAGCAAAATCGACTTTTTGGACCAAACCCAATATGAATTGGCCCGGGTGCTTCACGGGAAGTACCCCCCGACCGGTGCCATCACTTACATCTGGGAGAGTCGAAGCCCGATCGGGACCATTGTTCCCAATCCGTACACGGATCGTGTGAAGATGATCGTCATTGAAAGCGGGGAGGCAAAAGTCGGGCAGTGGGTTGCCGAATCGCGGAACCTATACGAGGATTATCAAAAAGCGTTCGGGGACGACCCGCCCCCTGTCTCCGGGGTGGCCGTGATGACGGATACCGACAACACCCGTGAATCCGCCGTGGCTTATTTCGGGGACATCACGTTTAAAAAAGCGGCTGACTAGCGGGGCTGTCGGGTTACGCTACGCTAACCCGACCTACGGGATCTAACCCGACCTACTACACCTCTCTACCTCCCATCACCCCTCCTTACAAAAGAGGGGAATAGAAGGCAACCTAAGACATTACCAAGCCGCGACCAGGGATACGGCCTCTTACAGCAGATTCGGGGAGAGCCATCGTTCCACGGTGGTAACGTCCATCTGCTTGCGCACGGCGTAGTCTTTCACCTGGTCGTGGTCGATCTTCCCCACGGCGAAGTATTTGGCTTGCGGATGGGCAAAGTACAGGCCGCTGACCGACGAAGCGGGAAACATGGCAAACGTTTCCGTCAGGTGAATGCCGGTGCCCTTTTCGGCCTCCAGCAGGTCGAACAGGATCCGTTTTTCGGTGTGGTCCGGGCACGCGGGATAGCCCGGAGCCGGACGGATTCCACGATAGCGCTCTCGAATCAGATCCTCAGACGACAGGCTTTCTTCTTTGCCGTACCCCCATGCCTTGCGGACTTCCCGATGCAGCCATTCGGCAAATGCTTCGGCAAGCCTGTCGGCCAACGCTTTTGCCATGATCGAGTTGTAATCATCATGGTCTTTTTCGAATCGCTCGCACAGGGCCTCGATCCCGATTCCCGTGGTCACCGCAAACCCGCCCAGGTAATCCGCAAGCCCCGTTGACTTGGGCGCGATAAAGTCCGCCAGGGCGTAATTGGCATCGCCTTCAGGTTTTTCGAGTTGTTGGCGGAGGGTATGGAAGGTCGCGAGCACTTCCGAGCGCGATTCATCCCTGTAGACTTCAATGTCGTCGTTCACGCTGTTGGCCGGGAACAATCCATAGACCGCCTTGGCCGTGAGTAACCGGTTATCGAGAACGTCCTTGAGTAACCCCTGGGCATCGTCAAACAACTCTTTGGCCTTGCTCCCCACGATCGGATCTTCGAAGATTTTTGGGTATCTCCCTTTCAACTCCCACGTATGGAAAAATGGCGACCAATCGATCACCGGCACCAGGTCGTTCAACGGCTGATCGTCGATCACCCGCGTTCCCAGGAAACTCGGCGTCGCTCGCTCCGACGTTTGCCAATCAATCGGGGTCCGCCGCTTCCGCGCCGCTTCCAGCGGCAACAACTTCTTCAGGGTTTTCTTGCCTTCATAGGCTTCACGCGACTGCTGTTGTTGGTGCCGAACCTTTTCCACGAACCCGGGCTTTTCTTCTTTGCTCAATAATTGCCGGACGACGTTCACGGCCAACGACGCGTCCGTCACGTGCACGACCGGCTCGGGGTAGCCCGGGGCGATTTTGACGGCCGTATGGGCTTTGCTCGTCGTTGCACCGCCGATAAGGAGTGGAATATCGAAGCCTTGACGTGTCATTTCTTTCGCATTGTAGGCCATCTCATCCAATGACGGGGTAATCAAGCCGCTCAGGCCGATCATGTCGACCTGTTCCTCTTTGGCTCTTGCCAAAATCTTTTCGCAGGGCACCATCACCCCGAGATCGATCACGGCGTAGTTGTTACACCCCAACACCACGCCGACGATATTTTTGCCGATGTCGTGCACGTCGCCTTTGACCGTGGCCATCAGCACCTTCCCTTGCGCCCTACTTCCCGACGCTTCTTTTTCCTGATCCATGAAGGGCAGCAAATGCGCCACGGCTTTTTTCATCACCCGCGCGCTTTTGACGACTTGCGGCAAAAACATTTTTCCGGAACCGAAGAGTTCCCCCACGACGTTCATGCCGTCCATCAACGGACCTTCGATGATCTTGAGCGGTTTGTCGTATTGCTGCCGGGCCTCTTCCACGTCTTCGTCGATGTAGTCCACGATCCCTTTGACCAACGCATGCGAGAGCCGTGCTTCGACGGGGCCTTCCCGCCAGGCATCGGCTTTGACGACCGCCTTGCCTTCCTGTTCCACGGTTTCGGCGAAGTCGACCAACCGCTCGGTCGCGTCGGGCCTTCGATTCAGCAGGACGTCCTCGACCAGTTCCAGCAAATCCTTGGGGATCTCCTCATAGACTCCCAACTGGCCGGCGTTGACGATGGCCATGTCCAGCCCGGCTTTGATCGCGTGATACAGAAAAGCCGAGTGCATGGCCTCACGCACGACGTTGTTCCCACGGAACGAGAAGGAAATATTGCTGACACCGCCGCTGGTTTTACAATGCGGTAACGTGGCCTTGATCCGCCGAACGGCATCGATGAAATTGACCGCATAGTTGTTGTGCTCTTCAATCCCCGTGGCGACCGTCAGGATATTCGGATCGAAGATAATGTCCTGTGGCGAAAACGCGATTTCTTCCGTCAGGATCTTATACGCCCTGGTGCAAATCTCGACTTTCCGGTCGATGGTATCGGCCTGTCCCACTTCATCAAACGCCATCACCACCACGGCCGCGCCGTACCGCTTGACCAGGCGGGCTTGTTCTTTGAATTTCTCCTCGCCTTCCTTCAAGCTGATGGAATTGACCACGCCCTTGCCCTGAACGCATTGCAGGCCGGCCTCGATCACCGACCACTTCGAGCTATCGACCATGAGAGGGACACGGCAAATATCGGGTTCCGAGGCAATGAGGTTCAGGAACTGCACCATGGCGTTTTCAGAATCCAGCATGGCTTCGTCCATGTTGACGTCAATGAGTTGCGCACCCCCTTCTACCTGCTGCCGGGCCACCGCCAGGGCTTCCTCGAACTGACCCTCGCGAATCAGCCGGGAAAATTTCGGTGAGCCCGTGACGTTCGTCCGTTCCCCGATGTTCACGAAGTTCAGTTCGGGCCGAATCGTCAGGGGTTCCAACCCGCTCAACCGCGTGGCATGATCGGGTTCAACCACCGTATGGGGAGGCAGATCACTCACCGCCCGGGCAATCACGGCAATGTGCTCCGGCGTGCTTCCACAGCATCCACCCACGATATTCAACCACCCGTTCCCGGCAAACTCCCGTAAGTCCTCCGCCATTCGTTCCGGTGTTTCGTCAAACCCGCCGAAGGCGTTCGGCAGCCCCGCATTGGGATGGCAACTGATGTAGACCGGGGCACGTTTCGACAGTTCCTCGATATAGGGACGCATTTGCTTGGCCCCCAGGGCACAGTTAATCCCGACGCTGAAGGGCTCCGCATCGACAATGGAGTGCCAGAAGGCTTCAATCGTCTGCCCGGAAAGCGTTCGCCCGCTTTGATCGGTAATGGTCACGGAGGCCATGACCGGAATAGATACCCCCTGTTCCTGGCGATATTGATCGATGGCAAAAAAGGCGGCCTTCGCATTGAGCGTATCGAAGATCGTTTCCACGAGAAGCAGGTCGCTTCCCCCATCCACCAAGCCCCGCACTTGTTCGTCGTACGCTTTCCGCAATTGTTCAAACGTCACCGCGCGAAAAGCCGGGTCATTCACGTCCGGCGACATGGATGCCGTCCGGTTGGTGGGCCCCAGCACCCCGGCCACGAATCTCGGCCGCGAGGGATCTTTGTTCATGACCGCGTCGGCCGCCTTCCGCGCCACCGTGGCCCCGGCCAGGTTCAACTCATACGCCAAGTGTTCCATTTGATAGTCGGCCATTGAGATCGCATTGGAGTTAAACGTATTCGTTTCGATCATGTCCGCCCCGGCTTCCAGATATTCCTGATGGAGTGAGCCAATGAGATCCGGTTGGGTCAGCACCAACAGGTCGTTGTTGCCCTTGACGTCACAGGGATGCGTGGCAAACCGCGTCCCCCGAAAGTCAGCTTCCGACAGGTTCCGTTTCTGGATCATCGTGCCCATGGCACCATCCAACACGAGGATCCGCCGGTGCAGCCGGTCTTTCAATTCTTCAATTCGGGTTGTCGGACTCATTACGCGATTCCCATTCTCAGGCTATTGTCGGGTTACTACGGCTACGCCCCCTCACCCCAACCCTCTCCCAGCGGGAGAGGGAGAACGGCGACGCTAACCCGACCTACATCTGCCATGGCGATGTTCCGGAAAAACAGTGACTATACTGGTCCCATCTCTCCCGGTCAAAATCTCTCGATTGCCCGGCCGCATACGCCGCGTGAGGCATTTCCTTCCACTTGCTTGACTCAATTTCAGTCCAAGGTTAGGATGAAAATTATTGAGTCTGATCGAAATCGATTCATGCAAAATCTTTGTTTCCAGCGATTTCCCTTGGTTTTTGTCTTAACCGTCGGCCTGATGGTTGTTCTTCCGACGGCCTCCCTGCACGCCAAACCCTTTTTCGAGGACGGGTTTCTCGGGCTCACGCAACAGGAAGTCCATGCGAAGCTTGGCATTCCCCACGCCATCCGTTCGAGAAAGTCCGCCCTTCGCGTGTTCAGCTATTATTCGCCCAAGGACTGGAAGAAATATTTCAGTAAGCTCGTGTCTCCTCAGAATGGCGAGGACGTGTACACCTACTCGCGCAACGGGGTTCAGGTTCGCTATTCGTTTGTCTATAAGCCGGATTTCCGCGAGGCACGGGACTTTCCCACGTTGCACGTCAAACGGGTTGAAGTTGAATTCACGCCCAGTATCCCCTTGAAGGCCGTTCCTTCGTTAGTCAACGAATTCAGCCCTTCGGTCAGGCCGAAGAACCCGGCGTTTCGGTCGAATCTGTGGGTCCTGTTGTTCAAAGGCCCTCCGTCGAAGGAGGCGGAACTCGTGGTCGAGCAATGGGATAAGGAGGACGGGGATTGGTCGCTGGCGTATCAATTATTTTCCCTTAACGGTCTTCCTGACTATTTGACCGTCGACTCCTCCATCGATCGGTTGGAATTTGCCGTTCAAAGCCTGTCGCGGATTCATCAAATCGGCCGGCATACCCATGAACCCATCCTGAACCCCTACTCCCCGGAATTTGCCCAACGCCCCCCTGCACCGCCCAAACCCCAAAAAACCATTCCGGTTCCAGTCTACGCCGAATAGCCGTTCCCTCGTCTCCCTCAGTCTCCTTCTTCCAATCGAAGATCGTGCGCGTCCGTTAACAGCATGTAGGCTTCACCCCACTGGTTGGGACTGTCCAGGCTCCAGGCCTCGTGGACTCCCTCTTTTTTCAAGCGTACCCCCCACGTTCCTCCGAACACCACGTACGCCGCCCCGCGTCCGGATTCCTCAACGGGTTGCGCCAGTGCCGGGCATTCCGGACGGTCTTCATTATCGGTCCACCCTACGACGTCACACCATTCACCCCGCGAAGAACGTTCGTAACTCTTGACTTGTCGAAGACGCTGCGCGGGGCCCAATTCCTTAAACCGGAGAAAGACGGAGGTCTCACAGTTGGGGTTCTCTTCCACCTCGATAAACATCGTCGCCCCTATATTGACGGTTTTCTTCGACGGTTGCTAGACTGGACTCATGCAACCTCAGGAATCGCTTCCCACTTCAGTCGTCCCGGATGCTCCTCATGAGGACGGCTCACACGGCCAATCGCTTCCCTTCCCGTGCCGGCGCCCCGTCCGGATGACTCTCTCTATCTTACTGGGCGTCTTTGCCGTCTCCATGCTTGCCTGGGGATTTCTGCCGGGACTCCTGGACCCGACTTTTGAACGCCACATCCAGGACAAGGACGTCATCGTGGGCATGACGCGGGAGCAAGCCATGCAAGCCTGGGGCTCACCATACCAAATGAACATCACCTATACCGACCGTGGAGTTCGCCGGGAAGAATGGGTCTATGAAGACTGGATTGACGCGGGATCGGTCCAGCACCGCTATCTGTATTTTGAAGAGGGCGTCCTGGTGGGGGGGTGGAAATAACCCTTCACGTTGCGTTGCCCCTTCGCCCGTCTTTTTGTCCGCTTCTCCTTAAGGGGTTTCCGTAATCTGAACCCGCCGCTCCCGTTCATCCCCTCCACTGACCACGAGTACCCGCTTCCACTCACGAATTTGATAGATAGCCCAGGCATTCGGCTGTCCTTGGAAAAACGCTTGCGAATCCTCTCCCTTGGCACTCAGATAGGTCGGCTCCGTAAATCCTTCATCCAATGCGTAATCCATCAGGCTTTCGGTTGTCATCCCTTTTCCACGTAAGGCAACGTGCGACAAAAAGGTCAGGATTTCGTCCGGGTTCGCTAGCGTGACTGGATCAAAAGCCATGTTGTTTTTTCCTCAGTTATGATATGCTGTTCAAGATGACATTGTAGGGTGACAAAAACGAGAAACGCAAATAAGGACGCCGTACGCCTCGTCACTCGTGTTCCGATAATGTTCAAAGACCTCCTATCCCATAACCTGCGTTCCATCATAGATCAATCCTTTCCCCCCTATCCCGCTCCATGATGTGGAAGCTTTCGGCTGAACAATTCCGCGACCGAATTTTCGACGTTCTTGACCGCAAACAGCATTGGTCGACAGCCCACTTCAACGGAAGCACCGTCACCAAGGCGCAACTCAACGTTCACTTCCGTCAGGAATATGTGGTGTATCTGCGAGATTTTGCCGTCCTGCTTGCGAGGGTCGTCGGGAAAAATCCCCCGTGGCAAGTACGTCGTCACTTGGCGACGACGATTTATGAAGAAGAGACCGGCGGGCTTTCGATTGGCAAACCACACCAGGAACTCTTCCTTCAAATGATGATGGGCCTGGGGTACAAGCGGGCTGAATTTCGCGACGTCGAGTTGTTATCAAGAAGTTATGCCTATCGGGAATGGCTTGATGAAATCTGCGATCGGGAAGACTGGATCGTAGGCGCGGCGGTCCTCACCATTTTCGTACAAGGTTCGGTCAACGACCGGAAAGAGGTCATGGCGCAGAAAGAACCAAAGTCCCAAGCGGACGTTGAAGATATTGTGAAAAAACATCCCCTCGTGGTCTACCACGGGCTCCCTCCGGAACATCTCGACCTCGTTCGCGCGCGCGAGATGATCGAACCCTGCAACCGATCCATTGTCTATGACCTTATCGCCAAAGAAGCCGTAGAGTCCGACACCAAAGCCTTAATCCTGGAAAAATTGGAAACGGGATTGAACGTGTGGCTCCAATACCGTGACGGAATTGCCCGGGCCTGCGGACTCAGGCAGCCGTAAAGCCCTCCTGCGCTCTTGACCACGTGTGATTCCGGCGCAATGCTTTCACGTGTGTGTCACCGCACGAGGAGATAATGTAAAGCGGTATCTCCCAGAATCGCCACCCACGCCGTGACGTTCAAGGCAACAAGGGAACGCCGTTGCTTCCCCCAACATCGAGCGATCGCCCACACAATCAGGACTTGCGTCAAGATCGAAAAAGGCCGATGCACGTGAGACGAGATTCCGCCGCCTTCACTTGCAATCGCCGTGACGGCCGCCAAGCCATAACACGTGAGGGCTCCGGCTTGAATCCGGATAGTGGTCCGATCCATTTTCCGACGAACGACCACCACCAAGGCCGCGGTCAAACACACGACCACCACTAACAAGAGCAAGGGGAACAGGGGCCATAGCGTTTTTGCACTCAGTTCCACGGTTTCTCCTTCAAGCCCGGGCGCTCAACACACCCGATGCAGGCATTACGGACACGGGTTTCCCGAGAAAAAGCGTTTCAACCCTCTCGAATTTTTGATATGGTACGAATCCTGACTCTGGTGATGCCATGAATACTCGCCCACGGATTTTGCCGATTGCCTTTCTGGGGACGTTGTTCCTCAGCGGATGGTTGGGGGGATGTTTGGGTCCCCCTCTAATCGAGACTTCCATTTATGAGGGCCCGAAAGGCTCCGTCGTGCTGAGAACCGTGTCGGAGGCGTCGTACAGCCCTTCCCATCCGGCCGACGTCTCGGTCGAAACCTTTGAAAGGGTTTTAACCGGCATCCACTATCGACGGTCCCCCGCCAGGTGGCTTCAACGACTCCTGGACAGTGGGGCAAAACCGATCCCCCTGGTTTCCCCGGATCAAGTCGCCTTTTGGGCTCCTCACTTACGGCGCGCCTTTCTGCAAGTGACGGCTGAAGAACAGGTCATCATACATATCCCCTTACAGTCGGCATCGAATTTTCAACACCTGACCGGCCTTCTGTCCTTCAAGCATAATGACCTGCACATGGCTCTTACGTTATCGGGTTTATCGGGCCAAGGCCCTCGATCCAAAACCAAACCCAGGCCTCCCAATGCCTTGGGAGTCACAAAGCCCACTGTGACGTTTCTGCCCAAGAGCGCCGTCAAAACGTCTTGGGAGCAGGGAACAGACACGAACCTCACCATTGATACGGCCTTGCTCGCCACGCTTGACGGAACGGTTTCAAAGAACGGCCCCAAAACACCCTCGACTCCCGACGCCACCCCACGCCACGTTGCACCGCCAGTCATTCCTCTGGATCGCCCCATTATCCGGTTGGAATCCCCTCCGTCCGACGCTCTCCTGGAAGAAATTCGATCCTTGCGGCGCGAATTGTCCAGGCAGAAACAAGAAATAGAACGCTTGAAAAAGCGACGGAAATCTCCTTAACCCGGGTTAACTCACCTCGATCAATTCAGGATTCTTGAGGATCACGTCACTGCCCAGCGGGGCCCGAAACGTCATCCGTTGGTAACAGGCATAGGTGACGTACGTGTCGCGCAGGCAATATTCGGCTATTTCCCGTCTGCGTCCTTGGGCCCACATTTCAGCCACTTGCTTGCCGCTTCCGGATTTGGTTTCGACCTGTAACGCACGGGCCAACACGTCCAGTTTGACCCATCCCCGCGTGTCCCAGTTACTCCAGATCGCCATCGTATCGTAGACGGGCTCCGTGCGGAATCTGGCCAAACTGATCTCCATCGACGGTTTGACGTGGTGAATGATCGAACGCTTTTTCAGAAAAGGGAGATCAAAGCCCAATCCATTATGGGTAATGAAAAGAAAGGGCCGGAGTTCACCAAGACGAGCCCAGAACCGGCGAAGGAGTTCCTGCTCATGCGTGCCATACCAACTTACCGCACCATGGTATTCCATGGCGTCGGAGAACACCAGGAGCCCAATGCACACGATCCGGCTGAAGGTTCCGTCAAACGACGACTGCTCATACTTTTCATCTTCTTTCTTCCTTCGCTCTCGAGCCTCGGCCTGCGTAAATAAATCATCCGCGTCACCCCCTTCGCAGGATTCAAGGGCAACCGAATCGATCCCAACCAAACGCGCCCATTCTTCCCGTGGCGCCTGAATGGTTTCAATGTCCAGTACGACCTTCATGGGCTGTACACCGGATGATGCGCCTCCCTCATGCGCTCCGGCTCCCGGCCAGTTTCATCAGGTGAGCCACGACCGGGCCATCGGCGGGAGGAAATGAATACTCGGCCAACTCCTCGGGCTTCACCCATCGGAAGTCCACACAACCCAGTGGTCGCGGGTCACCCTGGGACAGGGAACACGTGAAAAAGTGCAATTCCACGCTCTTGTCGGGATATTCATAGTGCGTAATCGTCAACGGTCTCGGTGCCGTTATTTCAATTCCCACTTCTTCGAAAACCTCACGGCGTGCGCATGCCTCGAACGTTTCGCCTGCTTCGCGCTTCCCTCCGGGAAACTCCCAATAGCCCGCCAAATGAACGCCGGCTTCCCGGCACGTGATCAAATACCGTCCCCGGTGTTCAATCACGGCAGCGGCCACTTGAAGAACCTCCTTGTCAGCCATACCCGACAAACCTATTTCGTCTCCACGGGATACGCCTTACAAAATTCTCGCATCGGGCAATACAGGCAGTAAGGATTTCGCGCGGTACACACCACCGCGCCGAAATCCATGAGGGCCTGATTAAAGTCATATCCCTTGCCTTTGGGGATCAGGGCTTCCGACAGGGCCCAGAGTTTCGATTTTTGCGTTTTCGGATCGCCCTTTCCCATAAAGATTCGATGCAGCACCCGCATCACGTTCGTATCGAGGATCGGCGCATCTTCATGAAAAGCAAAGGCCCGAACCGCTCCGGCGGTATACCGGCCAATCCCTTTCATCGACTGCAGTTGTTCGGACTCTCGCGGAATCTTCCCGCCGTAGTGGGCCACGGCCTCACAGGCAATGCTATGGAGGCGGTAGGGACGAACGTTATACCCGAGCGGGTACCATGTCTCGCGGACGTCGTCAGGTTCGGCCTCGGCCAAATCCTTGAGCGTCGGATATTTTTCCAGGAACTCGTGGTACTTGGGAATAACCCGATCGACCTGTGTTTGCTGAAGCATCACTTCCGAGACAAGAATTCTGTACGGGTCCGTGGTCCGCCGCCAGGGCAGATCGCGTCCACATTCGTCATACCATTTGAGCAAACGAATTTGGAAACGGCGCTTTATGCCGCGATCAAGTTTGACTTGGGAAGACGAAACCGATTTGGACTTTTTAGAAGTTTTGGCTGGACGAGTCATGGGCCGTGCCCGGATTGTAGGTAGGGAGGCAGGCCCAATGCAAGCGGGAATGTCGGGTTACGCTCACCCCCCACCGGTTCGCCTGCGGGCTGCGCCCTTGGCTCCCCGACTCCCCCTCAAGGAGGGAGTGATTGGGAGGAAATGAGAAGGCTCAAACACGTCGGGCCCGCGTCGGCCTTGGAAAACTCGCCCAGTTCAACACATGTGGTGGCATACCCCCGCGCCTCGAGCAAGTCGCGCGTCAATGGGGAGGACGCCTGAATCAGTACCCCTCCGGGCAAGCGTAAGACGTTCGCTCCAAACGGTTCTTCCGGCGGAACGTGTAACAACCGGAACTCCCTCAGAGCATCCGAATCAAGCCAGGCCGGGTTCACCAATAACGTCTCATCGTCGAGGGACGTGCACGCCGTCTTCAGATGGAGGCATGCCTGTGTTCCGATGGGCGTCACTCCGTATCCCAAGGGTTCCGCAATCGCCCGGAGGGCTTCCACACCCGCTCGATTTGTTCGTGTCGATACTCCGACGTACAACCTCTTCCCCATACGCAACACGTCACCCCCTTCAATCGTTGCAGGCGGCGATATCGTCACGAGGCGACGGTGCCGGGAAAGAACGGGAAGCAGCAACGCGGGTTCGCCCTGCCTCGACGGCGCCCCCATCGAAGTCACCACCGCCAGTTCATCCAGGATAATGGCGTTGTCCTCGATAAAAACACTATCGGGAAACGCTTCTTCAGGTGGAAGAACTTCAACCGCCACGCCCATTTTCCGCAGGGCCCGGCAATACGATTCATGTTGCCGGAACGCCAGATGAAGGTCGATCCCTTTGCGAGGAACGTACCCGACTTCACAATTCACAAGCGAGGACGCAGGCCGGCGGGTGAGGGCAATCATCACGCCGGCTTTCCCCCGTTGTCATCTCGTGGCACGTCGATGCCGGCCTTCATCTTTACACCGTCTTAACACTCGTTTCACACCAACGTAATAATGCCGATCTATTATTAGAATAAGGACCTTAGGTATTTGTCGCAGTATACGATGAATTTTTTCCGGGACTTTTTCCGGCGGCTTCCAGGATAGGCGTCACGATTGCCATGATGGTCAAAGAAAAAAATTGGATGAAAAAACTTTCCTTGCAGTATGAAAAAACAAGGAATCTCCATCCTGCCGATCAATTCATGGTCGTCTTCGATATCGATGGGACCATTCTGGATATGCGGTATATGATCCTGTACGTTCTCAGGTCTTTCGACCGGCAGCATTCCACCGGTTTCTTCAACACGTTGACGGTTTCGGACATCAAGGTGCACGAAAACCAGATAGACCCGTTAGTCAGGACCTTCGTGCCTTCACAAAGGCAGAGGGAAGAAGTGCTGAACTGGTACGTCACCTATCGCTGGTCCTCCGATGCCGTCCTGGAATCCCACCGTCCCTTTGAAGGCGTGATGGAGGTTATCCGGTGGTTTCAGATGCAACCGAATACCTCGGTGGGCCTCAATACCGGACGACCCGAACACCTGCGAGCCGATACCCTTCGTTCCCTGAATGCGTTAGGCAAGGAATACAAGGTCACGTTTTCGAATGATCTGCTGTACATGAACCCTCATGGCTGGGAAAAGAACGTCAGTGCTTCCAAGGCGGAAGGGATACGGGATTTTCAACGAAAAGGCTATCGCATATTCGGATACATCGATAACGAACCGGAAAATCTTCTGGCCGTCTCGGAACAGGATTGCCGGCAAGAGATTCTCCTGCTCCATGCCAATACCATTTTCGAATCCAAGCGTAAACAGTTACCCTCCCATTCGGTGAGAGGCAATAAATATGATATCACGGAGCTGATTCCTGAACGTACCCTGCCCCGACACGTCCAGTTTGTTTGGCATGGGGTGAACGACGAGGCGAACTTACGGCAATTTGCCACGTCCAACGTCCAATGGGCTGAACTCGACGTGCGCCTCGATCCGATGAAAGAGCACGTCATCCTCCGCCATGATTCCTTTGCCAAGACTCCCGCGGTTGAAGGTGAGGAGTTCATCCTTTTGGACGATGCCCTGGACACACTGCTGCAACTGGGCAAATCCGTCAAACTCGATCTCAAAGAAAACGCCATCCTCCTTGAGAAAGTTCTTGCCCTGCTCGGCCGTCACAAGGTTGAGAGTACGGACTTATGGTTTAACGGAAACGTGGACGTGCTGCAAAAAGAAGGGTTTGCTGCATTGTTCGCGGCCTATCCCGAGGCCATCATCCAATGCCCCATCGACTTTCTTGCCCCCATGATCATCAGCCTTCCTGAAAAAACCCGGGAGACCCTCGAGCTGTTTGGCGAATGGGGCATGAACCGCTTCTCGCTGGGCTGGAAAACGCCGGGCATGACCGGCCTTTTGAATCAACTCGATCAATGGGATTTCGACGTGAATATTTACAACGTGCCTGACCTGGAATCATTCTTAAGAGCCGTTCTTCTCCAACCTAAATCCATCACGTCCGACTTCAATTTTCCGAAATGGCATTATTTCGGCCGGGGATCGGGAGAGAACCGGAAGCATTATGAGTATTTGATGCGTTCCTGATTCGTTTGCGGCCACATACCTGAAGATCAGTTCCCTCTGTCCAGCACCAACAACGTATTTTCATCAACCCATTCAACGGTCTCGTGGAGTTCGCGTTTGAGGCTCGCTTGAAAGATTTCCAGGGCGTTCTTCAATTCTTCTTCGGCATAGAGAGAAAAGGTGGAATAATGCCTCGCCTGAACCCTTTCCACCAGTTGTGCTACGGTCGCCGTTCGTTGATAGTGAAATGGTTTGACCCGTTCCAGGCGTACCCCCTCGACGGCCCGTATCCCTGCTTCAAGCTCATCCAGTTCATAGAGCCGGGTTTCTTTTTCCGTGAATGATGGAAAATATTGTCCCCAGATATTTCTCGCGTTTTGGCTTCTCAACCGGGTGTATATGAAAATTTTTCCGTCGGGTTTACTCACCCTGACCGCATTTTCCAGAAACCGGACCAAATCAAAATGATGAACGGCGTTAAAGGTCAGCACACAATCCATCGACCGATCGTCGATGGGAATCTCATTGCCGTTCGCCCTGAGGGTCTCGAATTGTGAAACGTGATGATGCGTGAGGTAATCGGCGACTTGTTGCAACATCGACTCGTTCAAGTCGATACACGTCAGATGCAGGTTCTTGACGTGTTGGAAGAGCAACAAGTCATATCGTCCGGCGCCACAGCCAACGTCCGCGGCCTGGACGTGGGGAAGACCCTTCAAACTTTCACTGATGAAAAGGACGGGCTCCGTATCGGTTTGTCGAATTTGCCTGTAGGAAGAAGCGACGTGGGAAAAATGGTCGTACATCGTGGGATTGCCGTCCATGATTCACTCCTTAGCTTCCGCTTCCCGCGCATGAACGCAATCCGTTTCTCATCCTTCATGAAGTGGGCAGGCAATCAGTTCCTCAACCCATTCAGCACACCCGCCCTCCGTCAATAAATTCCTGGGTCATGTGATAGGCTTCACTATCGCTGAACTGCTCAGGCGGGTGTTTGCAAAAATAGGCGGAAGGCGCGGTTAACACGCCACCTTGCCCGCGTTCGAGCGCAAGCTTGACACACCGGATGGAATCAATGGCCACGCCCGCGGAATTCGGGGAATCCTCCACGGACAGCCGCAACTCGAGGTTCATCGGCACGTCGCCGAACAGTTTTCCTTCCATGCGGAGGAAACAGACCTTGTTATCCTTTTGCCATGCGACGTAATCACTCGGGCCGATATGGATATTTTCATGGTCTATCCGTTTGGCCGCAACGGATTGCACGGCTTCTGTTTTGGATTCCTTTTTCGAGACCAAACGGCTGTGGTTGAGCATGTTCAGGAAGTCCGTGTTCCCTCCCGTATTCAACTGGTAGGTTCTTTCCAGTTTGACCCCTCGCTTTTTGAAGAGATCCGTCAGCATACGGTGTGTAATGGTGGCCCCCAGCTGCGCCTTGATGTCGTCGCCGATGAGGGGAAGATTTTTCTCCTCAAACCGCTTCGCCCATAGCGAATCGCTGGCAATAAACACCGGGATATTATTGATAAAGGCCACGCCGGACTCCAAGGCACATTCGGCATAAAACCGCGTGGCCTGTTCCGAGCCGACCGGCAGATAGTTCAGGAGCACCTCGGCGCCGGACTCTTTTAATAGCTTAACGACGTCGTCCTTTGTCGGTTCTGGTTCCTTCCCGACGACAAACGTGTACTGATCGGGGTACTCATTCATATGAGGGGAAAAGCCATCCAGGATTTTCCCCATTCTGACCCGTACGGCCGTTTCCGGCACATCAGCATAAAATACCGTCGTGCAATTGGGTTCGACAAAGATGGCTTTGTTCACGTCCGTCCCGACCTTGCGTTTGTCGATATCATAAGCAGCCACGATCTCAACGTCTGACGGTCGATACCCGCCTATCTCCCAATGCATCAAACCAATGGCTTCATTGGGCTTTTTATCACCGTAGTAGTAGATCCCCTGAATGAGGGAACTTGCACAATTCCCCACACCGACAATGGCAACTTTGATTTTGCTCATAGAAAAATTTTGACTCCTTCAGAACTTGCGCAATGACTGTTCATACGGCCTTCTCGCAGTCCAACGGTTGAATTCCAAGGCGCTGAGAGAAGCTGACAACTCAGGGGCGTATCGAGACTTATACCCAACTTGCCAGGATCGTTCTCGCAGGGCCAGGCGGATTGGCAGTCAATGTAGGGGAGTGAGATGTATATAGCGCTTTTCGGGAAGAGGTGTCAATGCTTTCATGGTGGCGGACGGCACGCCGGCATCGACGGCAAGCGACGGGTAATGTTGTGTTTGATGCCTAAATTATTGCAGTCTGATTGAAGTATCGACTCTTTGTTTTCATGAAAATCGCGGGCTGAAACGTTTTGAAACCATTCACGTTGTCCCGATTTGACCTCTTTCGATTCTACGTGAACGGCCTTCACGCCTCCTTCTCCATTGCGGCGTACTCACCGCTTCGTCACCTCTCGCCATGGGCAGCCGGGCTTTTCACCGTAGCAGTCCTGTGCGCCGGTCACGTCCCTCTCACGCATTGCCAGGAATTACCTGCCCCAGGAGAGCATCCCGGTTCATCACCGATCACCCTTCATTTCGTCACGTGGAAGGCGGATCATCCCCAAGCTTGGGATGAGGCCATTCAACGGTTTGAGCAAGCCTACCCCCACGTCCGCATCAAACGGGAAATTGCGCCGCATTCCTCAACGGCCTATCACGATTTACTGACGCAGAAGTTGAAGAACCGCGACGTTTCACTCGACCTGTTCTTTATGGACGTGATCTGGCCTGCGGAGTTTGCCGCCGCGGGATGGGCCCTCCCGCTTGATGATTACTTTCCCCACAGCGAACGCGAGAAGTTTTTGCCGGCCACGATCGCCTCAGGCATGTATCGGCACCATATCTACGGGGTACCCTCTCGTATCGACAGCGGCATGCTGTATTACCGCAAGGATCTTTTGGAGAAATATGGATTTTCACCACCCTCGACGTGGAATGCATTGGTGCGTCAGGCGCAGACGATCCTGGAAGGAGAACGCACCACACACCCACTCCTCAGGGGCTACAGCGGCCAGTTCAAGCAGTATGAAGGGCTGGTGTGCGACATGCTGGAGTTCGTGGGCAGTCACAACGGCTCGTTTCTGACGGAAGACGGCAGGCGCTCGAATTTGACGGCGCCCGAGTCCTTGCTCGCGGTGCAATTCGTCCGGGAGCAGATCATTCAACGACTGGCGACCCCGGCCGCGCTGACCTATCAGGAGCCAGAATCCCTCGCCGTGTTCATCCAGGGGAAAGCGGTGTTTCATCGCAATTGGCCATATGCGTGGGGCTTGGCGAATGATCCCCGGCATTCGAAGATCGTGAGGAAGGTCGGCGTGACCACCCTTCCACGTTTCTCCGGAGGCAAGAGCACGTCCGCTCTAGGCGGGTGGCTCTACGGTATCAGCGCCTATTCGCAACATCCTGATGAGGCGTGGGCCTTCATCGAGTTTATGGCAAGTCCTGAATTGCAGAAATATTTTGCGATCCATGCCTCATTGGCTCCTTCGCGCCTTGCGCTGTATGCCGACCCGGAGGTGCTCCACGCCAACCCTCAGTACAAGGATCTGCTTCCGGTTTTTCAAACCGCCCGGCCGCGCCCCCGCACGCCCGTGTATCCGATTGTTTCGCATATTCTCCAGCGGTATTTCAGTCGCGTGTTGGCTTTTCCCGAAACGGATATTATAGAAGAAGCACAAGAAGCCGATCGGAAGATCAATCGGTTTTTGGCCTTGATTCGGGATGCGAGTTCTTGATGACGCAACGGTTCTTTTCATGAGGAACACGACTTCAGATCGCACCACCGGCTGGTTGATGGTCTTTCCGGCACTGACGTTCGTTGCCGTCTTTTCGCTCTATCCGGCAATGGATTCGTTTGTGCTGAGCCTTTACTCGGAATTCCCCGGTTCGGAACGGTCCTTTATCGGATTCGGCAATTACGCGGAACTGTTCCGGGACCCCGTCGCCCATCAAGCGTTCATCGTCACGCTGGGCTTCGTCCTGCTCTCGACCACCCTGGAACTGCTCCTGGGCACGAGCATTGCGCTGGTCATTCACGAACGCTTCAAGGGGCGAGGATGGACCCGGGCGGCCGTGCTGATTCCATGGGCGATTCCCACGGTAGTGGCTGCACAGATGTGGCGGTTTCTGTTGAACGATCAATATGGCGCCGTCAACGCGATTCTCTTCGGCGATCGGGTGGACGCCTACGTCCCGTGGCTGGCCGATCCGTGGATGGCTTTTGGCGCCATTGTCCTGGCCGACGTCTGGAAAACGTCGTCGTTTGCCGGCCTTCTGATCCTGGCGGGATTACAAGTCATTCCCGATGAGACCTATGACGCGGCGCGCATCGATGGAGCGACGGCATGGCAGCGGTTTTGGCATATCACCTTTCCCCTGCTGAAACCCGCGCTCCTCACCGCTCTGTTGTTTCGGACCATCGATGCGTTTCGGGTATTCGACCTCGTCTTTGTCATGACGCAAGGCGGCCCGGGTGACGCGACGCAAGTGATCCAATTCTACGGCTATAAAACCCTCTTCACCGAAGGACGCGTGGGCTATGGGACCACGATCTCGGTCACGGTTTTTGTCGCGCTAGCGATTCTCTCCCTGTTCTACGTCCGTACCGTCGGGTCCAAACTCCTGCAACGGGAGCCGGCATGACAAAACCGTTACGTCCGGCGTTGCTTGGTGGGGTTCTCCTGGCCGTCCTGGGCAGCCTGTGTCCTTTTCTTTGGTTTGTCCTCACCTCGTTTAAATCACAAATCCAAGTCGAAGCGATTCCTCCAACCTGGTGGCCCGACGGCAGCGTCGTCTTTTATGCATCGGCGCTGATCGAGCATCGTTTGTTACACTACATCCGGAACAGCGTGATCGTTGCCGGTGCCACCACCATCATTGCGCTGGTCGTCGCGACTCCGGCCGCCTATGCCCTGGCGCGGCTGCGGATGGCGGGAAAAGCGTGGATCCTGGGTGGGCTCCTTTGTGTCGCCATGTTCCCGCACATCGTCATTGCGGGACCGGTCTGGCAAATCCTGGAACGCCTCGGTGGGCTGAATACCCATTGGGGACTGGTCCTGCCCTACGTCTCACTGACCCTTCCTCTTGCGGTGTGGATCCTGACCACGTTTTTTCAAGAACTGCCTTTCGAGTTGGAAGAAGCCGCACGGATCGACGGCTGCACGGCATGGCAAGCGTTGTACAGAATCCTGCTCCCCCTCGCGGCTCCCGGGCTGTTTACCACGGCCATTCTCACGTTTATCTATGCGTGGAACGAATTTTTCTTTGCCCTGCTAATTCTCACCGACCCCGAGCGCCAAACCCTGCCGGTGGGCATTGCCCTGTTTCAGGGAGAATTCATCATGCCGTGGGGAGAAATAGCAGCCGCCTCCGTGATCGCCACGTTGCCGTTAATCATCATCGTCCTTTTGTTTCAACGCGGGATCATCAACGGCCTGTCGGCCGGTGCGGTGAAGGGGTAAGACATGGCCGAACTTGCTCTGCGACACATCGAGAAAACGTTCGGCCGGACCCGGGTCTTGCATGACGTGTCACTTGAAGCCGGTGATGGTGAATTTGTCGTGTTGCTGGGCCCGTCGGGTTGCGGCAAATCCACGTTGCTTCGCATTATCGCCGGGCTCGAACCTCAAACCCATGGCTCGGTGCACATCGGAGGACAGTGCGTGGACACCCTGCCCCCTCCGGACCGTGACATCGCCATGGTCTTTCAACACTACGCCCTCTACCCGCACCTGACGGTCAGAGAAAACCTGGCCTTCGGGTTGAAAATGCGCCGGGAGCCCAAACCCGTCATTGAAGAGCGTATCGCTGAAACCGCCGCGTTATTGGAAATTCACGACCTGCTCGACCGGAAGCCCAGGGAGCTCTCGGGCGGTCAACAGCAACGCGTTGCCATGGGTCGAGCCATTGTCCGGAAGCCCACATTGTTTCTTTTTGACGAACCCCTTTCGAATTTGGATGCCCGCCTTCGGACTTCAATGCGGGTGGAATTGAAGAAATTGCACCAGCGCTTGGGCACCACCATGGTCTACGTGACGCATGATCAAGCCGAAGCCATGACGCTGGGGCACACCATTGCGGTCATGAATCACGGCAGGATTCAGCAGATCGGACGGCCCGATCAGATTTATCATGAGCCCCGCAATCCCTTTGTCGCCGGGTTCATCGGCAACCCTCCGATGAATTTGTTCGAGGGCTCCTATCACCTCCATCAACGGGATCTTGAATTCCGCGCAGGAGATCTGATGCTCAGGGTGCCGTTTCAGGCTCACGACCCGGCAGGCGCAGACTCCGGGACCGCGACCTTGGGGATCCGGCCTGAAGACGTGACCTTCGATCCTCCGGGGTCGAGACACGTTGCGGTCGCCGGAACCATTGACGTGATTGAAAACCTTGGCGGTGATTCCGTGGTGTATCTCATCGTCGAAGGACAGCCTCTGGTGGCACGAACCTCTCCCGTCCTTCGGCAACACGCGGGAGATTCCGTCACGGCCTACATGAAAAACTTTCACCTGTTCATCAACGAGAACCGGATTCCATTGCCGTCGTCATGAAACACCGAACGTTTCTTTTCCCTATAGTGTCTTACGTTCTGCCTTCGATTTTCTTTTCTCTTCTGCTCTCCATCGACTGTATCGCCGGCGCCGACCCTTCATCGGGCATTCAACCGTTGGAGCAACTCCCTCAAACTCACGCCCTTTTCACAGACGCATCCATTCGCGCCCTTCTCACATCCGCGGACCAGGAATCGTTTCTCAACGAATTGGAAAAGCAGCCGCCGGATTGGGATCAATTGCACGACCGGCCCGGTGAAGAACTCGGAACCAAGCTCTTTGACTTCAACCGGCAGCGGGATGCAGCACGGGAGGGGCATCCACTATTGAGCCGGCGAGTGGCGTTTTGGTGGTCGGGCTTCCTGGGCGAATACCGTGAAGCCCATCGGGGATTCACGGTGGTCATGGGACCCGAGTTCACCCAAACGACCTGGGGCCTTGTACGATTCAAACCCCTGAGGCTGCCCCATGAAATGGTCGCCGTACCTTCAGCGACCGAACTTCGGACGTTCCAAGACCGTAGCGCAAAAGGAGAACCGGTGGAAATCGGAATCCTCTTTACCGGCACACTGCTTCCCTGGGAATCCATCATCTATGCCTTTTCTCACGACGGCGTGAAACAGGGGCTGATCATGCCCGTGGTGCAGGTTGACGGGGTACGGTATGTTCTTCATCCCATTCCAGAGTAGTGTGGCGAACGGATGTTCATTCTTGAACGGCCGTCCTGACCCGGTCACTGGCCCAGGTTTCACCGTTTTCCCACAGCCGGAGGCACGTCTTCGGGCTCTACCGTTTTTCCGGGACCACGGCTTCGAAGACCGATGAATAATCGGCGTCTTGCAGTCCTTGCCCGACGGTCTCTTCCAGGATCCCGCGAATGCCGGCGAGTGCCGGTGTTGCCAGGTTCGCGTCTTGCGCCGCGTTCAGACATAACTCGACGTCCTTTAAAAGATGCCTGGTAGAGAAGTTGGGCTGGGCGTAGTCGCGGGCCAACAAACGCGGCAATTTTTTCTCGAACATGGGTGCCATCAAGGCGCTTTGACGAAGTACGTTCATGAACGTCTCGACTTCGACGCCCGCTCGCTGAATCAAGCCCAGGCTCAAGGAAAAAGCCGTGATATGGGCTGCAATGAGTTGATTCAAGGCCAGCTTCAAGGCAGCCGCCTGCCCAATCGGCCCCACGAGTAAAGGTGCTTCGCAGAAACATTTCAACACCTCGTCCCACCGTTCGACGTGTTCGGCTTTTCCGCCGACCATGACGAGGAGGCGGCCGGCCTTCGCTTCGGCAAGGCTCCCGAGGACCGGCGCTTCGAAATAGTCTCCTATACCCGTTCGAATCTCCCGACCGAGCGCGATACTTTCAGACGGAGCAATCGTCCCCATTTGAATAATCGTCCGATTTTGAACGTTGGGTTTCCCCGAAGAGAACAAGGCTTCCTGTATGGCCGGCGCATCGGCCAACATGAGGATGGTGCACTTCGAAGCCTCGATCGCCTCCACGGCAGACCGTGCCCTGAGGGCACCCCGTTGTTGAAGGGCCGTGCATTTTTCCTCCGTTCGGTTATACACCACGACGTCATGGCCGAGCGTCATCAGCCGCTCAGCCATGGCTGTCCCCATTAATCCCATGCCTATCAATGAAACTTGCATCGTTCCCTCTCGCCTAAGAAAAAGTTTGTTGAAGTGATAGGTTTATCGCAGGGCCGTGAGGAAATCAAACGAAAGGACCGGACGTGACCGCGTCACTGCCGGTTGACCCTCGCTTTTCAAGTCGGTATCTTCGTCTCTGCCATCGGAATGAGAAAGGGCTTTCGGCCAAGGTGAATCCCCAAGCACATCGAACAACGGAACCCGGACAAAGGACACCATGGATATTACAATCGGCTCAAATCAACTTCGTAATACGAATGGAATTTTTGTGGCGCAGGATCAGGACCTGATCAAAGTGGAACACAAGGCTGAAGACGGAAGCATCCTCTTGAGCATGCAGCTTTACAACCCTGTCGGGTCGCAGGTTGCCAAGCTGGAGCGCAACGAATGGACGTCCAATGACCAAGACCGCTTCGATCTCAAGGCCGATCCCGAATCGGTGATGGTGATTGATAACACGCTGAAAGGCGTGGTGCTTTGCGTCAAAAAAAATGGGGAGAACGGCATCCAGATTCCACAAGCCAAATTTTACTTGCCGGGCGGTACGGTGTCCGAGGTGACGGCCGAACATTGGCACGTCGGGAATAAGATGGAACTGAAAGACGCGGACGTCGATCTGCAGGGAGGTGCAATTGAGTTGCAATAATTTCTTTCAGGCCCCCTCGGGTTTTTCGTTCTGAATCGCGGGCCGACGGCCCTTCCCTCTTTTCAACCTGTTGGCCCTCCACGTATCTCCGTGAGACAAGGGGATTGGGAATGTCGACGCTTTTCTATCACCGGCTGGCTGATCTCCTCGTTCTTCTCCACTTCACCTTCGTTCTTTTTGTCCTGTTCGGAGGACTCCTGATTCTGAAATGGCGGTGGGTGATATGGCTCCACCTTCCTGCGGCAAGTTGGGGAGCCTTGATTGAATTCGCCGGCTGGATCTGCCCGCTCACGCCCCTGGAGCATTGGCTCCGGGAAACGGGGGGAGGACGGGGGTATCAATCCGGTTTCATTGAGTACTACGTCCTGCCTCTTCTTTATCCGGCAGGGTTGACCGGACAGATTCAAGTCTTCCTCGGTCTTCTTGTGCTTCTCCTGAACGGCGGCGTTTACCTGCTCGTGTTTCGCCAACGTCATCAATCCAGGCAACGCTCATAACGCCCATTCCTTCAAAGAACCGCTTCCGCTATGCCTGCGACTCTCTTGACCGCCTCTTTCCCCGACAGTATAGTCGAAGTCGTGCGTTTCCTTTGAGTAATGTGTCCATGAACGATTTAGCAGGAAAAAAGCTGGGATTGCTTCTGTCGACTCCGCCCTCTCATCCCAATGCGGACGTGGTCGCCGGATTGAGCCGTGAAGCACTGCGTTCTCACGTGAACGTGTACTTGTATCTCATCGATGAGGGCGTGAAAAACCTGGAAAACCCGGCGATCCTCGGTCTGGCTTCGGCAGGCGTCAAATTAAGCGTCTGTGCGTACGGGTGCCAGCAGCACAAGGTTTCCACGGAAGGATATGGTCAGGAAGTGACGTTCTGCGGATTAGTGGTCCTCTCCCAAATCATTACGGGCTGCGATCGCTTCGTCAGCCTGTAATGGGCTCCCCGTTTTCTTCTTTCTCCCTCTTCTCATGACTCCAAGAGTACGTTAAGGACCCTTCGAATCCCTTGACCTTTCCCTGCAGGGGCACAATCAAGACCAATCCGTGAAGATGATCTAAAAGAGCGGCAGACTTTTCTGCGTTGGCTTTTTGGGAGCACGCTTAAAGCCCCCGTCTTCCGGAAACGGTGAAGTGTTTGTAGAACCGTTCAATGAACACGGTGGATAAACATGATAGGGAGTATCATCCGTTTTCGGCAATCGAGGCTTCACACCGACGAATCGAGACAGGGCACCTTGCAGGTAGTCTTCGTTTAATTCGCAGCAAACCCATTTGCGCCTAAGCGATTCGGCAACCTCGCCAGTGACGCATGAACCCCCAAAAGGATCAACTACTAGATCCTCTTCATCAGTAAGCATTCGAATGAAATATTCGGGAAGGCGCGGTGGAAATCTTGCAGGATGCACCGGCAGGTTATTCGCACGGCAATAGCCCTGATACACCCCGTTTGATTCTGTGTTTGCGATAGCTAAAAGATTTGGTGGAACGGAACCACCGTTGTCCTTCTCGAATTTATTGGAAATGTCATGCCCTGATGGACGCAACTTGGGCATGTAGCCGTTCTTCAATAACGATTTCATTGAATTGCTATAGGGGGCGAGAATGCGTTTATTGGATGCCTTAGGCCACGGTGTTTTCGACAGCCACCAGACGCAATTTACAGCATCCTTCACTCGTACTCGTCTTACGTTTACCCATTCTGCGGGAGTCGGTAGTTTTGCAGGGTTCCACCAGTAATGTTCCTGACAAAGATGAAACCCGTAATCACGACACAGCGCGATAAGTAACTCGAAATGGTAAAGCGAGCGAGTAGGAGTCCCAGGTTTCCACGCCCCACCGATATCAATCACGAGACTTCCTTTGTCCTTCAACACCCGTTGCATACCTTCGGCAAACGGTCGAAACCACTCCACGTATCGGTCAGCGTCTTCGTTACCGTAGATCTTCTTTCTAACAAGACCGAACGGCGGCGAAGTCATAATCAGGTCCACAGAATTGGGGACCAACGTCTTGTGTAGTAGACCGAGAGAATCGCCATGATAGATTTTGCCACACTCCGTTTCTCTATAAATCTCGGGTTGTGCAATACTGTATAGGGGAGAATCCTCTTTCACCTGAGATACATGCCTATGGTTGTCATACAGGTGGCGAAGATAACTGCTCAGCGAATCATACCCGGCTATTTCCGCCGAGCATTGCATCTCCAAATACTCAGTGTCCGTGAGCCGGAAACTGACGAGCTTTTTTCGAGGGCTTTTAACTCTTGGTCGAGGCATACCGTAATTGTAATACAAAAACAAACCAAGTCAATAGTTTTTTGTAATACGTTAGGCTAAAGCAGGTGGGGGCAGATTTATCGGAAATCTGTGAGTCAGATTTCCCGAAACTCATTCGCAGACCGGATGAACTCAACTCGGGGCCATTGGCTCCTGTCCGGTGGAAGGAATATCTCTCTACCAAGGTGTGACTCGAACTCTTGAAGGCCGCCACCCAGACCAAGTTCGATGAGTTTATCCTTCTCTCGAGGATTGATCAGCATTCGTCGCTCTTCAGTGAGGTAGATCAATTTGCGATCATACGCCCTGTGGTAAGTGGGAGAAAGACACAATCCGTTTTGAACGTCATCGGTACTACCTTCCGTACCAACGGGCAAAATGTGCGCTGCATCAATGAGCCGTAGTTGTAATCCGGTTACACAACACTTTCGGTCGTAGGCGACGGTGACCTTTCTTCTAAAATTACTGTCTCGGACAAGGTGCGATAATTTCGTTACAATCCGCCTCCTGTCGGCGGTTAACTTGTTGATTTCATCGTCCGTTACGGATTCAAGCCTTCCGACTCTGGATAACAGATTGGACACTGTGGCGTCTGCACCGTTCTCGTGCAAACTTTCATGATTTGAGCAGTATGCGAGCATGTTATCCGGACGAAACCCGACTGCAATTTCATCGTTACCCTTCCGCGCAAAGGCAAAACCATCCCTGACAGCCTCCCTCAGCGTATTGATATTTATCTGGATGGAAGGAGACTGGGTTGAAAACATTCGATGTTTTCCAAGATCAAACCCGGCAAAGCACTTGGTGTCTGGCTCGTAACCCAACAATAGCGTAGGGCCGTCTGGGTTTTCCGGCAAAGGGGGAGTTACCGACGTAAGTTGTATACGGTATTCGTCAACCGGACGTGCGGCTCCACCCCCATGAGTCAATGTCCAGATGTATATCCAAACAGAAAACGATGCTTCTCCGGACATAACGTAGAATCTTTTCGGATTTCCTCTCGGCTCCGACACCAAAACAGCCGACGCTGCGGAGTCAATGAAGGCCTCTTCTATTGCTTGAATGATTACTTCAGGGGGTAGTGCTGGCATTTGGGGAAGTTACTCATGCTCTATTTTTGCTATCTTTGAATTCAAACCCGGCATTTCTCAACAACAGACAAATGCCCGACCACTTTTTCCGTGCAATTCATGGATTTTGTGGTTGCCAATTTTGGTGAGAGAGTTTTCCTGGATTACGCCGTCTGCTCAAATTCTGCTGGTTGCACGGTGCAGCACGATCCAATCACTGCTCAGCGTCGTCGGCCGTACAGGAAGGTGATATTGATTCGCCGGGATTCATAGTCGTCTCGAAACACACATGTGTCTGATTCATGAAAGAGGTCGGAATTAAAGACCAGTGCCCGGTTTGCTCGATAGGGCACCGTCACGGGCGATGCGCCGCTTTGTTTCAGGAACTCCCGAATCTTCGGTTGAAACGCCGTTGAATTGTACACCTTGAAATCCCACTCCCGTGGAGCCTCCTTGTCCCAGACAATCAAGCCCCCACTCGCAGGATCAAGATTCGCTTCATCGGGGGTTATCCAAAAATTGACGTTGACGGCTGCCGCATCGGCGTGGATTTTCAAGGGACGACGGGCACTATCCTGCTTAAACGCCCAGGCTTGGAGCAATCGATGTTGGTGAAAGATGCCTGGAAAGGCGGTGCGTAATTCTTCGGCCACTTGCAACAATAACGGTGAGGAAAACCCTTCGCCCAGAAACGCTCCGATGTAGCCGTCTTCATAATCTTTTTTCCAAATCGTCGATTCCCGGCAAAATTGCCGAAGGGCCTTGAGCGCCTCGGGCCGCAACAACGCATCGATATAAATGATTTCAGGGCGACTCGCATTATAGCGTCGCTCAATATCTTCCACGTCCAATTCCGGATTCAACGCTCCCTGGGGTAACGCAGGATTGTCGGCATAATGCAGGATTCGATTCACTGACGGAGCAAGGGCCCGGGCCTCTTCCTGGCTCAGGTGGATTCGCTGGTTCGCCTCCCCTGATCGTAATGCCCTCTGTCGTAACGCAGCGAGGGTTTCCCGGTATCGGGAATCGGGCTGCCCCCACAATCCGCGTTCGGCCAAGTAGTGGATTTGCTCTGCATCGTGCTTAATCCGTGAAGAATAGAGCGTGGTAACCGGTACGGGCCTTCCATGGTTTTGCATCAGATGGGCCGAAGTGCGGAGTTCGCGCAAGGCCCCATCCATATCCTGTTTCCACAACCGGGCCAATCCCAGATGATGATGGGCTTTCGCGTAATGGGGTTTGAGGGATACGGCCTGCTGGAACCGCGCGAGCGCCTCGTCAGGGCGTTCGCATTCAAACAGGATCACGCCGAGATTGTAGTGGGCCTCGGCATTTTCAGGATTGAGAGTGATGGCTCGTTGGTACGCGTCCCTTGCTTCGTCTCTCTTGCCCTGTTCC